>CAWBOY010000005.1:0-209462 GCA_963790585.1 uncultured Planctomycetaceae bacterium
AGTGTGTCTGGCGGGAAGAGTTCGCCAATCGATACCTTGGACGAGGGCGTTCGTGCAGTTGAAGCGATACGAAATGTCATATAAGTGTTGCGAAACGCGAGCGCATTCGGCGGTGATCGGACGACGCTTCATCGCGGGATCGTGCGACATGATCAACACGGCACGGCGGGTTCCTTCCTCCCGGATTGTGCAGTTCGAACTTTCTCGCTGGCAATCCTCGTGGAGATCGATAGGTCAAAGACGGTAGCGGTCAATATTT
Source organism: uncultured Planctomycetaceae bacterium (assembly GCA_963790585.1). Classification (GTDB taxonomy): domain Bacteria; phylum Planctomycetota; class Planctomycetia; order Gemmatales; family Gemmataceae; genus CAWBOY01. The sequence goes on from CAWBOY010000005.1 coordinate 260, forward strand.
GAGTCAATCCGCGTTGGTGAAGGGGAGATGGGACGCGAGACGTTTGGCTACCGCTCCAGCCGTTCGAGCAGCGCCGGCCGAATCTCCTCGCCTGAGGCTGGGAAGGAACCTAATCTTTAGGCTTTCAAGGCCCATGATAAACAAACGAGTAAATGGCCTAGTAGCCTGACATTTTTGACTGGCTGAGTGCAGCTGCATTAGTATTAATAAGCGGAATCGGAGGATTCCGCCATGAAGAAGTATAAGGTTACGCTGACAGCCAACGAACGTCAATCGCTGCAGGCACTGGTCGACGCCGGCAAGGGTTCGGCCAAGAAATTGACTCATGCCCGCATCTTGCTCAAGGCGGACGCCGCTCCGGAAGCTCCCGCCTGGACGGACACTCGTATTGCCGAAGCTGTCGAGGTCCACCGGACCACCGTCGAGGAGGTAAGTCAACGGTTTGTCGAGCAAGGATTGGAGGCTGCGCTGGTCCGCAAGAAGCAGGACGTGCCCAGCCGTAGTCGGAAACTGGACGGCGCTGGTGAGGCCCGCTTGATCGCACTGGCCTGCTCCAAGCCGCCCGTGGGGCGAGCTGCCTGGACGCTGCGTCTCCTGGCCGACCGTCTGGTGGAACTGGAGGTCGTCGACACGATCTCCACCGAGACCGTGCGGCAGGTGCTAAAAAAAACGAACTCAAACCGCACCTGAAGAAGCAGTGGTGCATTCCGCCAGAGGGAGATGCCGAGTTCGTCTGTGCCATGGAGGATGTGCTCGAGGTATACCACCGGCTTTACGACGCCCAGCGGCCCTTGGTCTGCCTGGACGAGGCCAGCAAGCAGTTGATCGGCGAAGTTGTGCAACCACTCCCGGCGGAACCGGGCCAACCGGAACGGTTCGACTACGAATATACCCGCAATGGGACAGCCAACCTGTTCATGATCTCGGAGCCGCTACTGGGCTGGCGTGCGGTGCAGGTTACGGAGCGTCGGACGGCAAAGGACTTCGCGAAAGTGGTTCGTTGGCTGGTGGAGGATGTGCATCCAGATGCCGAGAAAGTGGTGCTGGTAATGGACAACCTGAATACGCACAAGGCGTCGTCGCTGTACGAGGCATTCCCAGCGGACCAGGCGCGGCGAATCATCGATCGTCTGGAAATCCATCACACGCCCAAGCATGGTAGTTGGCTGAATATGGCGGAGATCGAGTTGAGTGTGCTGTCGGGCCAATGCCTAGACCGTCGATTTGATAATAGTGAGGAATTGCGGCGTGAAGTATTCGCTTGGGAGAACGAACGAAACGAACGCCAAGTGGGCGTGAATTGGCAGTTCACAACAGCCGAGGCACGCATTAAACTCCGCAAGTTATACCCAGTTATTCAAACTTGACAGCCTACTAGCCCTTAAGCAAGCGAACCCAGTTACCCCGTACTGATCACGATGGCATGAAAAACTCGAAATCCCTTGTCCGTTCTGTGGTGTTTAATGATTTGCCGTCCACAAAACACCCAAATCAGAAAGGAATGTCGAGTGAAAGCCAAGATAAAACGCCAACTGGCGAAACGCAAGCGTCGCATCGCTCGCCGACTCGACAAAACCAAGCTGGGCCGCATCGATCGGCCCATGTTTCGAGCCAGCAACATTCACTACGAGATAGCTGAACGCGATCGCGGCACGGCACACGGCGGCATTAGGGCTTTCACAAACTGGTACGCCGGCTCAAGCTGCCCGAGGCCATCGACAAGCAACTCCATCTGCTCAAGATTCACCTGCTCTACCATGAGTCCGATCATGTACTCAACCTGACCTACAACGCCCTCTGTGAAGGCACCTGTCTTCAGGATCTCGAACTTCGCCACAATGACGAAGTCTTTCTCGACGCTCTCGACTCCTGACGCATTCCCGACCCGACCACCGCTGGCGATTTCTGTCGCCGTTTCCAGACTGAACACATCCAGGTCTTGCAAAACGTATTTCACGAAGCCCGGCTCAAGGTTTGGGACAAGCAGCCGGCCGACTGCTTCCACCGGGCCACGATCGACATAGATGGTGTCCTGCTGGAAACCGTAGGCCGCCGCCAGCAAGGAATGGACATCTCCTACGATGGCACCTGGGGCTATCATGCCTTAGTGTTGTCGCTCGCGGAAATAAACGAAGTACTAAGCATCACTAACCGGTCAGGCAACCGTCCCTCACACGAAGGAGCTGCTGCTGAGGTGGACCTTTGCCTGGAGGTTGGCTTCCGTGGTGGCTTTCAGCAAGTGTTCCTTCGTGGTGATGCCGCCTTTTTACAAACCTAGCACCTGGATCGCTGAAACGCGGACAAGTGTGTTCGCTTTATCTTCGGCTACGACAACATGGAGAATGTGCGTGATTCGGCCGACCGATTGCCGGAAAGAACCTGGAAGACGCTCGAACGACCGTTGCATTACCAACGGAAAGCCAAGCCAAGGCAACGTCCGGATAACGTCAAGGATGAGATCGTGCGAAGGCATCAGTTTGAGGTCTTACGCCTCCAGTCGGAGGAAGTGGCTGAGTTCAACTATCAGCCGAATGCCTGCCGTGAGCCTTATCGCATGGCGTCGTACGCAAGAAGATCCAGCATGAAAAAGTCAACGCCTTATTGTTCCCGGAAGTTCGATACTTCTTCTATCTGACCAACGATTCGCTCCGTGAGCCGGACGAGATCGTTTTAGATGCTAATGACCGCTGTGATCAGGAGAACCTGTTGGCTCAGTTACAGCATGGATGTTCGGCGTTGCGAGCGGCGTCAGATAATTTAACCAGCAATTGGGCCTACATGGTAATGACGGCATTGGCCTGGAACTTGAAGGCGTGGTTTGCTTTACTGATCCCTGTCAGTCCAGGCCGGTGGCGGGAGGAGCACCAAAAGAAAAAGCAGTTGGTGTCGGGCCAGGAGTTCCGCACGTTCGTGCAAGCGTTTGTGCGTATGCCGTGTCAGTTGCTTCGGACGGGACGACGCTTCCTGTATCGCTTGCTCTTGTGGAACCCCTATCAAGCAATCTTCTTCCGCGTGTTCAACCTGTTGCGTTGCTGAAAAAAGAACTTGAAGTCGCAGTCCGGATGCTCCGATCCCCCACGGCTATTCCAGCGTAGTCCGCAGAAAGAAAACCTCCGCATGACAAGCGTAGCAACCGAAGGTCGCTTGCTGTCCCGCCCGCCAGCCCGGAGGCGGTACGCATAGCCGCGAAACAAACCGTAAGAACCTTGGCCGCAGCCGCGTTCGCTTGTTTAAGGATTAGGGATCGAGCAGATTGCTATTTTAGGTCGATAATAGTTTCGACGGATGCCATAGAATATCCCTTATTCACCACAACGGCGCCACGATCGACATTCTCCTTCCAGGGAAGAATACAATGCGAAGGCTCGCATCATCGAACTGCCGGTCCAGAATGTTGTCCGCAACCGGCAAAGAGTGGTTGTAGTCCGTCGTATTGCTAAACTTTCGCGTGGTTTTGGCCCGAATGTCGTTATCGGTCATCAACTTGGCAACCGTGTTGGCGCAGCAGCTAACGCCCCGGGCCTGGAGCTCGGCATGGATGCGTGGGCTGTCGTAACGTTCCTTGACCTCATCGTGGACGGCGTGGATCTACATGCGGAGAGCCACGCAACGTTAATTCCGCTCGCTGACAGCGCGCGGGCGCCAGGCGTAGAAGCCCTATCGAAAAACCCCAAGGGTGTCACACATCATGGCGACGGGCTAAGCGTTCTTGTGCTGTTCGACGAAGGCGAAGATCAAAGGCCCTCCCTGGCGAAGCAGGCCAATTTGTTTAGGATGTCGCGTTCCATGAGGAGCGGCTTGTTGTCGGCGCGGAGCCGGCGGAGTTCCTCCTCGATAGCCGGAAGATGGCTGTTACAGGGAAGGCCTTTTCACCTTCCTTGTTGAAGGCTATTTTCTAAGAGCGAAGCAAGGTTTGTCCAATGTCGTGCGACCGGGCAGCTTCTGCCACAGAGTAGCTCCTCTGCGTGGCGAGCTTGACCGCCTCGACTTTGAATTCGCGGGTGAAACGCCGTCGCTCTCTTGCCATGATGAAACTCCAAAAGGTGAGTTTGCACCTTTAACTGGGTGTCCACCATTATAGTGGGGCGTTCAGCTTTGTTAGCCTTCATCATAACATCAGCATTGTGACGGATGAGGAGGTAGTGACATTCACGCTTTCTGAAGCTCCGCCTTTCCGCGAGATAAAGAAGAAGCAGTGGCGGGGTCCATTGAAGATTGGATGTGGCCAAATTCCATTTTGGTAAGATTAGGTTGCAGCCACCCAGGGCGTTGCCCTGGGCTTGAAATTTGCCATTGCAGGCTCGGCCGTTGCCTTTGAGACGGGAAAAGACTACTATAGATCTGTGAGTGAGTAAATTCGGCAGACTAGATGAACGGCAGCTGCTGTTTGGCGGCGGCCGGTTGAAGAGTAAGCCGGCAGCGTGGAACACAGTTCAATGTGTTGCACCCTGCCGGCTTTTTTTGCGCCTCACCTTTTTTCTCGCTGCCAACAGAGCGACTATCCAGAGGATAGGTGCGGAGTTCCTCGGGCAATTATGCGATGAATACAAGATCTGGTATAGGGGACATAATGAACTCAAATTCAGCGAACATTGATGATTCGCACACCCAACCTGAGTGGTGCCGTGTCGCGCTTGACATCATCGGCGATGCGGTCATTACCACCGATACCAAAGGGCGAGTGACGTTCTTTAACGCTGTCGCTGAATCCCTAACAGGGTGGTCGCACCGCGAGGCAGCCGGCGCCTCGTTGGATACCATTTTCTCGATCATCAATCAGGGAACCCGCCTTACAGTGGAGAGCCCCTCCGTGCGTGCCATGCGCGACGATGTGATCGTCGGTCTGGCGAACCACACTCTGCTGCTCCATAAGGATGGCACGGAACGCCCCATTGATGACAGCGCCGCACCGATCCGGAACAATAAAGGTGAAATCGTTGGAGTCGTGCTCATTTTTCGAGACGTCACCGAACGCCAGCGCCATGAGCGAGTGATGGCTGTTGCCGCCAATTACGCCGCGAACATCATTGCGACTTTGCGAGAGTCATTCGTAGTCCTCGACAAGGACCTGCGGATCACGACGGTGAATCGGACTTTTTGCGAAGCCTTCCATGCAAAAAAGACCGAGACGGAAGGCCAATTCCTCTATGATCTCGGCAATTGCCAGTGGAACATCCCCGGCTTGCGGAAACTTCTCGAGGAAGTCCTGGTCGGTCACCACCCTGTCCGCGACTTTGAGGTAGAACACGACTTCCCAGCGATTGGCCGGAAGATCATGAAGCTCAACGCCTGCCGCTTTCAATCGATGAACGGCGAACCGGATCAAATTCTGCTTTCTATTGAGGACGTCACGGCACGCAAGCGAGCGGAGGTCGTCGTCAAGTCCTCCGAAGTACGGTATCGGCGGCTGTTCGAGACCGCCAAAGACGGCATTCTCATTTTTGATGCCGAGACGATGAAGGTGATCGATGCGAACCCGTTCATGATGGAGTTGTTAGGCTATTCTCACCAGGAGTTTTTGGGCAAGGAACTGTGGGAAATCGGTTTCTTCGTCGACAAGCGCGCGAGCCAGGCGGCGTACAGAGAGCTTCGTGATCAAGGTTATATGCGCTATGAGCACTTGCCTCTGGAAACCAAGATTGGCAAGCGTGTGGAAGTCGAGTTTGTCTGCAACACGTATCAAGTGGACGACGGCGAAGTCGCCCAGTGCAACATCCGCGACATCAACGAACGCAGTCGTCTGGAGAAAAAGGTACAGGACCAAACGGCTTCACTCGCCAACCTACACCGCCGCAAGGACGAGTTCCTGGCTATGCTCAGCCACGAGCTGCGTAACCCGTTGGCGCCAATCGTAAACGCCGTACAAGTGCTTCGTCTCCAGCCGAATGAAGGTCCAATCCAGAAGCAAGCCCGCGCTATTATCGAACGGCAAGTAACACAGCTAACCCGACTGGTCGATGACCTGATGGAAGTTTCGCGCATCACCACCGGAAGGGTTCAGCTGCGCCTGGAACGAATTGTTGTCAATGGCATCGTTGAACGAGCCGTTGAATCGGCCCAATCGCTAATTGATCGACACAAACACAAGCTCACGGTGTCCCTGTCGCCCGCACCGGTCTGGCTATACGCCGATGCCGCCCGGCTGGAACAGGTGGTTGTGAACCTGCTCACCAACGCAGCCAAATATACGGTGGATGGCGGGCACATTTCGCTCTCGGTCCAGCAAGAGGCCAATGAGTGCGTGCTACGCCTGCGGGATACGGGCGTCGGCATCGCAGCTGAGCTATTACCCCGCATCTTCGACTTATTCACGCAAGCGGAGCAATCATTGGATCGTTCGCAAGGGGGGCTGGGGATTGGACTGGCTTTGGTGCAACGTTTAGTGGAGCTACATAGAGGGCGAGTGGAGGTTCATAGCTCCCTCGGTACTGGCAGTGAGTTCATCGTCCGTTTGCCGCTGGTTTCGACTACTTCGGACCTGCAGGTGCCGATACTCGCTGAAACTGTCAGCCCAGTTGGACCTCGTTTGAGAGTCCTGGTGGTAGACGACAATGTGGATGCAGCGGAGAGTTTGGTGTTATTGTTGAAGGCATCAGGCCACGAAGTGCGGACAGCGCACACAGGCCCAACAGCCGTGGCGGCCGTCATCGACTTCGGCCCGAATGTGGTATTGCTCGACCTCGGATTGCCCGAGCTGGATGGCTTTCAGGTGGCCAAGTGCATACGCCAACTTCCTGCCCATACGGGTACGGTATTGGTGGCTATGACTGGATACGGCCAGGAGTCAGATCGGCGTCGGTCGCTCGAAGTGGGGTTCGATCACCATCTGGTCAAGCCTACCAACTTTGGTAAGGTACAAGAAATCTTGGCGATCGCATCGAAGAAATGGAACTGATGCGAAAACGCGGTTTGCCAGATTTGCCTTCGCAAATAGATGCATGGCCCATGGACCTATCCTTCCCTCCCAATCGGCCAACCGCACGGTCTTATTAATGAAGCGAATGCGAGCACCATGCCGATCGCATACATGGTCCCGCTGTTTAGGATGAAATTGTCGCGAGCCTGCGTCAATCCCTTTACTGTAAGTGCGTTCGACGCGTCCAGCCATCAAACCCAATTATACCTATTTGATTATGGACTCCATCCGTAAAATCTTTCGTGTCGATCACGGAATGGATCAGGTCCAGATATCGAGAAGCTGATCATCGAGAGAAGTTGGCATTGGCTTCTTTATCCCGATGTACATGCCCAGGTTTGGTCGACGATGGGACTGCGAGTAGTATCCCGTGAGGCACAGGAGGTTTACCGCCATGGAGCAATACTTGTTGAGGCGTAGGATGAGCGCTCAGAACGGCGAAGCCCGTACTCAAGAAAGGCAGGTTTCCTCAAGAGAAAGGATCCTGAAAGACAGATCGGTCCTCGAGCTGGAAGACCTCAAGGCGATTAAGCTTGCGATCGTTTGTCTGCGGTAAACGGCGTGCATAAAGAAGCGATCGCCAAAAGCCGAGTAACTGAGAGTGGCTTATCCACTTATGCCGCAACCAATGGCGCATATTTCCGAGGGAACCTTGAATGTGCGCACGAATGCGACGCACCATAGGGCATATGCTTGATGATTTGGGCGTAACCGGTCGTCCGCTATGGGGGCTAACGAGTATTGGTCGCCCTCAACGAACTCACGCCATAGATACAGTTTCGTTGTTTCACAGCGAGCTAACGATTGTGAACACTTGCCGGGCCGACTGTAAGGAACGTGGTGTGTTGAAAAAATGGTAACCGTTCAGCCGTTTTCTTGGCGCAGCTGCCGCGCGATTGATTTTCTACACTGTAGTTTATGGACGAACGACCTTGCCCTGGCTGCATTCTGCGTGAGGCTCGCGTAGCCGAGTTGGAGCGTCGCGTTGCCGAGTTGGAAGCACTGGTCCGCGAATTGCTCGCGAAGCTGGGACAAAACGCCAGCAATTCGTCGATCCCGCCGTCGTCCAATCCGCCAGCGGCGCCTCGTCCGGTCCTCAAGAAAAAGACTGGTCGCAAACGCGGTGCTCAGCCAGGCCATCCACCGCATCTCAAAGAAATGCTGCCACCCGAACGTATTACCCGCGCCGAATCTTTCGTGCCGGCTCAATGCGAATATTGTCTGGCGGCTCTGCCGGTCGCGGCTCGTCCGGAAGATCCAACTCCGAGTCGCCACCAGGTAGCTGATCTTCCGGAGATCCGGGCTGAGGTCGTCGAGTACTAGGGTCACACACGTATCTGCTCCTGTTGTGGTCGGGCGACTCATGCCACCATACCCGCCGCCATCAAGGCACACAGTATTGGGCCAAATTTGGCCGCGGCATTGAATTATCTGGCCGGCTGCCATCATATCAGTCAACGAGGCTTGGAGGAGGTCGCCGAAGCACTCTTTGACGTGCCGGTGTCGTTGGGCACGATTGCCAACCTCCAGAAAGAGATGAGTCAGGGGTTGCAGCCGGCTCATCTGGAGGCCATGCAGGCCGTGCGTAAGGCTACAGTCAAGAACGTGGACGAGACGAGTTGGAAGCTATCGGGGAAATTATGCTGGCTGTGGGTGGCGGCAACGCAGACGGTGTCGCTCTTTGTCATCTATCGGTGTCGCGGAGTAGACGGCCTGATCGCGTTGCTGGGCGAATGGATTGGCGGCGTCATCGGTAGTGATCGTTGGTCGGCATACAGTCATCTGGACATACGCCAGTGGCAACTATGCTGGGCCCATTTGATGAGGGATTTTCAAAAGTTGGTGGATCGGGGCGGCGCGGCGGTGTGGATTGGCAAGGTGGGCTTGCGAACGGTAGAACGGGTGTTCGAGATTTGGCACCTGTATAGACGTGGTGATCTAACAAGGCTGGCGATGTCGGAGAAGATGGAGAAGCCGGCGCGACGGCTCAAGGCGGCACTGCGCGCTGGACGGAACTGCGAAGATGCCAAGGCGGCACACTGCTGCAAGAACCTGTTGAAAATTGAATTGGGTCTTTGGCAGTTCGTATGTACAGCGGGAGTCGAGCCGACGAACAATCATGCCGAGCGTGTCTTACGCAAGGGCGGTTATGGCGTAAGAACGCTTTTGGCAGCGCTAGGGAATCGGGCTGTCGCTTCGTGGAACGATTGTTGACGGTGACGCAGACGTTACGATTGCAAGGTCGACACGTGTTGGCATTCCTAGGTGATAGCCTCAAAGACCATCGCCAGAAGATCACGGGGCCAAAACTGATTGCGGCCGGCTGAGCGGTTAGTTCGTTACAACTGCCGAAATTCATCCTAAAAGGTCACCTGCCGATGATGTTCGTCTTGTTGTAACCGTTCACGCCATTTTATGCCAGTTGCAGAATGGGCTGGTTGGCTCGGTGTGCGGCAAGGCAATCGGTGAGATACGGCAGAATCGACCACTTCTGTAATCGGAGCGTTTGCACCACCGTCAAAATCCGCTCCACGAAGCGACAGCCCTCGGCACTGTGACAACCAAACGAGCGACGTCGCCAAAACACCGCCGTTCGTTGCACCCGCTCGCCGTGGTTGGTCGTCGGCTCCACGCCTTCTCGCGCGCGAACGTCTATAACGCGTCTTGTACCTCAACCAGGCGCGCGCAGAAACGGGCCGTCTTTTTGTCCGGGTCCTGTAGGCCGCCAGCCAGGACCCGCACTATCTCCACTTCCAACGGCTCGATGCGGTCGATCAACTCGCGGCGACTACAACCTCCACCGCGAAATAAATGCCACGCCTCGAACACACGCCTTTGCACGTCTAATGCCGCCTTGCCAATCCGCTTGGCCGTGCCACCACGTTCCGCCAACTTCTCCAGGTTTCGTTTTAAGTGCGCCCAGCAATGCTGCCGCTGATCCAAGCCGTAGATCATATAGGCATGCCAGCGGTCGCTACAAACGATTCCCACCAGCTTTTGGCCCAATAACCGTACCAAGGCCGTCTTGCTACGTAGCTTGTGAATCAGAAACACCACGATTTGACTCGTCGCCGCCACCCATAGCCAACGCTTTTGGCCCGCCTCCTTCCAGCCCGGTTCATCCTGATGTTTGACATCGGCCTGGCGAACCGCTTCGACAGCTTCGCTGTGGGGAGCTGTTGATCGCGTTTTGAAGTGAGGCCATTTTCGCGGCTTGAGATGAGGCCAACAGGAGTTGCCCGGCGAAGCGGGGTGAGCGTGGCGAGGTCCTATCCTTGGCGCGGTTACTTGGCGGACGGCTCTTCGGGGCCGCGATGAACACGATAGGATTTGCCCTTCAATTTCACGATGGTTTCGCCGTCCACGACGCGATCCAACAACGCCATCGCCAGGGGAGCATCGCCCAGGTATTCGGCCCAGGACTCGAAGTCGATGTTGGTCACCAGCGCCGTGCTGACCCGTTGGCTCCGCGCGTCGATGATCTTGTACCACAAGCTGGCGGCCTGCGGACACAGGCTGCGTTCAATGCGGTCCAGACCAAATTCGTCGATGATTAACAACTCGAAGCGGGCATAGAAGCGTACACGGTCGTGGATCGTTTGGTCGGCCAAGGCCGCAGTCAGATCTTCCAGGAGAGCACCGCTGGTCGTGTAAAAGACGCGATAGCCCTGCACGCAAGCGGCCTGACCGATGTTCTGAATCAGCCGACTTTTTCCCAAGCCGGATTGGCCGACGAACACCAGGTTCTGACAGCGGCGGACGAAGTCACAGCCAACCAAGGTTTCAAGTTGCGTCCGTGGGAGCGACGGGTTGAAGCTCCAATCGAAGTCGCTCAGTGGTTTCAGTTCGCGGAAGTGGGCATCCTTGATGCGTCGTTCGATGCTACGTTGGCGACGCAAGCCCGCCTGGTCGGTGAGCAAACGGTACAGGAACTCCAGATGCGAGCGGCCGCTTTGCTCGGCGTCGAGTACGACGGCATCGAGCTGTTCGGCAGTCATGGGGACGCGCAGCGTGGCGAAGTCGGCGAGGATCTGCTCACGCAGAGGTGGCGTCGGTGTTGGTTTCGCTGAACGGTTTTTCTTGGGACGAGGCGTCATTGGCGGCTTCCTCAGGCAAGAGCAAATGCTGATAGTCGCTGGTTGGCCGTGGACCGACCGCGTCGGCACGCAACAACGGGTCCAGCGTGTCACGATGCAGATCGGCCAGTTCCTCCAGGAGCGGCTTGGGCTTGGCGGTCGCGGCAAGGATGCGTCGGATTGCCGCCAAGGAGTAGGCGCCGAAGCGGACGGCACGCTCGAAGGCGGCCTGTACATCTTTGCGTTGGTAGTGGGCTACCACTGCCAACAGTTGCTGGGCCTGTAGTTTGCCCTGGACTTGCTTGGCGAGCAAGCCGTCGAGGAACTGTACGGCCACCGGCCCCAGTTCCGTGAAGCGTTGCCGTAACAGCAGTTCACGCTGGCCGGGGTCGTCGGCGGGATGATGGGTCTTGTTCGACTGGCGAACGCCCGTGTGGGAGCTGGCCACGAGAAGGTGGCGTGCGATCTCCTCCAGACCGATCGAGTAGATGACGACTTCACTCTCGGTGACGCGTACAGGTAGCACCTGGCCGATGTACGTCCACGGCACGGAGTACAGGTTGAGCCGATGGGTGACGTAGCCCTCGACGCTCACGTGGCGATAGATGACCTGGGCGGTGTCGAAGTCACAGGTCGGCAGCGTCAGCAAGTGTGGTTGTTCGTGTTGGTGACGCTGGAGTGGCGTCTCCTTGAAGTCGCGTAGGACACGGATGTCGGCGACGTTGTGCAGCCACCAGGTGGTCACCTCGTTGAGATGCTCGAGGGTGTCGAAGGTGCGACCATTGAGCAAACTGCTTTCGACGTGGAACATCTTTCGCTCGACTTTACCCTTGGTTTGCGGTCGGCGCACGCGGCAGGCTTGTGGCCGGAAGCCGTAATGCGTGGCGAAGGCCAGGAACTTGGGGTTGTAGATAACGCCATCGGCGTCATGACGCAGCACCACGGCTTTGAAGTTGTCATACAGGCAGACCCGCGCGACGCCGCCAAGATGGTGGAAGGCATGTACGTGTTCTCGCAAGGTCGTTGTTAGATCCATCGATTCCACGAAGCGTAGATACTGCCGGCGGGAGTAGCCGAGCAAATAGCTGAAGAGGTACACACGCCGGCGGCCTTCACGTGTAAAGTCGATGTCATAGACGCCGTAGTCCATTTGGGCTTGGATCCCTGGCCCGGTCTCGAAGCGCGGCACGGGTGGCCGCGCGGCGCGTGGCCGCAACAATCCCAGGCGCTGACGTACGACGGTGTACTGGCCAGTGAAACCGCGTGCTTGCAACTCTTCCAAGGCGCGCATGGTGGTGAGATTCGGGTACTTGGCAAGCAACTCCTTCAAGAGCGGCTCGAAGGGATCAATGATGCTGTGGCGTGGACGGGGCCGGGCGACCCGTCCGTCCCGCTGAGCTTGCACCTGTGCCAACGCGCGTGTCACGGCGCCACGCGACAGGCCCAATTCTTCCGCGATGGCACGCAACGACATCCCACTCTGACGCCGTTGCACGATCTCCAGACGCAACGCCTCATTCATGGCAGCCTCATACGCTTGAGGTCCGGTCCCAACACCAACTCCGCCACCACATGGGACTGATCGCCGACACGCGCCAATATCGGCTGGAGGATCTCACGATCCTGCGTTCGCAACTCAAGCACGTTCGGCGTCCGAAGCCAATTCTCCAGACGAGTCAGTGTTTCCAAAGCCTGTCTCAAATGCTTCGCCAGCCAGTTCCCGGCTCCACTCAGACGTGGATCCCGCAATGCCGTCGGCATACCGTTTACCTGAGCCAACGCCTCACGAGGCTTCGCCAGCACGAACGCCGCCTGCTCGTCACTGGCACCTTGCAACAACTCGATCACGCCGCTCACTTCCTGAGCCGTCAACGTCTCCCGGCGCGTCAACTCCAACAATGCTTCCTGGTTGCCCACGGGCAACCGCGTCAATTGACGGGCCAACGACGGACCCACTAATCCCAAACGCAAATCCTCTTTCACCGCCACACTCAACCGCTCCAACAACGCCAGGCGGCGACACACCCAACTCTTGTGTCGGCCCAACAAGTGGGCCGCTTCCACCTGCGTCATCCCATCGTCACGTACCAACCCCTGGACAACCCAGGCCTCCTCCAACTCCCGTACCGGACCCTGACCACGGTTCAACCCCAGAATCGCCGCCTTTGCCGTCGGCTCATCCACCTCCAATACTCGTACGCTCAAACTCCTTAACCCACCTACCTGGCGTGCCGCCGCATAACGCTTGAAGCCGTCGAGGAGTTCCAATTTTTGCTCACGCATACACACCACCACCGGTGACAACTGCCCCCAACGACGCAGCGATCCCGCCATTGCTTCCTCCGCCTCCAAATCGGTCAGGCGATAACGCCGATAGTGCTGGCCCAGGTCGGCAAGCATCACCGGTCGTGAGATACCGTCGTTCCAAGCCATGTACGTACCCTCCACCAAACCTCCCTCTTTCCTCCATTCGAAGAAAGGAAACGGGGGACGCAAAATCGCTCTCGCGACCGCCCGCTCCTCTCTCCGGTTTGGGGTGGAGGCACTTTATCCTGGCTGCTCGCTCAAAAATATCTGCAAAGACTTGGTCACGACGTATCTGGAGGCCGCACACGCTCGGTCACACGTTCCGAACGCCAGCGCCGACGCCGCGACCGATAGCGCGCCTCACGATCCAACACGCGACGTAACGCCAGTCGGCAGGCCAAACTACAGAATCGCTTGCACGATTGTTCATCGGCGATCGGGAAAAGCTCATAACAACCCGGTCGATCGCAGGGCCGCCTGGCAAAATCATCGCACGCAGACCCTGGCGCTGGCCCTCGCGCGGCAAAGCTTCGTCAGCTGACTCGGTTCGCTGTTGCTGACGCTGTCGCTCGCGATACCGCCGGCTCTGTTCCCGCCGCCGCTCTTGGCCTCGCTCGGTGGACCGATAACGCTGGCTCGCCTGCCAGCGTCGCCACCGCTGTGCCTCCCGGCGACAGGCCGCGCTGCAATAGCGCGCCTGAGGACGCGCCGGCGTGAAGCGTCGCTCACAACCCTTGAGCAAACAACGCCGCGTTCGACGAAGACATGGTGCCTCTGGCCGTTGGCCACAGAAATGCTGAAATGAGGGTGGGCCCAAGGGAGGTCTTGCTCCCGCCGGTCAAGTCTCGGGGCCAGGTTGCGCCTGGCTCCGAGGCGTTTTGGCGCCGAGTGGCGCTGGGAAGTGCTTCAAGCCTATCACAAAATCCCAACCAAAGAACCACGCCGCGTGCTGGCCCGGGACAGTGCACGCCTATGGCCCTCTACGAAAGCGCGCGGCCTGGCCCGCGATCCTGCCTGCGCGCCCTGGCCCGGGCCACCGCGCAATTTTGGCCCCATGCTAAAACGCTGCTGAAATAAAAAATGAGCTTCGAGAGCATTTCGAGATTCGGCCCTGTCCACAAGCGGCGGATCTCGATCCTGTACGGCGTGAACGCGCTATCGAAACCATCGGACGGCAAAGTTTGGATTCGCTTCTCCTTGCTAGCGCCTCCCGGTGCGGCACTATGGACCGATGACTTGGTTCTTGGCAGTTTTGGCAAAACGGACTTTCTAACATCTCGGGTGTGGACCCAGGCCTTTCTCTTTGTCATGAGACAAGAAGGCAGAATTACACACCAGGAATTCGATCAAGCCGTCGCTAAGCTGGTAGCGTGGCACTATAGGGGGATTATGTGGAACGAAGACACTCTGGTGGCAGCGGCAGAGCTCGCGGAGTGGAAGATGGATCGCTGGCCGGCACTACAGATATTAGGCTATCTGATGGTTCCATCGACGGACTCGCTTGGTAAGCTCAAAATTGCGGTGCAAGCCATTCGTATAGTCTGGCGACGAGAGTTGCCAGTTCTAAACCGCCAAAGCTTTCTATTTGCAGTTCTGGCTGGGTTACAGAGCATGCGGCTCGTAAATCGCCTCTATTTATTGATCCCTATCGTGTTTTCGGTGGATGTCTTGTCGGCTGACGAGGTCAGAGACTGTATCGCAGTCTGGAAACGAAATCCACCAGGACTGCACGTTCCCTGACAGGGAAAAAACGGCGGATCAAAGTAGCTCAGAAATCGCGAGAGGCTTCTTTACTTACCGGAAACAAATGTCACTTAGTGCTGTAGAACCAAAGGGTAGTAGGATTCGAATCTAGTTCTGGGGGATTGCGGCCACATTGGAGTGACCCATCATTCGCGTTGCAACCTCTTGGTAGCTACTGAAATACGCCGATTGAACACCACGTCTCACATTGTACCCGCGTAGGGCTAACATGGTCAATGTTGTCCCCAATTTGTCCCCAAAAATTTACTCAAGAAAAAAGAGTCGTGAGGAGGCAAGGAGCCCCAGCCCAGTTGGCGGCCAGGAAGCGGGGAGTTGTACAAAAGCGGAGGGCGATCGCCCTGCGGAAGATTGCCGGCCGCATTATTTCAAAAACGTGCGGTTGGTCCGGAGCCCGGAAATGGGGGCTGACTACCTACAAGGAGTCCACCAATAGCCGGCCCTTCGCCGTCAGTTGACGCTGCTGGTTCTTACTCCTAGGCTTTTCCGGGAATGTTAACGAGATGAGCCCCAACTGACTGAGCCGCTCTAGCGCCTTCTTCAGATGTCCGCTGCGAGCCTGATAGCCCAGTTCGGTTGCGATTGCAGGCGATCCTTTGGGACCGTCCACCAACGAGCTCAGTATGCCACGTTCCGTCTCGGTCAGTTTATCATGGGCCTCATCATGGGCCTCATCATGGGCCTCATCATGGGCCTGAAGAAACGCCGGATGAATCGGCAGGTCGATGCGAAAGAACGTCCGCTCCTCATCGGTGGATAGCTCAGGCGCCGGTGACCCGTTCTGCGCCATCGCTTCACGAATCTTCGGGATGCCTGTCGATCGACCTTCCGTTAGATCGAGTTCTTTGAGAAAATCCCCGATCCGCCGATTGCGATACCGCCGCGAGACAACGCGCTCCTTTTGCAGATCGGCGTGAGACACCGACCGATCAGGGCCGGGATAGCTGAGTACGATGATCCGATCGGGCAGCACCTGAACTTCGATCGGTTCGCGGACCTCGTAGCTGCGGTGATAGGCCGCATTGACAATTGCTTCTTCCAATGCGGCGTAGGGATAGTTGAAAACTCGGATCGCCTCGGCGCGGTTCGGAACTTTGGTAACTCGTTCCGCCACGACGGAATTCTGCAAGTGGCGGAGTGCCTCACGAAGTTGTTGATCGAGGGGCCCACGGTAGGTATGCTCTTCGATCGGCCCCGTTACGCCCTTGGGAAAATGCACCACTTCAATCCGAGCCGTTGGAATGAATCGCTCCGGGTCGGAACTGAAAAACAGCAGGCCGACATTCCGAGGCCGCGGTGCTTCCGTTGGGCCACCAACAATGGCCAGCTGATGACAAAGATCCGAAAAGGGAATCCTCTCGGCCTGACGGTAAAGCTGGCTGTCAACCGCCTTCAGATAGGAACGAATGAGAGCGAGGTTCAAATCGGCCAAATCGGAGGCGTGACAAAGACGATCGTCGAATGGGATAGCAGGCGCCAGGTCACGGAGTTCCTTGAGATCGCCGTTCTTCGCCATGACCGTGCTGGCATAGCGCCGGATGTAATAGGCGAAATCCTTCTCCTTGGCCACGACATCCTTTGGGACGCGGTACGGTCGATCCTGTCCGCCCGGGCACCAGATGACCAGGATCGGCACGCCGTTCATGTCTTCGATAGCCAGGATCGGAGCATAGTGCGGGTGAATAAGGTTAGTGTACTGGAGCAGCTCCCTTTGAATCTTGTCGAGTTGACTTGTCGCGAGGCCCTTTGGAGGGAGAAGGGGAGTGCCGTCACGCTCGGCCACACCGACGACAATATAGCCGCCACCGTAGTTGTGGAAATCATTTGCAAACGCGCAGATGGTGCGGAGAATGGCCGCTGGATTCCAGCCTTCCTTGAATTCGACTCGATCGGACTCCACCTTCCGGGCGTCGAGCAGATCGACAAGATTTACCGGAAGCGGATAGGTGGTCATTTTCAGGTTCCAGTCGTTCACCGATTGCACGCACTCTCCGACATTTTGGCTCGGAGCGAGGGATCACGGTAACAGCTAACCGGTCGGATGGTCAAGCACCGGCAGGTTTTCCCAAGACACCGAATCGAGTCATGGTATCGCCGTCTTCATCACCCGCGGATTGACGATTTGCCGATTCCGCCGGTCCTGCAGCCTAATTGACGCTGAGTATTACGAGCCACGTCGCTGATGCGCCGAAATAGACTGCGGAATCGGCAATAGGCCCTCCCGTTGGAAGCGGAGCAGTTCGGTATTCGAAATCACCCAGGCGGGAAAGGAACCTCGCCCCGAATGGTGCTTCTCGGCGTGGATTCGGCCAAGACGGCACCACTCGCGCACGGTAAATTCCGCCTTACCGACCAATCGTGAAACCTCCTGCGTCGTGTACCATTCCTTGACGGTCTGCCTCTCGACAAGGACGATCAGCAGTTCCTCGATCTTCGCAAGCCTTTCCTCGACCGTCATCGCAGCACCTCATCTCTCGATCCCCTGGTCTTTTTCCATACGAGCCGGCGGAGCTGCTGCTTTACTGTCGAGAATACTTTGGTAGCTGTCTTTCCCGTACTGGTGCGCATCCTCGCGCTTACCCGCCAATTCCTCCGCACGAATCTCTGCAAACAGGCCAGCCAAAGTCTCATGTCCGTGCATTTTCGGGAATGCGTTCCTCTCCGAGGGTCCATCGAAACCAGGTTCCCGCTCTTCAACTGAAGACTTAAATGCCTGAATCATTTGTCCAACGAAAGCGTTGAAGTCATTAGAGAGTTTGCGCTGATCGGTAGTCGTTGCCAGATGCTCGAACTGTTCGCTGAACGCTTCCAATTTGACCAACACGAGATCGAAACCATCCACTATCCGTTGTGCGTCACCATTTTGCATCTGATTTCTCCGAAAAAACAACCGGACTAGTGTTTGACAACCTTCGATCGGGTTTTAATGTCACCGACGGTGTCTCGTATCTGGCGCGGTTACCGAATACGCAAGCCTAAAACAGTCCTCCGACACGAAAGGGAATGACGACGAAGTCAAATTGGAGCGGCGACTGCGCTCGCGATCCACCTCGCTTACATTGGAGGCGTCATCCTTCGGCGATCGAGCACGAGGATAAGGCTACACTCCGTGCCGGCGATCAGGTTCAGCCACATCCATAAACTCATCGAGGATCGCTGTAGGTAGGAGGGGCAAACGCAAGTAAATGCGCTGAATACCGCTTTTTGCTAATGCATCAAGGGAGACTATATGTCCGGAACCCATCCATGCCCGGCGCTAATGTTCAAGCCCGCGTTGCTGTTCTTGGGTCTTACCGTGTACGCTGCCTTTTGACCCGTATGAATCAAGTATGGCTTGGTATTGTCCGACTAAATCACCGTGCGCGATCATGCAGCGGTCCTCATGCCTGCCACTCGTAAAGACTTGCGATTGCGTTTGCGCAAGTAATAGCGCACCTCACGCATCAATTCCTGCAGGTTGGCGCAGGTGTGATTGCGGGTCACATTGGCATGTAGGTCTTGCCAGACACGCTCAATCGCATTCTCGTCCGGGCTGTACGGCGGCAAGAAGTGCAGGCGTACGCGCGATGCGAAATTGGACAACGCTATCATTGCGATCTTGCTGCTATGGATACCATAATTGTCCAAGATCACATGGATGACCGACGCCTTGGCATACACCACCGTCAACTTGTGGAGCAAGTCCAAGAATAGCCAACTATCCTTTTTCTCCCCTTCCACCCAGTGAATTTCTCCCGTTCGTACATCCTTGGCTCCCGCCAGATAGCGCTTTTCGTTTTGACCAGGAGTCCACGCCTCTTTTTGCTGCCCCCGTCCCATCCAATCCAGACCTATCTTCGGATTCAAATGGATGTCCACTTCATCCTCATACACGGCCGCCTCCCGCTTAGACAAGGTCGCGAGTATCTGGTGGATTTTGTTCATCCGCCGTGTTTTCGTTGAGGAAAGCCAGGGACAACGGACCCGAGGCCGCGGATTGGCTCGCCGTGCCTTGATCAATGCCAATGCTCGGCTCATAGTCGCCACATGGATGCGCACACCCGTCCGTTTAAGCATCGTTTTGACAAGCATCTCTCGTGTCCAAGTCGGTCGACGCCAGCCATGCTCTTGGGCATTGGAACGTACAACCCGATCCAACTCGGCCAAGAAGTGCTCCGAGAGTTTTTCGGTGCCATTATTTTCCCGGCCATCCCACAGAGAGGCCTCACCGCGTTCTCGAAAGCGCTTGACGACGCGATAGACCGTGGTGTTGTGGACGTGCAGAATACGCGCGATGTCGCGGCGCACCGCGTCCATTCCAGGCATTGATAATGATGAGGTAACGCATACGTACCAAAGCCTGGCGACATTTTCGGAAGTTTTTAAGAAACCGCTCCTTGACGAAAAAGCGCGGGCGAGGGAGAATAGCGGCCATGGGAATTCCTCCTGGGGCCTCGTGGGCCTTGGGGTATCGAGGGGATTCCCATTTTTTATTCCTACTGCCTCAAAAAACTGCCCACCTGCTCCCGGTGCAGCTGAATCGCGCACGGTGATTTAGGCCACGACCAGCACTCACTTCCTGCATAGTCGGCGAAAGTGGCGTCCCTGGCTCAGAGGCGTGCTCAGGCTTTCCGAAATACGACTCCATCAAGGTCGCGCGAATGTCCTTGACCGCTTCGCGCCCGATTGCCGCCAACTCGGCTCCCAACGCCGGCTGCCGCTCATGATTATTCCGCACCCATTGTTTGAGCCGATCGGCCCACGATTGCCCGGACTGCTGCCCCTGTTGCTGCTTGTCGATATTTGCTTGCGTTCTGGCCATGTTCGCGTCCTCTTGGAGTTATTCGATCTCGCCCCGATACTTCGCCACCAGACACCGCTGTTCTATTTCGGCATCACGCATGGCCTGCAGCCGCTTGTATTCCAGTTGCCGGTCGATTGCCGCCACGAACGCTAGCGAAAAGCCTCCCAAAACCCACATACATGGCGAAGCCGTGTGACAGCCCCAGGATCTCGAAACATAGACCAAAGATCACACATGCCAGCGGTTCCACGACTTGCTTGACGGTCATCGCATTTTTGATCAGTTTCGTATCGACGTCGCCCTCATACCGGCTATGGCGAACGACGCCTTGACGCATGGCTCGCATAGTGATCGCCCGCTGACACAGCATGGCGACCGCCCAAACACCAAGGAAGGGAACCATTTCCGGGATGCGCCCGAAGCAGCCGACCAGAAGCATGAACGCGAAGGCCATAAGGCCCGGAAACCCCAACGCTTCGCTACCGAAGTTCGTCCGGAAAAATGGCAGGAAGCAGATGCAGTGCCCCTTAGCCACCGCGTAAGCGATATTGAAAGTCTCTTTGTAACCTGGATTGAGCCCTTTCTCATTGCCTTGACCGCCTGACATGGTTTTTCCTCCAGAAAAAACAGAGATCGATCTTAGTTGTTGCTCGGTGTGAGTTTCCTTTGCCCGTCGCTCCGCAAGCTAAGTGCCTCCAGGCCGCGTTTCACCAATTGAAAGAGCGCAAAGTACATCCGTGCCCGTTGGTTGGACGGGATAGCCAGCACTTCTTCAACGCGCAGCGTCGTTTGCGACGCCAGTGCATGTAGCAGCTTCTCCTGTCTAGTCATGACGCCCTAATTCCTTCCCGGATTGAGCGGGCGTTCGATCCCCATACGCTTGATTTCAAAAACCTCAATGCCAAACTTAATTCGTTCGTAGATCTCAGCGAATGCCTCGCGCTCGTCCTCCGCACGAAAGCAGCCAGCAAAGACCTTCAAAATATGTTGGCTCGTAATGACGGCGACATCGTGGATCAAACGTTCATCGGCCACGACTCACCTCCTTTCAAAGGCTACCTGGAGGAAATTCTGGCCGTTGCTGAAGCGCTCCGGCCTGATAACGATGGCATCGGCAACACCTGAGCTGCCGGTGCGAAGGTTGTGCATGAACACATTGGGTTGCACGATGGGGTGGTAGGTCTGATTGAAACTACCCGTAAACTTCGCGCGTCCCATTAACGTGTCCCACATGGATTCTCCCGGCGCCAGCGACCCGCCGATCATAGTTTCCAAGCGTTGGCCGAGCAGACCCGACGCCCATTCCGCACTTTTGGCGTCACCCAAGCTGCAAAACAAGCGGTGTGCGAAATTGGTCAGAAGCGCGTTGGCCTCGTGTTCCGCAGCCTGGCCCCCTTTCAGAGCGGCATAGTAGGAATGCAAACTCTGCGTCAGCACTACCATGCAACCACCGTGCGAACGACATTCGGCCAGGAATTGCGGGTCGAACGAATTCAGGTGGTTCTGAAATTCATCTATCCAGAGCACGGTCACCTTGCGCTTGTCCGCGGCAAAGCGCCTCAAGATGTGCCTTTGGGTGGCGAGGTGCCAGATGCCATTTACCATTGCTCCTGCGGCCCCATACCGCGAAATCGGCATGTCCACCAGCACCCACGCTCCCCGGTCCATGACCTCGGGCGAAATGTTCGTCGTAGTTGCCATCAAGTCACGGCAAACGCCGTTGCACAGGACATGGAGAATTCCCTGCACTTGCGTCGTGATGCTCGACTTGGTGCGATCATTCAGTGAGGGGATCTCCCCCAACCAGTAGGTCAACACCTGCTCGAAATCGGCCGCTTCGATAGGTGTTTTCGGCGCATGAAAAGCGGCTTCCAGAATGCGATTGTGGAATCCAGCCTGCCATTGCGGTGTGCCGATTTGATCCGGATTCATGGCCGCACCGGTGATGAATCGCTGCAAGTCCACGGGAGAAAGCGCTGCGGTTGCCAACCGTACCGGCTCAATGGACAATTGCAACATCCGCTCGCTTTGCCCCTGAAAGAACTGGTCGCTTGGTTCGCGCCGGATTGACCGCGATGCAACGTCTCCCCCAGGTTCATGAGAAAGCTCGCCAGCTCCCGGCTGTCTGCTCCGGATTTCAGCTCATAATCCAGAACATTGAAGCGGAGGTCGTGTCCCGGCCCAAACACGTACAGGTCTTTCTGCCGGCCAGCGTTACCAAGGATGTCCTGCCAATACTGTAAATCTTCAACCGGTTTGGAGGCGAGGCACAAACAGCTAATGTCAGGATCTCTGGCCAATGCTTTCGCGATCTGATAACCCACGAAGTTCGTCTTGCCAGATCCAGACGCCCCTTGCACGCAAATGGAGCGCAGCAAATCACGTTTGGTAAAAGGATCGTGGGGCGCCCACTTCAGGAGTGGAGTATCCAGTGGCTCTGCCGGCGTTTTCTGTTTGTGGAAAAGCATGGAAAATCTCCCTTCTTGACGCGGTTGCTCGGGACTCTCAATTCCTGACTCCAGGAATGCTCCCACTGGTTGCAAAGTAAAGTCCCCGGCTGCCTGGCGCGGGCAGCCAGGGACTTGTGAAAAAGCCCTCGACAAGCCTCAATCGGCTCACTCGGAAATCCATCTCCAACCACTGCCGCTGCACTCCTGGCACTTCTTCGCGCCGTTACATTTCATGCAGTCTCCCCACATGATGCCTTTGCCGTTGCCGCCGCACAGGATGCACTGGCCGGACGTCAAACACGAGCGGCATGGGGTTATGAATGTGCCTGCCATGTGCAGCGCCACAAAAACGAGCACCGTCGCCAACACCATGCCGAACACACAGCCGAGCCCGGTATGGAATCCGTTCTTGACGGACATGGGTTTACCTCGATTTGAAACCGACAGTGTCCTGCGGTGCGGCACTCCGTGCTTTACGCCACGAGCGCAAAGCGGCCATCGCACCGAGGGCTATCACTATCAGGCCGATGATGACGGTCCAATTGGTGGCTTTGGCGATCTCGCCCGCCACCACACCGGGAGCTTCCGCCAGTGGTTTGAGCGTATTTTGCGCTAGGACCTGGGTGAGGTCTTTTGCACCCGTGATAAACGGTTCCGGGTTGGCCACGAAGGCCGTAAGCACCGCACCCGAAGCGAGAACATCCTTGTGTTTCCACAGGAACTCCATGGCCGGATCACCGTATTTGGCAACGACGCCCAGGACCTCGGGCGCCCGGCCGGCCGCTGCCAGTTTCCCGCCTTCGGAGGCCACCATCGCCAGCCGCCGGGCGTTTTGCCCGCTTGCCAGAGACTCAAACGCTTGAACGGCGGGTTTGCCCAAACTCGCCATTGCTGGCTCGGCTACGCCGTGCGTTTTCGCCAATACGGCGGCCGCCGCTTCGCCGTGTTCCAAGAATAGTTGCATCCCCCGAGGCCGGGCAATCACCCAAACGGCTCCGTCTTCACCGAAGCGGCTGAGAATCCCCACTACCTGCGGAGCGTGTTCGCCTGCCTCTTCGACGAGGCGAAATGCGGTCGGTCCTACTTTGCGCACCGCCGCGTAGAATCCGTCACCGTGTCGGACGGCATAACTTTCGATCTTGCTCGCCAGTGTGCCGATGCTTTCGCTGGCTACCTGGCGGCCGAATCTCTGCAACACGTAATCCGCGGCTTCTTGGGCCAGCTTGCTTTTGCCGTCCGCATGTGCTGGAGGACTGCCGTTTGCCAGGAACACGGTCACGACACAGAAAGCCGTGACTGCCTGACGTAAGGCATGGTTGATGCGCTTGTCCATTATTGTTCAACTCCCTTCCAGTATGAGTTTTTTCAGTGCTTCGTTGCAAAGCCGAGAACGGACCTGTTGCAGCTTCAGTAGTTCGGCACGCAGCCCTAACGCCCGGCGGTTTGGCTCTCCGTCCAGTAGAGCTGCCTCAACTTTATTGAGGGCTTCGCGGACCTTGTTGGCAACATCGCCTTCCGGGTCATAGCCCGCTCGATGCAGCACGAAGTCAACGACCCTATCCACGATCACAGCCGCCACCAAGCCGACGCCAAGCGTTTCCACGCCGAGCGCCGCTCCGCCACCCAGGATGCCGGCCGAGAGCCCGAGGCGTTCGCTAACGACGGTGAGAATGCGTAAGGAAATGTTGGCCGCAATATCGGCGGCGATGAAGGTGGAGACTTCACGGGTGACGGTAACGCCCATGTCGAGCTGGACGACGGGCAGGACACGCTCGACCATCTGAGCATAGGCCCTGTGAAACGTTTCATCGCTGCCCAGTGCCGGCAACAGGTCGCTCTGAGCCAGATCGTTGTCGCTCAAGTCGGCGCGAACCTCAACCAACAACGCGTTTTCGATCCCCTCCAGCTCGCTGACGTATCCGCGAACGCAGGACTCAATGAGGTCCTTGATCTCTTGGCCGCTGAATACCTCTCGCTCGAAGGACTCGCGCAAGAAACGATTGTGGCCGTCACGGTCGGCCCAGGGCAGATTGGCACGGACAAAGGCCCATTTGCCAGACAGCGATAACGCTTCTTCGGCAAATCGTCTGGCCGTCTTCTTCCGGTCGGCGAAAAAGGCCTTCACGGGCTCAGCGTATTTGTGGCTGGCACCCACCGACGTTTGCTCGGCACTGGAAAGCCGCGGTGTAATCTTGTCCCAGGCGGCTTGGCGAACGGGGTCAACAAAGCCCCAGCTCATGCGAATGATCACTACGAGGAGCAGGCCGGCGATGACGCCGGTAGCCACCAAGAGCTGGCCTAGCCAGCGTGTATGGCTGAGATTCAGCTTCATACCCATCATAAACTCCTTCAAAAGGGTCACAGATGCAGATACCGCAACGGGCGGTATCGGGCTCGCCGGGAGACATTCCCGGCAGTTCAGAAGATCAAGCACGTCGACAAGCGTCGCGCGTTTTTTCAGGCAAATCGGCGGGTTAGGAACATGACTTCCCTCCCTTAGCTTTGTCTTTCAAGACTGCGACGAAGGTCTTCACATCGAGTTGTTGATCGCGTGCCTTGGCGCTTCACGTTGGAGGTCAGCGAGCGCGTCCAGCACTTCATCGAGCGCGAGAGATTGACCGGACACGGTGATGCTGACGCCCGTTGGGAGAGGGCAAACGACCCGGAGCAGACGAACGTCGGGGGCTGTTGGACTCTTTCGTTTGCGGACATGGCTGGAAAGGGTATCGCGGGTCGCCCCGCTGAGCATGAGGGTAAGCGCCGCCTGTTGCTCGGCTTCCGGCAACTTGCTGATGGTGTAGGTCTCGTTGAGGGACAACGACCCTTCAGAAAGGGCTTTCTGAACCGCATTGATGCAGCGGCCGGCCGATAGCAGCTTTGTGACTTCCGACGCCGAAATCTTGAGTTGTTCGGCAAGATCCTTGGCTTGCCACTGTGGATTGAGCCGCCGTAGCTCCTCGCAAATCTTCGACTTCTCATGGGGAGTCAAATCGACACGATGGATGTTCTCCGTGGCCTGGAGCAAGCGAAACTGCGTTTCCGTCATCGGCTCGTCCAGGATGACCGTCATCAGTTTCGTCAAACCCACGAGCTTGGCGGCTTGCAAACGGCGATGGCCCCAAATCAGCGTCCCATCGGCCAGGGCGCCGACCGGCTGGAGTTGGCGAACTCTCAGGCTCTCACCGAGATCGCGGAGATCGTCTTCGCGGTCTTGTTTTCGGGCCTGGCCGCGTGTTTTGAACCAGGGTAACTCTTCCTCAAGCGGAATAAGCATGTTGCTGCTACCTCCGATAAAAACGTGTCGAAGCAAATTGCTAATCTCGATTCAACTCATCGCCGGCTGCGCCCTTGGAACCAGTCGAACTCTTTCGGCGCAATTAACGACGTTTCGCTACTGTCTCTTTGGGGCAATTAGCGGCCGTGTCCGGGACAGATGGTCCGGAGAAGCGTAGGCTCGGGCAGCGAATTACAGTCTTCACTTTCCGTTCGCCCGGCCAATGAAGGTGCGGCTGGCGTCACCGTTTCGCCATAAATCCGTGCCGCGATCCGCCCTGCCACCATTGTTTTCTTCTTTGTCTCTTGGTGGTGCCAGCCATTGCGCGATTTCGCCATTCAGGAGATAAAGCCAGCCTCGGGGACGGCTCTTAGAATTTGCTCTATTTTCTTCGGATTGTGAATTTCGTTGGTCAGGAAAGACGGAGATGTCCCGCTCGTGCGAGAAATGGCCATACTACCATACTACGGGACTGCCGGAACGCAATCGCCGCCATTTATATGGGCACAGGGCGCCGGTAACGGTCGACAAGCCGACAAACTTCATTTCCCGCACAGTTAGCGAGACCAATGAAGGGAATCAGGTCGTGCAAAGGGTATTGGGGGAAAGACTACCGACGAATTGCGCGAGCCCCACGGCGGCGACCTGTTACCAGCACGTGTCCGTTCGGCCAACCGCGTGGCTGCGTTTACCCAGCCAAGCTCGTTCTTCGAGACGCACTTTGGTCAGAGAAGCCCAAGATCAGGAGGTTGGCGGAGAAGTCGGCGGCGTTGCTTGGTTGGCCGACAGTGACGAGCGAGCGGCTTGCCAGCGATCCGGAAGAAGACCGGCCAACTGATCCGCCGAAGTGGTCGGTAAGCGGGTGAGCACGTCTTGAAGATACCAGCACTGCCTCGTAGCGGCTGAAAATGGGGCGACCTGAGACGAACATCGCCCCAGGCCGCGGAGTGTAAGCGTCAGTTAAGTTGCTGAACGGTTGTTCTTTTCGTAAACCGTCGTTCCCAAAAGGCAGCCCATTGTCCCTTTTCGCTGCGGTACAGCGCCCGCACGTGGCACAACGCGTGCGCCCCGTTCTCACCCCAACGCATGCCCGCCCCTTTCAGACGCTGCCCCACTACCGTCTTGCACGCGCTTTCCACCACGCCGCTGCCAATCTGCAATCCGTCCGCTAGATACTCCGGGTACTCCATCCGATGCACATTGTTTCCGAAGTATCTCTCCACTTCTTCCCTCTGGTCACGCAACGTCGCCGACATCCGCTCGGGCCAAGTCCAGTTCTCCAATACGCCCAGCGTCGTCGCCCCTCCCTCCCGCTTGAGCAGACTACACCACTGCTCCGCCTGAGCCTTTGCTTTTTCTTCGTCCGTCAGGTACAAGGCTTTGGCCAACTTCTCCAGGTAGCTCGCCGCGTGCCAGAAGTCCAAAATCAACACCAGGTCCTCACGGTTAAAGTTAGTCTGCATGAACGCCTCCAACCCGTTGCCTCCATCGGTCAACGCCACCCACCTTTGGGCTTTCTCCATGCCCACATGGGCCGCCTGCCGACGCAATAACGGGCCTAACTGGTCCAATGCATACAGCCCGCTCAGATAACGCACTTGCAAGCAGGGCGGTGGTTTGCCCGGTGGCTGGAGCCAGGCGTCACCGGGATACGGATTGTAGACACCAGCAACATAAGCCATCCGGCCTTCCGCTTTGGCACCGCGGGGGCCCTGTTGACGTGTGCCCGTTGCATCCACAGTCACATAGGCCACGCTGCGTCCCTGGGCATCCTGATACCACGGCCAAAGCACCGCCAAACCAAAAAGGATGCCGTCGGCCATGCACTTCTCGATCCGTTGCCCCACGTCTTCGGTGGTGCGTTGGACCGTCGATTCGGACACATCGACTCCCGACATCTCCTGGAGTAGTTCTGCTCCCCTCTCGAAGCTATCGCAAACGCCGCCCGCTAAGGTGGTCAGTTGTTCGGCCGCGGGCGTCAACGACCGTGTCGTGATGCCGGCTCGCTCGTCGAACGGGGCATAGCCCCGCGCAACAGCGGCAGTAGTAGTAGGCGCGTCGGTAGCCGATGGTGCCGAAGAGGCTAACGAGTCGACGGGGGCGGTCACCGTGAAAGGGAGCGGCATGGTCGCAGTCGGGGCAGGTCACTGAGGAGGATTCGTAGCCGTTTTTTTTTGAGCCAGGCGTTTTTCATAGGCTTTGGCGGCGATTTTCAGGGCAAGGTCGCGGATCTTGAATTCGGTGGCACCAAAGAGCGTAGCGGGTTCCGCGTCCACAAGCAGTTGGGCCATCTGGACCAACTCATCTTGCGAAAACTCAGCAATGGCCGCGGCCAATTCCTGGACTTGGTCTTGCCGGGTTGGGGTGTCGACGGACATCGTTGCTTCTCCGAGCGGGGGGGCATTCTTGTCGGATCGTCCTACCGCTGATAGGTGTACAAAATTTCCACCAACTTTTCAGCTGCTCACACGGCCGCGGACACAGTAATAAATCTTGCTTGATTTTTGCATGTTTTTGGACCAATACTAAAAAGGCTCTAATTTGCTTACCAACACGTCTCGCGTTCATTATGTCTGGTCCAAACGAATCCCTCCCTTTATTTTCTGAAGAAGTTAAAGTCTACTACGGGCTCCGGCTGTTTGCCTTTAAGCTGCTCGATCAGGGGCTAATCAATGAGGAAAAATTCCGAGTGCTTTGGGCACCGGCGACCCTTTATATGCAAGAAAAGAACCTGGAAGGGGTTATGCTGTTTTGCCTCAGTCGAATCTGGAAAATCGCTTCGTTTGGGTTAGCATTACCTGAACGGAGGTTTCCACATGAACAAGCCGCGTCGTCACTTTGCCGATGAGGACAAGGTCGCCATCCTCAAACGGCACCTTATCGACAAGGTCCCTGTTTCTGACCTGTGCGATGAACTCGACCTCTACCCCAACCAGTTCTACGATTGGCTCAAAAAGTTCTTCGAGAACGGCCACCTGGCCTTTGCCAACGGTCGCAAGGGTAGGCCGCCTCAAGACACGCAACAGGACAAGATCCAAAAGCTCGAAGCCAAACTTCAAAAGAAAAACGAAGTCATGGCCGAGCTCATGGAAGCCCACACCGAGCTAAAAAAAAGTCTTGGGGAACTCTAACCGGCTGCTGGGTCCCCCACGACACGCGCAACCAGCTCGTCGATTTCGTCCGCACTTGGGCCGACAAAACCGACATCTCCGTCGCGCGTTTCATGCCCTGGGTCGGCATCGGCCGCAGCAAGTACGAGGACTGGCGGCAACGCTTCGGCAAAGTCAACGAACACAACGCCTGGGTGCCACGCGATCACTGGCTCACCACCGACGAAACCGAGCGCATCTGTGCCTTCGCCCGCCAGCACCCCGACGATGGTTACCGCCGTATGACCTTCATGATGCTCGATGCCGACGTTGTCGCCTGTAGCCCGGCCAGTGTCTATCGCGTCCTCAAAAAGAACGGACTCCTGGCCGGACAGACGCCCAACGTCACCAAGAAAGGCACAGGCTATGTGCAGCCCCTGCAACCGCACCAGGAGTGGCATGTCGATGTCAGTTACCTCAACATCGTCGGTACCTTCTACTTCTTATGCTCCATCCTCGATGGCTATAGTCGCTTTATCGTCCACTGGGAAATCCGCGACAAAATGGAGGAAATCGACGTGGAAACCATCCTGCAACGCGCCCGCGAACAGTTCCCCGGCGTCACCCCACGCATCATCTCCGACAACGGGCCTCAGTTCATCGCCAAGGATTTCAAGGAGTTCATCCGCGTCGCCGGCATGACGCATGTGCGTACGTCGCCTTATTACCCCCAAAGCAACGGCAAAATCGAACGCTGGCACAAGACCATCAAGGGCGAATGTATCCGTGTTCAGGTGCCGCTGTCCCTCGACGAGGCACGGCACAAGGTCACCGACTACGTCGCCTATTACAACAACACACGCCTCAACAGCGCCGTCGGCTACGTCACACCCAAGGACAAGCTCCTGGGCAATGACGCACGCATCTTTGCCGAACGTGACCGCAAGCTCGCCGAAGCACGTGAACGCCGCAAACAGATGCGTCAGACAAGGCACGAGCAGTCGCAGTCAGGCCCAGAGTCGTCCCGTCCCGCCATCGACTTCGCAGCTGTTCGCGCCGCCATCACCATCGCTCAGGTTCTCACCTTGCTGGGCTTCAACGCACGCTCCGACCACGCCGGCCAGCAACGCGGCCCCTGTCCCTTGCACGGCTCGACCCGTGGCACTGCTTGCTGCTTCTCCGTCAACACCACGGCCCACACCTTCCACTGCTTCAAATGTGGACGCTCCGGCAATGCCCTCGACCTCTGGGCCGCTGCCCGACGCCTGTCGACCTACGACGCCGCCCTCGACTTGTGTCAACGCCTCAACATCCCGCTGCCACTCCTACGCCGCCCCCACCCCGGAGCAGAGAAGAGGAACCCGTAGCCAACCGTTAAAGCACCTGTACAATCCCTTGAGCGTTTCAAGGGACGGTCATCCTAACCCACTAACTCGAACACGGCGATTTTCCAATTCAGGCTGAACCAATACACTTCAAGGGTTCGCTTACCGAGCAGGCCTGTCGCCATGCTGTTCTACATACTTTTCTGGATGGCCTACGTATCAATGGGATGCTGAGCAAAGAACAGCTGGGTGAGATTTCGGGCAGATCAAAACAGTATTTCCATGATCTTGGTCTATCCAATTCCTCGTCAAGAAGACGGGCCCTCAGAGACTGTCCCATAAGTCCAATTAAGCCGCCATTCGATAATGGAATTCCGCCTCGATTGCTTTTGGATCCAAGCGATTGAGCATAAGGTGAATCATAGCCAACTTGAGATACGCCTCCGACGACAGCACGCTACGCTCATAGTCCTTACTCAACCGGCGGCATTGACTCAGCCAGGCAAACGTCCGCTCCACCGTCCAACGGATTGGCAATGTCACCCAACCCTCCGCTCCTTCAGGACGTCGCACGATGACCAGTTCCCACTGTGCCTTTTCCTCCACCCAACGATACAAGGCGTGGTTGTGGTATTTGCTGTCCGCAAACATACGTTCCACCCGACTCATCGGTTGGCTTTCCAAGCGTTCAAAGACCTGTGTCGCCGCCTTGGCGTCGTCCACGTCGGCAGCCGTCACCAAGACCGCCAGCAGCAACCCCATGCTATCCACGACGATATGGCGTTTACGGCCATTGACATTTTTAGCATTGTCGCGGCCACGCTGTTCGCCGCCACAACGGGTGTCGACCGATTGGCTATCGACGCTGGCTGTGGTACGCGGATGGTAAGGCTTCTCCGCCGTGCGTACCTTGGTGCGGAGAAGATCGTGAATTCTGTCGAGAGTGCCGTTGTGTCGCCAAGAGTCGAAGTAACGGTGTAAGCGTCAGTTAAGTTGCTGAACGGTTGTTCTTTTCGTAAACCGTCGTTCCCAAAAGGCAGCCCATTGTCCCTTTTCGCTGCGGTACAGCGCCCGCACGTGGCACAACGCGTGCGCCCCGTTCTCACCCCAACGCATGCCCGCCCCTTTCAGACGCTGCCCCACTACCGTCTTGCACGCGCTTTCCACCACGCCGCTGCCAATCTGCAATCCGTCCGCTAGATACTCCGGGTACTCCATCCGATGCACATTGTTTCCGAAGTATCTCTCCACTTCTTCCCTCTGGTCACGCAACGTCGCCGACATCCGCTCGGGCCAAGTCCAGTTCTCCAATACGCCCAGCGTCGTCGCCCCTCCCTCCCGCTTGAGCAGACTACACCACTGCTCCGCCTGAGCCTTTGCTTTTTCTTCGTCCGTCAGGTACAAGGCTTTGGCCAACTTCTCCAGGTAGCTCGCCGCGTGCCAGAAGTCCAAAATCAACACCAGGTCCTCACGGTTAAAGTTAGTCTGCATGAACGCCTCCAACCCGTTGCCTCCATCGGTCAACGCCACCCACCTTTGGGCTTTCTCCATGCCCACATGGGCCGCCTGCCGACGCAATAACGGGCCTAACTGGTCCAATGCATACAGCCCGCTCAGATAACGCACTTGCAAGCAGGGCGGTGGTTTGCCCGGTGGCTGGAGCCAGGCGTCACCGGGATACGGATTGTAGACACCAGCAACATAAGCCATCCGGCCTTCCGCTTTGGCACCGCGGGGGCCCTGTTGACGTGTGCCCGTTGCATCCACAGTCACATAGGCCACGCTGCGTCCCTGGGCATCCTGATACCACGGCCAAAGCACCGCCAAACCAAAAAGGATGCCGTCGGCCATGCACTTCTCGATCCGTTGCCCCACGTCTTCGGTGGTGCGTTGGACCGTCGATTCGGACACATCGACTCCCGACATCTCCTGGAGTAGTTCTGCTCCCCTCTCGAAGCTATCGCAAACGCCGCCCGCTAAGGTGGTCAGTTGTTCGGCCGCGGGCGTCAACGACCGTGTCGTGATGCCGGCTCGCTCGTCGAACGGGGCATAGCCCCGCCGCAACAGCGGCAGTAGTAGTAGGCGCGTCGGTAGCCGATGGTGCCGAAGAGGCTAACGAGTCGACGGGGGCGGTCACCGTGAAAGGGAGCGGCATGGTCGCAGTCGGGGCAGGTCACTGAGGAGGATTCGTAGCCGTTTTTTTTTGAGCCAGGCGTTTTTCATAGGCTTTGGCGGCGATTTTCAGGGCAAGGTCGCGGATCTTGAATTCGGTGGCACCAAAGAGCGTAGCGGGTTCCGCGTCCACAAGCAGTTGGGCCATCTGGACCAACTCATCTTGCGAAAACTCAGCAATGGCCGCGGCCAATTCCTGGACTTGGTCTTGCCGGGTTGGGGTGTCGACGGACATCGTTGCTTCTCCGAGCGGGGGGGCATTCTTGTCGGATCGTCCTACCGCTGATAGGTGTACAAAATTTCCACCAACTTTTCAGCTGCTCACACGAAGTAACGCCAGACTGTGCTTTTTGGTGG
The DNA here is from genome assembly GCA_963790585.1 of uncultured Planctomycetaceae bacterium. GTDB lineage: Bacteria > Planctomycetota > Planctomycetia > Gemmatales > Gemmataceae > CAWBOY01. The sequence goes on from CAWBOY010000005.1 coordinate 32,770, forward strand.
AAAATCCTTGGGCAGGTAACGCCATTGGCAACCGGTGCGTAACAGGTAAAAGATGGCATCGACGACATCACGCAGGTTGGTAATGCGTGGCCGTCCGCCGGGATAAACGGGCAGGTGGGATTCGATCAGAGCCCACTGCGCGTCGGTAATGTCGCTGGGATATGTTTGAGTTCTCATACCTCATTATACGCATCGACAGCTGCTTATGGGACAGTCTCTAATTTGAGATTAATCAATCGCTTACGAATATCCGCAGCCGTCGCATTCGCGCCAATCAATTCGGCCAATTGCGTAGAGTTCCAACCGGAGACGAAGTTTAACCTGAGAAGGATACGGTCCGCTTCGGGGAGCGCGTCTATGGCACTCCGAAAACGGATTAATTGTTCCTGAGTGCTAACAATTTTGCTCGCGGAATTGGTGTCGTCGCCAACATCTAGCATGTCGGTGGTCGATGTTGGCGGTCGAGCGGAGGAAGTGCTCAACTCATCCATGCGCTTTCGCTGAAAGGCAGTGGCTGCAGCTTTCCAGATCTCTTTGTCGGTTGTGCCATTGAACGAATGGAGAAGCCACCCAACCATCGAGAGGCAAGCATCTTGGACGACGTCGGAAGCGGCGTGAGCAGCCGAATCACGCGACATCTGCCTCTGGGCCAAATCGTGGAGCCAGGCGCGTAGTTCCTTTGCCATCTCCTCTTCGGCCGTGCGTCCCGTTTGGATCGTCACGGCAAGTGCAGCCAACTCTGCTAGTGTACGTTCGTTGACCAGTTGGTTCGTCCACGCGGCGACCAAGACTCGAATTAGTCTCTGGCTAAATTGATCGAACAGCGTGGCTGCCGTTTCGCTTTGCGCCGAGAGGGATTGCCTCAGGCGATGCGCAACGTCAGCCTGGGGTGCCTTCGCCGATGGCTTCATGGATCTCATCCAACAATCTCGACCGCAGCCGTTTGCGAGTTTCCTCCGGTATTGGACCTACCCGGTCGATCAACACTTGCTCCGCCCTTTTGCCGCTGCGGGCTTGGTCGAGTAAAGCGATCATCGAGAGAGGTGAGCCTGAGTCGGAGGCCATCGTATACTCCGGTGAGAATAAAGGGGGACATCCAATAAGACGGTCATTAGGCAAAGCATTTGCAAAAAAAAGAAAAAACGCGACGTGGACAGATGAGCAGTTGTTGCAAGATGTCAGCGAAAGCGGTGCCTATTTCGGCTCCTTAATTCTGCATCGCTACTGTTGGCAACAACTGGTTAGTGGCAAACGACTTATGGTAGGAACCGTACTAAGGTCGTTTTAGTCGACCGATGTTCAATTGATCATCCGCACCCCCCCTATAGTTTCAAAGCAGTTATGGATTGTGTACAAATATCAACCAGCTCCCACAAAAATTGGTTCGGAGGATGCGGTAACATTGACTCAGGCGGCCGTGACTTCCATGGCGTAGCCCCAATTTCCGTAGGCGTTGCACCAACTTGTCCTTGAGGCGATCCTTGTCGGTCGGGCGGTAGTAGTCCGCTCCTTCTTCCCGATAGGGCGTCGGAGCGGACAACAGCTTATGAGCCATCCGCAAGATGCGGTGGCCCACGGCCAGACAGGCCCGCTTGCCCCCACATCGGCCAGCGAGGCGGTGGCAGGTCGCCTGCAAGCACGAGCCCTTGGTGCGCGACGCGGCCCAAGCTGCCTCTACCAGCGCCTGCCGTAGCCAGACGTTGCCCTTGCGCGTCTTGCCGCCTTGGGATTTGCCGGCGCTCCTGGCGGTTGCCGGGGCACATCCCCGCCCACGATGCCAACTGCGCCGCCGTCTTAAACTGGCTCATGTCCAGGCCGATCTGCGCCACGATGACCTGGGCGATCCGCTGATTCACGCCCGGGATCTGGTCCAGGATCGCCAGGGCGTGCGCAAAAGGGAGGCACAACTCCGCGATCTTGACATCCAGCCGGGCAACGGCCTCGTCCAGGTCCTCGACCTTATGCAACTGCTCGCGCAATAGCCAGCGCTGGGTTTCGCTCATCACCCCGCGCAGCACTTCCTCCAATTGGGGGAGCTTGTCCCGCAGCCGACCCCGTGCCGCCTCGGGGCTGTCCACCCCGTTGCTGAGGGCGTGTAGCATGTCCCGGCCGCTGGCGCCCAGAATATCCGTGGCCACACTGGCCAGCTTGATATTGCAGTCCTCCAACAGCTTCTGCATGCGGTTGCACTCCTGGCCCCGCTGACGGACCACCTGGGTGCGGTAGCGTGTCAGGTCACGCAACGCGCGGATCTCCTTGGGCGGCACGAAGCTCGCCCGCAGTAGCCCGACGCGCAGCAGGGTGGCCAACCACTCAGCATCCTTGACATCGGTCTTGCGGCCCGGCACGTTCTTGACGTGGTGCGCGTTGACCAGCACGACTTCCAGTCCTGCGGGCTCCAGGACGTTAAAGACCGGCTTCCAGTAGACGCCGGTACTCTCCAAGGCGACTTGGCGGCAGCTCGCCTGTGCGAGCCAACGCGTCAACTCCTGCAACTGGTCGGTAACAATGCGGAAGATTCGTACTTCGCAGACCGCCTCGCCCGAGGCACCCGTTTGCAGCAGACAAGCGGTGACGTCTTCTTGTGGACGTCGATCCCGCAACAGATGGACAGAACGACCGGGAGCAGGTTATTCATGGGAAATCTCCAAAACGGTCGGGGCGTGCGGGCACCGGCGGTAGTGGAGTCTCACACGCGAGCACATGGGCGCTTCGCTCAAATCAGGGTGCCTCACGGCGCCTGGGTCCGACTCTGTAACGGGCACAACGCACCAAGCAGAAAACGACCACGGCACGCTCCCGGACCAAAGGCTATAATACCACCCTCCTTTTCATCAATCCGGGTGAAATCTTTTCATGAGCCACTCTGTAGAATTAAATGGGAGCAAACGCCCGTCCGGCGCTTAATTTCGGATAGCGACAACGAAGCGCCGATTTTGAATCCGAAGCTAGCCGTTTCGAGAGTCGTTGCCCAGTTCTAACTCGATCTTTTCAAGGAGCGGCAGCGGATTGCTCTCGTCACAAATCGTGATTTTTTTGTGGTCGCAAGGGGGCCGCCGGAGGAAAAGATCGCCAAACTGTGGCAACGCATTTGTGCCGGCGAGAGAGGTGTCCCTTCGCCGAAGACCTCGGTGTCGTCGGCGAGACGCTCTATGCAATATATTCCTCCAACACTCGCGAGGTGCTTGCAGCCAGTATGGACACACGCCGTCAAACGCAGCTGTAGCGATCTCGAAGGCAGTAATCCGGAAAACGCCTCTCCAATGGCTTTCTGGCGTCTTCTGGCAATCGGCCTTGGCGGCTAACATCCCTGAAAAAACTGAGCCATCAGGTCGCCTGGCAACCAAGACGCAGGATCAAAGCCCGGCGCCACGCTATAGGCCGTCAATCGGTACGGACAACCGATCCGTTTCGGCGCGGAGAGTCGGCGGCGCAGGCGGTCCCGGATGACGGCCTGCATCTCGGTGGCTTTGGCCGAGGCAAAGCGCCTTTCCTGGCCGCCCTGGCCGGTACGGCCGTAGCGGACGGCAACTGTCCAGTCATCGAGCAGGTCGCGTCCGACCGTTACCTGATAACGGCGATGATGGTTCTGCTCGGAGTTGTGAGCTTCGAATGATACGGTCAGAAGATTTTCCACGGAGTGATTCCTTTCAAACGGCTGTTGTAGCGACCTGCTTGCCGCGGTTTAGAAGTTTCTGTCCGTCTGGCCGGAGCGATCCATTCGGAGCTACGTGCCGGTAAAGCGTCTGACGGGTGATGCCAAGTTCGTTACATAGCTCACTTACAATCGTTTCCGGCTGACCCATCGCCGCCATCGCGAGGCGGAGTTTCGTGGACGTCATCTTATAGGGCCTACCGCCATTGCGACCCCGCACCCGAGCAGCGGCCAACCCGGCCTTGGTCCGCTCGATGATTAACTCTCGCTCAAACTCGGCGAGAGCCGAGAAGATGCCGAAGACAAGCTTGCCGCTGGCCGAGGTGGTGTCGATGCTTGCCCCGTGGCTGGTCAAAACCTTGAAACCAATGCCGCGAGCCGTCAGGTCGTGTACCGTGTTGACCAAGTGCCGGAGATCACGGCCCAGACGGTCCAGTTTCCAGACGAGGAGCGTATCGCCTTCCCGCAATGCCTTGATGCAGGCCGCCAAGCCGGGCCGATCGTCTCGCTTGCCGGATGAAGAGTCCTCATAGAGGTGGCGGGAATCGATCCCGGCGGCGAGTAAAGCGTCGCGCTGCAGGTCCGTCGATTGACTACCATCCGCCTTGCTCACCCGCATGTACCCGACCAGCATCCGACGCCCTACTCCGTTTACAGATTACCTTCCAAGCAATTGTCACGTAAACGTTCGGTTATGTGACAAAGGCGAAACCCCTCTCCGTTTCGTGAAAACCGCGTCACGCAACTTGTCACAATTTCAGAGTAATGTAAACCAGTTTGTTGGATGATTAAGTGACCCCTTGAAAGATGGACGCCAGATTGTCTCCGTTGGCTAATACTATTTCTTGACATTATTCCGTCCTTGGATATATGCTAAATCTGAACAAATCGAAAGCCGCCCTTTTATGGATCATGTCTATCACACAAAACTTGGCGAAGGTCACCGCATCGCCATTCCCGCCGATCTGTGCAAACAACTCGGCCTTGTCGCCGGAGCCCCTTTAGCCATTAGGGTAAAGGATGACAGTTTCCAAGTAATACCCTGCGCGCAGATTATCCGTGAAGTGCAGGCGGCTTTCGCGCCGTTCAAACAACCAGGCACCAGCATGGTTGACGAGCTGATTCACGAACGGCGCGCGGAAGCAATCCGCGAGGACACCGTCCCGGTGCCACCCGCCAAGAAAGGCCGAAAAGACCGTGAGTAGCGTCGTACTCGACGCTTCAGCCCTACTGGCGGTGCTCTTTGCCGAGGAAGGAGCGGAGGCTGTCATCGCTCGTTTGCCCGGCGCCTACTTATCCAGCGTCAATCTGGCGGAGGTCGTGACGCGCGCCCTCGACTTGGGCAAGCCCGTCGAAGATACGGCTTTTGCTATCGGTCGGCTTCCTTTACGTGTCGTTGGCTATGACGCTGAGCAAGCCTACGTGACGGCGTCGCTCCGTCCAGCGACCAAGCCATTTGGGCTTTCACTGGGCGATCGAGCCTGTCTGGCGCTCGCCATCACACGCAAGGCGTCGGCGATCACCGGAGACCGCGACTGGCTCAAAGCGAAGTTGGACGTCGAGGTGATAGCTTTCAGATGAGACGTCACCACCGGAGTGCGTGTCACCCAGTCTTACTCAGCAGCAAGTCTACTTGATTACTCCTTAACACAGCCCCATTTGACAAGTGCATTTCCACGCTTTATCTTCCCGCCGCTTGCCAACCATCATGGGGCAAGCTTTCACCCAAAGGAAGGACAGCTTATGAGCTCAGAAGAGAACAACCCCGCGCCCCCGCCCGCTTCGTCCGAGGACGCGGCGACACCAAAACCAAAACGGAGGCCCCGCAAACCGGTCGAAGCCGGCCCCGACATTTTCGACGAGCAGGCGGCATTGCGCGAGCAAGAACAGCAATCGGCTACTCAGTCTCTCGGTTCGCAGGTTGAATCCGGGCAAAATAACGACGTCTCAAATCCTGCGAAGCCAGAGCTGGGCCACAATGTCGAACGCATCAAATTCCCCGATCCGTTCGGCACCCACAACATCGCGCTGACGGCAGATAAGGACGGCCCGAGAATGCACCTATCGCGCAGTTCACGGTTCCGGCAGATGCGCATCGCGTTCGACGCAAAGCCGAGTGAGGAAACGCTTCAACTACTCCGTGACAACGGGTTTCGCGGGAACAACGAACACAAAGCCTGGACGATACAGCTAGAGCGAGGCGCCGAGTCGGCGCACTCATGCCGACGCCGAGAAACTATTCAAGGAGATCGCCAACGGCATACGCGCGAGTAACGGCTTGCCGCCGGTCAGCCAAAGCATTGCCGCAGGCATGTAGGGAGGCAACCGCCCCTCACCCGCTCCCTCACTCAAGCTGTGCGAGAAGACCTGCTCGCCACCGATCGTCCGCGTTTTTTCGGGGGGCCCCGGCCATGCACCCCCGAAAAAACGCGACCGACCGACGGCTGCGCCAAGTAGGTCTTCAGCATGGCCCTAATGGGCACAAGAAGTCGTACCCGAGATACCGCCCACAACTGCGAGGCTCTCTGCCGGCAAGAAGCGGACACAGATCGACGAGGGGTTCCATAATCTAGTGTTTCTGGTGGCCACGACCGGACCAGCCGATTCTCAACGTGTTCTGGACATCTTCTTGACAGTTTGTTGACATTTTCTTCGCGATGATATAGCTTCACCCGGAGAGGATACTGCTATGTTTCAGCCGCAATTCGCGCTCACGCCCAAATCGGTGACGGCCTTAATGGCCATCGAAGCCGATCGACGGTTTGTAGGGATGCTCCCGCTCTCTGCTTCCATGCTCGACTCGCTTCGGCGAACGGCGCGGCTTCTCTCCACGCATTTTTCGACACAAATCGAGGGCAATCGCCTCACGCAGGAACAGGTACAGGCAGTCGTAGCTGGCGAAGGAAACTTCCCCGGTCGCGAGCGCGACGAGGCCGAGGTCCGCCATTACTTCGCTGCCCTCGAACACGTTGAAACCCTCGGACGTCAGCGCGGCCAACTAACAGAGCGAGAAGTTCGCACTATTCATGGCCTCGTCCTGACTGGCAAACCAAAAGCCACGTCTTACCGCGACGGCCAAAACGTGATCCGCGATTCCCGGAGCGGCGGCATCGTTTACCTGCCCCCCAAGGCGAAAGACGTACCTAAATTGATGAAAGAGTTAGTGAGGTGGGTCAATGATTCTCTCGCGGCGGGGGAATTGCCTGTACCGGTTGTGGCCGCTCTGGCCCATTACCAATTTGCGACCATTCATCCTTACTTCGACGGCAATGGACGAACGGCCCGCTTGCTCACAACCTTGCTCCTACATCGGCACGGCTATGGATTACACGGCATCTACTGCCTGGAGGAATATTATGCCGCGAATCTGGACGGTTATTACGCAGGGCTCGCGGTAGGCAAGAGCCACAATTACTACTTTGGGCGGGCGGAAGGCGATGTTACGCCGTTCGTCGAGTATTTCTGCGTAGGTATGGCCGACGCCTTTGGGAAAGTTCGGGAGCGGGCCGAAGAGGCGAACCGGCGGAGTGCGTTGGATCAAACGCCGGCGTTGCGCGCCCTCACGCCGCAACAGCGACAGGTACTTGGCTTATTCCTCCGGCTGCGCGTCGTCACCGCCAAGGATGTCGCGACGTACTTCAAAAGTTCTGCTCGATCCGCGGCAATTCTCTGCTCGAAATGGCTGAAGGACGGTTTCCTTGCGATCGAAAATCCCTCGACGAAAGGACGGAGTTACCGCCTCGCCGAGCAATATGAGGCTCTGGTGGCGGAGCAGGCGAAAGAAGCAACGCCTCACGAACCGAGGCCAAAGCGTCGCAAGAGCCGGTAACCGCAGTGCCGCCGGTTCACATAAAAATGGTTTCGTCTCATCCACCCGATTCCGTCGAATTCGAATGGCGGGCGCCGAAAAACCATCGCGGGATACACACCAAAGGAGTCGTGACTCGCGAAGCCCGAACTTCCGGACGAAATAAAGCTAAAGGCTCGTCGCACCCCTTGCCGTCGCGGTTGATTGGCAGGGAAGCTTCCCATCTTGATGCTCGGCATGACTCTTGCTTTCGGGAAACCCCCGCAACGATCCAAGATGAAATACGTCACAGATTTCTCCGTACATACCCAGCATGCCCCCTCGCCCAAAACAAAAACTCTTCGATTTCGCGCCGGTCTCCAGCGAGACGCCGGCGCTGGACGACCCCGTTTCCCAACCCTCAGAAGGAGAATCCCATGCTCTACAAAACGATCGTTCTCGCACTCCTGCAGAATCGCCCGCAAATGCACGAGCAACTTCGCAGGGAGCGGATGCTGCTGGCGACAATGAATCAACTGGCCATCGAGCTGAAGCAAATTCACGAGGCCTGGACGGAGCAGCTCAGCGAGGCGAGGCCGGACAGCGCGCCGAGTCAGATCGCGAGCGAAGCGATGGAGCTGGCGCTCCAGGATCTGGAGGAACGTTTACCCTCCGTTACGCCACCGGACGAGAGCGAGCCGCTCTCCCTCGACGCCGCGATGAGCTATATCCGCAGTCATACGCAGCCCGCGTAACCACCGCACGCGGCCAAAAGCATTTTTCTTTCGACGCCCCTCTTCCGTCCGGGCCGGAAGAGGCATCCGCTCCTCCAAGTGATTCCCTTCTCGCCGCGTCCCCGCCGATGGCCTTCCCGGACGGCACGGTAATCAGCCCGCCGGGCCGGGCAAGCGGAATTTCGGTTCCCCCGAACGGTCTCCCCCAAAATTCCGCTGGCCCGGTCGCACCGCGAGCGGAGCCCCGGGCTGGGGCTGATTCGTCTGCGTCCCGTAAGGCCCCTGCTTCGGGGCCGGAAACAGACGAAGAAGGAGACCTCGCCATGCAAGCACTACAGCTCGCCCTTCCACTTGCCCCCGCGAGCGGAGAGAAGACCAAAGCTCGCGACATCTTGACCGCCATTCGCACGCTAAAGAACGTCGAGGTGCAGCACCGCCCGGCCACACCGGATGAAAAACGCCTCCTCTCGCGTTTCGGCGGTTTTGGGCCGGTGGCGCTCACCCTCTTCCCCGATCCGGTCAGCGGCACATACAAGGATCACGGCTGGCGCGTCCTCGGCGAGGAACTCAAATCGCTGCTCACGCCCGAGGAATATGAATCAGCGAAACGTACGACCTTCAACGCCTTCTATACATCGCCGACCGTCATCGCCGCCATGTACGAGGCAATCACTCGGCTCGGCGTTCCACAGACAGCCACCGTGCTGGAGCCAGGTTGCGGCGTCGGAAATTTCATGAGCCAAGGCAAAGAGGGGATGCGCTTTATTGGCGTCGAAATGGATTCGATCTCCGGGCGCATTGCCAAAGTTCTGTACCCCAATCAAGACATCCGCATCGAGAATTTCCGCGAAACCAAACTGCCCGAGAACCGCATTGATGCGGTGATCGGCAACGTGCCGTTCGCCAACATGAAGCTCGACTATCGTGGGCAGAAATTGTCGCTGCACGATTATTTCTTTGCTAAATCGATCGATGCGGTGAAGCCCGGCGGCATACTGGCCTTGGTAACGAGCCATTTCACGCTCGATAAATTGAATGGCGCCATTCGCGAATATCTCGCCGATCGGGCCGATTTCGTAGGAGCCATACGTTTGCCGTCGAACGCTTTCAAGAATGAAGGCACCGCCGTTGTCACCGACATTGTGTTCCTGCGCAAACGCGCCCCCGGCGAACCGGCCCGGCATACGGATCCGGAGTGGCTCAGCACAGCCCTTCTTCCAATTGAAGGGATCGAGGTCCCGATCAATGCCTATTTCGTGTCGCACCCAGAAATGGTGCTGGGGACCTGGACGCGCAAGGACACGCTTTACGGCGGCGAAGGCTTCAGCGTCGTCGGCAACGGCGATCTGGCCCGGCAGCTTCGCGAGGCGATACAGCGTCTGCCGCGCTTCGAGCCTGCTCAGGTAACGAACCCTCGCGATGTGCCGACTCCTGTGTTCACCCCTCCCCCAGCCGAACGACACATCACCGAGGGCAGCTTCTTTGTCCGCGACGACCGCACCATCTGCCAGTCACTCGGAGGCCAGGGCGAGCCGGTGGTCTATGGCGGCACGGCCCTGAAAGCCGACGGCACCATGACCGGCAAACGGTTGGCCGCACTGATCGGACTGCGTGACCGCGCCCGCCGTGTGCTGCAATCGCAGAACGAGGGCTGGCCCGATAAGGATCGCAATGACGCCCGCCGCGAACTCAATCACGCCTACGATTTGTTTGCCTTTTCCTACGGACCTATCAACAAGACCACTTTCGGCGAGACTGCCGGTGACACCGTGATTCGTCGGATGCCCAATCTGGCCAAATTCCGCGAAGACCCCGACGCGATGCTCGTTATGTCGTTGGAGGATTACGACGAAACTACCGGCAAGGCGACGAAAGCCGCCATTATGACCAAGGATGTGGTCGGAAAAATCCCGCCTGTCACCCACGTCAAGAATGCTGAGGAAGGCCTACTCGTATCGCTTAACCAGCGCGGCACGGTGGACATGCCGTTCATCGCTGGACTGTATGGCAAACCGGAGGATACGATCGTCGCCGAATTGGGGGACCTGATCTATCACGACCCGGAATCGAAGAGTTGGCAAACCGCCGATGCCTATCTCTCCGGCAATGTTCGCACCAAACTTGAAGTGGCCGAGCGGGCCGGCCCCCACTATGCCCGCAACGCCGAGGCCTTGCGGCAGGTGCAGCCGGAAGACGTGTTGCCCGGCGACATCGACGCCAATCTCGGCGCGCCGTGGATCCCCGAGACCGACATCCAGACGTTCGCCGCGGAGCTGTTCAAGGTTGAGCCTTCCTCGGTTCCGGTTGCCCACCTGAAGAAAGACGCGCTCTGGAGCCTGGAGGCCGATTATGCCGCCAAAGCGTCGGTTGCCGCGACGGCCGAATATGGCACGCCCGCGCTAACGGCACGACGCTGCTGGAACTCGCTCTCAACATGAAGACGCCGACCATTTATGACACGATCATGAATGACGGCAAAGAAGAACGCGTCGTCAACCAGGAAGAGACCTTGGCCGCCCGCGAGAAACAAAAGCAAATCAAGGAGAAATTCCGCATCTGGATCTTCGCCGATCCTGAGCGCACCGAACGAAATGTTCGCATTTACAATGATCTTTACAACAACTTGCGGCCGCGGCTGTTTGATGGTTCCCACCTCGACTTCCCGGGCATGAATCAAACCATCCGGTTGCGGCCCCATCAGAAAGACGCCATCTGGCGCGCCATGAGTTCCGGCAATACCTTGCTGGCCCACGTCGTGGGTGCCGGCAAGACCTTTACCATGGCCGCGAGCGGGATGAAAATGAAGCAAGCCGGCCTCATTCACAAGCCGCTCTATGTCGTCCCCAATCACCTGCTTGAGCAGTTCGCCCGCGAGTTCATGCAGTTGTACCCCAATGCCAAACTATTGGTTGCCGCGAAGGAAGACCTCACGCGCGAACGACGTAAATTCTTGACCGCCAAGATCGCCACCGGCCAGTGGGACGGGATTGTTACGACCCATTCGTCATTTGAGCGAATTGGAATGTCTCCGGATTTTCAAAAGAAATTCTTGGAAGAACAGATCGCCGAGTACGACCAATTGCTGCGCGACCACGCCGGCAATCGGGGAGCCAACCGCAACCTTATCAAGACCATCGAGAAGCAGAAGGCGGCGCGGTCGGAGCGCCTCCGTGAGTTACTCGCGGAGGATAAGAAGGATGATAGCCTCCATTTCGACGAGCTTGGCGTCGATCAAATTTTTGTGGATGAGGCGCATTATTTCAAAAATCTTGAAACGGCAACCAAGATGGATCGCGTCGCGGGAATTCAAACCGGCGGGTCGGAACTGCGCCTTTGATATGTACATGAAATCGCGGTACCTCGATCAGCAGCATCCGGGTCATGGCATCACCTTCGCCACGGGGACGCCGATTTCCAATTCGATGACGGAATTATTTACGCTCCAGCGCTTCCTCGATCTTGAGGGCCTGCGTAGCCGTGGGTTGGAGCATTTCGACGCCTGGGCCGGAACCTTTGGCGAAGTCGTAGACGCCATGGAGATTTCGCCAGATGGTGCGAGCCTGCGGCCGCGCAGCCGCTTTGCCCGCTTCGTCAATCTGCCGGAACTCCAGCAGATGTTCCGGGCGTTCGCCGATGTGCAGACCTCCGACATGCTCAACCTGCCCCAGCCCCGGCTCGAAGGCGGCAAGCCGCATGTCGTCGCCTGCCCGATGTCCGAGGAGCAGGCCGGTCTGCAACAAGAGTTGGTTGCCCGCTACGAGCGATTGCGGTCACAGAAGGTCGATCCGAGGGAAGACAACGCCCTTTCCATCACCACGGACGGCCGCAAGCTGGCCTTGGATGCGCGGATGCTGTCAGCCACGGCAGCGGATTTCCCGGAATCGAAAGTAAATCGCCTTGTCGAGAATGTTGCCACGATCTGGAAACGCAGCACCCCGACGCGCGGCACGCAAATGATTTTCTGCGATATGGGCGTCAACGGGTGAGCAGCTGTTACTTGGGTGGGAAATTCGCATGGTTGCTCGTAAGCTAAAGGGAAGCTGGAAATCTACTTTGATTCTTCACAAATGGGAGCGAAGCCATGCCTACCCAACCCGCTTCTGCTGTCGCTAACCAAACACGCGAACAACGAATCGAAGCCCTTATGAAAGAGCTTCAGCCTCTGGTCGATGCCACGGTTCGCCAGTTGGTGGAGCGGGCGGTCGATGTGCCGGAAGCGCAGGAGTTCGGTGCCATTGATTTTGAGTTTCGGGACGCGGGGCAGAAGTTGGTCAGCGAGGTCCGGCAAGCCAGTTTGGCGAGCCGGAAAAAAAGGGCTACGTAGGTTGTAGCGTCACCTGTCCAGACTGCACGTATGCGGCGAAATTTCACTCCTTCCAACAACGTCGGGTCCTGACGATTCATGGGGAGATGCAGGTTCGGCGAGCCTATTACTACTGCGGTCGGTGCAAGCAGAGTTTTATTCCCTACGACGACGCGTTGGGGCTCATGGACGAGATCAGTCCGGGACTGGTTCCCCTGGTCTGTTTGGCCGGGACGCTGTTACCCTTTGCCGACGCAGCCGAGGATGTGCTGAAACGCTTTTCGGGAGTGCGTGTGTCGACCTCGACAGTGCTGCGAACCACGGAGGGCCAAGGCGAGCGTTTGCGGGCGCAACAAAAAGAAGGGCGGATGGTCGAGCCGATCCAGCCCGAGCCGCACTGGACGGCGTCGCGGCCGCAAGGCCAACCGACGGCCTATGTGGGCTTGGATGCGTTCAGCGTGCCGATGCAAGGAGCGGGTGGCGGCAAAGCAGAACATCGGATGTTGTACACGGCGTTGCTGTACACACCGCGGAAAGAGCATACGCGTTACCTGGTCGACTTTGAACTGGATGCGTTAGCGGAGCAAGTACGGTCGCAGGCACGGGGGCTAGGGATCAAGCAGGTGAGCGAACTGATTGCAGTGACCGACGGCGGCAATGGTTTGGAGGAGGCGTTGCAACGACACTTGGCCGACTATTTGACGACGATATTGGATTGGTATCACGCCGCCGAACACCTGTGTGACTTCGCGAAGGTTTTGTATGGCCGTGATGAAGAGGCCCGGAAACAGTGGCAAGATCAGGCGAAAGGGATTTTGTATGAGCACGGGGGCGAAGCGTTGCTCACCCACTTGCAGACAATCTCGTTGCCCCCGCGTGCGTCGGCGGAAGTTCAGGAGGAGTTGCGGAAACTAATTGGTTACTTCAAGAACAATCGCCATCGCACCGATTATCCGACGTATCGGAGAAACGGCTGGGACATAGGCAGCGGTCCGACGGAAGCGGGTTGCAAGATCATCGGCGCACGCTTGAAGGGATCGGGCATGCGTTGGGTCGAGGATGGAGCGGCCACGGTGGCAGCGTTACGAGCTCTGTATGTCAGCGGCGGCAAAATCTGGGACGGCTTTTGGTCCCAGCCCCACCGAGCGGCGGCTTGAAAGTCACCCAAGTAAAAGATGCACACCCCTGACGAAAAGCTGCCGCCCGGCGACGATGGGTGCAAGCAGAATCCGCGAGACGAATCCATCAGCAAAAAGCAGCGTCCTTTTCGCTTTTCGCGTCAATGATCCGAAAATGCAGAGAATTCCGCGTCCGGTTTCAGCGGGATTTCCGCCTCATCAAGGGGGCAAAAAGCAACGACAAACCGTGGATCAATTTACGGTAGAACTCGCGGACACCAGAGCAAGGGGAAAACCATTAATGACTACTGCCCCGAGTCAAAAATCCGTGTATGAGGCTTTCAAGCCGTGGCCGGGGTCGGTACTCCGACCCGGTGTGGCCCTTACGCCGCAAGAGAACCGGGGTCGGAGGACCTGACCTCGGCCACGGCTCACGATTTAACCCCGTAAAATCACATAAATTCTATGTGAATTGTTGCAGAAGGTTTTTCCAACGAAAGGGGACAAATGTCTAAAGAAGGCACAATTGTAAATGTACGTTATGTCCATGCAGATCCAGCTAATCCTTTGGCGTTCCTATTGGTGACGCAGATAAAAGGAGAGGGGCAAGTAGAGGCTTGGATTAATCTTGGTCCTAAGAAGGACCAGACGCTGGTCGCAATGGCCAGCGCAGTTTGGGCTTCGCTACAAGCTCCGAGTGCAACAAGGCGGGAGGCAGCCCTTCACTATGACAATCTGGAATCTGCCGGTCAGCCAATGTACACGGGTAAGGATCTTCGAATTGAATTGAAATGACATAGAGGAGTAGAACAAACGCATCTAATTTCGCAGTACCTTTAGAATTAAATCGAGGGTGAAATTAGATGCGTAAGCGCTGACGGCACCCAGCCCCCGAATAATCGAGCCTCGCTCTTTTGGGCGTCGCCTCGGGTTTCCTGGGTCTCAGCCGCTGGGTGCGACGTTCGCGCAAAGCCGTTCATGAGGCAAAGGCCCTCGCTCGATGCCACGTTCGTCAATTGTCTTTAGTTTTAGTCGTAGAATCTTAAAAATATTTCCTTGACTTCTTTCTTTCCGCGCTATAACAAAGACGAGCGTAACGATTTTATGCCCACGCCTCAAATTTCCTCTATGACAGGAAGCCCATGCTAACGACTCGCCACCTGCACACCTGCACACCTGCACACCTGCACACCTGCACACCTGCACACCTGCACACCTGCACACCTGCACACCTGCACACCTGCACACCTGCACACCTGCACACCTGCACACCTGCACACCTGCACACCTGCACACCTGCATTGTCGTGCTACTGGTAATCGCTTTCTGGCTGTTGCTGCCGAATGACGCTCGCGCTGACATCCTTTATGTAACCAATGGCAGATCGGACACGGTGACGACCGTGGGGCCTGACGGCAGTTCCTCAGGGGGCACTTTCTTTGCTTCAGTCCCATCCTTCCCCGAAGGCCTTGCCTTCGATACTAGCGGCAACCTCTACGTCGCCTCCGTAGGAGGCGCCACGATCAGCAAGGTGACGCCCAGCGGGATGGTCAGCCAAGTTGCATCCGGCCTCGGTGACGAACTACGTGGACTGGCAATCGATAGTAACGGAAATCTTTTTGTAGCCTCAAGCTCTACAATTAAGGAAGTAACGCCTAGCGGCTCGGTTAGCACTTTCGCCACCGGATTCAGTTTTGTACATGGCCTTCAATTCGATAACAGCGGCAACCTTTACGTTGCCGATTATAACTCCGGGATTGTTAGCAAGATAACGCCGAGCGGTTCGGTTAGTACAGTCGCAACCGGAGGTGGTCCAATAGGCCTGGCTTTTGACCGGAGTGGAAATCTCTTCTACTCTGGCTTCGACGCGGGTGCAATCTATGAGGTTACTCCAGGAGGCACCGTCAGCACTTTCGCCTCTGGGCTTGTTGGTCCCCACGGTCTGGCTTTCGATAGTAGTGGCAACCTCTATGTCACCCTTCGAGACATGAACACCATTGATGAAATTACGCCAGATGGAACTGTCAGCACTTTCGCCACTGGGTTCAATTTTCCGGATTTTATAGCCTTCGCTCCGCCTACAGGCACCCCAGAACCATCAATCTTCGCTCTCCTGGGTGTAGCCTCTGGCTTCCTGGGTCTCAGCCGCTGGGTACGGCGTTCGCGCACAGCCATTCACGAGCCAAAGGCCCCCGCTTAATGCCACGTTCGTCCTTCGATTTATTCCTCGTCCAAAAATTCCCCGGACTATTTCCTTGACTTCTTTCCCTGCTCGCTATACCAAGGACCAATGTGATGAATTTATGCCCACGCCTCAAATTTCGGTTATGACAGGTAGCCCATGCTAACGACTCGCCTTCGCCGCAGCTGCATCTCTGCACTTCTCTTGGCAGTTTGTTGTTTGTTGTTACCAAATACCTCTTGCGCCGACATACTTTATGTAACCAATGCCGGTACAGGAACGGTTTCCACCGTTGGACCTGGGGGAAGTACAACCGGTGGCACGGTCTTCGCCTCTGGTTTTAGTAATCCGAGTGGTCTAGCTTTCGACGCGAGCGGAAACCTCTACGTTGCAGAATATATAGGCAATGCCACGATCTATAAAATTTCGCCTGACGGTTCTTCGGTCAGTCCTTTCGTGTCTTCCGGATTAGAACACCCTGCGGGTCTAGCTTTCGACGCGAGCGGCAACCTGTATGTTGCTAATTTTGCCTTCGGGAGGATCGATAAAATTACGCCCAGCGGCTCGGTCAGCACTTTCGGTGGGTCGGGGTTTGGTGCGCCCAACGGTTTGGCATTTGACAATAGTGGCAACCTTTACGCTAGTGACATTAATTTCCCTGGCAGGATCGTTAAAGAAACGCCCAGCGGCTCGGTCAGCACTTTCGCCTCTGGTTTCCAGAATCCCGCAGGCTTGGCGTTTGATACTAACGGCAATCTCTACGTGGCCAATACCAACGGTAGTACAATCAGCAAGGTAACGTCCGACGGCACAATTAGCACTTTCGCGTCTGGGTTGAGTTCTCCAGCCGGCTTGGCATTCGATAGCAGCGGCAACCTTTACGTGTCCAATTCTACTACCGGCGTAATCAATGAGGTCGCGCCCGACGGCACTGTTAGTATTTTCGCATCCGGCTTCTCTAGTCCGCAATTTATCGCATTCGCTCCCCCACCCATAGGCTCTCCGGAGCCATCAAGCCTGGCTCTCCTGGGTGTAGCCTCTGGTTTCCTGGGTCTAAGCCGTTGGAGGCGCAGCTCGCGCAAAGCAAAGATTAATAAAGTTGACAGACCTCTTTAGACGCAATTCGTTCCAAGAATGGAGTTTGACCACTTCTGACTTGAAAGATCGAGTACATGCCCATCGCCGAAAGTGCGATTGTCTCCTCGCAAGAAACCAAAAGCGCTCACGGTCCTTATTGGACTCCGTCCAGAGGACGGTTCGCTCTTGTAGGGCTTTGTCTTTTCCTCGCATACCTGCCCCTCCTCTGGATCGAGGCAAGGTTCCTGTGGGATCAGCCTCAGCACCAGTCATTTCCTTTGGTCGTTCTCGGGGCCATCTTTCTCACAAACCAACGGCTGCGCGGCTTGGCTCAACTCCACCCGGGATACGCGGGCACCGCCTATCTGACCTTCGGCTTCGCTCTGAGCCTTCTCGCACTGGGACTGTGGACGAGTGAGCCGCGCTTGGCAAGTCTATCGGCGATGACATGCCTCCTCAGCACAATTTATGCGGTCGGCGGGAGCTCACTCGTCTGGACTCTGCTCCCGATATGGCTCTTCCTCTGGCTGGCTGTGCCATTGCCAGCTGGGTTGGACCGGGATTTGATTCTGTTCCTCCAGAATTGGACTGCTGGCGCTAGTAGTTTTATCCTTGACAAGGTCGGAGTGTTCCATGTACCCGAGGGGAGTGTCGTGTGTATACCGGGTAAACGCCTGTTTGTGGATGAAGCCTGTAGTGGGATCCAATCGCTCTATTCGGGCTTGGCATTCACGGCGTTTCTCCTGCTCTCGCGGCGGCGCCGCCTGATTCATTCTTTGTTGCTGTTGAGTGCAACCCTCATTTTCATACTGGCGGCCAATGTCGCTCGTGTCTCAGGTGTGGCCTTGTTTGAAGCGCGTTGGCAGATCGAAGCCTCAACCGGTTGGCGCCATCAGTTGGCGGGATGGCTGGCCTTTTTTGCGGCTCTTGGTCTCGTTTTCAGTGCCGATTCCTTACTGCTGTTTGCTTTGGGCCGGCCGATGCCGCAGCCGAATAGGGCGAATGACATAGAGGACGCGAACGCAACAGTTTGGCCAGCCTTCCAAACGACGGCCCTGGCTGCGTGGCCGATAACCGCGGTCCTGGCAGTGCTCGCCGTCGTGCAGGTGCCGACATGGTGGTCGGCAGCGACCGATCCCAACACGATGCGGTCGGCCGCGCTCCCCGTCAAACTGGGCGAGGATGCCTTGCCGGCCGAGTGGGGCCCCTGGAAGCGCGTCGGCTATGACTTCAGGGAACGAGAATCATCGAGTCAGATGGGCCAGTTTTCGCAGTTTTGGCGCTACCGGCGCGCGGACGTCGAGGTTGTGGTTTCGCTCGACTATCCCTATCCGAATTTTCATGACCTGACCGTCTGCTACCGGATGGAAGGACAGACTCTTCTGAAACGCAAAATTCTGAAGCCACCCGACAACCGACCTTATGTCGCGGCGGAGCTTCGCAAGGGCATGGACCAGCGCGTCTGGCTTTGGTTCAGTGGCTTCAACGCGCGTGGTACTGCACTAAAACCAGATGAGCAATTGCCATGGTACGAACGCATCCAAGCGCAGCTTGCTATCGCCGAGCCAGGACAAGCCGATCGTGGCGCCGGTGTATCAGATTCAATTGTTACAAGAATCGTATGAGCCATTAACCGAAGACGACCTGGGCAAAGCGGGGTCGCTGTTTCTGGAAATGCGGCTACGCCTACACAAGTTGGTTCTCGGGACCCGCGAAGGCGAGGGCAAGCCATGAGCCAGCCTACTACTAATTCTCAGCTCGCCAGGAAGGGCGTCGATCCGTATGCACCGCTGAGAAGGCGCATCGTTATCTGGCGAAGCTGGCGCGACTTGATCGCTGGTGTGCCCGCCTTATTGGCCTTCTTGGGAATCGCCTATTTGGGTGCGCTCATCGCAACGTCGAAAGGCGACAATCAACTCCTGGCGAGCTACTCGCACGAAGGGACACGCGCCTTTCAAAAGAAAGAGTTTCAGACTGCTGAAATCTGTTTTCGCCGGTTGATGGTCGAAAGCACATCAGATCGTGACCAGAGAGCTTTTCAAGTGGCATCCGTGGCCATCGCCCTGGGAGACCATGCGCGGGCGGATTCCCTACTTAACCGGCTCGCTCCCAGCGACCGCGCCGGATATGCTCCCGCTCATCTGATGCGCGACTCAACTGTTGTTGAATAAAGCCGGAGGCATACCTACGCGCCCGCAAGGTCGCGGAGGATCAACTCGAGCTGGCCATCAAAAAGGAACCAAACCTAATCGAGGCACACATCCTTCTAGGCCAACTCTATTGCAACCAGGGTCGCCCGGCGGATGCGGAACCCCATTTGCTCAAGGCCATTCCCGCAAAGCCAGGGCTTCGGCTGCTTCTGGCTAACGCCTACGCTGCAAAGGGAGATAAGGAACAAACCGCCAAACATGCGAAAGAACTTCTCTCTTCTTACCTGACCAAAGCGGAGGCCGTCGAAGCGGATGAGACCGCAATTCTCGTTTGCGGGCAGGCTTATCTTCTACTCGATGACTATGCCGGTGCCGTAGGGGTTCTTCGCAAAGGACTAAACTTCAAAGCCAGCCAAAATGTGCGCGCCGCCTTGATCGGCGTCTATGTCGCGTGGACGAAAGCGATCGAGAAAGCATCTCCATCGGATCCAGCCGCGCGTCTTCGACTCATTCAAGAAGGATTACGACTTGCTCCAAATGACGTCCGATTGTTGCAACCGTTGCTCGACTTGACGAAGCAAAAGGGAGCGGAGGCGGATGAGCCGCGTTCTCTGATGGAACGGATGGTGGTAGAAGGGCCGCCTTCAGCGACGGTTGATCTGCTTCTGGGAATGGATGCCTGGCAACGCGGCCAACCAGCGGAAGCGCGCGTGCTGCTGGAGCAAGCCTTCCGCTTGGACCCCGGCGCAAGTTTGGTGGCCAACAACCTGGCATGGATGCTGGCACAAGCCACTCCGCCCGATTTAACTCGAGCATTGGCCCTCTCTGACGCCGCTATAAAGCAATTGCCGGACAATCCTCACTTCCGCGACACACGAGGACAAATTCTCCTCAAGCTCGAGCGCTGGGAGGATGCATTGACCGAGTTGAAACTAGCCCAACGCGGGATGCCGAAGGATCCGAACGTTCACACAGGACTGGCGACGGCATACGACAAGTTGGGCCTATCCGAACTAGCCGGACTTCACCGCAAGCAAGCGGAGAGCAAGCCAGAGCAACGATGAGTTTCGTTCCGCTATTTCTCTTAGCCATCCGCGAATCCTTCACTGTACTTAATTGCTGGAAATTATCGACGATAGGACGGGCCCTGCTATTTTGGTCGCTTTAAGCTAACCCTTA
Source organism: uncultured Planctomycetaceae bacterium (assembly GCA_963790585.1). Lineage (GTDB taxonomy): Bacteria > Planctomycetota > Planctomycetia > Gemmatales > Gemmataceae > CAWBOY01. The sequence goes on from CAWBOY010000005.1 coordinate 52,955, forward strand.
AACAAGCGAACGCGGCTGCGGCCAAGGTTCTTACGGTTTGTTTCGCGGCTATGCGTACCGCCTCCGGGCTGTCGGGCGGGACAGCAAGTGGCCTTCGGTTTCAACGCTTGTCATACTGAGGTTTCCTTTCTGCGGACTACGCCTGAATGGCCATCGCGGATCGGAGCATCCGGACTCCGACTTCAAGTTCTCTTCTCAGCAACGCAACAGGTCAAACACGCGGAAGAAAATTGTTTGATAGGGGTTCCACGAGAGTAAACGATACAGCAGTCGCCGTCCCGTCCGAAGTAACTGACACGGCATACGCACAAACGCTTGCACGAACGTGCGGAACTCCAGGCCCAACACCAACTGTTTTTGCTTCTGGTGTTCCTCACCCCACCGGCCTGGGCTGACGGGGATCAGTAAGGCGAACCATGCCTTCAAGTTCCAGGCCAAGGCCGTCATCACCATGTAGGCCCAATTGCTGGTTAAATTGTCCAACCCCGCTCGCAACGCCCAACAGCCATGTAGTAACTGAGCCAGTAGGTTCTCCTGGTCGCAGCGGTCATTAGCATCCAGGACGATCTCGTCCGGCTCACGTAGCCAATCGTTGGTCAGATAGAAGAAGTAGCGAATCTCCGGAAATAACAAGGCGTTGCCTTTTTCATGAAGGATCTTCTTGCGTAGCACGATCATCCTGTAGGTTTCGCGACAGGCAGTGGGCTGATAGTTGAACTCAGCCACTTCCTCCGACTGGAGGCGTAACGCCTCGAACTCACGTCTTCGCACGATCTCGTCCTTGATGTTATCCGGACGTTGCCGTGGCTTGGTCTTCCGCTGGTAACGCGCCGGTCGTTCGAGTGTTTTCCAGAGTCTTTCCGGCAATAGATCGGCCCAATCACGGACATTCTCCATGTTGTCGTAGCCGAAGATAAAGCGAACACGCTTGTCCGCGTTCCAGCGATCCAGATGCTCGGTTTGTGAAAAAGCGGTGTCACCACGAAGGAACACTTGCTGAAAGCCACCACGAAAGCAAACCTCCAGGCAGCGGTCCACCTCAGCGGCAGCTCCCTCGTGTGAGGGACGGTTGCCCGAGCGGTTGGTGATGCTCAGTACCTCGTTCGTTTCCGCCAGTGACAACACCAAAGCATGATAGCCCCAGGTGCCGTCGTAGGAGATGTCCATGCCTTGCTTGCACCGGCCTCCCGTTTCCACCAGGACACCATCCATGTCGATCGAGGCCCGGCGGAAGAAGTCGGCCGGCTGTTTGGCCCACACCTTGAGCCGAGCCTCGTGAAATACGTTTTGCAAGATCTGGATGTGTTCTGGATGGAAGCGGCGGCAGAAATCTCCAGCCGTGGTCGGGTCCGGGATTCGCTGGGCATCGAGAGCGTCGAGAAAGACTTCGTCGTTGCGGCGAAGTTCGAGATCCTGGAGACAGGTGCCTTCACAGAGGGCGTTGTAGGCCAGGTTGAGTACATGATCGGACTCATGGTAGGGCAGGTGAATTTTGAGCAGATGCAGTTGCTTGTCGATGGTCTCGGGCAGCTTGAGCCACTTTGCCAGTTTGTGGAAGGCCCCAATGCCGCCGTGTGCCGTACCGCGATCGCGTTCGGCTATCTCGTAGTGGATGTTGCTGGCTCGAAACACGGGCCGATCGATGCGGCCCAGCTTGGTTTTGTCGAGTCGGCGAGCGATGCGACGCTTGCGTTTCGCCAGTTGGCGTTGTATCTTGGCTTTCACTCGAAATTCCTTTCTGATTTGGGTGTTTTGTGGACGGCAAATCATTAAACACCACAGAAAGGACAAGGGATTTCGAGTTTTTCATGCCATCGTGATCAGTACGGGGTAACTGGGTTCGCTTGCTTAAGGGCTAACGGCATCAGCCGATTTTTTGGGGGGGGTCTTGAGAGCCTGGTGCGCGGCGCAGCTACAATGGCTTCTAGGCATGTTTTCCAGTAAAGTTGAATCGTTCAATACCCGGTAGAAAATGGCTCTATCCGATTTAGTGCTCGCGCTGACGGGGGCAAGCGGGTCCGCTTACGGCGTTCGCTTGTTAGAAGTGCTCCTGGCAGCAGGGCGCACGGTTCACCTGACCATCAGCCCCGCTGCCGTCGAGGTCGCGGCAGCGGAGCTTGGGAGAACGATTCGGCTCGACCGGTTTGAGCCTCGTAATTTACTGGGCGATTCAGCTGCCCTATTAGGACCTGGCAAGGTTATTTACCATCACTTCCGCAATTTTCAGGCAGGCATCGCTAGTGGCTCGTTCCTAACAGGCGGCATGGTCATCTGTCCATGTAGCATGGGTACGATCGCGGCTATCGCTCATGGCCTTTCCGAGAATTTAATTCATCGCGCGGCCGATGTGCATCTAAAAGAAAAACGTAAACTTATCGTAATGCCGCGTGAGACCCCTCTGCACCTAATCCAGTTGAGAAATCTGTTGGCATGCGCTGAGGCCGGAGCCGTCGTGCTGCCGGCGATGCCCGCTTTTTACACCTTGCCGCAATCGATTGCCGATCTCATCGATTTTGTCGTCGCACGCATCTGCGATCAACTCGGCGTCGAGCATAATTTGTCCCATAGATGGGGTAGTTTAGATGAACAAGTCTTGGGCAGTTGACAGTCTCCATAGGCGATGGTAATTTGCACGTAATTGTTGTTAGGCCTCGCTCGGTAATGCGATAAAGTCATGCCGCAGGAACTGACGGTAAGCAAAGAAGCCGAGATCCTCGAAGAATGCCAAAGGGTCATCGGCTACAGATTTAAGCAACCAGAGCTTTTGCGCGCCTCGCTCACCCACACCTCCGGCGCTGATACACGGCTCGCTTCGAACGAACGGATGGAGTTTCTCGGCGACTCGGTGCTTGGTCTTATCACTTGTGAACAGCTTTATCTAAGGTTTCCCGATTATCAGGAAGGCGACCTAACGAAGGTGAAATCCGCCGTGGTCAGCCGTCGGACCTGTGCTCGGTTCAGCAAAGAGCTAAACCTCGGCGATTTTCTGTTCATGGGAAAGGGGATGAACTACCATCACTCCGTCCCGTCAAGCCTGCTCGCCGACGTTTATGAATCGCTTGTCGCCGCCATCTATCTGGATGGTGGTCTCGAAGCGGCGCGAACATTCATTATCCGCCAATTGGGACCCGAGATCGAGGAAGTCGCGGACGGCTCTCAGTTCGGCAACCACAAGTCGCATCTCCAGCAGGTCGCGCAGCGACTGTTTGGTGCCACCCCGCAGTATCTCGTTCTCGACGAAAATGGGCCCGATCATAGCAAATGCTTCAAAATAGCGGCTGTGTTCGGTGGCCACACCTATCCCGGCGCCTGGGGTCAGAACAAAAAAGAGGCTGAGCAGCGCGCTGCGCTCAATGCCTTGGCCCAAATCGAGGGCACGCCAATTCCCTTTGAGCACGACTGAAACCTAGACAATTCCAGACCAACCATGCCGATGCCACCGTATCCCGTTCGTTGTTCCGCCAAGGGCTGCGAACAGCTGGGCGTGTACAAAATAGCCGCCTGCTGGAGCGATGGCCTAACTCAAGAATTGAAGACGTATGCCCTATCTTGCGCGGCCTGTCTCGCACAACAATACGCCCAAAGCAAGACCAAGCAGCAGGCGTGCCGCCTCGCTCCTGGGGAGAAGCTCGATGTGCCTGGCATTTTCGTTTTGACGAGGGGCAAGCGCGACCAACAGTTGGAACGCCGGCTCGACCACGAACAACAATTTCACGACCTTCCCATCGACACGGGCTCGTCTGTCTCGTAAATCAGCGGCGGACGTCTTCGGCTTGCGAATGCTCTCCCCGTAACCGTCGAGGATGTAAACGAATTGTAACTACGGAGCTTGCGCATGAGTTTGAAAGTCGGCTTGTTGGTAGGCAGGGAATGGTCCTTCCCGCCGACTTTTCTGACGGAAGTCGAGCGCCGCAAGTCCGGTGTCACAGCCGAGTTCGTTAAGCTGGGCGGCACGCGCATGAATGAGCCGTGCCCCTATACTGTTCTCGTCGATCGCATCTCGCATGAAGTGCCGTATTATCGGTCGTATTTGAAGAACGCCGTGCTGCAGGGCGTGACGGTCGTCAATAATCCATTCATGTGGACCGCCGACGACAAGTTCTTTGAAGCGAGCCTGGCCGCCAAATTGGGGGTAGCTCATCCCAAGACGATCGTCCTGCCCAATCACTCATACGTTCCCGGTATCGTCCCAGACGAGAGCCTCCGCAACCTGATCTTTCCGCTCGATTGGAAAGACATGGTGGACCAAGTCGGATTGCCTTGCATCCTCAAAGACGCTCACGGCGGGGGCTGGCGCAATGTCTCCGTTTGCCGATCGATTGAGGAACTATTGTGGAACTACGATCAGTCTGGCTTGTTGACGATGATTCTCCAAGAGTTCATCGATTGGCAATATTACGTGCGTTGTCTCTGTTTGGGCCAGCGCGAAGTGCTGGTGATGAATTACGATCCACGCCAACGCTGCTATCGCCCCGACACCGAACTGCCTCCAGCCCTGCATCGGCGCATCGTCGACGACTCGCTCAAGCTAGTGCGAGCTCTCGGCTACGACATGAACACCGTCGAGTGGGCCGTGCGCGACGGCGTTCCCTACGCAATCGATTTCATGAATCCAGCTCCGGATATGGATCTCAATTCTCTCACGCCGACCTATTTCAGTTGGGCCATCGAACACATGGCGGATCTCGTCATCGAGCTGGCCAAAAACCCTCGTCCGCAGCTTCGTGATTTCCGCTGGAATCAGTTGTTTTAAAGAGATTTTCGCGCCATGCTTGCCGACGCCATCCATCGCTATCACGATCTGCTCACAGACGATCTGGCGGCCCAATCGCAGGAACAGCTCGATCGGCAACAGCGCTTGCTCAATCTCTATTTTGGCACGACGCCAATTTGTTCTGTGCTCCGCCCCCGGTTTCTCAGTATTGAGCAATATCGTCTGCTGCAAACGCGCGTCCCGATTCTCCTCTCGGCCATGATGCGGTGCCATGAGGCTGCCCTGGCGGATCCGACCTTTCGCAAACAATTTCGCCTCAGCGAGGCGGAGGAGTCACTCTTCCTCCTCGATCCCGGCTTCAAGTCGCCGATGCCTACCGCACGCTTCGATTCATTTTTCGTTTCCGAGAGCGATTTGAAATTCACGGAGTTCAACGCCGAGACGCCGGCGGGGGCCGGGTACAGCGACCAACTCTCGGAGATGTTTCTGACGCTGCCGGCCATGCGGGCGTTTTTGCCGGAATATCGCCTGAGTCCGCTGCCGTGTCGGCCAGGCGTCCACAACGCGCTGATCGAGTCGTTCCTGCAATGGCGCGGCGTCGCCGAGATTCCGCGCATCGCCATCCTCGATTGGAAGGAAGTGCCGACCTACAGCGAGTTCGTCTTGTTCGAGCGCTATTTTCATCAACTCGGGCTCGAGTGCATCATCACCGACCCGCGCACCGTCGAATATCGGCATGGCAAGTTGATGGCCGGTGATTTCCATATCACGCTAATCTATAAGCGCGTGTTGATCGGCGAATTGATCGAACGCGGCGGCATCGATCATCCGGTAATCCGCGCCGTGCGCGACGGGGCCGTCTGCATGGTCAATCCCTTTCGCTGCAAAGCGCTTTACAAGAAGGCCAGTTTGGCGGCACTCTCGGACGAGCGGAACCAGAGCCTGTTTACCAAAGAGCAGCTTCGAGCGATTGACGACCATATACCCTGGACGCGCATCGTTGAGGAAAGGCGCACCGGATTCCATTCTCAGGCGATCGATCTGGTTCCCTTCATTCTCGAAAATCGAGAGAGGCTCGTACTCAAACCGAACGATGACTACGGCGGCAAAGGAATCGTGCTGGGCTGGACGGTCGATAATAGTCGCTGGGAGGAAGCGGTGAAAACAGCGCTGCAAACTCCTTACGTTGTGCAGGAACGCCTGGTTTTGCCTGCGGAGCCTTATCCCAGCTATGTCCAGGGAAGATTGCACGTTACGGATCGCTTGTTTGACACCGCGCCTTTCGTTGTCCAAGGTCAGTATGTCGATGGTTGTCTGACGCGGATCTCGACCGATCCGCTTCTGAACGTGACTGCGGGGAGCGGGTCGACGGTACCGACTTTTATCGTCGAGCGGCGATAATTGGTTTTTGTGCGATGCGAATTTCGGGTAGCGTGGATTGGCGGAAGAATGTTCTGGGGCACCCCGGCAAGCCCGGCGCTAAATAAATTATGGAGCGATGATGAAGCCTCCCTCACTGACGATCGGCATTGAGGAAGAGTATCAGATCATAGATCCCAATACCCGTGAATTGCGGTCTTACATCACCCAAATTTTGGAAGACAGCAAGCTGATCCTGAAAGAACAGGTCAAAGCGGAGCTGCATCAATCGATGGTCGAGGTCGGGACGGAGGTCTGCCGTACTCCGGCCGAGGCACGCGCCGAGCTGGTGCGCCTGCGGCGCGAGATCATGAACCTCGCGGGGCGAAACGGCCTCAAGATCGCCGCCGCGGGAACGCATCCGTTCTCATCCTGGATCAATCAGGAAATCACGCCGTTTGAACGCTATCTTGCCGTCAAACAGGATATGCAGGATCTCGCGCAACAGCTGCTCATCTTCGGCACGCACGTTCATATTGGCATCGAAGACAAAGACTTTCTCATCGACGCGATGAATGTCGCCCGCTATTTTCTGCCGCACGTTTTGGCCTTGTCCGCGTCGTCGCCGTTTTGGATGGGACGAAACACGGGCTTAAAATCCTATCGTAGCATCATCTTCCGCCACTTCCCGCGCTCCGGTGTGCCGCCTGTCTTCACGTCCTGGGGTGAGTTGAGCTACCTCGTCGACTCGATGATCAAGACCCACTCCATTCCAGACGGCACCAAGCTTTGGTGGGATATCCGGCCCAACTGGAAATATCCAACGCTGGAATTCCGTGTCTGCGATGTCTGTACGCGCGTGGACGAAGCGGTCTGCATCGCAGCACTATTTCAGGCCTTGATCGCCAAGCTCTGGCGCTGCGCCGCGACAACATGACGTTTCGCATCTATCCGCTGTCCCTATTGGAAGAAAACAAATGGCGCGCGGTGCGCTACGGTCTTGATGGCAATCTCCTCGACCTCGGCAAACAAGTGGAGCTGCCGGCGCGCGAACTGATCCGGGAGTTCATCGAGTGGTTCCTGGGCGACGTCGTCGACGAACTGGGCAGTAGGAAAGAAGTGGAATACGCGTACCAGATCCTGATGAATGGCTCTAGCGCCGATCGGCAACTATCGACCTTTGCCCGGACGGGCGACTTGAAGGACGTCGTCGATCAACTGATTCGGGAAACGGAAGAAGGAGTAATCGTCTAAGTGCCGATCCGTGAATCGTTGTGGCGGCACGTTTCCAACGTGCCAATTCGTCGCGTTTTCGGGCTTTGGCGCAATCTCAACGCGCCCACCTCTAGCATTTTTTAGTCCCGGCACGTTGAAAACGTGCCGCCATAACCTTAGTTTGCTTCAAGAAAACGAACGACGACACAGGTCACGTTGTCACGGGACCCGCGCTGCAGCGCCAGGCGAACCAGAAACTCGGCCCACTCCTGCGGGTCGGGATGTTCCTTGCGGCCGCGACGCAGATCGTCATGCACCAGGTAGTTGGTCAAGCCGTCGCTGGCCAAAATAAGACAATCATCGGCCTTTGGCGCGAACGGTCGGATTTCCGCCCCTTCCCTCATTTCCGCGCAGCCGAGAAATTTATAAAGAGAATTGCGCCAGGGACTGTGGCGTGCTTGCTCGGCGGTGAGAGTGCCATTGCGTTCCAACGCATCGGCTACGGTGTGATCGAGCGTCAATTGTTCGACGTGGTCATCGCGCACGAGATAGGCTCTGCTATCTCCCAACCCGGCCACATAAAACTGATCGTTTTGCCTGACAGCCAGCACAGCAGTCGTCCCCATGCGCCGACCCGAATGCTGCGCCTGGCCTGCTTTGATGATGGCGAGATTCGCCTCGGCCAACGCTTTTTGGACCGCTTCCGGCGGGTCGGTCTTCGATGCCAAGGTTTGCAGCAGGACCTTTGGGATGATTTCCGCCGCCATGCCGCTGGCTAATTCTCCCGCTTCCTGCCCACCCATACCGTCGGCGACGAGGAAAAGCTGGTGTTCTGTATCGGCGACGAATCGATCTTCATTATTGGAACGTAGGCCCTGGGCACTGAAGGAACCTACTTTAACGGCAAATTCAGACATGCGAACGGCTCCACCGGACGGCCTCCGGGTGCGCAAACAACCCAGGCGATCTTTCTAATCTCGATCCAGTTTATTTTATACCCCAGGTTCCTAGCAAACTAGGGGCGGTCTCACGTTTGAAAGCGAGTTTAGTAGAATGAGATGAGCATTCGCGATCGGGCGCGAGCACGCCATCGGCCGATTCGGCGCGAGGAAAATGCTTTGCTTAGACGCGGCATCTTGCCGCGTATGGCATGAGTCCACTATCGGCTGGTCTGGCGCGAGGTAACGTATCCATGGGCTGGTTGAGCAAGCGGCAGCTCCAGGCCGAGTTAATGGATCAGCCTGATCTCGATCCTGCGCAACATCGGGCCGCTTTAGCGGGGCTGGCTCGCATTAATTGGTGGAGCTTCAGCGCCTCAATACTTTGGCCCCGTCTAGTCGAATTAGCCAACAGGTCCCCGACACAGATCCGAATTCTGGATGTCGCCACGGGTTCCGGAGACGTGCCGATACGCCTTTTTCGGCGCGCGCACCGAGCAGGCATATCAATGACGATTGAGGGCTGCGATCTCAGCCCGTTTGCCATTGAGCAGGCCCGTGAGAACGCCAGAAGAGTGAGGGCGGACGTTTCTTTTTTCGTATATGACGCGCTTCGCGGCCTGCCTCTTTCGGGTTTCGACGTGGTGATAAGTTCACTTTTCTTGCACCACCTCGAGGAAGAGCACGCAATTCATTTGCTTACGCGACTCCGGTCGATGGCGAAACAGCGCGTGCTCGTCAACGATCTGCTCCGCACGGCCTCCGGTTATGTTTTGGCGCGTGTGGCGACCCGTTTGCTGACGATTTCGCATGTTGTTCACGTGGACGGGCCTCGTTCCGTACAGAACGCCTTTACATTGGAGGAGGCAAAAGATTTGGCTGCCCGTGCAGGATTGAGAGGCGCCCGCTTTTCTCGTCATTGGCCGTTCCGGTTCCTGCTCGAATGGAGCCGCGTATGACTCTTAGCGCGACGACCGATCTTGAATCGGCTTCCCGCCAGACATGGGACGTGGCCGTCGTAGGCGCTGGTCCCGCTGGATCCACGATCGCACGCGAACTGGCGCATAAAGGCCTGACGGTCGTTTTAGTTGACCGAGCTTCCTTTCCACGTTACAAGGTGTGCGGTTGCTGCCTCAATGCCAACGCCTTGGCGACGCTTGATGCGATCAGTCTTCATAGTATGCCGGCCGGCCTAGGCGCGGTGCCGATCCGAAACTTCCGCCTTGCCGCCCCAGGTCGTGAGGTATTCCTGCCCCTAACAGGGATCGTCGCCCTCTCGCGGATGTCTTTCGACACCGAACTGATTGTTGCCGGCGTTCGGGAAGGTGTGCAATTCCTGCCCAACACCCGAGCCAGTCTCGAAACAAGATCTCTCGCCGCGGCGCGACTGAGGCTGGACCAGGAGCAATCCTCGACGATTATCGAGGCGAAAATCGTGGTGGCGGCAGACGGCTTGGGTGGCTCGCTTTTGGCGCGTGCCGGGACCAATGAGAGTATAATTGAGCCGCGAGCCCGCATCGGTGTGGGCACCATCCTGGATGGCTCATGCGATTTCTTTGAACGCGGCACACTTTACATGGCCTGCACCCGCCATGGTTATCTTGGCGCGACACGCTTGGAAGACGGGCGCATCGACCTGGCCGGAGCGTTCGACCCGGGCTTCATTCGCCAAATGGGCGACCCGGCCAGGGCGGCGCGCGCGACAATGGAGGAAGTCGGCTGGCACGCGCTCAACGAAACCCACCTGTCTGGTTGGAAAGGCACCGCCGCGTTGAGTCGGCGGGCCACGCGCCTCGCGGCGGATCGTATCTTCGTCGTCGGCGACGCGGCAGGGTATGTCGAGCCGTTCACGGGCGAGGGAATGGCCTGGGCGCTCAGCTCCGCGGTTCTTCTGGCGCCGATCGTCGCGCGGGCGGTCCAGGACTGGCAGCCACTATTCGCCCGGCAATGGGAAGCGATCTACCGCCGCCGAGTGCGGCGCAGGCAATTCGTCTGCCGATTGGCGTCCGACCTACTGCGCCGCCCTCGTTTGCTGCGATCTACAATAAATTTGCTGCACTATTTGCCCAGAATCGCCACGCCGATTGTCGCCCTTTTAAATCGGCCCACGATTTCACAGTCCAACGCAGGAAGGATACCCACGCCGCTATGAGCTTCGCCATTCTCGGCATGGGGACGAGCCTACCGCATACGCCCATCGACCAAGACGACGCCCTGAACATCGCTCGGTCCCTGTGCCATCCCACAACCGAGCAAGAGACGTGGCTGCCGTCGATGTATGATGGCACTGGAATTCAGCAGCGCTACCTGGCCTTCGACTCCGACCTGATTGCCGACATTTTGAATGGCACAAAACTATCAGCGTCACCATTTCTGCCGACCGGCCGGCCCGATGATCGTGGCCCGTCGACCGGCATACGCATGGAGCATTATGCCGCGCCTGCGCCCCCCCTTGCGATCGAGGCCGCGCACCGCGCTCTTACCGAAAGCAGCCTGCCCGGGCCATCGATCACGCACTTGATTACGGTCTCTTGCACAGGCTTTATGGCCCCGGGAATCGACCTCGAATTGATCCACGCACTCGGGCTGTCTTCAACTGTGCAGCGCACCCACGTCGGTTACATGGGCTGCCACGGCGCTTTGAATGCATTGCGCGTCGCCCATGCCTTCGCCGGATCCGATGCCGCGGCAAGAATCCTTATTTGCGCCGTCGAACTCTGCAGCCTTCATTACCACTACGATTGGAATCCCGCCAAAATGATTGCCAACGCCATCTTCGCCGATGGCGCTGCCGCGGTTGTCGGCATAGCCGGCGACTCGCCCTGGCGAACGGCCGCGACCGGGTCCTGCCTGGTACCCGACTCGGCAAACGCCATGACCTGGACCATCGGCAACCACGGCTTCGAGATGACGCTCTCCAAACGTGTACCGGCCCTTATCGGCGATCACCTTCGCCCGTGGATGGAGATTTGGCTGCAAAATCAAGGATTGAGGTTAGCCGACGTGAATACCTGGGCGATCCATCCGGGTGGTCCCCGAATCCTATCGGCTTCCGTCGAGGCGCTTGGCCTGCCCAATAGAGCCGCTGCCGTATCGAGAGAGATTTTCGCCAATTACGGCAACATGTCGTCGCCGACGGTGCTCTTTATTCTCAAGAGGTTGCGTGAGACCAAAGCGCCCCTGCCTTGCGTTGCCCTAGGCTTTGGACCAGGCCTGATGGCGGAGGCCGTTTTGTTCCGCTGAGAGCCTATCCGAAAAAGGGGTCAGGTACCGTTGCCGGAACGGCCCGAAGGGTGCTTCGCACAATGGTACCTGACCCCTATTGTGCGCCGTGCCAAGGCGTGACTTTTCAGTGGGTGCGAATCCCACCCGGCAACTGGTCGTTCCAGCCGGTAGCAATCGGAGCGGCAGTGGAGGTAACGAAACTGTCGAAGCCTTCGATGGAAAGGGTCGTTTGAGCGACTCCGCGAGCAGGCAGGCCGTAACGTGAGTGAACGCTGAGCAGGCCTCGAAACGGGTAATGTGGTAGCCGACCCAGCAAAGGGATGGGGAAGGCCGCAGACGCGAGGATACAGGGGGAACGACTTTAGCCCCACCCGCGTTGCCACCGGGGTAATGGCGACGGCATGTCGGCATAGGAAAGTTAACGCAACACGGGAAACCCCCTGCGGTGGCAGCAGTGCCAACCGGACGCCCGCGAGGGACAGGCCGGGCCGCTTGGGGTGGCGGAGAGGCTCGTAGTACCGCTGAAGCCGGGTAACGCCGGTGGAGGGAAGGGGCCTTGGTTCAAGGACAGCGTCCGAAGGAAAGAGAGCCAGGAGATTGGTGATGAGCCTAACACCTCCCGATACGGTTCGGAAACTCCAGGAGACGTTGCATGCCAAAGCGAAGAGAGCACCCACCTATCGGTTCTATGCGTTGTACGACAAGGTGTACCGGGCCGATGTGCTGGGCCATGCGTACCTGTGCTGTGCCGCTAACGACGGCGCGGCGGGGGTGGATGGCCAGACGTTCACGGACATCGAGGAGTACGGGCTGGACCGTTGGCTGGGTGAACTGACGGAAGAACTCCGAAACAAAGCGTATCGCCCGCAAGCAGTCCGACGGGTGTACATACCGAAGTCGGATGGCAAACAGCGACCGTTGGGCATTCCAACGATCCGCGACCGTGTCGTGCAGATGGCTGTGTTGCTCGTCTTGGAGCCGATCTTCGAGGCGGACTTGCAGCCGGAACAATTTGCTTATCGGCAAGGCCGAAGCGCTCTGGACGCGATCGAGCAGGTCCAATTGTTGCTAGACAACGGGCATACGGAGATTGTCGATGCGGACTTGAGTGGGTACTTCGATAGCATCCCCACGCCGAGTTAATGGCATCGGTGAGCCGACGGCTTAGTGACGGGCTACTACTGGCCCTGATCAAAAGCTGGTTGGAGGCACCGGTGGAAGACCTTGGAGATCGTGGGGACAAGCGTCGAACGACTCGCAACAAGGACGAGGGTCGCGGCACCCCGCAAGGGGGCGTGCTCTCGCCGCTGCTGGCGAATCTCTACATGCGTCGCTTCGTGCTGGGCTGGAAGACAAACGGGCATGCCAATCGTCTTGAGGCGCGTATCGTCAATTATGCGGACGACTTTGTGATCTGCTGCCGTGGTACGGCTCTTGAAGCCGAGGCGGTGATGCGGCGCATGATGTCGAAGCTGCGGTTGACGGTGAACGAGACGAAGACCCGGGTTTGCCGCTTGCCGGACGAGACGTTTTCGTTTTTGGGTTACACGTTCGGTCGGAACTGGTCGCCGAAGACGGGGCGTAGCTACATCGGTCCCCGTCCGGCCGTCAAGAAGATCCACGGGATCTGTGAGGTGATCCGCGATCAGACCAGCCGAACGTGGCAGTGGTTGTCTTGCCGGGCGTTAATAACTCGCGTCAACAGCCGACTGGTGGGCTGGGCGAACTATTTTTGTCTCGGTAACACGGCCCCGGCCATGAAGCAGGTGATGGCGCACACCTGTCAACGGCTCCGTCAGTGGCTGGGTCGGAAGCACCGCGTGCAGGGTACGGCCCGACAGTGTTATTCGGATCGTTACCTGCGTGAGGACCTGGGATTAGTGTGGCTTCCAGGGCGACCGCGACCTCGCGTCTTGTGAGCGAACGCATGAGTTACCTTGTCCGAGAGCCGGATGCCTTAATAGGGCCCGTCCGGTTCGACGAGCGGGAAGTGGAAACGGGGCATGGCCGGGAGATTGAGGCACCGGCCAACGAAAGGGCCGGATACCGCTGGACTCGACCTAAACCACCGCGCCACTTCTCGACTCTACTTCGGATAGGCTCTCAGTAGACTTTCCAAAAAAACAGATTGGGAATCAAAACGGGCCAGAAGTACTCGGTGAGCAAGGCAAACCGCTCAGCGTGGCCACTCGGTTGACCAGGGTATCGAATCCATCGCGCCGACGCGACCGATGCAGATCGCCGCAGCGTGAGTGGCTTTCTGAAGGCTTGCCAACACATTTCCTCCATCTAAACGGCTTGCCAGATAGTAACCGATGAACGTATCTCCCGCTGCGGTTGTGTCTACGACATTGCCGGCCTTAAATGCCGGAACATGCCATTGACCTTCCTTGCCGTCGTAAAGAACACCATCGGCGCCGAGCGTCAGAATCAATTCTGTTTTAGGTAGCTGCGTTCGCAACTTTGCGAGTATTGCTTCGGGAGTGGCTTCGCCCGTGATGCCGTGTCCTTCCTTCTCATTCACGACAAGAAGGGATACATGTTGTAGCGGATATGTCAAAATGTCTGACGTGAACGGTGCGGGATTAAACACGACGTTCAGACCTAACGCGGCGGCGCGCTCGATCAAGTACGCAACGTTACTGGTCTCGTTTTGAGTTAGGACGAATGTGTTCGGCGAACATTCCGACAGAACGGTGTCTATCTCACCGCGTGTGATTTCGTGGTTCGCGCCTGCCATCAGAACGATGGCGTTCTCGCCAGCGTCATCGACCTGAATGAACGCTTGGCCGGTTGGGGTTTCGCCTTGAACGACAAATCGCGTATCGACGCCTTCGATCGCTAGTTTATTGAGCAGCCATATGCCATCGGGACCAATCTTGCCGCAGTGCGTGACCGCCGCTCCAGCTCTAGCCAGAGCGACGGATTGATTGGCGCCTTTGCCGCCAGCGAGAATCTGAAACGATCGGCTCGCCAGCGTCTCCTTGGGCGTCACCACATGCGGCACGCGAAAGACGCGGTCGATGTTGAGCGAGCCGAAGTTGAAGACACGCGGTGGCATGAGAGTCTCGGCGCTGTCTCAATGGTTGAACAGAAACTCCTTACCATTAATCAAAGCCCAAGCGAGATCCTCCAAGCCGAGGCGGCGTTTGTCGGGCGGTGGCGTGCTCTCGGCGACGGCCTGGCGCATCTGATTGAACTTGGCGTCTTTGGACCGATAGTAGTTTTGCACTTCCATCTTCTGCTCCGGCGTCCGCTTATCCGCTTCGATGGCCAAGATCTTGACCAGATTCTCGGGCAACGGCTTTATCGACAGCGGCGGCTTCGCCGTCGTCACAGCAAGACGGAACTTGCCAATGGTGTGGGCGGTTCCGAACTTCTGGATCATGGTAAAGGTGATCTCCGTCCCCTTGGCGAAGCCAATCGGCTGGGCGAACTCAAAGGTCGCGGTGTGCTGCTTGCCGAACTGCGGGGAAACAGCCCAACCTGTACTCTCGTTGTTGTCGATGGCATTGCCAATCGGGAACGAATCCTGAGAGAAATCGGCCGAAGCATTCTTCAACCCGGCAGGCTTTGCCTTGGCATCGCTTCCCTCTTCCTTGACCGTCACCTTCAACTCATGCAGGACGAAGTTGCCATTGGCCGCTCGTCCTGGGCCCTGAGCTGGCAACGACGGATCAGGCAGTACTTCAAGGCGGAGCCCGGTGATGCCGGTCTGCTTTGTCTTCACCGTCACGGTGTAGGTGTCGGTCGGCGGGACTTTGCCGCCAGCGAGAAGTGACAGGTCGGCCTGTTTCGTGAGCGTCGTGCCGCCCGTCGCGGTCGCGGTGTCGGCTTCGACCGGCGTCCAGGGCGTTGGTTTGCCTACTTCGACCTCCCACTTCTTCTGTTGTTCATCGAGCGTCTTTTCATATGCCTGGAAAGCCGTGAGTTTCTCTTTATGGGCAGCGACGACGCTTTCGAAGTCGTTCTTCCCCTCTTCGATCGCTTGCACACCCTTTGCTCGTTCCTTATCGCTGGGCAGCCGGCCGAAGAAAGAGAGATAAACCTCTTCTACGACTCGATTATTGTCCTTATTCTCGGCGAGCAGCTTGCCAAGTCGGTTGTTGGGATCTTTGATTGCATCGCCAGTGACTGGTCCGTTGACCATCGCCAGCACTGGCCCAAGCATTACGCTGCCGGTGTTCCGCTCGCATTCGCAAGCGCTCTCGCGGGCCGGTTTGCCAAAGAGATCGAGGAATCCGCCGGGGGCGTCCTGGGTCGCATCGAGCATTTGGAAGGCGCGGCGCCTGGTGGCAATCCTGGCAAATGGCTCAACGAACCCGTGGCGCGATGGACCGCATCATAAAGAGCCTCGGCAGGCAGCCGGCGCGCTAGGGCATGGGAGTAATTAATGTCATCGTCGCGATTCCAGTCATTGGTGATGCAGGATTGCTGATAGACGCGCGACTTGCAGATCGTCCGCAGGATTTCGCGCGTGTCGAAGTTGCTCTTGATGAACTCTTCGGTCAAGCGGTCGAGCAGCTTTGGATTGGTCGCGGGGTTGCCAGCGCGAATATCATCGATCGGCTCGATGAGGCCGACGCCGAGCAGATAGCTCCAGAGGCGATTGACATAACTACGAGCGAAATAGGGGTTTTCTTTGGAGGTGAGCCAATGGGCCAACTGTTCGCGACGGGTCTCGGTCGTTGCGGCTAAATCCTTGTGCATGAAGGGAAACGTCGGCGGGGCTACTTTGCTCGTGCGCAGATGCGTGACCTCGCCCGCCTTATCATCACTTACTACTTCGACCAGGGGCTTCGCGCCTTCGACATTTGTGCCACCGATTTTCTGGCCTTTGAAGCGTTCATCTTCCCTGAGCTTGACCTGAGCAAAGTAGGCGGACAGTTGGTAATACTGGTCTTGGGTCCAGCGCTCGAACGGATGATCGTGGCATTTGTTGCAGTTGAAACGCACGCCGAGGAACAGTTGCGTCGTGTTCTCCATGACGTCGGTCGGCTCGCGATGGATCTTGAAGTAGGCCGCCGCCGGGTTATCGACGTTCGAGCCACTTGCGGTCAGGATGGTGCGGACAAATTGATCATAGGGCATGTTCTTGGCGACAGCCTCGCGAATGAAATCGCGCAGCTTTCCGGCTCCCTGATCGCCCAGATATTTGCGGTTCACCTGGAGCAGGTCGGCCCATTTGTTGGCCCACTGGGCCACAAATTCCGGGCTGCCGATCAGTTCATCGATCAACCTTTCGCGCTTCTGCCGGCTCGGTGTCTTGTCGTCGAGAAACGCCCGGATCTTCTGTGGCTCAGGCAACAGTCCGGTCAAATCGATCGACACGCGCCGAATGAACTCGGCATCCGTACACAGGTCACTCGGCAGGACTTTAACCTGGCGTAATTTCTCATAAACCAGAGTGTCAATGTAGTTGTACTCAGGCGTATCTTTCCAGGCGAAAAGTCCGCGATCCCCCATGACGACGAGAGTAGAAGCGCTATATGCACCTTCGTAACGGGCCATGATCGTCGCTTCGCCGCGACGCTCAGCGGTGAGAACGCCGCCGCGATCAATTACGGCGATCTCCGTGTTGCTGCTCTCGATGAACGCTTCTTCGGTGACATCGCGGACCGTTCCATCGGCGAACGTGGCGACCACACGGGCCTGCTGTTTCATCTTGGGCAGAGGAATGGCCGCCCCTTTGGGGAACACTTCGATTGAGACAACCTTGGGGCTCTTCGGATCGAATTTGACGCCCTGGGCAATCCAATTCTTGAGTAGCTCGTAATACGGCTCGCCCGCCTTTAGCGGGGCATTGCCCTGGTGTGGCACCTCTCCAGCTGGCTTGAGCAGCATGAGACTGCGCTCGGGCGCGGCTCGGTTGAAGCGTCGCCCTTCTAAGTCATCGGTGAGCGAGCGAAAATCATACAGGGGATCGTAACCCCGAAGCGACAGCTTGAAGCCGTTCTTGCCATCCTGGGCGCCGTGGCAAGTGCCCGCGTTACAACCGACGCGCGACAGGACCGGCATGACATCACGGATAAAATTGATCTGTGGTATCTCTTTTTGACCAGTCACTTTGATCGGAATCGACGCCACTTGATCCGCAAGGGTCACTTGGATGTTACCCTCGCCGTTGGCGATAGGACGCACCTGGCCATTCGCGCTGACTTTGACAGCGGTGGTGCTATTCCGCGTCACCATGCGCGTAACGTCGATCTTGTCGCCGTTGTCGAGGCGAGCGGACACCAATAACTGCGCGTATTCAAATGGGGTCTTCAACTCGATCGAGGCGGGAACCACTTCGAGCTTTGAGACCTTGGTTCCTGGGGGAAGTGATTCCTGCGCGTAAGCGCTCGAGGCGAGCATCAACGCGATTACAAACAAGAATATAGTGGAGAGAGTGCGTATCATAATTGCTTCTCGTGGTGAGTCAATCAGCGTTTATTCAGTAGATTCGGAACCCCGCGCTGCGCTTGGGGCTGGTGAGGTTAATTCAAAAACTACTTTTTCTCGCTCGCCGGCATCGGCGAGAATTCTTTCAAAATCTTGCCCGTCGCTGGATCGACGAGGCGGACCATGCCGTCGAAGCCACCGATAGCTAACGTCTTATTGTCAGGACTAAAGGCGAGCGTAAAGACAGGCCCGACCTGTTTGTCCATCTTGGACACAACCTTGGCGTCTGCAGTCTGGAAAACCTGTACATCGCCCAGGCCATCAAGGCTGCTGCAGGCGGCGAATTGAGTACCGTCGCTATTAAAACAAACCGCGTTGATGCGGCCGGGCAACGCCGGATACTCACGGATCTTGTTGAAGTCATCGCCGATGACCCGTTTTTTCTCGCGGTGCATCTTATAGAGCTTCGGAGCGCCATCGGCGCCGCCGATCAGAATCTCTTCGTAGAATTTCTCGCTGGTGTCGACGCCCTTGTCCGCATATTTCACCTTGTCCTCTCTCTTAACAGGATTAAGCGCTACGGCTTGCAGGCCGCCCTTGAGAGCACCCGGCGTGATGCTCGTTATGTTGTCGATGAAGCGCTGCGTGGCCACTTCGGTAAGGCGGGTCGAGCGATCACGGCTGACGGAGACGAGAAATCGACCGTCCTTCGAGAAGACGGTGCCGAGAACCCAATCGGTGTGGGCTTTCTGATAGAGGACTTCATGTCCGGATTCCGCATCAATAGCACGCACGCTATTGTCCGGACAGCCGAAGGCGATCTTTTGACCATCGGGCGACCAGCTCACGCCGTAAAGAGTGTCAAACGTGACGGTTTGCGATAGCCGTAGTTTCTTGCGGGCCACGTCCCAAACTTGAATCTCGCCGAAGAGACCGGGCGTGCCGCCGGCCACCGCGAGCCATTTGCCGTCTGGCGAAAAGGCGAGCGACTGCACACGTTCGGACAGGCCGACAAGCCGGGCGACTAATTCGCTACCGTCGGCCTTGTGCAACAGCACTTCATGGTAGCCCGCGACCGCCAGCAATGTGCCATCTTTCGAGTAGGCAAGCGAGGTGACCACCGGCGCTGCGGCATAATGCGGCGGATGCTCGGCATCGATCACTTGAGCGGAACTTGGCGGCGTATCGTCCTTCGCCCCTTCCTCGATCCACTTGCGGACGAGTGCGATCTCTTTAGGGGCTAACGGCGGCTTGCCCTTGGGCATCTCGGCTTTGTCGTCTTTTTTCGGTGTAATCTGATTGAGGAGAGCGCTGTCTGCCGGTTTACCGGGAACGACCGGCGGTTTTTCGCCGTCTCCTGATTTCAGGAGATTTGCATAGCTGGTCATCACATAGCCGCCTTGTGGTCGGGCCGGCTGATGGCAGCCTTGACAGTTTTGCTGAAAGATCGGGCGGATGTCGCGGTGATAGCTAACGGGCCCCACAGGCGTCTTGGCCGGTTCGTCGGCAAGTGCGGTCGATCCGAAGAGAATGAAAACACAACTGGTAAGGACCAGGTATCGAACCACGGTCATAGCGGACACCTCGCGGAGGATGATTCTGGAGGCGGCGGAGGCAGGAGGGCTGGTACTAGATCCTATTCTCACAACTCAAAGCGCAGTATGCAAGCGGTTTTTCTTTATATCGCCCGATAGGTTTGAAACAAATTTCTCTACGAGCCAGCGCATTTCTTCATCGGTCACAAGAGGTAGATTTAAGGCGCTGATGTCATAATACGTGACAATAAGCGCTCAGCGCATCCCGCTTGTGTTCGGCCCAGCTCGTATAAACATCACTCCGATTTTCGCTGTGCGCTCTTGCCAGCGAGCACTTATCCTGAAATAATACCGATTCTTACGAGCGCACCTTCATGGGACACCCGAGGAAACTGGGTGTTCCTTTCGTTTTGCGGTGGGTGAGAAACATGGCCGATGCGGTGGAACTGAAGGCAACGAAGCGAGAGACAACCGGTGGCCGCGCCACCGAGAAGCTGCGCAAGCAGGGGCTCGTCCCGGCCATAATCTATGGCCATAAAGAGGCCACGGTCGCGGTAGCGCTCGAGTCGGAAGCCCTGCTCCACGCCATTCGCCACGGCGCTCGCGTCGTCGATCTCAAGAGCGATGGCGCCAGCGAGAAAGCCCTGATTTACGATCTCCAATGGGATCACCTGGGCAAGCATCTTCTCCATGTCGACTTCCGCCGCACGTCCCTCGACGAGCGCATTACCGTGAATGTGCCGATCGAATTGCGTGGCATCGCCCCAGGCGCCACCGGCGGCGGCGTTCTCGATCAGCCGTTGCATGTTCTCGAGGTGGAATGCCTCGCCGTCAACATCCCCGAACATATTCGCGTTAATATCAGCGAGCTGCAGTTGGGCGGCGTGATTCACGTCCGCGACCTCGTGCTGCCGAAAGACGTTTTGACCAAGCACGCGGCCGACGCGATTGTCGTGCAAGTGAAATCGCCGCAAGCCGAGCCAGAGCCGGGCGCTGGACCGTTGGGTGGGCCGGTTGAGCCGGAAATCGTGGGTCGTCGCGTCGCGGCCGAACCGGAAGAAGAAGCCAAGAAGTAAGCGCAAACAGGCGGAGCGTGGTCTTGCCATGAAGGTCATCGTCGGGCTGGGTAATCCTGGGGCCAAGTATCAGGGCACCCGCCACAACGTTGGCTTCGACGTGATCGATTATCTCGCCGCGAGCCCCCGGGCGGGACGATTTCAAGCGCGTTTTCAGGCGCAGGTGGCCGAGCTGCACGAGGATGTCGAGAAATTGCTCCTCGTGAAGCCGGAAACGTTCATGAACTTGAGCGGCCATAGTGTTCGGCATGTGCTGGACTTTTTTCACTTGCCGCTCACGGACCTGTTGGTGGTCGCCGACGACATCAACCTGCCGCTCGGTAAGCTGCGAGCGCGGGGTAAGGGGACGCATGGCGGGCACAACGGCCTGCGCGACATCCAGAATCATCTGGGTACGACGGAGTACGCCCGATTGCGAATCGGTGTCGATGCTCCCCGCGAGGATGAGACGATTGACCATGTGCTCGGGCGGTTTCGGCCTGCCGAGCGCAAAGTAATCGAAGACGCGGTCGCCCGTTCGGCCCAGGCCGTGATGGTCTGGTCGCAACAGGGCGTCGAGGTGTGTATGAACCAGTTCAACGCCGACCCCACCGGGGCCGACGGCTGATCTTTTCCCGAAACGACGAGCGAGTGAGCTATGCCAGCGAGTGTTTACGAGTGCATGTTTTTGCTTGACACCAATAAGGTGGCCGGCGACGAAGCCGCCGCTGCACAGCAGCTGCATACGGTTTTTGAGAAGCACCAGGCCGAGATTTTAGCCAGCCGTCGCTGGGACGATCGCAAGCTTTGCTATCCGGTCAAGAGCCACAAGCGTGGACTTTATTATCTGATGTACTTCCGCACCGAAGGGAAGAACGTCGTCGAAATCGAGCGCGATTTTTCGCTCATCGAATCGATCTTGCGCCACATGGTCATCCACATCGATCCAAAGCTCGTCGATGACATGCTCGCGATGGCCCGCGATGAACACGCGGTGGCGCTGCAGACCGTCACCGATCAGCCCGACGACGATATTCTCGACGACGATCGCGGTCGTCGTGACGGCGGCGGCCGCGGTCGCAGCCGCGATCACGGGCCGGATGATAAGGACTAAACAGCTGAGTCTTCTGTCTTCAAGAGCCGGGACCGTCAGCGACCGGAGAGCATTTGAAAAAGTGTTATTTTCTCCGGTCGCTCACGCTCCCGGCTCTTGAAGGCGAACTCTCCGCTCCAGGAATGCGCGAGCGGGAATCCTCCCAACCTTGCGTCACGACGCGAACGGATGTATAGTATTTGCCAGCACGCAGGCCGATTGTGCCCGTGCGTTTGAGACGCTGCATCGTGCAGGGAGACGGCCCATGGCAAATTTGAACAAGGTAATGTTTATCGGCAGACTGACCCGAGACCCAGAACCAATCCCGACCAAGAGTATGGCTGCCAAGGGGATGAAGTTCGGCTTCGCGGTCAACAATCGTAAAAAGGATCAGACATCGGGCCAATGGGTGGACGATCCCGTATTCGTGGACTGCGAAGTCTGGAACCGCGGCGACTTGGGCAAGCAAGCGGACCTTGTCCAGCAAAACTTGCGCAAGGGCTCGCAGGTCTTCATCGAAGGCCATTTGAAGATGGATCGCTGGCAGGACAAGACCGACGGCAGCAATCGCACAAAACTTGTTCTCGTCGTCGACAACTTCCAGTACCTCGAGCCGCGCGGCGATGGTGGCATGGGCGATGGCGGCGGCGCGCGGATGAGTCGTCCAGCCCCGCAACGCAACAATCAAGCTTATCCGCCCAACGGCGGCAGCTCGTTTGATTCAGGACACGAGGAAATGGATGCCCCAGCTGGGGCGGGCGGTCCGCAAGAGGATGAGATCCCGTTCTGAGCGTAACGGGCCTAACCAGGAATTGAGTAGCAATCATGCCGACGAAAACAGGCAAACCCTTGGTCAAGAAGCGCAACCAGGTTCCAAAGGGACCGCATGGCGGCATGCAGCTCGTGCTGACGGAAGACGTCACGCATCTGGGCAAGCAGGGCGATTTGGTCGAGGTCAAGTCGGGCTATGGCCGCAATTACCTCGTGCCACGCGGCATGGCCACGGTGCCGACGCCGCACAATTTGCGACTGCTCGAACGCTATAAAATCCGGGTGAATCAGGCCCGCGAAGCTCGCATCGCCGATCTGAAAGCTCTCGCCGAACAGATCGCCAAGATGCCCGGCATCACCATCGAAGCCAACGCCAACCCGGAAGGCCATCTTTATGGCTCAGTTGGCGCTGCTGAAATCTCCAAGGGCCTGCGCGGCAAGATGCTCAACATCGACGCCGAGATGGTTCGTATCGAAGGCTCGATCAAGGAAACCGGCGTCTACGCCGTGAAGCTCAACCTCGGCTTCGATATCGAGACCGAAGTCAAGGTCGCGGTTGTGCAGCCGCAGACGAAGTAAATCGATCAGCCCGGAGCGCAAGCGACGGATCGTGGATGAACCCCGCGCTGGCGCTTGGGGCTGGTTTCAAATCACCAGCCCCAAGCGCCAGCGCGGGGTTTTTCGCCGCACTAACCCCCCAAGGAATCGGGAGGTGATCTCATGTCCGACGCACAAGCCCCAGACCGGATGCCCCAAAGCCGTGATGCCGAGCGGTCGGTCCTCGGCAGCATGTTGCGCGACAACAACGTCATTCATGATGTGACATTGATCGTTCGCGCCGACCACTTTTTCGAAGACGCCCATCAGAAAATCTTTCAAGCGATCGTCACACTCTCGGAGCGCGGCGGCAAAGTCGACCTCGTAATCCTGGCCGAGGAGCTGATTCGGCGCAATCACCTCGAAGATGTAGGCCGCTATCCGTATCTCGCCGAACTTTGGGAAGCCGCCCCGACGGCGGCCAATGCGGAGTATTACGCGCGCATCGTCCGCGACCGCGCCCTCGTTCGCATTCTGATCCACACCGGCACCGAAATCCTGCGCGACGCCTACGACCAGGTCATGCCGGTTGAGGAATTACTCGGCTCCGCCGAACGACGAGTGCTTTCGATAAATGAGCGCAACACGGTCGCCGAAACGGTGACGCTCGAGGACGCGATCCAGAACGCCTACGATCGGATCGATAAACGCTCAGCCGGCGAGGAGATGACGATCGGCGGCCTATCCACGGGCTTCACGGAGTTAGACGAGATCACGGCCGGGCTACATGATTCGGAGCTGGTTATCATCGCCGCTCGGCCGAGCGTCGGCAAGACGGCGTTTGCCCTAAATTTGGTCCGAAATGTCTGTTTGGACTATGGCCATCCCGCCTTCTTTGTCAGCCTCGAACAGTCGCGCATTGAATTGGCCGAACGCTTGCTCTGCTGCCAGGCCCGAGTGAATAGCCATAAGCTCCGTAAAGGAAACATCGACGCCGACGAGATGTCGAAACTGATTCAAGCCGGCGGCGAGCTTCGGGGCGCCCAGCTGTTCATCGACGATTCGCCTAGCCAGACAATGCTGCGCATCGCCGCCAATTCACGGCGACTCAAACTCCGCCACAAGATCAAGTTAGTCGTGATCGACTACCTCCAGCTCATCGAACCCGAGAATCGCCGCGACCCGCGCCAGGAGCAGGTCGCCCAGGTCAGCCGCCGTCTCAAATACCTGGCCAAGGAACTGCAAATCCCCGTCGTCGCCCTGGCCCAGGTCAATCGCTCGTCCGAGGAACGCCAGGACCATCGGCCCCGCCTGGCCGACCTGCGTGAATCCGGCAGCATCGAGCAAGACGCCGATACTGTCATGCTTCTCCACCGCCCTGACCGAAACACGGAACCAGGCCTGACCGATTCGATCATCGAACTCATCATCGGCAAACAGCGCAACGGTCCGACTGGGGAATTGTCGCTGAAATACATTAAGCAATACATGCGCTTTGAGGATCACCAGGTGGGGACGCCGTTTGAGCGGGATTATTGAGACCATGACAGACCACAATGATTTCCTCGACGAACACCGCGAACTAACCCGTCGCTATTTCATGCGCCTCGGCCTGGCCAGCTCGGCGGCTCTCGGAGCTTCGCTCCAGATCATGGCGGCCGAGGACGACAAACCAAAGCCACCGGCGAAGCCCGACAAGGCCGGCGCGCGGCCGGATCCCTACTTCACCGCCCCCGAACATTTTCGAGACATATCGCGCGGCAGGCCGCTGCCGCATTCGCTGTCGGAGCAACAAAAACGCGAGGCCGGGCTCACCCGGGAGACCTGGAAACTGGAGGTCATTTCCGACCCGGATCAGCCTGCGCGCCGGGCAAGCCGTTCACAAAAGCAGATGGTACAGCGCTTGATTTCGAGTCGTTGCTAAAGCTCGGAGAAAAGAATGCCGTGCGATTTCCCAAGGTGATGACCTGCCTCAACCTTGGTTGTCCGCTCGGGATGGGATTATGGGAGGGCGTGCCGCTGCGCGACGTGGTATGGCTGACGCAGCCGCGCGATAATTTGCGGCGCGTCTTCTATTATGGCTTTCACAACAATGACCCCAAACAAATGTTTCGGAGTTCGTTGCCGATCGGCCGGGTGTTGGAAGACCCGTTCGACCTGCCGCCGGTGATTCTGTGCTACAAGCTGAATTGCAAATGGCTCGACGCCGAGCGCGGCGGGCCGGTGCGCATCGTCGTTCCGGAGGCCTACGGCTTCAAATCGATCAAATGGTTGACGCATATTGTACTGACAAATCTCGCCCATGCCAACGATACCTACGCCGACGAAAACAACGACGTCGATAGCCCACTCAAGACGTTTTCCGCATCGCTATCGGTGCCGACTGCGATCAAGGAGGGCGAGCCCATTCCCGTCTCGGGTTATGCTCAGGTTGGGATTTCCGGCCTCACAAAAGTGGAGGTATCGATCGAATCCAACGCAACTCCACGGCCGGTGGGCGACCCCTACTACACCAAGGCTCCTTGGGTCAAAGCGGACCTCTTGCCAGCCCCGAAGCATTGGGGTGCTTTGCCGGATGGGAAGATTCCAGCTAATACGCTCGGCTTTGACGAGACCGGCAAACCAAAGTCTTGGCCCATGCGTCTCACCAACGCTCATTGGGCGGCTGTGCTGCCCGGCCTGCTGGCGGGCGAATATACATTTCGCAGTCGAACTATCGACGAGAAAGGCAACGCCCAGCCGATGCCGCGCCCATTCCGCAAATCGGGACACGCCTCGATCGAATCCATAGTGATCCGGGTGACAAAGTAATAGCTTGCGATCCCGTGGCGGCGCCGAAAACTCAAGACCAGGCAAATATGGAACACCAAAAAACGCGCCTCGCCTTGAGCTACGCTCGCCTCTTCCTCGCTTCATGGCTGTTCATGGGCGGCATCGCGCTTCAGTTTGTCCCCTCCGCTGCCGCCGAGGCCCGCGACGCCCGCTGGCGCGAGCGCCAGTTACAACAAATCGCGCCCGACCAGCGCGCCCAATGGATCGAGGAACGCGACGGGATCGATTCCAATACCCAGGCGTATCTGCGCTTATTCGGCGTCATCCTCGGCGGCTTCGGATTAGCGATGGCCCTGCGGGAGACGGCGTACATGACGGGGAGATATAGTCGATAGGGACGTTATGAACCGCGAACGAAGCAAGAGCTAATTTATCCGGAATCGTTCAGCAGATCGCCGTGAGATTACATAGCCCTATCGGCTAGCCGCAGCTTCACCAGCAGATCATGCACCGCGGCACTTCCGTGCGGCGTATCGGGCAAATGGCTCTCGTTATAGGATTGCTCCAGGCGCGCTCGCAGGCGTTCGTATTCACTCCGATGAAACGCCAAGTCGGCTCCCAAGAGAAGTTCTTTTTCGGCACCTGTGATCTTTCGCTCGATTAGATCCCCAATGTAAGGTAACTTCGCCGTCTCATTGAGCCGAACAAGGTTCGCCTCGATTGCGCCGGTCCGCATTAGGTGGATCCCCGTCAGCAGCACGCGATACACGTAGAGAAGCGGCTTCACGCGCGGCGGTTCCTCCTTCTCGAACAAGCGCCACTGCGTTTCGGCGAAGCCGAGGTAATGGTGAGCGTGATGCCGTGTCACGCACTTGCGGGCGATCTCGATTAGTTCGTCATGCGCCGGAGTCGTATGGACAATTAACGGCGAGAGAACCTGCTCAAGCACGTAGCCATTCTTTTTCAGCAGAAGATTGAAGAATTTCTTGGCTTCGTGTGTGACCAAGTCAATTTCGAGACCGTCGTATATTCCAGATTTTTCGATTGTCTCCGGGCCAATCTGGAGACCCACCACGTCCTTCAACGGCAATAGATGGACGCCACGCAGATCGAAATCGGAATCGGGCGATGGAAAACCATACAGGTGTGCGCCGCTAATCGTGGCGAAGACCAATGGCTGTGGATGTTGGCTTATCTGTTTCTTGAGGAGAGGCATCTGATTCATAGCATCGCTCCGACACAATTCGACGGTGATTTTCAGAACCGGGAGCGTCAGCGACCGGAGAAAATCAGAACGAGGGAAATGCTCTCCGCTTGCCTACGCTCATGGTTGGCGAAAACTGTCGTGATCCTTATGGCAATGTGCCCGAAATCGCCATTCGCCTGGCTCGGATGAGGAAGGCGTTCGCACGTTCGTAATCGGGACGCTCGGGCAGTGCTGTAGTTTCAAACGCCGCATTGAAATCCTGGTGCAGGCTGAGCCTCCAGGCCTCCACTTCGGCCCACGGCACTTCCCCTTGCCGGATGGCCAGCAGCTTGTCGCGGTGAGCATCGACTCTGACAGGCACGAACCGTTCGCGTAGTACGCCGATGCCGGATAGTAATAGGCGAATCAAGTGCATGACGTGTTTCCACTTTACCTGCCCGTGGTTTCGGATGTCCGCCTGCATCTTCTTGAATTGCGACAATACGTACCCATTGTAAGTCTGATAGACCATCCGCGACAGGAAGATCGACTTCATATCGAGTAGCTCGTCGGCCAACGGCGTGGACTTCTCCACCAGTGGAGTATAGAGACATTCCAGAACGTTTGGGTTCGCCTTCAGTGCCATGACAAGAAACTTCTGAAGCTCCCAATACGCCTCCTGCGTCTCCTCATTCTCCAATTGCTCGGGAACGCCATAAAGGGCCCAGTGCATGTCGGCGCTTGGCAAGTAAATGCCACGGCGATCGGTATCTGACTCCTCATTGGCGAGTCCATAGGCCTGCGAGCCGATCACGCATCGATAGATTACGCGCTCATAAAGATTTGCCTGGGCGACGGCATGGGAGCCATCGCCAATCTCGCCGGCCTTGAACTGGGCCAGCAAGGTGACCTCGGCGCGCTTTAGAGGAGCCTCGAAACCATCGGCGAACCGCACCCGATAAGAATGATCCAAATCGCTCGGCGACTTTACAATCACGCCAACGCTGCCACGGGGATGGACGGCGAGCGAGCCCGGAACGTCGATAAGAGAAACGACCTTGGTGCCGACGGAGTAGATCAAGGTTGGAGTATGGTGAACACGGTCAATCATCGCGCGGACCTCCATACTCTCGGCCAATTGCGGTGACAGGAACATAAACGTGTTCAGCTGGAGTTAATAAGCTACCGTTCCGCCAGTCATGGATATTACCCTGGCACGGTAGTTGCTCACTAATCTAGAATTACAAGTACCTCAGCCCGAGCTTCGAGGTGTTACTATGTCTATTACTCTTCCCGATGCCCGCCATCTCTCGGACGATTCGTTGGAGACCTTGCGTTTGCGTGCCTTGCATGGCTTGGAGCTTGGCTATTCCGAAACCGATCTCGCCGAACTCCTCGGCGTCCGCCGCGAAACCATCTCCCGCTGGAATACCGCCTATTACGCCGAAGGCTTGGACGCCCTGCCCGGCGGGCGCACCGGCCGGCCTTTGGGCTCGGGCCGTATGCTCTCCGAGGCCCAAGCTCAAACCATTCGCGACCAGATCGACTACTTCTCGCCCCAGCAAGTGGGCCTGAAACACGCCCTGTGGACACGCCAAGCCGTCGCCGACCTCATCCGAAGAGATCTCGGCATCGAACTGGCCCTACGCACCGTGGGCAAGTATCTCCAACGCTGGGGCTACACCTCCAAAAAGCCCGCCCGCAAGTCGCGTCACCAAGATCCCGATGAAGTCGAACAGTGGTTGCAGGATACCTATCCGGCCATCGAGGCCCAAGCCCAACGAGACAACGCGGAGATTTTGTGGGCGGATGAGGTTGGCGTGCAGGCCGACCACCATCCCGGTTCGGGTTATGCCCGCCGGGGCGAGCGTGCCACCATGGAGGTGCCGCAACCACATCTGAGGGTCAATCAGATCTCGGCGATCAGCAATGAGGGCACGGTGCGTTTTATGACGTACAAGGGGTCGTTCACGGCGGAAGTCTTTCTCCAGTTCTTGACTCTCTTGATCAGTGGGGCGAAGCGGAAGATTCTGTTGATCGTGGACCAGTTGGGCTCCCACACCAAGGCGGAGGTACAGTCCTGGGTAGAGGCGCGTCAGGAGCAGATCGAGTTGTTTTACCTGCCGACGTATTCGCCGGAACTCAATCCGGTGGAATATTTGAACAATGACATGAAGGGGAACATCAACAAGGCTGGCCTGCCGCCGGACAAGCCGACGTTGCAAGAGCGGTTGTTCGGATTCATGAGGAAGTTGAGCGGGATGCCTCGACATGTTATGAGTTATTTCCTTCATCCGCAGACCCAATATGCCGCTCCAATGGAATTAGGTTGATCTAATTTCGTGCCGGGGTAATATGCATCCTCTGCTCCGCGATGAATTCGCTCATATCCGTGATGTTCACGATTTGTCGCTTGCCGAAAGCCTTCAGTGTTTTACCGCGTAGCCCGAGTTGGACTGCACGCCGTTCACATTTTTCACCGTTTGGCATATGGTCGGGGTCCCATTGCATGCGCACATCCGATTGCGCCACCGATTCGGCCCATTCCTCGCGATTGCCGCACGCAGAAGCTTCAAACGAAGAGAGGACGGCATTCGCAATCAAAGAATCGAAGAATCTGCGCTTCAGCCGAATGGCCAACACGACTTCCTGTCCCTCGGCTTGGCCCCAGTTGCTTCGATACATCATCCATAGAAAATTTGGCTTGATCCAGCTCATTCTCGAATACTTGAAATCGCCACCAAAATAACCGTTCTCGAATGCAAATCGACCAATACTCGGGCCATAGGCTTGGTAGACGATTATTGTGTCGTCGTCAAATTGAGCGAGAATATGTTGACCCGTCGTCGGCCAACGCTTCACCTGCTCAACATATGGTTCGATAGCAAGATTCGTAATTGTCATAACAAAACTAAAGTTTGAGCCAAGTTCAACAGTCTCTCTACGCGCCAGCAATGAGCCTTCTCAAAAAATCCGAGTAGTCGTCTTTCATTGGCAATTCGAGATCGCGATGCACACGGCGGCGCCGGGCGACCGTTTTCTCACCGGTTACTGGATTTTCCGCGGCACGATCGTACTCCTCCCAGTAGAGGCCGATGCCACGTTTTTGCCATAATGGGATGTCGTTGAAGTTGGCGCCATTTTGAAACATGAGTTCATTCTTTTGGGCGACCGACATTCCCTTCAGAGTGCCAGTTACTTGAGCTACTCCTTTGTCTTGTTTGCGGAGCAGCCAATAGCAATGGGCGTTGAGAGCGTTGCGGTGGGCGTCCTCATTACGCCAGCGGAAGTAATCAACGACGAGATCGACTGACGGCAGCTGTGATATTCGGCAATCGAACGACGCTATGGCGCCGAGCAGAAGCGAGAACTTCGCGCTGCCTTCGCCGGCGAGAATAGAGACCAGCTTGCGAACTTTCCGACCGAAGCTGGCTTCGCCCAATGCCAGCAGCAGTGAGATCTCGTCGCTTTCCGTGTAGCCATAGACGACGTTGAATCCACAATCGGTCATCAAGTATTCCGCGGTTTCAACCATCAGGTCGCGAAAGCGCAGATCGAAGGGCGACTCAAATTTATGGACCTCTTTGGTGAGTCGCGTAGAGCTCCGGCCATCGAGACGGGCCACCATGTAAATGCCTGGCAGCACGCACTGGTCGTGTGCGGTTTCAAAGATCCGCATTTTCTGGTCAAGATCGTCAAACTTCATCTTTCCACTCCTCGACGACAAAGCCGGCCGTCTCATCGATTCTCACGTAATACTGCTCGTCGAATCCTTCGTTTTTCGTAGGAATTTGTAATCGGCCCGCTGCTCCAAGAATGCCACGTAGGGGAACTTGTTGATCGGGAGGTCTCTGATCGTTGCGGCGTCGACAATCCTCAACTTTTGACTGGAAGTAATAGCCAATCACGCGAAAGCCCGCGAGCTTGGCCGGTCCAATGTACACCTCTCGATCCAGCCTCGTGAGATTCGTGTTATCTACAACGACTGGTTGCCGCGTCTCGATACATACTTGAAATAATCGTGCCTCGCGATGCCTGGTCTTGAGCATGTCCAGGTTGATGCGAACATGGGAAGTGAAGAAACGCTCGCGGTAGAATGTCGATTTTCCCGCACCTTGGATGCCCACGAAGACCACCACTTCCATGCTGTCACCTCTGATGTCCTTACTGGTCGGATCGCTCCAAGGCGCTGTCAAATCGCCGATCCGGAGTGTCCAGAGCTAGAGTAAAAAAGCGCACCCCTGGTTCGGTGTTTATTCTGGTAGCATCAAGCACTATCTGAGTAGACTATACAAAGCATTGGCTCGTTCACGATTTTCAGCAGTGGGGGTCCATTCCCAATTGCGGCTAGCGTCACTTGCCTCACCTGCGCGTGACGCCACCAAAATTTTATCTGCACGTTTACCCCTCGCAGCGCATACAAGAGGATAACATGCGGGGCGTGAGGAAGTCGCTGATGAAAACCGACGCAGTGAGCGACGAGCTGTTGATGTCGCAGTTCGCCAAGGGGCAGGCGGAGAATCTGGCCGTGCTGCTGCGCCGCCATGCGACGCCGTTGCTTACCTTTATCACGCGCATGGTCGGCAATCGGCATCGGGGCGAGGAAGTCTTTCAAGAGGTCTTCGTCGCTGTCTGGCGGAAGCGCGATTCCTACTCGTTCCCTCGGCCGTTCAAAGCCTGGCTTTATGCGATCGCTCTGAACAAAAGTCGAGCGCTGACTGCGCCTGAAACGGCCCACCTTGGTCAACCTGACGTTGGACGATCTGCAAGCGAGCGACAGAACGACACCATCGGACATAGCCATGTGCAGCGAAACGGCCGCCATTGTGACCCAGGCGCTTGGCAGCCTAACGGAGCAGCAGCGGGCGGTCGTCCTGTTGCGAATCTGGGACGATTTGCCTTACGCGCAGATCGCAGCGATCGTCGATTGCACTGAAGCGACGGCCCGTTCGCACATGAGCCAGGGGTTGGCGGCGTTGCGCATGCGGCTTGGGCCGTGCCTGGAATCGATACGATTGCCGGATGGCGTACGGCCGCCGATTCCCTCAGCGGCATCTAGTTGATGAATTGATGCCGATGAAGCTAGATACCGTTCATCAAAGGCCTTGGGTGCCATGCCCACGCTTGCGTGGGCATGGCACCCTACACCTACTACCGTAGAGGGTGTTTATTAAGTCCCACACGCCGTTTTTCGTGGACAAGGCTACTCTTTTATTTGGCAAGGGTGGAACGGGGCATGCTTGGCAAGCGCTCACGAATCAAGCCGTAAATCTTTTATTTCTATGGACTTGAGACAAATATCACCAAGTTAATAAGCATTAGCCAGACGACCACCCTTGCCAAAGTAGATTTGGCATGGCAAGGGTGGTCCGGCCTAGGGGGTGGGCTTATTAAGAGCCTATCCAAAAAGGTGTCGGGCACCATTGTGCGAAGCACCCTACGGGCCGTTCCGGCGATGGTGCCTGACACCTTTTCGGATAGGCTCTAAACACTCTCTTAGACGAATGGTATTGCGACTAGCCTCTAAGTTTTTGCACGTTCACAGCAAACTACAGGCTCCCATCCGGAGATCGTTATGTCCACACCTACCACTCACGTCCTGGATCTTCTCCAAGACCACCTCCATGCTCTGCTTCCTCCCGAGCGCTCCGCCGAGGTTGAAAAACATTGCGCCGAATGTCCAAGCTGCCGCGCTGCGCTCGACGAGGCCCGTATCCAGCTCGCCGCCATCAAAGCGTCGCTACCGCCGGTCGAGGCATCGAATCAACTTGTCGAAACGACGCTGCGCGAAGTTAACACTGTGAAGCAACGCCGCACGATTTGGGTGAAGCGTTATTTCTGGACGGCCGGCTCTTTGGCTGCCGCGGCGGCTCTGGTTTTGCTCTCTCTTTACGCCTATTTCCTCAGTCTGAAGCCTGACAGCACCGATTTGATCGTTCTCGCTCAGGCCGAGTATCTGCCGGAGTCCGAGGCTTCGCTCCATGTACAAGTCGTCGATCGCATCGTTAAGCCAACCGCCATCCAGACCAATCCGCTGGCGAATATACCCGTGACCGTCCTTTTGCAACCGCGTGGCGGCATAGGCATGACAGCACTGCTCGCGCATTTCAACACGGATGCCACAGGCTCGGGGCTGCCTCATTTCACATTACCGGCCTGGGACGATGGCGAGTATGAATTGCGCATCGTCGCCCAGGTACCCGGCCATAAAGAGGAGCTAACCAAGCCCGTCAAACTGGCGCACTCCGCGAAGATCATGGTGACGAGTGACAAGCCGGTCTATCAGCCGGGACAGGAAATCCATGTGCGCGCCTTGGCGCTGAGGCAGCCCGATTTGAGGCCGCTCGCCGGACAGCCGGCCATCTTCACGCTCATCGATCCCAAGGGAAACGTTGTCTTCAAAAAAACAGCACCCACAAGTCCCTATGGCATAGTCTCGATGGATTGCCCCTTGGCGACCGAGGTGATCGAGGGGGCTCATACAATTGTCTGTCGCATCGGTGCGCTCGAAAGTCGGCTGGCGATTGAGATCAAGCGTTACGTGTTGCCGCGATTCAAGGTCGAAATCGCCGTCGATAGGCCTTATTACACGCCCGGAGTGAAGGCCAAAGCCACGGTGACGGCACGCTACTTTCACGGTGAGCCGGTAAAGGACGCGGATGTGGCAATCACCTTGTTACCGTCGACGCCAGGTGCTGTCCCATTGGAAAAGCGCAAGACAGACGAATTGGGTCAAATACGTTTTGACGTCCCAATTGTAGACAAGGCGCCGCAGGATCGATCGATGGGCTTTGTAGCCGAGGTAACGGATGTAGCCGGCCTGAAGGAGTCGGCCAGGGTGGAGCGACTGGTCACGGAACACCCGATCCGCGTTCACGTCCTGCCCGAGGGTGGAGTTCTGGCTCCAATCGCCTCCAACCGCGTCTATTTCTTGGTGCGTGAAGTGAGTGGCAGCCCCGTAGTCAATGCCCGGCTGGCGATTGGCCAACTCGATGGTCTACTGAAAACCGATCGCAATGGTCTCGCCTGGTTCGATCTCAAAGGTGCCAATGACTGGGCTGACTTCATCAAAGTTCACGTGTTGAACGAAAGCAATGAGGAGATTGCCTCCGTCGAGGAAAAGTTGCCTCATCTCGCTTCCCGCGGCCTGACGATCCGACCGGACAAAGGAGTCTACAGCAGCGGCGATGTTGTGAATGTCAAGATCATTGGTGCCGAAGGCACAACCTACATTGACGTCGTCCGCCGCGACAAAAATCCACAGACGATTCTAAGTATTTCCTGTCCCGCCAGGGCATCCATACAACTCCCGCCAGGACTGTCTGGCACACTACAACTATTTGCTTACACAATCCTGCCCAATGGTGGCAGTGCCGTTGCATCGCAAATGATCTATGTCCAAGCCAAGGATGAATTGATAATTCACGGGAAATTGGCATCTCGTCAAGCGGAACTCCATCCTGGAGGTAAGGCGTGTGTGCGGTTTGCTCTCACCGACAGGGTTGGCAAGCCGTGTCCCGGGGCGCTAAGCTTGTCCGCCGTGGAAGAAGCCGTTTACTCCGTATTGCCACAGGCGCCTGGATCGGAGAAGCAGTTTTACACCGTGGATTCAAAGCTGCTGGGTCCTGTTTACGCGCTCGCCGCCTGGGCACCGGGTTGGAAAGACGAACAACCCAAAGAAGAGCGCGAGCATTTGGAGCGGGCTCTTTTCTCGGCGACGGCGACACGTCAGGTAGGCACCGATTTGTTGGAGGATCGATCGGGCCCAGCGGC
Source organism: uncultured Planctomycetaceae bacterium (assembly GCA_963790585.1). Classification (GTDB taxonomy): domain Bacteria; phylum Planctomycetota; class Planctomycetia; order Gemmatales; family Gemmataceae; genus CAWBOY01. The sequence goes on from CAWBOY010000005.1 coordinate 87,512, forward strand.
CGAGGCACACACATTGATCGGTGGAACATGGAAAGCGAAGGCTTCCCAGGTTTCAAACGAACGCGAAAGTGCCTTTCACATACTGGGAATTGTTAGCGGCTGGGCTATCTCGTTTTTCTTATTCTTGGCTTGCATCGCGGTTTTGCTTGCTCTACCGCAGCGGGTGCGAGACGTCGTGGATGTGTGGCGCATTTTTGCGATCGTAGTCCTTGTAATACTTATATTTGCCATGTTGCCGCGCGTGCAGAAGGTTCGAGAATCATCCGGAGCGGCTTCACGCGCAATGGACGTGAATGAAGCATTCATGATGCAGGCACCGGCTGGCGCGAAATCGGCTCGCGCAAGATTACCGGTGATGTTGGAATGCCGATGTCTGGCAAAGATTCTCCTAACGTCGACGATTCTCCGTCCGTCGGTTCGATGCGTCAGGATTTCCCTGAAACACTTCTTTGGAGGCCTCAAGTAATCACGGACGATCAGGGTCGTTACACGCTTGATCTTCCACTTGCCGATTCGATCACCACCTGGAGGCTCTCTGCTAGCGCCGTAACTCTCGATGGCCGACTCGGGAGTTCGGAGGTGCCGATACCTGTGAAGCAAGATTTTTTCCTGGATGTCAATCTGCCTGTGACGTTGACCCGCAACGACGAAGTGGAGGTGCCGGTCACGGTTCACAACGACTCGAACGAACGGCAATCCGTCAAGATACGGTTAATAGACGCTCCGTGGTTTACCTGCCTCGACGGAGCGGAGCGGACCGCCGACTTGATGCCGCGGCAAACATTAGCCGTTCGCTTCCGGCTCAAGGCACTGAAGGCGGGGCTACAGGAATTGGTCGTCGACGGCGGCAATGGCAATGTGCGCGACTCCGTGAGGCGCGACATCGAAGTCGTGGCCGATGGCCGCCGCGTCGAGAAGATTTACAATGGCAATTTACAGACTCCTTTTGCCGACCAACTCATCATCCCTGACTCGGCCATTGAGGGAAGCGTTCGCGCCTACCTGAAGCTGTATCCCTCCGGCTTTAGCCAACTGGTCGAGGGGTTGAACAATATCTACCGTATGCCGTCTGGCTGCTTCGAGCAGACCTCGTCGTCCACGTATCCCAATGTGCTGGCGCTCGAGTATCTACGGCGAACCGGACAAAGCCGACCCGAGGATGAAGCGAAGGCAAAACGCTTCATTCAGCAAGGTTATCAACGACTCCTCACCTTTGAAGTCAACGGTGGCGGCTTCGATTGGTATGGCCATGGGCCGGCCAGTGTTCGTCTGACCGCCTATGGCCTCATGGAATTTACGGACATGGCCCGCGTCCACGAATTCGATCCCAGACTACTAACGCGCACTCGAACATGGCTTCTCTCACGGGAGACAACAGGATGGCTCCTGGGCCGCCGAGCCTGTATGGCATCCCACACGCGGCGGCAATGGACCAGCGACGGCCGACCACGCTCAACGCCTGTCCGCCACCGCCTATGCCGCCTGGGCGGTGTTCTATCAGGCGAGCGATGTGCCTGCAGCCACGACGCGCACCTTTCTAATGGAGCGAGCGCCAAAGGATATTGAGGATCCCTATACGCTGGCACTTGTTTGCAACGCCTTATTGGCCATCGATCCCACCGGAGCCGACGCCGGCCCCTATTTGGAGCACCTGGAGACGATTAGAAAGTCAATTGACGGCAAGTTTACCTATTGGTCCTTGGCGAACGGCGGTCGGACCGGTTTTTACGGGGCAGGTGAGAGTGGCAACGTCGAAACGACCGCTCTCGCCGTGCTCGCTCTGATGAAAGCCAACCGCTCGCCCGCCACGATAAACCAGGCCCTCGCCTGGATTGTCAGCAAAAAGGATCAAAACGGTACCTGGTATTCCACGCAGGCGACTGTCCTCGCGCTCAAGGCGTTGCTTTCCGACACGAGCCGACCCAAGGCCGCGGGCGAACGACGGATCGAAGTAAAACTCGGTACGGACTACACAAAAGAGCTTGTTATTCCCACGGATCAATCCGAGGTGATGCAGCTTCTCGACCTGACGCCCCAGCTCGCCGCCGGCGTGCAAAAACTGACGGTCACCGAAAAGACCACAACAGGTCTAGGTTATCAGCTTGCTCTCCGCTATCATCTACCGGCGAAGTCCGAGCCTTCCAAGCTGACAGTGGCTTTGGATTATTCCGCCAGCGATGTGAAAATCGGAGAAGTGCTTGCCATAAGAGCAACTATCGGCAACACGATGAAAGAATCCGCCCGGATGCTACTTGTCGAGTTACCCGTGCCTCCGGGATTCGTAGCTGACACGGATGCGTTGAGCCGGCTCGTGCCTCTGAAGATCGTAGATAAAGTGGAGATCCTCGGGCGGAAGATCAATGTCTATGTCAGTGGACTCGAAGCCGACGGCAAGCTGGTGCTTCCCTACAAGCTAACGGCTATGTCGCCCGTCAAGGTGACCGCTCCGGCGGCGCATGTGTATGAGTATTATGCTCCGGATCGCGAGGGGTATAGCGCGGCGACGATGTTGACGGTGAGCCGGTGACGGAATAGTAGTAGATTTCCTTTGTGGCCTGGGGCGTTTGTGAGGTACCTTCGCTTACGCTTCAGGCTCGGTCGATTTGGAAATATCTTTGGCTTTTTCATGACTCGTCCGTCACCTCCGCCGGATTGGCAGCTTCCCGCCGGCGTCAATCGCGGGCTGTGGGATTATCTGCATAGCGAGGATCTTGCGCGTGGCTACGACCGGAGTCTTGCCGGTTCCTCGCTTTTTTCCATTGACCAGGCCTTTGTCGAGCGACATTGTCCGCCGCCGGGCCGCTTAATCGATCTCGGCTGCGGCACGGGTCGCTTACTCATCACTCTCGCCAAACGCGGCTACGAAACCACAGGTGTCGATCTCTCACCCGAGATGCTCCGCGTCGCGGCCGAGAAAGCAACTCTAGAAAAACTCCAGGTATCGCTTATCCAAGCCAATTTAACCGACCTGGACGGTATACCCAACGCCACGTTCGATTACGCCGCTTGTCTCTTTAGCACCCTTGGCATGGTCCTCGGCGCCGACTACCGACGCCGGGTTCTAGCTCACACGTTGCGTATCTTGAAGCCTGGCGGTACGTTTATTCTCCATGTGCATAATCGCTGGTTCAGCTTCTGGAATCCCGATGGACGACGTTGGCTCGGGCGCGACATCCTAGGACGCAGCGTCGGTGAGCGGGGCGATCGGCTGATGCCGACCCATCAAGGCATCGCGGGGTTGACGCTGCACCTATTCACGCGTTCGGAAATACGCAACGCCCTCAAAGGCGCCGGATTCCAACTACTCGAAGTGAAGCCAATTTCGTTGAGCCTGGATGGTCGATTGTCCGCGCCTTGGTGGTTCGGTTGGCTACGAGCGTATGGTTATCTGATTGTAGCCACAAAAGCAAAATGATAAGACAGGGATCAGCGAGATCGGCTTGAACCTGCGTAAGCGATGACATGTCTTCTTTGAGAACGCGCCTATTCACCCAATGATCTTGGCCCGACTTGTAGTTACAACAAAAGCAGGTAGCAAAGATGCTGCTGACTATCACGACCACACATCAACCGGCCTCGGATTTGAGCTACCTATTGCATAAGCGGCCTGATCGTTGTCAAACTTTTGACATGAGCTATGGCAAGGCGCGCGTTTTCTATCCTGAGGTTGGGCCGGAGCGCTGCTCGGCCTGCCTGCTGCTCGACGTCGATCCCGTGGGCCTGGTGCGCGGTCGGAATGCGCAGGCTAACTTTTCCTTGGGACAGTATGTCAATGACAGGCCCTATGTGGCTTCGTCGTTTATGAGTGTCGCCATCTCACAGGTTTTCACGTCCGCGCTTCAGGGGCGTTGCAATGACCGGCCGGAGCTGGCCGCGGCGCCGATTCCGTTGACTGCGCATCTCGATGTGCTCCCGGTGCGCGGCGGCGAGACGTTTCTTCGCAAAGTCTTTGAACCGCTTGGCTATGTCGTTAGGGCAACACGAGCGCCGCTCGATGAGAAGTTCCCGGAATGGGGGGAGAGCCCGTATTATACCGTGTCGACTGCCAAGACCACGACACTTGCTGACCTATTGACGCACCTGTATGTCCTGATACCTGTTTTCGACAATGCCAAGCACTATTGGATCGGCAATGCCGAAATGGAGAAGTTGCTAGCGCAGGGCGAAGGATGGTTGGCGAATCATCCGGAAAAAGAGGAGATCACACGGCGTTACTTGAAATACCAGCCGAGCCTCTATCGTGAAGCGCTCGCGCGGCTGGTGGAGGAAGAGGATCCACTTATCTTGGATGAAGAGGAAGCGCCGAAGGAACAAGCTGAGGAGCGGCTTGAAAAAATTCTCAGCCTGAATGAGCAGAGGCTCGGCTCGGTCCTCGCGGTTCTGCGATCGAGCGGAGCGAAGCGGGTCCTAGACCTGGGCTGTGGCGAAGGTAAATTGTTGCGCGATCTGTTGAAGGATAAACAATTCGAGACGATCGTCGGCATGGATGTCTCCGTGCGCGCTCTCGAAGTGGCCAACCGACGGCTAAAACTCGATCGGATGTCGCCAACCAAAGCTGTGCGACTGGAGCTAATTCATGGCTCGCTCATGTACCGTGACAAGCGCCTCGAGGGGTACGATGCCGCCTCCGTGGTCGAAGTAATCGAGCACCTTGATCCGCCCCGATTGTCTGCGTTCGAGCGCAGTCCTCTTCGAATTCGCCAAACCTAAAACGATTGTGTTGACGACGCCCAATCGAGAATACAACGTGACCTGGGAGACGTTGGAAGCTGGAAAACTTCGCCATACGGATCACAGGTTCGAATGGACGCGGCAGGAGTTCCAATCGTGGGCCAACAGCGTGGCCACGCGCTTTGGCTACACGGTACAGTTTGTGGGAGTCGGACCGGAGGATGCAGCGCTTGGAACGCCCACGCAAATGGGGATATTCAAGAGGTAAATTAGCGTCATGACTATCTCCATTCCTAAATTGTCGTTGGTCGTCCTCATCGGTCCGAGTGGATCGGGCAAGAGCACCTTCGCGCAAGCATTTCTTGCCGACGGAGATCCTATCTTCCGACGCCTATCGGGGCATGGTGAGTGATGACGAGAACAATCAGGCCGTCAGTAAAGAAGCCTTTGCGGCCTTGCATTTTGTTGCGGCTACGCGCTTGGCTTTGGCGCGGCTGACCGTTGTGGATGCGACCAATGTCCAACCAGAGTCGCGCCGGCCTCTATTGGCGCTGGCGCGGGAATACCATTGCCTACCAGTCGCCATTGTCTTGGACATGCCGGAACGAGTTTGTCAGGAGAGGAATCGGCAGCGCCCCGAGAGAAATTTCGGCCCACATGTTGTGAGGCAGCACGTCTCGCAGCTACGGAAATCGCTCCGCGGCCTTGCGAAGGAGGGGTTTCGCCATGTCTTCGTACTCCGTACGCCGGAGGAGGTGGAGGCGGTCACTGTCGAGCGCGTGCCGCTTTACAACGACAAGCGTCACGAACATGGACCTTTTGACATCATTGGCGACGTACATGGTTGCTGCGATGAGCTGGAGGCTTTGTTGCGCGAATTGGGTTATGAAGCTGCTGCCAACGCTCCCGCTGGTCCCGCGTTCTCCAGTGGCCCAATTTACAAGCACCCGCTCGGGCGGAACGCGGTGTTTGTTGGCGACCTTGTGGATCGAGGGCCGCGCATCCTAGACACGCTGCGTCTCGTTCACAACATGGTGGCGGCCGGTTCGGCTCTGTGTGTGCCGGGCAATCACGATGTAAAACTCATGCGCAAGTTACGTGGCAAAGATGTTCAGATTTCGCATGGATTGGCTCAATCGCTCGCAGAGATCGATGCGCTGCCAGTCGATATCCGCGACGGGTTTTGCAAGGAGCTTGCCGCGTTTCTTGATAGCTTGATTAGCCATTACGTTCTCGACGATGGTCGACTGGTAGTTGCTCATGCTGGAATGAAAGAGGAGTTCCAAGGTCGCGGCTCGGGCCGGGTGCGCAGACTTCGCTCTTTACGGCGAGACAACGGGGGAGACGGATGAGTTCGGCTTGCCCGTGCGGCACAACTGGGCGGCGGAATATCGGGGCGCCGCGATGGTCGTCTACGGCCACACTCCGGTACCGGAACCCGAGTGGCTCAATCGTACTGTGAACATCGACACAGGTTGTGTCTTCGGCGGCCGGCTCATGGCCCTGCGCTACCCGGAGGCGGAGTTCGTCTCCGTGCCCGCTGCGCACACCTATTGCGAGTCCGTGCGGCCGTTTCTTCCCGCCGAGCAGCAGGCTGCAAGGCTGACGGCTCAACAGTTACAAGACGATGTACTCGACGCCGAGGATGTCATCGGTAAGCGGATCATCACGACGCGGCTTCGTGGTACTGTGACGATTCGCCAGGACCATGCGACGGCCGCGCTCGAAGTGATGAGTCGTTTCGCGGCCAACCCCAAGTGGCTGATTTACCTGCCACCGACCATGTCGCCCAGTGAGACGACGGCTCAGCCGGGCCTATTGGAGCATCCCGCTGAGGCATTCGCCTACTATCGGAGCCAGGGCGCACCGAAGGTGGTCTGCGAAGAAAAACATATGGGGTCGCGGGCTATCGTCATTGTTTGCCGTGATGAGCTGGCGGCTAAAGAGCGATTTGGTATCGCGGAGAATGAAATCGGCATCGTTTACACGCGAACCGGTAGGCGCTTTTTCAATGAACCGGAACTCGAACGGCAGTTCCTTGAGCGGATGCGCAGGGCGCTAACGGCGTCCGACTTTTGGTCGGTATTCAATACGACCTGGGTTTGTCTCGACTGTGAGTTGATGCCATGGTCGGCGAAAGCGCAGGAACTATTGCGCTCTCAATACGCGGCAGTGGGAGCTGCCGGGCGCACGGCATTGCCTCGCGCCGTGGCGAGTATGGAGCAGGCCGCGGCGCGACTGACCGGGGAGGATCAGATCCAGCTTGAAGCAGTGCTAGCCGAGTATCGCCAGCAAGACGAGAACATCACCAAGTTCGTGGCGGCTTATCGCCAGTATTGCTGGAGTGTGACCTCGCTCACCGATCTCAAGCTCGCGCCGTTCCACATCCTTGCCACGGAAGGTCGTTGTCACACAGACAAAGATCATACCTGGCACATGGAGGAACTCGCCAAAATCTGTAGTTTCGACACGGAGTTATTGCGTGCGACTCCTTACAAGATCGTCGATGTAGCGGACCCAGCTAGCGAGGCGATGGGCATTGCCTGGTGGACAAGGCTCACCGAGGAGGGCGGCGAAGGCATGGTGGTGAAGCCATTGAGTTTCATCATGCGCGGCCCGCGCGGACTCGCTCAGCCGGCGGTGAAGTGCAGGGGACCAGAGTACCTTCGCATCATTTATGGCCCGGACTACACAGCCACCGACAATTTGACGCGACTGCGCCACCGCGGCCTCGGTCAAAAGCGGGCGTTAGCCCTCGGTGAATTCGCACTGGGTGTCGAAGGTTTGGAACGTTTTGTGCGCAAAGAGCCGTTGCGCCGGGTTCATGAATGTGTGTTCGGCGTGCTGTCGCTCGAAAGTGAGCCGGTCGACCCGAGGCTATGAGGGTAGCGGTTGTCCCAACTCCGTTCAGAAACAGGCCCTTCGGCGCGGGCGTCGAAGGGCCTGTTCCTTGACACGAGAGGCTATCCTGTTTTCACTGCTTTTGGGGCTTCGCATCGAGAAAGTCGTTCACCATCGCGACGATGACGGGCCTGCGCTGCATCAGCGTGACGTGTGTGGTGTCGGGTAAGATGGCCAATCGCGAGGCGGAGCGCGGCCCCATGTCGCCGTGGGCCCCGCCGCCCTTCAGGCGGAACATCTCCGCGATGTGTTCGAGCCGGATGCCGTCGGCGTCGCCGTGGATGAAGAACATCGGCGCCGTGGTCGCCTTGAGCTTGTCGGCGTCGAGGTCGTGCCCCTTCGTACCCGCGGCGAGGACCCGCTTGACGAACTTCGGAAAGTCGTCCGGGGTCGGGCTCAGCTTCTTGTACTCGGTTTCGATGGGCGAGCTTTTGAAGTCTTCCGCCGTGAGCTTCGGGATGCTGTCGGCCGCGTCCTTGATCATGCCGTCGCGACGGAACGTGGACGAAATGACGACCACCTTCCGCACCTTGTCCGGATGGCGGACCGCACACTGCATCGCCACGCCGCCGCCCATGCTGTAGCCGATGAGGTCCGCCTTCGGGATCTTGAGGTGGTCGAGCAGCGCCGCCACATCGTCGGCAAGGTTCTCGCTGCTGATATCGCGATCGATGTCGGCCGTGCGCCCGTGGCCCTGCATTTCGACGGCAATCACTTTCCGCGTTTTGGCAAGCTCGCCGATCCAACCGTCCCAGTTGTTGGTGATGGTCATGAACGCGCCGTGGAGCAGCACCACCGTTTTGCGTTTCCGTGGACTTCATAGTACATCTTGAGTCCGTTGACTGTCGCGTAACCCGTAGTTGGCTTCTGCTGCGCCGATACGACAGCCGGCACGAGCATCGTCAGGAGAAAAGCTGTTGTCTTCATGTTTGGTGTAAACTCCCGTTCACCTGGCGCAGCGGCTGGTGAGACGTTGAATCCTGTAAAGCCGTAATGCCGCCAAGGTCAGGTGCAACGGCTGGTCCGGCATGCCTTACTCTATCGCTCGTTTCTGGAGTTCTTCGATAACATTGAAATCGTAAAACACCGTTTTGTTTTCGATGTGGGCGATCGCCAGCCTTGCATACTGGCGAGTTTTCCCATCTTTGTGAGCCAAGATCTCTTTGAGATACGGAATCATGTCCTCTCGTTGGGAATACGCCATCATGATGCATGACTGCATCCGTACGAGAAACGCGGGATCGCCCAGGCCGGCCAACGCTAACTCGAGGACTTCCGGTCGCTTGCGAGCAAAACGAATTAGCTCGAACAGAATAACATTCCGGCCTTGCCAACTCTTTATCTTCGGGAATGCCGCAATCAAGCGAGTGACCAACTTGTCGATTTCATATGGAAGAAAAAGCCGATTTTGAGCTTGGTCCACATCGGCTTGGCGCTTTTGGTCGAGCCCAGCGGCAAGCTCATCGACCGTGGGTAGTGTCATCGCTTCGCCTCCGCCGCCGAACGATGAGGTTAGGGTAAAGTGCCGGGGCTGCCTGCTAGACTTTCATGCCGCGCTAAACCAGGTTGGCGGCCCGGTCAAGTTCATCGAATTGTTATGCATTGCGATCACAGCTTGTACAAGGCGTCCATTACCCAACGATGATACCACGTGTAGAAGTCACAGTCCAAAGGAGCGATACCTTGGTCTGAGACGCGCCCGTCCGTCCATACCTGACCGGCCTGCGGCCCGGTGATCACGAGCCGATCGTAGTAGCCGCAGCCCTGATGAGAGAGAACGATCGAACCACAGATGTAGCGATCAACGAACAGTTCATCGTCACTTGCGCTTTCGTCGTCAGAATAAGGATTGAAGAATTTGGTCAGTGGAAATGGCGACGCGAGAAAGTCCCGGCACTTGTGTCCGGGGTGGTCGGAAATCGAATCAGCTAATGAATAGAGGCCATAATAGGGTCCGACCCCGCCATTCCCGATTTGGGTTAGGAAGTCGGAGTAGTCCTTCGGAAGACGTACGTCGTATTCACATTCAAATCGAGCGAGATCAGCGACTGGCAACACAGGGTTCAAATGGTAGTGATGACCGTGACCGAATGTCGACGCTCCAAAGGTCTTCATTTCTGTGTCTTTGGCGGCGAGTTCGGCGATCTTTGCGCACAGAAGCTCAATTCTCTTGTTCGGCATGATTGATGTCTTTTCGCTCAACCGTAGGAACCGAAACATTTTTGCTCCCTGAAGCATAACAACAAGCTCAGCAGCCAGGGCCGCTGAGGAACCTATGTCGCACGAAAAGCGAGCGAAGGTGCGTGAGCAATGCAACGCGACCTATGCCGCCAATACTCCGTCGAGCTGCTTGTAGCTCATTTCCATTCCGTCCGTCATACCCGTCGACATCGCCGCATCTCGATCCGCCTTCGACGCATACTTGATCGAAGTCGCCACGTTCGTGATCCCGTTGGTCTCGTTGAACGTGACCGTGATTATCGTCGGCTCATCTCCCATCGATCCGCCCAAATTGCCCGGATCGAAGAGCTGCGTATGCACGATCTTCGAATGCAACGCGACCTCCAGCATCTCTCCCGTGAACCCAAACTCCTGGCCATTCTCGTCATTTCGCCAACGCCAGCGATACTTCCCGCCCACATGAACAGCCATCTCGCACACCGGCATCGTCCATCCGGGCATGGCCGTCAGCCAGCGACGCATTAACGCCGGATCCGTATACGACTGCCACACCAGATTCGCCGGCGCATCAAAGCTCCGTTTCACCAGCACTTCTCGATCTGACGGCGTGCTCACTTCAGCGGGTTTCATTTCTTTCGCTCCTCTTTCTGTGCTTGCTTCAACTCGGCGAGTAACGCATCGAGTCGCTTGTAGTTGCCTTCCCAAATCTCTTGCACTTGCTCCAGCCAATCCGTGACAGCCTTCAATCGTTCCGTCTCCAGCTTGCACGGCCGCGACTGGGCCACTCGACTACGCGAAATCAGCCCTGCCGATTCCAACACCTTCAGGTGCGACGAGATCGTAGGCTGCGTCAACGAGAAGAGGCCGACCAAGTCGGATACGGATGCCTCGCCGCGAGCCAGATGCACCACGATTCCACGTCGAGTGGGATCGGCAAGAGCGGCGAATGCTTGGTCCAACGGGTTCATATAAATAGAATATCGTCTATATAGATTGGCGTCAATATACGAACTTGGAATTTGCTGGAAATAAGACCGCATTAGCCCTAGGTATGCGGGGCAACGGAGAGCAGCGACGTGAGCTGCCCCTTAAGAAGGGGGTTAGGTCGGGTAGAGAGGCGATCGAATACGACAATTCGTGAAATCGACAAAGCGCGTGCGTTTGTGAGGAACACGAGGATTTCGGCCTGCCGCCCGCTGGACCCTGATTTCCCTGGGAAAACGTAGGGGGTAACTGCTTACCTTATTTTGACTTGCCTTTTTCAAGCTTCGGCCGCAACCCGGCTTCCCATCACCAGATGCCGGTTAGAAAAAGTTCAATTGCCGTCTTGTCGTCCCGACTATTTTTGAAACGAGCCCTTCGGCGAGTACGTCGAAGGGCTTTTTCGTTGTGGGAACCAGAGTTACAACTCGACGAATTTGTTCAACTCGCAGCTAGCGATCGAATTATGGATCGGGTCAATCGACGGATCTCCTTACATCATCGGAGAATACCTGGTTCAAATCTTGTCGCCAGTGACGGCGGCGATGAATAGCTCTTCCATGCAAAAACTGATGGGATATCTCGCATGGCCGAATGCACGGCCGAGTTGCTGCGAATCAAGGAGTTTGGTCTTCGACGATTCGTTTCAGGCCCTGTATTATCTGCGGTAGGCTGTTGGATAACCGCAAATTCGGCGAAAAACATCGGCAGCGAAGGTGCATCTATGGGGCGCAACCGGTTCGATAGTCTGTTAGACACACTCAAGAAGTCTGTCCTATTTTCGGCGGACTTTCCGAGGCGCGGGCGGCACTCTCATGCGGAGTGGGCCGGGCTCGGCGAGGAAAAACACACGCGGTCACACGAACCGGGCCTTATCGCCATCCGCCGGGCGAAGAATGCCTGGGATCTGGCAGACGCTGTCAATCAACTTGGCGGTGCAAAGTATACTGCCGCCGTGCCGCTCTTGGCCGAGCTGTGGGCCGGCTGTGCGCTTCAGCCTGTGCGTAACGCGGCCGGTCATGCGCTTTGCGCCATCGGAACCCCGGAGGCGCGCCAGGCGTTGTTGGGTCTCATTGAGGATTCGGATCACCTCTCGGTGTTCTTGGCCGTCGCAGCGGTATTCGACGACGACGCCGCAACGGCATTCGACCGCTTCTCCCACTACTTCGAATCAAGTCGCGTAGAGCAGCCGGGCGGGTCCATGATCCCTAATGCCCTGCTGGCTACTTTCGCTCCGAGTTCATTTGCCGCTGAACGCAGCGGGGAACTGACCCCTCAATGGGCGGATTCGAGGGCACCGTCTTGGCTGCGGCAGGACCCGCGGTGGGTCAGACTGTGCGTCGCCCTGCGGAACGACAAGCAACTAGGTCGTAATGCCCGCTCGGTCCTGAGGTACGCCGACCCGGACCTTGTCGGCCCCGCTCTGGAGGAGGCACAGGCCCGTGAAGGTCCGCGCGTCATTCGCCCCGCGACCAAGGCCGCCGGAGACCTCTTGGCCCGTTATCTCCGCGGCGAACACGGCCCCGTCTGGAATGATTTGCGGTCGCACGTGGCGCTCGGGGGAGACTTGTTGCAGGAGGCTCAGGCGGTCGCAAAAGAAACCATGACACGCGTGGCGCGGAACGTGGATTTACTATGCAAACGGCTAGCCGCCTTGGGGTGGCGGCCGCTTTATAGCGAGCTGCGAACGAGGCCGCGAGCCGAAGACCAAGCGGTAATGCGGCGGATTGAGGAAATCACCGGTGCCCCGCTGCCCGTAGCCTGCGGGCCTTCTGGGAAGCCGTCGGCGGCATCAACTTCGTCTGGGATTACGAGAGCGGTAAAGCCCCGGACCTGGGGGTAGAACTTCCGATGGACGAAATGGACCCGCTCTGCGTGGATGCTCCGGGGGTAGTGACACATGTGTTCGAGGAGTGGGAGGACCAGCGGTCGGGAGTCGACCCTAAACTTGCCGACCCATTTAACCTGGACCTGGCGCCGGATTACCTTCACAAGGCCAACGTCAGCGGCGGCGGGCCCTACGGGATCGAGCTTCCAGTTCTCGGAGCCGACCCCGTTTTCGCGAACGAGGCTCATGAACTGCCGTTCGTCGATTACCTGCGTCTATGCTTCCGCTGGGCGGGCTTTCCGCGGCTCGAACGCTATACGGATCGGCCGGACGTCCGCGAATTCCTGCCCGTAATGGGCAAAGGCCTTGAGCCGTTCTAGTCTCGTGTCGCAGGCAGACGTCAAGACCCCCAAACCAGTCACGCAGCCGACGGTCGTCGCCGTCCTTGCTTCTGGCTCGTTTTCAACAGTAACACTCGAAAAATAGCCGCTCAACTTGCGAAATCCTCGTGTTTTTCGCGTTTATTGATTCGCCCGCTCGAAAATGTAGTGCCAACAAAACTAGTTTATTGCCGCTGAAATAGCTTGATTTATGTCAGATTTGCAGTTAAATTGTGGTGTCGCTTTCCTGCTGGAGACGCACCCTTGTTTTTCCGCATCAAAAAATCCAAGGCCCACCAGTACCTCCAAATCGTCGAAAACTCTCGACAGGACGGCCGCGTCCAACAACGCGTCCTCCATACTCTCGGCCGACTCGATGAACTCCAAAAGGACGGCAAACTCGACAGCCTCCTCGCCTCCGGCGCTCGCTTCGCCCAGCACTCCATGCTTCTGACCGCCTACAAAGAGGGACAAGCACCTGCTGTCAACACCAAACGCATCGGTCCGACCCTCGTCTTCGAACGCCTCTGGAAAGAGACTGGTTGTCAGGAGGTCGTGCGCCGACTGCTCGAACACCGCTGTTTCGAATTCGATGTGGAACGGGCCGTATTTCTTACGGTCCTGCATCGACTCTGTGGCACCGGTGGCTACGGTTTTCGCAGCGACAGGGCCTGTATGGCATGGAAGCAGGACTATCTCGTACCCGGACTCAATGGCAAAGATCACAACAAGGAACTCCAGCTCCACCACCTCTATCGAGCCATGGCTTGGCTCGGCGAAACACTTCCTGAAAGTCAGCAAACAGTCTCCAGTAAACTCGTGCCGCGCTGCATCAAAGACCTGATCGAAGAAAATCTGTACGAACGCCGACGCGACCTATTCACCAATCTGGACATGGTGTTCTTTGACACCACCTCGCTGTACTTCGAAGGCGAAGGCGGAGACCTACTCGGACAACACGGGTACAGCAAAGATCATCGTCCCGACTTGCACCAACTGGTGGTGGGCGCGGTGCTGGACAACGAAGGTCGGCCCATTTGCTGTGAGATTTGGCCAGGCAACACTTCCGACGTGAACACCCTCATCGCCATTGTGGATCGGCTGCGTATGCGCTTTCACATTCGACAGGCCTGTGTCGTCGCCGACCGCGGCATGATCAGTCGGGAAGTGGTCGGTGAATTGGAAGATACGAACCGCCCTTTCATCCTTGGGGCACGCATGCGTCGGCAGAAGGAGGTCAGTGACATCGTGCTGTCAGACGCTGGGTCGTACCAGGAGGTGTTTGGCCCACGCGAGACCTCGGATGATCCAGCACCGCTTCGCGTCAAGGATGTGGAGGTGGAGAAGCGGCGCTATGTGGTGTGTGTGAACGAAGAGCAGGCCGATCATGACCGTCAGCAACGGGAACGTATCGTGGCATCGCTACGTGAGAAACTCAAACAGGGCGACAAGTCGTTTGTGGGCAACACAGGATATCGCCGTTATCTGAAGGCGGAGCCGGGCCGTCATTTCACGATCGACGAAGAGAAACTCAAGGCCGAGGCGAAATACGACGGTGTGTGGGTGTTACGTACAAATACGAAGTTATCGGCGGCGGCGGTGGCCTGTCAATACAAGAAGTTGTGGATGGTGGAACAATGGTTCCGCAATTGCAAAACATTATTGGAAACGCGGCCGATTTTCCATCATTGCGACGAGACCATCCGAGGGCACGTCTTCTGCTCATTTTTGGCATTGGTGTTGAAGCAAGAATTGGAATCGCGCTTGGCCAAGCGTGGCAAGAAATTGGAATGGGCGAATATTCTACGCGATTTGGAGCGTGTGCAATATGTGGAGGTGGCTCGGGATGGCAAAAAGTTCCTCCTGCGTAGCGAACTGCAAGGGACGGCCGGCCACGTATTCCAGGCGGTCGGCGTAGCGGCGCCGCCGACGGTGCAGGAAGGCGGCATGCCGGAATAGGCGGCGGGCGTGCGCCTTGGCTTTGGAAATCAGTAGGGCTCCGCAGGAGCGAACCGTAGTGCCAACGCGGCCACACGAAATCATAACGCCTTGCGGGGAAAGAACTTACAAAACTGAGGTGTCGAAAACGAGTCTGGGGGTTGGTGGCTCACTGAGGCGGGGCCTGTTGCGGAACTTGCACGTTTCGTCATCTCCAATCCGCTAGAGTGCTGACAGTATTCTGCAATCTCGTTTCCCAAGCCCCGATGCGGGTGACAAAAAGTTCAATAGCCGTTTTGTTGCCCCGACTTCAATTTCCAAAAACCCACCGACGAGTTTTGTGGCCCCCGGCGAATTCGCCGGCGGCGTCGAAGGTTTGGAACGTTTTGTGCGCAAGGAACCGTTGCGCCGGGTTCATGAAGTGGAATCGAGGCTTTGAGGGTATTCGGAGTGAATGCGGAAGGCAGCGTACCAAGTGTGCCATGTTTTGTTTACTCCAAAACATGCTTTCGGGTACGAAAGCATGGCACGCGAAAGGTCGGTTGACGCTTTGGGCCCCTGTTTATTTGAGCCCGCCATATCGTTCGCCGGCCGAGAAACGAAAACGGGGTGAATGACGTAAGTGCTTGCCGGTGAAGAAGAGTCAACCTTCAGGATTCGTTCGGGGGGGCTGCGGGGGGGGTGTGAATGAAACGAATTTTGGTTGTTACGTGCCGCGCGCCGATTTCCGTCTCGACCCATTTCTATGCTTGACAGCCGCCTGGTGAGACGGGACACTTCTCACTACGTTCCCAGCGTCTGACATCTTTCTTCTCTCCGGAACTCGCGCAGCTGTTGGGCGAACCTCTCGTCTGCGAACGCGCGGGAAGGGTGGCGCATATGCCGACACAACGTTTGCTGCTGGATTGTACCGATAATGAGCACTTTTTCCTGTCGTTGAAGGACGGAACCCTGAGCGTCGGCGGGACGGTGGATGAGCCGGACATCGCGTTGGGCAACCTCAAGGTCGTGAAATTCGTGTGCATGGTGGAACTCGATGGCCAACCGATTACGGTTGCGAGCGCGTCAAACGGAAGCGGTCTGCAGCCGGGTGCGGAATTGCAGCCGAACCAAAGCTTGGAACTGGGGCATTTTCGTCTTGATCTGCAACCCGGGGACGACGACCCGTCGGCAGCTCAAACGGAGGCACCCGGCGAACTGAAAAAACGGCTGGTCGTCGTCGACGGCGCGGATCATGGCAAGGCTTTCGCTCTCAAACATGACGGCAAGACGACGATCGGCAACAACTCGAAATTCGCGGACATCGTGCTGCATGATCTTTATGTCTCCCGGCTTCATTGCGAGTTGCAGGTCGATGGCGATCATGTTCTGGTTACCCATATCGCGGGCAAAGGCGGCACGCTCATCAATGGCAAAGAAATCGCACAAGCGGTGTTGCAGCTTGGCGATATTCTCCGCATCGGCAATTCCCACTTGCGCTACGATGTTGGCGTCGTCGATCCCGTCGAACTGACAGAAGCTGCGAGCGAACCTAAACTGCCCGCGCTCGCTCCTTCCAAGGGCAGCGATTCCGCAAACGGGCTGCAATTTCAGAGCGGCGGCTCGACCGAGACGGCCGATCCTTTGCTTGGTCTCGAAGGGACGACCCTCGGCCATTATCAGATTGAGACGCTTCTTGGCAGAGGGCGATCCGGCGTCGTTTATCGCGCCCAAGCTCATAAGACCGGCCATACCGTATCACTGAAGGTGCTCGCACCGGAATTCCCCGCGGATGAGATGGAATTGCAGCGGTTCATCAAGGTAATCAAACTGGTCGCGCCGTTACGGCATGCACATCTGGTGAGCCTGTTCGCGGCGGGCAAGACGGGGGCTTTTTGTTGGATCGCTCGTGAGCATGTCGAGGGCGAAAGCCTGGCTCAAGTCATCGAACGACTGGTGAAAGACGGCAAGTTCAGTTGGAAACGGGCCTGCCGCGTCGCGGTCCATTTGGGCAAAGTGCTAGACTTTTTGCAACAACATCAGACAGTCCACGGCAACCTCACGCCGGCGAATGTCTTGGTCGAAAGCGCGGGCAAGGCCACGAAGCTGGCCGATTTGTTGTTGGAAAAGGCCTTGGCCGGTAGCCGACTGGCGGATTCGATCCACGAAAGTAAGCGCATTTCGGATCTGCCCTACTTCGCGCCGGAGCAACTCGGGTCGGAGGCGCCGGTGGATGCGTGTGCCAACATGTTCTCGGTCGGAGCGATCGTGTACACGCTGCTATTGGGTCGACCACCCTTTAAGGGGACTTCGGCCGCGGAGATCCTGCGCGACATGAAGGAAACGAAATTGGTCAAGCCAAGTCATTACGTGCGTGAAACACCGGCACCGTTCGAGGCCGCCATTCTCAAAATGCTGGCGTGGGATCGTGAAGACCGCTACCAGAACGCTGCGGATTTGCTGGCCGCCGTCGAGCCGATTGCGAACATGCATGAGATTGGGTGAGGAGCGCCCAGGGCGTTGCCCTGGGCTACGATATGCCGCCCTTTCAGGGCTTAATTCGATCGATCTAAATCATTCGCGCCGATCGGGCGCCCAGTCTTAAGCCCTGAAAGGGCGGCATATCGTAGCCCAGGGCAACGCCCTGGGTGGTAGGCCGCTCAAAACCGCCGCGCGGCTCTTGCAATCGGCGCAGGCTCTAGAGAGAATAAATCGCATTAACTTCTCGCTGGCTCCGGGCCTGTTGCCCGCAATCTACTCGCTTCTCCAAGCGCCCGGGAATACCCTGTCGACGGAAAAGAAACGCACGAATCATGGGAAGGATCATCGGCATCGACCTTGGCACCACGAACTCGGCCGCGACGTACATGGCTGAGGATGGGCCAAAGCTGATACCTAATGCGCTTGGTGAGAGTCTCACGCCGTCCATCGTCGGCATGGACGACGGCAACAATTTGCTCGTCGGGCGGACGGCCAAGGAGTTTCAGGTGCTGCACCCGGAGGCACTGCGCCACACTCTTCAAGCGCCACATGGGCAGCGACTGGACGGCGAAGCTTGGCAATCGGACGTTCACTCCCGAAGAGTTGTCTAGCCTGATCCTCCGCTCGCTCAAGGAGGACGCCGAAAGCCACCTCAAGGAATTGATCACGCAGGCCGTGATAACGGTGCCCGCTTATTTCAACGATCAGCAACGCAAGGCGACGATAAACGCCGGCAGGATCGCCGGGTTGAAAGTCGAGCGCATTTTCAATGAGCCGACCTCCGCCGCGCTCCCTTATGGTTTTCACGAATCGCGCGACGAAAAGCTGCTCCTAATACTCGACCTGGGCGGCGGCACATTTGACGTGTCGCTCGTCGAATTGTTCGACAGCGCTCTCGAGGTGCGCGCCTCGTCGGGTGAGAGTTTCCTCGGCGGCGAGGATTTCACGCGAACGCTGGCCGCCCGCGTCCTCGAGCAGGCGGGTCATTCCTTTGAACGCATCGAAATGACCGCGCCGCAGCTGGTGTCGCGCATGATCCAACAATGCGAGATCGCCAAGTGCCAGCTTTCACGTCAGGATTCGGCGACCGTCCGCATTCCAAACCCAAAAGGCGAATACGACGAGGGCTCGGCGCGCGTGGCCGTGAGCCGACAACAATTTCAGCAATGGACGAACCACATCCTCGCGCGCATCGAGCTGCCGATCCGCCGCGTGCTCGGCGACGCCGGTGTGCAAAGGTCGGGATGTAAACGAAATCATCCTCGTCGGCGGCGCGACGCGCATGCCAGCCGTGGCGGAATTAGTCGTCAGTCTGTTCGGCAAGGAATCGCAGCGGCGTCTCAATCCTGACGAGGTCGTCGCGCTCGGCGCCGCGGTTCAGGCGGGTTTGAATGAGCGCGCCGAGAGCGTCAAGGACCTGGTCGTCACCGATGTCGCGCCGTTCACGCTCGGCATCGAGATCAGCAAGAAGTTCGGCGTGGAACAACGGCCGGGTTACTACATGCCGATCATTGATCGCAATACGACGATTCCCGTTAGCCGGGTTCAGACCGTGTCCACGATCGAACCGAACCAAAGCGAAATCATTGTCAAGGTGTTCCAGGGCGAGAGCCGGCGTGTCGAAAACAATCTTTCGCTCGGTAGCTTCACGGTCAAAAACATCCCGCGCGGGCCGGCGGGCCAAATGGTCGAGATTCGGTTCACCTACGATCTGAACGGCGTGCTGGAGGTCGAAGCAACCGTGGTAGCGACCAAGCAGAAAATATCGCATGTCTTCACCAAGCATGCGAAGGGGCTCAAGCCGGACCAGATTGCCCGCGCCGTCAGCGAAATGCAGAAGCTGAAGACGCACCCCCGCGAAGAGAGCGCAACCGGTTCCTGCTGCGTCGCGCCGAGCGAGTTTTCCAGGAGCTGTCGATCGTTGAGCGTTCGATCCTCGGGACGCTGATCGATGGGTTCGAGGGAGCAATCGAGCTTCAGGACGCGGAGGCGATCGAGCTTCATCGAGAAGCCCTTCAGTCCTTCCTCGATCGATACGATCCAAGCTCGCGCGACGACTCTTCGGAATGGAGCGATGACGATGCCGGCTCAAACTAATCCGGACTTGGTAATCTGGGCGCGCGAGCAGCTTCAGCTCGATTCATCGGTTCCGAGCGACCAAGCACGGCCGGCATTCCTGCGACGGCTAAGCGATGAGGATTTCGTTCCCCCAACGCATTTGCCGTATGCGCTCGCGGTCCTCGAAGGCAGAGCTAGGGCCCCAGGCTCAAACGAGGAAGGCACTCTCGTCGAGGTCATCGACCGCCAGCGCGAGCGTATCGAGGAGTTCGCCGGCCGTTTTTTCGCGATTCCGATTGGCGAGCGCCGCGAGCAATGGCTGGAGTTAAAGGCCGACTGCGAAGGCGCGCCGACTCTCGTGCATCGCCTCGACCGACTCGAGCCCGGCCTGGAGCTTGATCCGCACAGGCTTGAGATCGCGGATCCGAAGGTTCATCATCTCATGCGCGAAGCGAGCAAGATATTTGCACTTGCTCCTCTCGATGCAGCCGTGGCGCGAGCCGGGTTCTTTCGGGGCGATATCGACACATCCGAGGCCGGTATCATCCGTTGGGGTGCCGCCGCGCGGGATCTGCAGAAAACGTATCCTGACTATGAGATTCTGGCACCGGAGCTGATTCAACAAATAATTGGTTGGCGGACGACAGCCAAGCTGGTGACCAGGCAGCGTAAAGCATGGCCGGATAGCCGTCCGGGCAATCGAATCTCGAAGGCGAATCGCGCCGCGGTCGTCACAACGCCAGCTCCCGAGACGGAGAAGAGCAATCCTCCTTACTATCTTATCTATGTCTTCATCGCCATAGCTTCCGCATTGATGATAATGGCCCGTGCGCATACGCCTAAGCCAAACAACTACAGCCCGAACCAATATCAAAATTACGACCTGCAGGAGCTTCTCCGTAAGCAAAACGACGATAACGATGCCGCGTTGAAATCCTTGCTGGAGCGGAAGAAATTGAAGCCGTGGGAAAAGGGCACGCTTCCCAGCGATAACGGCAAGCCCGACTCTAAGCCACCCGTTATTTTCGTACCGAACAACCAGACGCCGATCACGATGCCGAAAAACAAACAAGGCAACCCTTCGGGAACCTCGCCGCCATGAGCGCCCCGCAATTACCAGAAGACTTGAAACAGTGGCCTGATAACCCGTATGACATTCTCGGCGTGAAATACGGCATTGATCCGCGCGACCTCCGGCGTGCCTACACCCAGCTCATTCGCGTCTACAAGCCAGAGCAGTTTCCCGAGCATTTTCGCCGCATTCGTGAGGCGTATGAAGCGGTGCTACGGCACGTCCCTTTCTTCTCCGTCCCAACCGTTCCGCCTTCTCCCGATACGGAAGCGCCCCCGCGTTCCGTTGTAGAAGCCCCCGCGCTCCATCAGCGCGGGCCCGATCTACAGGAACAAATGCAGGCCCAATGGGAGCTTGCTTGCCGAGGCCAAGAGAGCGAAGCTTACCACGGTTTACGCTTGCTCTACGAGCAGCATTCGGGGGGTGTGCATCTTTTACTTGGGTGACTTTCAAGCCGCCGCTCGGTGGGGCTGGGACCAAAAGCCGTCCCAGATTTTGCCGCCGCTGACATACAGAGCTCGTAACGCTGCCACCGTGGCCGCTCCATCCTCGACCCAACGCATGCCCGATCCCTTCAAGCGTGCGCCGATGATCTTGCAACCCGCTTCCGTCGGACCGCTGCCTATGTCCCAGCCGTTTCTCCGATACGTCGGATAATCGGTGCGATGGCGATTGTTCTTGAAGTAACCAATTAGTTTCCGCAACTCCTCCTGAACTTCCGCCGACGCACGCGGGGGCAACGAGATTGTCTGCAAGTGGGTGAGCAACGCTTCGCCCCCGTGCTCATACAAAATCCCTTTCGCCTGATCTTGCCACTGTTTCCGGGCCTCTTCATCACGGCCATACAAAACCTTCGCGAAGTCACACAGGTGTTCGGCGGCGTGATACCAATCCAATATCGTCGTCAAATAGTCGGCCAAGTGTCGTTGCAACGCCTCCTCCAAACCATTGCCGCCGTCGGTCACTGCAATCAGTTCGCTCACCTGCTTGATCCCTAGCCCCCGTGCCTGCGACCGTACTTGCTCCGCTAACGCATCCAGTTCAAAGTCGACCAGGTAACGCGTATGCTCTTTCCGCGGTGTGTACAGCAACGCCGTGTACAACATCCGATGTTCTGCTTTGCCGCCACCCGCTCCTTGCATCGGCACGCTGAACGCATCCAAGCCCACATAGGCCGTCGGTTGGCCTTGCGGCCGCGACGCCGTCCAGTGCGGCTCGGGCTGGATCGGCTCGACCATCCGCCCTTCTTTTTGTTGCGCCCGCAAACGCTCGCCTTGGCCCTCCGTGGTTCGCAGCACTGTCGAGGTCGACACACGCACTCCCGAAAAGCGTTTCAGCACATCCTCGGCTGCGTCGGCAAAGGGTAACAGCGTCCCGGCCAAACAGACCAGGGGAACCAGTCCCGGACTGATCTCGTCCATGAGCCCCAACGCGTCGTCGTAGGGAATAAAACTCTGCTTGCACCGACCGCAGTAGTAATAGGCTCGCCGAACCTGCATCTCCCCATGAATCGTCAGGACCCGACGTTGTTGGAAGGAGTGAAATTTCGCCGCATACGTGCAGTCTGGACAGGTGACGCTACAACCTACGTAGCCCTTTTTTTCCGGCTCGCCAAACTGGCTTGCCGGACCTCGCTGACCAACTTCTGCCCCGCGTCCCGAAACTCAAAATCAATGGCACCGAACTCCTGCGCTTCCGGCACATCGACCGCCCGCTCCACCAACTGGCGAACCGTGGCATCGACCAGAGGCTGAAGCTCTTTCATAAGGGCTTCGATTCGTTGTTCGCGTGTTTGGTTAGCGACAGCAGAAGCGGGTTGGGTAGGCATGGCTTCGCTCCCATTTGTGAAGAATCAAAGTAGATTTCCAGCTTCCCTTTAGCTTACGAGCAACCATGCGAATTTCCCACCCAAGTAACAGCTGCTCACCCGCATTCGGGCCACGTCGAACTCTGTTTGCGTCTTTACTGGCTCCTGAGGCTTGCTCCCGAGATTGATAGCGTTCGGAAGCCATGTGATTGGCTCCTCACCGGATTGCGCGCCAACGAAGCGGCCGGATCGCTCCGGGAGCTGTATCGCCGCGAGCTGGCGGAAAAGCCGGAGCTGGCCGGAGAGGATGCGGCCGCCGATTTCCTCATGCAAAGTGCCGACTCAGCGCAGGTGGTTGACCTGGCCAATTGGCGTTGGCTCGCGGCCGCCCGCCTCCAACGTTGGGATTGGATCATCGGCGACGTTGCGACCTTGCGCGAATGCGTGAGCGATGCTGAACCGGAGCGTTGGGTTCGGCTGCTGATGTCAGCCGTCGATTACCTCGCCTGGTTTCACACGAAGCTAGCGCGTGGCCAGACCGCGCTCTTTTGCGAAGAAGCACAGGAACACGAAGAGTTGCATCTGCGGCTCAGTGCTGAATTTGATCGGTTGGAACAACTTCAAAACATCGTCGCCAAGTGGCGTTTGCAAATCCAGGCGGAGATGCTGCCCGTGGTCGTGGCCGACTTGATCGCCGTGAGTTGGGGACGACCCGAAGCGGACGTGCGCCCTCGGCTCGATGCGTTCCTCGCTCAAGTGGCCAGCCAGCCTCGGACCTGGCTCGAGACGCTTACGAAGCTCGACGAGCGCGCCCAGAGCTGGTAGACCTTTTGACGCGCACCCTACAATCGTACCAGTATTCTCAGTACGGCAGCGCCATGCGGCGACGCGACGCCGACGAATCGCAGCCCTTGATCGCCGACTTTCTCGACTTGCAAAAGAAGATGACTTACAAAGCATTCCGCAAGGCGCTACTCCGGTTTTGCCTGACGGAGGCAATCGCCCCCGAGGCCGTTGCCGGCCATATCGATGGCCGAAAGGAATACTGGCTGAGCGCGGAGGAACACCTGTCCCATGTCATCACTACCGACACGCCGCTCCTTTGCACCTGGCTGGCTCACCGGATGTTCACGGCGTGAGGATTTCAGCGATTGAGAGCCTATTCAGAAGGTCCTCTCCACGCGCTGCGCGTTGTGGCACGGTGGAGACCGTGCCACAACTTTAACTTTGGGATAGCATCGCTACTTCTTCTCCGAAAACGCCCACATCGTCTTTTCGCTACGAACGTAGAGCGTGTCGCCGACGATGGCGGGAGTCGCGGCGGTCCTCTCGCCTAGTTCGGGGTTCTTGGCAACGACAGTGGGAGTGGCGGCACCGGCTTTCAGGATGGTAAAGGTGCCGTCATCCAGAGTGACGAGATAGATGAGGCCATTGGCGGATACCGGTGAGGCATAGTATCTACCCTGGGCGGGGCCACGCTTCTGGACGTAGATTTCTTTACCGGTTTTTGCGTCGTAAGCCGAGGCGAGTCCGCCGTCCTTCACCATGAAGTATTGCCCGCCGACGAGGATCGGGCTGGGCACGTAGGGCAAGCCCTTGGTGTTTTTCCAGGCGACGTGGGACTTCGTAATATCGCCTTTGCCTCCGGGCTTCACGGCAAAGGCGGAGTTCTTGCCAGCGGACATAAACTTGAGCGAGGCCTCCCATTCGTCGCGCGTGATGAACCCGTCTTTGTTCGTATCGTTACTATCGAAGAAGCCTTTCAGGAACGTCTTTTCGCTCTCTTCGCGGGAAATCTTGCCATCTTTGTTGTCATCGCCCTGCTTCAAAAGTTCGTCGAACGAGGGCATTTTGAAGTCTTTATCCTCGGCATCGCCGGGAGACCAGCCGCCGAAGAAAAGCATGCCTTCGCCGACGACGGCGGTAGTACAAGTTGCGGACGGCATCCCCGTGATGGTCCATTTCTCGTCACCGGTTTTGAGGTCGTAGCTAACCATCTTGCCATAGCCGCCGCACACAATCTGTTTGCTGCCATCGGTCTCCCAAATTGTCGGCGTGCAAAAGCTCGTCGCGGGCTGGCGCTTCTTTTCCCACTTCCGCTGGCCGTTGGCCGCATCGAGCGCGATGATCTTGGCTTCGCTCACCTCGTCCCGTTGTAGGATGACGAGGCCGTCCGCCAAGATCGGAGACACTCCGGTACCGAAGTCGTTTATCGTCTTCGCCACTGGCAGTTCGTAATTCCAGAGTTCCTTGCCGGCGAGGTCGTAGACGAAAAGCCCGCAGGAGCCGAAGTAGGCAACGATGATTTTCCCGTCCGTGGCGACGGACGACGCGGCGGGGCTGCCTTCGGTCTTGTGGTAGCCTTCGATCTTCTTGGCCGGGGCTTCTTTCCGCCAGAGTTCTTTGCCGTTTGCGATGTCATAGGCGATGGTGTAGAGCTTGCCATTGTCGAAAGCGGTAAGAAAAAGCTTGCCGCCCGTGATCACTGGCGACGAGGAGCCTGGCGGGACCGGCACCTTCCATTTCACGTTTTTCTCAGGCCCGAATTCGATCGGCGGCTTCGCGGTCGCCGCGATTCCGGAACCGTTCGGCCCGCGAAACTGCGGCCATTCGGCATCATCCGCGAAGGCGAACGAGGTGGAAAATGCGAGGAGAACCGCGAGCAATATGCGCATCATTTACAAATCCTCGAAATCGCTGTTGTTATTCAAATGGGAATAAATCTGCGTGCGCAGGAGAGATGGCACTACGAATTGATTGTAGTCGGCTCGTGCCCATTGGGCAACTTTGGATGCCCGCAGGCACGGGTGAAACGCTGCGAATCGGCATCCGGCAGCTTGACACGAAGCCGTCTAAACAAGATGCTATCCTCAATTCGCGTATGCCTTTCAGAAGGCAGTCTTCAACCCACAATTGAGCGATCACTGCTATGCCACGCGTCGTCATCGGCCTGGAAACAAGTCTCGCCGCTCCGCCCAAAGTCCTGAGCGGAGCCGCCCATTTCGGCTTGCTTCTCAATCAGGCGTCAGTCAACGCGGACTTCGAATACGCCTCCACGCTCCTCGCAAGGACGTTCCCCGGTAAGCTTGCCGCCCTCTTTTCACCGCAACACGGCTTATGGAGTGAGCAGCAAGAGAACATGATCGAATCCGGACATGGCCGTGATGAGACTTTGGGTATCCCAATTTACAGTCTCTACAGCGAAACGCGCAAGCCGACGCCGGCCATGCTCAAGGGATTAGACTGTCTCGTCTTCGACCTCCAGGACGTCGGCACTCGTATCTACACATTTGCCTGGACCATGATGGGCTGCCTCGAAGCCTGTGCCACGGCGCGAATTCCTGTAGTGGTGTTCGATCGCCCCAATCCACTTGGAGGCGACGCGGCGGAGGGGCCGATTCTCGACCTCCATTACGAAAGCTTCGTGGGCCGGTCGGCAATCCCCATGCGACATGGCCTAACAATGGGCGAATTGGCCCAATGGCTCAATGCCAGACACAAAATCGGCGCCGATGTACTTGTCGTCAAGATGACCGGATGGTCGCGGCAGATGCTTTGGCCCGACACGGGACGCACGTGGGTTGGGACATCGCCCAATCTGCCGCGCTGGGAAGGCTGTCTCGTTTATCCGGGTCAAGTGCTGCTCGAAGGGACTAACCTTTCCGAAGGCCGAGGTACGACGACGCCTTTTGAAGTATGTGGCGCTCCATTCGTAAGTCCGACCAAATTGCTCGCGGAGCTACGGTCGTTCGACTTGGCGGGCGTACACCTGAGGCCAATCCGGTTTGAGCCGACCTTTCACAAATGGGCGGGCAAGAGTTGCGGCGGCGTCTATATACACGTAACCGACCCGGCCAAGTTTCGGCCGTTGCTAACGACACTGGCCATCATCACCGCGGTCCGCCGCCTGTGGCCCAAGGAGTTCGCCTGGCGCGAGCCACCGTATGAATACGAAAAAGTAAAAAAGCCAATCGATATCCTCTTCGGCGGCTGTACCTTCCGCGAGGCTCTGGAACGCGGTGAACTCAAGTCCGGCGCTAATCTCAATGAGATCGCCCGGCTGGATTTGGCTGATTGGAGGAAACAAGTTGGTGACTATTTGTTATACAAATAGTAGGGTTAGGCTGTTATTTGAGAACTCCCCGCCTTCAAACAGGTGAAACGTCCAGCCAAAAGTATGAAGCCGTGGCCTTGGCCGGGGTCGCAGTACCGACCCCGGTGTAGCCTCAGTGCCTCCAGAGAACCGGGGTCGATACTCCGACCTCGGCCACGGTTCGCAAACCTCATAACCGAATTTCTGACTTAGAAGACTAGAGAAGTGGAATTGACACCTCCATTTTCCTTCGATAAACTACTTTGCAATACAAAGTGCTTTATAAAGGAGACGTTCATGCGATCCTGGTTGTCCGCTTTGGATCGGATACTTCGCGGCGAAGTCACGCAGCCGACCGCGCTCAGAGGAAAGGCTCTCAATGTTCCCGTCGGCGGACTGGCGCTGGTGATCCTTGGCCTGACCATGTTTTACGGCGCGTGCATGGGCGTTTACGCTTTATTCCGGGGAGAACATCCTGACTATATGCAGTGTCTCGCCAGCACCGTGAAAGTCCCGTTGCTATTCTTTCTGACGCTGGGAATCACCTTTCCGTCGCTCTATGTAACCAACGCCTTGGTTGGCTCGCGTTTGTCCATCGTCGTCATCATGCAGCTGTTGGTCGCGTCACTTGGCGTGAACACGGCCGTACTCGCATCGATGGGCACCATTGTGGCATTCTTCTCCTTAAGCACTTCTAATTATCCATTTATGCTGCTACTTAACGTCGGTGTGTTTGCCGCATCGGGCATTCTTGGCGTTCTGTTTCTGCTCCGAACCTTACAGCGACTGACGGCTGCGCAGCTACCGCCGACGCCGGAAGTGGTAGTGCTTGAACCTGTCGAAACCATTCCAAACACCAAACCCACGGCTCTCGATTCCGTAGCCGGGCGCGCCGCTGGACGCCAGGTGCGACTGGTCTTCTGGTGCTGGGTGTTGATCTTTGCTCTAGTCGGATCACAAATGGGGTGGGTGCTACGGCCCTTCATCGGCGCGCCCGACATGGAGTTCACCTGGTTTCGGCCACGCGGGTCCAGCTTTTTTGAAGGGGTCGGCAAAGCGCTTCCAATCGTTTTCAGCAGTGGCACCCGATGACTGCCCTTCTCACGCAAATCGACGACGTGCTTCGTTGCCGGTCGGTCCGGCCTCCGGCACGGCTTTGGAGCCTCGTTCGGCTAGGGACCTATATCGTCGTATTTGGCATGATCTACGGCGGAGTGATGGGGAGCTTTGAGGGAATTAGCGGGCCACAAGTGTGGCAGAGTTTGTTCGCCGCGATCAAGGTACCGATATTGCTCCTAGCGACCTTCTTGATTGGCCTGCCGAGCTTTTTCATCTTGAATCTCCTCTTCGGCCTCCGCGACGATTTCAACGAGGCTATTCGAGCACTCTTCGCCGCCCAGGCAGGTCTGGCGATCGCTTTGGCGTCGCTGGCACCATTTACACTGCTCTGGTACGCATCCTCCGCCGACTACGCGGCGGCACTCCGGTTCAACGCCGTGATGTTCGGCGTTGCGAGCCTCGCGGGCCAAAAACTCCTGCGCGATTACTATCGCCCATTGATTCAACGAAACCGCCGTCACCGCTACCTGATGTGGATTTGGTTGGCGATCTACGTTTTCGTCGGCATCCAAATGAGCTGGACCCTCCGTCCCTACATCGGAGCACGGGATGAGCCGATCCAGTTCTTTCGTGAATCCAAATTTGATAATGCTTACGTGATCGTTGGGCAGCTGTTCATCGAAATGATTCGGCGGTGAAAAGGAACTCACACCTCAACACTTCGCCGTCTTCCGTTTCTTACCGATAGTTCCCCTCTTCCGAACCTTCTCGATGTAGTCCGGCGCGTAGGGAACCTTGCACGACGTGTCGCCGACGTCGACGGAGACTTCACCGATTTTCTCGGCGGTTTGCACCGCGAGATCCGAGAGCGGCTGGACATAGCAGCCGAGGGCGATTACGAAGCCATTCATCGCATAGCGAACGCGATCCGGCTCCTTGTGGATTGTCTTTTGAACGCGAAGCAGTAGTTGCGTCAACTTCTCCAGGTCGAGGTCGGCGTCGTCTTTGATCCCGACTAAACTGCTCAAGGTGGCCCAGCCGGTGACTGCCACCTTCTCCTTTTTGGAATCGATCCACTTCAAGGCCAGGTCCCAGCCGTGCAGACTCTCGGCCGCGACCCAAGAAACGGTGGAACCGCATACGCGCGTTGCTCGTTGCGCTGTCGGCCCAATGCTGGAGATCCTTCTTGGTCATCCTGAGATCGTCGGCGATAAGCCCGGCCAGATACATGGCGTCGTAGATGCCGGTGTCGTACAAATCGAGGGCGAGTTGGTAGTCTTTCTTGATCCGCTTCTGGATCTTTTTCAGTTCTTCGACCTTTACGCCCAAGAGAGGCTCTTGAATGCCATGCTTCAACAGCACCTTCTTAATGCTCGCGCTGCCGAGGGGCGTCAGTTCTTCGACAATTTCTGCCGCGGTCATGGGGATGGCCTCGCCAAGAATTTGGATGCAACAAATGGGATGATATTCAATGACTCCAAGGGGCGAGCGTCGAGATGCGATCGGGGGCTCGTGCGTATCGGGCTCTCCCGGTTTCGGCGCGGAGAGCCATTTTTTCAGATTTGCTCGTAGAACTTCGCTTGCCGTGGGCACTATTATTGTGACCCGACCGTGAGGCAGCCATGACGCCGCGATCCTTGCAACACGTGCTACGCTTTCTCGCCGATATCGGACCGCCGGTATCGGATGCGGAGCTGCTGCGCCGGTTTATTCACCAGGACGAGTCGGCTTTCGCCGAAATCGTTCGTCGGCATGGGCGGCTGGTCTGGGCCGTATGTCGGCATCTGACGCGCTGCGAGACCGACGCGGACGACGCTTTCCAGGCGACGTTCCTGGTATTGCTGAAAAACGCCAAGAAGATTCGCGAGGCCGCCAAGCTTTCGGCGTGGCTTCATAGTGTGGCTTACAAGGTTTGCGCCAAAGCCAGACTGACCGCCCAGCGGCGAACGATCCGCGAGCAGGCCATGTCGGTGCGCGAGGGCAACGGTTGTGCAGTGCCGGATTCCGCATGGGATCGGCGCTCGCGGCCGTTCACGAAGAGGTGGCGCAACTGCCCGAGAATCTCCGCGTCCCGTTCGTACTTTGTTGCCTGGAAGGGACCGGCGTCACCGAAGCTGCCGAACAGCTCGGCTGGAAGCTCGGCACGCTGTCGGGTCGTCTGACTCGCGCCAAGGATGCCCTGCTCGCCAAGCTCGAAGCGCGGGCTAACGCTGGGCGTCGTCGCGTCGGTGGGAGTCGTCAGCGTGCCTTCAGCCGTGGTGGCAAAGGCAGCGGTCCTGTCCCATGTCGGGTTTACAGTTCCGGTTTCGATACTTCAATTGTCTCAAGGAGTCTTGGGTATGAGTGTGAAATCGATAAAGTTGCTGGCCGCGGCGGTGATACTGACCTTTGGTGTTGGCTGGAACGTCGGCACCGGCTGGGTGGCCAACGTCGGCGCGCAGACGCTAGACAAATTGGTCGACAAAGCCGCTGCCCAGGAATCGCAGGGCAAACAAAGCAAGGAAGCCCAAGAATCGATGCGTAAACTGTTGGCGGAACAGGAAAGCTTATTAGAGCGGATTGCACTCATGGAGATGGGTCAACAGGTCATCAAAGGCAAGACCAGGACCCTGCCCGACGAAGCCACGTTTAAGACCGTCAAGAACGAATACGACCTCGTCGTCGTTTCGAACGTTTCGCAGACAAAGTTCCAGGAGTTTATTCAGGATCGTGAAAACCGCGGTTGGGTATTCGTCGGAACGACGCCGCTTGTTGATCCGAAGCAACTCGTTTGGGTCTTCCGCCGTCCGGCGCAGGTCGCGGCTGCGACCAATACAAACTCGACGATCAACTCCGCGTATTCGGCCGCAGGCGCGCCTAAGGTCACGTATTACACGCCGTCTGGCGGGTCTTTCATTCCGAAGTTCGAGTATGCTCCCGACTTGCCGAAGGCCGATGATGTCAAAGCGATCGAGGCAGAGATCAAGAAGCTGCAAGACAAATTGGCGGAACTAAAGAAGAATTCTACGGCGCAAACGAGAACGGTCATGAAATCGATGTCCGTCGCAATCGATTATGCCGGATTGACGGAGGGCGGAGCGCTGGCCAAGCTGCTCACGGATCTCGGTGAGAAGAAATTCGGCAAGGGTTCGATCAAAATACAAGATGCGTCTGGCAAGCTCTTCGTCAGCGGCTCGAAGGATGTGACCGATTGGGTCTCCGCGCTGGTGAAGACGTTGAGCGAGAAATAGTGCCGGAGCCGGCAGCGTTCAAGTGATCTTTGTTTTCAAGAGCCGGGAGCATCAGCGACCGGAGCGCGTTACGCTCAATCAGACTTTCTCCGGTCGCTGACGCTCCCGGCTCTTGAAGACAAAGACAATGCTCTCCAAATACGTCGATCAAACCAACAAATCGCGGACGACTTCGCCATACACATCTGTCAGTCGGAAATCGCGGCCGGCGTAGCGGTAGGTGAGCTTTTCGTGGTCGATGCCAAGCACATGGAGGAGTGTGGCATGGAGATCGTGTATGGAGACGCGTTTGTCGACGGCGCGGAAGCCGAACTCGTCGGTGCCGCCGTGGCAGACGCCGCCCTTGAAGCCGCCGCCGGCCATGAACATCGTGAAGCCATAGGGGTTGTGGTCGCGGCCGTCGCCGCTTTCGGAGACCGGCGTGCGGCCGAATTCCCCACCCCAGACCACCGCGGTGTCGCCCAGAAGTCCGCGCCGCTTGAGGTCGCGGATCAAGGCAGCGGAGGCGCGGTCCATATCGGGGCAACGATTACGCAGGTTCTTATTGATCTGCCCATGATCGTCCCACGGCTGGCCGGGGCCATAGTGGACGTGTACGGTGCGAACGCCGCGCTCAACCAGGCGCCGGGCCAAAAGGCAGCCATTGGCGAACGGAGAGGTTCCATATTCTTCGCGCACGACTAGAGGCTCGCGCCTTATATCGAAGGCATCCGTAGCCTCCGTCTGCATGCGAAAAGCCGTTTCCATGGCCTGGATACGCGATTCGAGAAACCCATCTTCACCCACAGCTTGCTCGTGTGCCCGATTGAGTTCCTGAACAAGATCCAACTGCTTGCGCTGGTCATTGGAACTGAGCTGTTGATTGCGAAGATACCGGATCATCTTATCTGGGTCGGTGACGGAGTCGTCGAATCCGGTGCCTTGATAGAGCGACGGGAGGAACCCGCTTCGTAAGCTGGCACCGCCGCCTCCGCCGGGGCTCAAAGTTACGAAACCCGGGAGATTCTTATTTTCCGAGCCGAGGCCATAAGAAATCCAGGAGCCCATCGAAGGCCGGGTAGCGGCAATGTTGCCTGTGTGAAACAGGCTCCGGGCTGGAGTGTGGGTCGGGTTAAAGGTATACATCGAGCGCACGATGCACAGGTCGTCCGCGATGGCAGCAAGGTTGGGGAGAAGCTCGCTGATCTCCAGCCCCGATTTGCCATGCTTTTTGAAAGCGAACGGCGAGGGCAGTAGACCACCGGTTGTACGTTCGGTGCGCAAATTCACGGAATCGGGGCGCTGACCGGCATATTTCTTGAGGGCGGGCTTCGGATCGAAAAGATCCATTTGCGAAGGACCACCGGGCATGAACAGGACGATGTTGTGCTTCGCCTTGGGCGGAAAATGCGGACCAGGCGTCGCCGTCGTTTCGGCGCACGACTGTTGTTCGTCAAACAACGCACCCATGAGAGCGACCGACCCGAGGCCTGCTCCCATCGACCGCAGCATTTCACGTCTTGAGATTGGATGGATCATGGCCAATAGATTACCTCGTTGGTGAGCAGCAAGGCGTGGGCAAAGTCCTTCAGGGTGCCGGTGGATAAATACTTTTCGGCGAGGGCTTGTTCGCGCTCGCTGGGGTCGCGGGCCATCACCCTGTGATAAAGGAGTCGGATCTTGGTGTCGTTGTCCTTCTCCTTGGAAATGCTTTCCAGTAGTGCGGCCGCTTGATCGCGAATGAAGGGGCTGTTCATCATGAACAGTTGTTGAAGCGGGTTCGTCGTCGTCTCACGGCCGGGGCTGTGCATGGTGGCTTCAGGAAAGCCATAGAGTTGTAGCACGTTATTGAGGCGCCCGCGGCTGACGCGCGCGTAAACGGTTCGGCGCTTGTTTTCGGCTTGGTCGAGTTCCGTCGGCGGCCCGCCAAGGCTGGTGTCGAGTCGGCCGACAGCTTGGAGCAGGCAATCGCGGTAGGCTTCGATGTCGAGGCGGCGCGGATTGAAGCGCCAGAGAAGCTGGTTCGCAGGGTCGACCTTGGCGGCCTCGGGCCGGGGGCGGCTCGCCTGCTGATAGGTAGCGGAAAGCATGATCTCGCGGTGCAGCCATTTGAGCGACCAACCGTTCGCGATGAAGCGTGCCGCTAGATCGTCGAGAAGCTCAGGATGGGTCGGCTTTTCACCCTGCGTGCCGAAATCACTGGGAGTATCGACCAGCGGCTTACCGAAGTGCCAGGCCCACACGCGATTGACGATCACCCGAGCAGCCAAGGGTGCGGCGTCGGTGAACATCTTGTCGGCCAATTCGAGGCGGCCGGAGCCATTGCGAAAGGCGGCGTCGCCTTTGGTCAACACAGACAAAAATCCGCGCGGCGCGGCTTCGCGCGGTGTGGTGACGTTGCCTCCAGGAAGGACGCGCAGGTCGCGCGGTTTGCCGGGCTTGATGTCGAGCATCGTCAAATCGCCATCGGTGCCATCGACCCAAAGGCCGGCGTCCATTACCGAATGGAAAAAGGGCTCGGCCACCGCTCCGCGGCCGCGCTGCGCGGCGCTGCCGGCGCGGGTATGTCTCCAGGTTTGCGTTCGTAAGGCGCGGGGCGTCTGTCGAGCCGAGTGAGATACGCATGAAGGCCCGGATTCTTCTCGCGCAGCGCAGCTAATTTCTTCCTCGATCTTGTCGAGGTCTGCTGTAAATTGCTCTACTTTTTTCCGGGCCTCCTTGGGTTTGCTGCCTGGATCGGTGCGGAGCAGGTTGGCGACGTAACTGAGGTAAAAGATGCGCTGGGCATTGACCATGAACTGCGTTTCTGTCTTGGGCTCGACCTCGGCCACGGGCCGTAAGGTGGCGACAGTCGATGCGAAGACGCCGGCCAGTGCGTAGTAATCGCGCGTGGGAATCGGATCGAACTTATGATCGTGGCATCGGGCGCAGGCAACGGTGAGGCCAAGAACACCGCGCGACACAACATCGACTCGCTCGTCCCAATCATCAAGGTACAGGTTTTCGATGACATCTTTCGAAAGCCGAGCGTCTCTATGGTATACGGGGCCGGCACCGAGAAAACCCGTCGCTACCAGGTCGCTGCGCCGCCTTCGGCATCAAATCGGCGGCAAGCTGGAGCGTCACAAATTGGTTGTAAGGTAGATCGCGGTTGACGGCGTCGATTACCCAATCGCGGTAGCGCCAGGCAAAAGGATACGGCGGGTTGGTGGCTTCGCTGGTTGGGTTGTCTTCACCATAGCGGACGACGTCGAGCCAATAACGGCCCCAGCGCTGACCGTATTGCGGGGACGCTAGGAGGTGCTCCACGATTTTTTCGTAGGCCTGATCTGATGGATCCTTGGCAAAGGCCTCGACCTGTTCGTAGGTCGGGCGCAGGCCGGTCAAGTCGAGGTAGGCGCGCTGAATCAAAATGCGCGGGTCCGCGCACTGCGACGGCGTGAGTTGCTGCCCTTCGAGCTTTTGAAGAACGAAAGCATCAATCTTTTTCTTGGGCCAATCCTGTTGTTTCACTGGCGGCGGAGTGAGTTCGGCAACCGGTTGAAACGACCACCACGTGCGGCCGGCATTCAGGTCGATCCCTTTCGCCGCTGCGCCGGCTGGTGCGGCCTCGGTACGTGGGTCCGGCGCACCCATCTTGACCCATTGTTCGAATTTCTCGATCTGCTTCGCGGATAGTTTTTCATTCGGCGGCATCGTCAGATCCGGATCGCTCCAACGCATCGCCAAGATTAGGCGACTCTTTTCGGGATCGTTGTCGACGATTACCGGCCCGCTCTCCCCGCCTTTCGCAATTCCAGCCCGCGTATCGAGAAGGACCTTTCCTTTGACCTTTTTTGCCTGTGTCGAATGACAGCTATAGCAGCGATCCGCCAACACGGGGCGAATGTACGTTTCAAAGAACGCGATGTTTTCCTTACTCAGCTCAGCCGCCTTGGGCGGATTGTCCGCGGCAGAGGCCACGGTTCCCATCAGACTCAGCAAGGCGAGAGAGAAGATAGTATGTGATCGCATAAATAGAGTAGCGTTTCGCTTCGGGGGTAGGCTCAAGGCAATTGACTAATAATCTTACCACGGCGTCGAGACCCCGTCGACGTTTATTTGAGATTAAAGAGTGTCCTCAATGGGAAGTGTTCAACGAATTGCAAGCCGTGGCCGGGGTCGGAGTACCGACCCCCGGCCACGGCTCTACATTGTGGTCTTTCGCGGAGCGAACGGCGACACTACGGCCGCTCGATGCCCAGTTTCCGCATCTTCAACTGCAGCGTCGTGCGCTTCATTCCCAGGCGGGCCGCCGCGCCCGAAGGGCCGCCGATGACCCATTTTGCTTCGTCGAGTGCTTTCAAAATATGCTCGCGTTCGGCGTCCATGAGCGTTTGGGTCGTGGATGTCGGTGATACCCCTGGAGCCTTCAAATCGTCCGCCGACACTCGTAGTTCGTTTCCTGGCGAGAGCAGCACGGAACGTTCGATGTAATTTTCCAACTCCCGAACATTGCCTGGCCAAGGGTAACGACTCAGCAACTCCGTCGCCTTGTCGGAGATCGTGCGCACCGGGCGATTGAGCCGTCGCGAATGTTGTTGCGTGAAATAACGGGTTAGCGCCGGGATGTCCTCGGGTCGTTCGCGCAAAGGCGGCATCAGGATTGGGAAGACGTTGAGACGATAGAACAGGTCCGCGCGGAATTGCCGGTCGGCCACCATTTGCATCAGGTCGCGATTCGTCGCCGCCACGAGGCGAATGTCTACTTTTAGGGTCCGTGTACTCCCGAGACGCTCGAACTCCTGTTCCTGTAGGACTCGCAATAGCTTAGGTTGAAGCTCGGGCGGGATGTCGCCGACTTCGTCGAGAAACAGCGTGCCGCCGTCGGCCAACTCGAATCGGCCCACCTTGCGAGCGATCGCCCCCGTGAAGGCGCCGCGCTCGTGGCCAAACAGTTCGCTTTCGAGCAATCCAGTCGGGATGGCCGCGCAATTCAGTTTGACGAAGGTATGCTCACGGCGGGTGCTGAGCCGATGCAAGGCGCAAGCGATAAGCTCCTTTCCGGTTCCCGTTTCTCCCTGAATCAGCACGGTGCTCGGCGTCGGCGCGACGATTTCGACCTGCCGCAGGATGCGCTGAATAGTCGCGCTTTCGCCCACGATTTCCGAGAAGCTCCCTTCAGTGCGGATCTCATCTTCGAGGTAGAGTTTTTCCTGAGCCAGCTTGTCTTTGAGCGCGGAAATCTCGCGGAAAGCGAGAGCATTGTCCACGGCCAAAGCGATTTGACCGGCGGCGCGAACGAGCAGATCCATCTCCTCCGGCAGAAAGGCCGAGCCGTCGAGCCGGCCCGCGTTCAGCGTCGCCAGCACGCGATCGCGTGACAACAATGGCACCGAATAGAGCGAGCGAATCCCTTCGTTGAGCAGTCGACGCGCGACGTCCGAGTCGAGGCGTTCCAGGTCGTCCTGTAGGAAGTGGGCCGGTTGGCGCGTTACATAGGCCGCGCTGGCCGGGGCGCCGTCGAACGGGATCGGCTGTTCCTCACGCAGTGTGCCTTTATTCGCGGGGAAATCGAACGCATAAAGCCGCCAGCGGTTTTGCGCCGGCTCATAAAGCGCCAGACTGAGGTAGTCCTGCCGCAACAGTCGCCGCATGGCCACGGCCAGGGCGCGACAAAGCTGGCGCAGATCGAGATGCGTCACCACCGCGTTGTTGATTTCCAGCAACAGGCGCAGGCGATCGCGCTCCTCGGACAACTGGCGCTGATAGCGCTCGGCCTTTTGATAATTGAGCGCGTTGTCCACCGCGACGGCGACGAGGCGCGCCACTTGCCGGAGTAATTCGAGTTCTTGTGTGCCATATTCACGCGGTCGCGCGCTGGCAAAATTGATGGCCCCGAGCCGACGCAAGCCGATCGTCAATGGCAGATAGCACGCCGCCTTCATGCCGATGCGCTGCCAAATCGGACTCATCTCCGGATAGCGCCGTTCGGCTTCGAGATCGGGGATGACGATCTCTTCTTGCGTCTGCCAGACCACGCCGCCGGGCGATTCACGCGGCGTCACCTCCGGCCCGCGGTAGACATGCTCCGGATTCGCCGGCTCCAAGAGATGCCGCCGCATCAGATCCTGATCGGCGTCGTAGAGCAGAACCGTAATAAAATCGACCGCGACGACAGGCCGCAGCCGCCGCGCCAGATCGTGAAACAACTCCGCCGTATCCGCATGGCGCGTAATCGTCTCACATACGTCAAGCAACGCCTGATATGGAGCCAACCGCGGCTCGGAGTTCGGCGGGGGTTCGCTGGTCATAGCGGATGTTGTAGGGGCGGAAAGGGAAGGCGGCAGCTAATCAGGTTTCGTGGAAGTGAGGTCCGCGACCAAGTGTACTGGCGCTTTCGGCTCGGCTGGCGACGCGGTCAATGGCTGATCGGCGAACCAGCATCTCTCCCATTCGGGTGTTGTGCCTTTTGGAGCCTCATCCATGTGGGCCAACGCCGTACTGGAATAAATCGATTCGCATCCGCTTGACGCGAATATAGCCAAAACCACGAGCAGCGCGGCCTTACGCATTATTGCACTGTGCTTCGGAAAGAGGATTTTTGAGAGCGGGAGCATATGATATGTTCTTGGCGTGTCAAGATGAAGAATCGCAGATTGGCGTTGCGCGAAAGCCATGCCTCTAAATATACATCGTTTCGGCTCGATCATCGAAGCGAATTTGAGCGAGTCTGACGCTCTCCGGTCGCTCACGCTCCCGGCTCGTGAAGACGAATACGGATCGGGTCCAGCCGCGTGCCAAAATTGGCGGATACATCCGCCAGACCTGCCACATTGACAGCGCTTTTGACGATGCATCTGACACAACGCCGCTTCATCTCCTTTCACTTCTTGCACTTACGTCACATCCATTTCTCGGCACAAAGGTTGCTGTCACCTGGAGACACCGGTGTATCCGAGGGACGGCGATAAACGAACATACGTGCGCGGATTGAAACTGCGAGCCGATGATCCCCACGCGATTGGCACTAACCAGCATAAGGAGATACGTCTGATGGGAGCAAAACAACTTGTCTATGCGGATGATGCCCGCCAGAAATTACTGGCCGGCGTTAGCAAGCTGGCGCGGGCCGTTCGCTCGACGCTTGGGCCACGCGGGCGCAACGCGGTTCTCGACAAAGGTTGGGGCAGCCCGACTGTGACGAAGGACGGCGTGAGCGTTGCCGAGGAGATCGAACTGCAAGACCCGTATGAAAACATGGGCGCGCAGCTCGTCAAAGAGGCGGCCAGCAAGACAAGTGATGTCGCCGGTGATGGCACGACGACCGCGACCGTCATCGCCGAGGCCGTCTTCCGTGAAGGCCTCAAAATGATCGCCGCCGGCCATGATCCGATGGCGCTGACGCGCGGCGTCCAGAAGGCCGTCGATAAAGTCGTCGCCGAGCTGGCTCGCGTCGCTGAGAAGATCGACCCGAAAGACCAGAAGTCGATCACCGAGGTCGCTACCATTGCCAGCAACAACAAAGCTGAGATCGGTGGCCATCTGGCCGAGGCGATGCAGAAGGTCGGCGCGACCAACGGCGTCATCACCATCGAAGAAGGCAAGACTTCCGAGACCGAAGTCGTCGTCGTGCAGGGTATGCAGTTCGACCGCGGCTATCTCTCGCCGCACTTCGTCACCAACCAAGAAAACGTCAAAGTCGAGCTGGAAAATCCTTATATCCTCATTTACGAGGAAAAGATCGGCTCCGCTAAGAATCTAATCCCGCTGCTCGAAGAGATCTCCAAGAAGAAGGTGCCGCTGCTCATCATCGCCGAGGATCTCGAAGGCGATGCCCTGGCGACCCTCGTGTTGAACAAGCTCAAGGGCATTCTCCAGGTCTGCGCTGTCAAAGCGCCGGGCTATGGCGATCGTCGCAAAGCGATGCTCGAAGACATTGCCACGCTCACCGGCGGCAAGGCGATCTTCAAGGACCTGGGCGTTCAGCTTGAAAGCGTCACCCTCAAGGATCTCGGCCGCGCCAAGAAAGTCATCATCGACGCGGAAAACACGACGATCACCGAAGGCGCGGGCGACAAGAAGGCCATCGAAGGCCGTTGCGAAATGATCCGCCGCGAAGTAGCGGTCACGGACAGCGAATATGACCGCGAGAAGCTGCAAGAGCGGCTGGCCAAGTTGGCCGGCGGCGTCGCTCAGGTCAAAGTCGGTGCCGCGACGGAAACCGAAATGAAAGAGCGCAAGGCTCTCTATGAAGACGCCTTGCACGCCACACGCGCTGCAATTGCCGAGGGCATCGTCCCGGGCGGCGGCGTCGCGTTGCTCCAGTGCCGCAAGGTTTTGGACAAGTTCAAGCTCGAAAACGTGGACGAGCAAGCCGGCGTCACGCTGTTGCTCAACGTCCTCGAGATTCCTTGCCGCATGATTGCTGAAAACGCCGGCCTTGATGGCGCTGTCGTCGTCAACACCATTCGTCGCAATACCGACAAGCTCAAGAACTGTGGCTACGACGCGGACAAGGGCGAATACAAAAACCTCCGCGAAGCCGGCATCGTCGATCCCGTCAAAGTGACCCGTTCAGCGCTCTGCAGAATGGCGCGAGCGTCGCCTGCTTGCTCCTCACCACCGAATCGATGATCGCCGACATCCCTGTCAAGGACAAGGGCGGCGATGGCCATGACGATCACCACGGTGGCGGCATGGGCGGAGGAATGGGTGGAATGGGAGGCATGGGTGGAATGGGAGGCATGGGCGGGATGGGAGGCATGGGCGGGATGATGTAACGTTATTCCGTTCCATCTCCGACATAGGCTTGCTCACCAGCCCCGAGTGCAAGCGCGGGGTTCAGAATCAAAGAACCCCGCGTCTGCGCTCGGGGCTGGTGAGATCGAAATTAACTTGTAAATATCTCTGTTAATTACACACTAAGAATTTCATTGAGGATTATCGAATCATGGCGAAGGACAAGGAAAAAGAAAAAGAGGTCGCTCTCAAGGTTCGTCCTTTGGATGACCGCATCGTAGTCGAGCCGCTCGAAGCGGACGAGAAGTCGGCTGGCGGCATCCTTCTGCCGGACACGGCAAAGCAAAAGCCGCAACGCGGCCGCGTTTTGGCGGTCGGACCGGGCAAGCTCCTCGACAATGGCACGCGCTGCGAAGTATCGGTTGCCAAGGGCGATGAGGTCATCTATGGCCGTTATGCTGGCAACGATGTCGAAGTGAGCGGCCGTGAAATCAAGATCATGCGCGAGAGCGATGTCCTCGCCAAAGTCGTGAAGTAAAATAATTTCCATTTCGGAGTCAAATAAATATGGCAAAGCAACTTCTTTATACCGACGATGCGCGGCGGAAACTCCTCGCGGCGCGGAAAAGCTGGCCAAGGCTGTCGGCATCACGCTTGGGCCAACCGGCCGCAACGTCATCCTCGATAAAAGCTTTGGCGGACCGACCGTCACCAAAGACGGCGTCACTGTTTCCAAAGAGATCGAGCTGACCGACCCGTTTGAAAACATGGGCGCCAAGCTCGTCAACGCCGTCGCGCAGAAGACCAGCGACGTCGCCGGCGACGGGACCACGACCGCGACCATTCTCGCGCTGTCGATCTATCAGGAAGGCCTCCGCAACATCACCGCGGGCGCCAACCCGATCGCCATCAAGCGCGGCATCGACAAGGCGGTCGAAGTCGTCGTCGAAGCGTTGACCGCGATGTCGAAAAACCCCAAAAAGATGTCGCGCGAAGACGTCGAGTATGTCGCGTCGATTAGCGCCAACAATGACCCGGCTATCGGCAAGATCATGGCCGAGGCGATCTCCAAAGTCGGCCAGGATGGCGTCATCACCGTCGAGGAAGGCAAGACTTCCGAGACGACGCTCGAGTTCGTCGAGGGCATGTCGTTTGACAAGGGCTACATCTCGCCCTACTTCGTCACGACCGAAGATATGACTTGCGAATTCGAGGACGCGCTCGTCCTGATTCACGAGAAGAAGCTCGCCAATGTCCGCGATATGCTGCCGTTGCTGGAGAAGATCCATAGCACCGGCAAGCCATTGCTCATCATCGCCGAGGATGTAGAGAGCGAAGCGTTGGCCGCGTTGGTTATCAATAAGCTGCGGGGCATCCTGCAGATTTGCGCCGTCAAAGCTCCTGGCTTCGGCGATCGCCGCAAAGCGATGTTGGGCGACATCGCCGTATTGACCGGCGGCCAATTCATCAGCGAAGACCTCGGTCTCAAGCTGGAGAACGTCACGGTCGAACAGCTCGGCAAGGTCAAGAGCGTCAAGGTCGAGAAGGAAGCCTGCACGCTCATCAACGGCGCCGGCAAGAAAGAAGATCTCAAAAAGCGGATCGATCAGATTCGCGCCCAGATGGAACAGACCGAGAGCGAATACGACAAGGAAAAGTTCTCGGAGCGTCTGGCCAAGCTGACCGGCGGCGTGGCCATCATCCGCGTCGGCGGAGCCACCGAAGCCGAGATGAAGCAGACCAAGGGCCGCGTCGAAGACGCGCTTCATGCGACTCGCGCCGCGGTTGCCGATGGCATTGTTCCGGGTGGTGGGGTCGCTCTACTTCGCTGTGCCGACAATGCTCAGCAGGCGGCCAACGGCCTCAAGGGCGATGAGAAGCTCGGCGCTGAGATCGTCGTTCGCGCTCTCGAAAAACCGGTCCGCACCATCGCCGAGAATACCGGCGTGGACGGTGCCGTCGTCGTCGACGAGATCCGTCTGCGGGGCGAAAAGAACGCGAACATTGGGTATAATGCTAATGATCGCGAGTATGTCGATATGTTCAAGGCTGGCATCGTCGACCCGACGCGGGTGACGAAATCGGCCCTGACCAATGCCGCCAGCATCGCCAGCCTCATGCTCACGACTGACGTGATGATCACGAAGATCGATGAGGATGAATCGGCAGCCAAGGTTGTTGGGGCGGTTCGCTAACGGAGAAAAGTCCGTATTCCGTAGCCAGTAGTTCGTAGCAAAGGACATCACTCATTGGATTGGGGTCGCTTTGTTGCTGGATTTCTTGCTACGGACTACGAACTACGGACTACGGGCTAATAAGTGATGGCCAGCAAAATCGATTATTACGAGGTCCTCGGCGTCGCTCGGAACGCGGACGACGAGGTTCTCAAAAAGGCGTATCGAAAGCTGGCGATGCAGTATCACCCGGACCGAAATGTCGGGGATGCGGTAGCCGAGGGCAAGTTCCGCGAGGTCCAAGAGGCATTTGAGGTCTTGAGAGACGGCGAAAAACGCCGTGTTTATGATCGTTACGGCCATGCCGGCCTGGAGCAGATGGGCGGCGGTCGGCCTAGCGGCGACGCTCGCAGCTTCTTTGATAGCATTTTTGGCAATGGCGGCGTCTTCGGACAGGTGTTCAATGAGCAACGCTCCAACTCGGGCGTTGTCGAACTGGAAGTAGAGCTGGAGATCGATCTGATGGAGGCGGCCCGAGGCTGCCGGAAAAAGATCGCCATCCAACGTAGCGAGCTTTGCGCCGTCTGCGGCGGCAGCGGAGCCAAAAAGGGCAGCCATCCCGAGCGCTGCCGCAAGTGTCAGGGTCGCGGCGAGATTTATCGCGGCAATTCGTTCATCGCCATCCCCACGACCTGCCCGGATTGCAATGGCTCCGGTGCCATAATCAAAGAGAAATGCAACGAATGCCGTGGCGCAGGGCGAAAATTCGTGCCATTCGAGCTGGAAGTCGAAGTGCCCGCGGGCGTCGATACCGGCGATGGCCGCAGGCTGGAACAGATGGGCCACGCCGGCGTTCCAGGTCGGCCGCGCGGCGATCTGCTCTGTGTCTTCAAGATGAAGCCGCACGAGCTGTTTTCGCGCAAGGGGCCGCACTTGATCTGCCGGGTGCCAATCACCTTCAGTCAGGCGGCCCTGGGCGGGCCGCTGGAGATTCCAACGTTGGACGGGCCAAAAACGCACCAGCTCGAACGAGGCACACAGACAGGGCACGAACTCCATTTTCGCGGCCTCGGAATGCCAAGCTTGCGATCTCGGCAGCGTGGCGATCTCGTTGTCGTATTGACGGTAGAGACGCCGCGAAATCTGACCCGCCGCCAGGAAGAACTCCTGCGTGAGCTGGCGGAGCTCGACCAAAAGCATGTCCAGCCCGACCAGCTCGGTTTCCTCGACCGCTTGCGATCTTTCTTCTCTGGTAATGCCACGAAGAAAGACGGCTCCCACTCTTGAATAATGAATGATTGGCGCCTCGGAACGGGTTGTCCTCGACCCGGCGGCGGCGCTTTTGTCCGATAGGAGGGCATCATGTCAGAACAAAATGAAAACGCTGCCGCGCCTGAGACGATGCACGACCCGGTGGCCCGGGCCGAGAAAGCCGAGCGCGAGCGCGATGAATATCTGAACCTGGCCAAACAGGTCAAAGCGGATTTCGACAATTACCAGAAGCGAAACCAGCGTGACCTGGCCCAAGAGCGACGCTTCGCCTTGTCGCCTTTGGCCGTCTCGCTATTTCCCGCGATGGACAACCTCGATCGCGCCATGACCGCTGCCAAAGAATCGGGTGAGACAGGCCCTCTCGTTCAGGGTGTCGCGATGGTCCAGGCCCAGTCTGCTCGACGTGTTGCGCCGCCACGGCATTACGCGGATCGAAGCCCAGGACAAGCCGTTCGATCCCAATCAGCATCAAGCGGTCTCACAGGCGCCCAGCGACAAACACCCGCCGATGACCGTGCTGCAGGTTTTGGAACAAGGCTATCAATTACACGATCGGATCTTGCGGCCGGCGAGCGTCATCGTTTCGACAGCGCCGCAAACAGCTCCGAATTAGAGCCGAGCGCAGAGCGTTCGTTAACAATACGCCAGGAGAAAACTCCGATGCCGACCTATGACTATAAATGCGATGCCTGCGGGCACGAATTCGAAGAATTCCAATCGTTCAAGGATGAAGTGCTCAAGAAATGCCCCGTATGTAAGAAGTCAAAGCTCCGCCGCCTTTTTGGCACGGGCGCAGCCATCCTCTTCAAGGGCAGCGGATTCTACGAAACCGACTATCGCAGCGAGTCTTACAAGAATGCCGCCAAGGCCGATAGCGAGGCGAGTAAGCCAGCTCCCGCCAAAACCGATACAACCAGCACAACCCCAACGCCCGCTAACCCCGCTAAGCCTGCTAAAGACTCGAAAACCTCGAAGTCCGGTGAATGAGTAACCGATGATAAGTGTGACTTGTCCGATCTGTAAACAACGAATGCAAGGACAAAGCATTAAGGAATGGCCTGAATTTCCCTTTTGCAGCCGCCGCTGCAAGACGATCGACCTTGGTCGTTGGCTCGGCGAAAGATATACCCTTCCCCGGGAGGGGGAAGTGGAATCCGTCGAAGACGACGAGAGCGAGTCCTCGTAAGCCGGTCGAATACTCTTCGACCGTTCCCCATAGAGGAGAGGCGTGGCCTTTTGGCACGCCTCTCTTTTTGGCGCTGAAACCAGTTTGACCTGATTACGTTTTCAATTCGCCATTCTGCATCGCGCGCTCGATGAACGTCGTGTCCATCTTTCCTTCGATGAAGCGTGGATGGCGCAGAATTTGTCGATGCAAGCCAATTGTCGTGTGGATGCCTTCGACCACGAATTCACTGAGCGCGCGCAGCATGCAAGCGATCGCTTCTGAGCGCGTCGGCCGATGTACGAGTAGCTTGGCCACGAGCGAATCGTAATGGGGCGGCACGCGATAGCCGGTGACAACGTGGCTGTCGAGACGAACGCCCGGGCCGCCGGGAGGTTGCCAGCGGGTAATCTGACCGGGTGAGGGTCGAAAGCCGTTGGCTGGATCTTCGGCGTTGATGCGGCATTCGATCGCGCAGCCCTTGGCGACGATATCCTCTTGCCGGAGCTTCAACGGCTCGCCGGAAGCGACGCGGATCTGTTCCTTGATCAGGTCGACGCCTGTGACGAGTTCCGTGACCGGGTGCTCGACCTGGATGCGAGCGTTGACTTCGATGAAGTAGTAGCGATGGTTCCGATCGACGAGAAATTCGCAGG
Source organism: uncultured Planctomycetaceae bacterium (assembly GCA_963790585.1). Lineage (GTDB taxonomy): Bacteria > Planctomycetota > Planctomycetia > Gemmatales > Gemmataceae > CAWBOY01. The sequence goes on from CAWBOY010000005.1 coordinate 132,138, forward strand.
TTCCGGCGTTTTGATAGCCCGCGGTCTTGGCCAAACGCACCGCCGCCTCGCACATCGAGCGCCGTACTTCCTCGGGCAGATCGGGGGCTGGCGACTCTTCGATGAGCTTTTGATGCCGTCGCTGTGACGAACAATCGCGCTCCCATAGATGGACGACATGGCCATGCCTGTCGGCCAGGATTTGCACCTCGACGTGGCGCGGCTGTTCGATGTATTTTTCGAGATAGACGCTGCCGTCTTTGAATGCTTTTTCCGCCTCTTGGCTGGCCGAGACCAGACCCTCTTTCAGGCTCTTGTCATCGCGGGCAACGCGCATGCCACGACCGCCGCCGCCGGCAGCGGCCTTGATGAGAACGGGATAGCCGATCTCTCGGGCCAGCTTGAGCGCGACATCCTCGCGTTCGAGCAGGCCTTCACTGCCGGGGACGACGGGAACGCCGGCCTGTTGCGCCAGTTTGCGTGCCTGATTCTTGTTGCCGAGCCGAAACATCGCCTCTTGCGGCGGTCCGATGAACTCGATGTTGCAATCGCGGCAGACTTCGGCGAACTTCGAGTTTTCGGAGAGGAAGCCGTAGCCGGGATGAATCGCCTCGGCGTGGGTGGCTTCGGCGGCGCTAATGAGGCGCGGAATTTTGAGGTAGCTTTCAGCAGCGGCCGCGGGTCCGATGCAGACGGCTTGGTCGGCGAAGTCAAGGTACGGTGCGCCGCGATCAGCTTCGCTATAAACGGCGACCGTTTCGATGCCGAGTTCTTTGCAGGCACGAATGACCCGTAGGGCGATCTCACCGCGATTGGCAATCAGAATGCGCTGAAACATGAGTCCTTGGTGGAAGAAATATCCTCTTCAAAAGCCAGTTCGCCTAGGCCGGATCGACGCGAAACAACACCTGGCCATACTCGACAAATTGCTGATTCTCGACGAGAACTTCAGTGACGACGCCGCTGCATTCGGCATAGACTTCGTTGAAAAGCTTCATCGCTTCTAGGAGGCCAACGATCGTGGTGTCATTGACCTTGCTACCGACAGACACGTACGGCCCCGACTCCGGCTTCTCGCGGTTGTAGAACGTGCCGACCATCGAACTCTTGATTTCAAGTAGGTGTTTTGTGGGCTTCTCGGGTGCGGCAGCGGTCGGAGCAGGGGCGGGAATGTGAGAAGCAACGGGAGCAGAATGAGGAGCCGATTGCTGCGTCGTCACCGTGGTGACGCGCGGGCCGCGTCGCAAGCGAATGCGCGAGGTGCCCTCACTGAGATCGACCTCGCTCATGTCGTGCAGGCTCATGAGTTCGGCCAGAATTTTGAGCGTTGGCAAATCGAACGGTTTCGGGTCCTTGCTCGCTTCGTCTGACACTACTGTCTCCCATCGCAGGCGGAATTACGGACTTTCAACCGAAGACTTCGATCATATCGATCGCTTTAGGCAGCCGGCTTAGAACTTCATGGCCGTCGGCGGTAACCAAGATGTCATCTTCAATCCGAACGCCACCCCATTCGGGCAGATAAATTCCTGGTTCGATCGTGAAGACCATGCCTGGCTCGAGAATGGTCTCCGAGTTGGGACGAATCGCCGGCCCCTCGTGGACTTGGAGCCCTAGGCCGTGACCCAGGCCATGCCCAAAAAAATCGCCGAAGCCCGCGTCCGCAATGACGCCGCGAGCTTCGGCATCGATATCCTTCGCCTTGACACCTGGCCTCACGGCCTTGATCGCGCACTCCTGAGCTCTCAACACAACTTGATATACTTCATGCAGTTTTGGCGTGATCTTACGAGTGGCCAACACCCTCGTCAAGTCACTTTTATAGTAGCGGGCACTCGCTCCCCAATCGACCAACAGCAGCTCCGACTCGCGCACGGACTTGTTCGTCGGTAGCGCGTGCGGCAGCGCTGCCCGCTCACCGACGGCGATGATCGGCGGAAACGACGAACCGGTCGCCCCAGCTCGCCGTAAATAGTTGTCCATAGCGTCGCAGAGGTCTTTTTCCTGGTCGTCGAGGCGAAGCAGCGATCGCAGCACGGTAAACGCGCGGCTCGGCCATGCCGATCGCCTCGCGGATTTGGGCGATCTCCGACGGGTCTTTGATCGTCCGCAAGCGCTCGACTCGGTCAGAAGCCGGTTTCCACTCGAAACTGGGCAACAGACTTTTGAGCGCTTCGAAATCCGCAAGCGTGACGTAGCCGCTCTCAATGCCGACTGTTTTGACGCCAAGCTTTGCCAGCACCTCGCCAACGGCTTCGAGAATCTTCTGCGCCGTCGTGCGGATGTGGCATTCCAAGCCAGGACATTCCTCGGCGATTTGCACGGTATAGCGTGGATCGCTGACAAGGATCGCCTTTTTTGGCGTCAAAAGAAGGACACTACTGTCTCCACGAAAACCGGTCAGATAAGTGACGTTGATGACGCTCGAAATGATGAGCGCGTCAATCCCCTCTTCGGCGAGGCTGCGTCGCAAAGCGTCCCGTCGAGCCGCGTAATAGTCCATTAACGGATCTCTTTCGTTACCTATTTTTCTGATCTACCGCGAGGGTGAACCGCCCAGCTCGTCGCACATTTTCTTATGTAGTGGACCGTTGGTCGCGAGGGCATCGGGAGTAAAGGGATCGTATAGCGTGCCGTCCGTATTTGTGATGACGCCGCCCGCCTCACGCACGATGACCATGCCGCCGGCGACGTCCCAAGGGTGATTTTCGTAAGCGTAGAAGACGTCAAAACGACCCGCGGCCAGGTATGCCATATTGAGCGCGGTCGAACCGGTCCGCCGCAGCGATTGGGCACGAAAGGAAAAATGCCGCCACCACTCAAGCGATTTCTCATGGCCGTCGAGGTTGGGCGGAAAACCGGTCGTGATCAAGGCGTCTTCCAGACGAGTCGTCGGGCTCGTTTTCAGGCGCTGCGTGCCGTTGAGCCAGGCCCCGTGGCCGGTCGCGGCCGAGAAAAGCTCGTTGTGGCGCGGATCCAAGATCGCGCCGACCACCATAGCATCATCGATCCATAAGCCGATCGAGACGCAATACAGGGGCAGATCGTGGACATAGTTCGTCGTGCCGTCGAGCGGATCGACAATCCACGTCGGTGGTGACCCCGAAGGCGGTCGTGCCTCGCCGCCGCCGCCCTCTTCTTCGAGGAAGGCGTGTGACGGGAAGAGATTTTGAAGGTAACTCCGGACGGCTTTCTGAGATCCCAGGTCCGCGTCCGTGACGAGATCGGCGCGGGCTTTTTCGTTGACGCGGAATCGCCCGCGCCAGTCTTCGAGGACCGCCGCCCCACGGCGCACGGCTTCACGGGCTGCTTCGAGGTAAACGGATAGGTCGTCCTTGGCCGGCATAACGCGATCCTGTCGGAGTGAGGGCGAGCGACAGATAATGTATGGAGACACACGCCCGCGAGGTATTGCATGACGGCGATCTTGCGAGGATGATGGAATCCTGGCCAATCGCAAGAGGAATAACGCATGACACGCACGGCTACTCGGCGTCGGCTCCTGACGGTCGCTGATCTGTTGAAAGACTTGGGGGATATATCTCCCGAGCGTATTCGTTTGCATCCGCCGCCGGGCAAAGCGACCGAAAAGGACGTGACCTCCATCCATGACAAAGAAAAGAGGCTTTACGAGCTGATTGACGGGGTGTTGGTGGAGAAGGACATGGGGTTGATGGAATCCTACTTGGCGCTTGACATCGCATTTATCTTGGGACGCTTCCTCGTCGACCACGACCTGGGGCTACTAGCAGGGGCGGATGGAACGATGAAGATTTTGCCGGGGCTAGTTCGGATCCCGGACGTCTCGTTTGTCTCTTGGGATCGCTTTCCCGGGAGGAAAATCCCAACGGAAGCCATTCCTGATCTTGCCGTCGAAGTCCTTAGCAAGGGAAACACCAAAGGCGAAATGAAACGGAAGGTCCGCGACTATCTCGACGCGGGCTGCCGCCTGATCTGGTTAGTCGATCCGCGCAGCGCACGGTCGTCGTTATCACTTCGGAAAGTTCGCAGACGCTCGAAGAGACAGATACACTTGATGGTAGCGTGGTGCTGCCGGGCTTCCAAGTTCCCGTCAGCCAAGTATTCGAAAAGGTGCCCCACTAAAAGGGCGTCATGCCGGCCCATTCAATCTGCTTCGAGTAGGTAAAAAGGGAGGGAAATCGCATGACACGCTTGGCTACTCGGCGTCAGTTCGTGTCCGTTGCTGATCTACTGAAAGATTTAGGAAATATTTCTCCCGAACGAATTCGTTTGCATCCCCATCCAGGCAAAGCGACGGAAAAGGACGTGACCTCCATCCATCGGAAAGAAAAGAGGCTTTATGAGCTGGTAGATGGGGTGTTGGTGGAGAAGATCATGGGATATTCTGAATCCGCCCTAGCGGGCTATTTTCTACACGTCTTGCTGACATTCTTAGATAATCATGACTTGGGAATGGTAGCGGGAGCGGATGGAGCCGTGCGGCTCGACGCAAATCTGGTTCGTATTCCCGATGTTTCTTTCGTTTCATGGGATCGTCTTCCGGAAAAGGTTTGGCCGGCTGAAGCGACTCTCGAATTCATGCCTGACCTCGCGATCGAGGTTGTGAGCGAAGGGAACACCAAGGACGAAATGAAACGGAAGGTCCGAGACTATCTCGACGCGGGCTGCCGCCTGCTCTGGTTGGTCGATCCGCGCAGCGGCACGGTCATCGTCATTACTTCGGAAGGTTCAAACACACTTGAAGAGGCGGACCCTCTAGATGGTGGCGCGGTGTTGCCCGGCTTTCAAGTGCCCCTTAGCCAAGTCTTCGCCAAGGTGCCCAGGTAGGCAGTTGTCCGATCCGTCAATTCATCTGGCCAATTGGCTGCCATAGCCTCAAGATTCTCCTCGCGGCGACGAATAACTCAGGGTGAGCCGCGTCCCCAGGTGGCGGAGTTGGCTATCCTTTTGACAGCATTTTTCCACAACCTCTATAATTAGAATTAGGCGTGCTCCCAAAGGACCTGTCGGCCCGAGGGCCCCGGCGCTGAGGTAGGATATGAAGAACCTCTTTATGGATCTCCTTCGTTCGTCAATAAGCTTTCGTTTGTCTTGGTCGTCTGCGGTTGCGCTTTTCGCCTGCGTTTTTCTTGGGCTGGAGACGCTTTCGGGGAGGCTGCGCGGACGACAAAGTTGATGCCGGTGCCGTCATCTCGGACGCCGCCTCACCCATCGTCAGCGACCTCGCGCGGCGACTCGAAGGGCCGCTCAAGCGCTACGAGGCCGAGCGGCAGCGTGCGCCGGAAAAGATCGGCGCCTTTCGGTTGATCTACGATTTCAATCCAGAAGGCAAAGCGGACAGCAGCACCAACTACCCCGCTTGCCTTTCTTTGACGGAAGATTTGCTCAAGCTGCAAAAAGCGTTCGGCGTCCAGACAATCGGTTACGTCCATGGCGAAGTGAGCAAACACAGCGTGCTGCCCCTCTTGGCCTGTTCGATCATCGTCATGTCGGAAGACGGCAAGATCGGCAAGGTCGTCGACGACAAAGCGCCGCCGTTGCCGCCGGATCAGCGCTTCAAATACGACGAACTCGTAGGCCGGCGGCTGCCGCTGAAGAAGCTGTACGACACGAAACTATCGGTCATCCGAGTCGAGAAGACGGTCAAAGGGGAAACGCAAGTCTCTTACCGCGATGCGAGCGAAAAAGACGTCCCGGCTGGTCGAGTCGAGGACGATCTCAAAGCGGGCCAGCTGGCTGACTTCGACGTCGAGGCCGCGAAAAAATACGGCGTCCGACCCGATGAACCGACCCTAAAGACGCTCAACGACGTCCTCAACCGCTACTTGCCTGAACGCCGACTGCGGTTCACTTCGTCGGACCATGGCATCGTGCGCCGCATCGTTGTGACCGGCGTGATTACGAATACCTCGAAGGAAGAGTTGCGCGATCAAATCAAGTCCGCTATCGCCCAACGGGCCTCCTTCCTCATCGTGCAGCTCGATTGTGGCGACGGCGATAGTCAGGCAGCTTACGAAATGGGCAAGAGCCTCGCCGAGATCAATGAAGGCCGCGAAAACAAAATCGAGACGCTGGCCTACATCACGCCCGACGCCCGAAACACGGCAGCTTTCCTGGCATTCGGCTGTGAACGTGTCGCCATGAATTCGAAGGCCGCGTTTATGAAGGATTTCGAACGCTATCTCGCTGCTAACCCGACGCTTGAAAATGTCTTGCGCGACAACCTCGCCGACCTCGCTAAACGCCAGGGCCATTCCGATGACCTGGCGCGCGGCCTCGTCAGCCCCAATCTCGTCTTGAATTGGGTCCGCCGCATCAAAGATGGCGCAAGCGAGAAACGATTCTTGCTCGGAACACCCGATGCCGCCTGGCAGGTCGAGCGCGTCGTCAAGGAACAGGGTAAATGGCTCTCGCTTAGTGCTAAAGACACCGTCGATTTTCGCGTCGCCGATCGCATGGCCGACTCATTCGAGCAGCTGTGTGAATTGGAGAGCATCAAACCGGGCGACGTCGTGACGATGGACACGTATCTCTTCAAATGGCTCGCCGATTTTCTCCGCAATCCCTGGATGGCGATGGCGCTCGTTATGGTCGGCATCACCTGTTTGCTTCTGGAAATGAAGATGCCGGGCGTAGGCCTTCCCGGCGTGGTCGCCGCGGTCTGCTTCGTGCTGTTCTTCTGGTCGCAATCCCAGCTGGCTGGCCAGGTAATTTGGTTGGCTCTTTTGCTATTCATATTGGGCCTACTCTTTATTGCGATCGAGGTGTTTCTACTCCCTGGCATGGCGGTCTTTGGCGTGAGCGGAGCTGTTCTCGTTCTCGGCAGTCTCGGGCTTGTGACCTATGGCCAGCTGCCGCGTAGCAGCGATCAATGGCTCGCGCTTGGCAGCAACGTCGGACCGTTCGGCTTGGTCTTCGTCGGCGCCATCGTCGCGGCGCTCGTGATAGCGAACTATTTGCCGCATATTCCGATTTTGAATCGCATGGTGCATCAGCCGCCGGAGGAATCCGCCGACGGTGGGCCGCTTGATATTCATCCGGATCTTTCGGGGCTTCTGGGTGCCATCGGCGTGGCGGCGACCGCCCTGCGGCCGGCCGGTAAAGCCCAGTTCGGCGATCAGTTTCTCGACGTTGTGTCCCAAGGAAGCTACATTCAGCCTGGGACACGACTGCAAGTTGTCGAGATCGAAGGTAATCGGATCGTCGTGAAGGATGTATGACCAACGACGTGATCCGAGCCAGGGCAGCAGGCAAACGGGGGACAAATCACGGCATGGAAACGTACCTCATCCTGGGCGCGCTTCTGGTCCTGGTTAGCTTTTTGCTCATGGCCGTCGAACTGTTCCTGCCGACCGGCGGGTTTTTCTTCATCCTGGCGTTCAGTGCTATGATCGTCGGCGTGGGTATGACGTTCTTTTATGACGGCATGGTCGGCGTGATGTTTCTAATCGGCGCGTGCATCCTGATGCCCCTGGCATTTGGAGCGGTGCTGCATTATTGGCCTAAATTCATCGGCAAGAACCTTGGCTTGCCCGAGCCAGACGCGAATTCCACGTTGGCAACAACGCCCGTCAACCAGGGCCTCGAGCTGTTGCGGGGACGCTTCGGCAAAACGCTTTCGGATCTACGGCCAGCGGGAGTGGTGGATTTTGACGGCAAGCGCATCGATACCGTGACAGAAGGCATGATGGTCGAGGCCGGACGCTGGGTCCGTTGCGTCGACGTCAAAGCGGGCCGAGTCATCGTCCGGCCGGCAGAAAGGCCGAAGCTCGATGACCTCGAAACAGCGGATTTCCTATGAAGAAATAGGGCTTAATTTGACACGTTCAGCGCAATAATCGCCCAAGTTCAAGCGAAGAACGAATATAGCGACAATAATAGAATACTAGGGAGTGATTCATGAATTTTCTTGTGTTCGCCCACAACGACATACCCATAAGTCCCAATGCGATTTGGTGGGTCGTCGGCGGTGTCGGCGCTCTGTTCTTCCTCTTCTTGATCTTCGTTTTCTTCAGCTTTTTTAGCCTGTGGATTCAGTGCGTGCTGAACCGGGCGGAGATCAGCATCTTCAGCATGATTCGTATGAGGCTCTCGAATGTCGATCCCGCTATGATCGTCCGCGAGAAGATTAAGCTTGTGATGGCAGGCGTCAAGGTTTCAACCGAAGAACTCGTTTCTCATGCTCTGGCCAAAGGCAACGTGCCGCGCGTGGCGAGTGCCGTCGTCTCGGCGCACAAAGCTGGTATCGACCTGCCCTGGCGCGTAGCCGCGGCGATCGACCTCGCCGGCCGCGACATCAACGAGGCCGTTCGCCGCAGCGTCGATCCGAAGGTCATTGACTGCCCGGATCCGACCAAGGGCCGCGCCACGCTCGACGGCGTCTGCAAGAACGGCATTCAGCTGCGAGCCCGAGCCCGTGTCACCGTGCGGACCAAGCTGGATCGGCTCGTCGGCGGTGCTACCGAAGAGACGATCATCGCTCGCGTCGGCGAAGGCATCGTCAAAGCGATTGGTTCGGCCGAGCATCATACGGACGTGCTGGCTAACCCGAATATGATTTCGCAGGCCGTGCTCAATAATTCGCTCGACTCGCAGACTGCGTTTGAAATCGTGTCTATCGACGTAGCCGAGATCGACGTCGGCGCCAACATCGGCGCGAATCTGCAAGCCGACCAGGCGGCAGCCGATCTGCGCGTCGCCCAGGCGAACGCCGAAAAACGCCGAGCGTTGGCCGTCGCGCTCGAACAAGAAATGCGCGCGAAAGTCGAAGAAAACCGTGCCGCGGTCGTCCTCGCAGAGGCCGAGGTGCCGCGAGCAATCTCGGAGGCATTCCGCACCGGTCGTCTCGGTGTCATGGAATATTACACGATGCGCAATTTGCAATCCGATACGCAGATGCGCAATTCCATAGCGGGAGTCGGCGCGGGCGGCGGCAACGATCGCACGGATAGACCCGCGGGGAGCTGACGATTTCAAGAGTCTCTGTCTTCCAGAGCCGGGAGCGTCAGCGACCGGAGAAAATCCGCGCGAGTGTAATGGTCTCCGGTCGCTCACGCTCCCGGCTCTTGAGGACAGATTTTCCGGCGCTGCCCACGTTCCCTTTTCCAACGAGTCCATCAATGCCTTGGCAAATCGCGGTACTCATCCTGATCGTCTTGGTCGTAGTCGTGGGAGCGACAATCTTTGCCAATTCGGCCGATGCACCCAAGCGTAACAAGTCCACCGATTTGCGCCCCGAAGCGGGCACAGTGAGGCCGCGCCCCGAAAAAAAACCGGTCAGCGATCTCGACCGATTTCTCGCGGAGGCGCGACGCCGGCGCGAATCGGCGGAAAAGCGCACCCAACCACCCGCGCCGGTTCCCTTGCCAGTCGCGCCGCCGCGCCCGGCGAATCGTTCACCGGAACCGCCTCGACCAGCACCGCGGCCGCGGCCACAGCCTCCGGTAGAAAGGCCGCGTCAGGCGAAATCAACGCGACCGCAACCGCCGCTGCCCTCGCCGCGTCGGCCGGCATCCGCACCAGAGCCGGTGACCGTTCAGCCAATTCCCGTCTTTCAAGTCATTGCCGAACCCGAGGCTACGGTTCGCCCGACAGCGCCAACTCCGCCGCAACAAACGCCTGTAAACGAAGTGACGCCCGCAACCGCCGCGCTGGCCAGCAATACCACCAACGAACGCAGCATGTCACCTGCTTTCGCTCAAATCGTCACCTTACTAGGCAGCCCGCGCAAGGCGGCGGCGGCAGCCTTCATTCTCGGCGAGATCTTCAATAAACCGCTCAGTCTGCGCAATCGCCGCGATTGACGATTTCCCCTCTCCCGTTTGTCACTTTTTGCCTTCCAATTCCTTTACCAGCTGGGCTACAAGCTCCGGCTTGTCTTGCGCCCGCAAATGGTCGATCCGGGCCTGGGGCACCTCGAGTTTTTGCATGGCACTGACGATATTCGTCCAAACGCGCTCGCGTTTTTTGCCTTCGCTTAAGTAAAGCTCCCCGACCAGTTCGGCGAGGCGCTGCGATTGGATGGTGTCGATATTGTTGTAATAGCGCTTGATGATTTTTTGTTGATGGGGCGTGAAATCCTGGGGCATATCGTAGCCTCCGTGAGAATTCGGATCAAAAGGACGTTTCACTATACTCGATATCGGCGGGGCGGCCTAGAATCCGTTAAAGTCCCTACCAGGAGCCGCGCTGATGTCTCAGAAACCAAAGGTATTCGTCACCCGTCGCATACCCGCCGCCGGCCTCGACCGCATCATGGCTGCCTGTGACGCCGAGGTGTGGCCCGAACAGCTCCCGCCCCCTTACGAGCTTCTCCGCCAAAAGGTGGCGATCTGCGATGGACTCGTGTCACTCCTGACGGACCGAATCGACGCTGCGCTGCTCGACGCTGCGCCCAAGCTCAAAGTCGTCAGCAACTACGCCGTGGGCTTCAACAATATCGACATACCCGCTGCATCGGCACGAGGGATCGCTGTCGGCAACACACCGGGCGTCTTGACCGACGCCACGGCCGACATGGCGTTCTGCCTGCTCATCGCCGCCGCGCGGCGCGTGGTGGATGGGCATATTTATGGTATGCGGAATCAATGGAAGACCTGGGAGCCGCTTGGCCATCTCGGCCAGGATCTCGCGGGCCGAACGCTCGGCGTCGTCGGCATGGGCCGCATCGGCTACGCCCTGGCACGTCGCTGCCATCGCGGTTGGGACATGAGCGTTCTTTATCACGACGTTTACCGCTCCGAAAAAGCGGAAACCGACCTCGGCGCCAAGCAGGTCGACCTCGACACGCTACTTAAAGACGCTGATTTTATCTCGGTGCATACCGATCTCAACGACAAGACACGCGGCCTATTCAACAAGGCCCGGTTCCAACAAATGAAGCGCTCGGCCGTATTTATCAATACCGCCCGAGGCCCCGTCGTCGTCGAAGCCGATTTGATCGAGGCACTCAAAAGCGGCACCATTTTCGCCGCCGGCCTCGACGTCACCGATCCCGAACCGCCCGCGCTCGACAGCCCCTTGTTCCACACGCCAAACCTCGTTGTCGCGCCACATATCGCCAGCGCCACGGTCGGCACGCGCAACGCGATGGCCGAGATTTGTGCTAGCAACCTGCTTGCCGGCATCACGGGAGCAGAGCTGCCCGCGTGTGTGAATCCCGAAGTAAGTGCGAAGCGGAGGAAATAGGTGAATGCGTCTCGGCAGCCCCAAGCGCAGTGTTCAGCGCTAAAGGTCGCCGCGCTTGCGCTCGGGGCTAGTGAAACAAGCCCAGGATCAAGTTTCCGCGCCAATTCACCTATTTTCGCATTCCCGAATAGTGTAGATTACGAGTGTGTGATCGCTTAGGAGTCCGTACCTCGCTTTTTTCGCCCCTTTTAGGGCGGTATATAGTCAAGGATTGACTTCGCACCACTTAGCTCTTCACCTTTAATTTCTCTCCCTTTTCCGTCCGTCACGATCGGATGGAATCGCCCGCGGTTTCCTTCTGGAAGTCTCTCCGCTTCCACACGTTCCAATTGCCAGCGCCGATCGCTTTGATTCCGGCGCGTCCCTCCTTTTTTCGCGGAGGCGTGGCCATGACTTATGTCCTACGTCCCATCTTTATTGTATCTTTTATCGCATTGATTCTGTCCCTTTCTTTCTTCATGCCGTCTCCGCCGGCGGCAGCCAGGCCTGGCGAAGCAGCCCCTGTTAAAATTCCTGTCGGTCCGCGGCCCGGCTCTTACTGGGAGGTAGACGACGTCCGCGAAGGGATGAAGGGGACTGGCCGCACCGTCATGAAGGGCACCAAGGTCGAGACATTTGAAGCCGAGATTCTGGGCGTGATGAAAAACACCAGCCCAGGCCGCGATTTGATTCTCGCTCGCCTCTCCGGCTTGGGCCTGGAGCGAACGGGGGTCATCGCGGGCATGAGCGGCAGCCCGGTTTACATCGACGGCAAGCTGCTCGGCGCGGTCGCCTTTGGCTGGGCCTATGGCAAGGACCCGATCGCCGGCATCACGCCCTTCGTGCAAATGCACCGTTTCGTGGAAGCGCAGGAAAAACGCGACTTGGCTGAAGAGGGCAAGCCGGTCAAAGTCGGTCTGCGCACTCCCTTGAATCTTGGCGGCAAGGATATTGATAGCGTCATGGTAGCGCAGTCTTTCGACGCGCCGCAGCCCACCGAGGACGACGGCTTGTTTCTGACTCCGCTGCGCACACCCGTCGCCGCGACCGGATTCACCGAACATAGTCTCAAGATGATGAGCGACCGCTTCCGCGCCGGCGGCCTCCTGCCGATGCAAGGTGGCCGCACGACGAACAAGATCGCCGAGAGCGAGAAGGAAACCGTCCTCGAACCGGGTGGCCCGCTTTCCTTGGCGATGATTACGGGCGATTTCGACCTTTCCGGCATCGGCACCGTAACTCATATCGAAGGCAACCGAGTCTACGGTTGGGGCCATCCTTTCATGAGCTTGGGCGGCTGTGAATTCCCCATGATGACCGGCTATATCCACACTGTCTTCCCGCGCCAAACCGTCAGCTTCAAGATGGGCTCGCCGCTTAAAACCGTTGGTGTCATAAATGCCGACACCAGCACCGGCATCGCCGGTTGGGTGGGCAAAAAAGCGGATATGATGCCGATGCGCATGAGCGTCGTCCTTGGCGAGAAAGGCACACTAAAGACCTTCAATGTCCAGATAGCGCGGCAACGCTCCATGTTGTCGACACTGGTCTTCACCGCCTTGTCAAACTCCGTGGATATGGAAGGCGATCTACCCGACGAGATGACCGCTGACCTGTCGGCGCGTATTGATGTCGAAGGGCAGGCGCCGCTTCTTATCAAGGACACCTTCTCCGGTTTCAGCGGCGGCCGGGCGCCGCAAGCATTGTTTAGCCAGGTATCGCAGATCGTCAGTCTCCTGTCTTACAATGCCGACAAGCCGTTGCGAATCAAATCGATCGACGTCGATACAGTGGTACGCTCAGGCCGTCGCAGCGCCGACATCGAGGCCCTCGAACTCGGCACCGACACATACTCTCCCGGAGAAACCGTCAAGGCCACCGTTTTCGTTCGGCCTTTTCATAGTTCGAGGCAGCGCGTTCCCCTGACGCTGAAACTGCCGGACGACGTGCCCGAGGGAACTTATACCCTGACCGTTTGTGACGATCTCTCAAATGCCCGGTCGCTGCTGCGCGACAATCCAAACCTGGCGAATCCTCAGACGACTGCGCAGATCATGCAAGCGATTCAACTACAGTTGGCTGCCAAGCGAACCAATCTCGTGCTGCGACTGCCTCTCGGTGCATCGGGCGTGGCGGTCAACGGTAAATCGCTGCCGAATCTGCCGAGCAGCATGGTCCAGATCATGGCCAACAGCCGCCGCAGCGGAGCGCAGCCGATGGGCGGCTCGCTTGTTTCGCGTCAGCTAACCGACTGGGTCGTCCAGGGTTCGGAAACCGCGCACATCACCGTTAGCAAGAACACGAAGACGACGCGCGCGGATGACTGAAATTTTCAAGGGCAGCTTGGAGCGCTGCTAGCCCGAAGCGCAACCGACGGATTCGCAGACTTGCCCCGCGCTTGCGCCTTGGGGCTGGGAAACTACTAAAGGGTAATTCCATGGCCATACGCTCTCTGATAGCCCTGGTTGCCGTTGTCACTCTGACGCAGTCGGCCTCGGCGGGCAAAGTCAAGGTTTGGAACTTCAACCAGCCGTCGCATTACGACAAGGCCAAGCTCCATCACCTGGTCATAAATAACGAAGGCGGAATCTCCCTGGCCCGGCAATTGAAGCCATTGACCGGAATCGACGCGACTCATGTTTGGGATCTGATCGAAGACAAAGAGGGCAACCTTTTCGCGGCCACGGGCGAGGACGGGAAGATATTCAAGGTTGCGCCCAATGGCACGATCTCCCTGGCCTACCAGGCGGAAGAAGGCCAGATCTTCTGCCTCGCAGCTGACGCCGAGGGCGTCATTTACGCGGGCGCCGGTCCCAAGGGACAGATCATCCGACTCGACGCCAAAGGCGGCACCGTGTTGTGCGACACCGGCGAGTCGTATGTCTGGTCGCTCGCTTATGACGACTTCACCAAATCGCTCTATGCCGGGACCGGCCCGAAAGGGCGGATTTACAAGGTCACGCCGGCAGGCCAGGCGAGCCTGTTTTACACGACCAAGCAGGAGCATGTCTTGTGTGTCGCCACCGGAGCCGATGGCACAGTCTACGCGGGCACGGATAAAAACGGCGTCGTCTATCGCATCAATGAAAAAGGCAAAGGATACGTGTTGCATCAGGCCGCTCAATCGGAGGTGCGCGCCATCAAGGTGACGGACCAAGCCATCTATGTCGGTACCAGTTCCCCGACGCGCCGGCGCGGCGGCTCGATCACCACAAGCCAAGACTCGGGCCGCGAAAGTGCCGCTGTCGCGGACAAAGAGGCTCCTGCCAGGGCATCCATCGAAAATGAACCCCGACAAAAATTGGCGGAGGCGAAGACAGTAAGCAAGTCTTCCACAACGGAAACGAAAGGCACGCCCGCGGCGGCGCCCAGCACACCTTCCGTAGGCGAAAATTCGGTCTATCGCATCGCGCGCGATGGCACGGTGCGCGAGATTTTTCGTGACAAGGTTGTTGTTCTGAGTTTGCTGCCCCGCGGCGAAAGACTCCTGATCGGCACCGGCATGGATGGTCAGCTGTTCCAGGTGGACGAAACCACCAGCGAGCGCAGCGAGTTGGCTCGGCTCGATCATGGACAAATCTTGAGCCTGCGCAAGCGCAAAGACGGCTCGATCGTCCTGAGCGCAGGCGACCCGGGCAAGCTCTTTAGCCTTCAGGACAAATTCGTTTCCAAAGGGACGATTACCTCCGAAGTGCTCGACGCCAAATCGATCAGCAAATGGGGCGCCCTCCGCTGGCAGGCCGAAACGCCATCGGGAACCAATCTGACCGTCGCCGTCCGCGCCGGTAACTGCTCCGACCCCGATGACACCTGGAGCGACTGGAGCAACGAGCAGACCGATCCGGATAAAGCCATGATCGCCGCTCCCACAGGCCGATTTCTACAGTACCGGGTGACAATGACCAGCACCGATCCGAAGGCGTCGCCGCGGTTGCGCGGTTTGTCGTTACGTTACGCTACCACCAACCAGGCACCCGAGATTACGAAAATCGATGTACCGGACCTCAATAGCAGCAATATCGACAACCCCAAAAAGCTCCGCATCAAATGGACTGCCCAAGACGCCAACGAAGACGAACTGACCTATGCCGTCCTGGCCAAGAAAGAAGGCTGGAGTAGTTGGGTTCAGCTTGAGGACGAACTCGACAAGACCGAATTCGAGTGGGATACGACGACGACCCCTTCAGGTGTCTATCAAATCAAAATCGTCGCCAGCGATCGCAGGGATAATTCGGACGTGGACGCGCTCACTGGCGAGCGCATCAGCACCCCGTTTGTCGTGTGCCATGACGAGCCTAAAGTCGCCGTCAAAGTGACCAAAGTCGTCGGCGATCAAGCCCTCGTCGAGGCAGAGGCCTCCTCGCCGCTGGCGCGACTGATCGGAGCCTCTTTCGCCGTGAACGGCAAGAAATGGACCAACGTCTTCCCCGCCGAGGGCCTGTTTGACAGCAAATCGGCGACCTTCAAATTCAAAGCCGAAGGGCTCAAACCCGGCAATTATGTGATTGTGCTACGCGTGAAAGATGCCGCCGGGAACACGGGGTCCAAGGACGTGGTGTTTCAGGTTCCCGAACAATCAAAAAAGTAAGACAACCAACCGAGCCTGAAGCGTCAGCGAAAAGTATTTGTATTTGAATTATCAAAATGCTCTTCGCTAACGCTTCAGGCTCGGCAATTGCGCCATCGGCAGTTGCGCCCGGAAACACAACTCGTCGTCATGGTCTTCGCCATGACAACCGTGGGCGAAAATAACTAGCGCCGTCAACAGAAACCAAGCGAGCGTTCGCAACCAGGCGCGGGCGGGCCAAGCGATGGCCTTATCGCGCGGCACAGCGCGAACACGAATCGCATACCCCAGAATTCGGGAACGCAAGCCGCGACATCGTAGATCTTTTGTATCGAAAATCATCGCAAGCACAGGTGAAGAAATAGAATCGCCTCATCGATCGACTTTCGGAGCGGTTCGCCGCGCCAGCCGTGTCCTTCGCCGTCGAGCGTGACAAGCTTTCCGACTCGGCCCTCTTTGTTCAGCTTTTCGGCCATGCGCTTCGACTGCTCGTGTGCAACTACTTTATCCGCGGTGCCGTGAAAAAACAAAAAGGGCGGCACTCCTTCAAGGAGTAGCTCAGCGGCGACGCCTTCTTATAAAGCTCCGGCTTCTCTGCCTTGGTTCCGCCCATCAGCGGCTCGATGTTGGTCTTGAGCGCAATCGGACCAAGGTCATCGCCGCCGAGGTCGGTCGGGCCGAAAAAACTAACTACGGCCTGAACCCGGCTCGATTCGTCGGGATTGCCGCCGCTGCCGTCCAGGCCGTCGGCCCGTACCGTCACGCCGAGGAGGCAGGCGAGATGGCCGCCGGCGGAAAAGCCGAGGGCACCGATCTTGTCGGTGTTGCCATTATATTTTTTCCCGTTGACTCGGAGCCAACGAATAGCCGCCTTGCAGTCTTCGAGCGGCGCCGGGAAGGGGTTTTGCGGAGCGAGTCGATAATCGGGTGAGACGGCTACGAATCCTTTTCGTGCCAACGTGTCGATCGTCTGCGCCAGCTGTTCGCGCTCGCCGCTGATCCAACCGCCGCCATGAATGCAGACGACTATCGGATAGAGGCCTTTGTCGTCACGAGGCCAGGCTATGTCGAGCTTGAGATCCTTGTCCCCGCCCTTGCCGAATACGATGCCGTGTTCGACCTCGATATCGAGCCTATTGCGCGGCTCTTGCATCGACCCGGTCGTGGTGAGCAAGAGAAAAAACGAGCCGAACAGCGGTAAGAGGATTCGGGACATAGATCGACCTCCTGTCGAGAACGAGGCGCGGAATTTCCTTGCGCCGCGGGGCGAACACATACTATCCTTGCGATAAGTAATAAACACAATAGCGAAGCAAGCGGGTATGCCTGTTGATATTGCCCCTGGCAAGCAAGGCAGGGCGGGCGGACCAATGTAAAAATGCATCCGGTTTGCATCTCGGTCCAGCGCTCTAAATGGCTGGTATTATTGGTCTTATATCGACAAAATGACCGAGATGCAAACAAATCCCGAGTCAACCGCCCTGTCTTGCGTAGTGGTCTAATCGATCCCCTACTGCCAAAACCGAGCGGCACCGCCGCGCTTTGGAAAGTAACTCCACTTCCCGTTGCTACAAGATGCTAACGCGTTGTATAACCTTGGACGTTAAGCTGTCTGACCTGCCCCATTACTGAGGGTAGGATTGCCACGCTCGGACCAGGGCAGGGAGGCTCGACTCATGCGTCTATCGCTTTTTCGCACGCTGTTATTGACGCTCGCCGGCTGTCTGATGCTGTCGCTTACCTATGCCCAGGAGCGGCTGGGCTCTGCGCCGCTCCAGAACTCCGCCGCGCTCTCCATACCGGGGGATCGGGGCGCAGTTTCTCCGCAAGGGTCGATATCGCCTGATTTCTCCAAGCTCTCTCCATTACAACAACAGATGCGGCTAAGCTGCTTGCGTGGCGCCGATTGGCTTTACAACATGAACGGCGTCAAAGGCCGATTTCTCTATGGCTACTTGCCCGCCCTCAAAACGAGTCTCGAGGGCGATAATTATCTGAAACAAGCCGGGTCCGCGTTCGCTCTGGCCAAGGCGGCCCGGCTCACTGGCCAGGAAAGGCTTGCCGTTCGGGCGACGCAAGCGCTCTTGTCGTTGCTCGACGAGACGATTGTCGATCCCAACGATCCACAGGTTCGTTGCACGCTCCTGCCTTCGGTCGTGGTCAATCGCCTCGGGGCCGCCGGTATACTGGTCGCGGCCATCTGCGAGTTGCCCAACCCCCAGGCCGATCTGATCGAGAAGTCGGAACAGCTCTGTAACTTCATACGCCGTCAGGCGCACGGCGATGGCTCGCTGCGTTGCGACGATGCCGCCTCCATGGCGCAGTCGGATCAAACCGTCAGCATCAGCGAATATCCGGGCCTGGCCCTCTACGGACTGATGCGGAGCCAGACTATTCGACCCGCCTCCTGGAAGATCGATTTAGTGACCAAAGCCGTCACCTTCTACCGTCCCTGGTGGCAGCAAAACAAGGATCGCAATTTCACGACCTGGCACTCCGCCGCCTACGCAGAGGCGTTTCTCGTCACCAAGAATAAGGTGTTCGCGGAATGTGTCTTTGAAATGAATGATTGGCTCTGCGCCCTGCAATACATGCCGGACGCTCAGCATCCCCTGTGGGGCGGCGGCTTTCGCGCTAGCTCCGAGGGTGTCGCGGCAGAGACTACACCGCAAGTCGACTCCGCGTTCTGTGCCGAGAGCCTGGCTCAAGCCTGCCGCGTCACCCGTGAATGCGGTGACGTCAGCCGCCACCAGCGCTACACGGACGCGATTGAACGCTGCCTCCAGTTTCTGACGACGTTGCAATTCACCGAGGGCAATACCCAACACTACGCTGACTGGTATCGCCCGCGGCTAGTCGGTGCCTTCTACGCATCGCAACAGGACGGCAATCTCCGCATCGACTACGCCCAGCACGCGGTCTGCGCGATGGGGTTCTACCTCGAATATGCGTCGCGTTGAGCGGGTGTATTTATATAGCCCGGCGTTCATGCCGGGTCTGACCCCCGGCAAGCCGGGGGCTAAATAAATACGGAACCGTGGCCGGGGTCGGTACTCCGACCCCGGTTCCCGAGAGCCACTAACGCTATACCGGGGTCGGAGTACCGACCCCGGCCACGACTTGCCTTTGAGCGCGTTTGTTCGCTGCTACCCCTTCTTCGGCAACCGCCCTTTTACAGAACGGCCCGTCTTGCCGGCAGCCTTCGGTTTCGACGCCGTGACTTTCGCGCCCACTTTTGCCTTCGCTGCCACGCGCTTCGCTGGCTTCTTCGAGGCGGCGGGCGCCTCATCCACATTCTCTGCTTCCGCTAACTCGATCCCGAAGACATCCGCCACATCGGCCGCTGCGAGGGTTTTCTTCTTCGTCGAGGTTTTCTTACCGACGCCGGCTACCGCCTCTTCGACCAATTCCAGGTGATCGGCATTGCGAAGCTTGAACAGTAGCTCCGGTTGGTGGTCGAGGCGCGCTCCGACTCCGTACATGACCGCCGCGACGTGTTTGCACATGCCAGCCCAGTCAGGGCAGGAGCAGGACATCTTGATTTCGCTTGGCTTGGGAAACAGGCCGCCTTCGCGGGCCGTGACCGTGGTGATGACATTGTTCGATAGCTTCCCGGCAAGCAACTCCACGATGGAGCCAATCTGACCCGCGCAACGCGCTTTGATTCTATGCCATTCCTTGGTCGGCAGGGGCGTGATCGTGATGGCGACCTCGTACAACTCCGACCCGCTGACCAACGCCGTGACTTTGCCCGGTTGAATCTGTATGTCCACCACCGAGCCGTTGCGGACATAGGTCCGGCCACGGGGCAGGCGATTTTCAAAGTCGCTGTAAGACTCCAGGTTCTCGCACCAGGCCGTGCCCCAAAACGTCTTGGCGATGTTACGACCTTCGATCACGACCGGGGTAACTGCCTGTCCTTTTTTCTGGCGCTTCGCAATCTCGCGCGCCGCTTTAGCCCGCCGCTCTGACACCGACACATAGGGCCGAAAGAAAAACCCCATGTAAGACTCCTTCCATGTAGAAATCGGGCGAAGTTCTTCTTCCCATAGTATTATACGTGCACACCGTGGCCACCTAAGTTCAAGTTTCGCACATTCCGGCGCATAAATCTAGCGCTGGGGCCGGTGATTTTTGACGGTCCGTCGAGTCACATGTGCCGGGATTGGTTGAAAAAAGACGGCGAGCAGCTGTCTCATCCGACTCGGCTGAGAAGCTCGGTAATCTGGGTGAGCCAGGTTTTTAGGCGACACCGTTTTGGAAGCAGTGTGTCGGTTTTCTCTTGGCAACTGACACGCCGTAGGGTGGTCAAAAGATCAGCAAACGAAGGCTCTTGTTTGCGTCGATACCACGGGCGGTACGGAAACTGGAGGAAGCGGTGACCCATCTGGTGGAACCAGACGACAACCAGGCTATACAGCAGCAGAGCCATCGGTGCGGTCCGCTGGACGGCCAGGGGCAAGCGGTTGGCAGGGTCTTCCAGCCCCAAAAATTGTTTGCAATTCTCGAAGGTGCATTCGATGGCCCAACGGCACGCATAGGTGGAGAGGATGTTGCGGGCATCCCAGTCAAGGTTGGTGCAGTAAAACATTTGATCGGGCCTTTTACCTTGAAGATCACGTGTCAAGACGATGGTCAAAAGACGCTGGCCACCAGCCTTGTAGTACAAGGCTTGCTGGGTTTTGACCTGTAGGACAGCATGGAGTCCGAACTGATCGAAGTGGAGTTCCGTCCAGGGCTGCGTGGCATCGTCGGCCCATTGGGCCATGCTCGGCAAACGTGTACCCTTCTTTCGAGGAGCCCCTTTGCCTTTTGTCGTACGTGGCTGTGGGAGAGCATAAAGGGCGCCTTTGGGATGGACGTGGCTGATCAAGTGAACGTTGGCCGGGAGGTAGGACAGAACGCTCCTGCCGCCATAGGCACTGTCGCCTGTAACGACGATTTCGTCTTGAGGAAACCAGGTAGAGACCAAGGAAATCAACTCGACGGCCAGTTCGGGCCGGGTGCGATGGTTGGGGTCGGCCTTGGTCTTGGCGGCTTTGGCTTTGCTCTTTTTTCCCTTGGTGAGACCTTGGCGATTGCGATACAACCTCATGGTGATTGGTAAGGCAAAGACTTTGGTGGGTGCCCAGAAGGGGTGGGCGATGACGAGGCAGAGGACGACCCAATCGTGTCCCCAACTAACAAGAGGTTTGGCGCGGCTGGAGATGAGGGGATCGTAGTGCATGCCGGCGCCGTAAACAGTGAGGCCACGTTTACGACACAAGGTATCATCGACGGCCCACGACAAGGAAGCGCCCAGGGCGAACACGCGTGCCACTAATTTGGCCAGGTGCAAAGACAAGACATCCCTATCCCAGGCGGCATGACTGAAAAAGCGATGGAAGCGGCACCAGTGTCCGTTGTCGAGGTTGCCTCCCGTGAAGATGACGTCGGTGACGTAGCGGCGGCGTGGAGAGAGAACCCAGCCGGAGATGATCTCGACGAAGGTCTGAAAGGTTGGGGCGGTGAAAACAGGAACGAAATGCTGTAGCAGAGCAACGAAAGAGGCGGTAACTTCCATAGATCGGCTTCCTTGCCACGGGGCGACCTGGAATAGTAGATGATCCCAAGTTACCAAACCGAGCCGGGAAGCCGAACTTTTTTCTCCCGCGAGATGCTGCCAACAGACCCTAAAATGTGCGAAACTTGAACTAAGAGCCTATCCGAAAAAGGGGACGGGCACCATTGCCGGAACGGCCCGAAGGGTGCTTCGCACAATGGTACCTGACCCGAATGGCACTTCCATCCCCAACATATTATATAGTAACAACTTATGAAATCCATTCCCTCCTCCTAAATGCGTCAGCCGGTCCTCGATTACGGCCTTTCGCGGGCCCGGTCCTTTCCCTTCTATAGCCGGCCTTTTCTAAGCCTGGTACGGATTTTCCACCTTGAGACGCTCTGGCGTTCGAGATGGATCATCGTCTCGTCGCCTCCTTCGATGGGACCAATTTTTTCGATTTCAAGCTTGTAATAATTCCGCCCGTTCCTCGACGCGTGGCTTGAGCATTCGGGAATAGCCTTTCGGTCGTCGTTTGACTTTGCGTGGCTCGCAGCGATCGGGACGGTTGCCCACGCGATGCGTGCCGATCGCTCGCAGCAGCGCCTGAATACGCAACGGCAAGTCCGCGGGAGTGGAAGTCAGCAATAGAGTGCGGTATTCAGCCAACGTTTGTAGGGCTCCAGTGAAACTGAGGTGACGCGGCGTCACGTCATGCGCACGCGCGGCCTGTGCCATTACCTGGCGAACCAGATTGTACGCCAACAAGTTGGTCCATATCTCCTTCCGCACCATACCTGGAGTTTTGCAGCGCAAAATCTCCATACTCATGTGGGTCTTGATAGAACGGAGATCAATCTCCCCATTCCAACGTTTGTGGTACAGCTCCGTAATCGCCTCCAGCGGATACGTCTCAGGGTCGGTGAAGGTCGTGACCACTACCAATTCACGTACCCGGCATCCCCGCGTGGTTATGGAGGTATTACCCTGGCACGGTAGTTGCTCACTAATCTAGAATTACAAGTACCTCAGCCCGAGCTTCGAGGTGTTACTATGTCTATTACTCTTCCCGATGCCCGCCATCTCTCGGACGATTCGTTGGAGACCTTGCGTTTACGTGCCTTGCATGGCTTGGAGCTTGGCTATTCCGAAACCGATCTCGCCGAACTCCTCGGCGTCCGCCGCGAAACCATCTCCCGCTGGAATACCGCCTATTACGCCGAAGGCTTGGACGCCCTGCCCGGCGGGCGCACCGGCCGGCCTTTGGGCTCGGGCCGTATGCTCTCCGAGGCCCAAGCTCAAACCATTCGCGACCAGATCGACTACTTCTCGCCCCAGCAAGTGGGCCTGAAACACGCCCTGTGGACACGCCAAGCCGTCGCCGACCTCATCCGAAGAGATCTCGGCATCGAACTGGCCCTACGCACCGTGGGCAAGTATCTCCAACGCTGGGGCTACACCTCCAAAAAGCCCGCCCGCAAGTCGCGTCACCAAGATCCCGATGAAGTCGAACAGTGGTTGCAGGATACCTATCCGGCCATTGAGGCCCAAGCCCAACGAGACAACGCGGAGATTTTGTGGGCGGATGAGGTTGGCGTGCAGGCCGACCACCATCCCGGTTCGGGTTATGCCCGCCGGGGCGAGCGTGCCACCATGGAGGTGCCGCAACCACATCTGCGGGTCAATCAGATCTCGGCGATCAGCAATGAGGGCACGGTGCGTTTTATGACGTACAAGGGGTCGTTCACGGCGGAAGTCTTTCTCCAGTTCTTGACTCTCTTGATCAGTGGGGCGAAGCGGAAGATTCTGTTGATCGTGGACCAGTTGGGCTCCCACACCAAGGCGGAGGTACAGTCCTGGGTAGAGGCGCGTCAGGAGCAGATCGAGTTGTTTTACCTGCCGACGTATTCGCCGGAACTCAATCCGGTGGAATATTTGAACAATGACATGAAGGGGAACATCAACAAGGCTGGCCTGCCGCCGGACAAGCCGACGTTGCAAGAGCGGTTGTTCGGATTCATGAGGAAGTTGAGCGGGATGCCTCGACATGTTATGAGTTATTTCCTTCATCCGCAGACCCAATATGCAGGGCAATCGCATCTAAACGCCTGTTCATTATTGGCTGTTCAGTTGTCAGGGACAAGGTTACTGCGAATGATTCTGGTGGAACGTACCCGTTTCACGGAGGAAAAGACTCATGGCGCAGACCCAAGCAACCCCCTTTCTTGCCGCTTTTGCCCAGTTGCAGGATCCACGCATCAACCGTACCAAGCATCACCGACTGCTGGACATCCTCTTCATCGCCCTGTGCGCTGTCGTCAGCGGCGCCAACGATTGCGTGGCCATGGAAAAGTTCGCCAAGAGCAAGCGCGTCTGGCTCGAAAAATTCCTGGATCTGCCCGACCGCGTGCCGTCGCATGACACCTTCGCTCGTGTGTTCGCCGCCCTGGATGGCAAAGCCTTTGTCGAGTGTTTTCTGAGCTGGGTGACCAGCCTCGAACGGAGTACGTCCGGCCAGGTGGTGGCCATCGACGGCAAGACGGCTCGTGCGACGTTGGATCGAGCCAAGAGCAAGCATCCGCTTCATGTCGTTAGCGCCTGGGCCACGGAGAACCAATTGCTTTTGGGTCAGGAAGTGGTCGATGACAAATCCAATGAGATCACAGCGATTCCTAAACTGTTGGAGGTGTTGGAATTGACGGGAGCGATTGTGACTTTGGATGCCATGGGATGTCAGAAAGAGATTGCCAGCAAGATACGAGAAAAGGGAGCCGATTATGTGCTGGCGGTGAAAGGGAATCAGGAGCATTTGGAGCAGGACATCGTGGAGGCGTTTGCCGCCGTGGACGAGGGTCGTAGCACGGCAACGGTGCAAACGCACACGGAGCAGGACAAGGGGCACGGTCGCTTGGAAACGCGCTGGACGCAGACGATGGCGGTACCCAAGACGTTGCGTCATCAGGAGGATTGGCGGGATCTGGTGAGCATCGCCCGTTGCACGCGTAGCTACCAGGAGGGTGGAGTGGAGAAGTCGGAGGTGCGTTATTTTATAAGCAGCCTGCAACCCAAGGCGAAGCAGATGGCGGGAGCGATACGGAGTCATTGGGGAGTGGAGAATGGCTTGCATTGGGTGTTGGACATGTATTTTGCGGAGGATCGCAATCGTGCTCGGACGGGCCATGCGGCAGGGAACCTGGCGTTGTTACGACGCTGGGTCATCTCGTTATTGCGGCAGGACGAATCGACCAAAGGCGGCATCGAGAAGAAGCGCTTGCAAGCAGGCTGGAACGACGAAACGCGCGAGGCCATTCTTGGCCTTTTTATGGGGGATTAGATGCGATTGCCCTGACCCAATATGCCGCTCCAATGGAATTAGGTTGATCTAATTTCGTGCCGGGGTAATACGTACCTCACGCATACTGAGTTCCTCCGGAAGGGAGTCGTAGGTTTCCTGGTCCATCCACTTGGGGCGTCGGGGTTTTCTCCAGGCGACCACATGGTCATTAGGGCTCAGCCGTTGGCCACGACTGAAGTCCGTATGCCGCAAGTGATGTTGGCGAAAAACAACATCAATGCCGCGAGCCTGGGCCAAGGCAATCATCCAGTACGAGCAGTAGTATCGATCAGCCAACAGCACGTCACCGGGCCGTAAGCTGCCGAGCAAGGTGCGAATCAACGCCGTCTCCCCGGTTTCTTTTCCTCGGTAGGGGCCGAAGGCGGAGTCGAGCACGGCGGCCGTCGCCAAGCCAATGAGCGCAACCCAACGCATGATGGGAAAACCCACACCCGGTCGCTGGGACCGCGACTGGGGATAGGCGGCCTGGTTGGCCGCCGTGTCAGGCATCGATAGGGTCGAGCCATCGACCAGGACGACCCGATGGCCGTGCCATCGCCAGGCCTCGGGGGCCTGGTCTTCGAGTTGGCAACCGACATCACAGGCCAGACGTCTGAGGAAGCGTTCCGCCAACTTGGCCCGCGCCTTACAATAGGCTCCTGTACCCGCATGGCACGTGGGACGTCCCAGGACGCTAAGTAACATCATGATACGTGAGACAGCGGCCACACACGACTTGGATGCCGAGGCGACCTGGGCGAGAAAAGCCCACAGGGTTACAGGTACGGAGTAAACATCGGAGTCAGCCGTCCCAAAAGGGATCTGCTCTTGAGCCGCGACTTCCTCGATGCGTTCGGCAGTCAAGACGTCGTGAAAAGAAAGTGAGTCGGCTTGGGCGAAACTGTCAAGTGTTTGTTGAAACGAAGCCACAGTGGCGTGAGGTGTATAAAAAGGCATAGAGGCCTTCCTTGACCCTAGGTCGCCAAACCACACTCAAGGAAGGCCTCACACAAAAAGCATAGGCAAGGAAGGCCTACGCCACAATAGGAATCAAGAAACTTGCGATCAAAACCAAAAAATTGAACGCGAGGCGTGGAAGGTGCGATCAAAGAGACAATTTTGGCGTGGAAGTGCCATTCGTGCCCGTCCCCTTTGTGCGCCGTGCCAAGGCGTAACTTTTCAGTGGGTGCGAATCCCACCCGGCAACTGGTCGTTCCAGCCGGTAGCAATCGGAGCGGCAGTGGAGGTAACGAAACTGTCGAAGCCTTCGATGGAAAGGGTCGTTTGAGCGACTCCGCGAGCAGGCAGGCCGTAACGTGAGTGAACGCTGAGCAGGCCTCGAAACGGGTAATGTGGTAGCCGACCCAGCAAAGGGATGGGGAAGGCCGCAGACGTGAGGATACAGGGGGAACGACTTTAGCCCCACCCGCGTTGCCACCGGGGTAATGGCGACGGCATGTCGGCATAGGAAAGTTAACGCAACACGGGAAACCCTCTGCGGTGGCAGCAGTGCCAACCGGACGCCCGCGAGGGACAGGCCGGGCCGCTTGGGGTGGCGGAGAGGCTCGTAGTACCGCTGAAGCCGGGTAACGCCGGTGGAGGGAAGGGGCCTTGGTTCAAGGACAGCGTCCGAAGGAAAGAGAGCCAGGAGATTGGTGATGAGCCTAACACCTCCCGATACGGTTCGGAAACTCCAGGAGACGTTGCATGCCAAAGCGAAGAGAGCACCCACCTATCGGTTCTATGCGTTGTACGACAAGGTGTACCGGGCCGATGTGCTGGGCCATGCGTACCTGTGCTGTGCCGCTAACGACGGCGCGGCGGGGGTGGATGGCCAGACGTTCACGGACATCGAGGAGTACGGGCTGGACCGTTGGCTGGGTGAACTGACGGAAGAACTCCGAAACAAAGCGTATCGCCCGCAAGCAGTCCGACGGGTGTACATACCGAAGTCGGATGGCAAACAGCGACCGTTGGGCATTCCAACGATCCGCGACCGCGTCGTGCAGATGGCTGTGTTGCTCGTCTTGGAGCCGATCTTCGAGGCGGACTTGCAGCCGGAACAATTTGCTTATCGGCAAGGCCGAAGCGCTCTGGACGCGATCGAGCAGGTCCAATTGTTGCTAGACAACGGGCATACGGAGATTGTCGATGCGGACTTGAGTGGGTACTTCGATAGCATCCCCCACGCCGAGTTAATGGCATCGGTGAGCCGACGGCTTAGTGACGGGCTACTACTGGCCCTGATCAAAAGCTGGTTGGAGGCACCGGTGGAAGACCTTGGAGATCGTGGGGACAAGCGTCGAACGACTCGCAACAAGGACGAGGGTCGCGGCACCCCGCAAGGGGGCGTGCTCTCGCCGCTGCTGGCGAATCTCTACATGCGTCGCTTCGTGCTGGGCTGGAAGACAAACGGGCATGCCAATCGTCTTGAGGCGCGTATCGTCAATTATGCGGACGACTTTGTGATCTGCTGCCGTGGTACGGCTCTTGAAGCCGAGGCGGTGATGCGGCGCATGATGTCGAAGCTGCGGTTGACGGTGAACGAGACGAAGACCCGGGTTTGCCGCTTGCCGGACGAGACGTTTTCGTTTTTGGGTTACACGTTCGGTCGGAACTGGTCGCCGAAGACGGGGCGTAGCTACATCGGTCCCCGTCCGGCCGTCAAGAAGATCCACGGGATCTGTGAGGTGATCCGCGATCAGACCAGCCGAACGTGGCAGTGGTTGTCTTGCCGGGCGTTAATAACTCGCGTCAACAGCCGACTGGTGGGCTGGGCGAACTATTTTTGTCTCGGTAACACGGCCCCGGCCATGAAGCAGGTGATGGCGCACACCTGTCAACGGCTCCGTCAGTGGCTGGGTCGGAAGCACCGCGTGCAGGGTACGGCCCGACAGTGTTATTCGGATCGTTACCTGCGTGAGGACCTGGGATTAGTGTGGCTTCCAGGGCGACCGCGACCTCGCGTCTTGTGAGCGAACGCATGAGTTACCTTGTCCGAGAGCCGGATGCCTTAATAGGGCCCGTCCGGTTCGACGAGCGGGAAGTGGAAACGGGGCATGGCCGGGAGATTGAGGCACCGGCCAACGAAAGGGCCGGATACCGCTGGACTCGACCTAAACCACCGCGCCACTTCTCGACTCTACTTCGGATAGGCTCTTATTCCGAACCCAAAGCCTTGTGAACGTCTAAGGCCACGAATGCCAACAACTCTTTGTTGGGCATTTCAGTCAACAAACGTTCAGCACCCTCCACCACGTCGCGCATGAGATCAGCCTTTGAGGTTAGCATTTCATCGATCCGTTCCTCCACGGTTCCCCGGCAGACGAACTTGTGGACCAGGACATTGCGTTTCTGGCCGATGCGAAACGCCCGGTCGGTGGCTTGGTTTTCCACGGCCGGATTCCACCAGCGATCGAAGTGAATCACCTGCGATGCCGCCGTCAGGTTCAGGCCTGTTCCGCCAGCCTTGACGGACAGCACAAAGAACGGCGGTCCGTTGTCGCGCTGAAATCGCTCTACCAAATCGCGTCGCTTGGTCACGGCCGTGCCGCCATGCAAAACCAGCCCCGGTCGGCCAAAGACGCTCTCCAGAAACAGCGCCAACGGCTCGGCCACCTCACGAAACTGGGTGAAGACGAGAACCTTCTCCTGCCGCTCGGCCATTTCCTCGCAAAGCTCGGCCAGGCGCTGAAACTTGCCGCTCTGCTTGGGGTCGTAACTCCCGAGGCCGAGCGCCTGATCAGGATGATTGCAGATTTGCTTGAGGCGCATCAGGCTGGCTAACACCAGGCCGCGGCGCTGGATCCCCTCCGCTGGCTCCAACGATTCCTCCAAAGTTCGCACAGTCTGCTCATAAAGACCAGCTTGCTGTTTCGTGAGGCCGCAATACGCGATTACCTCAGTCTTATCCGGAAGATCGGCAATTACCCGTTTGTCGGTCTTCAATCTCCGCAGAATATAGGGTCCTACGAGCTTGCGCAACGGCTGATACGACGGCTTCGGAGCGGACTCCAGGTTCTTGACAAAGCGCGAGAACGTTTTGGCGTTGCCCAGCAGGCCTGGATTTAAGAAATCGAACAAGGACCACAAATCGGAGAGCCGATTCTCGACCGGCGTTCCCGTCAGAGCAATCCGGCTATCGGCCTTTAACTCCTTGACGGCGCGTGTCTGGCGAGTGCCAGAATTCTTGATCGCCTGAGCCTCATCCAGGATCGCGAGGCGCCATTTGCGTCGGCGCAACCAATCCTTGCGCGCGAGGACTCCATAGGTGGTAATGATGAGATCGCGGTCCTTCATGTCGACGGCAGCAAGCTCCTTGCCGACGGCCATCTCGGAGGGATGAACGACGGCAACGCTCAAGGACGGAGCAAACCGTTCAATCTCGGCCTTCCAATTCGCAATCAATGAGGCCGGGACTACCAGGAGGCTCGGCACGCCTGAACTCTTTGGCCTGTCCGTTTGGGACCTTCCCTTCAAAGCGAGCAACAAGGCGATTACCTGAACGGTCTTTCCGAGACCCATGTCGTCCGCCAGGCAGGCGCCCAAACCCAACTGGGCGAGAAAGTGCATCCAACTCAGGCCTGTACGTTGGTAGGGCCGCAGCTCCGCTCGCAGATCGGCTGGCACGGGAACTTGCCGTGCATCCGGCCCCTCTATTCGCTTTAACATCGCGTCCAGTTCTGGCCCTGCTGTGATGCCGACCCACTCGGGCGTTGCCGCCGCGAGATCCGTCACACTGTCACGTTCCAACGTTGCCCCGGCGAGCAGGCGCATTCCTTCAAAGAACGACAGCCCCTCGCGCTGAACTTGATGTTGGATGGTGTGCCAGTGCTCGAGCGCCTCCTCCAGTTTGGTGCGATCGATCTCCAACCACTTGCCTTTGAACTTTACTAATCCTCCCGTCAGATTAAGCAATTCCTGCAGGTCTGCTTCACTCAGCGTCTGGCCGTCGAGCGCCACATCAACATTGAAATCGAGCAAGGAGCCCATCCCTAACTTGGACCCGCGCCGTGGGTCTATCTTCACATTGACGATTGGCCGCGACGGACGCGCTGACTTCCACCAGTCGGGAACCCTGACGAGCAACCCACTCTCTTCAAAGATCGGAATATCCTGCAAGAATCGATAAGCCTCCTTGGGCGACCAGGCCAAGGCATGGTACACCTCGCCGGAATCGACCAACTCCTTAATCAATGTGCTACGCGTGGCAGCCCGCTCGAGTGGCGTGAGCAATGACAGCAGCGCTTTGCGATTCTTGGCTCCGGCATATTGTTGTAGCGCCCGCCCCAGCGGCTCATGCAGGGGGCGCCCTTGCGGCGACAGCCGACTAACATAGGTGGCCAGGAACGCGAAGGGATTGTCCGCATCACGTTTGTTTTCGGCCAGATGCACGGTGACCCGGCCTACAAATCTCCAAAGCGGATTCTTCTCGGTCAGATAGGCTTGCGCACCGCCTGCATGTTGCCGAACCTCGTCGCGCACCAGCGAATCCAGGTCGGTCCACCACTGCACCAGTGTCTCAGGGCGCAGATACTCCAGGCCGACCATCGGCGGCGCCTGGAGTATCCAAGATGCGAGTTCACCCTCCTCCGGCGGCGGCGTCGGCGGTAGATCTTGTGTCGTTTCGAGTCCCTGGGTCTGGCACAGCCGCGTTAGATAGGTGGAGGCAAATGACCGGACCCAGTCGATGGCAGGCGGCAGGCGCGTTTGCAATTCCTGGGTAGCAAGATGGAGTAGTCCATGAGCGGCGTCTTTGTCGAATGCGGCGACAAGGGATTTGGCAAGACCAGGCGCGGCCTCGTCGACATGGGCGGACTCGATCAATCCCAAATGGCCCGCGGGTGAGATGACGAGTTCGTGCATTGCCGATTCCGATTCAGGACTGTAGGAGTATTTATATTGCCCCCTCCGGTGGTTGAGCGAGGCGACACCACCGGAGGGGAGACGTGACTTTCCGGATGGACTACTAGAACCCTAATATAAGGGTTCACGCGTCCACTTCACGGATTCATCCTGCCACGTGCCGTCCTCGCGCCGAGCATCGAACTCGCCGATTATGTCGGCATCCTCGTCGGCTCCGCCAGGCGCGCCATCACGACCGAGACTCGTAAACGTCACACGGCTACCATTCACCGTCATAGTAATCGGCCGCTGCCAGCCATCGAGAACGCCGTTATATGTGTCCAGGTCTTTTGGTAGTTCGTCCACCGTCGTTGGCAGGCGGTCGTGATCTTGCGCAAAGCGGATTACACGTTTCTTCATGGAGTGCATAGTCGAGTATGTTCGAGCGCGTGGCCCAGCCCCAGCGTTGATGGCCTTCATCATTCGTATTCCTTTCTCACAAGCCGGGATAATAAGAATGAAGATGCAAGCGCAGAGGGCAAGGATGATGAGCACTTCCCAGAAGGTTAATTTTTTCATCGGAGCCTTGAATGTCGTGTCCTGAATCGGATGTTTGTTCAATAATCGCCAGCCGTGGCCGGAGTCAGGTCCTCCGACCCCGGCGTAGCTCTACTGGTTCCAATGAACCGGGGTCGGAGTACCGACCCCGGCCATGGCTTTCATTTTCCAAATTTCGCGATCCGCCCTTTGGGACCGGCGGCCCAGCCTTCGCCTGTGGCGGTGAAGGCGACGCTATTGTAATTCTCGCGGTCCAGCGGTTGCCATGTTTTGCCGTCGTCCTGGGACACATGAGAACCCGATGTTCCTACAGCGACCCATCGGTCTTTGGCCCAGGCCACGGCGGAGCGGAAGGGCAGCGCCTTGTCTACTAATACCCAAGTTTTGCCGCCGTCGGCGGTAGTCGCGACAGTGGCGCTGGTGTCGTTGGGCTTGCGATAATCGCCACCGACGATGATTCCGTGTTTGTCATCGCGAAAGGCGATGGAAAAGATACCGGCCGACTCGACGCCCGCCAGAATGGGTGTGTCGCTCACCGTCCACGTTTGGCCCCGGTCCGCGGAATGAAAGACGCGCGCCGTTTTCGCGCCGCCTGTACAAAACCAGACATCCTTCTCGCCACGTGTGATGAGGCAGGTGCCGCTGGCCGCGAACGCCCCTTCCTTGTCCAGCGCCTGGGTAGATTCTTGTCCGGAAGTCGTTTCCAATTTGTGCCGTCGTCCGTGACGATGATTTGGAAGCGCCCATTCACAGGGTCGCTGAAGGCGATGCCGTGATTCTCGTCCCAGAAGGCGATCGCATCGTAAAAAGCGTCCTTGTCCAAGTTCTTCCATTGCAGCGTCCAGGCTTTGCCGCCATCTACCGTTTTGTAAATGCGGGAATCCTCACCGGGCCCGGCGCTGAGCAAATAGGCCGTGTTCTCGCCGAAGCCTTCGACGTCGCGGAAGTCCAGCTTTTCCGCATCCGGCACCGCGCCGACGGACCATGTTATGCCTCCGTCTGTGGTCCGCCCATAGGTCCCCTTGGTGCCGCTGACCCACGCGACCTTGGCGCTCGACGGCACAGAGGCCACGGAAATCGGCAGTCGTTTTGATACTCTGCTTTTCCCATTCGGCGGGTGCGCTGGTGCCGCTTAGCAAGAGAACGATTGTGGAAAGAAGAGAGCGGGTCATAATCGTGCTCGGTTGTCGGAGTGGGTTTCGCCTGAGAGAACCGCTGGTTTGTAAGTACCATTGGCGTCGAACCATAGATCGTCCTATAAGAGAGAACCGTTTGACGGAAACAGACGGTGTACAAAAACTGTACAGTAGCGGCCCTAGACCCTGTCCGCTTGGCGGTTGGCGGTATTTAGAAGGTCAGGTCGTAAAAGCTTAATAAGAAAACAGCTTACGTTGATTCTAAGGACCGCCAACGTTGGCGGTCCTTAGAATGCGCCTCTGCACGCAAGGACTGTCCCATATGTTTGTGGCGGCACGTTTCCAACGTGCCGATGCGTCGTGTTTTTCGAGATTTGGTCTGTTCTCAATGTGCCCGCCTCCGGCGATTGTCGTTTCCGGTACGTTGGAAACGTGCCGCCACAAACGTATGGGACAGTCTCTTAGCGGTTGACTGTTCCTCCCTTTCTGGAAAGCCGTACTCAGAATAACGCAACGAGAGTTCTTTCGCCAATCAATCCCGGTAGGCGAATGCGTCGTGCCGCGCCGCTTGACGCGATAAGCTGATTCCATCCCAATTTCGTTGCACGCAACACCCATCACGGCCATAATCGATGGCAGACCGAGACCGCCTCGTCGTTCAGAGATGGACCATGATCGCACGCGCGATTTGTTCGCTACTGGTTGTCGCTCTTGTCTGGATGCCTGCTGCGCCGGCTCGCGGCGATGATGTTCCGCATTGGGCCTTTCAGAAGCCTGGCGCTGGCGATCCTCCGGCGGTGCGCCGGTCCAATTGGGTGTGCACGCCGATCGATGCGTTTATCGTCGCCAAGCTCGAGGCGGCTGGTCTCGAACCGGCGCCCGTCGCCGACAAAGCTACGTTGTTGCGCCGTGTTACCTTCGATCTAATCGGTCTGCCGCCGACGCCCGAGGAACTGCAGCGATTTCTGACGGATGACAAGCCGGATGCTTATGAGAGGGTGGTCGAGCGGCTTCTCGCTTCGCCGCATTATGGCGAGCGCTGGGCGCAGCACTGGCTTGATGTTGTCCGTTATGCAGAATCGGATGGTTATGAAACAAATGGCGACAGGCCCCACGCCTGGCGCTATCGAGATTATGTCGTTCGCTCGCTCAACGACGACAAGCCGTATGATCGCTTTCTGACCGAGCAGCTTGCGGGTGATGAATTGGCTCAGGGGAAAGATCCCAAAGAGGCGGCCGACTTATGGATCGCGACGGGGTTTAACCGCTGTGGGCCGGTCCATATGGTTTCGGGCAACGTCGATAAGGAAGTTGCGCGGCAGGAAGTCCTCACGGAGATGACCAACGGCATCGGTGCCGCGGTCCTGGGCGTTACGATGGGTTGCGCCCGTTGCCACGATCATAAATTCGATCCAATCCGCCAGGATGATTACTACAGCTTGCAAGCCTTCTTCGCGGCGACCAAGTTCCGGGATGTCGATCTGGCGACTAAAGCGGAACGCGAGGCCTACGACGCACGGCAAAAGGAGATCGGTCAGCAGATTGCACCGCTGGAAGCGAAACTCAAGGCCCTGGAAGAACCGTATCGTAAGCGGCTCCGTGAAGCCAAGCGCGCGCAACTCGAACAACTTTTTCGCGATGCCCTGGATGTCGAAAAAAGCAAGCGAAACGCCGAGCAGAAGAAGCTGGCTGGTCAGGCGGAGACGCTGATCAAGGTAGCATGGGATGAGATCGTGGCGGCGCTCAGTGCCGAAGATCGGCGCAGTGCACGGAATGGCGCAAGGCCTTGCGTGAGATCGTCACCCAAGCGCCGCTGCCGCCGAGCAAGGCCTGGGCCATAGGTAACGAGGGCGACCCGCCTCCGACCCACATCTTGAAGCGCGGCGAAGCGACCCGCAAAGGGGCGGAGGTCCAGCCGGCGTTCCTCAAGATCCTGTCTCCAGATGCCGTCGATACAAAAACCCGAATGACTCGGCTCGATCTCGCTCGCTGGCTCACGAAACCGGATCATCGGCTCACCGCGCGCGTCATGGTCAATCGTCTTTGGCAACATCACTTTGGCCGTGGCATCGTCGCCACACCCAATGATTTCGGCTTGCGCGGCCAGGCGCCGACACATCACGAGTTGCTCGACTGGTTGGCGATGGAGTTTGTCAAAAAGGATTGGTCGATCAAACATATGCACCGCCTCATGGTGCTGTCCAACACCTATCAGCAAACCAGTCGGCTCCCGAGCGACAGCAAGTCACGAAGGGCCGACCCAGACAATCGCCTCTTTCGATCGATGACTCGACAACGCCTGGAGGGAGAAGCGATCCGTGACTTTGTGCTTGCGGTCAGTGGCAAAATCAACCTGGCGGTTGGCGGGCCTTCTGTTCGCGTCCCGCTCGAACCGGCCGTGTATGAGCTAATATTCACGGAAGGCGAGCCGGACGATCTTTGGCAAACGACAAGAGATCCGCGTTCTCACTGTCGGCGGAGCCTGTATCTTTTCTCCAAGCGCAACGTCCGCCTACCGCTCCTGGAGGCGTTCGATCAACCGGACACATTGACTTCGTGCCCCGTCCGCTCGGTCAGCACCTTCGCGCCGCAAGCCCTCATTATGCTGAATGGGCCATTCATGCAGGAATACTCCAAAGAATTCGCCAAGCGGCTCCAGGGCGAAAGGCCAAATGACACCAAGGCGCAAGTCGAGCTTGCCTATCGCCTGGCGCTTGGCCGACCGCCGCGAGATGCCGAGCGAAAGTTAAGCGCGGATTTTTTTACGGACAAGGGTAGCTTGGATGATTTCTGCCTGGCGCTTTTGAACTCGAATGATTTCGTCTACGTGAATTAAGGAGCCGGGAGCGTCAGCGACCGGAGAAAGTCTGGGCGAGTGTAATGCCCTCCGGTCGCTGACGCTCCCGGCTCTTGAAGACGAGAAATAATTCTGTCCCCGGAGGTTCCCGCTTGATGAACAACGCGTCTCCCATTGGATCGCGCCGAGAATTCCTCATGCGTGCCGGCGGAGGTTTGGGCGGGATCGCATTATCGTGGTTGCTGGCCCGAGATGGATTCGCAGCGCCGAATCCGCTTGCCGCGAAAGCGCCGCATTTCGCTGCAAAGGCGAAGTCGGTCATCTTTCTCTTCATGGTAGGCGGGCCGAGTTCCATCGATCTCTTCGATCCCAAGCCGGAACTCACAAAGCGCCATGGGCAGACGCTGCCAAAGAGTTTCGGTAAGCCGATTAGCCAGTTCACGGGCGGCGACACGCCATTGCTTGCCAGCACGAGGAAGTTTGCGAAGTATGGCAAGTCGGGGCTCGAGGTTTCCGACCTCATGCCTCACCTCGCCACCTGTGTGGATCAGATCTGCTTCCTCCGTTCCTGCTGGTCTACTAGTACCATTCACGCGCCGGCGATGTACGAGCTACACAGCGGGCGGACGTTGATGGGTTATCCGAGTCTCGGCTCGTGGGTTACGTATGGCCTTGGCAGCGTCAGCGACAATCTGCCGGCCTATTGTGTACTAACCCAGCCCGAGGGCCCGCCGGAAGGTGGAGCTCCCTGTTGGGGGGCCGGCTTTCTGCCCGCGGTCCACCAGGGTACACGGCTCCGAAGCGGCTCCAGCCCTATTCTCAATCTCCAACCTCCCGAAGGCGTCGGTCGCGAACGACAACGGCGAACGCTTGACCTTCTCAAACGAATGAATGAACTCGATCGCGATCCCGCTGATAGCGAGCTGGCCGCCCGGATCGAAAGCTACGAGTTAGCTTTTCGAATGCAAACAAGCGCGCCGGAAGCAGTCGATTTAAGCAAGGAGTCGGCCAAGACACGCGAAGCGTATGGTCTGGACACGGCCAAAACGGCCGATTTCGGCACGCGCTGTCTTCTCGCGCAGGCTGGTCGAGCGCGGCGTTCGTTTCGTACAGGTCTATTCGGGAGGCGGACCGCTCGTCACTCAGTGGGACGCTCACGACGATCTCAATGGCAATCACGAGAAGATGTGTGGCCATGTCGATCGATCCATTGCCGCATTGTTGAAAGATCTCAAGTCGCGCAGGCCTACTAGATACGACATTGGTTGTATGGGCGAGCGAGTTCGGCCGTTTGCCGACATCGCAAGGGGGCAAAGGGCGTGACCACAATCCCTATGGCTATACGATGTGGTTAGCCGGCGGCGGCGTGAAAGGGGGCCAGGCGATCGGCGCCACGGATGAGTTCGGCTTGCGCACGACCGAGAGCCGTATCTCGGTGAATGACTTCCACGCCACGCTTCTCCATCTCCTAGGTTTGGACCATGAGAAATTGACGTATCTCCATAATAGTCGAGATGAGCGCCTGACGGACGTCGCGGGGAAAGTCGTGCAGGCGGCCTTGGCCTAGACTGTTCCCTAAGCCCCTCACCCCTTGCAATTACGTGATCCAGGCATTATCACGAATGAAATGACATCGCGGCTGCTGGTGCCGCGCTTCCGCTCTCCTTATGAGGACTTCCGTTATGCACCGCATCCTTGCGTTGATCCTAGGCCTTGCCGCGCTTGCCTCTGTCGTTCGTGCCGAAGGTTTATCGGAGTTGAAAGGCCATACGGCCCTCATCTATAGCCTCGCTTTTAGTCCCGATGGCAAGACGTTGGTCACGGCGGGGTTCGACAACGTCCTCAAGGTTTGGGATGTGATGTCCGGCAAAGAGATCCGTGAATTGAAGGGGCATACCAAGCCCGTCTATTGTGTTGCGTTTGATAAAGAGGGGAAGACGATCGCGTCGTCAAGTGACGATCAAACGATTCGGCTTTGGAACGCGGAGGATGGCAAATTCCTGCGTGAGATCAAGGGACACTCGGACATTGTGGATTGTGTCGCCTTCAGCCCTGATGGCAAGTTGCTCGCGTCCTGCAGCAAAGACAAATCGGTTCGGCTCTGGAATCCAGCCGACGCCAAGGAAGTCAAGAACCTCGGCTCGCACACCGCGTCAGCGTATACGCTGGCGTTTAGCCCCGACGGCAAGTATCTGGCCTCAGGCGGGGCCGACAACATGGTCAAAGTCTGGGACGTAGCCGGTTTGAAACTGCACAAAGATTTGAAAGGGCACACCGGGGTAGTGACCGGGGTAGCCTTTGCGCCGGATGGCACACTGCTTTCCATCGGCTGGGATCGGCTGATGCGACAGTGGGACATCAAGGAGGGTAAGGAGCTTAAGAAGCTTGGTCCAACGCCCGACGACCTCTGCGGCATTGCCTTTTCGCGATGGCAAGCAGCTCGCGACGAGTGGGTACGCAGGCTATTTGACCGTCTGGGATTTGGCGGCGAGCAAGTCGCTATCTCAGCGCAAGCTGAAGGCGTTCGGCGCCTGGTGCGTCAGCTTCACGCCAGATGGCAAGGGGTTGGTAACGGGACATGAGAATGGTTCGGTCTATTTCACGCTGGTGAAACCGTGAGAAGTGGATTAGCCGCAATACCGGTCGTCTTAGCACTGAGTGGTGCGTGCCATGCTTTGGTACTCCAAAGCATGGCACGCACCACTCAGTGCTAAGACGACCGGTATTGCGGCTAAACAAAATTCACTAAAACTACGATATTACGACAACCTTCTTCGGGGCCTCGAACACAGCGCGATAGAGCAGGCCGGCGACGACCGCGCCCGCGATCGGAGCGGCCCAGAATAACCACACCTGGTTTATCGGGCCCATGCCCTTATAGAACGCGGCGACTATCACGGCCGGGCCGGTGCTGCGAGCAGGGTTGACGGACAGATTAGTCACGTCGATGCCAATCAAATGGATCAACGTCAAGCCAAAGCCGATGGCGATGGGCGCCAAACCGGCGGGAGCGCGCAGAATCGGTTGAGCCAAGAATAATAAACAGGAACATAAACGTCAGGACGAATTCCGTCAGAGCGCAAGCAAACAGATTATACCCGGCCGGCGACAACGAACCGTAGCCGTTGGTGGCGAAAAAGCCTGCCGACGTATCGACCACTTCCGGGTTGGGCATTATGAAACTATTTTTGCCTGTAACGATGTAATAGAGGATCACGGCTCCAAACGTAGCGCCTATTACTTGGGAGATCACATACGGGATAAATTCGACGATGCTAAACCGACCACCCGCGACCAATCCGGCGGAGACAGCTGGATTGAGATGACAACCGGAAATGTGGCCGATAGCGTAGGCCATGGTCAGGACGGTCAGGCCAAAGGCCAGCGATACACCGACGTAGCTAATGCCGATGTTGGCATACGCCGGCGATCCCGTGACCTGCGTGGAGAGTTTGTGAACGACGCTGGCGGCGATGACGGCACTGCCGCATCCACCGAAGACCAACCAAAACGTGCCAATTAGCTCGGCCAAACAACGCTTACTCAGATTCATACCGTTCCTCTTCTCTAGGAAAAACAAGAACCATCAACACCGCAAGGCGCGCACCGGCGCAGCGCTGTCCCAATGCGCCGTTTTGCGATCCCATACATCGCCACAAGCGATAGCGGTTTGTGTGAAGTTACGGGAGCGGTGACAGATCGGCGAGACTAGTGCCGTGAAATTTGGCGGAATTAAAGCAACGCATCCACGCCTGACGGTCGCGCGCAATGCAAGTTGCCGAAGTTAGCGGTCGGGCAGGGCAGCCGTGCTACAAATGCTCGGTTCGCCTTGCTCGCCCTTACCCTTGTTACTACACTTCCGATTGGCCTTGTGAGCGCGCGGAAGGAACCTACCTGGGCGAGAATACGCAGCATGTCTTATGACCCAACCAATCCCCTCATCGTTCAGGGCGATAAGTCGGTCCTGGTCGAGGTGGACAATCCGCTCTACTCCGAAGCGCGCGACGCCCTGGCTCCGTTCGCGGAACTCGAAAAGAGTCCGGAACATATACATACCTATCGCCTGACGCCGCTTTCGCTTTGGAACGCCGCGGCGGCCGGCATGAAAGCGGACGACATGATCGATGTCCTCCGCCGTTTCAGCAAGTTTCCGCTGCCCTCGAATTTGGCGCCCGACATCGGCGAGTTGGTGAGCCGTTATGGTCGAGTGCGACTGGAGCGGCAGACCGACGTCGTTGAGGAAGGCCCGGCCCCGCTCAAGCTCGTCTGCCCTGACGTGCCGTTGTTGGAGGAACTGGCACGCCAGCCGAAGGTGCGTGACTATCTCGGCAAACGGCTGAACAAAACCAGCTTCGCCATCGACCCGGCTTTTCGCGGCGTCCTCAAACAGGCCCTGATCGCGGTAGGATATCCTGCTGAGGATCTCGCGGGATACACCGAAGGCGCATCGTTGCCGATCAATCTTCGGGCGATTTGCCGGAGCGGGCTGCCATTCGCCGTGCGTGATTATCAGCGCGAGGCAGCAGATATCTTTTATGCGGGCGGCGATGCTCGCGGCGGCTCCGGCGTTATCGTCCTACCGTGCGGCGCCGGCAAAACGGTGGTCGGCATCGCGGCCATGGCGTTGATGAATCGGCACACCCTGGTGTTGACCACGGGCATTACAGCTGTCAAACAGTGGCGCCGCGAGATTCTCGACAAGACCGACTTGCAAGACGAGCAAGTAGCCGAATACACAGGCGAGCAAAAAGACATCGCCGACGTGACTTTGGCCACCTATCAGATCCTGACCCATCGCAACGACAAGACGGAAGAGTTTCCACACTTTCAGTTGTTCGACAAGCGTGATTGGGGCCTAATCGTCTATGACGAGGTTCATCTATTGCCCGCCCCAGTTTTTCGTGTGACGGCGCAGATTCAGGCGCGGCGCCGCCTCGGGCTGACCGCGACGCTGGTGCGCGAAGATGGCCGCGAGTCCGACGTATTCAGTCTCATTGGCCCAAAGAAATACGATGTGCCGTGGCGCGAGCTCGAATCGCGCGGCTGGATCGCCGAAGCGACCTGCACCGAAGTCCGCACCGCCTTGCCCGAGCCGTTGCGCATGGAATACGCCGTGGCCGAGTGGCGCAATAAATATCGGCTTGCCAGCGAGAATCCCGCCAAAGACGATCTCGTTTCGGCCCTTCTCAAACGCTACCGCGATAGCCGGGTCATCGTCATCGGCCAGTATCTCAAGCAGTTGCGGCGCCTGAGCAAGCGCTTCGATCTACCGCTCATCATGGGTTCCACCGGCAATGCCGAGCGCGAAGATCTCTACAACAAGTTCCGCAAGGGCGAGGTGCGGCACCTAATTCTGTCCAAGGTCGGCAACTTCGCCCTCGATCTGCCCGATGCGAACGTGTTGATCCAGGTCTCCGGAACGTTCGGCTCGCGCCAGGAAGAGGCGCAGCGCCTCGGCCGAATCCTTCGCCCCAAGACAGGCGGCGAGGTGGCGCACTTTTACACTCTGGTCACCCGCGATACACGAGAGCAGGACTTCGCCCATCATCGACAGCTGTTTTTGACCGAGCAAGGTTACAGTTACCTCATCGCGGATGGCGCGGATGTGATATCGGGTGACACGGTGATTTGCGAGGAGAAATCGCTGCAGGTGGCGAAGTGAATTTGCGGCCGGTTTAGCCGCCGAGATTGGGAAAATAGGACATGCACAATGATTTCTCTCGCCCCTCCAGCAGTGCTCGGATACCCGTGAAGCTGCATCGGCGCGTCTGCCTGGTGCAAACCGAAGACGCGGTGCTGGCTGAGGAGCTGCTCGCGCGAAAGAAGCTGGCCCAGGAGATTGTTGGTCGGCTTACGGATCGCGTCCTGCTGATTCGACCGGGCCGCGTCGATGCGGTCATCCAAGAATTGCAAAAGATGGGACACACGCCCCAAGTGCGGCTGAAAGAAGGGGATTGATTCTGGGGGTAGAGCGTTCCCCCTTCTGGTCGCGCCTAAACTTCGGTACCTCTTTCAAAGTTAACACCCACCCTCAATGACATCGAATGATACGGCTTCATGGTTGGATCGATTGCAGCGGACCTTGAGCCGTTATGACGAGGCGCTCCTGCGTCAGGTCGCGGCGAAGCTCGTCAAACCGCGTAATCAATGGCCTGTCGAAGATCTGATCGAGCGCAGCGTCGAGACCGCGAGCAATCCCGCCGTGCTCGATCGGCGTATCAAGGAGCTGGAATCGGCTAGCCGTTTGATCCTGTCGCTCATCGGTCATTCGCGGCAGACGCGTTGGCAGCTTGGCAACCTGGTCGAGCTTGCTGTCGCTCTTGGAAACCCGGATGGGTTACCGCCGGTCCTCGCGTTGCTCGAAGAAGGTCTCCTTTATCCGCTTTTGCCGGACGACAATAGCCGCATCAAGAGCTTCGAGCAGTGGGTGGCTACGACGGCGGCACAAGGTCCCACCGTTTTCACATTGCCCATCATCGCCTCACGGGCGCTCGGTCAGGACTTTGGCCTACCGGATCTCACCTACGTTCCTGATGGCGACGAGGATGCCAAAGCGACCTCGGCATTGCGAATGCGCGGCCTGGCTGCGCAAGAAGCGGATGGCCTCGAATGGCTGTTGCGTCTCTCCGTTCTTTGGCAGCAAACCTTTGCCGCTCCGCTACGCCGCACGATGCAGGGTGGATTCTTCAAGCGCGACGCGGACCGGATCGCGCAGGACCCGATTCTCAATAGCCCGCCCGCGGATCAAATCGCGGAGGTTCCCGATCTCGGCTTCCTGATCGCCGCCTGGGCGGAGCTGCAAGGGATCTTAATTGGCGAAGAAGCAGAGTTGCGCGTTGGGCCGTTGCCGACTACATGGGAAGCGGGTTTGGGGCCCGCGCTCGAATCGCTTTGGGCCGACCTGTTTCAGCTGCGCATGTGGAATCCGCTCGACGGCTGGCGCGGAGGACAGGAAAACGCCGGGAATCCATTTCCTTCCGCTTACTTGCTGGCGTTCTTACTTCTCGGCAAACTGCCGCCCGATGCGTCGGCGCAGGCCACTGATCTTGAAATCTGGCTTCTCGAGCAGCATCCCTACTGGTCGAGCGAAGGGCTCAGGCCTTCGCGGCAAAAGCCTTGGTTAGAAACGTTTTTGCTCGGAGTGGCCTATCCTTTGCGGGTCGTTCAAGCGGCACGCGATGGGGAAAATTGGCTGATTCGATTGTCGCCGACGGGCCGATGGCTGCTCGGGCTGAGCGACGTTCCACCGGCGGAGACGGCCTACGCGCGGACGCTGCTGGTCCAGCCGAATTTGGAAATCCTGGCCTATCGTCAGGGGCTGAGCGCCAGTCTCATCGCGCGGCTCAGCACCTTTGCAGACTGGAAGGCGCTGGGCGCCGCTTGCACGCTTCAATTAGGGCCCGAGACGGTCTATCGCGGTCTCGAATCGGGTCAAAGCTTCGACGGACTCTGTCGCTGTCTCGAACAGCACGGTACGCGGACCATCCCTCCGGCAGTGCTAGAAGCCTTGCGAACATGGGCCAACAAGCGCGATCGGATTACCGTCTATCCCGCGGCGATGTTGCTAGAATTCCTCACCCCGGCCGATCTGAACGAGGCGTTGTCGCGCGGCGTGCCGATCGCTCGGCTCTCCGATACTCTGGCCGTCGCCGCCGGCGAGGGAGCCATCGAGTTTCGGCATTTCCGGCTCAGCGGCACACGCGACTATGGCTTGCAACCCGAGCGATGTGTCACGGTCGAATCCGATGGCGTGACGCTGACGGTCGATTTGACACGCTCCGACTTGTTGCTCGAAACCGAATTGCCAGGCTTTGCGGAGCCGTTGCCCGGCACACCGCAAAATGGTCGGCGCCAA
Organism: uncultured Planctomycetaceae bacterium; assembly: GCA_963790585.1. Taxonomy (GTDB): domain Bacteria; phylum Planctomycetota; class Planctomycetia; order Gemmatales; family Gemmataceae; genus CAWBOY01. The sequence goes on from CAWBOY010000005.1 coordinate 174,898, forward strand.
TATCGGCTGACCCCGGCTTCCTTGGCCGGGGCGCGCGAGTCCGGTTGGCAGTTGACGACGCTGGAAAAATGGTTTGAACAGCGCTGTGGTCAATTCTTGCCGGCGCCGGTGCGGCTCTTACTAACAGGCGCGCAAATGCCGCCGCCGGTCCTCAAACGGCATCTGGTGCTGCACGTCGATGCCGAGGAATCCGCCGATGGCATCGTCACCTGGCCGGAGACAGCTTCGTTGATCGCCGAGCGACTCGGGCCGACCGCGCTCGCGGTTACAGAGGAAAATCTGCCTTTGCTGCGCGAAAGGCTGGCCCTCGCGGGGATTCGGATCGATGAGCATGTATGATACCAACGGTGGTGGTGGCGGGCCGTTATGGATTGACTAACCGCTCTCCCTCTAGGAGAGCGGTTGGGGTGAGGGCTTAATTCTTTTCAAGCATTGCCCCCGCCACCGACCCCTCTCCCAGAGGGAGAGGGGAAAAATTAACTGATCTTTGAATGGTGAATCATGGTCATGACCGTCCTCGTGACCGGTGGTGGCGGGTTTCTCGGCAGTGCGATCGTGCGACGCCTCGCGGCGCGCGGCGATGAGGTACGCAGTCTATCGCGTTCGCGGTATCCCGAATTGAAATTGTTGAAGGTCGAGCAGATCCAGGGCGACATCGTCGACGAGAATATCGTCGCCCATGCGGCCGAGGGCTGCGATCTTGTCTTTCATGTCGCGGCCAAGGCCGGTCTGGGCGGGCGTTATTCCGATTACGAACCGATTAACGTGACCGGAACCAAGAACGTCCTCGAAGCCTGCCGTCAGCACAAGGTGCCGCGTCTTGTCTACACGAGTTCGCCGAGCGTGGTTTTTGATGGTCGGGACATGGAAGGCGTCAACGAATCGGTGCCCTATCCACCGCGACACGATGCCGCCTATCCGCAAAGCAAAATGGTCGCGGAAAAGATGGTCCGAGCTGCCAATTCGCCCACACTTGCGACCGTCGCGCTGCGGCCTCACCTGATTTGGGGACCGGGTGACAATCACCTTGTGCCGCGCATCGTCGAACGCGGCCGCGCCGGCAAACTGCGACGGATAGGCACCAAGGTCAAGCTGATTGATAGTACCTACATCGACAACGCCGCGGACGCCCACATCCGCGCCGGCGATCGGCTCAACGCCAAATCGCCTCTCGCCGGCAAGGCCTATTTCATCAGCAACGGCGAACCCATGCCGATCTGGGACCTGATCAACGGCATCCTCGCCGCGGCCGACGAGAAACCGGTCATGAAAGTTACTTCCGTCGCGATGGCTTACGCAGCCGGATGGTTCTTTGAAAAGTATTACGGCCTTCTCGGCAAAACCGACGACCCGCCGATGACACGGTTTTTGGCCAGTGAGCTATCGACCGCGCACTGGTTTGATATCGGTGCGGCGCAACGTGACTTCGCTTATAAGCCAAGTGTCACGATCGACCAGGGGTTGAGGAAATTGACGACGGTGTTCGCGGCGGCAGCGGTGAATGAGAGGTAGCTACCTTGAGCGAGTCGAGATGCGTGATTCATACTCTCCGAAGACGCTAGGCAGTTGTAAGTTTTTCTTGGAATAGTCGTGGGAAGTGGTTGAAGGTTAAGGCACGTCCAGTTTTCGGAAAAACCCAACTGTTCAGTAATAATCCCGCTTGCGTCGTTTTCGCTCATCTGTTATCGCGTCACCGCATTTCGGTGGGATCGGAGTCCAGAATCTGTGCAAGGAGTGCCCCGTCATGAATCAGGCTGATGAGTATGGTCCTCCCACTGTGCCGGCGCCGACCTCTCAGTCCTGGTTCGGAGCCGGCGGAAAACGAGGCGCGATCATATGGGGTATCGTCAGCACGCTCTTAAGCGCGTTCGGCTTGATCGGCCTAGCCTTGTTCGAGCAATATAACGGGGCGTTGTCGGAGCTCCGCACCGACCTGAAGCATTTCAATGACACGTGCAGCGAATACGTCAAAAAGGACAAGCTGCAAAAGTGTTGGGATATGGTAAAAGATTGCTCCAAGGAAATAATCGCATCGAACGCGACACGCGATCGTTTTGAACGAGAACTGCAACATAGCGAACGCGCGCGCGAGGAATCGGTCAAGGAGATTCAGCGCTTGCGTGAACGGCTTGCCTTTCTAGAAGGATTAAAAACGGCGAGGCCTAGCCCCGGAATCATTACAGCGACCTATGAATCCGAACAGGACCAGGAAATGAGTCAAAAGAGACCGGGCGCTCGGCCAATGACGAATGCCTCCGAGAAGTAAGGGCGAGGAAACCCGATCCGCCCCACCTTCGGCTTATTACCCCGGCACGAAATTAGATCAACCTAATTCCATTGGAGCGGCATATTGGGTCTGCGGATGAAGGAAATAACTCATAACATGTCGAGGCATCCCGCTCAACTTCCTCATGAATCCGAACAACCGCTCTTGCAACGTCGGCTTGTCCGGCGGCAGGCCAGCCTTGTTGATGTTCCCCTTCATGTCATTGTTCAAATATTCCACCGGATTGAGTTCCGGCGAATACGTCGGCAGGTAAAACAACTCGATCTGCTCCTGACGCGCCTCTACCCAGGACTGTACCTCCGCCTTGGTGTGGGAGCCCAACTGGTCCACGATCAACAGAATCTTCCGCTTCGCCCCACTGATCAAGAGAGTCAAGAACTGGAGAAAGACTTCCGCCGTGAACGACCCCTTGTACGTCATAAAACGCACCGTGCCCTCATTGCTGATCGCCGAGATCTGATTGACCCGCAGATGTGGTTGCGGCACCTCCATGGTGGCACGCTCGCCCCGGCGGGCATAACCCGAACCGGGATGGTGGTCGGCCTGCACGCCAACCTCATCCGCCCACAAAATCTCCGCGTTGTCTCGTTGGGCTTGGGCCTCAATGGCCGGATAGGTATCCTGCAACCACTGTTCGACTTCATCGGGATCTTGGTGACGCGACTTGCGGGCGGGCTTTTTGGAGGTGTAGCCCCAGCGTTGGAGATACTTGCCCACGGTGCGTAGGGCCAGTTCGATGCCGAGATCTCTTCGGATGAGGTCGGCGACGGCTTGGCGTGTCCACAGGGCGTGTTTCAGGCCCACTTGCTGGGGCGAGAAGTAGTCGATCTGGTCGCGAATGGTTTGAGCTTGGGCCTCGGAGAGCATACGGCCCGAGCCCAAAGGCCGGCCGGTGCGCCCGCCGGGCAGGGCGTCCAAGCCTTCGGCGTAATAGGCGGTATTCCAGCGGGAGATGGTTTCGCGGCGGACGCCGAGGAGTTCGGCGAGATCGGTTTCGGAATAGCCAAGCTCCAAGCCATGCAAGGCACGCAAACGCAAGGTCTCCAACGAATCGTCCGAGAGATGGCGGGCATCGGGAAGAGTAATAGACATAGTAACACCTCGAAGCTCGGGCTGAGGTACTTGTAATTCTAGATTAGTGAGCAACTACCGTGCCAGGGTAATAGGCATCGTGGATGCCTTACAACTAGCCCGACACACCCGCCTATTTATCCTACTCCATTAGGGGCTGGCGGCCGCCGCGCGCCGTCATCTCCACATCTTCCCTTCATCTACGTAATTATCCGACCCCCGACCTGACTGCCGCAAGCACCAGCCTTTTCGACATCACAAACGGATGCAACTCCCGCAAAAATAATACTCTCACTCTCGCGCTTTGTCCGCGGCAAGAACACTATCGCCTCCTGAATCTCCGGCGGATGGTTCACAAGATTCAAATCTCGGGCGATTCGTGCCCTCGTCGCCTGACCCAGCGTTCGCATCTACTAAATGCTGATCGCATCGCCGCAGACGATTCACGAGAATGCTTAATGTTCCCTTTAGGTCCAGCCACGTATGTTGTTTTCTATGCTCCCATCAGCGCCTCTGAATTCGCATTGAGGAAATGACATATGAGATCCTCGACACTCCCACGTTCTTCCCAGCGATTGATTCTCTGCATACTTGCTGTTGGTTTCGCAGGTCAAACCGTTGGTGCAGCCGAAATGAAAGTTTCTGTGAATTTTATTGGCGGTCATGACACCGATCCAAAGGACGGTGGACGTCCTGTCGTTCTGATCGCAGCTGCGTTGGAAGTCACACCCGAGGTATTCCGTGAAGCCTTTAGCGGCGTGACACCAGCTCGAGGAGCACCACCCACCGCGGCGCAGGCAGAACGCAACAAGAGCGCGCTGATGAAAGTGCTCAAGCCACACGGCGTCACCAACGAACGTCTCGACGAAGTCTCCGATTACTACCGTTATCAATCCGGACGTGGCAAACTTTGGCCCACAACGCCCGCGGAAGCCTATGCCATTGTGGAGGATGGTAAGGTGAAAAAATTGTTGTGACTAAATCAGGCTCAGGATATAGCTCGCCTCCCACGGTAACTGTAGAAGGAATGTCGAAGCTCCGACTTAGGGTGAATGTAAAGTTCGGGAAAGAGTTGAGGAAGAATGGTGAAATTGGCGCTGTCGAGATTGACTGAAGTGACCAAGGACGATCGGGCTAATGAAGTCGCCCATTTCCTGAATACCCGCTACGCCGGAGTGGATCGACTCCCATTCATCTGAGGCAACTCGAACACGCACACAAAAAAGCAAGCGATCTTCGAAGCATCTCCGCCCGCCCAGGCACTTGAGTCTGTGCGGCGGATCCACTTCGTTTGGGCTCCCACGCACGACAGTTAGCCGAACGTGGCTGAGTACGCGTTGATCTGCACCACCAGACAATGCCTGTCGCACCAATGTATCGGCAACCTCGCGACGCTCCGATCCGAAATTGCCGCGTGTTAAACCTGCGTCAACGACACACAACCAGTCGTGGACTGGCCATTCAGCAGCGACAAATGGAATGGTCAAGCTGAAGCAGCTCTACCCGCAAAATTAGTCTGGACGGAACACCATCCCAACTCTCTTGCACTCTTCAGATCCCCACAGTTATGGCCTATTAAAATACTCAGTCCTCTCGGCTACGGCCTGCTCGACGGCCAGGAGATCCAACGACGAGTTGATCAAGAACGACACGTCCGAGAAGGTCGGTGCCGAGGTCCTGTGTAACAGGTTCGGGACCGCACTCGTTCGAACAAAGGCGGGGGCAGGGAGTGCCGTCTGTGAAAAGACGGCACTGATGAAGTCATAACGGAAGCTTTCCCCGGGATTCACGGACGTTAGGAATTGATGCGCCACCATCCAGCGATTACTTGTGTTGACCTGGCCTTCCCAGTAAGCGACTTCCGCAGCATTCGCGGTGCGACCCAAAAGCACAGTGTACACGCGCCGGACAAAATTCGCGCTCTGATCGCTGGTAGCCCCTGGGAGCGAATTGGCGTAGGCCGTAAAGTACGACGTCCCCAGTAGGTTGTTCATCACCTGGGTCTCGGTCAATCCGGTGTTGAACTGATTCACCAGGCTCGCGACACTTTGCGCGCTTGGTGCCGATCCGATCAAACCTTGGTAGATCTGCACGGCGGCATCAATGCGGAACTCTTGCGATGTCGTCACCGTCTGAATGAATTGCGAGGTCGTCACGGAGTTCGCTTGTATCGCCGTACCCCAGCCAGCCAGTTCCGCCGCGGTAGGCAGACGATACAAGAAATCCTGGAATGCGTGCCTGATAAATGTTTGAGTTTGCGCTGTCACCGTGCTCGCGCTCGACTCAACGGAGACAGGTCCTGGACCAACGATGTTGTCGGCTCGCACTTTGTAATAGTATTTCGTGCCGTCAGTCAAACCCATGTCCGTGAAGGTCGCCGTTGTGACGCCCGTGATATAAGGCGTCGCCCCCTCACCGCCTGGAGCGGTGCTTCGGTAAATATCGTAGCTGGTCGCCCCGGGCACCGGTGTCCACGACACGGTTAGTTGTTGGACTCCAGTAACGACGTTTATATTCTGCGGCGATCCTGCGCCTGATTAGTGATACCAGGGATCAAGTTGGGGAAGAAACGAGTTGTTCCATTGCCCGCGGAGGTCTTGGCAACGAGTGTTCCTTCGATGACGCCGCTGTTGAAATTGACGGCGGCCAACGGTGCCAGGACACTCCCTTCGGCCGCGATATTACTGATCTGTAAACTCGTAGCCTGGTAAAAGTTCCAGACCACGTGTTGCTTGTCGTCACCGTGGAAATAGATCCCCATATTCTGGAAGACATCCGACGTGCCGGTCACATTAATCACGATTGAGGCATTGTTCCAGGCGTATATGCTGATCGTATTCGTCGCGGCAAGGGTCGCTCCCGAGATCGTGAAGACATCGAGAGTTGGATCCGACCCGACGAGGGTCAGGATTCCGTACTGGTTAGTGAAGGTGCCGTTCGGGATGACAGTGCCCAGGTAAGCCGACTGGATCGATTGATCGATCTGCACGGCGGTAGAATCGAGCCCAGCGTTCTGATGCGCTGTACCGTTCGGGATCGATACGTGGTTAATTATTCCCGTGCCGCCATAGGAAACATTACCGTTGAGGACGGTTCCGTTGGTGAAAGTTAAGTTCCCACCTACGGAAAGAACGTCGCGCGTGCCATTCGAGTTCGTCAAGCCCCCACCGATGCTGACATTGGTCAGAGTGAGGTTGCCACCAAACGCGAGACTGCCGGCGATGTCCGTGTTGCTGATATTGGCACTTCCAAAGTCAAAGAGGTTGTAGTTCGTTGCCGCATCGAGTAATTGCCCACTGGAGAGAACAGGCGTTATCGCGATTGTCGTGGAATTGCTAGTAATGTTGGAGTTAGATTGGTCCGCATGAACGATCGATGCTTTGTTCGTCAGCGGCGTCATACTAACGGTGCGTACGGTGATCAGGAACGTCGGTGTAGCGCCGCTCGGTATCGTTCCAATCGTCCAGATGTCCTTGCCGGCGCTGTACGAACCCTGGCTTGGCATCACCGAAACGATGGTTAAGCCAGCCGGGATCAGATTAGCGACCCATACATTTGTGGCGTCTGGTCCGCTGTTCTTAACCGTAATCGTATAGCTGAACGTGTAGCCGACAACAGGGCTCGCGTTGATGATGGTCTTGGAAGCCGATGCGCCATCAATGTCATTAACGGTAACGTTGAAGGTGGCAATCGGTTTAATCGCCGCGGCGTACGCATGACTAGCATTCACATAGTAGCTGCCCGGCGTATTGCCAGCGACGATAGTGCCCGCGGACGTCGACCCGTCCGCCCAAGTGATAGTTGCGCTCAAGTCCTTAATATTGGAATCGGAGCCTGCCGCGTCGGTGAAGGTGGCAACGATCACCGTGCCCGTGTTGACGCCAGTGGCCACTGGAGGTGGCGTGGCGGTGGTAATCGTCAAACTAGCGTCGCCTACGTTAAAGGTGCTGATACTCGCACTGGCCGGTGTGATAGTCGGCGCCCCAGCGATGCCTACTTGCACGCTAAAAGTTTGGTTTTTCAGCGCTTCGCGATACGTATACGAGAGTTGCACGTCGTAGGCGCCGCCTGAGCCGACGATCTGGCCCTGAGCACTCGGTGTGCCGGTCAAGGTAACGCTGGTGCCGTCGCCGAGAGTCACGACTGCAGCGTAATCGCTGGGCACCGACTGGATAACGATGTCGGTGAAGTGGAAGACATTGACGTTTGTGAACGACTGACCTTCAACAGCCGACGGCGGAGTTAGCGCGCCGGCTGTAAGGAGGTGGGAGATAACTGTGAAGTTATTCGTGCTGGCAATTGTTTGACTTGTGTTCTCTGTTACCACAACACCGAAGAACTGATTGTTGAACGGCGCGGCATAAGTGTATGACAGCTGTACGTCGAAGCCATTTCCATTGGCCACGATCTGACCGTTGGGGCCAGGAGTGCCGGTCACTGTTACGGTGTTACCGTCGCCGAGAGTGACAGCTGCCGAATAATCAGTGGCGTGTGCGTTCGGATCGGCATCCGTAAAATGGAACACCGTGACATTGTGGAATGGTATGGTAGAAATAGCGAACGGAGTGGTCAAAGCGCCCGGAGTCAGCTGAAGATCGTACACCGTAACAGGCAACGTTTGGGCCGTGTAGGACATTCCGCCACGGCTTGCCGTCGCCGTCACCTGATACGCGGCTTGCCCCGGCAAGGCGTCCGCGTAAGTGTGCGACACTTTTTGAGTTACGCTTTGAGTGAGCACAGCGTCGTCGTGCATCCCATTGGCGTCGACTTGACCGACCACCCAGGCGCGCTTGCCGCCCAAGTTGCGGATGCCCGCATACTTGTAGTCGGTAGCGGAGTTGTAATCGAACGTGATGAAACCGTAGCCAAGGTTTCCCGCCAAGCCAAAGTCGATCTTGGCCTGATCCAGTTCATTGGTGGCACCGCCGCCAGCGTTGGTGACTATCAGGTTGCTGACGCTGACTCCAGCGGTGGTCATGCTGGCGTGATAACCTTGCAATGTTGCCCCGAAGTCGTAGCCAACCATGCTTACGCCGTCGATCGCGAGCAAAGCTTTGCCGTCGACCAAATTAAGGGACACATTATTGCCCGTCGAAGGTGGGACTGTCTGGCTGGTGCCGTCGCCCCACTGGATCTTCCAGGAACTAACAGGCGTCGTGTCCGGCTCATTAGCAGCGAGCGTCACCGTGTAGGGTGAGTTTTCGAAAGTGCCTGCCGGGTCTCCAGTGATCGTTGGGGCCGGCGTCACGCCAAGCACTTGAACGGTCTTGCTGACCGTGTATCCGGTTGGGTTGGGAATGGTGTAACCGGTGACCTGAATCTGTTCGGTCGCCGGGACCTGAGTGTAGACGTGGGTTGCTTGCGTTTGATTGATGGCGACAGTAGAGGTGGTACCATCGCCCCAGGCGACTAACCATCCCGTGACGCCGTCTCCGCCCGTTGCGTTGAAGTTGAGAGTGTAGGTCGCTTCTTCCGAAACGCTGGAAGCGGAACCTGCAAGGCTAATCGTCGGTGCCACGGGGTTAACCGTGACGGTCGGTCCCGCGAGAGAGCTACCGAGGCTGGGGTAGGTGCCGGTTACGTCAGCTGCCTGGACCTGGACATTATAAGTGCCTGCGGTCGCGTAGACATGCGTGGGACTCGGGTTGTTGCCTGACGCAAAACTGGTAGTGCCATCGCCCCAGTTGATGGTCCACTGCGTGATCGGGTTCGGGTCGGTCGCCGAAAGGTTGAGGCTGAAACTCTGTCCTTCGGAAACCGTGGAATTGCCATTCCCCGTTGCGCTCAGCTTGGGGGCGACAAACGGGACATCCACGTTCACATCCGTCGGGATGATGGAGATGCTGCCATCGGCCCATTGACTGAACGCCTGGATCACGAACAGACCGCTGTTGGCGAAGGTGTGGGTAACACTGGTTGCCGCACCACTAACCACGTCGGAATGACCGTCTCCCCAGAGGATGTCCCAGTTTAACAGGTTGGCCGCGTTCGGGCCGGCAACCGCCAAGATCAGGGTGTAGAGGGCGCCCTCTATTGCCGTTCCGGGGCCGTTGATTGAGGTCGTGGTCGGCGCTGCGGGCTGAAGCACAGTGACCTGTTGCGTGACGGAGTATTGGCCTTCGTCGTCGAACGCGGTCGCAACAATCGTGTATGTGGTGTTCGCGCTAACGGTAGCAAAGGTGTGCAGTGCGGAAGTCACGGGGCCGTAGACAATGGTATCGGGCGTGCCGTCGCCCCAGCTGACGTCCCATTGTTGTACCGGGTCGTTGGCCGGCGTGCTGGACGAGAGGCTCAGAGTATAAACGCTGCCGCCATTGATGGTGGGCGTTCCGCTCGCGGTCAAGGTCGGCGGTGTGTCCGTAATCGTAAGTGTGACGATACCGACATCGGAGGCGCCGGTGTCGAGGGTAACGTCCACCGCGACCTGATAAGTGCCGGCGTGGTCGATACCGTACTGTTCAAGTTCGGCCCAAGTAAGAGATATTTTGGCGCCGTTTTCTTCCCCAAAGCTGCCGTAGCCGTCGATGTCCCACTGGTAGGAGACAGCTGTTCGGCCGCTGGGGATGATCGAGCCGCTGGCATCGAGAGAGACGCCTTGACCCTCGGCGAATGGAGCCGGAGTTGCGATAACGGCGACTGGACTGGCAAAGATGTTGATCGTTTCGACGCTGGTGTAGTTGACACCGTTGGGTTGGCCGGTGACAGAGACAGAGCCGTTCGGCAGCGGCGGGTTAGCCGGGTTGGCGGTTTGCGGGCCGCAATAAAAATTGAGTGTGTCGGCACCGGACCCGCCGTTGATTGTTACGGGCGATCCGAGGCGGGTGTAGTTCGGATCGTAACCCGACACGTTATAGGTGTTTGTGCCCGGCCCGCCGTTGAGGGTCAGGCTGCCGCCCGGCTCGGTGTTCCAGATGTTGAAGATATTACTGGTAGTTCCGCCGTTGATCGTGACTTGGCTGCCGACGCCGGTGTCGCGAACGTCGATGTCGCTGCCGTCGATCGCGTTGATGGTCGTTGGTTGGTTCGGAGACGTTGCTAACACGGTGATCTGGCCGCTAGCGTTAACGGTCAGCGGCATGCCAACGTTCCGAATCGAAACCAGATCGCTGCCGGCGTTGGTGGTGGTCAGACTATCAACACCAGTATATTGGATCGTCGCCACGCGCGGTGGTGGCAACATCTGAGCCACATTGAAAACTGTCATGGTGCCATAACCGGGGCCGGGGCCCCCAGTAGTGATTACGACATTGGTGCCAGCGAACAGTACTTGCTGCGGGTCGGAGAGATCCTGGGTTGTACCGGAGCCGTCTAGCAGCCGTTGCAGGTAGGTGAGCTTACCAGAGACCGGGTCAACGCCAAAGACGACGGCCGTGTTGCCGGTATTGCCGGTGGCCACCAAGTATTTTTGGTTGTTCGAAAGGGCCAATCCGTAGATGCCGGTCAGCCCGCGCACGCCGCGTACGCCTTGCTTGACGGTACTCAGATAAGTAAGGGCCCCGGTGGCTGGATCGATGGCGAAGGTGACGATGGCGTTCTGGGCCCGGCCAGTCACATAGAGCACGGTCTGGCCGCCGGCGAGGGTGGCGGTGATCATTTCACCGATATTGCCAAGGCCGAGAACACCTGAGGGATCCTGCAATCCCGTCTGGGCAGTCAGCGTGCCGTCCGCATTCTGCTTGAAGATGGAGATGTACGTGTAGCTACTGGCGGCGCTGGGGGTTGTGTTGCCGACGTACAGGAATGTGCCACCGCTGGTAGTGATTGCCGTCGCAAACAATGGAGTTGCGAGGTTCCCTTCGAGAACTCTGCCATATCTGTTGTTAGGATCGACTATAAACGTCGTGGTGCCATCGGCATTCTGCTTTGAGACCGAAATGGCACCGTCGGGCGGGCCTTGGCCGGGGTTATTGGGGTAGAGGAACGTTGGAATAATTTGGTAGACGAAGCCGTTGGCCGTGACCACGTCCGAGGCAGATCTGCTAAGGTCTTCCTGATTGGCGGAAAAATTCTGAGCGAGATGCCCAGGGGTGGGCACCGAATAACTCAGCATTTCTCCATAATAGGGAAACGTTCCGGTGCCGGCGGTGTATAGACGGCCCGCTTGGCCAACATACAGCCACTTGCCGTCGGAGCTGATGGTGAGCGATCGATTTAGGTCAGTAACGTTGAGCCCAGTGAAGAAGTTGGGAACGTAAACGACATCCTGGATGGTCGTCGTTTGGCCGTTCACCTGGCTGGAAAACAGGACGCCGTACTTGTAGTCCAGCGTGTAGATCTCGTTGCCGTACTGGACACTTGAGACCATGTCCGCGCCTGCCAGCGGAGTATAGGAACGGACCACACTCTCGCTATTTCGATTAAAATAGATCAAATGGGATGCCGCATTGCCGCTGCTGTCGAACTCCACGAACCCATCAAGGGGAGCGTTCGTACGGCTGTCATGAGGGCTGAAAACAATACTTACGCCAGACGGAGTGGTAGTCCAATCGGATACGGTGTAGCCGGGAGTGTAAACATTATTCGCAACTAAGCCTGGGATTAGATCGAATAAAGAATTGATAGTCGAAGGATTGAACCGGTAGGACGTAATGTTCGCGTAGCCAATTACCAGTGCGAAAGAGTTGGCCGACGTTGCCACAACGCCATCTACGGCAACGGGATTGTTATAGGGTTGGCCATCTCCCGGAGAATTTACCGGCTGAAAACCTGCTTGTGTGGTTCCTGCATAAGAGCTTGATGAGGTGTTCCACGTGTACTGAATGTAGTCGGTAAGGTCATTCGCTGGCGTGACGAACTCGCTCCCGTTATTGATGACGGCATAAGCCAATTGCAGTACGACGCCGCCGTACGAGTTGTAAATTCCACCATATCCCAAATTATCTGGTACTTTACCTAAGGGCGTGCCGGTTCCGATTCCAACCGATCCGCCGGCCCATACTTCGCGCAACTGTAGTGCGCCGCCGTTGGCCGTGGTATCGCGGGTAAACCGAACCAGCCCGAAATCGCCAGTGCCATCCACTTGCCCATTAACGCCAGGACGACCGGGATAGAGAGCCGCCGCCATGATCACGTAGGTTTCTTGCGCGTCGGCGACAACCTTCGCAAGCGCATCCGCAACCCCCGCGATCGATTGGGATAAGTAGTTGAATGTGACAGGGGTCGAAGCACCCAAAACACCCGTGGCGGCGTCACGTGCAAAGGCGATGACTTGTCCGCCGATACCACCGTCACCCGCGGAGGCACCGTTAGCGTTCCGGGTCGAGACGAAGAGGTGATAGTTGGTAACGGTAATTGTAGTGGAGCTATAGGAATCCGCAGTGAAATAATAGCCGGTCGGCGCCCATCCAGGGCTCATGCTCAAAAACGAATTGAACCGGAGTGTTCCGTCGCCGTCACGATTGAAGGTCAGAATGCCGTCCGCACTGGCGACGTAAACGTAGGAGCCGTCGGGCGACACGGCAACAGCCTGAGCGAAGGCGAGATGTTGCAGACCCCGCAATGTGGAGTCCAGTACCTGGATGAGACCGCTGCCACCGTTTGTTCCCCCGATCGCGTGGGAATAAACGTCAATTTCGTTATTAGTCGGCGCGACTACGTAAGTGGAGTCCCCGTAGCTTCCGATGGCCTCGGGTACACCGCCCACGTTTGACTTACTCTGCAACCCGATAGTGCTTTGGTTCAGAGTCGTCGTTGCGGCATAAGAGAGGACATCCTGCCCCTCCTGGATCGTCGTCTGCGGCTTGTCGATCTGGATGATCTGGCTGACAGGCACATCATCGGTAAGCGACAGCGCATCGACGCTCGTCAGGCCGACGTCGAAGTAGCTCGCCTTGGTTCCCGTGGTGGCGTCGATAATCTGGTTGCCGCCTACGCTCAGAATCCCGTCGAAATAGCTCCAACTCGCTTTGGCCCCGGCGTTGGTCGTGTTGTCCACGACAAGGCGGTCGACATTGAAGACTACAGTGTTAAATGTGCCGGTAGGGAGCGTGTTGGGATCACCGGGGATGATCAGCCATAGCGTCGAGGGAAGGTTGGCATTGGCCGTGGCCGAGTCGTCGGAATAGATGCGCAACTGTGTGCTGGCTTTATCGACGTAGAAATTATCGTAGCCGCTGCCCCCCTGAAAGGTGGTGCGCGTCGCGTCGTGGGCGGTGTCCTTAATGGTAAACACGTCGGCGGCATTGCCAAGAATGAAGTTGACGAACTGGATGTTTTGATAATTTACATCAGCCATGCCCACGACACTTATGGTGTTGCCGTTGAGGGTGCCGGTGCGCGACGGGGGATTGATTGGTGGATCGAGATCAATGACCAGCGTGTCGCCCGCGACGGCGTAACCGGCATTGGTGATGTTCAGGACTGACTGCGTATCCTTGACAGTCAAGGTGTCGTCGCCGGAACCGAGATTGATCTCTACGGGGCTGGGGGCACTTAGACTGAGAATGGTGATGTTGTCGCCGCCGTTGCCGCCAGTGATGGAGAACGGCATGCTTATGCCATTAACGGTCAAAATGTTGCCCAAGTTGCCGAGCTGCACGTCGATTGAGCTGAAGTTAATGTAAGGCGTCGTGGTGGTCGCGGTTTGCAAGGCATACGGGGTGAGTGTGCCATTGTTGATGGAGGCGAACCGGCTCGAGATGGTGAGGTGGTTGACGCCGCCCTGGCCATTGGCGCCTGGAGAACCGCCGTCGATCCACTTATCGCCGAACGCCGCGACCACGGTGTTGTTGCCGATGCCGCCGTAGTACGTGACTACACCGGTGCTGCCGCCGCCGGTGTCGTTGTCATGGCCATCAAGGAGGTCGTTGCCGATGCCCCCAAAGAGGATAGTGTTGCCGCCGCCACCATAGAGCTTCTGGTCCCCGATGCCAGCGCGGAGGATGTCGTTGCCACCGCCGCCGCTGAGGGTCTGTGTGCCGAAGCCACCGATGATGGTAGTGTTGCCGCTACCAGCTCGGAGGATCTGCGTGCCGACGCCGCCTTTGATGGTGTCATCGCCAGCACCGCCGATCAAGGTCTGGTTGCCGAAGCCAGCGATCAGGAGGGTGGTGCCATCGCCGGCCTGAAGGCTGATGCCGTCGCCATCACCAGCCTGGAGGTAGTTATTGTTGCCGTCGCCGCCCTTGATGAAAGACCCTGGACCGCCGCCCACAATATGGGTGGAGCCGCCGCGACCGGGGCCGGCAACGATGGTGTCGGCGTAGCTCGAGCCGGTGATCCAGTCGTTGCCGCCGCCACCGTGATAGGTTGAACCCTGGGAGTGGCTGAAGTCGATGGTATTGTTGCTGCCTTTGGCAGCGGTGATGGTCTCCGAGCCGGCGCCGCCGATGACGGTGTTGTTGCCGTTGCCTAGGTCGACCGTGACATTGCCATCGCCGGTCTCGACATAGGCGTCGGCATTGCCGGTCTTGATCGTGTCATCGCCGCCGCCGCCATAAATATGTACCGGGACGCCGTTGAGGCCGGAACAGTCGATAACGTCCGCGCCGGGGCCGCCGACGATAAGGATATAAGCGTATTGGCCGCTATATACCTGATCGGTGACGCCGTAGCCAGAGATCTGAACATTACCGGGACTGCCAGAAACGGTGATGTTGGCGCCGCTTGTGTCGTCCTGGCTGCCGCCGATGCGGCTGCTGGCGTTGGGCCCTATGTTGACCTGCAGCACATTTTGACCATTGACGACTTCGGGGGTTGCCAGCGTTGGCGGTGGTGGCGGCGGGGGCGGTGGAGTCGTCCCACCAGATGACTGCGGCGTGAAATACTGCGGAAATAACTGGGCCAGCGAGATATTGAGATTAATGTTGGGCGATATTCCCAATGACGACAGGCTGACGCTAATTATTGCCGGCTTGATGCCGACGGTCCCGCCGGCGTCAAGCCCGGCACTGATGTTCACGCCGGCGTTGAACATGCTGAGCAGTTTGGCCGGGTCGGAGAAATTGTCGGTCAGGGCCATTATGTCGTTGAGCCGCAGCTTGCCGCCGTTGTTGGGATTGGGGTCGTTGACATCGAGGTAGATGTCCCCATTGAGATAACCCTTGAGAAAGGCCGAAGCGATGCCAAGGTTGGCACTCGCGGAGGCCGCGAAATTCAGGTAGACGTCGAGGAAATGCTGCCCGTTGGCCGGCACCGGAATATAGAGACCGTCGAGCAGCTTGCTGCCGTCCACGATGCCGCCGGCGCGCGCCTCTGCCACCATCTCGGATATACCTGTCGAATCGTAAACGATCGACAGCGGCGCGAGTGTCATACCAGCGGACGCGTCCAAACTACCGTTGATGCCAACCCCGCCTACGCCGAAGCCAAGATTGAAGTTCAGATCGCCACTGATGTTTTCCT
This sequence comes from uncultured Planctomycetaceae bacterium, assembly GCA_963790585.1. GTDB lineage: Bacteria > Planctomycetota > Planctomycetia > Gemmatales > Gemmataceae > CAWBOY01. The sequence goes on from CAWBOY010000005.1 coordinate 190,598, forward strand.
GGGGCAGGATGTCATATTCCATGATGTTGAACGGCTTGTTCAGCAGCATGTTGACGACGTTCGCAGCTTTGAAAATGTCAATCTGGAAGCCGGTCTGGCCAACGAAATTGGTGTATTTGGCAGAGGCCCCGACCGATGCCGACAGATTGAGATCAGGCAGGCTAAAGTCGGGCAGCGTGAGGATCGGAATTGGGATGTAGAGGCCCGAGAGCGTCCCCAGCGACCAGGTCTCCAGCGCAAAAGAAGGCAAACTGAGCGACAGGTCCTTCACATAGTTCGGTTGGTTGGGCACAGTGACCGTGATCTCGACTTCGAATGACGGTAGCGTCAACTTCGGCAGGGCAATTTGTGGCAACTGAATATCCGGCAGCGGTATCCTTCCACTGGTCAGATCGGACAGCTGGAAGTTGGGGGCTTGGAGGTCGCCAAGCGAAAGATGAATATCACCCAACGATAGATCCGGCAACTGAATCGACTTGAACGAGATGGTCACACTCGGAAAGTTCGGCAATGTAAAGGATGGTATCTGGATCGACGGCAATTGAATAGTCGGCAGGGTTATGTCCGGCAGCGTAATAAACGGCAACCTCAACACCGGAATGTCGATGTTGATCGACGGCAGCTGAACACTGAAAGAAGGCAGCGTAATATCGGGGATGTGAATTGGGCCAATGTTGGGAACATTAATGTTGGGGAGCGTGAGGTCAGGGAGCGTCAAATCGGGGAAATGCAGCGTTAGGCTCGGGAACGTTATTGACGGCAGCTGCAGTGTCGGGAGTGGGATGCTAATGAGATCGAGCGCATTCCTCGGCACGAATTTACTGATTAGGCTGACCCAGACCCACGAGCCGAGCGGAATTGGTCCGCCGTTGTAATTCGCCAGAAAATCCGCAAGTTCTTTCGAAGTCTTGGCTAGGTTGCTGATGGCGTCGATGATATCCTTGACTGCGCCGAAAGGGGGCCAATCCGCCAGCGAGACGTTATGGCCGGCCAGCTGGCTAACCAATGGTAAGGGAGAGGTCAGAAAACCATCTGCCGCGCTGCCGCCGCTTCCGACGATATCGGTGACCGGACCGAGGATCGCGCCCATCACATTGACCACGGGCTGGACCATGTCGCCCAGCAACCCTCGAACGTCCATCTGAAGGTTGTCGAATGATAAGTCGTCGAGGCGCTTCGTGGCCTGAAGCTTGCCGGTAAAGAGATTTTGAGCCACCTTCGCGGACCCATCGACATTGAAATCGAAGATCATCTTGGGTGGTTGCAGCGCCGAGCCGATGAACCCGAGTGACGCAGGTAGCACCTTGGTCAAATCTGGATCGCTGGTGACGTGCATGTGTAGGCCGCCGGCGGCCGTAATGGTCAGATTGTAATACTTGCTGCCGCTTTGACTCAGGCCATTCTGCAGGTCGGTGCCGGTAAGCCGGTTGAAGGTTGATTGGAGGTTCGGGTTGAAGGCCGATGGATTGTAATCCGGGTTGACAATGGCCGCGCTGCCCTGAATTTGAAGCCCCGAGGCCTGTGGCTTCCCGGTCTCGGGATTGATATCGCCGTCGGTGGCATAGACCTGAAGCGCTCCGAGCGAGGCGGACGCCGAAAGCCCGCCGGCTCCCGCCGCCACGTTTGCGCTGAACGTCAGCTGCGGACCAGAGTAAGCCGGAGTTACGGGCGCGTTGCTTCCCGTTACCAGGTAATAACCATCGCTGGAGCTGACCCCGAATCCCAGGTGCATGTTCCATGTGAACTGGATCTGCAAGGAACCGGCCGCGTTGAGTTTGAAATTGATACCTTGTAGATCACTGGGCAGGGCAACACCGAGATCGAACGGCACGCTTACGTTAAAGGTCTGGCCCAGGTGCATGTCCCACTGGAAGAAGTGAGTACCGGCTACGACGGCGCCAGTGGCATCTTTGTTGTCGCCCTGGGTTACGATGATGTCGTTAGAGCTGGTGCTCGGCACGCTGCTGCCGTCTGAGTTGTCGTGCAGCAGAATCCCAAGACCTGGCTCGCCAAACACCTGATTAAGCCCGGCGTCAAAAATGCTCAAAGGGTCAGCGTTGGGATTGTCGCGGAGCGCCGTGAAAACGGTCTGGACGAGGTTATCGAGTTCCGCGCGGGCCTGATCAATCACGTTGATCAGCGGCTGCACAGCGGTCATAAACTTATTGCCGATCAGCGGCAAGTCGCCCACTTGGCCGACGGCATTCTCTATTGACGAATGCATGCCGGCCAAGGTTGCATTGAGACCGCCAGCCAAGTTAGCCGGATCGGTCTGTCCAAACCCGGCGGCGGGAGCCAATCGGTCTTCGAGAATTTCCAGCCGCAGGTTGGGCCAGCGCCGTTTTTGCCGTGGCGGTTGGATTCCCGACTTTTTGATTGATTTATTGGACTTTGAAAAGAAACCGCGGCCGGAAGGAACGGACATACCGACACCCCAAACACCATTGTTTCGAGCCAGACAATAACACCTAGTTGTCAAACATCTCTAACGACAAATCATCTATAGTGGGCGGATCCAGCGAGCCACGCGAGAGGCCGCGGATCCCTTACACGCTCACATGGCTCAACGGCACTGTCTGAATTCTACAAACTGTGGAAAGAGCAACTTCATTGGCTGTGGACTGGACATAGCAGTCTGAATAACGACGCATGAAAGCAAAAAGCCTAGGAGGCGACTCTCAGGCATGTGACAAAAGCAATTTCGCACATCAGACCGAGTCGATGATCGCCACTTTCTTTCGCTTGAAGAAGCTGGATCGTCAACTCTCGTCAGACCATCCTTGCCAGACGGAGGTTAGAAGCGGGTGAAATTATTTTGCTCTGGACCGAATTCGATGTCCATAGATAAAGAGCGATGATTTTTTCTTTTTATCAAAATACAAGAAAAAACCCATATCTGAGACCGCGAATAGTACGAATTCGTACCAATAGCAGAGCGAGAAACGCTGAGAAAGCAAGAAAGATATGAAGTTCTGAGTTTCAATTATCCATATCCCCTTACCTCGCAAAGGGATCGGACAAATCACTGAATCGTTTGGCCGCAGCTGCCGCAGCCAGCCACCATTCTTCCCAAGTTACCGTGATGATTGCTATCGCGCGCGGAGGTGGAACGTCTCAAAATAAGAGCGAGTCCGACGCGGTTGTCCGACAACACCTCATCGTTCACTGTTGCCCTGATTTATGACGCTTCCCACGAACGCGCGTCCTTTACTCCCATTGTCACCTCGAATATATCCCTTCATTAAATCCTCCAACGCAACACAGGGGTTGCTGAACTTCGTGATAAGCCTGGGATCGGCTTCGCACACGATGCTCGCGGCTGACCGCCCGTTGTTGACAATAGATGTTGGGGTATAAATTGAATTGCACCGCTTTCCTCGAACCACGGCCACGGAAGCGCTCCGTAACAGGTTGTCCTGACTTCGAAAGAGTATTCGATGGCTTGGGCCGCTTGATCAGCGGGCTTCTGAGCTAAATGGATCATTGCCTGCGGGCTGCCATTCTTTATAGCCCAGGTCTCCGTGGCGTTCCCAGGGCCATTGAAGTGGTGAGCGTCGCCTTCTTTCCACGAATAGCAGCACCACTCATCGGCTCCGATGTAAGCATTACGAGTCAGTATTCGCCGCAACTGCAATCGGGCGGCATCGCGAATCGCGTCACCGATGCGGACGAGCGTCTTGATCTTCCCACGATCGGGAGCGAGAATGGGGCCGTCGCTGATTTTAGAGAAACCGCGCCTCGGGCCAGGTCGCATGACCCGCGCGAATCGCCGGTGTCATGATCGGCGACGAGGCCATGCCGGGCGCTGACGATACACAACAACCGCACGGCACGTAGCGAGCGGTCTTGCCTCAAGTTCACGAGACGTCGGAACAATGCGCGTTCTGTTACTATCCGGTTTCCTTCCGCGGCTTCTATCTAAACGACAAGGAATTGAAGATGTTTCATTCATTGGAGCGCGTTATCGGGTTCACCTTGGCGGCAGTATTTGCCAGCACTGGAGCAGAGTATGTTCAAGACACAAAACCGGCCGCCGAAAAACTCGCCTTAGCCTCGGTGGAAAAGGACATTTCTTACGCCGACGTCGGGGACGAGCAGAAACTGGATCTCTATCTCCCCGACAAGAAAAACTTCACCACGGTCGTGTTCACTTACGGTGGGGGATGGCATTCCGGCAGCCGTAAGGCCGTCGCCCCGATCGGTGAAAAACTTCAAGCACTGGGCTATGGTTGTGCCCTTCTCAGCCATCGACTATCCCCAAAGGATAAGTTTCCCGCCCAGATCGAAGATGTTGCCGCCGCGTTCACCTGGGTCAAGAAGCATATCGCGGACAAAGGCGGTAATCCCGATTTGGTGTTCCTAGTGGGTCATAGTTCCGGGCGCATCTCTCTTTACTCTTGGCGACCGACCCCAGATATCTTGGCAAGCACAAGCTCAAACCAGATGCTATCGCGGGTGTCGTCGGGCTGAGTTCACCGCTCGATCTCGAACCGAGGAAGGATGGCAAGGGATTCGGAGATACCCTCATGGCCGGGCGAGGTGCGGATGCGTTCTCTCGAGATGTGGATGTCATGAAAGACGCAAGCCCAATTCGGCATATCACCAAGAACCTACCGTCTGTGCTGCTGATTGTGGGTGAACGCGATTTCCCAATGATGGAGGCGGATGCCAAGCGTTTTGTCGAGCTTGCTACCGCCGAGAAGGCAACTGCTGCCATGTTTGTCACGAAGGGTCGCGATCACATGGGCGTCGTCAGGTCTTTGGTCGACGACAAGAGCGATGTTCTGGAAAAAGTTCAAGCGTTCTTAAGCAAGGCGAAAAAGTGAGCAACCGGTTCGAGTCGAAGCAGCCCATTACCCTCGTTTGCCGTAGCTTGATTGGACACAATCAACCTGATCTTGCCTGAGCCACACTGCACCGCCAGCCTCCTCGACCGGAAACGAGAGGGTTTCATGTCCAGGTTGACATGCGTTGCTCCACAGACGAATCGGCTTGTCAGATTGGTTCTTGAAGACAACCTGAACTTTGCCGGCTCAATTTATGGTTGGGATGCCGTCTTTGTCCTTGGCAAACAATATCTCGACACAGAGGTCGCCTGGTTTGCAGTCGTCCGCGCCTAGTGTTTGGGCGACGAGTGAAAATAGAGCGACAAGCGCGGGCAGAGCTAAAGGACACTTCATAAGTTCGCTCCCCGGGAAAATGGAATGATAAATGAGACGCAGGCCTTGCATCCCAACCTCACGGCTATTCCAGGGAATCGGAGAACGACTGACGCACCTGAACGCCGCCATTGCTCAAGGAGAATCAGTCACCGAGGCGGGATAGTGCAGCGCGAAGCGGGGCGCTGGGGATGCGCACCAGGCCATCAAACGGCCTGTCCATTTCCAGGACCAGGAAGAGCGCGCTTGTCACTGACAGCATACAGACAATTAGTACCGACAACACGGTGAGGTTTCGCGGTGCAAAAAGACCGTAGCAACCAAATAAGAAGGTCAGCCAGAAACCAAGAATCGCCAGGAATGGCACAGGGATGGCGCTCTCCTTCTGCGCTAACAGACGCTGGCGAGTTTGCGCCAGTGATATTACAGTCTCCAGCGCTCGGCCCTTGAGCAGGCGCTGCGTGTCGGTTTTCGGCTCCAGCGCCGCGATTTTGTCAAAGACGGCCTCACCGGAAACTCGTACCTCGGCCGAAGTCAAGTTGGCGGCCTGGCCGCTATCATGTGGCCACATCTGATCCAACATCAACTGAACGAGATTGGCAAGAGACGCACGGATTTCTTTTGTCTCCGGTCCGTAACGCCCCAAAGCGCGGTCGAGCACCGCAACATTCGCGGCCAATTCCTTTACCGTCGTACTCTGAGAATCGAAGGTACCCTTTGTCGAGGCAACTAGCAGCCCGAGTACCAACGCGGTGAGCGTGGCGATTAGCGCCAATCCCTGCTTCACGACGTCTTTGGACTCGCCGCTTAGATGATGGTCCGGCAGCAAACGCCCGACCCACATGCCAATCAGTGTGCCGATTAAGACTAGGCCAAATGCCATTGCAGCGATTACTAGAGAACTCAAGGTGATCTATCCTCCGAAGTCACAGGAAGCTAAATACAGGATCTTAGGCCCGCCAAAATCTCAGAAGCCGGATAAGAAAAGAACGAAAACGGCCGCCATTCCGGCATCGGCCAGTGCCATGACAAGTACGAGCCGCCGGTTACGGAAAGGCGAAATAAAGACACCAAATGCGAAGGTGACCCTTTCCACGATCGCAACGATCAGAGTGGAAAATCGCGTCTCCGTATGGCTCGCGGAATAAATCAGGAGACCACCAACAAGGCCGACTAGTAGACCCCAATGTCGTACGATTAGGACGCTCAGAGTGCCCGAAGGTACCTGGCCAAACAGCGATTTCATTAGCGCTACAGGCCGGAAAAACAACGCGACTGCTCCCGTTGTTGCCAGTCCCGTCAGTAGTAGGATCCATTCAATGGAGGAGGCCAGTATAATTGCACCCGGTGGGTATAGTTGTTTGATTCGATCCAGAAGGGAAGCGGCTGTCTATGTTTGATTGGGTGACTAATGGACGCAAGCTCGGGTCAGATCGATGAGTTCTCGGTCGCGCAAGGTAATGGAGGGGACAGCAGTTGTCCCCTTTCGAGTGCATCGTGACCCCCATCGCCTACCAGCGCCGCCTATAGGCATAGGACGACGTGTTTCGGCCGGTATACGGATTCGATACCGAGCGAGTGGCCACCGATCGTCCGGTGTACGGGTTGTAAGCACTGCCCTCGCTTACGGTTCGGCCGGTGTAGGGGTTGTACCGCGTGTTTCCTTGCGCGGACGCCCCAGTATATGGATTGTAAGCTCGGCCCGCCGCACCATAAGCCCCGTTGTACGGATTGTACGCACCCTCACGATAGTAATACTGCCCATGTAGGGGGGCGACGGTGCAAAATGTGGACGCCACAATCAATAAGGACAGCAAACTAATGTGACGATTCATCTGGTTCTCCGTGAGAGGACTCCAACTTACTTCGCGGTAGTGGTCGGTTTGATTGACGGCTTGCCGACGCTGTTGAGATCGACGGAACCGCGGAGCTTCAATTCGGAACCAACCGGTTCGCCTTTATCCACGGTGTAAAAATAAAGAGTGTTCGTCGCGTTGTCGGTAACCAGTAGGTTGTGTCCTTGCGTTTCGACGACGGTATAGTGCGCGGGCCCGGTAGTGGCAGCGTCCCGGCCCTGGGCCACAACCGACGGAAGCCGGCTCATGAAGGTCAGCGCGCCGATGGAGAGAACAACAATTGATGCAAGCAGAATTCGATTCCAGGTCTGGTTCATGTCAAACTCCTAAGATCGTTCGGAAAGAATGCTTAAGGCAGCGCGTGGGAAGTGCCTTGCTTTGGTATTCCAAAGTGCGCTTTTGAGCACGAAAGCATGGCACTCGCGTCATCGGAAGGGAGCGGGGGGCTTGCGCCCTACTCCAGAATGTCCTAACTTACTATCAATGCTTAACGACGTCGATAAGCGTAGGACGAAGTATTTCGGCCTGTATACGGATTCGATACAGAGCGCGTGGCTGCTTCCTTACCCGTGTATGGGTTATAAGCAGTAGTCTCGCTGACGGTTCGGCCCGTATATGGATTGGTTCGCTCGCTCGATTGGGCCGATGTCCCCGTGTAGGGATTATGGGCCTGACTTGCGGAAGCGGAGGCCCCGTTATACGGGTTGTAGGCCCCTTCGGTATAGTACTGGCCGTGCCCTGTGGATGTTACGCAAAAGGTAGACGCCACAACAAGCAGGGGCAAGAAACTGGCGCTTCGATTCATTAGAGTTCTCCCTAACCGTGCCACAGGTTACTTTGCTACAGTTGTAGGCTTAATGGATGGCTTGCCGACGCTGGTGAGATCGACGGAACCGCGGAGCTTCAATTCGGAGCCGACCGGTTCGCCTTTGTCTACGGTGTAGAAATAGAGTGTGTTGGTCGCGTTGTCCGTGACTAACAAGTTGTGTCCTTCCGTTTCGACGACTGTGTAGTGCGCGGGACCGACGGCTGGGGCGGCCGCGACGCGACCCTGGCCCGAGACAGCGGGAAGCTGGCTCATAAGGGTCAGCCCGCCGATGGCGAGAACAACGGCGAGAACGAGTGCAGTACGATTCCAGGTCTGGTTCATGTCAAAACTCTCCAAGTAATAAGCTCATCGCTGTTTCATTCCGATGGCATTGTCGCGTTGCCGAAAACCGGCAGCCGGCCAGCGGAGTTGTGATGAGCCAAGATCAAAATATCGATTCAAGTTTAGGCGAGCTGGCTGCGTCAACTCCCGGAGTGAATCAGAGCGAATCTAACTTTCTCCAGTCGTTGACGCTCCCAGCTCGCCAACAAAACTACAGGACGCGAACGCCTCACTGGCCGGTGCCTTTGCTTGCCTTTTCTGCTTCGGCCATACGTTTCCCCATTTCCGCTTTGACGGCGTCAAGATTGAAGCTTGCACCCAGCTGCATTGGGGGAAAATCGATAAAGGTTTGGAGTTCTTTAGCCATCACCTGTTGGACGAATACGAATCGCCAGAATTCATATTTGAACCAATCGAAGTATTGCTGGGCTCCATCCTTTGTTCCATTGCCGGGCCAGCCCATCCGCTCGAACGGATCGAGTCTGAGGTTGGTGATATAAGGCACGTCAGGCTTGGTCTTCTCACCCAGCCAGCCGCCTGGTTGGTCGATGAACCGGAACTTATAGTCGTCGATCCGCACCGCCCCGATGGTGCTTTCGCCCAGGTAGAAAATCTCATGGCGGGTCGACGGGCCTTTACCCGTAATCATGGCAGTCTGGTCGTAACCATCGAGATGGTTCTTGTAGGTTCGATCACCGAGTTTCACACCTTTGAGCAACTGGTTGGTAATGTCCGGATTTCCGGCAGCGGTGAGGAAGGTCGGGAACCAGTCCATGCCGGACATGATGCCGTTTTGCACAGTATCCGCAGGGATATGGCCAGGCCAGCGAGCGATACAGGGCACGCGGAAGCCGCCTTCCATGATCGTCCCCTTACACTGGGCGAACGGTGTCGTTCCGCCGTCAGGCCAGGTAAAGAGTTCGGTGCCGTTGTCGGTCGTGAAGACGACGATGGTGTTTTCGTCCTCGCCCATATCCTTGAGCTTCTTCATGACAATCCCGATGTCGTCATCAAGCTGAGCCATGCCGGCTTCCTGGATCGACCAGCCGTTCTTTGAGTTGCGCAGCTTCTGATACTTATCCGAGAGATGCGTGACAATGTGCATGCGGGTCGGGTTGAGCCAGCAGAAGAACGGCTTGCCGTCCTTCTTGGATTTGTCGATGAATTTCAAAGCCAGATCGCGGATTTCGTCGTCGACAGTCTCCATCCGTTTCGGATAGAGCGTGCCGGCGTCCTCGATCTTCTGCTTGCCGATCTTGCCCCAGCGCGGCATCTCGGTCGGATCGTCTACATCCGTAGCCCAACAATGGACCATGTTGCGCGGGCCCACTACGTTGAGCAGGTCCTGAGGGTAGTTGGGATGCGCGGGGTCTTCCATGGCGTCCAGGTGGTACAGGTAGCCGAAGAATTCGTCGAACCCGTGAACGGTGGGTAGATACTCATTGCGATCACCCAGGTGGTTTTTGCCGAACTGACCGGTGGCGTAGCCCTGAGCCTTGAGCGCCGTGGCGATCGTGCAAGCCTCCTTCGGCAATCCCGTTTTGCGCCTGCCTGGCCAACCGTTGTCATGCCGGTTCGAATCGGCAATTCGCCGGTAATAAAGTTGGCCCGACCCGCCGTGCAGCTTGCCTCGGCGTAATAGTCGGTGAATATCATCCCCTCTTTGGCCATTTTATCGAGGTTCGGCGTCCGGCCGGCCATCAGGCCGCGATGGTACGCGCCGATATTCCACATGCCGATGTCATCGCCCATGATGAAGAGGATGTTCGGCTTTTTACCGTCGGCTTTGGCACTCGTTAGGAGTTGAGCTTTGTCCGAGCCTCCCGAGCAGCAGGGCAAGGGGCTGGCTGATGCGACTGTCGTCGACTTATCCTGCCCCGCGGCTTGAGCGGATGAGGTGGCTCCGATCCAGGCAAATAGCTTGGAGGGGCCGGATGCGGCCAAATAGCCGAGTCCCGCGCTTAACGCGATGACCAGCAGGAGTTGGGGTTTCAGAAATTTCATGCGAGATTTTTCCTATTGCAGCTGTGGTAACCGATTGATCTTGAAACCGCTATTCCTGAGTCCGACCCGGCGCAGTTTTCTCATAAAGCTTAGGGAACACTCAGCAGGTCACAAAGCGGGCGCCCCCTAAAAGGAGCGCCAGTTCGAGCCCGTTCCGTCACTGACCGGCGTGATTCTTAATCGCCTCGTCTATCTTCTTCTTGATCGCGTCGAGGTTAAAGGACGCCGGATCTTGCATCGGCGGATAGTCGATCGCAGTCAGTGCGAGCTTGGCTACGCGCTGCTGCACGAAGACGAACCTCCAGAATTCTCGGGCGTAGAAATCATTCATGTAACCACCACCAAGGTCGTTAAGGCTCTGGCCGCCAATGGACGGCGTTCGCTCAAACGGATCCTGGCGGAGATTCACGATGGTTGGCATGTCGGTCGTGACCTTAGCTCCTGGCCACCCTTGTGGCTGTTGGTAGAACTGGTACTTGAAATCACCAATCCGGACGGCACCCAAGTGAGGGCCGCCGAAGTAGAAGAACTCCTCGCGCTTCGATGGTCCTTTGCCCAGCAAGAGATCCAGCTGATTGTAACCGTCGAGGTGATTCTTGTAGGTCCGATCGCCGAGCTTCGCGCCTTTCAGAAGTTCATCGGTGATGTTCGGATTTCCAGCGGCGGCAAGCATTGTGGGGAACCAGTCCAGGCCCGAAAACATGCCGTTCTGGACCGAGCCTGCCTTGATCTTACCAGGCCACCGAGCGATGCAAGGAGCGCGGAAGCCGCCTTCCATGACTGTGCCTTTTGTGCCCTTGAACGGGGTCATGCCACCGTCCGGCCAGGTGAAAACTTCGGCACCGTTGTCAGTGCTGAAGACGAGGAGAGTGTTCTCCGCCTCACCTATATCGTCCAGGTGCTTCATGATGGCGCCGACAGAGTCGTCGAGCTGAGCCATGCCGGCTTCTTCGAGACCATAGTTGGTCTTGAAGTTCATCTGCTTCTGATACTTCTGGCCCAAGAACGTGAAGACGTGCATGCGGGTCGTGTTGTGCCAAAGGAAGAACGGCTTGCCGTCTTTCTTGGCCTTGTCCATAAATGCTTTCGAGGTTTCGACCAGCGTTTCGTCAAAGGTTTCCATGTCATGCTTGGAGCCGGCAGGACCGGCTTGCCAGTTTTGGTGGTCGGCGGTCATGTTCTTGAACGGACGCAAGGGGCCTTCGTCAACAATCTTCTGCTTGCCGACTTTGCCCCAGCGCGGCATCACTGTGGGATCATCCACGTCTGAAGCGTAGCAATGCACCAGGGGCGCGGGCCATATGTGTTGTAGAAAGCCGGATCCGATGGAAAAGAGTACCAATACGGATCCGACATGGCATCGAGGTGGTAGAGGTAGCCGAAAAACTCGTCGAAGCCATGCAGGGTTGGTAGGAATTTGTTGAGATCGCCGAGATGGTTCTTGCCGAACTGGCCCGTGGCATAACCTTGAGCCTTTAGGGCCGTGGCGATCGTGCAAGCCTTGTCCGGCATGCCGACGTCAGCGCCGGCCTGGCCGACCGTAGTTAGACCCGTGCGCAACGGTATCTCGCCAGTGATGAAGCTGGCCCGACCCGCCGTGCAGCTTGCTTCGGCATAGTAATCGGTGAACAGCATACCCTGCGAGGCTAGCTTGTCCAGGTTCGGCGTCTTGCCGGACATCATGCCACGATGGTAGGCACCAATATTAAACCAACCCACATCGTCGCCCATGATGTAGACGATGTTCGGCTTCTTGCCGTCGGCTTTGGCACTCGTTAGGAGTTGAGCTTTGTCCGAGCCTCCCGAGCAGCAGGGCAAGGGGCTGGCTGATGCGACTGTCGTCGACTTATCCTGCCCCGCGGCTTGAGCGGATGCGGTGGCTCCGATCCAGGCGAAAAGCCTGGAGGGCCCTGTTGCGGCAACGTAGCCGAGCACGGAGCCCAGGACGAGGACCAGCAAGAATTGTACTTTGAGACCCTTCATTTGGAATTCCCTTGGGTGTAACGAACGTAACGGTCTTGCGCCCGGAGCCGTATTCTAGCATGTATGACGAAGCGCCTCTACTCAGCCACCAGAATTTTCATCCGCGCCCTATTCAGTTCCTTCTGCTCCACGGCACTGATTTTCACGGCCCCGACTTCAATGACCACCTTATGGATCTTGCCTGTAAACTTGTTGTCGCCTTCCTTGTAATCATCTGTCACCGGCGTTTCGCCATCCATGCCTACGTCCGCGCCTTCGTCCGCGGAGAAGATCATTCCTTGCGTCTTTTCAAGACGCGCTTCGGCGACCTTCTCCCCATTGACGAGAATCGTCCCGGTACCACCCTTTCCTAGGCCGCCACCGTCATAGGCAAACTCAAATCGGACGGTTGCTTTGCCGGGGGCAAGCGCCTTGGTACCAGCGACTTTGTAGGTCTTCAAACCCAAGTAGTTATAGGCGTACATCGGCTTGCCATCCTTGAGGTACAGGCTCCAGCCGCCAAAGCGGCCCGCTTGTGCAAGAATCACGCCGTTGGCACCTCCCTCTGGAATCTGGACCTCAGCGGTAACGGAATGCGACCGATTCTTAATGTTGATGAACACGTTCTCTGTCATTCCGACCATACCTTCGTAGACAGTCAGCGTTGTGCGGCCCGCCATCAGGTCGGGACGGCCGACTAGTCCTGCGTTAAGCCGGTCGAGGGTCCGATCGTCTAGGGGCAACACCTGATTTTTCACTGCTTCCTTCAGGAAGAGCTCCTGCAATTCTTTGAGCTTCTCAGGATTCTTCGTGGCCAAGTCATTCGCCGAGCTGAAATCTTCCTCGACGTGGTACAGTTCCCACTTGTCCTCGAGGAAGGGATGTCGCGGCTTGGCTTCCCATGCCGCACGGTGGACCGTATGAGCCAACCAGCCGTCGTGGTAAATGCCGCGATTGCCGAAGATCTCAAAGTATTGAGTTTTGTGCCTATCCTTCGCTTTGGCGTCGGCGAATGTGTAAGCCAAGCTGACGCCTTCAATGGGCGTCTGTGGAGTGCCATTCATGGATTTGGGTTCTGGTAGCTTCGCGGCCTCGAGAATAGTCGGCGCGATGTCGATGACGTGATGCCACTGCGAGCGGATTTCATTCTTAGCCTTGATCCCCTTGGGCCAGTGGATGGCCATGCCGTTGCGCGTGCCGCCATAACTGCCAGCCACTTGCTTCGTCCAAGTGAACGGCGCATCCCCAGCCACGGCCCAGCCCGCGGCATAGTGGCCATAAGAATTCGGACCGCCAAGGTCGTCCAGGTGCTTGAGAACGTCCTCTACAGACTCGGGCACGCCGTTGAAGTAAGTTGCCTCGTTGAACAGGCCGTTCATGGTGCCTTCCGCGCTCGCCCCGTTGTCGCCAATGATGTAGAAGATGAGAGTGTTGTCAAACTGGCCTAGATCGTCGATGGCCTGGATGAGCCTGCCTACTTCGTAGTCGGCATATTCGCCGAAGCCGGCGAAGATCTCCATTTGGCGGGTAAAGAGTTTCTTCTCATCGGGGCTGAGCTTGTCCCAGTCCTTGATAGCTTCCGGCTTGGGAGCGAGCTTGGTGCCCGCGGGAACGACACCGAGCGCGATTTGACGGGCCAACGTCTCTTCTCTGAGCCTATCCCAGCCCTGGTCGAACTTGCCTTTGTACTTGGCGATCCATTCCTTCGGCACATGGTGCGGGGCGTGGGTGGCGCCCGGCGCGAAGTACGTGAAGAACGGCTTCTCCGGCGTGAGAGCTTTTTGGAAGCCGGTCCACTTGATTGCCTGGTTGGCGAGGTCGGTCATCAAATGATACTTGGGATCGTGGGGCGGCTCGATCTTGGTCATGTCTTCGTAAAGTGCTGGCGACCATTGGTTCGTTTCGCCACCGATGAAGCCATAGAATTTGTCGAAGCCGGAACGAGTCGGCCAGCGGTCGGTTGGGCCGGAAGGACTTACTTCCCAGGCGGCGGTCTCGTGTGACTTACCGAAGGCTGCGGTGCTATAGCCGTTCAAGCGCAGCGTCTCGGCAAGCGGCGCCACGCTGTTTGGTCGCTGACCGGTTTGACCGGGAAACGCGGTAGCAGTTTCCGTGATCGAGCCCATGTTGCAGACATGATGGTTTCGACCCGTCAGAAGTGCCGCTCGCGTTGGGGAGCAAAGCGCCGTGGTGTGGAACTGATTGTAGCGCAGGCCACCTTTCGCCATGCGTTCCGCCGTCGGCATGTGGATCGGGCCGCCAAAGGCGCTGGATTGGCCGAAACCCATATCGTCAATCAGGACGATGAGTACGTTTGGTGCGCCGGCAGGTGCCTTGACTTCGAATCTTGGCGGAGCCTTGGCATTGTGCGCGTCGAGTTCGGTAATCGGTTGAGTTTTTGGTTCCGGAATCGGCAGGATCGAGCGATCGAGCGCGCCAGCCGCTTTGGTGTCGGCCTGCTTCACTGCTGGTGCAGCTTCTTTTTCTGTGGAAGCTACGAGGCCAGGGATGACCTTCCCCGTGGCGGCAAGAAAGCCGAGCAGGGAACCACACACAAGAACCAGAAAAGATTGCATGTACATACGCTTCATTGCGTTTCCTTTTGTGCTTTCTAATAATTTCGGTCCACGCGCCGAAACGCCACAACAACGATTGAACGTGTTGTGGCAAAACGGGATCGAACGATCGTGCCGGTAGCTATGGGTCGTGCCGCTCCTTTTATTCCTTGACACAGCGAAAGCCCATGTGGGACATACCTGTATCCGGGCTACATCCGTGCCGGGCGCTTGGTCGATAGCGCGTACAATAACTATCGCAACAGAGGAACGATCCACCTTTCTGCGTTCGCAGCGGTGTGTAAGGCTGCCGCGGGTCTGAGCTTTGCGTGGGCCCTGTGGGATCTACGGTGACACCCTTGCCCGCTCGCTGGCGGTATAGGTCGCGGTCATACCAATCGTTGCACCATTGCCAGACGTTTCCGGACATATCGTAGAGGCCGTAGCCATTCGGTTTGAATGCCTTGACGGGGGAGGTGCGCTGCGTAGCCGTCGTTTGCCGTGTTTTTATATGGGAATTCGCCCTGCCAAATGTTGGCGCGAATGTTAGTTTCGGTGGGCCGATCGTCACCCCAAATGTACGGCTTGCCGTCCAACCCGCCGCGAGCCGCGAACTCCCACTCTGCCTCCGTTGGCAGTCGCTTCCCGGCCCACTTGGCATACGCCGTGGCGTCGTCCCAAGATACATGGACTACAGGATGATCGTCCTTGCTATCAATATTGCTGCCAGGCCCTTCGGGATGCTTCCAGCAGGCTCCAGGCGTCCATTTCCACCACTTCGAATAGTCGGTCAACGAAACCGGTCCGGCCGTCGGCGTGAACACCAACGAACCGGGCACCAGCATCTCCTTGGAAGGAGGCGCGGTTCCGGGCCTCACTTGCTTCATGATTTCGTCGATATCGGGCGCCTTTTCAGCAGTGGTCACATGTCCCGTGGCCTCGACGAATTGACGGAACTGAGCATTGGTGACATCCGTTTCGTCCATCCAAAAGCCGCTGACGCGAACGCGATGAGCGGGCTTCTCGTCAGCGAACGCTTTGTCGGAGTCGGTGCCCATGGTGAACTCGCCGCCTGGGATCCACACCATGCCGAGCGGATGCGCCGGGGAAAGAAGGCAACTACGCCGTAAGTGACGAGGAACGAGCTGAGGGCGATTCCGGCCAGAACAAGGTGGTTGCGCTTCATCGTATGTGTGCCTTCAGGGTTGCAGGATCGTGTTCGCCTACGACGAGTTTCAGCTCGGTGGTGCGTTCTCTCCGTCCTGGGAGTGCGGCGGCATACGAGGTCCCAATCGAATCTTTTCTAGGTATCCCAATCCCCTTACATCGGAGACGGTGAAATATCTCAGCACGGGCGGAAGGGCGGCGGCCTCCATGATTGCAAGCAATCGTTCGTACCGAGTGGAACGCATATGGCGTTCGAGCTGCTCGCGCGTCTCCCACTCTTCGACATATAGAATCTCATCGCCGTTGCCAGCGTCCCGATAAAGCTCGCATGTGACGCAACCAGGCTCCACTCGCACCGGCTCCAAAAGGAGCGATACGACTTCAACGACCCCCGCGCAACGATCAGGCTGCACTTTAATTTTCAGCGTGGCGAGGATCATGGTCCCCAATCCTCGCGTTTAGCGAGTTGTCAGATCCGTGTGCGCTCGTGCGGAAAGTATCGAAGATGCTGGTTATGCCGCAAATGGCGGACCGTAGTAGAAGTGAGTGATGTGAAGAGTCACAAGTGGCGTGCTTGGCTTGTACTTAGGGCAAGCTATTGCCAGCTTGCTTTATAAGAACCGTTTGCAAAACTACGAAATATCGGAGGGCCTACGAAATATCGGAGTATTAATGCGGCCCCAAAGCACGTCTCGCTGGGGCGAAATTGTCCGGACTAACTTGGTCGGCGAATGCCGAGTCTGACCATGAGGCTTTCGAGTGTCGTGGGTATGATTTGAAGAATTTCCGCGGCACCGTCCTTGCCGCGCACGCGCCACGCGCGTCTGCTCCAGGGCCTTAAGGATATGGTCCCGCTCGACATCCTCAAGTGCCATGCTTTTGATTGCCGGAGGGCCCGAAATCTCCGGGACGGCAATCCGCAGGGTTCCGCTTGTATGTGTAATCATGGCCCGCTCGATGATGTTTCTCAACTCGCGTATATTGCCGGGCCAAGGGTAACGCTGCAGCCCCTCCATGCTCTCCTTGGCGACGGCCCGCACGGTGCGGCCAAGATTCTTCGCGAACTCCTCAATGAAGGCCCACACCAGCAGGGGTATATCCTCACGGCGTTCACGCAGCGGCGGCACTTTGATCGGAAATACATTGAGCCGATAGAAGAGATCTTCACGGAATCGTCCTTCACGGACGGCCAGGCTCAGATCGCGATGGGTGGCCGCGATGACGCGGACGTTTACACGGACGGGCCGAGGGTTGCCAAGGTGTTCCAGCGTTCCTTCTTGAAGCACGCGCAGCAACTTGACCTGGACCTCGGTCGGCAAATCCCCAACTTCGTCTAGAAAAATCGTCGACTCGTGCGCCATTTCGAATCGGCCGACTTGCTTGGACAACGCCCCGGTATAGGCGCCTTTCTCGCGGCCAAAAAGTTCGCTCTCCACCAGAGACAACGGTAGAGACGCACAGTTGACGCGCACCATTGGCCGGTCGCGGCGTGGACTCGAATTGTGGATGGCAGTGGCCAATAGTTCCTTGCCGGTTCCGGTATCGCCCAACAGCAACACCGTAGCCTCGGTGCTTGCCACTTTCTCGACATCGCCCAGAACGCGCTTGATCGCATAGCTCTGGCCGATGATTTGGTTGTCCTTGTAGAGTAATTTAACCTCATCGCGGAGGTAGACGTTTTCCAGGTGCAATCGCTCTTGCAGCTGCTTGATTTCGGCCAGCGCGTGCTGCAGTTTCTGCTCGGCGCGCTTGCGCTCCAAAGCGTTCGCAAGGACTTGGGCCGCTAATCGGAGGCGCTGGATAAGGTCTTCCGCCCAACTGCGCTCGCGGGTCATCTGGCCGAAGGCCAGTGCCCCAAAAACTTGCCCGCCGCCTGCCGACAGTGGAAACGTAACATTCGATTTTGGTCCGCGCTGGCGCATGGTCTCTTTATCACGGGCTGCCTCCTCTGGCAGGTCTTCAACGCTCGAGAAGAGAATGGTCTCTCCGATCAGAACCTTTTTTAGAGCCCAGGGAAGTTCCTCCTGAGCAATAACGCGTTTGAGCGGCTCGAAGCCAGGTGCCGCCCAGCCGTGCGTGATGACCAGTGTTTTCTCATCCTCGGAACGTTGAAAAAGCGTACTACGGTCCAAGCCGACGCACTCGACCAGGTGTCGAAGCCCCGTCTCGATCTCGCTATCAACCTGGTCCGCGGGCAAGTTGATGAATCGGGCCGAAAGGTCTGAAAGAACGGTCTCAAATCGCAGCCGTTGTTCGAGGTCATCGACAGCTGCGCCGGATGAAGCGTGAACCCCATTTGATTGGCATTGGCAGGGTACTGGCTCGCGTGCAACTGGCTCGGGCTTATTATGTAAATCGGAAGCCATTGGAAGTTCCTGTTTTTGTCAACTTCCGCATCCTACGATGTGTGGCGGTCACTTTTTTGTCGCTAGTGAACCTGCACGACGACCATGTCCGACTACGACACGCGCTCGACGAGCGTAGAGCTTCCGTGGGCCCTACCCGAGAACAAACTGCGATAAGAAGTATTGTGAATAGAGGCGAGGATTAACTTATTCGCATTGTCATAAAGGGCAAGCACTTTGGTACGGTCTAACGCTGTGCAGAAGGGAAAGGTTTGGGGACGGCCCAATGAGCATTCGACGGCGCCTGATGGGGCATCGTTCAAACTCGGGAACTGGCAGCGACAGCGGTCGTTCCAGGACGAGAACCCGAGCGAGAAACGAAGACTCTGTCTCAGTTAGGCCGTAGTCCAAGAGATTCGGGAGGACATTACGCGGAGGTTCTGTGTGTGTCGTGCGCAATGCAATCTATTTAGAGGATTAGGAAAGAATGAGATGGACCGGCGCCAGGGGGGTACCACACGCGTGTTTTGGCGCGACGGTCTAGGCCGGAGCGCAAGATTAACGCCGTCAAGTGGTTGTGTTCGCAGACCGTCGCGCCAAGCATATGTGCTTTTTTGGCGCGACGGTCGGCAAGCAATGTTCCGCGCGGAACATTAGGGGGATCTGT
>CAWBOY010000006.1:0-1236672 GCA_963790585.1 uncultured Planctomycetaceae bacterium
GCGTGTCGAATGAACTAGCTTTCGGCGGTCGTCTGGGCCTCTGGTATCCAGAAATGGGCCTAGACCTTAAGCAAGCGAACCCAGTTACCCCGTACTGATCACGATGGCATGAAAAACTCGAAATCCCTTGTCCTTTCTGCGGTGTTTAATGATTTGCCGTCCACAAAACACCCAAATCAGAAAGGAATTTCGAGTGAAAGCCAAGATACAACGCCAACTGGCAAAACGCAAGCGTCGCATCGCTCGCCGACTCGACAAAACCAAGCTGGGCCGCATCGATCGGCCCGTGTTTCGAGCCAGAAACATCCACTACGAGATAGCCGAACGCGATCGCGGTACGGCACACGGCGGCATTGGGGCTTTCCACAAACTGGCACGCTGGCTCAAGCTGCCCGAGACCATCGACAAGCAACTTCATCTGCTCAAGATTCACCTGCCCTACCATGAGTCCGATCATGTACTCAACCTGGCCTACAACGCCCTCTGTGACGGCACCTGCCTCCAGGATCTCGAACTACGCCGCAACGACGAAGTCTTTCTCGACGCTCTCGACGCCCGACGCATTCCCGACCCGACTACCGCTGGAGATTTCTGTCGCCGCTTCCAGACCGAGGACATCCAGATCTTGCAAAACGTATTTCACGAAGCCCGGCTCAAGGTGTGGGCCAAACAGCCGGCCGACTTCTTCCGCCGGGCCACGATCGACATGGATGGTGTCCTGGTGGAAACCGGAGGCCGCTGCAAGCAAGGCATGGACATCTCCTACGATGGCACCTGGGGCTATCATGCCTTGGTGTTGTCACTGGCGGAAACAAACGAAGTTCTGAGCATCACCAACCGGTCGGGCAACCGTCCCTCACACGAGGGAGCGGCTGCCGAGGTGGACCGCTGCCTTGAGGTTTGCTTTCGTGGTGGCTTTCAGCAAGTGTTCCTTCGTGGTGACACCGCATTTTCACAAACCGAGCACCTGGATCGCTGGAACGCGGACAAGCGTGTTCGCTTTATCTTCGGCTACGACAACATGGAGAATGTGCGTGATTGGGCCAATCTATTGCCGGAAAGAACCTGGAAAACGCTCGACCGTCCGCCGCGTTACCAGCGGAAGACCAAGCCTCGGCAGCGTCCGGATAACATCAAGGATGAGATCGTGCGAAGACGTGAGTTTGAGGCCTTACGCCTCCAGTCGGAGGAGGTCGCTGAGTTCAACTATCAGCCTACCGCCTGCCGCGAGACCTATCGCATGATCGTGCTACGCAAGAAGATCCTACATGAAAAAAACAACATTTTGTTGTTCCCGGAGATTCGTTACTTCTTCTACCTGACTAACGATTGGCTACGTGAGCCGGAGGAGATCGTCCTGGATGCCAACGACCGCTGTGATCAGGAGAACCTGTTGGCGCAGTTACTGCATGGCTGTTGGGCGTTGCGAGCGGGGTTAGACAATTTAACGAGTAATTGGGCCTACATGGTAATGACGGCATTGGCCTGGAACTTGAAGGCGTGGTTTGCCTTACTGATCCCCGTCAGTCCAGGCCGATGGCGGGAGGAGCACCAAAAGCAAAAGCAGTTGGTGTTGGGCCTGGAGTTCCGCACGTTCGTGCAAGCGTTTGTGCGTATGCCGTGTCAGTTGCTTCGGACGGGACGACGCCTCCTGTATCGCTTGCTCTCGTGGAACCCATATCAAACAATCTTCTTTCGCGTGTTCGACCTGTTGCGTTGCTGAAAAAAGAACTTGAAGTCGGAGTCCGGATGCTCCGATCCCCCACGGCCATTCCGGCGTAGTCCGCAGAAGGGAAACCTCAGTATGACAAGCGTTGAAACCGAAGGCCACTTGCTGTCCCGCCCGACAGCCCGGAGGCGGTACGCATAGCCGCGAAACAAACCGTAAGAACCTTGGCCGCAGCCGCGTTCGCTTGTTTAAGGCCTAGAAGCCGGTATATCGGCATTGCACAGCGGGGACTACATCAGTGGTTTCGAGAATTCGATGACGCTGTTCGCCCTGGATCTCAATTACCACAAAGGCAATTGGGACTTCCGAGCAGAGTACGGCAAGACCTACCAACAGGCTCAGCCCTTCCTGAACGACAACATCGTGCGTCAAGGCATGTACGCTCAAATTGCTTATCGGCCGCGAGATTGTTCCAACCGGTACTTGCAAAATATGGAATTCGTCTATCGCTATTGCTATGCCAATTTCTCCGGCATTGATGCGACTGCCCTGGATTTGACGACATTTGCTTCACCCGCCGATGTGCCTGTGACTCGGCAGCAGAACGAAGTGGGTATTAACTATTATTTCGCTCCGCGCAGGGTTCTCAAGTGCGCTTATCAGATTAATGACGAGCCTGGGTTTCATCTGCACGATAATCAGTTTATCACCGAACTTGCCTGGGGTTGGTAGTTGTAAATCCACATGGAGAACGCAGTCATGCCAAACATACGAATTAGCGCGAGCCTCGCGTTAGCTATTGCCCTCGGATCGTTGCTCACCGTTGTCGGATGTTATAACACGCCGAGTGTTGCGACGGAATCCTCGCAAGGTCCGGCGCTCTGCGCATGCCGTCGCCCGAGCAGGAAGGGGTATGCACCACATACGAGGATTCGCTGACCGGTGGTCAGATCTTTACTATGTATTGCAGCTATTGCCATAATGCCCCAAATCTCTCGGAAAGACCTTATTCCCAGTTCAGGAATGTCACGGCACATATGCGCAGTTCGGGCCAATTTGACGGGCAAGGAATACGCCAAGCTGATGATCTTCTTCCGCCGCTGGAACGACGTCCCGGCTCCGACCCCCGCTATGCCACCGTCGCCAAAGACGCTCATCTTCTCACAACCAATGACAGAACTTAAGCCGAAGGACGAAAAGGATAAAGAGAACGTAGACACTGATCAAGCGAAGGCGGATGATAAAACCAAGAAGGAGCCTACGCCACCCACTTGAGATCGATCGCGCGGCACTGCTTGGAGACTTCTTTTGGAGGTATTCTAGGGGAGATAACGCGACAGCATGACCTTGGTCTGTTAGACGGATAAGCGATGGCCAACCCTATTGACCTGTATTGGGGCATACCGCCAAAGAACAGGTTGCATTCATTCGCGTGCCCGTCGGTTCGCCGCGCCCCGACCGCTCACACGTGGTCAATAATCCGCGAGTGATCGTGGCGGTATCGCAATTCGGAGGGCGTTGACCGCAGCGGCGACGGCAGTCATCTCCTGAAATATCGCACCTGCCACCGGAGCAGGTAACCGGGTCGCTCCAGGGGGTCGCTCCCTTGTATACCAGTATGACGAAAAGGTGATCAAACCAACGAGGCAGGCTCGCGGGGCTGATAAAGCTACTCCAAAACGATGTTGTGAAGCGGTAACGGACGGTGGCGTACTCCGTCCGTAGATTCCGGGGCACCTCATTGGGATATGGCACTCTTTGATTCCCCCTTTGGTCCCAATTTCCTTGGCTTCAGTGAGTGGATTGCCAAAACTGCCAGGACCGGCACCGCGGGCATGTAGTTGCGCGACTCATACGACCAACTCATGGTCACATGCACGCCGATCATCAGGGGGACCACGGTGAGCGCAAGCGGCCGCAACGAGGGCGGATAGTGCCGCCAGCCCCGTACCGCCAACGGCACGAACGGCACGACGAATACGAACGGGTGCAGCCACCGCTCGATGAGCCACGCCCCTGTCTGTGCGTCCGTCTCCCGAGGGGCGAAGTTCGCCCAAAACATCATAGTCCCGTCGACTCCATTCAGTGATGTGCCTGGCCGCCAACCCAAGGGCCAGCGCGCGACCAGGAACGCGAACGTGCAGGCCGCCAGGAACACCGCCGACCACAGCGCCGCCCGCGTCCCCTGCCCCCAGTGACACGCCCAATACGCCGGCACCAAGATTACCGCTGTTTCCTTCGCCAGCATTCCCAGGACCAAGGCTGCCAAAAGCAAGCCGCGCCGGTCTTCCACTATCCACACCAGACCCAACGCGAACAAAGCGTGGCTGACCGGGTCGGTCAGCTGTCCTAAGTAGCGCAGGCACGATAGCGGGTAGTAAAGGGCGCAAATCATAGGGGCAGCCAACGCGGCGGCCGGCGATACGAAGATGGCAGCGAGGCGGTACGCCGCCCACAAAAACCAGAACGTAAAGAACCAGCGATAAACCAGACACGAGAACGGCCAATCGCCGGTTGCCAGTTCCAGTGAGCGGACGAAGCCGTAGGAGAGCGGGCGGTAGCCGTGCGGCACGCATACTTCGATTGGCTCTGGTCCGAGTCGCAGGATTTCGCGGTAGATCTTGTGTTGGAACTCCGCCGCGTCGGGTCGGTCGTCAATCGCGATGCGATGGCCAATGGCCAGAGCGGCGGCCAGCCCTGCCGCAGCTAAGGTTTCGCGCGTTGGCCGGCCCGCCCAGCCGATGAAGGCGAACATTGCGAGGAGAACTCCAACCTTGGCAGCGACGGCCGCAAGCGCGGAGGCGAAGGGAGAAGCCCAATCGTGCGGTCCAGGCGCCAGCAGGGGTGGCAGCGACAACAAGGCCAGCAGCAGCAGACCGACGGACACGGCCAAGGGCCGGCAAGCGAGCGATGCGATGGGTTCGGGGTGGGGCATGGTGTATGGTCCCGTTTATTTAAGAAGGCCGAACGGCAACGCTCAGCAGGGACTGCCCGCATTTGCCTTGATTACGTCCGAGCCGAAATGGGGCGGTCCTGTCAGCGGCTGCCCCGTTTGGGGGGTCGAGAAACGCCCGGACGAGCATTAATTTGACGCACATAGAGTTTTTTGGCGCTGAGCTCCCCGCTGCCGCTTGCGCTTCTTGGCTTACGTCGATTTACCATTCGGCTCCGGCCGCCCTGCCGTTCCGGGTACGCCATAAAGTCGAATATCGACGCGCTGAGCCTTCTGCAGATCGAGACCGCCCGCCAGGTCATATTCCAAGCGCGTATCCTGGCTGAGTTGCAAAGGCAGCCGGACCACGAATGTGCTGCCCCGACCCAATTCGCTTTGCAGAGTTACGCTGCCGCCAAGAATGCGGCTCAGCTCGCGGACGATCGACAGGCCAAGGCCCGTTCCACCTTGCTCGCGCGTCAACGGGTTGCCCGACTGGCGAAACTTTTCAAAGACCAATTCTTGTTCTTCGGGGGCGATACCGACGCCGGTGTCGGTGATTGTCAACGTAATCTGGCCGGCGTCCGCCTCCGCACGCAATTGGACACGGCCGCCCTCCGGCGTGAATTTGATTGCGTTCGATAAGAGGTTTGACAATATCTGTTGGAACTTAACGACATCCTGTCGGAGCAGGGGAATGCCCGGCGCGAACGAGCCGTGCAGATCGATGTTTTTCTTCTCCGCCATCGGCCGGAAAAGGGTTAAGAGCCCCTCGCATACGTCGTAAGTGCTGAACTCGACCGGCCGCAGTTGCATCTTGCCGGCTTCGATCTTGGCGAGATCGAGAATGTCGTTGATCAGGTTCAGCAATTGCCCACCGCTAGAGCGAATGTTGCTCGCCCAACGCTGCTGCTTGTCGGATAGACCGGGGCTCGACAGCAGAACCTCGCTGAAGCCGAGAATCATGGTCAATGGCGTGCGCAGCTCGTGGCTCATGGTGGCCAGGAAGTCGCCTTTGAGGCGGTTGGAATCGTAAAGAGCGAGATTGGCTTGAGCCAGCTCATCGACCTTGTGATCGAGGTCGCCATTCACTTTCCGTAGGCGATCTTGCATGCTCACCAGGTTGCGCAACATGCGATTAAAGGCATGACTGAGATCTTCAAACTCGTCGTTCGTCTGTATCTCGCTGCGGACGTTCAGTTCGCCGGCGCTGATAGCGTCACTGACTTCTTTGAGATGCTTGACCGGCTTGACGATGACGTAGCGAACAATGATGTAGCTGCCGCACATGATCAAGACGGCCGTGACGAAAGCGGTGGAAATGAGCAGGGCGTGGTTGCCGTGCATCCCCTCGGCGATCCACTCCGTGGGAATGCGAATCTTGACGACGGCGATCAAATCGCCGTCCTCTTTCGCGGGCGTCTGCTCCGAGGTTTGGTGACATGCCAGGCAAGTATGCGTGGCGCGGATGGCGCCATAGTAATAATTCACCTTTTGCGACAGGATAAGTTGGTTGTAATCTTGCTTGCTCTTGTCCGAGAGAAACTCCTTGAGCCGTTCTGGTGGCAACGAGTTGTCATCGGTACTCGGCGTCAGCTTTTTGGCGTGCGGTTTGATCGTCCAGTGTTGATACGCCTGCAGCGAGCGTGGCCAGCGTTCCTCCCATTTCTTGCGGAATTCTTCGAGCGCGAGATTGGTTTTCTTCTGTTCCTCCTCGGTGGCATCCGACGGCGCGGGCCGACAGCCGGTGATCAATTGCCGGCCAACGATTTGCTCGACGAGCAGGCTGCAGGTGGTGCTGAGCTGGTCGTAAGCGAGATGTTCCGTGTTTCGCTCATAAAGGAAAAAGCTGCCGCCGATCAGGATGAGGATAAACCCGCCGAAGAGAAAACGGCACTTGCGTTCCAGGCTTGTTTCACCGAGCAATCGCTTGAACGCGCGATACGACATGAGTTGGCACCGCAGAGCGAAGGTTGCTAGCAACTACTGAAAGCCCGTCACGCCGATCCGCCGGACCAGAAGCGCTCGATCGCCTCTTGTAACTGGTCGCGATCCTCACACCAGATTAGCAGATCTTCGTCAATCTCGTGCTGCAATCGGATAAGGAGAGCCGGCTGGTCGGCCTTATGCGGCAGCCAGGCAATCTGTTCGCGCTTCAGTGGTAGCCCTCTCGAACGGCGCGGATCGATTGGCAGCCGAAAGCGCAGCGGCGGGCCGCCCGAAAAATAGGTCCGCAGCTCCAGCTTGCCGTAGCGCGACCGCAGGACGCCGCGCAGCGGCAAGCGCACGGACGAGATGCCCATCCGAATGGGTACATCGCCAGGTTTCGGTTCGGGCTCCGCGGGCACATCCAGTGCATGTCGCAGTAACTGCGCCAGCCAGCGCATTTCGGCGGGGTCTCGCTCCCGGAACAGCTCGACCAAGCCAAGATTGGTTAACATTTTCAAGGAGCCGTACTCTTCATCGAGTGCGTCGATCTGGGTCGCTTCCCAGGTCGATTCCTTGCAAAATAATGCACTTCGGCGATGCAGATACATTTGCCGGCCAATGACGACGACTGTGGCGTGGCCGAGTGATTGTTCGAGAACCGACCTGGTCAGAAGCAAGGCCCCAGGCCGCAGGGCGAAAAAGCAGATGAGGAAGAGAGTTAATAGGCCGAGGCGCTGGTCCCAGCCCACGGCTTGTTGCAGGCTGGCCCAACAAAAGATGGTAAGCAGAGTTACAAAGGCGATGACCGCGACGCAAATGAGCCAACTCTGCCAGACCGCGCGGAAGCCGCGCGGCGGCAGATGCAGAGTAAAGCCGTCCGCCTGGCTTTCGTATCGCGCCTGGCTCGCGGACGGCGGTTCCAGCGCGCTGGCATTCATGTCGCCAATCCTAGGGCCTTTCGCTTCTCGATAATAAAGGCGACATGGTGGTTGACATGATTAATCATGCCGTTGATGAGCTTTTCTAGAGTCTGCGGGCCGCGTTCGCTGTGCTGACCAGCGCGGGTGAGAGCCGTATCGGGGAGCTGGCGTAAGATTTTCGCCATCTGCGATCGTGTTAATTCGACAATTTTGATTTCTTCTTCGAGATCACGGCTGTGATAGGCAAGTGCCTTGGCGAATTTCTCTTCATCGGCCCCCAAAAGCGTCGGGTTCTCATCCGCGAGGACGCGCTTCATACGATCGGCATAAATGGGATCGAAATCGGAGATATGGCAGACAACTTCCAAGGTGCTCCATTTGCCGGGGACCGGCCGAGCCTTGAGTTGCTCCGGCGTCATTCCAGCGACGGCTTTTCGCAGCGTCGCAGTTCCGGCGAGATACGATTCGATCAACGGCGCAAGTTTGCTCATGGTGCAGGTCTCCTGATGAAGAAAGGGTTATTATAGAGACGATTCTCAACCTGCTCTCGACTCCAAGCCGGCGCGGATCGCACTGATCCGCTCGCGCCTTTCCGATTCGGGCGCGAATGGATCGAACTGGACGCCGGGCACAATCAGTTGCAACACTTCGTAGGCGAGCCGGCGCATCTCGACATCGCGGCGGTCAAGAGCGTCTAATAGCGCCGGGATCGCGGCCGAACCGCTATCGACCAGCTTCAATCCAGCGTGTGGATCTCCGCCCCTCAAGCTTTCGAGGAGCTGCATCATCCTGTCCTGTTGAACCGCTTGGTGAATCACGACCTCCGGCTCGCGCGTCACGGCAGGCGTGCCATTTCCCATGAATCCGGCCGGCGTAAAGCTGTTGCCCAGGTAAGCGCTAATGGCTACCGGATCGCGCACCAGATCTTGCGGGGTGCCGTGACAAAGCACTTTGCCACCCTTGATGAGATAGCTGCGATCGACGACGTCGAGGATCTCTTTGCGCGATGGTCGGTGACGAGGATGCCGATCCCCTGGTCACGCAGGCCGCGCACGATCTGTTGAATATCCTCGATCGTTTGAGGGTCGATGCCGGTAAAAGGTTCATCCAACAAAATGAGCAGCGGGTCGCATACGAGACAACGTGCGATCTCTAATCTCCGCTTTTCGCCGCCGGACAGCCGGGCTGCGTTGTTCTTGCGCAGGTGGGTCAAGCCAAACTTCTGCAGAACTACATCGGTTTTCTCGAAGCGCTCTGCCCGCGTCAGCTTGCGCTTGAGCAAGCGGTGGGCCGGCATCGCTTCGAGGATGGCGAGGATATTTTGTTCCACCGTCAGTTTGCGGAAGACGCTGGTTTCTTGCGACAGATACCCCATGCCGAGGCGAGCGCGCTTGAACATCGGCAGCTGGGTGACGTCTTTGCCGTCAAACATCACGGTGCCGGAAAAGGGGGTGACCTGGCCGGTGGTCATGCGGAAGCTCGTGGTCTTACCGGCGCCGTTGGGGCCGAGCAATCCGACGACCTCGCCGACGTCAACTTCAAAATCGACGCCATCGACGACCTTGCGGCTGCCGTAATACTTGACCAACCCGCGCACTTCCAGGATGGGCATCCGTGACCTCCCTGCTCCATTGAGGCTTAGACCCGCGCCGAGCATTTTCGACGGGTAGCGGCAGCTTGGCTATACTTGTTTCTAAATGGCGGGACAAGAGCAGGTAGGGACCTGGACTTGTTTACAGGTACACGACGCAGGGCGATTCGAAGGCTTGATTTGGCCTTCACTGCACTTCGAGACCTATCAGCGTCAAGTCATCGCTCAGCGCTCCATCCGCTACCATATCGCGCACCACACGATCGACGAATTGGCGAATAGGCAGTTGCCGATGAAGGGCCGCAGACGCTTTCAGAGACTCCGCACCCGGCGGTGCGTCTCCGAGACAGAGCGAATCGATCCCGTCGCTAAAAAAGAGGACCTTATCGCCGAACTTAAGAGGATAATCGGTCGCGCTAAAGACAGCATTGGCCCCACCAAGCAACACGCCCTCCTGTGGACAAAAGCGCGGCACTTCGTCCGCGGGCAGATATAGAAATTGCGGCTGACCCGCCCGAGCCACTGTCAGGCATTTCGTCTGACTGTTGAACAAGGCATAGACCATGCTTAGGAATGGTTGCTCCGAAAGCTGCTGGTCAAGGAGTTCGCGATTTAGGCATGACAACACTTCATTCGGAGGGACTAGCCCATAGACCAGGCCGGCGCATTCCTTGTGCGGCAGCGCCTGTTTCACGAACAAACTCAGCAGCGCCGCGGAGATTCCGTGACTCAGCGTATCAGCCACATAGATGCTGACGTGCTCCTCATCGTGACGGACAATATCGTGAAAATCGCCTCCGACCGGGCCGCAACGAATGGTGCGGTAAGCGATGGAGGCACCGGGCGCAATGAGCGAACCTTGAGTCGGCTGGCGCCGTTGCAGGCAACGTGCCATCTCATGATCTTGTTCGATCTGTTGATGAAGCTCGTTGAGTTGCTTGCCAATGCGCTGGAGTTCCAGCGTCTTATCCGTCAGGCGGTGATAGCGCGATTGCAGACGCAGCAGGGCGCGCATCTGGAGGCGAAGTTCGAACGCTGTGAAGGGAAAAGGCAAACACGCATCGGCGCCAGATTCGAGGATGCTTTGGCGCGTTGGCGGCCGTGTTTCGTCGCTAAGAAAAAGAATCGGAACCGCTGCTGTCTCAACGACATGATGTAGCCGACGGCAGAGGGGAATCGCTTCGGCCAGGCAACCGTGACCGTCAATGACGATGAGTTGGAAACGGGCGGGCCCTTCCGGATCGGGAAATTCAATCAGGTGCCCAAAGGTATCGATTGGTTCGACGCGAAGGACCTCGCGCAACGCGTCCAGGTCCGCAAGCGACTTGGCACAGAGGAGAACCTGAGACGTCCTTGTCACGGGAGCCATTCCTCTACGCGGATTTAACAACAAAAGTATCAAAACGGTGCGATTTCAATCGTGGCCATCGAGATATAAGTGCAGCATATCGCGCCAATAGGGCCAATCATGAGCGAAACCATCCCAGATGCGGAGTGCGTTGCCGACGCCCTTCTGCCACAGAAGGTGAGAGAGCCGCTCGTTGCCGCCGCGTAACGGATCGTCTCGGCCGACAGCTAGGATTATGTCCAGACGCTGCAAGGCCGCGATGCGCGCCGGATCGTGTTCGTTGTCGATGAAGTCGCAAGGATTATGAAAGTAGACGGTATCGTCGTAGTGGCCGCCGACGAAGCGGCGAATGTCGCACAAGCCGCTCATGCTGAGAAGGCGAATCGTTAGCTCCGGGTGCCGCAGCGCGAAATTGCACGCATGGTAGCCGCCGAAGCTGGCACCGGTGACGATGAGCGACGAATTGGGATTCTCCTGGAGCGTGAAGGGCAGCAACTCGTTGACGAGGTACCGATCGTATTGATCATGGCGCCGGGCTCGTTCGTCGGCGGGCCGCCACCGGGCGTACCAGCTTTCACGATCGACGCTGTCGGCACAAATGAGCTGAGCTCGGCCGGCGGCCAAAGGTTCGCCCAAAGATGCGACCAGACCGCGATCTTCCCAATCGTGGAAACGGCCGACAGAAGTTGGAAAGGCCAAAATGCGTGGTCCGGCGTGACCAAAGACGAGGAATTCCATGTCGCGCCCGAGAGACGGGCTGTGCCAACGATGATACGTGCGTTTCATGAGCTCTATGGTTAATGTTTCGCCGCGGCGACGAAGCCGGTAAATAACTGCCGCATTGGCGGGTGACGGTCGACCAACTCCTCGGGATGCCACTGGACAGCGATCGCGAAGCGCTGCTCAGGTACCTCGACTCCTTCTATAAGGCCATCCGGTGCGAATGCCGTGGCCATCAGTCCGGGAGCGAGGTGCTTGATCCCTTGATGGTGCATACTATTCACGGGAGCCGTTTGGACACCCATGATATCGTACAGGCGCGAGTGGGGAGTGATTTCAACGTTGTGAGCGAGGAAGTCTCGGGTATACTCACTGGCGACCGCCGTTGGGAAATAATCATGTTTGATCGCGGCAGGATATTCTTCGGGGACGTGCTGATATAAGCTGCCGCCGCAGGCGACGTTTAAGGCCTGAATGCCACGGCAAACGCCTAAGATCGGCTTGCCGTCGGCTAACGCCCATCGAATCAACGTTAGCTCGGTCCAGTCGCGGGCGGCATCGGACCGGTCGCAATGCTTGTGGCGCGGCTCCCCATATTGCGAGGGGTCGATGTCCACGCCGCCGACCATGAACAGGCCGTCGAGCCGATTGTAGATCTCGCGCAGGGTCGGTTCATCCTCCGTGATCAGAGGAATCGACCAGGGAATCGCGCCGACCGACGTGAGGCTACGGACGTAGCGCTGACCCATGATCCAACAGCGCGGCAACTCACCGGGAACGGCTTCCAGAGTCTGAGTGGCGATACCAATAAGGGGGCGCGACACAGACCAATCTCCTGAGAGCGATCCAGAGCGTTCTTTAGGCCAATAGCTAAAGGATCAACGTCTAATTTAGGATAAGCGTAAAAACTCGCAGAGTCAACGAAGTCAGGTTGCACACGGGTGGCTAGGCCACACCTACCTGATTAGATCGGGTAATTTAAGGGGAAAGTTTGTCTCTATCCGCGGTTGGGACGAAAGCGATCGTTAAGATATGCGGGGCCAAGTTGGTGTTGCTAGGCGCGGAAAGAAAATACCAGAGGGCTGGCGACGCTGGCATCCCTCCGGTAACATCAAAAGCCGTTGCGGTGATCCATCCTTCTTTGACGAAAGACCGATCAAGCACGGCGCTTGAAGCTCAATGAGAAATCACCTAAATGCAGCTGCTTGGAACCATTGCCCGAGTCGAGGAAACATTGCTCGATCAAATCGCGAACGTATGTGGACGAGAGCCGATAGTAGTTATGCTTGCCTCTGCGACTGAAATCGACCAAACCGACGATTCGCATCAGCGTGAGATGATGGCTGACCGCCGGCTGTGATTGGCCGAGCAAAGCACAAAGAGCGGAAACATGAAGCTCGGCAATTTGTGACAGCGCCAAGACAATCTTGAGTCGGGACTTATCAGCGAGCATTCGGAACACATCCGTCAGCTCGTGGATCGTATCCTCTGTGATGGTCGGATGCAGCGGGAGCGGCGTAAGACATCAACATCTGGGCCGGCCGACCGAGGCTTGACCGGGTTCACCACCGCGTCGAGGATCGCCAAGAGAAACCCCTCCCCCGATTGTTCAAACACGGCCCCACTTGTACGAGGGAGGAAACCCCGACAATGAGAGGTAGACCGAAGTTGTCTACCTGAGCGAGTGGCGAGCCGCTTTGATCCAATCAATAGAAAACTACCCGTCTGAAAAACTTCGAGACGGTTGCCAGGCTTCTAAGAGCGCGAAGTAACAATGAATTCGCTCGACATCGCGTCCGGGGCAGACACGCGTCCAGCAGAAAACGCTAGCGCGTCCGGTTTGTCCGCGAGTTAAGGACAAGGTCCGAACAAGATCCGCATCATCGATAGATTGTTACGAGTCGACAAGGATCATATCAGCAATCGCCGGTGCGTCAAATGATTTTCATGAGATTATTTGTGCTTTTTCGGGAACTTTTCGCGCGGGGCAATAATTTGTAAGGCTGCTCGCGTCTAAGCTTACTTTTGCGAGGAGATTCGAATTCACCCATCACGAGGCGCTGCTTTTTGGGGGCGCGTTGGCATCGTCGTCGCTGCCGTGCTTTGGAGTAGCAGCGGTGCATTGACGAAAATTCTCACGTTGCCCTCAGCCCTGGGCCTCCATGAGCCGGCACTCACGCCTCTGCAAATCGCGTCGTGGCGCGTGCTGTTCGCGGGATCGGTCCTGATTCCGCTGTTGCGCCGACGCGATATCTGCTTTCGTGGCGCGATGGTCTTTACGGCCCTTTGCTTTGCTATCATGAACGCCTTGTTCATTACGGCACTCGCCCTCGGCTCCTCGGCCAACGCAATCCTGCTGCAATACACGGCGCCGATGTGGGTGACGTTCATTTGCGTCTGGTTTTTGCATGAGCCGGCCGATCGACGCAGCGTCAACTCGCTTTGCATTGGCCTCGTCGGCATCGCCATCATCATTTTCGGCGGCTGGTTCGAAGGCGGGGCCCATGGCGATTCTTTGCCGGTCATCGGCATTGCCCTCGGCAGTGGAGCGGCATATGCGGGGGTGCTCATCGGCCTACGACTGCTGCGCGACTGTTCACCCATTTGGCTGACGGTGGTCAATCATCTTTTCAGCGGTCTGGTTCTCTTTCCTTTCATCATCTTCCTGCCGACGCCGAGCCTGGCGCAGTTCGCCTTTTTGTTTCTCTACGGCGCCCTGCAAATGGCACTGCCGTATTGGTTGATGGCCCATGCACTGAAGAGCATCAGCCCGCAGGAGGCTGGAACGCTTTCTCTCATGGAGCCACTCCTCAATCCGTTCTGGGCCTACCTGGCTACAACCGCGATGGGGCAGCCGGAGATACCGTCGATCTATTCACTTGGCGGCGGGTTCTTCATACTGCTGGCCCTCATCTATCGCTACTGGCCGCGGGGGCATTGACAGCTCGGGCCGGGCGTGTTCTGCTGACCGAACGTAACTCTCCGCGAGGCGCAGCTATGTCCTCCATAACGCACGAACCAATCTCCTCAGGTTACATCGCCAGCAGCCGACCGATCGCTCCCGCTCGCGCTCGGACTGTCCCGGAATTAGCGTCCGGCACCGAAAAGCCGGAGCGGCTGGCGTCGCTGGACGCGTATCGCGGCTTCATCATGCTGGCGATGGCGTCGGCGGGATTTAAGCTTGCTCAGGTTGCCAAGAATTATCCTGGCGATCCCGTCCTGCAGTTCCTCGGGTTTCAGACCGACCACGTCGCCTGGGAAGGATGCTCCTTTTGGGATCTTATTCAGCCCTCATTCATGTTCATGGTCGGCGTCGCCATGCCGTATTCCTACGCGGCCCGAAAGGCCAAGGGAGAGACCGATTTTTGGATCTACCTTCATGTCTGTTGGCGCGCGTTACTCCTCGTTCTGCTCGGCGTCTTTCTGACCTCAAATAATAGGCCACAGACCGACTGGATCTTTCCCAACGTTCTCTGTCAGATCGGCCTGGGCTATGCGTTTGTCTATCTGCTGCTCGGTCGAGGGATAGTCGTGCAGGCAATCGCGGCGGCGCTCATACTCTTCGGCTATTGGCTCTTCTTTCTTCTTTGGCCGTTGCCGCCTGAAGGCTTCGATTATCGGTCCGTGGGCATTGGCGAGAAGTGGGGGTATTTGTCTGGGTGGTTCGCCCATTGGGACAAGAACACCAACGCCGCCGCCCGGTTTGATCTTTGGTTTCTTAATCTTTTCCCGCGCACAAACCATTTGAGTACAACGACGGCGGCTATCAAACGTTAAACTTTGTCCCTTCGATGGCGACGACGATTTTTGGCCTGATGGTAGGTGAGTTTCTCAGGCAGCCGGGCCAACGGAGTCGCAAGCTTCTGGTTCTGATGGTCGCCGGGTTCATGTTCCTGATCGTCGGCCAGCTGGCTGGCTGGTTGGTCTGCCCGCTCGTCAAGCGTATCTGGACGCCCTCATGGGCCGTCTATAGCACGGGGTGGACGCTATTGATGCTGGCCACGTTTTATGGCGTCATCGACGTCGTCGGCTGGCGCACCTGGTCGTTGCCGCTGATCGTCGTCGGCATGAACTCGATTGCCATGTATGTCATGGCGCAACTCCTACAACCCTGGATATTCCAGACGATCAAGACGCACTTCGGCTCCGCGTGGTTTGATCCCAAAATCTATTGGTACGGGCCATGTCTGGAGATGGCGTCGAAGCTATTCGTCCTCTGGTTGATTTGCTTTTGGATGTATCGGCGTAAACTGTTCTTGAAGATCTGAAGGGCCGCATCCTTGTTATCACGGATTTCCTCATGTTCACACTCAGCGCCTTTGCCGACGAAATCTCACCCGATCCACTGGAGCAACTCGATGTGCTGAGTCGTTGTGGCGTCAACCACATCGAGCTGCGCTCGATCCTCAAGACCAACGTGCTCGACCTCACTGATCTCCAGGTTCAGGAATTGAAGGCGCTGCTCGACCAACGGGGCTTCAAGTTGAGCGCGATCGGTTCACCGATCGGCAAGATCAGAATCGATCAACCGTTTGAGCCTCATTTGCAGCGTTTCGAGCGTGCGATTCATCTTTGCAAGGTATTCAATACCCCAAATATCCGCATTTTCAGCTATTACAAACCCGATGGCACGACCTGGGAGCAATGGCGCGCCGAAATTCATTCTCGTCTCACGGAGCAGATCAAGCGCGCGGAGAAAGCCGGCGTGCGGTTGCTTCACGAAAACGAGCATAATATCTATGGCGATTCGTCGGAGCGCGTCGTCGATTTGCTCAGCGCTTTCGCGGGACCACACTTTCAGGGTGTCTACGACGCGGCGAACTACGTCTTCTGTGGCTACGATCCCTGGCAAGGCTGGACGACGACGCGCGACCAGACCGCCCATTTGCACATCAAGGACTGGAAGAAAGGCGAGGACCATGGCAGCCTCGCGGGCAGCGGCGACGGCCAATGGCGCGCGGTCATCGCGGATGCCGTCCAACGAAACTACAATGGCTTCGCCACCTTGGAGCCTCACTTGCTAGGCGGCGGACCCACAGGCGGCGTGACTGGACCGGAACTGTTTCCCAAGGCGGTAGACGCGTTTCGGCAGATCGTCGACAAAGCGGGCGGGACGTGTCGTTAAGATAATCAGCGGATTATTCGCTCATCAGACCGGGCCAATCATGCTCAGCGTCCACCTTCGCATAACCGATGCCGCCACCGGCAAACCGACACCGGTGCGCTTGCGACTCGTCGATAACACCGGTATTTATTACGCGCCTCTGGGCGCCTGACCTATTTCGCCACCGAGCCGGATCGGCATGTGGGCGGCAACTTGCAGTTAGCTGACAGCCAATTCGCCTATATCGATGGCTCTTGCGAAGTGAACATCCCTCCAGGGCCCATAACGATCGAAGTCTCGAAAGGGCCTGAGTATCGCCCGCTCAAACAAACGATTGACCTCGCGCCCGGCAAGCTGGCAATACGCTTGGCGATTGAGCGCTGGATCGACCTGCGCAAAGAAGGCTGGTATTCCGCCGACACCCGCGCGCTCTATCTGCCCCCTCATGAAGCCTTGCTGGAAGCAGGCGGGGAAGACCTGGCGATCGTCAACCTACTGGCTTTGGAAACGCCGAATTTCGATCATATCCCGGCGGCGACGCCCAATTTGGCGGCGTTCAGCGGCTCCAAACCGGCTCTGGAAGCGCTGGGCCACCAAGTCGTCGTCAACACGCTAAACTGCCATCCGGTTCTCGGCACGGTGGCGCTGCTGAATTGCCATCGTGTCGTTTATCCGCTGCGCTTCGGCGGCAGCGAGCAAGACGACGCCTGGTCGATTTGCGATTGGTGCGATCAATGCCATCGCCGCAAAAATGGCCTCGTCATCTGGTCCGACCTGCCGCGGCTGCGGCCAGACGCGCTGCAGGGGGAGGCGCTCGCGGCGCTGTTGCTCAAAAAAATCGATGCGTTTGAGATCAGCTATTTCGACGCGCCATCGGTGGCGCTCGCCGACTGGTATCGCCTTCTCGATTGCGTATTGTGTGTTCCGCTCGTCGGCGGCAGCGGCAAGGAGAGCAACGCGGTGGCGCTCGGCGCGGTGCGAACCTATGCCCACATAAGCGTTGACCAAGCCCCGTCGTTTACCGAATGGACCGACGCCGTCCGCGCGGGGCGGACCTTCGTTACCAATGGGCCGCTGTTGACCCTGACGGTTGAAGGCCAAATTCCAGGTGCGATTATCAATCTGACCGACGCGCGGAAATCTGTCCACTTCCGTGCGCAGCGCGGTCGGCCATTCCGTTTGAGCGCGTCGAGGTCCTGCATAACGGCAAAGTCATCGCCAGCAAAGACACCACCGGCGACCGGCGCGAAGTCATTTTCGAAGGCGACTTTTGTCCCCTCCAATGTGGCTGGATCGCGGCTCGTTGTTCCGGCCCCGACCTTCTTCCCGATGGCCAGGTCGTTTTCGCCCACACCTCGCCGGTCTATGTCGACAA
The DNA here is from genome assembly GCA_963790585.1 of uncultured Planctomycetaceae bacterium. GTDB lineage: Bacteria > Planctomycetota > Planctomycetia > Gemmatales > Gemmataceae > CAWBOY01. The sequence continues at coordinate 17,589 of CAWBOY010000006.1, forward strand.
CGCTATTCATCCGCACGTATCCACCAAGCGGACGATTGAGCCGTTGGTGTCTGTCCTGGAAAAGACGTTGCATTGGGTTAGGACGACAGCACGAATGCCAAGCGACAAACCGCGCGAGCATTTGGAGTCGTTGCTGGAGAGTGCGAAGGCGAAGTTGGTGAAGAAGTGAGGGGAATGTCTACAAAGCAAAGACGGGACCTTTCAGTGTATCTTTAGCCCTCATACCGCCGCAACAACAAATACTCCAGCAACCACACGATCGTTGCCAACGATTGATCGTTTTTATCCCGGCTTGGATCGAATTCCGACAGGATCACGCCTGCGACCTTGGGCGAAAAGACCGCGTCGATAAGACGTAACAACAGCGGTGGGCTCAATCCAAACGGCACCGGCCTACTAACGGCTGGGAAATACGCTGGGTCTAGAACATCCCAATCGAGATCGAGATAGATCCTGTCTGATTGACGAGCAAACCCCCTCAGCTGTTTGACAGCCGGGGTCGGATCGACTGCAAGGTTCGCGGCGGGGATACAGCGCTGATAATAGTTGACGATGTATTCGTTGGTCAGCAGCAATTCCCTATGGCCGACGTTGATGAGCGGCGGCAATCGGCCGTCGCAGTGCAGTAGAAAATTGCCGTGCGAGGGTTCGGGCGTGCAATCGGCGAAATGATGGATGTCGAGGTGAGCATCGAACTGGACGACCAGGGTCTTTTCACCCAAAGCGGAGAGTTCGTCGTAGACGGGGAGCGCTCCGAGATGATTTCCCGTCAGCCAGATCAGAAAATCGCCTTGTTTCAGAACGGAGCGGGCCGCACGCCGGCCCTGTTGGCGCCAATCGGCGTAGTCGTCGAGAGCGGCGAACTGGAACGACTTTAGCCGCACCGAGTCTTGATAGGCTTGGGAGCGTGTCGTGACGGTCTCGCGCCGATTGTCGGCGAGGATCTCGCGCAGCTCGTCGGCCACGAGTTCCGCTCCCGCGCCGGCTCCAGCGCTGCCAAAGAGGTCGAACGGAAAGACGATCACGCTTGTCTTCATGTTCGGATGCCAGCCTAGTTTCCTGAGTCAGAAATTCGCTTTTTTGAAGTTTGTTAGTCGTGGCCGGGGTCGGTACTCCGACCCCGGTTCTCTGGACCGGCCGCGGCCAAACCGGGGTCGGAGTACCGACCCCGGCCACGACTGCGATTTATTTGAACGAACTCCGGATTCATAATATTGGGGGAATGCCCGGCGCATTCGTAAGATGCCGCCAGGGACCTGCATAGTTACGCGTCCGCTGGTGTATTCCTTATGGAATCAGCAAGCCGATGATCGCCGTCGAACACCTCACCATTCGGATCGGCACCTTTTCTCTCGCGGATGTCTCCTTCTCGATCGAAACCGGGCAACATGTAGTGCTTATGGGCCGGAGCGGCTGCGGCAAGACGACGTTGCTCGAAGCGATCTGTGGCTTGCGGCGCATCGAGGCCGGCAAAGTCCTACTCGCTGGGCGTGACGTTACCCGCCTGCCGCCCGGCGAGCGTGGCATCGGCTACGTGCCGCAAGACCTCGCGTTGTTTCCTACGAAGACCGTTCGCCAACATCTCGAATTCGCGCTTCAGCTGCGAAGGTGGACCGCCGCTCAGATCCACCAGCGCGTCGAGGAATTGGCTGCACTGTTGGGGATCAGCTCCTTGCTGCGACGTCGACCACTCGGCCTGAGCGGCGGCGAGGCCCAGCGCGTTGCGCTCGGTCGCGCCCTGTCGTTCCATCCCGCGTTGCTACTTCTCGACGAGCCTCTCAACGCGGTCGACGATGAGATCCTCACCGAGATCGTCGAGCTGCTGTGCGCGATCCAGCGCCGAACCGGCGTCACGACTCTACATGTCACGCATCGGATGCACGAGGCAGGGTTGCTGAGTAATCGGATATTACGGCTAGAAGATGGTGTTATTTGTGAATCGCCGCAAGCGCTCGCCTGACGGCTCGCGGCTAAACGATTCTTAGTAGCGCTATCGAACAGCGCTCGCCTAACGGCTCGCGGCTAAACATGTCGTCGAGAAATCCCCCTTGTCGGACTGCGCGAATCGCTGGACAATCCTCTCAACGATTAACACGCTGATGCCCGGAGTGCGTCTATGTTTCCCGACGTCGATCAACGAACGCCTCTGGACCTGAATTTCTCGATCTTTCACGTTGCGGTTCGGGTGCATCCTCTGCACTGGCTGACGAGCGCGTTTCTCGGTTGGGATTTGTTCCGAGACGCTGGGCTCGTAGCTCTGTTAATTTGGATTGCCTGCGTCTTTGTTTCTGTTTTGCTGCACGAGCTGGGCCATGTCTTCGCTGGCTGGTATTTTGGCAGCAAAGGCCATATTCTCCTGGCGAGCTTCGGCGGCCTGGCGATCGGCAGTAATAATCAAAGACAGCGTTGGAAGCGAATTGCGGTACTGGCCGCTGGTCCGGCAATTCAATTTGTTTTCTACGGACTGTTGTGGTTAGCCCGGCCTTTCTTATTAACCTGGATGGACGATCAATCCCGTTACGTAAAATTCACCTATTACATCTTGATGGGTATCAATTTCTGGTGGCCTCTCTTCAATCTCCTGCCGATATATCCTCTCGACGGCGGCCAAATCTCCCGAGAGCTGCTGGAAGGCGCGTAGACCAGCTGACGGGACGATGATTTCCTTGATCATTTCAGCGATATTGTCCGCTCTTCTCGCTGCGGAGGCCTTCTTGATCGCTGGAAGAGGATACGGTTTGCCGTTTTTGACCTGGCTACCCTTCGGCAAATCGCCTTTGGCGGGGCTATTCATGCTCATGTTTCTGATAAATAATCTTCAGGAAATGCAAATTGTGCGCCGCCGCCGACAGAGCTATGACGACCGTTTTCCTTGGGAATGACATTCGTGAAGGTCTGTAAAAACCGATGCAAAATCCTTGCATCTCGGATTTAGTCTGCTAAGATTAGATGAAGAGCGGGGCAGCCCGTTCTGATTGATGAGGTGAGAGAGTTGCCGGGATCTAAGACTGACTGGGCGACGGTTTTGGGTTCTACCTCTCTCGCCTCACTTTTTCCGCCCTCATTGATGGGGCCGGGAGAAAGTGGGATTCAAAACTGACTGGGCGACGGTTTTGGATTCTTGTCTCTCGGCCCCGCTTTTTTTATTTTGACACATCTCTTTCGTAAACCATCCATCATGAAGTTGAAGCAGCAGCCGGATGATTTCCAGGTCGAGGAAGTCACGGATCTTCGTCCCGCTACACATGGCCCTTTTGCCCTTTATCGGCTTGAAAAACGAGGCTGGACCACGCCTGACGCCATCGCCGTCGTGCGCCGCCGCTGGCAGCTGCCGCCGAACGCCATCTCCTTCGGCGGCCTGAAAGATCGCCACGCCGCGACGACCCAACATCTGACCGTTTTTCACGGCCCGCGCCGTGGCATGAAGCATCAAGACATCATTGTCCATTATCTCGGACAAGTGAGTCAGCCGTTCACATCCGAGGAGATCGCCTGCAATCGCTTTCGCCTCGTGGTGCGCAATTTGCCGCCGGCGCAACGGCCGACGATTGAAGCGAATTTGCAACGGCTGGAACGCCAAGGCGTTCCTAATTACTTCGACGATCAGCGTTTCGGCTCGGTCGCCGACGAAGGCGGCGAGTTCATCGCCCGCCTACTGGTCAAAGGACAGTTCGAGCAAGCGCTGCGCCTCGCGCTGCTGGCGCCGTATGAATTCGATCGGGCAGAGCAGAAGCGCGAGAAAGAGATCCTGACACAATTCTGGGGCAACTGGCAGGCTTGCCGCGATAAACTCCAAGCCGGACACACGCGAGATTTGATGGCGTACCTGAGCGAGTATCCGGGCGACTACCGGGGCACCTTCGCTCGGCTCCGGCCGGAGCTGCGCGGGCTCTACCTGTCGGCGTATCAGAGCCATCTCTGGAACCGTATGCTCGCCCGCTGGCTGGTAACACGCCTCCGGCCGGAGCAATTGCTGCCCTTGGGCTCGCGCCTCGGCGAGCAGCCGGCGCACACGGATTTGGATGAAGAACAGCTACGCGAGTTCGGTGCGCTGATGCTGCCGTTGCCTTCCGCGCGGCTGCATTTGGAGCCGGACGATCCGCGCGGCGATTTGGTCAACTTTGTAATGGCCGAAGAGGGTCTCGAGCTGCGGCAGATGCAGATAAAAGGGGTCCGTTCCCTCTTCTTTTTGCGCGGTGAACGCGCGGCGCTGTGTGTACCGACAGAACTCACAGCGGATTTCGCGGAAGACGAGAAACATCGGGGGCAGCTGAAGCTCAGCTTGGCGTTCGGCCTGGGCGCGGAAGCTACGCGACGTTGGTCGTCAAGCGGGTGTGTGAGATTCCTTCGCAAACGCTTCAGACTCCGTAGAGCGCACCGCCGCGTGTCCCGAGAGCACCAAACACCACCGAACCACAGCCATCATCAAGAGTGTCAGCACGCACGAGACGACGAAAATCGTCAGCGCCATGCTGAGTGTTCCCTTGAGCCAGTCTCCAGGCCTTTCGCTCTTTATCAACAGCGGGAACGAATACGTCACCATCTGCGACGCCGCGGTCAGCGTCGTCGCGCAGACGAAGAGCATGGGTAGCAGCGTCACCGGTGCGTATTTGGCGCGGCCGGTGTTGATTAGCAATGTCGTCACCAGAGCGAGCGCGACGACGGACAGCAATTGATTGGCGATGCCGAACATCGGCCAGATCGTGTCGATCGAGCCCGTCCAGACGAGCAGGCCCCAGCCGGTGGTAACGAACAACGTGGCGAGGATGGCGCCGGGCCACCAGTCGGTCTTGCCGAATTGGGGATGGACCCAGGCGCCGAGCGTCTCCTGCACGAGAAAGCGGGCGATGCGCGTGCCGGTGTCGATCGTCGTCAGGATGAATAGCGCCTCGAACATGATGGCGAAGTGATACCAGTATTTCATCAGGCCCGCGACCACGTCGGGATCGTGCGCGAAGTTAAGAGCATCGCTCAGTATGAACGACATGCCGACGGCCAGTGTGACGGCCCCGCCGGTCCGGCCGCGCAGCGATTCGCCGCCCACCATCTGTTCGACCTTGGACAGGTCGGTCTTCTCCACTGGTAGATGTTGGACGCCTTCCACATTGCCCAATTCGACATAGAGCGTATCGAGCTTTTCCTGCCACACGGCGGTTTTGTCGAGGCCGACGTTGATGTCGTAGTAGAGCTTCGGATCGAGCGACGCGGCGGCGATGAGAGCGACGATACCGACGATGCCTTCCATGAGCATCGCCCCATAGCCGATCATGCGGACCTGGCTTTCCTTTTCGATCATCTTTGGCGTCGTGCCGGAGGAGACGAGGGAGTGGAATCCTGAGATAGCGCCGCACATGATGCAGATGAAAACAAAGGGAAAAAGCGGACCAGGAAACGTCGGGCCGCTTTGTTGAAAGACCTTATTGAACATCGGACATGGTAGCAGCGGGTTGGCGACGAAGACGCCGACGATCAGCAGAGCGATCGTGCCGATCTTGAGAAAGCTGGACAGATAATCGCGCGGACACAGCAGCAGCCAAACGGGCAGCACTGAGGCGACGAAGCCGTAACCGGTGAGCGCGAGAATGGTCGAGTTTCTGCTCAGGGAGAAATACGGCTCCAGAGCCGAGCCTGGAATCCAGGCGCCGACGACGACCGCGCCGAGCGTCAGAGCTGCCCCAATCAATGATGCCTCGACGATCGCTCCTTTGCGAAGGCGATACATATACCAGCCGACCAGGAAAGCGATCGGAACCGTGCAGGCGATCGTGAAAGTACCCCAGGAGCTTCCGGCGACCAGGTACGCCGATTTCGGCGGCAGTGTGACGATCGGCCGGGCCCAGTCATAGCGGATTTCGAGCGGATGGGCGCTGTCGACCGGCCAGCGGATCTGGAATTTTTCGGGCCGCGGCGTCCAAACGTCGTGGCCGTAGGTGATGTCGCACCCTTCGGGAAATGTGAACACCGACTCGGCTTGCGTGCTCTTGTTCTCGTCTTTGGTCGGCAATTGTTTTTCGGGAAGTCGAATCCGCATCTCTTTGACGGGCAGCGGTATTTCCTCGCCGCCGAGCGCTTTGACGACGACGAAGCCAAGCCCGGCCAAGGCGATAATGACGATAAACAGAATCGCCGCCGACACGACGCGATTGGCCCAGGGCCCGAGTTCCGTGCGCGCGATCTCCGCCAGCGACTTGCCGCCGCGCCGCACCGACGCGGCAAGGACGAGCATATCTTGCACAGCTCCCGCTAGGCAGACGCCGATTACCAGCCATAGGAGACCCGGCATATAGCCATATTGAATGGCGAGGACCGGGCCAATGAGCGGTCCCGCGCCCGAGATGGCGGCGAAGTGATGGCCGAAGAGAACCCACTTATTGGTCGGATGATAATTTTGGCCATCGTTGAATTCGTAGGCCGGGGTGATACGCCGATCATCGAGAGCCGCGACCTTGGCGGCGAGAAAAGCGCTGTAATAGCGATAGGCAATGGCAAGCACGCACAACGCTCCGAGGAGCAGAGGCATGGCGTGCAGCATGGGGGATGCTCCGTGGAGTGGGGGAGGAATTTGAATTTGTTTAGCCGCGAGCCGATAGGCGAGCGCTGTGCGATAGCGCGGAATTTAGAAAAGCGCGATCAAACAGCGCTCGCCTATCGGCTCGCGGCTAAACGGGGTGGCCGTTACTTATTCGGAATCCGCATCGCGTAGAACGAACGCCATACGAACACGAGCGCGATCGCCAGCATGAACAGGCCGACGAGCGGGGTAATGTCGAAGCCCTGAGATTTATGGGCGGTCTCCTTCATCTTGACCGCGATCTCGACGGCGAGCAGGCCGAACAAGGTCGAGAACTTGATGATCGGATTGAGCGCCACCGAGCTGGTGTCCTTGAACGGATCACCCACAGTATCGCCGATCACGGTGGCACCGTGCAATGGCGTGCCCTTTTCCTTCATATCGACTTCGACATACTTCTTGGCGTTGTCCCAGGCGCCGCCGGCGTTGGCCATGTAGATGGCCTGGAAGAGACCGAAGACAGCGATCGACACGAGATAGGCCACGAAGAAGTTCGGGTCAAAGAACGAGAACGCCAGCGTAATCGTCATCAGGACGATGAAGATATTCCACATACCGGCTTGCGCGTATTGCGTGCAAATGCGGACGACCGTCTTCGAGTCCTCAATGTCGGCTTCCTTTTTCGTCAAATCCATGTTCTTCTTGATGAACTCGACGGCTCGATAAGCACCTGTTGTGACCGCCTGCATCGAGGCGCCGCAGAACCAGTAAATCACGGCACCGCCGCAGATGAAGCCGAGGATGACCGGGGCATCGGTAAGGCTGAGGTGCAGCAGCCCCGCTTTGCCGAGCAGCAGGATGATCGAGAAGATCATCGTTGTGGCACCAACGACGGCGGTGCCGATGAGAACCGGCTTGGCCGTCGCCTTGAACGTGTTGCCGGCGGAGTCGTTGGCTTCAAGATAATGCTTGCCAAGCTCGAAATCAGGCACGAACCCGAAGTCGCGTTGAATCTCATCCTTGATGCCAGGGATGCTTTCCGTCTGAGCCAGCTCGAAGACCGACTGAGCGTTGTCGGTTACAGGGCCATAACTATCAACAGCAATGTTGACGGGGCCCATACAGAGGAAGCCGAAGGCGACCAGACCGAACGCGAAAATCGATCCGACGCCGACGAGCGGTCGGCCCTGCTCGAGCTGTACCATCATCAAATCGTTGAGTCCTTGAAGGCTGACGAAATACGCGCCGGCCATCAATCCCGCGATCAACATACCGCACCAAAACGCGCTGAAATTGCCGGCGACCAAACCTGAAAGAATCGTAAGCGAAGCTCCGCCTTCTTTGGACGCGGTCACGATTTCATGGACGTGCTTGGAATGCGAGCTAGTAAAGGCCTTGGTGAACTCAGGGATCAAGACAGCGGCGAGGGTGCCACAGCTAATAATCGTGGCCAACTGCCACCACATTTGCGGGTAGGCCATGCCCTTGACGGTGAGATCACTGATGAGCAGCCAACTCATGCCATATGAGGTCGTGATGCAAAGAATCGACGCGATCCAAATTAAGCGCGTTAACGGCTCTTCAAAGTTGAATTCTCTCAGGCCTTTGTACTTGTTTTCGGAAATGGCCTGGTTGATGAAGTAAGAAGCGCCCGACATGAAGTCCATTAGGAAGCGCATGGCGAAGATCCAGACGATCAGCTTGGCCTGGAGGTCGGACTGCTCCTTGGGAATGGCGAGCGTGATGAACGAGATCAGCGCGACGCCGGTGACGCCGTAGGTCTCGAAGCCGTCCGCCGTGGGGCCGACCGAGTCGCCGGCGTTGTCGCCGGTGCAGTCGGCGATGACGCCTGGGTTACGCGGATCGTCTTCTTTGACGTTGAAGACGATCTTCATCAGATCGGAGCCGATGTCGGCGATCTTCGTGAAGATACCGCCGGCGATGCGTAGCACCGAGGCGCCAAGCGACTCGCCGATCGCGAAGCCGAGGAAGCAGTAGCCGACGATGTCTCGATCGACGAACAACAAGATGATAACCATCATGATGAGTTCGAGTGAGATCAGGAACAAGCCGATCGACATGCCGGCCCGCAGCGGGATGTTGACCACGTCCCAGGGCACGCCGCGCAGCGAGGCGAAAGCGGTCCGCGAGTTGGCGTAGGTATTGACGCGGATGCCATACCAGGCGACCCAGTAGGAACCGCCCATGCCGACGATCGAGAAGAGCAGCACCAAAAGGGCCGTATTGAGCGGCTCACCCTGGAGCACCATGAAGTAATAGGTCATGGCGCTGCCGATAAGCGCGAACAGGATCAGCAAGAATTTTCCTTGCTGGATCAGGTACGTTTGGCAGGTTTGAAAGATAATCTCCGAGATGGCGAGCATCGATTTGTGGGCCGGCTGTTTATAGATCTCAGCACGCAAATAAAGACTGATGCCGAGTGTAGCGGCGATGACGAAAGCCCCGTAAAACAGGAGGTTCCACGCCGAGACGGTGAACCCGGCGATCGTGAACTCCCCCTTGTGTAGATCGGGGATCGCCAGGTCAGCCTCGTTGGCGCGAGCGGTGGATCCGGCCAAGAGGAGCACGACCACCGGGACGAGAAAGCCAAGCAGCTGCGAAAGGAATTGCGACGGTTTTCGCCGTGTGAGAATCCGATTGAACATTGTGGGGAGAGACTCCAAAAGCTAGACAGTGACGATCGAGTTTACGCCCTGTCCAAACCAGGGGTGCCGATAATGATCAGGTCAAGATAAAGACGAAGGGGGCGGAAGTCTACGGACTCGACAAAATCTGTTCCCGAATATCAATACCCACTTGTGTACTCCAAGCAGCGAGCAGGCGCTGAAAAATCGGGCCGGGCCAAGGCAGTCGCTGATTCTCGATTTGGCGAACTCCGGCGACACAAAACGCGGTGCCGCAAAGCATCGCCTCCTCGGCCTGAGCGCATAGGTCGAGATCGATCCTCGCTTCCGCAAAAGGAATGCCCAAAGTCCGGCATAACTCGTCGATCACGCGCAGGCTGATGCCGTCAAGAATGGTGTCGCGCAGTGGCGTGATCACCTGGCCGTCACGGACCAAAAGCAGGTTGCCAATCGCGGTCTCCGTGAGCGACCGCGTCTGCGCGTCGTAGAGAACGGCGAGCGCTCCGGCGCCGCATCCGCCTTGAGGCGTAGCGCCTGATCCGCCAGCCACCAGTGCAATCGGCTACGGTGTTTGATACGCGGATCAATCAGACCGCTTGGATTAGCGAGGTGCTGGATCGGCACGCCCAGGGCTATGCCTTCTTCAAAGAAGGCTTGATAGCGACCAAGAGGGAGAGGAAATGTGTGCATTCCTAGGGTCGGCGGTCCATCGCCGGCAGCGCCGGCGCTATTGAGGTAATAGCCGATCGATCCCGGCGTGGCGAAGGTGATCAAAGCCAGCTCTTGACTCGACGTGATCTTGGAATTATGCGCGATCAGGCGCTCGGCGATGGCGTCGAGTTCATCCGCGGACTGCGAAAGGGGAATCGAGCAGGCCGCGCAATCACGGAGCAAACGGTCGCGGTGGTCCGGCCAACGGAAGAGTCGCTGCCGAAAAGTGCGGCAAAAATCGATGATCGTAGCACCCATGACGAAGCCCGCATCGTGCAACGGCAGCCTTGCTTCGCTAATCGGTAGGTAGCTGCCATTGAGAAAAGCCAGGCTTTCACTCATCTGCACGGGTGTTCATCCTTGCGACGACTCAGGTGGAAAAAATTAACAGATCGATTCTTTTTTTGCTTTCAGCCGGCCACGACGAGTGGTAGGATCCAGGAATCCAGTCGTTTCGCCTTCGTTCTCTCCTCATGTCTCGGAGGCTTTCATGTTGACGGATTACATGGTCGTTTGTCCGTTCGAGCAATGCCACTGGGCCGGATGTCTGTTCCCGCAAGGCAGCCGCGAAGTATGGCGGTCTGCTATTCCGACACAACGCAACATTACGTTTCAATGTCCGCGTTGCCAGGGCGAATGGCAAGCCCGCATCGTCGGCGACGACGCCGTGCCGCTGCCGCTGGAAGAGGTCGTGTCGCAGGCATGAGTAGCGGAATGGTCGCGAATCCGCGTATATTTTCCGAGCCTGAAGCGTCAGCGAAGATCTTTACTCGCTGACGCTTGGTTTCAGTTGGAGCAGATCGCACATGCCACGCGGCCTCATATTTGCTTTTATTCCTCTCTTTTTTATCACAAATTCCATGCATGCAGAAGGCCTCCAGGCGGGTGCCGCGACGATCGACATCACGCCACCCATCGGCTACGCCATGTGGGGTTATGGCGCGCGGCATGATGCGCCGAGTGTGGGCGTACGCGATCCTCTCAAGGCGCGGGCTCTCGTCTTGTCAGCTGGCAAGGATCGGCTCGCTCTAGTCAGCCTCGATCTAGGCCGTTCTCCGACGCGTTCCTCGATGGCAACGATCCGAGAAAAGGTAGCCGCCGCTGGGATCCAACAGATATTTTTGGTTGCTTCGCATACTCATCATGGCCCGGTGCTGGAGCTAGACGCTTGGCCTACTCCCGGCACCTCATACGTGCGCGATCTCGAGAAGAAGCTGATAGAGGTGATTCTGACGGCGAACAAGGACATGAAGCCGGCGCGCTACGGGGTCGCTTCCAAAACCGTCGAACTCAATCGCAATCGGCACTCCCAGCGCGCGGATAAGCTGACCGACCCCGAACTGCTGCTCTTGCGCGTCGAGGATGAAAAAGGCAAGCCGATCGCCCATGCTGTGAATTTCGCGGCGCATCCGACGATGCGAGATAGTAAGGAAATGAAATTCTCGGCGGATTTTCCCGGCGTTATGGCTGCGCTGGTGGAAAAAGAGACGGCAGCGCCGTGCCTCTTTCTGCAGGGTGCAGCGGGCGACCTGTCAGCCGATGGCAGCAAACATCCGGGGCCGGAACGTTACGGGGAAGCGCTGGCGATTGAGGTACTTGCACTGGCAAAGACGATTCGCTGCTCCGCGCCCAAAGAGACAATATTACAGAGTGCTGAAGAGGACTTTAAGTTTGCCAGTCGCGTAGATCTTGGCAACCCGATTGTCCATGCGATGTACGCGACCGCGTTCTTTCCAGGTCTGATTGCGTTTTATGAACGGGAATACAAAGACGGCATCCGACCGCACTTGAGCGTTGGGCTGCTCGATGGGCGCATCGGGTTCGTCGGTGTGTCAGGTGAGTTTTTCTGCGGTCACTCCCGGAGCCTAAAAAGGCGGGCACGGCTCGACGCAGTGTTCTTTTTGGGGTGTTGCAATGATTATCAGCAGTATTTTCCGACGATCGAAGCCGTAGCCGAAGGTGGCTACGGGGCCAGCTCGCTCGTCGCTCCCGTCGAAGTGGGAGCAGGCGAGCGCGTCATCGATCGTGCGTTGATATTACTGTATCGATTGCGCGGCAAGCTCGAGGAGTGAGTCCCGAAGCTTGTGCATAGTCGGCGAAGAGACAAATCAAGAAACGTGGGCTGGCTCGTCCACGATCTCAACTTCCCACGCATTCCGTTCGACAGCGGGCAGCTCTTGGCGGCGAATGTTCACGTCGCTAGGAGCTTCAATGCCGATTCGAACGCGATTGCCATCAATACGAATGACTTGGACAACGATGTGGTTGTCGATAACGATCTTTTCGCCAGCCTTGCGGGTGAGTACCAACATGCGAAAACCTCCTTGATGGGACGCCACTGCCAACCGTGGCATCAACTCCTGTGGTGAACACCTGACACCTGAAATTATAAACACCAAGCCATGGTGAATGAAAGGTCAGTAGTTAGGAAAACCGTCCCTTCATGAGATAAATCAGTAAGCAACTCCGATGCCCGAAACTTTAGAAAATATTCATGAAATCTGTAAATCATTGAAAGGTAAGCACTTCTGTCTTCGCTATCCTTTTTCCTTGCTCAAGCGACCGCTGCCAAGCTGGCAAAGTTGCGCCATTTTGGCTCATGATTGGTAACTGCGTTTCTCAAAATCCGACAGCTGCAACCTAAGGTGCGTAATGTCACAACCTCCGGAGCCGGTCTGGGGACGCGGCAGTAGTGGCAACCCAGCCAACCGTTTTGAGCTGATTACGGTTGAACGAGACCCGGAAGCCGACCCGGAGGACGAGCCGGCGCCGGCGACGCGCTTTTATCGAGATCGCACTCGTTCCATCATTGCCACCAATGACAGCCCGGATATTGGCTTCGATGCCAGCATCAATCCGTATCGCGGTTGCGAACATGGCTGCGTCTACTGTTACGCGCGGCCCTTTCACGAGTATCTCGGATTCTCCGCCGGCCTCGATTTCGAGACGCGCATCATGGTCAAGGAAGACGCGGCTGAATTATTGCGGCGCGAATTGTCCGCGCCCAAGTGGAAACCCAAATTCGTCGCGATCAGCGGCGTGACGGATGCCTATCAGCCGGCGGAGCGCAAACTCCGCATAACAAGACGATGCCTGGAAGTGTTCGCCGAGTTCCGCAATCCCGTCGGCATTGTCACAAAAAACCGGCTCGTCACGCGCGACATTGATTTGCTCCAGGAATTGGCCCGCCATCAAGCCGCGGCAGTTTACATATCGATCACAACGCTCGATGATGAGCTCTCCGGCAAGATGGAGCCGCGCGACCCGGCCGGCGGGCCGATTGGCCGCGATTACCGAGCTGACAGCCGCCGGCGTACCCGTCGGTGTGCTGACAGCTCCCATTATCCCTGGCCTCAACGACCACGAAATACCGGCAATCCTTCAGGCCGCGAAGGAGGCGGGAGCGCATAGCGCCGGCTATGTTCTCTTGCGGCTGCCATATGGAGTGAGCGATTTGTTCGATACATGGCTGCGGCAACATTATCCAAACCAGCGCGACAAAGTCATGGGTCGAGTACGCGACATGCGCGGCGGCGCGGTCTACAACAGTAGTTTTGATTCACGTATGAGCGGCGAGGGAGAAATGGCCGGGCAGATCAAAGCGTTACACGCTCTCAGTTGCCGAAAATATGGGTTCGGCCGGATGCCGGAACTCTCGACGGCCGCGTTTCGCAGGCCAGGCGGGACGCAAGGGCTGTTGTTTGAGTGAGATTTGGCGATACTTATTCTGTCTTGGCGAGCCGGGAGCGTAAGCGACCGGAGAAAATCTGAGCGAGTGTAATCCCCTCCAGTCGCTAACGCTCCCGGCTCGCCAAGACGAGTTTCGCGTCAAAAACCGGCCCGTCGACGCAGACGCGTCGGTAATCCCAACCATCTTCCGTGCGAATTCGCGTCACGCAGCTGAAACAGATCCCGACACCGCAGGCCATCGGCGTCTCCAAGGAGAGCTGGCAGGGGACGCCCCGTTCCTCGGCCAATTGAGCGAGCGCGTGCAACATCGGCTCGGGGCCGCAGCCGACCAGTTGTTGCGGCAACGATTGTTGACGAAGCAGATCCGTCACATAGCCTTTGTAGCCGACGCTGCCATCGTCGCTTGCCAAGTGAACCTCAGCGCCGGCAGCGCGGAAGTCGGCCAGTCCCGCGGCGAGATCGGCGGTGCGAACTCCATAATAGAGCGACACGCGCTGTGCCGACTTTGTCTGGGAGGGCGGCCGCCATAGCCTCTTGTGCCGAGGAGATCACGGACATGGGCCAGGAACGGCGTTTGGCCGATGCCGCCGGCTACAAGGCCGACGTGGTCGAGCGCGCCGAAGTCGGGAAAGCCGTTGCCGAGCGGGCCCCACACCTCGATCGCCTCACCGGCGCGGACCGTGGCCAACAGGCCGGTCATCTTGCCGACGACGAGATAAACGACATCGATCGCAATCGGTAGGCCAGCCGCATCGACAACGGTGTCGTATAAGGCAAAAGGTCTCGCCAGGAGAGGATCCGAGCGGCCGGGCAGCCGCAACATCACGAATTGCCCCGGCCGAATGCGCTCGGCCAGCTCGGGACTATGGAGGCGAATGCGATAGGTCTGTCGCGCCAGGCCGACATTTTCGATAACCGGTGCGGTGGCCTGGACAATCGGACTCATCGGGGGCGTCTTCCCTTGAGCGATAGGGGGCGTTTCCGTGGCTCGGCCGGTTGGTCATTTGTTGGGGTCAAGCGCTTCTTTGGCGCGGGCTTTTCGGGAGCCGCGGGCGCTTCCTGTGCCGTGCCAGGCCGCTCGACGGATTTGCGTAATCGAGCCAGGTCTTCAGCGGGCAAGGGGCGCGATTTACCGCTGCGTAGCCGACCGAGCGTCACTGGGCCGATGGCGGTCCGTTTGAGGCGCAAAACCTTGTGGTCAAGCCGCGCCAACATGCGGCGAATCTCGCGGTTCTTCCCTTCCGCCAGTACGATTTCGAGCCAGGTGCTATCGCCTTGACTTTTGAGCCTTTTGTACGCGCCGTGCTTTGACGTGGCCGTCGCTGAGCCAGACGCCGGTCAGGAGCTTGGTCAAATCCTCATGCGACGGCGAGCCGGCCACCTGGACAAGGTAGGTCTTCTCGATTCCGTAACGCGGATGTGTCAGTTGATTGGCTAGATCGCCGTCGTTCGTGAGCATCAGCAGGCCTTCGCTGTCTTCGTCGAGTCGCCCGACGGTGTAGACGCGTTCGCTTATATGCTCGACGAGATCAATGGCGCACGGGCGGCCTGACGGGTCGTGATTGGTGCAAAGATAGCCGCGCGGCTTGTTCAATAACCAATAGACGAGCCGTTCCGAGTGCAGCGGCTGGCCATCGACCATGACCTCCTGGCCCGGTTCGACCTGGGTGCCCAGCTCGCGCACGACTTCGCCGCCGATAGTGATGCGGCCGCGCTGAATGAGTTGATCGCAATAGCGCCGCGAGCCGACTCCGGCGTGCGCTAGATATTTGTTGAGACGTTCCATAAGGGGCATTATAGCGATTGGTGTCGCCGCTCCAATTATTCAACAAACGTCACTTCCACCGGCGCGGGAATAATGCCCGCTTTATGTCCTTCGTCGAGCAAGCGCCGCACCGCTTCGCGGCCGCGAGGGCCATAGTCGAGCGTCCACTCGTTCACGTACATGCCAACGAACTTATCCGCGAGCGATTTGTCCATGTCCCGAGCGTATTGCAGTGCATAGTCGAGAGCCGCGCTACGATGATCGAGTGAGTATTGAATGCTTTCCTTGAGCAACCGACTGACTTGACTTATAACCGCTGGCCCAAGATTACGCCGAACGACGTTGCCGCCTAAAGGTAACGGCAGGCCGGTGCGCCCTGCCACCAGACGCCGAGATCGACGATCAATTGCAGGCCTTGATTCTGAAACGTCAGCTGGCCTTCGTGGATAATCAAACCGGCGTCGAAGCCGCCGGTGGCGACGGCATCGAGGATCTTGTCGAACGGCATGACCTCATAAGTAAAGCCCTGCGGCAATAAGAGCCGCAACGTGAGAAACGCAGTCGTCATTGTTCCGGGCACGGCGATGCGGGCCGAGCGCAGCTCGTCGAGTGACATCGAGCGCTTGGCGACGACCATCGGGCCGTAGCGATCGCCCATGCTACAGCCGCTTGGCAACAGAGCATACTTATCCAAAAGCTGAGCGTAAGCGTGAATGCTCACGGCGCTGACTTCGAGTTCTCCGCGCAAAGCACGACGATTGAGAGTCTCTATGTCCTGTAGTTCGTGGCGAAACTCGAGGTTGCCGGTGTCGATTTTGTTGTGAGCGAGCGCGTAGAACATGAAGGCGTCGTCGGGGTCGGGGCTGTGGCCGACGGTGATACGTTGTTTGCTCATGGGAAACCGCCCATTTATATAGCCCCCGGCTTGCCGGGGGTGAAACAGAAAACCCCCGGCAAGCCGGGGGCTATATAAAGGCAACCGCTGTTATTCTTAGCCAATTAACTCTTTCATCGCCGTTCCTTCGACGAGGAACTGGGGACGGCCGGTCGGGTCGAGGATCGTCGTGGTCGGGTCGATACCGAGATTATGATAGAGGGTGGCAAAGACTTCCGCGAACTGGATGGGGCGATCCTTGGCATATTCGCCCAGGCGGTTGGTCGAGCCGACGACCTGGCCGAGCTTCATGCCGCCGCCGGCGAGAAGCGCGCAGCTCACTTGAGGCCAATGATCGCGGCCGGCGTCCTTGTTGATGCGCGGTGTGCGGCCGAACTCGCCCCAGACGACGACCGAGACGTCGTTCAACATCCCGCGCACGTCGAGATCATCAATCAGAGCGCTCAAAGCCTGATCGAGCTTGGAGCCGTGGTCGCGGACGAGATCGAAGTTTTTGCTGTGGCTGTCCCACCGTCCGTAAGAAAGCGTCACGCAGCGAACGCCCGCTTCGACGAGCCGCCGGGCCATGAGGAACTGCTCGTTCACGGTTGGCGAGCCGTCGAACTGGAATTTGTAAGGCTTGCCGTCGCCGTAGCGCTCGCGGACCTTGTCGCTTTCACGCGACAGGTCGAGGGCTTCGAGCAATCGGCTTGACGTCAGCACGCCGAGCGCCCGTTCCGTGATGGCGTCGATGCTCTTGAGGTTGCCGCTGGCGTCGATTTCGGAGCGAAGGCCATCGAAGCTCGTCATGAGCTTTTTGCGATCTCGTAGTTGCTCAATCGTTGCCCCGCGCAGAGTCAGATCGGCCATACCCGGGCCATCGGGCTTGAACGCGGCGTAAGACGAGCCGAGAAAACCGGCTTGCCCCGAATCGCCCCAGGGAGCGTGCTGAGCCTTGCCGGCGAGGCCGACGAATGCGGGCACGGACGGATCGATCGGGCCACGGACTTTAGCCACGGCAGCGCCGAGACTCGGTCGGCCGCCCAACGACTTAAGCGAATCGGGTTTCCAGCCGGTCATGCACTGGATCGCATCATGGCCGCCGGTCGCTCCGACGATGGAACGTAGGATCGCACATTTGTCCATGCGGGCGGCGATCAGCGGAAAGGTTTCGCCGATCTGAATGCCGTTGACGTTGGTTGCGATCGGCTTGAATTCGCCTTTGATGTCGACCGGAGCTTCGGGCTTGAGGTCCCACATGTCTTGATGGGGCGGGCCGCCGCCGAGAAAGATGTTGATTACTGATTTATTTTGATTCGTCGTCACGCCGGCCTTGGCTTCGGCACGGTAAATATCAGCGAGAGAAAGGGCGCCGGCACCGATGCCGAGGGCGCCGATGCGAAGGAAGCCACGGCGATTGACGCCGTCACAAAGTCGTGTCTTTTGACCCAGAATTGTCAGCATGGTCTGAGACATCCTTTCAAACGGAGGGAGGCTACCCCGGCATTTGGGCCGGCATGCGCAATGCGGAATAGACCGCTGGAAGGTCTATCGAGGCGGGATCTTCTTTGGTTCTGCACGATAAGCTAAGGCCTGGCACTGAAGCTGTCAAGCAGAAAGGGAATTTCTGTCTAGGATATTTGCGAAGTTGTGGGACGTCGTCCATACCGAAAGGCGCAAATCGAGCAAACCGAAGTGAACCACTGCAACTCTGCTCTTGATTATGTTAAAATACGTTGGATTTTTCAGCGAAATAGGGGCTAACTATGGCCGGGGCAGTGGCAAACTGCCGTTTTCCTTTACACAAAAAAGTATGTGACCCAATGGCAAGATAATCTAAGTACGGTTAAGCGGCCTTTCACGCATCAAGAATGGATCGTGATCCCGATCACCGATCCAGCCGAGCAGGCGGAACTCGACCGCCGGTGCGACGCTGCTGAGATTGTTTTGGCCGAGGCAGAACTCAAAGCCGCGAAAAGATAAGCCTGACGCTTTGCGCAAAGCGGAAAAGCGTAAATTGACAAAACGCAAGTGAATGTCGCCTGGGGTTCTCCGCGGATTTGTTTGCATGTCGCCCTTTATTACGCCGCAAATCCAAAGCGTACAATAGTTTTGAGCCGAGGGGGCATGTGCAGGTCTGTCCAGCATTTTTTGCACACGAGTCAATCGCAGCGGAGTCTTTTTTCATGTGGCCGGAGCAACCGCAAACGCAGGAAATGCTGAGTCAGGCGCGCCACGGCGAAGCCGACGCCGTCGAGCGCTTGCTTACCGCCCACCGCGAGCCGCTACGGCGCATGATCGACATGCGCCTCGATCCCGCCTTGGCGGCCCGCCTTGATGCCAGCGACATCGTTCAAGACGTTCTTCTCGAAGCGCATCGTCGACTGAGCGATTATCTGCGCGATCCGGTGATGCCGTTTCATCTTTGGCTGCGTCATATCGCCAAAGATCACATGATTGACGCCCATCGTCGCCATCGCGTCGCCCAGCGACGGAGCCTCGATCGGGAACAGCCGATTGTCCCCGCCGCCCTGGACGATCATTCCTCATTTGAGCTGGCCGGGCAATTATTGGACAGGAATTGACGCCGGCCAGCGCCGCCGTCCATCATGAGCTGCAACGCCGCTTGAGTACGGCGATCGGCGAGCTAAACGAGCAAGACCGCGAAGTCATCTTGATGCGCCATGCGGAGCAGCTGTCGAATCAAGAAGTGGCGCAGGCTCTTGAGCTAACGGAGCCGGCGGCGGCGATGCGGTATTTGCGGGCGGTAAGGAAACTGCGGAGCGCACTGTTGCCCGGCGGTGGATAGCGCTCCACGCTGTTCATCGGAATCATTGTCCTGATCCAATAACCCCGAGGAACGTATCAATGACGGTTGAAACCGCCAAGGTGGAAGGTCGGCGCAAGCTCGATTACAAATCGTATGCGGAGCTGTTGGCCGATGCGGACAAGCTAAGTTCAGGCCCGATCAACACCCTCGGCAACTGGTCGGCTGGGCAAATCTTCGTCCACCTCGCCAAAGCGTACAAAGGTGCGATCGATGGTTTTCCGTTTGTCTTTCCCTGGTACTTTCGCGATGGCCTGGATGTTCAAGAAAAGGCTGCTTGCGGGCTCAATGCCGTCAGGGTTCAAGATGACGCCACAAGTTGCCGCCTCGTTGGCACCCGAGTCCATCACCACGGCGACAGGCCTGGCCGAGCTTCATGCCGCCGTGGAGAGGTTGGAGCGCGAACCCAATCGAGCCACACATCCGATCTTCGGCAACTTGAGCAAAGAAGAATACGACACACTCAATCTTAAACATGCAAGCATGCACATGAGTTTCCTCGTTCCGGCGTGAGGAAAAAATGGCCGCCCCCTCCATCGATCAGGAGCGTGACGAACGACTCGCCCGGCTGTTGGCGGATCTGGGCGAGCAGAAGCGCCAGGGCCAGGTTCCGGACCTAGAAGCCGCTTGTTCGCGGCATACCGACCTCAGCTCGGAGCTGCGACAGCTTTGGGCAGCAGCTCAGTTCGCCGATGTCTTCGCGCGCTCGTCGCAGTCGACGGCTCCGAGAAATGCGCCCTCCTCCGCTCCTCTTGCAGCACTCTTACCCCGCGATTTTGGCGATTATCATCTTCTCGAAGAGCTGGGTCGCGGCGGGATGGGTGTCGTCTATAAGGCGAAACAAAAAAGCCTCGGCCGCACTGTCGCCCTCAAGATGATTCTGCGCGGCGACCTGGCGACGTCGGCGGACCTCGCTCGATTTCACGGCGAAGCGCAGGCGGCAGCGCACCTCGATCACCCGAACATTGTCGCGGTGTATGACGCCGGTGAAGTCGGCGGGCAGGCCTATTTCACGATGCGACACGTCGAAGGACCGACACTGGCGACGGCCATGAGCGGCGTGCCATTGCCGCCGCGCGAGGCGGCCAGGCTCCTGGCTGCCATCGGCCGTGGCGTCGATTTCGCTCATAAGCGCGGCGTACTCCATCGCGACCTGAAGCCATCCAATATCATGCTGTCGATGTCGGCGCGAGCCGACGGGGCAGAGATCCCGCCTTTATCAGTCCGGCTCAAAGACGCTGTACCGCTCGTGACCGATTTCGGTTTGGCAAAACGCGCGACCCGGAACGGGCAGCGCGATTGGGGGCTTGACGCTCACTGGCGCGGCTGTCGGCACGCCGGCCTATATGGCGCCCGAACAGGTCAGCGGCAGTCGCGGTAAGCCGAGTCCGGCTAGCGATGTCTATAGCCTGGGTGTCATCCTTTACGAGATGCTAACTGGTCGGCCGCCATTTCAGGCGGCAACGCCGGTCGACACACTGTTACTCGTCCTCGACCAAGACCCGGTGCGGCCACGTTTGCTCAACCCAACCGTCGATCCTGATTTGGAGTTAATCTGCCTCAAATGCATTCAAAAGGAACCGGATCTGCGTTACGCCTCCGCGGCTCTACTGGCGAACGATCTCGAAGCCTGGGCGCGCGGCGAGCGGACTTCGGTGCGTAGTACGAGCATCAGTGACCTTGGCCAGCTATTTAGCCGAGTCATGCGTGACACGCCTCATGCTCCCGTACTCGAAAACTGGGGAATGCTGTGGATGGCCCATAGCGGCATGGTGCTGCTGCAATGCGTTCTCACGACGATCATGGCCTGGAATGGCGTCACGAATCCCGCCTGGTATCTGCTCCTGTGGGGCGGCGGCCTTTGTCTTTGGGGCGGGATCTTTTGGTCGATGCGGAAGCGCGGGACCGGTGCTGTTTGTCGAGCGGCAATTCGCTCATGTTTGGGGCGGAGCCGTCGCCGCGACAATCGGCGTTTTTCTTGTTGAGATATTGCTGGGCCTGCCCGTGTTGAAGCTCGCCCCGATCTTGGCTGTAATCGCGGGACTTACGTTCACCGTGAAAGCCGGAATGCTCTCGGGCGAGTTTTATGTTCAGGCGATCGCCCTGTATCTCACTGCGATCCCGATGGCGCTGTTCCCCGATTATGCGCCGTTGATTTTCGGGGCTGTCACCGCGGCCTCGTTTTTCGTGCCGGGGTTGAAATACCATCGCCAACGGGTGCGCTCACGGGCTGGCTCATCTATAATCGCTAGAATTGCTCCCAGCAAGAGTGCAAGCGGGCCATGATCTCGGGAACTCAGAGGAATTCTCTATGAACCGTGAATTTAGTGTCGTCATCGAACGCGACGAAGATGCGTTTTACGTAGTTTCCGTCCCAGTGCTGCGGGGTTGCCACACCCAGGCTCGTTCTCTCGATGATTTAATGGAACGCGTGCGCGAAGCGATTTCGTTATGTCTCGAAGTGGAGGCTGAGAAAACTGAAGGGCTGGAATTTATCGGCGTTCAACGCGCGGGTGTTCACGTATGAGCGGCAAATTGCCAGCATTGACCGGAGCCGAGCTGATCAAGGCTCTCGAGCGCTGTGGATTTTCGGTAGTGCGGGTTCGTGGCAGCCACCATTTCTTAAGCCATGCGGATGGACGCACTACTTTGGTACCGGTGCATCTGGGTGACACCGTCGGTAGAGGTTTAATAAGTAAGATTCTTCGCTATACCGACTTGGATAGAGAACAATTCCGTAAATTGTTCGGCTAGGTAGACCGCAGCGCCTCTCCGACCCCTTCCCCAACAACATGTCTTTTTTCTCCAGAATAATCATTGCATTCCGCAGAACGTGCTGCGATAATCGTGGCAGCATTGAGAGATCCCGTCTGTCTTTCTTTTCCGGTGAGGCATCTCGATCATGGACCGGACCTATCGCATCTGGTATCTTCTGGCCGTTGTGCTGGCCCTTGTGCCGCCCGGCGTCAGAATGCTGTTGTGGTTACGGCCAACCTCCGCACCCGTCGACGCGGAGATGGCGAAGGCTGGCGAAGTCTTGTTCAAGCATGAATGGAAGGTCAAGGATTCCTTGACCCCAGGCGGTGATGGCCTTGGCCCCGTCTTCAATGCGAGTTCTTGCGTCGCCTGCCACAATCAAGGCGGCCGGCTTGGCGCCAGCGGCGGCAATGAACACAACGTCACTACCTTCAACGTTCATGGCGCTCGCGGGATGGCCTCTAAATCGGGCGTCATTCATAAGCAGAGTACGACTGGCATCGTGGAAAGCGAAACGCATCTCACCGCCATTGCGCTGTCCGTTGGAGCGTCTCGTCAACCTCCGCCTCCGCCGCCCGGGGGACAACATTGCAATTACGTGCCGCCGCCTCCGCCGCTCTGGCATTTGTCGGAGCGGAATACGCCGGCTCTCTTCGGTAGCAAGCTGATAGATGAGATTCCCGAGCGCGTCATCGTCGGTGGCGAGCGGACGCAGCGTATCAAAGCCGGTTTCACGACGGCGCACGATGAAAAGGCTCCCGTCGGAAGGGCCTTGAGACTTGCTGATGGCCGCATCGGTCGATTCGGCTGGAAAGCCCAAACCGCCTCGCTGGCCGACTTCGTCCAGGGAGCCTGCGCCAACGAGCTGGGGCTCAGCAATCCCGGTGCGGCTCAGCCGATCCCACTCTACAAGTATGGACAAGCCGTCCAATCCACCGGCTACGATTTGACACAACAACAATGCGATCAACTGACCGCTTTCTGTGCTTCACTCACACGTCCTGTCCAACGTCTGCCGAAAGACGTGTCGGCAGATCAGGCCAGCGCGCGGCAAGACTCTCTTCACCCAAGTCGGCTGTGCGGATTGCCATACGCCAAAGCTCGGCTCAGTTGATGGCATCTACAGCGATCTCCTTCTCCATCGCATGGGCCAGGATTTGATCGGCGGCGGCTCTTATGGTGAGCCTCCCGAGCCGTTGCCTGGGGCTCCCGGCGGCGACCCTGCCCCGACGCCTGACGAATGGCGCACACCGCCACTTTGGGGCGTAGCCGACTCCGCTCCGTACATGCACGATGGCCGAGCGAAGACCCTTATAGAAGCCATTACATTGCACGGCGGCCAGGGGAAGCGCTCGGCAGACAAATTCAGTGGGCTGGATGTCGTTGAGAAAAACCAACTTATCGGCTTCCTTCAGACATTGCGAGCACCTTGATTTCCGCCTGAGTCAGCCCCAGACGCGATTGTTTCTCTCCGAAGCAGCCGCGCGTCTGGGGCTGGTTGTTTTCCGGGCCGATCCACCATGTCGATCAAGTTCTTTTGCAGTTGCGGCAAAAAGCTCAAAGCCCGCGACGAGATGGCCTCGCGCCGATCTGTCTGTCCAAAGTGTGGTTCACCTGTCGGAATTCCCTCTTTGCAACCGACACGGAAGGGCGGCCTCGCCCCCTTGACCCCTCTCGAACGTCTCAAACTCGCCAAAAACCGCAAGCCTGAGCAAGTGCCGCTGCCTCTGGGCGAATATGAACCTCCGGTACGTGTTCCCACTGAAATTCCCAATCCGAATCTGGTCCATTTTCTCGCAAACGCCGGGGCGCCGCATCCCAAGCTCGAAGGCCGCTTTCTGGAAGAAAACTGGCTGGAGTGCCTGCGCTATCCGATCCGCGCCTGGCGACTCTGCCTGATGCTATCGTTGCTGCTGGCGATCTTCAGCGGCGCCGTGGCGCTACTATTGCCGCCCATGTTGGCGGAAATGCCGACGAATCCCTGGGTCTTGACGACGTACTATGGAACCTGTCTGCTAATTCTGCTGCTCTTCGTCGGCCTACCGTGCAGTTTTCTGGACCTGGTGTTGATCTCGGCTCTCCGTGGCGAAGTGTACTACATCCGTTGGTCCGGCAACGCGTTTCAAACGATCCTCTTCAGCGGTGCCAAGTGGGTCACTTGCTTCGTCGCTGGCCCGATCCTCTTCGCGGGCATGGGCGTGCTGTACTGGACCTATTGCGGCGAACTGGGATGGATTGACTGGCTTATTCTTATTGAGCTCGCTCTGGTTTGCTTCACCTATTGGATGTTCGCGGTCCTGTCTCTGAGCCAGTACAATTGGATCGGCGATTTAAACCCATTTGCTATCGCGGACCTGGCCCATCGCCTAGGCGGCCTAGCCTTGGCGTGGGTTCTCGGGGCGGCGCTCTTATTTTTCGCGCATGTGTTGCTCGTGGTCGAGGGCGTGGCCGAGCTACACGACACGCCGCTTCAAGGCTGGGTCTTGCTCGTTGTCGCCTGTGCCAGCGGCACGTTCTGCGGCACCTTTTTGTGCCGGTTGCTCGGCATCTGGTGCTTTCGCACGCGGCGGAAGGAACTCGAGTTCGATGACGAAGAGGATGAGGATTAGCGCTTGGGATGGATGAATTCGAGTGCTAAGAGCGTTCGGAAAGAATGTGATGGACTGGCGAAAGATAACGCTTTGTGTGCCATGCTTTCGTACTCGAAAGCATGGCACACATGAGCAGCATTCCTCATTCTTTCCGAACTCTCTTGCCGTCAATAATAATTTTGTTTAGCGTACGTTGATGGGCTTCATTGCCTGCCTCAATCGCGCATGCCCATTGGCCACGGCCTAGACTTCCGTTTGACGTCAACAGCGTTACAGGGCGTGCAACCTCGACCCCGCGACGGCGTCTGGCGAACGAAGTCAGCAGCGCGTGGAATTTCTCGCCTGCACGGAAAAATCTGCAAAAGACCCACTAGAAAAATCTAAACCATCTGTTATAGTAAAGGCGTCGGCAAGGCGGTTTCCCCGTCTCAGTGATGATCTTATCCGCAGGCTTCACTTTTCGCAGCCAAGGTCGTGTGACCTCGGCACATTCAGAAGTAAGCACTTTTAAGATGAGTTTTGACACCTATTTAACCTAGTTTTTTGACGTGCGTTCTAGTCGAGATTGTCCGCTTGGGCATGTCTGTGTTGTGCCGTTTCCGGCCCGACCATCTCTTCCGAAACGCTTCAAGCTCCCTTTTATCTGGAGGATACTCTATG
The DNA here is from genome assembly GCA_963790585.1 of uncultured Planctomycetaceae bacterium. GTDB lineage: Bacteria > Planctomycetota > Planctomycetia > Gemmatales > Gemmataceae > CAWBOY01. The sequence continues at coordinate 42,620 of CAWBOY010000006.1, forward strand.
GCCGTCGCTCGTAGCGACGAAGGGTCTGGCAATGTGACCCGCAGACGATTTCCCGTCCGAAAACCCGCAGACGTTGCCACTTCCGCTTCGGCCATGACCGCCCCGGCCCCGCGCCCACGGCCCCACAACGAACACCAAACCTGCTCAGGCTCGACGACCTATATCGCTTGCCCATGCCCAAGCTCTTCCAGCTCGCCGAGCGCGAAGGCATGGGCGAACATACCGGCATGAATCGCGCTCAGATTGATCGTCGCCATCGTGCGCCGGCAAATCGAGCGCGGCGAAGTCGTCCGCGGCTCAGGTACTCTCGAAGTTCTGCCCGACGGCTACGGCTTTCTGCGCAGCGCCGCCCACAATTATCTCGCCTCGCCCGAAGACATCTATGTGTCGCCGAGCCAAATTCGCCGCCTCGGCCTCCGCACCGGCCTCGTCGTCGAAGGGCCCATCCGCCTGCCGATCGAAGGGCAAGAAAATTTTGCCCTGATGCAGGTCGAAGCCGTCAATGGCCATGCCCCCGAGGAAAAGAGCCGGCCAACCGTCTTTGAAGACCTGACGCCGCTCCATCCGAATACACGGCTGGTCCTTGAAACGACCGGCGACGAGATGCCCACCCGCGTCATGGATCTGGTAGCCCCGATCGGTAAAGGTCAGCGCGGCCTGATCGTATCGCCGCCCCGAGCCGGCAAGACCGTTCTCCTGCAGAAAATCGCTTTCGCGCTGAAGAAAAATCATCCGGAAGCGTATCTCATCGTCCTGCTCATTGATGAACGGCCGGAAGAAGTGACGGAAATGGTTCGCACCGTGGCCGGCGACAATGCCGAAGTCGTTGCCAGCACGTTCGATGAACCATCGAGCGAACACGTCCACGTCAGCGACATCGCCCTGGAAAAGGCCAAGCGCCTCGTCGAAGATGGCCGCGACGTCATCATCCTGCTCGACTCGATCACGCGCCTCGCTCGCGCCCACAACACCGAAGCGCCCTCTGGCGGCAAGCTGCTCTCCGGCGGTCTCGATTCCAACGCGATGCAAAAGCCGAAGCGCTTCTTCGGTGCCGCCCGCAACATCGAAGAAGGCGGCAGCCTGACGATCATGGCTACGGCCCTCGTCGACACCGGCTCGCGCATGGACGAAGTGATCTTTGAAGAATTCAAAGGTACGGGCAACATGGAGCTTCATCTCGATCGCCGCCTCGTCGACAAACGCGTCTGGCCGGCCATCGATATCAACCGCAGCGGCACGCGCAAGGAAGAGCTGCTGATGCACCCCGATGAAGTCGAACGCGTCCGCGCCCTACGCCGCGTCCTTGCCGACATGCACCCCGTCGAGGCAATGGAGTTGGTCGTCAGCCGTATGCGTAAAACCAAGTCGAACGCTGAGTTTTTATTGAGTATGAATATGGGTTGAGAAGTGAATCCGTTTGACAACCGAGCCTGAAGCGTAAGCGAAGTGCCTTTTGATTTTCTTAATACAAAATGCTCTTCGCTTACGCTTCAGGCTCGGTAATCTTCAGGCTTGGTAATCTCAAAATCAATCCGCGCCCAATTCGTGTAACAATTCGTCCGCGTGATAGAGCTTCCGCAGTGCCTCCAGAACGCCCTTGGAATGAACGCTGATATGCCGCGCCTGGACGTCGGTGTAAACGAAGTTGCGCACGAGGCCATGGCGATTGCGATCGAAGTTGATACCCACGAGTTCGCCCGCGCGATTGAGGACGGGGCTTCCGGAGTTGCCGCCGATCGTGTCGGCGGTTGAGGCGAAATTAAAGGGTGTATTCAGATCGAGCTTGTCTTTGCCGTCGGTCCATCGTTTCGGTAAGGCAAAAGGCTCGCGCCCATCCAAGCGCTGCCAGCGGTCGAACATGCCGCTAAACCTGGTCGTGTAGGGCACGTCGACGCCGTTGACCACGTAACCTTTGACAACGCCGAAAGCCATTCGCAACGTGAATGTCGCGTCCGGCGCGATTCCCCGACCGTAGGCCTTGAAACGAGCTTGGGCAATCAGACCGTTTGCCTGGCGTTCCGGCTCCTCGACCTCTTCTTCATAGCGCTTGCGCACGGCTCGCGCCTCGTCGTCTATCATCTTGGCGAATTTCAACATCGAATCGGTTGTCGTGTCGATCGCCTTCGCTCCTTCCTTGTCGAGGCGACGACGCTCAGCTGGGTCAGCGATTTTGGCCCCGGCGACGAGTTCGGCGGCCCGCTCGGCGGGCGTCTTGCCGGCGAGGACTTTCACGACCAAGGGATGCTCACCGCCTAAAATCTCGGCGAGGAACGACAAGGATCCAGCAAGCCGGACGCGCTCCAATTCGGGATAGATAGGTGCCGGCGAAAATAATTGAAATTCGAGCGACTCCAAATTGGAATCGCGATATTCACGCAATCTGTCAGCGCTTTTCTTGGGCCGTTCCGCCGCGAGCCGCACGAGGTGCCGGGCGATCAAGAATAGTTCGGAATCAAAGGCGTCGCCGCGTTCAAGCAAATAATATAATTTTTCGAATGACCCGAAGACCTTTTGCGACGCAGCAACGCGATCCCACGCGGCCGATTCCTCTTTGCTACCCCCGGGCTGCGTGGCGACCCGAGCGCGCAGTTCAGACTCTTGCTCGGCTTTGCGGGCTAGGACCGATGGATCGAGCAGGCCCGCATATTGGCCCGACATCGCTTTGCGACCGTTGGCGACGCGATGCAGGTCCTTCGACGCCATGCGCCGTTCCTCGGGACCGCGCTCGCTGAATTGAATCAGCAGCGCCTCCATCGCCCGCTGCCGCGCGAGTGAGTAGGGCAGCGTAACATCACGCCGATGCTTGAGTTTTGCCAGGGTTTCGAGCCGATTGGTCGTCCCCGGGTTCCCGGTGACAAAGACGAGATCGCCCTCGCTCGGGCCGGTTTTGCTCCACTTGAGATACTCGCGCGGCCGGACGGGTTTATCATCCTCATAGGCACGAAAGAAGCAAATATCGAGATTGAACCGTGGAAACTCGAAGTTGTCGACGTCGCCACCAAAGGCGGCGATCGCGTTTTCCGGAGCGAAAACCAGGCGGACATCTGTAAATTTTTTGTATCGATAAAGGTGATAAAGCCCGCCTTGATAAAGCGTCACGACGTCGCTGCGCAGGCCGGTCGACTTGAGCGATTCCTTTTCGATGTCCGAGAGAACAGTCCGCCGTGCGGCTGCGGCCTGGGCGCTGGTCATGCCGGGCTTGAGAGCACTGGCGACTTGATTGGTAACATCAACGATTTCATAAAGAACGTTCAACTCGAGATCCGGGCACTTCAGCTCCTGCTCCTTGGTCCGCGCGTGAAAACCATCGCGGAGCAAATCCTTGTCTTTGGTGCTTAGCTTTTGCAGCGAGTCGGCGCCGATGTGATGATTTGTGACAAGTAAGCCGTCGGGCGACACAAAGCTACCGGAGCCGCCGTTATTGAATCGTACGGACGCCAGGCGGGCATGAGTCAGCCACTCGTCGGTCAGGTCGAAGTTATGCCGAGTTTTGAGAAGATCGCGCGGCGGGTCGTTCAACAACCACATGCCTTCGTCGCTTTTCAAGGGCGTCACCAAGATCAGAAAGAAAAGAAAAAGGAAAAAAGTTCGCACGGTGCAACCGCCTGTTCGAGCCAATTGGTTCAATCTGCTTGAGATTGTATGAGAATTGACTGTGTACGCGAATGGACGGCTGGACGTGCGACTCTTCACAAAATCGCCAGGTGGACCTCGCTGAATAGCTCCGGCTCAAAACCGAGCGAACAATAAGAGCGCGGGCCGGCGTATTGCGGCCATCGACCGACAACTCCACGCGCGATCGACCCAGTTGGCGCGCTTGATGAAGCACTCGAATCATGGCCTCGCGGCCCAGGCCTCGGCGCCGTGCCTCTGGAACGATGCCAAAGTACACGATCTCCCAGTCCCGATTTTCAGGTTGTTCCATGATAACAACGACACCGACAGGATCGCCGTTCTCGCGCAGCAGCCACCAGCGATCCGGGTCGAACACGCCCTGGGCCCGATGGCAGTCAAGGACCTCCGACACTGTTCGCACGCCGGCAACTTCCGGGCAGTCGAGCGTGCCTTCATAGGTTCGCAACAGAGTTTGCTCAAATACCGAAGGTTGCGCAGGGTCGAAGGCGTCGTACAACAGTCGCGGCTGGCGAAGGTGTGGAAGCGCCCCCTTGAGATCATGAATGAGATGCCACAGATGTGTGATATGCCGAAACCGATGACGCTCCAAAGCCGCGGCCTCGCGAGACTCCTCAGGCGACAGCAGAACCTGAACGAGCTTGATTCCTCGGTTTCCGAGCCAAGACACGGCATGTGAAAGCAACAAGTCCTCAACCGTAGGCTGAAGCGCGCGGTCGAGGACTTGGGGCGGCCATAACATCCCGCTGGCCCCAGCCATTGGCATACAAAACACAGCGCCAACCAGTCCGGCATTATCGCGCACGACGAATAAGCCGTCGGTGCTTAATTGCCCCATTTGACTCAGGAGCAGAGCGTTCTCAATTCGTCGCTCCGCTTCGAGCGGAGCAAAATGCCTAAAGAGAATGCGCAGCGCCGGAGCGATCTCATCGACGTGTGCAGGTTCAGGTTGCGACCAAGGCATTCGACGATCCTTCGGCCTGCCGATGCTCAATGCGGGCCGCTGTTTAGTGACCTACCGTAGGCACGACCTGAGCCGTCGTGCATGATCCCGTCGCACAAGTCGTTGAGCAACCTTTGTCACATGTACCGCAATCGCTGGTGCCGTGGAGTCCGAATTGGAACAAACCGATGGAAGCCGGCGCGGTAGAGCCATGCTGGCCAGTTCCGCAAGTCTTGCACGTCGCGGCGCAACCAGCCGCGGCGCGAATCTGGCCTTCCTGGCACACGGGGAAAAAGGCATGAAGAGGCGGGTTGAGAACCTGACACTGATCACGGCAATTCACGCCCAAATGCAGCGGACGATAAAATAAAAAGTCCAAAAGCTTGCCCGAGCCGCAGCCCGCCGCACAGGTCGAACAACTCGATGTCTTCGCGGCGCATGTCGAGCAGACTCACGGCTTTTGTAGTGCAGGACGAGCAGCTCCCGCATGAGGCCGATTTGGTCGCGCAGGTCGAGCCCACCGTGGCGCAGGGCGACGAGCACGGCAACGCGCATATCGACATCGCCGGAATCCCATAGTTGGAAGGGCCAAGGGCGGTCGTTGCAGGTACCGCCACGATCGGCTGCGCTGGAATGATCGTCGACGATTCAGGCGGCGTGGCACCTGCGCAGGTAGCCAAAAGGGCCGCCAACATCACAGCTATGCTAAATTTCATGATATTGGCCTCGCGTACAAACCTTTCCTGTCAACCTGGCTGCCGCACGTTACGGCATAAGCGGCAGATACCGCATAATCTCTACATCGGCATTTTCTCCTTTTTTCTGAGCACGAAGCATTCTCTTTGCGCGCACTCCCAAGCTTGTAGTCAAAAGTCAATCTCTCCGCGGAGAAATACACCTTGAGTCGTCAAATCGAAATTCGATCCGCCGATGTGACCGATTTGCCAATACCGCTCGACCTGGTAGCCGACGCGAAAATGAAGGTATTCGGCCTGCGGCGGCGTGTAGCCCAATCCCGCCTGAAATGCTAAGGACGGCACACTTTGGGTATGTTGCGTTCGGTCGGCCGTATCGAGCGCGGAACCGTCGATGGCATATTGAGTGTCGTAAAAGCGTTGTTTGGTTTGTCCGACAAGTACCGCGCCATCGACTTTGCCAAAAGCACTCAATCCAGGCAAAATGGGGATCGCCATGATCCGATAATTGAGGTCCCATTCGAGGTGGGGGCCAGCGCCGATATAGTAGTTGCTCGCGCACTGTTGCAAAGCTGGATTGTCTAGCTGGTCATCATAATAAATGCTGGCCAGGCGAATACCAAAGCGCACCTGCGATTCAAGCCGCGGAACGAGATCCACTTTACACGTGGCATAATCGAAATCGAATTGATTCCAATCAATCCGACTCTTTGTGTTTACGATTAAGCCGTTCTGAAGGACTGCTGAACTCGTACCTTCCGTGGCGAAAAAGCGATAACCGAAAATAAAATCGCCCTGACGGTCCGGCAGGTGATACCCGATGTCGAACCGGGGTGCGAGTGTCCAGCTGAGCGGGGTACGATCGGTTGACAAGGCGACGACTTCGCCATTGGGCCGCGTAACACTTGCGTGCAAATGGTCCTTGGCGATCGGGTCGAGAAATTCTAGCTCGACATCGAAGAATAATGCAGGCGGCTGCGCCGCGCGGGCGATGGGAACAACCGGCACGATTACCGGAGCAATGACCCCTGGAGGCGGTGCCACCGGCACCGGTTGACTCGTTTGCGGAATCGCTTGTGGCGCTCCCAAGCCAACCTGTGGCCCGCCATTGAGTGGATCGGGAGGGACACGATAAGGCTCCGCTGGCACGGCGACCGGCGCCGGCGGCAATGGCTGCGCATGAACCATGGCCGGAGCTAACATCGACGATAACAGGAATACAAATCGAATCGTTCTTTTCATTGCGGACCCCTCGACGGGAACGAGTGGATCGTCACTCGGACCGAGGCGATTACCGTTTTAGAGGCAAGGGGTCCAGGGCAGTTTGATTTTCGCAACGTGGGTTAAGCTCGAAAGACTGGGTGTGTTACCGTCGTGAATGCGCCCGATGAAGCGACCGTCGCGCCAAAAAACGTGTTGGGTTTGGCGCGACGGTCTGACAACTTAACACCTTGTTCTGCTTAAGGTTACAATGAGACCAAGACCGTCGCGCCAAAAGATCACGCGGGCACCCCCTCCCAACCGCGATGCAAAATCAAATGCGCCTGGCATGGGGTCAAGGCAAATTCTGGAACGTACGAATGCGTACCGTTGCGAAATGATGGTCGATTACCCCCGGCAGGATTCGAACCTGCGACCTTCGCTTTAGGAAAGCGCTGCTCTATCCCCTGAGCTACGGGGGCGATGATATGGCTTCATCCTAGCAACCGATGGCGCCGGTACAAAGCCTACAGCCGTCAATTTCGATAACCGTTGCTCACAATCAAGTTAAGTAGAGGGGGAATTCCGGCGTACAATCGGTTCATGACTTCATAGGATAGCCCAATCGCAAAGCGCCCATTTTAACTCATTCGTCGCTTTCTGCATCTTATCTGCCGATTCCTTTGAGGAGCTTGCCGTGCAAATCGCTCTACGAATTCTCGTATTGTTGCTCGCGCTGGGGGCAGGCGGCTTGTCGGGGTATGTCGCCTACCTCTGGATGACCAGGTTCAGAGCGGACAGGGCAAGTTCGACGACCAGAGGAGCAATCTCGATTTATTGCGCATGCAGGTGAAGGCGCAACAGCGACGCACCTTCGGTATTGCAAGACGAGGAGGCTAAATTCGCGGAGAATACCAAGGACCATATCCAAAAAATGCGCGTTCTGCCCTTCATGTATGGCGGTGCGATCGTTGGTCTTCTCGGCGGGCTGCTCGCTGTCGGCGGTCGGCCGTTGTGCGCGTCGGGATTGTTCTTGGTCGGCTTCCTTGCCCCCTTGGCCGTCTATCAGAGTTACTGGCTGCGGATTCCGACGCTTTTGACCGAGTCGAGCCGGCCAGAATGGCAAACGGACTTATTCGCTGTGCTTGCAGTGGGCGGTCTTTTCCTATGTACGGTACTGGCTCGGTTGACGCCTTCGACACCGGAATCTGGCGTCGAATCTAGCGCGGATCTGACCGAAACGGAATAGCGAAATTGGCTGCAATCAATTAATAATTACCCAAATAGACTCGTTTAAGGCGCTTAAAACATGCCGGAACTCCGCTTCTTCTGCCCGCATTGTGTGTCAGCGCTCAAATTGCATCATGGCGCGCCCGAGGGCAAAATGATCAAGTGCCCGCGCTGCCAGGCGATCAGCCCGTTTCCCGCGGAAAGCGCGGTCGCCGTCACGCCTGGCGGCGCCAAGCCGACCGGCAGAGGCTTGCCGACGCCGATGCCGATGCGGGCGTCGCTGTTGAAGCCTTCTGCTGCGGGCGAGGCTCAGGACGTCGAGCCGATGGACATTGAGGAAGCCGGTCCAGTTACCAAGATGGCGAAGCCCAAGCCAAAGAAAAAAGGCTTTGACGGCGTTCCCTGGTTCATCGCTCTCCTTGTGCTCGCCTACGCCGGTGCGGCCGGCGCCACCTACTATGGACTGCTCGACGATCAGATTAAGTCGGTTTTCCTGCCCAGGTGATCTGCGGAATCCCGCCCAGCGGTAGCAGCCTAGGTCCTGCCTAGGCTGAATTTACGGGTGGCACAGACATTCTTGTCTGTGGGGGAACCGACGAATGGGCCTTTTGCTGCACAGACCAGAATATTTGTGCCACCCTTAATTTAGGCTAGGTAGGGCATTAGTGCTTCATCGCCCCAGTTCGTTCGCTGAGTTATCCCACCGTTTCGGCCCTATCGCCCTCGTCTTTTTCCTTGCTTTTCTCGGTTCGCCACGCCACCATCACCTTTTGTTACGTTCTCAACCTCTTGGTAAGGAGTCATAACCTTATGAAACAATTGCTGGCCCTCACAATTGCAGCCACGCTTTTAAGCTTCACTCTCGCCTCATCTCACGCGGAGGACGAAAAGGCGGGACCAAACGACAACAAACCGCCCAAGGGTTTTGTCGCGCTCTTCAATGGAAAGGACCTCACTGGCTGGCAAGGGCTGATCGACGTCAAGGCTCGCGCCAAGATGACGCCCGAACAGCTGGCCGAAAAACAAAAAAAGGCGAACGCCGATTACCTTCCCCATTGGCAAGTCAAAAACGGCGTGATCGTCTACGACGGCAAGGGAAATAATTTGCAAACGGTCAAAGACTATGGTGACTTCCAACTCTACGTCGATTGGAAGATCGAAGAAAAGGGCGACAGCGGGATTTATCTCCGCGGCCATCCGCAAGTTCAGATCTGGGACTCGGACAAATCACCGGGGGCCAAGGGCGAAGACAAGGGCTCCGGCTCCGGCGGCTTGTGGAACAACCCAGCCGGCAGCAAGGGCAAAATGCCGACCAAGAAAGCCGACAAGCCGGTCGGCGAATGGAACACGTTTCATATCACCATGAAGGGCGATAAAGTAACCGTGATTCTCAACGGCGAGAAGGTTGTCGACGAAGCGCCGCTGGCCAACTATTGGGAAAAAGGCAAGCCCCTACCCGCCCGCGGCCCCATTGAGCTTCAGCATCACGGCGACACGCTGTGGTTCAAGAATATATACATTAAAGAGCTTGATTAGGTTTAACTGAAATTGGCGAGCCGGGAGCGTTAGCGACCGGAGAAAATTTGAGCGAGTATTATGCACTCCGATCGCTGACGCTCCCGGCTCTTGAAAACGATTCTCCAGTCGTTCGCGAAGACTATCGACGGGACCCTCTTCATGACGCGATTCCTCTCCATTGGCGTATCCTGTATACTCCTACCCACCTTCCTTTTCTCCGCCGCTGACAAGCCATTGTCACCGCGGGAGGCCGCGGCGCGGATGTCCTTGCCCAAGGGATTTCATGCAACTCTTTTCGCGGGTGAACCGGATGTCGTCCAGCCAATCGCCTTTTGCTTCGACGAGCGCGGCCGGCTCTGGGTTGCGGAATGCCTGTCGTACCCCAATTGGACGAAAGAGAAAGAGGGCAAGGATCGGATCGTCATCTTCGAGGATCGCGACGGCAAGGGTAGCTTTACGCATCGCACCGTCTTCACGGACAATCTGACCAATATCTCGGGCATCAACGTGGGCTTTGGCGGCGTTTGGGTCTGCGCGACGCCGAACTTGCTGTACATTCCGTTCGACGAAGGGAAAGACAAGCCGTCCGGTCCGCCCCGCGTTGTACTAGACGGTTGGGACTTGAGCGCGAAACACAATATCTTCAATAGCTTGACCTGGGGGCCTGACGGCTGGCTTTACGGCTGCAATGGCATCCTTTCCAATTCCGTCGTGGGCAAGCCCGGCACGCCTGAAAAAGATCGCGTCCGCCTCAACTGCGGCGTATGGCGCTACCATCCGACGCGCGGCACCTTTGAGGTGGTGGCGTCCGGCACGACCAATCCTTGGGGACTCGACTTCGACGAATTCGGCGAAGCCTTCATCACGAATTGCGTCATTCATCATCTTTGGCATGTCATTCCCGGAGCTGCATTTTCAACGAATGTTTGGCCAGGATCTCAACCCGTATACCTACAGCCTGATGAACTCGTGTGCGGACCACATTCACTGGGGCGGTGGCGATTGGACGACGTCGCGCGGCGGCCAAGGCAGCCACGGCGTCGCCGGCGGCGGCCACGCCCATGTTGGGGCCATGATTTACCTCGGCGACAATTGGCCCGAGCGCTACCGCGGCGGCCTCTTCACCTGTAATCTCCACGGCAACCGCATCAATAACGATCTACTGGAGCGGCAAGGCTCGTCCTATGTCGCGCGCCACGGCCAGGATTTTATGTTCGCTAACGACACATGGTTCCGAGGCCTCGCGATCCAATACGGCCCCGATGGCGGCGTCTATGTCAGCGATTGGACCGACACCGGCGAGTGCCATAACTATGTCACCGTCGACCGAACCAACGGACGAATCTTTAAGATCACCTATGGCGACCCAACTACGGTGCGTGTAAACCTGGCACAGCAGACGGATGCTGAGTTGGTAGCTCTGCAGTTGCACAAAAATGAATGGTATGCGCGCGAGCGCGGCGGCTGTTGCAAGAGCGATCGGTGGCGAAAAAAGTCGCCCCCGATACGAAGGACGCTCTACGGAACATCATTCGCCATGACAAAGATACAACGCATCGTCTACGCGCTCTTTGGACGCTCTATGTCGTCGCCGGCCTGGACGACCAAGGGACTTTGGCGCTCCTGAAAGATCCTGACGAGCACATGCGTGCCTGGGCGATTCGCTTGGCTTTGGATGAAAAGAAAATTACCCCAACGTTATTGAAGGAATTCGAATCGCTTGCCAAACTCGATCCATCGCCGCGAGTTCGGCTGGCTCTCGCGTCCGCGCTGCAACGGCTACCCTTAATCGATCGCTGGGGCATTGCCTCCGGTCTTCTGGGCCATCGAGAAGATGTTCAAGATGCCTATCTGCCATTGATGATCTGGTATGGCGTCGAACCGTTGCCAGCGCTCGAAGCGGATCGAGCCGTCCAGTTGCTAATCGGCGCGAAGATTCCTCTTGTTCGGGAATACATCGCTCGCCGTCTGTTAGGGTTGAACGAGAAAAATAACCTCCAACTTTTGACGCGCCTTTTCGGCGCCCAACAAGATCCGCTGGTTCAGCGCGATATTCTACGCGGCATGGCGGACGCCTTGGCCGGCCGGCGCCGAGTGCCCCAACCTGCGAATTGGTCGGCAATTTACTCGATCTTGGCCGAAAGTCCGTTGCCCGAAGTTCGCCAGCGATCGCAAGCCCTCGCACTAGTCTTCGGCGACGCCAAGGCTCTCGCCGCGCTGCGTGAAACTGTAACCGACCGCAAAACGCCGATCGAGACGAGGCGAAGCGCTCTCCAATCACTTCTCGAAAACCAAGCCACCGGGACGTCGAGCCTCCTCCTGGAATTACTCGACGATCCCAATTTGCGCGGCCAGGCTTTGCGCGGCCTCGCGGCTTTCGACGACGCATCAACGCCGAAACAGATATTAAATTATTACGGATCGCTTACTGTGGAAGAGAAAGCCGACGCGTTGCTGACTTTGGCGTCAAGACCCGCGTACGCACTTGCACTGATCGGCGCGATGGAAGCGAACCGAGTCCCGCGCCGAGATTTGTCGGCTTATACCGTGCGTTTGATGATGGGCTTGAAGAACAAGCAGGTGGCCGACCGACTCCAGCAGGTCTGGGGCACGGTCCGACCCGCGGCCGCCGACAAAGCAAAGCAGTTAGCGGATCTCAAAACTGTCTTAACGCCTGATTTCATCAAAAAAGGCGACCGCTCCAACGGTCGTGCGATTTTCGCTAAGACCTGCGCTGCGTGTCATCGATTGTTCGACGCGGGCGGGACGCTGGGCCCTGACCTGACTGGATCGCAACGAGCGAATCTTAGCTACGTGCTCGAAAAGGTGCTCGACCCGAGCGCGGTCGTTGCCAAGGATTATCAATTGACGGTGATCGAACTCAAGAACGGCCGCACGCTCAATGGCGTCATCAAGCGCGAGGATGATAAGACGCTGACGGTTCAGACGCAAAATGAAATCGTAACGCTGCCGAAAAGCGAGATAGAGTCGCGTGAAAAATCGCAACTATCCATCATGCCGCAAGGCCAGCTCGACAAAATGGCGAAAGAAGAAATTCGCGACCTCATAGCCTACTTGGCCAGCCCGGACCAGGTTCGTTTACCTGTGCCCAGCGAAAAATAAAGTTTAGCCGCGAGCCGATAGGTGAGCGCTGTCAAACAGCGCTCGCCTATCGGCTCGCGGCTAAACGATCGTTATTGTCGTTATTTCGGTGCCTGCGGAGCCTGCAGGTTGAACGCCTTCATGTAGTCCAGACCCGGCATGTGAGCCTGATCAGGGAAGGTCGTATACACGACTTTGCGCTGATTGGTGACGCCGCCGAACTTCGGCAAGTAATCCATGAGCTTAAAGCCGGTGCCCTGAGTTGGGATGGTCGGAATACTAGTACCGGCCCGTTGTAGTGTGTTGGTGGACGGCGTGATGACCGTTCCCGTGTTGCCAAAGTTGTATTGAGCGGACGCCGAACCCGCGAAAAACGCCGCCCCGACGAGCGCGGCCAAGGACATAAGACCCGTGCGCATCATTTGCTCCCTCCCCCGAAAGAGTTATATGCGAGACCGAAACGAGAATGTCACCTTTTAGGACCGCGGGACGATAGCGAAAGCCGCAAGCTTGTCAAGGCCAAAACTCGGAGATTTTTCATGGATACACTTTCACGTCGTCAACTGTTGCTCGCCGGAGCCGCGGGCGCCGTTCTCGGCACCGATTCGGCGTCCGCTCCAGCGGATAACAAAGGCGAGCCAAAGCCGAAGTTTCGTCTCGGCCTGGTCACCTATAACATGGCCGCGAAATGGGATCTGAAAACGCTACTCGACATCTGCAAGAAAGTCGGCATCTCGCCGATCGAATTTCGCACGGAACATGCCCACAAGGTCGAGCCCGCACTGACGAAGGACGCTCGCAAAGAGGTCAAAAACCGCTGCGCCGACGCCGGGGTCGAGATTTGGGGCTGCGGCACGACGTGTGAATTTCATTCGCCCGACCCGGCCGTGGTGCGGAAAAATATCGAATCCTGCAAGGCGTTCCTTGATCTGGTCTCTGACCTTGGCGGCAAGGGAGTCAAGGTTCGCCCCAATGGCTTGCCCAAGGAAGTGCCCGTCGAGAAGACGTTGGAGCAGATTGGGAAATCGCTCATTCCTTGTGGCAAGGCGGCCGCCGATTTAGGGCTGGAAGTGTGGGTCGAGGTCCACGGCACCGGCACTTCCGCGCCGCCAAACATGAAGACCATTATGGAACAATGCGATCAGCCGAACGTCGGGCTCACATGGAACTCAAATCCTGGTGACGTGAAAAATGGTTCCGTCGCGGAATCATTCGCCATGCTCAAGCGCTGGATCAAATCGTGTCACATCAATGAGCTGTATAAAGACTCGACCGGCAATTACCCCTATCGAGAGCTATTTCGTCTCTTTCGCCAGCACGGCTATGATCGCGTGACACTATGCGAGGTCGGTAAAACACCTCCCGACGCCGACAGCGGCGCCGAAATGCTGCGCTATTACAAAGCGCTGTGGACGGAATTGAATCGTGACTGAGAGGCTGTTCCACAAGAGTTTGGCGGCACGTTTCCAACGTGCCGCATGCGAGAGGTGCCACACCGTGGCCGGGGTCGGTACTCCGACCCCGGGTCGGTGATGCCGCTTGGGCGATACCTGGGGTCGGAGTACCGACCCCGGCCACGACTTTTCATAGGAGATAATTCCATGTCTCAACCATCGGCTCGTCTGCTTGTTCTCTTCCTTATTTTGGCGTCCATCACCGTGTCCCAGACGCTTGCTCAAGACAAAGACAAAAAAGATCCCCAAAACGCATTCGAGCCCCGTTCCAAGCCGGGCGATGGCCAAAAGTTCTTAGAAAAATTTGTCGGCGATTGGCAGGTCCTCAAGTCGTTCCATCCACGGACCGGCGACCCTGTCCAGCAGAAGGGCGAATGCAAGCAGACGATGATTCAAGGTGGTCGATTTCTTCAGTCCGAATTCGTCTTCTTTCAAGGCGAGGAGAAAACGACCGGCCTGGGACTGATCGGCTATGACGCGGACACGGAGAAATTCACCAGCGTCTGGATCGATTCCCGCTCGACGCGGATGTCACATCGCCAGGCGGACAGCAAATTTGACGGTAAGGAAATTGTGCTTGCCAGCAAAACGTTGCAAGAAGGGGAGAAGACCGCACGACGATCACGCACGGTTACAAAGCTGGAAGAGGACGGGAAGAAAATCGTTCATCGCCAGTACAACCTCACCGACGACGGCAAGGAACGGCTGCTCATGGAACTGGTGCTAACACGAAAGACGTTAGAGACTCAAAAAAAGTGAGAGAGTATATGTTAAACCTCTCCTCTCCCTTTGGGAGAGGGGTCGGGGGTGAGGGGGCAATGTGTGCGAAAACATCTCCCCCTCACCCCTACCCCTCTCCCCCGAGTACGGGGGCGAGGGGCTTAAGGCACCGCCTCTTAATGATTGCGATGAATCACCTTCTCCGTCATCGCTTCGAGAATGGCCCGGCTAGGAGATTGCGGCAAACAGTTGAGTTCGCGTCGCGCTTTCGTGGCAAATTCCTCACGCGGCGGCGTGTGTAATCTAGGGCGTCGCACTCCGCAAGACATGGTTTGAGGGCTTCGCGGCGGTGGTGGCCCGGCGCATTCAGGATCTGCCGGACACGCGCGGCCAAGGTTGCGGGGCTGTGGCTCAGCATTCGGATTAGCGGCAGGGTCATTTTCTGTTGCTCGAGATCCGTGCCGAGCGATTTGCCGACGCTGCGCTCGTCGCCGATGATGTCGAGAATGTCGTCGGCGATTTGAAAGGATAAGCCGACATAGCGGCCAAAACGGGCCATGCTTGCACAGTGTCCGGTGCCGCCCCGCTGTAAAGCGCACCCAAATGACAGCAGCACGACGTTAATTCCGCCGTTTTGCCATCGATAATGTCGTAGTACCGTTCTTCCGTCAATTCAAGGTTGCCACGTTGCAAACCCTGACACAATTCACCCTCGCAGACCCGATTCGTCGCGGAGCCGATGAGGCGGCAAGCGCGGCACGTCATCTAGCGTGCTTGCTAAGTAAAAGGCATGAGTGAACAGGTAATCGCCGAGCAAGACGGCATTAGGAACGTTCCAAAGAGCGTTTACCGTCGCCACGTGCCGTCGCACTGAGGCGCTGTCGAGAATATCATCGTGAACGAGCGTCGCCGTGTGAATCATCTCGACGACGGCGCCGAGCACGGGGTGGGCCGACGTGATTTTGCCGCCAGCGCGAGCGGCGAGCAGGAGTAGCGCTGGTCTTAGACGTTTGCCGCGATAGTGCCGAACATGATCGACCACCGGCGTCACCGCCGGATACCGGCTCTTCAACTCTCGGGACAGGACTTGTTCGACTTCTTCGAGATCGGTTGCAATGGGGTTAATGGCATCGAGCGCCGGAAGCGCGGCCTGTGGTGCCGTCATCAAGGATTGGTTCATGATCCGCTACCCGCGCGGAGACTCCGGCTGGCTCTCCGATATGAGGTTTCTGAACTTTCAATCGCTATTGGATAGTAGCGACCGAGCAAAGGGGAGTCAATCGCGCCGGAAAGTGCCGCTCCTGCCTCCGCTCTTTTCCTCTAACCGGATGCGCTCGATGGTCATAACTCGATCGACAGATTTGCACATGTCGTAAACAGTCAAGGCGGCGACACTCACCGCCGTCAGCGCTTCCATTTCGACTCCGGTGCGTCCGAAGACGCGGACGGTGGCCGTGATATGTAGCGCGTTATCAGCCTCGAACTGAAAATCTAGCGTGGCGGAAGTGATCGGCAGGGGGTGGCATAAGGGGATGAGTTGACCCGTCATTTTGGCGGCCATGATGCCGGCGAGTCGAGCGACTTCGAGAACGTCCCCCTTGGCGAGCGACCGGTCTCGAATCAGCGCGATCGTGGCGGGCGCCATGCGCACCAGGCCGCTGGCCTTCGCCTCGCGCAGCGTCTCCGCCTTGGCGCTGGTGTCGACCATGCGCGCGGCACCTGATTCGTCGAAATGCGTTAGGTCAGGCATCAAAAAAGTTCCTAGTCGCCGTCCAGCGTAAATTTACGGGTGGCACAGACATTCCTGTCTGTGCGGGAACCGACGAATGCTCCTTTTGCTGCACAGACAGGAATGTCTGTGTCACCCGTAGATTTAGGCTAGACGGGCACTACGGGATCGCGGATTCAACGGCCTCATTCGCGGCCGTGCCGCTTTTTGTAGTCGTTGATCAAACCGTTGGTGGACGAGTCATGAGTGGTCACGACCCCCGGTTTCTTTAGCTCCGGCAGAATTGCCTTGGCAAGCTGCTTGCCGAGTTCCACACCCCATTGATCGAACGAGTTGATGTTCCAGATAATTCCTTGCGTGAAGATCTTATGCTCGTACAGCGCAATTAGCATTCCCAAGGTTCGCGGCGTCAGTTTTTGGAATAAAATCGAATTCGTTGGCTTGTTACCCGCGAACGTCTTTTGCGGAACGAGTTTTTCCAACTCTTCCGTCGATAGTTTCGACCCCTTCAGTTCGGCACGCACCTCCTCCGGCGTCTTGCCTTTCATGAGCGCTTCCGTCTGCGCGAAATAATTAGACAGCAGAATATCGTGATGTTCGCCGAGAGGATTTTGCGTCTCGGCCGGAGCGAGGAAGTCGCACGGAATGAGCTTGGTGCCTTGATGAATCAATTGATAAAACGCGTGTTGCCCATTTGTTCCGGGCTCACCCCAGAGGACGGGCCCAGTCGACCAGGTGCAAGGCTGGCCATCGCGTGTCACGCTCTTGCCATTGGACTCCATGTCCCCTTGCTGAAAATAGGCGGAAAACCGGTGCATATATTGGTCGTATGGCAGGATAGCCAGCGTCTGGGCGTTGAAGAAATCGTTATACCATAGCCCGACCAGAGCCATGACTACGGGCAGATTGCGCTCCAACGGCGTGGTGCGAAAATGCTCGTCCATCAGATGGCCGCCGAACAACAACTCCACGAAATTATCCATGCCGATGTCGACCGCTATCGACAAACCAATGGCTGACCAGAGCGAATAACGGCCGCCCACCCAATCCCAAAATTCAAACATATTGGCTTTGTCGATGCCAAACTTAGTCACTTCGGTTTCGTTGGTCGATAAAGCCACGAAATGCTTGGCTACATGCTTGATGTCTCCAGCACTCTTCAAGAACCATTCCTTCGCGGAAGTGGCGTTGGTAAGCGTCTCTTGCGTGGTGAACGTTTTGGACGCGATGATAAACAACGACGTCTCAGGGTGAATCTCCTTGAGAGTCTCGGCTATTTGCGTGCCATCGACATTCGATACGAAGTGGACACGCAAGCCCGGCTTGCTATAGGGCTTGAGAGCCTCGGTCACCATGACCGGGCCGAGATCGGAACCGCCGATGCCGATGTTGACGACATCGGTGATCGCCTTTCCGGTGTAGCCTTTCCAGCTACCGTTTCGGATGGCGTCGCTGAATTGCGCATGTGGGCCAAGACAGCGTTGACCTCAGGCATCACGTCCTTGCCATCGACGAAGATCGGTCGATTGGAACGATTGCGTAATGCGATGTGCAGGACGGCACGGCCTTCGGTGATGTTAATTTTCTGGCCGGTGAACATCTTTTCGGTCCAGCCAGGCAAATCCGCCTGCCGAGCGAGGTCGAAGAGATGCCGCATCGTCTCTTCGGTTATGCGATTCTTGGAATAGTCGAGCAGGATGTCCTGGAAGCGCAAGGAAAATTTGTCGAACCGCTTAGGATCCTGAGCGAAAAGGTCACGCATCTGCAAAGGGGCAATCTTCGGGTAGTGCGCTTCGAGCGCCTTCCAGGCAGGATACTGGTTCGGTGCGGTCATGGTGGCTTCCTCGATTCAGGCGGTTCTAAGGAACTGTAGATTAGAAATAATGAGTTTGCGTGGCGATGGCGAGCGCTCCCACCAAGGTCTCGTCGTTCCTCGCCTTGAATCTGGGTGCCGAGATTCCGAAAATGGACCCTTGATTCAAGCCGGGGACGACGGGCGACGAGGCTCATTCAACCCGACACTTACTTATTGATGAAGAGGCCGAAGGATGTCCGCTGGCACGAAATGTGTGGTCGGTGTACCAAATGAGATCAAGACCCATGAGTCGCGCGTGGCGCTTATCCCGGTCGGCGTGGAAGAGCTTACCAAAGCCGGGCATAAGGTGCTGATTCAGGCTGGAGCAGGCCAGGGCAGCGGCATTAGTGATGACCGTTACCGCGAGAGCGGGGCCGAAATCGTTCCCGCGGCCGCCGACGTTTGGAAGAATGCCGACCTGATCGTGAAGGTCAAAGAGCCGCTCACGGTCGAATGGCCTCTGATGCGCTCTGGCCAGGTCGTGTTCACCTATTTCCATTTCGCCGCGGATGAGGCTCTTACAAAGGCCGTCATCCAGTCCGGAATTACGGCGATCGCATACGAAACCTTGAAAGACGCCCGTGGCCAGCTGCCTCTTCTCACACCGATGAGCGAAGTCGCGGGTCGCATGAGCATTCAACAAGGGGCGAAATATCTCGAACGGCCGTTCGACGGTCGCGGCATCCTCTTGGGCGGCGTCCCGGGCGTCCGTCCGGCCAGCGTCGTCATCATCGGCGGCGGCGTAGTGGGGGCCAATGCCGCGAAGATCGCGGCCGGCATCGGTGCCAACGTGACGATTCTGGATGTCAATTTGGATCGATTGCGCTACCTCGACGACGTTATGGCTCCCAATGTGACCACACTTTATAGCGATCGCCACAACATAATGGATTCGCTGAGCAGGGCTGACCTGTTGATCGGCGCGGTTCTCATTCCTGGCGCCAAAGCGCCACACCTAGTGCGCCGGGCGGACCTAAAATTGATGCAGCCACGGGCGGTTATCATTGACGTCGCCATCGACCAGGGTGGGTGTGTCGAGACGTCGAAACCGACGACGCACAGCCAGCCGACCTATATCGTCGACGACGTCGTTCATTATTGCGTAACGAACATGCCCGGCGCGGTAGGACGAACCAGCACGTATGCTCTGACCAATGTTACGTTGCCCTATGTGATGCAGTTGGCGACGAAGGGGCTCGACAAGGCGTTGGCGGAAAGTCCGGCTTTGAAATTCGGAGTGAATGTCCGCGGCGGCAAAGTCACGAATCGGGCCGTGGCGGAAACGTTTGGATTGGAGTGCGTGGCTGTTTGAGCGGGATAGCGTTCATTTAGCCGCAAGGCGCCAGCCGAGCGCAGTGGGATAGCGCTTTCAAACAGCGCTCGCCTACCGGCTCGCGGTTAAACGAATGGTATTCCGCTTAATCGGGATCAATCCCAAAATGTCATTTCGCCTTGATCGGCTCGATCGTTACTTTTCGGAACGCAGCGCTGCCGCGATCGATAACCAATCCAAGTCCGCCGAGAGGATAGGCCGGAAGCCCAGCAGGGGGAACCCTACCAAGTAGGGCTGTCGCGCGGTCTTTTTGAAATTCCGCCTTCGTCGATTGACGCACCAGCCGGCCATCGATGTATCCGGACACCTGCTCCGCCTCGGCTACGAGTTCAAGCGTTCGATAAACAGCATATTTGTCATTGAGAGGGAGGTCAGGAAGCAATTCTCTCCTCTTGGGGGGGACATAACACAAAATCGGTTCGGATGATGGTAACGGCCGGTAATGCGTAACTTGAAGGGCGACACTGCTCGTTTTGGGTTGTAAGAGATTGCTAAATGTAAGATCGGTGAAAACGTGGGCCGTACCTTTCGCGGATGAATACGATCCAAAATTGAAGAATATCCCCGCTCTACCAACACTGCCCGGCTGATACGCCAAAACTTCGGCTTTCATGCGGAATGCTGGCAACAGTTGTTCCTTCAGAAGCAGTAAAAGGGTTAGCTCATTTGCGCTGATTGCTGTATCCGCTCCTGGCAGATTGACCTGAATATCCGGAACGATGGCCAACCGAAGCCGATTCGGTCGATTTTTCTCGTCAAGCAGCGTGACAGCCTCGCCGCGCTTGAGTAGGTCGGTTATCTGCTTTTCACGGTGAGCTGGATCGTCTTCAGCGTGACGCATCTGCGGCGCTTGCGGAGTCGACGCCAGGACGGCTCCTGTCAAAGCGAGCAGAAGTATGGTGAGGGCTGCGATCGCCGATGTGCGACGCCGCACAAATCGCTCAGCCTTCCGATACCAAGAAATTTGGCGACCTAACACAGGCTTACCGTCGAGCCAGCAACGAAGGTCGGCCGCCAATGCCTCCGCGGTCGGGTACCGATCCCCTGACTTCTTTTCTAAGCAACAGCAAACAATGGTCTGAAGGGCGGCTGGTAATATTCGTGGCCGGGGCAGTTCTTGCGATTCGATGGCACGAGCGACTTCGAGACGCGTTCCCACAAAAGGGCGCTGCCCTATTAGAAGTTCATATAAGATGACGCCGAGCGACCAGATGTCGCTGGCCGCGGTGACTTGATGAGACCGGCCTGCGACCTGTTCGGGAGCCATGTAGCCCGGCGTGCCGAGAACGTCGCCCGTTTGCGTCGCCTCGTCGGACCCTGCGAGTTTGGCGAGGCCAAAATCGGCGACCAACGGCTCGCCGGCTTCGTCGAGGAGCACGTTGCCTGGCTTGAGATCGCGATGAATGATGCCGGCCTTGTGAGCGGCGTGGACGCCGAGCGCAATTTTCTCCATCAGCAGGCTACAGCGCTTTAGATCGCCGCGCAAGCGCTCCCGATGCTCAGCCAAGGACCCGCCCGCGACGAACTGCATCGTGAAGCACGGCTGGCCCTCAAATTGACCGACGGCAAAAATTCGCACAACGTTTGGGTGATTTAATTGGGCCGCTGCCCGAGCTTCCTGATAAAAGCGCTGAATCTCGCCTGGCGAAGTCGACGCGGATTTGAGGCGCTTAATGGCCACGAGCCGGCCCAGTGCTACATCGCATGCCTTGTGGACGACGCCCATCGCGCCTTTGCCGAGTTCTTCCATAATCTCCAAACCGGAAATTATGGGAGACTCTGACATCTGTTGGCATGGCCGCTTGTCCATTGCTTTGTGTACGGAATCGTTCAAAAAAATGGCGAGGAGGGCTGGGCCATATTTCCCGGCGAGATCGGAATAATCATTTGGTCGAGGCTCTTCACCGGCACGGCGGCGATAGTCGATGTCGAGATGAAGCAGCTCGCGGACCAAGGGGAGGGCCGTGTCGGTGTCCTTTGGCAAATACTCGAGCAGAATTGGACGTGCTCCTTTTTCGGAAGCAGCTTGCCAGGCGCTTTCAAAGCGATCGCATACGGAATCGATTTGCCGCGCGAGATTATCAGGCCACAGAGCGCGGGTCGTCGGGTTATTGTCTTTCATCAGGCGTCTCGGCGTTCCAAATGCTGCGAATGACGAAAAGCTTCCGTTCCACCGTGCGCGTCGTGCAGGCGAGTTTGGCCGCGATTTCTTCAATTGTATAAGCATCCATCCGAAGCCGAGCAATCAAAATTAGCCGCTCGTCGGCTAGTTGCCTGAGTCGAAACTCGACTTCGTCTCTTAATTGCGCCGCCAACGCTGGGCTTGGGTCCGGACAGAGTAGAATGCCTAAATCTGATTTCGGCTTTCGCTCTAGCCCCTGCTGGCTATCTGATCCGCCGCGCTTTAGTCGATTTTCGTAGTGAATCAGGTCGATTGACTTCCGAATGGTCAATTTTACCAATATACTCCAAAGATTATTGCGATCATCCAAGCGCGGGAATTTACCGGCTGCTGCCCGACGCACGAAAGAATCGAATGCACTAAGAGCGATGTCTTCTTCGTCCGCAACACCACGTGGCATATTCCCTAGTTGTTTTCGAGATAATTGTACAAGACGCATAAAGTAACGATTGAACAGTGGCTGAGCCGCGGCGTCATTGCCGGCTTTCAATTCGACTAACCAGCTGCTGACCGAGAGGTCATCCGACATAGTACAGCCTCCTGGAGCTAAAAGCTTCGGTAAGGCACGCTGGGAAGTAGATTCCCTTGAGTAGGCGCGAACATCGGGACGGTGTTGGCAAGACCTTCATTATAAACCATTGCGCACGAAATATCTATCGGTCAACCGTCGCACTCAACCTAATTTGCCTGAAACTAAATTCTCTTGATCCATTGCACCGTCCGCCAACCGTTTGCCCGTGGCTGGCTCGCAGTTCCTAGGTGGTAGAAACGCATTGTTCAACATAGGTATCGGAGTTGACACCATCGTTTGAGGCGGACTATAACTCTTTTTCCATAAAACGCGCGTGCGCACTCGGAGCATGATGCTCCCTCGAACCTGGACGGGGACGGAACCCCTTGATAGCTACAGATTCGACAACTTCGATCACACCTCTCGCCGACTCCAAAGGCAAGGACTCGACTGCGCGCTATCTCGCATTAATCCGCGGCCAGACGCACGGGTGGTTCGCCGCGTCGCAGCGCCTCGCCTTATGGCTGCTCAGCTTAGTTTACGGTCTCGTGCTCCGAGTAAGAAACCTGGCCTTCGACCGCGGTTGGCTCTCCATTCACCGCGCGGATGTGGCCGTTGTCAGCGTCGGCAACCTTACCGCTGGGGGAACCGGCAAGACTCCTTGCGTAGAGTATGTCGCTCGGTTTTATCGCCAATTGGACCTTCGCGTCGCAATTCTCAGTCGAGGATATGGAACGGCAAGCGGGCCGAACGACGAGGCCCTGATGCTCGAAGAAAATTTGCCCGACGTGCCCCACCTTGTCGGAGTGAACCGAGCGGAACTCGCCGCCACCGCCGTTGAGGAGCTTGAAAGCGAAGTCCTTGTCCTGGACGACGGCTTGCAGCATCGGCGCCTGGCACGCGATCTTGACGTCGTCCTTATCGATGCAACGTGTCCGTGGGGATATGGCCATTTATTGCCGCGCGGATTGATGCGCGAGCCTGCCCGCGGATTGCGGCGTGCCGACATGGTCGTTTTGACGCGCTGCGATCAGGTGAGCAGCGCGGAGCGAATACGCATTCGCGATCGAATCGATCGAATCGCACGCGGTGTTCCGGTCGCGGAGAGCCGACATCGTCCGGTTGAGCTAAACAACGCTGACCAAGCAACGAAACCGATTTCAGTCTTGAACGGGCGTACTGTTGCGGCCTTCGCTGGAATAGGTAATTCCGAAGCCTTTCGTCAGACGCTGGCCGATCTTGGCGTTGCAATCGTCGCGTTTCGATCCTATCCGGACCATCATCCGTACAGTCGCGCCGATGTAGACGATCTGCGTGCCTGGGCGGACGGCATGGCCAATGTCGATTTTGTCATCACGACTCAAAAAGATCTCGTAAAGCTGCGATTGTCCCAATTGGGTGCCAAGCCTTTGTGGGCCCTGCGCATCGCCTTTGAAGTCGATGCCGGCCGCGAACAGCTGGAACAACGCCTACGCGCGGCGGTGGCGTCGCATCCAGGCCGTTTAGTCGAGGAGCCAAGATGAAACCGTTCGATCTGCATGGACTCAAAACGTACGATCTTGGCTCGCGGCCCTCCAAGGTATTTTTGGAAGACCTCGGCAAACCAGGCGAACCGGACGTTTCCGTCGCTGCCTGGATCGACTCGTTGCCGCGCCAGTTGGCGGGCAATCACCTGCGCCGGGTTTGTCACCATCTGGTTCGGGCTTATTTGGAGCAGCGCACCGTCGTCGCCGCAATCGGCGGCCATGTGATCAAGACGGGTTGCGGCCCATACCTCATTGATTGGATTGAGCGCGGCCTGCTCAAGTGCGTCACGCTCAACGGGGCCGCAGCCATTCACGATCTTGAATTAGCGCTGGCAGGCAAGACGAGCGAGGATGTTGCCGCGAGCCTTCCCGATGGGCGATTCGGCATGGCGCGGGAAACCGCTGATGCCTTTGCCGTCGCCGCGCGAGCCGGCGCGGTCAACGACCTTGGCCTTGGTGCAGCGCTCGGCGCTTATCTCGTCGAAAACAAAGCGCCACACCTCGGCTACAGTCTGTTGGCGGCGGCCCATCGCGCTGGCATTCCCTGCACGGTCCATGTTGCGCTCGGTACGGACATCGTTCACATGCACCCGCATGTTTCCGGCGCTGCCCTCGGTGAGGCGTCTCATCTCGATTTCCGACGTCTGTGTACCGTTATGACCTCGATGAAGCAGGGCGTATGGCTCAATCTTGGCAGCGCGGTAATGCTGCCCGAGGTACTACTCAAAGCCGTCAGCGTCGTGAACAACTTCGGACATGACCTGTCCGGTTTGGTGACGATCAATGTCGATAAGGAGCCGCGTTATCGGAGCACGACGAATGTATTGACGCGTCCCTCAGACGAAGGAATCGAACTGATAGGGCACCACGAAATCCTTATCCCGCTGCTCCACGCGGGTATTGCTAATCAATTGGCATCCGCGTCCAACATCGTCCGCGATGAGACAAGAGCGGCATAAATTGCGGTTTCCCCGCGCGTGTAGAAGCCAGGCGGAGAACGTGCCATGACCGGCGACTCGATGGACCTGATTGAAGTGGTGCAAAAGCTCGGACAGCCGCGCGTCCTTGTCGTGGGCGATCTGATGCTGGATCGGTATATCTGGGGTGACGCCGAGCGAATCAGCCAGGAAGCCCCGGTCATTCTGTTGCACGCCGATCGACGCGAAGAGCGGCTAGGCGGGGCGAGCAGTGTGGCCACCCTATTGCGCGCACTCGGTGCGAACGTGTCTGTCGCTGGCATCGTCGGGCCAGACGCCGACGGAGGCCGAATCCGACAAGCTCTGCGCGATCAGGGCATCAATGAGACAGCTGTACTCACCGATCCAGGTCGACCCAGCACCGTCAAGGAGCGCTACATCGGTCGCGCCCAGCATCGTCATCCTCAACAGATGATCCGCGTCGACTACGAGACGCGCGAGCCGCTCTCCGCCGATCTCGAAGAAACCCTGATCCGGGCCATCGTCGACCAAATGCAGGCAGCGGAGATTGTGCTCTTAAGCGATTATGATAAAGGCGTATGCACGCCGCGTTTAATGGCGGCCCTGCTTGCGGCGGCCAAGAATCGCGGTTTGAAAACATTGGCTGATCCTATCCGCGGTCGGGATTATCGCAAATATCGCGGTTGCTCGGCGATCACGCCCAATCGCCTCGAAGCAGGCCTCGCAACCAGTCGAACGCTAAACAACAACACTGAAGCTCTGGACGCTGCCGGCGAGTTGTTGAGGCAACTCGACTTGGAAGCGGCGATCGTCACGCTCGATAAAGAAGGCATGGCTTTGGCACACGCCGATGGCCGCGTCGGCCTGTTCCCGACGCGACCGCGCCAAGTCTACGACATCACTGGGGCCGGAGACATGGTGCTGGCGATGCTCGGCGTCGCCTTGGCCTCTGGCGCAGACTACGAGTCCGCAATCCGACTGGCGAACATCGCGGGCGGGCTGGAAGTCGAAAAAATTGGCGTTGCCACGGTTTCGCGCGAGGAGATCATTCATGACCTCCTCCACGCCGGCGCATCCGGTCGCTCCGACGCAACCACAAGTCCCGGGAAACTCCGATCACGAATGGCTTTAGCATCGGAGCTGGAAAGGCGCAGAAAGCTCGGACAGAAAGTGGCGTTCACCAATGGCTGCTTCGACGTGATTCACGCGGGCCATGTGCAGTATTTGAGCGAGGCACGCGCTCAGGCCGACCTTCTCGTCGTGGGTCTCAACAGCGACAAGAGCGTGACGGCGCTAAAGGGGCCGGGACGACCGATCCATCCGGTCGATGCCCGAGCCGTCGTTCTGGCCGGATTGGAAGCGGTCGATTATTTGACCGTCTTCGACGAGTCGACACCCCTGCAGTTGATCGAGGCGTTACGGCCCGACGTGTTGGTCAAGGGAGCGGATTACTCGATTGATAGCGTCGTGGGCGCACGCCAGGTCGAGGCCTGGGGCGGACGTGTCCATTTGGCGGAGCTACGTGAAGGGCTTTCGACGACTCGGGTGTTGCAGCGGCTCGGCGCGGCGTGAACACAAATAGGTGCCAGCCGCGAAACGAGTGACGTTGGAAAAGGATTTCCCGTTGAACATCGCTGTCTTCTTACCAGGCTGGATCGGGGACGCCGTCATGGCGACGCCGGCACTGCGCGCACTGCGCAATCACTTCGCGGACGCTCGGTTCATTGGCGTGGTGAAGCCTTATGTCGCGGGTATCCTCGAAGGCGGCGATTGGTTTGACGAGATAGTGCCGTATGAATCCGCCGGTTGGACGCGCGGCATCGTGACGCTGGCCCGGCAGCTACGTAGACGCCGCATCGATCTGGCCTTATTGTTTCCCAATTCGTTTCACTCGGCGCTAGCTGCCTATCTAGGAGGATGTCGGCGGCGAATCGGCTATGCTCGCTACGGCCGATCTTGGCTGTTGACGGATGCCGTCGATCCCGTGCGCGATCGCAACAAAAAGCTCACGCCGAGCCCGGTCATTGACGCCTACAACCTTTTGGCCGAGACCCCGGGCTGTCCGCAACCGAGTCGGCGCATGGAACTATTTACGACGCCTGACGATGAACGTGCCGCCGATCAAATATGGCTCAAGGCCGGCTTTGAGGACTTTAACGAGGTCGTTTGTCTGAATCCGGGGGCGGCCTTCGGTTCCTCGAAGCATTGGCCCGTGCCCCATTTCGTCAAGCTTGCCAAACAGATAATCGAGCAACGAGGCTCGCGCGTGCTCATCCTGTGCGGTCCGAGCGAAGCAGCGCTGGCACAAGAAATCGCCGCGGAAGTAGGGCTCGCCGGTGTCCACGCTTTGTCAGATTTGACAGATCCAGCTTGCGCCGACCAGCCTCCCTTGTCGCTCGGACTGTCAAAAGCGCTGGTCCGCCGCTGCGATCTCCTCGTGACCACGGACAGCGGCCCACGCCATTTCGCGGCGGCGTTTGATCGACCGGTGATAACGCTTTTCGGCCCCACGCACATCGCCTGGACGGAGACGTTTTACCCGCGTGCCATCCATCTGCAAAAGAGCGTGCCCTGCGGTCCGTGTCAAAAGCGCATCTGCCCGCTGGACCATCGCTGCATGACGAGCTTGACGCCAGAGGAAGTGTTCGGAGCTGTGCGACGCGTGCTGCCGCTGCGTCGATCTGCCTGACTCCTGAGGGGCTGTGATGACCCTGTTTTTTGGAAGCCTGACCGTTCTTACGCTTGCAGCGCTAGCCTACTTCGGCTGGTTAGGCGTTCGGTTGCGCGCTCGCCTGGCCCGATCGCGACTCCTCGTCAATTCAAGCTATGAAGATCTCTTGAGCGCCTGTAACTTGAACGAAGTCGCTGATTTTCTCGCGCTCGGTTCCGTGATCGTTAGCGGGCATCTCGACCGAAACGTCTGGAGCGTGCAGCTAGACGACGGCTCTGAGGTCGTGAACGCCTATCTTAAACGAGAACATTTTGTTAGCTGGACGACGCGATTCCTCAATGCTCTAAATGGGTTCGGCTTTGTCTCACGGTCGTGGCGCGAGGTGCGCACGCTGCAGGCATTAGCGCGGACGCGAATTCGTTGCCCCGAATGGCTGGCCGCTGGCGAAGACGCACAGGGCCGGGCGTTTTTGCTGCTCCGCGAGGTTACTGACGCCGTCGAGCTGCGTGAGGCGATCGCCCAATCGGCTGAACCCGAGGCGCCGCCAGCTCGCGCGGCGGCTCGCGCGCGGGATCGCCCGCCTACACGCCGTCGGCTTCTCGCATCCGGACCTCTATGTTCGCCATCTGTTGATCGACGCCAAGGGCGAGCCCTGTTTTCTTGACTGGCAACGGTCTCGGCCCGATCAAAACGTCAGATGGAAGCAGCGTACCCGCGACTTGGCCTCTCTTCACGCGACGTTGGCTGAGCACCTGGCGACACCTCGAGAACGACTGGTCTTTCTCGTCGAATATTTCCGGACATTCGAGGGCGAGACGAAAGCGGCAATGCCCCAGTCACGCGCGGATTTCGTGAGGCGCATTATCGAGCAGTCTCGCCTGTTATTACGGCGGCGTCACGTCGCCGAAAAACGTCATGCCGCGCCGCAGGACGTGGAACAGGCTTGGATTCCCCTTCAATTCGACGCGCTCTGTATCACACCCCGTCTGCAACGACTTTATGGATCCAGGCCGCCGCACTGGTTGGCTCGCTACCGGCAGCCGTTGCCGCCTGGTCAGGAGCCGGCTCGAACCTGGCTGACCCTGCCCGACGGCAATAACGCTCTGCTGGTGCGCCGGCGCGTTTGGACGCCGCTGCGCTTGCGCTGGGCACAATGGCGCCGGCGCCAGCCCGTATCGGACGATCAGCGAGCGGCTGGCCTGTTGTTGCGTCTCGAACGACACAACATACCCGCGCCGCGCGTTCTGGCCATGGGACAGCATGGCCTCGGCAAGGGTTGGCTCGAGTCGTTCCTATTAATGGAGCCGGCGCCCAACAGTATTGAACTTGCGACCTGGCTAAATCGCCTGGACCCGAACGACGAACGAGATCAATGCCTTCGGTCGGCGATGCTGGCGCAGGTGGGCGCCCTACTCCATCGCCTCCACGATGCGCGTTGCTATCTCGCCGAAAGCGGCGGCGCTCATACGTTCGCGGTGCGGCTCGACGGCGATTCAGCGCCTCAGCTGGTCGTCGAACGATCGGAAGCCGTCAGCTTTTCGCGTCGATCCCGGCCCGATCGGGCCCGGCGCGATTGCGCTGCGCTGGCGCGGATCTGCGACGCCACGACAGCGACGCCAATCGACGTCGAGCATTTCAAACACGGCTACAGCACCGGCGACTACGACGAGAGCCCTCAGGGAGGCGGTCCAATGTCACTTCCACGAGCGTCGACGCCCTCGATCGCAGCGCCGCGCGGCTCCTTGTGGCAACGCCTGGTGAAGGGTGCGCAGCGCATAATCGAGCAAGACGATTGGCCTCGCCTCGCCGGTAACGATTGGCCGCGGCACATTATGGACGTCGAGGTAACTGACCGGTTTCACGCCAAACAAGGGCGCTCGACCGGCCGGTGGCGCCTGCGCGGCCCGGATGGTGGATTAACAGTCTATTTGAAGCGTCATTATCGCCTTCCCTGGTGGCACGGCTTGCTTGCGACGCTCTGGCCGCGGGGCGCCTGGTCGCCGGCCATGCAAGAATGGCAGCACCTCGAATGGGCGCGACGCCAAGGCATACCGGTGCCGCGCACCGTGGCGGCGGCCGAGTTTATTGGTCCCTGGACCAAGCTCCAAAGTATTTTGGCGGTAGAGGAATTAACGGGGATGATCCCCCTGCACGAAGCCATTCCGCAGGCGTCGCGCCAGCTGCCGCCTGATTTGTTTCGAGCTTGGAAAGACAACCTGATCGAGGAAATCGCCCGCCTCACGCGCATCCTTCATGATCGCTATTGCTTCCATAAAGACCTTTACCTGTGCCATTTTTATATTCCCGAAGCGGATACTCACGGTGTGCCGGTTTCCTGGCGCGAGCGCATTCATATGATTGATCTGCATCGCCTCGGCCACCACCCGTGGACATGGCGGCTATGGCAAATCAAAGATCTCGCTCAGCTGCTCTACTCCTCCGAAATCGACGGGATCGACGCCCGCGATCGCCTGGCTTTTTGGCGCGCCTATCTTGGCCCCGGCCAGCGCACGGCCACCGATCGCTGGCTCGGAAGTGCCGTTCGCTATAAGTGGCAACGCTACCGCAAGCATAATGCGCGCAAAGATGCGTCCCGGGTCGAGGAAGCGAAAGCCGCATGACCACCATCACACAAAAAGAAGAAATAATTTAGTGTCGATTTCCGCGCGGCCAAGGGCCGAATGAAGAGAGTGACCGTGCCACTGATTTGTAGTGTTTACGAACGTTGGAGCGATCCCCTGCTTTGATGGGGCCGAGGCGTCATGAACATCGCGTTCTGTTATGAAAGCGTGTTGCCGACTCGAGGTGGGTGTGAAACCTACATCGCCAGCCTTGCGCGCCGTCTCGCGCTCGAAGGCCACGCGGTGCATCTCTATGCCAGCCGTTGGGATGAATCGGCGCTACCGGCGAACTTGAACTTTCATCGCATCACGCTTCCGGCTTGCCCCCGCTTCTTGCGTCCCTGGTATTTCGGCGCGGCCTGTCGCAAAGCCCTGGCGAACGCCAACCATGAGGTAACGGTCGGCTTCGATAAAATCTGGGGATTGGATGTTTTGTATCCCCAGGGCGGGCTTTATGTTGCCGGCGCTCACCACAATATCCTCAAGTATCCATCTGCCCTCACACGCGGTGCTGTTCGCTTCTTGAAGGCTCTCGACCCGGCACATCGATCCTTCATGGCGCTCGAAAAGCGGCAATATCGTGCCGAGCCGCAACCGATCGTGATCGCAATCAGCGAAATGGTGCAAAGACACTTCCAAGAGTATTATCACCTTCCATCGGCCAACGTGAGACTCGTGCGCCTCGCAACGGACGCCAACCGTTTCGACGAATGCGATCGCCCGCGCAGGCGCATGGAAGGGCGCGAACAGTGGAACTTGGAAGCGGACCATGTCGTCGGCGTCTTCGCCGGTCTGAATTATCGCTTGAAGGGCATTGTCCCGCTCCTCCATTCACTCACACTCCTGCCCGCGTCGTCGCCATTGCGAATCCTCGTCGCCGGTCATCCTAAGACTGCGGATTTTGTGCGGCTGGCGGTTCGATTGGGTGTATCGGACAAGGTCCGTTTCGTGGGCTATTGTGCCGAGATGCGAAATTGTTACTTCGCATCAGACTTCCTTATTCATCCGACATTCTACGATCCATGTTCGCATGTCGTACTCGAGGCGATGGCCTGCGGGCTTCCAGTCATCACAACGCGTTACAACGGGGCCAGCGAACTAATCCATGCGCCGCGTGACGGCTATGTGCTCGATGATCCACATGACCATCAAAAGATGGCCTGGGCTTTGACGCAGATGCTCGACCCCGCCCGGCGCTCCGTGTGTGGCCAAGCGGGCCGACGCACGGCGGCTCAATGGACGTTCGAGAATCATTATCGCCAAATGATGGACGTCTTCGCCGAAGCCGCCGCACGCAAAAAAGCCGCGTAGACAATCTTATCTGGGCTGTATGTGCCTGCCGTTATATAAGAACTTACTCCCGAAGGACGGGTCGGGTTTTTGAAGCGTGAGAAATTCGGATTTGACCCTGGCTTGCCGGGGGAGCGAAGGACTTCTCGATGATCACCCCCGAGTTTTTGGAATTTCTACGCTGCCCGCTTGACCCGTCGCAAACCCGGCTTGAGATCGACGGCAAATCACTGGTCTGTTGCCGATGCCGCATCCGTTTCCCGATCAAGGAAGGTATACCGTCTTTGATTGTGGAAGAAGCGGAAATGCCACCAGGATGTGCGAAGATCAAGAATCTGCCTTGTCAGCAAGGACAAGCGTCAACAGATGTCAAAAATTAGAATATCCAGGTGAAAGCGCTATCGCAGAGCGCTCGCCTAAGGGTTCACGGCTAAACCTTGACGAACGGCGCATAGCGTGCCATGACGGCTTTCGCAGAGCGAAGTCCATCAACGGCCGCGCTTATGATGCCGCCCGCGTAGCCTGCCCCTTCACCGACCGGATAAACACCTTCCAAACCCAGTGATTGCCGTGACAATTCATCGCGTGGCAGACGAACCGGCGAGCTACCGCGCGCCTCTGGGCCAACCAAAGTCGCTTCCGCCAAAAATCGACCGCGCCAACGGCGGTCCATGATCGGCAGGCCCTCATGCAAGGCAGCGGCGATCATGGGCGGAACGAGATCCGCAATGTGTGCGGAAATCGCGCCGCGCGGATAACTGTTGGCTGGCACACCATATGTCTTGCGACCGGCCAAAAAATCGACGGCTCGTTGAATCGGGCAGCTATACTCACGGCCACCAACCGCGAAGGCTCGCCGTTCGTATTCGCGCTGGATATTGACGCCTGCGAAGACATCGCTGCTGCCGAACGCTTCGACAGGGAACGTGACGACGAGCCCACTATTTGCATAGGGAGAGTCGTGCCGCGATAGGCTCATGCCATTGCTACAAAAAGCGCCTGGCTCTGAGACGCTTGGCATGATGTAGCCGCCAGCGCACATGCAGAATGTAAACAGGTCGTGCTCACCGTTGGCAACCAGCGAATAGTCGGCCGCACCGAGTCGTTCTTCGAGCCGATTGCGGCCATATTGAACACGATTGACCAATTCCTGCGGATGCTCGACGCGAACGCCCATTTGAAAGGATTTCTGCTCCATCGGCACGCCGCGCTTATGCAACATTTCGTAGGTATCGCGGGCACTATGGCCGATGGCGAGCATTACCACGTTCGCAGCTAAGTAGCCGGAAGACGTGTAAATCCCTCGTAAATGTCCTTGATTGAAGTCAAGGTCCTCCAAGCGGCAGCGAAAGCGAACTTCGCCGCCGAGTTGTTCGATGCGACGGCGGATCGCTTTCACAACAGCGGGAAGGCGATTGCTACCGAGGTGCGGCTTCGCTTCATAGAGGATCGACGGCTTGCCTTTGCAGTCGGCGAACAGTTGCAAGACGCGGCGCACGTCGGGGCCGCTGCCGCGATAGGTAAGCTTACCGTCACTAAAGGTTCCCGCACCGCCCTCGCCGAAAAGATAGTTGCTTTCCGGATTATGCGGTCCTCCTTGATCGAACGCCCGGACGTCATGGATGCGATCGCGGACGGCGACGCCTCGTTCCAACACGATTGGACGGTATCCCTGTTCGGCCAGGAGGTAAGCCGCGACCAGCCCGCCCGGGCCTGAGCCTACGACAATCGGCCGATCCTTTAAAGGCTCGTCTCCGAATGGCGGCAAGACGAATGGCTCTTCGCGATAGAGGTCGACCGGAGCGCGCGGGTGACTACGATTTCTAGCTCGTTCCGCGAGCGTGGCCTCGTCTTCCGGAAGGGAAACCTCTGCTGTGTAGACGAAGCGCAGATCGTCCTTGTCGCGATAATCGAGACTTTTGCGCAGAATGCGCCAATTTTGGATGTCGCTTGTCGTCAAACCGAGAATCGCAGCCAAGCGAGCGGGTAAAGCGGCTTCGGGTTGATCGACGCCGAGACGGATATTGGAAATACGAAGAGGCATGCGGGGATTATATCACGGGGCGGCGATTTACAAGATATGGTTTAGCGCGAATGAGCGGCATGGAGACTGTTTGACCCCTCGCTCTCAGCCAAGGAGGGAGGGGTCAAAAGGACGTTACTTCTTGACAGCAACTAGGTCGGAAATATGAACTTTTTCCAGCTGCTTACGGGTCGCGTCGGCGGCCTGTTTGCACACGGCTTCGAGCTTGCCATTGAGAGGCACGCTTCCGTTACCGTTCTCTTCGATGACCGGCGCCATGCCGCGAATCGGGCCATCGACGGCCTCCAGGATTTCGAGCATGTTAATTTCGGTCGCAGGCTTGGCCAGCCGATAGCCGCCGTTTGGGCCCTTGATCGAAAGAAGCACCCTGGCCGAAACTAAAGGCTTGAGGACCTTCAACAGGAAGCGCTCCGGAATGTTGCGGGCCTGAGCGATGTTGTGCGAAGCAACTGGCTTATCCGATTTTTGGGCGGCCATGAAGGCCACTGCATGGAGGGCGTAACTTGATGCGCGTGTCAGTTTCATGATTCGTTTGCAGTCGCCTGTCTCCAGACGACTCTCTCTCCTTGATTGAAATCCGGGACTGAAAACGTCAGACAGAGGAGGTAAAAAGACCGACTTTCACCATCCTCCAAGCGCGGGTAGAAATTCGTCGGTACGTCAGTGTACGAACGAAACCAAGCTTTTTCACGGCCTGGGCGACGGATCCTCGGAAAGACGAGATCCGTTAAGTGTGATTATAGGTGTCGCAAATTGCGTGACAATAGGATCTTATCGTCTCCGGTACAAGATTTATTAGGCCGCGAGTGCTTGCAATTGTTTGGTCACACAAAGCAATCCATTAAGTCCTGTCCGCGCATCGTGCTGGTAGAAGCAACTTCGATTGCGCCGCCGGAGAGTCAGTATCTAACGTACCCGCCCCGGAGGAAAGCGATGACACAGAGCCTCGAAGTGAATTGTGAAATCACTGGACTGGCTAAATGGTCAGCAAATTAAACGAAAAAAGGCTAGGGAAAACTTCCCTAGCCTTTATGGGCGCTACAGGATTCGAACCTGTGACCCCCAGCGTGTCGAGCTGGGGATCGTCGAACGTAAGTGTTGATACTAAAGGACTTGTGACTACTGATCCCAACGCTTGCACCGCTCCTTGCACCAGCATAGACGATAAAGCGAATACCGACACCCTCGATGCTCTCGCCGCTGCGCTGCTAGGACTATCGCAGACCGACCGCGAACGTCTGGCCGCGATGCTGCTCGGCAAGGAGCAGAGTTCTTGAGACTTAGAAGAATAGCGCATCATGGCTTGAATGACTTCGCTAGGGGCTGGCCGATAATGGCTACCTCTCGCTATCATAAGCGAATCCAGGTCAGTAACCGGATGAGGCCATCCCATCTTAGGCGAACAGCCCATGATGCGTTTCCTTTGCCCTTCTTGCTCGAAGAAGCTTTCAGCACCGGAGGATTGCGCGGTCGCACCTCGCTCTGCCCGCATTGTCGCCATCCCGTTACTGTACCGCCCGTGGATGGCCAGATAAATGAATTGGGACATCGAGAGGCTGGCGATTCAGCTCCAGACGATTTGAATAGGGATGCATCAATGAGCGATGGAATTAAGACACAACGACGAACGCGCTCGGAAGATGAAGGCACGAACGTCCGCCGCTTCCTCACAAGACGTGGACTATTGATGATGAAGGAGTTCAAGAAGATAACCAACATCAAAGTTGAGTATCGTCTTAATATGGCGCTATTAACCCTTAAGGTTTGGGTGCAATTATTTCGGTTGCAAGAACTACCAACGATGACATACATTTCGGTGTCCGCATCGAGATCGACTATTATGCCGAACACGATCACGCCATTCAGATAGGATGGCTCGATTTCGATGAACTCGATGAG
This sequence comes from uncultured Planctomycetaceae bacterium, assembly GCA_963790585.1. GTDB lineage: Bacteria > Planctomycetota > Planctomycetia > Gemmatales > Gemmataceae > CAWBOY01. The sequence continues at coordinate 77,714 of CAWBOY010000006.1, forward strand.
TTTATCGTAGCAATCGATTTCGTCGCTGCTTCAGCAAAAAAGACATCCTCGGAAAAGAGAGACTATACGTCTGTAACCTACACAACGAAGGATGACCTTCAAATCGGATATATCCAATCAGACCTTGTTGATGAGAGCAAAGATGATGAAGACGAGGATGATCGAGACTTTGATGAGAGAGATGCGAACCCCCAGCGACCTTTTCTCAAGGTTTTTGACAATGAAATGCGAGTGATGGACTTCAACAACTTGCGTGATTTCAAGCACGCAATCGATAACGCCCGGCTCTATCTAATTAGTAAAGGCGCGAAAGTCTAAGAGTGGCTATCATTACCCACGTTTCGGTCCAAAAACCGGGGGTATTCGGGGTTATGTTACGCCATCTACGCGACGAACAGGGTAGTGAGGATCTCTACCCTGAGCCTTCTTCCGAGGCCAGATACTACACGTCGTCAAGAATCTTTTCCTTGCGTTGCTGGTACTCTTCTTGAGTGATATGCCCGTTGGAGAGCAGCTGTTGGAGCGTCTTTAGTCTATCTTCGATCGATTTATTCTGTACGCTGACAGCACCAGCGCAAGCTGCATCAATGTCATTCTTCAGTGCTAACTCGTCATAGACTGTGACGCCCTCGCTATTCCTGGTCAAGTTTGAGTAGACACGGCCCAAACTGAGAACCTGTTGACGTAGTTCCGCGTTGTTGGGATCATTCCTCAATCGCTCTAAACTGTTCTGATATTCTTTGTAAGCATCTGCGATTTCCTTTTCATTCAACTCCTGCAATCTTCGCAATTTTTTTCTGTGAGCTGCATCCTGAAGTCTCCCTGCTAGGTGAATGAGCAAGCAGACGATCAAGAAGGCGCAAAAGAGGAAAAAGACGCCTTCGAAGACCGGCGTAAGTGAGAATGGATCTCTCATTTCGGCATATTTCCTTTGTCACAATGAAGATGATGTTATCGACCACGACTTGCGACGTCGGTCAAGCGAAATCCCTGGCCATCTGCATGTTACGGAGTTCAGCTAGGCCATCATCGGATTACGAGCCGACATATCGACCGCACTTCGCGGTGACTGCGACGAAGAAATCAGGGTATGCGAGAGGCATCAACCGGATAAGGTCGGTCGTCAACGACAACAGGCTCTTAATTCGTCGCCATAGGGACAAGAGCAGCACCATCTGAACCGTAGGTTGCAGAGCAAGGCTACTGTAACGTAGGTTACAGAGCAAGGCTTCTGAACCGTATCATTACACATCCTCGATTGACCTATGCGGGAACCTCTTGGCGCTGTTGACGTGCAATGATCCGCAAAGAGCCTACAAATCGCCCAGGATTGTGCCAGAGCGACGTTCTCCAAGGGATGACACAAAGGGCAGGGATGAGCGTAGACGCCCCATAAAGAGGGGGGGAGGGTAAATCGGGATGAGGGTGGAGGATTATTCCTCCACATATGTCGGTCCCCCATTTGAAATGTATTTGCTACCTTGTACCGTAGGTTATTATTGCCTCACTTGAGCTGACCGAAGAAGTGTTGGCCTACCGCCCCCTACGTATTCGCCAGCCCCTATTTGCTACCTTGTAACGTAGGTTATTACTTGAACTTGGCCTACGACATGGTGATTGCCTGATGTGTATTTGAGACTTTGTACCGTAGGTTATAATCAAGGACCGTCTTTCGGTATTTGCACGCTTGTTACACATGCAATGGGTTGGTGGGTTGGTGGGTTGGTGGGTTATACTTACAACCTATTTGAGACTTTGTACCGTAGGTTATTACTTGAACCATCCTGTGTATTTGTTCGGTTACTAAATCGTAAGGCGCCATCTCTATTGTGACCGTTTCCAAACGCATCAATGCGTACTATCCATTGCGTGCAAAGCGCGTAACCCTAGTCAATAATGAGCTTTGCGACCCCGGCTGTCAGCAACTGCCCCAAGAACGAGCGCTTCGGTCGATCCCATCTCGGCTTGCTTAGCTCCATATCGCAGATCGCAAATTTGGCCAATCCGAGAAAGATACTGGCGCAGCTCTTGCTTCGATGCATCAGACAGGGTGGGGGACTGAAGACGGACACCTTAAAGTTAAGCAAGATTTGGGATCTCGTCTTACTTAGCTCCATTGCGCCGATCGCAACTAAATTTGGAAATCCGAGCAACAAGCGGGCACAACTCCTGTCTTGGCGTATCAGACGGAATGGACAGACGTTTCGGCACAAAGAATTCTGAATACCGGTTTGCTAAATATCGTCGCCCAAGATTAGGCTGCAATTGTCAGCCGCGATCAAGTTCCGCCCATTGTCTCCTAAGAGATGCTAAGAATGACCACAAGCCCGTCCGCAATTAACGAACCTAATGCCGACGTCCAGTTACTCGACGTCCGAGCAGTTGCCCGAATGTTAGGCTGCTCGACGCGCCACGTCTATAGGTTGCATGACAAAGGAAATTTGCCGGGGCAAGTTCGACTCGGCGCACTGGTTCGCTGGTATCGACCGACGCTACTCGATTGGCTCGCCAATGGCTGCAAAGCCAACTATCGCGGAGGGAGAGTGTAATTCCAAGTAACGAGTAAGGCCTTAAGCCGAGCGAATCAAGGCTTAACACGACAACTTCGACATTTGTGGCATCAACTTAAAGAGCCGGTCGCTCTAACGAGGAGCGCCGGCCCACAGGAACATAGTAGACCTATCATGACTTATAACGATCTTCCAGTCAAACCAAGCATTCCAGGCATCCAGCCGCACAATCAAATCGCCCCAAGCCTTCAGGAGCAAGTAAACCGCTCTAAGGAAAGACGAGATAGTGTGGGTGTTAATCCTTCCTCCAAGGCGGATGCCGATAGGATCGACGCCGATACCAACGGTATGAACTTCGATTCAACTTCGGAATACTGCTACCCCGAAACCTTCGATCCTCAGATGGCTCGACATGGGAGAGCTATTTCGCCTTTGTGCTATAAGCCCTTTCCGACCGACGCATTACCGCATGTACTTGGAACATTTGTACGAGAGCAAGCGACCGCGTTGGGCTGTGATGAAGCATTTATTGCTCTGCCATTGCTCGCTGTTGTCGCATCCGCGATCGGCAACAATCGGGTGATATGTTTGAAGAAGGGATGGACCGAGCCTTCAATTCTTTGGACGGCTATTGTTGCTGACAGTGGCACTCTCAAGAGTCCTGCAATTCGATCGGTTGTTGATCCCCTCTTTGCGATCCAAAGGCGGAAACAAGCAGAGTTCGCCAAGCGACAGGAAGACCACGACAGTGAAATGAAGAGATGGAAGGAGATGGATGAAGTGGAAAAGAAGCAACACAAGTGCCCAAAGCCAATAGCGTCATCTCCAGAGAGGCTCGTTTGCTCGGACGTAACAATCGAGAAGCTTTTCGAGCTGCTTTCCGATAACCCTCGCGGGCTGCTACTTTGCAAGGATGAGTTTAATACATGGCTCCGATCATTCACGCGATACAAAACAGGCGGAAGTGGAAGTGATATGCCACACTGGCTTGAGCTTTACCAAGCAGGCAACTTGACGATCGACCGGAAAACCGGGGAACGCCGCACAATCTCAATAGAACATGCCTCCGTAAGTGTATGCGGGGGCATACAGCCAACGGTTCTGGCAAAAGCCATGACCGAGGAATTCTTTGAATCGGGATTTGTTGCCCGGCTCTTGATGGCAATGCCTCCAAAGAAACGAAAGATTTGGAGAGATGCCGTCGTCGGGGAACAAACACTTTCGGATTATGAAGCCTGTTTAGAATCGCTCTTGGGTGATTCATTTGGCCAGTCGTCGAATCGGATTCTCAATCTAACCGAAGAGGCTCGGGGCATTTGGATAACCTTCTATAATGAGTCAGCGGTCGCTCAAGCAGATGCGGACGGCGCGGTAGCCGCAATGCTCTCCAAACTTGAGGGGGCGTGCATCGGATAGCTCTGATCCATCACTGTGTCAGCAATTTACAGGGCGGAGCAACTTGCATCGAAGCTCAGAGTATTCGCTCAGCGATCACGCTTGTACGATGGTTTGAGTATGAAGCAAGGCGAATCTATTCCATCATGAGAGAAGCGGAAGCTGATAAGAGTAAGCGTCTCTTGTTGGAGTTTATCCGATCTCACAACGGAAGTATCTCGGCCCGCGATTTACAGAGAAGCAAGCCTCAACGATTCCGTACCTCAGATGATGCGACCAAAGCGCTAGATAACCTAGTAGACGACGGCCTCGCCAGATGGCAATTTCAACCTGCAAATAGTCGTGGGGGGCCAGCCGTGCGCCTATGTGTCCTTACTGATACAGTTGAATCTTTGACAGTTGACACAACTGACGAAACCCTCACTGGCGAACAATAGGGTTTAACCTGTGTGAATGCGTAACGATTGTCAAGCTCGTGCCCAATACTGACAAAACACTTTAGAAATGCAAGCAAGCGAGAGTTCTGTCAGTATTGTCAATTGTCATTGATACAAGAGAGGGCATTGATGCGAGCAAAGGAAGGGCTGGCCGATCGGCAATTGACACGACAGAGAATTGTTAGCGGGGAGCCGCCGAATAATGGAACAGCTGCGATTGACGTTGCTCAGATGATATGTGATAATAGACAACATGAAAGAGACCTTATCGCCTATGTCTGATCCCTTGCGTCGGGCCATCATCGAGAGCAAGATACCGCTGCTACAGATCGAGCAAGCAACGGGCGTGCATCGTGCAAGCATATCGCGATTTATTTCAGGCAAGCGAAGCCTTCACCTAGACGTTGCCGACAAACTGGCCGCGTATCTGGGGCTAGAGCTGACGAGCAAGCGAAAGGATAAGTGACTTGTGGGGAGCGTCTTCAAGAAATCATACACGAAAGCCTTGCCGCCGAACGCGGAGATCATCACTCGCAAGGGAGAGCGTTTCGCTCGTTGGAAGGACCAAAAGGGCAAGACTCAGACGAAACCGTTGACAATCGGCGCGGATGGGAGCGAACGTATTGTTCATGAATCACCCTTCTTCGTGGCCAAGTACCGCGATGGAGGGAACGTCGTCCGAACCGTTTCAACCGGATGCCGAGACGAGACCGCCGCTAGGCAAGTTCTAGCTGACCTAGAGCGCCGCGCCGAACTGGTTCGATCTGGCATTATGACTACCGCCGAGGCTGCAATCGGAACCCATCATAACACCCCCTTCGATGATCACGTTGAAGCCTACCTTGCTTACCTCGAAGCGAAGGGCACTTGCCCGGAACACCGCTCCGAACGCAAGAGACAGCTTTGCCGCCTAGCCAACGAGCTTTCGATCTCAACTCTTGCCGACCTTCATCGAGAGAGCCTTGAGCGTTGGCTCAATGGGCAGACAAGGAACGGGATGGGGGCACGTACCCGAAACAGCTATCACGGTTCGGCCCTGGCGTTCGCTAACTGGTGCGTCGAGACGAGCCGGTTAGTCTTAAACCCGTTCAACGCTGTACCCAAGGCGAATGAGAAAGCCGATCAGCGAAGACAACGCCGGGCGATGACCGACGATGAGTTAGTGCGATTACTTGCCGTGGCTAGAGACAGGCCATTACTCGAAGCCTTGACGGTTCGTAAGGGGCCACGCAAAGGAGAGCCATGCGCTGACGTTCGTCCTGAAGTCCGAGAGCGGCTCAATTGCCTCGGACGGGAAAGGGCCGCTCATTTACAAGACGCTACTATTGACAGGGCTGCGCAAAGGGGAGCTTTCCTCTTTAACCGTGGCACAACTCTATCTCGATGAGGCTGTACCTTTCGCCTCTCTCAATGCGGCGGACGAGAAGAACCGCGAAGGGACCGATATTCCCCTCCGCACTGATCTTGCCGCCGATCTTTCAAGCTGGCTTCAAGACAAACTTGAGCGACTTCAAAGAGAAGCTATCGCATCAGCGGGCGCCCATCCCTGCCCGTCTGCCCCCTTCTACTTTGCTTTTCGACGTACCGGACAAGCTGTCTAAGATCTTGAACCGCGATCTGAAACGAGCTGGCATCCCAAAGCGTGATGATCGCGGACGCATGATTGACGTTCATAGCTTGCGTCACACGTTCGGCTCGATGCTAAGCCGGGGCGGTGTTGCACCGCGAACAGCGCAAGCCGCGATGCGTCACAGCAAGATTGATCTGACGATGAATGTCTATACCGATCCCGCCTTACTCGACATTCGTGGCGCTCTCGATGCTTTGCCGACGCTCGCATTGAGCATCGATCATCCGGAAGCGACAGAGCTAGAGGCTACGGGAACGGAAGGAACCATTGAGACTTGTCTGCGTTCGCTTGCACCGCTGCTTGCACCAGTTACTGACCTTAGAGGGCAATCGGAGACTCTCACGGTCACAACGAGCCGGGAAGACGGTCAGCATGGAGAACAAGACCCTCTCGACGTAACTTCAATCCCTGTCAACGGAAAAGACCCCCTGACAGTTCGTGTCAGAGGGTCTCTTGATTTGGGCGCTACAGGATTCGAACCTGTGACCCCCAGCGTGTCGAGCTGGTGCTCTAGCCAGCTGAGCTAAGCGCCCTCAGCATCATCGAAGGATAGTGGGTGCCCTGGTGAGCGTCAAGGGCTACCGGCTTGCGTGTCTCGATTCGGCTGCAAGGGCTCCCAAGGCAGCTTTGCGTCGGATCCTTCCGGCAAATGCGGCATAGCCGGGCCCGGGGTTTGCGACAGCTGAGAAACCGCAGTTCCGGCCGGCGGTGGGTTCGCCTCGTTGAAGACACGGTTAGTCATGGCTAGGTTCGGATTCAGCCCCGGGACGAGGCATTGGCCGTTTGCTAGGTCGAATCGGGCGGCGAGGGTTTGCATCCAGGCATTGCCCGCCGGCTCGCCTTGCTTCAAAGATGCGGAAAAGACGAGCATGTCCTCGGCGCGTGTGCAAGCGACATAAAGAGTGCGCAACTCCTCGTTCCAGTCTTCGATTGCTTCTTTGGCCGTCCAGATGCGGCCGGCAAAACCAGAAAACGGCGGCGGTTCCTCGTCTTTCGGCGGAAAGGCGATGCAACCCAGATCTCGGTCCCACACGGCCACCGGATGGGATGACGAACCAACTTTCGCGGCCATGTCTGGTACAAAAACGATTGGAAATTCCAATCCCTTGGCCTGATGGATTGTCATTAAACGAACGACGTCCGCCTTTTCCGGGATCGTGGCGGCTTGATCCTCACGGGCCTGACTTTCGACCAGGTCGGCGAGGCGGTCTATGAATTCGGCGAGGCCAAAAAGCCGTGTTCGATCGAAGCGGCGAGCCAAGTCGAGCAGCTTCCACAAATTCGCCAATTTGCGATCGCCGAGGAACTCAAAGCGTAAGGCCGCATCAAATCCGCTCTCGGCGACCACCATGTTGAGGAGACCAGAGATTGGCAGGCGATCCTTGTGGGCACGCCAGCGTAAAAGATTGCACCGCGCTCGACTAACTCGCTCGCTTTGACTTTCAGGCAACAGATCATCGCGGTCTGCCGAGGTCAGTCCGGCCCAAAGCCCTGCCTTGTGGCGCACCAGCACAAACAACGCCTCATCGCTCAAACAACAGAACGGCGATCGCAATAACCCCACCAGGCTCACCGAATCCTGAGGGTTTTCGAGAGCGCGCAAAAGGTTCAAAATGTCGTAGATTTCCTGTTGGGCGAAAAAAGCCTTACCGCCGACGAGATAGTAGTCAAGTCCATAACGTCGCAATGCGGACTCGTAAATTTGTATATTGGTCATGGCGCGAAATAACAACACCACATCTCCAAGGCGGGCCGGCCGTAGCAGACTTTCCTTTGAATCGGAATTTCGGACTCGGAGTTGACCATCTTGAATCAAAGACGCGATTCGACGAGCAATCCAGTCGGCCTCCATTTCGCGGCTCGTCATCACATTTTCTTGCTCGCCACGCGGGGCCCATAGGAATTCGATGCATGGTTCGGCACTTTCTTGCAGCGAGTGGGCTGTCAGATCTTCGTAGTCCTGGAGCGACTCTCTCAGCAGTGCGTTGGTAAAATGTAGGATGGCGGGCTGACTGCGAAAATTGAGCGTGAGATTCTGCCTCCCATCTATGTCGATGCGGATGCGCAATTGCTGGAACAGATGGACGTCTGCCCCGCGAAAGCGGTAGATCGATTGGTTTTGATCGCCGACTGCGAATAGCTTTCCTTGCGACAAACCGCCACCGCACAGGGACTCCAGGATCTCCATTTGTACAGGATCGGTGTCCTGTAGTTCATCGACGAGTAGAAAACGGTAGCGCTGCTGCAAGCGGGTCCGGACCTCGGGTCAATCGCGCAGGAAGGCTCGGGTCATCAATAACAGGTCTTGAAAATCCGCGACACTGTTTTGGCGCTTCTTTTCGGCGTATGCCCTCACGACTTCGAGGGCAACGCGCATAAATTGCTTACCGACGTCGACGGCTTCATCCTCGGCCTCTCCCTGTGCCTCGAATTGGTCGAGCTTTGCGACTCTCAACGCTTCTCGGCAACCTTCGAGCGCAGTCCTTGAACGGCTCATACAAATCCTGATCGGGCCATTTGCTTTTGGCCACGCCGACAATGCGGGCGGCCTCCACAATCCGTCCAATTGCAGCCTGCAGGTCTGCCGCCTGGTGGAGGTTGGGCAACTCATCCAATATCGTTCGCACCCGCTCCACCATTTTGTTGGGAAGAGAAAAATTGTGCCGCAGAAGCTTTAGGCAACGAACGATCCTCGGCTCGGTGGCGATTAAGTGCCTTATCTGCGACGGAAGGATATTCGAGCGAGCCTGTTTGCAACGGTTCGCGACGATGGTCGGCGTTGATTGGCCGAGCCAGGTCAACCAAGTCGATTCGTCGCGCTCGAGCATGAGACTTCGGATCGTCGCCACGACCGGACCCCAGCCGTAGAGCAACGTGAGGTGGCGCAGATCCTCCCCCGTTGGCTGTGCGGAGGTGAGGAGCTTTTGCATGGCGGAGTCGAGCGCCTCGCCTTTGAGGTTGACGGCGAGTACCTCCTCCAAAATTTCAAAACGCGGATCAAGGCCGACATCAAATGCGTATTGTCGTAAGAGTGACCCACAAAAGGAGTGAAAGGTACTGATCGAAGCCGACTCCAGATTTCGCAGGTGCTTCGTCCAGGATTCAACTTGGGAATCCGATTTCGCGGAACGTACGTTGGCAACCACGGCCTGGCGAATGCGCGATCGCATTTCACGCGCCGCTCGATCGGTAAACGTTATGGCCACGATTTCATTGACCTGGGCCTGGTCGTCGCGCAGGTGTGATAAATCGCGCTCTGTCAATACATGCGTTTTCCCACAGCCTGCTCCTGAAGTGAGAATGACGGAGACGCCACGCGTTTCGACGGCGCGTCTTTGTTGCTCGGTCAGGCGACTCCGATCATTGCTATCCATCACTTCCCTGCTCTTCCTCCGCCGCGTCGCCACTGGGCAACGATAGCGACCATGTTTTCCTTAACCCGCGAGCCTGTGTAATGCGGCAGATTTGGCCATAGGGACAAGTCTGCGTACAGAGCGCGGACCGCGGCGCCAACGGAAAGGCCCCCGTGCGTATATTCCGAACCAGTGTCGTGATCCATTCCTCCAACTGCACTCGAAGATTGATCCAGAGCTTTGCATCCTCTAACCACAGGCCTGGTTTCCTGGGAGGTAACACAATCTTCGCACTTTTTCCGTTACGAGCCAATAGGCGACTCCAAGAGGGCGTGCCTTTTTACCTTGTAGCAAAACCCTCTCCGCGGCCAGCGCGTAAAGTGTAAGCTGGAGCTTACGAAACGACGCCAAATCTGGAGTCGTATAATTCCCGCCGCGGCCTGTTTTGTAGTCGATGATCCAAAAGCCCAGCGATCCATCCTCCATTTCCGCCAAATCGATTCGATCGATTCGGCCACTGATTCTCACTTCCATGTCTGCCGAGCGAATAATGAGCGGTGGATGTGGTTCCGAGCCGTCTTCCGTGGGTAGGCCGAAGTCGATCTCAAACTCGTGGGGTCGCGGACGCAGGTTGCCAAATTTCGTAAGGAACGCCTTCCAATGATCCGCATACAGGGCCGCCGGCTTGTGCAGACGCTCCTTCTCGATCCCCCATAGGACTTTGGAAGCCGGGCTCGGCGCTCGGTTGCGGTCTTCCTCGATGGCCAGGTCAAGCTCAAACGTGACTCGAGTCGATGTGTCTCCATCTGGAGTATGGATGCCGTCTTCCTTCAGATGCCTATGGAGGCGTGACAGGGCTCGATGAAACGACTGACCACGCCTTGTCACCTCGATTGCCTCACTAGGCTGCCGGTGCTCCTCCAGATTTAGCAGATGGCGCAGGTAAAACTTGTAAGGACAGGCAACGTAGTCTTCGAGCGCTGTTGGGCTGAGAATCTTGTTGAAATTGAAGATCTGGCCGACCTGCGCGATCAGGCGCTCGTCTTGAAACATGCCGTTGAATGGATTGTAGTCAGGATCGTGCAGCCGCGCTTTAACAAGGGATGCTGCATCGCAGAGATTGCCTGCCAAATTTAGAGGCAATGTGTATGGCAGGTTTAGCCCTGCTTTTTGGCAGACGGCGACGCGTATGCGATATTCCGCGGGGGACAACGGAGAATCCGTATCGCAGCCTTCCAACAACATTTTGCGAGCGATTCTCTGGATTTTATTTGGCTCAAAACAGTCGAGGACAGCGAGCAGAAACGAGCTAGGCAACAACTCCTGGCCGCGCTCTTCGACGGCAGGGTAACTCAAGATGAGCTGGCGGCGGGCTCTTGTTATAAGCTGATAAAACAGCTGCATTTCTTGGGGCAACAAATCGGGAGCAATCGGAAGGTGGATCCCGACGGCCTGAAATGCTTGCCGATCTTCGTCATCAATCAGCCCAGGCGCCGGGCTGAGTACGGGGAAACTCCGTTCGCCGAGACCCATCACGAAAAGATGTTCTGCTTCCAGATGTCGTGCAGATTCCGCCGATAGAACGCGAATGGCATTGGGAGAGCACGGCGTTCGCGGCAAACCGATGTCGGCGACCAAGGCAGCGAGGCGCCGATAGAACGTCTTGCGGTCGATAGTCGGGCGACCGCCGACTTGGACGCGGGCGATCCAGGAGTCGACTTCCTGCCAAAAGCGCTCGAAGGCTTGTTGATCGTGCTCTTGGCTCGTGGCCACGGCGGAAATACCCAGATCCGCGATCCAGTGACTGAGCCAACGCGCATGTTCCTCCAGGGGCGCAAGTTCCGGTGCTGCGTCCCATGACGCGAAGAACCGCTTGAGAAACAAGTGGCATTTGGCCGCGAGTTTGTGTGTTTTCTCGCGCTTCCGCGCTTCGGCTTCTTCATCCTCCAAGCCGGGCTGTTGCATCTCAGCCCAGCGCGCGACGGACGCTAGGTAGGCATCGCGCCCACCAGATTCGCCCAACATGCGCAGCAATATCTCGGCATTCTGCGCGATCTCCGGATGGCCGGCGCATTCCTCCCAGCTCGGAGCAAAGTAATTGTTACGCAACAGAGCCGTGACGCCGGCAAATGGCCAGTCGTCCTCCGGCAGGCGCAGTGCCTTCAATACCAGAGCAATTGCCGGATTGCGCGTCAACGGTTCGGTGCCTTCCATCTCGATCAGAATACCATATTCCGTGCATACCTCCTGCAACAGGCTGGCATAGGACTCCAGGTCGCGCAGTGCGACGACAATGGAGGAAGGGCGGGTGCCGTTTAGGAGGAGCGTTTTTATCTCGCGCGACAAGGCGTGCTTCACCCAGGATTCCAGGCGCCTCAATCACGAGGAGGCCATCGGTATTCGCGGAGACGACGACTTGCCGCATCGGGCCAAACAACTGACGCTCGAGATGGGCAAGCGAGCTTTTTAATGAGTTTGAGGTACTGTTGGCAAAGTCCACTATTTGCGGTTCAAAGACATGCAGAGATTCGCATGTGGCGCGCGCGGACGCAAACAATTCCAATCGTGGCGACTCGCGCTCGAATGGCAGCGATAGCAAAATATGGCCAACGTGTTCGCGCAATTCTCCCAGCAGTGCAAGTTCCGAGCGCGTGAAACTGGCGAAGCCGTCGATGATGACTGTTCGAACCGAGGCAAACGGTTGCCATGATCCATTCTTCAGCAGCGAACAACTGAGACGCGAACGTCTGGCGTAGTCGTGAAGACCGTTCCTGCGAAGCGCGTGTTGATACTCCCTAACGAGTTGAAGACAATCGTGGATTTTCGCGCTGTTCCGATCGCTTTTTCTCGTAACGTGGATCGATTCCAAGTCGAGGTCCTGGCCCTGTATTTCAAAAAGCAAATTGAGCAAGCCTTCGCTAAATCCTCTGGAGTCGGCCAGGGACGAAAACGAGCCAAGATTGCCTAGCCGATCGAGCTGATCGATCACCTCGGCAACGACCAGGCGTTGTTGAGCGGGAGAGAGAATTGGAGTTGTTGGTGCGTTGCGACTTATGAGTTCAAATTGGAAAGCATCAAAAGTGGTGACAAATGATCCATAGTCTTTACCGGTTCGCAGTGCCAAGCTGCGCGGCGGCGTCGGCTGCTTGCGCGGCGTGGGTGCCAGCCATAGGGCTGATTCTGGGCGTGCCTCAGAGTTGCTGAGAAATTGCTCTGCCAGAAATGCGGTCTTGCCGGACCAGGCAGGTCCGGCCAGGATACTGAGTCGTGCCGGCATCGTCTCTCCAGGGTGCTACCGTGATTCGCTGTCACGATGGTACCCAAGAGTGACTTGCCAGGACAAGAGAATCAACCGTTATTTGTACCCAGCAGGAACGACGCCGGTAGCCTTCTTACCGTCGCCATCGTTCACGAGGGCGGGCCCTCTGGATTCGCCCATTGTGGGCGGCTGACTTCCGCCTTGATGGAGATATTCATCCCAGGCCTTGGCGTCTGGTGGAATATGCTGGCCAGTCGCCAACTCGAGCGACTCGTGAGCCCTTGATCGTAATGCGATGTCCTGGTCGGTCTTCAACACCGACAGCAAGGCTTCGGTTGCTTGATACTGTTTGAACTTTCCAAGCGCCCTGCGCGGCGGTGTGGCGCTCGTCCATCTTCTGTCGGCGATCCGCGTCGGGGCCTTCGACTGGAGGCTCGCGCAACACCTTCACAAGCAGGTCGACGCCTTCGGGGCTGCCGATGTCGCCCAGGCCGGTGAGTGCTGCACAGCGAATCGGCGTCGCTTTTTCGGGGCCGAATTTGCTCGCTTTATAATACGCGTCCTTCAAAGCAAGCGCAGTGCGCGGGTCTTTGAAGGTGGACAAAGTCTGAATTGCGGCCAAGCGGCATACGGCATACGACTCCTCCGTCGCCCCCTTTGTAAGAAGGTCTACGACAAAGGTCTGATCCTGCTCGGTCCCACCGTGAGCAAATGGCTCTGACAGCTGGCGGTAGGCCTTGGCCCGGTGGTCGCCGTCGTTACTATCGCGCAACACGGCGTATGGATCGGATTTAGTGAACCATTGGTTCAGTTTGAATTCATGACTGGTGACGTCATCGAAAAAGCCGGAGCAGCCTGTCAAACTCAGGCACGCGGCAACTGCCGGTAGTGCCAGTTTGGCCCAGGACCCGTGATTCCAAATTCGGGAGCGTTTCACGAGCTGGTCCACCGCGTCCTCGCTTTCCCGCGCTCCGTCGCGCTAGAACGATCCAGCAGAATATCCCCTACCGATCCAGGCACAAGACTTCGCAGCCGACTACGCGCAATTCAGGGATCGGGAGCGACGAGGCTATAACCTCGCATGGCATATGAGGCAAGATCAGATTTGCGAGAGAAAAGAGCGGTAGCGAGTCAGCCGCGTCTTAGCCGGGTAGCGCGGGAAAATCCTTTTCCCGAAGCTGACGCATAACATCTTCAAAATCCAGCGGTCGGCGGGGGACGCGAAAGAAACCCTCAGCGAGAACACCAAGATTGGTTTGCATCGCTTTGACGCGATGAAGCTCGGCTTCGAGTCGACGCAACCATGCTGGAACGTCGAGACCGACGCCTGTCGGCGCGGCACTGTAAACCTCCAACTCTTTTTTGAGGTGCGCGACGGCCTCACTCGCTTCGCCTTCGGACGCCTGACGAACGCTCGGCTCAATAAGAGCGCAAAGACGGTCAAGCGCCAACGGCTTCAAGAATCGTTCGTTGAGGCGGTCCGCAATTGTGCTAAGCTTGACGCCGTGTATTGATTCGAGGTTCGCGAGACTGTCGAGGTGTTGCCGCGAAAGACTCGCGGTCAATTGCGCGAAGGACTTTTCCCAGAGGGCAGCGGCTTCGGCACGACCACACCGCGCCAACACCTCATGAGCCAAAATCAGGGGTCTGAATTGCCACGCATGGCGCTCGTAGGCAACTTTGATGCGGAGAAAATCGAGCAACACATGTAGGTTTTCGCCGTAATCCGATTGCGTCGTCGTGGTGTTGTAGTCCTTGAACTCTTCGTAATTCTCTATAATCGCGTGCAACACAATTTCCAGGTGCTTCACCGCATCATCGAGCGAAATAGCCTTGCCCAACTCCGAAAGCAGACGAATCGGATGTAGAGGATCTTGATTATCCTGCAAGTATTCCAGGTAATTCCTGGCGCCGCGATGCAGCACTCCGCGCAGATTCGCCAACGTCATGAAACGGGCATGGAACAAATCACGCCCGTAGCGGCGGACAAACGCTTGTAGCTGGCTCCAATCGGAATCGCTCGTGATGGCTTCGAGGTTCGATAGCTGCAAGGTTCGGCTATGCTCGATCCACAGACTCAAGAAGGGCGCGGTCACCTTTTCGAGGATGACAACAAGCGAGGGCTCGGTGGCATGTTCCTCGGGCCAGGTGGAAGAAGCGAGAACCAGGCTCTCAGCGACCTCTTGGTACGCCGTTTGAAAGAAATGATTGAATTCGGTGACGCCCTTGCCACGTGTCGGACGCGACTGTTCCATCGCCCGGGCGGAACGCAATACCTCGAACGATTCGCGCAGGATGCCCGCCCGCGGCAAATTGGCGAGCAGTTCACGAAGAACGGATTGAGCGAGGCGAACGCGCAGGACGTCGCGCGGTTTGCCGCCTTCATTGAATGGCGTCATCAACAACGGCTCGGACTGAAACGTGGCAAAGAACTTTGGCAACAGGCTCTTCACTTCATCGGTGGCGCCGCGAAAGAGCGCCCGCTCCAATTTGACGGCATAGCTATTCCAGGGCCGCACGGACGGCGTGCCGGTTTCATTGTCTTCATCGTCGAGCGCGTTGACGGCTAGGGCCGTGTCGAGGCAGGTTCCGATCGCCGCGTAGAGAAGCTGATCCTTCACGACGCGGCGGCGATCGTATTCGACGAGCGAATCGTAACCACCCGTCGGCTCCGGCAGCTCCCGAACGAAGATGGTGTCGAGAAGCTGCATCAAGCGCTGTTGATTGCGCGCGCGTTTCGCAGCCAATTTTCCGGCACGAGATTGCGGTCTTCCGAGATTAGGTAGCGCCCGGCGATTTTCCACAGGTGCGCGAGCGTCGAGAGAAAGCGCAACCGCTTCTCCAGGCGGTCGCCCTCATGCTCGAGGTCGAAGGCCTCGGTCGACCCGCCGTCGCTGACTGCCCCCTCTTCGCCGTCGTCGGCGCTGTCGCGGTAGGTGAATTTTTCGTAAGCGGCCTCGTAAATGTCCTCTTTCTCGTCGTCATCCTCGTCGATTTCTTCATCGTCACTTGCGGAAGTCAGCGCCGGCACTTGCCAATACTCCTCGGCATTGGCTTCCAGGTGATCGAAAAACTTGATCAAAAGCTCCCGGCGCTGGCGTGCCCCGGCCTCTCGTTCGGCGTCGGCTGCCTTTGAATCCACACCATCCGCTGTCAGCGCGAGGATCCATCTCAAGGAAAGCGTGTGAAAGGAATAGGCCCCTTCGCGGTGCGGCAAGCGCGGCGCCCCGGAGCCCAAGCCGACGGCGTCTTCGAGTGGCACGTCGTCGGCGCGGCCTAACCAGCTCGTGAGCAGAGCCATCGACGCCCGATAATCACGCTTGCGCAAGAGTGTGTCGACAACGAGAGCGTAGGCTTTCGGCGTGGTCAGTTCATCGAGATGCCGGCGCCAAAACGCGAGGTCCGCGGGGGCCTCGCCGCGCGCGTGCCAACTGGTGAGGGCATTGCCGACAGCCGTGCCGGCCGCAACCGACTCGGCCCCACTGACGCGGCGAACCTCGCTCACATCCGCGGTGGCATAGCGATCCCACCAGGTCGCCAGGTGCTCCATCTGGCCAATGACATCGCGTATCAGCGACTCATCGCCGGAAGCCGCCG
This sequence comes from uncultured Planctomycetaceae bacterium, assembly GCA_963790585.1. GTDB lineage: Bacteria > Planctomycetota > Planctomycetia > Gemmatales > Gemmataceae > CAWBOY01. The sequence goes on from CAWBOY010000006.1 coordinate 93,895, forward strand.
CCTCGCTGATGAGGTGAAGAGCCAGGTTGAACGATTGCTCGACGAGGTGGGCCAACTCGTCGAGACGTGGATCACGAACGCTGTCTTCGGCGCAGCGGACAACGGGAACAATCCCTGAAATCCCAGGATATTCCAGGGATCGGCGAAAGCGCCGCACTCGACTTCTCGTTTCAGCAGGTCGGCGATTTCCGGCAACAACCGGCTCGCGGCCTCGGTACTAGCGTGTTCCACCATCACCAGGCCGGTGCTCACGCGGCTTGCAACCTCACTCAGAAGCCGGGTCGAGACAGCGGGGATGCGCCGCGATTCTTCGCGGCTCGTTTCCGGATAGCCTATCTCCGCGAACAGCAGCGATAAACAGCGATATTGGAGCTGCGTCGCCCTGTGGTGCGCGAGATAAGCGTTGAGGTGCTGGCGGGCGCCGCCGAACGGTTGGCGCGTGTTCTTCTTCTCCTCGAACAGCCGTGTGGCGTGTGGCCCCTGCTTGTGGCTCAACAATTTATCATAAAAACGATCTCGATAGCGCGCGATGCGGGGCATGAGCGTGGCAAGTGTCACCGTCGAATCGTATGCCGTAGGCGACGGCCCGCTCACGCCCACGGCCATGAGGATCGTCCCCGCCAGGACCGTCGCTGCCTCGTTATAGAGTTCATCCTTGTCCAAAGTTGTATTTCGCTCGATGCGATCGAGGAGCGCGTTCGAGCGTGATCTGTCGCACAACATAGCGACGAAATCGGCCTTGGTTGTCGAGGTGAGACGGATCCCATTCGCCAAATACGTAGTTAGGCCGACGATTGACCGGATGAACCTGGTCATACGCGCGCATATCGACAGCGAGTTCGTCCAGCAGGGCGAGGTCGAGCCCGGCGTCGGCGCGAACTTCCGGGTCGGATTGTCCCAGGATTTCCAGCGCGAGGGTGATCAACCTGGAATATCGGCCGTACCCAATGCCGGCCCCCTTCAAGAGAAGGGGCACCGGCCGATGCTTTTCGTGGGGATACGGCTCACCCTGGGGTCTGCTTTCAAAAAGAGCCACCGGCCGATGGCCGACGAAGTCGTTGAGTCGGGTCAGAACGCTGTCACGCCAGCTGTCATCATCGTCGGCGACGCCTTGAATAAGGACTGCCTCAAAGACACGGACCAGGAAGAAGGGCGCGAACAGGTCGCGTTCCTCCTGATGCCCGAGTAGGTCGGCATGATAGGCGCGATAAACCGGAAGAAATTCCGTTACTCGGTCGAGAACGGTCGCTGCCTGTCGGATGTCACTGAATGCCGCCCCACCACTTTCGCGTAATCGGGGCAGACTCGCCTGCAGCCATTGAAGGAGTGCTTCCCAAGGCCGCGCAACACCCTGAGCGGCGAACGCTGCATAGGCATCGTTGAATTGCTTCTGCCAGCGCGCGTCGGAGCGACCGTCGGAGAAATTGAGATAACCAAGCAATCCGGATGCAGAGACACCCGGCCCAGGATCGGGAAGACGGTCTTGCACTACTGCGCCTCTCTGCTGCTGCGTGCTCTATTTTCGCGGCCATAACTCAAGCATATCGATCCGAACCCCCACGCCGGAAGAGCATTCGCGCTACACCGAGCTTGAAGCGGCCGCTAGGATGGTAAATGCAGTGACAGAGGCGACATCGTGGCAGCGGGCCCGGAAACGGTATAAGGATGATCTATCGCAATCTCGTCGGAATGTATCGCCTCCAGTCGGAGCGACTCGGGCCGCGCACTGCCTTACGCCATAAAGAGTACGGGATTTACCGCGATATTACCTGGACCGAATATTATACGGCGGTCCAGGCCGCGGCGACGTCGCTTGTGCGCGCCGGTATAGAGGTCGGCGATCGCGTCTGCCTACTTTCTGAAAATCGCGTTGAATGGTTGATGGCCGACTTGGCGACGCTCATGGTCGGCGCCGTGATCGTCCCGCCGCACGCGCCGCTGACCGCGGAACAGGTTCAGTTTCAGATCGAACATGCGGAAGCGCGCTGGGTCTTCGTAGCGGGTGGCCGCCAACTCGAAAAGATATTACAGATCCGTGATAGGATCCAAGATATTGCCGGAATTGTTTGTTTCGACGCCAAAGATGCCCGAGGTGATGTCATCCTCTGGTCAGCGTTCCTTCAAGCGGGGCGGCGAAATACTTCGGAAAAAAGCGCCGAACTGGCCCGGCGCGAGCGCGAATTGCAAGAGGCCGATCTGGCGACGATCATGTACACGTCGGGTACCACCGGCAATCCCAAAGGCGTGATGCTGACTCATGGCAATCTGCTGAGCAATAGTCTCGCCAGCTTGGAGGTCTCGCCGCAGCCGCCCGATAGCGTCGTCCTCAATTGGTTGCCTTACTCGCACATCTTTGCGCGAACCGTCGATCACTACGCTCGGATCGCGGCGGGGGTATGCGTCAGCCTCGCCGAGTGTCCAGAGACGGTCGTTGCTAATTTGGAGGATGTCCATCCAACACATATCACGTCGGTGCCACGTCTCTATGAAAAAGTCCTAGCTGCTGTCGCCTCGCCCGATTCGAAGGAGACGTCGCGCGGCTTACGCCGGGTGTTCGGCCCGAGAATCGATACGCTCTCGTCCGGCGGCGCGCCGTTGCCGCCCGAGGTCGGCCGCGCTTATCACGCCGCCGGCCTGATGCTGCTCCAGGGCTACGGCCTGACCGAGAGTTCGCCGATTATTTCGACGAATACGAAGGCAGCCCTCAAGATCGAGACCGTGGGCCAACCGCTGCCGGGCGTCGAAGTGCGCATTGCCGACGACGGCGAAATACTGACGCGCGGGCCGCTGGTGATGAAAGGCTACTGGAAGAATCCGACGGGCACGGCCGAGGCGATCCGTGATGGTTGGCTCCACACCGGCGATCTCGGTTCGCTCGATGCCGATGGGTTTCTGTCGATTACGGGTCGGAAGAAAGATTTGCTCGTGCTGTCGAACGGCAAGAAGATTGCCCCAAGCCAGATCGAAAACATCCTGCTCGGTGATCCCCTATTCGAGCAAGTGGTCGTCTGCGGCGAGGGCAAAAATTACCTGACGGCGCTCATTGTGCCGAACTGGACCAAGGTCGCGGAGAGTCTCCACGAAATAGGAATCGATTTGCCCGCGGACGACGACGCGCGGACGAGGAATGCGGCCGTTCACGCTTTGTTCGAGAGGCGCTCGAAGAGCGACTGGCCTGCGTATCAAAGACGGAGCGAGTGAAACGGTTCATACTGCTCGCGCAGCCGTTTCGCATTGATGCGGCGGAGATGACGGTGAGCCTGAAATTGCGGCGCGGGGTGATTCTCGAGCGCTATGGACGCGAGATCGAGGCGCTGTATCAAGATGTTTAGAAGGTTTAACCGCGAGCCGGTAGGCGAGCGCTGTTTGATAGCGCTATCGCACAGCGCTCGCCTACCGGCTCGCGGCTAAACAAAAATACGCTATCAGATAATCCCCGACCCAAACTCGTCCTTGCGCTTGTCGTCCCGGGCGGCGCCTTGCGTCACGGTCTCGCGCACCGAGTGATTGCCGCGCGGGGCGGGTGTGTGACCGGCGTGGGTGCGATAGCCGCGCTGTTGTCCGGCCATTTCGCTGACGACCTGCGTGTAGCTCGCTACGGTGTCGTAGTCGCTGTCGAAGTCGTCGTAGGTGCAGACATAGCCTGGTTGTTTCGAGCGTTCTTTTTCGACGTTGAACGCCTTGAGAACGGCGGTTTGGATAACCTCGCGGCAAGCCGAGTTGATCGGATGAGCGATGTCGGCGTGGAGCTTGACGCGGCCGTCGGCGTCGCGGGTGGCTCGGTCTTCGTCGAGCTTGTAGCCGCACTGGTTGCAGAAACGTGCTCGTAAATGATTCTTGCAGCCGCAGCCGCCGCAGCGGTCAGTCAGTTTGCGGCTGGGCATGGCCACGAACGAGCCTTTCGTCCCCTCGATGATTTTGAGATCACGGACGACATAGGCGTCGTCAAACGTCACCGAGCAGAAGGCCTGCAGGCGTTCGTTCTCGTTGCCGTCTTCCATGAGCTTGATGCGAACTTCGGTGATCACCACAGTTCGTTCTCCTTTTTGTCTGTGGCACTCAAACGCAACTCCGCACGATCCAGACGCGCGGACTTGTTCCGTAATCCATTCCGGAACGTAGAGCCCGAGCCAATCGCCCCGCCTCCGCCGCGTCGCGGCACAAGGCAAAGGCCGTCGAACCGCTACCGCTCATCAGCACGCCGGCTGGCCCAAAAGAGGCCAGCTCGCGGCTGAGCTCGGCCACGGCAGGACATAGAAGTTCCGCCGTAGGCTGTAGCCGGTTATGAAGTCTTTTTCCGAGAGATTCAAGATCTCCCTTGCGGAATGCCTCGCGCACATCCTGGCCGCCTTCCGGCTGTTCCGGCAGTTGCAAGGCATGGAAGACACGCGCTGTAGACAATCCTTCGCTCGGTTGGGCCAGCACCAAGTCGAGGGGCCGGCCCTGAGACAACGGTTCCACCCGTTCGCCGCGCCCGGTACACCAGGCCGCTGGGGTAGAAAAGAAAAAGGCGACATCACTTCCTATCTCAGATCCCAAGGCGACCAGTTCCGCCTTGTTAAGGCCCAGGCGCCAGAGCAGATTCAGGCCGGCCAACGTTGCCGCCGCGTCGCTCGAGCCACCCGCCAGCCCGGCGGCCATCGGGATTCGTTTCCAAAGGCGAAGGCGACATCCGCCCGCGTAACCGCGGCGTTTCTTCAGCAGGTCGGCCGCGCGCCGGATCAGATTGTCCGGCCCAGTCGACAGCTCCGGCTGATCACAGTCGAGTCGAACTTCGTCGCCGGCCTCTTCGCGGATCTCTAAAGTATCATAGAGGCTGACGGCCATCATCAGGCTCGACAGCTCGTGATACCCGTCCAGCCGGCGACGGTGGACCTCCAGAAACAAGTTCACCTTGGCTGGAGCATACACAATCACGGAGTGGCTACTTCGTCGTATCAGCATGGCCTATTTGGGCTTCGGCCTCTCTAGAAAGTAGCGCTCGGCTTGACTTACGATCCGTCACGCAGGCTTCGCGGTCAGGACGGGGCGATAATACCCACGCGAACGGGAAAGCGTCAAGCCGGCTCTCTGAAGGGATGTGTTCTCAAAAAATGTTTAGCCGCGAGCCGGCAGCCGAGCGATGTGCGACGGCACTCAAATGGAACGGTCTGGAGACCGTTCCATAACTGGGGGGTCAAAAAGAGTGATGATTCGGGAGGGGCACCCCCGGCAAGCCGGGGGCTATATAGAAGGCGTCCCTTGCGGATGTCGTCGGGAATCGTAAATCAACCGCACCCTGCATTCTCTCGACTTTCTCTCATTCAAGGGAAGCAACCAATGATCGCCAGGATGATCCGAAGATTGTGTCTGTGCGCGCTGGGACTCGTCGTTGTTGTACTGCCATCTTACGTTCGCGATGCCAAGGCGGCCGACGAGACCAAAGGGCCTCTCACCATCGAACGCGGCGACGGTTTCGTCGATTTCAAAATCGGGCCGCGCCTTGTCACACGATATGTAGTGAAGCAATCGGCTGCCAAGCCTTACTTTTGGCCTCTCAATTCGCCTACCGGCCTGGCTGTGACGCGCGGCTGGCCGATGGAAAAAGGCGTTCCGGGCGAGCAGACGGACCATGTGCATCAGAAATCGGCGTGGTTTTGTTACGGCGATGTGGTGCCGGAAGGGTTCGATCTAAAAGAGAAAGTAAAGGGCATTGAGGGTGTCGATTTTTGGGCCGAGGGGAAAGGCCATGGCACAATCGTTTGCACGAAACTCGGTACGCCGACCGTTGACAAAAATCACGCCTTCTTGGAGACACGGAACGAATGGCGCACGTCTAGCGACGTCAATATCATGGATGAAACGCGAACGATTCATCTATACGACCTTGGCCCGACGCAGTTGCTCGTCCTCAACATCGACCTCGACGCCAGCGTTGCTCCCATCACTTTCGCCGACACGAAAGAAGGCGCCCTCGGCGTCCGCGTCCGCGATAGCGTCACCACCGAGAAGGGTAAGGGGACCCTCACCAACGCGGACGGAAAAACGGGCGAGGGGAAAGCGAATAACATCGCCAAGGCGGGGTGTTGGGGCCTTAAATCGGCGTGGTGCGATTATTCAGGACCGGTCGAGGGCAAGGAAGCGGGCATAGCGATCTTCGCGGATCCGAGTAATCCGTTTCCAAGCTGCTGGCACGCCCGTGGCTACGGCCTGATGGCGGCGAATCCTTTTGGCAGAGCTAAGTCTGGGTTCCCAGACATGGCGGGCAACAAGGATCTCGTCAAATTGGCGAAGGGCGAGCATCTCAAATTGCGCTATGGCATCTTGTTGCATGACGGCAAAGTCAAGGACGGTAAGGTTGCGGAAGCGTATGAGACGTTCGTCAAATTGAAGAAATAAGTCGCGAATGTTTAGCCGTAGGTAATTTGGGATCAAGCGCAAGCTGGACATCGCATGTCGAACAACCACTATTTCGTCGGTCTCGATGTTGGCGGCACGACGATGAAGGCCGGCGTCGTCGATGGCGCTGGCCGCGCGCTAAGCGGGGTAAGCTTGCCAACGGAGGCGCACCGGGGGCAGGATTTTGGTCTCGAGCGCATGTGTGAGAGCATTCGAGCGGCCGCCGCCGCCGCCCATCTGTCGATGAAGCAGATCTCGGCCATCGGCGTGGCGACGCCGGGGACGATGGACCTCAAGGCCGGCATGATCCTGGAGCCGCCAAATCTCAAGCCCTGGAAGAATGTGCCGGTCAAGTCTTACATTCAAAAGACTTTCGGCGTGCCGACCGCTTTCGAGAACGACGCCAACGCGGCGGCCGTCGGCGAGTTTTGGGCCGGAGCGGGCCGATCAGCTAATTGCCTCGTTCTATTCACGCTCGGCACCGGCATCGGCGGCGGCGTCGTCACCCGCGACGGCGATCGCGCGATCGTCCTTCAGGGTGAACATAGCCATGGCGCCGAAGTAGGGCACATGCGGATCGAGATTACCAACGCTCGACGCTGTGGCTGTGGCCGACTCGGCTGCCTGGAAGCGTATACCAGTGCCCCGAACGTCGTTCGTCGTACGGAAGAGGCTATCGAGATCGGGGCCAATTCGATTCTCAAAGACAAAACCGATCTTACTAGCCGCGACGTCTTCGACGCGGCAGATGCAGGCGACGCCCTGGCGAAGCAAATTGTCGAGCAAACGGCGTTTTACCTGGCGTGCGGCGCAACTAATTTAATGCATTTGATCGACCCCGATATGGTAATTTTCGGCGGTGGCATGATCGCCGCCGGCTCGGCCTTTCTAGAGCGTATCCGCTGGCACGTAAGTCAGATGGCGTTTCCCGTGCTCGTCGAGAAGACGAAGATTTGTTACCGCGGAATTAGGCAGTGATGCCGGTTATATCGGTGCGGCGGCATGCGGCGCGCGAGTCTGTTTCGGAAACAGCGATAGCGCCAAAACTCAATTCCAATCAATCTTGACCTTTCTTCCAAGCCAGACGTATCATCCTTGCTCCTGACGGACCATCCGTAGATTTTGACTTCGGTGCCGGTTACCGCCAGCTCGGTCGATCCTCATGGAAAGGATGCCATGAACGCACCCGCTACGAGATCCTTTCGTCCGAACGTTTCGACCCTCGCGGCCGTTGTGACCGTGCCGTTTGTCGCCTTGGTCTGGTCCTACTGGCCGACGCTCGTCGAGCTTTCGCAAGTTTGGCAGCGTAACGCCCAGTATTCCCACGGCTATTTGGTCCCTGGTTTCGCCGCTTATTTGCTCTGGCTCCGACGGGAGCGACTTGCAGATCGAAAATTCACAGCCGAACTTCGTCCTTGGTCTAATCCTTCTAACCGCGGGCATATCACTGCGATTATTCGGATCGTGTTACTACTATGTGTGGCTCGAACCGATCTCTATCGTTCCTAGCGTGGCAGGATTGGTGCTGCTGATCGGCGGGTCGGGCGCCTGGAAATGGGCCTGGCCATCGGTGCTTTTCCTGTCTTTCATGGTGCCGTTGCCTTATCGCGTCGACACGGCGCTTGCCGGGCCATTACAGCGATTGGCGACTGTCGTCAGCACATTCCTGATGCAGGTTATCGGTCTGCCCGCCCTCGCCGAGGGTAACACAATCCTGGTCAACGATCATACGCTGGGCATCGTGGAAGCTTGCAGCGGGCTGCGGATGTTGGTGGTCTTTTTCGCCTTGTCTACTGCAGTCGTCATGGTGATTCAACGGCCGTGGCTTGATAAGCTCATCGTCCTCATGAGTTCCATTCCGATCGCGCTATTCTGCAACGTCATTCGCATTCTCGTGACAGGGATTCTTTTCGAGGCGACGTCGAGCGAATGGGCGCACGCTTTCTTCCACGATGCCGCCGGCTGGATGATGATGCTTTTGGCGTTGGCGTTGCTCGCCGGCGAACTGCAGCTTCTCTCGGCGATCTTCGTGCCGATCCCTGGTGGCGAGATTCAGGTTGGCCGACGCATTCCCCGGCCAGCTGGCGCGAACGCGCCCCGACGCCGCGCTCGCCGCGTGCGGTCGTCCGCTCGGCCGCTCGACCGGCGAAAAAGCCGCTCGAAACGCCGGTCCCGCACCAAACAGCAGGTCTTAGCGATGCCAAGTGAGGACGCTAATAAATAAACGCTTCTAAGATTCAACGATCGAGGACAGGGAGGTCCAACCATGATACCGAATGAATCTGGCTACCCCGATCCGAATACACCGATCCGGCCGCGCTCGGCCCCGCGCCCGATTGCGGGCCGCATCGACGCGGCGCCGAATGGCTTAATGAACGAGCGTGCCGCGCCGCCGCCCGCACTGACGGCCGGCCCCGACTTCGGGGGATTGTTGCGGTCGCTCAGTCGCCGCTGGATGCTGGCCGTCGTCCTCGGAATTCCGCTCGCGGTCGGCGCCGCGGCAGGCGCTTGGTATCTGCTGGCCCCACGGCCGACCGCGGTCGCGATGGTCCGTGTCCTCGCCCAGGATCCGAGCAATGTGTTTGGCGACGATCGCGGCAGTCAGTCCAATTTTACGACGATGCTGAAATCGTATGCGTCGCAGTTGCGCAGCCAGTCCGTCATCACCGACGCCCTGAAACGCGATGAGGTCCGCAAGCTGGACCTCGATTCGGTTTATAGCAATCCTGTCTCGGACATCATGACGAATGAGTTCAAGGTCGAAACCAGCGACCAGAGCGAATTCATCATCGCGACACTGACGGGCTATGACCCCGAGGCGACGGTCACGACGCTACAGGCGATCATCAACACGTTCATGGAAAAGAACATCTACGAAGAGAAGGAAAAGGTTAAAAAGATTCTGTCCGAATGGCAGAACACCATGAACGACAAGAAAAGAGCCGTCATCCGCCTGAAGAAGTTGCTTGAAACCCAGCTCAAAGACGACGAAGCCGACGGCGGCCGCGACCGGCTCGCATTTTTGCAGAACGAACTGTTTGACGTCAAACGGCAGCGTTCTCAGCTACAAATCGAGACTATCAAGGCGCGGGCCGCCCTGGAAGCATTTGACATCCAGTCCAAGCTCGTGACGGAGCCATCCGGCAAGGCCACGCCGACAATGCTCACGGAAGCGGAGAATCGAGATCCGGATGTGGCAAGGCTCAAGGCACGGGTGCGAACGCTGGAGGAAGCTGCTCGTAACATCGGCAGCCGGCCTTCGCCAAGCGATTTGCAGGCCCTTGAGCGGCTCGCCTATGTCCGTAGCGATCTCGAACGCCGGCGTCAGGAGGTGCGAGCGGAAATCGAGGCCCGCGCCGACACGCCGACCAATCCGAATTCGGCGGCGGCGATGACAGCGGCGCGCAAGAGCCAGCTAAATACTCATCGCTTCGCTCGAAGCGCAGGTTGCCAAGAACGAAGAGGATGCCAATCTGCTGAACGGCAAGCTCGAAAAGATGCGCAAAGCCAACGCCGATCGAGAAGGCTTGGAAGCAGAGATCAAGCTGACGGAAGACTTTGTCGCCAAGCTCGGGGACCGAATTCAACGGCAGCAGGCCTCGCTCAACGCCGGCGGTGAGCGCGTATTCCCCTATCAAAAGGGGGATTTGCAGAAGAGCGACGTCAAGAAGCAGATCCTCGGCGCGGCGGTCGCGCCGCTCGGCGTCCTGGCACTCGTTTGCTTCTGGGTCGCTTCCCGGGAATATCGTCTGCGTCGCGTCAACAACGCCGGTGAGATCGCTCGCGGCCTGGGCATACGCGTCGTCGGCGCGGTGCCGAACCTGCCTAACCTCGAACACCATCTCATGAGCCCAGCAGGTGAGCCGGAAATGGAAGGGCATCCCGCGCTGGAATCGATCGACTCGCTGCGAACTCTTTTGCTGATGGATACCGAAGAAGGGCAATCGCGAATTGTCATGGTGACTGAGCGCAGTCTCGGGCGAAGGCAAAACGACACTGGCCAGCCACCTGGCCACGAGTTTGGCCCGGGCAGGACGGCGTACTTTGCTCATCGATGGCGATTTGCGCGCTCCCGCGGTTCACCAGTTGTTCGAGCTACCCATGCAACCCGGCTTCAGCGAAGTTCTCCTGGCCGAGGTCGAAATCGCCGACGCCATTCAAGAGACGAGCTTAGAAGGCCTGGCCGTCATGCCGGCCGGGCAATGGGATCGGGTCGTGTTGCAAGCGCTGGCCCGCGAAGGGCTCGAAGGAGTCTTCGAGAAACTTCGCCAGGAATATGATTTCGTGATTATTGATTCCCATCCGATCTTGTCGGCCAACGATTCGTTGCTGATTGGCCAACGGGTCGATGGCGTGATCTTGTCGGTCTTGCGGAAAGTGAGCCAAATGCCACGCGTTTACGCGGCGAATCAGAAGCTCAATAGCGTCGGCATCCATTTCCTCGGGGCCGTCGTCAACGCCGCGGACCCGGACGAGGTCTATACCTCGAGTGGGATGAACGCGGTTCCGGTGGGTGTATAACGCAGAAATTTATTCAAGAGCGGGGAGCGTCAGCGACCGGAGAAAGTCTGAGCACGTGTAATGCTCTCCGGTCGCTTACGCTCCCGGCTCTTGAAAACAAACGCTGCTCGGCTCTTCGAAGCGCTCACTGAAACAAGAAACATTCCTCCTCCTCGGAGTCTCTCTCATGCTTCGCATAATTGCGGTGGCCATCGGCTCCGTTTCTCTGATCGCCGCGGGCGTGGTCCATGGCTTCTGGACCGAGCGCTTTCAACCGGCCGTGGCGCCGCAGGCAGCCGCGGAGCGTTTGGAGCGGCTGCCGATGCAACTCGGGCCGCTCTTCCAGAACCGCGCCGAATGGGAAGGCGAAACGATGCCGATCAAGCTATCGGAAGCCGGCAACGGCGTCTCCGGCTGTCTTCAACGGCGCTATGTCAATGTGCGGACAAAAAAGACCGTTGTTGTGTATTTGATTTGCGGCAGGCCGGGCCCGGTATCGATTCACAGCCCTGACGTCTGTTACGCGGCCAGCGGCTACTCAGTGGAACCGTCTCACAAGAGCAAGGCGGCTGCGTCCGAATTCTGGGAGACTACCGCCCTGCGCACACGCGCCTCGGAAGAGGTCCGCACGCGGATTTATTGGGCCTGGAACAATGGCAGCGGTTGGCACGCCGCGGACGATCCGCGCCAAGAGTATGTCCGCTCGCCGGTGTTGCACAAGCTTTATGTCTTGCGCGAACTCGACGGGCCGGATGACAAGACCCAACCCGATCCATGTGAACAGTTCATGCCCTATCTTTTGCCCGCCCTGGAGCGAGCACTCTTTTCTGACAGCACGAGCTGAGCCGCGCTCGATCGAACGGGGAATTCGGTGACGGAACGCCGAAATCCACTTCGCCCGGTCTCACGCATGGAGGCAATCCGTTGACGATTCAGATCAATTCACTCCCCGTATCGGCGGAGTCGATCCCATTATCTCCAACAGTCAAACAATCGCGTCCGCGCCGAAGGCGAGCAGTGACCTATCAGGCTAAAGTTCGGCCGCGACATTCGTGGTACCTACCCGTCAAAGCGACCTTGGACCTCTTTACCGCCTCTTTATTGGCCATTCTCGCGTTGCCACTGATTGCGGTGGCGGCTCTGCTTGTGCGTTTATCCTCGCGCGGCCCAGCGTTTTACACCCAAAAGCGCGTGGGGCAGAACGGCCGACTGTTCACGATCTACAAGATCCGCACGATGGTCGATAATTGTGAATCGCTCACCGGGCCGCGCTGGTCGGTGCCAGGAGACCCGCGCGTGACGATGCTCGGTTGGTTTCTGCGCACCACGCATCTGGACGAACTGCCACAGCTTCTCAATGTTTTGCGCGGCGAAATGAGCCTGATCGGTCCGCGCCCCGAACGTCCGGAGTTCGTGCCAGAACTCGAGCGTGAGTTGCCCGCCTATCGCCAACGTCTGAGCGTGCGGCCAGGCGTCACAGGCCTCGCTCAGGTCCAGCAGCCCGCCGACACGGATCTCGACAGCGTGCGGCGCAAATTGAATTATGACCTCTTTTATATACGCAATATCTCGCCGTGGCTCGATCTTCGCCTGTTGATTGGCACGGGGTTTTATGCGGTCGGTCTGCCGTTTGGGATCGTTGGACGATTGCTCGGCATTCCTAGCGCTGCTGCAAGCACAGGAGCAGGTGCGGGCCATCCTGGGTGACACAGCATTGCCGACCCAGCAGCGAAAGATTGCGTGAGCGTATGAATGCCGTCGATCTGCCCGTATGCGAGTTCAAAGACGCTGCGTCCTCACCCGCCGCGTGCGCCGTCCCTTTTATTTCGGTCCTCGTCCCCGTTCGCAATGAGGCCGCTGCCATCGGCTCGACGTTGCGGCAATTGCTGAATCAAGATTATCCGGTCGACCGCTTTGAAATCCTCGTCGCCGACGGCCGGTCGACGGATTCTACTCGACAGATCGTCGCCGACCTCCTGCGCCAGCATCCCAGTCTGAAATTGCTCGATAACCCGAAACGCTGGTCGAGCGCGGGACGAAACGTTGCCCTACGTGAGTCGGTGGGCGACATCGTCTTGGTGATCGATGGGCATTGCGAGATCGATCAGCGACGATTATCTGACGGAGCTTGCATCCGCGTTTCAACGGAGTGGAGCGGACTGTATCGGCAGACCGCAGCCGCTCGATATTGTCTATGGCGACTACGGTGCAGCGTGCCATCGCCGTCGGCACGCGCCTCGCGGTTAGGTCATCATCCCGATTCGCATATTTATTCAGATCGCGAGAGTTTCGTTCGACCCGATAGCGTTGCCATGGCGTATCGACGTGAAGTGTTTGAGCGCATCGGCTCGTTCGACGAGGCCTTTGATGCCTGTGAGGATGTCGAGTTGAATTATCGCGTGGCGCAGGCACGGATGACCTGCTTTTTCACGCCGCGCTTGGCCGTGCGTTACCAACCGCGCGGCACGTCGGCTGGTTTATTTCACCAGATGGCTCGCTACGGTCGAGGCCGGGCCCGACTCGTTGCGCAAGCATCCGGAGACATTCTCTCTCAAAACTCTTCTGCCGGCGGCCTTCGTCGCCGGTTTGGTCGTCGGGCCGATGCTCGCGCATCTGTTGGCCGTTGCTCTGGTTCGCCTACGGTGGAGTCGTAGGGGCCTATGCGCGTAACGGTCCTTTTGTTCAGTGCATTACTCGCTGTCAGCCAACGTCGCCTTGACCTGTTCCCCCTTTTCCCGTTAGTCTTCCTCTCTATCCATATTGGCGCAGGCTGGGGAATCCTCCGCGAGATATGCGGCGGTAGGTCAAGACCGCCTGGCCAAGCCTGACGAACGGACGCCGACGGACCAACGGGGAAAGGATTTCCCATGGCTGCCGCCCTTGCTTCTCCTCGAATCGCTTGCCCGCCATCGGTCCCGCGCACCGTTCGGCCGCTCAACGCGCTGACCATCGACGTCGAAGATTACTTCCAAGTTTCCGGCTTCGATACCTGCGTCGCGCGAAAGACTTGGGACCAATACGAATCGCGCGTCGAGGCCAACACCTATCGCATTCTCGACCTACTCAGTCGAGCCCAAGTGCAAGGCACATTTTTCGTCCTGGGTTGGGTCGCGGAACGGCATCCTGGACTTGTGCGGGACATTCGTCGAAGCGGGCACGAGGTTGGCTGTCATAGTTACGAGCATCGGCTCATTTATGATCAGACTCCTGAAGAATTCCGTGCGGACCTGATCCGTGGCCGCGACATCCTGGAACAGATTCTCGGCGAATCGGTCACCGCCTATCGCGCACCCAGCTTTTCGATCACGCGCCGATCGGAATGGGCCCTCGATCTATTGGTCGAAGAAGGCTTTCGGCTAGACTCCAGCATCTATCCGACCCATCACGATCGCTACGGCATTGCCGGTGCGCCTCTCGAGCCTCACGTGCTACATCGCCCCGCAGGCGATTTATGGGAGTTTCCGCCTCCGGTATGGATGCTATGTGGTTACCCACTACCCGTGGGCGGCGGCGGGTATTTTCGCCTTTATCCGTACTCTCTGACGCGCTGGGGGCTGTCGGCAATCAATGCCTCGGGCCGACCCTTCGCGGTCTACCTGCACCCCTGGGAATTTGATCCCGATCAACCGCGCCTGCGTCCGAGCTGGATGCGCGGCTTCCGGCATTACGTCCATTTGCAAAAGACGCAGTCCCGGTTCTTACGCCTGCTTGATGACTTCGATTTCGGAACTATGACCGAGGCTCTTTCAGAGATTTGCGCTTCTGTGACTCTGAAACGTTGATGTAACAACCATGCTGACGACAAACCTTTTACACCAGGAAGCCCGACAATCGGCGGTCGCCGCGCGCCCACTGCGCATAACGATCGTGGATGAGGAATTGCCTTATCCCCTCACATCGGGCAAGCGGATACGGACACTAAATCTCCTAAGACGTCTCGCGCCGCGCCACGAACTGACATATATCTGTCACCGCAATCAAGATGCCCAAGAAGCGCAGCGGGCGACGGCATATCTGAACGACCTCGGCATTCGGACGATCGTCGTGGATCGGCGCGTACCGGCGAAGTCGGGGCTCGGATTTTATCTGCGCCTGGCTGCGAACCTGTGTTCGTCGTTGCCGTATTCGGTCACCTCTCACACCAGCTCGGCCTTACAAGAAGCGATCGCCAAGCACGCGCGATCGCACGCTGTTGACCTGTGGCACTGCGAATGGACGCCCTATGCGGAATCGCTGCGCGGGCTGGCCGGTCGGCCACGCCTCGTCATGGCGCACAACGTCGAATCGCTCATCTGGCGACGCTACGCCGAAACCGAGACGAATTCGCTGAAGCGCTGGTACATCCGCGGCCAATGGCGCGAAATTCGAGCGCTTCGAGAAGCGACTGTTGAACGAGGTGGACCAAACGGTCGCGGTCAGTGACCTCGATGCGCATCGTCTTTGCGAGGAATTCGGTGTTGAAGGCGTCGGCGTCGTCGAGAACGGCGTCGATACCGATTACTTTCAACCGCAAACGATAGCACGCGATCCCGCGCGGCTCTTGTTTCTCGGCAGCCTCGATTGGCGGCCCAATCTCGATGGCGTGCGGCAGTTCTTGCAGCACGTCTTTCCCGAACTTCGGAAGGCCTGTCCGCAGCGCGGCGCTGGCGCTCGTCGGTCGCAATCCGCCGGATGACCTGCGACGGCTCGTGGCAGCGACGCCCGGCGTTGACCTCTTTGCCGACGTGGCGGACGTGCGGCCGCATCTCGCGCGCTGCGGCATGATGGTCGTGCCGCTGAGAATCGGCGGCGGTTCAAGGCTCAAGATCCTCGAAGCGCTTGCCACCGCAACGCCGGTGGTCTCGACGCGTATCGGAGCCGAGGGGTTGGAGCTCGAATCAGGCAGGCACCTGGTCGTCACGGACGGAGTTGCAGAACTCACTTCGGCGATTTTGTCGGAGATCAACGATCCAGAGCGGGCACGTATGCGAGCCGAGAGCGGCCGGCAGATGGTTCTCGATCTCTATGATTGGGACATTTTGGCGGACAAATTAGAGCGGATATGGATCAATTGTATTGCCGCATTTTGAACACATAAAGGGCCGTCGGGCCTGTTTCACCTGAAGGGGGCTTCATCATGCTGATCGTCCATTTGACGGCGTCGACGTTTTACGGCGGACCCGAGCGACAAATGCTCGGCCTGGCGAACTCATTGCCCCCGGATGACCACTCGGTCTTCATTTCGTTTGCCGAGGGCGGACGGTGCCGTTCGTTCCTGATGGCAGCGCGGCAGCAAGGGTTTGAGGCCATCGGGCTATACAACGATTCGCCTCGGTATAGCGCGGCCATCTCCGAGTTGACTCACGTGCTGGAACGGCTCCAGCCCGATGTGCTCTTGTGCCACGGCTACAAATCGAACCTGCTCGGTCGCCGTGCGGCCCGGAAGCTCAACATTCCCTGTGTTGCCGTTTCGCGCGGCTGGACGGGCGAAAGCTTTTGGGTGCGCATTTACGAAGCCGTCGATCGCTTCTTCTTGCGCTGGATGGATCGCGTGGTATGCGTGTCGGAGGCTCAGGCGAAGCGTGTCCAGCGCTGCGGCGTGCGGCCTGAGAAGATTCGAGTCATTCCGAATGCCATAGATCCCGAAAGATTTTCCGACCCGGATCCGCGTTATCAGGCCAAGCTGGCCAAATTCTTCCGCCAGCCGAAAAAGCGGATCATCGGCGCCGCTGGTCGATTAAGCCCGGAAAAGGGTTTCAACATCCTGGTCGCCGCCGCGGAGCAGGTCATTCGCAACGATCGCGACGTTGGCTTCATTCTCTTTGGCGATGGGCCGTGCCGGCAGCAACTGGTTCGGCAAATCAATGCCGCGGGGCTCAATGGGTCGTTTATCCTCAGCGGCTTTCGGGCCGACCTCGACCGCTTTTTGCCATATCTCGACATGCTGGTTTTGCCTTCATTCACCGAAGGAATGCCGAACGTGGTCCTTGAAGCGTCGGCCGCGGGAATCCCTGTCGTCGCCACTGCCGTCGGCGGCACACCCGAAGTCATTGTCGACGGTGTGACTGGCTTCCTGGTGCCGCCGGGCAATCCAGACGCGATGGCCGACCGCATTCTCGAAGCCCTGGCTTCTGAAGAAACCATGCGCGACATGGGCTCGGCCGGGCGGCAACGAGTGCTCGAAGATTTTACATTCGATGCCCAGGGCCGCCTTTATCGCGAACTAATTGAGGATCTCAGAACGCCGCCCTCCTTACCTGAGCCGAAGCACACGGTGGAGGTCCCAGAAACGAAATCGATTGAGATTCAGGCAATAGAAACCGAGACATCGCCTGAGGCTGATGGCGTTAGTCAGCATGAGGAAGCGGCGAAGGGCGACCTGTTGCCGACGGGGGAGCCATGCTCGCAGTGAATGGCACGGCACAATCACAAAGAGTGAGTGAGGTTCAGCCGTGGAGCGAGCGCCTGCCGCCGGTCCGTGTCTGTTTTCTGATCGACGAACTGGCGCGAGCGGGGACCGAGACGCAACTGCTGGCCCTGCTACGCGGCCTGGACCGTCGACGGGTCGAGCCGACGCTCTGCCTTCTCCGCGGTGACAGTCCGGTGTCACAAGCTCTGGAACCGACGGATTGTCACATTGTCCGTCTGGGAGTTAGAGCCTTGCGCTCGCCCGCGACCTGGCTGGCCGTGCTGCGCTTCGCACGCTGGTTGCGACAAAACCGAATTGACGTCCTCCAGACCTACTTTCCCGATAGCACCTACTTCGGCCTGGTAGCGGGTCGGTGGGCGGGGGTGGGGCATCGGCTGCGGACGCGCAATAACTTGGGCCATTGGGTCACGCCGTTTCATCGCTGGATGAACTCCCTCCTTGGCGGCTGTGCGACGCGAACCGTCACGAACTGCGAAGCGGCGCGGAGCAAGTTGATCGAAACCGAAACTCTCAGTCCCGACCGCGTAGTCGTCTTGAACAATGGCGTGGATCTAGACCGCTTCCTGGCGATTCCCGTGCCGACAGGCCGCCCCAAGAACACGTGTCGCATTGGCGTAGTCGCCAACTTGCGCACGGTCAAAGGCGTCGATTTGCTCATCGACGCGCTGTCACTGCTAAAGGACGAATTTCCGACTCTGGTCCTGGAAATCGCGGGCGACGGCGAAGAGCGGCAAGCTCTCGTGCGCGGAGCCACTAGCCACGGCATTGGCGAACGCTGCCGTTTTCTCGGCTCGATTTCGGATATTCCGGAGTTCTTGTCGCATTTGAATGTCGCGGTGCAGCCGTCGCGGTCGGAGGGGATGTCGAACGCGCTGCTCGAATACATGGCGGCGGCCCGTCCAATCGTGGCCACGCGCGTCGGCGCGGCAGGCGAGTTGATCGACGACGGCGAACAGGGCTTGCTCGTTTCGCCCAATAATGCCACCCTCTTGGCTCAAGCGATCGCACGGTTACTGCGGGATGCCGAGCAGGCAAGATCCTTGGGGCTAGAAGCCCGTCGGCGCGCCCGCGAGCGCTACTCGCGCCAAGCAATGATCGGTCGCTTCGAAAATTTCTATCAGAGCCTGGTCTACGGGTGAGCGATGCCGAGCGGCCATGACATACTGAGCGACATTCCTGGCAAACCCGGCCGGTTTTGGGGCGATCATACGACGTTCATCGGCCCCGCCGCGCCGCCGGGCTGGCTCGTCCGTTTGCTCGGTCGACGATGGGCCGACAATTGGGCGGGAATCGTCGCCGCCCTGCGCATCTTTTGGCGCCGTCGGGACTGTCAGGGCGTTGTCACCGATGGCGGCGCGAGCGGCGTGCTGTTCGCGCTGCTTCAGGCGATTGTGCCGTGGGGGCGGAAGCCGCACGTGATGATCGATTGCAACTGGTATCGATCAAGCAACCGCGTGGCTCATTGGCTCAAGGGCGTACGACTTCGCTGGGCGGCGCGGTCGGTGAAGACGTTCGTCGTTTGGGCGAGCCATGAATGCGACGATTACGCCAAGGCGTTTGGTCTTCCGCGCGAAAAGCTTGCTTACGTGCCGTTTCACGACACGATTCAGAATTACCAATATGAGATCCGCGATGACGGCTACATTTTTGCCGGCGGTAACTTTGACCGTGACTATCTGACATTAATCGAGGCCGTTCGTACCTTGGATACTCCAACCTGGATTGCAACCACGCGACCAGAGCAACTCGCGGGAATCGATATTCCAGCTCAGGTGTGCGTCGAGGGTACGACTGCAGCGGGATTTCGCCAGGCGATGGCGGCGGCGAAAATTGTCGTCGTTCCGATGAAAGGCGGGCTGCTCCATTCGGGCGGCCAGCAAACGTGTTTGAACGGCATGTTGCTCGGCAAGCCGACTATCGCCGTCGGGCGCAAGTGGGCCAGCGACTTTATTGACGACGGCGTCAACGGTCTCATCGTGGACTATGAAGATCCGCAAGGTTTACAAAGGGCGATTCGCTGGGTGCTCGAACATCCCGAAGCAGCGAAATCGCTGGGCCAGAGAGCCAGGGAGCACGCCAAAGCGTTCACCACAGAGCGAACGATGCGTGCCGTCTATCAACTGGTGCATGTATTGCCGGAAGGATCCGGTGCGTTTGGTCATGATCGGTCTCAGTCAGGCATGGAGGCCCGACATTATGTCACCGTCTCTGGAAACGCCAGCTAGGCCACGGACGCGAACCACTTTGGCGTTCGGCAAAAAATCTTCTCCCAATCGGGGCCGTGTTTTGGTCTCCGCGCTGGCCTGTCGGCGGCATCCGCACCCATTTGCGGACGAACTATCCCAGCGCGGCAACGGACAAAGGGGTAACTCTCGTCGTGCCCGATGCGGTTTCGCTCGGCAGCGTCCGCGATTTGATCGACGGGGCCGAATTCGTGGGCGTGCCCATTCGCGGCCGCCGCTGCCGCATGTGGCCGACCTTGCGCCAGCTTTTGAGGTCGGGTCGATATGGCGCCCTCCATTCGCACGGGACGACTGCGGCCGTCGAAGGAGTCCTTGCCAACCTCGGCGTTGGGGTGCCGCATATGGTGACGCTTCATGAGCCGTTTCGCCCGCAACAGTTTCAAGGCGTGGCCGGTCAGGTCAAACGCTGGCTCCTTGGCTGTGTCTTTCGCCAGGCCGACGCCCTCGTAACCGTGAGCGCCGATGCACGCGATAATCTGCTGAGCTACTTTCCCACACTCCGATCACGCGCCTCGCGGATTATTACGATCCCCAATGGCATCGATGCCGCCGCAACGGCCACGCCTAGCCGGTGGCGCGCAAATCTGCGTCAACAATTAGAACTGTCGCCGCAAACGATTTTGGTGGGCTTTCTCGGCCGATTCATGCCGGAGAAAGGATTCCCGCTGTTGCTGGAGGCGATCCGAAAAATCGCGGCGCGACGGCACTGGTCCGCGTTTTCACCTCGCGGCCTTCGGATCTGGAGATTATCGCCGGGAGTATCAAAAGAAAATCGCCGACTTCGGGTTGAGCGAGACTGTGTCCTTGCATGACTTCGTGCTCGATGTTCGGCCGATACTGCGGCAATTGGATCTCGTCATCGTGCCGTCTTTGTGGGAAGCGTCGTCGCTCGTTTCGATGGAGGCGATGACGGCGGGCATTCCCGTCCTTGGCTCGGACTGCCCGGGATTGCGAGAAGTCTTGCGTGGCACGCCGTCACGTACTGTGACGACGGGAGATGGGGATGCGTTAGCAATTGGGTTACAAATGGCGATCGAGGAGCTGTGGACAGAAGCTGCCGCCGCTTACGCGCCAGTCGCGCGCGATCGCTTCGACAGTGCGCGGTCGATTGCGAGGTTGTCGGAAGTGTTGGACCAGGTGGCGCGGCGGGCGGCATAAGGGACCGGGCGGAAGTGGTTCGAGGCTTCCTGAGGGAATCACCTATGATCTGGCTACTCGGCGGCTATATGTGGATGTTCATTCATCGCCCCTTTGAGGTCTGGCCGGTCCTCGGCTCGCTGCAGATCGAGCGCGTCTACATGATCCTCATGCTCGGCTTCTGGGCCGTCGCTCCAGGCAAAGGGTGGATCTCCAATCGTTTGCACGCGGCGTTGTTCGCGTTTTTCATCGTCCTCATCCTCTCCTGGTTGGCAAGTCCTTATGCGAGCCTCGTCTTCGACACGGTGGAAAATTATTGCAAGGTAGCGATCTTTTATCTCCTCGTGGTCACCTGCGTCCGCGATGAGAAGGATTTGCGCCGACTTCTTTACATGTATTTGACCGCGGTCGGCCTCTATATGACGCACTCGTTTTACGAACGGCTCAATGGCCGAATCAACTGGGCCCAGGGCGTCAGCCGCATGGTCGGCGTCGACGTGACCTTTTGCGATCCGAATTCGTTCGCTTCCGGCCTGGTCTACGCCTTGGCGATGACGTTGCCGATCTGGTACGACAAGCCGAGCAAGTTCGTCCGACTCTGCCTCGTCGGCTTCACCGGGCTTGTCTTCGTGTGCGTGCTCCTGACGGGATCGCGGGCTGGTTTCATTGGCCTGACGGTCTGCACGGCCCTCGGTATGTTCTTGTCCGGCTGGCGCATCGGCACGTTGATGCTCCTCGGCATCGGGGCACTGTTTATCGTTCTTTTGGCACCGGGCGAGATTCAAAATCGCCTGCTGACGCTCGTGGACGCGAGTGCCGGGCCTCAGAACGCCCAGGAATCCGCGTCTGGCCGCCTCGAGGGGTTTCTCAAAGGCCTGGAAGCGTTTGAGAAAAGTCCGCTGCTGGGACATGGGCCGGACGCCTTTCGTTACGCGACGGGACGGCACGGCGGGGCCCATAACGTGTACGGTCAGGTTCTATCCGAGTTGGGCTTGCTGGGAACGCTGGCGTTCGCGGCCGTCTTGTGCGGCTTCGTGCTCAACATTTTCGAAATGCGGCGGATCTATGGCACCCTCGCGAATCGGCCACGCGATTTGCCGTTCTATATCGGTCGAGCCGTCGCCCTGAACGTCGTCCTGCTGTGCGTCATGGGCTGGGCGGGTCACAACTTGTATCGCTATTTTTGGCTCTGGTTCGCGGCCTTTCAGATCGTCGCCCTTCACTGCGCTCGTGTTCAAGGCCCAAGCGAATTCCTCGGTCGCGGTTCCGGTCCGTGCATCAGCGGCGATGCCAGCCCCAATGCCTCGATCCTTATGGCGGCCCGAGCCGCACCTGGCTTAGGCCGTTGCTCTTCAAACAAAACCAAGGCGAATGCCGCACATGACGAGTCAAGGGTTTCTTCGGCACGCCGCCGTTTATGGCCTGGCGAGCTTTCTGGTTCAGGCGGCCGGCTTCATCTTGCTGCCCCTGTACGCTCGCTGCATGAGCCAGCAGGATTTCGGCGCACTCGAGGTCGTCGGCCGAATAGCCGAGACGGTGAGCACGATTTTGCTCTTCGGCGGTTTGCGGCAGGCGCTGTTGACCTATTATCAGCAAAGCGAGACGGAACGGGAGCGTCGGCAATTCGCCGGCTCCGCTCTGGTGTTGGTGACAACCGCGAGCGTGCTGGGCGCGGTGGTCGTGTTGCTTTTTTCCGAGCGGATTTGCAGCGCTTGGGGGCGCGAGCGCGGTTCGAGTTGAGATGTTGCAACTCGCGATCGCCGCCGTGTTGCTGGAGCCACTCACGCTCATTCCGCTGACGTTGTTGCAGGCGCGGCTGGAATCGACGACTTTCGTGCTGGTGACAATGGCGCAGTTTCTCGTGCGTGTGTCATTGAGCATCTATTTTGTTGCATATCTCGGTTGGGGCGCGGCCGGAGTGCTAAGGGCCACGGCGACTGACAGGTTTATTGTTTGGTGTCTCACTTCTGGGTCGTGAAATCGGACGCGGCGCTGAGCGGCCCTGCTTGCGTATGATTTGCGAAATGCTCGCCTTCGCGCTGCCGTTTTTGCCCGGCGGCCTGTGCTTTTTTATCCTGCATCACGGCGACCGGTTCTTCCTGCTACAAGAGGGTGGCGCCGAAGAAGTCGCCATCTACGCCCTCGGCTACAAGCTGGCACTGGCGGTAAGCATGTTCAGCCTGACGCCGTTGTACATGGTCTGGAGCGTTCGCATGTATGATGTGGCGCAAGCGGGCCCGAGGCGGCCGTAATCTTTGGGCGCGCGTTTTCACGAATCGTCGGGGCATATTTGTTTGTCGGCCTGGCGTTGGCGCTGTTTCAGGACGAGGCCGTCCTCGTTCTCGGCGGAGCCAGCTACGCCGCGTCGGCGTTCATCGTGCGCGCCCGTACTACTGGGCTGCTTGTTTCAGGTCTCATCCTCGCTCATGGACGCCGGTTTTTATGTCCAGCGCCGTAGCGGCCTCAAACTCGTCGTGACGATCGCGGCAACAATCGTGATGGTGGTGCTCTACACTCTGCTGATACCACGCTTTCACTCGGTGGGAGCAGCCTGGGCGACGTTCGGAGGATTTTTGGCCTTGGCAGTCGGGACATTCCTTGCCACGCAGCATATCTTCCGCGTATGCTATGAATGGCAACGACTCGCAGTCATGCTCACTTTGGCGGTCGCGTTTTGGTCCGTGTCGCGCGGCTTGCCTCTTACTTTATGGGCCTGTTCGCTCAAGTTCGGCGTTTGGTTACTTTGGCCTATGGTGCTTTGGCGCTTTGGGTTCGTCTCGTCGGCAGAGAAAAGTTACCTCAAGTCGATTGTTTCCGCGCTTCTGAAGCGTGAGCTGGACCAAGCCAGCGAAACGAAGTCTCGGCCGATTCTTGACGAGCAACTAAGCCAACGCTTGGCTTCATGAACACCTTTAGGCGTCACGGAGGACGCGACCATGAGACGATCCGATTTATTGGCCATCGCATCGATTGGCGTCGTCGGGCTCTGGTTTCTGGCGACCCTGCGGCAAGGCCACGAATGGGGCGACGATTTCAGCCTCTATATCCAACATGCCCGCAATCTGGCTGAGGGCAAGCCTTACAGCGAAACGGGCTACATCTACAACCCAAATTTCCCATCGCTTTCGCCGCGCAACTATCCCCCCGGCCTGCCGCTGCTCCTGTCGCCGGTCATCCGTTATTTCGGCCTCAATTTCGAAGCCATGAAGGTCGAGCTGACCTTCGTCTTTCTCGGATTCCTGCTCGTCGTCTACTACGGCTGGCGGAGCGAATTGCCGGCGCTACCCCTCCTGGCGGTGGTGCTGATTCTCGGCTTCAATCCTTACCTTTGGAATTTCAAAGACCGCATCCTTTCTGAGATGCCTTTTATCCTTTTTTCGTATTTGGCGCTTTGGCTGCTCCGTGAATTGGAGGATTCTCACGGCACTCGTGAAGGACGCTGCCTGCTCGCGTGCGCCGCTGGAATGGCCTTGTACCTGGCTTTTTCGACCCGCAGCGTGGGCGTCGTGTTGCTTCTCGCCCTCATCGCACAGGCTTTGGCCGGGCGGTATGCTCCCTGGCGGGCGATTGCCGTGCTGGTCAGCTTCGCGGTTACCTATATCGGGCAACGGGAACTCTTGTCGAGCGAAGGGGGCTATCTCGACCAGCTCGCCTTCAGTCCCGCTCAATTCGCCGCCAATTTTTTCTCGCTCGTCAAGGCGTTCGGCCTGTTCTTTGACAACGGCTACAGCGACGGACCGCGCCTGGCTTTGTACGGCGTGCTCACGAGCCTGGCGCTCTTTGGTTACGTCGATCGATTTCGGCATCGTTTCACGGTCGCGGAGACATACGCGCCGCTTTATTTCGGCGTCATCGTCATTTGGCCAAGCTCGGAATGGAACCCGCGTTTTTTGCTACCGCTATTGCCGCTGTATCTTCTGTACGCCGCACGCGGCGTCTGTTTGTTGCAGCCAATGCTGGAAAGGCGCACGGAGCCTCTCCTGCGTTTCGCGCTGGCAACGGCGCTGGCGCTGTCCTATATCGCTACCTACTCCCGCGCCGAGTTTGGCACGCTGCACGAGGGCGTCGGCAGCCCCGATGCACGAGAGTTGTTCCAATATGTCCGCGAACAGTCGCGGCCGGACGATGTGTTCCTGTTTCAGAAGCCTCGTGCCCTGGCGCTCTTTACGGGCAGACGCGCCTCAGCGCTGCATCAACCGCGCAACGACGGCGACTTATGGGACTATTTGGATCAGATAAGGGCCCGTTACATCATTATCGGCCAGCCGTTCGTCGTTAGCCGAGACACGTTGCTGCCATTCGTCGAACGCAACAGTTCCCGGCTCACGCGCGTATACGCCAATCACGACTTCACTGTTTATCGCATCGAATCCGTCGCGCTCGCGGCTCGTTAATGGATTTGCACCAGGCAGGATGCTCACGAGAATAACAGGATGACAATCACCTATTTTGGCGGCGTCAGCAAAGCGGAGTCGGCCGCCAGTGCCGCCTTCGATGGCAAAAGCTGGGAATGGATTACACAGGCGACACACTCCTTTCTTGGCCAACATGGCTCCGGCTGCTTCATGGCGAGTTGGGAATCTCTGACGATTCTCATTCGCGGCTACGCGCGGCCCGTCAATGTTTCCGGCCCTCTGGACCTCGAGCGGGTCGCCGGCGGCTTGCGTTACCATTATCTCGAACACGGCGAGCTGGACGTGGATGCTCTCGAAGGAAGCTTCACGGTAGTCCTCATGGACGGCCAGGCCGATCGGGTCTTGCTCTATCGAAATCTCGTCGGCACCGGATTCACGTATTATCGCGTGACTTCTGAAGGCTTTTTCTTCGGCAGCAATCTCGTCGATCTTGTCGATGCTCTCACGGACGCGCCGGCAGTAAATCGTGACGCTCTGCCGGCGTTTTTCCTCTACCGTTGCGTTCCCGGCTCGGAGACGCTCTTTGACGGTTTTTCACGCCTGTTGCCGGGTGAACAGATCGAATGGTCGCCGCGCGGATTAAAGCAGCGGCAACGCCACTCCTTTGGCACGATGCGCACCACACCCGTGAATGAAAAAGAGGCTTTGGAAAGCCTCGAAGATACGATGGGCCGCGTCATCGCTGACTGCGCCGACCATCGTCGCGGCACGGCAAATCTACTGTCGGGCGGCGTGGACAGCTCGTATCTCCAGGCGATTTGGAACCGCGTCGTCGCGCGGCGGGATGAACTACCGCCCAGTTTTTCTGTGAGCGTCGATCACCCGCGAAGCTGGGCCGACACGGATTACGCGATGACGGCTTCCCGCGCGCTTGGTACGAGGCACCGACTCGTCGCCGCCGACGGGGCTTACGCGGACTATCTCGTTGATACGCTGGCGACCACCGGCGAGCCGCCCAATCATGTGCAGAGTTCCTATTTCGGTCTGCTGGCGCGGATTATGTCCACTAACGGAATGACAGCGGGACTGTGCGGTGAAGGTGCGGATAGCCTTTTCGGGCTTGGCCTCGCGGATCAGTTCCACGCGGCGGCGGCGCTACGCCGTTGGCTGCCCCTGTCGGTCATGCGTTCGAGCCTGGGCGCTGTGGCGCGGCTTTTACGGTGGCATTCGTTGCAATCCGCTTGCCAACTAGCAAATCGTTATAACGACTATGAGGATCCTCAACATCCGGTTAATCGCGTCGCCGCCTTCGCCGATTGGGATTTTGTCACGGAGTGCTTTGGCCTGAGCGCGGTAAAAGAGGCCACGGCTGGCCGTCGGGAGTTGGTGAATCGCTTCTCAGTTTCGGCCGACCCGCTCGAGCAGCTTCATGCAGCCGGCTTCCTCGGCGAGGCTATGGACAGTGCGTCGTTATGGACGACGCTGTTTGAGAGCCAGGGAATGGACCTGCTCTGTCCTTTTCTTGATTCTCGGATTGTGGGTCTGGCATTGAATCTTCCGGGTAGTTTGCGGTACCGTTACCGCCGACCAAAAGACTTGCTCAAACGCGCACTCTTACGCCACTTACCGGCGGATCTCGTTTATCGCGAGAAACTCGGGTTCGGCCAGCCGATTTTTGAATGGCTGGCTCCTGGCGGACAATTGCGGAGTCTCGCGGAAGGAATCGAGCAGCCCGAGTTGGTCGAACCAGCGATGTTAGATCGGGCACTGCAGCGCCCGGGGTGGTTCTTGTACAGTCTGCTTGTGTACGACGTTTGGCACAAACTGTTTATCGCGCGATCGTTGCCGCGCAACCGAAGCCGCACGACGGAGAGACTGTCTCATAAGAGCCTATCCGAAAAAGCGGTCAGACCCGCACTGTAGAAAAGGTGGAATCTTGGCGAGCGGGAGCGTCAGCTCCCGGAGAGCATTACACTCGCGCAGATTTTCTCCGGGAGCTAACGCTGCCGGCTCGCCAAGCGGGGGACACCCAGGAGTTTCAATGCCTTTGTTCCCGAGCATTGTCCGAAATGTGAGCCTGCCACTTTCGCTATGGCGTTCGGGGGAGTTGGCCCAACTGCGCTACCTCCGCGAGTTTGAACGGACGCAGTTCTTACCTAAAAACAAATTACGCGATCTGCAATGGCGACGCCTCCAGGCGCTCCTGGACCATGCTTATCATCAATGCTCCTTTTATCGCGAACAGTTTGAGAAAATTGGACTCGTCCCAAGCGACCTGCGAAGTCTCGAAGACTTACGCTGGTTACCTGTTTTGGAAAAGCGGGATATTCAGGAACATGGTCCAGCGATGGTGAGCCGGGATTGGCCGTGCGAGGATCTCATTGCCAATCAAACGGGCGGGTCGACCGGCACGCCGCTGGCATTTTTCCTCAGCCGCGATCGTAAATGTTCGCGCCAGCCGCTACCTTAAGGCACAATCGCTGGGCCGGTTGGAATGTGGGAGACAAAGCCGCCGTTATCTGGGGAGCACCGCGTGACCGGCCGAGCAATAGTTGGCGGGCTCGCTGTCGTGCGGCCCTGTTACGTGAGCCCCTCTGGCTCGATACCGCATGCCTGACCGTGGAATCTATGCTCGGGTTTCATAAGGCGTTGCTCCGCTATCGGCCGAAGGTTATTCAGGCCTATGCCCGCTCGGCCGTGCTATTGGCGCGTTTTTTGAGGCGCGCGGCATAACACCTCACCGGCCAAGCAGCATCGTGACCTCCGCCGAGGTCTTGGAAGATGAGGATCGCGCGCTCCTCGAGCGCGTGTTTGGTTGTCGCGTCTTCAATCGTTACGGCTGCCGGGAAGTGAGCGTCATCGCCAGTGAATGCGAAGCCCACGCTGGCCTACATGTCATGGCGGAGGGTTTATATCTCGAAATTGAGACAGGCGGCGGTGCCGCCCAGCCGGGGCAGGCAGGCAGCATCCTGGTTACGGACCTGTTGAATTATGCGATGCCATTGATTCGTTACCGAATTGGCGACGTGGGCTCGTGGGCGCGCGGGGACTGTTCGTGCGGCCGGTCGTTGCCGCGATTGGAAAAGGTCGCCGGCCGGGTTACGGACTTCTTGACAGGGATCGACGGTCGCATGGTCTCAGGCGTTTATCTGGCGACTTATGTCGTAGCGCAGCAACCGTGGCTCGGCCAAGTGCAGATTCGCCAGGAACGAGTGGGCTCGTTGCGCTACCGCGTCAAGCCAGGGCATGATTTTTCGTTCGATCGGGCGCAAGCGTATTTGCGTGAGGCGACCGAGAACTGCCTGGGGCGCGGCTCGAATGTAGAGGTGGAGATCGTCGATGCTTTACCGTCGGAGCCATCGGGCAAGTTTTTATTCAGCCGGTCGCTCGTGGCGCCGGAGTTCAGGACAATGGCGAATTAGAGTAACCATACCTGGTGCGCCGTCCAGACTAAATTTAGGGGTGGCACAGACATTCCTGCCTGTGCGAGAACCGACGAATGGGCCTTTTGCTGCACAGACAGGAATGTCTGTGCCACCCCTAAATTTAGTGTAGACGAGGCACTAAGAATGCACGTCGCTGAAACGTCAGACGCGGATGTATTCTTACACCGAGACTCGCACTATGAAATATACTTTGCCCCTGGACCCGGAACATCGTCCGAGCTTGCTGCGCGCCGCGAGTCGATTGCCGCTGCTGTGTTATCGCGCGCTGCGTTGGCATGCTTTGCGCGGCGGCTGGCTGACGCGTTTCGTGAGAGGCCGCCGCTTCGACCGTCGGGCCATACCCGATGGCACGCCCATCGACATCATGGTTTTGGTCTCCGATCATTTCGAGCCGGCGCGGCGCGACGGCGATGCCGCGGCCACGGAATCGGTGCGGTCGTGGTGTACGGCTTACGAAGCGATGGCCGGTAAGCATCGTGATAGCGACGGGCGGCCGCCGCAGCACACCTGGTTCTATCGCTACGACTATCCAAATACTGGCTGCGTACAAGCTCTTTGTGAGAGCGTCTTTCGCGGGTTTGGTGAGATTGAGTTTCATCTCCACCATGGGCACGATTCCCATGAAATGCTCGCCCAAACGTATCGCGCTGGCGCTGACTGGTTTCGGCAGTTCGGCGCCATGTGGACTGCCGAGGAGAACGCCACGCACGGCCTTCGGTTATGTTGCCGGTAACTCGGCACTTGATAACGGTGCCGGCGATGACGCTCTCAGCGGCTGCGACACAGAACTCCTCGCTCTACGAGAGGCGGGTTGCTTCGCCGACTTTACTTTTCCCAACCTGGGTTCGCAGGCACAGCCGGCGCAGACCAACTCCATTTATTACGCGACCGAGGACGGCAAGGCAAAGTCGTATTCGACGGGAATGCCCCTCGCTAATGGGCGGCCGCCATCGGGCGACCTTCTGATATTTCAGGGCCCCGTCTCTATCGACTGGCAAGCTGGCTATTTTGATGACGCGGCTCTGGAGGACTCTTCGCCCGCCCATCCGCGCCGCCTGGCCAACTGGCTGACCGCCAACGTGCATGTCGAAGGGCGTCCGGAGTGGCTCTTCGTAAAGCTGCATACCCATGCCATGCAAAACCGCGCCTCGTTCCTCAGCCCGGCTCAGGAAACCCTTTTCGCTGCCATGTGCGCCTGGTGGACACGTCCTCCGTATCGCCTTCATTTTGTGACGGCGCGCGAAGCCTATAACATCGCGAAGGCGGCGGAGGCTGGCCACTGTGGTAATCCCCATGCTTTTCGCGATTATTTGATTCCGCAGCCAGCGAATCGCCGCATCCTTTGTTCGGCCCCATGGACATTATTGAGCCACACAAAGGACCGTATCCATCTGCGAGTGGAACAACCGGGACCGGTGCGCATTCAATTCGCTGGACGAGTGCTGCGCATGCTGTCCGGTCAGATCCGGGAGGTCGAAGCGGACTTTTTTGGCGGCGAGCTATGCGGGTTACGCATCGAAGGGCAGGGACTTTTTGCCGTGCAGCCTGGCCGGTATTCGCGGTTTGTTGGAAAGAATTCATCAAGCGGCGACTGGACTGAGAAGTCTGTGCAAACGGGGTATTTTGAGTAATTTCCTATCCTTTCTAGATGAGCAGTCATGGCCAAGGGTCGGGTTGACACTAGAGAAAGGTGCTCTTACACTACGGCCCTGCCTCGTTGGGGCAGACGGAATTGGAGTGAGGGAAACGAAAGACGTGTTGGTCCCACGGAACGGAAGAGGCCAAGCGGTTACTTGTTTCTCGTCATTCATGATCGGCGAGTTGGAACGGATGCTCCAGCTCGCGCGGTCTGACGTAGCGCATATGAGTGGTAAGGACCAAGGACAGGAGAGGATCCACTCCATGAAGAGTCTCTTTCACGTTTTCGTAGTCGGGCTGACCCTATTGCTTGCCTCTGGCTCGCAAGCTCGGGCCGACGACATCACCTGGGATTATCAATGGGATCGAACTCCGGCGGCCGTTCTGGCCGGCACGGGAGGCGTGTCGTTTACCAATGAATTGCAAAAGCAGGCCGTCAACAGTTCGGACATTGTCGCCACCAACCTCAAGGTATTTAGCACCGCCGCCCCAAACGCACCGGACGTACTCGGCGCAGGCGCTAATTACACGTTGAAGCTGACCCTCACCGATGTCGCGTCGGGCAAGGTCGGCTCGCTGTCGTGGAACGGTGCTCTGTCCGGCTCCTTCTCGGCGAGCGGTTCGAATGTGATCAACACGTTCACCTCGGCGCTAACCCAGTTCTTGTCTCTGGGCAACAACACCTACACGGTGACGATTGGCCCATATTCACCTCCTGGGCCACCCTCGGAGAGCAACTCAGGCAGCATCGCCGCCTTCGTCGATGTAGCCTCGAACGGCTCGATCAACAACACCACGCCTGAGCCTTCGACACTGTTGCTGTCGTTCCTGGGCGTCTCCGTGATGGGCGCTGCCGGCTGGCGCAAACGGCGCACCGCACTCGCCGCTGTGTAATCGTCAGGCTCTTGTCGCTTACGCACCCGGCTACGTCTTGTCGCCGGGTGCGTTTCCGAATCAGCGATTGTTCTCTCCTGATCCCCCTGCATTAATGATCCGATCATGGATGAACTGGACATTGATTGTGGGGACCTGGGGAGACACTCGACAAATAGGATCTTCCGCTTTTTCCGCCCGATGGCTTCTCCACCTATCCCGACCCTTGATGTCCCTACTCACATCCTGGGCCGCAACCCATGGAATCACCCGCGATGCGTAAGACCAACCTCAAATTGCTCTTGTGGTTGATGGGCGGCGTCACCGTCGCCATCGGCGCCATTTTCGCCGTTCATTTCTTTCAATCACGACGGATCGCCAACGCGCTGCTGTGGCAAGCCAACCGCGCCGAGCAAGAAGGCAAGAACGAGCGTTTCGTTCAATACCTGAGCCGATATCTCGACTTCTGCCCGAAAGACCTCGCTCAAAAAATTCGCCTGGCCAAAGTTCAAGCGTCCGATGCCTTCGCCGGAAACCTGCGTCGGCGTCGGGCGGCATTCAGCTTGCTCAACGCACTTCCGCCGGATTGCGACCCCGCCCTCCGGCGGCTGCTCGTAAAAGTTTCCTTGGAGCTTGGCTTCGACGACCGTGTCGCAAGACCGCGCACGAGACACTCTGAAGTCTCTGGGCATTTCCGATGAAATGACGGCGGCCAGCCCGCCGATTGGCACCGACGCTGTCGCCTGGGGCGAACTCAAAGGGATGCAGGGATTTCTTTTCGAATTGGAGAAGGATCCAGGCAAAGCGATGGCGGCCTATCGCGTCGCTCTCCGTCTCGCGCCGCATGAGCAGCGCAACTATCAGCAACTGGCACGGCTGCTGCGCGATCCACAGCAATCGGCGAATGACCCCGTAGGGCAAGCCGCAACATCCGCGAAGCCGATGAAATCATGGACGCCCTCGTCAAGAACAACGCTGACGACGCGAAAGCGTATCTCCGCGCTGGGACTACCGCTGCGATTTCGCGTTGATTCATGTCGACCTCGGCACTCCGCCCGCCGGCAAGGTATCGCTCAAGGAAGCTCGCGAAGACGTGAACCAGGCACGCGAGCGCCTGCCTGATTCGGCGCGGGTCGTCCTCGCGGATGCGGATCTGATGCGAATCGATAACAATCGGCTCCAGGCAATGGCACGTCTCAATTATGGGATTTCGCTCCAGGATAAGCCGAACTACGTCGACGCATCCGACCGCTACCGGTTTCAGTTCCGTTGGCAGTTAGCCAACTTGATGTTGGATCTTCTTTATGACGAGTCGGAGTCAAGCGACAAGTCAGCGCTCGTGCTGGACGTGGCCCAGCAGATCGACCAGGTTCGCGCTCTAAAGAGTGCGGCGTTGCCTGGTGCGGCCGATTATTTGGAAGGCCGATTGCGGCTTTACGAAAAGCGCTGGGCCGAAGCGGAAGACCGGCTGGCCAAGGCTCGGCCGATGTTGGCGCCCCGCAACCCCGACCTGGCAGCGCAACTGGATCTCTACCTCGGCAAGTGTTACGAACATCTCGAGGAATCGGGCAAGATGTTCGAGTCGTTCTCGCGCGTCCTGGAGCGCGATCCGCAATCGGTCGTCGCGCGCCTGGGTCGTGCCGCGGCGCGCTGGACGGAAGGCAGACTCGACGAGGCCGCGCTCGACTTTCAAGAGTTAGCCGTCAAGGGCAAGATTCCTGACGGCGCCTGGCTCGACGTCGCTCGCCTCGAGGTAACGCGTCAAACGGCCAAGGACGACAAAGCCGATTGGCGTTTCGCTGAGCAGGCGCTGGGATCAGCCCAGCTCGTTACGCCGCGAGCGTCGGAAATTTATCTGCTGCGGGCTCAGATGTTGACCGCTCAGAAAAAATCGTCTGAAGCCGAAGCTGAGCTTACCGCCGCCCTGGCGAAGGATCTTGATAACAAAGAACGGCTCTACGCCGGCCTCATCGACTTGGCCGCACGCTCCAACGATCAAGCTCGAACCGCACGGCTTTTGGAGCAGTCCAAGCAACTAGGCGACAAAGTTGACCTGCGCCTGGCCCGAGCGCGGCTCTTAGTGAACGATAAAAGCAACGTCGCTGACAAGAATCTAAATGAACTGGCGACTGGCTATAACCAGTTCACTCAGTCTGAACAATCACGCCTTTTGAGCGGTTTGGCTGAAGTCCAGTTCCGACGCGGCGCACTCGACGCGGCGCGTGCGATCTGCACCGAGTTATCAACGTTGCCGCAGCATCAGACCGACCTACGGCTGCGATTGTTGCTCTTCGATCTGGCTCAAAAAGCCGGCGATGAGAAGGGGATGGATCGAACACTCGAAAGTATCGCCGCCCTCGATCGCACGCAGGGTCTCTATCATTCCTACGCGAAATCGCTGCGTCTGTTAGGTGTCGCCAAAGACCCGAAGACCTCGATCGAACAACGACAGACCGCTCTCGCGGAAGCGCGCAAGCTGCTTGACGTCATTCGCGGCGATGCGCGTGGCCAAAATTGGTCAGCCGTCTATCGTGCCCGCGCCGAGTTGAGCCGATTGACTGCCAGCCCCGAGCAGGCGATTACGGAACTCAAACAGGCCATCAGGCTGGGCGATACTAGTCCGGTTGTCGTCGATGCATTAATTAAAGGTCTCTATAGTCTTGGAAGATTGCCGGAGGCCGAGGAGCAACTCCGCCGTCTGCGACCTGCTTTGGCGAACAACACCGAACTGAGCCGAATGGATGCCAACCTTGCGGCGCGGCGCGGCGATACCACGCGAGCCCTTGAGCTGGCCAACGACGTCGTGCGCAGACTCACGCGATCCGGCTGATCTCGTGTGGTATTCGTGGGTGCTCGAGCAGACCAGCAGCGGCGACAAGAGCAAGATGTCGCTCGCCGAGCAAAAGTTGAACGAGGCGATCGAAGTCGCGCCGACCGAACCCGCGACGTACATCGCCTTGGTCCGCTTCCTCGTGGGACAGCAACGACCCGATGACGCGAAAATGGTGATCGAGCGGTGCAAAGACAAATTGGGCGCCGATAAGCTGCTGCTGACAATTGCTCAATGTCTGGAAGAACTGGGGCCGACGGAGGCTGCCGCGGCGGCGTATGACAAGGCGCTCACAAGTCGGCCCAACGACGTGGTCGTGCTGCGCGCCGTCGCCACGTTTCGCGTCAAAGCAGGCAAACCACGACAGGCCGAGGAGCTGCTCCGAAAGATCGTCAAACGCCAGGTCGAGGCATCGGCCGAAGATGTCGCCTGGGCGCGGCGCGGCCTCGCCCTGATCTTGTCGGGCAATAGCGACAACGCCAGTTTCTGCGAAGCGCTTACGCTCGTCGGTCTTCAGCTCGACGCCAATGGCCGACTGCCTCACGAAATGCCGCCGGACGTGAATACGGAAAATCAGAGGACGCGTGCTCGCGTCCTGGCTGCTCAGACGAAACGGTCTTTCCGCGAGAAGGCGATCGAGATGCTCGAAGCCCTGGCCGCGAGCGGCAGCTTGACGCCGGACGATCTCTATGTCCTGGCGCTACTGCACGACGATGCCGGTTCGTGGACGAAGTGTAAAGAACGGTTGCAGGAACTGCTTGCGAATCAATATCGTTCGCCGCAGGGGGTGACCCAGCCGCAGACGGCGACGTATATCGCGCAGTTCGTCCAGGGTGCCATTCGTAACAAAGAGTTTGACACCGCGAAGACCTGGCTCGATCGGCTAACGGCAATCGAAAAGCAGCGCGGTCTGACGGAGGGTAGCCTCGGTACGGTTGAGCTGACGGCTCGATTGTTGGAGAAACAGGGACAGCGTGATAAGGCTCTCGATCTCCTTCGAAATTATGCGCGCCGACCGGCGCGGGACCGCAGGACATGGGTTTGGTGTTGCTCGCGATGGCACGGCAGGGGCGTTTCGAGGAGGCGTTTAGCCTGTGGCCTGAGGTGGCGCGAAACTGTCCGCCGGAGGGCGCCAGCGGTCTCGGCGTCGCGCTGCTGCGAAGCATGAAACCGACGCCGGAGCAGATTCGGGT
Source organism: uncultured Planctomycetaceae bacterium (assembly GCA_963790585.1). Taxonomy (GTDB): domain Bacteria; phylum Planctomycetota; class Planctomycetia; order Gemmatales; family Gemmataceae; genus CAWBOY01. The sequence continues at coordinate 128,897 of CAWBOY010000006.1, forward strand.
GGTCGAAACCTGGGTCAAAAAGGCCAGCACGGACAACCCGAACAAGATCGTGCTGCACATGCATTTGGCGGATATCTACGATCTGCGCGGCGATATGGTCGATGCCGAAAGCGAATGGAAACTCATTCTGCAAAAGGATCCGGACAACATCGTGGCCCTCAATAACCTCGCTTGGTCGCTGGCGCATCGCGTCGGTGATGAGGCTCAGGCGCTGCCATTGATCGAGGCCGCTGTAAAGAGCCAGGGCCGTCGAGCCGATCTCCTTGACACGCGCGGCGTCGTCCAGCTCAGTTTGGGCAAGGTCGACGCGGCGCTCGCCGACTTCAAGGAATCGGTCGAGGACCAGAAGACGCCGGCACGCTTGTTTCATCTGGCGCGAGCCTTACAACAGTCGCGGGATCGGGACAACGCCAGCCGTGCCTTGCGTGAAGCCAAAGATTTGGGATTAAATCCAGCCGAACTGCACGCGTCCGAGCAGCAAGCCTGCCGAGTCATGTTGGCGGAGTTTGGGTTGCAGTAACTCGTGAGTCTGTATTCAAGAGCCGGGAGCGTCAGCGACCGGAGAGCATTTCACGCGTTCTGCATTTCTCCGGTCGCTGACGCTCCCGGCTCTTGAAGACAAAATGCTCCGGTCGCTGACGCTTCTGGGTCTTGAAGTGGATCTTAGATAGCGTGTTAAGACTTATAAAGTCCGTATCGAAACTGACCCTCTTCGCCTCGTAATGAAAAGCCAGGTTGTGTAGGATCGAGCCGCGACGATCGCCCATGAGTCGGCATGAGGCCGGCGGATTTTAGGGAACGGAGTCTGGAACATGAGAGTTGATCTCGAGGTGCCGCGCAGTCCAATCCTCACTTGCCGCAGAATTACTTACACGCATCGAACGGCGCACCGCGAAAGTCGTCGTTGTCGGTCTCGGCTACGTTGGCTTACCTTTGGCGGAAACATTCGCCTGGGGCGGCTTTCCGGTTCTGGGCTACGACATCGATGCGGGCAAGGTGGCGCAGCTTCTGCGCGGGCAAAGTTATATCGGCCATATCTGCTCCGAGCGCGTGGCGGAATTGCTGGCGAGCGGGCGTTTCGATGCGACTAGTGATCCGTGCCGATTCGCTGAAGCCGACGCCATTTTGATTTGCGTGCCGACGCCCTTGGGCCAGGCGCGAGCCCGACCTATCCTACATCGAACGCACGGGCGAGGCACTCGCTCCCTTTCTGCGCCGGTCAGCTCGTCGTTCTCGAAAGCACCACCTATCCCGGCACCACCGAGGAAGTTTTGCTGCCGATCCTCGAACGATCCGGCCTGAAAGCAGGTCAAGATTTCTTCCTTGCCTACAGCCCGGAACGCGAAGACCCAGGCAACCGGGATTATGCGACTAGAAATATACCGAAAGTCGTCGGCGGACTCGATGCGGACAGCCTGGAGTTGGCAACGGCTCTCTATGAGCCGGTGGTCGACGGCATCGTTCCCGTGTCGAGTATGCGCGTCGCCGAGGCGTGTAAGATCCTGGAAAACACTTATCGAGCCGTGAATATCGCACTCGTCAACGAGCTGAAGGGCGTGTTCACGGCGATGCAAATCGATATTTGGGAAGTAATCGAAGCGGCGAAAACGAAGCCGTTTGGCTTTCAGCCGTTTTACCCGGGCCCGGGGCTTGGTGGTCACTGCATCCCGATTGATCCGTTCTACCTCACCTGGTCGGCTCGGAGATTTGGCTTGAACACGCGCTTTATCGAACTGGCCGGCGAGGTTAACACGGCCATGCCGCAATATGTCGTCGAGCGCGTGGCGGAAGCTCTCAACGACGGCTGCAAAGCGGTCAAGGGAAGCAAAATCTGCCTTCTGGGCGTTGCGTACAAAAAGGACGTCGACGACTCACGCGAGTCACCGGCTTTTGAGATCTACGAACTCCTGAGTAAACGCGGGGCGCTCTTGTCGTATAGCGATCCCCATGTGCCGACGTTGCCGCGCATGCGCGGACATCACCTAGACCTGGAAAGTCAGCCGCTGACCGACGATTTCCTGGCGGAACAGGATTGCATTGTCATCGTCACGGATCATAGCGAATTTGATTACGAGGGGATCGTCGCCAACAGCAGCTTGATCGTCGACACCCGCAACGCGACGGCGCGTTGCAAAGCGGGAGCCTGCCGCATCGTCAAGGCATGAAGCCTGACGCAGTCTCGCAGCGAAGTACCGAAGGAACGGAACGAGGACACGGATATGTCTACTTGCTTGGTCACCGGTGGGGCCGGTTTCATTGGCTCTCATATTGTCGAAGCCTTGGTTGATCAAGGGCACAAGGTGCGCATCCTCGATAATTTCAGCACGGGAAGCCCCGAAAATCTTTTTGACGTCCGCGGCAACATTGACGTCCGCGAGGGCGACATAACCGACGCTCGCGAAGTTTGGGCGGCAACGCGCGGCGTCGAAGTCGTGTTTCATCAAGCCGCGCTCGCCTCCGTTCCGCGCAGCGTCGCCGATCCGCTGAGCACGCATCGTGCCTGCGTCGATGGAACGCTCAATGTCCTGACGGCGGCGCGGGATGCGGGCGTTCGTCGCGTGGTTTATGCAGCGTCGTCAAGTGCCTACGGCAATTCGGCGCGCTTGCCCAAGTGCGAGAGCGATCCGACAGCGCCGCTGTCGCCTTATGCGGTGGCCAAGCTGGCCGGGGAACATTACTGCGCAGCGTTCAGCGAGGTCTATGGCCTGGAGACCGTTCGCCTGCGTTATTTCAACGTCTTTGGCCCGCGCCAAACCCCGGAAAGCCCCTACGCGGCCGTTATCCCGCTGTTCATTCGCGCGATGACCCAGGGCAAAAGCCCGCTGATTCTGGGCGATGGGCAGCAGTCCCGCGACTTTACATTCATCGCGGACGTTGTGCAGGCGAACCTGCGGGCGGCCGTCGCTCCCGGGGTGAGCGGCAAAGTATTTAACGTTGCCCGCGGTCGGCGCATCAACCTTCTCGAGCTCGTCGAGATGCTCAACGAATTACTCGGCACCCATATCACGCCGACGCTCGGCAAGGCCCGGGCAGGCGACGTGAAACATAGTCTCGCCAGCATCGAACGCGCTCAGAACGAGCTAGGCTACGAGCCGACAACAGATATGAAAGAAGGATTACGAAGCTGTCTCGAATGGTGGCAGGAACGTGCGCCACGCATCGAGATGCCGCGCATCGCCATGGCTGCGTGAACCCGCGAGAGTGGAAAGCGGTCTGGTTACGGTGGGTAGTGGTCCGAGGGAATCGTAATACAATTACGATCAATATGCTGCTTGCTCCACGTGTTGTGGCACGGTCTCCTGACCGTGCCACAACGCCGACCAAGCTTGGACACGAACCACGCGTGACGGACCCAAATTTCGTTACCACTCTCGAAGAGACACCTCATGGCTGAACTCCCCTTTCGCATCGTGATTGGGCTTGAAGTCCACGTCCAGCTCATGACCAAGACGAAGCTTTTCTGCGGTTGCAGCACGCAATTCGGCTTACCTCCCAACACGGCCACTTGTCCCATCTGCATCGGCATGCCGGGCGTTTTGCCGGTCATGAATCGGCGCGCGTTTGACCTCGCGCTGCGGGCAGCGCTCGCGCTCAATTGCCAGATCGCGAGCTTCACCAAGTGGGACCGCAAGAATTATTACTATCCAGACTTGCCCAAGAACTATCAGATCAGCCAATACGATCTGCCGTTCAGTCACGACGGCTGGTTGGAGATCGAGACCGACGGCAACAAGAAGCGCATCGGCATCATTCGCGCTCATCTCGAAGAAGACGCCGGCAAGATGATGCACGATGAGAAGGGAACAGGGCAGGACAGCCTCGTCGATCTAAACCGGGCCGGCACGCCTTTGGTCGAGATCGTGAGCCAACCGGACCTGTCTGCGCCGGAGGAGGCCCGCGCCTATCTCGAAGAGATTCGACTGCTACTGCGCGAAATCGGCGTCTCCGATTGTGAAATGCAAGAGGGCAGCCTGCGCTGCGACGCCAACATAAACATTCATATTCCCTTGCCGGGAGGCGGCCACGCCGCTACGCCCATTGTCGAGGTCAAAAATCTCAATAGCATCCGTTCCGTCGAGCGGGCGATGCGCTATGAAGCACAAAGACAATTTGAGCAATTCCAAAAAGACGGCAAAAAACTGGGCGACCCCGGAGCGTCCAAGGCAACCGCCGGCTGGGACGAAGTGCGCGGCGTGACGGTCGTGCAACGGCGCAAGGAAGAAGCGTCCGACTATCGCTATTTTCCTGAGCCGGACCTGGTCCCTGTCGTCGTCGAGACGGCGTGGCTCGATCAGGCGCGGACCGACATGGGCGAATTACCATCGATCATGCGCACGCGCTTACAGGTACAATATGGGCTCTCCAGCTATGACATCAACGTGCTGACGAGCCAGGGCCGTGCTCTGGTCCGCTATTTCGAGGAAGTAGCGCAGCTCTGCGGCGACCCCAAGAGCGCCTGCAATTGGATAAGCAATCAGGTGCTCGGGGCCCTCAAGGAACAGAAAATCGAGATCGCCGCATTTAAGCTCGGGCCGCCGGCGCTGGCCGAATTGATCACAGAGCAGAAGAAGACCGGCCTGAACAAGCAGATGGCCGGAGAAGTATTCGCCAAGATGATGGATACCGGCTGCTCCGCCAAGGACGCGATGAATCAGCTCGGCATCAAGGCCGTCGATGCCGGCGATCTCGCGGAAATTGTGCGGCAAGCTATCGCGGGTAATCCCAAGGCGGTCGCGGATTTCAAGAAGGGCAAAACCGCCGCGGCGCAGGCGATCAAAGGGGCCGTCATGAAGGCGACCAAGGGCACTGCGAAAGCAGAAGTAGTCGAAAAGGTATTGCTGGAAGAGTTGGGACGGATTTGATGATTAGACCCGAGCCTGAAGCGTAAGCGAAGGGGCATTACACCGATGTGGTGCCCCTTCGCTTACGCTTCAGGGTCGGTAATACAAAAGTCGCTGAACGAATCTTCGATCACTTCGGCGGGGTGGCCGGCGTGATTGGATTCTTATCCATCGTCTCGACGGTGCTGTCCTGTGTTTGCGTCAGCTTGACCGTCGTCGGTTGGCCGGCGATGTCGATCGTCAGGTCGCCCGCCAATTCGAGATGCATCGTCACCTTGACGGGCAGCTTCTTGGCTGGGTCGTAGAGGATCGTGCCGTTCGCGTTGCTGCTCTTGAGGTCAGCGCTCTTGATGCGGAAGGGAAGTGTCGAGGTGCCGGCTTCCCCGGGGTCCTTGTATTCGAGCTTGGTCACGACAGTGATCTTGTCGAGAGCTTTTTCCTTGTCGTCTTTGCCGACGTAGGTGTAGGTGTAGTCATTTTTGTATTTGCCGATCGGCCCCATATCCAGGCTCGTCGTCCTTGCCCAGCTCTTATCCTTGGCCACCTTCATGTTCGGCAGAGCGGCGAAAGTCGGTTCGGCCATTTCCATCATAGCGCGCTCGCTGAGGATCTGCTGCAGCAACGGCTGCATTTGCGGATTGGCGCCGTTTAGTTTCTTGACGAACTCGTCGCGGCCTTCGATCTTGGTGACCTTCATATCCTTGTTCAGCGTCAGTGTGAACTCGGAACCGATGAGCTGCTTGAAGAAGTCGGCGAGCGGATTATTCGTCGAAGTATCGGGCTTGGTCGAGTTGTAAGTGATCTTCTGCGTGCCGATTTCAATGTTGATTTCGACGCCTTCGATCTTCTGTTTGATGAGCCAGTTGTCGCCGTCCTTCTTGAACGGGGTCCAGCTGAAGTAGAACGTTTGCGTCTGCTTTTGGTTGACGGTGTTGGTGCTGACGGTGATCGTCTGATCGCTCGTGGTGGTCATCTTCTGGTAGAATGGCGTATTCTCTTTGAAGCCCCATTCGATCAGAGCATCGCCGCTCTCGGCCGGCTTGGTCGGCTCGGGCTTGGCATCTTTGTCCTTCGCCTTGGCGTCTTTATCCTTAGCAGCGTCTTTATCTTTGGCAGCAGTGTCTTTATCTTTGACGGCAGCGTCTTTGTCTTTGGCCGGCGCCTTGTCCTTGTCCTGTGACATGGCGGGCACGGACATGAAAACGAAAGCCGCGAGCAGAGCGAGTAACCAACGTCGAACCATGGAAGACCTCCTGAGGGTCGCAACAAAACCAAGTCGGAACGCCCAACGCGCGGGGCTGGTATCGAAAGCGAACACTCTTTTTAATCGTACGCGAGCCGGGAAACAAGAGATTCTGCATAATTCTGGTAAGGTCGGGCCTGCTAAAAGGTATACGCAGACGGATGGTAGCGAGTTCGACAAGAGGTTGCGAAGCGGCGCTCGCGGCTCTTTGCGTTCAGAAAAGACAAGACAACTAGAGAGCAGGGACCTCGTGAGTGTTACGACCTCAAAGCCGACAGCGATCACCGAAGTCGGCTTAATTCGCGCGCACGGCTCGGCGGCGCTCTCCATGGTCGGATACTCCGCGCTCCTCGGCTTGGCGGTGTCACTCAAATTTCAATGGCCTGAGTTTTTGGGTTCGACGCCGTGGCTTACCTGGGGTCGATTGCGCTACGCGCATACACAGGGAATTTTCTTTGGCTGGCTCGGCAATGCGTTTCTGGCATTTCTCTATTACAGTGTGCCACGATTAACTGACCGATCGGTGACGAGTCGGCGGCTCGGGTGGGTGTTGTTCGTTCTTTGGAACTTCTTTCTCGTCATTCCCGGCTGGGCACTCCTTCAGGCCGGGGTTAGCCAGCCGTTGGAATGGGGCGAGTTTCCGCTCGTTATTGACGCGGTGGCGGTCCTGGGTTTTCTGTTGATGGTCGTGCAGTTCGTGTTACCTTTCTTGCGCGTTAAACTATCTGAATTGTATGTGTCAGGCTGGTATATCCTGGGCGGACTCGTTTTTACATTACTGGCGTATCCGGTGGGGCAGGTCGTGCCGGAACTCTTGCCGGGCGCGCGGCGCAACGTTTAGCGGCTTGTGGATTCACGATGCCGTCGGCTTATATGTCACGCCGTTGGCGCTAGCGATTCTGTATATCGTCATCCCGGAGGTGACGCGGCGGCCGATTTATAGCCATTTTCTATCGATGATTGGCTTTTGGCTGCTGTTTCTCGTCTATCCGCTCAATGGCACGCATCATTACGTCTTCTCATCGATCCCGATGGAAGCGCAGGCCGGAGCGGTGGTCGCGTCGGTTTATCTAGGCGTCGACGTCATTTTGGTGGTCACGAATCTGCTGCTGTCGCTGCGCGGCAGCGCGGGGATTGTGGCGAGTCGAGTTCCCTTGCTGTTCGTTTGGCTGAGTACGGTGCTTTATTTGGTCGTGAGCCTGCAGGGGTCGATGCAGGCGCTCATGCCGGTCAATCGGTTTGTGCATTTCAGCGATTGGGTCATCGGTCATTCCCACCTGGCGATGATCGGGTTCGCTTCGTTCGCGGCGATCGGCGGGCTGTTGCATATTTGGCAAAGGTTGCCGGGGCTGCGCTACAACGAGAGAGCCGCACATTGGTGCTTTTGGCTTCTTACGACCGGCCTGTTTCTAACCGTGGCGGATCTCACAATTGCAGGGCTCGTCCAGGGACATTTTTGGCAATCCGATGCGCCATGGATCGATTCGGTGCGCGCGTCGAAGCCGTATTGGCTGACGCGCTCGATCTCCGGCGTCGTCATGCTTTTGGGTTTCGTCGCGCTCGCGCTGAGTCTGACGACCGGGCCGATCGGCAAGGCCGCTCCCGAAGTCGAAGGCCCTGAGCCGACAATCGACGAGCGGGACGACCCGGCCGTCTTGCATGGACTGGCGTGGCTGCAACAGGCCTACGTCATTATTGCCGTGGCCGGCGTCGGCTTTTTCATGATGTCGTTTGTCGTGCTGGCGCTTTGGCCCAATCAGACTCTAAGCGAGCAGATCGCCGCAACGCGGCCGGCGAATCTCATGGAAATGTCGGCCAGCGAATTGCGTGGCCGGGCTATTTACGTGCGCGAGGGATGCGCCAATTGTCATTCGCAATTGATACGCTTTACCGAAGACGATGTGCGTCGCTTTGGACCGGCGAGCGAGGCGTGGGAGAGCGAGCGCGATTATCCGCAAATGTGGGGGACGCGCCGCATCGGCCCTGACCTGGCCCGAGAGCGTGGACGACGTTCGCGCGATTGGCAGCTGGCGCACCTCTGGAATGCACGACAAATCGTTCCCGATTCCGTGATGCCGCCGTATCCGTGGCTGTTTGAACACTCGGTGCGAAATCCGACGCGGGGAGCGCTTGATTTGGTTGCGTACCTGGAGTCTCTCGGGCGCGACGCCCAACTTTCGGGACGGACGGGGCCGCAGCCATTGGCCGCGACCGATCCCGACGAGGAAAAACGGCGCGGCATGTTTTGTGATTGCGGCATTCCGCGGACCATTGGTCCGCCGCCGCTCCTGCGAGTCGGCATCGACCTCACCGAGCGGGCACGCTTGGTCCGGCGCGGCCGCGAGGTGTTCGCGCGAAACTGCATCGGCTGTCACGGCGACAATGGTCGCGGCGACGGTCCCGCGGCGGAAGCGTTGTATCCCAAGCCGCGCAACCTGAGCATGGTCCACTTTTCGGATCGCGCGACGAGTCGAATCCTCTGGCAAGGAATTCCTGGATCGTCGATGCCGGCGTGGAATGAGCTTGCCATAAATGATTTGCGCGGGCTGATGGCCTATATTCAGTCGCTTGAAACACGGGATGAGGACGAACAGACGCTGACCAGCGCTGAAAAACAGCAGGCTTTGACGCTTTTCGCCAAAAATTGTCAAACGTGCCACGGGGCTAATGGTGCTGGCCAACCGAACACGGCGACGGTTTTGGCTCCGGCGCCGACCGTATTTCGTGAGGTGCGGTCTTCGCTCAAATATGCCGAGGAAGTTCTCGAACATGGCGCGCCCGGGACGTCGATGCCGCCGTGGCAGGGAAAGCTGAGCGCGGAAGAACGTCGATTGCTCGCGCGATATTTGCGGTCGCTGTACCGCGCGGACGATGAGGAGTAGCTCTGATGGCTGTCAATTTGATAGTGCTGGTCATCACATTGCTCATGCTAGGCTTCGGAGCCGTCTGGCTCGCTCGCCCTGGACTGCGTACGTGGATGGAGGCGCCGAAATATAAAGTGCTCGATTGGGAGAGGAAACACCCGGGGGCGCGGCGTTGAGGCCTTACAAGCATCAAGTCAAGGCTCATCCTCTCGCGTTTCGTCTCGAACCGCGCAACGAATCCGCGGAAGCAGATGTCGCATTGGTCGCCTCGTTAGAACGCAACCTATTTAAATTACACTACTTAGGCTATTTCCGCGTCAGTCATCCGTGCCGTTTCTTGGCCCAGGAATTCGTTCAGGGGTTGTGTGTGTGCAGCGCAACGAATTTTTCGGCCTGGTCTCGGCGAGTGTTGTTGAGAGTAACTGGTTCATCGCTTTACCTTAATGCCTAGAGGGGACGCGGCGTTGAGACCTGGCAACAATCCTGGGCCTCCGCGGCATATAACAACCAGACATAAGCGTCCTCGCGGGTCGTCTAAATCTATTAGCAGCATCGCCGTCACGAATTTTAGTCCTCAAGAGGCCAACGCCATGGTCCGACTCTCCCTAGGTCTTGCTCCGGTCGTTATCTGCACCGCTTTCACATTCGGTCTTTCGGAAGCAGCGCGCGAGGATTTGCCCTTCGCCGGCCAATGGAAGATGACGTTCGTCAAAGGCAATGACTACACCTCGTTTAGCATCGTGCGGTTGACGGGCAGCAGCTTGGCCAAGGCGCGTCTCAAAGCGCTGACGAATCTGCCGCAGTTTGAGGGTGGGAAGACACGCGACCTGAAGCTCGACGCCAAGTCGTTGCGCTTCACCTATGCGACGGAAACGCAATCATTCCAGGTGGTTGCCTATCCCCCTAAGGACGATCCTAACCCCAAGATGCTCTACGCGACTTTCCAGAGTCCAACGCAGTTGTACATGGGCCGGCTGGAGCAGACCGACAAGGATGAACTGAATGAACGAGAAGATATGTCGGTCGAGGATGGATTCGACCAATTCATCAAGCTGCGAAACAAGGGTGTCGACGAGCAGGTCAAAGTGCTTAAGGAGATCGCCGAGCAATTCGCGGGCAAGCCGGCGGGGATCGATGCCGGGACACAATTGGTTCAGTTGCTCGCCAAATACTCTGATACGACTGAGGCAGACCTTGCGGCGGCGGGCAAAGCCGTGGTCGATTCGGCAAAGCCCTACGGTCGCGAACTTGAGGTTCAGTTGGCCTCGTCGACGGCGCGCGACCTACTTAAATCGCCGAAGGGGCTAGCCACGGCCGTGGAGCTTTCCCAACGGGCCGAAAAGCTGCTGACCGAAAGCGACCCGCCCATACGCGCGCACGCTGTCATTAAATCGTTGACCGAGACGTTGACGAAGTCGGGCAAAGGCAATGAAGCGAAGAAATACAGCGACCGTTTGGCCAAGCTCGATGAAATGATCGACGAGGAGTTTGAGAAGACGGCCATCCCGTTCAAGCCGGGCAAGTTTGGCGGTGCAAGAGCAAAAGTCAACACGTCGCTGTTGTCGAGTTGTTCACGGGCGCGCAGTGTCCGCCCTGTGTCGCGGCCGACATCGCCTTTGACGCGGGGCTGAAAACGTATACACCGGTAGACGTCGTTTTCCTGCAATATCACCTGCACATTCCGGGTCCTGATCCACTGACGAATGGCGAAAGTGAGGCACGCGCTCAGTATTACGGCGACAAAGTCGCGGGTACACCGACCGCATTTCTCAACGGCAAGCCGACCGCGCCGCTTGGCGGCGGCCGCGTAAACAGCGAGGCGAGCTATGAGGCTCTGCGTAAAGCGATCGAACCGGAATTGGAGAAAGATGCGGATGCAACTCTCAAGCTGAGCGTGACGCGCAGAAACGATTTGATAGATGTCAAAGCGGACGTGTCCGGGCTCAAGAAACCTGCAGAGAACGTGAAACTACGATTTGTGCTTGTCGAAGAAGTCGCTCGTTATTTAGGCAGCAACGGTCAACGGCTCCATCATCATATCGTCCGAGAATTCCCCGGCGGACGCGACGGCTTTCCTTTGAAGGAGGCCAACACGACGCAAGAAGTGCGAATTAATTTGGATGTGGTCAAGCAAACGTTGAATAAGTATCTAACCGAAAAGAATAGAGAATTTGGTGATTCGTTTACACCCGACGATCTGGTGACTCCACTAAAGAAGCTGCGGGTAGTGGCGTTGATTCAAAATGACAAGACGCAACAAATTATCCAGGCGTCGGAGGTCAAGGTGCCTTCGGCGGAGTGATGGACGGCCAACCGACCTTGAATTGTAAGCGAAGGGCATATATGTAGACGCGGCATCTTGCCGCGTTATTGGCCGTCGCCCGAAGTGGAAACGAAATCAAACAAGCCAAGACAAGCAACGCGGCAAGATGCCGCGTCTACATATATGCCCTTCGCTTACGCTTCAGGCTCGGCAAGTTAACGTTTGGATTTTACGTCTTACTTCGGCGCACGGATCAACAGTAGTAGCTCTGGCTGCTTGTTCCCAATCGATTGGGCGTCGATTAGCAATCCGCTGTCGGGAAGTCGAAACCCCTCCGCGGGTTCCACGAGAAGTCGCACCGGGACATAATCGGGATACAGTGTCAGAAAACTTGTCCCTAATTCTTCGGGCGTTTTCCCATCGAACGCCTGCTTCTTTTGCACTTCCGTCAGCATCTGTTTCGGCGACAGGTTGATGTACACCAAATAGGCCGCCTCCGCGCCCAGATTGATCGCGCCCCACAAGGGCGGCGGAGTTTGCGGGGCGGAATCACCTAGATTGAAGGTGAATCCTTGAGGTTGCGCTTCGCAAGCCAGCGAAGTCTGACCGTCCTGATTCTTGAACAGTTCAAAGGCCGCTCCCTCGGGAACAGGCAAATCTTTGATGTCGAGAAAGCGCGCGATTTCGACGCCAAAGCGATCGAAGCCGGTCAAGGCGCCATTTTCCGCTGCCGTCTTTTCTAGGACGCGCGACCACGCTTTGGTGAGATGTCGTGAGGTTGAAAACAAGCAGAGAGATTCGGTAAGTGGCGGCTTAATTGTAGAAGAAGGATCTGGCAGGAGGAGACTCAATTCAGCCGATTCGGGCTTGCGCCATTCGGGCTTGGCAACGAACGCCGTGCCGACTTTGTCGACGCCCGAACCAATCAGAATTCGATCGATCCATTCAATTGGCAAGTTGAAGGTATCAGGCACGATGAGAGGGAAACCGGCAAACAAGGTCACGAAACAACTCCCTCTATCTCGCTGGCCGTAGTGGGCCAAGAATTTTTCGTATCGCTTCTAATGGTCCCCGGAAAACCGCTTGGCGGTGGCACGGAGCAGTACCAGCTATGCTATGCTGCAAGTTCGCGTTGTCTAGCGCGGCTGAGACGTCATGGCGCCATTTCGATTTACGCGACGGGGGCCGGTTCTAAGACGCAAGCCCAGCGCCGCGCCTTCCGCGTCTTCCAGTTGCCGCGATGGTAGGCGTAGCCCATGACAAGAGGTACGGCTATTGTCGCTTCGCTAAAGACCATCTGCTCATAGGCCAAATCGACCTTGCCCCAGCTCGACGCCTCTTTGAGCGTGCTGCCCGAGAGGGCGCCGTCGCGCGTGTCGGCAACGGTGATCTGGATTGCATATTTGTGCATCGGCGCTTCGTGGCCGAGCACGTCGGCGGCGACGACGATGTCCTGGGCGAAGTTCTTTGGCACGCCGCCGCCGATCATGAGCAGCCCGGTCGTCGGATTGTGAATCTTCAATTGTGTCAGCTCATAGAAATCTTTGGCGCTGTCGAGGGTGAGTTTGGGCTGATCGCCGCGTGCGTGTTGGTGTGCCACCAGGCCGAAGCCGGCTGAGCAATCGCTGAATGCAGGACAAAAGATCGGCAGATCACGTTTGAAAGCCTCGTAGACGATGCTGTCCGGCGTCTTGCAGCCATGCTGTTCGAGATAGGCGCCCATGCCGCGAATGAACTCACGCGATGAGGTAGGGCGCGGTTCCAGATCGTCGGCAATCTGGCGCGTTGCGTCGTCGCAAATGCGAAGCTCGTCTTCATCGATCAGCGTGTCGTAAATGCGGTCGATCTGCAAATCGCGCAGCTCGGCGTCGTCCATGCCGGCTCGAAGCCGTTCAGCGCCAAAGTAATGCTTGAATCCGAGCGCTTCGAAAAAGTCCTGATCGACAATATTGGCTCCCGTGCTGACGATCGCATCGACCATGTTGCAACGAATGGCGTCGACGAAGATTTTCTTTAGGCCTGCGCTGATGAGCGAACCGGCCAAGCAAAGGATGATGCCACAATCCGGATCCTTGACCATCCGATCCAGGATGTCGGCGGCACGAGCGAGGTCACGAGCCGAAAAGGCCATGTGCTTCATTGCGTCGACCAGCGGCACGACATTGTGCTTGATCATGTCGAAATGCTCAATCGGCGTGGACAACAGGTCGGCTTTGGTCAACATCGGCTCGCGTCCTCGGTCAGAAAATCCCATGCGGCAAAGGTGTATCGCTTTCTTATGGCACATGGCCGGTGGCGAGTAGTAGTCGATGCGTAACTTCCTTCAGAAGGTTGCCGGACGCCGCTGGGTTCTTTCATGACCTTTTTGCTTGATTACTCATGCGAGTGTGGTAATAATAAAAGCAGAGGATCGCACGAACGTGGTGCGACGGGCTAAAGCTCATTGGCGGATGTGCTGGTACGCATCTGCGGTGGGGTGGCTTTGCCGGAAGGAGGTGGTCACTTGAGTTGTAATAGTAACCAGATGAGGCTGCGCGACACGCGGCCGACGGGGTGCTGTCGGTAGCAGCCTCGAATTTTTTCGTAAGGAGCCTCGGCGTATATCGCGCCGGGGCTCCTCTTGTTTTATAGGCCGTCGAAATCTCTGCGGTTCGACCGAGTCAATCACGGCAACACATCACGAACAAGAACAGTGCCGACCGTTGCACGATCCAAGATTAAAGATACGTTCTCGTCAGGCCGAAAATCACGTCGCGTGCGGAAGTGCGGCTCATCCGCCGGCCCGGTTGGGTGCGTGTATACTTCTAACAAATTATCAGGGATATTGACGATCCAATAAACAGCGACGCTCGCTCGGGCATAGAGGCGAGCCTTGAACGATTCATCACGTTCAAGCGAAGAATCAGCTACCTCAACCACCAGCCCCATGTCCGCCGGGCCAGGATGACGCGCCCTAAAGTCACGTGGATCGCCGCGAACGACCGCTAGGTCCGGTTCTGGCTCACTGTCGGCAGTCGTTACCGGGCTTTGACCTCGTAGAAACCAACCGTGCGGTAGGATTTTTGCCAACACCGTATGAAGAAGCACCAAGCACAAGTCATGCGGCGGGTTGCGGCTCATTTTTGGAACTATGTATCCTTCTAAGAGTTCGCAGGGGTCATCTTCTCCCAATATCCCAGTCGAAATAAGCTGATGGTACTCTTCCACCGTAAATCGGCGGACGGCGACGGGCGGTGGCACGTCGAGGAACGGAGGAACGAGAGATATAGGCATATTGGTTTACCTCGACTCCGCGAACCGTAGGCGGTTATGCGCTGCAATTCAATCGCCCAGGACCGCGCGATACGCTTCTTCGCTAAATCCGACCAGCAAAGTAGTGCCACGGCGTAGCGTCGGCGCCCGGAGATTTCCTGTCGGTCCAATCAGACATGCAGCCAACGTATCATCGTCGGGTGGATCCACCTTCATATCGAAGGTGACGATTTTCTTGCCTTTGACGACGATCACCTTGCTAACGCTGCGAGCCAGCGCGATGACTTCGTCACGTCCGCGCCGATCCCGACTCGCGTCCGCTTGATCGCTCACCTGAGCGAGGCCATCGACTTCCAGGAAGTCTCGGGCTCTTTGGCAGGACACTCAGTGCTTGCGGTGGTACAGCCAATCGATTTTTGTTGGTGTGGGCATTTTCCGCTCTGTTCCCTTAATAACGTGGCATCGCGGGGTCGATACGTTCGGCCCATGCCATGATGCCGCCCTTGAGGTTGAGTAGCTTGCGAAAGCCCTGCTCGCGGAGAAGCTGGATCGCTTTCTGGCTGCGCATCCCGCTCTTGCAATGGACGATGATTTCCCGGTCACGATCGAGCTCGCCATGACGCTGCGGCAGGGCGGGCAGGGGGATGAGCGTGCTTCCGACGATCCGGCAAATCTGAAACTCCTCTGGATTGCGCACGTCGAGGATGAACAGACTCGTCTCTTGGCGGTCGAGGCGTTTTTCAGCTCCTCCACGGTGATGTCGCCGCTGCCGGCATCCTTCTTCTTCCGCGGCGGCTCGCCGCGCATGCCGCAAAATTGCTCGTAGTCAATCAATTGTTTGATACGTTGGATTGTCGCCACACATGGGGCACTTCGGGATTGCGCTGCACTTTGAACTCACGGAAGCTCATTTGCAGCGCATCATAGAGCAACAGCCGGCCAATCAAAGGCGTGCCCTGGCCCAAAATCAACTTCACGGCCTCGGTCGCCTGGATGCAGCCGACCAGGCCCGGGAGGATGCCGAGAACGCCACCCTTCGGCACAGCTCGGGCACCTCGCCGGGCGGCGGCGGCTCAGGGTAGAGGCAGCGATAGCACGGACCACGGCCCGGATAGAAAACAGACGCCTGACCATCGAAACGAAAGATGCTTCCATAAACGTTTGGCTTGCCCAGCAGCACACAGGCATCGTTGACGAGATAGCGCGTCGCGAAATTGTCGGTGCCGTCGATCACGATGTCATACGGCCGAAAAAGGTTGAGAGCGTTGGTCGGAATCGAGCCGCGTTTCGTAGAGGTCGAGCTTTACTTCATGATTGATCGCCTGGATGCGGTCGCGTGCCGAGTGGAGCTTGAGCCGGCCGACGTCGGCGGTGCCGTGCAAAATCTGACGATGCAGATTGCTGAAATCGACGACATCGAAATCGATCAGGCCGAGTCGACCAACGCCGGCGGCGGCGAGGTAGAGCCCCAGCGGCGAGCCAAGGCCGCCTGTGCCGACAAGCAAGACGGAGGAGGCCTTGAGCCGTTTTTGCCCCTCCATGCCAACTTCCGGCATGATGAGGTGACGGCTGTAACGGGCCACTTCTTGCTGGGACAGCGTCATACCCGCCGCTCGCGCGGGCAGGGTATCGAGAGGGGAATTCATGATGGCGGATCCAAGGGAAGGCGTAGTGCCGGGCGGTTACTTGGTAAGAAAGCCTACTTCTTCATCATTAGGCAATTTCCAAAGCTCCGGCACGACAGACGCTATTTTTTTCGCCAGGCTTTCAGAAAGCCGGATAGGAACCTTAGGCGCACGCTTCACGGTCAGCACGAGCCAAGAAAATCGCCACCATTGCTTGCGCTCGACGGCCAACTCGTTCCAGGGAAGGAAGAGCGGCGCATGACCAGGTCTGATTAGAAAAAAGGGAACGATTAATATCCCTTCCGCATCGACGCCGATGGTCAAGCAATTGTTGTAATCACACCAGCTGACCTTGGCGCTCTGAAAACTCCAACTCACATCAAGGCGTACCTTGAGTGTGCGATAGAATCTCGCTAACAACCACCAACCACTGAGCCAGGCGATGGCATAGCCGAGGAACACAAACCAGAGGACGATCAGCGGAAGAATGAGTAAAGGCAAGAATTGCATCGAGCCGCCCCGTGAATGGCGTACCGCTCAGTCAACCGTTCCGACGACCACCGAGCAATTGTGGCCGCCGAAGCCGAAGCTGTTTGAGATGGCGCGGCGCACGCGCATTTCGCGTGCCGTGTTCGGCACATAATCGAGATCGCAAGCCGGGTCGGGAGTGCAATAATTGATTGTGGGATGCACGACGCCATGCTTGATCGTGAGAACGCAGGCGATCAGTTCGATGCCGCCGCTGGCGCCGAGAAGGTGGCCCGTCATACTCTTGGTGCTGCTCACCGCCAGGCGATAGGCGTGATCGCCAAAAACGGCCTTGATCGCTTGTGTTTCGGCAGCGTCGCCCAGAGGCGTGCTCGTGCCGTGCGCGTTGACGTATTGAACGTCGCTGGCATTTAATTTCGCATCCGCGAGCGCCTGCCGCATTGCCTCGGCGGCACCAAGCCCGCAAGGATGGGGCGCGGTGATGTGATGCGCATCCGCGGTAGCGCCCACGCCGAGCAACTCCGCATAAATGGGCGCGCCGCGCTTTCTGGCATGTTGCAACTCCTCGAGCACCACGATGCCCGCGCCTTCGCTCAAGACGAACCCATCGCGGTCCGCGTCGAAGGGCCGGCTGGCCGCCTGGGGATTGTCCTTTCGCAACGAGACTGCTTTACAGGAGATGAAGCCGCCCAAACCCATCGGCGTGATCGCGGCTTCGGTCCCGCCTGAGAGCATGACGTCGGCGTAGCCATGTTGAATCGCCCGCAACGAATCGCCCAAGGCGTTGGCGGCCGAAGCGCAGGCTGTCGTAACGGTTGTGTTGACGGCTCTTAAGCCAAACTTGATCGACAGGCTTCCCGACGCCGAATTGGCGATCATCTTCGGAATCACGAACGGGCTGACGGCGGACGGCCCTTTTTGTATCAGCCGGATATGCTGCTCTTCGTACTCCGTCATGCCGCCGATGCCGGTGCCGATGATGACGCCGCAGCGGAACGGCTCTTCCTTGGCGAAATCGATGCCGCTGTCTTTGACCGCTTCCTGGCCAGCGACCATGGCGAATTGCGAAAAACGATCCAGTCGGCGCGCTTCGTAGGCACCGAGATAAGCGTCTGGCTTGAAATCGTGAACCTGGCCGGCAAAACCGATCTTGAAAGCGGTCGTATCAAACAACGTGATCGGACCGATGCCGCTACGCCCCGCACACAAGCCTCGCCAATATCCGGCGACGTCCAGCGCGAGTGGATTGACGGTACCGATTCCCGTAATGACGACGCGCCGGGTCATTTCTTGGCTTGCTCCCGCTCAATGTAATCGATCGCTTCGCCGACGTTGCGAAATTTCTCCGCTTGCTCCTCGGGGATCGTGATGTCGAATTCCTCTTCGAGATGCATCACCATTTCGGTCAGAGCCAACGAATCGGCGCCGACATCCTCCTGAAACTTCGTTTGCCTATTAACTTGCTGGCGATTGACGCCTAAGTTCTCGCAGATAACTTCGACAACGCGTTCTTCCAGTGTTGCCAGCATGTTGAAGCCCTCCGTGGCTCGGAATAAGAATTACCCGGATTTTCGCGCTTGACCATACACGGGTATTTACCACAGTCAGCGCTCAAGTGACAAGGCGATCCCAAAACAGTGAGCCGGCTTAGAAAGCAACTTTAGGCTTCGATGTTCACACACTCGGCTTTGCGCTGGAACGCGCTTCAGCAAGCCCGCGAGCACCCGCTTTGGGCCGAGTTCATAAAAGCGCTCGATTCCGGCAGCCAGCAAACCGCGCGTGCAATCCTCCCAAAGCACCGGCTGCACCACTTGACGGACGAGAAGTTGGCGGATCTCCTCCGGATCGGTGTGCGGCTTCGCATCGACATTGGACCAGACCGGAACACGCGGCGGCTTGATATCGACTTCCTTCAATGCCCGAGCCAGCGTGTCATCCGCCGGTTTCATGAGAGACGTATGAAACGCGCCGGCCACGGCGAGGCGAACAGGTCGCGCCCCCGCGGCTTCGGCCATTTTTTCAACTCGATCGCAAGCCTCGCGATCGCCGGAGACCACGAGGTTGCCCGGGCAGAGAAGGTTTGCCAGCTGCAATGTGCCGCCCTGACGAGCCTGTTCGCACAAGGCCTCGACTTGGGCCCGTTCCAAGCCGATGATGCTCACCATTGCGCCCGGCTTACTGTCCGCCGCGGCTTGCATTGCCGCGCCGCGCTGCTGCACCAGACGCACGCCGTCGCTGAAGCTCAGCGCCCGGGCGAAGGCGAGGGCTGTATACTCGCCGAGACTAAGGCCCGCTGTCGCCGTCACCTTAGCTTCAATTCCTGGGTCGGTTTGGCGGAGTGATTCGAGCGCAGCCATACTCGCCACGAATATGGCCGGTTGGCTGATGACGGTGGAGTTCAGCTGTTCCGCTGGGCCGTTCAGACAGATTTCGAGCAGATCATAGCCCAGAACCTTGGACGCTTCGACGAACAGCTGGCGCGCCAAAGGAACGGAGTCGGCCAGGGCCTTGCCCATGCCGACATATTGGGCACCCTGACCGGGAAAAAGAAAGGCGATGGATGACATCTGCACTTACCAGAAAAGAGATACCAGGCACAGCGACGGCGTTATTCGTCGTTAGGGATCGACGGAATGGAGGCTAATTCTTTGACGATTAGGTCGTTAAGGCCGGCGCGGACATAGGTGGCGGCTGCCGCCAAGGCGTTCTTGATGGCGCGGTCTTTGCTACTGCCGTGACAAATCAAACAGATGCCGTCGATACCAAGCAATGGTGCGCCACCGAAAGCACTATAGTGGTAACGCTCGGCGAGGTCCTGGAGCGCTTTCTCGCCCTTAGGACGTTCGACGCCCAAGGCTCCCAAAACTTCCTTGGCCGCCATTTTCATGGTGAAGTCGAAGGTGCCTTCGCAAGTTTTGAGGACGACATTGCCGACGAAGCCATCGGTCACAACCACGTCGACCGTACCATTGTGCAGGTCGCGACCTTCGACGTTGCCGATGAATTGATCGCGTAAATGGCTCGCGCGGAACAGCGCTTGGGTATCCTTGGCCAGATCGTGTCCTTTGGCCTCTTCGGAGCCGATGTTCATGATGCCGATCTTCGGCTTATCGCGTTTGAGAATATGCCGGCAGAAGATCGAACCCATCACGCCATACTGAAACAGATGTTCGGGCTTGGGATTCACATTGGCGCCGACATCGAGCATGACGCAAAAGCCTGTGAATGTCGGCACGGCCGCCGCGATTCCAGGTCTCCGGACATTGGCCAAAAATCGCTTGAGGAAAAGGCCGCCGGCGACCATCGCGCCAGTGTTGCCGGCGGAGACGATGCCCTCGACCTTGCGCTGCGCGAGCAGTTGCCAGCAACGGCTGATAGAGTTGTCAGGCTTGCGCCGCAATCCTTCGACAGGGCTATCTTCCATGCCGACGACTTGCGTACAGTGGAAAACCTCAATTCGATCGCGGACGGCGCTGCTATCCACCAACAGGGGCTCGAGTTTGGCCTGATCGCCGACCAAGGTTAGCTGTAACTCAGCATCGTCGGCGAGAGCCTGCAAAGCGCCGGCGACGATTGGCCTGGGCGCATGATCTCCGCCCATCGCGTCCAGCGCGAGCCGCATGGCTTACTTCTCCTCGGTTTCGTGAACGACGATTTCCTTGTCTTGATAAAATCCGCAATTGGAACAAATCCGATGAGGCAACACCGGCTGCTCACAATGGGTGCAATACTGCACCTGAACGGGAGCCAAGCCATGATGGCTCCGGCGCATGCCCTTGCGGGAGTGAGAGGTGCGTCGCTTAGGAACGGCCATGTCGTTTTCGCCTTGATCGAGACTGTTGCTACGGCAAAGTTTTGTATAGTAGACGCGGTTAAGAAGGCTGTCAAGAGAACGGATCGGCACCCTCGAGTGCGCTGCGCTTGAACATTTCTCTGAGAATTTGAATGCACCTATTTTATTGGAGATCAGAGCGGCGTATGTCGTTGACAGTCCGTCCCATCTCGCTAGAATGGCGTTTTGGTTCAATAACCGGACTGGTTTTATGTCACCTGGATAGGGAAATAGACAGCGATGGTTCGAAAGAAGCTCGGTCGTGGCCGGAAAAATCGTTGCCGTTTTTGCACCAAAGAAGGTTGCCCGCGCCCGGCCTTCGTTGATTACAAGGACGTGCAGACGCTCAAAAAACTTTGCACCAGCCAGGGAAAACTCTTTAGCCGCAAGCGCAGCGGCAATTGTGCCGCGTTTCAGCGTGCTGTAAAGGATGCTGTCAAGCGCGCGCGTTTCATGTCTCTCATGCCATATGTCGGCGAATAATCCTGCGTACGAAGCGTCGGCGAAGCGCATTTTGAAAGTGCTCTTCGCCGGCATCGCGGGACATTTTCAAATGGCCGGCTCAATCTCGGCCGACATCGACCCCTTGCAATCTTTGCTGCTATCGGGATCGGGGCCGAAAGCGTGGATCTGGTCGCGCTTCAACTCGGCATGCTCCATTGTCGTAGTCAATACGATCACACGTCCCGACCTGTCAACCTCACAGGCCATCTGATAGCCCTTTTCGGGCGGATAACCAAATAGAACCTGAAGCATCGTGATGACATAGCCATACGTATGATCGTCGTCATTCAAGAGTATGACGTTGTAGGGGGGCTGACGTTTGGTCCGTTCATCGGGAAGCATCTTCGGAGCGGCGGGCAGGGTGGTTATGTGCGGCATGGCGAGAAATCCTATCGAGATCTAATACCGAGAATCCATCAATCAGCGATTACGGCCTAAGGCGAGCAATGTGATGTCGTCGAACGCTGCCGCCCGGCCGGCGGCATGTTGCTGGACCGCTTTGGCAATTAAGTCAATCAATTGCTGCGGGCCACACGCCCCTGCACCGTCCGCCACGGCTTGAACGCCCTTGAGCGTAAACTGCACATTCTTTACGTCCGCAGCATCGGTTACGCCGTCCGTGAAGAGAAGCAGGATGTCTCCGGGCTCTAGAGAAACACTCATGGCATCGAACGGATAATCCTCCATGATCCCAAGTAACACTCCTGTTTCGCGTCGGCCGATGACCTCTTTCAAAGGCTCGCCGGGACGGTACAGCAACGGTGAATTGTGGCCGGCGCTTACAATGGTCACGGTGTGCGAGGCAGGGTCTACGACGGCTAAGCGCCAATGATACGAAGCGATCCGCCTGACTGGTAAACTCATAAAGCAAGTTATTGAGCTTGGTAACCGCTTTGCCCGGATCGCTCTCGGTGAGTACGCTGAAGCGCGTGTCGGAAGAAAGCTTGGCCATCAGCAGGGCTGCCGGAATACCTTTACCAGCGACGTCGCCGACCGCCGCCACGAGCTTGCCATCGGCCGTGGGAATGAATCCGTAGTAGTCGCCGCCGACATCGAGAGCGGGCTGATAAAACGCACCAAACTGGTAGTCGGTCACAACCGGCAATGATTTCGGCAAGAAACTAAGCTGCACCTGATGTGCCAATTCAAGGTCGCGTTTTATCTTTTCTTGGCGCACTACATCTTCGAGCAGTCGGGCATTCTCCAGAGCAATCGATGCCTGGTTCGACACGCCCCAGAGCAGCTTCAGATCGTCTTGTGTAAATTTCTTACTGCGGTCCTGGGTGTCCAGTTGTATCACACCGAATGCTTTGCCTTCGGCAGTGCATAGGGGCACACACATCACAGACCGAATCTTAAAGTCGACGACACTTTGGCTCAGCTGCACGCGATCATCTTTGGTTGCATCGTCACTCAAAAAGGCCTGGGCGGTTTCCAGGCAACGTCGCACGATGCTCTTGCTGAAGCGAGCATTGGCCTCGTCTTGCGGTCGACGCGTCTTAACCACGCGTGGCATCAACTTGTTGAGATTGCCTTCTTCGGACTGAATCAAGAAACAACGGTCCGCTTGCCGGAAGAGCAGAAAAAGGCTGTCCGCGATCTTCGGCAGGAGCTGGCCGAGTTCCAACGTCTTGCTGAGATTGGCACTTATTTCCAGGAGCCCGCGCAGTTTTTCAGCGGGCTGTGTTTCGAGCAACAGGCCCCCCGTCGCGCTGAGCGAAGCTTCTACGGTTGAAGTCGTGCCGTCAGCGTCGGTGTATTCGTCTAGATCATCGGTCGAGGAAGCTGCTGGCGTAACCGTGGCTTCGTCCACGAACACGGCCATGAAATCGCAGATGCGAATTTTATCGTTGTGTTTGAGCTGGGTCCGAGAAGTAATTGCCTGGTTGTTGACGAAGGTGCCGTTGCGGCTCTGCTTGTCCTCGATAAAAAACTTGCCCTGGACGCGTAGGATCTGCGCGTGTTCGCGGCTGACCGACGTAATGGGTATGACGACCGCGCAGTCCGGATTTCGGCCCATGACGAACCGATCGCCGTCGAGCTGCAAGCTGCTTCCTTCGTTATTGCCTTTGAGTATCTGCAAGGAAGGCATTCGAGCACCCGTGGGCTGCGCGACACGAAATCGACCAGCCAGCGTCAGCAAGACTGGCATCGCGACGAAATTGGTCGGTAAGAAATCACCCTATCTTACTTCGCGCTCATCGCGGGTTCAAGCGGCTCATTTCCTTTATTGTTCGGATAGTGATAGGTGATTGAAAATGAGGCCCTTGGCTGTTTGCGTGGTTGCCCGCAAAGAGCAAGGGCCCGCGGTTCGAAGTATTTCAGAATAACGAACTTCAAACGCGCCGATTTCGGCATCTGCAGTCAGAATCCTGATCGGGTCGATGAAAGAACGCGATGTCTACCACGTTAATCAGGAGCAGCGCCGTTTCAAAGAGTACGGAGACCAGGAAAGTCACATAATACAGCAACGTCCGAGTTCTCATCGGAGGCTGCTCCGGAACCGGCTCGATTGCGCTCGGAATCGGAGATCGTTTTGCTGTGTGGGAGCACACTTCTTGCGGAACTCTTCCAGATTGCGAGTCGGAAGAAAATACGCGCAAGCGCTCAGCCGTTCGTCGCGACGTTGCGACGGCGAGTGCGGAATCCATCAAGTTCCCAACCGTAAGAGATCAGGCAGCGATCAGGAAATATGCGTGGATAACTTAAGACCTCGCTACGGCGAGGTCAACATAAAATCAAGAGAAAAAAACAAAAAAGATCTTTCGTTTGTCTTTCCTGGGAGGCCCTTGCATTCGTCAGCCACCGTCAACGTGGTGTATTTGTGGTAGTCCGTACTATAGTTAGCGGGGGCGTGAATCGAGGATGATTGCACAATATCGAACTGGGCTACCGGCCATGACGCTAGACTTGACCAATCGGATTGCTACCTTGCACCAAGAAGAGAAAACGATACTCCAGGGCGGTGGTCTGAAAGCGATCGAACGGCAGCACGAAAAAGGTCGGCTTACAGCTCGTGAGCGGATCCAGCGATTGATCGACCCCGGATCGGTTTTCTTTGAGCTCGGCTTGTGGGCGGCCTGGGGAATGTATTCAGACTGGGGCGGCGCTCCTTCCGCCGGCGTTGTCACAGGCATCGGCACGATTTTGCATCGTCGCGCCATGGTCATTGCCAACGATGCCACGGTCAAGGCTGGGGCATTCTTTCCGATGACTTGTAAGAAAGTGCTCCGCGCCCAGCGGATCGCACTAGAAAACCGGATTCCGTTGGTCTACCTGGTCGATAGCGCGGGCGTTTTCCTGCCACTCCAGGACGAGGTCTTTCCGGACGAAGACGATTTCGGCCGTATTTTCCGCAACAATGCCGTCATATCGGCCGCCGGAGTTCCGCAGCTGGCCGCGATCTTGGGCAACTGCGTCGCCGGCGGTGGTTATCTGCCGGTGCTATGCGACCAGCTTCTCATGACCGAGGGGAGCGCGCTTTATCTGGCAGGTCCGGCTCTCGTTAAAGCCGCGATTGGGCAGACCGTGAGCCACGAGGAGCTTGGCGGCGCCGCCATGCACGCGGCGATTTCCGGCACTATCGATTTCCGAGAGCCGACCGAGGCATCCTGTCTCGAACGACTGCGGCGCCTCGTCGGCGTCTTGCCGCCGGATCTAGAAAGAAACACCGCTGGTGCAACGGCTCGCCCCGCTGAGGAACTGTTGAAAATCTTTACTCCGGCGGCCCGGCAAGAATACGACATACGCGATCTCTTGGTGTGCATTCTCGACGCTGGTCCTTTTGACGAGTACAAGGCCGAGTACGGTCTAACGCTGGTCTGCGGCTACGGCAGGCTCGGCGGCAAAGCCGTCGGTATCGTGGCCAATCAGCACAAGCGTTGCAAACCGGTCAATGGCCCGCTGCAGATCGGCGGCGTCCTCTACGTCGATAGCGCCGAAAAAGCCGCGCGATTCATTATGGATTGCAATCAAAGCCGCACACCGATCTTGTTCCTTCAAGACGTCAATGGCTTCATGGTTGGACGCGATTCGGAGCAGGCAGGCATCATTCGCGCCGGCGCGAAGCTGGTGAACGTCATCTCGAATAGCGTCGTCCCTAAGATCACGCTGATTCTCGGCGGCTCGTTCGGCGCGGGCAACTATGCTCTCTGTGGTAAAGCTTTCGACCCACGCTTCATCTTCGCCTGGCCGACGGCGCGCTACGCCGTCATGGGCGGCGAACAGGCCGCAAGCACGCTTCTCGACATTACGATCAGCGCCCTAAAAAGGGGTGGCCACGCGCCGGACGCGCAAGAACTGGAAGAGTTGCGGCGCAAAGTAGAAGCGAGTTATCTGGATCAGACGGACGTTCGTTACGCGGCCGCCCGTCTTTGGGTGGACAAGATCATCGAACCCCTCCAAACGCGAGAATCCCTCCTTCTTGCCCTCGAAGTGGCAACGCGACACGATGAGGGGAAGCCCTTCAAAACGGGCGTCCTTCAAGTCTAAGAGGGTGTTTATTAAGTCCCACACGCCGTTTTTCGTGGACAAGGCTACTCTTTTATTTGGCAAGGGTGGAACGGGGCATACTTGGCAAACGCGCACGAATCAAGCCGTAAATCTTTTATTACTATAGACTTGAGACAAATATCACCAAGTTGATAAGCATTAGCCAGACGACCACCCTTGCCAAAGTAGATTTGGCTGGCAAGGGTGGTCCGGCCGAGGGGGGGCTTAATAAACACCTTCAAAGGTTCATCAACTCTTCTTGCTATCGCTCCTTCTGGCGCGAGCCGCTTTTCCTATAACTCCCCTGAATCGCTTGTAATACCGTGTCGTTCCAATTGTCTCTGGAGTTCCCCATGCGTTGCTGCTCTTTCGCAGTCGCTTTGCTGATCGTGGCCCCGGTATTGGGTTTCGAGGAAAAGGACGCCAAGCCGATAACGGTTGCCGACGCCGCCAAGATGGTTGACAAGAAAGTGACCGTCGAGCTGGAAATCAAGTCGATCGGCAAGGGAAATGGCGTCTACTTCATCAATTCGGAAGAGGACTTCAAGAGCGAGAAAAACTTCACGATCT
The DNA here is from genome assembly GCA_963790585.1 of uncultured Planctomycetaceae bacterium. Classification (GTDB taxonomy): domain Bacteria; phylum Planctomycetota; class Planctomycetia; order Gemmatales; family Gemmataceae; genus CAWBOY01. The sequence continues at coordinate 154,871 of CAWBOY010000006.1, forward strand.
TCGTCAATGCCGACGGCGTCAAGAAGCTGAAGGAAGCCAAAATCGAAGATCCGGCGACCCACTTCAAAGGGAAGACCGTCCGCGTCAGCGGCACCGTTAAGATGTATAAGGAGAAGCCGGAAATCGTCGTCGAGGATCCCAACCAAATTGAGATCGTCGAAAAGAAGAAGTGATTGTTTTCGATCGTCCGGCACTCATGCTCAACGCAGTCGCTCACCAGCCCGAAGCGCCAACGACGGGTTCCTGATAAGGAACCCCGCGCTCGAGCTTGGGGCTGGTGAGAATCGTGCCAGATCACGACTCAGATTTCCGCCCATATTTCTTGCGATCATTTTCCTTTAGATATCGCTTACGCAATCGGATCGCGGTGGGAGTGATTTCAACCAGCTCATCATCTTCGATATATTCCAAGGCCAACTCCAACGTCAGCTGGCGTGGCGGTTTCAGGATCACCGCCTTGTCGGTGCCGGAGGCGCGCATATTCGTCAGCTTCTTCTCGCGGGTCGCGTTGACCGGCAAATCGTTGTCGCGGCAATGTTCCGCGACGATCTGGCCTTCGTAGATCTGCTCGCCGGCGCCGATGAACAGATTGCCGCGCTCCTGAAGATTATCGAGAGCGAACGCTGTCGTGCGGCCGGTTTCCGTGGCGATCATGACGCCATTGATGCGGCTCGGAATCGAGCCGCGAATCGGCTGATAGTCGAAGAAGGTATGATGGATGATCGCTTCGCCGCTGGTTGCGGTCATGAGTCGCGTTTTGAGGCCGATGAGCCCGCGGGCCGGAATTGTGAATTCCATGTGCGTCATGGAGCCGCGGCCATCCATCTTGAGACATTCGGCCCGGCGATTTCCCACCAGTTCCATCACCGAACCAACAGAACCCGGCGGCACCTCGATCACGAGGTACTCGATCGGCTCCATCGTCACGCCATCAATCACCTTATTGAGAACGCGCGGCTTACCAACGGACATTTCATATCCTTCACGTCGCATGGTTTCCAACAGGATCCCAAGGTGCAGCAAGCCGCGACCCGCGACGTGGAACTCGTCCCGTTTCACTTCGTCTGGTCGGACGCGCAACGCAACGTTGGATTCAAGCTCTTTCATGAGCCGGTCGCGCAGCTGCCGGCTGGTGACGAACTGGCCATCCTGGCCAACGAAAGGCGAATCGTTGATTCGGAAAATCATTTCCAGAGTGGGCTCGTCGATCTTCACCGGCGGCAGGGCCGTCGGATTGTCGAAATCCGCGATCGTGTCTCCGATGTCGACTCCTTCCATGCCGACGACGGCACAGATGTCTCCCGCCGTTACCTCGTTGACTTCGACGCGGCCCAACCTATCGAACACGAGGAGCTGGGTCACCTTACTGTCGACGCGGCGTCCGTCCGCCTTCATGAGCGCGACGCGTTGATTCTTTTTCATCTTTCCAGCTGTGACGCGCCCCACGCCGATACGACCGACGTAATCGCTGTGGTCCAGCGTGAGAACAAGCAGCTGCAGCGGATCGTCTGGCTCAACATCTGGACCAGGGACATATTTGACGATTGCGTCGTAGATCGGTAACAGATCGACGGGCTTTATCGACATGTCCGTGGTGGCGATGCCGGCGCGACCAGAGGCGTAAAGTGTCGGGAAGTCGAGCGTCTGATCGTCCGCGTCCAATTCAACGAAGAGATCGAAAACGCCATTCACCACATCGACGATGCGCGCGTCGGGGCGGTCGATTTTATTGATGACGACAATGGGCCGTAAACCGGCGGCGAAGGCCTTGCGCAGCACAAAGCGAGTTTGTGGCATGACGCCTTCGGCAGCGTCGACGAGCAACAAAGCGCCGTCGGCCATCTTGAGGACGCGCTCAACCTCACCACCGAAGTCTGCGTGACCGGGCGTGTCAATCAGGTTGAACTTATACGTTACGCCGTCAGGGCGCTGGGTAAGTAATAGCGCAATTCTTGCTTAAAATCGTGATGCCGCGCTCGCGCTCTAGCGGATTGGAGTCCATGATGAGGCTATGTTGGCCCCCCTCCAACTTCTCGAGTTCACCCGTGCGAAAGTTGCCGGATTGCTTGAGGAGGTTGTCCACGAGCGTCGTTTTGCCATGATCGACGTGTGCGATAATCGCCACGTTTCGGATATCCGAACGTTTCATTGTCACTTTTCTCGAGGCCGTTGGGTCCGCGGTCCGAATGCGTGGCCGCGACGGGAGAGATCGCTAATTATAGAAGAAGCGGCCCTAGACCGGATAGGGCAACTCTCATGAGGGACTCGTGTAGAGTCGATGAAGCCACTGGGATGGTGCGATTCTCTTATCTCTTAATCGATTAAGGCGCCATGAAAATACTACTCATTCGTCATGCCGAAGCTGTGGCGCGGGAGGAGACTTCGGTACCGGATGAGGAGCGCCCTCTTACCGAACGGGGTCAAATGCAGAGCCGGAGCCTCGCGGAAGCGCTGCAACGGCGCGGCATTTTTTTGGGAAAGGTTGCCTGTAGCCCTTATCTGCGGGCACGACAAACGGCTGAGGCGATCGTAGCGAATTGGGCCGATCCCAAGCCTGAGGTGCTTATATGCGACGCGCTGGCCCCCGATGGCAAAGAAAAGAAATTGACCCGTTTCGTACGCGTCATGGAAAGTGAACAGGTTACACTGGTCGGCCACATGCCTGACTTGGCGGAATACGTTGCCTGGCTGATAGGCGACAAAAGCGCAACTCCACCTAACCAAATGCGGAGCTGCGTTAGTAAAGTGTGAGGCGGGCCCGTCCAAAGGCGGTGGCGTACTCACATGGATGGTTACACCAGATTGGTGTTGAGAGACGGTGCCATAAGGTTGGGGCGGCACGTTTCCAATGTGTCGATGCGTCGCCTTTTTCGGGATTTGGTAAGTTTTCTCAAAGCACCTGCCTCCCAGCACTTATCGCCTAAGGATTGCCGAAAACGTGCCACCATAACCTACGTTGGATTTCATTCAAATAGCTTGCTCACCGATTCATTCATGTGAATTCGTTTGATCGCCTCGCCCATAAGCGGTGCAACGCTGAGGACGGTTAGGTTCGGCATCTGTTTCTGCGGTGGCACGGGGATGCTGTCGGTTATTACGATTTGTCGGATCTTGGAATCGCGTAATCGTTCGATAGCCGGTCCGCAGAGAACGGCATGGGTCGCGCAGGCGTAAACCTCACGTGCCCCGGCTTTGAGCGCGACATGGGCTGCGCCGACGACGCTTCCGGCGGTTGAGATCATGTCATCAAAAATGACCGCGATTTTGCCTTCGAGGGAAGCACCGATCAAGTTCGCTTGCGTCGTTTGCATCGCACTGGAACGTCGCTTGTCTACCACGGCGATCGAACCGCCGAGCTTCTTCTGATGCAGCAGCGCTTTCTTGATGCTACCCTCGTCGGGGCTCAGAACGACAAAATCTTGAACCGGGATGTTGAGGAGGCGCACATAATCATTGATCACAGGTCCGGCGTGAAGGTGATCGACCGGGATGTCAAAAAAACCCTGGATTTGCGCTGCATGGAGGTCCAACGCAATAATCCGGTCGGCACCGGCACTGGTAATAAGGTTGGCGACGAGCTTGGCCGTGATCGGTACACGACCCTGATCCTTGCGGTCCTGCCGGGCGTAGCCGTAATACGGCAAGACAACTGTGATTCGGGCCGCGCTCGCTCGCTTGAAGCAATCGAGCATCACCAGCAATTCCATCAAGTTTTCGTTCACTGGCGGGCAGGTCGGCTGCACGAGAAAGATGTCGCGCCGCGCACGTCTTCCTCAATGCGCAGCGAGATCTCGCCGTCCGGGAACCGGCTTAGTGTCACCTTGCCCAGAGAATCGCCCAAGTAGAGCGCGATCTTCTCCGCCAATGGTACGTTGGCCTGGCCGCTAAAGACCTTCAGCTTGTGATTAGAAAAGGTGTACGTGGGAGATCCGCCTGACGTCGCGCCGGTATGTGTCATCTGTGCCCCGATTGATGATGCTATGGTGTCAGGATTGTGATGAACAGATGAAAGCCCGACTCAAACCGAATCGGGCGAAGGATAGCCGGCTAGCGTTCTGTCTGTGTAGCGCGCAATGCAATCTATTTGGCGCTCTCTCTCATTTCCCCTTCTTGTTCAGCTTGGCTGCTTTGTATCGCAGGTAAGCCTGAATGAAGGCGTCGAGGTCGCCATCGAGCACATTATTGACCGCTGGCGTCTGCACCTCGGTGCGGACATCTTTTACAAGCGTGTAGGGCTGCATCACGTAGTTGCGGATTTGCGAACCCCAGGAAACTTCGCCTTTTTCGTCGTATTGCTTCTCAACTTCTGCCAGCTGCTTCTGCTCCTCGATCTTATAAAGACGTGATTTCAGCAGCTTCATGGCATTGTCGGCATTCTTGTGCTGACTTCGCTCAGTGCGGCTTTCAGCCGCGATGCCGGTCGGAATGTGGATGAAACGCACCCCGGATTCGGTCTTGTTCTGATGTTGGCCGCCCGGCCCACCGCTGCGGAACGTCTGACGAATCAAGTCATCGTCTTTGACTTCGATCTCGATTGTATTGTCCAATTCCGGCATGACGTCGATGGCGGCGAACGACGTCTGGCGACGGGCGTTCGAGTCGAACGGGCTAATCCGAACGAGCCGGTGGACGCCGGTTTCGCTTTGTAAGTAGCCATAAGCATATTCGCCGACGACATGGAGCGTGGCACTGCGAATGCCGGCTTCTTCGTTTTTTAGCTCATCGACCATTTCGAGTTGAAACCCTTGCCGCTCGGCCCAGCGAATATACATGCGCATAAGCATCTCGGCCCAGTCGCAAGCCTCCGTTCCTCCCGTTCCAGCTTGAATACGCAAAAACGCATTGCTGCCGTCCTGCGAGCCGCTGAGCATCGAGCGCAGCTCAAAATCGGCGAGGCGTTTCTCGAATTTGGGTAATTCGGCCTCTAATTCCGATTCCAGCGAGGCGTCTTCATCCGCGAACTCGAGGAGCGTTTGAATCTCGGCGGCGGCCTCGGTCAATTCCTCATATGGCTTGAGGAAGCCATTGATCGGCTTGAGTTGGTTGATGACCTGCTGTGCCTTTTCCTGGTTATCCCAGAACCCTTGCTCCCCCATTTTGGCAGTGAGCCTCTCGCGCTCGGCCTTTTTCGAGTCGAAGTCAAAGAGAGTCCCGGAGCACGGTCAAACGGCTCATGACTTCGTCACTACGGCGGCGCAGATCAGCGTTCATAACGGTCCTCAATTGGGTAACCACCCAAACTGGCAGGGCGAGTTTCGGAAGTAGGTACTATATCGAATTGAAGAGGGAGGCTACAATTGGGAACGGCTGACAAACAAGAAAGACAGACTCGAGGAGAAAAAGAATGTCGCCAGTATTGACGTCATTAGGAATCGATCAAATGAGCGTCGACGAGCGGATGAAGTTGATTGACGAAATCTGGGCCAGCATTGCCGAAAGCTCCGACGTCGTAGCGCTCAGCAACGCGCAAAAGCAAGACTTGCAAAGGCGGCTGGCACCTTTTAAGGTCGATCCGAAGGTAGAATCTACCTGGGAAGAGGTTCAGGCTCGCGTCTGGGGCAAGACATGAACCGAGCGTTGATCACTCCGCCGGACGCCAAGGCAAATTTGTTTGAGGCACATCAGATAATATAGCTCACGCCAACATCAAACGCTCGGTCGCCTCATCGTAAGTCAACAAGTCGCCGTACCTGGCCCAGTTTAGAAACGTCTGAAACACCTTTTCGTAATCTTCTTGCGGCATGTTCAAAACGACAGTCTCCAGCACGAAATCGCGGTCGATTTCGTGTTTTGGCTCGCGCTTGATCGCCTCGACCACGTCGCGGAACAATCGCATTTTCATCAAGTGCTCACGCCAGAGAGTGACTCGATCTTGCGAGTTAGCTTTGACAAACACCTGGCCGGGTCCGTCGAGGACGACCTGACGTCGCGGAGTATCGACGAGGTCGAGCATTTCGGCGGCCTTGACGGCTGTGATAACTTGGCCAAACTCGCGATTTGTGTCGGCGGCGATCCGGAAAATGTCCTCGCGGCCGCCGCGGGCATCAAGGTATTCGAGCAAGCCGACCACCTCTCCCGCCGACGCTTGCGGCAACGGCTCGAACGCGGTCGGCCCGGTGCCGGCCGGGGTCGCCAGCGTATCTGGCAACTCTGTATGCGTAATGACCTCATGAAGATGATCGACGAGAGCTAATACTCCAGAGGAGCGATAGTCGCGCGGCCGGGGCAAGCGGTTTTCGACGATCGTCCTCACTTTGCCAGGATTGGCGCCGAGGATAACGATGCGGTCGGCCATGTAAACCACCTCCTTAATGTCATGGCTGACAAGAAGGATCGTTGAGAGGCGCCTTTGGCCAGCCGACCAGATGTCGATGACTTCGGCTCGAAGACTTTCCGCCGTCAACGCGTCGACGTGGCTGAATGGCTCGTCCATGAACAAAACCTCCGGATCGACGGCCAGAGCGCGTGCCATGCCGACGCGCTGTTTCATGCCGCCCGAAAGCTCGCGGGGGTAGGCGTCCTCAAAGCCGATTAAGCCGACCATGTGAATCGCTTTCTCGGCACGCTCGGCGATCTGCGGTCCTGGAAGCCCCGAGGCACGCAAAACAGTGCGGACATTCTCCGTCACTGTCATCCACGGGAAGAGAGCAAAACTCTGGAAGACGATTGCTACGCCAGGATTCAGTCCCTCGAGTCGCTGTCCATGCGAGTAAACTTCCCCCCGTGTTGGACGAATCAAGCCGGCAAGAATTCGCAAGATAGTCGATTTGCCGCAGCCCGATGGCCCGAGCAGGGCCACGACTTCGCCTGGGCGAATCGTGAGATTGATGTCTTCCAGCACGCGCAGGGGTTGACCGCTTGGCTGAAGGAAGTCGTGCCAAATGCTGCGGGCTTCACATAGGTCGGCGCGTGACGCTTCAAATGGTTTGGACATCTTCATAATCCCTTATTCGGCCGTCAACGATTCATGGAGTATCGAGACTCCGCGAGATTATAACAATAACGCCATACGGTGCGGTTGAAGGTCACGACGATGAGAGCCATGATGAGTGAACCGGCCGCCAAGACGCGGAAATTCTGTGGCTTGTCCGCGAACGCCGACATGATTTCGGCGCCGAGGCCGTACGTCTTGAGAGGTTGGTCCGGGCCGGCGCCGTCAGCGATGAATTCCGCGACGATGCTGGCGTTCCAGGCGCCGCCCGTAGCCGTCACCCATCCTGTCACAAGCGTGGGAAATATGGCGGGCAGATAAAGCGCCCAGAAACGCTGCCAACCGCGAATGCCATAACTCCGCGTCGCCTCTTTTAGGTCGGCGGGAATTGCCATCGCCCCCGCGATGACGTTGAACAAGATGTACCACTGCGTGCCGAGCAGCATCAACAAGATGCTGGTCCAGCCCAGGCTCACGCCGAGAAGCGTCATGCCGGCCAAAACAAGCGGGAACAGCATTGGCGCGGGAAACGAGGCCACGACCTGAACGATTGGTTGAAAAATGCGTGACAGACGAGGCGACAGCCCGATGGCAAGGCCTGCCGGCAAAGCCCATAGGGTCCCGATCGTCACGGCGATGAGAACGCGCCCAAGAGTCCAGCCTCCCGCGAGGATTAGTTCTCCCCATTTTTCGACCGGCACTTCAATTAGCAACTTGAATAGCTCAAATCCGCCCCAGGTGAGCAAGGACAGAAGCGACAAGAAACAGAGAATCGATAACCACGCCGCCCAAGCGACTGGCTTGGTCGGGTCAGGTAATGAGGCCATCGGTGGTGCGTCCGAGCCTATCTCGCCACGCAAACGCCCTAGCAGCCTACCCATCGAGCCGATAAGTCGGGAACGCCTAAGCCAATCGAGAAACCAGGAGGTCGGTAGCTCGAGGGCAGCACCTTCCTCGACACGGAATTTCTGGGCCCACACCACAACGGGCCTCCACAATAGTTGATCGAGACCGATGATCATAAGTGTCATGGCGACCAGGGCGCCTACCATGGCCACAGTATCTTGTTGTTTAACTGCCTCGCCCATGTACGAGCCAATTCCTTCGAGCCGAAAGTCACGTCCCGGCCCCAAATCGAACTGCTCGCTAAGCATCAGAAAGAACCAGCCTCCAGCCATGCTCATCATGCTGTTCCAGACGAGGCCCACCATCGACGCCGGCAGCTCCACCCAACAAAATCGGCGCCACCAGGTGAAGCGGTAAACGGTCGCGGCTTCGCTCAGGTCGTTTGGTACCGCGCGCACCGAATGATAAAAGCTGAATGTCATGTTCCAGGCTTGGCCGGTAAAGATCATTAGAATGGCGGCCAGCTCGAGCCCGATATTGCTGTTAGGAAACAAGGCAACCAAGGCGAAAACAAACCCTGGCATGAATGTCAGGACCGGGATGCTCTGCAGGATGTCCAGCATCGGCACCAGTACACGCTCCGCGGTCCGATCTTTTGCGGCCCAGTAGCCATAGACAAGCGTGAACAGAAGGGACAATGCGTATGCAATCAAGCCCCGCGACAAGGAATAAAACGTATAACGCGGCAGCGCCCAGAGCGACAAGTCGATCTCGACTTTGTCCCGCTTGGCGGACCACGACCCGGCCACCTCGCGCAGCCCGTAGATGAGCCCAATTATGCCGACAAGCAGAACCAAGTCGACCCACCCGAAGCGTCGAGAACGATCAAGCAAACCGGCGGCGCCGCCCCACATTTTGTTGAGAAAGGATCGATTCACGTCCACCTCATGAGGAATCAAGGTTGAGCGGGGTCAGCCGAGGGCCGTTTTTGCCGTTTGGAAGATGATTTACCTGATTTCGCCGCGGCATCTTTGATTGGCGTTCGTTTTTCAAACCGGCGCAAAGAATACGGAGCTAGGGCCGGCGAAGCGGGGTCGCTCGCCACGATCGCGTCTGCGAGCAAATCCGCACTTGCCGGCGCTAAAATGGCGTCGTCGCCATTAAAACCGGCAGCGCACCAAAGACCGCGGACCTCAAGGCAAGCGCCAAGAATCGGAAGTCGATCGGGCGTAACCGCGGTGAGAGCGCCGTAACCACCGCGACCAAAACCTTGATGCATTGCGGGATACCGGCGATTCAAGCGTTGACGGACCCCTGGCAACCAATCACTGTCGGCCGCAGCGTCGTATTGGTCCGGGTCGGCAGGTTGCTCACTTGCTGCACCATCGAGGTCGCCGGCGACAATCCACTCTCCATTTGGAAAGAAATAGCATCCTTGGGCTCTATCCCAATAAACGATCACGCGACGGCCCAGGCCGGGCGGGCGACGAAACAAAGCCACCTGCGTACGACAGGGCAGAACCGGGCAAGTAACTCGGAGCGGGAGCATAAGTCCACTGGTCCAGGGACCGGCCGCGACGATGATTGTGTCGCAAACATAGCGCCCTTCATTGGTTTCGACGCCGATCACTTGACCTTTGTCCGCCAAAATCCGCTGGACTTCAACGCCTTCGCACAGTTCAGCCTCACGAGATCTGGCTTCGTCAGCAATTCCGGCCAGCGCCGAAACCACATCGATTGTGCCTGCGGCTTCATCGAAAAACGCATACTCCCCTTCGCCTAGGCGGGCATTGGGATCGATTGTGAGTAGTTCGACACTGTCGACCTGTCGGAGTTGCGGCGCGGCAGGTCCAGCAAAGTAGGGTAGCGGGCCCTTATCGAATGCGCCAAATTCGAATTCGCGGGCAACAGTAATCAAGCCTGTAGATTGAAAGACTCTTTGACCGCCGATTTGGTCGGAAAAACCTTCAAAAAACGCCCGGCTCGTCCTAGCCAACGGGGCCGCCAAGCCGAATTCGGCAGGGTTTCGGAGAATCGCGCTGACATTTCCCGTAATTCCGGCGCCTAGAAATGTCTTTTCCAAGAGCACAACACGTCCGGCCCGGCGTCGCGCAAATTGATAGGCGAGCGAAGTACCAACAATGCCACCGCCGATTATCAAAATATCACAGGCGGCCTGCATCGCCCCGACCTTCCATTTGCGGCGCTGGATTGGCTACACGTTGTATCATAGCGGATCATGAGAATAGGAGTAGAAGAGCCAGCAACGAATCGAACCGGCGTCACGAAGAAAACATTTGTACAACCGGGGGGGTGCCCCCTCTCGGTTTTGGCGGTAGTGGATACGATAGGCCACGAGGACCAGAGCGCAAATAACTCGATTCAGTTTGCAGGTTCTGTCTCACCAGCTCACTTTCGGATAGACGCTATTGAATGTGATCCTTGCAAGGCGCACTCAATAGCGTCTGAAGCTTCTCATGAACTATAGGTGACTATGTTGATCAACATGGAGTAAGTCCTTATTTTGCAATGATCCGAACTCATAGACAATCCGTCTTACCCAAGGTTATTGAGAAGTCACTAGCGTTTCACCTAACTCTCTACATGGAAAGCACTTATTAGATTGCATTGCGCCTACACACAGAACTACCGCCAACGGTTCACTCAAATCCGTGTGGAAACAGCCAACCTGAGAAAGAATCTGCCAAAATTGGGCGCCACACTCGGCAACGGCAACTGGGATTCGGCGTTTTTGCAATTTGCGGTATTTGTCAGTTGGCGTGAGGGGGGAGGTGACGACGGAGATTCATTTCATTCGACCTTCAAATAACCAATACTGTTGAGCACCAGATTTTACTTCGCCTTTCTTCTAATTTTCTTCATCGTCTGGCACGAAAGCAGCTGAAATTGCTGAGGCGGCTTAATTTACCCGGCCTCGCGAGGAGGCTCCGTCATGGCCAGGTTATGGCGACAACCAGTAGCTGAAGCTAACTTGCGTGGCTTCAAGTACTTTCAGTTGCTCTCGCCCACGCTCGACCGCCTACCTGACGCGGGCACCGCACGTGACAAAGCCCACAATCGCCAGTTCTTCTTCTATCAGTATGCCAATTTGTTGCCCCCGTATTTTTTCAGCCCCGCCATCACCAGCCTTCGTGGCATTCAGCAGGCCTGCCGCCTAGACAAAGTACAGCGGCTTTTCGACATCCGTCGCGTCTCGCTCGGCTCCCTCAGCGAAGCCACCGGTATCTTTGATGCCGAGCCTTTGCGCGAGATCGTCCAAGAACTGGCTCAGCGAGGCTTGCCTCTGGAAAACGGTGCCGACGCCCTACGCGGTTTAACTGACGTCGATGGCATCATTCTGACTGCTTTGCCTAAGATGTTTGGGATTTGTAGCAGGTTTCCGAACACCGCGCCGTCAAGGTCCACCTGTGCTTCGAGGTCATCAACGGCGTTCCGCGTGATGCGACGGTTACGCCCGCCGCTTGTTCCGAGCCCGCGCAGTTGCAGGCCACGCTCCGACGGTGTGTTCAAGATGAGCCGATTACACGCACCTCCGGTACGATCAGATGTTTCGGCAACAAGGTCGGCCAATAGCCGAAGACTTCGCGCACTTGCGGCCGACCGGTCGTGTAGCCGGAGATGCCCGGCGGACCGGATGTTACCAGCGGTGCCAGTTCCTTGCTGAAGCGGTCAACAAGTGCCTTGTTTTCGTCGCGCACGGCGATGCGCAGGACGACCTCGGGCAGATCGATGGGGCGGTCCAAGACGCCCGGCAAGCTGTCTCCGGCTCCAAGACATTCGACCAGGCTATGTTGGGGGTTCACCCCGGCACGCTTGAGGCGGTCCATGATAATGGCACCGCAGCGGCGCGCTTTCTCGATTGCGTTCGGGCCGGCAACGAGAAGCGTACCTGAGGCCGCGTACCCATCACGGTAGGCGATCGATACTTTGTAGCTGTCGGTTGCCGGTTTGCCGCGCGCGCCGTTGATGCGCACCGTGTCGGGAGCCTGTTCTTTCAGCGTTACGCTGGTGAAATCCGACGTGACATCAGGGGTCAAGTAAGCCGCCGGATCGCCCACTTCGTAGAGCAGTTGCTCGGCGATCGTTTCGCGGTTGACGGCCCCGCCGCTACCGGCCGGTTTGCCGATCGTAAACGAACCATCGGCGGCAATTGTCGCGATTGGATAGCCGACAAAGGCTAGATCCACTTTATCCCATGAGCACCACAGGCCTCCGGTCGCCTGGGCTCCACATTCGATGAGGTGACCGGCCACCGTTGCAGCCGAGAGCCGATGCCAGTCGTCCCAATCCCAACCGTGCTCGAAAACCGTCGGCGCGACCGTCAGCGACGCATCGGCGACGCGGCCCGTGATGACGATCGAGGCGCCGGTACGCAAAGCATCGACGATCGGCGCAGCTGCCGAGATAGGCGTTGGCGCTGACGACACGCGAGCGAATTGTCGCGAGCGGTTCGCCGGTGTCGAGATTGGCCAGGGTGTGTTTGTCGGCCAAGATCTTGTCGAGGTTTGGCATCAGATCGTCACCGGCGACGATGGCGATCTTGCGATTACTTAGTCCGGCTTTATCCAAGATCGATCGAGAGCGGGCACCGCAGGCGACCGGATTCATGCCGCCGGCGTTGGTGACGATTTTCAGATTGGGTTGAGCGCAAGCTCGGCGTGAGCCGTTCGAGCACATCGAGAAAATCCGTGGCATAGCCGGTGTTAGGATCGCGTTGCTTTTGCAGCGCGAGGATCGACATCGTCAGCTCGGCGAGATATTCGAGCGTCAGATAGTCGAGCTGCCCATCGTTGGCGAGGACAATTGGCGCATCAAGGTTGTCGCCCCAGAAACCGCAGCCGTTGCCGATGCGCACATATTTCACGATGCGACCTCATCATATAGCCGCCGGCTTGTCGGCGATCTTCGATTCACCGCCGGCAAGCCAGCGGCTATATAAATCCCTTGACGACGGTATAACGTTGTTAGTATACTTTGCCCAAGGTATAACCTTGTATAAATCGTCTGCTGGGCAACACCATGTCTCGAACACACACCACAAGCCGCTCGGGATTCACCCTGATTGAGCTGCTCGTCGTCATCGCGATCATCGCGGTTTTAATTGGCTTATTGCTGCCGGCCGTGCAAAAAGTGCGCGAGTCGGCCTCCACGAGTCAGTGTAAGAACAATCTCAAACAAATCGGCATCGCTCTTCAAACTTATCACGACACATTCACTTTCTTTCCACCCGGCTATGTCGACGGCAACAATGACCCCAACAGCACTCCCGATAACGATGTCGGGCCTGGGTGGGGGTGGGCTTCTCTCTTGCTACCATATGTCGAGCAAGGCAATGTCTACAATCAGATTAATTTCAAGCAACCCGTTGGCATGGGCGTGAATGCGCAGATCTCGCAGCAGTCCCTCGTAGTCTTCCAATGTCCGTCCGATCCGACGCAAGACACGGTTCCGATATGGGACAGCACTCTAACCAATCCAATCGCTTTCGTCGGGCATGGCAATTATGTCGGTTGCAATGGCTGGGTGGAATGTTTTAGCGGTGCCGGCGGCAACCCGCAGGCTGGGCCGGGGGCCGACGGGTTGTCCGGGCTCTATGGGCCTGCTGGACGCGGCTTATTCTATCGCAATAGCCGCGCGAAAATGGCCAACGTCAAGGATGGAACCACGAATACAATTGTTGTCGGCGAGCGCTCGAGCAACCACTCTCCGAGCACGTGGACCGGGGCGGTCCCCGGAGCACAATGTCCCGCGTGGATGGCGACGCAACCATTCACGCTGCCCAATACGCCTCCAGGGCAGGCGCCTGTTGGGCCGAATGGCTCAGCCTATGACAACGCCGATTTTGGCGAGGCTTTTATTTTCGCCCACTGCAATGCCACGCACTTGCCCAGTGCCGACCAGCCGTTTTACGACCCAGACACGTTTTACAGCATGCATACGGGCAATGGAGCCAATTTCCTCTTCGGCGACGGCTCCGTTCGTTTCATCACCAGCGGCATCAACCCGATCACGTACCAAGCATTGGGAACCATCGCCGGCGGTGAGATCGTCGGCAACTTTTGATCGTCTTTGTTCATTCGGTCGAGGAGATCAACGATGCGCATCCGAGTTCTGCTTCTGATCATTCTGGGCACGGCCGCGTGTTCTGGCTGTGGTGGCTGTGGTCAAACCAAGACGACAGAGGAGCTTTTTGTCGACGTGAAGTCGCACGAAGAGAGGGACCGCATCATCGCCGTTCGCACGTTGCCGACGCGCAACGCCGATCCGGCGCGCACCGTCGCCGCGCTAATCGAAGCTCTCAAAGATGCTCAGAGCGACATTCGCCGGAGTGCAGCTGTCGCGCTGGGGCGTATGGGCGAGACTGCAAAAGAAGCGATCCCCGCGCTTCAGGCCGCCATGCACGACCGAGACGCAAGGATTCGCATTGCTGCCCGGAACGCGCTCTCACGAATCGATCCAACCCTTGGAACCCAGGCATCCGGATCCAAATCCGGCGGTTAACGCCTACCTGTCGATGTTGCATCCCCTTGTTCTTTCGTCCTGCCTGAGCATCTTCGCCCTCGTTTCCGCGTCAGGCTCAATCAGCCGCAAAAACCACGTCCGTCTTGCCGAAAGGTTGTCGTGTCGGTCCTGTTTTTTCAGGCATCAGGGGCCGCAGTTTGAATATCCGGAGAGCCTTTCACTTAGCAGTTTTGCTCGACGCCAGGTCGGATAACAGGCGTTCCAACGCCGTCGGCTCAGGCGGCTTGACCAAGTGATGGTCGAAGCCGGCGTCCGCCGTGCGTCGGCGGTCCTCCTGCTGGCCCCAGCCGGTCAAAGCGGCCAGGGCGACTTTCTCCAATCCGGGTATCTGGCGGAGTCGGCGCGCCACTTCGTAACCGTCCATGCCCGGCATCCCAATGTCTAAGAACACCAGTTCGGGGCGAGAATCCGCTGCGAGTTGTAGGCCCGCAGGGCCGTCGTAAGCGACCTGGACCTCGTGACCGTGCAGGCGCAGGAGCATGGCAAGATTGTCTGCGGCGTCCCGGTTGTCATCGACCACCATTAGCCTGAGACCCGATGAACGATCAGACTCCTGTGTCGCTTCCCGATTGCCCTTTTCAACTCGTTGCCGCTCTTCCTGTGGGAGGAGTTGCAGTCGGATGATGAACTCGCTCCCTTTCCCCAAACCAGCGCTACGGGCTTCGACCGTCCCGTGATGCATTTCAACAAGGCTCTTCACGAGTGTAAGGCCGATACCCAGCCCACCCTGAGCCTTCGTGGATGAATGGTCCGCTTGCACGAACAAATCGAAGATGTGGGGCAGCATGTCCGGAGCAATGCCTATGCCAGTGTCTCGTACTCCCAGAACCGCTTTATCACCCTCTCGCCGGACGGTCAACCAGATGCGGCCATTCGCCTCAGTGTACTTGGTGGCGTTGGTCAGCAGGTTGCCGACGACCTGGGTGAGCCGTACCGGATCGGCGTCCAGCGACAAGGATTCGGGCGGCAGGTTGGACTGTCAACTCGTGTCCCTGCGCGTCAATGAGCGGCTGGACGGTTTCGACCGCACGGGCAATTACCGTGGCCAGTTCCAGCCTCTCCTTGCGGAGTTCGATTTTGCCCCGCATGACACGGGACACGTCGAGCAGGTCGTCCACCAGCCGGACCAGTTGGTGGACCTGCCGCTCCATCATGTCCCGTGACCGCTCGACGGTGGCCGCATCGAGCCTGCGGCATCTTGAGGATTTGCAGCGAGTTGCGGATCGGAGCCAGGGGGTTGCGCAGTTCGTGGGCCAGGGTCGCCAGGAACTCGTCTTTGCGGCGGTCGGCTTCCTTTAACGCCTCTTCGGCGAGTTTCCTTTCGGTATAGTCGTCGATGACACCTACCAAACGGTAGAACTGCCCCTCAGTATTTCTAACCGGAAAGGCGCGATCTCGGACCCAACGAATGGACCCGTCCGGTCGCACGACTCGATACTCTTTGTCGGTTTGTTCACCACGACTTTGGTTCTCCAAAACAGCGATTCGCACACGTTCCCGGTCATCAGGATGGACAGCATCCATGAACGACCTAGGATTTTCGTAGAGGGTCTGGCAAGGCCGTCCCCAGACGCGCTCAAAGGCAGGGCTAATGTAAAGCAGTTGAGTAGTCTGCGGATCAGTCATCCAGAAAATCTCATTAACGTTTTCCGCAAGCTGGCGGAAACGCTCCTCCGACTCAGCCAGCACTTTTTCCGCCCTTAGGCGGTCGGTAACGTCTATGGCCATGCCGCCAACCAGGGCTGGATTTCCTCCAGCCCCCAAAATCGGGAACTTGCTGACGACCGAGTGATGAACAATCCCATCCGGTTGTTCCAAAGTTTCAATGACTTGCACACCCGCCTCACTCAGAAGTGCTTTATGGTCATTTTGCTTGAACTGTGCCGCCGTCTCGGGCGGAAATATCTCGTCGTCAGTCCTGCCATAAAGCGCGTCTCGTGTGCCGCGGAACGCGCGCACCGCAGCGTCATTGGCGTAAACGTAGCAACCTTTTAGATCCTTGATCCAGGCCAGGCCAGGCAGGTGGTCCATGAAACGGGCAAAACGTTGCTCGCTTTGCCGGAGCGCCTCCTCGACCCGCTTTCTCTCAGTCACGTCCTCGGCAACATAAGAGCAGCGGGACCGGCCTGAGGGAAGGCGCTCGATGCAGTAAACGATGGCTGATACCCAGCGGCGGTCGCCCGGCGTCTCGTGCGGGTATTCAAAGCTGCCCTCCAGCGTATACTTGAACGCGTTGGAGACGAGATTGAGGACAATCTTCTCCCACATGCTTTGGTCCACATAGACTGGTTCCAAAAGGGGCGGACAATCTACGCGCAGTTCGATTCCAGCCTTCTCGCAAGCCGATCGGAAGTTGCTGGCAAGTTCAGCAGTGAGGGAGGCCAAATCGGTCGGCTCGTAGGACGCCTGGATTCGCCCCGCCTCGATCCGGGAAAAATCAAGCAAAGTGTTGACCAACTTTTTCAAGCGCAGTGCATTACGCTGAGCGAGTGCCAAACGCTCCTGCTGGCGCGGCGTAGGCGACTCCTCGGTGTCGGCCAACGCATCCTCGACCGGCGCAAGCATCAGGGTCAAAGGCGTACGGAATTCGTGGCTGACGTTGGAGAAGAAGACGGTCTTGGCCCGGTCCAGTTCGGCCAATGCCTCAGCGCGCTTACGTTCCTCTTCGTAGGCTCGAGCGTTGGCGACTGTGGTCGCAACCTGACCGGCAAGCAAGTCCATGAATCCCTTATAGCTGTCATCGAACACCAGCCGGGGCTGGCCCCGGCCACTACGAAACCAGCCAGTTAAGCCTGACCCGGCTTTGCCATCGGGAGGACGACGGCCCGCTCCGGCGACTCAGGCCACACGCCACCCGGCAGCAACCCGAACCGCTTCTGCAAGTCCGTTACGAACGCGGGACGGCCCGACTGAAGCACGGAATGTAGCGGCCATCCAATTTGGCGCGCACTCCGCATCCACCAAATCGACGCTCCGAGGCGAGGCGGCCGACGTTTCGGGTAAGCCAGAGACTCCCGCGAGACGTGCCGTCTTGGCGTCGGCATCGAGTAGGTAGATCAGGACGAAAGGGAGGTCGTGGCGGTTCTCACCAAGCGTTCGAGCGGCAGCCTGGCAGGCTTCCTCGGCGTATTTTGCTTCTTCGTTCGTGCGAGCCGCCAATTCTCGCAAAGTCCTGAGCCGACGCTCTCCAATCGTCCGTTCGGTATCTTCCGTTACCACACAAAGAATTCCGCCGACAGCACCTTCGTCGTCAGGAATCGGGCTGTACGAAAAGGTGTGGTATGTCTCTTCCCGAAAGCCCTGCCGCTCTAGGAAGAGCAACAATCCCTCGTCCCAAGTGGCCTGCCCGGTGCGAACGACGGACTCGGCACGAGGTCCGATGTCGTCCCAAATCTCCGACCAGACCTCACGCGCCGCTCGGCCCAACGCCCACGGATGTTTTGGCCCGAGGCTCATGCGGGCGTAAGCGTCGTTATAGAAAAAAGTGAAGTCTGGTCCCCAACCCAGCCACATAGCATACCGGGAGTCAAGCATAATTCGCGCGGCGATCTTGAGGCTCTGCGGCCATCCGACAACTGGCCCGAGCGCGGTCTTTGACCAGTCGAACGCGCGGGTGCGTTCTCCCATCTCACCGCCACCGGCGAGGAACGCGAACGGGTCTTGTTCCAAATTTGATTTGCCTCTCCGGTTCATCTCCATTCCCCAATCATCGTCGGCGAACAGTTTGCAAGCGTTTGGCACTGCGGCTAGTAGGTCATTCTCGCGCCCTTGATCCGGCAGTGATCAGGAGCTTACACCTATGTCACGGCTTCAATCGAGACTAACGACAAGCTCTCCTACTTATAGGGCCGTTTCAGGTCGGCCAGAATTCCCTCTAGGATTTTTGGCTCTGGTGGTTTAACGAGATGGTGATTGAATCCGGCTTCTGCGGTGCGACGACGATCTTCCTGCTGACCCCAGCCAGTTAGCGCTACCAGCACGACTTTTTTCAAGTTGGGCTTTTCCCGAATTCGGCGAGCGGTTTCGTATCCGTCCATCCTAGGCATTCCAATGTCCATCAAAACAAGGTCTGGCGTATACGTCTTCGTCATCTCCAATGCCGCCACGCCGCTAAACGCCACCCGAACTTCATGTCCCTGAAAACGCAGTAACATCGAAAGACTGTTGGCGGCATCTTGGTTGTCATCGACGACCAAGATGCGGTAGCCCGATGGCGAAAGTGGCTTATGAGCTTGCTGGTCCGATGCCGCGCGATGCTCCTGGTTAAGTTGCTGTTCCGAAATCGGTAGCCGGACGATGAATTCACTTCCTTTGCCAAGTCCTTCGCTGCGCGCCTCGACCGTGCCGTTGTGCATCTCCACGAGGTTCTTCACCAACGTAAGGCCTATGCCGAGGCCGCCTTGAGCTTTTGTGGAAGCGTGGTCTACCTGCACGAACAACTCAAAAATGCGGGGCAGCATGAGCGGGTCTATGCCAATACCGCTGTCGCGGACCCGCAATACGGCCATGTCCGGCAGTCTCGTACAGCTGTTAGCCAAATAAGTCCGTTCGGTTCGGTGTACTTGGCGGCATTGGTCAAGAGGTTTCCGACAACTTGGGCGAGCCGAATCGGGTCCGCGTCGATGGGTAGAGATTCTGTTGGGAGCGATATACTCACTTGATGTCCCTGGGCGTCCACGAGCGGCTGCACTGTCTCGACCGCGCGGGCGACCACTGTGGCGAGTTCGATGCGCTCCCTGCGCAATTCGATCTTACCCCGCATAACCCGTGACACGTCCAGGAGGTCGTCCACGAGGCGAACCAGATGATGCACCTGGCGCTCCATCATGTCTCGAGACCGTTCGAGGGTCGCCATATCGAGTCTGGTCATTTTGAGGATTTGCAGCGAGTTGCGGATCGGAGCCAGCGGATTCCGAAGTTCGTGTGCCAGGGTTGCCAGGAACTCGTCCTTGCGGCGGTCAGCGTCCCGCAGCGCCTGATAAAGCTGCGTATTTTCGATGGCGACCGCCGCCCGATTAGCCAAATCGGTCGCCAGCGCGAGGTCGGCTTCGGAGTACCTGTGGCCAGACTCAGCTGTGGCAAATGTGAGTACGCCGAGTGATTTGCCGGAAACGACTAGCGGCACGCAGATGTAGGATTTCAGGCCTAGCGAACGCATCAGGCGCAGATGGCGTTCGTCCTTTGTGCCCTGAATCAGCATTTCGTCGGTAATTTCGCTAATACGCTCCGGCCTGCCACTGCGAAGGACAGCGAAGGCACCGCTGGCTGCTTGAGGGTCCGGCGGATAATCCCGCATCAACTCTCGCACCAGAGCGATCTTCTTAGCGTCTTGGTGGGCGACTGCCAGCCGCCGCAAGTTGCCATCCTCGTCTGCCAAGTCGACGGTAGACCAGTCGGCGAAGTAAGGGACGGCCAAATTCGCTACCTTTTGCAAGGTGCTTTCGTAATCAACCACTCCGGCCAACTCAGCGCTAGCCTCAGCTAGATAGCGAGAGGATTCCTCGGCCTTCTTCTGCTCGTGGATGTCAGTCCTCGTTCCAAACCAACGGGCAACACGCCCCGATCCGTCCTGGACGGCTACGGTCCTCACGAGATGCCAGCGATACGATTGCTGACGCCGATTCAGGAGTCGGAATTCCATCTCGAACGGTGAGCCGGTTTTGAGGGACACAGCCCAACGCTCGTTCGCTATCGGGGCGTCGTCAGGGTGCAAGATTTGGCCCCAGGCCTCGTTGCTGACCGTCTGCGGCAGCTCGGTGAACTCAGTCCAGCGGCGGTTGAGGTAATCGATGGCACCGTCCGGTCCGGCGGTCCACACAATCTGTGGCATAGCGTCTGCGAGTTGGCGAAGGCGCTGCTCGCTACGCAGGAGTTCCGCGCCGGCGGCTTTCCGCTCAATGAACTGGCCGAGGTTCCCGGCCACCATTCCCATTACCTCCAATAGGTCGGCATCTGGCTCTCGGATGCGCCGCGCGAAAAACTCAATCACGCCAAATGTCCGGTCGCCGACCAAGACAGGTAAGGCTAAGGCACTACGTAGTCCGTCATTGACGGCGGTGGCGAGCCGGAGGAAATTCCCGTCAAGGGCGATGTCGAGGATCCAGTCGGGTTCGCCATTTTTCCACACTCGGCCTGGTAGTCCTTCCCCCAGTTGAAACGTGCGGCTGCAACTGGCCGCCTCAAACTCGCTCACTTGAACGCCGGGTCGGCTCCAACTTTTCGGGCTCTCGAGCGCTGTACCGTCTTCACTAACGGACCAGAATAAGCCTATATCCCAGGCGAGGTTTTCGCACACCGCTCGGAGGGCGCCGCCAATTCCGTCCTCCAAGCCCACCGGTTCGCTCAGTGCGTGAGTCACGGCAAGCCGCGCGTTCCTGTTTTGTTCGGCCCGTTTCCGCTCGGTTATGTCCCGGAACACAAGCACGCTGCCTACGATATTGCCTTGGGCGTCGCGGATAGGCGCAGCGCTGTCGTCGATAGGCCGTTCAGCACCGTCTTTGGCGATCAAGATCGTATGATTTGCTAAGCCGACGACGACACCCTCCCTAAGCACTCGATCGGCAGGGTTCTCGACCGGCTGTCGGGTTTTCTCGTTTATGATGACAAACACGTCATGCAGGGCGCAGCCGGCCGCTTCTTCGGTCGTCCACCCGATCAGTCTCTCAGCAACCGGGTTGAGGAAGTCCACACGGCCCTCGGCGTCCGTGCTAATGACGGCATCGCCAATACTGGCCAGAGTTACGTGAAGACGCTCTCGCTCCTGCCTGATGAGACGAGCATTTTCCTCGGCCACTCGGCGGGCCGCTGCTTCTTCCACAAGGCGGCGGGCGTTATCCTCCGATCGCTTGCGCTCGGTCAAGTCCCTTGTGATCTTCGAGAAACCTCGGAAATCCCCAGAATCGTCGTAGAGGGCCGTGATGACGACGTTGGCCCAAAACGGCCTACCGTCCTTGCGAATTCGCCAACCCTCATCCTCGAATCGGCCTTCGGCTTTTGCGACTGTCAGCTCGTGCGCAGGCCAAGCCCGGTCGATAGCGTCCTGGGGGTAGAAACGGGAAAAGTGCTGACCGATAATCTCCTCAGCCCGGTATCCCTTTATTCGCTCAGCGCCTGTATTCCACGAAGCGACATGGCCTTGCGGGTCCAGCAGGAAGATAGCGTAGTCGCTGGCCCCTTCGACCAGGAGCCGGAACCGCTCTTCACTACGGCGCAGCGCCTCCTCGGCCTGCTTCCGTAAGGTCAAGTCACGAGTGACCTTCGAGAAGCCCTGCAGATCGCCCTCCTCGTTTCGCAGTGCCGTGATGACGACGTTAGCCCAAAAGCGCGTACCGTCCCTGCGAATTCGCCAGCCCTCGTCTTCAAAGCGGCCTTCAGCCTTGGCGACCTTGAGTTCGTGGGCGGGCCAGCCTCGGTCGATGGCGTCCTGGGGGTAAAAGCGAGAAAAGTGCTGGCCGATAATTTCCTCGCCGCGGTACTGCTTAATAAGTTCGGCCCCGGAGTTCCAAGAGGCGACATAGCCCTCTTGGTCGAGCATAAAGATGGCGTAATCGGAAGTGCCGTGGACCAGGCGCCGAAGTAGCTCGGCCTCCTTCGTAGCCCTTTGTTTGTCCTGGAAGAGGTCAACGAACCCTCGTACTTTGGACTGGAGAACTATCGGCAGGAGCGGCTTCCCTAGAATGTCCACGGCACCGAGAGCATACGCCCGCTCCATCTGCGAGCGATCGATGTCGCCCGTGGTCAAGAAGATGATCGGCGTGTGGCTAGAACGGTCATTGCCCCGGATCAGCTTGGCCGTGTCGAAGCCGCTAATGCCGGGCATTAATAGGTCGAGCAGAATGACAGCGAACTCCTCGAACTTTACCCACTGCAATGCTTCCTCGCTGGAACGGGCGCTTACGACGTTTTGGTCAAGCTCTTCGAGAATCGCCCGCAGCGAGAGAACAGTAGCTGGATTATCGACTACTAGCAGAATGGCGGCCTTCTTAGGCGGCCGGACGCGAGGATGGCTCGGGGATTCGGGCAATTCCGCCATGTGCCGCCTTAATGAGTAGAATCGTTGCTGAATCGGGCGTATACTTAAGCGTCCGCTGACGGTCCGTTCGACGCAAAAGGTAATTTTACCGAAGGATGCTGCTTCGGACAGCATTCGCTTAAGGACATTGGCGCACTACATCGACCGTCACGGCAGACTTCGCAATAAAGTGGATAGTGTAGCGGGCTGCCAACCGAAATGCGCCAACAACCTTCGATTACGACCAGGACCGCTTCCGTTCCTTCATTCTCGCCGCTGTAAGTTTCGCCGGTCACCGTCGGTTCATCCGCCTGAAAAAGACGCTGGCCTAGCAAAGCCAAGCGCTTTTCGATTGCAACGGGTTGGGCGTAGTGTATGATACAGATGCTGCCTGGTTGCCGGTAGGAATTCAGTGAACGTAAAGAATCGCTACATAAGTATTTAGGTGCGTCCTCGTAGCTCAATTGGATAGAGCGTTGGCCTCCGAAGCCGAAGGTTACAGGTTCGACTCCTGTCGAGGACATTTTGCTCGAGTCAGTTTTTCAGTGAATCCTTCCATTCATTATTACCCCGGCACGAAATTAGATCAACCTAATTCCATTGGAGCGGCATATTGGGTCTGCGGATGAAGGAAATAACTCATAACATGTCGAGGCATCCCGCTCAACTTCCTCATGAATCCGAACAACCGCTCTTGCAACGTCGGCTTGTCCGGCGGCAGGCCAGCCTTGTTGATGTTCCCCTTCATGTCATTGTTCAAATATTCCACCGGATTGAGTTCCGGCGAATACGTCGGCAGGTAAAACAACTCGATCTGCTCCTGACGCGCCTCTACCCAGGACTGTACCTCCGCCTTGGTGTGGGAGCCCAACTGGTCCACGATCAACAGAATCTTCCGCTTCGCCCCACTGATCAAGAGAGTCAAGAACTGGAGAAAGACTTCCGCCGTGAACGACCCCTTGTACGTCATAAAACGCACCGTGCCCTCATTGCTGATCGCCGAGATCTGATTGACCCGCAGATGTGGTTGCGGCACCTCCATGGTGGCACGCTCGCCCCGGCGGGCATAACCCGAACCGGGATGGTGGTCGGCCTGCACGCCAACCTCATCCGCCCACAAAATCTCCGCGTTGTCTCGTTGGGCTTGGGCCTCAATGGCCGGATAGGTATCCTGCAACCACTGTTCGACTTCATCGGGATCTTGGTGACGCGACTTGCGGGCGGGCTTTTTGGAGGTGTAGCCCCAGCGTTGGAGATACTTGCCCACGGTGCGTAGGGCCAGTTCGATGCCGAGATCTCTTCGGATGAGGTCGGCGACGGCTTGGCGTGTCCACAGGGCGTGTTTCAGGCCCACTTGCTGGGGCGAGAAGTAGTCGATCTGGTCGCGAATGGTTTGAGCTTGGGCCTCGGAGAGCATACGGCCCGAGCCCAAAGGCCGGCCGGTGCGCCCGCCGGGCAGGGCGTCCAAGCCTTCGGCGTAATAGGCGGTATTCCAGCGGGAGATGGTTTCGCGGCGGACGCCGAGGAGTTCGGCGAGATCGGTTTCGGAATAGCCAAGCTCCAAGCCATGCAAGGCACGCAAACGCAAGGTCTCCAACGAATCGTCCGAGAGATGGCGGGCATCGGGAAGAGTAATAGACATAGTAACACCTCGAAGCTCGGGCTGAGGTACTTGTAATTCTAGATTAGTGAGCAACTACCGTGCCAGGGTAATACCCAACTCGGCGGCTGTCTTTCCTGTCAGATCTTTCCAAAGTTCCTCTTTATATTTACCCTCCCGCATTTTTGCGTTGAGCTTCTTTACAATTTCCTTGTCATATTTGGTGGATACAAACTCCAGGAATTGAGCCGTAGTCCGGTAGCTGCCGTTGAACTTGGCCTGCTCTGGTTTGAGTTTTCGTAGTGTGCCAGGCTCGAATTTGAAAAATCGAATGTAATCAGCGATCCCCTCAACGAGCCAGCCTGGATTGCCGCGTCCTCTGTAGCTCTGAACGCAGTGGACAGTTTCATGTACGAAAGCGCCCACATCCTTCTCATTTGCTTTGAAATACTTTACGGAACCACGAATATTGCCGCCGCCCGCTTCGGCGACACCATTGTAATTAGGGTCCATTTTCAAATTAATGATTGAACGTGGCGTAAAGCCCACACTCGTCAGTTCCTCGCAGATGATTGGATACTGCCGCTCGCACACCCGCGCGACATTTTCGGCCCATCCTTTCATTTCAACAGCCGCGGAAACATCGACGAAGATCTCTACAGGGTACTTGAAGATCGTAATGGCGGGATCGGATTCGACTACGAACTCACGTATCGCCAAGGGATGTGTCATTTCCTCAGTAGCTCTAACGCGAATGGACTGAATTTTTTTGCCGTCGAGCTTGCCGCCGGCCTTGCCGTCCTTGAATTTGGCGACTTCTTCAAACGAGTGTCCATCACCCGATACTTGCAGAACTCCCGCATCAAGAGCGTCGCCGCCTTTTGGTTTGCCCGTGATGACATGAAGCGATTTCACGGCAACGGGCTTGTCGATAATGAGAGTGAAATGGTCAGACGTTTTTGGATTGTTCATCGAGGCAAAATAGGTTTCCGTGTCGCCATCGAAAGCAAATTGACGGATTTGCTTGCCTCCCGTCGCTAGCGTCGATTCGACGATAGCCGCAACTTTGCTTTCGGTTTCCTTCTTTACAGCGTTTTGCGGCGGCTCAGCATGAAACAGGACGCCGATGACCAGCGGCAGAAAAATCGTCGATACGACCAGATGTCTGTGAAACATAATATCTCCGGAGATGGCAGCGCTAGTCTTATAAATACAATGAGTTAAGTGTGGGAGCACATTGCGTAATGCATCGAGCGGGGCACCGCGATTACTTCGGATACGGGGTAACCTTGCAGCGCCTGGCCCAGTCGTCCCATGTCTTGGCGAGCTCTTTCCTCTTTTCTGGCATTTTCATTGCCAGATCCCGCAACTCGACGGGATCGGATTCCAGATCGTATAGCTCCCACTCGCCGCCGGCCTTGGCAACCAATTTCCAGTTCCCGGCACGAATCGCCCTATTGTGCTCATGTTCCCACGCCAAAAACTCACGCTCGATTGGCTTATTCGCGAAAGCGGGGACCAGGTTTTTCCCCTCCATAGGCGTTATCGCTTTGTCGCTAACCATGCTGGGGTAGGTCGCCCCGCCAATTGGTACGCAGGTCGCCATTATGTCGATGAGGTGAGCGGGTTGGTCGCGGAATTCGCCTTTGGCCGAAATACCTTTCGGCCAGTGGGCGATAAAAGGGGTGCGGATGCCGCCCTCATGACAATAGTGTTTGTACAAACGGAATGGAGTGTTGCCGGCGTTGGCCCAGCCGCTGCCGTAACTGTGATAGCTTTTCGGTCCACCCATCGCGCCAAGCTGGTCGCCAGTGTGGAGAATGTTTTTCGGCCCACTGCCACCATCGAATCCAAACGGGTCCCACTCGGCACACGCCCCATTGTCGCTCAGGAACAGGATAAGGGTGTTGTCAAACTCGCCGTTCGTCTTCAGGTCGGCGACGACGCGGCCGATGTTGCGGTCCATACATTCCACCATCGCAGCGAAAATGGCCATTCGGCGGGCGAGGTCGCTCCGGCGGTCCGCATCAAGTGTATCCCATGCCGGGTTATCGCCCGAGCGGAGAAAGTCACGCCGAGTGGTGTAGGGAGATCGCGGGCTCAGCGGCGTGCCGTCGGGCAACAGTCCGAGGTCAACCTGCTTTGCCAGTCGGACCTCGCGAATTTTGTCCCAACCGATTGTGTAAGTGTCGGCATATTTCTTGATGTCGTCCGGCTTGGCGTGCAGCGGAAAGTGTGGGGCGTTGAATGCGAGATACTGGAAGAACGGTTTCTTCTCCTTGCGAGCCAGAGCAAGGAAGTCGAGAGCATAATCGCCAAATACGTCTGTACTGTAGAAGCCATCTCTCGGATACGGGCGTTTCTTCCGATCGGCCGGAAGGCGGGTGTAGAATGGATCCTCCTGAAAGCACGAATTGAAGCCGCCGATCATGCCGTAAAACTCGTCGAACCCACGGCCGATCGGCGTCGGTCGTCTCAGTCCGCCCAGATGCCATTTGCCGACCATGGAGGTGTGATACCCAGCATGTTTGAGTACTTCGGCAATGGTAACGGTATTTGGCTGCGGAAAACCACGATAGCCCGGCGCGCCGGTGTCGTCGTTCATCTCACCGACGCCCGCCTGATGCGGATAAAGGCCGGTGAGCAAGCTGGCCCGACTCGGGCAACAGCGCGGCGTATTATAAAATTGGCGAAACCGCAAACCGTTCTTCGCAAGTTCGTCCAGAGTCGGAGTGGCGATCTCGCCGCCATAACAGCCGAGGTCGGAGTAGCCAAGGTCGTCGGCAAGAATCAGGAGGATGTTTGGCTTCGACGGTTCCGCAGTCACAGCGTGCTGTGCGAAAAGCGTTAACGCACACATCAACAGGATGAGCTTGCGCATGCTACTAGGCTTCTCCAAGTCTGTACCAACCGTTTGTGGCACGCCCCATCAATAAGCCCCAGCCGCTCGCCGCGATCGCCCTTCACCGGCCGCTTCGATCAAGCCGCTTACCGGGTCGACGCGAATCATCACCGGGGCGGCCCACGGTGCTTGCCTAGCCGTCACCTTGGCTCCGCGTTCCGTCAATGTTTTTATCACATCTTCGCCGATCGAATCGCTGACAATGGCTGTGCCAAGCTTCGCGGGAGCCTGGCCAAATGAGTTCATGAACTGGAGGGTTCCAAAGCGCGGACCGCTCGCGACATCCTTGGGGTGCTTATCAAAATCGACAATGTCGACGAAATACTGGATGAGGGTTTGGTCCTGGTGGTCGGCGCCTGCGCAAGAGAGGGACAGAAAGAACTTGCCATCCTTGAGCACCATGCCCGGCGACAGGGTGATGCGCGGCCGTTTACCTGGCTCGATGCAATTCACATGGCCCGCCCAGGCGTTAAAGCTGCGCAGCCTTGTGCCAAAAACGACTCCAGTTTTACCTGCGACGACGCCATCGAACCCGCTCGGTGTGATGGCGACGGCGTTGCCCCATTGATCGATGGTCAAGCAAGTGCTCGTATCCTGATTGGTGCTTTCATGGCCGGTCGGAAACTTGGGATTCTCCAGGAGGGCCTCCATCTTTCGTGGGTCGCCTGGAAGCTGCTTGTCGGAGGCTTTTTTCATATCAATCAAGCCGCGCCGCTTTTCCGCGTATTCCTTGGACAGCAACTGAGTCGCCGGTACATCCGCGAAATACGGGTCGGCATAATATGTGTCGCGGTCGGCCAGGCACAGCTTGCTCGTCTCCAGGATCAAATGCACCGTGTCCGGCTTGTTGTAGCCCATCAACTTGAGGTCGTAGCCTTCGAGCATGCGCGCCATCTGGAGGAAGTAAGGCCCCTGTGTCCAAAAGCCACACTTGTAGACAGTGTAGCCACGATAGTCGATCGTCAGGGGCTCTTCGATGCGCGTTACATGGTTCGCCAGATCGCTGTAACGAATCAAGCCGCCGTTGGCTTTCATCCAGGCGTCCAGCTCGCGGGCCAGCGGGCCACGATAGAAATAATCAGCCACGAGACGAAGCCCGCGTTGCCGATCCTTCGGCGAGGCCTTTTCGGCTTCGATCATTCTTCGAATCGTAACAGCGAGATCCTTCTGAAACGGCCTGCGCCCCAGGTCAAGAATTTTAAGCGTTGGCTGGACGACCTCTTCAAACGTCTTCGTACCGCGCCGTGACAGCAGCGTCAGCAATCCGTCGAACAAACCCGGCACCGCCGCCGGTTCGATACCTTTGTCCGGGATGCCGCCCTTTTTGGCGAAATGCTCCTGCGTCGCCAGCCGCGGGGCGGCTCCGAGCCCGCAATAAACTTCGATCGTTCCGGTCGCCTTGTCGTAGTAAAGGATCGGCCCTTCGCCGCCGAAGCAGACGACGCTATCCGTAACACTTATGATGAGAGTCGCCACCACCGCCGCATCCGCGGCATTGCCGCCTTTTTTCAACATTTCTAAGCTGGCGTCGCGCGCTTCGCTACCGCCGACGCAGACGGCGGCCGTCTTTCCTTCGGCATGCCAATTTGCCGGCGCGGCTTCTTGTCTCGGTTGCTGACCCGATTCGACGAAGGATGCGCTCAGCAGGCACACAAAGCCGACAGCCACCATGAAGCAGCGAACCATGGGAGGCGTTCCTTTTTAGGAGAGGAAATCGAATAGAGCAGGGAGCCACGTACCCGAGATTCTACGTCCGCGGTTCTTGATCGACATCAGGAAGGTTCGTAATGCCAACTGGCTTATCACATCGTTCACACCCGCTCAGAAGTGGAGGGCAGACATACGGCCTGCGCCGGGAGCAGTTCTGAGGACCGCCAAAGATCCATAGGACCGCCAACCTTGGCGGTCCTTCGATTTCGACGTAACCTTTTTAGTGTTAGATCATTACGACGTGCGTATTCAAAGGTCCGCCAACCGCCGCGCCGACACGGTCAACCGGAGTAACCAAAGGCGAGATGCAAAAAATGTCAAGCCGGTTTGCATCTCACTCTTTGGCCATAACGTGATGGTACGATTGCCATTGCAGCGCGCCAGAGGGGCGAGATGCAAACAAATCCGGGGAGAACGCCCCACCCTCGTAGATCTACACAAAAGCCCCGTTAGTCTTGAAAGTCGTTGTGGGCCAGATCGTTTGTTACCGGTCCACACCAAAAGGGATGCCTCCGTCAATTATGAGAAAGCTACAAAAATTAGTTTCATTCGACCCCCCCATACAACCCCCTCGAATGAATTCTTCCGCCGACACCTCACCGCTATTTGGCGAGGTTAAAGATTTACTAGATTTTGCTGTAGTAACAACGTACCTTGGCTTGGGAAGATGTAGACTTTGAAAAGTGAGAAATATATTCCTGACATTTCTGACACCTTTTCTGGTCCCGTTTTGGAGACGGGACTATGGCTATCCCTTTGAATATTTAGTCCGATAGAATGAGGCTCTGCGGACGTGACTGCAAGTTGCGTGCATTCTTCCGCTTTTCCTCGCGCTGGCGCGAGGAGCTGGGGGCGATGCTAGACCTATTTCCTGGGCAAAATCATGAAACCTCAGACCTTAACCATTCTCTTGCTGTTGCTCTTCCTGCCAAACGAGGCGTCGGCGCACATCGAGGAGCCTGGAAAAGCTTGGACGCCTCTGTTCAATGGCAAAGATCTTACAGGCTGGAAGACAGACCCAAAGCAGCCGGGTAACTGGCAAGTCAAAGACGGCGTCCTCGTGGGAACCGGAGATGCGGTTAGCCATTTATTCAGCGAGCGCGGCGACTTTGAGGGGTTTCATCTCCGTGTCGAGGCCAAGATCAACGCCACGGGGAATAGCGGCATTTTTTTTCACAGCGAGTATGGCCTTTCGTTTCGGGGGACTTATCCACGAGGATATGAAGCGCAAATCTACCTCGGCGGTGGTGACGAGAAACAACTCACCGGAAGTCTTTACGGCTTCGCTCCCGTTGAGGAGCCATTGGTAAAACCCGATGAATGGTTTACGCTCGAAGTGATCGCAGATGGTCGTTACATTACTATTAAAGTAGACGGGAAGAAGACTGCGGAGTTTAAGGATGAAAGAAATACATATCGCAAAGGACATTTCGCTCTACAGCAATCACGCGACACGACCGTTGCCTTTCGCAAGATTGAAGTGAAAGAGGCGCCTGGCCCTGCCACAAAACGGACCAAACCATGGGCCGTGATTCTGTGTAAGTTCAGCGATTTGCCGAAGTACGAACCGCACCCAGTCCGCTTCTACAGCCAAGCCTTCACAGAGGCCGGGGTTGGCACAGGTCAGGAATTCGATTATTTCCGTCAAGTTAGCTATGGGAATATCGACATGACCGGCTCCAAAGTGTTCGGATGGTTCGACACGCCCAAGCATAGCACAAGGGATCTGACCACACTGAAATACCCCAGTGGCCGCAGCACGCTTCACGACTGGGGCATTGAAGTGGCTAAGGCCAATGACATCGATTTGACCCCGTTCTATGGTGTTCTGGTCATCTTCAATAGCACGACGGATTCCGGGTCGGCAGGCAACCATCGCTTGGTGTTCGGTTACTCGAAGACTGATTGGGACTCGACCTTCAACTGTCACGAACTCGGCCATGGCTTCGATCTGGACCATACTTGGTTCGCTCGACCCGATACAGAGTACGGCGACCAATGGGACATCATGGGCAACGGGTTCACCTTCAAAACCGTCCGCAGCAATAGAAATGGTTCGGGAATGAATGCCTTCAATCTAAAGAAGCTGGGCTGCATTCCAGATGATCGAATCTGGGAACCAAGAGGGACAGAGGGCACTCAGACGATCATCTTGGCGGCCCTGAATCAGTTCAACACGAGAGGCTATCAGATGGCACTGATTCATCCCGATCCGGGAAGTGGATTGGACCCTAGTTATTATGTCGAATTCCGCCGGAAGAGAGGTTGGGATGCCGGTATTCCCCAGGATACAGTTTTGATCCACGAAATTCGCAAGAACGGGGTCAGCTATCTACTTTCCCGAAGCGAAAGCAAAGATGCTGCTTCAATCGAGGTTTTACCCGGTCAGGATTTCAAAATCCCTGAACGCAACCTGACGATTAAAGTAGTGAGCTTCGACGCCGCTTTGTCTACAGCTAAGGTCATGATCACGATTGCGAAGTGAAAATGCGGCAGCGCGCTTACGGACCAGAAAAGGTGTCAAATCAAAAAAAGTGTCAGGAATGCACTGTAGAAAAGCCGTTGTCTTGGCGAGCCGGGAGCGTTAGCTCCCGGAGAAATCTGAGCGAGCGCAATGCACTCCGGTGGCTCACGCTCCCTGCTCACCAATACACCAGCTTTTCTACAGCGTATTCCTGACACCTTGTCTGGTTCCGCTCATTTATTGGCGTCTGCAGCAGCCCCAGGCGAGCGATCAGTGATTGGCCGACATCGAATCCCGATTTCGCTACGGCGCTTGCAATCAACCGAAGTAGCGTTTATCCTCCTTCCATTGAACTCAGATCGGGTGATCAATGACCGCCGGATCCTGGACGCTCACTGAAGAATTGTTTGCCCGCGCCGATGCCTCGTTCTTGCAGGAATTGCGGAGCGTTCACGCGCCCGAGCAGCTTGGGGCGTTCGCGGCCAAGTGGATCGCGGACAAAAGACCTTTTGCGCGGCAGGCCCTGCTCGAATATCTGTCGCTGCCACTCAATTGCTATCGCCACGAACCGCTCGTGAAACGGCTCTTCAAGCTCGCCGAGGCCGCGAAAGACGACGAGCTGATGGGGACGTTCCTCGTCGCGCTCGATCGCTCGATTCGCCGCGAGTGGAGAAAGATCACACGTTCCAAATACGAGCAGTTCACAAATCGTGAAGCCGCGGAAGTGGCGGTTAGGGCGTGGGAAACTCTTGGGTTTGAGAACGCTTCCATCAACAGCGTGTCCCGCGCCTCCTTTTATGCGTTCGCGACCAAGCTGGACTACACATTGATTACGCCGAACAACAAGATGCCGCGCCCTCCTGAGCGACACTTGAAACGCGCGGAGATGCTCGCCGACTGGCAGCGGCGGCGGATGGAGGCTGAATATCTACTCTTTTCCCGGCCGACGCGACGCTACCTGAGGCGTCGCGCGTGGCGTTACTTCCGCTCAATAGGGAACATCGATCCGCTCCGGTATATCCAGGCCGCCACGAAGTTTTTGGTTCAATACCGCGATGAAGATGTCGATTCCGATGTCCACCTCCTCGACAACTGGGGATTGACACACGCACTCTTCCACAACTGCCCGGCACTCGCGCGGCCGGCAAAAGGTTGGGAATTTCTGCCTGGCAAGGGGCTCTCGGATCTCGCCTTCGCACCGCGATTCGAACCCGCCTGGGCGATGAAACCGGAGCTTGTGTTCGACTTGCTACTCCAAGCGAATTGTCGCACGGTGCGACTGTTTGCTGTCTGGCTATTGCGTAACAAATGCGACGAATGGTTCCGAACACGTCCAGCAGCCATGCTCTTGAAGCTAGCCGATCACGCCGATCCCGATGTTTGCGCCCTTGGCTACGACCTGCTGGAATCCACTGCCGATCTGGCGTCGGTGCCGGTGGCCGAATGGTTGCGGCGTCTCGATGGAGATGACTTCGACAAGCTCACACGGCTATCGGACTTCCTGTGTAAGCACCTTGACGCGGCGCGCGCGTCGCTCGCCGACGCGAGCGCTCTGGCGGCCTATCGCTCCCGTCCGGTGGCGGCGCTCGGATTTACGTTGTTGAAAACGAAATCGCTCACGCACTCGGATGTCCGGGCGCTCCTGTCGCTAGTCCAGGCCGATTGCGAGTCGCTTCGGCCAGAGATTGCGGCATGGCTGCGGGAGAAGCTGAGTGCCCTTGGGCCGGCCGAGCCCGCGTGGATTCTTGACTTCCTTGACAGCAAACACGCGGACATGCGACTAGTAGGATGGAGCTGGTTTCGTGAGTCTGCGTTGGTGAGGGAAACTGTTGTCTGGCACAAGTTGATCGAGTCTCCCTACGACGACGTTCGAGCCTGGCTATCCGAGATGCTTTCTGAAATCCTGGACGCTACAGACACAGATAGACTTCGGTTGCTTTGGGCGACGGTGCTTTGTTCCATCCACCGGGGTGGCAGGCAAAAACCTGGAGTCGTCAAGCAGATCGTTTCGAGGATCGCGAAAAATGTGGCGGAGGCGCCGAAGCTGTTGCCGCTGCTCGCGGTGGCGGTGCGATCGCTGCGTGGCCCGGAGTTCCGTGCCGGACTTGCCGGAGTCGTGATGCTGAGCGAAACCAAGCCGGAACTCGTGCCGTCGATTCGGCAGCAGTTTTCGGAATTGACATTATGAATCACGAGAGGGGTCGTGGCGGGAGCCGGTCGGTCCGAGACCGTAAGCTCTGATGTTCCGTCAGGGTGGGAGGTTTCCTGCTCATTAGTTCCCGAGGCCGTTGCTCTTGGGCCCGGTGGCCTAGCCACGTGGGTCGGCCGAGGCAACGGAGTTCCACCCACGTGGCTAGGCCACCGGGCTATGTGAACGCCCTCGGTCGTGCGTTGAAGTCGGTTCGCCCGGCTTCCCCTGCGACTCCTCTCCTTGGACTTCGGAAGGGTGCCGTCGCGGCCGACTTGCGGAATCGAGACCGCAATGCTCCGATGTTCCGTCGGGGTGAGACGTTTCTTGCTCGTTCTTTCCCGAAGCCGTTGCTCTTGGGCCGGCCTGCGACATCTCGCAGCTCGGCCGAGACGACATATCCCGGCCGCGAGATGTCACAGGCCGGCTATGTGAACGACTTCGGTCGTGCCTTGAAGTCGACTCCAACGTGGGCTCGCGACGGCCCGTTCCATCGATATCAAGGTGTCGACGATGAATTTTTCTCAAGCATATTTTGGAAAGAGCGGCGTGCGCGGCAGCGCGGAAAACCTGTCGTTATCGTTCGCTCCCAATCTCCGCCGTGATCGCGTCTCCTTCGTCGGCGATCTCAAGGAACCCTTGCGCTTCCGCGAGGCGATCAGTGCTTTACACGCAATTGTAGTGTGTGATCTCAAGTATAAGGCAAAGGATCGGACAGCATACCAGGCTTATCAGAAGCAGATTCAGCAGCGCGAAGCTTCCATCCGTCAGCTTGTCTCCCAGCAAGCGAAAAAAGAACTGCTCGCGGCACCGATCATGCGAATGCCCGAGGGTTTGGAAAAGCAGTTTTCCAACTTGCGAGAAAAGTATTGGGATGCTCGGCAGCGATATTCCAACTACCTTCTACAGAACGACCCAGCCCTGTTCCGCGTGCTGGTGCCGTGCGATCCCGTCATAACTGTCGCGCCGGATGTCTTATTCTTCGAATGCTTCAGCAAGGACGAATCAAGCTACGGCTGCCTCACCGTCGACCGGGACGCGTTTGAAGCCAGGCAGGCCACGACCCTTGGCACGACGAATATCGATTACTCATTGCCGCTCCATGAGGAGTTTCAGCGACTGCGGACCTACAGGAAAACCGCGTTCGCCATTGATCCAACCGGCTTTGAAGTCGCGACGGAAGGTTCGCCCGAGTACCGCGAGGAGAAGATCGATCTGCCCCCCTCCTGGCTGCGTGGCTTCATGCAATTGCAGGCCGCAATGAGCCTACCCATGCGGAAAGTACAGATCAGCCGCGAAGCATTGTACAATCTGCTCGCTTACCTGAAACGGCACCGGGCGCGGAGAAGCCCACGCTCGGTGCGCTTTGAGTTAACTCCTGGCGCGCCGATTGAGCTGGTGATCGAGCCGTGGGAAGTCCGAATCAGGCTACATGACAACCTGTATGACGGTTCCAAGGCCGAGACGATCCGCGTCTGGGGACGCGATCGCTTGCTTACGCTGGCCCGACTATTGCCGATCGCCGATGGCGCCGATGTGTATTTACTCGGCACCGGCCTACCGAGTTTCTGGAGCGTGAAGCTCGGTGAAATGCGATTCCTCCTTGGGCTATCGGGCTGGACCGCCAACGATTGGACGAGTGGCGGTGGCGCCCTCGCCGACCTCGCTCCGCCTGTGGAACCGAGTGAAGACTTGCTTGGCGACATTGCGACCGCGTTCCACGAATCGCCGACGCGGACGTTTGTTCAAATCCAGCAGCGAACCGGCGCAGCGCCGCACTTTGTCGCGGCAGGGCTGAACCGATTCGCCCTGCTCGGCCAGCTTATCCACGACGTCGCCGCCGGTGTTTATCGCTGGCGGCAGATCCTGCCTATCGAAGCCTCACTGAAGCAGGTTAAGTTCGATAGCCCCGAAGCGGAGGCTGCCCGAGCGATTGTGGCTCGAGGGCAGGTTGCGCGTGATCCGCGATGAATCTGTCGCGGGGATGCGCACGCTCGTTGGCAAGGCGGAGAACCGCGACACGGAAGCGCTGCTCGACGCCGACGGCAAGGTGATTCGCGGGCAATGCAATTGCTCACATTATTTCCGCTTCAAGCTGCGCTCCGGCCCGTGTCGGCACATGCAGGCCTTGCGCCGGGCGGCGTTCGGCGACAGGCCGGTGAGCACGCTGGAACAATGGTATCGCTCTGTACAGGGCGGTTTGTGATTGGGGAAAACCAATGGCCTTCTGGGATTTTCTAGCGAAGTTAATCGGATTGGAGAAAACTCCAAAACGCGGCCCCGCCCAGGTTTGGTCGCCTCCATCCTCCGCGCCGGCAAGTGTCGATCCCCAAGTCGTTTCTTCAGCTCCGTCGCAACCGGCCGTTGCTTCCGACACCAGCGCCAAGGCGAGCAATTTTCTGCCGATCAAGCGTTCTGAACTGCTCAAACAAGGGGAGGAGGTCCGTCGGACGACAGGGTGGATGTTCTTTGGTCGCCGCGACCTCATTCCGCCGACGGCTGATCCGCGCACGTTACTGATCGATCGCGGCATGGTCACGCAGGGATTTCTGCAGCCCGACGAGTTGGCAGAGATGCACCGCGTCGGCGATGAGCATGCCAAGTATGCGAATCGCTTGCAGCAGATCAACATCGAAGCGGGGAAGACTGCCGATCAGGCCGTGGCGGCCGATCGCGCCGCGCGGGCAGCGGTCAAAGCCCAGAAGAAGGCGGAATCGGCGGTCCGGAAACAGAAACGCGTCGAGGTAGTCGCGGTTCGCAAAACAACCGATATCCGCTTCGTCGGTCGCGGTGTATCAGCCATGCTGAACCATCGCGTCAGTGATGGTGCGTTGTTGACCGCGGCCGGACTTCCCATCTTGGGCACGCCCCATGAGCTGGCGTCGGCCCTATCGCTCACGGTCTCACAGTTACGCTGGCTCTGTTTTCATACCGAAGCCGCCACGCGAATCCACTACGTTCAATTCGAGATTCCAAAGAAATCTGGAGGAACTCGCACCCTCAGCGCTCCACATACCAAACTCGCCGCAGCGCAGGAGTGGATCTTCGTCAACATCCTCACGAAGCTTCCGACGGAGGAGCCGGCCCACGGTTTCGTGCAGGGCCGATCCACAGTCACCAACGCCTCAGCTCATGCCGCCAAGGATCTAGTTGTCAATGTCGACCTGGAGGGCTTTTTCCCTTGTATCCGCTTTGGCCGGGTAAGGGCGATGTTCCGCCGTCTAGGATATTCTGGAGCCGTAGCAACGTTGCTCGCCCTGCTGTCTACCGAGTGTCCGCGTAAGAAAGTGATCTACGACAAAATCACCTATTTTGTCGCCACCAGCCCGCGCGGACTTCCTCAAGGGGCCTGCACCAGCCCGGCCATCTCCAATCAGATCGCGCGGAGACTCGACCTCCGGTTGAAGGCCCTCATGACAAAACTTGGCTTTGCCTATACGCGCTATGCCGACGACCTCACGTTCTCCGCACCTATAGGCCAACGCAATAAAGTGGCGTATCTGTTGGCCCGCGTTCGGCACATTTGCGCGGATGAAGGCTTTCAGCTCAATTCAAAGAAGACACGAGTGCAACGACCCGAGAGCCGCCAGTCGGTGACGGGCCTCGTTGTGAATGTCGCTCCCGCCGTGCCGCGTGATATCGTTCGTCGAATCCGTGCGATTCTCCACCACGCGAAGACGGAAGGGCTCGAAGCTCAGAATCGTGACGGTCATCCTAACTTCCGAGCCTGGGTCGACGGCATGATCGCCTACATCGCAATGGTGAAACCGAACATCGCCGAAAAATTTCGGCAACAGCTGAATCAGCTTTGACTGTGCGGCTCAAGCAGGACGATCGACCTGCGACATAGGGTTATGCGTCAGTAACGCCATTTTCCCGCGATTCATCCCACCAAACAGTTAGCGCAAGCATGTTTGTGACGCCCATTGTCAGCGGCAGCGCATGCTACGCAGCTGCGTCGATTCCAATTATTAACTGGTCGTATCCAACAAAAAAACCGTTTAATCCAGCGTCCTTCGTGGCAGCTGCGATTCAGCTGTACTGCCCGCGCTCGGCGAGGCACCCGTTTTGCTCCTACCCTTCCTCGTCGGAAGCACGCTACGACATGGACCTGTCGCATCTCGGCCGAGATGGTTCGGCCAGCTTACTTTTCGAGGGAGCGTCATGGCTATGCGTTCTAGCTGGGAGGGGTATCTCCGGCTCAATCTCATTGCGGTGCCGGTGAAAGCTTTTTCGGTCGCGGTCAGCGGCAAGGGCAAAATCGGCTTTCACATGATTCATGCCAAATGTGGCAACCGCATTCATTATCAAAAGACCTGCCCGGTTCACGGTGAGGTTCCGAATGAGGAGATCGTGCCGGGCTTCGAGCATGCCAAGGGAGAGTATACCCTCCTCGATAAGAAACAGCTTGCGAAGCTCAAACCCGATGCGGAGAAGTCGATCGCGCTCGACGCCTTCGTCGCGCCCGAGGCGATTGATCCGATTTATTATGGCGACCGCGCTTATTACCTGACGCCCGACGGGCGCGGGGCTGAGAAGTCGTATGCGGTTCTTCAGAAGGTAATGGCTGAGGAAAATCGTTATGCCGTCGGCACGATGGTTTTCTCCGGCGCGAGCAACTCGCGCTGGTGCGTCCTCTCGGGCGGCTGTTGGTCGTGCAGCTTCTCCAGTATGAGGACCAGGTCAAAAAGCCGGCCACGTTCGAGGACGAGGCGCCCCAGGCCGAGGTCTCCGCGAAGGAACTTCAGCTCGCGCGCAGCCTGGTCGAGGCGTCGACGCCGGAGGACTTCGACCTCGGCGCATATCGCGATGAATACTCCGGCAAAGTGCTGAAATTGATCGAGTCGCGCACGGGCCATCGCACCAAAGGATCAGCGCGGGCAGACAAGGAACCTGTCATAATTAACTTGATGGACGCGCTGCGCAAGAGCCTTGACCAAGCGAGCGCTAGCCATAAAGAGCAGGCGAAGACCAAGGTCAAGCCTGCCCGAAAATCCGTAAGCCGACGGAAAAAAACGGGGTGAATCATGGGTCTGGCAACATACCGGAAAAAGCGCAAATTCGGGGAGACGCCAGAGCCTTCGGGTAAGGAAGGCCGAGACGACGGGCCGCTGCGTTTCGTGGTCCAGAAACACGACGCGTCACACCTGCATTATGATTTCCGCCTGGAAGCGGAGGGAGTGCTCAAGAGCTGGGCCGTGCCCAAGGGGCCATCGCTCAACCCGGCCGATAAGCGCCTGGCCATGATGGTGGAGGACCATCCGCTCGACTACCGCACGTTCGAGGGCGTCATCCCCGCCGGCAATTATGGCGCGGGCGAGGTGATCGTCTGGGACGAGGGCTTTTATGAAGTGCCAGGCTTTGACGGGCGCGCGGCGAGCGAGGCGGCTGTGCTAGATGGCCTCGCGCCGGCCGCTTGAGCATCGTCCTCCAGGGCCAAAAATTGCGCGGTGAATTCGCCATCGCCAAGCTCCAGCGCGGCGCCAAGAACTCCTGGCTACTCATCAAAAAGCGCGACGAATTCGCCTCGACCGATGATGTGACCGCGGACGATCGCTCTGCTACCTCGGGGCGTACACTCTCGGAGCTTCGCCAAGGCGCGGGCGCCAAAAAGAAAAAATCTGCCGCGCGAAAACCGGCCAAGGAGGGACGTAGTAAAAAGGCCAAGGCCGCGATGCCGCATGACATCGAGCCAATGCTGGCAACGCTTGTCGATGAGCCTTTTGATCGAGCCGGGTGGTACTTCGAACCCAAGTGGGATGGCTACCGCGCGATCGCGGAAGTGAGCGGCGACGAGGTTCGGCTCTACTCACGAAACCATAACTCCTTCGAACAGAAGTTCGCCCCGGTAGTCGAGTCATTGCGTCACCTCGGTCATGACGCGGTCTTGGATGGTGAAATCGTCGTGGTAGACGATGCGGGCAGATCACAGTTTCAACTCTTGCAGAACTACCAGAAGACGGGCCAGGGCAATCTCGTTTACTACGTTTTTGACCTTCTCTACCTCGACTGCAAAGATCTGCGCACCGAGCCGTTATCGGAGCGAAAGAAGATCCTTCATAAAGTAATTGAGGATATGTCGCCTCTCCGTTTCGGGGAACACGTGGAGCAATCGGGCCGCGCGTTTTTCGAGGCCGCCACCGAGCAAGGTCTGGAAGGCGTCGTGGCCAAGGATAGCAAGAGCCGGTACCGCGAGGGAGTCCGCGGCGGCGAATGGTTGAAGATAAAAACGCGGCAACGGCAGGAGGCGGTCATCGGAGGCTACACCGAGCCGCGCGGCAGTCGCCAGGGCTTGGGCGCCTTGGTGCTCGGCGTCTACGACGGTGATGAACTGATTTACATCGGCCACACGGGCGGTGGTCTCAATAACGCCGGCCTGGCCGATCTGCGAGCGCGCCTCGACAAGCTATCGAGAAAGCGCTGCCCGTTTGCTAAACAACCGGCGACCAACGCGCCCGTGCATTGGGTCGCGCCAAAGCTCGTGTGCGAGGTTGCGTTTCAAGAGTGGACCGACGATGGCCGCATGCGCCAGCCCATCTATCTGGGCCTGCGCGAGGACAAGCCAGCGACCGAGGTCCACCGTGAAAAACCCGTGGCCTCGCAGGCGAGCAAGGAAGAAACGCAGGCCGCGAAGCCCGCTCGAATAGCTAAGGCGAAACATAATAAGAAGGCCGATTCGACGGCAGAGCCGGGCGCACCGCCGCTGACGAACCTCGATAAAATCTTCTGGGCCGACGAAGAGTTTACGAAGGGCGATTTGATCGCGTATTACAAGGAAGTAGCGCCCGTATTATTGCCGCACCTGCGTGACCGGCCGGAGTCGTTGCATCGGCATCCCAATGGAGCGTCTGGCAAAAGCTTCTTTCAAAAGGATGTGGGCCGCCATCCGCCGCCCGAGTGGGTAGAAACCGTCGCGATCGCACCGGAATCCGGCGCGGCGAAAATTAACTACGTCGTCTGTCAAAATGAAGCGGCGCTGCTCTATTTAGCCAACCTCGGTTGCATTGAGCTTAACCCCTGGCTGTCGCGGACGCCAAATCTTGATCGACCAGATTTCACGGTGATCGATCTCGATCCAGATGACTTGCCATTCGAGCGAGTCGTTGAGGTCGCCCTGGTGGTCCGCAAGGTATTGGGGGCCGCCGACATCCCATCGTGCTGCAAAACATCGGGCAAGCGCGGGCTTCACATCGCGGTGCCTCTGGGAGCGGCCTACGACTACACGATGGCGCGACAATTCGCCGAAGTGGTAGTCCGCCTCGTTCATGAGCGGTTGCCTGAAGTCACCAGTCTTATCCGTCAGCCGGCGTTGCGCCGCCACAAAGTGTATCTGGATTATCTTCAGAATCATATCGGCCAGACGCTTGCCGCCCCTTACTCGGCTCGGCCTTGGCCGGGCGCAACCGTGTCGACACCGTTGAAGTGGTCCGAAGTGCGGCGCGGGTTGGACCCAGGCCGTTTCACGATCCGAACCGTGCCGCGCCGCCTTGAAAAATTCGGCGACCTGTGGGCGCCGATCCTCGAAAAGGGGGGTTGATATGGCACAGTGCCTGGCTCGGCTCCAGAGCGGCAAAGGGTGATAGCTATTTCGTTCGGTACAATTCCCCGATTTACCATTGTACAATGAGGCGACATGGTTTTCGCGTCCTCAAGGGCGATCGTATGCCAGAGTCGGCCACGACCCATCCATCATTTTCTGAGCTAGAGGCTTTGAGCCGTGGCAAGCTCGATGCTCCTTCAGCAGCGGCGCTTCGCTCTCATTTGAAAACATGCGAGGTTTGCGACGAGATCGCGAGCGGGCTCGCCATCGCTGGGTTTCTCGAGCGCGAAGGTGCCGCGCCGGTGGCGCCGATGCCTGGACCGACGCTATCCCCTGAGCCATCAACGCAGGAAACCAAAGACGAAAAGGGATTTACGATCCCGAGCCTACCGCCAGGCTTGGCGCAACATGCCCAATACGATGTGTTGCGCGAGCTGGGCCGAGGCGGCATGGGCATTGTGTACCTCGCCCACAATACGGTCATGGATCGCCCCGAAGTTCTCAAAGTGATGAACCAAAGGCTGCTCGATCGTCCCGGCGCGATTGATCGCTTTTTGCGGGAGATTCGCTCCGCCGCCCGGCTGAACCATAAGAACATCGTCTCGGCTTACAATGCCCTGCGCCTGGGTGATTTGATCGTATTGACGATGGAGTATATCGAAGGTGAGAATTTCCTCGAAGTACTCAAATCCAAAGGGACGTTGCCGGTTGCCCACGCGTCATATTACATCCAGCAGGCGGCAAACGGGCTGCAACACGCGCACGAGAACGGGATGGTGCATCGCGATATCAAGCCGCAAAATTTGATTCTGTCCAAGGAAGGGAAAAAGCACCGCGTAAAGATCCTGGATTTCGGCCTCGCCAAGGCCAGCGGCGAGGGCAAGATGGACACCGGCCTGACGGGAACCGGCGTTATGCTGGGCACGCCGGATTATGTCGCGCCGGAACAGATCGACGAAGCCTCGGCCGCGGACATTCGAGCGGATATTTACAGCCTTGGTTGTACGTTCTATCACCTGCTCATCGGGTCACCGCCGTTCAAAGCCAATAACCTTTATCACATCTTGCATGCCCATCAGGCTGCAGAGGCTCCCGCGGTTTCCGCCCTTCGACCGGAAGTGCCTGTGAAACTCGGGCAGATCATCGCGAAGATGATGGCCAAACAACCTTCCCAGCGCTTTCAGACTCCGGAGGCAGTGGCTCAGGCACTCATGCCATTTGTGAAGCCGCCGACGACCGGAACGGATCCGGCCTCACTTCCTCAAGCTGCGTTGACGAAATCCGATCGTATGCGACCTCTGCCGCCACCCTTGCCAAAGTCTATCGAACTGATCGCCGCAGATCAGCCTATTGTGGTCATTCCTTCCAGTGCAAGGCCCGCGACGAAAGCCGCATCAAGTCGTGGATGGCTTATTGGTGCCATTCTCGTCGCCTTGGGTTTGGCGATATTGTCTGCTCTATTGGCGAGCGGCGTTCTTAAAGTCAGAACTAAGGATGGCAGCACCATCGTCGTCGAGAATCTGCCGGACGATGCGGAAGTCATCGTCGATGGTGAGAAGATGACCATACACAAGGTCGGCGACGGCAAACCAATCGAAGTGAGCGTTGCAGCGGGGAAGCGACAGCTTGAGGTCAAGAAAGGCGGCTACAAGATCGAGTCCCGGGAATTGACATTAAGTGAAGGCGAGCGAAGGCCGATCACGCTTCGATATGAACCGCCGGCCAAGAATCTGCCTCAACCGGGACAAGATGTTACCAACTCGATCGGCATGAAGTTCAAGTGGATTGCACCCGGTACATTTATGATGGGAAGCCCAGAGAATGAAGACCAGCGTCAAAGGGACGAAACACAGCATCGAGTCACTCTGACGAAAGGTTTTTGGATGGCAGAGACGCCAGTCACGCGCGCGGAGTTCGATCTCTTTGTCAAAGCTACCAGCTATAAGACCGACTCCGAACGTGCGGACGGCTCCTACTACTACAATGGCAAAGATTGGGAGCTCAGCCGGAGCCACAGCTGGCGAAGCCCCGGTTTCGAGCAAACAAACGACCATCCAGTCGTCTGCATTAGCTGGAATGATTGCATTGCGCTGTGCGCGTGGCTGACTAAGAAGGACGAAGTTGGGCGTCATCGATTGCCAACAGAAGCCGAAAGGGAATACGCCTGCCGAGCCGAAACGACAACGCCTTTCTACTTCGGCAACACAATTAGCGCGGATGCAGCGAATTATGATGGCAACTCCGTTTACGGCAATGGATCAAAGGGTCCGGCGCAGGAATACGACACCTGTGAGGACCTTCGCGGCAAATAAATGGGGTCTCTTCGATATGAGCGGCAATGTCTGCCAATGGTGCCAGGATTTCTACGATGAATACAAGAAAGAAGATATAACAGATCCACAAGGACCTTTAGCTGGCACTAACCGAGTGTTCCGCGGTGGTGGCTGGGCCGATAACGCCGACCGCTGTCGCTCGGCCTACCGCTATCAGGGCCTAATCGCGGGCAGTAATTCAAATACTGGTTGTCGCTTGGTTTTCAGTTTGGACTAGCACGGCTCTTGCCGAGCGATGAAGACTCGAAGGTCATCTATGCACACAACCTCTGCCAGTTTGCTCGATCAGTTGCGCGAACCGTCCCCGGCCATGGCGTGGGAACGTTTCGTGCATCTGTACACGCCGCTGTTGCTTCACTGGTCACGGCGACTTGGCCTCAAAGATCAAGACGCCGACGACC
Organism: uncultured Planctomycetaceae bacterium; assembly: GCA_963790585.1. Taxonomy (GTDB): domain Bacteria; phylum Planctomycetota; class Planctomycetia; order Gemmatales; family Gemmataceae; genus CAWBOY01. The sequence goes on from CAWBOY010000006.1 coordinate 198,340, forward strand.
TCGTTCAGGACGTGCTGATTGTCCTTGTCCGTAAATTGCCTGAGTTTCAGTATCAGCGCGGCAAGAGCTTCCGCGGCTGGATGCGCACAGTGTTGATGAACAAGTGGCGCGACCGGCCGCGCCACGGCGCAGCTGCGCCGATGGATAGCCAGGTCGAACCGGCAGCGGAGCCGGACAATGAAGCCCTGGAGGAACGTGAATATCGTTTTTATATCATGGGTCGAGCCCTGAAATTGATGGCTGGCGACTTCGAGGATGCCACCTGGCAAGCTTGCTGGGAAACCGTCGTGTGCGGTAGGCAACCGCAAGAAGTTGCAGCCGAACTCGGCATCAGCGTCAACGCCGTCTACCTAGCGAAGTCACGCGTGTTGGTTCGGCTCCGTCACGATCTCGCCGGGTTGCTCGATTGATTGCGTCGCGAAGGCCACGGTCCGCCTCAGAATCCAAGGTCGATTTGTCGGCACTCTGGTCATCACCCGTACTCATAACCATGTTTTGAGCTGCGCCACCGACTAACCAAGGAGTGATCGTGCTGCCTTCGTATTCCTTATCGCATCGTCTCGTGAGTGTCTTGGCCCGGTTGGTCGCGATCGTTTCGCTGCTCCTTTCGGTGAGCTTTTGCCGCTCGGACGACAATCCAACTCCCAAGACATACCAGCTCAAACCAACTCCCAAAACGGTGGCCTGGGGTTACTACGACGCGGCCACCGCACCTGTACTCCGAATTAAGTCTGGCGACACTGTCGAGGTCCAAACCCTGATTACGAATAGCCCGACGGGACTGGAGCGAGCGTTTGTCCCCGCCGACAAAATCGAACAGGCATTGAAAGATATTTTCAAAGACGTCACCGACAAGGGGCCGGGCGGCCATATCCTGACGGGACCGATTTTCGTTGAGGGAGCTGAGGTGGGGGACACGTTGGAGGTTCGAATCAAATCCGTGCAACTGGCTCTACCTTATGCATACACCGCTTTTGGACCCCGTAGCGGATTCCTTCCGGAGGACTTCCCCCGCTCAAAGACTAAGATCATTCAGCTCGACCAAAAAAAGATGATAGGAAAGTTCGCGGAAGGGATCGAAATACCCCTCAAGCCGTTCTTTGGCAGTATGGGAGTTGCCCCGCCCGCCGGATCGGGGCGGATAAGTAGTGCTCCGCCAGGAGTTCATGCCGGTAACCTGGATAACAAGGAACTGGTCGCCGGCACCACGCTCTTCATTCCGGTCCACACGAAGGGCGCATTGTTTTCGATCGGCGATGGCCACGCTGCTCAAGGAGACGGCGAGGTCTGCATCACCGCTCTGGAAACATCGTTGACAGGCACGCTTGAGTTCATCGTCCGCAAGGACATGAAACTCAAATGGCCCCGGGCCGAGACGCCGACGCATTACATCGTCATGGGACTGGACCGGGATCTGACCAAGGCGGCGAAACTGGCGACACAGGAGGCGATCGACCTTTTGGCCACCCAGAAAAAGCTGAGTTTGGATGATGCGTACATGCTGGCGAGCGTCGCGGTGGATTTTCGGATCACCCAGGTTGTGGACGGAACCAAGGGAGTGCATGGAATGATTCCGAAGGAGATCTTCAAGGCGAAATGAGGGACGTTGAGCGAGTCAGATCCCGTTTAGCCGAAAAACGCAACAAGGGTAATGCCGACCCAAATTGATTTTGTATGATGGCATTTCAGAAACGAGATCGTTTTTTGGAAAGGCCGCGGCGATGCGAAAACCTCTCAATATCGGCATGATTGGCTACGGATTCATGGGCCGAGCCCACTCGAATGCGTATGCCAAGGTCAATCACTTTTTTGATTTGAAACATCAAGTCGTGCTCAAGGCCGCGTGCGCTCGCAATGCGGAGAAGATCAAGGCCTTCGCGGACCAGTGGGGCTACGAATCGACCGAGACCGATTGGCGCAAGCTGATAGCCCGGAAGGACATCGACGTCATCGACATCTGCACGCCGAACAACACTCATGCGGAAATTGCCCTCGCCGCGGCGGCGGCTGGGAAGATGATTCTCTGCGAGAAGCCTTTGGCCATGAACGGCCCCGAAGGTTTGAAAATGGTCGAAGCGATCGAGAAAGCCGGCGTGCCGAACATGGTCTGGTACAATTACCGCCGCGTGCCGGCAGTCACCTTGGCCCACCAGCTCATTCAAGAGGGCCGACTCGGCCGGATCTTCCATTACCGCGCCAAGTTCCTTCAGGACTGGACCATCAATCCCGAACTGCCCCAGGGTGGCCAGGGCTTATGGCGCCTGGATGTGGCGGCCGCCGGTAGCGGAGTCAGCGGCGATCTGTTGGCTCATTGCATCGACACGGCGCTTTGGCTCAACGGTCCGATTAGCAGTTTGACTGCAATGTCCGAAACCTTTGTCAAGGAACGCAAGCACAATCTCACGGGCAAGGTAGAAAAAGTCGGCATCGACGATGCCTGCACGTTCATGGGCCGCTGCGACAATGGCTCGCTTTGCACATTTGAGTCGACACGCTACGCCCGCGGCCATAAAGCGCTTTACACCTTCGAGATCAACGGCGAACACGCGTCCATCTTCTGGGACTTGCACGATCTGCATCGTCTACAATATTTCGATCATCGAGATCAGGGTCTTACCCGCGGTTGGCGCAACATTCACGTCTCGGACGGCGACCAACCCTACATGGGCAAGTGGTGGGTGCCGGGCTTGCAGATCGGCTATGAGCATAGCTTTGTCCATCAGGTGGCCGATTTCGTGGAAGGGCTCGAAACCGGCAAACCCGCTCAGCCGGACTTCCGCGACGCCTACCGCACACAGCTCGTACTGGATGCGATCATGGAATCGGCAAAGGATGGCAAATGGGTCAACGTTGCGAACGCCTAAGACCTTGGGTCGAACCCTTGATACCACCTCGGCCAGATTGAGTTCTCAGGCGCCCTGGGCGCCTGAACCCTATGTTGACCATAAGAGAATTTGGTTACACCGACGCTCGGCGTCTTGCTCTATCTTCTTGACGGATCCCATTTCGTCGATTAAGATTCTTTCACGCTTCACTTCTTTCTTTTTCTTTCGTCGCGGGAGACTCTCTTTATGCTCCTATCTTTGCGCTTGCGTCGACATGATCACCGTAGAGGATTTACGCTGATCGAACTCCTCGTGGTAATCGCGATCATCGCGGTCCTGATCGGTCTGCTCCTACCCGCCGTGCAAAAGGTTCGCGTGGCGGCGTCGCGGTCGTCATCGCAGAACAACATTCGGCAGCAGCTCATCGCCGTTCAGTCGTATCATGACGTCAACCATTATTTGCCATTTAACGGCGTCTACGGCGTTTGGGGCCAGCCGACAGTCCAGGATTCAGGATCTTGGTGCTATCAGATTCTGCCCTACATCGAGCAAACCAACTATTACAATATCAATTGGGCGACGGCCCCTAACACGCAGCGATATTTCAAAATCAAAACCTACTGTGATCCGACGCGTAACCGGCCTGGTTTTACCACCGTGACCAATCAAGGACTGGACGGCGCCAAACCGATTACGCGACAAACACTCTTCTCGCTGATGGCGCTGGATCGACAAGTGGCATTTACCATCTTGTGATTACTGCCATTACCGACGGAACATCGAATACCATCTTCTGTGGCATCAATAGCTTGCAAACCGGCTCGTGGACGTCTCCCAATGCCAACGGCGGCTCGTGGGACGAGACATGGTTGAGCGGAGGCTACGGCGGCGCCGGCCGAGACGGCGGGACTGTTCAGCAAGACACGCCAACGGTTTCTTACGCTGGAAATTGGGGCGGCCCTTACGATACCAGCACCCTGTTCGGATTCTGCGACGGCTCCGTCCGATCGATCACCTATGGCACGAATGTTACGCCGTTCATGACTCCTCATGGTAACGAAGTCGTTTCGCTACCCTGAAACCTGCGCTTCCTCTCTCCATGCTTCGTAGCGACTGGTCATCAGACCTCGCTACGAAGCTTTTGCGGAGTTTCGAATGTCACTTCGTCTCGCGCGCCTGGGGCTGTTGACGCTCCTTCTGTTCGTTTTGGCAGGGTGTGGCGGCGCGGACAAACGTGCCGCCGTCAGCGGGAAAGTGGTCGTCGAAGGCAAAGATCTCAAACTGGATGGTCCTTACCCTTTCGAAGTGACTTTCCGCTCAGACGACGCCAGTGACCCGAAACATGCTGGACGCTCCTTCTCGGCTCAAGTAGAACCGGATGGAGCGTTTGTCCTACAAGGAGACGATGGGAAAGGAGTTCCATTGGCGAATTACAAGATTACCGTGCGCAGCACAGCCTACGGTGATCCGGCCGTGGTTAAGAAAGCTACGCCGCCTTGGGTCAAGGCCGTCAAAGACCAGAATAAAACCCCTTTGCACTTCGACCTGAATTCCGAAGGCAATGTGCGAGTCGTAATCGACGTCATCAAAAAAACAGTACAACGCCAATAGCGGCGATGCTATTTTCCGCGTGCCAGTCGGTTTGTAATCTCGGGTTCGATCTTCACGGCTGGAATGGAATGCTTTACAAGCGTGCCTTCTTTGTCAATTAACAATACCTCCGGCAGTGATTGAATGCCGAAGCGCTCGGCGAGCGATCCGCTTAGCCCCGCCTTTTCTGAGAGATGAATGCCCCCCGTGAGCCGGCCAACGAGGTACGCGCGGGCCTTTTCCGGGTCGTTATCCATGTTTACGAATATCACTTCAACGCCACGCTCGCGGTAGCGGTCGCTGATTTGCCTCAAAACCGCGAAGTCCTCGTCGGCCGCTGGGTTTGAAACTGACCAAAAGTAGGCAACTACCAGTTTGCCATTCAGCTGTTTGAAATCAAAGGGCGCTTCATTATTTTGGCCTGACGGATAGAGGAACGGCAGCCCCAAGTGAACAGGCTCGCCATCAATGCCCAACCGCCGAATGGCTGATCCCGCCTTTTTGCCGGCGTCTTGTCCAGCGAAATGGTCGAGAGCGAAACGATAGCATTGGCGGGCCGCCACGGTCTTGCCCGACGTCTCAAAAATCTGGCCAGCTTCGAGGACGGCTTTCTGGGCCTCGATGGAATCCGGATACTCGTTGGCGAAACGAAGGAGGCGCTCCGCGAGTCGTTCCTTCGCTTTGTTTTGGTTGTCGCCCCCTTTATCTAAAACGCGAACGTACTCGCCTTGGATGCACTGGAATGCCGCATAGGGGATCACCTTGCTGTCGGGAAACGCTTTCTTGATCTGGGCGGGTAGCTCCATAAGCCAATCGTAGGCTAGCGTTTCGTTTACCGGGCTTTGAATGGCAGCGCCAAAAACGCTGTCGACGGCGATCTTGAGCCAATTATCGCGTTCCTGGCCTTTGTGGCGCGCGGCCAGCTTTACCAAGACTTCGGCTTGTTCCACATAGGTGCGCCATGCCTGTGGCGACTGCCCGTTGCGGCCGATCCACTCGCTCAGGACGTTGAGCCGATCTAACAGCTGCTTGGTCTCTTTGTCTTCAGGTTCAGCCGTCGCCACGATTGCTGCGGACGAGGAAGGCGGAGTCGTCGCGACCGGCGGCTCGGCGAATGCCGTCAGCGCGAGAAACGGCGCGATGCAGACTGCGGTCCGAGCACCGAATTTGTTTCTCATGGCGTCCGTTCCTTTCGTCCTTGTTGGCCGAGGAATCCGCCTCCGCATTACAAGGCAGGCGACTGCGCAGCATCCGATTACCATCAAGATCGGCAGATTAGGACGCTTTATGCAATCTTTTGTGAATCCCGGAAGGCTGGCCGTGGTGGCGTCGCTGGCCATCGGGTTGGCTGTTAGCGCACGTCCTGAATCGCCCGGCGGCGTGTCTCCGCCCCCTCCCGCGGGCCGCGCAATGGGGATAGTTGGCTCCGCTTCGTGTTCAGGCCGCGGCTGTCACGGCGCGCTCGAAGCAAAGGCGAACGATCCGAACCGGAGCCAATCCGCATATTCGATCTGGTTCGCTAACGATCCCCACTCTCGGGGTTACGAAGTTCTGACGAACGAACGATCGAAAAAGATCGGAGAGAGTCTCGGGCTCAACGTAGCCACGGAGCCCCGATGTCTCGCCTGCCACACGACTCCACAGGCCGCCACGCCGGACTCGCCTTGGGTCGCCGAGCGTCTCGGTGGCGTTGGTTGCGAAGCGTGCCACGGCCCGGCTCAGGCCTGGCGGGTCCCGCATACGGCGCCGGAAAAATGGCAGGCTATCAAAGCGACTCATGGATCGTCAACAAAGGTTCGGGAGGAGTATGGCTTCGTCGACCTGGCTGATCCCGCTGTGAGAACGGCCGTCTGCGCTGGCTGCCATATCGGGGCGCCGGCTGACGCCAGCCGTCACCTGCCGTTGCGCGACATGAACCATGATTTCATTGCCGCCGGACATCCACGCCTTAGCTTCGAAATGACCGCGTTCAACGACAACATGCCCCGCCACTGGGCGGACAAACCAAGCTGGCCTGTGCTCTGGCACATGACTGGGCTGTCGGTCAAGTCGTGTCCCTTGAGGCGTCTCTGGCGCTTCTGGCCGACCGTGCCAAGGATGCAACGCGACCGTGGCCGGAGTTTTCGGAGCTAGATTGCTCCGCCTGCCATCACGATTTGTCGGCAACGAATCGGCCCCATACCAGCGTCGGCTCAAGACAAAAGATCGGAGCTTTGCCCTGGAGCAGTTGGTACCGAGCCATTCCGCAATCGTTGGCCGAGTTCAATAGAGATCCCGATTCATTGCCGCTTGTCGAGCGGCTGAAAAGCCTGGAATTGCAAATGAGCGCCCGCGTGCCGAATCGGGAAGCAGTAGCGGCTAACGCGCTCCGTGTCGTTCACGATCAATTGCGGCCCGTAGCCGATCGTCTGGAAAAGAAACCTTGGACAGCCGACGAGATTCGAGGTTTGCGAACGGCGTTGGTCCGGTCGAGTAACAGGGCTGATTTTTGGCAAACAGGCGTATCGCTTATGACACTAAATCGAGCCATCGGCTCGACAGCCAAACACGAGCAATTACAAAGGGAAATGAGTAACAAATTGCGCTTACTAGAGCAGTCTCGCAGTCCGAAGCTTGAGGAAGATCTGAAGCGAATGTTTCGGGAACTTGCGTCGGATTGATGCCATAGCGGGCCTGGTTTAGATGTCGTCATTTTATCGCTGACAGCTGGCCCAAGTTCTGTTTGAAGTCATTTGCATTGAAATCGCTCAATACCTTCAACCGAGCTTCCAACTCACCTTCAATATTCGATTTTCCAGAGGGCAAATGGAGCTTTAGCTGCGTCTCCAGCTTGTCGAGAACCGTCTTAGTAACAGGATCGAACTTCCCTTCGGAATCTGCCGCCGCTTCCATCGACAGCACTTTCACAGCCCAGCCGATCTGGCGGGCCGAGTCATAATCGACGCGGTCGTCCTTATAAAGCTCAGGTATGAGCTTGAGTAGTTTGCGAGCGGTTCCCTTCTCAAGGCGCTTGTTGCTTAGATGATCGGCAAATTTGTCGGCCCACGCCGCGAGTGACGTGGCGGCGGCAGCGATCAATTTTGGCTCGCCGAACGGCTGCGCATCGAAACCCTGCGCGACCTTTTTGACGAGGCTATCAAACTCGTCCTGGCCTTTTTTGGCATCGGCTTCATCGGTCGCCAACTCGCGGATAGCGAGCTTGATGAGAACGACGGGCCACGATTTCATCGGCACGCGCCCCGGCTTGCCGGCGAAGCCAGTTTTTTGACGGACGGCGTTGCCCTTTAGATCGTGATGACAAGCGTAACAATCGAAACTGGACAGGTTCAAGGCTCGATCGCCGGCGTCGTCGGCCTTCATGGCGGCGTCGGCGTCGAATTTAAGCAAGTTCATGCTCTCTCGCAGCGAGATAAGGCCGCTGAGGAGCAATAATCGCGTCTGCTCGCAGCTACGTTCGAGCTTTTGCCGGTCGATGGTATCCTGCGCTTCGAGAGTTTTGTTGCGTAGAAAGGTCCAATGCTTCGGCATCTCGTCGCTGAACAGGGCCGCTTCGAAGCTGGGCAAAGGAGGATGTCCGGCGGCATACATCTCGTGCGTGACGAATTTTCCATCCGGAAGATTGCCGACATGACAGGAGGCACAAAGCTCTGCACGCTTTATGGGAGTCCAGAGATCTTTGAAGCCGAATTTCTTCTCTTTTTCCTCGCGTGTCCAACTCCGCCATTCGCTGGCGTTGGCGAGGAAGCCATGCTGGAAAATCCACTCCTTTGTCGGCCCATGACAAACGACGCAGCTGACGCCTTCCTCCGCGCGTTTTTCTTTGCTGAATGTTAATTTGAAATCTGAGATCTCGGTGTCTTTTCCTTTGAGATTGACGCCGTGGCAGGCGAGGCAGCGAGGGTCTTCTGAAACTTTGGTATTTAGAATCAGCCCCATCTGTTTTGATCGGTCATTGAACAACACCTTGGTCGCGTTTTGATGTTTATCGTCCGCGCGCCACCTGGTCACTTCGTCACCCGTACATAAAAGAGCGTTTGCCTCCTTGGGCAGCAAAACGTGGCATTGGGTACAGGCGCCGACCCCCACGTAATACGTTTTGAAATTTGCTTTTTCGGCTGGCTTTTCCTTCTCTTGCCCTGCCCGTACCATCAACCACGCTGGACTCGTGACAATCAGAAGCGTCACGACCGCGAGCAACCAGCGCGAAGATTGAACGGCCATTTTAGGCACCAAGAAGAAAAAGGTACTGTTGAGCCCGCGCAGCGGGGCGCTCTATGGGATCTGCGTCTCGATTTCTTTTAACATCTTTTCTACAGCGCTTGGACTGAAATTGCTCGGACTATCGTACAAACGGTCGCGGGTCTTGGGAAAGGACGTTTCAAGTTCGGTGCCGAGGGAGCGGATGGCGTCCCGCAAAGAGGATTGGGCGCGATAGGCTGGGTCGATGTCGCCGAGCGCCTGATTCAGGGCCGCGAGGCCCAGATAGACCTGGGTCGCGCCGTCCCAATCACTTTTGGCGAGATCCCGTTGTCGAGAAAGGTCACGGAGGAAAGACTGCCATCGCGCGCCGCCGAAATATGGCTTTTCCGTTTCGAGCGACCAGCGATGAAGCAAAGCGCTCGCTTCGGCGGCTCGCATAGCCGCCTGACGGCGATCGGGAACGCGCTTGCTCATTTGCTGCGCAAGCGCATGGAGTGGTTCCGAAAGCAATGGTCGCGGCATGGCGCGGTCTAAAGTAGGCAGAAGGGCTTCGTACCAACTTCCCCACCGGAGGTCTGTCGTCGTCCGTCCGGCTGCGGTCGCCAAGCGCTTCGCTGCCGCGCCGGTCACGTTGTGGTGACAAGCCGCGCAATTATATTCGGAGAACTCCGGCCAAGGTTTGTCGGTATGTAGGGCCCGATATTGGAGTAGATCGAGGGAGGCCTCCGCGGTCACGAGTTGGCCGATGAGCCAGGACCGAGCCTCAAAATCGTGGCGAACGCCTTTGGTTTCGCTCCAGTGTTTCGGATAGACGGCCTGAAACGCGGCAAACTCGAAACGTAGGCGCGGATGGCCGGCCGCGATGAGGTCATGATTCACATCTCGTTCGCCCCGTCCGACGTGGCAGCCGGCGCAACCCTCGGCTCGTTCGCGCAAACTTTTGGTATTAGCGAACCCCTGAGACTTTTTTTCATTCACGGACTCGGCTTTCCAAGCATCGAGGTAATGAGTCGTGAGCCATTGCTGAGCTGGACCGTGGCAGCTCTCACAGCCGACGCCATCGCTGAATGCAAAGCGTGGAGCCCGGGAACTGTTCGTGATGTCGGGGAGAATGTGACAACCGAGGCAGAGCGGGTCGGTCTGCGGCGCCAAAGCGGAGATGCCGCCTTTGCCCCGATTCAAGTTCTGTGCAATGAGAAGAGATCGCTCGTCAAAGAGGACTCGGTAGGCCTTGTTGTGTGGGTCGTTGTTCGCCCAGGTGTTGTACTCCGCGCCTTTAATGCCGTTACGGCCGGCGCCGTTATGGCAAGCGGTCGAAGCGCACGAAGAAACTCCCTGATATTTGCAAGACAAATCACCAGGGTCGTTCTTACCGGCACAACCGGGCGATTCCTGTCGAGCAGCTGGACTGAACGGAACGCTGCACAGCGAACAAAATCCCCCGCAAACAAGGAGGAAATAGAGGACAGACCGGCTCATGATGTCAATCTTCGCAATGGATTCAAGAGGCGCACCGATGGAAAAGAGATCGCCTCCTCTTTATTTACCACACGAAGTTGACCGGGAAAGGAAAATCGACAGTTATTTGCAGCATTCGCCAGAATGCGGCAGCCCTGGAGTGGTTACCGCGTTCTGGCGAGTGCGGCTCCAAATTCATCAAAATATGTACGGTTTTCCAAACTCTCCCATGAGAATCCGCGGCGATTTGAACTCGGCGAGTTGGCGAGCAACCTGATCCCGATTAGCGGAATGGAGGTGGACGGCGATAAATGGAACGCAGTGGCGCAACTTGCGCATCTCCTGTCCGTATTGGCACGGCGTCAGGTGCTTGGATAGATCGGCCAGCCATTGCAGTTCGTTCGGAAACGTTACTTCCATAAACACGGCTTTGAGATTGTTCAACTCATTGGCAGCGTCCCAAATGGCCTGAGTTGGCCCGGTATCAGATGCGAACACCACCGAGCACGTCTTCTCTTCGACGAGGAATCCCTGCGTCGGCACGACGTGATCGACGTCAATTGGCGTCACGCGCAGCGAATCGACCTCGATACCTTTGCCGGATGTGAGGGTCACCATTTTCAAAAACGCTGGCCCCTGTTCGGAGATGCGAATGAAATCAGGCCAAACGCGGTCGTTAAAAATGTCACTTTTTAAACTCTCGAGGACGGACGCGCTACCGTAAATTGTGACTGGATCGCCCTGAATCCTGCTCAAGATATTGTTCAAAAAGATTGGCAGCGATGCGACGTGGTCTATGTGGCTATGGGACAGAAAGACGTGCTTGATTCGAACCTGGTCGTCGACATCACGATAGAAGCCGAGGCAGCCGGCGTCGATGGCTACGCTTTCGTTGACCAAAATGGTGGTCATATATTGAGAATCGCGGAAGCTGGCATCAACCGAGGAGGGTACGAGGGTTACGCGCACATTTCAACCCTCCGCAAGTCTCGCTCACTGGGAACGGCTCGTCTGACCCAAGAGTCGCGACTGACCGGCCGCGGCTCTTTACCATTCTGACATGCTCTTGCTTGAGTTGCCTATCTTAACTCCACATTTAGGTCGCCGCCAGCGCGAAACTGATACGATTTAGAACGACCAAACCGCTCGCACGGCCAAGCCATCGAGACTCAGATCGCTGATTCGCCGCGCCGATTTGCCGAGGCTCACATCGCTGACAAAATCGGGCGTGTCCACGAGGCCAAACCAGTTGGTGATCTCGTAGCCGGCGGTCAGCCGCCAGTTGCGGTATTCCCAAGAGACACCCATGCCAAGCTCCAGAACTGGTATCACCTTGTCAAACCGCTCGGAAACATTGGTAATGATCGTTGCGCCTGCGTTGTTGGTTTCGACTAGCGAGGTATTATTTTCGCCCAGGACCATCGAGAACCGTCCTCGAGCGTACAGACCCCAGCCGTAATACATGTCGACGTTCGCCTCGCCGCCGATGCTCAGTCCCGCGCCGCTGAAGCGTAAGTCGCTGGCGACGCGATCGAAATTGGCATCGCCGCCGTTGTAGCCCGCGGCCAGATTTTGATCGATTTGAGCGAAGCGGGCGCCGGCGAAAACGCGCACGGCCAATTGCTCGCTCGGATGAAACGCCTTACCCAGATCCAGGTCAAAGACATTGTAGTTTATGCTGTTCGTGGCCTGGCGCTATCGACTTGTTGCACCGTACCTGGATGGGTGAGCGTCGGAAATATCGTGCCTCCGGCCGGAGCGGAATTGACAGCGCTCGCCCGGTCGCTGTGCAGGTAGGTGTAGTCGAAGCTGATTTCCAGCCCGTCACGCAGGCGGTAGCCGCCACCGACCCGAAAGGCATTGGTCCAGTCCCATTCGAGCGTTTGAATTGCGCCGATTGGACCGGTGTTGCCCGGATTGCTGGGGCCGACGATCGCATAGTCGAGGTAGTCACGACGCGGCTTGAGGAGCAGATAATCCGCCGAGAAGAAAAACGGCGATTCCGCCTTGTCAGCTTCCGTCGCGCTGAACTGTGCCCGGTAGCGGAATGCCGACGGTACACGCAGGCGCTTGCGGTTCCATAGGACCGGGTGCGGGCAACTCGGCAGGCACTGACGCGCTCGGCGGAAACGTACGCTTATCTTCCATCAGGCGCTGAAACTGCTGGGCCTGGACGACACCGCTCGCGACCAGGACGAAAGCAATCGATGCCAATGTCCGCAACAGGCGATATTCCATGCCACTCTCCCAGCAGAGACCGAATTTCCATGACACGCTGCGCAGCCTCGGCCGCTCCGTGTTGCGGAAACATAGGACGTCCAGCGAAACTATGAATTGATCGATTGAAGGGAGGCTCTATAACAAGCGCGATTAGGATGTGCAAGTGCAAGAATTACCAGTCGCCGCCTTCACACCAAGAAAGGCAAAGCCTGAGCCCCAAAAATAGCAGCGTAATGAGGCCTAACGTCCGATGTGCCACCAACATCTCTATGTTGACCGAGGCAAGGCCATTTTCTGCCATTCCAGAACCGACGGTGGCCTCGTTTGCTTGCCTGATTAGTCAAGGCTTGGGGCAAGTTGTTGCGTTCAAAGGTCGGACTAACTCTTGACCTATATAGCCAAGTAAGTGTATACTCACTCACACGCCGATGCACTTGAGTGAGTTATGAAATCGACAGGCAAACTCTGCGCGGAGGACAGGCGGGCTGCTATTTTGGCGTCTGTCCGGCGTGTCTTTGCTGAAAAGGGATTCGACCGAACGACCACGCGAGAGTTGGCGCATGCTGCCGGCGTTTCTGAGGCATTGCTCTTCAAGCATTTTCCTAATAAGGAAGCCCTGTTCGCCGCGATGCAATCCGCCTGCTGCACGCCGCAAATCCTCGAACACTGCGAACGCCTTTATGCCATGGAATCCGGCACGCCTACGCTGGTTCTCCTCGTTCACTTTCTCATTACAGTAATCGTCAAACGCCGCTCCGCGGACGACGACGAGAAGGCGATCCAATACCGTCTGATGTTGCGCAGCCTGGCCGAAGACGGGGAGTTCGCACGACTGTTGCTTGCCAAGATTGCCGCCGAATGGGTGCCCAAGTTCGAGGATTGTCTGCGTGAGGCCATTGCGTCTGGCGATGCCGTCGAAAGCCCCGTAAGCCCAACCGCGGCCGGATGGTTCGTCCACAATATCGCGACCGCCATCATGCTGTTTCTGTTGCCTGGGTTGCCGATCATCGACTACGGATTGTCGGAAGATGCACTCGTAGTTCAGGCTGTCTGGTTCGCGCTGCGAGGCATTGGGCTCAAAGAGAAAGCGATCAAGCGCTATTGTACGCCCAAGTTTCTGGCGCGCTGGACGGTTTAAGAAAATCTAGGTGAGAAGAGTGTTTTGGCGCGCCGGAGCGAGATCAATTATCCATGGGGGAGTGACCCAATGATGTTTGTCAGTCGATATACCCTCGTCACAGTGGGATGCTGTTTGGCTCTGGCCGGTTGCACGCAAGGAAACGCGGGGATGCCGGCCCCGCCTCCGCCCGTCGTCTCCGTAAGCAGCCCGCTGGAACTTGATGTCACGGATTACAACAACTTTAACGGACGTACGGCCGCGGTCGATTCCGTTAGGGTGCGAGCTCATGTATGGGGCTACCTCCACAAGATCAACTTCCGGGAAGGGTCCAAGGTAAACAAGGACGACGTCCTATTTGAAATTGACTCTCGGACCTATCAATCGGAGCTCGATAGAGCAGAGGCCAACTTGATGCAGGCCAAAGCTCGTCGTGACCGTTTGCAAGCGGACCTCGAAAGGGGCCGCCGTCTCCTTTCTCAGCGCGGCATCGGCCAAGAAGAATTCGACAAGTTGGCTGGAGATCGAGCCGAATCGGACGCAGCCGTCAAGGTCTCCGAGGCCAATCGCTCCACGGCTCTCCTCAACCTGGAATACACCCGCGTTCGCGCACCCATTTCCGGGGTAGTCAGCCGCGCCCTGGTAACTGTGGGCAACGTGGTTCAGTCCGGGGAGATGGGAGGAACCATTCTCACTTCGATCGTCTCGATCGATCCCATGTATGTCTACTTCGACGTGGACGACCTGACATTTCTACGAGTCAATCAACTGACACGTGAGTCAGCCAACGCGAACGCCGTGCCGCATGTCTTCATGGGTTTGCCTACCGAAGCAGGGTTCCCGCGTGTGGGTACCCTTGATTTCGTCGATAACCAGATCGACCCGGGGACTGGCACCATCAAGATGCGTGGCGTTTTCGCCAACAAGGATAATGCTTTTACTGCTGGGTTGTTTGTGCGAGTGCGTGTACCCCTAGGCCGCCCCCATCGAGCGAGCCTCATCACGGACCGCGCGGTTGACACCGATCAGGGGCAAAAAGTCGTTTACGTCGTCGGTGCCGATGCTGTCGTGGAGAAGCGACCAGTTCGTCTAGGTCGGCTTCACGAGGGGATGCGCGAAATTGAGTCCGGTCTGACGTCAGGCGAGCGTATCGTCATTGATGGTATCCAGCGCGTCCGCCACGGCGCCAAGGTCGACCCGCGTGTGGTCGCCATGCCTCTGGGAACACGAGCTACTTCTGAAGTACCAGCGGTCCCGAAACGTGGGGCAGCGGACGCCGGCGAGCAGAAGCCTAAGTAACGTTGGGACGAATGACCAGAATGGGCTGACTCATCACTTTCTTATTGATGGTTTCGGATAGGCTCTGAGGAAGAAAATCCATGTTGGCGCGTTTCTTCATTGATCGTCCTGTTTTTGCATGGGTGATCTCCATTGTCATCGTGCTAGTCGGGCTGTTGGCCATGGTCAGCCTTCCGATCGCGCAATACCCCGAGATCACGCCCCCAACCGTTCAGGTAAGCTGCAACTATCCGGGAGCAAACGCTCAGGTGGTGGCTGATACTCTCGCCGCGCCGATCGAGCAGCAGATCAACGGCGTTGAAAATATGCTCTATATGTCCTCGCAGAGCAACAATGACGGCTCGTATAGCCTCGTGATTACATTCAAGCTCGGCGTCAACCTCGACATTGCCCAGGTTCTGGTGCAAAACCGCGTCTCCCAGGCGCTGCCAACTCTGCCGGATGTTGTCAAGAACACTGGCGTAACCGTCAAGAAGCAGTCTCCCAGCATCCTGCTGGTTGTCAACATATACTCCGACTTCGACCCCGGCACCGGGAAGCCCTACTACGAGCAGCTTTACCTGAGCAATTTCGCCACGATCCAAGTGAAAGACGCGCTGGCCCGCGTCGATGGAGTCGGCGAAGTTCTCGAATTCGGGCAGCAAGACTACAGTATGCGAGTCTGGTTGGATCCTGACCGGCTTTCTTCGCGTAACCTGACCGCGGCCGACGTGCTAAAGTCACTCCGTGAGCAGAATGTCCAAGTCGCGGCGGGGCAAATCGGCCAACCTCCGGTTCCTGCCGGCCTGGACTTCCAATATACGATGGGGGCTCAAGGCCGACTCGTGGAGCCTGAGCAGTTCGCGGGCATCGTCCTTAAGACGGGCGATGAGGGTGAAGTCACCTACTTGCGCGACGTCAGTCGGTCCGAACTTGGGGCCAAGAACCAGGACACTCGGTGCCGGCTGGACGGCAAGCCCTCCGTTGGCCTCGCGGTCTTCCAATCGCCGACGGCGAACGCCATGGACACGGCCACGCATGTCCGCGCAAGATGCGCGATCTGAAAGTCGCGGTTTCCCGATCACCTCGAATTCGCCATCGTCTACGACGTCACCCCCTTTATTCAAGAATCAGTCGACGAAGTGTTTCATACCTTGCGCGATGCGGTCATCCTGGTGGCAATCGTCGTGTTGCTGTTCCTCCAAGATTGGAAAGCGGTGATGCTGCCGCTCATCGACGTGGGCGTTTCGCTGGTCGGCACGTTCGCCGTGATGAAAATGATGGGATTCAGCTTGAACAACTTGACGCTGTTTGGGCTGGTCCTTGCCATCGGTATCGTGGTCGACGATGCCATTGTCGTTTTGGAAAATATCGAACGCTGGCTGGCGAAGGGGCTGACAATCCGCGATGCGACGATTCGCGCCATGGACGAGATCACAGGGCCGATCATCGCCATAACGCTGGTTCTTAGTGCTGTGTTCTTACCTTCGGCGTTTCTGGGCGGCATCACCGGCCAATTCTTCCGCCAGTTCGCACTGACGATCGCGGCATCTATGATCCTGTCTGCTGTCAACGCCATGACCATGACGCCGGCACGAGCGGCAACAATCTTCGCCGGCCGCCGGCACGACTGCGCACGGCCAACTGGAAGGCCGCGAGGCGCTTCCTTGGTGGCTGTTCGGCCTTCTGGGCGGGCTGTTGTCGGTATCTCTTCTGTGGACGGTCGGCGCCGCAAAGTTGGGACTGGCGGCCGATGAGATTGGGCACGAGGTGGCCGGCGGAGTACGGGAAACGGTACTGTCGTGGGCGCTGTGGGCCGGATTGTTCCTCCCAGGCCTTGTCGCAGGCGGGGTAGTCGGTTGGATCATTATTCGTCCGGTGAACTGGTTGCTGGGTAAGGTCTTTCAGGGCTTCAACTGGCTCTTCGACCTCAGCACGGCCGTCTATGGCTCGATGGTGAGCTGGTGCCTACGATTGAGCTTTATCGTATTGCTCGTCTACTGCGGCCTGTTGGGTTTGACCTACTACAGTTTCACATTGGTCCCGAATGGATTCATTCCCAACCAGGATAAAGGCTACCTGATCGTCAACACCCAGCTCCCCGACTCCGCGTCGCTGGACCGGACCGTTGCCGTCATGGATCACATTCAAAGAATCGTCGCGGAGACGGAAGGTGTCGCCCACACTGTGGACATCCCCGGTCAGTCGTTCGTCATGAACGGCGTTAGCTCGAACTTTGGTACCACCTTCATCGTTCTCAAGCCGTTCCACGAACGTCGATCCCCTGATCTGTACTCGGAAGTCATTGCAAGTAAGCTGCGTGAGCGAATCTATGCCGAGGTCGAGCAGGCCCAGACGCTCGTTTTTGGAGCGCCAGCCGTGGACGGGCTCGGCAATGCTGGTGGATTCAAGTTGATCCTGGAAGCAACCGGCAATATCGACTTGAAGTCATTGGAGGGGCAAACGGCTAATCTCTGCGAGAAGGCTTCCCATGTACCTGGGTTTCTAGCACTTTTCAGCAGCTTCCGGGCATCGACACCACAGCTGTACGTGGATGTCGATCGGGTCAAATGCAAGACGATGAAGGTCGAGTTGAATGATGTGTTCGACACTCTGCAAGTATTTTTGGGAGGCTACTATGTCAATGACTTCAACCGTTTCGGCCGTACCTGGCAAGTGAATCTTCAGGCCGACGCCCCCTATCGCGTCAATGCCGACGTTGTGCGGCAGTTCCGCGTACGCAACGCTTCCGGAGACATGGTGCCGTTGGGAAGCGTGGCCACTGTGCGCGACGACGTTGGACCTGTTTTCATCCAACGTTATAACATGTATACGGCAGTGGGAATCAACGGGGTGACCCTGCCTTCGGTCAGCACGGGGACGGTTATCAACACCATGGAGGGGCTGACCGCTCAGGAGTTGCCTCGCAGCATGAGCCACGAGTGGAGTGAGCTAACGTATTTGCAGCGGGAAGAATCGCTGATGGACACACTGCGCGACCTCCTGCAGAATCCGTTCATGGCGTATGTAGGGGCCGTGGTGTTAGTGTTCCTGGTATTGGCGGCTCTCTACGAGAGTTGGTCGTTGCCTCTGTCGGTGATCCTCGTCGTGCCGATGTGTCTGTTATGCGCGCTTTTTGGTATCATTATTGCTCAAATGGATTTGAACATCTTCGTGCAAGTCGGGTTTGTTGTTCTGGTCGGCCTGGCCAGCAAGAACGCGATCTTGATCGTCGAGTTTGCCCGTGATCGTCAGAAGGAAGGGCAGGCATTGCTCCCAGCGACGGTGGAGGCCGCACGCGTGAGGTTGCGGCCGATCATCATGACATCGTTCGCATTTATCCTCGGCGTTCTGCCCCTAGTCATAGCTAAAGGCGCCGCCGCCGAAATGCGACGAACATTGGGAACTGCGGTCTTCGCGGGAATGATTGGCGTCACCTTTTTCGGAATATTTCTAACCCCCGTCTTCTTCTATGTTGTTCGCGGCCTATTCAAAGAGCGAATCAAGCCGTCACATGAGGAAATGACTGCCTCAAAGCAATTGCCATATTGACGGTTGGCATTTGGTGAAAGCATTGCGTATGCAAGCTCAATGCGAATCAGAGGCATGTTGATCAGATATTCGTTGATTTGATTTACTCGAAGATTTCGCTGCGTGAGTCCAAAGCGACGATCCAGCTGCCCTCTTTCGTTGTAACAATGCGAAAAGGACACCGGCTTCATGAAAGACAGCTGAACGCTGTTGAGTCGTGCGTTGGCGGCTGGCGTGGTGGTCAACTGCCGCTCAGGCGGCCACGCCAACAGCCTAAGTGCGGAAATCGGCACGGAACTTGCGAAGCGGCCAATCGCGCCACCGACGAGTACCTCCGCCGCCGCTGCCAACCGCCCCAATAGGCACCCGCCGATGCCGAGCTCGGCATGGACGGCGACCGAATTCTGGCGCGGGTGAAATTTCATGTAATCCTCAGAAATGGTGCCCATGCACCACTGGATGGAGCGGAATCCTTGTGGTAAATTGAACTGTAGGTGCGTTGCCAACAAGAGTCGGTCGCAAGCTTTCTTTAAAGCTTTTCATGCACATGACTTCGGATATTCCCGGGCTTTCGTCGCTCTCGGTGCATACCTCGACTAGCCTCCTCATGCGCGTGAAGAGTTTTGATCAGCAGTCATGGCAGCAACTGGTTCGCCTTTATGGCCCAATGGTCTATCGATGGATTCGCAAGGCAGGGATTCAGCCGAGTGATTCTCAGGATGTGGTACAAAACGTCTTTCTAACCGTATCGGCGGATATCGCGAAGTTTCGACGGACCAAGCCGGGAGATAGCTTTCGCGGCTGGCTATGGACGATCACTCGCCACAAGATTCTCGATTGTTTTCGTGAACGGAGGCGTCGAACCGAGGCAATCGGCGGAAGCGATGCCAAACGTCTCATCGAGCAAATTGTCGTCCCGGAACCTGACCAGATCGACCAGTCCAGCGAAATTGGACGTGTACGACATCGTGCTGTCGAAATGTTGCGTCCACTGTTTGACAAGCCTGTTTGGGAAGCGTTCGTGCGCACCACGGTTCATGGCGACAAGCCCGCGGACGTCGCGCGGGATTTAGGTCTATCGCTTGCTACGGTTTATAGAGCGAAATACCGTGTCCTGACTCGATTGCAAATTGAGTTGGATGGTTTATAGCCTAATTCTTTCCGCACAACCATTGGAGAACACTGAGGATTCTGTAAAGGAGCAACGATGGTCGGCCAAAGATGTCCGACGGAAGCCGAAGTTGTGGCCTGGCTGAAAGATCCGCTCGATTCCGGTCCCCACGCGAGCCTCTCGGATCATCTGGAGCATTGCGCTGCTTGTCAAAGCATCTTCGAGAACCTCGAAGCTAAACAAACCAACGATCGAGAAACCATCGTCAATGACGATTTGCGCGTCGATTTGCTGCGCCCGCAACCGCCAGATGAGTTGGAGAGCGAGCCCGAATGCGCTGCCGTCTGCGCTCGAGTTTCCAAAACAGAAACGAATGCCACGCGCACACACGTCCACCTCAAGGCAGACTATAGCGATATCGAAATACTCGCTCGGAAGGGCCAATACGAAATCCTCGGTATACTCGGCCAGGGTGGAATGGGCACGGTCTACAAGGCGCGCCATCTCAAGATGAACCGGCTGGTGGCAATCAAGGTTCTACCATCCCCCAAGCTGACAGATGCCGCGGCCATCGCCCGTTTCGAGTGTGAAATTCGGACCCTCGCCGCCTTGACGCATCCGAACATCGTCGCAGCCTACAACGTCGAGGAATTGGACGGCGGGCAGTTCTTGGTGATGCAGTTCATAGACGGTCACGACCTGCAAGCGCTCGTCAAGTCGCGCGGCCCTTTGCCGATTTCCGAAGCGATCGATTACATCGTCCAGGCCGCTCAGGGTCTCCATCACGCCCATGAACAGGGGATTATCCATCGCGACGTAAAACCCGCCAATCTCCGCGTCGACCCCAGCGGAACCTTGAAGGTTTTGGATCTAGGCTTGGCTCGAATCCTAATTTCGGATGACAAACAGGCCCATTTGACCGAGACCGGAATGGTTTTAGGCACGGTCGATTATCTAGCACCGGAACAAGCGGAAAACACCAAAGATCTCGACCGTCGAGTGGATATCTATAGCCTGGGATGTACGCTCCATTTTTTGCTCACCGGCCAACCAATTTACCAAGGCAACAGTGTCATACATAAGATCCTGACGCATCGGGACAAGCCAATTCCCTCTCTCTGCAAAGCCTGCCCACATTGCCCGGCCTTTTTGGAACAGATCTTCAGCAAAATGGTGGCCAAAAAGCCAAAGGGGCGCTATGCGACGATGGCTGAGGTAATCGATGACCTCAAAACTATGTCTACTCCCAAGGCGGTTATTCGGAAGTCGTTCGGATCGAAGCTGATTCCGCCTTGGCGTTGGTCCGAAAGCAGGCATGGAACTCTCGGAGCGTTAGTCGGGCTAGCCGCGATTGTCGTGGCTTTTTTCCTCTCGCCCGTTAATCCATTTCGCTGGGGTGAAACAGGCACGCTGCCTACTGGAAAAGAAGAGCCGCCGCAGAAACCAAGGGTTCCATTGTCCGTCGGCACAAAGGCCGGTCAGGAATGGGATGGCAACAGCCTGGGAATCAAGTTCTGTTGGTGTCCGCCCGGGAAATTCGTCATGGGCAGTCCCAAAACGGAGGCTGGACACCTCGAAACCGAGAGCCTTCCAGTCGATGTCGAGCTCACCCGCGGCTTCTGGCTCGGTAAGTTCGAAGTCACCCAAGACGAATGGGAACGGGTAATGGGCACCACCCCCAGCATTTTTCGCGGCGGCAAGACGTTCCCCATCGAAAACGTCACCTGGGTCCAGGCAATGAATTTCTGTGAACTATTAACAAAGCGAGAACGAGAGAAAGGCCTTCTCCCCTCGGGATGGGAATATCGCGTACCAACCGAGGCGCAGTGGGAATATGCCTGCCGAGCCGGAACCACGACTCCCTATAGCTTCGGCCCCTCGACCGATGGGATCGGCGACTACACCTGGTACGCCTACAACACGGGCTATCGAACGCATGAAGTCGGCCAGAAAAAGCCAAATGCCTGGGGATTCCATGACATGCATGGCAACGCCTGGGAGTGGTGTCGCGACTGGTTCCAGAATCAACTTCAGGGCGGAATTGATCCCGAAGTTAGCATCGTCGGAACCGGTCGCGTCATTCGCGGCGGAGGCTGGAACGCCTCGGCCCACCTCTGCCGCACCGCCTTCCGCAGCGGCCAGGTTCCCGACGAAGCCGGCCATCTGCTCGGCTCCCGCGTGGCGCTCGTTCAGGTTGCTGGGCCCTAACCCAGATTCCGAGCCGCGACCATTAGGGAGCCTTCCCGGGTCGCTCCCGTACCGCCGCAGCTCGGATCGATGCTCCATCGCTGGCAAACAACCGTGGCCATTATGAGAAAACGCTTTGGATTCATTGCATTCACGCACCCATACACCCCCCTGAACGAATTCACAATTCCTTCACATTCTCGCGACATACTGATAAATAAATGCTTACGGCGACAGCCTATCCAAGCCGTGGCCGGGGTCGGTACTCCGACCCCGGTTTAACCAGATCCGCTCCAGAGAACCGGGGTTTGTACTCTGACCTCGGCCACGGCTCCGATTGTGATTTTCCGTTACACTCCTGAAAAAAAAATCTAAGTCCCGATCCCACCTTTAGTTACAACTGAATTACTCGCCAAAACTCTTCTCTCCTGCGAAACCGTGCCGCTAACCCAGATTCGCTGGACTTGGGCACTCTGACGTATAACCTTAACAAGGTCGGCAATTGGAAATAGGTTAGAGCGTGTTCCGAGTATAGGGGAACGACTGTAGTGCTGTGTCCAGGCTAGATATCTGGGTGGCACAGACATTCCTGTCTGTGCGCCAAAATGTCCAATCGTCGATTTCCCGCACAGACAGGAATGTCTGTGCCACCCATACATCGAGTCTGGACGCAGCGCTAGATAGCCCCGAGCGCAAGCGACGGCTCCGAGATCGAGTCCGGAAGAGACTATTAGCCCGGAGCGCAAGCGCGCCGTGGCCGGGGTCGGTACGCCGACCCCGGGTTAGCCCGAGCGGTTTGAAAGAACCGGGGTCGGAGTACCGACCCCGGCTACGGCTCTGATCGACAATTACCCTCCCTGTCCCGCCTTGAAAAATAATTGAAAAATTTTAAGTCTTTATACCACATTTAGTTACAACCACCCTCTTCGTCAAAACCCTTCTTCCCTGAGAAACCGTTCCGCTAAGCATGGTATCCGACCGTAATCATCGAATTCTCTTTCATCGAGAAGGCCATCCCATGTCGTTCGCATCATGGCTTTCCACCCTGGTTCAACCCCGTCGTCGCCCGATTCGCAACGCGGCTCGCCGCAACCCGCGGCGCGATGGCACCCGACTTCTCCTTGAACTGCTCGAGGATCGCTTCGCTCCAGCTGCGCACACCTGGACCGGCGGGGGCGCCGATGGCCTTTGGAGCAACGCCGCGAATTGGGATACGGCACTTACTGCTACCGAAGGGACCACCGAAAATGTCACCCTGCTCTTCCCATCAGGGATAACGAACAAAAGTATGACGCAGGATATTTCTGGCCTGATCGTCGATCAGATGCAATTCCAGGCGGATGGCTACTCGGTTAACGTCGCACAGACTCTCACTCTTCGTGATGGGTTCGATCCGGGCCTCCCCGTTACTCTGCAGATCGGCGCGGAAGTCGGCACGACGACGTTTACCGGCGGCACTATTACTGTTGCCGCCTCCTCGGCGGCGCCCGAAATCAACGCATCATCGAACTGCGCTGTGAACATCGGCTCCGTTCTGGCGGGTACGGTCGGCTACAACAGCGACGGCTCCGGCACGGTAACGCTTTCGGGAGCCAACACTTTTGGCGGCGTCTACAGCTAGTCCGGTGGGACGACGGTTGTGACAAACGCCTCGGCCCTTGGCGTCGCCGATAGCACGGAATTGAATTCGACCAATATTACCAACGGCGCCACGCTCGACGTCCAGGCCGACATCGGCAAGGAGTCAATCTTTGTTCAGGATACCGATCCAAGCTCGGCCAAGAACTGGGGCAGTATCATCTGCTCGACGGGTACCGGGTCGGTAGCCGGCAATGTAGAGATGCGAAGCTTCAGCAATGCGGGTGATTCCCTCACGATCGGCGGCGGCTCTGGAGTCCTAGGCGTTGGCTCGATCAGCAGCGATGGCGACAGCGGAAGCGTCATCACGGCAGGTACCGGAACGACTGTGTTCGGCCTCACGAATACCTACACGTGCCCCACGACCGTGAGTTCAGGGACTCTTGAAGTAGATTACTACAATCAATATAGCAATTTTACTGTCGACTCGGGTGCAACTCTTGAGGGCGAAGGATTCGTGGGCGCGATCACAGGGATGCAAGGGGCAACTCTGAGCACAAAGTCGGCTGATACGGCTAATTACCCTTTGGAATCCTTGGGCAGCGTTGACCTGACCAACGCCACATTTGCACCGGTCCGAACGAACAACGACCCGCCTCCCGGTTTTCTCGTAGTGGATTCCGGCACAATTACGCTAACTGGTGCGACGTTGACGGCACAATTAAACGGTGCGTCTGTCGGCAACACAGTTACCTTGACCGCCAATGATACCGGCAATCCCGTCGTCGGAACGTTCAGTGGGTTGGCTGAAGGCGCGACATTCCAGTCCGGCGGACAAAACTTTAGCATCACATACCAAGGTGGTTCAACCGGACAAGATGTAGTAGCCACATGCCTATCCGGTGCCAGCGGCGCTCCCAGTATTACGACCCAGCCGCAAGATCAAACCGCCAATGCCGGGGATACCATTACCCTTACAGCCGACGCCACCGGGACACCGACGCCGACCGTGAAATGGGCTGTCAGCACCGACGGCATCAACTGGAGCGTAATCTCGGGTGCCACTTCGACCACACTCATCTTGCCTAAAGTCACCGGGGGAATGAATGGCAATACCTACCAGGCGCTATTCACTAACACGAACGGCCAGGTTTACACGCAATTGGCCACACTGACGGTGAACGCCCCGTCAGGCGGTGGCTCAGGCGGTACGTTCACCTGGACGGGCGGCGGGTCCGACGGACTCTGGAGCGACGCAGCCAACTGGGATAGCGCGTGGGTTCCGTCGTCTTCCACTACGAATAATGTCGCTTTAATCTTTCCCGCTTCCAGCAACAAAAGCACGACGGATGACATCTCCGGCTTGACAGTGGACCAGATGCAATTCCAAGCGGGTGATTACACGGTAAATGTCGGCCAGACTCTCACGCTCAGAGATGGTTTCGATTCGAGCCAACCTGTTTCCTTACAAATCGGCGGAGAAGTGGGCACCACGACATTCACGGGCGGCACGATTACGGTATCTGAATCCTCCGCTCCAGAAATCAATGCGTACCCCGGTGGTGCCGTGGTCATATCGTCCATTTTGGGTGGAACAGCTGGCTTCCTTAGTTCAAGTTTCGCACATTTTAGGGTCTGTTGGCAGCATCTCGCGGGAGAAAAAAGTTCGGCTTCCCGGCTCGGTTTGGTAACTTGGGATCATCTACTATTCCAGGTCGCCCCGTGGCAAGGAAGCCGATCTATGGAAGTTACCGCCTCTTTCGTTGCTCTGCTACAGCATTTCCTGCCCGTTTTCACCGCCCCAACCTTTCAGACCTTCGTCGAGATCATCTCCGGCTGGGTTCTCTCTCCACGCCGCCGCTACGTCACCGACGTCATCTTCACGGGAGGCAACCTCGACAACGGACACTGGTGCCGCTTCCATCGCTTTTTCAGTCATGCCGCCTGGGATAGGGATGTCTTGTCTTTGCACCTGGCCAAATTAGTGGCACGCGTGTTCGCCCTGGGCGCTTCCTTGTCGTGGGCCGTCGATGATACCTTGTGTCGTAAACGTGGCCTCACTGTTTACGGCGTCGGCATGCACTACGATCCCCTCATCTCCAGCCGCGCCAAACCTCTTGTTAGTTGGGGACACGATTGGGTCGTCCTCTGCCTCGTCATCGCCCACCCCTTCTGGGCACCCACCAAAGTCTTTGCCTTACCAATCACCATGAGGTTGTATCGCAATCGCCAAGGTCTCACCAAGGGAAAAAAGAGCAAAGCCAAAGCCGCCAAGACCAAGGCCGACCCCAACCATCGCACCCGGCCCGAACTGGCCGTCGAGCTGATTTCCTTGGTCTCTACCTGGTTTCCTCAAGACGAAATCGTCGTTACAGGCGACAGTGCCTACGGCGGCAAGAGCGTTCTGTCCCACCTACCGGCCAACGTTCATTTGATCAGCCACGTTCATCCCAAAGGCGCCCTCTATGCTCTCCCACAGCCACGTACGACAAAAGGCAAAGGGGCTCCACGAAAGAAGGGTACACGTTTGCCGAACATGGCCCAATGGGCCGACGACGCCACGCGACCCTGGACGGAACTCCACTTCGATCAGTTCGGACTCCATGCCGTCCTACAGGTCAAAACCCAGCAAGCCTTGTACTACAAGGCTGGCGGCCAGCGTCTTTTGACCATCGTCTTGACACGCGATCTTCAAGGCAAAAGGCCCGATCAAATGTTCTACTGCACCAACCTTGACTGGGATGCCCGCAACATCCTCTCCACCTATGCGTGCCGTTGGGCCATCGAATGCACCTTCGAGAATTGCAAACAATTTTTGGGGCTGGAAGACCCTGCCAACCGCTTGCCCCTGGCCGTCCAGCGGACCGCACCGATGGCTCTGCTGCTGTATAGCCTGGTTGTCGTCTGGTTCCACCAGGTTGGTTACCGCTTCCTCCAGTTTCCGTACCGTCCCTGGTATCGAGGCAAACAGGAGCCTTCGTTTGCTGATCTTTTGACCACCCTACGCCGTGTCAGTTGCCAAGAGAAAACCAACACACTGCTTCCAAAACCGTGTCGCGTAAAAACCTGGCTCAGCCAGATTACCCAGCTTCTCAGCCGAGTCGGATGAGACAGCTGCTCGCCGTCTTTTTTCAACCAATCCCGGCGCATGTGACTCGACGGACCGTCAAAAATCACCGGCCCCAGCGCTAGATTTACGCGCCGGAATGTGCGAAACTTGAACTTAGTGACGGCGCTGGCACCGTCACCCTTTCAGGCGCGAACACCTTTGGCGGTAATTACTTACTGTCCAGCGGCACCACAATCGTTACCAATCCAAGTGCATTGGGCGTAGCGGATGCCACCACCAACAACGATACCACAATCTCTAACAACGCCACACTCGATGTCCAGGCGAACATTAGTCTCGAATCAATCGTTGTCCAGGCTGGTGATCCTAGTCTGCCTCCACAGAACATCGGCAATATCATCACGTCGACAGGCACCGGCGAAATCGACGGAACTGTAACGATGAGCTTCAATCATAGTGATGACATCCTGACACTCGGCGGCGCTGGCAACCTGACCATAAAGGGGGTCATTAGCGGTCAGGGTGAGGTCATGCAGACCGGTACGGGTCACACCACTTTGCTAGGGGCTAATACCTACACCGGGACGACAATGGTCAGCAATGGTACCCTGGAGAATGACGGCACAATTAACGGAAATACGATGGTTACCTCAGGTGCCACTCTGCAAGGAAATGGAACTATCGCTGGTACGCTCACATCCGGGAAAGGATCGATCGTATCAACAGCAGCACCGAATTCCACGGGGAACACACCGGTCTCCATCGACCAGCCAGTGCAGCTGAAAAACACGGTATTCATTCCAGACAGCGGAGCAAATGGACTTGTGGCTTTACAACCGCAGTCGGGTGTCGTCGATCTGTCCGGGGCGGCCTTGCAAATCAATCTAATGGACCCGAACGTGCCTGACTCGACGGTAGAAACCATCATCGATAACAGCAAGTCTGGCAATGCGGTTTCTGGTTCGTTCATCGGTTTGCCGGAGGGTGCAGTGGTCGCAGCCGCTGGCCAAGCCTTCAAGATTAGCTACGCCGGCGGCGCGGCCAAGAATAACGTGACCTTGACCAAAATATCGGCGTCCTTGGTTAAACCTGATGTCACTGCCCAACCCTCCAATCAGATCGTCAGCGTTGGCGACACGGCTACTTTCAAAGTTTCCGCCGTGGGTGCGTTGGAGCCTACCGTTCAATGGCAGGTGAGCACCGATGGCGGCAAAACCTTTAGCAACCTCACTGGCGCCACCTCGACAACTCTATCAATCACCAACGCCACCGCGGCGATGAATCAGTATCGGTACGAGGCTGTCTTCACCAATGCGACCGCTAGCGCGACGACCACTGCGGCCAGCCTGACCGTTGCGCGCGCCCGTCATCACGACGCAGCCGACCCTCCAATCGGTTGCCGTGGGAGCGACGGCTACCTTCACCGCGAGCGGGTCACCAACTCCGACTGTCCAATGGATGGTCAGTGCCAACGGCGGTGCGTTCACGGCCATCACCGGGGCTACAACGATGACACTTACGGTGTCCAATGTCGCCGCGACCATGAAGGGTAACAAGTATGAGGCCGTTTTCACGAACACCGCCGGTAAGGCCACGACCGTTGCTGCCCCACTGATCATCGCCGGCACGACGACAGGAACAGGTCTGACCTTAAATCTTTCAAACAACACTGTTGGCGCGTTTCTCCCCCTGGGTACCGCCGTCGGCAATCTGATCGGCAGCGAACCAGGTACCGGGCATACTCTCACGTACACCCTCGTAACGGGTACCGGATCAACGGGTAACAGCTCGTTCAAGACCATGGGCAGCCAATTGCTCACCAACGATGCCTTTGACGCCGCAGCCCAGGGAACTTACACTGTCCGCGTCCGCGCTACGGATGAAGCCAATAAGACCGTCGAGCAAGCCTTTACGATAATGATCGTGGCCAACGCGAACATCACGCGCACTGGCGCGACTCTCAACGTGACTGGCCCGACCACAGCGCCAGGCACCACGGGCAGCTTTGCATTCAATCCAAGCCTACATGCCGCCCAATATGTATTCGCTGTCAATGGAGTCTATTACCAGGTCGATACGCCCACGGTTACCTCGGTCGTCTTCACGGCGGTGCCGAACAATTATACGGCTTATCTCTATGGGGCTAGCACCGGAACCAATACTTTGGCGCTCACCCCCAGCGGCGGCAGCTTGACCGGAAAAGGATACAAAGTTACGACAAACAATGTTGCCGTAACCCAGGCCTTCGGCAAAACCGGAGACGTCGCCAATCTTTCTGATTCGGTAGGTCAAAACGCTCTGGTAACCCAAATGTCGTATGGCTTTTATGAGGGCAACAATGCCAATGGCTTCTGGTACGAACAGGCGGTAGGCTTCCCGACCCTCACGGCTTTCTCATCGACAGGATCCAACAATACCGCCTATATGTATGACCTCGGCGGGAGCAACTATTTCGCCAGCGAGCCGGGCGATTCCCATTTTGCTAACGGGACCTATTATGACCAGACCGTTGGCTTCAAATTCGTCAGTGCCTTTGCGACGAACTATAATGGCGACAAGAGTAACGATGCGGCCTACATGTTTGACACCACTGGCACCAACACCTTTGTTGGGACGGCTGCCTATAGCACCCTGTCAGGCACGGGATATTTCGACTAGGCAGTTGGATTCGCCCAGGTATTCGCAAAGTCCGCGACAGGCACCAACGATAGCGCTTTTCTCAGTGGCGCGGCCAGCGGCAATGTCTTCACGGGCAACACAGCCTATAGCTACATGTATAGCACGGTCGGCACCGGCTACCTGAATGAGGCACTCGGCTTCAAGTCCGTCTCCGCTACCGGCACATCCGGCGACACCGCCAGCCTCTATGAAGGTGCCGGAGCGAATACCTACTCGAGCCAAAGGGCCGTCGGCACGCTTGCCGCGGGATCGATTTCGTATACGCAAAACAGCTTTGGTTTTGTGAATATCGTCGCGGGCTCGGGTAGCTCGGATTCGCTGAACCTGGGCAATCTGACGTATAACCTTAACAAAGCCGGCAATTGGAAATAGGTTAGACCGTGTTCCGAGTGTCGGGGAACGACTGTGGTGCTGCGTCCAGGCTAGATATCTGGTGGCACAGACGTTCCTGTCCGTGCGCCAAAATGTCCAATCGTCGATTTCCCGCACAGACAGGAATGTCTGTGCCACCCATACATCGAGTCTGGACGCAGCGCTAGATAGCCCCGAGGGCAAGCGACGGGTCCGAGATCGAGTCCGGAAGAGACTATTAGCCCGGAGCGCAGCGCGCGTGTGGCCGGGGTCGGTACTCCGACCCCCGGGTTAGCCCGAGCGGCTTCAAAGAACCGGGATCGGAGTAGCGACCCCGGCCATGCCTCTGATCGACAATTACCCTCCCTGTCCCGCCTTGAAAAATAATTGAAAAAGTTTAAGTCCTTATATCACCTTTAGTTACAACCACCATCTTCGTCAAAACCCTTCTTCCCTAAGAAACCGTTCCGCCAAGCCAGGCATCTGGCCGTAATCATCGATTCCTCTTTCATCGAGAAGGGCATCCCATGTCGTTCGCATCATGGCTTTCCACGCTGGTTCAACCCCGCCGTCGCCCGATCCGCAATGCGGCTCGCCGCAACCCGCGGCTCGCCGCAACCCGCGGCTCGCCGCAACCCGCGGCGCGATGCCACCCGACTTGTCCTTGAACAGCTCGAGGATCGGTTCGCTCCAGCTGCCCACACCTGGACCGGCGGTGACGCCGATGGCCTTTGGAGCAATGCCGCGAATTGGGATACGGCACTTACTGCTACCGAGGGGACCACCGAAAATGTCACCCTGCTCTTCCCAACAGGGATAATGAACAAAAGTATGACGTGTGCTGGTTCAGCCTGATCTGGAAAAATCGCTTCGCTGGGTTAGCGAATAAATAGGCCTCCATTGGAGGCCACCGGCATTGTACCGAATTATTTGTCCGGAGCTACGGGTTCCTCTTCTTTGTTCCGCGCCGAAAGCAATGGCAACGGGATACCCAGGCGTTGACACAGATCCACGGCCGCGTCGTGGAGACTCAACGGCTTGGCCTTCGCCCACAGGTCCAAGGCATTGCCGCTACAGCCACATTTGAAACAGTGGAACACCTGCTCGTCCAGATGGGCCGAGAAGCAGCGGCTCGTCCCCGACGTCGAGCCATGCAATGGGCACGGACCGCGTTGCTGGCCGCCGCGACTGCTATTCGCCCGGAAGCCCAGCAGTTGTAACACCGCCGCCATCGTGATAAGCGCGCGGACCGCGGCGAAGTCGATCGCCGGCGTGGCAGTGCCAATGGATTGACACTCGGCTTGTTGGTGTTGGGTCTGGCGTTGTACTTTGCGCCGCTCCCGAGCCTCGGCCAATTTGCGGTCGCGTATCATGGATCTCCTTGTCTCGAATCTCCAGTTTATCCGTAGGCGTGATATACCCAATGGCACTGTGCAAACGTACCGTGTTGTAGTGCGTAGTGTACTCTCCGACGATACGCCGGGCATCCTCCAGGGTCAGCGGCACCTGGACGCGGATACATTCCCCCTTGATTGTCTTGTGCCAGCGTTCGATCTTGCCGTTGGACTGGGGGTAGTAGGGTGAGGTCTTGACGTGGGTCATGCCGGCCACGCGGATGAACTCCTTGAAGTCCTTGGCGATGAACCGGGGGCCATTGTCGGAAATGATGCGTGGGGTAACGCCCGGGTGGAGCTCGCGGGCGTGCTGGATGATGATCTCCACGTCGGATTCCTCCATTTTTTCCGGATTTCGTGATGAACGATGAAGCGGCTACAGCCATCGAGGACGGAGCAAAGGAAGTAAAAAGTACCGGCGATGTTGAGGTAACTGACGTCGACGTGCCAGTGCTCGTGAGGCATCTAAGGCTGGACGAACCCCGTTCCCTTTTTTAAGATGTTGGGATTGTCTCCCGCCAAGAGCCCATGGGTCTTGAGAACGCGATAGACGCTGGCGGGGCTGCAAGCGACGACGTCGGCGTTGAGCATCATGAATGTCAGTCGACGATAACCTTGGAGGGGATGGGAGCGAGCAAAAGTACAGATGCTTTGTTTCTCGTCGTCGGTGAGCCAGTGGTCGCGTGGGATCCAGGCGTTGTGTTCGTTGACCTCGCCGAAGCGATGCTTCCAGTCGTGGAATTTACTGGAGCCAATGCCGACCCAGGGAAGAAAGCGACAGACGGGGATCTCCGTCTTGTCGCTCCAGACGCGAACGAAATCGACGAGGTGGTCGCGGGAGTCGTGAGGCACCCAGCGACCCTTTAGATCTCCCCAAGCTCTTTTTTTAAAAGGGTATGCTCTTCCATGAGCTCGGCGAGGACGGAATCCTTGCGTTGCAGCTTGGCTTCGAGACGTTCGATTTTCTGGTCCTTGGCATCATCAAGGGCCTTGGACTTACGCCCGTTGTCGAAGGCGAGGTGGGCGTTCTCGAAGAGTTGGCGTTGCCACTGGTAGAAGAGCGTGGGCCTGATGTCGAACTCATCGCAGAGCTTCGAGATCGGCGTGTTTTCGAGGAGATGGCGCTTGACGACGGCGACCTTCTCCTGAGGCGTAAAATGGCGGCGTGTCTGCTTGTCGGACATGGCAATACCTCCGTTTCCGGTTATGCTAACCCAAACGAAAACGTTTTCCAGATCCGACGGAGGCAAAACAGAAACGCATCGCCCTTCAACCCCGCAGTCCGCCGCGTGATACGATTCTTGAGCCCCGTCGCCGCCTGCTCGGTAAAGGTGAAGGCAATGATCTGAGCTGGCTCGACGCCTTCCTCGATGAGCGCGCAAACCCGGCACGAAGCCGCCTCAGTCTTGCCCGCATCCGCGCAAGCAATGACCTGAAGATGACCGCCGCGATGGTCGATCACTTGCTTTTGCTCGGTAGAGGGGAATGAAGGCTTCCGTGCTCATTTTGGGCCAGTCTTGTGAAAAGCCAGGATTGTTCAGACCTGGATCCTGTCCGATCGTGCAACTTGGACGCTAACGATGCATGAAATGAAGTTAAAGGAGCCGCAACGGCTGCGCACACTCATCCCTGCAGCTCCTTTTAGCTGGAAACTCGCACGTACACGCTCAGTCGGCGCACGGGACAACGTATAGTCATTTCAACATATGGTACAAATATGAGCAGCGTAATGCTCAAAGGCAGCCTTTTAGTCCGAACCTGTCCCTTTCACAAAGTTGCAAGAAAATCCAAAAAGCCCCGTCATGCAAATGAAATTTGGTCTACTTAGGCCGCAAAGCAGTCGAATGCTCAGAAACATATAGTAACGGCTCCGAAAATGCAGCTAGATCTCTCATAGCTAGCGGAAACTATCAACAGCTGGACTGGATTCGGTCATACACAACAGTGACACGGACCATCCTTAAAGGTTGCTTACATGGTGCGAGTAGGCTTAACACTATATCTGATATTTGCCGCGGGCGATGAGCCGGGTCTCTGCTGGTGGCCCGCCAACGGTGTGCCTTCCGAGCCATTAGCCAAAGGTAAATTACGAACGAGCTTGGGTCTCCGCGGTAGCCACTCGACGACCGGTGCAGATCATTTCGTACAAGGAGACAAGCAGAACGGGGAATCGCCTCCTCCGATGCCCGGCCATTGTCGCGAGGGCGTGCCTCGTCCGGTCACAATTTCAGTTGCTAAGTTTTCTCTCAATGCCGATTCTGTGCAACTCTTCACTTTATCCCAGGCATTCGCGCCTGGCGTTCTTAGCGCTGTCTCCCCTCTAACGTGGCATCTGCCCGGAACGAATGCGAGGTTTTCGTTCGCCTCCCTGAAGAATGCTCGCGGCATTGTCATCATCTTGCAAACTCTTCGTTGCTAAGACTTCACTTTAGAACCGAGATGAATCCGATCATATGATCGTTGATTGTCAGGCTCTTCTCCGCGCGAGTCTCCAGAGCACTCTGAGCCAAATCCCTTGCGGATCAGCTTGGATCTGCGACTTGCCAGAACGCTGGTGCTTAATCAAAGCCACACTGAGCTTGTCCTGTCGGATAGCGATTCGGCCGTATGGTGACCTCACTGCACGTGACTGAAGTTGTGATCTTGGGGATAAGTGACTCGGCATGCAGCGGCTACGGTAGCCGAGGCATCTCGAGTCGATCAACAACTCATTTGGAGAGTTGAACATGGTTGACACGAAGATCAGTTACAGGTGCAGCACATGTGGGAAGACTAAGACAATTCCATCACACCAAAAGGCACCCACTTGTTGTTGCAACGAGATGCAAATAACTGCGACGCAAGCATTGATGGAAAGCGAAGATAATTCTTGTTGTTCAGGATACGCATAAACCCGACGACTACCAGATTTTCGCGTCAAGCCGTTTTCGGTTGACTTGGGTCCCAGCGCCTACTCCTTATGTATGCGTGTTAAATCGAGAGGCTACTGACGTCGCGAAGGAACGGTCTGAAAAAGCGTCTTGGATGGATCCGAGGCCGAGTCGATCAATGGCACTAGGTCGGGTGTGGTCAAAAAACGAGGATACCAGTGAGGGAGCGTATGCGAGAGGCGGAGGATAGATTGTTGTTAAATCGCGACTACGAGTGGGGAGAAGAATTTGCAGAGTTGACATTGCTCTTACCATTCCCATTGCTTGAGGCGCTCGAGAGTGAAGCGTCCGATCGAAGAGTGACGTCGGGGCAATTACTTCGCAGGTTGATCTTCAACTTACCCGCGGGCCTGAAGGACACCCTATCGTCAACGGAACCCATGCTCCATGACGCCGAGGCATTGCCCAGTGACGGAAGTTTTCCAAGAGAAGCCGCGTGCAAGCAAATTGTAGCCCCAAGTTGATGGTATCTCGGCCGGAGCCTGCTTGGAAAAAGGATTTGGTATTTAGACCAAACGACGCTGTCTCCGAGGGGGTCCGATTTCTCAATTGCACGGATTCGCGACGATAGAAGTCATAGAGGAACAAGCCAATGGAACAGAAAGTACGGAGTGAACTGCAACGGAATGAGCCAATGGCCCTGTCCCAAGAGACCATCGGCGAAAAGATCGCCCGGGCGGCTCGAGCGTTTGAGAGGCGGCAAACGAAACATGGGCGCAAATGGGTGACCGTGTTCATGAACGAAGCCACGACCTTGATCGCGTTGCACGGAAATTTGACGGTCGCAGAAAAAGCGCTGGTGCAAACTTCCGCTGGGGTCGCCAATGTTCTTGAATTCCATCGGCAGCTGTTCACGTACGTCGCTGCGAGCTTTTATCACGAGCTCAAATGCATTTCTGGTATGGAAGTGCGTCATACGAGCGCGGAAATCGAACCAAGGTCTGGCAGCGTGGTACAGGTCTTCACGACAGACACGGTCCGGGAAGAGTTCCCGCTCGCGCGTCCCGGATCGGTCCGGGCACCTGGAGATGGTGTGTCCCGCCGATTCCAAGGTTATACGCGCCGCAGACCCAACCAGGCCACTGGATGTTTAATCCAGGGACGATCGCCCAAGTTTTTACGAGAGGATGTCACCATGAAGACGGATGCGCAATTACAACAGGATGTTATGGAAGAATTGAAGTGGGAACCGTGTGTCACGATGAGCGACATTGGAGTATCTGTTACCAAAGGAGTGGTGACGCTCAACGGGTCGGTCCCAACGTATGCGGAAAAATGGGCTGCCGAACGAGCAGCCCAGCGCGTGGAGGGGGTTAAGGCAATCGCTGAGGAAATCCAAATTAAACCTTTCGGCAAACATGTGCGCACCGATGCGGAGATCGCCGCGACAGCCGTCGCTTCCCTCAAGGCTCATGTCCGGGTGCCGACGGACGTACAAGTCACAATCGACCAGGGCTGGGTTACATTGAAGGGACACGTGAACTGGGAATTTCAACGGATCGCCGCGAGAGACTCGGTTCGCTTTCTAGCAGGCGTGAAGGGAGTCTCAAACGAGATCAGTGTCAAGCCGACTGTCCAGCCGTCCGCAATCAAAGCCGCGATTGAAAAGGCACTCGTGCGAAACGCCGAGATCGATGCTGGGCATGTGAAAGTGGCGACCGACGGTGGCAATGTAACGCTATCCGGTAGCGTACGCTCGTGGGATGAGAAGGACGAGGCCGCGATGGCCGCGTGGAACGCTCCGGGCGTCAGTGCCGTGCGGAACGAAATTGAGATTACGTGCGGCGTGTGACATTTGACATCGATTGTATGTCATCGCTTCTAACAAAAGCGGTGACGTAACTGTTTGTCATCCCTCCCGAGAGGGGGGGACTGGTTAGTTCAGGCAGCCGTATTTTTCGGCTGTGAAAGAATTCGATTCTTAAACCGAGTTTAGGAGATAGTTATGACGGAAACTACAGCTAAGACACATGATGGAACGGTTGTCAGCGTAACTGGCGACAAGCTTACTACAACATGCAGCCAAGGCAAACAGCATTGTCACACGATAGCCAAGGATGCCAAAGTTACTTGTGACGGTCATGCCAGCAAAGCCGCGGACCTCAAATCCGGAACACCGGTCCATGTTACCTGTCACAAAGATGACAAGACCATGGCGACGGCAGTCGAATCTAAAAGACCGATCCCTGCCAAGGTTCCTAATGCGTAATTGGCCTGAATGACCCACCGTGGGCCGGCCAATGGCTGGCCCACGAGTTTTGGAGGACTGCATAATGATGACTCAAGACTCATTCGAGGCCTCACCAAAATTGAATGGCCGTCACCAACTTACATATGAAGCAATCTTCCGGCATCCCGCAGCTCACAACTTGGAGTGGCACGACGTGCGGTCGTTGCTTTCTGCCCTGGCGAATGTAGTCGAGGAACATAACGGTTCTCTCCATGTCAACAGAAATGGGCAAACGGTAACCTTGCACGCTCCTAAACATAAAGATGTCGCCACGGTAGAGCACGTTCTAGCGATTCGCCACTTCCTTGAGCAATCGGTCGAAGCATCGATCTCCCCTTTAGTTATTCCGGACTAAACCTATTTTTTGCCAAACATGCGGGCCTATTATCCTTCCGCGTGGGGAGTAAACCTTGACCTGGATTGCCTTGAAGATGCTGATGGGAGAAAAAAGCAAGTATTACGCCATTGTCTTTGGCGTCAGCTTCGCCTCTTTTCTCATCACGGAGCAAAGCGCCATCTTTTGCGGAGTAATGCTGCGTACCACCAGTCAGATCCACGATACTCGTGGAGCCGATATTTGGGTCATGAACACCGGCGTTCGCTACGTCGATGACTTGAAGGCCATTTCCGACGTTGACCTATTTCGCGTCCGCAGCGTGGCTGGCGCGAAGTGGGCCGTCAACCTGTACCGGGGGCAGGGTCAGGCCCAACTGGCCAACGGCACATACCAGGGCGTGATTCTCATGGGGCTTGATGATGCAACGCTAACGGGAGCACCGATCCACATGCTAGCGGGCAAGATCGGCGATCTGCAAATTGCCGACGCCATTCTGGTCGATGAGGCAGGATTTCACCAGATGTGGCCGGGCGAACCGATTCGCCCTGGAAAAGTCATTGAGATGAACCAACGCCGTGCCGTGGTCGTGGGAGTCTATCGGGCGGCGCAAACGTTCATGACGATGCCAATTATCTACACACGATTCAGTCAGGCCACCCTGTTTGTTCCCCCTACGCCCACCGGCCGTTTATTGCCCTTCGTGTTGGTCAAGGCCAAACCGGGTGTCGATCCCAAGGAACTAACGCGGCGCATCCAGGACCAAACCAGCCTGAAGGCTCTCACCAACGATGAGTTCTCGCGGCTGACGATGACCTATTATCTGCAGCACACAGGTATCCCCGTCAACTTCGGCACGACGGTCTTATTGGCCTTTTTGGTCGGCACGGCCATCACGGGACAGACGTTCTATCTCTTCACCGTTGAGAACCTCAAGCAATTCGGAACCCTCAAGGCTATGGGCATGAGCGACCGCCGCGTCGTCGCGATGATTCTCATTCAGGGTTTTGTAGTCGGCTCCATCGGCTATGGAGTCGGCGTGGGAGCGGCTTCGCTGTTCGGCATTTTCTCGCAACGCTCCATGCCGTTGCTGGCGTTCTATCTGCCCTGGCAGGTGCTGGCGTTGACCGCTACAGCTATGACTATCATCGTGTTGCTGTCTAGCTTGATAAGCATCCGCCGCGTGCTCATTCTGGAGCCGGCCGTCGTCTTCCAGGGGGGAGAATGATCTTACCTGTGCAGACTGGGAAGGGCGTGACCTGTCGGAAACTAATCAAGGACTATGGTAAGGGCGATTCACGAGTGCAGGCCCTCCGCGGCGTAGACCTCGACATCGCCCCAGGTGAGTTGACTCTGCTCGTGGGGCCAAGTGGCTGCGGCAAGACAACGTTGATTTCGATCCTGGCAGGCACGCTCGACTCGACCAGCGGCGATGTATCCGTGTTGGGTTTGGATTTGAAGAAAATGTCGAGAAGCCAGAAAACGGCGTTTCGAGTGAGGAACGTCGGCTTTGTATTCCAACAGTTCAACCTGTTGCCGGCCTTGACGGCGGCGGAAAACGTGGCGGTACCACTGGTAATCAATGGCCTGTCGAAGGCGGCCGCCATCGCGCGGGCCATCGAGATCCTAAAGACGGTAGGTTTGGGCGATCGGCTCCAGGCCATGCCGTCGCAAATGTCCGGCGGACAGCAACAGCGCGTGGCGGTTGCTCGAGCGCTGGTTCACCAACCCCGGATGCTCGTTGCCGATGAGCCGACCTCGGCCATCGACGCCCATGCCGGCCAGGCCATCATGGAGTTGATCCGCGAGGTGGCGCTTGAGCCGAATCGGGTGGCCATTGTCGTGACACACGACTCGCGCGTACTTAGCTTTGGCGACCGAATTGTCGTGTCAGCAGCGTTTTAGCATGGGGCCAAAATTGCGCGGTGGCCCGGGCCAGGGCGCGCAGGCAGGATCGCGGGCCAGGCCGCGCGCTTTCGTAGAGGGCCATAGGCGTGCACTGTCCCGGGCCAGCACGCGGCGTGGTTCTTTGGTTGGGATTTTGTGATAGGCTTGAAGCACTTCCCAGCGCCACTCGGCGCCAAAACGCCTCGGAGCCAGGCGCGAACCTGGCCCCGAGACTTGACCGGCGGGAGCA
Source organism: uncultured Planctomycetaceae bacterium (assembly GCA_963790585.1). Classification (GTDB taxonomy): domain Bacteria; phylum Planctomycetota; class Planctomycetia; order Gemmatales; family Gemmataceae; genus CAWBOY01. The sequence goes on from CAWBOY010000006.1 coordinate 236,560, forward strand.
AGACCTCCCTTGGGCCCACCCTCATTTCAGCATTTCTGTGGCCAACGGCCAGAGGCACCATGTCTTCGTCGAACGCGGCGTTGTTTGCTCAAGGGTTGTGAGCGACGCTTCACGCCGGCGCGTCCTCAGGCGCGCTATTGCAGCGCGGCCTGTCGCCGGGAGGCACAGCGGTGGCGACGCTGGCAGGCGAGCCAGCGTTATCGGTCCACCGAGCGAGGCCAAGAGCGGCGGCGGGAACAGAGCCGGCGGTATCGCGAGCGACAGCGTCAGCAACAGCGAACCGAGTCAGGCTGACGAAGCTTTGCCGCGCGAGGGCCAGCGCCCAGGGTCTGCGTGCGATGATTTTGCCAGGCGGCCCTGCGATCGACCGGGTTGTTATGAGCTTTTCCCGATCGCCGATGAACAATCGTGCAAGCGATTCTGTAGTTTGGCCTGCCGACTGGCGTTACGTCGCGTGTTGGATCGTGAGGCGCGCTATCGGTCGCGGCGTCGGCGCTGGCGTTCGGAACGTGTGACCGAGCGTGTGCGGCCTCCAGATACGTCGTGACCAAGTCTTTGCAGATATTTTTGAGCGAGCAGCCAGGATAAAGTGCCTCCACCCCAAACCGGAGAGAGGAGCGGGCGGTCGCGAGAGCGATTTTGCGTCCCCCGTTTCCTTTCTTCGAATGGAGGAAAGAGGGAGGTTTGGTGGAGGGTACGTACATGGCTTGGAACGACGGTATCTCACGACCGGTGATGCTTGCCGACCTGGGCCAGCACTATCGGCGTTATCGCCTGACCGATTTGGAGGCGGAGGAAGCAATGGCGGGATCGCTGCGTCGTTGGGGGCAGTTGTCACCGGTGGTGGTGTGTATGCGTGAGCAAAAATTGGAACTCCTCGACGGCTTCAAGCGTTATGCGGCGGCACGCCAGGTAGGTGGGTTAAGGAGTTTGAGCGTACGAGTATTGGAGGTGGATGAGCCGACGGCAAAGGCGGCGATTCTGGGGTTGAACCGTGGTCAGGGTCCGGTACGGGAGTTGGAGGAGGCCTGGGTTGTCCAGGGGTTGGTACGTGACGATGGGATGACGCAGGTGGAAGCGGCCCACTTGTTGGGCCGACACAAGAGTTGGGTGTGTCGCCGCCTGGCGTTGTTGGAGCGGTTGAGTGTGGCGGTGAAAGAGGATTTGCGTTTGGGATTAGTGGGTCCGTCGTTGGCCCGTCAATTGACGCGGTTGCCCGTGGGCAACCAGGAAGCATTGTTGGAGTTGACGCGCCGGGAGACGTTGACGGCTCAGGAAGTGAGCGGCGTGATCGAGTTGTTGCAAGGTGCCAGTGACGAGCAGGCGGCGTTCGTGCTGGCGAAGCCTCGTGAGGCGTTGGCTCAGGTAAACGGTATGCCGACGGCATTGCGGGATCCACGTCTGAGTGGAGCCGGGAACTGGCTGGCGAAGCATTTGAGACAGGCTTTGGAAACACTGACTCGTCTGGAGAATTGGCTTCGGACGCCGAACGTGCTTGAGTTGCGAACGCAGGATCGTGAGATCCTCCAGCCGATATTGGCGCGTGTCGGCGATCAGTCCCATGTGGTGGCGGAGTTGGTGTTGGGACCGGACCTCAAGCGTATGAGGCTGCCATGAATGAGGCGTTGCGTCTGGAGATCGTGCAACGGCGTCAGAGTGGGATGTCGTTGCGTGCCATCGCGGAAGAATTGGGCCTGTCGCGTGGCGCCGTGACACGCGCGTTGGCACAGGTGCAAGCTCAGCGGGACGGACGGGTCGCCCGGCCCCGTCCACGCCACAGCATCATTGATCCCTTCGAGCCGCTCTTGAAGGAGTTGCTTGCCAAGTACCCGAATCTCACCACCATGTGCGCCTTGGAAGAGTTGCAAGCACGCGGTTTCACTGGCCAGTACACCGTCGTACGTCAGCGCCTGGGATTGTTGCGGCCACGCGCCGCGCGGCCACCCGTGCCGCGCTTCGAGACCGGGCCAGGGATCCAAGCCCAAATGGACTACGGCGTCTATGACATCGACTTTACACGTGAAGGCCGCCGGCGTGTGTACCTCTTCAGCTATTTGCTCGGCTACTCCCGCCGGCAGTATCTACGCTTCGTGGAATCGATGGATCTAACAACGACCTTGCGAGAACACGTACATGCCTTCCACCATCTTGGCGGCGTTGCGCGGGTCTGCCTGTATGACAACTTCAAAGCCGTGGTGCTGCGTCATGACGCCGATGGCGTTATCTACAACCCCAAGTTCCTGGCCTTCGCCACGCATTACGGCTTCCGGCCACAAGCCTGCCGCGTGCGCCGACCGCAAACCAAGGGTAAAGTCGAGCGAAAGATGTTCCACGTCGAAAGCAGTTTGCTCAATGGTCGCACCTTCGACACCCTCGAGCATCTCAACGAGGTGACCACCTGGTGGCTGCACAACGTCGCCGACATCCGTGTCCTACGCGACTTCAAGGAGACGCCACTCCAGCGTCACCAACACGAACAACCACACTTGCTGACGCTGCCGACCTGTGACTTCGACACCGCCCAGGTCATCTATCGCCACGTGAGCGTCGAGGGCTACGTCACCCATCGGCTCAACCTGTACTCCGTGCCGTGGACGTACATCGGCCAGGTGCTACCTGTACGCGTCACCGAGAGTGAAGTCGTCATCTACTCGATCGGTCTGGAGGAGATCGCACGCCACCTTCTCGTGGCCAGCTCCCACACGGGCGTTCGCCAGTCGAACAAGACCCATCATCCCGCCGACGACCCCGGCCAGCGTGAACTGCTGTTACGGCAACGCTTCACGGAACTGGGGCCGGTGGCCGTACAGTTCCTCGACGGCTTGCTCGCCAAGCAAGTCCAGGGCAAACTACAGGCCCAGCAACTGTTGGCAGTGGTAGCCCACTACCAACGCAAAGATGTACAGGCCGCCTTCGAGCGTGCCGTCCGCTTCGGCGCCTACTCCTTGGCGGCAATCCGACGCATCCTTGCCGCGACCGCCAAGCCCAAGCCGCTCCTGGAGGAACTGGCCGATCTGCATCGTGACACGCTGGACCCGTTGTTGCGTGCCGACGCGGTCGGTCCACGGCCAACCAGCGACTATCAGCATTTGCTCTTGCCTGAGGAAGCCGCCAATGACGCCTCGTCCCAAGAAAAACCGTTCAGCGAAACCAACACCGACGCCACCTCTGCGTGAGCAGATCCTCGCCGACTTCGCCACGCTGCGCGTCCCCATGACTGCCGAACAGCTCGATGCCGTCGTACTCGACGCCGAGCAAAGCGGCCGCTCGCATCTGGAGTTCCTGTACCGTTTGCTCACCGACCAGGCGGGCTTGCGTCGCCAACGTAGCATCGAACGACGCATCAAGGATGCCCACTTCCGCGAACTGAAACCACTGAGCGACTTCGATTGGAGCTTCAACCCGTCGCTCCCACGGACGCAACTTGAAACCTTGGTTGGCTGTGACTTCGTCCGCCGCTGTCAGAACCTGGTGTTCGTCGGCCAATCCGGCTTGGGAAAAAGTCGGCTGATTCAGAACATCGGTCAGGCCGCTTGCGTGCAGGGCTATCGCGTCTTTTACACGACCAGCGGTGCTCTCCTGGAAGATCTGACTGCGGCCTTGGCCGACCAAACGATCCACGACCGTGTACGCTTCTATGCCCGCTTCGAGTTGTTAATCATCGACGAATTTGGTCTGGACCGCATTGAACGCAGCCTGTGTCCGCAGGCCGCCAGCTTGTGGTACAAGATCATCGACGCGCGGAGCCAACGGGTCAGCACGGCGCTGGTGACCAACATCGACTTCGAGTCCTGGGCCGAATACCTGGGCGATGCTCCCCTGGCGATGGCGTTGTTGGATCGCGTCGTGGACGGCGCAACCATCGTGAAATTGAAGGGCAAATCCTATCGTGTTCATCGCGGCCCCGAAGAGCCGTCCGCCAAGTAACCGCGCCAAGGATAGGACCTCGCCACGCTCACCCCGCTTCGCCGGGCAACTCCTGTTGGCCTCATCTCAAGCCGCGAAAATGGCCTCACTTCAAAACGCGATCAACACGCAAATTGCAGTTCAGATTTAACACCTCTGTCGGACGGGCGTCTCTGAGGTGATATCCGTCATGCGACGCGCCGACGATGAACCCTTCCTATCGCTTGCAGAACACACCAGCGAGCTAGCTCGATTGCTGGCCATGGGTCTGCTACACCTTCGCAATACACAGGCCGGTTCGAGCCTAAAGAAGTGAGTAGGAGCGCGTCTATCCGGCTTAAGAACGGCGTCAGGTCGCCTCGCGCAGGAGGCGGTGGTTGGGCCGTAGTCTGGTGTGGTCGACATGTTTGGGCCGCGATGGTTAGTCCGATCTTTGCAACCCGCAACTCGATCTCGATCAGTTTCTCAGCAGTCCTCATCTCTGCTCTCACAATGCAGTGACGTACCCAAGCGACTGCCACGAACCCCAGCAAAGCGAGTCCCAATACCCGCACTTCATCGCTGAACATTTCAGGAATGTGCCGAGCCATGAGGAGAAACAAACAGCCCAACAGTCCGCCGTATACCACCGCCGTTCCCGTGGCTCCGTTGGGCGTTCGCCGGCTGACAATCCCTCTCCAGTAGGCTCGGAATGAGATCGCGGCAACGGCCAGCAGGGCCATGCCCGTTAGCAAAAAGAAGGCCAGAAAGAAACTCCAGTCCGGCCTGTAGGACTTCGCCGTAACAGGCCAATCGATGAGCAGACTTAGGCCGGAGAAGATCGCCAGACCCAACCCGATTAACCCCATGACAACGCCGACCCCGAGATACACTCCCGCTTCTTGCTGTGTTAGTTTTTTCTCAAACATGGTCGGCATCCCTTATTCGTATTGCTGCCGCCCGTCCGAGGAGACCAGATCAGCGGCGAGTAAATGTCATTCCCAAACAGATTCGCAGATAAGGCCGGAGCCAGGTTTTAACGCCGATGGAGTTTCTCGACCTGGGCAGCAGCTTCGCTGCCGACAAGTCGCTCTCGAGGTTGGTTAAGTGCGGGGTAAATTTTTCGATTTCTCATTCATCGCATGCTCAGGCAAAACACACAGGCCTGCCAGGGTGCCATATCCAGGTAAAGCCCGCGTCCTTGCAAATCGTCGCCGCTCCAGTCGTAGCTGGCTGGGCTAAGGCGCCGCGAAATAATGTGTAAGCGTCAGTTAAGTTGCTGAACGGTTGTTCTTTTCGTAAACCGTCGTTCCCAAAAGGCAGCCCATTGTCCCTTTTCGCTGCGGTACAGCGCCCGCACGTGGCACAACGCGTGCGCCCCGTTCTCACCCCAACGCATGCCCGCCCCTTTCAGACGCTGCCCCACTACCGTCTTGCACGCGCTTTCCACCACGCCGCTGCCAATCTGCAATCCGTCCGCTAGATACTCCGGGTACTCCATCCGATGCACATTGTTTCCGAAGTATCTCTCCACTTCTTCCCTCTGGTCACGCAACGTCGCCGACATCCGCTCGGGCCAAGTCCAGTTCTCCAATACGCCCAGCGTCGTCGCCCCTCCCTCCCGCTTGAGCAGACTACACCACTGCTCCGCCTGAGCCTTTGCTTTTTCTTCGTCCGTCAGGTACAAGGCTTTGGCCAACTTCTCCAGGTAGCTCGCCGCGTGCCAGAAGTCCAAAATCAACACCAGGTCCTCACGGTTAAAGTTAGTCTGCATGAACGCCTCCAACCCGTTGCCTCCATCGGTCAACGCCACCCACCTTTGGGCTTTCTCCATGCCCACATGGGCCGCCTGCCGACGCAATAACCGGCCTAACTGGTCCAATGCATACAGCCCGCTCAGATAACGCACTTGCAAGCAGGGCGGTGGTTTGCCCGGTGGCTGGAGCCAGGCGTCACCGGGATACGGATTGTAGACACCAGCAACATAAGCCATCCGGCCTTCCGCTTTGGCACCGCGGGGGCCCTGTTGACGTGTGCCCGTTGCATCCACAGTCACATAGGCCACGCTGCGTCCCTGGGCATCCTGATACCACGGCCAAAGCACCGCCAAACCAAAAAGGATGCCGTCGGCCATGCACTTCTCGATCCGTTGCCCCACGTCTTCGGTGGTGCGTTGGACCGTCGATTCGGACACATCGACTCCCGACATCTCCTGGAGTAGTTCTGCTCCCCTCTCGAAGCTATCGCAAACGCCGCCCGCTAAGGTGGTCAGTTGTTCGGCCGCGGGCGTCAACGACCGTGTCGTGATGCCGGCTCGCTCGTCGAACGGGGCATAGCCCCGCGCGCAACAGCGGCAGTAGTAGTAGGCGCGTCGGTAGCCGATGGTGCCGAAGAGGCTAACGAGTCGACGGGGGCGGTCACCGTGAAAGGGAGCGGCATGGTCGCAGTCGGGGCAGGTCACTGAGGAGGATTCGTAGCCGTTTTTTTTTGAGCCAGGCGTTTTTCATAGGCTTTGGCGGCGATTTTCAGGGCAAGGTCGCGGATCTTGAATTCGGTGGCACCAAAGAGCGTAGCGGGTTCCGCGTCCACAAGCAGTTGGGCCATCTGGACCAACTCATCTTGCGAAAACTCAGCAATGGCCGCGGCCAATTCCTGGACTTGGTCTTGCCGGGTTGGGGTGTCGACGGACATCGTTGCTTCTCCGAGCGGGGGGGCATTCTTGTCGGATCGTCCTACCGCTGATAGGTGTACAAAATTTCCACCAACTTTTCAGCTGCTCACACCGAAATAATAAACTAAGCAAATTCTTCTTGACTTGTTAGCCGCTCTTGGTTCTCATCAGCTGCATGGATACAGCTGTAATACAACAGATTCGTGCGAAGTTCAAGGCTCTACGGCCTGCCATGGATGAACGGCTGCGTCGGCAATGGGCAGCTGTCGAAGCTACTGCTCTTGGCTGGGGCGGCATCTCTGAAGTTTCTCAGGCTATGGGTCTGTCACGCAACACCATTGCGTTCGGCATTCAGGAATTGAAACGCAGGGCGGAAGGGCCGAATACTCCTCTGAGTTCACGCGTCCGCAAACCCGGGGCAGGCCGCAAGACGGTGAGCGAAACGTGTCCCGGTGTCGAGCAGGCTTTGGATCGCCTGGTCGATCCCGTGACGCGGGGCCATCCGGAATCGCCGTTGCGTTGGACCTGCAAGAGTACACGCAGGCTCGCGGAGGAGTTGTGCAGGCAGGGATACACAGTGAGCGATCGCACGGTGGCTCAGCTATTACGCGCGGCCGACTATAGCTTACAAGCCAATCGCAAGACGCGTGAGGGCAAGTCGCATCCCGACCGCGATGCCCAATTTCGGTACATTCACCAGCGTGTGCGTGACGCGCAGAAACGTGGACAGCCGGTGATCTCGGTGGACACGAAAAAGAAGGAATTAGTGGGAGAATTCAAGAATGCGGGCCAAGAATGGCACCCCCAGGGAGAGCCGGTGCCGGTGAAGGTCCACGACTTTCCGGACAAGAACATGGGCAAAGCCATTCCGTATGGGGTATATGATGTCACAAGCAATGAGGGTTGGGTGAGCGTGGGGATTGACCACGACACGGCCCAATTCGCGGCGGCGAGCATCCAGCGTTGGTGGCAGGAGATGGGAGCGCGACGATTTCCGCGTGCGGAGGAGTTGACGATCACGGCGGACGGAGGAGGTAGCAACAGTCATCGCAACCGCCTGTGGAAAGTGGCACTGCAAGGCTTGGCCGACGAGATTGGGCTGAAGTTGCGAGTGTGCCATTTCCCTCCAGGGACGAGCAAGTGGAACAAGATCGAGCATCGTCTGTTCTGCCATATAACAATGAATTGGCGAGGCCGACCGCTGACGAGTTATGAGGTGGTGGTCCAATTGATTGCGAGTACGAAGACGGCCAAGGGTTTGACGGTTCAGGCGGACTTGGATCGACGCGAGTATGAAATTGGGATCAAGGTAAGCGACGAGGAGTTAGAGGCATTAAGGATCACTCCTGCTCGGTTTCATGGAAACTGGAATTACCTGGTCAATCCAAAACGATAATTTGCTCAGGTTATTATTTCGCGGCTCCTATGTGCGCGAGTCGGGCGTTTCTATCAGAAAATGGGAAAACAAATTCGACCTAATCGAGCAACCCCTGCCCGTCTTGACGCAACCGCCTGAGAATGCGCGACTTGGCAAGATAAACAGCGCCAATTTCAGTGCCCAAGTCCGCCGCGACATCGGTTGGCTTCGCGTTGTCAAAGAACTGCCGAGTGAACGCCTTCCACATGATCGGATCGGATTCCGACTTGATAAACGTCAGCAAGCCTTGCATGACGTGCTGGTTATGCTCCGCATCCCAAAGCCGGCTCATTTCGCTGGCGGGATCCTCCAATTGCATCAATTGAGAATCGGACGAACCCTCTTGCACTAGCGCGCGCCGATTCCCCCGCGACCGCCAAAATGCTTGGAGACGATTTAGGGTTATCTGACGCAGATAGTTTCGAAAGGCGCCCTTGCGCTGATAGTGGCGGAGGCCCGGCAACTCTTGGACAAGCGTACCCATTACGTCTTGAATCACGTCGTCCGCTTCCGTGCCGAGTGAAGGATCGCGCCGCAGCCAACGCTGGATCAAAGGCCGACAAATGGCGTCCAGGCGGCGCCATGATTCTTCGTCGGGCCGTTGACAGAGACGGTCGAGTAGGCCAAGCGGTGTCTTTTCCATTGGTACCTCGGCGGAGGTTCTGTATGTCCCGGCGCAATGCAATCTATTTGAAGCGATCGGAAAGCATGCGGAAGGCAGCGCACAAATCCCGTGCGCTTGTTGGAGAGCAGTTTTTGATTTTTTCAGCGCCATAATCGGCAATGCAACGGGGAGTTGTCCGTGGATTCGTTTGCATCTCGCCCCCTAACGGCAGCGCAACCGGCCGTAGCGCAACGAGTTAGAGAGCAAGAGCGCGGTGCAAACCGGTATGACATTTTTTGCATCTCGGGGTAAGTCAGCTATCCCAAGCTGATACCCTCTCACCGCCCCCGAGGCGGCGTTTTGGCGTAGGCGGCGGAATCCTTGGCGGCTTTCGTTTCGATGCCGGGGCTTTGCAGGAAACCCAGGTCGCGGAACCAGTCGATGTAGCGATATTGCCAGGTGCCGAACGGCGTGCCGAGGCGGTCAGTCAGGCCGCCGGTGGAACCACTGCCGGGGTGATGGCCGTTGCCGTAGATGTGCATTTCGAGGTTAGGCGCGCTTACGGCTAGCAAAGCGGCAAAGTATTCGTCAGCCCAGACGGCGTGGCCTTTGTCACCTGAACCGGCACAGGTGAGGAATGATGGCGGGACAGTGCGCGGGATGGCCGGGGTCGCGCCGCGCGTGAATGGCGATGGGCCGGGATAGACGATTCCCACAAAGTCAGGCCTCGAGGTTGTCCCGGCGAGGGGATCTTTCTCGTCGTTGTTTTTCTTGTCGAAGTCCTCGAAAAAGATCGCCGCCGGCGCGGACAGCTCGGCTCCGGCTGAAAAGCCCATGATGCCGATTCTATTTGGATCGATTCTCCATTCCTTGGCGTGGGCCCGCACCAGACGAATAGCCTGCATTGCATCGTTAACGGCGTCGGATTTTGGGTTGTAGCCATCGCTGCGCAGGCGGTTGCGGAGGATGATGGTGTTGACGCCGTAGTTATAAAAGAACGGCACGAAATCGGCGGCCTCTGATCCGACATTGAGCGTGTTGTGACCGCCGCCCGCCGCGAGAATCACGGCCGAGCCTGTATTGAGACTGCGGTCGACCAAATGAACTTCCATTGATGGATTGTGAATGTTGACGATGCTGCCGATCCGGCCGGGGACGTCTTTGCTCATGTTGTATTTTTCGGCGCTGTTGATTTTGTCCTTCCGCAAATAGGGCGAGTCAGGAGCGTACAGCGTGACAACGATGCCGCCAGGCAAAATCGGTTGCGGCGCGTAGGGCTGGTCAGTCGGCGTCGCTGGTTTTGGTATACCCAGCGCGGCAGGCACGGGCGGCAACGGCGGCTTTGCTTTTGCCTCTTTGGCTGGTTGGCCGTCTTGCGCATCGGCGATGTGAATCGCTGCTACGCACGAAAGCAAGACCATGAGTACCATCGTTGCGATGAGGCTGCGTGCGCTACGTACATGTTTCATAATGTCACCAAAGGTGTGGGAGAGGAAGGGAGCGAATCGTGAAGGTTATGGCCTCAACCGTCGCCGCCGGGGTATTTCATACCGAGGGCGTCGAGCATGTCCAGAGCCATCGTCTGCACCGGCTGGCGGAATTCTGTCGAATTCCGTTATGGGCTTCTGTCTCGATATTCAAATTCGGTCCCCTATACTAACCCCTTCACCCGTTCTCCGTAGGTAGGCGATCATGGAATTGAATCTGAAGAATCAAACCGCCGTCATCGTCGGCGGGGCCAGCGGGATTGGCATGGCCACCGCTAAAGCCTTCGCGAATGAAGGCGCCCAGGTCGCGATCTGGGATCGCGTCGAGAATGTTGCGCATATTGCCGAGGTACTGGCAAAAGCGCACGCCGTCCGCGCGATCGGTATCAACGTCGATGTGACAGACGAGGAAGCCGTTCGGTCCGCTCTCGAGACCACCATAAAGCAATTCGGAAAAATCGATCATTTGGTTCATGCCGCGGCGATCGGGTCCGGCAAGTTTGGCTTTCCCTTTACAAATCTGCGGCCCGTGGATTGGCCGCGTGTATTACAAATCAACATCATGGGGATGGTGAATATCGCCCATGCTGTAGGTCCGGCAATGGTTGCACAGGCTTCGGGAACGATGATTTTCCTCGCGTCCGTCGCTGGGCAGATCGGTTCACAGACCGATCCGCCCTATAGCGCGTCCAAAGCCGCGAATATCAATTTCGCCCAATGCCTCGCCAAGGACCTCGCCCCGCATGGAGTGCGCGTGAACACCATTTGCCCGGGCATGGTTCAAACGCCTTTGAACCGCTCCGTTTGGCAAGCATGGCACGATCAGGCTCCGCCGACCGAGCGCTTGAGCTACGAAGAATGGTCCCAGCGCAAGATTCGAGCCGTGGTCCCGCTCGGAAAGTGGCAGATGCCGGAGGACATCGCGAACATGATCGTGTTCCTCTCGTCCGACCGGGCCGCACATGTGACGGGGCAAACGATCAATGTGGATGGCGGATTCGTCATGCATTGGTGAGTATCGTGGTTGAGTGTGAATACCTCTAGAGGCGTGACGAGCCGGGAGCGTGAGCGACCGGAGAGCGTTTCAGTCGCTCATACTTACTCCGGTCGCTTACGCTCCCGGCTCTTGAAGAGTCTAGAACTATGGTACCGAATCCATGAAAGCGTATATCCTCGCAGGCGTTTTGCTACTTACATTAGTCTTCGTTAGTGCGGACCTTCGCGCTCAGGAGATCAAGGTCGATGCAAGCAAAGTCCTAGGCCGGGTGTCTCGGCATCTCACCGGTGCGTGTATTGAGGATGTGAATCATGAGATCTACGGCGGCCTCTATAGCCAGATGATCTTCGGCGAGAGCTTCCAGGAGCCGCCGTTGCCGCCGGTTATCAAGGGGTTTCATTCTTATGCGGGGCGTTGGATGGTCAAAGACAATGCAATCCGAATCGAAGCAACCGACGGGCCGAAGTTGATCAGCGAACGGGCGGCGTTCCGAGACGGAACGATTGGCGTCGAGCTGAAGTTCGCTGATCGCAAGGGTGGTAACGGCGGTTTGATTGTTCGCGTGGACAAAGCCGGGATCGGGGCCGACCGCTTCATTGGTTATGAGATCGCGCTAGATGCCTCCAGCCAAAAGTTACTGCTGGCGCGTCATCGGAATAATTATGAGCCGATCAAGATAATACCGTGTGAAGTGGCGCTTGGCCGGTGGATTCCGCTCGAGGTCACTCTGGCCGGTTCGACCATTGAGATTTCCGTGGATGGCAAATCGATGCTTCGACATGATGACGGCAAGGAAGCACTGGCTGCGGGGGCTATCGGACTTCGCGCCTGGCAACGTGAGGCGAGTTATCGCAATCTGTGGGTGAAGACGGCCAAAGGGCCTGAGCCTCTGGTGTTCAAACAGACGGACGATGTTCCGGATGTCAGCGGTATGTGGCGGGCCATTCGCAATGGTACTGCCCAGGGGTCGTTTGCCTTGACAACGGATCGGCCTTTCGCCGGATCGCAATCGCAGCGGGTTACTTTTACTTCTGGAAGCGGAGAATGGGGAATAGCAAACGAAGGTCTCAATCGCTGGGGTATGAATTTTGTGGCCGGCAAGCCGTATGAGGGCTACGTCTGGGCCCGCGCCGAGAAGCCGACAACTGTAGTTGCATCGCTGGAGAGTCACGATGGTTTGCACAGTTATGCAGAGACCAAGCTGAATGTGACCAGCAAAGAGTGGCAGCGACTGAACTTTATACTGACGCCGAACGCCACCGATACCAAGGGTCGGTTTGCTTTGAAGCTGCGAGAAACTGGCTCGATCGTATTTGGTCACGTTTTTCTGCAACCGGGCGAATGGGGCCGATTTAAGGGCCTGCCAGTGCGGCGCGATGTCGCCGAGGGACTCATCGATCAGGGAATCACGGTTCTGCGGTATGGCGGGTCGATGGTCAATAATGGTGAGTATCGTTGGAAAAAGATGATTGGCCCGCGTGATCGCCGTCCACCTTATGCGGGCTTGTGGTATCGCTACTCAACCAATGGCTGGGGTATTGTGGATTTCATGGATTTCTGCGAAGCGGCTGGCTTCGAGTATGTTCCCGCCTTTGACATAAACGAAACGCCGGAAGACATGGCCCACTTTATCGAGTATGCCAAGGGCCGGGCGGACAGCGAATTGGGCCGAATGCGCGTCACGGACGGGCATCTAAAGCCGTATCGGCTGCCTTACATGGAGCTAGGCAACGAGGAACGTGTCGACGAGAAGTACGCGGCCAAGTTCGAGACGCTCGCCAAGACGATATGGAGCAAAGACAAAGACGTAATCCTAATCGTAGGCGATTTTGTCTTTGAGCAGCCGATCAAGGATGTGATGAAATTCACAGGTGCCGCCAGCGGTATTACTAGCCTGTCGGGGCACGCGAAGATTCTGGAGCTGGCACGCACACATAATCGTGAAGTTTGGTTCGATGTCCACATCGACACCGACGGCCCAGGCGCTTCGTCGAGTCTCAAGGCGTTGCCGACCTACATTGATGCGCTCGGCAAGATTGCTGGCGGGGCGAAACATAAGGTTGTCGTATTTGAGTATAACTCCGGAAACCATTCGATGCGGCGAGCGCTAGGTAACGCCTTGGCCACTATCCAGATCGAACGCGATGGTCGGGTGCCGATCGTCACCGTCGCCAACGGGCTCCAACCTGACAAACAAAACGACAATGGCTGGGACCAGGGCCTGCTGTTCCTCAATCCGTCAGAGGTTTGGCTCCAACCTCCGGGATATGTGACACAGATGCTGTCGCGTAACTTTTTGCCACAACGTCTGAAGTGTGATGCGACCGACCCAAGCGGCAAACTCGATGCGGTTGCGACGCTCAGCGACGATGGCACGACGCTGGTACTTCAAGTGGTAAATGTGAGCGATAAACCAATGGTGGTCAATCTCCATATCACTGGGTTCTCAGCCACCAATCCTACCGCTCAAGTAACGGAACTCTACGGACCGCTCAATGGGGCCAACACGGCCGAGAAACCGAAGGCCATCGTTCCCAAGCAAAGTGAATGGAAGCATGAGTTGAAGGAAGGCAATGGCAGCCGCACATTTCCGGCGCACTCGTTTACAGTCATTCGGTGGACAAAGGGCTGAGCTAGTGTTCTGAATTGGAAATTCGTTAATAAAGTTGCAAGCCGTGGCCGGGGTCGGTACTCCGACCCCGGTTCTCTGGAGATGCTCGGGCGACGCCGGGGTCAGAGTACCGACCCCGGCCACGGCGGTACGGCGTTCTCCAACGAATGTTCCGCGCGGAACATTTTCCAAGCGATCTTTGGACTGTCCCTCACGGAAACAACTTTTTCAGCTGCTGGACCAGTCGCGTCCCCGCTTTGCCAACTTGGACCCGCGCCAGTTTACCTGCGGCGGGTGCGTATTCCGCGGGGGCCTCTGGAGCCGCTTCGCCTTCGGTGTTTCTGCCGGCCGATCTCCCGAGCTTCAGCTCGCCGCCGAGATAGACGTACTTTTTCGCCAGCTCTGCCCCTTCCAAAGCCCACGATTCAAAGGTTTGATGGGCCTCCAGCTCGGCCGTGATTGTCTTGTTCTTGTCCTTGAGCACGGCTTCGATCTCTTCGACATCCTTGCCAATGTCGCCGGGGGTCAAGCCCCGGCCAAGTAACCCATCCCAGAAAGAGTGGAGTTTTACCGGCCCGCTTTTCAGACTGATGGCGACGAGGTTTCCCCCTTGATCGCCGTCGGGGTATTTCTCGCTGAACATCGCCACGCAATGCAACGGCTGATGAATGTCGCCGACGAGGTGAAACAGCCAGGTCATGAAGACGGCTTTCTCGACGTCGGTGCCGGTTTTGATTTTTTCCATGCAGATTGTGAGAGAGTTCACGACATTTTCTTGTCCAGCCGGCGGCTGATGCTTGGCCGGATCGACCTTCGAGCCTGGCGGCACGAATGGATAATTGACGTAATGCCAGGGGCCTTTGTTGTAGTCTTCGGCGTGGTGGCTGCGGACCCAATCGGCCCAGGTAGTGGCACGCATGAAGACCCATTCGTCTTCGCTAAAGCCTTCCGGTTTGTTAGCCGCAAGGAATTCTTCATAATGCGGATGAAGTTTCAAAATCGCCACGACCTGGCCGCGCTGCTTCTCCGATAGCTGGCGCCAAGCCAAGCGGGCGACGACCATATGGCCCTTATCGTTCCATGCCAGTGCTGGGGCGGTAACGACGAATAACAAGGCGAGCGCGATAAACTTTCTCATCCAATTCTCCACGGGGGTTTTCGATTTCGCAAGGCAGGGTGCGATCATTCTAGGGAAACGCGTTCATGGGTCGGACAAGCAAAATTGTTGCGCGACGATCGCCACTACCGGGACCTACAGCTGATAAGACCACGCCCGCGTTCCTCACGCCCGATGCCCAGTTGCGTGAGATCAGGGACCAAAGGAAAGCCATCGCTTTACTTGCATTGCGCAGGCGCGCGCAACTCCCGCCGACCGTCCACCTCAATCCGTTTGGAAACGGCCAAAAGAAGATGGAGTCGATGGCCAAGGGCTATTTTTCGTCGCAAGTCTTTCGTTGAGTGAGGGCAATTTCTATCTTTGGTCTGTTTCTTGGGCCAATTTCTTATTTTCCGCCGTACCACAATAGGAGTTTACACGATCGCTCCGTTTTCTTAGCCTTTCGTCAGTCAAGGTCTCACTTTGCCGAACTATCCTTTCCCGTTTACATTGAAGCGTCTTGGGCCTAAAACTCATTAGTGCCTAAAATGACGTATGCCTGTCATAACCATTGCAATTCCATGCTCATCGCATGCGGCGATTGAGTCGCTGTCGCGCAGCGAGCCGCCCGGTTGGGCGATAGCTATGACTCCCGCGCGAGCCGCGTCGTCGACGTTGTCTCGAAAGGGAAAGAATGCATCCGAAGCGAGCACCGAACCACGCGAACGCTCGCCGGCTTTGCGTACGGCCAAGTGAACGGAGTCAACCCGGCTCATCTGACCAGCCCCCACGCCGACCACCATGCGCCCTTTCGTTAGCACAATTGCGTTACTTTTGACATGCTTGCAGACCGACCACGCAAAGTGCAGATCCGCTACCTCTTTCTCCGTTGGGCTGCGTTTCGTGACGACCTTCGAGCGCGGAAATCGTCCTCCGCTCGTCGGGTGTCGCGCTCTTGAACGAGCACGCCGCCCTCGACATCGCGAAACGTCAAGGTGGTGAGTTTCTGATCGTCCGCAAGGGGACCGATCCGCAAGAGACGCAGGTTCTTCTTTTTCGTAAGGAGGGCCAGAGCGGTGTCGGAATATCCTGGTGCGATGATACACTCGATGAAGCGATTGGGCTCGGTGATAAGCATCGCGGTGGCGTCGTCGATAGGGCGATTGAAAGCCAGCACGCCGCCAAAGGCACTGAGCGGATCTCCTTCATACGCATTTTGAAACGACTCCGCGAGAGTCGAGGCGACCGCGGCGCCGCACGGGTTGTTGTGCTTTATGACGACGGACGCGGGTTCCGAGAATTCGCGGACCAGGTTTAGAGCGCTGTCGAGATCGAGTATGTTGTTGAAAGAGAGTTCCTTGCCGTGCAGCACCTCTGCGCTAGCCACGGAGGAGTGACGGTGCGTCGAATCGACGTAAAACGCCGCCGGTTGGTGAGGATTCTCGCCGTAGCGCAGCGATTGCCGTCGATGCCAGCGCGGCGCCAGGACTTCGGGAAAGTGTGAAGAATTCACACGACCCGAGAAGTACGCGTCGATGGCGGCGTCATACTCGGCGACGTGGGCAAAGGCCGTCGCCGCGAGGCGCTCGCGCGTCACGAGCGTTAGCGCTCCCTGATGTTCACGCAGCTCGGCAAGCGTCACACCGTATTGACCGGGCTCGACGAGCACCGCGACATCTTGATAATTTTTCGCGGCCGATCGAAGCATCGCCGGCCCACCGATGTCGATGTTTTCGATGATCTCCGCATGGGTGCTGCCGTTTTTGGCAACGGTTGCCTGAAACGGATAGAGATTGCAGACCACAAGATCGATCGGATCTATTCCGTGTTCTTTGAGTTTCCGAGCGTGTTCGGCGTCGTCGCGGATGGCGAGAATTGCTCCATGAACATGCGGATGCAACGTTTTCACGCGCCCATCAAGCATCTCTGGGAAACCGGTAATATCGGATATGTCCCGGACGGCTAACCCCGCTCCAGCAAGGGCCTGCCGTGTGCCGCCGGTCGAAATTAGTTCGACGCCGAATTCAGACAGTCCGCGGGCGAACTCTACAAGCCCTGTCTTGTCGCTGACACTCAACAATGCTCGGCGAATTACTCTTTTGTCCATCGTTTTTATCCCGTTATCGATCAACGGCGTGATCTCTCGTGTTAGGTTTTAATCTGCGAAGCTTGAATCCGGTCGACCACAACATCAATAAGGAGCGGATGTCGCCCCAACGGCTCCGCCAGGCGGAAGTCGACCTGCGTGAAGCGCTCGGACAGGGCACGTCGCGCCTCTTGAAGATCGCGGCGGACATGAACGCCGGCGGAGAGAAAATACGGCACCATGATGACGCGCATCGCCCCCATCTCGACGCAGCGAGCGCCGCCAGCCTCGATCCCCGGCTCAGCCAGTTCCAGGAACGAGGCAACGGCCAACGGATAACCTCGCTGGCGCAGAACCTCCGCCACATGATCGAGGTCCGCGTTGGCATCCGCGTTTCGGCTGCCGTGGGCAATGAGCAAAAGTGCGGTGACCATATGACGACTCCGATTGCGCCAAGAGCTATGTTAGTGGTATGCGCGAATTAACGTACAGCGTTAGCGAGTTGACTCACCAGCCCGGAGAGCAAGCGACGGGTTCGCAGACTCGACCCCGCGCTTGCGCTTGGGGCTGGTGAGCAAAACCTGTAAATGTTCAATCCGCTCCTTAGGTTGAAGCGTATGCGGTTGAGCCCCCCTTGTAAGCGGGGGCCAAGTGCGGAGAAAACGACATGATCGGCAAACGCCTCGGTATCTGGGTCATCGACAAGGAACTCGGCCAGGGAGGCATGGGCAGTGTCTGGCACGCGCGGGCCGAACCACCGATGCCCGAACAGCCGATCGAAGTCGCAATCAAGATATTGGCTCCTGAGTTGTGCGCGAAGAAGGGTTGAGGCTGCGCTTTCAGCGTGAGATCGCGATCCTCCAAAAATTGGATCACCCAAACATCGTACGTTTTTTTGGGACCGGAGAGGAAGACGGCGTCGATTATTACGCGATGGAATATGTCGATGGGCCAAGCTATCAGCAAATCATTGAGAATCAAGGCCGGCTGCTGTGGCCCGAGGTGGTCGAACTCGGGAAGCAAGTCGCGCTTGCTCTTAAACACGCTCACGATCGGGGTGTGGTTCATCGCGATATCAAGCCGTCGAATCTGCTACGCTCGGCGCCGTTGGAAGACGGAGGGCCTTGTAAGGTCAAGCTGTCTGATTTCGGCATCTCGACCTTATTCGCGAGCCGGCATTTAACCGCGCCCGGCGGTATCCTCGGGACGGCAGAGTATATTTCGCCCGAGCAAGCCGCCGGCAAGCCGGCGACGCGGCGCAGCGATCTTTATTCACTCGGAGTGGTGCTCTACACTCTCCTCGCGGGCAAGACGCCGTTTGTCGGCGATATGCTCGATCTGTTGCACAAACATCGCTACGGTCAGTTCGAGCGCCTCACACGGCTGCTTCCTGACCTTCCGCCCGGTCTTGATGCGATCATTTGTCAGCTCCTCGAAAAAGATCCGGCGAAAAGACCCGTCGACGGTTCGATGTTGGCCAAACAACTCGAACGCGTGCTCCGAAACGACGACAGCAAAACCATTTTACAGATCGAGGGATTGCGAGGCGATCCGGGCCCTGGGCCGGCTACGTTGGCAAGCCACCTCGTGCGCCGCGGAACTCGAAGATGTGAAGCGCGGCGGGCGCCTGCAGCGCCTCTTTAACAACATTTGGTTAGTTCTACCCTTGTTTCTGCTAACATCGAGCCTGCTCATTTGGAGCCTATGGCCGTTGGACGCGGAAACGCGCTTTCAACGCGGCGCGGCCTTAATGGCCTCGGATAACACCGACGATTGGGATCGGGCCTGGGCGGATTATTTGGAACCGCTGCAGACAAAGAATCCTGATTTTAGGGCCGAGGAGGTGCGTACTTTGCAGCAGAAATACGAAGGCTATTTAGCCGACAGGATCGCCAAACGTGCCGTGCTCGGCGCCAGGCCAATGACAGAGGCGCAATGGTTCTATTTCTTGGGCCTTCGTCGCCTGCAACTCGGGGACAAAGAGGGAGCGCGCCGAATTTGGGAAGCCGCTAGCGAAGTATTTGAACAGCTGCCGAGCGAGCGGCCGTGGGTTCAAAAAATGCGTGAACACCTCGACACGTCGGCGGCAGCTGTCATACCGGAGCCATCCCAAACGGTGACGGAAGTTCTCAAGCAGGTCCGGGTTCTGCGAGCGGACGGGCATGGGGAACGGGCCAACGCTGTCATGAAATCATTGCGAGAGCTTTATGACGGCGATTCAGATATTAAGAAGATCCTAGATAAGTAAGGTGGCGATTATTTATCCATTTCCATTAATCCCTGCAGGAGGCCCCAACTATAGTCCTCCCACTTCTTGAGCATGGCGGCTTGTTCTTGTTGGTCACGGTCGTACGCCGCCAGGCGCGCCGGCTTTGGCAACTGAATAAAACCTCGGCGATAGGCTTCAACGGAATGAATACCGGGTTGACTGTGGCAGTCGACGCACGCCTCCATGATTGGCGACGTTCCGGGTTGGGTAGGCGGTCCGTCCTCGAACTGATCGTCTGGCCCAGGCCCAGGCAAAAGCAGACCGATTTCTTTTTCTTTAGGGGCGACTGCATGGAGGCCGCCGTTCCTTTCGGAAAACAAGGCCTTACGCGTAAGCCGAAATTCATAGAAGTCTTGTTTACCCTTGAGCCTTTCGAGTCGCTCTGGGTGCGCTGATTCGGCTTTCGGAATCTCGCGGTAGACCCGAAATTGGATCGACTCAACGAGGCGCGTCGGCTGGACCTTGCCTTTCGCGTCGATTGTCAGCATTTCCCGCACTAAAGCTACTTGCGTGCCGACTGGAAACTGTGGAATGTCTGGACTGAGACGAGCAACTTGGACAGCCGATCGTGCCAGTGCCGCGCCTGGAAACGCCGCGAGTTTCTCGAGATACTCCGAAGTTGCCTTACGGCCCTCCGGCAACTTGAGGAGGACTAGAAACGCCGATCGGCCGTGGGTTACGCGAATATGGACCGGAGCCGCCGACGCCATATGCATGCCCAAGACTACCCAAGGTCCTTCCGGATCAAAGAGGTCCGGGGGCAGAAAAGCAGCCTCCGGCTTGTCCGGCGTGTGGGTTGGAGGGAAGGTCTTGGCGTCGAGCGCAGCTTTGTAGTTGTCGGGCAATTTTCCAATCTGATCTGAAGGAAGTCCCAATCGTCGGATGATCTTTGCCAGGCGAATTTGTAGCGCGCGAGCTTCCGGAGTGACCTCGTCTTCCCGGAATTGATAGGTGGCATTTGGATTGGCCAACCAGTCGAAAATTGCCCACAAGTCGTGTTGGAATAGGACACGCTTTAGTGGATCCTTGATGAGTTTATGCCCTTCCTTGGCGAGGAATTCATCGAGCAAAGTCAGAACGTATTCGTGATGCTCGCCTGTGATCAGGAACTTGGTCTTTGACCAGAGGAGCGGCTCGAGTTCGTCCTCGCCGAAACGCGTTCCGTCTCTTGCGATGCGAACGAACAAGGCGCTGTGGATGTGATTCCAAAGGTGTGCGGGATCCGCGTCGTAGAGCGTAACGTGTTTGAGTGCCGGATTCGTTGCGCGGCCTGGGGGATCGGTATTCGGTGTACCAAAAAAGGCCGGCAATGCTACGCCGACGGCCGTGAACAATGCAATCCCGAGAATCAAGAGAACGCAAAAACGGCTCCGCATGGCTGACACTCCGGTTTTAGAACCTGATTATGGAGTGAACAGGCGCATGTCAGAGCTGCCGCGCCAGCTCAAACACTTGTTCGGCGTCAAGCACTTGATCATTCCTCTCAAAGAGACGACTGACAGCGGCTTTCTGTAACTTCATTTTTGTCGATCCGATACCGAGCGCTCCATAGCAGATGACGCCATCGCGTTCGCTACCGGCGTCCATTGGCTCGACGCCCTCGACGCCGAGCGGTGGAACTGCGTTCAAATCAATCACAACGCGCAGCCCAGGGCATGCCGAGCGCGCGGTTTTCGGGAGAAGGACCGCGCCGGCAGCTCCGGCGGCGAAGATCAGCTCGCGGCCGAAAAGTGCCGCTTGCAATTCTTCGGACGTGCCAGTTGCCACGCCTTCGATTCGAGCTGTCGGAACGCGCTCCCGAATAGCTTTCGCGGCATTCTCCGCGCGCTCGCGTTGACGGGACGCCAGGCGGACTTCCGTTCCCTGTGTGGCTAAGAGAAGAGCGACGCGTTGACCGACTGGTCCGGTACCGCCCAGGACGAGAGCCTTAACCCGCGAGAGGTCGAGATGACGCGATGCGGCACGTACGGCTGCGCTGGCCGTCGTGTTGGCGCCATTGGCATCAAGGAGGACAGAGACACGAAGCCCGAACTGCGGCAACATAGCCTTGACCGCTTCAGCCATGAGTTGCTCGCCGATGGCCACATCGCTGCCCCCGATGAAAAAAGCGGTACGGGCGAGGTCCTTCGGCCCGCGCGTGAAGATCGCACCATGAACCAGCCCCTGAACGTCCTCCGGTCGAACGCCGCCGTAGCTAAAAACCTCTTCGGCTCCGGCATCAATCGCGACGACGCGGTCGAAGACACTCGGGTGAATGTCGCTATCGAGCTGAATGAGGATCTTGCGCTTTTCCACGAGAGTGTCCTCGATCGTCGACTAACCGAGCCTGAAGCGTAAGCGAAGTGAATTTTGTATTGTGAAATACAAAATGCCCTTCGCTTACGCTTCAGGCTCGGTCAACCAACACTGGCGCCATACTTAAAAATTCCTTACTTCGGCGAAAACGGATGCTTCGCCGTGTCCTTCTTGCTGAGGATCTCGCTGATTGGCGGCTGATTTTTCATCGCTCGCTCGATCGAAAGCTTGGTGGCTTCGTAGTTGTACTGATAAATTTTTGTGTCATCCTTGGCGTCCCAATGGATGAACACACCGCAGACAATGACTAAGTCTTCGGCCATGTTCGACGGAATGGTGCCAGCGGCAACGCAGTCAGTCACAGCCTTCGCGACTGCGGCTTGGGCCGGGCCAAACATCTGCACAGCCTGCTTCGCCCCTTTGATCGTCACCTTCGTCACAAGTACGGTAGCCGGCTTGCAAACGAGGTTGGGAGCGAGGACCGCGAGCAGATTGGAATGACCGGACGATTGATTCGCCAGAGCGTTCGCGAACGCCATGCCGACTGGGCCCGTCTTCGAGCCGATCAAAAGATCAATATGGGCAATCTCGTTGCCGTCGCCCACTAAGGCTTCACCGATAAACATCGACATCATTCGCTCCTTGTAACGATAACTGAGGGTCATAAGGCGGATTCACTCGATGAGGTGGACTATATCCACGGGGCGTGTCGATGGCCAAAGGAAACGGGACAATCCGAATCAGGTCACCCAACAACACCGCATGGCGGCGGCAAAGGTCTTGGGTATAATTCTGTCATTCTTCGTATTCCCCGCACAGGAGCGACCATGGCAGCTGAACGGATTACCTCTCGCGCTCAAGATTATCCTCAATGGTATCTCGACATCGTCAATCGCGCCGGTTTGGCGGAGAATTCCGACGTGCGCGGCTGCATGGTCATCAAGCCGCATGGCTATGCCATCTGGGAGAAAATGCAGCGGGCTCTCGATCGCATGTTCAAAGATTCCGGTCACGTTAATGCCTATTTCCCTCTCTTTATTCCGAAATCGTTCCTCGCTCGTGAAGAAGAGATGGCCGAAGGATTTGCCAAGGAATGCGCGGTGGTGACGCACTATCGGCTCAAGGCGATTCCAGGCAAAGGGATCGAGGTCGATCCCGAGGCCAAGCTGGAAGAACCACTAATCATTAGGCCAACGTCGGAAACGATCATCTGGAACACGTACAAGAATTGGATTCAAAGCTGGCGCGATTTGCCGTTGCTCATCAATCAGTGGGCCAATGTCGTGCGTTGGGAAATGCGGCACACGGCTATTCTTGCGCACGTCCGAGTTTCTCTGGCAGGAAGGGCATACCGCGCACGCCACTTCGAAGGAAGCCGAGGAAGAGACGCTGCGCATGGTACGCATTTACCAGAAATTCGCCGAAGAATGGATGGCCATGCCGGTGTTGGTCGGCCCCAAGAGTGATGGGCAAAAGTTCCCGGGCGCCATCTACACGCTCTGCATCGAGGCAATGATGCAGGATGGCAAAGCGCTCCAGGCTGGAACGAGCCATTTTCTGGGGCAGAACTTCGCCAAGGCATTTGACGTCAAGTTCCAGAATAAAGAAGGCAAGCTCGAACACGCCTGGGCGACGAGTTGGGGGGTGTCGACCCGGCTCGTCGGCGGCCTGATTATGACTCACAGCGACGATCAAGGCCTGGTGCTTCCGCCACGGCTCGCACCGATTCACGCGGTGATCGTGCCGATTTACAAGACGGACGCTGAGAAAACGGCCGTGCTCGAAGCAGCCCACAAGCTGGCGGCATCGATCCGCGATTTGCCTATGCGCGAATGGTTGGATTACGATCCGGTCTCAGCAAAAGTCGATGATCGCGAGCAATATCAACCGGGTTACAAGTTCAACGAGTGGGAGCTCAAGGGCATTCCGGTGCGGGTCGAACTGGGGCCTAAGGACTTGGCCAAGGGAACCTGTGTCCTCGCTCGCCGTGACATCCCGGGCAAGGAAGCCAAAGAAATGGGCGTGCCGCTGACTGGCGCCGCCGAAAGGATCGGCGTGATTCTCCGCGAGATGCAGACTTCGCTCTACGAAAAGGCGAAGAAGTATCGCGACGCGGGAACAAAGGAAATAAACTCATACGACGAATTCAAACAAAAGATTGAAGAGGGCGGCTTCCTGCTGGCCCATTGGGACGGCACCCGCGAAACCGAAGAGCGCATATCGGCGGAGACCAAAGCCACGATTCGTTGCATTCCGTTCGACCGCGACAAGACGCCCGGAAAATGCATGGTGACCGGGCAGCCGTCCGAGGGCCGCGTCGTCTTCGCGCGAGCTTATTGACCGTAATCAATCGCGTTCGGATTCTATTTCTCGTCGATGTCAAAGCGGGGGTCGATGCCGATGATCGCCAAGAAACTGCATCCACATGCCGAACCTTTCTATATCGAGTCGGACGGAACGCCGATGGGAGAAACGCCCTTACATATCCAGAATATGGTCAATACGATCGTTGCGTTGAACTATTGGTTCCGCAACGATCCAATGGCGTACATCGGCGGCAATATGTTTGTTCATTACGAGCGCGGCAACCGTAACAAACATCTCTCCCCCGATATCTTCGTGGTGCGCGGCGTTCCAAAAATAACGAACCCGCGCCGGCGTAGCTATCGTGTATGGGAAGATAACAAAGCACCCGATTTCGTCCTGGAGCTAACATCCAAATCGACTGCCCGGGATGATTTGGTTCATAAACGAGCCATCTACCAGAATATCATGAAGGTAAAGGAGTATTTTCTCTTTGACCCATTCGAGGAGCATTTGACACCGCCGCTCCAGGGTTATCGACTCGAAAACGAGATTTATGAGCGTATTGAACCAATCGAGGGTCGTTTGCCAAGTCAGATATTAGGTCTTCAATTGGAGGCGACGGACGAAGAGGTTCGGCTTTTTGATCCGGTAACAAAAGTTTGGTTGCGGACGCCAGAAGAAGTCCAGACGGAGTTAGAAGCGAGCGAAGCGGAACGTCTGCGAAACGATAAGGCACTAAAAAAAGCCTTGGCTCAGAGCCGGCGTGAGGCAAAAGCCCGTGAAGAAGCGGAAGCGGCCAAACGGCGGAGTGAAGCAGAAGTCGAACGTCTGCGCCGTGAGTTGGCCAAGCTGCGCAAGAAGGGGTCGTCGGATTAGGCTATCGAACGATCCTTCATTCACTCTTTGAAACAGTGCCAAACCGGAAAGGGCGATTTATGATCCAAAAGCTGAAGTCGTCAATACCCGAGCCATTTTACATCGAGTCGGATGGAACTCCCGTGGGCGAAACTCCAAGGCACTTTCGGAATATAACGTTGGTGGCCGAGGTTCTCATGGAGTGGTTCGCCAAAGACCCAAATATCTTTGTCGCGGGGAATATGTTTCTGCACTACGAAGAAGGCAATCGCCTGAAACATCTGTCGCCTGATGTTTTTGTGGTGCGCGGAATTCCCAAGGAAAGAGAACCGGAGCGGCGAACCTACCTCGTGTGGGAGGAAGGAAAGGGCCCGGACTTTGTGTTGGAGGTAACTTCCGCGAGTACGGAGCGTGAAGATCTGGTCAAAAAGCGCGATATATATCAGGATATTTTGCAAGTGCGCGAATATGTCCTTTACGATCCGTTCGAGGAATATCTGTTTCCACCGCTCCAAGGGTATCGATTGGTTGATGGTTCTTACGAACCAATGGAAATGATCGATGGCCGACTTCCTAGCGAAGTCCTGGGCTTACATTTGGAGCGAAGCGACGATCTTTTGAGGGTTTATGATCCAAAATCGGGAGTATGGTTACGCTTGCTCAGCGAGGCGAACGCGACCATCGCCGAAACAACAAAGTCTTTGAAGCAAGCTAAAGCCAAGCTCCGACGCGAAGCCAAAGCACGAGAAGATGCAGAGGAAGCTAGACTTCAAAGTGATCAGGCCCGTGAAAAAGCCGAGAGGAAAGTCGATCACTTACGTCGGGAGCTAGAAAAGCTGCGCAAGCAAAGTGGCAACAAAACCACGGAAGTATGATATGACGCCCATTATCCTGAGCCGGGCAGCATTACTGGTGGTCGACGCTCAGCAAGGCTTCACGTCGCTTTGCCCCGCGGAGCTGCCCGTGCCGGGCGGGGTGGAGATCGTGCCGTTAGTCAACCGATTATTAGAGATGGATTGGGCGCGAATTGACGCCAGCCAGGATTGGCATCCGTCCGATCATTGCAGCTTTTTGGGCCGGCGCGACAACCTCTATCCGCCGCACTGCGTTATGGGAACAGTCGGCGCGGAGTTTTTGCCCGGCTTAAGAACAGAACGATTCCAGACGATCTGGCGCAAGGGCTACAATCGCGATTTTGAAGCCTACGCCGTAACTGCTCAGCATCCAGGGTTCGTATCCGTGATGCGATTGAGTTCGATCGATGCCGTGATTGTTTGCGGAATTGCGACGAATATCTGTTGTTACTTCGCGGCGCGAGATACTGCGCAACGCGGGCTTTCGTGTTCTAATCGCCGAGGACGCGAGTGCCGCCATCGACGTGCCCGCGGCTGGATTAATTGCGGCCAAGACCCGAGCCGATGGCTTGGAACTTGGCATCGAGTACGTAACTACTCAAGATTTAATCAGTTCTGGACAGTAACGCGGAACCGAAAGGGGTTCTGTCTCACCAGCTTGTTTCGAGGCGGACACTTTTTGATTACGCTTCTGCCAGTAATCCCCCTAATGTTCCGCGCGGAAAATTGCTTGCCGACCGTCGCGCCAAAAAACCACATAGGCTTGGCGCGACGGTCGGCTAACACAACCACTTGACCGCGTTGATTTTGCGCTGCGGCCTGGACCGTCGCGCCAACATTCGCGTGTGGTACCCCCCCCGGCGCCGGCCGTCAGGGCTTCGAGAAAAAAAGAGCACAACCGCATGGGACAATCTCTCACTTCGCCTTCTTTTCCGCTCGCAATAGTTGCAAATGGACCCGTCCTACGTCGGCCATGTAATGGTTAATCGAATACTTCTCCGCCGCTAGGACGAGATGCTCCTCGGCCTTCTTCTTCTCGCCGAGAACGTCAAAGTAGATGCCCAGATATAGATGAGCATAAAATCGCCGCGATTTGCGCTCGGCGTCGGTAACGGTGCCGTCTTCGGCTGCAGCAATTACGTCGTCGGGTTTGAGGTTGCCCTTATATAGCTCGTAGACCTGGCTCATCGGCACGCGGCGATCTTTGCCGATCTTCAACAGGGCGGCGCGGGCTTTGTCGATGCCGTCGAGCCGAGCGGCGCAGAGAAAATGCCAGACGGCGTTCTCGACGTCGTTGCTGTCTGTCTTCTGATAGGCGTCGAATTGTTTGCGGCCTTCATCGTAACGGCCGGCGTAGTAGAGCGAAATGCCACGCATCCAATGTCCGGGCTTTTCGTCTGGCTTCAGCTCTACATATCTGTCGAAATCCTCGGCCGACTCTTTCACCTTGCCGACTTTGAAGTTCGCCATGCCACGAAGTTGATAAAGCTCGGCACGTTTCGGATCGAGGCGCAACGCCTTGGTGTAGTCGTCAATGTCGTCCGCAAGCACGGTTTTTGCCGCAAGCAAGAATGCGCAAATCAGCGTTATGATTGGCAGTTTCATAGTTTCAGTCCCGCACTCGGCGCTTGGCTCGAACCCGCAACGCAGTTCGATTGTCAGATCCACCGAACCGAGTCTATGGAACCGTGCCGCTTCTGGCATGAAGCGGCACGAATTCCTAACATTATCGAGGGTCGCCTTACTCCGTATCAGGAATCACGTTCATGAAACAGCGCTTGTTCACGCCGGGGCCGACGCCCGTCCCCGAAGAAACGCTCCTCGAGTTGGCCAAGCCTGTCGTCTATCATCGAACGGCCCAAGCTCGCCAGCTTCTCGCCGAGATCTCCGAAGATCTTCAATACGTCTTTTGCACCAAGAATCTAATCCTGCCGTTGACCGCATCAGGGACCGGCGGCATGGAAGCGGCCCTGGTTAACTGCGTGCCGGCCGGCGGCAAGGTGATCTGCGCCATCGCAGGCCGTTGGGGCGAGCGCTGGGCTAACATCTGCAAGGCCTTTGGGCTCGAGGCCGTGATCGTCTCTGTACCTTATGGCGATGCCGTCGATCCGCAAGCGGTGGCGAATGCTCTCAAACAACATCCGAACACGGTCGCGGTGACGTCGACACTCAGCGAGACGGCGACCGGCGTCAAAAACGACATTCGAGGCATCGGCAAAGTCGTCGCGCAGACACCAGCCGTGTTGCTGCTCGATTCGATCAGCGGCCTAGGTGTGACCGAATGCCGGACGGACGATTGGCATGTCGATGTCAATGTTACCGGGTCGCAAAAGGCGCTGATGCTGCCGCCCGGTTTGGCTTTCGTCTCCGTTAGCGATAAGGCATGGGCCAAGATTGATGCGAACACGTCCCTGCGAGCATTTTACTTTGATTTGAAGAAGTATCGCGACAACATCAAGCAAGGCGACACGCCGTTTACCCCGGCCAACGGTCTGCTGCGCGCTCTGCGCGTCAGCCTAAAAAAGCTGCGGGCCGAAGGGATCGAGAACACCTGGGCCCGCCATGCGCGCATGGCGGCGGCCGCTCGCGCGGGCATTAAAGCAATCGGCCTCGAACTATTTACCGACACGCCGGTGGAAGGTCTCACTGTTTTCAAAGTGCCCGAAGGCATCGATGGGTCCGCCCTATTGACCAATCTCGAAAAGAAATACGGCCTAAAGCTGGCGGGTGGACAAGACAGCCTCAAGGGCAAGATCGTCCGGCTTTCCCACATGGGCTACGTCGATCAGTTCGACGTGCTGTCCGCTCTTTCAGGCCTGGAACTTACGTTGATGGAGATGGGCTTCCCGCTAGAGCCCGGCGCCGGCGTCCATGCGGCGCAGCTGGCGCTCTCGGAAGCCGTCGACATTCCCACGGGGGCATGGCGCACTCAGAAGAGCCGGTAATACCAGCTTGTTACGTTTAGCCGCGAGCCGATAGGCGAGCGCTGTGGGATAGCGCTTTTTTCATATAGCGCTATCCCACAGCGCTCGCCTACCGGCTCGCGGCTAAACATCGATTGGTTTCTCAATCAAATAACGTCTTCGCCCCCTCACCTTCCGGTCGTGGCCGCTGCTTCCCAAGCAACTCATACGCCTTGACGGTCGCCAGCCGCCGCGCGAGGTACGCACGATGAATTGCTCCCGCAGTAAGTAGGGTTCGACCTCGTCGCTCAGCGTGTCTGCCGGCAGATTCATCGTGGCCGCCAGAGCCTCGACGCCGGTCGGGCCGCCGGCGAAAACAGAAACGAGCGTATCGAGATAACGGCGATCTTGCTTGTCGAGTCCCACGCTATCAACCTCCGCCATCTCCAATGCGGCCCGCGTCACGTCGAGGGTGATGCGCCCGTCCGACTCGCTGGTGGCGAAATTCCGCGCCACCATAAGCGAGCGTTGGCGATGCGCGGCGTGCCACGGCTACGGCGGGCCAATTCCAAAGCGGCGTCGTCCGTAATGGGAGTCTGCAACTTCTTTGAATTGATCCGAATAATTTGCGCCAACTCCTCAACCGAATAATAATCGAGATGCTCATGCATCTTGAACCGATCACGCATCGGGCTAGACAACATACCGCTACGAGTCGTGGCACCGATCAACGTGAATCGCTTGAGCCGCATCGAGATCGTGCGGGCGTTGACACCTTCGCCGAGCACGATGTCGATGCGAAAATCCTCCATTGCCGGATAGATAAACTCCTCGACGACACGCGGCATCCGATGGATTTCATCAATGAACAGGATCGAGCCTTCTTCCAGGTTCGTCAGGAAGGGCAACAAATCCGCCTGTTTCGAGAGAGCCGGCCCACTCGTCATCTGCAAGCTGGTGCCCAACTCGTTCGGCAAAACAGTGGCGAACGTCGTCTTACCAAGCCCGGGTGGGCCATCGAAGAGGATGTGTGACATCGGCTCTTTGAGTTTACGGCAAGCGTTCAGCACGATGTTCAGGCGCTGAACGACGGATTTTTGCCCAATCACTTCGCGCAACCACCGTGGCCGAAGCGCGGCATCGCGCTCGTGATCATTCTCCGGCTCCTCCGGCGTCGGTTGAACGACCGCTTCACGTGCCATGATGGGGATCTCGGAAAAGCTTGTCTCGTCCTGACAATTATATAGCCCCCGGCTTGCCGGGGGAAAATCACCCGGATTATCGCCTATCAGCTGAGATTCACCCCCAACAAGGCTGGGGTTCTATACGGTGAATTTGCCATGCGCCTTAAATATCCTGTCGTCAGCAACGAATATCCTCTCAAGCCCGGTCGTGCGCACCAGCGGAGTCGATCGCATGAGCATCATGAAGCATCTGATTACCTTCGGCCTGCATCAGATCATCGGCGAGAGCGCGGAGAAGGGGGTGAGCCTCCTCCAGCAGCATTTCACCGATCATAGCAAAACACTCTCCGACGCGCTCGCTCGGGCCAACGATCGCGCCTGGCAAGCCCTGGCGGTCGCTCTGGCGGGCGACGATTGGCTCAGTGCCATCAAGCTCTTCTTCACCAATGCTGACGACAAGGGGTTGCGGACCGAGGTACAGGCTGTTGCTGGCCAACAGCCCGATTCCGTTGAAGACGACGAAGACGTTCCGCGACTGGTGCCTCACCGAGCTCAAGCAGGCGCTCAAAGAAAAGGACAAGCCGCTCTCCGCCGAGACTATTGACCTGACGACCGTGGCGCGTTCTCATGCGGAATTCAGACGCTATACCGATCTCAATAGTCTCGTTGAAGGCGCTTATAAGGCGGTCGAGCAGATCGCCGACGCTCTGGCGCCGCGCTATAAGAACCTGAGCGCTTTGCTCAAAGAACTTCCGCCTAGCGGGCCGCCGCTTTTGGCTGCGGCTTTCCTCTACTTCTTCCGCCGCGAGGTCGAGACTAATGGCGAGCTGGCGCAGGGGGTTGACGTTCGATAGCCTGCGGCAGCTGACCAGGAATCAGGAGGCGGCATTTAGCATCGTCGAAGGAAAGCTGGATACCCTCGGCGACCGTTTCGAGATCCGTTTGGATGAAGTTGTGACTCTTTTGCATGAGATCAAGAGCGACCTCGGCGAAATCAAGGAATCACAAAAGGAGCTTTCCAAGCAGATCGCCGAGATGGCCCGGCTTAACAAAGTAGACTCCGGGCCCGCTCGGCCACAGTTTCATATCTCGATCAACAGCGAAAAGGAACAGGCCCGCGCCCGTTGGTTTCTGACCGAGATTCGCAAGCTGCCGCCGGAAAACCGCGACTCGGATGACCTGAGCATCTTGGGCGACATTCTGCGCACCGCCGGTCTCTACAAAGATGCCCGCGAGACCTACTCCGAAGCGGCGGCCCACGCGGTTGACCCCAAGGTCAGCGCCGCCAATCGCTACAAAGAATATCTCACTTCTCTGGAAAAGCGCAATTGGGACGAGGCCCTCACAGCTATCACCGAGGCTGCCCGCCTCGACCGCGCCGACTACGCCCTCTTCCCGAAGCACTATCAGACGAAGCGGATCTTCGGCGCGGGCGGCTTCGGCTCGGCCTTTCTCTGCTACGATGAACGGATGAAAACCGATGTCGTCGTCAAGCCGTTTCACGCCCGCGAACTTGAATACGATCTCGACACGGTCTTCGCCGAGGCGCACATCCTACGCGAGTTGAGCCGCTCCCATCCTTCGATCATTGGCGTCCATAATTGCGATTACGTCGATGAGGACATGAAGCGCCCCTACATCGTCATGGATTATTTTCAGGGCAAAAGCCTGCAAAGTTACCTCGACGACCTCGGACCTTATGCCGTCAGCACGACCACGTTCATGAAAATGGAGGATCTCGTCCCTATCGCCCACCAGATCGCTCTTGGCATGAAGGCCGCGCATGAAAAGCTCATCTACCACCGCGACCTGAAGCCAGACAACATCCTGATTCACTTCGTTGATGGCGAATGGCAGGTGAAGATTATCGATTTCGGCCTCGCCATCCGCACGCGCATCATCAACGCCAGCACCGCCGTTCCCAAACAAGAGCTAACCCTGCTCGGCGAAGGCGCAGCCGGCACTGCGGAGTTCGCGCCGCCGGAGCAGATGGGCAAAATGCCCGGTATGCCGATCAAGGAATACTCCGACATCTTCGCCTTCGGCAAGACCGTCTGTTATGCCCTTTTCAAGACGACGAAGCCGTTATCACGCCACTGGAAGATGCTGCCCGAAGCGTTCGCCACGATGCTGGAAACCTGCATCGAGGAGCAACCAGCCGACCGCCATCAATCGTTCCAACCCGTGTTGGAGCTACTCAACACGATGCTACTGAGCTTGAAGCGTGAACGAAGCGGACCAGCGCCCACGCCGATTCCCGTCGCCATCCCCGCCGAACCGATCGACGACCTTGCCTACATGCTGAGTGGCTCTCTTGACGAGGGCGCCCGAGCCAACGCCGAAGCCCGCGCTCACTTCGAGCGTTACGACGACGTCACCGCCGCGAAAGTGCTGGACAAGATCCCCGAAACCGCACGCGATCACGAGTTGTATTCGTCCATCATAGACCGGCGCGACAAAGTCATTCGCCTGGAGGAGACGATTCGCCGCCTCAAGGGGCAAGTCCGCCCCGCCGTTTTGCGGCCATTGCTCACATCTTTGATCGAACTCCATCCCCATCGCACGGCTCTTCAAGATTCGTTAAAGAAGATCGAGGAGCTGCGTGCAGGCGAAATCATCACCAATGCCCTCGGTATGAAGTTCGCATGGTGCCCGCCAACGTCACAACCGTTCCTGATGGGCAGCCCGGACAATGAAGAGGCTCATCAGCCAAATGAGACGCAACATCGTGTGACGTTGACCAAAGGATTTTGGCTGGCGACGACGCCGATCACGCGTGGTATCTTCGCTCGCTTTGCCAAGGAAGCGAATTATAAGACCGAAGCGGAACTCAATGGTGGCGCCTTTGGCTGGAATGGTAAAGAGTGGAAAACCGATCCCTCCAAAAATTGGCGCAATCCCGGCTTCGAACAAACCGACGATCATCCCGTCGTTGCGATCACCTGGAACGATAGTGTCGCCTTATGTGACTGGCTCACCAAAAAAGACGGCGTCGGCCGTTATCGCTTGCCCACCGAGGCGGAATGGGAATACGCCTGCCGAGCCGGCACGACCACTCCTTTTTACTTCGGCGACACGATTAGCCCGACTCAAGCAAATTATGATTGCAACCACGTCTACGGCAAAGGCAGCAAGGGTACCTGGCGTCAAAAGACGACAGGCGTCGGCAGCTTCCCAGCTAATAAGTTCGGGCTTTTTGACATGCATGGCTCGGTTTGGGAATGGTGCCAAGACTGGTATGGTGAGTATTCTAAAGAAGATATTGAAGATCCTCAAGGTGCTGAAAACGGTGACGCTCGCGTGCTGCGCGGTGGTTCCTGGGGCGTTAATCCGCGGGGCTGCCGCTCCGCCTTTCGCTGCTGGGGCGAGCCGGCCGGCCGTAGTGATGACTGCGGCTGTCGGGTCGTTCTCTGCCTGGACTAAATTACACTATGTTCTTTTGTACTCTTACCCTTTGTATCGAGCGAAGCGAGATCGAAAAAGGAAATTTGGGATATGGCTGGTATAAATATCACGTTGCTACCGCTGGGGGCCGTAGTCGCATTCCGCATTTCGTAGCCGCATTCGCCAGAATGCGGCGGCCTCTGGAGGGGCGCGGAATTCTGGCGAATTCCGCTACGAAGAGACGCATTGATTCGTAGCCGCATTAGCGGTCTTGGTAGCCGCATTCGCCAGAATGCGGCGGCCTCTGGAGGGGCGCGGAATTCTGGCGAATTCCGCTACATTCGCCAAAGAAAACTCAACTTTGCGATCAATCGCTCGCTCTGCGCCGGGCGTGCGTGGCCAAACCAACTTACGAGTCGCTTCGCAATCTCATCGCGGTCGATTTGTCGTCTCTTCCAGGCCTTCCTCATCCAACGGACCCGGCGGCATAATTTGCGCACATTCTCCATTGGCAACAATCGCTTCGTTGGGAAAATTCGGTAACCCACGAACGTCAAACCGGCCTTAACCGGGGTTAAAACCAGCCGCTCCGTGTGTAAGCGCAACCGACGCGTTGCCAAAAACGCGGAGGCTTGTTCGAGCCCCTCGCGCACATTTGCCCGCGTCTGCCCCAGGATGACGAAATCATCGCAATAGCGAACAAATCCGGTGACACCCGGCAGACCGCACATTAGGTGATCCAGATCATTTAGGAACCAATTGGCCAGCCATTGGCTCGTCAGATTGCCGATCGGTAATCCGCGCCGCCTTTCCAACGGCGACCAGAGATCGTCGCCCGGAAACCACGCCGGCACGGCTTCCTGCTGATTGGAGCCGTCCACGATGAGGTCAAGCAGCGTCAAAACGTGCCGATCCTTGATTAGACGGCGATAGACTCCTTTGAGGATTTCGTGATCGATTCCGGGAAAATACTTGATGATGTCGCAATGGACCGCGTAATGACTACGGCGCATGAAAAATTGCAGCCGTTGCGCGGCTGCGTGAGTACCTTTAGCCTTTCGACAGGCATAACTGTCGTGATGAAAATGCCTCTCCAGGATCGGCTCCAGCAGAATCATGAGCGCATGATGCACGACACGATCACGATAGGGCGCGGCGGAGATGAGCCGGTTTTTGGGGCGCGTGATCCAGTGCGTGTGGAAAGCGCCGGGCCGATAGCTACCATCAATCAGTTCGGAGCGCAGGCGCAGCAATTCGTATTCGCGTTTGAATTCAAAACGCTGGACGGTGGGATTTTGCCGCTTGCCGCGCCGAGCTTTCCGTGCCGCCAAAATGAGGTTGTCCCAGCGGACGAGATCGTCCCACAAGCCGCCGTGGCGTTTCATGGGTCACTCCGTTGGGTCTTCGACCGCAGCCAGCCCCCGACCTGGACGCCGATCTTTTGCAGCCGCTCCATAGCGTGGCCGTGACTCGATGTCGCAAGCGCCTTGAGGTCATGGCTGAGACGAAGTTGAAATCGCAAGACTTCCAGTTCGATATTGATCTCGCCAAGCAACCCGGCCTTCACGTCGGGTTTGCCGCTATACTTTGCCCGAATGAACAAAGCCAGGATTGTCTGTAGTCGCTGCTCCATCGCCAGACCTAGACTATAGCGGTGATGGCGCGGATATTTCTCGATGCGCTGGGTGAGATAGAACAGGAAGTCGTAAAAGTCGGAAACAACTTGTAGTTCGACGGCCATGGGCGGCACCCTCGGCTAAGTGGGCCGGATCGGACGTTCGGCCTATGCCTACCAGCCCCATCCGGCCCCAGCGATCGTTCCGGTCATTGGCAGAGAGGCCAAGACCGCGGACCAGGATCAGGACTTCCGGCGACACGCCCAGGGCATTCTTAAACACCCTGGTTCTGGCCTTTGCCGGACACCGGCAGAGCGGAAGTGCAGGCAGAGAACGACCCGACAGCCGCAGTTATTATTACGGTTGGCCGGCTCGTTCCTGTTGCGATAGGCGGAGCGGCAGTTCTGTGGATTATTGTTCCAGGAACCACCGCGCAGCACGCGAGCGTTGACGACCCTGTCCCTAGGAAGAAGCTATCGGCGGGGCGAATGTGGGTACTATCCGAAAAAAGGGGTCAAACCTCTTGGAATTTAGGTTCAGTATGTGCGTTTATCGTCTTGCCCTTTGTGTCGAGCGTCTTCCGCCCATTTATCGTGGACAAGGCTAATCCCTTATTTGGCAAGGGTGGAGGGTGGCAAGGTAGGCCAGCGACTACTGGATGAGACGTAAGTACCTTGTGCATAGAGACTTAATCTAAACTTTACTGAATCGATCAACATTATCAGATATGGGTACCCTTGCCAAAGTTGATTTGGCATGGCGAGGGTGATTGTGATCCCTTGGCTCGACTCAATCTCAACTTGGCCGTACCCGAATGGGTTCGGGTGGACCGGCCGCAAAAGTTCTGTGTGTGTGCGTCCGCGCAATGCAATCCTTTTCGTGTATCCCCTACGAATGGGTTAGCAGAAGCACTCTCGATTGCGCCTTGGCAGAGGCACAATCCAGTATGTCCACCCGCAAACTAATGAGAAAGAGACCATTGGCTCGGTGATGGCTTGAATGGAAACAGGAACTCTTCGCTCACGCTTCAGGCTCTGCAATCCAACCACATACTCACGATCCTTGTTTGTATATCTCCACCAATACCTCTTCGACGCCTTTGAACGTCTTGCCGGTCGCCAACACCTTGTCCAAACGATTTCGTGCCTCGACTGGCGAATGGCCAACGCTCAAAAGAGCCTGGTAGCTGTCTTCCATGACGTTGCCATCGACGACTTGGGTAGACGCGTCGCCGGGGGTGGCGCCTTCGCGCAAGGGCGTGGTCATCAGAGCGTATTT
Source organism: uncultured Planctomycetaceae bacterium (assembly GCA_963790585.1). Classification (GTDB taxonomy): domain Bacteria; phylum Planctomycetota; class Planctomycetia; order Gemmatales; family Gemmataceae; genus CAWBOY01. The sequence continues at coordinate 272,359 of CAWBOY010000006.1, forward strand.
GGTGACTTTACGGCGGAGCGTTGCGACGATTTGCTCGGCGGTGGCGGCGCCGACGCCGGGGAGAGAGGTGAGCCATTTGCTGTCTTGGCGTTGGATGGCGTCGGCGATTTCCTTGATGGGGCGAACGAGGGCTTTGAGGGCTTTGCGCGTACCGACTTTATCCACCGTACAAAAGAGGTCGAAGAAGCCTAGCTCTGCTTCGCTGGAGAAGCCGATCAGGCGCGGCACGACGCGGCCTTGCATCGGGTTGCCATCGAGATAATGGCTGGTGTAGAGCGTTATTTCGTATCCGGTTTGCCCCTGAATGACGCGGCGCACGAATTCGGGGACAAGGACTTGATATTCGAGGGCGCCGACTTGAAGGCGGGCCTCATCGTCGAAGACGCGATTGAGGGTGCCGGTGATCTTGGTAATCATGGTTCGCCTTCCCGTTGTTTGCAGTCAGGGCAGGTGAGTCGCTCGTACAGTGTTAGATTCGCGGCAGCGTCTTTTGCAGGTAGTAATGGCACAATGCCGCCGCGAGGGCGTCGGCGACGTCGTTGGGTTCGGGGAGCTTGCCGAGCTTTAACTCTTTTTGAATTGTTAGCTGCATCTGTTCTTTCGAGGCTCGGCCGCTGCCGGTGATGGTTTTCTTGATGCGCGTCGCATTGTAGCTCACCACCGGCAAGTTGCGCTGGGCGGCGGCAAGCAAAATGACGCCTCTGGCATGGCCCATCAGAATGGCTGTGCGCGGATGGGCGTAATGGGCGAAAAGCTGTTCCACCGCCACCACGGAAGGGCGGAACTCGTCCAGGATTTCGACGATGCCGTCATAAAGCGTGAGCAAGCGCGGGGCGATATCGGTTGTTCGACCGCCAGGCGACGTGCGAATCACGCCGGCTTCGCAAACACCCGGTCCCGGACCGCGCGGCTCGACGACGGCGTAGCCGACGACTTGCAGGCCCGGGTCGATGCCAAGCACGCGATTGGGCGTCACGGGACGGATTATGGGTAAGGGGAGCGTCATACCCACAGGTTACCCGAGAGCGGAAAATGGGTACATAGCGAAGTGAAGGGCGCGTTCACAAACCGTGAAGACGATCTTAAAACTCCGGCATCATCATGCCAGGTACAAAGAGGAGATGCTGACGGCCCAGCTTGAATAGCGTGCGCGGATATTCCGGCCACTTGCCCTCGGCGTTCTTCAATTCCTTCGCTTCGTCCGACGACAGATCAGGAATCAATTTGTCGTCGATAAAGGACTGCAGGAGCAACGGAAATTCCTTGGGTTTGCAGGCACCTAACGGCGGAAGGGTCCGAATCCCTTGCGTCGCTGCATGACCGGGATGTGTTCGTGCAACGTCGGCCATCGCCAGAGCGAAAGTCGGCCATCGTCCCTCGGTCGCCTTGAGCGCTGGATAGCGCTTTTGTTTACGGAGCCATTCGTCCGTGAACGCCTTCCTCCATGCCTCCGGAAGCGTTTCAAACTTGGTAATCGCTCCCTTATCGGGTGCCGGCTCGAAGTATGGATGTTGACTTGCCAGATCCCGCAAGGTGGATTCAAAGAGGGGCCAGGAACCTGCGCGCGGCCTGCAAGGCCTTTTGCTCTCTGGGCAACAGAGCGGGCCATAGCTTGTTGTTCACGTAATGCTGCACATCAACGGGCAAATCGGCATACGTCGTGGGACGCGGCTCGCTGGTGGAGGCCGGCGGATCGGGAAGAATTCCCGGCGATGGTTGAGCCTGCGGCGTCGATTCTTCCTCATGAGTGATGGGCCGCGCTGGGACCAATCGCTCGTACCCTAAGTAACCGATGCCACCTGAGAGCAGCAACGAGAGCACCCAGGCGCTGCCCACGAGAGCAGCTTGCCAGCGCCGCTCGGGTCGATAATTCGCAGCCGGCTCTTTGATTACCGATGCCGATTTCGAAGCCGCGGGCTGCAACGGCCGCACGCTGGACAATGTGCGATTGGTAAAATTGGGAGACGGCTCAGGAGTCGGCAAAAAATCTAGCAGATCCCAGGTTCGTTTCAGCGCCGCTGCTTCATCGCGCACCGTCTCGTCCCGGCTCAGACGCTCTTCGATCGTGCGCGCGGCTTGGCCCTTGAGTTCGCCGTCAAGATATGCGACCAGGTCGGCGCGATCTTCGTCACTGAGCCGCGACGGTTTGTTCATTGGGACATTCTCGATCAAGTACGTTCGGGCGTCTATTGTGGCCGCACGTTTCCAACGTGCCGAAGACGCCTCGGCACGTTGGAAACGTGCCGCCACAACATTATTGGTACAGTCTCTACGCTTCGTCCTCATCCGGCGTCGCTGGCACTGGGCCGCCATCCATGTAGACATAGCTGCTGAGAGCGGTGCGAAGATTCACACGCGCGCGACTCAGCAACGATTTGACAGCCTTGGTGGATAATCCCATGACCTCGGCAATTTCGGCGTAGTTCATGTCCTCAAACTTATTCAACACGACGGCCATCCGTTGACGCTCGTTCAGGTCGGCCAAAGCTCGTTGGATAACGTCTGCCATCTCTTCGCGCTGCAGTCGCTGCTGCGGGCCCGACCCCTTGTCGCGCACCAACTGCTCTTCAGGCCTATTGCCGAGCGGACCCGATTCTTGGGTCGGCAAAGGCACCACATGCTTGCGTTGCCGACTGCGCAAGGCGTTGAGTGCCAGGTTATTGGCGATCGTAAAGAGCCAGGTCGAAAACTTCGATCGTGCGCGGTATCGTTGGCGTGCTCGATAGATGCGCAAAAACACTTCTTGCGCCAGGTCCTCAGCCTCTTCCGCCTGGCCAACCAGATGCGTCAACACGCCGACGAGCCGATGCTGATAAAGCTCGACTAACTGTTCAAAGGCGCCTGGTTCGTCTGCGCGGACTCGGTGCATCAGACGGACGTCCGGATCGCGCAGGGCGAGCGAGCTACTTGTCTCACCGCTCGTTGTCACGAATGCCTCGCGTCGGTAAGGAAGAGAAGCTCACCCGCGTGACAACAGCCTTATCCCATTGAACCGCTTTCGCGGGTAACGGTTCCGGCTGTTGCGGGAGCGGGGGTATTTACGAGAATGGTTTCCTGCTTCAGCGCGTCACGGCGCAATTGACCGCAGGCCGCGTCGATGTCCGCCCCTTTGCGCTTGCGGACGTGGGCGACGATGCCTTCGCCATGCAAAATCGCCAGAAAGTCCGCGAGCGCCTTTTGCGAGATGCGCTGAAAGGGCAGGCCTTCGACGTCGTTGAACGGAATCAGATTGACGTGCGACTGCCGGCCGCGCAACAGGCGAGCAAGCTGGCCAGCATGGTCGGGCCGATCGTTCAAATCGCGCAACAGAACATATTCGTAAGTCACTTGCCGCCCGGTCTTGGCGTAAAAATAATCCGCCGCCTCTAGAATATCGGCCAAGCCGACCTTGTCATTGGTCGGCACGATGCGATTGCGCAGGGCGTCGTTGGGAGCGTGAAGCGACACAGCCAGGTGATATTGCTTGCCCCAATCCGCGAATTGCCGAATCTTCGTCGGCAAGCCAACCGTCGACACCGTTATGTGCCGAGCGCTGATCCCGAGCCCTTGTGGTGACGACGCCACCTCGAGCGCTTCCATCAGGTTATCGAGGTTGGCAAGCGGCTCGCCCATGCCCATCACCACGATATGCGAGATCCGTTCATTGGCGGGCAATAGATTTCGCGCGTGCAACAGTTGTTCGAGGATCTCGGTCGGCGTCAGATTGCGCACGACGCCTTCGATGCCACTGGCGCAGAAGACGCAGCCCATGCCGCAGCCGACCTGGGTGCTGACGCAGACCGCACGGCGATCGCCTTCGGGCAGCAAAACGCTCTCGATGCGATGGCCATCATGCAGCCGCGTTAACTGCTTGACCGTCCCATCGATCGATCGCAGCTCGCGCTCGACTGTCGTGCAAAACGGCGCCAGTTCGGCCTCCAATTGCTCGCGCAGCGTCAGCGGCAGGTCGGTCATCTCCTCGAATGACCTGGCCCGGCCGGTCACGATCCAGCGCCGCAACTGGCGGGCGCGCATCGGCTTATGGCCGCGGTCCTGAAGCCAGGCGTTCAATTCTTCGGGCGTCATTTCCAGCAAGCCGCGACGGGTTGGCTTACCAGGTGAAGTAGGTAGTTCCAGCGTTTGCATAGACCCATTCTAAACGGTGCGGAGATTTGGGGAAAGGGAGTGGTTTTTTATCGCGGCACGCGGTTAATCCGCTATGAATAGGGACGAGCCTAATAACTCAAACAGGCCGAAGCATGCATAAGGAGCGATTGATGCGAGTCTTTCTCACCGGCGGAACGGGATTGATCGGCACCCGGCTAATCAAACGATTGATTGGCCGAGGCGACCGTCCGGTTGTATTGACGCGCCGCCAGGCGGCCGCGCAACAGCAATTCGGCACAACTTGCGACATTGTCGAGGGCGATCCCGGGCAGGCCGGCTCTTGGATGGATAAGGCCGCGGAATGTGACGCAGTCGTCAATCTCGCCGGCGAAAGTTTGTTCAATCACCGCTGGAGTCCGGCGTTCAAAAAGCTGATGTACGACAGTCGCATCAAAAGCACCGCGAATGTCGCTCAGGCCCAGGCCCGCAAAGCTCTCAAGAGCGACGGCCTGCCCAAGGTTTTTGTGAGCGCTTCCGCCATCGGCATCTACGGCCCGCATGGCGCCGAGGAACTCGACGAGAGTTCTCCCGCAGCTTCCGATTACCTCGGACAAATGTGCGTCGACTGGGAAAACGCTTCAAAAGAGGTCGAAAAAGCCGGAATCAGGCGCACCGTCGTACGCATCGGCGTCGTACTCGATAAAAAGGGTGGCGCACTCAAGCAACTTCTGCGGCCCTTCTGGTTTGGCGCGGGCGGTCCCGTGGCGAGCGGGCGGCAATATATGAGCTGGATCCATCACGAGGATTTGACCAACTTGTTCCTGCTCGCGCTCGATCGGCCCCAAGCCGTCGGACCAATCAACGGGACGGCCCCGAATCCCGTGACGAACAAGGAATTCGGCAACACGCTGGGTCGGGCGATGTCACGCCCATCCTTTATGTGGACTCCAGGTTTTATGCTCCGCCTGATGCTCGGCGAGGTCGCCAACGTCGTGACGCAAGGCCAACGCGTCCTGCCGCGCCGAGCTCTAGAATTGGGTTATCAATTCCAGTATCCAAACCTCGACGAGGCGTTGAAGCAAATTTTGGCCTCCGATGATTAGCATCGGCTCGCTCGGTAGCTATCACGGCAAATCAGTCCATAGCTTGGTCGGCGACATGAAGCCCGACGCCCAGGCAACCACACCTTACGGGACAAGCAAACGGCGCAGAATCACGCGCCCAAGCGGCGCAATTTCATGCGAAGCAAACAGACGCGGCGAGTGGTTCTGAATCGCAGGGGCAAAATCCAGGGTTTGGGCGTCAGGGCCGGTCTGCGATTATCTGTGAGACGCAACCCGATGCTAGGAAATAACTTAGCGGAGAGGCAGGGATTCGAACCCTGGGTATCATTACTGACACATCGGTTTTCGAGACCGACCCAATCGGCCGCTCTGGCACCTCTCCGGCGGGCGTGAGCGCAATTGTAGTGGGTTGCGGATCGACTGTGAAGACAGACTTCGAAGCCGGAAACGGGGTTCGCGGTTGGGCCGTGTCAGACGTAAACTTCTAGCTGCAGGAAGTTGTCCGGTTCCTTCGCATACAGCTCGATGGCTCGGCGTAGCGTCACAATGCGGTCGGCGTGCCATTCTTGTTCGAGTTTGGGCAGCGTTTCGGTATAGGGAAAATTGTCGAAGTAATCCTTGCGCAGAAGCATGGCGCGGACCTTGCGGATACGGTCCTCGCCGACGCTTTCGGCAGTCAGGAACAGGAGATATTGCACTGGCCTCAAAGGCTCGCCGGCGTCGTAGCGAACGAGATTTGAGCTAAAATGCTCGGCCACGGCGTTGAGTACGAAATTGAGCAGGAACCAGCGGTCCTTCTTTTCCATCGGGATTATCGGGTTCTGCACGCTCGTCTTGAGCGACGCGTTTCGTATTTTTTCGATCGCTAATGGGTTCAGAAACACTTCTTCGAGCGAGCGTTCAAAGATCGTGCGGATCTTGAGATAGCCGCCAGCGAGGCAGTTGATGCTGACGATGATGCGGCCGAGAAAATGCTTGCTTTCCCACTGTTTATGAGCTTGATACCGGCCCCACCAACGCCCGATGACGAACGAGAGTAGCGTGGTGCAGCAGAAAATCACAATGCCAGAGAGGACCTTGGTGATCAGGTCCCGATCGAACTCGATGCCAAATATGGCGAAGAGCATGAGCATGTCCCTTTGATTGCGTAGCCGCCGATTACTGCTCGCGCACGACGATCCAGCACGATTCGTGTTTCGTCAAGCCGATATGCGGATAATACGACTCCGCTTTCGGCGCGGCGAGGAGGACGAGCAACGCTTGAGAGCCCGCCGCCGCGCGGGTGCGCCGGATCAGCTCGCGGCCTATGCCTTGTCTTTGATACTGAATGTCCACCGCAAGGTCCGAGAGGTAAGTGCAGTAGGCGAAATCGGACATAGCTCGCGCAACGCCAACCAAAAGGCCATGATCGCGGCACGTGACAATCACGCTGGCATTTCGGAGCATAGCCTCGATGGTCGCGGGCCTTTCGACCGGCCGCCGTTCGGCCAGCGTCGAACGCTGGAGGATGGCGATAAACTCGCTGGCGGAGAGATTGGGTTCGAGTTGATAGTTCATGGCCATTGTGCGGTTTCCAATTCGTTCTACAGAACCAACTCAAGATAGAATGTTCCATGAATTGGATTTTGGCAATATGCATCGATTCGTTGAAAACCAAGGGATTCGTAAAGCTTGAGCGCCTTGCGCATGCTCGGCGCCGTATCCAAACGAACGCGCTCATAGCCAATTTGCCGGGCGTGATCCAACAGTGCGCCTACGAGTTTCTTGCCGACGCCCAGCCCGCGGGCGGCCGGCTGCACGTAGAGCCTTTTCATTTCGCCGATTCGCGTCCCCTCCCAAGGTCTCAGCGCGATACAGCCAATCGGCTTGTCTTGGCGGAAAGCTAACAGGAGAGTACCGTGCGGCGCGGCGTATTTCCCGGGCAGCTCGGCCAACTCTTGCTCGAAATTCTGAAAACACAAATCGAAAGACAGTGAACTCGCGTACTCGCGGAACAGTGTGGCGGCTTGGCGGACGCGATTCTCGTTGTCGGCGACGACGATTTGTATTGGGTATGTGGCGCAGGGAATCATCAGTGAGTCCGAAAATAACGGGACGGGCACGATTGTTATCCGGATGTTTTTCCCCACATGGCGATCCTGTCCGTAGAAAGGAACGTGTCGGTGCCTGTGTCGTTGGCAGAGTCTTATTGCGAGAAACTCGCGGGCATTTCGGAAACGGTTTGATATAGGATCGCCGCAAGATTTTCCAGCCGCCCAAGCTGCTCGAGCTTTGACAGCGGACCGGCGGGCAGCCTGGCGTAGCCGTTGGCCGCTCCCCAAATCGCCCCAGCCATCGCGCCGATAGTATCAACATCGCCACCTACTTGGGCGATGAATGCCTGCATGTCCATAAAGGGTAGATTCCGAAAATGAAGCGCCAAGTGGACGGCAGTTACACAAGACTCGCGGGCCGTAATTCTGCAGCCGAGATGGCGCCTCACTTCCCTAGCGGAAACCTTCGTATCAGATTCGAGCCATGCAAGTGCTGTTTCCAATCGTGATCTGAATTCTTGCAACGTACACTGAGCCAACGCTTGCAGAACAATGTCGCGGCTGCCACGGCCCTGGGCAGCAAGTTCCGTTACGGCCGCCAGCACAACGGCGCCCTCGATTCCCAAGGGGTGAGCGTGAGTGACAACTGCGGTGACGCGAGCGGCCTCCGGTAACTCGTCAAGTCGATTGGCAAAGATCAAACCAAGAATTGGAGCTCGCATCGCCGCGCCATTTCCATACGACCCATCGCGGTAAACCGAGCGATTGGCTTTACACCAATCGGCCCCGCGCGCAATGCGCTTCAACATTTTGGCCGTGGCGGGACCATAGCCACGACTCCAGCGATAACTCTTGGCAAAACGCATTGCCAAGTCGTCGGGATCAATTCGACGTCGAGCCAGGAACGATTCGACGAGATCGATTGTCATCTGCGTGTCGTCGGTCCAACGCATTTCACCGCGTCTGGTAACACCAATCGCCCGCCAGAGCAGTCTCTCAAGAAAGCCGCCTTCAAACGGCGCTCCGAGGGCGTCGCCCAAGGAAAGTCCAAGTAAACAACCTTGAAATTGATCGAGGGTTGCCATGCTCGTGCGCCGTTGGCGTTTCTGCTCACGTCAATCCGTCAACTGAAGATCGTGAACCATTATGTCGGGGGCGTCGCTGACGCGCCCCCATTTGTCGATGTAAGCAGCAAAAAATGTGTGAGGGGATATAAAGCTCAATCGGCAACGCGACAAAGGCGAAAGCCATAAAGACGAACATAGAAAGGTGAGAGTAAACCGAGGAGAGAAGAGAAAGCAGTTCAATCCACTCTCTACTTTCTCTTCTCTCCTCTCAATTTTTTGGCCGCAAAGCAGTCAAAAATCGGGGCAAGAGGATTTGAACCTCCGACCTCACGGTCCCGAACCGTGCGCTCTAGCCAAACTGAGCTATGCCCCGTATCGAACGGCTTTCATCATAAAAGGAGGGCTTTGCTTGTCAATCGCAACCGCAAACTCGGGAAAAGGCATCATCTGTGGTGCCAGCTTCGAGCAACAGCGGCGCTGCGGACTTCGCCGACGTTTCAGGCTCAGTAATAATTGAAACGCGCAAAACGAAATGAGCCGGGTTTTAGCCCGGCTCGCGCAGTTCGTTGCCTTATGGGTGCAATCTAGGAGCAGGAGCTACAGGCCGCTCCTTCGGTCTTCCAGCCTTGCATCGCTTCTTCTGAGTTTTTATTCAGGTGAACGTGGTTGTCGACTTTCGACACCCAATCCGTCGGGATCCAGTGGTGCTGACCGCCGGAAGTCGAATCGTTTTTGGTCAGCTTGATTGAGTTTCCATCGAGATGATCGACCGCGCCGATGCGCTTGCCGCAGGAGGCTAATACATCCATGTGCGGCTGGATATTCGATGTTGCAGTGGTGGGGCCGCAGGAATCCGTGCAAGCCTCTTTAGCGGCGTCCTTGGCTTGTTGGGCGCCTTCGCTAGCCCGATTGCTGGCTTGATGCACCTTCTCCTTGGCCCAGTCGCCGACCTTCTCTGCGCCTTCGCTAATTTTGTGACCAACCTTGGTTGCTGTCTCGGCAATCTTATGGCCCGCTACTTCCAAGGTGCCTTTGATTGTACTTGCCATGATCGTCTCCCATAAAAAGGTTCGAACTTCCAGGCGATTGACACCGTAGCCGAGCCGGTTCTCCGCCGACTCAGTTTATGAGAGAATAAAATGCAATCGGCGTGCCGAACGCGGCGGTTGCCGAACGGGAATGTGGCGGCACGTTTTCAACGTGCCGATGTGTCGTCTTTTTTGGGATTTGCCCGGTTGTCACTACTCCAATCTCCCGCGCTTGTGGCTTCCGGCACGTTGGAAACGTGCCGCCACAACCTATTGGAAACCGGGGTCGGATTACCGACCCGGGCCACGGCTCGGAGAAGTTACAGTAAGATGAATGGGAGGTACCCGGAGCCCAACCAAGGCGGCGCGGACTTATAAGATCCATGATAAGACAAAAAAGCAATCGACAAATCGGCTCCGTTCTTCTGAGCTTTATTTTGCTCCTGTTTCTCCTCTTCGCCGCGCTGACGGTTCATCAACTTCTGATGCGCCAGGAACAGGTGGAAGGACAGGATGTCTTACAGGCGGAGCTGCGCAAGGCCGTGTTCCAAGAGGAAGCGCCGCCGGCGGCCGGTTCAGGCTGGCCCCAATGGTTCGGGCCCAGGCGCGATGGCGTTGCCGCCGCACAAGCATTGTCCATGAAATGGCCGACGCGCGGTCCGAAAATGCTTTGGGAGGCGAGTGGCGGCGAGGGCTACTCGTCCTTCGCCGTTGTCGCCGGGCGCGTCTACACGATGATGCGGCAGGACGAAAAGGAACACGTCGTTTGCTTCGACGCAGGTTCAGGCCAGGAAATCTGGCGCCGTTCTTATGATTGCCCGAACCCGCCAAGTGAATTTGGCGCTGGCCCGCGTTCGACGGCTTGCGTCGACGAAGGCCGGCTTTATTGTGTCGGCATTACCGGGATCATGCACTGCCTGACCGCCGCGAAGGGCGAAATCATTTGGAAGCATGATCTCATGCAGGAATTCAACGCGCGGCCGCCGCGTTGGGGCGTGACGTTTTCGCCGCTGATCGAGGGCGGCCTGGTGCTCACGAATCCCGGGGGGCCAAACGGCTCGTCCGTCGTGGCATTCGATAAAGTGACAGGCGAGATTCGCTGGAAAGCCCTCGACGACCCTGCTTCGTATAGCTCGCCGATCGCGATCACGGCAGCCGGCAAAAGGCAATTGCTCTTCTTCACGGCCCGCGGCCTGGTAAGTTTGTCTCCGGCGGGCGAATTCTATTGGCGACACAGTTGGATTACCAATACCGCAGACGTAAACGCTGCAACGCCGCTTGCCATTCACGTTAAGGTCGACAATCAAGAACGCGATTATGTTTTCATCTCCTCTGGTTATGCGACAGGCTGCTGTCTGCTTCGCCTTACCGCTGACGCGGCCGGCATGCCCAGGGCTACGCGTGTCTATCGCAGCGATCGCATGTGCTGCCATTTCGCCAGCCCGGTCCGGCGTGGTGATTGCATTTACGGGTTCAACGAAGCGACCTTGAGTTGCTTCGATCTACGCACCGGCGACACGCGCTGGACGAAAACCGGCTTCAAGAAGGGCTCTCTGATCTTGGCCGACGACAAACTCGTGATTCTCGGCGAAGATGGCATTTTGGGTCTTGCGGAGGCATCGCCTGAAGAATACAAGGAAATCGCGCGCGGCCGACCGACGCGCTCCAAAAGTTGGGTGCTTCCGGTGCTAGCCGACGGGTTATTGTTCATGCGCGATGAGGAGACGATCCGCTGTCTCGACTTGCGCGAACGGTAACAAGCTCCCCTCGCCCCCGAATTGGGGGCCGAGGGGCTTTCGGGAAAGACTTCCCCGTCCTTCGCTCATGTCTGAACCGGCCTCCCCGGCATCTCTTTGCCTTGCGTCTGGCGGGATGAGTCCTATTCTGAAGGAGACTGGCCTCCATTGTCCGCGAATCGAAGAGCGATTTCGAGCAGCCAAATGGAGACGCGAGCAATCGCCGGCGCGTCTTTTGGGGATCTGGATTATGCAACCGAGCCCGACGGCGTTACCCGCGTTGGATGATCCCGCGCTCTATATCAATCGCGAGCTGAGTTGGCTCGAGTTCAATCGCCGTGTGCTCAACGAAGCCCTCGACCCGCGCGTGCCCCTGCTCGAGCGCCTCAAGTTCCTGGCGATCTTTGAATCGAACCTCGACGAATTTTTCATGGTTCGTGTCGGTGGGCTCCAGCAAAAGGTGCAAGCGGGTATTGCCGTCGGCTCCGGGGCTGACAAAATGCCGCCGCGCGAGCAGGTCGAGCGCATCGGTCAAGCCGTGTTGCAGATGACGAATGAAAGTTATCGCTGTCTCACGCAAGACGTCCTGCCCGCGCTCGAACGCGAAGGCATAATGGTGCGCGGGCTCGCCGATCTCAGTGCCGAGGACCGTCGCCATCTGACAGCTGTGTTTCGGCGTGAGGTCTTTCCCGTTTTGACGCCGCTGGCGATCGATCCGGGCCATCCGTTCCCGCACCTGCTCAATAAATCGTTGAACCTCGCCGTATTGTTGTGCCGACCCGGGCAGGTCGAGCAGATGTTCGCGGTGGTTCAGGTGCCGGCGGTGTTGCCGCGGTTTTTCTCGCTGCCGACAGAACCGCCGGCAAAGCATGTCTTTGTGCCGCTCGAAGCAATCATTCGCATGCACTTGCCGGAGTTATTTCCCGGCCTGATTATCACGCACGACGCGGTGTTTCGCGTTACTCGGAATACGGACATCGAAATTGACGACGACGAAGTCGAGGATCTGCTAAAAACGATCGAAGAAGAAGTGCGCAAGCGCCGCCGTGGCGCGGCCGTTCGCCTGCAAATCGAGTCGACTGCTTCGCTCGACATAGAGACCCTTTTGATTCAGGCGCTCGATCTCGATCCGTCGGAAGTGAACCGCATACCTGGCTTGCTTGACCTGACGGGGCTCTTTCAAATCCACGGACTGCCTGGATTTCCGCATCTGCGTGATCCGCAATTCGTGCCGCAGCAGCTTCCGGAATTCAGCTTTCCCAATCAGTGGACGGCCATCAAGACGCGCGACATTCTCGTTCATCACCCTTATGATTCGTTTAATCATGTCGTCGATTTCATCGCGACGGCCGCCGACGATGATCGCGTGCTGGCGATCAAGCAGACCCTCTACCGCACCAGCAGCGATTCACCGGTAGTGCGAGCGCTACAACGGGCCGCGGAAAATGGCAAACAGGTCACCGCCGTAATCGAGATCAAAGCGCGGCTCGACGAGGAGCGCAACATCGTTTGGGCCCGCGAACTCGAAAAGTCAGGCGTGCATGTCGTTTTCGGCTTCATCGGCCTGAAAACACACTGCAAGGTCGCTCTCGTCGTTCGCCGCGAGGATGACGGCATACGCCGCTACGTTCACCTGGCGACCGGCAATTACAATCCGCAGACCGCGCGCATCTACACCGACCTGGGCTATTTCACGTGCAATAACGATTTCTGCGAAGATGCGTCGGCACTATTCAACTACCTCACCGGTTACGGTGAGTTACCCCAGTGGCGCAAGCTCGTGGTCGCGCCCAGTCGCATGCAGACGTTTATGCTGGAGATGATCGCGCAGGAAGCAGCGTTTCAAAAGGCTGGCAAGGAAGGCCGAGTTATCGCCAAGATCAATGGCATTCTCGAGCCCGCGGTCGTCCAGGCTCTCTACCGAGCCAGTCAGGCGGGTGTGAAAATCGACATCGTCTGCCGTGGCATCTGTTCACTGCGGCCCGGCGTCCCTGGCATTAGCGAAAATATACGCGTCATCTCGATAATCGATCGCTTCTTGGAACATAGCCGAATCTTTTACTTCGGCAATGGCGGCGACCCGCGCGTCTACATTGGTTCGGCGGACTGGATGGATCGTAACCTTAGCCGTCGCGTCGAAGTCGTCTTTCCGATCGAGCCTCCAGAACTCAAGCACCGCCTAATCCGCGAGATCTTAGCTGTAACGCTGTCGGACAACGTCAAGGCTCGCGAGCTATGCGCGGACGGCAGCTACCGCCGCGTCGTGGCGGGACCTGACCAACCGCTCATCCGCAGCCAGGATGTCTTTCTGGAAGCCGCCCTGAAGCAGTCAGGTCACGCACATATCGAGAGCTTGGTTCCCATGCAGCCGATATTGACCGAAGCCCCAACGCCGCGACGCAACAGGAAGCGACAGACAAGTTGACGAGTAAGAGGAGACACGGTATTCGATGGATGCAATCATCTTGGCCGCGGGCTTGGGGACCAGGCTACGTCCGCATACACTCACCACGCCAAAACCGCTCCTTCCGGTACAAGGTCGACCGATTCTCGATTGGACCCTCGGCTCCCTGCCCGCCGAGATCGATCGGGTTATCGTCGTCCTCAATTACCTCGGAGAGCAGATCGAATCCTATCTGCGGGAACAAACCCATTTCGCACAGTGGACGACCGTGCGCCAGACCAATCCGCGTGGCACGGGGGATGCCTGCCGAAGCTGCCGCGAATACGTGAAATCGGACCGTTTTCTTGTCCTCAACGGCGATGATCTCTACGGCGCGGCCGACCTCAAAGAAATGGTACGGCGTCCCGCGGCGGTTCTAACGCAGCCCGTCGATGAGCCGCGACGCTTTGGCATCGCCTATCTCAAAACGGATGGAACATTGGAAAAGTTAGTCGAAAAGCCGGAAATCGATGGCCGCCATCTGGCTAACACAGGCGCGTATTGTTCCCGCGCCACGTCTTCGATATTGAGCTTCAGCTATCCAAGCGCGGCGAATACGAGATCACGGATTACGTGACGTCTCTAGCACAGCGCGAGCCTGTTCACGTTGTCGAAGCGAGCTTCTGGTTGCCGATCGGCACTGTGGAAGTTTGGCAAGAGGCGCAAAATCGCAATCTGGCAGCCCGTTTGACGGCGGATCGTAGCTAAGCCGCAAGCGGCACCGAAGAACCTATTGTATCTTGAAGCAACCAATGGCCTTCATCGGGCGCCCCGGTCGGCCGTCTTATCCTCCTCCTGATCGAAATTGTTGAGGCGGTTATCAGTCGTTCAAACTCGGCAACTGGCGCAAAGTCGCCACGCTTCAGGAAATGACGGGCGACAACGCTGAGCCACAACTTGACTTGGTTGCGCCCGAGCCCGGTTTGGAGTGACGACAAAACGGAAATTATGCGCGGCGTCATGAAAGGATGGGAAAAGGCGAATGTCAAGACACCGGCAAGGTCGTCGACTGCCGTACAAGCCCGCCATGAACCTGCTCTGCCCGCGCCAATGCCACCCTTATATTCGGGCAGATGTTATCTGACCCAATCTGACGCTCAAATTCTGCTTGGCGCATAAATTTGGCCGGCTGAGGCCGAGCGCCACAAATAATAAGCGTCCGACCGGTGTTATGAAGTTTCGCCGCAAGATCTTCAAACGCCAGCAGTCCATTAGCGTCGATGGCGGTCATATTTCGCAGGCGTAAGATTACGATCGGTGACAGGTCTTCGATATTTGTCGTCACATCGAGCAGCTTTTCGGTTGCCCCAAACAAAAACGGGCCATGAACGCGGATCAACGTGACGTAATCGGGAATTACTTTGTCCTGAAGCACATGGTCGCGGCCTCTGTTAATATCTTCCATCGTTACTTTCGCCACTGTTGTCGTGTGGGTGACATTGCGGATGTAGAGCAAAGCGGCGAGGACGATGCCGACCTCGACCGCGATCGACAAGTCGGCAAAGACCGTGAGCAGGAATGTCGCCAGCCAAACGATGATACTGGCCCAGGACATTTTGAGGATCTTTGGAACTTCCTTCCACTGGCCCATGTTGTAGGCCACGACCATCAGGATCGCGGCAAGCACGGCCAAAGGAATATACGACAACGGCTCTGTGTACAGAAGAATGACGAAGATCGTGAGCGCGTGGACGATTCCCGCGACCGGCGTTTTGCCGCCAGCACGGATATTCGTCACGGTTCGGGCGACGGCCCCAGTTGCTGGTAGGCCACCGAAGAGAGGCGAGACGATGTTGCCTATCCCTTGCGCAATCAGTTCCATGTTCGGATGGTGTTTGTCGCCGCTTTCGCGGTCAGCGATCATGGCTGACATGAGAGTGATGATCGCTCCGAGTAGAGCAATCGTTAGCGCCGACGGCAACAACGGCCAGACTTGCTCCAAATTCACATGGGGTAGCACAAAATTGGGGATGCCGCTTGGAATGCCGCCGAAACGCGAGCCGATTGTCTCGACCGGAAGCTGTAAGACCACGGCGATTACCGTGCCAAACAAAAGAGCCATCACCGATCCGGGAACCCGTTTTAGGCGACTTGTGCATAGTAGGAGAATGAGTAACGTTACGATCGCCAGCAACGTTGTGGGCATCGAGATCGTGTGTAGGTGTGTGACGAGTTCCAACATTCTCAGAAAAAATCGGACTGGCATGCTTTCGAGTTGAAGTCCCAAGAAATCTTTGATTTGCATGCTCGCGATCAAGACCGCGATCCCGTTCGTGAAGCCGATGACGACGGGGCGGGGGATATATTTGACCGATGTACCCAGCCGTGTCAGACCCATGACGATCAATATGACCCCGGCCATGATCGTGCAAAGGAACAAGCCGTCCACGCCATATTGGACGACGATGCCGTAGACGACTACGACGAAGGCTCCCGTCGGGCCGCCGATTTGTGTTCTCGACCCGCCGAGTGCGGAGATCAGGAAACCCGCGACTAGGACGGAATAAAGCCCAGCCTGTGGCGACAGGCCGGACGAAATGGCGAACGTGATTGCTAAGGGGAGCGCGACAATGCCGACCACCACACCAGCGGTCGCATCGTCGAAGAATTGTTTGCGTGTATATGTGCGAAGACAGCTAAGCAGCTTGGGGACTAGCATAGATCCTCTACGCCAATAAAGATCGCAAATGCTCACTAGCCCCAAGCGCAGGCGCGGGGTTCGGAGCGAGTGAACTCCGCGCCTGCGCTTGGGGCTAGTGAGCAATCAACCCTTGTCTAGTGGAGGCGCGGGGATTTGAACCCCGGTCCCGTGGCACATCCATGTCAGCATCTACGTGTGTAGCTAGTCTTCTTTGAACGGCCCCGGTCTTGCGACCTGTTCGTCCTGTTCGCTTCATTGGCGTCCGACCAACCGGAATCCAATGACGCTATCTGACTGTGAATCTAGTCATCGCCTCCGTCAGCACAACGGGTTACCCCGTTTCTGGCGCGACCGAGCCTGAATTAACATCCAAGCCGAGACCTCTCAGGCGAAGGTCACGGACATGGGGCTGCTTTTATTAAGCAGCCAAAGCGAACTGCGGTTCAGCAGTTATCATTTTAATCAGATTTTTACGTGGCCATCTGATCAACCACGACACGCCACCCACATTTCCGTTAACCCGGTCGAAACCAATTCGCCCCCATTGGTCGTTCTCCTTGGATAAAGAAGAACAACAACTGAAAGTATACGCGACGACCTCCCGCAACAACAGTGCAGCCAGACCAGATTCCGCTCCTTGATTGAATGCGATTAGACTAGTTGAGGATTAATTTGAGGACGTTCGGCAAAAACGAGCCGACCGTCTGGCACATCGGCGTAAGCCGGTTTGCCAGACGGTCTATCGAGTGAATCCCCGGGAGCCGGGCGCAGTGGCCCAGCTCCCGGTCCGACAGAAGTCCCACTGCGAAGCGCTCACCAGAGTGGCCGACCCAGTAACCACTTGATCTAGAGAGCTATCGCTTCTGGCCACGCGAGTGGCAGTGCTGGGTTCCCGCAAATCCCAACACAACAGCGGAACTCGGCTGTTTTTCCGCTCGCCTTTGAGACGGAGCGGACGCAATTCGTCCGACAGGCCGCGTCGACCGCGACCCAATGCGATGAACGGGAGGGCGTATAACTTGGTGCGGGAGTTTGTGCAAGGCCAAGTTCGGGGACCTAAACGATATTTCCCTTCAGAAATTTAAGCACGAGGAAGAAATACGACTGGTGGCGCTCCTGAACTCGAGTCGCCGACTGTTGCGGTGCTTGACGACTCTTGCACTGATGCTTTGTCTTTTTGGTCTTCGCGCTGAACGATTTCCTCGACCTCTCGAACCTTGGCGATTTCTTCAACAAGCGTTTCTACGTTGGTCGGCGCGATCATTTCGTTCAGCTGCAGGTCCGCGGCCACCCGAGTCATTCCGAGGCGATCGCAGATACTTTGCTGAATTTGCAACATTTTGGTCATTTCTTGCTCCGCCAAAAGGCTGACTTGAAGGCTCACGTGCGCCCAGTGGTCAACGAGGCGCCGTTGCCGATTCTGACTGATCATGAGAAACGCCGTCAGGAATAGCCCTTCGAGCAACGCCCAAATGGCAAGGAACGTAAACGATGGATCAAAGCGATAGCGCGGATAAAGTGTTAGATTCAGAACGATCCAGGTGCCAAACAATGCGAGATTCGCGGCGATGAAGCGCAGGCTGCCAACGAATCCGGACACGGCGTCGCTGAACTTGTCGACCCTGGAACGAGTTTCTAGAAACTGTTGTTCAAGCTGAGCGACCGACTGGATGTTCTGTTTGAGATAGGTCGGAATCGGTGAAGACGATGTTGTGGGCATGGAGAGAATTTCCTGTAATTCATGTGATTGGCGCCGCGGATACGTCCGAACCAAATCGCTCCACGACCTGCAGGGCGTTCTCCGTAGCAGCGCCGAGTGCCGTGTTATCGAATATGGCCCAAACAGAAGCCGATTGGGCCTCGTGTTGCCATTGGTCCAGCAAGTGAACTAGTAGGCGCTCCGTGTACGTCGAATAATAGACGTCAGGGCAGCCGTGCAGACGGTAATACCGCAAACTGTGCCAGCCTCCAGGCTCCGCCGCCGCGGGCACAAGCGCCGGGTCGGCCGCGACCCGCGCAATCTGGAGCCGACTGAATAGTTTCTCGACTTCCGGGGTAAACCAACTGATGTGCCTCGGTTCGCAGACGACATCCCCGTGAAAGCGAGCTCGCACGTCGGTGAAAAACTCCTCGGCGATAGCCGGGTTGTACGGCAGGCTCGGTGGGAGTTGAATCAGGATCGGCCCACGTTTTTCGCCTAACGCACTAATCTCGTGCAAAAATCTGTTGAGCGTTCCTTGAAAGTCGACCAAACGGCGTTTATGCGTAATCTCGCGCGGCATCTTGACGGAGAATTGAAAATTCTCCGGAACAGACGCCGCCCACCGGGCGTAGGTTTGTTCCGAATGAAATCGATAGAACGACGAATTGATTTCGACCGCTGTAAATCGCTGGGCGTAGCGTTGAAGGTGGGTGCCTTCCTCGGGGAACTTGGCCGCCTGCTCTCTGCGAATCGCCCAGCCCGCGCATCCGACGCGGATCATAAATTGTTGCGTGCCGCTCATAACAAGCAAGCCTCAAGCGGTGGTATTCACCGAGCTATACTTATCGCTACGCATTCGCGGTTAACAGAATGCCGCCCCTCAAACTGAAGAACAATCATCGAGCTTTTTGCACGCAAAGCTCATGCCGTGCGATGGTGGGCGGGATCAGAACCGGGCCTTTTTCAGTGAGCAATGAGCAATACGAGCGGAACTTTAGTGCGAACGCGAACACCCGTGACCCATCAATCGCTGCTCGCCACATTGGATCGACGGTATATCATCAAGATAGTCGTCCCTTAAACGCGACCTCGAAATGACGCGCCGAATGAATGACCCTGCCAATGCCAGATTGATCCGGCAAGTCCACATCAGCCTAATCTGCATCGGCGCTTTGGGTTTCGTTGCGGCGTATTGCCAAGCACCTCTGTATTACTCCAACCAAAACCAGTATTTCTTGCACGGCCTGGCCCGCGCAAATGTCGGCTTGCTGAGCGAAGACTGGTTGGCGAACACACAAGATCCGACGCCGGGATTTTCGGCGCTCGTTGAGTTCACGGCTTGCTTTCTTCATCCCTTCTTTTTCTATCTCTATTATGCTTTTATTCAGAGTGGTTATGCGATCGCGATGTTTTTCCTATTCACCTATTTGGCGGGTCCCGAGATCGCGCGCAGCGCTGGCCTATCTTTGTGCTCCTGTTCTTCGCGGTGCATTGCGCATTGGCCCGGTGGTTGTCGTACCAGTTGTTCGGTCAAGATTATCCTTGGTTTCTTCAGGCTGGCGTCGCCGGCCAATACATCCTCGGCGCGACGCTACAGCCCTCGACGCTTGGCGTGTTATTCGTGGTCGCGATCTGTTTGTACGTCCGAAATCGTTCGGTCCTTGCCGCAATGTTGACGTGTCTGGCGGCCAATCTCCATCCATCCTATTTGCCAACGGCCGGCATGTTGACGCTCGGCTTTCTCCTAGACTCTTGGCGCCTAGGTCGTTTTCGCCGTGCCGCCGGGCTAGGCGCGTTATCCCTGTTATTGGTGCTGCCAATTATCGCTTATTACTTCGCGAATTTCGCCCCGACAACGTCCGAACAATTCGCCGAAGCGCAATCGATCCTTGTCAATTTCCGCATCCCGCATCATTGCCGTCCGGACCGTTGGTTTGATGTCGTCGCGTTCTTGCAAATCGCCTGGGTGGTACTTGCACTCATAATGGCGCGATACTCACGCCTTTTTGTCGTCTTGGTGGTGCCGTTCCTCACGGCAGTCGGGTTAACCGTGGTGCAGATTTGGACGGATAGCCGATTCCTGTCGCTGCTATTCCCTTGGCGCGTCTCGGCGGTTTTGGTTCCCCTGGCGACCACAATCATTTTTGCATTCTTGACAAGGTCGATGCCAAGGCAGGTCGAATCACAGTTCTTCCGGATGCTCGCCCTCGGCATCGTATCATGCACGGTGGTCGCCGGCATTTGGCTTGCTTGGAATCACATGGGTTTTCAAAGTGCCGGTGAAGAGACGCCACTCCTGCAATTCATCACCGAGCACAAATCACCCAGAGACATTTACTTCATTCCGGTGCATTTTCCCAAACCGAGTCCGCCAGGCTCCCTTTCGAGCGACTTCAAACCGGTCGCGGACAAACGCCAGGATAACCGTGTCATTCCGGTCGATTTGCAAGGCTTCCGATTGGTAACCGGGGCACCGATCTTCGTAGACTTGAAGTCAATTCCCTACAAGGACGTCGAGATCCTTGAGTGGTATGACCGATTGCTTTTCGCCCAGAAGATCCAAAACGAGCTCAAAGACGGCGACGAACCCAAAGCGATCGCCGCTCTCCTCTCGCGCGGGGTTACGCATCTGGTCGTTCCCGCAAACGCGCCTCTGAATTCAAACCTCGTCGAGAAACAGTTTGAGGACAATTACTATCTCTTGTATTGCCTTAAGCGCACTCAACCCTGAGATTTCCTTCAGAGCGGACCCATCTTTCGTTTTCCAACCGATCGCCAATCGTAGTCGCCCGTCAGACGGCATTGCTTCCGTTCTGCCCCCCTGGCTATACTCGCGGCGCGATTCGTTCGGCCCGCTCGCCGTTCCAGGGAAGGAACTCGATGGATCCGCACGCCCCGAGCACAGCCGCTACTACTTCGGCGTCGTCTCCACGCCAAGAACGGCGGCAGCCATCGGCGACGGCCCCCTTTCTCTCCGTGGTGATCGTCAATTATCACCATTGGGCAGACACGGCTCATCTCGTCGAGCAGCTCAATACTTCCGATTACCTGCGCCAAAGCAAAGCCGAGGTCGTAATTGTCGACAATCATTCCCCGGCCGATCCGACGATCCATTCGCTCCGACGAGTTGAAGGCGTCTCCCTGCGCCGCTGGCGGCAAAACCGCGGCTTTGCTCGTGCCGTCAACGAAGGCTGCCGATTAAGTCAAGGCGAGTGGTTTCTTCTTCTGAATCCTGACGTGACGCTCGACGAACAATTTCTCGAGCAAGCGCAATCGCTCGCGGAACGCCTGATTGCTGAAGATCCCACCATAGGCATCGTCGGCCTCGGCTTGCGCGATCCCGATGGTAGCCGGCAATACTCGACCGGGGCCTTCCCGACACTTTTCGGCACGCTGGCCGGCCTGCTGTGGTCGAGGGCGTGGCGCAAATATCGCCCCGTCCGCGCTGATCGCCGCAGTCCGGTCGGCTGGGTGACAGGGTGCGGCCTACTCGTTCGCCGGTCTTGTTGGGAGCAGTTGGGCGGCTTCGATCCCTCGTTTTTTCTCTATTACGAAGACGTCGATCTGTGCCGCCGGGCCCAAGAACTCGGCTGGGCCGTCCACCACGAGCCCTCTCTGTCGTTGATTCACCATCGGCCTCTGCACACCCGCGCGGTGTCTCCACCGTTGCGATCGGTCACACGTCACGCCCTGCTGACGTACGCTCGGAAACACTGGAGCGCCTGGCAGTTTCAATTGTTGAGCCGGGTCGTGCGTTTGGAGGCCTGGTGGCGCGTGCCGCCGGGCGCGGCGCTGCGGAGACACAAATGCCGTCCGGGCGTTTTCGGCTTTGGGTGAAATCGCGACCGATTTAAGTCGCGGGGACTCCGCTGCCGCCGAGCGCAGACTTCTTCGTCTGGTCCGCCAAGAGGAACGCCATGCCCCCCTTTCTTTCGCTCGTGATACCCAGCCATAATCGAGCCGATCTCTTGCGCCTCTGTTTGGCCAGCATTTGCCGATATGCCCCGAGAGGCGTCGAGGTCATTGTCGTTGATGACGCCTCAACAAACGGCCTAATATCAAACACAGTACGCGAGTTTCCAGAGGTTCAATGTCTTCAACGGCAGCGCCGCCGTGGCTTCTGCGCTGCCGTAAACGCCGGCATCGCCGCCGCGACCGCTCCTATCGTGGAATTGCTTAACGATGACACCGAGGTGACAGCCGGTTGGGCGGAGGCGGCCCTGGCTTGCTTCGCCGACCCGACCGTGGCCGCCGTCGCGCCGCTCGTTATGCAGGGGCCGAACAATTCCAAGGGTCCGACACGAATCGATAGCGCCGGCGACCGCTATTATCTCGGCGGCATCGCCGGCAAGCGCGGCCACGGGAGAACCCTCGACCAACAAGACCTCACGCCACGCCACGTCTTCGGTGCCAGCGGCTCGAGCGCGTTTTATCGAAGATCAGCGTTGCTTGAGGTCGGCGCCTTCCCCGAAAAATTCGGCGCCTATTTTGAAGACATCGATCTGGCGTTCCGCCTGCATCGTGCCGGTTATCGCGTTTTTTTTGAACCAGCGTCGAAAGTCTGGCATCGCGTTTCCTCGTCGTATGGCGTCCCAAACTGGGGACTGCTCGCCCGACAGTCACGCAATGAGGAACGCGTTTTCTGGCGCAATTTACCGAGCCGCGCTCTTTCGCGCGCGCTTCCCCTTCATTGCGCCGTACTGCTGGCCAAAGCGGCACGGCGCTTGAGTCGTGGAGAACTCGTTCCTTTCCTTTCCGGCCGGCTCGGCATTTTGGCTGAGGTGTTGGACTTGTATCGGCATCGCCGGCAATTGAGTGCCTCGGCGGTTTCCGACGAGCCAGCTCATTGGGGTGTTGATTTGCGGTTCTCTATGTAGGCCATTGCCTTGGCCGTCGGATATTGTGGTAGAATATGCGGGGCGAACGATGGCCGAGTTTGATCATGGGATCAAGGAAATAGCCCGATCGGCGGGTAAAGAGCTGGCCCGGTTGGCCGGGGTGGAATGTCAGTCCTGGCAGCCACTCGAAGGTACTCTTCAGACGACGACCGAACGCTTGGCCGATCGGGCCTTTTTGGCACGTAGTGGGAGAGAGCGCTTCGTCGTCTACATGGAATTCTTTACGACGTGGAACCGAAACGCCCCCTGGAACTTGCTCTCAAAATCCGCATTGCTTTCAGAGAATCAAAAACTGCCGACAGTGACACTGGTGTTTGTGCTTTCGCGTCGCGGTTATCGTCCTCAAAAGGGTCAGTTTAGATTGGAATTCGGCGGCGCGCCGACGCAACAGCTCTGGTTTCATGAAGTGCCGATGTGGGAGCAAAAGCCTCAGAATTGGTGGGAGCAAGTTCCGAGTCTGATGACGTTGTACCCGTTGTGTCGCCACGAGCGTCGGCCACGTGAGGCCATTAAATATGCCGCGAATGCGATCGAGGCGCGTGATTTGGGGATCGTCGAAAAGGCGGACCTATTGACGATTCTCGACATATTCGGCGAGTTGGCTTATCCTCGATTGGATGTGACGGAAATCATTGGGAGCGAGCGTATGAAAGAGACAAAATTGTTCAAAAAATGGCGCGCGGAAACGATTCGTGAGAATATCCTCGATCTCATGCAGCCGAATTTCGAGGAGGAGGATATCCACGAGTTCGAAAAGATGTTGACTACCGTAAACGACAGCGTTCGATTGAAGGAACTGCTCCTTGTCGCTGCGCGGAACGGCGGTCGAATTTCGCCAGGCACTCACGATGGCTGCAACAGATCGGAGTCGATAAAGCAATCGCCCACGACGAGCCGGAATCACCTGATGTCCAAGCGTTCGCATCGCCTCAACATTCTCATTGCTTTTCGCCGCTCCGCCCGTCAGGATATGGCTCATCCAGCAATAAGGCTGGCTGCTCGCTAATTCACCTGGAGGATCAACATGCTTCGTACTCTCCTGTCCGCTGTCGTTCTTATCGTGCCACTGACCGCACTAGCCCCCATGGCTCGCGCCGATGACACTAGCGAATTCTTCAACGGCAAAGACCTGACAGGCTGGGAAGGCCTGGAAAAATACTGGAGCGTCAAAGACGGCGCCCTCGTCGGTTACACTCCGGAGGATCCCAAGCACAACACCTTCCTCTGCAGCAAGAAGAAGTACAAGGATTTTGAATTGTCCTTCAAAGTGCGCATGAAAAACGGCGTCGGCAACAGCGGGGTTCAGATCCGCAGCTCAATCGCGGACGACAAGAAATTCACGGTAAAAGGCCCGCAATGCGATATGGGCGACATCTATTGGGGCAGTCTTTATGGCGAACTCTTTGGCGGCATGATGAAGCAGGCGCCCAAGGAAATTGTCGCCAAGGTTTTGAAAAAGGACGATTTCAACGACTACTACATCAAATGCGTCGGCGGCCATGTCACGATCAAGCTCAATGGCGAAACCACAGTCGACGGCGATTTCAAAATGCCCGAAGATGGCATTATCGCCTGGCAACTTCACGCGGGTTACAAATCAATGGAAGTGACTTTCAAGGACATCAAGTTCACCGATCTCAGCAAAAAGTAGTCGAAATCGGGCGGATCGGTTACCAAAATGTGCCGGTCCGCCTGCCTCCTATCCGTTGGTCTTCTTCCCACGCCGAGGTTTCTTGCCTTTGCCTTGGGGGCGGGCGATCGCGTCGCCACGCAAGCGGGCGATCTCGTCACGCACGATGGCTGCATCCTCGAATTGATGCTCAGCCGCGAAACGCAGCATTTGATCGTGCAATTCTTGAATCTTCTCCTGCACATCGAATTGATCGCCCGGCAATCCCGCAGCCTCTTGGGCCATTTTGTGGGCGTTGATTTCGTCTTCAATGCTCATGCTGATGGCCGAGATCACGGTCTGCGGCGTTATATTGTGGTCCACGTTGTATTTCAGTTGCAGCGTTCGCCGTCGCTCCGTTTCATCCATCGCCCGCTGCATCGACTCCGTCACTCGGTCCGCGTAGAGAATGACTTCCGCGTGGACGTTGCGCGCGGCACGGCCTATAGTTTGGATAAGCGATTTTTCAGACCGCAAAAATCCTTCCTTGTCGGCATCGAGAATCGCCACTAACGACACTTCCGGTAAATCGAGCCCTTCACGCAAGAGATTGACGCCAACCAACACGTCGAACGCGCCTTCGCGCAGCTCACGCAAGACTTGAACGCGCTCAATGGCGTCGAGTTCGGAATGTAGCCATTTTCCGCGTAGACCCGCCTCGCGGAAATAGCTGCTCAGATCTTCGGCAAGCCGTTTGGTGAGCGTGGTCACCAAAACGCGCTCCTTCACCGCCGCTCGTTTCTTGATCTCTTCGACAAGATCCGGTACTTGGCCGCGCGCCGCCTTGACGTGCAAGACCGGATCCACCAGGCCAGTCGGTCGAATTACCTGCTCCACGACTTCGCCGCCACAGCGCTCGAGCTCATACGCGCTCGGCGTGGCGGACATAAAGAGGACCTGCTTGACACGCTTTTCCCATTCGTCGAAGCGAAACGGACGATTGTCGAGCGCACTCGGCAGGCGGAAGCCATGTTCCACGAGCGTCATCTTGCGACTATGATCGCCTGCGAACATGCCACGCAACTGCGGCAGGGTCACGTGGGATTCATCGATAATCATCAAGAAATCGTCCGGGAAAAAGTCGATCAACGTGTACGGCGGCTCCCCTGGTTTGCGCCGCTAAACCACCGCGCATAGTTCTCGATGCCCGGGCAGTGTCCGACTTCCAGGAGCATCTCGAGGTCGAACCGCGTTCGGGCCGCGAGTCGCTGAGCCTCGAGCAGTTTGCCTTCGCGCCGAAAGACCTCGAGTCGCTCTTCGAGTTCCTTGCGAATGCCTTCCACCGCTTGCCGCACGCGCTCGTCAGGGGTGACGAAGTGCTTGGCGGGGTAGATATAGAGTTCGTCAAGTTCGCGGAGCGTCTCGCCGCTGGTGGGGTTGATGATCGCCAAGCCGTCGACCTCATCGCCGAAGAGTTCGATGCGCAGGCCATATTCCTCGGATGCCGGCCAAACCTCGATTGTGTCGCCCCGAACGCGGAACTTGCCGCGCGTGAAGGCGATGTCGTTGCGCTCGTATTGAATATCGACGAGCTTGAGCAGTAGATGGTCGCGCGCGATCGTCTCTCCTTTCGGGAGATGGATCATCATGCGTTTGTAGTCGCTCGGCGATCCTAGGCCGTAGATGCACGAAACGCTGGCGACGATGATGACATCCTCGCGGCTCACGAGCGCGCTCGTCGCGGCGAGACGGAGTCGGTCGATGTTCTCGTTAATCAATGCGTCTTTTTCGATGTATATATCGCGCTGCGGGATATAGGCTTCCGGTTGGTAATAGTCGTAGTAACTGACAAAGTAATGAACGGCGTTGCGAGGAAAGAACGAGCGAAATTCTTTGTAGAGTTGAGCGGCCAATGTCTTGTTATGCGCGAGAATGAGTGTCGGTTTGCCAAGCTGGGCGATAACATTGCTGGCCGTGAACGTCTTGCCGGTGCCGGTAGCGCCCAAGAGGGTCTGACAAGTTTTTCCCTCTTGAAAACCAGCAACCAAGTCCTTGATCGCCTTGGGCTGGTCGCCCGCCGGGGCGAATTTGCTCACCAATTCATACTTCGCTGCCATCTCCGTTCCTCCGCACTCGCGCCGGAAGACGGCTCAGCGAGTGATTTATGGCCCATCCGCGAAAACTACAAAGGACCGTAGTTTCTCGAGCGTCTTCGGCCCTATGCCGCTCACACGGCGCAGGTCCGCTATATCCTTGAACGGTTTGACCTCGCGAGCCGCGACGATTCGCGCCGCAATGGTCGGGCCGACGCCCGGAAGCCGCTGAAGCTCTGTCAACGACGCACTGTTCATATTTATAGGACTCGCCGGGTCAACTGACTTGCGGACAGCCCCTGTTGCTCGTGGTTGCACTTCAATGGCCGGCTCAGCTCCGTTGCCCGCGACCGTAACATGCGGCTTCAAACGTGCAAGAATCGCCGAGCCGATTCCGGAAACATTGGCCAATTCAGAAACATCGCGAAAGCCGCCCTTGGCCTCACGATACGCTTCGATCTTCCGAGCAAGCGACTCGCCGACGCCAGGAATTTGCAACAATTGAGCGTGGTCGGCCTCATTGAGATCGACGCGGAACAGCCTCGCGGATTCCTCCGGCATTACGCCGCGCACCGTCTTCGTGGATAGCGCATCTCCCCCTGCCAATTGCGATGGGCGCGTTGCGCCGGAGGAACGCAGCCATGAATTCCAACCGATAAGAAGCATGGCGAGAAATAGAAGTGCGGCTATCGTCCAACGGGCCGCTGGCGGCCAAACAATTTCGACGTCCACCGGCGCGGAATGGTCGGAGGACGAGCCAAAGGGACGAGGATATTCCCCCTTGGTATTTGCAATTCGCGAAGGTGCTTGTTGTTCGCCCATGAGATTCGTTCTCCTCGCGGAAAACATCTCTTACACGGTCTTTATTCTATGAGTCGTAAGGAAGCGTGAGAACCGCATACCGACAATATCGCCCCAACGACGGCCACGCTCGCAGCAGATGACGATCGCACCAATTTAACCCGTCGGCCATCCGGGGAAAAGGAAACAAACGGCGAACCATAGAAAGTAATTGGAAACCTTGAAACTGTAGTCCCGGAAAGACCGATTGCAGAGCCTTGAGATCACCCGATTGAAGCGGCTTTTCATCGGGAGTGCGTTGTTTCCGCGGATAGGGAAGCCAGCGCCGCGCCAGGTCGAGAATGGGATTGTCGCCCCAGGGTTCGCAGAAAACAGCCAATCCTCCTGGTCGAAGGACCCGCCGGAGCTCTGAGGCGGCGCGCGGCAGGTTGAGGTGGTGCAATATCGCATTGCCCCAGACGCGGTCAAACGTGGCGTCGGGGAAAGGTAATTGCTCGGCATCGGCCTGCAGCAATTCGAGTTCGACGCCATTGGCAAGCGCTCGTCGCCCTGCTTCCGCGAGATAGCCGGGGGACAGGTCAAAGGCCGAGACAATCGCGCCCTGGCGTGCCATCACGACCGCGGCCATGCCATGGCCACAGCCGTAGTCCAGCGCCGCTGCCCCTTCAAGGGGCTGAGAAATTCAAAGGCCGGGCGTATCCACGTTTCGTGGTTTAGAAAGAAATCATCGTCGAAAACGAGAGATTCCAGAGAAGAGAGATCCGCCGCGCATCTGCGCCTGTTCATCATGAAAGACTTGTTCGGATTGAAGCCGATCCCGCGCGGTCATTGCGGGGGCGTCCCTCTGGATAGACTCGGAACGTACGATTCTCCCAGAGCTACGGCATTTCGGCGGCATCGTCCAGATCCGGCGTTCGAGTTCTTCACGAGCGGACAGCGTAATGGCTGGACTCGCGTCCTAAATCGGAGGTTCGTTCAATAAATTGCCAGCCGTGGCAGGGGTCGGTACTCCGACCCGTGCGTGCCCCCTAGCGCCTCCAGAGAACCGGGGTCGGAGTACCGACCCCGGCCACGGCGCCTCTCGCCTCAGGAAGAGACGGACGCACCCTATTCAGGATTCTTTTTCGGCTCCGTAGCCTTCTTCGGCTCGACGGGAATGCTCGACGGCGCCGGCGTCTTCGCTTCCGTCTTGCCGACTGTAGCCTTAGCGAAGTCGGTCAAGGTGACCGCGCCTTCAGGCAACACCTTGGCATCCGTGACGAGGATGCCATAATCGCGCACGACGAAACGGAGCGTGGGATCTCCCAACGTGTCCTGGAACAATTGCAGAGCGGCAAACAACGGTATCTTGCCCTTAATCTGCATCCGTAGCGGCGCTTCGAGTTTGGTGCCCAGGTCCGTGCTGAACTTGAATTGGAATGGCAGGTCGGATGCCTCAAAGAGAAATCGGAGAATATCCAAGCCCGGGACGTCGTTGAACTCGATCGCGATATCGGTGTCGATAGCCTTGCGGATTCGATCCGTCATCGGTCCGGGTTTTACCTGTTTCGCGGTCGCCCATGTTGTATCCAGGAAGACAAGGCCATCTTGTTTGAAAAGCTTTGCCCATTCATGACTCGCTTTGACGTCGGGATCAAGCCAAAGATTAATGTCATGAGCCTGTTTAGGCATTCCGATTGGCGACCGGCCGAGGAGGTAAGGCAGTTCCGCATCGACCTGGGCTAATTTTGCTTTAGATTCCAGATAACGTGCTTCTGATTTCCTTACTTCGTCCAGTGGGATGTTACGGTCTCCACCTTGTGCCCAAAGGGCCTTGTCCCGGGTCCGTTGCCGATTAAGCTCATTCATGGTCTCTTCCGTCGCTCGACGATTTGCATAATTTTGAGCGACTTTGTTGGCGACAAGCAATTTGGTCTGCGTCAGGACTTCTTGCGCTTCACGCAGTTTCGATTCCGCAACACGAATGTCGAGGTTGTTTTTGAGCGCCTCCTCGATCGCTTCTTCTAGCGTCGATTTTCCAGCAGGAACAACGCCAGCCTTCGCGTTTTTGTCGGCGCTGGCTGGGTCGGACTTCGCATCTTGCTTGGGCTGATTGGCCGGCTGTTGAAAAGGACCGTGCAACGATTTGCTCACGTGACAAGCCAGGCACGATTCTTGATTGAGTTGCATCGCGGGTTGTTGTGCCTGCCCCAGTCCGACGACCAGGAGCAACGCACTGAGAGCCGAAGCCTCACGGAACATTTTTCGCATCGTTCATCTCCTTTAACCGGGCGGACTTGATCTGCATCAACAGCCAGCTGTCGTCGGGATTAATTTCGAGACTCGCCCTACCGCCACGGTCCAGAGAGGCGGTGTAGCAGCGCATCGCGCCGGAAGGGTCGGCTTGCTCGGTAAGGTAGGCGTCCCCGGCCAGGCGATATTTTTCGGCTTGGTTATCGCTGCTCTCGAGAGCTTGCCATTCCCTATCCTGCGCGGAAGGCAATGGCTCCGTCGACTGCGGCGCCGCGACTGGTTCGCCAATTAGCTGCGGCTTGTCCGTCTGCGGCCGAGGGCCGCCTGAAGTCATGAACATCGTCAACATGCCGGCGAGATAACAGGCGACGAACGCGGCACCCCAACGGACTCGCTGTACAAATCGCCGACATGCCAACACTTTTCTCGTCGCCTCAAAAATCCGTTGCCGCACGGCTGGATCGCCCGCCCGAACAGACGACCGGAGTAGATTGTCAGCAAAATCGATCTCATTTGGGCTTGGTGGCATGCGCCATCCGGCCCTATGTGTTCAGGCGCGTTCACGGCTGCTCCTGTTGCTCATAAATCTCACGAAATGCCTGCCGAGCCCGGCTCAGCAGCGACTCGACGGTCTTCTCGGATTCGCCATTAATTTCCGCAATCGCTTGTACGCTGAGGCCATCCAGGTATTTGGCGCGCAGCACGGCTTCGTATCGTTCCGGTAGCTCAATCAGCGCCAACGCAACGCGCTCGGCCCGATCGCGTTCCGCGTCACGACACGGCTCCGGTACATCGGCCTCGCTATTGAGGCAAGGTGTTCGCTTATGCTCTGGCCGGCGAAAATAATTCCGCAAAATGTTAACGGCTATGCCGCGCAACCAGGTTGCGAACGAGCCCTCACTGGGCTTAAAGGAACCAAGTCGCCTCACCGCGGTTAACCAAACGTCTTGGACGATCTCGTCCGCACGGTCCTTCATTCCGCTACAGCGCCAGAGGACAAAGGCATAGAGCCCCGGAAAGGACTCTTCATAAAGGACAGCCCACGCGCGCTCATCGCCGTCGCGCGCGGCTTCGACCAAACCATGTTCGCGCCAGCCATCCTCGCCGCGGGTCATAGCCTCTCTCGAACGAAGTTGCGGCCGCCTCACACAACTATTGTGTGATGGTAGCCGGATCCTTCGCGCGGCGGAGAAAAAAGTTGGGAAAGGACTAATTTGTCGTGAGATGACTTAGGAGGCCAAGCGTCAGCGCTGAGTTCTGGTAAAAAATCTTGGGAAAAAATAAGAAAGCGACATGCATCCAATCTTATTTTTGCCCCAGATTTATTACCAGAACCCAGCGCTGACGCATCGGGCTCGTTAGCAATTGACCTGGGTGCGACAAAGTTTCAGTTAATAACCTTCACCGACTGCACTTTATACTCAGGCTTCGAGCGCGAATTGTCAGGGTCAACTAGTTGGCCCTCGACGCGCACCCATTGGCCGTGGCTGAACTTCGACGTGTCGCCGATGTCAGTCAACGTGACGCTGCCGCCGAATCGGTCCTCTTCATCCAAGGGGCAGAAACGAACGCACCATGTCCCCTCTTGCCGGCCTGGTTCAAGCGTTCCTACCAAATACGAATAATCGCGCGAACGATCGAACAACGTTTTCGGTAGCAAACCCGGCTCGCTATAGCTGACTCGTTGCGTCTCCGTGGCGGGCTCAGCGGAACTCGTTCGATCGGAACCTGACACGGCTCTAATGCCTGAGGACGTTTTCCAGCCCTGGCTCTCCGCTGTCTTGTCTGTGATCGGCGTCGGCGCGGGAACCAGCGGACGAACCGAATTCGTGCTTATCGTCGGCATGGGCAGTACCACCGACGGTGTCGGCGCCTTCGGCGGGACACTCATTTCCGAAGGCAGTGCTTGCCGAACGGTGCCCATTTGGGAAGGAGAAATCATCAGTTCGGGCGGAACGGAGTCCTGCACAGTCATCGATTGCGACGGATCAGTCACGATGTTCGTTGGCATCGACCCGATCGACATCCCCTCTTGCGGCATCACCATTTGCGGTTCGATATGGCCTCCGTGCGCCATCGAAGAGCCGCAACTTGTGCATCCCGTGTTGGGATGAATCGGACTGTAATCGTGCGGGCTGGTGTTCACAACAATCGATGGGGTGGCGCAACCGCAGCCTGAGCCGCCGTGAAACGCAGTGTATTCGTGGCTGGAATGCGACGAGCAACAACTCGAACTCGATTTCGTGAACACACTACAACCGGTAGTCATCGATGCCGCCAATGCGGCGGAACTGAACCAAACGAACAAGCGTCCGTGTCGCATTTCATCCTCCGTGATGTTGTGCCCGCCGGCGTTCCTGCCGTGCGGAATCGTGGTGTCGCGCTCGGAGATCCTGGGAATCGATTCTTCGAAGACTTCCCAGGGCCTGTGGAAGGTATCGATCCAGACTCGGTCCGTTCTTGTGGCTGATATAGAGCATCGCCGGAAATGGTGTTGGACAGTAGGACCGCTGGTGACGAACGTGCGGAATGCGACACGTCTACAAGGTAAGAGTCGCGGCTTGTCCCCTTGAGTGCTCGTTGATCACCTATAATCACGGTGTTCAACGGATCGATAACCGGCGCGGAGTTATTCGTGGGGTCTCACGTTATCAAGAGATGGTCGCTTCTGCCTCACGATCGCGACCTGGTCGCAAGTCTGGCGGACCAACTGCGTGTTTCCGCCATTGTCGCTCAGCTTCTTCTCAATCGCGGTATTTCGGATGCAACAGTGGCACGACGATTTCTCGACGCGCCTCTGACGGGGCTTCATGGCCCGGAACTGCTGCCGGGCGTGACGGCTGCGGCCGATCTGCTTTTTGACGCTGTCGAAAAAGGCCGCAAAATCTGCGTATATGGCGATTACGATGCAGACGGTGTAACCGGCACAGCCATCCTGCTTCAATGCCTCCGCTTGCTCGGGGCCGACAAGACCGACATTCATGTTCCTCATCGCCTGGAAGAAGGCTACGGCCTAAATGTCGAAGCGCTCCGCAAGATCGCTGATTCGGGCGCTGCGATCGTCGTCACGGTCGATTGCGGCATCGCCAGTCTTACCGAAGCCGAGGAGGCACGTCGTCTCGGGTTGAGTCTCATCGTCACCGACCATCATGAATTCAAGCCCCAATTGCCGGACGCGGCAGTGCTGGTTCATCCGCGCCTGCCGGGCTCGTCGTATCCTTTCGGTCATTTGTCGGGTGCCGCCGTCGCCTTGAAGTTGGCCTGGGCTCTGGCCCAACGGGCCAGCGGCGGGCCGAAATGCTTGCCACGTTTCCGCGAGTTCCTCCTTGATGCGGTCGCGCTCGCCGCTATCGGCGTCGTCGCCGATGTAGTTCCGTTACACGATGAGAATCGGATTCTCGTCAAACATGGTTTGAACCGACTCAAACAACAGCCGCCGATCGGCCTCAAAGCGCTTTTCGAGAGTGCCGCCATCACCATCGGCAACGAAATACGATCCTCGGACATCGGTTACAAAATCGGGCCGCGCTTGAACGCCGCTGGACGTCTGGGTTGTGCCCGGCTCGTCGTCGATCTGCTCACGACGAATCGAAAAGAGCAGGCGATTGACCTGGCGCGCTACCTGGAAGAGCAGAACGCCGCTCGTCAGAAACTGGAGCGAAGCCTGGTAACCGAAGTGAGGGAAGTCATCGATGCCCAGAGCTATGGCACGCAGCCAGCGATTGTCGTAGCCGGGGCGAACTGGCATGGAGGCGTTATAGGCATCGTCGCGGGTCGCATCGCGGAGCAATACTCGCGCCCTTCGCTTGTGATCGCGCTGCCGAACGGCGACGTTACGCATGCTGTTGGCTCCGGACGATCGGTCGCTGGCTTCCCCTTGCATCTCGCTCTCGATTCGTGCGCCGATATTCTCATCGGTCACGGCGGCCATGCGGCGGCGGCGGGATTACGGATATTGCCGGAACGGATAGACGCCTTCCGTGAGCGCTTTTGCGCCTACGCTGCCGCCCACTTCCCTGGCGGGCCGCCGGATCCGCGGCTCGTTATCGATGCCGAAGTGCCGCTCAGCGCCTTGACGCTCGACTTGCTCGATGACCTGGATCGATTGGAGCCTTATGGTGCGGGTAACACGGAACCAGTTTTCTTGGCTGCGGGCTTAAAGGTACTCGGCGAGCCGCGGAAAATCGGCCAAGGTCAGCGGACACTCAGTTTTCGCATTCAGCAAAATGGCGTCACAATGAAGGCCGTCGGCTTCGGCATGGCTGACCGGGCCGAGGAACTCATGTCGCACGGCGGAGCTTGCTGCCTGGCATTTGCCGTGAAGAAAAACGTATGGCAAGGGCGCACGAGTGTTGATCTTATCCTCAAGGATTTCCAGGCCGGCGCTGAAGCGAAGCTCGACTGATCGGTAGACGCGGAAAACCAAACTCTGGAGAATTAACCGTGGCTATGATGGCTCTGTTCTTTGTTGCCCTAAGCGCCGTTCTCTTCGATGACAACGCGCCGGCGCTTCGCGTCAAGGCGGCGAAAGCATTCGTGGACGATCTCGTGAAAGAGGACTACGAGTCCGCCTCACGCGACTTCGATAAGACCATGAAAGAAAAAGCATCGCCCGACAAGCTTAAAACGATTTGGCAGCAGATCATAACGCAACTTGGACCTGTGAAAAAACAGCTCGCGACGCGTACCGAAAAACTGATGGACTATGATATTGTCTTTGTCACTTGTGAGTTTGAAAAGGCAAAACTAGATATTCGCGTGAACTACGACAAAGAGGGAAAACTCGCTGGATTCTCGATCGTAACGCCCAAGGGTTCCTATGAATTCAAGCCGCCATCTTATGCCAAGCGCGACAGTTTCGTGGAGCGTCCCGTAACCGTCGGCCAAGGCGAATGGGCCCTACCGGGCACTTTGAGTGTTCCCAAAGGAGATGGACCGTTCCCCGGCGTTGTTCTCGTACATGGCTCCGGCCCCAACGATCGCGACGAGACAATTGGGCCCAATAAGGCACTTCGCGACCTTGCCTGGGGCCTAGCGTCGCAAGGCGTGGCCGTGCTCCGTTATGAAAAGAGAACGAAGGAGCACGGCTCCAAAACGATCAAAGTTAAGGACACATTTACTGTCAAAGAGGAGACGGTCGACGACGCTATCAGCGCGGCCGCAGTGCTACGCAAAGAAAAGGGCGTCGATCCAAAACGCGTTTTTGTCATCGGCCACAGCCTTGGGGCCATGATGGCCCCGGATAGGCGAACTCGATCCGGATCTAGCCGGGATCGTCCTCATGGCCGCGCCTTTCTCGAAAATTGGAGGATGTTATTATAGATCAGTTCAATTACATTTATTCTTTGAAGGGCGGCGCTATCTGATAAAGACAAAGAGGATCTTGAGAAGGTTAATAAACAGGCCGCACGGCTCAAAGATCCCAAGCTTTCCAAAGATACCCCCGATGAGGAGCTCCCCCTCGGTGCGCCGGCCGTGTACTGGATGTCGCTGCGCGATTTCGATCAGGTTGGAACGGCGCGAACCTACAAGAAGCCAATGTTAATCCTGCAGGGAGAGCGGGATTATCAGGTGACAACCGAGGATTTCGCCGGTTGGAAAAAGGCGTTGGCTGGCCGGCCGAATGTGACATTGAGGAGCTATCCGAAGCTCAATCATCTATTCATGGAGGGCGAAGGGAAGGCCAAGCCAGCCGAGTATGAAAAACCCGGCCACGTCGCAGAAGAAGTTATCAACGATCTCGCGAATTGGATTAAGAAATGATTGCTAATAGAGATTACCGAGCCTGAAGCGTGAGCGAAGGAGATTATGGTAGGTGCGGCATCTTGTCGCGTAGTTTGACTTACCTTGTCTGATTGTGCGTCTACCTCAGACGAACGACAATAACGCGGCAAGATGCCGTGTCTACCATGCTGCTCTTCGCTTACGCCTCAGGCTCGGTGATTACGTGTCATTCACTTCATCGCCGAATAATCGGTCGCCTTCATATAAGTCGACTCTACCTTGTCGACCAGGGCGCCGTCCTTTTCCGACGCTTCCCGGGCTTTTTTCCATTCTGGGTCGTCGCGGAACGCGGCCCAACTCTTGTCGGCAGCTTCTTTGCTGGGATATGCCAGCACATAAATCAGCTTCGTCTCGGCGCCCTTTTCGTCGGTCGGGCTCCAAAAGGCGATCGTGGTCATGCCGTGTTTCTCGAACAGCTTGCAGGTGTGATCGCGAAAGCGCGCATGCAGGGCCTTCATCTTACCTGGCTTCGCGTAATAGGTGCGTAGCTCAAATACTCGCATCTTGTCTCCTTTACCATCCTTCTCGTCGTTGCTTGCGGAGGCATGGACTGCCAAGCTGACGAGGGCCAAGGAAATCAGCATAAGGCCTGACAGCAAGAGTTTTTTCATCGGTTTTTCCTCAAAACTAGGGGTGAGTGCAACGCCGAGACCGTCGGCAATCTGAGGCCATCCTATGGTTCGCCTGCCCCGGGTCCAAGCCGCCTTGTTCGATAGTGGCGAGATATGCTACAAAACGGTCCCGCATGATTGGCTCCCAGCACGCTCGTTCACCAGGCCGCGAGTTGTCCCACGACCATGAAGAATTTCCTGCGAGCGCTACGGCACGCCATTCCCTACCGTAACCGGCTCATCTTTTCGGTGATCTGCGCGGTATTTGCCGCGGTATTGTGGGGCCTCAACTTTACTTGCATTTATCCGGTCTTAAAACTCCTTCAGACGGGCCAAAGCCCGCATCAATGGGTGGACGGCGCGGTCCAGGACCTCGAAAAAGAGGTCATCAAACACGAAAAAGAAGTCGCGCGGCTATCGGACGAGCGCGCGCGAATTTTTCAAAAACGGCCACAAAACAATATCACGCAGCAAACCATTCGAGACCTTGATTTCGAGCTACTCAAACAAGAAACAAGTCTCCGCAGCAATCAGGCGTGGCTCTATTGGTATCAGATCGCTCGTAAATATATTCATGATTATGCTCCCGTGGATTGTTTCGAGACGCTCGCCTGGGTGCTCGGACTGGTCGTTTTTGGAATTGCCGTCAAATGCTTTTTCGAGTTTTGCCAGGAAGCACTCGTTGGCAGCGTTGTGAACTTATCTCTCTTTGATCTGCGCAATCGGTTCTATCGCAATGCCATTCACTTGGACGTCGATCAGTTCGGCGATCACGGGTCGAGCGAACTGATGGCCCGCTTCACCAACGACATGGAGTCGCTCGGCAACGGCTTGAGGACGTTATTTGGAAAAGTCGTCGCGGAGCCGTTGCGCGTCGTCGTCTGCGTCCTGCTCGCTTGCTGGATTAGCTGGCAGCTTACGTTGATGTTCTTGATACTCGTGCCCGTCGCCGCCCTGATTCTCAGCAAAATCGCACGCATCATGAAGCATGCCACGCGGCGATTGCTGGAACGAATGTCGAGTATTTACAAGATCTTGCAAGAGTCCTTTCAGGGCATTCGTGTCGTCAAGGCATTTACGATGGAGCCTTACGAGCGGCGTCGCTTCTATGAGGCGACGAAAGACTACTATCATAAGTCAATGAAAGTCGTATTTATCGATGCCCTTGCCGATCCGATCATCGAATTGCTCGGCGTCATGGCTGTGGCGGCGGCGCTGCTCGCAGGGTCGTACCTGGTCCTGCATAAAGAAACCCATTTGTTCACGATCCGGCTGACGAGCGCTCCGTTGGAGCCCGAGGCGTTATTACAGCTTTACATCCTGTTGGCCGCTATCGCCGATCCGGTGCGAAAGTTGTCGAGCGTATTCAATCGGCTCCAATCCGCGTGCGCGGCTTCCGATCGCATCTTTGCTTTCGTCGATCGTCAGCCGCGCGTACGTGGCAATAGTGAAGGACCACGGCTGGCCAAAGCCCAGCACGCCGAAACTCACATTGGGTCCGTGCTGGAATCGGCCAAGTCGAATGCAATTATGATGGCCCCGATCGAAACGGTGATCGAACCGGCCCCTTACATCGAATTTCGCGATGTCTGTTTTTCCTATCAGCCGGGTTCGGACATCCTTACGAATATCAATTTGCAGGTCCGCGCCGGTGAGACGCTGGCTGTAGTCGGGCCAAATGGCTGTGGCAAAACCACCCTAGTCGGCTTGTTGCCGCGTTTTTACGATCCCGATCATGGCAATGTCCTGGTCGATGGGCTCGATGTGCGGTTCGTCAATTTGCGGAGTCTACGCCGCATTATTGGCGTCGTCACGCAACAGTCGACGTTGTTCGACGATACGATCTACAACAATATCGCCTACGGCTGCCGCGGTGCTAAGGCCGAACAGGTCGAAGAGGCCTCGAAGCGCGCGGAAGCCCATGAATTCATAATCAAGATGCCCCGGGGCTATCAAACGCGACTTAGCGAATCCGGCATCAAACTGTCCGGCGGCCAGGCGCAACGCCTCGCGCTGGCGCGGGCCATCCTGCGCGATCCGACGATTTTGATTCTCGATGAGTTTACCAGTCAATCCGACACCGCCAGCGAAGAAAAGATCAATCGCGCCATGAAGGAATTCATGAAGGGGCGAACGACCTTCGTCATCACGCATCGGCTGCATACGTTGGAACTCGCGGATCGGATCGTGGTGATGGACGATGGCCGCATCGTCGCCGTCGGTACGCACAGCGAATTGATTTCAAATTGCATGGTGTATCAACATCTTTACGACGCCCAGACCCGTCGCAAGGTGGCGTGAAGCCTCAGTAAATCAAGCGATCAAACAAACTGATGACCCATTCCGCCTCATCTCTTCTACGCCGTGTCTGTCTAATTCTGATCGCCGTGCCGTCGCTCTATCTTTTGTTCTTTCATGGCCTGGGGCGACGCGACCTGTGGAGCAGCCACGAAGCGCGGGCGGCGATGGACGCGCAAACGATGTTGGATGATGGCTCGTGGGGGATGCCGCACCTGTTCGATGGCCGACCGGAACTACAAAAGCCGCCGTTCTTCTATTGGCTGGTGGCCATGTTTGGATGGTTTCGCGGCGGCGTGGACGAGTTAGCCGTTCGGCTACCGGCGACGCTCAGCGCCGTCGGCACGGTCCTGTTGGTTTGGCGCCTCGGCCGACCCGGGGCCGGCCTCGTTGCCGCCGGAATTCTATCTACCGCGGTGCATTTCACCTGGCTCGCGCATCGGCCGCATTGATATGCCATTGACGTTGGTTGTCACTCTCGCGGTTGCCTCGTTTTATTGGGCTCGTCAGTCGCATCGAGACGAGCCACCGACGTTGAAAGCGTTTGGACATCTCTTAACGGCGTATCTCGCGATTGCGGTCGCCGTCCTTCTCAAGGGACCGATCGGGTTAGTTCTTCCGGCCTGCGCTGTTGTTTCCCATCGCGCCGTTGAAGGCGAATTGCCTTTTCCCTCGCCCCTAGGGCGCTGGTTTCGCCTCGTTCATGAAATCGGCCTATGGTGGGGCCTGCCTGTGGTTTTGTGTTTGGCTCTTCCCTGGTTCGTCTGGGCAAACATTCATACCGATGGCCAATTCGTGGAGGTGTTTTTCTGGTATCACAACTTCCATCGTGGCCTCGGTGGATCGTCGCTACCGGCACATCCCTGGTGGCTTTATTTTCTCTATTTCGGCGGCGACTTCCTACCCTGGACACCGTTGCTGCTGGGCGCGGTCGTTCTCTGTTGGCGGCGCGGCTATTGGCCGGTCGACGCGGAAGCGCGGCTCGGATTGACGTGGTTCCTGGCAATGTTCACACTGCTCTCGTGCGCATGCTTCAAGCGCTCCGACTATCTGTTGCCGGCCTATCCCGGTGCGGCGTTGTTTCTCGGGTCTATTGCCTACCGTTGGCTTGAAGAGGACCGCGGCCTTTTTAGGCGATCCTTAGGTCTGCTGATGCCGACACTGATGCTGGCGGCCGTCGCTTTCTGGTTAAATCGTGTCGATTTCACTCTGCCGCGCCAGGAGGCCTATCGCGATTATCGGAGGCTTGCCGGCTTGATTCGGCTCCGGGCCCCTCAGCCGACGCCGATCCTACTCTTTCGCACGGAAGCCCATGCTCTCGCCTTTCGCCTGAGCCGACCCTTGCGTGTGCTCATAGAATGGGAGGAGCTAGCGGAGCATTTGTCTCGCTCGGAAATTTCGTTTGTCGTGACGAACCCGGCAAACATCGCTGAAATCGCTCGGCGACTTCCTGACGTGTCGGTGGAAATACTCGGGCGGAATGACGATCAGCCCCACGGCCATGAAAGGCCGCTTGTTTTCCTAGAGCTAACATCGCGTCGCAAATCAAATTTGATCGAGTCATCCCCTCATGCCACAGATCCCAACGCTGACCCCAATCGCGACTGAGCCGATCAGCGTTGTGTTGATCGTGAAAGACGCAGCCAGCCATTTGCAAGCAACTCTGAATGACTGGATCGCTTATCTCAATGGACTTGATCGTCCCTACGAAATCCTGCTTGTAGACGACAAAAGCCGGGACGCCAGCGTTGAACTTGCGAACTTGATAGCCGCGACTTCGACCTGCGTTCGCGTCTTGCCGACGCTCGATGGGGGAGGCGACGGCGCTGCGCCTGCGCGGGATTTGCACGAGTGCAGTATCCACTGGTATTTACTTGCCGACTGGAACCATGCTTTCAGCCGACGATCGTTCGGAAATTGCTCCAAGAAATCGACAAAGTCCACGTCGTCTCAGGCTACCGATCCGGCAAGCATACACCGGTCGCCTGGCGCGGCATCGGCCATTTTTGGCGTCTCTTTACTCGGGTATTCTTTTCATATGCGTCACCGCCACTGCCTGGTTGGCTCGGTTGGCGTCGGCATCTTGGCCAACAACTGGCTTGGTTTTTCTTTGGTGTTCTTAATCTCGATGTCACCAGCCCTGTGCGGCTCATGCGACGAGACATCCTAGCTCGCATCCCGCTTCAGTCGGACGGTGTCTTTGTTTACGCGGAAATCTTGGCCAAGGCCAATTTCCTGGGGAAACTCCTGTCGAGCGATGTCCCGCTCGGCGATCGAAATAACCCTGTTGCGGCCGACCGCCAAGTTGGTGATTCAATTCTGCGCATTCTCGCCGATGCGTGCAGGGTCTTTAACACACCGGACTTTGGTCCCGCTCACCTGCCGTCGCCTGAAAAGGATAGTCTCGCGCCTGCTGTCACGCCGAGTTAAATACGAAATGATCCAAGGAGTACCTGATGAATCCTCGATTGATTGCAACGATTCTCGCCCTCTTGGCACTGGCGCCGAGCCTACAGGCTGACGACTGGCCGCAATGGATGGGGCCCAAACGCGACAGCGTTTGGCGCGAAACTGGTATTCTTGCTACTTTTCCGAAAGACGGCCCGAGCGTGAAATGGCGCGCCCCGATTTCCGGCGGCTTTGCCGGTCCAGCCGTGGCCGAGGGCCGAGTTTATGTCACCGATTATGTGACCGATGGAAACACCAAGGGCAACCCGGCTGCGAAACCGAAGCTAAAGGGCAAGGAACGTGTCCTTTGTTTCAATGCATCCGATGGTAAACCGATATGGACTCATGAATACGACTGCCCCTACGAGGTTTCCTACCCGGCCGGTCCGCGCTGCACTCCAACCGTTTCGGGCGGCAAAGTGTATACGCTCGGCTCGATGGGCAACCTCTTCTGCCTCGACGCCGTGACCGGAAAGGTTCTTTGGGAAAAAGACTTCAAAAAGGACTTCGGCGCCGTGACGGCCATCTGGGGGTTCAGTAGCCATCCTCTTGTCGATGGCAACAAAGTCTTTTGCGTCACGGGAGGCAAAGATGCTCTCGTGACCGCCTTTGACAAGGACACCGGAAAAGTGATCTGGAGCGGCCTTAACGCCAAGGACACGGGCTACAGCCCGCCCACTATGATCGAGGCCGGCGGCAAGAAGCAATTACTAATCTGTTGCGGCGATTCGATCAACAGCATCGATCCGGAGACCGGTAAACCATATTGGACGTTTCCGCTGACGACCTACGCCGGCATGGCGATCATGGCGCCGAGAAAAGAGGGCGACTATCTCTTTTTCTGTTCGCTGTCGAATCAGGCGCTCGTCATTAAGCTTGCCTCCGACAAACCAGCAGCGGAGGTCGTCACGAAGGGGAACGCGAATACGTTCGTGTACTGCGTCAATAGTACCCCCTTCGTGGAGGATGGCATCGTCTACGGCGTCGATGTGCGAGGCGAACTTCGTGCCGCCAAGCTGCTTACTGGCGAGCGCTTGTGGGAAACATACAAGGCGACTACCGGAGCCCGGTTTGCTAACTCGGCGACCGCTTTTTTGGTCAAGAACGGCGACCGGTTTTTCATCTTCAGCGAGACGGGTGAGCTCATCATCGCCAAACTCTCAGCGAAAGGATACGAGGAGATCAGCCGCGCCAAGATCATCCAACCAGCAACTCCGGTGTGGGAGCGGGATGTCGTTTGGACCCATCCGGCATTCGCGAACAAATGTGTTTACGTGAGAAATGACAAAGAGATCGTTTGTGTTTCGTTGGAGGCGACCAACTAAATTGGGAATCGGCACGGAACGCACTTGCGGCGCTCGGGTGCCATGCTTTCGAGTACGAAAGCATGGCACCCGAGCGCTTGGGGCTCGTGATGTTAACGAGCGACGGGCTTGCAAACTTCTCCTCGCGCTTGCGCTTGGGGCTGGTGAGCAAAATCAGTTGCCCCCGTTATTCCTTCTTTTCTAGCTGCCCCTTGCGTTCCTTGAGTTGCTCAAGCCGATCGCGGATAGCCTGAGTGCTAGCGGATGCGAAGATTAGCTGCGATTCGATGGCCTCTTGATCCTTTTCGATCGTGAGATATTTCTCGCGCTCTTCGGTCAGGCGCTGCTTCAGGCCTTTGTTCTTACCGACGCCGTTCATTAGGTCGGTGTAGGCCAAGTCGTCAGCAATGGCATTCTGTTGTTTGGCGTATTCGCTTTCCAGGTCCTTCAAAACGATGAGTTCGCGCTCATTGTAGTATTTGAGCGATAGCAAATCCTTGCCGTCGCGGCCCTTCGCTCGTTCCATGACGGGCCGATCGAAGTTGTTGGCATCCAGGATTGGTTGACCGGTGGCGTCGCGCTTGACTTCGCGAGCCGGACTTTGAGCGGTGGCGGTATAAAGCGGATGTTGTAACTCGAGTGCATACCACACGTGATCGGCCGGGCGTGAGGCGAAATGCTTTTCCAAAGATTTGTCAAAGGGCGCCTTCCCGGTTTCACGAACCAGGACCTGCTCGCGGGCGTTGTACCAGCGGACCGCGGCGGGCGGATACGCGGTGCCCTCTTCCTTGAGCTTCTTTTGAATCTCGACGTACAACCCTGTCTTCTTATCGGGATCGCTCCAGTTGACCCGGTTCGTGTACAACGCCAGCGCCCAGGCGGCCATGACGACGCACAGAACCAGATTGATCAACACCAACAGCTTGGCCAGGAAAGTCATGTTACCTGTCTCCCCCACCCGGGGTAATGATTTCGCTTATCGAAGAGTCGAGCCATCGTTCAAGGCTGCTTGGCTGCGTTCGTCTTTTCCATCTTCTCGATGTCCGCCAGGTCGCTTTGCAGATTCTTGCCCGCATTGAGAGCATCAACGCGAATCTTGTGTAAGGTCTCGGTCATGTCGCGGAGTTTTTTGATGTTGGTAGCTGTGGTTTCGCGAGCTGCCTTGAGATATCCCTCGTAGGCGGCAACTCGTTCCTTCTGTGTCGCGGCTAAGGTGACGGCCTCCTGAGTCACGCGCTGTTGATCGCGCAGACGCGCTTCCTGCAGTTCGATGTCGCGGCCGCGATTCCTGAGAACAGCTATCAATTGCTGATGGCTAGTGACAAAGTTGGACCGCTCCGCGGCTATCTCTCGATCGAGGTCCGCCGCGATTTTGGTCAGCGTCTGTGCCTGGGCGTTGACCGTCTCGATGAATCGCGGCAAGCCGACGACGGTCATAAGCCGACGGTACTTGACGGACGTCAGGAGGTCACGTGGAATCTCGGGTTCATCGAGTTCGAGCAGATTGAACATCAGCAGGGCCGCAGCCGCTTTGCGCCCGCTCTCGCTGATTTTTGCTTTGCCGGCCGCCATGTCGGCTTCGAGAACCGGCCGTTGCCCCTGAATGACCTCGTCAAACTGTTCGTCTAACTCGGCTTGCAATTTCTCGCCAAAGGTCTGGATGATTTCGTTAAACGATTCGTCGAACATAGTCTGAAAATTCTTACCTTGCTCCCCGCGAGCGGCGGCGAGGAAGACCTGGTCGACGTCTTTGGAAGCGATGTCCTTCGCGACGTTGCGTGCCGCCGCGTCGACGGCTTCGACCTTGCCTTTACCGAACGCCGTGCTGACCGCGATGACAAAGAGATCGCGGGGATTCGCTCGGAGCTGCAGGATTTCGGCATTTTGGCCTGGTAGCGCCGCAACTGGTAAACGGCCTCGCCGTAGGCTTCGACAAAGGTCAGCTTGCGGGTGAGTTCACGCGGAGTTTCAGGGTTCATCATTAGGA
Source organism: uncultured Planctomycetaceae bacterium (assembly GCA_963790585.1). GTDB lineage: Bacteria > Planctomycetota > Planctomycetia > Gemmatales > Gemmataceae > CAWBOY01. The sequence continues at coordinate 316,224 of CAWBOY010000006.1, forward strand.
TAAGAGCGGGTCGGACCGATTGGGCAAGGTCCGTTTTGAGCTGAGTCACCGTCTTATCATTGGCGAGTTGTGTTTGGAGGGCGATCAATCGTTCTCGTTGACGATTGGATCGAGCCAGCGGCATCAAGATCTCAGCAAGCTTGCGAATCTTGCTCAAGGTGTCCGGTTCGGCGTCAACTTTGGCTTTGATCGCTGTCTGAAAACTCTTCACTTCCTCCAGCTGGGTGGTAACAGGTTTGCCGCCGTTCTGCTTGAACAAATCCTCTTTGGCTTGCTCTCCGATCTTCTGGTAAATCGGCTGTCGCTGGTCGTCCAAATCCGATTGGTCGAAGGGCAGGCCCGTCTCCATGAGTTCGGCGAGGAAGTAGTTGTAAGAATATGCCTGGGTCTTGCCGTATAGCTGTAGACCAGCGTAGCTCAAGCCGACGAGGCCAAGCAGGTTCAGAAAGATAAAGACTTTTCCGGTCGTTGACATGGCAAATCGGACCTCGAGGAACGCCTAAAGACGGGCAAAATACGCGGCCGATTCTCTCAGCGTGAATTGTGAACGATAAAGCGTCCTTACGCCAGTGTATTTTTCACGAGAAGACGGGCGGATCTGGGCGTCGGCGCAGGGAAGACACAAAAACACGACAGTGGCGGTTGTGGCGGCACGTTTCCAACGTGCCAATGCGTCCTCGCGTTCCGATATCGCTTATTCGCGACGCGCCGACTCCCAAACTCGAGGAAATTGTGACGGTGAGCGAAATTCGCCGTGCGAACGAGAGACCTAGAGCTACAATAGCAGTACATATTGCGTTTCAACCATCCTGGCCGCCTCTCCGCGGAGCTGTCCTGTATGCCGTCTGACACGACCAGGCTGCCAGAGCAATCGCTGGGAGTCTACGATCTGATCGAAAAGGTTGCCGAAGGCGGCATGGGTTCCATTTATCGCGGTCGAAATCGCGAAACGGGCCAGATCGTCGCCATCAAGATCATGCCCGCGCACATGGCGGCTAACCCAACCTTGCTCAAGCGCTTCGAGCAGGAGTTCAAAGCAGCGAGCCGGCTCGACCATCCAAACATCGTCCATGCCATCGATTTCAATGACGCCGGCGACAACCCCTACCTCGTCATGGAATTTGTCGAGGGCGAGTCGCTCGGCCAGAAACTGACGCGTGACGGCCGGCTGGGCGAGACCGAGTCGATTCGCCTCATCGCCCAGGTCGCCCAGGGATTGCACCGCGCCACAAGATGAACCTCGTCCACCGCGACGTCAAGCCGGATAATATCCTCGTGACGCCCGAAGCGGTCGCCAAGTTGGCGGACCTGGGACTCGTCAAGGAAACGGATGTCGACCTCAATTTGACCAAGACCGGCCGTGGCCTAGGCACGCCCCACTTCATGGCTCCGGAGCAGTTTCGCAATGCCAAGAGCGCGACATTCGCTGCGACATTTATAGTCTCGGCGCGACGCTCTACATGATGGTAACCGGCGAGCTGCCCTTTCGTTGCACCGGGCCGCTCGATGCCTGGATGAAAAAAGTTCAAAATGAGCTACCGGCTCCCCGTCAGCTGGTGCCGACTCTGTCCGAGCGTGTCGATTGGGCGATCATGCGTGCCATGAGTCCGGATCGCGAGGCCCGGCCAGCTAGTTGCCGTGAATTCGTTGAGGACCTGACTGGCCAGAGTACACGACGACCGGCCGCGTCGGCCACGGCTGCGCCAAAACAAGAGTGGTTTTTGATGTACACCGACGACGATGGTGAGAGCCACCGCGTCAAAGGTGGACTCAACACGATCCGCAAGTCATTGCGGGAAGGCCTCCTGGGAGACGCAAGCAACGTTCGCGCCAGCCGCATCAAAGGCGGCCCTTACGAAGCGTTGCGTGACTTTCCCGAGTTTCGCGATCTTGTCGTAAGTCCCATGCCGTTATCGCCTTCCGGCAATCCATTCGAGCCACAACCCTCCACGGAAGTGACGGTGCCGCCGATCGCACGTCCCGTTCGGGACTCGGCCGAGAATGGAAGAACCAAGGCGCCTGCCCTACGCGCAGCCGAACGTACAGTCAAGAAAGACATCTCTGCGACCAAAGGCCGAAACTCTTTCTGGATACTTATCCTCTTGTTCGGATTGCCCATCTTTGTGCTTTTGATAATAATTCTCGTTGTTTGGCTTTGGTCGTAACAAAACGCTTCGTTCTCATCAAATCGCTGATGTAATAGTCGCTACAATCGCGGCATTCGACGCATAACTTCCTATTTAGCACACTTCAAGATTCGGTAATAGATTGCCCAATTCACCCAGATTGCTTCTAATGCGAGAGAACGAATTCTTGTCTGGGAATAAATTTTGCACCATTATTCGCGTTCACGCTAATTTCGACGCCCCGAGGTACGGCGGAAAGGTCCTAGGAATGTCGCTGCTACGGTCAATCTCGCTGGTCAGCCTGTTGCTGGTGGCAACGCCAGTCCTTAACTCGGACCAGTCCGGGATCCTGGATAGCCGCGATCTTGACGCACGTTTGCTCAAGGGCGTTGCTGACGCAATCAACTCAGGCGCAGCACTTTACAACAAAGACCGGGATTACGTCGGTTGTTTTCGCCTCTATGAAGGAGCGTTAAAAGCGCTCTATCCCGTTCTCGACCATAGGCCCGGTTTGCAAACCGCGATCAATCGCGCGATGGAACGGGCGGCGCTTCAGCGCACTCCAGCCGAGCAAGCCCACGCTCTTAGACTGGCGCTCGATGAGATCTACGAGTCGCTGAAAGTTACCAAAGCAGTCACTGTGCCAGGGAAGGTAACGCCCGTTCCAACTATGGTGGCCGGCCAGTCAGTGTATGACCGGATGGGCGGCGAATACGTTCGACTTCTCGGAGCGGAGTTCTTTCAACGGCTGATGGAGGACGAGCGCTTAAATGTGGACAAGAAGAATCTGACAAATGGCCAAAAAGATAGGATGAAGCAGGCCGTCATGAACTATTTGGTCGCCGCGACTGGCGGTTTAGGCAAGTCGGAAGGCCGTTCGCTCCGGTCTATCTTCAGGGAAATGAAATGGACGGACGCGGAACATCGGATCGTGATAGAAGATCTGAAAGCATCTATGGGCCGCTGGAAAGTGGCGCCTGAAGATCAGCGTGCGTTGATCGCCATTGCCGAATCCGCGGGCAGCGCAACCTCGGACACGACGAGTACTTCCAGCAAAGACGAGAATTTTGATCCGGGAAAGAAAACACTTTATAGTCGTCTTGGAGGCGATTTTGGCATCCGCGTGTTAGTCAGTCGCTTCGTCGACAAGGCCCTGGCGGATCCGAGAGTGAACTTCAAGCGTGTCGACGTTCCCGGGGTGACGGCCTGGGAAGCTAGCGACGAAAACGTAGCGAAGTTGAAGAAAGCAATGACAAGCTATGTCGCCGCGTTGACCGGGGGATCGAAGCCTTACGAAGGCCGCACGATGAAAGCGGCCCATCGCGGGATGAAAATCACGGACGCCGAATTTCAAGCACTGATGGCCGATCTCAGAGACGCCTTGGCGGCAAGCAGCATCCCGGACGCCGAACAGAAGGACTTACTCGCCCTGGTCGCGCTCGCCGCGGCCGAGATGGTGGAAAAGCCTTGATCTTTGATCGCTTCACCGAGGTCTAGCGCGGCGGGACCCACTTCACCAGGCCATAACGGTGAGTAGGCGTGGTGCCGCCGTCATAAGGTTTCGGTGATGCTTCTACATCAAGTCCTCCTTTTTCAAGCTTTCTTGTAGCAGAATGCCTCCCATTTCGCACTAAAGAACGAAACGTCCAAAAGCTACAAAAGGAGCAACTCGTGTGGATGTTCCGCTACGATATTCGGTTGCGCCGCCAGCAGTTTGTCGCGGCTTATCGTCCCCCAACAAGCGGCAACAGTCATCAATCCGGCCGAGCGAGCACTATGGATGTCGTGTTCGCTATCACCTACTCCAATGGCATCGGCTGAGCCAGTGCTGAGCGCCTGCAAGGCCTTCAAGAACGGCTCAGGATGCGGCTTAAGGTTGACGCACTGGTCGCCAGTAACGACGACGTCAAACAGGTGCGTTAGCTGTTGTGACTGCAAATGCCTGAATGCGGCTTCTTTGGGTTTGGTCGTGACGATTGCGAGCCGCCAACCACGCTCCATCAATTCGATGAGGCTCTTACGCATCGTTGGAAATGTGGAGACAGCCGCTTCATTAGCACGTAGATGGTCGCGGTAGATTGCGATAGCTTCGGTGAGAAGCTGATTGGAGGCTGTAATACCGAATTTCTCCAGAGTCGCAGTGAAAATATCGTGCAAATGCAAGCCGGCGCATTGCTGCAGAATCTGCCGACTTCCCTGACAACCGCAATGCTCACGCATGGTCCGGTCGTAGCACTGGAAGATCAACTCGTGCGTGTCCACCACGGTGCCATCGAGATCGAGAAGCATGAATCGTTTTTTATTCGCGGGTTTCATAGCGCTCCAAACGCGTTACGGGCCAAGGCCGGAATGTGGGAACTTGACCCCAGCGGCGGCCGCGAGCAGAGTCAGAGCAAAGTTGGATGTCTTCGGACGGGTCATGATCGCGTTTCCAATAGGCGTGTTGAACGTTTGAGACCGCCAACCAGTTATTTTCCCTTTGGCGACTTCTCGGCCAGCAGATCTTCGATCTGCCTGGTGATTTTCTTGTACTCGTCGTCGCTAAGTTCGCCCTCCCAGCGGTGGCGGACGTTGCCGGCTTTGTCCACGAGGTAGCTACACGGCCAATACCGGTTGCTCCATGCTTTCCAGTTCGCCCCGTCGTTGTCGACTGCGATAGCAAACGTGAGGTCGTTCTTCTTTGCCCTTTCCTTAATGCGGTCAACATTTTTTTCCGCGTCGATTTCCGGAGTATGAATGCCAACAATAATCACGTCCGTGTTATCCTTGTACTTTTTCGTCCACGCTCTGTAATGTGGATAATTGTGAACGCAGTTGATGCAGCCGTTCGTCCAAAAATGGACGACCACTACCTTGCCTTTCTGGTCGGCGAGCTTGAGCGGCTTGGAGTTAACCCATTCCGTCACCCCGCTGAACTCAGGGCCGGCGCCATATGGCTTATCTTCGTTGCCGGTGGCCGCCCTAGTGGGGTTCGGTTCCGGGTCGCCGCCGCGGCTGTGAACTGTCCTGATGCCGAGTGTCAACCCCAGCAGCACGACAGCAATGGTTCGTTTGGCGCTCATATTCGATCTCCGACAGGTGGAAGCGGGTAACCGCGGCCAAATCATGGAGCGACAGTTAGCGATTCCCTAGTTGGTTCGATGCCACGAAGGCGAAATAGGTTACATTCGATGCGGTAGACCAACGCCTGCTCGGCAATAAATCAACAGGAACGACCCATAACTCAATTTCACACGGGAAGCATCTCGATTCACAAAATCGCCATGAAACGGACGTCAAGAAAGCGCGTCTTCACGTCCAAATTGTCCGCATTGTACGCTAGGAAAGCCACTATGGTGAAATGATCGCGGACGGAATTCGTTCGGAGGGGTTGTAGGGGGTCGAATGAAACGAATTTTTGTCGTTTTCTCATAATTGCCGGTAGCCTCGATGTTCCTGTGGCCCGGTAAGAAACGATCGGCCCCTTCAATGGCCATCGGGACCAACGACGCTTTCGTGCCGGTCATCGAGCTTTGGGGGTTATCCACGGATTTGCTTGCGTCTCGCCCCTGAGCCGCGCTGCAATGGTAATCGTACCAATACGTTATAGTCGAAAAGCGAGATGCAAACTGGTGTGACTTTTTTTGAATCCCGCCCCTGAGCATGTGGCTTTTTAAGGATCGGATTAAGCCACGAATGGGATCATTGCACAAAGAAGACTGGTCCTCGTTTCCTGATGAGGTCTAATTAGCCTTGTTCCCGAGACTCAAAGAGGAGCCATTTGCCGATTCCGTAGACCACGGACATCACCGTTATCATTCCAAAGAGGCCGATTAGACCGCCGCCAGCGATGCCAACGAGAGCGTGCGGATAACTGGTGAGCAGGCTTAGAGTGAAGCCGCCGCAGCCGGCGCCGAGGAGGCTCCAAGAAAGTTGGGACATCGGCCTCAAGCCGAATTGGTTGAGTAATATTCCGACCACGCTGCCGACGATACTGCCGGGCAGCGTTCCGGCGTAGCCGGCTCCGACGGCGCCGACGAAGATTCCCAAGCCCGCGCCGACGAGACAGCCGGTGCCGCAGCCGACGAAGCGGGCGTAGCTCGAACCCATCATAAGGCCAGCAAAGCTGCCAATTCGTAAGCCCAGGAGACTGCCGAGGACGGCCAGGAATACCGCTCCGACAGATGCATACACGAGCGAATCGCTAACGGTTGCCAGTAACCCGCCGGCGACCGCGCCGCAAAACGCCCCCAATAAGCCGACTCTTTGGACAATCGTTCGCATAGGCCCGCGCAAGACAGACAAATCAGGCAACGTAAAGGCCGGGAGCGGTTCTTCGCCTTGAAAAAACCAATAAGCGTAATCGTCAATTAATTGCCAAGCTTCTCCCTGTTCAACCGGACTTAGGCTCGTGAGCGGAAGGAGGTCTTGTAAGGGAGACGCGTCTCCCTCCGCCTTGACCTCCGCCAATATGCCTAGCCGACCGAAACAAAGCTTTTCTTCGGCAAGTTTCTGCACCGTCAGGATAGACGTGCTGGCTGCAGGGTTGTCAGAGTCCTCAGAGTATTCGGCTTCAAATGGGAATGGAAGATGGTGGGCCAGGAATCCGCGATACCGCCGCAGAAGGTTCTCCTCCACCGGTGGTAGCGGTCCGTCGCCGACCTCGCCGAGTATTTCACGAATGCGCTCGAGTTGGCCCTCCTTGGGCTGCACGACAAACGCCGCCGGCTGTCGAATCACCACGCTCGAAGCGTCGTCCGCGATCAGGTCGGGCACTTCGAGCCACATCTGTGTTGTTTCGAGATCCTGTGCCTCGCACAACGTTCGATAAATCGGCTGAATCTGTTCTAGCGTGGCTTCGTCCCAGGCGACCAGGATGAGATTCGGTCGCACTGCTTCATCTATTTCCTTGACGACACCGGACCAGTTGCCGAGCGGAACTCCGGGAAAATCGGGATCTGTCACGCCGCGCCTCACGCGAACCCGCGCGCCGACGGTCCAGGTCGGCGTATCGTCACGGACCGAGGTTTTGATGATATTAGGGCGTGTCTTCTTGCGAGGCATCGGCAGCGTTCCAAAGGGGATGAATCAAGGAGACGAGCAAGGACCGCCCTAAGTCCGCATTTGGTTCCAATAGTGAACCAGATCTATGCGCGTCACGATGTCGACGATTTTGCCATCCGACACAGCGAGTACGCCCGTATTGCCAGAAAGCAACAGCCGATAGGCCTCGTCGAGATGGACGATGACATCGAGTGTCGGAAGTGGTCGAGCCATGACCGTGCCGACTTTGACCTTATATGGGTCGCTGTTGTCGTGGAGCACGCGGGCCAACGTTACTTCCTGGATTGCGCCGACGGCTTTGCCATCTTCGAGGACCGGAAGCTGCGAAATGCCCGCTGACTGCATCTGGTCAATCGCCTCGGCTATCGTGGCATCGGAATGGATGCTCACCATTGGCCTTGGGCCGCGTTTTTTGAGAAGATCACCGATCGAGTGTGTCGGCTGAATGTTGAGCGTGAGGTGATTGTTTTCGAGCCAGGCGTCATCGAAGAACTTGCTCATGTAATTGCGGCCGGTGTCGCACACCAGGGCAACGACGAGATCGGACGCGCTCAAGCGTTGAGCATAGCGCAGAGCAGCGGCGACGTTGGTGCCGCTCGAGCCGCCGGCGAGAATTCCCTCGCGCCGAGCGAGGGCGCGGGCGAAATGAAACGATTCGGCATCGGTGACGCGCAGCCATTCATCGACCATTTGCCCGTTGAAGGTCTTGGGCACGAAGTCTTCGCCGATGCCCTCGACTTTCCAGGGCTTTGGGCAGCCGCCCGAAAGAACGCTCCCGTCAGGGTCGGCGCCGATGATCTTGATATCCGGGTTGCGTTCTTTGAGATAACGGCCGACGCCCGAGATCGTTCCGCCCGTGCCGACACCGGCGACGAAAGCGGTGATTTTTCCTTCCGTCTGTTCCCAAATCTCCGGTCCGGTTGTGCGATAGTGAATTTCAGGATTGGCGAGGTTCGTGAACTGGTTGGGTCGCCACGCGCCGGGAATCTCGCGGGCCAGGCGATCGGCGACGCCGTTATAACTCTCTGGAGAATCGGGGGCGACATTCGTGGCCGTGACGATAACTTCGGCTCCATAGGCCTTGAGGAGGCTGATCTTTTCGTTGCTCATCTTGTCGGGAAGCACGAATATGCAACGATAACCACGGACGGCCGCGACCATGGCTAACCCGACGCCGGTGTTGCCCGCTGTCGCCTCGATGATCGTGCCGCCCGGGCGGAGCCAGCCGCGTTGCTCGGCTTCCGTGATCATGGCCATGCCGACGCGATCTTTGACGCTGCCGCCCGGATTGAGCGACTCGACTTTAACACAGACCGCGGCGGCGACCTCCGCGCCCAGTCGTCTCAGCCGAATCATCGGCGTCCAACCGATCGACTGAAGGATGCTGTCGTGCATGTTGCCTCCGCTCGCCAAATCATTCGAGGTTCAGCGCGTATTGTGACTGGCGGGCCCAAAGTGGGCAAGGGGAGTGCGGCGCTTTGACCAATGGGAAGATCGTCACTACAATCAAGTAATTCCAGTCCGGCTTACTTGAGCCGCGGGAGCCATTCGTGATGACGGGTCTACTTGCCCGAATCTCATACTTCAAACGATATCGCTTGGAGATTGCGCTTGGTAGCGTGAGCCCCCCCGCATTCCCGTCGGGCTACTCCTTGGTGCCGTGGTCTTGGGAACTGATGGAAGCCCATGCGGAGGTTCTATTCTCCTGCTTCCATCAGGAAATCGATTCCAAGGTATTCCCCGGGCTGGGCGATCGGGACGGTTGCCTTGCTTTAATGGGGGCCATCGTCCGAAAGAAGGGCTTCCTACCCGATGCGACATGGTTGCTGGTCGGCCCGGATGGGCCTTGCGCCACGGTTCAAGGGGTCTGTGAGCGTCCGGGCCTCGGTGGCATTCAGAACCTGGGCGTCGTACCCGAATTGCGTGGCCTCGGCCTGGGGCGGGCCATGTTGATGCAAGCATTGCACGGCTTTGCCCAAGCCCGCTTACGTTCGGTTTTCCTGGAAGTGACGGCCCAGAACGACGCCGCTATCGAACTCTATCGGAGCCTTGGTTTTCGACGAACGAAAACGGTATATAAGGTTGTCGGCGCTGAGGATTAGGACCGGTCCAGGTCTGTCACTGCCACGTTCGTTACTCGAGGTCGTCGTGCCGCAAGAAGTCTTTCATCATACCTTTCCCAACGGCCTGACTCTCCTGGCCGAGCGCATGGAACACGTCCGTTCCGCGGCACTCAATTTTCTTGTTCCCGCCGGGTGCGTGCGCGATACGCCGGAGGAATCCGGGTTGGCGGCCATCCTGGCCGACATGGTCACGCGCGGCGCGGGGACCGGGACAGCCGGGAATTGACGCTGGCGATGGACAACCTCGGCCTCGATCGCAGCGAGAGCGTCGGTCTCATGCAGACGCGATTCTGGGCAGCCACGGTAGCGGGCAATCTGCCGGCCGCGTTGGAAATTTACGCCGATATTCTGTTACGGCCTCATCTTCCGGAGGAGGAAGTCGAAGCGGTTCAGTCGATGGCGCTGCTCGATCTCCGCGCTCTCGAAGACGAGCCACGCTCAAAAATCCTCGTCGAACTGCGAAAACACCACTACCCTGCCCCGCTGAGCAACGATCATCGCGGCACGGAAGAGGCGATCAAGTCGCTCACCGTTGAAAAAATTCGGACTCGCCACACCCGCTATTTTCGGCCAGGCGGGACCATTCTCTCGGTCGCCGGCAACATCGACTGGCCAGCGCTCAAGGACCAAGTCGAGCGCCTGTTCGGCGATTGGAGAGGGTCCGTCACGCCGCCGCCAATGCCCGCCGGCAGACCCGCGCCGCGCGGCCACATCCCGAAGGAAACCGAACAGACCCAGATTGCCCTCGCCTATCCCAGCGTGCCGGTTGGGCATCCCGATTACTACGCCGCGCTCGGAGCCGTCAACGTGCTGTCGGGCGGTATGAGCTCGCGTCTCTTCACCGAGATCCGCGAAAAAAATGGCCTCTGCTACTCCGTTTGGGCCAGCCATCAAACGCTAAAGGATCGCGCCAGCGTTATGAGCTACGCCGGCACGACGAACGAGCGCGCCGAGCGAACACTCGAGCTGCTCATTCAGGAACTCGTACGTATTCAAGAGGGCATCGAGGACGAAGAAGTCGAGCGCCTCAAAGCTGGCCTGAAATCGTCGCTCATCATGCAGCAAGAATCAACCAGTGCGCGTGCTTCGTCGATCGCATCGGACTGGTATTATCTTGGTCGGGTCAGGAGCTTTGACGAAATCCAGTCGGCGGTCAATGCCCTGACGCCAGCGACCATCGTCGACCACGTCCGCCGCTATCCCGCTGCTGATTTCACCATCGTGACGTTGGGTCCCAAGCCGCTCGCCGCGGCGGGCTGAGGATGATTCAGGAGCTTTCATGCCTTTTCATAGCCACAAACTTGCCAATGGTTTGCAGATCGTGGGTGAATCGAGTCCATCGGCACGATCGGCGGCGCTCGGTTTCTTTGTCCGCACAGGCTCTCGGGACGAGACGCCCGAAGTCTCGGGCGTAACGCATTTCCTCGAACACATGGTCTTCAAGGGTACGCCGAATCGAACCGCTCTCGACGTCAACCGCGACTTTGATCGTATCGGCGCCGACTACAACGCCTTCACGAGCGAGGAAAACACGGTCTTTCATGCGGCTGTTCTGCCCGAGTATTTGCCGCAGGCAATCGACATCCTCGGGGACATTTTGCGGCCGAGCCTCCGGCAGGAGGACTTCGACATGGAGAAGAAGGTCATCATCGAAGAGATCGGCATGTACGAGGATCAGCCAGCGTTTTGTGCTTACGACAACGCCAAGCGCGTCTATTTTGGGGAGCACAAGCTCGGCAACAGCATTCTCGGAACGCCGGCGAGCATCACCGCTTTGACGCGCGACCAAATGCAGACCTATTTCAACGATCGCTACGTCGCGCCGAATATCACGGTCTCGGTCGCAGGCAACATCGATTGGCCGCACATCGTGGAGTTGGTCGAACGCCGATGTGGCTCTTGGCAGGCGAGCGAAGCGGCGCGCAAGGGCATCTACGATACCCCGGGCTCAGGCCGCACCGAGGTGATGACCAAAGAAAAGGTCCTGCAAGAACACGTCATTTTGATGAGCGGCGGCCCCGCGGCCGATTCGCCGCTCCGCTACGCCGCCGACTTGCTTGGCATGGCGATCGGCGACGACTCCGGCAGCCGGCTTTATTGGGAACTGGTCGATCCCGGTTTGGCCGAGTCCGCCGACTGTGGCTTTCACGAATACGACGGCACCGGTTCGTTCTTCACGTCGTTTTCCGGTGAGCCCGACCAAGCCAAGCCGAATTTGGCGATCGTCAATGAGGTTCTCGCCGAAGTGAAACGCGACGGCATCACGGAAGAGGAACTCCATCAGGCGCGAAGCAAGGTCCTCTCCCGCGTGGTGCGTGGCAGCGAAAGGCCCAAGGGTCGGATGATGGCCCTCGGAATGTGCTGGACCTATCAACGACAATGCCGATCGGTGGATGAAGAATTGAAGGCATTTGAAGCGGTGACGTTGAAGAGCATTCGGGAAGTCTTGGATCGATATCCGCTGACGAAGACGACGATTCTGGCGCTGGGGCCGTTGACGAAATTGCTGTAATATGTTTAGCCGCGAGCCGGTAGGCGAGCATGTTGGATAGCGCTTTTTCGTATAGCGCTATCCAACAGCGCCCGCCTACCGGCTCGCGGCTAAACGATTTTTGATAGCGCTATCCAACAGCGCTCGCCTATCGGCTCGCGGCTAAACGTTGGAATCACTTCTTCGCCATCAGCTGTCGCAATACATACGGCAATATACCGCCATTTTGATAATAGCGGATCTCTTGCGGCGTATCGATGCGCACCAGTGCTTTGAATGTCGTCACGGCACTGGTGTCCTTGCGCGCTTTGACCGTTATTTCCCGGCCCTGGCTGAAACCGCTATTCAGCATCTCGGCCAGACCCTCGAAGTCGAACTCCTCTTCGCCAGACAATCCGAGCTTGCTCGTCGACTGACCCGGTAGGTATTGCAACGGCAGGATACCCATGCCGACGAGATTGCTGCGATGGATGCGCTCGTAGCTCTCGGCGATGACGACACGGACGCCGAGCAGTTTGGGGCCTTTGCCGGCCCAATCGCGTGAGGAACCGGAGCCATATTCTTTGCCGGCGAGGATCACGAGCGGGATCTTTTCAGTGGCGTATTTCACGGACGCATCAAAGATCGACATGACCTCGCCGCCGGGCAAATGGCGGGTGACGCCGCCTTCGGTGCCGGGAGCGAGCAGGTTTTTGAGTCGGATGTTCGCAAAGGTGCCGCGTACCATAACTTCATGATTGCCGCGCGCGGGCACCGTAGGAATTGAAGTCGGCCTGTTTGACGCCGTGTTCCAAGAGGTAGCGCCCCGCGGGACCGTTCGCTTTGATGTTGCCTGCTGGCGAAATATGATCGGTCGTGATGCTGTCGCCAAGGACGGCGAGGACACGGGCGCTGACAATGTCTTTCACGGGCTCCGGTTCCGCTTTCATGTCCTCGAAGTATGGCGGGTGTTTGACATAGGTCGACGCGGCTTCCCAGCTATACAGATCGCCCGTCGGCACGGGCAGGCTGGACCAGGTGGCATCCCCCTCGAAGACATTGCCATATTCCTTGAGGAACATTTCCGAGCGCACCGATTTCAAAATAGCGTCGGCTACTTCTTTCTGCGTTGGCCAGATGTCGTGCAAAAAGACCGGCTTGCCGTGTGTATCGTTGCCGAGCGGCTCGGTCGTTAGGTCGAGATCGACGCGACCTGCTAATGCATACGCGACGACCAGCGGCGGTGACGCGAGATAGTTCGCCCGGACTTCCGCATGAACGCGCCCCTCGAAATTGCGATTACCACTAAGAACGGCCGCGACGACGAGATTGCCTTCTTCGATTCCCTTGGAAACAGGCACCGGCAGCGGGCCGCTGTTGCCGATGCAGGTCGTGCAGCCGTAGCCAACGAGATGAAAGCGAAGCATCTCGAGATAACGCATCACGCCCGCGTCGATCAAATAATCGGTCACGACCTTCGAGCCCGGGGCCAGGCTTGTTTTGACCCACGGCTTGGTTTCGAGCCCGCGCTCACATGCCTTTTTGGCCAAAAGACCGGCCGCCATCATTACGGAAGGGTTCGATGTGTTCGTGCAGCTGGTGATAGCCGCTATCACCACCGAGCCGTTATGCAGCTGGTGCTTCACTTCGTCCAGAGTAATGGTGGCCGAGGACGGCGCGACGTGAGGCAGGGGATCGGTCAATGGCAGTTCATGGGACACTTTCGGTTTCGACTTGGATTGTAAACCGGGCAAAGCGGCATTGAACGCCGTCTTCATGTGCGTGAGTAGCACGCGGTCTTGGGGCCGACTTGGGCCGGCGAGACTTGGTTGGACGGTGCCGAGATCCAGCTCGAGTGTGTCGGTGTAAACGGCTTCGTGCGTCGATTCGTCGTGGAACAAGCCTTGCTCTTTGCAGTACGCCTCCACCAGTTGAACTGACGCCTCAGCACGGCCGGTGAAGCGCAAGAAACGAATCGTCTCTGCATCAACCGGGAAGATGCCACAGGTCGCGCCATATTCCGGTGCCATGTTGGCAATGGTTGCCCGGTCGGCGAGTGGCAGTCCGGCCAAGCCAGAGCCGAAGAACTCGACGAATTTGCCGACGACATCCTTTTTGCGCAGCATTTCCGTGATCGTAAGGACCAGGTCCGTGGCTGTGGCACCTTCTTTCAGTCGTCCCTTGAGCCGGAAGCCGATCACTTCTGGAATCAGCATCGAAACCGACTGCCCGAGCATGGCTGCCTCAGCCTCGATGCCGCCGACACCCCAACCCAGGACGCCAAGACCGTTGATCATGGTCGTGTGCGAATCGGTCCCGACGAGCGTGTCGGGATAGGCTCTCGCGTTCGGCGTCGATTCATCGACGAAGACAACCCGCGCCAGGTATTCGAGGTTGACCTGGTGGACGATGCCTGTGTCGGGCGGCACAACCTTGAAATTGCGGAAGGCTTTTTGGCCCCAGCGTAAGAAGGCGTAGCGTTCCAGATTACGGCCGAATTCGAGATCCGCATTGGCTTGAAAGGCGTGTTCAGAACCGAATTCATCGACCTGGACCGAGTGATCGATCACTAACTCGGCCGGCAACAGCGGATTGATCTTGCGCGGATCGCCACCCAGCTTGACCATGGCATCGCGCATCGCCGCCAGATCGACAATCGCCGGGACGCCGGTGAAGTCTTGCAACAGCACCCGCGCTGGCATGAACGCGATTTCGTTGTTCGGCTTGGCCTTGGGATCCCATTTGGCGAGGGCTTCGATGTCCTGTTTGCGGACAACAATGCCGTCTTCCATGCGTAATAGATTTTCGAGCAGAATCTTTAGAGAGAACGGCAATCGAGCCGCTTGCGGGATGACTTTGCTGACGGCATCAAGGCGGTAGATGGAATACGATTGCGAGCCGACACGAAGAAGTGCCTGGCTGCCAAACGAATTAGACATGGTCACGGCCCCTGACTTCGGAACAAGATTGCGTCGACGAATTCATTGCTCTTGCTAATATTCATATAGCCCCCGGCTTGCCGGGGGTCGACCCTTAGACTACAGTCTGCACTCCCGGCAAGCCGGGGGCTATATAAATCACACACCCCTTTGCCAGCGCACAAAACCGCCCACGAGACAGCCGAGCCCGATCACCGCGAGCACTGCGCCGCCGCCTATCATGCCCCAGACCTGCAACGCGCCGGCCGGCTCGCGCCCCTGCTGAATAATCAGGCATTTCGCGAAATCCGTGCCCGGATAGCTTTGTTGCAGTAGTTTCTTTTCTTCGCTCCCGATCGACATCAAATTGTTCGTGACGAGGGCCTTCAGCTTGGGCACGCCGACGAGGCCATAGAGCGACCCTTCATCACGAGCGTTGAGTGTAAACACCAAGGCGGAAGCGTTCGTGGTTTTTTCCGCGTTCTGGCCTGGCACGCCGACGACGATCGGTACCCAGGCACTGTTCCAGGTGTTGCCTTTCATCGTCACGACATAATTAGTGCAAGGCTCGAATCCGGTCAGGATGATGTTCGGATTGCCATTCGGCCCGCGAGCGATGAGGTCCTTGAGTGAAATCTCTTCGGGACTCTGGGTCGAACTATCCGCGACCTTCTTCTCGTTCCAGCCCAAATAGGCGATTGCTGGACCGGCGACGATACAGATAAGGCCGATCCACATTAAGTTTCGCATTGCTGGCTCCAGGGAGAGTGTCAGGGTTCAGTTGCGAGTCTCATGCTATTTACCGTAGTTCGCGTCGTAAAGCGGATTTCTCTTGCCCATCGAGCTAATCCGGGTATCTTCATCTCAACGATGCATCCGCGTCTTTTTCCTCTCCTGAAGATCGATCGAGTGTGACCATGAAATCCTTTCGTCTAGCCTTCGCGCTAACCCTGGCGCTGACTGTTTCTCTCACAGGTTGCGGAGGCGGCGGTGGCGCCTCCGACCTGCCGCGGGTCGGTTTTGTCACCAATAATCGCGAAGACTTTTGGAAGATCGCCGAAGTCGGTGCAAAAAAGGCCGCGGCTGACGAGAAAGTCGATCTCCAATTCAAGATGCCTGATATCGGAGAAGTGGGCGCTCAGAAAGAGATCATCAAGACCTTGATGAGCATGGGCGTCAAGTCCCTGGCTATCAGCGTCATTTCTCCCGAAGGACAGAAGGATTACCTCGACGAGATCGCCGGCAAGATTCCGCTCATCACGCAAGACAACGACGCGCCGAACACCAAACGTGTTTGCTACATCGGCACCAATAACTACGAAGCGGGCATAGCAGCTGGCAAACTCGTCAAAGAAGCTATGCCGGACGGTGGTTTGATCGTTGTCTTCGTCGGCGATTTGAAGCCGCTCAACGCACAGGAACGCCGGCAGGGCCTTGTAGATGAGTTGGCCGGAGCCAAGGACACGTCGACCGCGGCGGGCGCTGCGCTCGGGCAGAAATTTGTCCTTTACCAGTCGTTTACCGATCAACCCCAAGGTCCGAATCTCTGCTACGAGAAGGCGCTTGGCGTCATTACCAGACTGGACGAAGGCCTAGAGAAGCGGCCGATTTGCATGGTCGGCTTATGGGCCTACAACCCCCCAGCGATCCTGCGCGCGGTCGAGAAAAAGGACAAGGTCGGCAAGATCAAGATAGTTGGCTTCGATGAGAATGAATCTACTCTCAAGGGCATCGCGTCAGGGGCGATTCACGGCACCATCGTTCAAGACCCCTACGGCTTCGGCGATAAATCGGTGCGCATGATGGCGGCGTTGGTTCGCGATCCAAAAACCAAGATGCCGAATAACGGCATCCTTTATGTACCGCATCGCGTGATCACGAAAGATGGCGGCGACGGGAAGATCAAGGTAGACGAATTCCGCGCTGAACTGGATAAACTCCTGGGCAAGTAAACTATGCCGCCGCTGATTGAAGCGCGTGGCCTGCGCAAACATTTCCCCGGCGTCCAGGCGTTGGACGGCGTCTCGATCCGCGTCGAGCCCGGCGAGGTTCTGGCCGTTGTCGGCGAGAATGGGGCGGGTAAATCGACGCTGATGAAGGTGCTAGCGGGAGTCCACGCGCCTGACGCGGGCGAAATCCTTCTCGATGGCCAGCCGGTGCATTTCACCGGCGTGGCCGACGCCATGCGCCGCGGCATCGTCCTGATTCACCAGGAGCTGAACCTGGCCGAGAATCTGGACGTGGCCGCCAATCTTTTCCTGGGCCGCGAGCCGGTTCATGGCGGTTGGCTCGGCTGGCTCAATCGCCGCGAGCTGCGCGAGCGGTCGCGGACGCTGCTCGAGCGCGTCGGGCTGGAGGTTTCGCCCTCGCAGCGCGTCGGCGATCTGCCGCCCGGGCAACGGCAGATGGTCGAAATCGCCCGGGCCCTCGGCCTTTCCGCTCGGCTACTCATCATGGATGAGCCGACCTCCAGCCTGACACAGCGCGAGACCGACCGGCTTGCGGAAGTTATTGACGATCTCAGAAGATCTGGTATATCCGTATTGTACATCTCGCACCGCTTGGCCGAGGTCAAGCGCGTGGCGGACCGTGTCACCGTTCTGCGCGATGGTCGTAATGCAGGCGAGCTAAAGCGCGAGGAAGTCAATCACGAAGCCCTCGTTCGATTGATGGTCGGCCGCGATCTACGGCAGTTTTATCCCAAAAGTCGACCGCCCAATCGTGCCGCTCCCGTCCGACTTCGCGTTCGCAATCTGACTTTCACGGGAGGTTCGAGTCCGACGTCGTTTGAGCTGCGCGGCGGCGAAATTGTCGGCATGGCGGGGCTTGTCGGTGCCGGTCGAACGGAGATGGCGGAGGCGCTTTTCGGCTTGCGAAAAGTGACCGGCGGCGACGTTCAGATCGATGGCCGAAATGTCGTTCCTAAACATCCCCGCGATGCAATTGCTTCTGGCCTGTTGCTCGTTCCCGAGGATCGCCGCAAGCACGGTTTGGTGTTGGAAGAGAACATTCAAGACAATCTGGCACTGCCAAATCTCGAAGATCTCGCCGTGCTGACTTGGGTACCTGGCAATCGCGTGCGACAGTTAGCGAAAGATCAGATGGCCCAGCTTCGGGTACGAGCCTCCGGACCGCGCCAAATCTCTGGACAATTATCGGGCGGCAATCAGCAGAAGGTTGTGTTGGGAAAATGGCTCGCGCGAATGCCGCGCGTATTGATTCTTGACGAGCCGACGCGCGGAGTCGATGTCGGCGCGCGCAGTGAGATCTATCTCTTAATGGATAAGCTCGCCTCGGAAGGCGTCGCCATCCTGATGATCTCGAGCGACCTTGAAGAAGTCCTCGGTATGAGTGACCGTGTCCTCGTGCTACATGAGGGGCGCCTGGCTGGTGAGCTGACGCGCGAGGCAATGACAGAGGAATCGGTCATGCGCCTGGCGACGGGTGGGTGAGATGGGCCGCGGACCCCCGGCAAACCCGGGGCAATGTAGGTGACGACAAAGCAACGGAGTCGGCATGAATCGGCTGGTCGGTGTGATCGTGATGGTGTCGCTACTCTACGGCGCTCTAATGTGTTCGGACCCGGCGGCGCGCTCCGTGGCCAATCATCGAGACATTGCCACATTGCTGGGCTTCTATGGCATTCTCACGCTCGGCGCGGGGGTGCTGATTATTTCAGGCGGCATCGACCTATCCATCGGCGCAGTGATAGCGCTCGGGTCTGTATGTTTTGGCCTGCTGCTCGACAAACAAGTCCCGCCGTGGCTGGCGACGCTGATCGTCATGGCGGGCGGCGCGGTCATAGGGCTCATTCATGGCGTGCTCGTGACCTGGCTGCGGCTACAGCCTTTTCTCGTGACTTTGTGCGGCTTGTTCATCTATCGGGGCCTGGCGCAGTGGGCCAGTCCGTTCAGCGTTGATTTGCCGCCACGCAAGACGCCGGCTGAGTTCCAACACCAGGTCAAGGCGTTTGAGGCGCTCATGGTCGGGTCGTGGAACGGCATCCCGTGCCAACTTATCATCTTATTGGGAATAGCAATTGTCTTAGGTCTCTTCTTGCATGGCACCAAGTATGGCCGCTATCTCTTCGCCATTGGCCACAACGAAGAAGCAGCCCGTTATGCCGGCATCCCAACTGCACGGTATAAGATTTTTGCCTATGTCCTCTGCTCGACGCTCGCTGGCTTGGGAAGCGTGTTGTTCATTCTCGAAAATGGCTCGGCAAACGCGACTGTCGCGGGCACGTTTTACGAGCTATTCGCCGTAACTGGCGCGGTCGTCGGCGGCTGTAGTCTACGCGGCGGCGAAGGAACGATTCCTGGAATGGTCTTGGGTGCTTCCGTGTTGCCACTGCTGCGCAAACTTTGCAGCTTTTATCGAGCATCGAATGAAATAGAATTCGCCGTCATCGGCGGCGCCCTACTGCTGGGAACGATCGTCGACGAATTGCTACGCCGCCGCTCCGCGAAACGCGGATAACAAGCGCGAAGACAACCGGTCAGTTGCATGCATGCGTGCCATGCTTTGGTACTCCAAAGCATGCTTTCGAGTACGAAAGTATGGCACCCGCAGCGTTGGCAAAGGACATCTGTCTCATTCTTGCCCGACGATGATAGGCATCAAGATAACGCTTATCTTCTCACGTTTCGAATCAAGGCGCGCAACGAATCCGCAAAGGCGCCTCATCCTCCTGATCGTTTCATGATGACACAACCTATTTCTATTAAACGACTTAGACCATTCTTGCATCCGTCATTCGTACAGTCTTGGGGGGGAAGGAATTCGTTCAGGGGTTGTGTGTGTAGCGCGCAACGAATTTGTTGAGGACAAGCGTAGTAAAGTCGTCGAAGCTATCGCTTGCACAATAAACTACGACATGCTGACACCACGCCCATCCTTACGGGGTATGTCCGTTGCATCGTCCACCCTAAAACTTCAATCCCCTCACCAGAATTGTCTTAAAGGAGTTGTTTCTATGAAGTCTCGTATTTTCATCTGGGCGTTGTTCCTCTGCGCCCTCTGCATCCCACAAAACGTTCGCGCCGCCGACGACAAGTTGTCGCGTCAATCCGTGATCGTGCGCATCGCGGCGGTAGACGAACTGGTCGCCGACGGCAAATACCTGGCGGAGTTCGCGGGCCAAAAAGATCAAGCCGAGCAGGTCGAGAAATATCTGAAGTCGCTCTCCGGCGACAAGGGATTGAACGGTCTCGATACCAAAAAACCCATGGGAGCCTATGCCAGAGTGGGCCCGCGCTACCTTGATAGCGAGGTGCTCGTCCTATTGCCCATCGCGGACCAAAAGGCCTTTCTTGACTTCATCACTGCGGCAGGTCTTACGCCCGAGAAAGACGGTGATTCTTACAAGGTTACACTTCCGGGCTCGCCAATCCCGACTTACTTCGCGTTTGCCAATGGTTATCTGTATGCCACAATTCTCGACGCTGATCTGCTCAAGAAGGAAAAACTCATTGCGCCGGAGATTGTTTTCGCGCCGGCTGAGATGGGTACACTTTCGCTGACAGTAAACGGCGAAGGAATTCCCGACGAGATCAAAAAGGTCGTTCTAGGCTTCGTGGGCAACGCCCTCGGTGCCGAGAAAACAAAGAGCGAACCCAAGGAGACGCCGGCTCAGAAAAAACTCCGCATCGGCGCTCTTGATTCGATCGGCGACGCGCTTCGCATGGTGATCGAACAAGGCGGAGTGAGCACGTTGCGCTTGGATATCGATCGCAAGGCGGGCGACGTCAATGTACTGGCCAGCTTTGCCGGCAAGGCGCAGAGCAAACTGGCGGCGACGATAGCCGAGTGGAGCAATGGCAAGAGCGTCGGTGCCAGCCTCGTTCGCGGCGATGCCGCGCTTTCTGGAAGTTTGAACGTGGCGTTGCCCGAGAGCCTGCGAAAGCTCGCGGAGCCGGTGGTTGACGAAATCGTCAAGAAAATGTTGGCCGATACCACCGACGCGAACGCAAAGCCGTTCCTTGAGAAGCTGGCGAAAGCAATTGTACCGACGCTCAAGAGCGGCAACATCGACGCCGGTTTGTCCGTGAATGGACCAAACGCCGACGGTAAATACACCGCCGTCGCCGGTCTCAAGGTCAAGGACGGCGGCGCAATCGAAAAGACAGTGAAGGAAATCCTAGTCCAGCTGCCGCCAGACGTGGGCGATAAGATCAAACTGGACAGCGCCAAAGCGGGAAGCGTCAATATCCATCGCGTCGAAGAGGACAAGAATGCCGATCCGGAAGCCAAGAAGGTTCTCGGCGACCTGGGTTTTTATGTCGCGATTCGGAGCGATGCCTTAATTGCCGCAACCGGAGCAGGTTCTTTGGACGCGATCAAGGAAGGTGTTGCCAGCGATCCCAAACCAGCTTTACTACTTCAGATCGACCTGGCTGTGGCCCGACTAGCGCCGCTGATGGCCCGGGACAACAAGGCAGCCCCGGACGTGGCTAAGCAAGTCTTTGACAAGACCGGAACGGACAAAGTCTCTTTGACCGTGGCTGGCGGGAAAGCCTTAACTGTGCGGATCAATGCGAAAGCTCAGTTGCTGAAATTCGTCGTATTGCTGGATCAAGCGAAGAAATGAATGACGCAGGCGTAGCAGAAAATGGTAGACGCATGTGTGCCATGCTTTGGAGTACCAAAGCATGGCACACATGCGTCTACATAGCTTGCCGTTATTGTCACCTTTCGCTCCGCGAAAGGCGACGATGATTCTGGCCCAGACTTTACGCACCTGCAACGAAGGCACCATTCACATCATTACTGCCGAACGCGCTGAACGATTGCAGGCTGCCAAAGCTCACTCCATCAAAGACATTGACCAAAGAATCGCCGGTGCTTCCCTTGCCCGTGACAATGTCTCCCGACGCGAACGCGCCGGTGCTGCTTGCCACCGGAACCGAACCGACGACCACGCCGCCGCCAAAGGCCGGCTTGCCCGTAGCCGGTGTGTAGGCGACGAACGTTGACATGGCCAAGGAATACGGGTCGATCACGGCGACGGTCGGACTTCCACCCGGGCCCGCGCCGACTACCAATCTTTCTCCGGCTGCCGTGGCGACTACAGCAACGTTGTAGCCCCCACCGAAGCCACTAAACGGATCGAAGGTCGTCTTGGGAGTAAATGTCATGGTCGATGCACTATAAGTGTAGACATTGATGCTCGTGCTGACCGGGGCGATATAACCACTTGCCGGAAAGACTTGCGACGTCACAAGGACAGGTGTACCCGTGCCGTAGAGGTCGCCGGCAGCCACTTGGACGCCGTTGGGGATGTTAGCGCTGGGGTAGGGAGTAAACCCATTGATTAAAATTGGCGTCGTAGTGGAATTAGGAATAAAGAAGGTTCGGACCAGACCCGAAGCATTGGCTGCAGCGCCGGGACCGGTGATGATTTCCCAATGAGCGTCTGTGGAGGGCGTTAAATCGGCTGCCGCGATGTAAACACCTCCGGTGAACGAGGGTGATTCTGGATAGGCATTAAAGGTCTGCAGCAGCGTCCCACTCGTCGTGAAGATTTTCACGATCGGTGAGCCTCCGGGCCCTGCCGCGGCGATGATGTCGGCTGTACCCGTTCCGTATACGTCACCAACAGCCACGCGCACCCCGCCCAGGAATCCGCCAAACGGGCTGAACGTCGCGACCGAAGTGCCGGCGGAATTGTAGACATGGATCGACGATGCGATTCCTGGTCCCGACCCCACAGCGATGAAGCCAAGAGGTTTGGGTGGCGTCTTCTCGACAAAGAGACTGGAACTGAGAGATGTGCTCGCCAAGAACGCGCTGTCGCCGGAGTAGTATGCTTGGAGTGTGTGCGACCCAGCCGGCGTCGAGAATGACGACGGTTGATAGGAAAAAGTCGCAACTCCGCTGGAGTTCAAGGACACAGTTTGCAAGAAGTTGCCGTCCACGAAAAACACAACCGATCCAGTCGGCGTGCTAACGGCGCCGCTCGAAGGTGTGACCGTTGCCGTCAGAGTTACGGGCGTCTGGTCATAAGCGAAGGTCGCACCGAGTTGCAAGGTTGTGGTGGTGGTTGCGGTACTTCCAGTGACATTTACGTTCGAGCTAACACTCTGAACGCGGCCGCCTGTGCTCGCGTCGGCCGCGACTACAGGGTAACTGCCAATCGCGATACCCATCGCGGTAAGCGTTTTGACGCCCTTGTCCGCGGCGGTGAAAGTAACAGTGGCCGGGAGATTCAGTAGGCCATTTGTATAGAGCGAAACCGTGCCCGTGTAATTAGTATCAGTGAGATTGGTACCGAACGACGGTGCTAGTAGGGCCGTAATGGTAACAGTAAAAGTGGTCGAGTTGAGGATTCCCGTTTGCGGCAACACGACGATCTTGAAACTAGCCGTACCGGTGGACGAAAAGAGATAGGGGTTGTAGGTAACGGTCCCACTGCCGCCACCTGTAGTTGAATCTACGATCGCCGTCCCCGTTGTCTTGCCAGTCGGCGGAGTATTTGTCGAAACGGTCGGACCGTATGGGCTGCCCCAGTAATTGCTAGTCG
Organism: uncultured Planctomycetaceae bacterium; assembly: GCA_963790585.1. GTDB lineage: Bacteria > Planctomycetota > Planctomycetia > Gemmatales > Gemmataceae > CAWBOY01. The sequence goes on from CAWBOY010000006.1 coordinate 339,425, forward strand.
CGTCCAATGTTCCCACACCGTGATCGATGAAGGATGAAGAAGCCTCAAAGGAGTTGTCGTTGAATTTGAAAGTGGATCCGTCTACTCCCGTGCCCAAGGATACAGCGGTTGGTGTGGACCGGAAGGCATTCCCGATGGCAGTCACTGTCTCGGTCGCATTCGAGCCGGACGCCACCGTTACTTGCAAACCAGTAGTGGCGTTGCTAAGCGTGTTTCCTCGGACGAAGGATGTAATGCTGCCGGGTGAACCGTTTCCTAGTTCTTGGGTCGTCAAAAGAATGCCGGTGCTTGTTGGCACATTGGAAGCGTCGACCGCGTTGCCTAAGAAAGTTGTGGTTCCAGCGTTGGCTCCGTTGATCTGGGTAGAGCCATATTGGGCGAGACCAAGTTGGAACCCGGTGATCGTATTATACTGGACGGAGACGTTGCCAGCGGCGCCGAGACTGTAGATACCGGTCGGGGAGGTTCCGGTAGGCGTGGTGATGGTGTTGCCCTGAATTACATCGAAACCGCCGTTCGTGCCCGATCCGACGTTGTCTACATGGATGCCTATGTTCACGCTGCTGATCTTGTTATTAATGATGATCGAGCTGATGGCGTTGTTGTCGATAATGCCGGACGTGGCGTTGGAAATCGTGTTGCCAAGGCCCGCGGCGAATGCTGGGGAGGTCGAGCCGATCACCCCAGTCCCGCCAATGTTGGCAATTCCGGCAGAGAGCGGATCGCCTGCCACGTTGCTAACCGTACTCGACGTGATCGAGAAATTTGTACCGCCGAGGTTGATGCCGCGATAATACACGTCTTTCACCGTGACGTTTGAAATAGTCGTCCCGCTGAAAGCCGTCGAAGTGCCGTTCTCCACGATGCCATTGCGTGCATTGATCGATACGTTGTTGACTACACTACCACCAGTCAAATTGGGATTGGCCCCTTCGATCGTCAAATTGTTGATATTGACGCCACTCGCGTCGATCAAAATGACCGTGCTTGCCCCCGTTGGCAAGACGCCGCTGCCGCCTGGATTCGCGCCGTTAACTGCTGGCTCGAGGATGGTCGTTGCTTGGTTCGTGCCGTTAAGGACCACCGGTTTGTTGATGTCGTCGTTTTCGACATACGTTCCCACTTGAACATTGATTACGCCACCTGCCGTCACGAGAAGGTTGATGGCTTTTTGAATTCTGCCAACACTGCCGACGATGGCGCCAAGGGACGAGACGTCGAGGGTCGTGAAAACGCCCTGGAAACCAGAGCCCATCGGAGCGGAATTCGTGCCCACATTCAAATAGGGTGAGAAATCGACTTCGCCACTCGTGTTATTCAAGATCGTAGTGGCGTTATTGGTGCCGAACCAGTTGCCCGAAACGTCAACGGGAATTTGAGAACTAACAGCTACGGTATTCAGGGACAGGTCGTTATCGGAAATCGAGTTGCTAAACGTCGACGACGCACCGATTAAGATACCGACGGCGTTGTTCTTTATGAGTGAGTTTGTCAGACCATTGAGTTCTCCGCCCGACACGTTGATACCGGCTGTGGTGGATTTCTCAATGTCGGATTTCGTAATGCTGGCGATAGCGTGCGCGGTGACGCCTGAAATCAATATGCCACTCGGACAATTGGTAATGGCGGCCTGAGATATGTTGACTGTGGCCAGATTCGTGCCACCTTTGTCTTGGACTTCAATTCCGGCTGTAGTCGCGCCTGTAATCGTAGTTTGATTTACACTCACCTGCGTATCGAAATTGCTGTTACCGTTGGTTATGTCTGTATTCGTAACTAGGAATCCAACGCCGGAACCAGAGATCGTGCCGCCTTGCCAAACCATCGGCACGGCTGTCGGGTCGCTAAAGAACTCGACGCCGAATACACCACCGGTCACGTTGTTATTTGTGAATGTTCCGGAGTTGCCACCGAAGACGCGGAAGACTTGGAATCCCGTCTGTGCAGCGTCGGCCCCACTTCCTGTTAGAGCGGTGAGATTGTTATTTGAAAACGTCCAGGGTGAGGCAGTCGCTGTGATGTCGCTGTAATAAACTCCTGTGATGCCAAAGCCGCCATTGGCGATGACTCCGTCGCTACCAATTTGATTGCCTGACACAACATCCGGGTGTCCCGAGGTATCGACTACGTTATAGAACTGCAGAAAAATGCCGTCTTGAACCCGGGTAATCACATTTCCGGTGATTGATGCGTAAAAATTGTCCGCGCCGATGATGCCGGTGCCGGCGATCGGATCGTTATTACTGTTGCCGAAAACGTTGTCGATCTTGTTGTTGGAAATCGTGTTTCCAGTGGAAGCGACGGCAGGGGTAGTTAGGTTGTCGAAAGCGATTCCACCCTGGTTGAAATCCTTTACTATATTGTTGGTAATCGTGAGGTTGCCGACTGCGTAATTATCGTTCGCGCTGTTGTTGATGTTGGCGAATCCATACGCCGAGTTAATAACGGCTCCATTCGTCGTTACAGTTGTGCCGGTTTGGCCGGTGCTGCCTTCCAATGTGAAACCGTCGAATGTCACTCCCGTCGTCTCGATCAAGACCGCGATACCAGATTCAATATCGGTTGTTGCCGGCTCAATAATGGCCTCGGGCCCGCGTGCGTTGGTTCCGTTCGGATTTATCGCCGCATTGGGTCCTTGAAACGTCAAACTTTTCGTGACAATCACATCTTCCAAATAAGTGCCCGCGCTGACTTTTATCGTGTCGCCGTTATTCGTTGTGGCATCGTTGATCGCGGCCGTAATCGTGGTAAATGTGTGGCCTGTCGTTACGTCAGTGACAAGATTGCTCAAAACCATACGGTTTTCGAGGCACTCGAGCTGGGGACGAAATTGGCGCTTCGCCAAAAACGTTTTCGTTGATTTGTCACGACGGCTTAACGACGGAGAAGGCATCGTTCTCTTCCTTACAAGAATGATTGACTGCGGATGTTCACCACAAAACATAAGCCCCTGCCCCGGCGACTGGGAGCGCGATCCCATTTCTCAGGAGACTGAGGCGTTATCATACGAAGCGGAAGGACATCAGGTAAGCATCGGGTAAATTATGTCACACTATATAGATAAAGAAAACGACTACGCTCTAACGGCGTTTGCGGGTTCGGTCGTCATTGACTCGAACTGGCTGGGAAGTCTGATTATCGCTGATTGCGTGAAGCTTGAGAGACTGGGTGGTTCCGTAACCATACACTGCGCAAGAGAAAAACCGTTAATCAAGCTACCTTGGTGATCGATCCCTGCGAATCTGTCTTGTCGGCCTACTCATTTCGTCGTGACTTCCTTCAATACAGGGGCGTCGCGCCAAAAGAGTCTCTATATTGGCTTGACGGTGTGTCGACCTAACACGTTGTACTGTTAAAGCTTACAACGAGAACAAGACCGTCGCGCCAAAGAAGCACGTGGGTACCCGCTTCCTCACCGCGATGCAAAATCAGATTCCGATGCTCGACCTGGCGTCCTATTTCTTGCGCCTAAAAGAGACCATGGTCACCAATCCGTTGCCGTCGAATCTATGGATATTCATGACAGCAACGAAAAATGCCCGAAGCCGATAGAACTCGGCTTCGGGCATGGCTTTATGAACAATTCCGGCGCAATTATGGCTTCTCCGACCGGCGCGCTACGCTCCTGCGAGGTACACGCCATTAATGTCACCTGGGAAGGCGACAAAGGACTTAATGAAGCCCAAGGTAACGCCATCGAAGGCATTTACCGTAGCGTCACCGCCGATTCTCTGACCGGTCAGGATATCACCAGAAGCGAACGTTCCGTCGGCTGCGGCAATCGGATCGGCACTTGCGATGATACCACCACCCTTGTAGGTCTGGCCTTGTCCGGAAGGAATGGCATTGAAGGTCAGCGTGCTGTTTGCGTAGGTATCGATGACAGCAACAGTCGCGTTTCCACCTGCACCGGCACTCACAACGAGCTTACCGCCCGTCGCCGTGGAAACGATCGCGACATACGCACCGCCGGCGAAGCTGCCGAACGGCGTATAGGTAGATTTCAAGGTGTAGCTGAGCGTATTGGAGTTATACGTATAGACGTTGATATTGGTGTTCAGATTGGCAATAAAGCCGCTTGATGGAAACACCTGAGACGTTGCAATAACCGGGGAGCCGTTGCCGTACAAATCGCCCGCCGCGACGACCACGCCGTTCTGGCCAGCGGTGCCGCTGTAAGCGTTAAACTGGTTGATTAGCGTTGGAGTCGCGCCAACCGCGGACAAGAAGTACGTGTCGACCAACGCCTGTCCGCTCACTAAAGCGCCTGTGCCGGTAATGATTTCCGCATGAGTTCCGCCAGACGAAGCTGTGAGATTAGCCGCAGCGACGTAAACGCCGCCGCTGAAGCCGCTTCCGTAAGCTAGGAACGTTTGCAACAGCGTTCCCGACGTGTTGAAAATGCTGACTGTTGGCGTTCCACCAGGCCCAGCGGCAGCAATGATGTCGGGAGTGCCGGTTCCATACACATCGGCAACAGCCACACGGACGCCACCAAGGAATCCACCGAATGGCGAGAAGGTTTTCGTGCCAGTTGACGTCGTGACGCTGATGAGCGAAGCAATACCTGATCCTGAGCCGACGGCAGTGACGCCGAATGGATTCGCTGGCGTTTTCTCGATGAGAACCGTCTTGGAGGTCGACGTACTCGAGTTGAACACTCCGTCAGTGGCATAAGCCGCCAGAATCGTATGGTTTCCGGCTGATACGCCAAAGGTGGACGGCTTGAAGGTGAACGAGGCGATACCGCTCGTGCCGGACGTTGTTGTGATCGGAGCCGACCCGATATATCCGCCGTCGAGGAAGAAGTTGACGGTGCCAGTCGGTGCGCTCGCGGCCGTGCCACCTGGAGTGACAGTAGCCGTTGCAGTGTAGTTACTGTTGCTGTAGGTAAAAGCGGCAGGGATCGTCACGGTCGTCGTCGTCGTATCGCCAGTGATGCTGACGTTGGCACTCTTACCTTGGACGACATTGGCGGGAGCCGCGGTTGCCGTTGAAGAGTCCGTCACCACAACTGGAGCAGAACCAAAGGTATTACCCGACGCTACCTTTGGAAATTGGTGTACACCTTGATCGGCCGCGGTGAAGGTGTAAGTATTATTGCCGTTGATGGGGGCCAGTAAGCCGCTCGATGACAAAGCCACTGCGTTCTGGTAGTTCTTATCAACGGTTCCCAGGCCCAAAATTGGCACTAGGCCTGGAACATAAAGGGCGGTCACAGTGACCGTAAAGGTCGGCACACTCGTGGGTGCGCTCGACGTCGGGGTGACCGAGACGAGGAAGCTGCCGGCACCCGTCGAGGTGGGCAGGTAGTTGCCGGACGTAGACGTGATAAAGCCATAGTTGACTATGCCACTTCCGCCACCGCTCGTTTGATCGATGATTTTGGCGCCGGTATTTGTATTCGCGTTGCTAGTGATAGTCGGACCATTAGGAACACCCCAATAATTGTAGGTGGCGTCCGTCGTGGTTCCACTGACACCAAAATCCTCGTAGCCGGCGGTTGTACCGAGGAATGCGTTAGCGTTGAAGTGCAGATTGGTGCCACTCACTCCCGCTTGCTGAATCACGCCGATCGTCGAATTGATAAACTGATTCGAGACCGCATTGAGCGTGATGGATGTCAGATTAGTGTTGGCCGTCGAAACCTGAATGCCGATGGACGTAAGATTGGTCGCGTTCGTTATAACATTACCGTTAACGACTGCGTTCACGCTCCCAGCTACGTTTGAGCCGCCCGCCAGGGTTGCCGTCGTGATCAAAATGCCGGAGTTGAACGCCTTACTTGTGTCTTTTAGCGCATTGCCAAGGAATTGCACCAGGGGCAACGTCGATCCGACCGAACCATATTGAGCAACCCCGATGTCGAAGCCAGTACCTTGAATTTGTGCCAACCGTGTTGGCTTGTACGGTCACCGGGAAGGCGGGTGCTAAGACATAGACGCCCGTAGCAAATGTGCCAGCGACCGCTGTCGGATTGTCGATCGAGTTGCCCTGAATGACTTCGGGCAGTACGGCGCCAGCCAATTTGTCCGAATGGATACCGACGTTCACGCCAGATAACACGTTATTTACGATAACCGTACCCAACGATTGGCTGTCGTAAATACCAGTGGTAGCGTTGGTGATGGTGTTTTTTGTACCAGCGGCAGTCCCGCCAATTGTTGCGCTTCCGCCCTGTATTGCGATCGCGGCCGAGATATCGGTGCCGCTGGTCGAACCAATGACGTTGCTGATGTTGTTGTTAGTAATCGTCAGACCGGTGCCACCGCTGCCGAGATTGATACCTCGGAGAAAGACGTCTTTCACCACGACGCCGCTTACTGTCGTATTGTTAAATTTCGTTCCTGGGAAGCCCACGGTGTCATCCGCGATACCATTGCGGGCGTTGACCGCTACGCCGCCCTCGACGATGCCGCCGGCGAGCCCGGGGGTTACTCCTTCGATTGTCAAGTTCTTGATCGACACATTGCTGGACTCGATGAGGATGACAGTCGCGGAGCCGCTAGGCAGTACACCAGCACCACCTGGATTTGGCCCGTTAACGGCGCTCTCGACTGTTGTGCTACCACTTAAGGCCGCGGCGCCCACCAAGGTAGCCGCTTTGTTGACCTTAACATTTTCTACATAAGTGCCAGCCAAGATATTGATGGTTCCGCCAGCGGACGGCAGGAAGTTTACACCTTCTTGAATACGACCGACGGAAGCCAGCTGAGGTCCTTGCGTGGTGACATCCAGCACGCCGGTCGCACCCTGGAATGCATTCGAACCGACAGGGGCCGAATTTGTGCCTTGATCAATAAAAGGCGTAATGTCGACGGAGCCAACAGTTTGCGATAGGATCGTCGACGGAACGTTTGTGCCCCAGTAATTTCCAGACGCGTCAAATGGTTGAAACTGCGAGCTGACAGACTTACCACCGGCGTTTGGTGTGAGATCGTTATCAAACGTTTGGCCGGTGATCGTAGTTCCACTACCGATCAAAATGTTCGTTCCATCGTTCCGAACACTGCTATTGGTGACACCACCGAAGCTACCGCCGACAACATCGATGCCTGCAGTGGCGGCTCCCTGAATGCTAGAAGTAAGTACGGTGCCGCTTGCGTTGGCACCGGAAACCAAGACGCCGATTGGACCACCAGTGATTTTGCTTCCTTGAACCGTGACAGCCACGGTCTGAGCGCCTGCCCCGCCGCTGTCGACAGCCGCGACGCCTTCGGAAGCGGACACGGATAGGTTAATCGTCGTTTGGTTCATCACGACGTTGGTGCTACCCGTTGCTCTTCCAAAAGTAGGATCTGAATTCGGCACCTGGAAGCCGATGAATCCAGCGGCCGTTCCAGCTGTCAATGTTCCGCCGGTCCAGGCCATCTTGGTGGTAGTTGGATCGTTCCAGAACTCAACACCAATTTGCCCGCCGGTGACATTGTTGTTTGTGAACGTGCCCGTGCCGGTGCCGGAGACATTGAAGATTTCCGCGCCGGTCTGTGGCGTGAAGCCATTCGGAGCGATGGCGGTGAGATTGTTGCTTGAAAACGTAAACGGCGACGAGCCGCTGAATATGTGGTTGTAATAGAAGCCGGTTGCCTGGTAAGCGATGGTATTGCCCGTCACCTGGTCCAAGGAGCCAGTGCTCGTATCCGCGACCGAATAGGTATCGACCTGAATGCCGTCCTGAACCGTCGAGATGCCATTACCCGCGATCGAGGCGTAAAAGTTATCAGCCGCGATGATGCCGGTGCCGAAAACCTGGATGCCAAAGTAGTTCGGATCGAAACCATCGACGTTAGAGATCTTATTATTGGAGATAACGTTATTGGTCTGGGCGACGTTCGATCCGAACGTATCCATCGCCACGCCGCCCAGGTTCAGATCTTGGACGATGTTATTCTGGATGACGATGTGATTGACGGAGAAGTTGGTATTCGCATTGAAGTTGGTCACGCCCCAACCTGAATTGATGACGACGCCATTGGTCGTCACCGTGCCAGCGCCGGTCGTGCCATTGCTGCCTTCGATCGTAAAGCCATCAAAGGTAACATTGCTGGCTTCGATTGTGATGACATTGCCATTGATAATGTCTGTCGAAGCTGGCTCAAGAATCGCCTCGGCCTGACGTGTGCCTGTATTCGGATTGACCCCGAAGTTTTGGCCCAGGAACGTCAAGGATTTATTGACGATGATGTCTTCTTTATAAGTTCCCGGGCCTATGTCGATCGTATCGCCCGGGTTGGCGGCGGCGATTGCGGCGTTGATGCTGGAGTATTGGGTAAGCGGATCAAGGCTGTTCGTTATCCCAGTGAACAAAACCAGGCGGTCTTCGAGGTTCTCAAGGCGAGGTCGGCAAAGGGGTTGCACTGCGCCACGTTGAGTCGTTCGGTTGCGACGGCGTAACGACAGGAAAGTCATCGTTCTCTTCCTTACAATAATAGAATGATGCGGAGCATATGCCCCAAAACGCTGGCTTTTCCCCCTCACGGGGCGACGCCCTTCGAATAAACGAAGTCGCTACATTATCACGAAACAGCACGATCACAATCAAAAGACAAGATTACGTCGAATCCGAGAGCAAACCTACGGTTCAGCTGTTTTGCTTTTTATGCACCCGTTGATGAAGCCGGCCACCGCGAACTGCTACGTGAATACGCAGTCGACCTTGAAGAGTTAGAGTGTTCGCGGCGCAAAAGGTTCCCGAGATAATCTGTCTCTCATAGGGAACCTCGTGGCCGCGAACAAAGTTTTCACGCGTCGTACCGGTTCGGCTGACGCGCCTTATCAAGCGCCTGCGACGAAGACACCGTTGGTATCGTTCGGGATGACGAGGTAAGAATTAATGAAGCCCAGAGTCAGGCCGTCGAAGATATTCACCGTGCCGTCACCAAGATTTCCTTGCCCAGTAAGTATGTCTCCTGAGGAAAAGGTGCCATTAGCAGCGGCGATCGGATCCGCGCCTACGACAATTCCACCGCCCTTGTAGGTTTGACTGTTGGTAATGGCAGTAAACTTCGCAGTGGTAAGCAGATAGGGATCAAACACATCCACAGTCGCGGTGTTGTTCGTCCCCGTGGAAGTCTTTGGCCCCGTCGAAACGACCAGTTTATTGCCGGAAGCCGTGGCAACGATCGCGACGTATGCGCCGGTTGTGAATCCGGACGCAAACGTGGTCTTCAAGGTGTAGCTGCTGGTGTTTTGGCTGTACGTGTAAACGTTAACGTTTGTAGTTATCTTAGTAGTAGTTCCGCTTGTTGGAACCACCTGGGATGTTGCAATCACCGCTGAGCCCGTTCCGTATAAGTCACCGGCGGCCACAACCACACCGTTCGCACCGCTATAAGGTACCAACGGATTGCCAATTAGTACGGGAGTTGCACCGGCGGACGGCAAATAATATGTGTTTACTTGCGCGACGCCGCCAGCACCAGCGCCCGTGATGATCTCCGCATGGGTGCCTCCGACCGCCCCTGTTAAATTGCCTGCGGCAACATACACACCGCCGGTGAAACCTGAGTAAGGGCTGAACGACTGTATGAATGTTCCCGATGTCGTATAGATGCTGACAGCCGAGCTGCCTCCGGGACCGGAAGCGGCAATGATGACTGGGCTGCCGGTGCCATAGACGTCAGCCACGGCAACACGGACGCCACCGACAAAGGGTACCGTTCCCGTTGGTCCTCCACCAGGAGCGAAAGTCTTGGTGCCGCTTGGCGTGGTCACACTAACGAGATCGGTGCTACCGGAGCCAACGACAGTGATCCCAAAGGGGTTAGTTGGTGTCTGCTCGATTAATACCGACTTTGATGCAGATGTGCTTGATTTGAACGTCCCGTCCGTGGCATAAGCCGCCAAAATCGCGTGGTTGCCCGCCGCAATCCCGTACGTCGAAGCCTTGAAGGTAAACGTCGCGATGCCTGCCGTGCCCGATTGAGAAGTTATTAACCCGGATCCAATGTATCCGCCATCAATAAAGAAGTTAACAGTTCCGGTCGGGGCGCTGACTGCCGTGCCGCCAGGAGTCACAGTCGCCGTCACGGTGTAACTACTATTGCTGTAGGTGAAAGCTGCAGGCAGCGTCACCGCAGTAGTCGTCGTGTCGCCGGTTATGGTTACATTCGAACTCTTGCCAGTGACGACGTTAGTCGGTGCGGCTCCGAGTGTGCTGACATCGGTGGCGACAACAGGGGCGGATCCGAAAGAGCTACCACTCGCTACCTTCGCGAACTGATGAACACCGCCGTCAGCGGAAGTAAAAGTGTAAGTATTATTTCCATTTATCGGCGCCAATAGGCCGCTAGAGGACAAGCTGATGTTTCCAAGATAATTCTTGTCGATAGTTCCAATGCCCAAGATCGGCACCAATCCAGGGACCAAAAGGGCTGTGACGGTGACAGTGAACGTGGGCACGCCGGTCGGCGCACTTGAAGTTGGCGTAACGGTCACCTGGAAACTGCCTGTTCCTGTACGCGTTGGGAGATAATTACCCGAGGTGCCGGTAATAAACCCATAGTTGACGATACCGCTGCCGCCACCGCTCGTTTGATCGATGATTTGGTCGCCGCGATTCAGATTCGTGTTGCTTGCGATGGCTGGGCCGTTTGGAGCGCCCCAGTAATTGTAGGTCGCGTCGGTGGTTGTCCCGGTTACGCCAACATCTTGATAGCCGAAAGTCGTGCCGAGGAAGGAATTAGCGTTAAAATGCAGATTCGTACCGCTGACGCCGGCTGATTGGAGAATGCCTACGGTCGAGTTCGAAATCTGGTTCGAAATCGCGTTGATCGTAATAGAAGTCGTCGCGGAATTGCCCGTGGCAATTTTAAATGCATGGGATGTGAGGCTGGTCGCGTTGGTTATAATGTTACCCTGAATACTGGCATTGACGCTTCCGGCAACAGATGTTCCGCCCGCGACACCGGCGGTCGTTATCAAAATGCTCGTGTTAAAAGCCTCGGTGGTATCCGTAAGAGTGTTACCATTGAAAATGACCACAGGCAGCGTTGCACCCACGGAGCCATATTGCGCCAAACCAATGTCAAAACCAGTCGCCGAATTTGTTCCGACGCTGTTCGCATAAACATAAACCTGTGCCGCCGGAGCGAGAGCGTAAATACCGGTTGTGAAAGTACCGGCGATCGCAGTTGGGTTGTTAATCGAATTTCCCTGGATGACCTCAGGCAGCACCGCGCCGGCCAAATTGTCCGTGTGAATGCCCACGTTCACGCCAGATATCACGTTGTCTACGATAACCGTACCCAACGACTGGCTGTCGAAAATACCGGTAGTAGCATTCGTGATGGTGTTCTTGGTGCTTGCCGCCGTGCCACCGATTGTGGCGCTACCGCCAATAATGGCGATCGCGGCGGAGATATCGCTGCCCGTCGTACCGCCGATGATGTTACTGAGTTGGTTGTTCGTGATCGTCAGACCAGTGCCGCCGCTGCCAAGATTGATGCCGCGAAGGAACACATCCTTGACCACAACGCCACTGATCGTGGTATTATTAAATTTTGAACTAGGAAAGCCTACAGTGTCGTCGGCTATGCCGTTACGAGTGTTAATAGGCACGCCGCCTTCCGTGATCGCTCCAGGCAGATTCGGCGTAGAGCCTTCCACAGTTAGATTCTCAATCTTCACGTTGCTCGACTGGATCAAGAAGATCGTGGCAGCGCCTACAGGTAGCACCCCACTGCCAGGATTCGGGCCATTGACGGCCGTTTCGACTGTGGTGGAACCACTGAGAGCGGCCGCACCGATTAGGGTGGCGGCCTTGTTGATTTTGACATTATCAAGGAAAATGCCGGCCAAGATATTAATCGTTCCGCCTGAGCTGGGCAGGAAATTCACACCTTCCTGAATACGACCGATTGCCGCAAGCTGCGGGCCAGACGCGGTCACATCCAATACATTCGTCGAGCCTTGGAAAGCATTGGTGCCCGGAGGAGCCGAGTTTGTGCCTTGATCAATAAATGGTGTGATATCAATTGAACCACTGGTCTTGCTAAGAATCGTCGCGGGAACGTTGGTGCCCCAATAGTTGCCAGACGCATCAAATGCCTGGAAAAGCGAACTCACCGATTTGCCGGTACTGGTCGGCGTAAGGTCGTTGTCAAATGTCTGACCAGAAATCGTGCTGCCGGCGCCGATGAGGATATTTGTACCGTTGTTCTTCACGAGGCTGTTTGTGACGCCGCCGAAAGTGCCGCCGACGATATCAATGCCTGCGGTCGTTTCGCTTTCAATGGTCGAAGTAAGAACGGTGCCCATGGCATTGGTTCCGGACACAAGCACACCGATCGGACCACCGGTGATTAAGCTGCCCTGCACTGTAACGGAGACGCTCTGAGGGCCAACACCGCCGCTGTCGACGGCTGCCACACCCTCGGAGGATGAAGCCGCCAATACAACGGTCGCTTGATTGAGGATTACGCTGGTGGGGCCGGTTGCTCTGCCGAAGGTGGGGTCCGAATTCGGCACTTGGAAGCCAATGAATCCGCTGGTGCTGCCCGCGGTCAGGGTGCCGCCCGTCCAAGTCATCTTCGTGCTAGTCGCATCATTCCAAAATTCAACGGCGATTTGGCCCCCTGTGACCGAATTGTTCGTAAAGACGCCCGTGCCAGTGCCGGAGACATTGAAGATTTCGGCGCCCGTCTGCGGTACGAAGCCGTTGGGCGTTCCAGCGGTGAGGGTGTTGCCGGAGAACGTAAAGGGCGATGAGCCGGTCGAAATGTGGTTATAGAAAAAGCCAGTGGCCTGATAACTCACGGTGTTGTTAGCAACCTGGTCCACCGAACCGGGGGCTCCGTCAGCGAATGCGAATGTATCGACCTGGATGCCGTCTTGCACGCCGGAGATCACGTTGCCCGTGATCGACGCGTAGAAGTTATCGGCAGCAATAATACCGGTGCCGAAAACCTGTATCGCTGGGTCATAGCCGGCTACGTTAGATATTTTGTTGGATGCGATGACGTTATTCGTCGAAGCACCAGTTGCGCCGAAGGTATCCATTACCACGCCGCCGAGATTCAGATCCGTTAGGATGTTGTTCTGAACGACGATGTGGTTCACAGAGAAGTTATTATTGCTATTCGCGTTGAGGTCAGAGATGCCGAAGGCCGCGTTGATTACGACGCCGCCGATCGTGACTGTGCCGCTTCCCGTCGTGCCGTTGCTTCCTTCAAAAGTGAACCCGTCAAACGTTACATTGCTGACTTCGACGGTGACGATATTTCCATTGTTGATATCGGTGGTGGCGGGCTCGAGAATGGCTTCGGACGAGCGCGAACCGGTGTTCGGATTGACGCCAAAATTTTGGCCTAAGAAAGTCAGTGACTTATTGACAACAACATCTTCTTTGTAGACGCCGGGACCGATGTCAATCGTGTCGCCGGGGTTTGCAGCTGCGATCGCAGCGTTGATTGTTGCGTATTGAACGGCAGGATTGGCGCTGTTGGTGATGCCCGTGAAAAGAACCAATCGGTCTTCGAGGTTCTCGAGGCGAGGGCGGCAAGTCGGCCGCGCAGCTCCACGTTGATTCGTCAATTTTCTCTTGCGTAACGACGAAGCAGGCATCGTTGATTTCCCTTCAGAAAATTTAGGCGATTGTTCCCGACGGTGGAAACTTCGCGAGAACCTATGATTCCACTGTAACCAATTTTAACGTAAAGCAATGCTACCATTCCTGCTGGAAGAAATGGCAGACATTCGCGGCGACGTCCTGGAGAGTTTTTGGGGGGGATAGAAATCCCGTCGAACCCGAATCCGTGGGTCGAACAACCACTGACGCCGACGTTTAAGTGCGTCAACTGGACAACGCGCAACCAAGACCACGGAGAATCCATCCGACAATTTGGGAGAGCTTACGTCGGAGGAATAATTCCTTCTGTGAGGAGAGATCTCCTTGGGAGCAAAAAACGATGCAGTGCGTACTATGATGCCACGGAAAGTCTATTTGTCAAGAAACTACTCCTCGGAATAACCGCCTCTTTCCGCAACTTTACTCCAATGGCTGGATCCGTCACAACGCTCACGCCCGTCACCCAAGGTGGTGGGTCGCTTCGAGGTCAGGATATCGCGCCGGTCAAAACGCGAGGTGAGGATAATGATGCGGAGAAAAAAGGGATAGTCAATGGGTCGGATGAGAAATTTGAAGATACTGAAAGCACTAGATGGATCGAAATATCAGGCCCGCAAAGCCCTGAACAGCCGTCTCTTTTTGCTTGATTCGACGTAAGAGATTGAAAAATAGTATGTTATGCTAGATATAGCCTATGGGCGGGCAGACAAACTGGTTGCCGTCGGTCGACCAGATTGCCAACCGCAAATTTGGCTGTGTAAGCTAGTTTTTGGTTGCGAGAAAACCGCGTTCGACGCTTGGCCTAAAGTGCTCATCAGCTGGATTTAATCGTTCGCACGGTCTTCTTCGGCGCATGGTTCACAGCAGTTCAGGCGGAGCCCTGCGGCGGAACATTCGGTAAAACCTCGGCTAGTAAGGCAGCTGCGTTCGGAGGACTACTAGGTAAATCTGATGGGGCCTCAGACTCGCTAGCTCCGTTGACCAAATCTGCGAGTAGTGAGCGATGGCATGGCCGCCGGCAGATGGCGGGATCTCATGTCAACGCGTGCCGACGATGGCTTTTTCGGCGTATTAAACTTGTAGCGGGGCCTGAATCTCGATACGATACTGACCAGTCAGTTCTATATTCGCTTCCATCATGAGATCCTTCCGTGCGTACGAAACGCCCTGACCAGCAGGAAAAAATTCTCGAGGTAGCGGTGCGCTTTTTCTCGACGCATCGGTTTCACGAGGCCCGCATGGAGGACATTGCGGCCGCAGCCAATGTCGGTAAAGGAACTCTTTATCGCTATTTTCAGGACAAAGACGAGCTATATCTCGCGTTGTTGAAAAAAGCCGCAGATGAAATGACCGCGAAACTGGACCGCGATGTCGTTACGCAGCAGGAGTCAAGACCACGTTTGGTTGCACTTGCGCACAATCTTGGACTTTTTCTACTCGCGGCCCCATTTGTTGGATTTGATTCAACATGCGGAGACGCTTCAATCCATAGAGCGTCCATTTCCGTGGCGGACGGCGCGCGAACAAACGATCAAAATCGCGACAGATGCTTTCGAGGAACTCAATCGAGACGGCCAATTGGTTGGAAGCAACCCTCAGTTGGCCGCTCTTCTGTTGTTGGGCGGTCTTCGTGCTGTAATTCGCTTGCTACCTTTTGAAGGTTGCCCGAGCATCGGAGAAAAGACGGTGGAATGCTTTCTCTACAAGTCCGCTCCAGCGATCGCGCAGCGGCGGGACTAGACTCTTTTTTTGAAGGACAAACAAAGGTCTCATTGCTGCCGATTCTACGGCAAATTGGGCCCGATTCAAATTTGGGTACTGAACGGAGGCAACCTTCGCCCCAGCAAGAGACGCGGTGCGAGTTTCTTGTCCAGAAACACAAATAAGGGTTAACGGGCTAACGAACGTAAGTCCTTTTGCATACAGAAGATTCAACTGATTGAATTCGTTCGAGGGGGTTGTGTGGCAATACTGTTCGGCCCACTAAATGCCCCGCGCATGTTTCAAGGACCGATTCTTCCAAAGCGTTTGGCGTGACGTGTGGTTCGATCGTTGGGAAATGAAAGCGTGGCTAGTCCGATGTCCATCTGCGCAGCGGCAACGAAGGCGGCTGTGGTTTCGCTTCAGTCGCTGCCAATTTACTTCGCTTTTTTTCGCGCCCGCAATTCGGCCAGGTGCCTCTCGACCTCTTTTAGGTTGGCCATGCCCATCAGATAAAACTGAATCATCTCCTACATCCGTTTGGTCGGCTTGTGGCCAGTCCATAGAACCACCAACAGACTGGCGATCAGGGCGGCATAGCCTTGCATGGCCACGCCATTGGCATCTTCGCTCAGCAAATGCCTACAACCCAGGATGCACTTCATCCAGCGGAAGAACAACTCCACCGTCCAGCGATAGCGGTAGGCCAACGCCACCAACTCTGCCGTCAATTCAACGCGATTGGTCAGCAGCCACATCTCCTCAACCGTCCGGTCGGGCTTGGTGCGACGCAAGATGAGCAGAAGCAACGCCGATAAGACTGGTCCGGCCCATCAGCATAGCCAAGGTGACCAAACCGAGAAAAGCGGACAACGCATGCCCACGGCCCTGGAAACCGCGTGGATCGGGCAATGTAGCTAATTCACCGAACAACATGGGAGCAACCATTGCTTGCCTCCTTGCAAAAAAGCAACGCCCCATTTACTCAATGCACTTCAAAGCACCGACACCATTTTGGTAAAGGCCCTGAACGACGGATGGACAGACCGATCCAGACGATATGCCCGAGCCCCTTGATGAAGCGATAACCAAGCCTGGCGACGTGTGGATCCTGGGGAGGTACCGGTTGCTTTGTGGCGATTCGAGTAAGCCGCAAGACGTGGATCGTCTGCTTGCCGGCGCGAAGTTTTTTCCTTCTGAACACAGCACTGCCATACAAGGTGAAAGGTGAGCGACGTAGCATCAATGCCATCGCGGCTGGGCTCTCATCATTTCCAGGCACAACGCAGCATCAGGGCTTCGACGTCGAACGCCATTCAGGCAAATCCAAACCACCGTCCAACCGATGAAATTGCTCGAAAAAACTGATAGACGATCCAAAACCCGCCTTCACCCAGGATTTTTCGATGAGAATAAGAATCGATCGACGCCGCCAAGCCGGAAAGCGGTTTAGGAACTGGCGGCGATCGCAGCAAATCCGGGGGCGATCATCAGTTTTCACAGAGATTTCGGTGGGCATTTTCGCTATGCGGAAAATATGGGGAGCATAGGAGGATTGTATGCGAAAGAATTGGGATAACCGATCAGCGGAAGTGCAATTGCTGATTTTCGCCCCCGCCACTCTACTCGAGTGTAGGGAGAGGGGACGCCGAGACAGACGCTGATGAAGCCACTTTAAATGTTAATGGTCCCAGAAATAACTGAATCGTGAAATTACCCAGCTCGCTACCGAACGTGATAACCCGGCAAAGGGAATTTTGTTCAGCCGTCAAATTTTCAGCCTGCACCACGATCGGGGGCATGACGAAGGTGCATTGATGAAGCGTCTCCGCGAGGAGTGCTTTTGCTTGGCCGGCGATGACATTGCCGACCTCGCCCATACAGTCTGCGATTAGGTCTTGGTTGAGTTCCTGTGCCACGTCTACCAGAATTCGTCCGGCAATCGCAGTGGCCGTTGATGGCGGAAAATAGGCTACCAGTGGTCCGTCGCTCAGCGGGCAACGGCCGAAAAGCACGGCGATGCCGCCCGGCACAGGCGGCTGCGGCTGGTTGGAGATGTCGCGGACGCCGACTTCGGTTGAGGCCATTTCTTGGAGGGCCAACGACGCGGCAGAGATCAATGTTTCTACAAGGACGTCGTAGAACTCCGGCGTACATTCATGGGCGACTTCAGTGTTGGCATCTGACCTGTTCAAGATACTCCTCCGTAGTCACGCGGTTCATTTGACTAGCTGATAGAACCCGGTTTTTTGGTGTTCGACGCGTTGATAAGAATCATGGAGGTTGAGTGTGGTTTCGGCGCCGCCGAGGAGGAGGTAGCCGTCGGGACGAAGCAACCGGGCGACACGGCTCAAGATCGTTTTCTTGGTTTCGATCTCGAAATAAATCATGACGTTGCGCAGCAGGATCAAGTCCATCGGCGGCAAGCTTGGCCAGGGTTGAGCCAGGTTAATTTCCTGGAATTCCACCATTCGCCGCACGAGCGGCACCAGTTCCCATTGCGTGCCATGCTGCTCAAAGTATTTCATGAGCAGCGTCGCCGGCAAGCCGCGGTTCACCTCGATTTGGTTGTAACGGCCCGCCCGTGCCCGCGCCAGCACCTCTTGCGAGATGTCGCTGGCCATCAAGGAGACCTTCCATGTGGCCAACTCTGGAAAATTCTCTCGAAGCAGCAGGGCGAGACTGTAGGGCTCTTGGCCGTGCGAGCTGGCGGCGCACCAAATGTTCAGGCGGCGTTCCTCGCGCCGGCGATTGATGAGTTCCGGCAAAACGGCCTTGCGTAACGCCTCAAACGGATGGTGGTCGCGAAAAAACGAGCTTTCGGTCGTCACCATCGCTTCGACGATTTGCCGAACCAGTTGGCTGTTGGACCGCAAGCGCAGCAGCTCGACAAGTTCGCCGATCGAATTCAACTTGAGCTGCTTTAGTATGGGCGCGAGACGAGATTCGACGAGATACTGCTTTCCCGGCTCAAGGGCGATGGCGCTGCGCTCCAAGAGCAGCTTGCGGATGGCGTCGAACTCCTGGTCGGTCATGGAGACACCTGGCATCACCGTTGGACCTGTGTGGCCTGGACTCGACGCAGGATCTCATCGCCGATCATGGACAACGGCAATGTGCGATCCGCCAGCCCCGCCCGCGCGACATAGCCCGGCATACCCCAAACGACCGATGTAGCTTCATCTTGTACCAGAATTTGTCCGCCGACCTCGTGAAGCGCCTCACAGCCGCGCAGGCCGTCCTGCCCCATACCCGTGAGAATAACGGTCAAGGAGTTCGCGCCGAAAGTCTGGGCTACCGAGCGCAGCAGTACATCCACGGCCGGCCGGCACGAGTTTTCCGGCGGGTCCATATTTAATCGCGTTTGCACGTGCGTCCCTTCGCGTACCACGATCATATGATGGCCGCCGGGAGCGATCCAAGCTTGCCCCGCCTTCAGCGGTCCGCCAGTTGTACCTTCCTGAACCCGGATCGCGAATTGAGCCGTGAGCCGTTCGGCCAGGAGCCTCGTGAATACCGGCGGCATGTGCTGTACGAGTACAATTGGCACAGGAAAATCAGCAGGCAACTTGCGAAAAACCTCAGCCAGGGCATTCGGGCCGCCGGTAGACGAGCCAATGGCGACGACTTCGATGGGGCCCGGCGGAATCTACGGCCGCCCGGTGGCGACGCGCCGGCCGCGACCGGCGTCAGAGAAGACGCAATCGCCGCATGTCCCTTGTTCTGCGCCTCCGACTGTCCAAAAGTGCTAGAACAAAGGGCTTTGATCTTGGGAATCAATTGATCTCTGACAACCTCCAAGGAACCTTCCAGGCTGCCAGCATTCGCGGGCTTGGTGAAGTAGTCGCTCGCTCCCAGCGCGAGTGCATCGAGGGTCGCCTCGGCGCCGCGCTCCGTGAGGGAGCTGAACATAATCACCGGTAGTCGCCGATGTGTCTTGCGGATTTCGGCCAGCGCGGCCAGGCCATCCATCTCCGGCATCTCGATGTCGAGGATAACCACGTCGGGGTTGAGCTGAGTGATCCTGGCCAACGCAAGGCGGCCATTCGACGCGGTTCCGACTACCTCTAGAGCCGGATCGGCCGCCAGCTCGTCCGTGAGCAAGCGGCGAATCACAACGGAATCATCGACAATCAAGACGCGGATTTTTGCCATTTCCTACTCCGGCAATACATCCATCAGGTTGAGCTTGGCCATGAGGACGTCCTTGTTGAAGGGCTTCATCAGATATTCGTTGGCCCCTGCTTTCAACGCCCGCGCCACGTTCTCGCCCTGGGCCTCCGACGTGACCATGAGGATACGCACCGAATCATAAACACGCTTGGACCGCACCGAGCAAATGAAGTCGAAGCCATTCATTTCCGGCATATTCCAGTCAACGAGAATCAGGCCGACTTCGGGGTGGAGATCCAGTTGCTCCAGGCCCTCCCGCCCATTCTTGGCCTCGACAACCTCCAGGCCGCTCGCGCGCAGGCTGCTGCCCAATGATTAGCCGCACGGCCCGGGAGTCGTCGATGACCAGCGCACGCATGGTTGCGTCTCCAATCGGGAATTGCCGCAAAATAAACGATGCCGACCAGGTCGCTCAAAACTTAAACTGTGACACTAACTGCTGGAGGTCGAGAGCGATTTTGGAGAGTTCCTCGGCGGCGTCCTTGGCATTGCTGGCGCCCTCGGTCGTGCTTTGAGCGGCCTGGGCGACGCCCGTGATGTTCTGCGCGATCTCGTTGCTTCCCTTGGCGGCATCCGAGACGTTGCGGCTCATCTCGCCGGTCGTCGCGGTCTGCTCCTCGACGGCGCTGGCGATGGTATTCTGGATGTCGTTGATCTGCGTGATAATCTTGCTGATCTGAGCGATGGCGTCGACCGCGCCTTTTGTGTCGGTCTGGATCGCCTCGATTTTTCGGCTGATATCCTCGGTGGCCTTGGCGGTTTGCTTGGCGAGTTCCTTGACTTCATTGGCGACGACCGCGAAGCCTTTGCCCGCCTCGCCGGCCCGGGCCGCCTCGATCGTGGCATTGAGGGCCAGGAGATTCGTTTGCTGGGCGATGGACGTGATGACCTTGATAACGTTGCCGATCTCCGCACTGCTCTCGCCGAGCTTGGCGACGGTGGCGTTTGTTTTCTCGGCGACCTTGACGGCCGAGGTAGCAACCCGGGCCGCTTCGTTTGCGCTCTTGGCGATTTCCTTGATGCTCGCTCCCATTTCCTCCGTGCCGCTGGCAACTGTGGTGACGTTCTTGCTCACCTGCTCAGCCGCCGCCGACGCGACGTTTGCCTGTGTCGCCGTTTCCTCGGCGTTCGATGCCATCTGTTGACTTACCGACGTCAACTCTTGAGATGCGCTCGCCAGCGCTGTTGCGTTCTCAGTAACGCGTTGGAGGAGCTTTTGTAGGTTTGCGCGAAGCTTGACCTGTTCGGTCACGTCCGTGGCGTATTTTACGACTTTGAAAGGCCGGCCGTTGAGATCGAAAATCGGGTTATACGATCCCTGAATCCATATTTCGCGGTTACCTTTTCCCAGGCGCTTGAATTCGCCGGATTGGTAATCGCCTCGCCCAAGGCGGGCCCAGAACTCTCTGTATTCCTGGCTTTGGCGCTGGGCCTCATCCACGAACATGCCATGATGCCGGCCCTTGACCTCCTCCGGGGAGTAGCCCATTGCCCGGAGAAAGTTATCATTAGCAGCCAGAATGGTGCCATCCAATTGAAACTCGATGACAGCGTGGGATTTTCCTATAGCGGAGATCTGCCCAATGTAATCGGCTGTCTGAATTTTTTGCTTGGTCACGTCGGTTGCGAACTTGACGACCTTGAGCGGTCTGCCGTCGCCATCAAGGATCGGATTGTACGATCCATGGATCCAAACCTCGCGGCCGCCCTTGGCGTAGCGCTTGTATTCGCCGGCCTGATATTCGCCGCGACCGAGACGAGCCCAAAACTCCCTGTATTCGTGGCTGTGTCGTTCGGCTTCGTCGATGAACATGCTGTGGTGTCGGCCTTTGACCTCGTCCAACGTGTAACCCATCGCCCGCAAAAAGTTGTCGTTAGCGATCAGGATGGTGCCGTCCATTTGGAACTCAATGACCGCATGCGATTTATTGATGGCCGTGATCTGGCCGATCAAGTCGGCTTTTTCTCGGGCCGAAGTCTGTTCGCGGGCGTTCGCTCGCGGAGCCTTCGCCTTTTCCCGTTCGCCTTCGCACTCGGAACTGTATCACTCATGGGTGTTCATTCTCTGTTAGATTGATGGTTAGGTCAGGGTCCAGGATAAGCAGTAAGCAACCCTTCAACTTGTATGCGCCTCGAATCAAATCCCGCGTTACCCCTTTGAGCGTTTCCGGTGGACTCTCGAAGGCTTCTTGAGAAACCTCCAGAACGTCGCCGATCTCGTCGACGAGGAGGCTGACGGCGCCGTCGTCCGTTTGCACGACCACGTTCAAGGGCAATTGGTCTTTGGGCCGGTCCTCGAGTTCCAAACGGCGGCGCAGGTCGATTGCGGTGACGATTTGGCCGCGCAGATTGATCAAGCCGCGCACGACCGGGGATGCGAGTGGGACCGGCGTCATGGCCTGGTAGCGGATAACCTCTTGCACGCGCAGCACATCAAGGCCGAAATAATGGCCGGAGACATAAAACGTGCAAAATTGATGGGTCGCGGCCATGACTCAATTCTCCGCGCCTACGAGTTGCCGCGGTTCGATGAAATCTGGGTCCGTGGCGCTGAGGATGCCCTCCACGTCAAGAAATTCCGTGACCCGACCTTGCACGACTGCCGTGAATAATACACCGGGTCGGCGGGCCGGCGAACGGGAGACTAGGGCCTCTTCCGCAATGTCAAGAATCCGATCCACGATCAAGCCGACGCGCTGCCCTTCACGAGAATAGACAACGACCTGAACGGTGTCGCTCTTGGCGGAGGCTGAGGGTTTGGGGCGCCGTTTGGTCCATGTCGGCTGTCCTTGCCGTTCCGGCTGCGCTGTGCGAGGACGCGCGAGACATTTACGAGCGGCAAGATTTCATCGCGATATTGGACCACGTCTTGCGGGCCGACGCGCTCAAGAGCCGAGCGCGGAAATTCCTCCAGCCGGGCCACCATAGAAAGGGGAATCGCCATACGGCCGCCGTCGTGCCGAGCGAACAGGAGGACGGCCTGGCGGTCAGCATTGTCGTCCGATGCGACCATCGTCTTCTCGCTCAAGGCCCGCTCGCGCGACTCCGGAGACGACATTGGCCTTTTGAGCCAGTCCGAGTACATCCAGAATTAGAGCGACTTTACCGTCCCCCATGATGGTCGCCCCGGAAAAGGCGCTGATTCCCTTGAGCTGTTTCTGGAGCGGCTTGACGACGATCTCTTCGGTGTCATGGATCGCATCGACCACTAGGCCGAATTGTCGATCGTCCGCCTGTAAGACGACGATGTGGATCTCACCACCCGAAGCCGAGGCCCGATGGTTCGTGCCATTTCGCAACGGTGCGTCCGGTTGGAGCTGGCGATGCAGATAGACAAGAGGAAGGAGATTGCCGCGCAATCGGTAGACTGGCGCCCCATGGATCCATTCAATTCCACGCACGGCTTGCTCGCCTTCTAGGCGGACCAACTCCAAGAGACTAACTTGGGGAATTGCGTAACGCTCGCCGTCGCTGGTAATGGTCAGGGCCGGGATGATGGCTAAAGTCAGCGGGATCGTCATATTGACGGTTGTGCCGCGTCCGGGCCGGCTTTTGATCGTGACGGTCCCACCAATCTTCTCCACATTTGTCCGCACCACATCCATCCCGACGCCGCGGCCGGAGAATTGGGTCACGTGGTCCGTCGTCGAGAATCCGGGTAGAAAAACGAGATTCACCAGTTCGCGTTCGCTCAACCGGTCCGATTGCTCCGGCGTGATTAGCTTGTTTTTGAGGGCCTTGGCGCGGATGCGCTGCGGATCGATGCCGCCGCCGTCGTCGGCGATTTCGATGTTGACTTTACCGCCTTCGTGAAAGGCATGAAGGGCGAGACGCCCTTCGGCCGCCTTGCCGCCCGTCAGGCGGTTGGCGGGCGTTTCGATACCATGATCGACCGCGTTCCGGACCATATGAATCAATGGGTCGCGTATCGCTTCGATGATTGTTTTGTCGAGTTCGGTTTCCTGGCCTTCCATTTCCAGGCGCACCTGTTTGCCGCAGGCGACGGCCAGATCGCGGACCACGCGGGGAAACTTGCTCCAGATCGTGCTGATCGGCTGCATGCGCGTCTTCATTACGCCAGCTTGGAGTTCAGTGGTCAACAGGTTGAGCCGTTGCACCGTGCCGAGAAAGGCGGTGTTTTCCTGGGATGTGCTGAATTGCATGACCTGGTTTCGCGCCAAAACCAGCTCGCCCACGAGCGTCATCAGCTTATCCAGCAGGCCTACATCGACGCGAATCGAGCTGTCGGATACGGCCGAAGATCGCGGCTCAGCGCCGTCGGGAGCCGCTCCAAAGAGCGAGGGAGGCGAAATCATGGGAGCGGGAGATTCGGTTACTTCTCGCGGAGTCTGATTGGGCTGGACCGCCGTTTGCTGGCTGGGCACGGTTGGTTTTATCGGCGCCGGCTTCGACCCTTGGCCAATTTGCAAGCGTTCGAGCGTTTGAATCAATGCTGAGTAATCGCCGTCACCGTCGGTTTCCGACGCCTCGACGACTTCGAGCATTTTGCGCACGGCGTCGACGACGGCTAACATGGCGCTGGCAATCTCCTGGTTGAAAACCAGCGCGCCGTCGCGCAGCTTGCTCAGGAGACTCTCAGCGGCGTGAGCCACTGCCTGGAGTTTTTCCAGCCCGAGGAAACCCGCCGTGCCCTTAACCGTGTGCAGGGTGCGGAACACACGCGCTATCGTTTCGCGCTCGCGCGGATCCTTTTCCAGGGTGACGAGATCGCGGTCCAGTTCGGCGAGATTCTCATGTGTCTCAATCAGGAACTCACGAATAACTTCGTTCATTTCGCCCTCACGATCCGGTCGATAATCGTCCGAACCTGGTCTTTTGGGAAGCTCTTGCCGCATATGCCGGCCACGCCCAGTTGGCGCACGGACTCCAGCTTGGCCGGATCCACTTCGGTCGTGACCATGATGATTGGTACTGAAGCGGTCGTGGGATTTTGCTTGAGATAACCGACCAGCGCGCGGCCATCCATATAGGGCATGTTGTAGTCAGTTACAACCAGATCAAACGTATCTTTGGATACAGCCGCCACAGCCTGAGCGCCGTCGAACGCTTCGACAAATTCCGAAACTCCCAAACTCTGAAGGACCCCGCGAACATGCGCTCGCGCAGCCGAGCTATCATCAACGACCAAGACGCGGAGCTTGCCTCGTGGTGTGGCAGGAATCGTGAGCTGTTGCGACGCTTGAGACACCACGCGCAAGGCCTGACGAAGATGCGCGGGCGTAAAAGGCTTCTGCAACATAATGGCCTGGCCGCATTTGCTCAGAGAGTCGCCCTGAGTGCTATCACCTTCACTCGAAATGAGTACGAACCCGGGAACGGCTCCCTTCGTTTCCGCCCGGACCCGTTCCGCGAGCCGCACGCCGCTCATATCCGGCAAATGCATAGCGCTGACGATGGCGTCTGGAGGTGTCAGCCGCGTCACCTTGAGCGCTTCTTCGCCTGACACAGCGCTGATGATCTGATTGACGCCTTGGGCCTGGAGATATTTTCGAATGATCGCCGACTGTGTGCGGGAGGGTTCCACGAGCAGAACTGTCGCCGGCGGCTCGGGCAATGGAGTGATCGGGGCGACGTCGATGGTTTGCGAAGCGGATTCCGACGAGGCGCCTAACGTGGTCTTCGCCCCTGTCTCAATGAGCGGCGCGACAGCAGATGCGTCTCGGTTGATCTCAAAGCCCAGGTCGTCTGTAGGCGTCTCCGTCCGTCCGCCGAGCATTGATTGCACGGCTTCGAGATCGCGCAGCACTTCGGTCATCGTCGGGTAACGGTCCGCTGGTGACTTGGCCAACATGCGGCGGCAAATCAAATCTAGGTCAACAGGGACATCGCGGCGCACCGATCGCAATGATGGGATCGGTGCCTCACGATGCATCAGCAATGTGGCCATCATCGTCTGGCCCTGGTAGGGGGGCCTGCCGACGAGCAAGAAATATAAAGTACATCCAAGACTATAAATATCCGCCCGGTAATCTATTCCTGACATGCCCATTGCTTGCTCGGGCGACATGAAGTCAACCGTGCCCATGATGGAACCGGCCTGCGTAAGGGCGCTGCCGTCGTCGGTCGGCGCTCCAAAACCTTCTTCGAAACGGGCCAGCCCCAAATCAGCGACCTTGATCAAACCGCCAGCATCGCGGAGAAGGTTGGCCGGCTTGATGTCGCGGTGAACGATTCCCTGCGAATGGGCATATTCGAGCGCCCGGGACGCTTGGATCATGTAATAGACGGCTTCGCCAACGGGCAGCTGGCCGCGCCGCTGCATTTCGTGCGACAGGTCGTGCCCATTGACGAATTCCATGACGAGATAATGGCCCGCCTCCGCCTCGTCGGCGTCATAGGCCATAACGATGTTCGGGTGGGTCAAGCGTGAAACGGCTTCGACTTCCCGATGAAACCGCTTTATGAATTTATCGGATTTCGCGACGGCCGGTGAAAGAACCTTGATAGCGACCACGCGCTTCATGCGCCGATGGAGAGCCTTGTAAACCGTGCCCATGCCGCCTTCGCCCAGGCGGTCGAGTACTTGGTAATTGGCGATTCGCAACTCGTCGAACCGCGCCTCGCGCACTCTTTCCAGCTGGAAAGGCGTAAGTTTCTCCGCCGCGACAAGTTGTTTGGCGAAGGCGTCACTGTCCGACGCTGCGAGCGGCATAGCGTCGAGTAATCTATGAACCTCGTCCCGCGTGAGGAGGCCGCTGGCGCATAGGTTTTGCACGAAATCGTCGAGAGAAAGCAGTTTTGTCATAATTATCGTCGACCTGCGGCCCGCGCCGGGGCTCCTGCCGGCTCGAACGAGA
The DNA here is from genome assembly GCA_963790585.1 of uncultured Planctomycetaceae bacterium. GTDB lineage: Bacteria > Planctomycetota > Planctomycetia > Gemmatales > Gemmataceae > CAWBOY01. The sequence goes on from CAWBOY010000006.1 coordinate 365,684, forward strand.
ACAAGTTCGCCATCATGCTATAAGGTCGCCTGCCGGCCACTCCGTCTCGTGATGTTGGCTCAGGCGAGCTTGGGCCAGACTAACGTCACGATGCCTCGTTGCCGCGCGCCGACGAGCGGATCGGGAGATAATGGTAGTGGCAATTTGACGCCCATATTGTACTTGAGTCGTGCGCGGTTTCCACCATTCATTTGTCTTTATTACGGACGCTAAACGCTAATCGACTCCTACAACTGCTATATTTAGATTGCGCTGATCTAGCGTCCTATGAGGATTGCCTGGACAGAAATGCTGAATTTAGTGTGGTAGCCGTTCGGACGACGTCCAACTCGTCTGGCCGGAAACGCACGAGCCAATCAATCAAGCAAACCGGCGTTGTGGCATCAGTTTAGGTACCCTTTCACGACGAACGGAAGCTCGCCTAGCGGACATGCAATTAGGCATCGGACACGAGGACCAGGGCGTCATTGAGGAGCCACGATAGGAACCATCAAGACGTGATCGTTCGACTTGCAAGGAAGGAATTGGCTGAAGCTTCGTCAACGATTGGTATGAAAAGAAACAGTACACGCTCGCTCAATTGGATGAGTCTGGCTTCGTAGGCAGAGGTAATTTTCTTTCTTATGGGTAGGTAATGCAAATCATCAGCCCTGGTAAAAACGCGCTTCCTGGCTCCGCTCGGAATCACCCGAGAACGCGAAATGCGAGGAGGAGCACAAACAGTTCCGTATTGAAGTAGGCACGTGAAAACTCGACTCCTACTTGCTTGACCTCCGCTCAGGTACTTTTGTGAACCTACGCGCGGTCGTCGCCTGGGGCGACAAGCACTTCGACTTGATCCGGACGGCGTGCATCATTCATCCGGGAAGGGAGGTAGTCAATCGCTCCGCTTAACGATGGCGGCCTTAGCCGCTCGAACGCTGGCGAGGATTCCACATTGGCGTTTGCGCACGTTACCGGCCTGCCTGTTCGCGATTTCGCCAAAAACGACTCTTTCCATCAAATGCTTCGGCAGTTTCGTTACCTCCGCCGCTCTGAATGCTACCAGCCGCAGTCACCCAGCTGCTGCACGAGACTTCCACGCGCTTGATCTTGGAGTCTTTTCACGGCGCGTTTCGAGGAACGTCATGAGGGGCAAGGCTTCCGGACTCTCGCATTTGAATTTGCGGTTTTAGGGGATCGTCAACATTCCGGGATACGAAACTCCATTTCCCCTGTCTATATAAGCATGAAGAGGATGGATCGGGGGACTCGTCGATGGCAAGCCGCAACCGCATTCGAGCCATGCAGTTGGTTTTGCAACAATGTATGGCCACGGATGCGCCCATTAGCGATACCAGTTTGTTGGAGCGATTCATCGCCAACCGCGACGAGGTTGCATTTGAACTTTTGGTACAGCGTCACCAGCGATTGGTATACGGTGTTTGTCATCGTGTCTTGAATGATTCGCACGATGCCGAGGACGCTTTTCAGGCCACGTTTTTAGCGCTCGCGCGAAAAGCATCGAGCATCGTCAATCGCGAGGCAGTCAGCACCTGGCTCTACAAAGTCGCCTACCGTGTCGCTCTCACCGTCCGCTCGGCTCGACCCATCCGCCGATCAACTTTAGGTACTACAGAAGATCGCTCTGTTGACTCGGACGTCGCTGCCTCGCTAGAAGCCCGAGAGATCGGTTCGATAATTGATGAGGAATTGCATCGGCTGCCGGAGCCATTTCGGACAACGGCAATCCTTTGTCATCTAGAAGGCAAATCAATCGACGAGGTGGCCCTTCTGCTTGGTTGCCCCCGAGGGACCGTGGCCAGTCGGTTGACCCGCGCTCGCGATAGGCTACGCCTGCGACTTACCAGACGTGGCGTGGGGCTTGGTGCCATGTCGTTATCAGTATCCTTATTTCCCGCTTTCACCTCCGCAAATGTTCCCAGCGCGTGGGTCGCTGCGATTGTCAGAACTGTGTGTCCAATAAGTACGGGGCAGACGGTCGCCACGGCTACTCTGCCGAATAAGGTTCTAACACTAACCGAAGAGGTCCTCAGGGCCATGTTTTTCAAAAAGCTAACGCAGTTGATGGCTTTTCTTGTGACCATCACAGCGACCGTGTTGATCGGCGGCACTCTGGCTCTTCGAGCTGGACCCAATCCAGGTGAATCACCGCAAGCCGCGCCGAAGATGACGGCGGAGGATAAAGCAAAAGCTGAAAAAGCGAATTCGGAACTTCTCAAGGATAGACGCGAGGTTACGGTCTGTCAGCCTGTGAGCAAGGAGCTTCCCAGGTACATTGATTTCGCGGCTCGACTTGAGGCACTGGAACCGATACAGATCCTGGCCGATCAATTCGGTATCGTCACAAAAATTGCCTTCAAAAAAGGTGACGAAGTCAAAAAGGGTGATCTGTTGTTTGAGATCTCTCGTGACGTCAATACGAAGGGAGTCGACAGCGTAGAGGTGACGCGAATCGTGGCACCCGCCGCTGGAAAATTGACAGAGCCGATGCGACAGGAGCAACAACTTATTCGGGGCAACACACTCCTAGTCAAGCTAGTCCCGAAAAACAAAATTGGAATTCGCTTCGAGATGGATGAGGTTTCTTTCCTGCGCTATCGCAAGCTCCAACGTGAAAAGGAAGTGCGTGGGGTAGGCGAGGAGATCCAGGTGAATTTGGCCGCTGAGAAGGCAGGTTTTTCGCGCAAGGGAACACTCGATCGCTTTGAGGATGCATTCGATCCGAAAAGCGGCACTCTCGCGGTCCACGCACTCATGTCAAATGAAGACGATCTACTACCAGGCATGTTCGTGACCGTTCGCATAGCGTTCGGTAAGCCGCGATCTGTAGTGTTGGTGCCGAAGTCATCCTTATCTCAGGATGAAACAGTCATACCTCCAAATGACGAGCGTAAGAAGTATGTTTTGGTGGTGAATGATGATGGAATAATTGAGAGGCGCGTTGTGCGGATCGGAGAGGAAATCGATGAGCAATATGATATCACCGAAGGTTTGCGCGGCAAGGAATGGGTAATAAAGAAGGCATGGGAAGACGTGAAACCAGGCGACAAGGTGAAAGTGAATCGCGCAGTTCAGCCAAAGAAGTAGCGCAAAGGTTGGTCTGGTAACATGGTAGGAATAGTCTGGCCACTCCGCTACAACAGGAGCAAGAAGGATCGGCATAGCCTGACCTGAACCGGAACGTTGTCCGTCGCAAAGTCCGCCAAGAAACGAAGTTGCCCACCGTGACGTTACTGTTGATCGTTCCCAAACAGAGAGCGGGGAGGGCCGGTAGAGAATTACGACCCTAAAAAGCGGACCAAGGAATCTGGACGCGCGAAAGCCTTAATTGAGTAGGTGAGGAGCGCCGCGAACAGGGAGCCTGCTGATCAGGAGTCCAACCGGCGAGGTTGACGAGAAGCATTAACCATAGCTGAAGAAGCACGGTAATGTACGCCCCAAGTACGATTCGGTGTCCTGGTCGTGCGCATGGGTGGAGCGCCTGATGGGCCAAACCGGCTCATCGGCGTCCGCTCCTCCTCTATACAAGCGACGAGAGTGCGGCGCAGCTTTTACTACACAGGCACAAAAGGAGGGGGACAGTGTTTGCTGGAGAGCTATTCTACCGCTTGTCCAGCTCCTGTGGAATTCCGCTGAGCAGCAACATCGAGTGTGAGCAGCTGAAAAGTTGGTGGAAATTTTGTACACCTATCAGCGGTAGGACGATCCGACAAGAATGCCCCCCCGCTCGGAGAAGCAACGATGTCCGTCGACACCCCAACCCGGCAAGACCAAGTCCAGGAATTGGCCGCGGCCATTGCTGAGTTTTCGCAAGATGAGTTGGTCCAGATGGCCCAACTGCTTGTGGACGCGGAACCCGCTACGCTCTTTGGTGCCACCGAATTCAAGATCCGCGACCTTGCCCTGAAAATCGCCGCCAAAGCCTATGAAAAACGCCTGGCTCAAAAAAAAACGGCTACGAATCCTCCTCAGTGACCTGCCCCGACTGCGACCATGCCGCTCCCTTTCACGGTGACCGCCCCCGTCGACTCGTTAGCCTCTTCGGCACCATCGGCTACCGACGCGCCTACTACTACTGCCGCTGTTGCGCGGGGCTATGCCCCGTTCGACGAGCGAGCCGGCATCACGACACGGTCGTTGACGCCCGCGGCCGAACAACTGACCACCTTAGCGGGCGGCGTTTGCGATAGCTTCGAGAGGGGAGCAGAACTACTCCAGGAGATGTCGGGAGTCGATGTGTCCGAATCGACGGTCCAACGCACCACCGAAGACGTGGGGCAACGGATCGAGAAGTGCATGGCCGACGGCATCCTTTTTGGTTTGGCGGTGCTTTGGCCGTGGTATCAGGATGCCCAGGGACGCAGCGTGGCCTATGTGACTGTGGATGCAACGGGCACACGTCAACAGGGCCCCCGCGGTGCCAAAGCGGAAGGCCGGATGGCTTATGTTGCTGGTGTCTACAATCCGTATCCCGGTGACGCCTGGCTCCAGCCACCGGGCAAACCACCGCCCTGCTTGCAAGTGCGTTATCTGAGCGGGCTGTATGCATTGGACCAGTTAGGCCCGTTATTGCGTCGGCAGGCGGCCCATGTGGGCATGGAGAAAGCCCAAAGGTGGGTGGCGTTGACCGATGGAGGCAACGGGTTGGAGGCGTTCATGCAGACTAACTTTAACCGTGAGGACCTGGTGTTGATTTTGGACTTCTGGCACGCGGCGAGCTACCTGGAGAAGTTGGCCAAAGCCTTGTACCTGACGGACGAAGAAAAAGCAAAGGCTCAGGCGGAGCAGTGGTGTAGTCTGCTCAAGCGGGAGGGAGGGGCGACGACGCTGGGCGTATTGGAGAACTGGACTTGGCCCGAGCGGATGTCGGCGACGTTGCGTGACCAGAGGGAAGAAGTGGAGAGATACTTCGGAAACAATGTGCATCGGATGGAGTACCCGGAGTATCTAGCGGACGGATTGCAGATTGGCAGCGGCGTGGTGGAAAGCGCGTGCAAGACGGTAGTGGGGCAGCGTCTGAAAGGGGCGGGCATGCGTTGGGGTGAGAACGGGGCGCACGCGTTGTGCCACGTGCGGGCGCTGTACCGCAGCGAAAAGGGACAATGGGCTGCCTTTTGGGAACGACGGTTTACGAAAAGAACAACCGTTCAGCAACTTAACTGACGCTTACACCAACATCGAGAACCAACGGCCCTTTCGATAAAGGAACGCGCCACTACCGGACGATGATGTTTCACGCTTCACAAAGATTCGAAAAACGGGCACATCCGCATGTATTGGTTCAGCCTGAATTGGAAAATCGCCGTGTTCGAGTTAGTGGGTTAGGATGACCGTCCCTTGAAACGCTCAAGGGATTGTACAGGTGCTTTAACGGTTGGCTACGGGTTCCTCTTCTCTGTTCCGGGGTGGGGGCGGCACCAGGAGTGGCAGCGGGATGTTGAGGCGTTGGCACAGGTCGAGGGCGGCGTTGTAGGTCGACAGGCGTCGGGCAGCGGCCCAGAGGTCGAGGGCATTGCCGGAGCGTCCACATTTGAAGCAGTGGAAGGTGTGGGCCGTGGTGTTGACGGAGAAGCAGCAAGCAGTGCCACGGGTCGAGCCGTGCAAGGGACAGGGGCCGCGTTGCTGGCCGGCGTGGTCGGAGCGTGCGTTGAAGCCCAGCAAGGTGAGAACCTGAGCGATGGTGATGGCGGCGCGAACAGCTGCGAAGTCGATGGCGGGACGGGACGACTCTGGGCCTGACTGCGACTGCTCGTGTCTTGTCTGACGCATCTGTTTGCGGCGTTCACGTGCTTCGGCGAGCTTGCGGTCACGTTCGGCAAAGATGCGTGCGTCATTGCCCAGGAGCTTGTCCTTGGGTGTGACGTAGCCGACGGCGCTGTTGAGGCGTGTGTTGTTGTAATAGGCGACGTAGTCGGTGACCTTGTGCCGTGCCTCGTCGAGGGACAGCGGCACCTGAACACGGATACATTCGCCCTTGATGGTCTTGTGCCAGCGTTCGATTTTGCCGTTGCTTTGGGGGTAATAAGGCGACGTACGCACATGCGTCATGCCGGCGACGCGGATGAACTCCTTGAAATCCTTGGCGATGAACTGAGGCCCGTTGTCGGAGATGATGCGTGGGGTGACGCCGGGGAACTGTTCGCGGGCGCGTTGCAGGATGGTTTCCACGTCGATTTCCTCCATTTTGTCGCGGATTTCCCAGTGGACGATAAAGCGACTATAGCCATCGAGGATGGAGCACAAGAAGTAGAAGGTACCGGCGATGTTGAGGTAACTGACATCGACATGCCACTCCTGGTGCGGTTGCAGGGGCTGCACATAGCCTGTGCCTTTCTTGGTGACGTTGGGCGTCTGTCCGGCCAGGAGTCCGTTCTTTTTGAGGACGCGATAGACACTGGCCGGGCTACAGGCGACGACATCGGCATCGAGCATCATAAAGGTCATACGGCGGTAACCATCGTCGGGGTGCTGGCGGGCGAAGGCGCAGATGCGCTCGGTTTCGTCGGTGGTGAGCCAGTGATCGCGTGGCACCCAGGCGTTGTGTTCGTTGACTTTGCCGAAGCGTTGCCGCCAGTCCTCGTACTTGCTGCGGCCGATGCCGACCCAGGGCATGAAACGCGCGACGGAGATGTCGGTTTTGTCGGCCCAAGTGCGGACGAAATCGACAAGCTGGTCGCGCGTGTCGTGGGGGACCCAGCAGCCGGTTAGAGTTCCCCAAGACTTTTTTTTAGCTCGGTGTGGGCTTCCATGAGCTCGGCCATGACTTCGTTTTTCTTTTGAAGTTTGGCTTCGAGCTTTTGGATCTTGTCTTGTTGAGTATCTTGCGGTGGCCTGCCCTTGCGCCCGTTGGCAAAGGCCAGGTGGCCGTTCTCGAAGAACTTTTTGAGCCAATCGTAGAACTGGTTGGGGTAAAGGTCGAGTTCATCGCACAGGTCAGAAACAGGGACCTTGTCGATAAGGTGCCGTTTGAGGATGGCGACCTTGTCCTCATCGGCAAAGTGACGACGCGGCTTGTTCATGTGGAAACCTCCGTTCAGGTAATGCTAACCCAAACGAAGCGGTTTTCCAGATTCGACTGAGGCAAAACACGCAGGGATCATTTCGAATACGCGTTTGTATTCGCCGGTTGCCAGACCCTTGTCCTTGCGTACATCAACCGCCTCCATTTTCTTAATTTCACCACCTCGGGAAATCTCCTTTACGACGTCCTCCAAATGTTCCTCCGCCTCCTTGTTGAACTTCTCCTGTTTCGCCCAGATCTTGTCCGAATGTTTTGGGAAAAGGTATTCGATATCTTCTTTCGTCGGTAGCATCTTTCGCAATGTCTTGAGTTGCTCTTCTTTATCTTTTGAGGTGAACCCCTTTTCCCATTCACGATAGGCAGTTTCCAGATTTGGTTTCGGGTCCTCAGCGAACAGAGGGCCGACAAGAGAAACGAGCATGCAGGTCAGGAAAAAAAATGAACACAGACGCATTGGCGGTCTCCTGTCAAAAGGGAATGCTGGTGCAAGCGTATAATGGAAAGATCGGCCATCACAATGCTGACTACCGAGCCAACTTCTGGAATAAAGGATACATTATGGACTACGTTGCGGGATCACAAGAAAAAATGGTGGCCGCGAACGTCATTTAACACCTCACGCTCAGCGAAATGCCGCACAGTTGCCTACCCGTGGACGCGGAGCCGCTCCCGCACACGCGTTCGCCCGGATTTGCGCGGGTGGGCCGACTTACCGCCCATATTTGGTACAAGTAATGATTCCTGGGCGGCCGGCGAGAATGAGCTGAGCGAGTTTGCCACCGAGTCCTGGGAATAGCTGTGGTTCCGACCGAATCGAAAGGGATGGACATGCTGTTGCTCGAGAAGGCTGATCAAGCCCAAGCGTTGCTCTCTTAGACCGGTCTCGATTGCTGGCTTACCTTCGTGCGTGAAACCGAACTGCACTCCAACCCAGGGGTCGAGCACGTCGTCGTCGCCGGCATCCTGCAGAACTCCGGTTTCCTCTTCGGCATGGGTGGGCGAGGGCTATAAGGATACTGAACCCATGGGAGCCGTCGGAACGCCAATTACCATTGACACGATCGATGGGTTTGCGTCTCTTCGCCTATGCGGCCGTCTGATGTGAAGGTCGGGAAGGTAGCATGGAATCGGCCCAATAGGGTGTCGCGCTCTCGCGCTCTGTGTAAGCCCGTTTGTAGAAAATGGCATGGCTGCGAACTCGCGCCAGGTGGATTAACACCAGCGCGAATTGAGAAGTTCGAAAACCGCAACACACGAGCACCCGATCGGGACTCGAACCTCAAAGCCATCTCTCAATCGAAATCGCCATAACATCATACCAGATATGACGTTGCTGAATAAACATCAGCGCGAGTCTCTAGAGACATGTTCGAGGAGCGTCACGAACGGGGAGACTTCTGATCCGCAGCGGAATCCCGCTGCCAACGGGTTAACCCAAACGGCCAAGAGATTCGTCTCTCGGCTTTTGGCGTTTTTGGCCTATCTTTTGCGCCTTCTCGCACTTTTTACCCTTCTTCCCAATCTCTCTGTTGCAAACCATATCGGGCGGGATCCGTTCGTGACCGGTCACGTGCCGAATCGGCGCCGTCTGAAATAGGCCAAAACTCTCGTGGACTCTGGCGAGACTCAGAGATCGGGTTAGCCAAACGCAGTCTTGTTGCCGACATCTCCTACCGTCGATCCAATCCAACAGTACGAATCCGGACGCTCATGCCAACGAAAACGAGCGCGAATTGCCTTGAGCTTCCTCGCGAAACGAGGCTCAGTGTCACTCGGGTTAGCGACCACGAGACGCGCAAATCGAGGAGATCCGGATGAGCGAAACGATCCACCAGCAGTTGACGCATCTGCAACGATTGTCGGCCAAAGAGCTGCGGCAGCGCTATGGCGAGGTCTTCGGTGATGATGCACGCACGTGGAACCGCACTTGGCTGGTGCGACGCCTCGCTTGGCGGCTCCAATCGCTTGCGGAAGGAGGTCTGTCCGAACGCGCCAAGAAGCGAGCCGCCGAGCTGGCCAACGATGCCGACCTGCGTTTGACGCCACCGGCGCCACGTGCGCCGAGATAGCGCTTGTGGCAGTGGAGCGCATCGCCGACCAAGACGACCGCCTGCCGCCCCCGGGCACGATCCTGACACGCTCCTACAAGGGGACGACCATCCGCGTCCAGGTCCTCGAGAAGGGCTTCGCCTACGAGGGCGAACTCTACAAGTCGCTGAGTGCCGTGGCCAAGGCGGTCACGGGCAGCCACTGCAATGGCTTTCTCTTCTTCCGCCTCAACATCACGAAAGGTAAGGTATGACCCGCAAGCCAACCACCACAACACAAGCTCGCACCACGATCCGGTGTGCCATCTATACCCGCAAGACGACGGAGGCTGGCCTGGAGCAGGAGTTCAACTCGCTCGACGCCCAGCGCGAATCTGCCGAGGCGTTCATCAAGAGCCAGGCCCATGAAGGCTGGACCTGTCTGCCCAAGGCCTACGACGACGGCGGCTTCACCGGCGGCAACCTGGAACGCCCCGCCTTGCAGCGACTGATCGCCGACATCGAAACCGGGTTGGTCGACTGCGTCGTGGTCTACAAGGTGGACCGCCTGAGTCGATCGCTGCTCGACTTCGCCCGCCTGATGGAACGATTCGATAAACACAAGGTCGCCTTCGTCTCGGTGACGCAGCAATTCAATACCGCCAGCTCGATGGGACGACTCATCCTAAACGTCTTGCTCAGCTTCGCCCAATTCGAAAGGGAGATCATCAGCGAGCGGACTCGCGACAAAGTTGCTGCTACACGCCGCAAGGGGAAATGGTCTGGTGGAGCTCCCATTTTGGGTTACGACATCGACGCACATGGCACACGGCTCATCGTCAACGAGGATGAAGCTGTCCAGGTCCGGGCCATCTTCCAACTCTACCTCGATCATGGCGCTCTTCTCCCGGTCATACGTGAACTGGAACGCCGTGGTTGGCTGAACAAGCGCTGGCAGACCCGCGCAGGCCATGACAGTGGTGGCAGCCCGATCAGCAAGACGGCGTTGCACCGCCTGCTGTCCAACGTCGTCTACATCGGCAAGGTGCGCTACAAGAACGAGGTCCACGATGGCGAACACCCAGCTTTGATCGACGCTGAAACATGGCGAAAGGTCCAATCCCTCTTGCAGCGGAATGATCGCAGTGGCGGTGGTCCTGGTCGGAACACGCAAGGCTTCCTGTTGAAGGGGCTGTTGCACTGTGCCGCCTGCGGTTGCAGCATGACGCCGAGTCATACAAGACGTGGGAACCGGCGCTATCGCTACTAGGTTTGAACCAATGCACAGAAACGGGGCTGGGATCATTGTCCTTCGAAGTCGATCCCTGCGGGTGAGATCGAAAGCTTATGTCGTGCAACAGATTCAATGCATTGGTCGCGACGATGAGTTGGATGAAGATGGGGTTCGAGGGGCGCTGGCACCGCACGAGCAGGCCCGCATGATTGGGTCATTGGTGCAGGCCATCCACTACCACGGAGGCACTGGCAAGCTGTCCATTCAATTCCTACCCACCGCTCCGCGAACCTTAGCCGACCAATTCGTCCTTACTGAGGAGATACCATGATCGCAGTGTCCCGGACCATCGAACGGCACATCCGCTTCGGCGATCGCAGCACTGGCGTCGAAGCAGGATCCACCTCGGAACGCATCGACGTCCCGAAAGGTCGCATACCTCACGTCACCAAGCTCATTGCACTGGCCATCCGTCTGGACGAACTCGTCCGCTCAGGCACGATCACCACCTTCTCCGAACTCGCCCGTCTTGGTCAGGTGAGCCGGGCACGGATCACGCAGATCTTGAATCTGGTGAACCTGGCGCCTGACATTCAGGAGGCGATCTTATTCTTGCCACGGACCGAACGCGGACGTGCGGCGGTTATTCTTCGTGACCTACAGCCGATTGCGGCAGTGACAAATTGGGCCAAACAACGCCAGATTTGGGTCGGTTTGCGACGGTTTTAGGTCGGTTTCGTGACAAACGGGGTCAAAATGGCACCTTCGGGGCGACGGTTCTCATAATTAGGGGTTCGACATCGGCAGAATGAGGAGAGCGGTCGGACAAGCGAAAATGGCGTATTTTGTGGGGAAATCATCGTTAGCCCAAGTTAGACACTTTTTGTTCTGGGCAAAGGACTTGCGTTCAATTTGAGGGGGTTTATTTCACTACATTTGAATCGCTTCATCGACTCGCCGAAGGCGGCGGGGAAGGGTCAGACCCAGGCGGTTCAACAGCACGCTTTGTGATTCGTCCGGCTCCGTCACGCAGCGAAAGGTAATCTTTCTCTTTTGCCCGCTACCCGGAGACTGGGCATTGAGCGTTATGTCCCCGCATTTGAGCTTCGCCATTTCCTCGATTAGCGTGCGTGGCGCGTTACCTAGGCCTGCGTTCTTCATCCACCCCGCCAGGGTCTTCCACATCGCATACGCCAAAAAGCACACCAAAATGTGGGCCTTGACGCGGTCTTCTTTCTGGTGCCAGATCGGGCGGATCGCCAATTCGTCCTTCGTGATGCGAAAGGCCCATTCGGCTTCCGTCAGTTGGATATAACGCTTCCACAAAGTCGCTGCATCCACATCTGTCAGGTTACTGCGGAGCAAGTAGCAACCGTCGCTCAATTTCGACCAGTCGCCGAATTTCTCATTGCGTCGCCAGGTGATTTCGAGATGGGCTTTGCCTCGGGGCTGCGTCAACTTCTTGATCGTCACCTCAAAGGCATGCGATGCACGCCAGTTCCGCTCTTTCAGCCGGCCCAGTCGCTCGCCCGCGATGGCTTCATCCTTCAATCGCCCCGCTTCCGCCGCGGCCTGCATCTTCTGTAATCCGGCCTCCATTCTCGCCGTGAACTTCTCATGCATCGCCTGCTCCTTGAGGCGGCGATCGGCACTGCGGGCCAGGATAAACGTCTCTTGACCCTCCGGCCCCGGCACCAGTTTTACTTCAACACCCTCCTGCACCGTTGTCCAATCATCCGCATTGATGTGTTGTTCGAACTGCCGCAGCATCTGCTTGGGAGTGCCCACAATGTACTTCCCGCCACGCTCCCGCAGGAACTTCAGATTCGCTTCACTGACCATGCCGCGATCCATCACCCACACTCGATTCAAGCTGCCATGTTTCCGCTCCATCGACTCGATCATCTGCTGCACTGTTTTGCTGTCATGCGTGTTGCCGGCAAAGACCTCATAGCCGAGCGGAAAGCCGTCTTCCGTGACTACCAATCCGATGCATACTTGCGGCCGGTCACCCCGCGAATCGCGCGAGTAGCCGAGCTTGGCCATCGGGCAGCCTTCCATGTCTCCTTCGAAATAGGTGCTGGTCACGTCGTAGAGGAGCAAATCACATTTCAAGGCAAACAGCTCGCCCAGGCGTTGCCGCAGATGCTTTTCCAGCGTTTCCTTGTGCGGCAAGAGATGATCGTGTCCCTTATACAAGCGATTCGTATGCACTTGTTCGCATGTGACGCCCAGCAATTCATCCAACGCTGTTCGCCGATACCAGGTGTCGGCAATATGCAACTCACTCGAGGGTTCGCAGAAACGCGCGATGGTAAGGATGCAAGCCACCGTAGCCCACGACACTTCTTCGCGTCCGGACTCGATCTTCTCTTCCAACAACTCATCGAGGCCCAGCATCCGCCACAGACCCCGAGCCAACCAGACATCACCAAAATCACGAGGCCGCTCGAGCCGAATGCTGCTGAGTTTGACCAGCACGGGCTCATCATCGCGTGGGGTATCGCAACAGGGCGGATCGAACAGGGTGGGTTGCGGCCTTCGTTGGTTCGCTTCGCCGTTGAGATGCGAACACAGTTGGGTCCAGCCGTCCTGCTCGGTGCCGTCCAACTCACCCAAATAGGCCACGATGCGTTGACGCGATCCTTTGGCCGTTCGGTACGACTCGGCCAAGGCCCAGTAAGTGTGCGGCTTGCCGTTCTTGTGTCGCTCGAAGCGTCTGAGAAACATGTGCGTCTCCGGGCACGATTCGACATCGTGACCAGAATCGCACAAGGGGAGAGGACCTGTCAACGAGGTAGGTCTTCACTACATCGGGATTGGCGGATCGATTCCTTGTGGTTACAGGACTTAGGACTCGCGCCAAAACAAGTTGCCGGCCATCGCCGCTGAAATGCCGTAGTTCTTGGCCAGGGCGAAACCAATTTCGGTAACTTATTTTGGCGCAAATCCTTACGTTCAATTTTGGGGTCGAAAAAACCAAAACGACCGACAAAGTGTCTAACTTGGGTTAAGAACCTTCCGCCCAATAAACCTGCGCTCGCAGGTAGCTCATGCCGCACTGATTTTTGCTTTCCTCATCTCCCTCCGCCCGCAATATCAAAGGTCAGCGGGTCAACATGCTTGCCTTGGCCGCGGCACCGGCGCAATCAAATGTGTCCACACCAGAACATGCGGGTGAGGCAGAGGCAAGCCTTGTCGTTCCGTCACGTTCGGTTCGCCTGTTCTTTCTTCGCGCTCCGCTGGTATAATCTGCTGGAGGAGTATGCACCATGGCTCGCAAGCCCGCGAAAAAGTCGGGCGACGATGAGATTCAAGTCATCTGTCGCAACCGTCGTGCGCTGCACGATTACGAGATTCACGATACGCTCGAATGCGGCTTGGTTCTGACCGGAACCGAGGTGAAGAGCCTGCGCGAAGGGCATGGGCTGCTCGAGAACGCTTTCGCCAAGCTCGAATCGAATGAGCTTTGGCTGATCGGCAGCGATATTCCGGAGTATACGCGCGGCAACAAGTTCAACCACAAGCCAAACCGGCCACGGAAGTTGCTCCTGCATCGGCGCGAGATCGCGAAATTCGCCGAAAAGTCGGCACAAAAGGGCCTGACTCTCGTGCCGTTGCGGATGTATTTCAAGGACGGCCGCGCCAAGGTCGAGATCGCGATCGCCAGCGGTAAGAAGATGCACGACAAGCGAGAAACGCTCAAAAAAGCAGATGCTCAGATGGATATTCGCCGAGCCATGAGCGAAAAACGGGGCCGGCGTTAGGCTTGGATGGATTCAATGACCGATGCCTGGCAGGGAAGCCCGGCACGATCCTCGATGGAGCGAGCGCTCGCTCGATAAATTATGCCCACCGACGCACGGACGGCGTCTCCGCTTTCACCTTCATCTCATTGGACCGATTGGTTCTTGAATCGCACGACCGGTGCGATTGCCGCGACTCTTTCAATCTTGATTATCCTCGGCTGCATGAGCTTTTCCATCGAGCGCGGCGAACGCGTGAAGGTTGTGGAAATTTCTAGCGGTGCTGAGGTGTTTGAGCAAAAAGGCTCCGTGATGCTAGAACCAAGTGTCCCGGTTGTTGTCTACTATCCTGTACCCTATGCAACGCCACCGAACTTGACCTTGCAGCATAGTAGTTTTGAAATTATTCAACAGTATCCCGATCGATTTGTCGTGAAGAACAATAACGACAAATCATATTATGTGGACTGGAATAGCAAGGGCTTGAGCATTTTGAACCGGGCTGCCTTACCACCCACAGCTCTAACTAATCTGGTTCCGACGTCCTACAAAGACGAAAACACCACTCAAGCTTCGCCGATTAATCCCTTTCTTCCACCTGTGCCGGGCCCCGTCGAATCTCAGCCAAAGCCATGACGTGTAACCGCCGAGGAGAAGTGCCATGCACCTGACAGCCCTGGTGGAACGTCCCGACCATGTTTGCTGCCGTTATCGATTGGCCGCGTTTCGCCCCTGGCTCGAACAGGCGGGGCATTCGTTGGAATTGGTTCCACTGCCGCGCGGCTGGTTTTCGCGTTGGCGATTGTTTCGCAGTCTGCGTCATGCGAATGTTATTTTGCAACGACGATTGCTACCTGGCTGGCAGTTAACGCAATTACGTCAATCGGTGCGCTTTCTCCTTTTTGATATAGATGATGCAGTTTTCCTGCGCGATTCCTATGCGCCCCAGGGATTGCAACACTCGGGCCGGCTGCACCGATTCGCGGATGTCGTTCGAGCCAGCGATGCGACGATCGCGGGCAATCGATTCCTTCAGGCGCAAGCGTGCCGCTGGGCCGGCGGCAACGCGGTCCACGTGATTCCGACGTGCGTCAATCCGGACCTCTACCCGCTCGCCCGCCATCCGGCGTCGAATAATCGTGTCCAGCTCGTCTGGGTGGGCTCCGCGAGTACGTTGCAGGGTTTATCGATCATTCGTCCGCTGTTGGAAGAAGTTGGCCGCCAAGTTCCATCGCTGCGCTTAAAGCTGATATGCGATCGCTTTCTGGAGTTTCAGAGCCTCCCGGTCGATCCGTGCGTTTGGTCGGAGGCCGACGAAGCCAAAGAGATCGCGGCGGCCGACATCGGCATCAGTTGGATTCCCGACGATGACTGGAGCCGAGGCAAATGCGGACTCAAGGTGCTGCAATACATGGCCGCCGGCCTGCCTGTAGTGGCAAATCCGGTCGGTGTTCAAGCCTCCATGGTCCGCGATGGTGAGACGGGCTTTCTGGCCGAAACACCTGAAGAGTGGGTCGAAGCCCTGCGCCGACTTGCCAGTGATGCCGAGCTGCGCCGGCGGATGGGGCAGGCTGGACGACGATTGGTTGAGACGGAATTTAGCGTGGAACGCGGCGCGGCCGGTTGGCTCCGTCTGCTCGATAGTCTGACACACCGGCTGGCTAAGGCCGGTTGAGGAAAGGGCCGATGTCCACGACGCTCCCGACCGGGAATCGCAGTCCGCTATGCCGGCTGTCTCCAGAAATGGAGCCGGCGCGCGACCGGCTATTTACCACTTCCGGTCCCCGCATCCAGGAATGGCTTGACCAAGGGTTGGCTCGCATCTGCAAGCAAGGGCCGCATCAGGCCGTCTACCGCGTCGTTCTGCCCGAGATCGATTTTTATTTAAAGCAATATCGCACACCGGACCGCCGCGCGTGGCTCCGTGGCCTCGTTCGCGCCAGCAAGGCACGTCTGGAGTTCGAGCGCATTCGCGCCGTGGCCGAACGTGGCATTCCAACAATCGAAGCCCTGGCCCAAGGCGAACAGGGTGATGAGAGCTGGCTAATCACCCGGACGCTTGGTGACACAATTCCGTTACACGACTTCCTGGAGCTCGAATATCCTCATATCGCACCCGGGCGGCAAACGCGGCTGCGCCAGCGAATTGCCGCCGCCCTCGGCGAGCTACTCGCGCGCATGCACGACGGCGGCGTGACGCATCACGATCTTCATCCCGGCAACGTGCTGCTGCGACTCGACGAGGCTGACGCGCCGGAATTGTTTTTGATCGATCTTTACGCGGCTCGGGTCGGACCTCCGCTCACAATAGCCGAACGCCGGGCGAACCTGGCGATCCTCGATCGTTGGTTCATCCTACGTGCCGCGCCGGCCGATCGGCTGCGTTGTCTGCGCGCCTATCAACGCGCCTCGCTGCGCTCTTGGCAGCCGGATCCGCTGGAATTGGACGCGGAAACGGTGCGATCCAATCTCCTATTCTGGGGGCAAATGGATCGCCGCTGCGTCGAGAAAAACCGCTACTTTCGCCATCTCCGCAGTCGCTCACTCGTAGGTCATGCCGTGACGGAATTGGATAAGGACGCCCTTGACGCTTTGATGCGCGATCCGGACGCGCCGTTCAATCATCCGGACGCCAAGGTTCTCGAAACGCGCACGTAGCGGGGTCGTGGTCGAGATCGAGATGCCGATCGGCGGCCAAACGAGGCGGTTGATCTATAAGCGCTTCAATGTCACGTCGCGCTGGGAAGCGTGGGGCACGCTCTTTCGCCCGCCAGCTGCTTTGCGGTCCTATCAGAACGGTCATGGCCTGCGGCAACGGGGCCTGCCCACGCCGCGCCCGCTCGCCGTCTGGCACCGCGTGCAAAATGGTCTGAAACGCGAAGGCTATCTCATCACCGAAACGGTTCCCGATGCCATACACCTGATCGATTTCTTGCGTCAAAACGCGATCCGTGAGCCGGACGAAGCGCGACGAATCCTAAACAGCTTGACCGAACAGGCCGGCCGCATGATTCGCGATCTGCATCGTCGCCGTCTCACGAATCGTGACCTAAAAGGACAGAATCTCCTGGTCAGCGCGAACCTTGGTCCCTGGCCCATGCCGTCCGATCGCGAGCCAATCCGCGAATGGAAGCGCCAACTAACCGATCGAATTCATGGCAGATCTGGTTTATCGACCTTGACGGCGTCCGGGCGCTGAAGCATCTATCGCACAAACATCGCGTGCAAAATCTGGCCCGCCTCAACGTCAGCTTTCCGCTCGATCGAATCGTGTCGTCCACCGATCGGCTGCGGTTCCTGCATGCCTATCTTGGTGGCCACGGCAAAAGCGAATGGAAGAACTGGTGGCGCGGGATCGAACGCGCTTCGCAAGCGAAGATCGAGCGCAATCGCCGCAAGGGGCGTGTTTTGGGTTAGCAACGATCCGAAATTTCGCGTCTTCCTACCCGTGGTGTCGCATGTGTGCCATGCTTGGGTACTCCAAAGCATGCTTTCGAGTACGAAAGCATGGCACGCGACGCCGCAAGGGGCATATTTTGGTTTGGTTAAGGAGAATTTAAGCCCGTGCCATCCCAAAAAGCGCCATCGTCCCTGGAAGTGCTTGACAGTATTCAGGCGACTCTTGCGCGTCATCTCGCGCAGACGCCGCTTTTCGAGCAGGGTACCGCGTCGACGACCGCCGTCACGCCGCCGCCATTCGAGGCTCTTGACGAAAATTTGGCCCGGATCCAAGACAGCCTCGATCGGGCGAATCGTGGCGCGGACGCGGCGGATGCGTTGGCCAATAGTGAGATCGAGGCGTTGCGAAAGAGTGCTGAAGCGCTATCGGCGAGTCGTAAGCGAATAAGCGTTTAGTGCGCCGTTCAGACTAGATTTACGGGTGGCACAAACATTCTTGTCTGTGCGGGAACCGACGAAGGGGCCTTTTGCTGCACAGACAGGAATGTCTGTGCCACCCGTAAATCTAGTCTGGACGGCCCACTAGTTCCAGCGTGGCCCTAATAGCGCGGCACCGACGAATCGACTCGCAGCGACCAGGCATCGATACCGCCATCGAGGGACGCGACATCAACCACACCGCGCTGTACCAGAAACGCAGCGGCATGTTGACTGCGGACGCCATGATGACAATAGACGACCGTGAGCGCTCCCGCTGGCGGTTGAACTTCGTGAGCACGTTCGGCGAGTTGGTCGAGCGGAATGAGGACGCTCCCAGGCAAGGCCGCGATTTCATGCTCGAACGGTTGGCGGACGTCGAGCAAGTAGACCGAGTCGCCCGAGCGCAGCATATTCTTCAATTCCGCGACGCCGATCCGCTGGATCATCACAAACCTCGGGGTTATGAAACGGCCATTTGGCCAAAAACAACTTCGATTCTTCTTGACACGTCTTTTTTTGGCCGTACTCTAGACGTCTGACAATCTGGTACAAACGTGGCGATTTCCGTTGCTTGCTCCACGTAAAAAAACAGCTAAGGAACCCGATGCCTTTTGCCATCCTATCCATGCCAAGACGTGATCGCCACGATCGTACCCGTCGTCAGCATTCCGCACGCACCATAGTTATCACAACCGGGAGACGATAATGGCCGATCCAGCCATCATGCATCATTTTGGTACGCTCGCCGTTCACGCAGGACAAGAGCCTGACCCGACGACCAAGTCACGCGCCGTGCCAATCTATCAAACGACGTCGTATTTGTTCAACGACGCCGATCACGCGGCACGGCTATTCGCGCTGCAAGAGTTCGGCAACATTTACTCGCGGATCATGAATCCGACGGTGGACGTCTTTGAAAAGCGCGTCGCCGCGCTTGAGGGCGGCGTCGCCGGCCTGGCGACCTCCTCGGGCCAAGCAGCTGAAACGTTGACGATTCTGACCTTAGCGAAAGCCGGCGACGAAATCGTGTCGACGACGTCGCTTTACGGCGGCACATATAACCTGTTTCACCACACGTTGCCTCGGCTCGGCATCAACGTCCGCTTTGTCGATGCGGCGGATTATGACGAATTGAAAAAGGCGATCGGGCCGCGCACCAAGGCAGTCTACTCCGAGACTATGGGCAATCCCAAGCTCGACGTTCTCGACATCGAGAAGCTCGCCGGCATAGCACACGGCGCGGGTGTGCCGTTGATTATCGACAATACCTCCGCATCGCCGGCCTTGTGCCGACCGATCCAATGGGGCGCCGATCTCGTCATCAACTCGGCTACCAAGTTCATCGGCGGCCACGGCACTTCGATCGGCGGCGTCATCGTCGATGCTGGCAAATTCGATTGGCAGAAGTCGGGTCGTTTCCAAGAGTTCGTCGATCCCGATCCGTCGTATCATGGCGTGTCATACACCACTAGCTTCGGCCCGCTGGCGTTCATCATCAAGGCGCGCGTGCAGGGCCTGCGCGACACGGGAGCCTGTCTCGTCGCCGTTCAACGCCTTCCTGCTGCTGCAAGGGGCCGAGACGCTTCATCTGCGCATGCAACGGCATAGCGAAAATGGCCTCGCCGTGGCCAAGTTCCTGAAAAAGCATCCCGGAGTGGCCTACGTCAATTATCCGGGTCTCGAAGACAGCCCCTACTATTCGCTGGCGCGGAAATATCTACCTGATGGCGCCGGCGCGCTGATTACCTTCGGCATCAAGGGCGGCTACGCGGCGGGCAAGACTTTCATCAACAGCGTCAAGCTGTTTAGCTTGCTGGCCAATATCGGCGACGCGAAATCGCTCGTGATCCATCCCGCATCGACGACACACCAGCAGCTGACCGAAGCCGAGCAAAAGGCCACCGGGGTAACTCCTGAGCTGATTCGGCTATCAGTAGGCATTGAGGATTCGCGCGATATTATCGCGGATATCGAGCAGGCGTTGCGTAAGAGTGCGGCGAGCTGATTCATCAGCCAGGAGCGCTATCAGCCCCGAGCGCGGGAAAGGTAAAAAATCTGGAGAAAAAATAAGAAAGACAAAAATATATGATCTTATGTTTCACCCTAGATTTTTTACCTTTCCCGCCTTTGATCGACGCTAATAGGCTCCGCGACTGGGGCAGGTAATTTCACAGGACAGCATCAATGTCTAATCTTCTGCACCCGACGGCCGAAGCGGACTTCACGTTTTGTCAGGATAAGCCGTTTCGCTTGACCGGCGGTGGCGTTTTGCGTCCGGTCAATTTGCACTATACGATTTATGGCGACCTCAACCCGGAAGCGGATAACGTCTTGCTCGTCTGCCATGCCCTTTCGGGCTCCGCGCGGGTCGCGGATTGGTGGGAAGAGATGTTCGGGCCGGAACAGCCCTTTGACCTCGATCGCTTCTGCGTCATCGGCGTCAACTTGATTGGCTCGTGTTATGGCTCGACCGGGCCAACTTCGATAAACCCGGAAACAGGCCGGCCTTACGGCGGCGATTTTCCGGTTGTCAGCGTACTCGACACTGTTCGCGCCCAGGCGAAGCTGCTCGATCATCTCGGCGTCGATCGGCTCTATGCCGCGGTCGGCGGATCGATCGGCGGCATGCAAGCACTGCTCTGGGCGACGGAGTTTCCCGAACGAATTCAGCGCAGTATTGCAATAGGCGTGGCCCCGCTGAACGCAATGGGCCTTGCCCTTAATCACATTCAGCGTCAGGCGATTCGTGACGATCCGGCATGGCGCGGCGGCAATTATTCGATCGACGATCCGCCGTCGCGCGGCCTGGCTTTGGCCCGTGGACTGGCCATGTGTTCGTATAAGTCGCCCGAGCTCTTCGAGGAACGCTACGGCCGTAAGCCAAACCGTAACGGCGAGGTGCCGCATCGGTCTCACGAAGGCCGATACGACGTCGCCGGCTACCTCGATTATCAAGGGCGCCGATTCCTGGAGCGCTTCGACGCCAACAGCTATTTGGCCATCACCCGAGCGATGGATACGTTTGACTTCGGCGCTACGCCCGAGGAAGAGGCCGCGAATTTTCAGCGCATTCAGGCGAAGGTGCTTCTGGTCGGCATCAGCTCCGATTGGCTTTTCCCGGCTGCCGACGTGCAAGCGCTCGCCGATCGAATGGCCGCCGCAGGTGTGGATGTACGGTATTTAGAACAGTCCTCTCATCATGGCCACGACGGCTTCCTCGCCGACGCCGCCGACCTCGCGCCGATGATCCTGCCGGCGTTGCATGAGGAAGTGATGGCGCTGCGGGGCTAAGTACAACTTCACGGAAGAAGGGAGCCCTCGCCAGCCCCAAGCGGCAGCGCGGGTTTGGGGGTAAACGAACCCGTCGCTTGCGCTCCAGGCTGGTGAGGGTTGAGATCGACTCCGAGCCGCCCAGACACCAAAAGAGCGAGACACGATATGGCACAACGAGCTTGCCGTTGGGGAATCCTCGGGACGGCGAACATTGCACGCAAGAACTGGCGAGCAATCGCCAAATCGGGAAATTCTACGTTGGTCGCGGTCGCGAGCCGTGATCGTGAGCGTGCTGGGAAATTCATCGCCGAATGTCAGAAGGATGTGCCCTACAGTCCGCCTCCGGTCGCTTGCGGCAGTTACGAGGAGCTGATCGCCAGGTCCGACATCGACGCGGTGTATGTGCCATTGCCGACGGCGGTGCGGAAGGAATGGGTCATTCGCGCCGCCGAAGCTGGCAAGCATGTGCTCTGTGAAAAGCCCTGTGGGACAACAAGCGCAGACTTGCGTGCGATGGTGGATGCCTGCAATGCAAACAGCGTCCAGTTCATGGACGGCGTGATGTTCATGCACAGCAACCGGCTCGGGCTGCTGCGTCGCATCCTTGATGACGGCAAGAGCATCGGCAAAATTCAACGCATAACGAGTCAGTTCAGCTTTCGCGCCTCCGATGAGTTTTTGAGCGGCAACATCCGCATGAGCAGCGAACTCGAGCCGCTCGGCTGTCTCGGCGACCTCGGTTGGTACAACATCCGTTTCGCCCTTTGGGTTATGAATGAACAGTTACCAGAACGCGTGACCGGCCGGATTCTGTCGCAGCAGGGCCGAAGCGACAGCGGGCGGTCCGTGCCGACGGAATTTTCGGGCGAACTCTTCTTTGCCGGAGATGTGAGTGCTTCTTACTACTGCTCTTTTCTGACCGAAAATCAACAATGGGCTAATGTCAGCGGTACGATGGGGTATCTGCAGCTATCCGATTTTGTCTTGCCGTTCTTCGGCAACGACGTGTCGTTCGAGGTACACAGTCCGGTATTCCACGTGAATGGGTGTGATTTCAAAATGGAAGACCGTTCACGCCGACTCGCGGTCCTGGAGGATAGTCACGGCACACCGAATTCCCAGGAAGCAAACATGATCCGTACGTTTGCGGACAATGTGCTGACGGGCCAAATTGATCCGCGCTGGGCGGATCGGGCATTGAAGACACAGCAAGTGCTTGATGAGTGTCTTCGTTCGGCGCGCGACGATGGGCGAATGATCGCAATCAACGGATGAGCGGGAGGACTTAATCCAGGCAAGTTTGACTACCCAGACTAATAGGCATCTACTGACCAGATTGGCAGGCAGTCGTTGCGCCAATCGATTCAGTTCCGACTTAGCCCAGCCGATCATTTCTAAAGAGACGCTTCTGCTAGCACTCGAACGGGCGACGTGATTATCAGCGAGCAACCGGGACCCATCTGGTTCCGGGAGTACACTGGTTCGGCCTATGCTGGTCGGCCCGGTGGCCTTGCTCTTTTTCGTTGGCCCCTTCTTTTTTCATCCCGCCGGGTGAAACGGTGTCAGGTTCCGCGCTGATGCAACCCGATAAGGGATAGCCGGGACGATGGCGCTTCGCTTGCGCACGGCTACTTTGGTATCCGGGCGCCGCTGCCGCGCTGGAACGAGACAAGCAAGATTAATTGCGTGGAGGATGGGATGTTGGCTGTCGCCACAAACTACTGGCCCGACGCGAAATGCGCCAAGGCATTCTGGGCGCAGCACGATCTGCCGCCTTACCGCCAACTGCTCGCGGATACGGTTGAATGGGCCGATCCTTCCGCGGGCGAGCGCTGGCTCGATCTCGGGTGTGGTGGCGGGGCGATAACACGCGCAATCTGGGAGCGCACCGGCGGCACGGTCGCGGAGGTTGTCGGCGCGGATTGCGCCGGCAAACGCCGACGCCTATGCCCGATTGCGCGAAACTCTGGACCCGGCACCAGGCGAACGGATCCGGTTCGTTTGCCACGACTTCAGCGCTGGGTTGGGGACATTTGCCAGCGGCGCGTTTAATCATGTCGTGTCGGGGCTGTCGATCTCTTATGCGGAGTCATTCGACCCGGCCGCTCGGCTATGGACGTCAACCGCGTATGACCGGGTGATGACGGAGGTGTTCCGCGTCCTTCGGCCGGGCGGGCGCTTTGTGTTCTCAGTAAACGTCCCAAATCCTTCGTGGGGTAGGGTCGCGCGTTTCTCCCTGAGAACCATCTTTCAATTCGAACACGGCTTTCGGCACCTGAAGCGATCGTGTCGTATGCTGTGGTATGGCCGGTGGCTCAAGCGCGAGGCGCAATCCGGCCGGTTCCATTATTTGCCCGCCGAAGCCGTAGCCGACAAGCTGGTCCGTGCCGGCTTCTGTCAAATAGCCCACCGCTTGAGCTACGCCGACCAAGCTTACATATTCCGAGCCGTCAAGCAATCTTGAGTGGGGAGTCACCATGCGCGGCCGGACAATCCCATTGTCGCCACCTCGGCGGTTTATCGCCGATTTGATGCACTTTTCCTATGCCATACCGACTGTTCCGGTCCAGAGGCGCATGCACTTGGGCGCTGTCGCAGAGGCTCGGTCGTCTGCGGCGCGCCGACCGGGATGGCCGGCCATTTTTCTTAAGGCCTACGCACGGGTCACAGCGGCTGTGCCGGAACTGCGGTGCGCGTATGTACGCTTGCCCTGGCCCCACCTCTACGAGTACCCGACCAGCGTGGCGACCATCGCAGTCGAGAGGGAGTACCAGGGCGAGCGCGCTGTGTTTTTCGGCCGGATACACAACCCCGCAGAATTGCCTTTAGCAGCGATCGACGCCCACATGCGGTCTTTCGCCGAAGCGCCGATCGAAGAAATCAAATCGTTCCGGAAGATGTTGCGCTTTGTCCAATTGCCGCGGCCACTACGGCGGGCGCTGATGTGGGTGGGATTAAACCTACCCCGGTCGCGCCCCTCCCAATTTGGGACGTTTGGCCTGAGCGTGTATTCATCGCTCGGATCGGAGTCTCTCCACCCCATCTCGCCGCTTACCACGACACTCACTTATGGGGTGATTCAACTCAACGGATCGGTGGACGTGCGTCTCGTTTACGACCACCGCGTTTTGGACGGTGCGACTGTGGCGCGGGCGCTCGCCCGGCTTGAGGTCGAACTAACCGGGGCCGTTGTAAACGAACTCTGCGAGATGCCTTCTCCGACGTCTAGAGTGGCCTGACAGGCCACTTCACAAGGGAAGCAAGGAAGTGCTCCGCCCAGCGCGTACAATGGATGGCAGGTCCGCGCCCTAGCAAGGAGAGATATGCCATTTTATCGTTCAAATGTACCAGCCGAGCCGTAAAAGAGGCCTACGTCCTGGCCGAGGCGCACAAGCTCGGCCCGTTCGAGACTGAGGGTTTTCATGAAGCGCTCAGTCATAAGAGGCCGCGCATCGCCAAATATACGACGCGGCAACTCGACGACGCGATTGGCGATTCGGAAAGGCTCGAACGCTACAACGCGGCAAAGTGGGTTTATACCGTCGTCAGTCTAAAGAATTGCTCCGTCTGGCCGACGCGCGGCGCCATTCATTGGGCACATGGCCCCATTGACAAAGTCGTGGAAAAGATACGCGGTCAGGTCGATCCCGAAGATCGACTCTGGGAGATGATCAAGACGACGCCGGTCACGATGTTCAGGCTGCCACTGATTGTTTTTCGGCGCCTGAGCAATCTTCGGAAATATCGCGTCGACGATGGCACCTATCGTGGCGTCGCCTATTACATGGCGGGCTTCCGCCATGCGCCGGCGTTCGTCGGCACGCTGAAAGACGAGCTGAACTTGAAATGGCCCTGGAACGGCGACTGATTTTATATAGCCGCCGGCTTCCCGGCGGTATTGACGTCACCGCCGGCAAGCCGGCGGCTATATAAATTACTTGTCGTCGCGCGCCCCCTCCTCGATCCATGTCTTTAGCAGCTTCAGTTCATCCTTCGTCACTCGCGGCTCGGTCTTTTTCGGCGGCATTTCGTTGAAGTGAATCATTTCGACTGCAAAACTTTTATCGACTTTTCCCGGCACGACGGCTGGCCCGCTAATGCCGCCCTTGAACATCGCGGTGCGCGTGGTCATGTCCAGCTTACCGCCGGCCTTTTTCGTTGTGTGACAGCGAATACATTTGGCTTCAAGAATCGGTACAATGTCGCGCTTATAATCGATCGGCGCAGGCTTTTTTGTTGGCGGATCCTGCTCGTCAGCACTTGTAATCAAGGCCGAAAAACCGAACACGATGCCTGCCGATAACGAGAGCATTCGCATAGAAATACCGCTGAGATATTTGAACTCGCTCATCAGCCCAAGCGCAAGCGCTTGGGCTGACGAGCGCTTGACGCTAATCAAGCCTGTGCAATGTTAACGTAACAATGCACGTGCGGTAGCACGCGGTAATTCCACACGAAGCCGGGGCCTTCCAGGCGCCAGAAGTGCCAACGCTCGTTGTCGGTGGCGCCTTTGTCGCGGTAAAAAGCGAGATGGAGGTTATCCAGGCCGCCGTTTTTCTTGAGGCCGCGCATGACCTCGTCGGCGTCCTCTTTGCGATAGGGCGAGAGCAAGTCGCGCATCACTTTTTCGACCAGGGCTCGTTGGTCCTTGCTCATCTCCTTGGCGAGCAGCCCAGGCATTTCTTCGGCGGACTTGTGGAATTTGATCGACGGCGCTAATTCCCCCGGGCTGCCGCTGATCGTCGCCTTGGTGAGTTGCTTGGCGTCGAGAGCCTTGGCGAGATCCAGGACATTTTTAGTCTGATAGAAAAAGACGTTCTTGTCGCTGTAGCCATTCGGTGAATGGCCGTAATACATCGGTCCGCCCCAGGCAGCGCCATCCATGAAATCGCCATCGGCGCGAATCGTGAGGTGATGGCCCGTGAAGAGCCAGGCATATTTCTTGTCTGGTCCCGGCTCGCCGAAGAGCAGACAGCCGCAGTTTTGGAGCGATCCGGAGTTGTCCCAAGTGCCGTTGCGACTGATGCGTTGATAGCCTTCCTCGCCCGAGACCATCGCGTGAACGATCTTGTCGATCAGCTCCTGCTGTGACTTAGTATAGACCGCGCCTATTTTGACGTTTTCCGCTGGAGCGTTGTACATGCCGAGCCGCGTCGGAATCTTGTCCTTACCCATGTGATTGAAAGGCAGGATGACGCTTTTTTTCTGCGTCGTGCTCAGACTGGAATGGAGTTCCTGAATAAGGGCTTCGGCCGGCTTCGCCGTCTCTTCTCTCGCTCTAACTCGCCCAACAGGAAGGGCTCCGACTGTGGCACCGAGAGCAACTCCACCGGCGACACGGATAAAGCCACGACGATCAAGCGTCGGGTCGATGCTGGCCGGGTCCAAACATTCTGGACAGTTTTCCAAGTTCTGTTCGTGCATGAGAGCCTCCAAAAGGGAAAGGAAGGCGAGCAGAAGCGCTTGAGTTGTTGACGAGAGTTTCGGGAAGGGGCCGCGCCAGCGACCACAATGCACCGATTGTAGTGCAGGCGGGCGCGATCGCAACACTTTTTCTGATTATTCCGAAAGGCGAAGCTGGAAGGGCGGCGATTCACTTGGCGAAGTGCGTCTGTTTCAAGCCTTGATTGAGACGTAGATTGATATAGCTGTATTCTTCCGCGAGTCCGCCACGCGGAGCGGAGTCGCTCGGAAATTCGTAGCACTCGACTCGGATCGGTAGGTTCGTTTGCTCATCGAAGTAAATGACGTTGCGCTGAAACACGAAAAGACCGCGCGGCTCACGCGGATGAACGGTCTCGACGCGTGTGCAATGGAGGTGGTTGAATTCGTAGGGGGCAGCGTGGACCTCGGTTAGGCCGAAGCGCTGCTCTTCGTCCCACCGCTTGGCTGTACTCTCGATCAGGTTCGACAGGCCGGCTTCGGTTATGCTATGGCGGCTGCTCTGTCCGGCCCGCGCATTGTTCGGATCCAAAGACATAAAGCCTATTGCTCCCAGCATGCCGGCTGTGCGCGCCGCATTTTGCCGTTGTTCTTGCCTTCGACATAGCAGACCTCCTGGCCAAACACGTCGTTCGGCTTTTGCCAGCGCAGGTGAACGCTGAAAGGCTTGTTAAGCACCGACATAGCGATTACGCTGTCGGCTAATGGCGATTTCGCGTCGAGGCGTTCCCTCTTAATGAGCGTGCATGTATAGTCATCAACAGTTGCAAACGCGGCGCGGGCGCGACGGACCAACCGCATCGGTTCGTCAAAGCTTGTCCGGCCTGGATCATCAACTGCGTCGGACGCGAACGCCATCGGCTCGGGTGCGAGCGGAGGAGACATCGCCGGCGGCAGTGCCGTCGTGGCGCCGCTAATGACACCCATGGATAAGCAAAAGGCGATGCACGCCAGAAGTTTCGGCTGCGAGGAAGTGCCATTGCTACGAGGTGTTTTGATATTGGAGGAATCGCCACACGCCGGACCGATCGACATAAACCACCATCCAGAGGCCAATTCCGCAAGAAATGGCCCACGCGATTGTTGCACTTGGAGCCCGCCGCGAGAAGTTGCGCCTGAACTCATTGCAACTGTTCAAGGCGGATGGTTCCTATGCTTAAAAATGTGGCCATGCGGCCGCGACAAATTTCGTTTTTGTACGGTACTGTCCTCACGGCTGTCGCCCTCGCAATGCACCGACGGTAGCGCAGCTGGACCGTATCCTTACGATCGTCAAAGCCCATCCCATGAATAGGCGAGTTTCCGAAATGGCCGAATCCGTGCAGATCCACACCGTTGTTTCGATGCCGTTCGAGCAGAATTCCTACGTCGTCTGGCTTCAGGGCCGCACCGATGCTGTTGTCTTCGACCCTGGATTCGAGCCGGAATTGATTCTCGACTTTCTCCGCGAGCAAGGTCTAACGCCTGCGGCCTTGATCTGCACGCATGGCCATGCCGATCACATCGGCGGCAACGCCGCACTCAAAGAAGCGTTTGCCGACGCACCTCTGATTATCGGCACCGGCGATGCGCCGATGCTGACCGATGCCACGCTAAACCTGAGCGCCGGCCTTCGGCATGCCGATCACCAGTCCTGCCGCAGACAAGACGGTTAACGAGGGGGAAGAACTCCTGATCGCGGGCATGCGCTTTGAGGTGCTGGAAGTCCCAGGCCATTCGCCCGGCCACGTGGTGTTCGTGCTTCGCGGTGAGCCGACACGGATTCTCGGCGGTGATGTGTTGTTCCGTGGCGGTATTGGCCGAGACGATTTTCCGCGCGGCGACGGCCGCCTGCTGCGTAAGGGGATTCGCGAGAAGCTTTTCACGTTGCCCGACGACGCCGTAGTCTACCCCGGCCACGGCCCGACGACTACGATTGGTCACGAAAAAGCGACGAATCCGTTTTTGGCTTAACCCCAATTTCGTTCAACGGATTTGGATCTGTCTCACCGGCTTGCTCCGGTGGACACTTTTGATTGTGCCTCTGCCAGTGCTCAATCAAAAAAAGCTGCAAACTTCCGCCGAAGTCGTAACCCCTTCGCGAGGACGCTCCTCGGGATTGCGTAATAATCCCAGTTAATGCTATCATCTTGCCAACAGTTATATTCTCAAGAGCGGATGCAGTGCAACCTTTGGGTGACTACCTTCGGGATCAGCGTGTCCTGGCCGAGGCACATCTCGATGCGGCATTGGCGCCGGAAACGGGTCTACCGACTTCTCTTCTCGAGGCGATGCGCTACAGTTTGCTCGGACCGGGCAAACGGCTGCGGATGATAGTCGTCGTGATGGCCGGGGAAGCCTGCGGCGGTGCCGCGCGGCCTTGGCCGGCGGCATGCGCAGTCGAGATGATCCACGCCTATTCGCTGGTTCATGACGATTTGCCGGCGATGGATGATGATGACCTTAGACGCGGCAGGCCTACCTGTCATAAAGTTTACGGTGAGGCACTGGCCATCTTGGCAGGCGATGCCCTGCAAACGAAAGCCTTTGAGGTGTTGGCTGGAAGTTATCCGCCCGCGACAGCCGCGGCTTGCTGTCTCGAGTTGGCTAGGGCGAGCGGGGCTGCTGGAATGGTTGGCGGCCAAGTAGATGACTTGGCTTGGGAAAGTGCTGGCCTTGCCGGCCGGGACATGGTCGGATTGGAAGCTCTGCACGGGCGAAAGACCGGTGCATTGATTTGTGCTAGCCTACGACTCGGTGCGTTGGCAGCCTACGCTGGTAAGGATCACGGGCCACCATTGGATTTGCTCGAACGAATGTCCGGTTATGGACGCTGCCTCGGCTTGGCGTTTCAGATCGTCGACGACCTGCTCGACGTCGAAGGCCAGGCTGAACAGACGGGAAAGCGCGTCGGTAAGGATGCCGGACGCGGCAAACTCACCTATCCAGGATTGCTCGGAGTCGCCGAGAGCCGGCGCCGCGCCGAGCAATTGGGCGAGGAAGCACGTGAGTCTGTAGCTCCTTTGGGCGTCGCCGCCCGTCGATTACGCGAACTAGTAGACTATGTATTGATTAGAGATCGTTAATGGCGATCAAGGCGATCTTTTCTTTATCAGCGTGATACGCAGTCAAAGCGGTTGATGCAGCCGGTTGGAGGAGAAGACGATGACCGTACTATTGTCGCAGATCGAGTCGCCGGCGGACCTGCAGCGTCTCGATGACGCCGAACTCACTCAACTCGCGCAGGAGATTCGCGATGAACTGGTGCGCGTTCTCAGCATTCGCCCCGCTCATTTCGCCAGCAACCTGGGTGTCGTCGAGTTATGCCTCGCCCTCCATCTGACTTACGATTTCAGCCGCGATCGTCTTATCTGGGACACCGGCCACCAGATTTATCCGCACAAGCTCATTACCGGTCGCTTCAAGCAGTTCGATTCCATTCGCACGCGCGGCGGCTTGATGGGCTATCCGAATCCGAACGAGAGCGACTACGACCTGTTCATGACGGGTCACGCCGGATGTAGCATTTCGACAGCGCTCGGTCTCAAAGTCGGCGACAATCTGCGCGGGCAGATCGACCGTAAAAGTGTTGCAGTAATCGGCGACGGGGCCTTACCCTCAGGCATTGTCTTTGAAGCGTTCAACAACGCCGGCTCACTCGATACCGATCTCCTGGTCGTCCTCAACGACAACCAGATGTCGATTTGTCCGCGCGTCGGCTCTCTCGCCCATTGCCTCGACCAGGCCCGCATGACCTCGTTTTATCAAGGGTCAAAAAGAACGCTGCGCGACTTATTGTCGAAAATTCCGATCGTCGGTGGGCTGGCGAAACAGGCGTTGGAACAACTTCGCGACGGCATGAAAGCCTTTTTCAATGGCGGAATGCTCTTTGAGGAAATGGGCTTCCGCTATTTTGGCCCGATCGATGGCCACGACTTGCCGACGCTGCGCCGCTGGCTGCGCGACATGAAAAATCAGAAGGGTCCGTTGCTTTTGCATGTTCTAACGAACAAAGGGCAGGGCGTCCGTCAGGCGAGCGATGATCCGGTGACATATCATACGCCACCGGTATTTGAAAAGATTGGACCTGAGCGCACCATCCTGGCTCTCAAGCGCGGCGGGCCGAAAGCTT
The DNA here is from genome assembly GCA_963790585.1 of uncultured Planctomycetaceae bacterium. Taxonomy (GTDB): domain Bacteria; phylum Planctomycetota; class Planctomycetia; order Gemmatales; family Gemmataceae; genus CAWBOY01. The sequence goes on from CAWBOY010000006.1 coordinate 396,420, forward strand.
ACACCGACGCGATGAGCGCTGCCATCTATTCGGCCATGAAGACTGACCCGCGTGTCTGCGTCCTTACGGCGGCCATGTGCCAAGGCAACAAACTAGAGCCGATCCGCACTGATTTCCCGGATCGTTTTTTCGACACCGGTATTTGCGAATCGCACGCGGTCGCCTTCGCGGCGGGCCTGGCCAAGGCAGGGAATCGTCCTATCGTCGATATCTATTCTACGTTTCTCCAGCGCTCGTATGACCAGATATTTCAGGAAGTGGCGCTGCAAAACCTTCCCGTCACCTTCTGCCTCGACCGCGCCGGCTTGACCGGGCCGGATGGCCCGACGCATCATGGGACATATGACATACCTTATATGCGCATATTCCCGAACATGGTCGTAATGGCGCCCGGCGATGAACAGGACGTGGCGGCGATGCTGCAATTCGCGCTGAGCCACGACGGGCCGACCTCGTTGCGCTACCCCAAGGCCAATCTCGAGCGCGTCGATCGACCGGCGACGCCGGTCGAGCTTGGTCGCGCCGAAGTTTACGATTGGGGCGAAGACGGCATGCTGATCGCCTGTGGTACGCTCTTTTCCGCGTGCGTCAAGGCGGCAGAGCAGCTCCGAGCCGAGGGGTTGCACATCGGCGTCATCAATGCCCGCTTCATCAAGCCGCTCGATCGGGAAACGCTGCTCAAGGCCGTTGCCGAACAGCCGCTTGTAGTGACGATCGAGGAAGGCACTCTGGAAGGCGGCTTCGGAGGGGCTCTTCTCGAAGCGGCAAATGCGGCCGGGCTCAATACGTCGCACATCATCCGCCTCGGGCTGCCGGACCGTTTTGTCGAACACGGCGAACGAGGCGAGTTATTCGCAGAGCTAGGCCTGGATGTCGAAGGCATCTGCTCGACGGTTCGGCGCGCTCTAAAGAGCGATATCGAGTTGGATAGAACGAAGAGCGTGAGCTATAAGTCTCGCTAGAGTGTGGGAACACTAATCAGCCCCAAGCGCAAGCGCGGGGCTCTTCGACGCCGAACCCCACGCTTGCGCTTGGGGCTGGTGAGACGAATTTCTGACTCAAGACATTTGACTCTTCTCGAGCACATTTCTCAAAAATCCGCCGCATTTCATACTATTAATCGTAAGGTACGGAGCGGGATCACGATCGAGATTCGCGGCCTATGTCCATTCTTTGGTGGCGACTGAGGGTCTTCTCATCCCGTTGGCGCGATCGCTTTCGATACATCCTGAAAGCTCCGCTTGTTTACAGGAATTGGTGGGCGATTTTTTTCCCAATGCTTGGGACCGGCATCGTCCTCCAATTGCGCAACGGGATCAAATATCTGGTGCGCGGCGCGGACCACCGACCTGGGCGTTGTCAATGAAATAACGATGAAAAATCCTTATCTCGGCTCCGGCTGGATCGACGTAAAGGCCGACGCCGTTGTCATAGACGTCGGTGCCAATATCGGCGATTTCACGATGCAGGTTGCGCACGCATGTCCCCAGGGCAAACTCTACGCAATTGAGCCGGTAAGCGAACACGTAAGAATGATTGAGATTCAAAAGCTCCTAAATGGCGTGAGCAACGTCGTCTGCGTTCATACCGCGCTCGGCGGTTCCGAAGGGAAAATCCAGATTGAGTCAGCCGGGACTCATTCGAGAACGTACGAGGGAAAAGGAAGCGCCGAGACGGTTCGACTTACTACTCTGCCGCAGATCATGCGCGAGCATGGGATAGAGAGGCTTGACCTCCTGAAACTCGACTGTGAGGGAGCGGAGTGGGACATCTTTCCGGCCGCCGAAGAAATATTATCCCGAGTTGATCAAATATGCATGGAATACCACAGCGGCCGAGGCTGGACGGGAGAGAAATTGGCTTCTTGGCTTACGGAACGGGGATACACAGTAAAACGCACGGGGGAAGGGATGGGGCTGTTATTGGCCAGTAGATTAAAGAGGTCGTAACGGACACGCTGATTAATAGGCTGTCCGATAAAATTGTGGCGGCACGTTTCCAACGTGCCGATGCGTCGTCGTTTTCGGGATTTGGCTTGACCTCAGCGCGCTCGCCGGCGGCACTGGTCGCTTCCGGCGCGTTGGAAACGTGCCGCCATATTCTTGTGGGACGTACTATCAGACCTGACCAAACGGTCCGCACCTTTCGCCGAGGGACGCACGCCATGCGCATCTTCGTTCTGGGTAACGCTAAGCGGCCCGGCGTCCTCGAAGCGGCGGAGCGCTCACTGCCGTTCCTCCGCCAGCATTGTGAAATCGTCGTCTGCGACCTTGTTCAGGAATTCGACCTCAGTACCCATGTCGCCGACTTGACATTGGTCCTCGGCGGCGACGGCGCCATCTTGCCGCGGCACGACAAATGGGCTATCGCCAAGTTCCAGGTACTCGGCGTCAATCTCGGCAAGCTCGGCTTCCTTGCCGATCTTAGCTTCGACGAACTCATTTCTTGTTTTCCTCAAGTAGCACGCAATTTTGGTTGTTGCCGCATCACTCGGCACCTCATGTTCGAATGCATCGTCGAGTCTCCCGACGGGAAGACCACATTTCTCGGTCTAAACGAAGTAGCGCTGCAAACGGGGCCGCCATTTCACATGATCGAAGTCGATCTGATCATCGACGGCGAGGCGGTCTCGCGCTATGGCGGCGATGGCTTGATTATCAGCACTCCCATCGGTTCGACGGCGCACAATTTGTCGGCTGGTGGGCCGATATTAGGACAGGAATTGTCCGCTTTCGTGATAACGCCGATCTGCCCGCATACGCTTTCCAATCGGCCCGTGGTCGATTCCGCGGACAAGTCCTATACCATTGCCATCCGTCGCGCCTCGCCGGGGATGATGCTGATTCTCGATGGTCAGGAAATGGTTCCGATGACGACGGAACATCGAGTGACGGTCCGGAAGGCACCGGTGACCTTTGGCTTGGCCAAGGTTCCCGGTCGAAGCTATTATCAAACCCTCCGGGACAAGCTGCGTTGGGGCACGCAGCCAAACTTCCGTGTCGAACTCTCGGACGAAGCCGAGCGTAAGAACGGATAGCCCGGCCAGCCGCCGGAATCGTTCGTCGATGTAGCGCCGTTAATCTCGTTTGCTGAGTTGCCATGAATTCGATGACGTTGCTGGTTGTTGCCCTAGTTACGCTGGTGCAGGTTTTGGCCGCGCTGCCCTGGCTCGCTTCGCTCTTATTTAGCGAAGGCGAGCTGCCTCAGGTTTATCGAGGATTCGGCAAGCTTTCCGCCAGCATGAAGGCGCGGCTCCAGGCGTTTCTGCTGTTTCCGCTCGTTCTCGCGATCGGCGGCGCCTTCGCGGCCATATCGCAGAATTACTACGTCATATTTGGCTACGTATCCGGCGCGGTCCTGCAGCTCCAGCTAACCGCCGACTTCTTCATCTTCTTCTTTTGGCTGCTTTTGAAGGTTTGGCCGAAAGGCGGCGCCGTTGCTCAGGCGGCATTCCGCGAAGGCGTCCGCCAACCGATGTTTTGGCTGCTGTCGATCGTCGCCTTTCTCGCCATGACGATTTCGCCGTTTGTGCCGTATTTCACTTTCGGCGAAGATTACATTATGGTGAAAGAACTCGGCTACGACACCATCATGTTGTTCGCGGCTATCTTCGGCTCACTGGCTGCCAGCCTGTTCGTCAGCGAAGAAATCGAAGGCCGAACCGCCATCACGCTCATGAGCAAGCCGGTTTCGCGGCGTCAGTTCCTTCTTGGAAAGTTTGTCGGCATCCTGGTCGCGTCGCTGTCGCTGTTCGCTTTTCTCGGCTTATGGTTTGAATTGGTCCTGCTGTTTAAACATTGGTTTGACAAAATGGATCCCGTTCAGGCTCCGGAATGGGTCGTCGATTCTCTGAATTATCTGAACCTACCAACGGATGGCTTTGATTTTCTGATGGGATTCGGCCGTTGGTTCAATCGTACACTCGAAACCATTCCCGGCTTGCTCCTCGGCTTCATGCAATCGATGGTACTGATCGCCATCTCCGTGTCACTCGCCACACGCTTGCCGATGGTCGTCAATCTCGTCGTGATCCTCGTACTCTTTTTCCTGTCGCATCTGGCTCCGGTGTTGGTTTCCATTGGCAAGAAAGCTCAAGACACTAATCCTGGCGAACCGTTCTCCGCTATTTTGTATTTCATCTCACAACTGTTTGACACGCTGTTACCTGCCCTTGAGTTTTTCCGCGTCAGTCCGCCGCTTCTTGGGGACTCACCGTTACCTCCAGTTGCGTTAGCACTTTATCTCGCCTCAGTCGCCTTTTATGGTGTTCTTTACACCTCAATTGTGCTCCTGTTCGGCCTCATTCTTTTCGAAGACCGCGACCTAGCGTGACCTCGCGCTTTCCTTACATCGCCCCGAACTCGCCGGCGGCTGTGTTCTTTCACCGCCGATGCCGAATTTTGTCGAGCAACACCGCCCCGAGTATCACGGAGCCCAGCACAATCATCTGAGCGTAACTCTCCACATTTGTTAGATTCATTCCATTCTGAATCACTGCGATCGTGAGCGCCCCGGTGAAAGTTCCCAACATCGTTCCCTCGCCGCCGCTCAGGCTCGCACCACCGACGACAACGGCCGCAATGACATAAAGCTCGTACATGTTTCCGTAGGTGCCCGAGCCGCTCTTCAGTTGTGAGGCCATAATTACACCGCCCAATCCAGCCAATAGCCCGCAGCCGGTATAGGCAAACAACAAAATCCGCCGGACCGGAACACCCGAGAGCCGCGCCGCCTCACAGTTGCCTCCCACCGCATAGAGATAGCGTCCTAACCGCATGCGCGACATCATTACCTGCGCCAACACATACAGAATGAGCATGAGCAAAACTGCATTCGGTATTTGAAAGGCATTTGCGCCTCGGCCAAGCCAAACAAACGATTCGGGCACTTGGTAAATCGACTGGCCATCCGCAAGTTTATAGGCAAGACCTCGGCCGACGAGCATGATCGCCAAAGTTACGATAAAAGGTGGAACATCAAAACTTGTGATCATGCCTCCTGAAAAGGCTCCGAAAACACCGCATATCATAACTGCGGCGATGCAGGAGAGCGCAATTCCAAGCGAAGTCGCCTCCACCCCTCCGGCATAATCCCTTATCAATCGAGTCGCTAACACCGCGGACAGAGCCACGAGACTGCCGACGGAAAGATCGATGCCGCCCGTGACGATGACCATGGTCATTCCAATCGCGACAATGGCGATCACAGCGATCTGGTTGGCGATGTTGAGCAAATTTTCAGGTTTGAGGAAGTTTGGCCATTTGTAACGCTCTGGTTTTATGAGGCGTGGTGTTCCCAAACTTGGGAAATCTGCCTTCAAGTCCGCGAAGACGAGCCAAAGGCTGGCCGGCTCACTACAAGCAATGGCGTCTAGCTTCGTGCCCGAAACCTCAATAGCCTGAAGCGCCTCGCGGGCGTCCCTGGGCTCACCTTTGATGGCTGCGACGACTTTGGAGCCATCCGCGGTAAGTACGGCCTCCAGGTTTGTTGCATAACCGATATCGTCCGCTTGGTTTCGCACCGCGATAAGAACATGAGGAGATGGCCCAAACTCTTTCCTGATTGCGCTTGCAACCTGCCTCGCGGCAACTTCACCAGTGGGTGATTGCTCTGAGTAAGTCATCACGCTGAAATACGCGCACAGGAGAAGCAGCACGAAGATCATGCCGTAATCAGTGAAGACCCATGAGAGGGAGATCCGTTTTATGCTATTCGATGGCAAGATTCATAATCTCCTCTTGGGTCGCCGAGCGGGGATCGCGGATTTCACCAGTCACCCGTCCCTCATGTAGGACTAGAATTCGGTTGGCCATTCCTAGCACTTCCGGTAATTCAGAGCTAATCAGGACGATACCTTTACCTTGAGCCGCCAACTCGTTCATCAGCATATAGATCTCATATTTCGCGCCGACATCAATTCCCCGTGTCGGCTCATCGAAAATCAGGATTTCGCAGTTGCGTGCCAACCACTTGGCCAAGACTATTTTTTGTTGATTGCCCCCTGAAAGATTACCCGCGGGTATTTCTCCGCTGGCGATTTTGATATCAAGCAATTTGACATAACGATCAAATTGCGCTGACTCGCGGCGACGCTGGACAAAGCCCAGGCGTGAATATAGATCGAGATTTGGTAACCCGAAGTTTTCACGAGCCGAATGCCCGAGGACCAATCCTTGGTGCTTGCGATCTTCGGTCAACAGGCCGATACCAGCGGCAATGGCATCGCGCGGCGACCGAATATCGAGAAGTCGGCCATCGAGACGAATTTCGCCTCGCTCCCGTCGATCGGCACCGAATAGAAGACGTGCCGTTTCCGTCCGCCCGGCTCCAACTAAGCCCGCGAGCGCGACGATCTCACCTCGGCGCACCTGGAAGGATACATCACGCACCGCGCGACCTCGGCTCAGACCTCTGATATCGAGGCGCGTTTCTCCGATTACAACGTCGCGTACAGGAAATTCGTTCTTGAGCTCTCGGCCGACCATCATCTCGATGAGATCCTTACGATTGAGCTGGCCGACCAAACGCTCTCCGACACTCACTCCGTCGCGCAGAACCGTCACGCGATCCGCTAGCACAAAGACTTCCTCAAGACGATGGCTGATGAGAATGACACCAATCCCCTGCTTTTTCAAGCCTCGAATTATGTTGAAAAGTTTGGCGACTTCGTGGGATGTTAACGCCGCCGTTGGTTCATCCATGACCAGAATTCGGGTATCGAAAGCGAGCGCCTTTGCAATCTCGATTATCTGCTGCTGAGCGGTCGTAAGCTGCCCGCAGGGGACGTCGAGGTTGATCTGAACACCGAGGCGGGCAAACAATTCTGCGGCCCGGCGGCGCTCCTGCATTCGCGCAACGAAACCCAGGCGCGTTATCTCCCGGCCCAGAAAGATATTCTCCGCCGCGGTCAAACGAGGGACGAGATTGAACTCTTGATAGATGACCGACACACCTAAGGCACGAGCGTCCTGCGGCGAACGCAGCCTCGGTAACTTTCCCTCAATCTCCACAATTCCGACGTCCGCTCGCTCCGCGCCAGCAAGTATCTTGATGAGTGTGCTCTTGCCAGCGCCATTTTCACCCAGCAGGGCAAGGACTTCGCCACCATAAAGATTGAGATCGACACCGCGCAGCGCTCGTACCCCGGGGAAGGATTTGACGATGCCACGCATCCGCAGGAGGAACTCGGGAGGAGTCGTCATTCATACTTTCCGACTGGGACGATCTACTATTTCAAACTCGGATCCTTATCCCCATCCGCCTTGCGATAGAGACTTGTCGGTATCAACATCTGCCGCGGAAGCGCTTCGCCCTTCGAGTGACGAATAATCGCATCCACGATTTGGACGCCCATTTTGTCCGGAAATTGAATCGGGTCCGCGTAGATCTTGCCGTCCTTGATCGCTTGCTTTCCTTCGGGCTGACCGTCGAAGCCAATGATCTTAACCTGCTGAGTTTTTCCGGCTTTTTCCAAAGCAGCCCTCGCTCCGAGCGCCGCCGGATCGTTGATGGCAAAAATGCCGCGCAAGTCCCCATGCGCCTGAAGCGCATCCTCCGCTGCTTTGTAGCCTACATCCTTGGCACCGCCGCTTTCCAGTTCCGTTACGATCTCGATCTTGGCAGCGCTCTTGGAGTTGTGCCCGTCGATGACCTCCCGGAACCCTTTGACACGGAGTATACAAGATTCTGCTTGCTTGAAGTGAAGCACAGCGATCTTTCCGCCGCCACCTCCCAAGGCTTCGATCATCGCGTACCCAGCTTCCTTGCCGCCGCTGTAGTTGTCGGTCGCAACTTGCGTGACAATCTTCACACCAGGCTCATTACACGGAATATCTACCGTGAACACAGGAATGCCAGCCTCATTCGCCTCCTGAATCACCGGGATAATCGCCTTCGAGTCGCATGGACTCAGCACGATCGCATCCATCTTCTTGACGATGAAATCTTTGACCTGATTGCTCTGCTTCGCGCTATCTTTGTCCGCGCTGACAATCAGTGATTCAAATCCATGTTTCTTGCCTTCCGACGTGATGTGATCTCCAATAACCTTGAAAAACGGATTGTCGAGCGTGAGCAGCGATACACCGATTGTCTTCTTAGATGGTAATGCTCTTGAATTGATAACTCCCTTAGAGCCATCTGGAGAATTCCCACAGCCATAGATAGCCAGCAGAACAGAAATGACAATTGTGTAATGTGTAGTTTTCATAAAATCTCGTCGCCTTTGGTGTTTATTTAGCCCCTGGCAAGCCGGGGGCGATTACCGACCACTCGTCATTTTTCCCAAATCGATTTCATCGGATACACCGCCAGGTCATCAAACCGAACCGGCCCGCCCATTACCGAAACCACAATTCCACGACTATCCGCTTTTGCGACAACAGGTACTGGGACATAAACAAGGCCATCATTAGCGAATACCTCAAACGCCGTGCGATCGGCGAGAATTCGCATGCGAAGCTTGCCGTCGAGTAACGGAACAAGCACGCGCTGCCCGTTCACTAATAGCTCTTTTTTTTCCACGCTGTACACAACTGAAATTCCTCGGACGGCAAACGCGGCTTCGGTCGCATTCCCCGGTTCCAGGTTGACCACAATGTCGAACAGGTCACCAGCCGCATTCTCCAAAGGATTCTTGTCACCGGGCTTCAGTGTTATCCCTTTCCTGTCAATCTTCGTGCCTCGTAACGTCTCCAGTTCGCGTACTGGCATCCACGTAAGCCGTGGCCCATCCACGGTGGTCACGAGCTTGACTTCCAGCGGAACAGTCATCGCCTGGTTGAACGCCATGCCGCGCGATTCCGCTTGTAGCCAACCGATCTGGATGCGACGACCATCCTTGCTCGGAATGTCACTAAAGGTCTGGGCCGCGTAGAAACCCTTGCCGCGATTGCCAGGAAGCTTCGTCGTTTCGGGAACAAACGTTTTGCCGTCAAATGTGCCCACCATGTAACCATGATCCGCAGCGGTCAATATCCATTTCAACTTGCTTGAGTCGCCGTCAACGGGCAATGAAAAGATATCGGGACATTCGAAGAATCCGTCGATCTTGCTCTCATTGGTCCATTGTTTCAGATCGGGCGATGTGAGGAAATGGACTGTGTGTTTTCCGGCCAACTCCACATAAAGCGCCATTACCCATTTCTTCGTCGGCTCATGCCAAAATACCTTCGGGTCGCGATTGCCTCCAGTGATCTGCTTGACCACGGGATTCAGAGCGCATTTCCTAAAAGTCGCCCCGTTGTCATTGCTGTAAGCCAAACACTGCACGGTCGGATTGCCGGCTGCTGTGTAAATCAACACCAGCGGCGGCTCACCGTCCTTGCCGAAGCCACTGGTATTGTTCCAATCAACGACGCCCGAACCGGAGAACATTGGCCCCATTGCATCGGGATAAAGCGCCTCCTCCTGTTGCGTCCAATGAATGAGATCCTGACTTATAGCATGGCCCCAATGCATATTTCCCCAGGCCCAACCATAGGGATTGTGCTGGAAGAAAAGATGATACTGACCATTGAAATAGACCAAGCCATTCGGATCATTGAGCCAGCCGCGCTTGGCGGAGAAATGTAGCTGGGGCCGGAGCGGCTCACGATAATAATGTACACCGTTCTTGTCTTGGTCTGCCTGCTTAATCGCAGCGAGTGAATGGGAATCGCGCCGGAGCTTATTCACGCGGACTGTGAGTGATTGACCCTTCCATGCGGACACATCCAGGGGCGCCCACCACTGCGGCCCTTCCTCGTCAAGCTCGATCTCAAAGCTGCGCACTTCCTTTCCATCGACGCTCACTGTTACAATCTTTTTGGTCGCGCCGGTCCGAACAGGAAATAGCAAATAACGATCTGTAATTCGGAACTCCCGTGCTGCATTCACGATCGAAAGCGCCGGTTTCGTATCCGTAAATACAATATGATCGACGTTGATATGACCCCAGCCACCGGTAGCCTGATCCACGATTTCGATCTTCCCTGATTTACCCATAAGTTCCGTTACGTCCCAGCCTCCTGGTTCTAGCTCTTCGCTGCCGCCTGGATCCTTATTTGGCCCCGTCGCCGTTCGGACAGTTTTCCCGTCGATAACCAAATTAATACAGGTTTTCCCTTCAAAGCCGCCACCGCCTACGAGAAAAGAAATGTACTTCCTCTCGATCTTGAATTCGGGCGACGTGAGCGTTCCGGTCGCCTTGTCACCACCAAGGAAGCTGTTGACCAGCCCGTGGCCTTGAAATCCTGTCACGCCCATCTGCCCAGGCAAAGTGCCGCGCCCGGCCCTTTGCCGAAAGCGGTGCCAGTCGTCTTCCATTCGCCGTAGGTCTCGCCTTCAAAATCGGCAAATACGATATCTCGCTTGCCATCTTTCGCCGCTATCAGCAGCAGGAAAAGCATAGCAAGACTGGCAAATGCTGCTTTCATCATCGTCCCTCTGCAGGCCAATCGGTGCATTATCATGATCGCCTTTTGCTACGACCAATTGGTCCCGGCTTATCGTATCAATCCCACGGGCATCGAATCTGAGATTTCGCGTTCCCCTTTCTAGGTCCGCACAGCGCACCTCGAAAACGAGCTCGACGACAAATTATCCTAATGGCACTATGTTCCGCGCGGAACATTGCAATCGTGGCGCCATGCCGGACCGTCGCGCCAAAAATGCGCGCGGCCTTGGCGCGACGGTCCACGATCGCAACTGCTTGCTGCTATTGGTATTAGAAATCGCTCCGGACCGTCGCGCCAACAACTCGATTGGGCACCCCCCTTGGCGCGGCGGTGCCATTTTTTGATTTGAATTACCACTCACCCCAGCTCGCCCACGCAAACAGTGCCGTAACCGGCCCGCGCTCGGTGAACGCTATCGGCCGAGCGGCGCGGTCCAGAATTGTCTTTTCGGAGGGATGCGAAGCGCGTGGCAGATGGTCGCGTTCAGTTCGTTCGGCATGACGGGGTTTTCCGCGGGATGGGCGCCGAGGCGTACAAAGGTGTCAGGAAGGCCTGACACCTTTTATCGGCCCAAGGATAGCCAGCGAGTTGGAGGAAATTAGCACAGTCCGAATAATCGCAGATTCCGTTCACGGCATGGGAACAACGGTCGTGTTGTTCCAGGCCAGAAGGTTGCCCAGGTAAGCGTAGTTGTAAGGAATCATGCGCGTGGATCCATCGCAGAACAGGAACGGGCACGCGCCATCATAAGGTGAACCCCAATTGTTCCCGTAGTTGACCCCGACCGTGTCCTGGTAAATCGCGGTACCCCCACGGCCGGAGCCGCCGTAGCCACCCTGGTAGAGGTTTTCGTCCCAGCCGCTGCTGCTGGTGTTGCCATAGGTATTGGGGTCCATCGACTTTTCGCCGACGATGACGACATTCGACGTTCCAGCCTGCTGTGTGATGGTCGACATCGTCATTTGGACAGCCTGGTTGCCAAAGCTGTTGGTATTGATGTTGTAATCCATATATGGGCCGTTGTAGGCAAAGCCGCGATTCGCGACGCTACTTCCGCCATTGGTGCTGTAACCGAGTCGGCCACGACCTGGATCAAGCAATGTCTTGATGGCCACCGTTGGAAGTGCGGTAGCCGAAGCGTTGTTGGCCACCAGCGTAATGACGGATTGGTAGATGTTACCCTGTTCGATCTGCGGCAGGATCTGAAAGGCCCAATTCCATTGCGTCTGAGGGACCGGATTGACATTGGGATTCGACCCGTTGTCCGGCAGACGATTGTTGGTGTCGTGGTAGGTCTGAATGGCGATGCCAATCTGCTTGAGATTATTCAAGCTTTGGCTACGTGAAGCGGCGGACCGCACCTTCTGGATAGCAGGAAGCAGCAAGCCAATGAGTACCGCGATGATGGCGATTACCACCAGTAGCTCAATTAGCGTGAAGCCTTTGGCGAAACGGCGCTTGATGAAAAGCAACATACATATCCTCTTTGGAATGGAGCGAATGGAAGATAGAAACAATTCGGTTGCTTGCGCTGATTGATCGACCGAGGTACAAGTCTCTCGCCTCGATTCGGGCTTGCCGGGCCTACAAGACGGACTCGCTAGGATTCCCTTCCCAGTGATGCAATCACTCGTTGAGTGAGCAACTCTTTCGAGAGCTTGATTTATAATTTCCCTCGACGTGTTTGACAAAATCGATGGTGAGGCATTCCTGGAGATCGCGTCCTGGATTAAGCGTCAAGAGTAGGCGTTGGCGTTTAGGATCCTGATTTTGCTCAGTGCGCGCCAATTTTTGGACAGCTTCCTCGAGCGTTAGTATTTGAGCAACGTAATCGCGGCATAGTTGATCGAGAATATCGGCATACGCAAGCGTTTTCTGATGAACTTGCCGCGCAGCGTGGTTTTCCAATTCCAATTGTTGATTCGTTTGGCCGATTTCATCGATATGAGTTGGAGCAGCCTGGGCGAGGACCGCGCTATACGTGACAACCAGGGCAACCGCGGTGCAGGCGAAGTGAACGACGCAGTTGCCAACTTTTGGCCGTCGGTGTTCAATATAGCGGCTTAAGAGCAACACCGTCGTGACCATAAAGGTCTTGAAACCGATCATTCCGAATAGGCCGTGCTGCTGGATTAGGCGTTCGGCGAAGGGATTTAATTCGCAGATGAATCGTTGGGAATGGCGAAGCAACCACCAAGTTAGGACCAGATCGACGACACTGAGGACAATGAAAAGGCGTGACATCAAAGGAAACGAACCGTGTTTCATTGCCGCGGACTCCCGGTGAAATTCCAGGCGATGCCAACCGCGTCGGCTGACAAAGGGCTAGGAGATGCCCAGTTCGAGACCTTGGCGGACTCCAGGCATTCTCTTCGGCTGCTCTATTGGATGCAGCCGATTCGCGGGGAGAGCGCGAATTTAACGATTTAATTCTTAGAGCCTTCGGAAGGAATGAGATGGACCGGTTCTAAAGAACGCTTTGTGTGCCATGCTTTCGTACTCGAAAGCATGGCACACATTAGCAGCGTTCCTCACTCTTTCCGAACGCGCTTAGGAGGGTGGAGGCCCCTGATGTTGCTCTTCATTCCAGGCGGTGGGTTTTGACGGTGGATTGCGTGGCGCGCGGCTTTCGCCGATTCCAAGGTGTGTCGCTCGAAAGGCACTTGTCGCCGTGCCATTCCAAAAATAACCTTCATCTCCTATTTTTCCCGGCGCTCGTGCCAGGTTGGCATACGTGATCGGAATGATCATATACTCTCTCGTGTCGAGACGCATGAGTCTCAAATAGCGAATTTCGGCGGACACGCGCCGAAGCGAAATGGCAAAACGGCGGGGATCAGGGCTGTCTGTATTCCAGACTTGCGGATCGTCGGAAGAAAATAGCACGTTCCAATCAGTGCGATCTGTGGGTTTCCGGCTGGCTAGACTGGACGTTTTCGTCACCAAATGCGTAGTTTCCTCTTCCGTAAGGTTCTCCACCGTGACAGCGATTTCAAAGGTGGTCCGCGGAATCTCCTTGCCTTGCCAGGTATAGTATTGCCTGTCGTCCACCAGAACTTTGTGACCAAATCCTGAGCCGGTGAAGTCGTCTCTATCAACGTGCAAGACCGAGATTGCTCCGGCCATGAGGTTATGGGCGGCGAACGAAGGACCGGGCCTTGGCACCTGAACATTTATGCCATCAAAGGGGTAGCCCTCGCGGAGCTCGACAAAGATCGGCGCGCCAATCATACTCTGCCACGCCGCGCGTTGACTCGGCACGAGGACCAGCAGGAGTCGCTCCTGCGTTGCGCCAAAATTGGTTGGGACGGTCGATGTGGCGATTCAAGAACAGGTGCTCGCTCCACCTTTGGTGGACGTCATCTTGAATGCGGCGCATTTTCTCTCGCTGGGCCCTTGTAATCCCGAGCGCTTCAACGAGCTTGGGATCCGCAAACCCTTGTTTTCCCTGCTGCTGGACTTGCAGAAGAATTTGTAGAAACCGCTGCTTTTGTGCCGTAAGGAGGACGCCGCCAATCGCTTTTTCGACAGTGCTGGCGGATGGAAAGCGTTTCGGCGCCTTATCGTCGGCGCTCGCGTTCCTCGTGGCGGACGACTTGGCGGCGTCGGCAACTTCTTTGAGTTGGTTACGGAAGCCGTCGATTACCGCGACCAGACGCGTTTTCTGCTCGTCGGTCAGCTCGAGATCCTTCTGAACAGTCGGATTTTGCACGATCGTCAATAGGGAGGGACCGCGCAGGCTTGATAATTCTGAAAGGATTGCCGCGGCTTGCTCCCGGCCGGCGGACAACTCCGCGGCAGTGGCGGGGTCATCCTCGCGGCGCGTCAGAAATTCCTCGTAATACTGCAACACCGTCTCGAGGAGCCGGCGGCGGACGTCCTGATATGCCGGATTATGAGCAAGCTCACCTTCACTGAATTGGACGATCATTTCGAGCGTGCGCCGTGCCTGTTCAAAATCGCCAAGGGCTCGTTCGCGTTGCGTGGCCGCGGCGTCCAAAGCCTGCTTGGTGCGTTTTTCCTCCAAGGCCAACTGGTCATACGCTTTCTTCGTCTTCCATTGCTCCTGAGCAACGAGGAAAGTGCTGGTCGCAAAGCCGACGAGTCCCAAAACGAGGAGGAGTAGGGATGAGACAACGATTGTTGGATGGCGCCTCATCCATTTTCGCGCCCGTTCAATTACCCTTGGTCTTTTCGCCTGTATTGACTTGTCTTCCAGGAAGCGGCCCAGGTCGTCGGCCAGTTCCTGGGCGCTGCCGTAGCGTTCCGCCGGATTTTTCGCGACCGCCTTGAGCAGGATCGTTTCGAGGTCGACGGGGATCGACGGATTGATTGTGCGCAGGGGGGCAGGCTCATCAAAGGCGATTTGATGCAAAAGCGCGTGTCGGTTGCGCCCGTCGAAAACTGGCTTTAAGGTCAACAATTCGTAGAGCGTCGCCCCTAATGAATAGATGTCGGTGCGGTGATCGACGATGCCACGCTTGGCCATCGCCTGTTCCGGGCTGACATAACGCAACGTACCGACGAGTTCACCCGACACGGTAAGCCCGGTCTGGTTTTGCGATTGCGCGAGACCAAAATCGGCAATCCATACCTCGCCTCGGCTATCCAGGAGGAGGTTACCCGGCTTGATATCGCGATGGATGATCCCGGTTTGGTGGGCATATTCCAGCGCCTCGGCGGTCTGCTTGCCGATCAGGGCGACGCTGTGAAAAAATCGTCCCCGTCGATCGAAATTCACAGTGGAGAGGACTCGGGCGACGGTCGAGGCCAGAGGATCTCTCCTCTCTTTACTGCTCGTCTCGACCGTCTTGGCAGCATTGTTTTCCTGATCTTCGATGAGCGACGAAATTACCGTCGCCAGGCTTTGGCCTTCGATGTATTGCATCGCGTAGTAGTGGACGCCGCGCTCGCAGCCCACGGCGAAAACCGGCACGATGTGGGAATGATGCAGATGTGCCGCGGCCTCGGCCTCGTTGCGAAAACGCTGGAGCTGACGGCTATCGATGCCGCCGATGAAAGGCAAAATCTTCAGCGCGACACGGCGCCGCAGCGAGATCTGCTGGGCTTCATAGACCACGCCCATGCCACCGCGGCCGATTTCACGCAGGATCTTGTAGTCTCCGATTTGCCCAAGCTCCGCCGTCGCTGTTTTCGTCGGCTCGCCATCGTCCGATATGGGCGCGCGAGTTTGCAAGGTGGACTGGATCGCTGCCATCCCGGCTCGACGCGCCGCGCTATCGCGCAGCGACGATGCCAATCGATTGAGTTGACAATAATTGGCCAAAAAGTCGACGATTTCGCCCGCGAATTCAGGATGGGCCTTGACCAATTCCTCTCGATCCGGAGCCGCCCCCGATTTGCGCGACTCGACATAGTTCAGGAGGATCGTTTGCAGAAGTTCCTGACGTGCGGCTCGATTCGACGTTCATGGCTCACCTGCATCCTGAAGAATCTCACGAAGTCTTTGTTGGCCACGAAAGAGCAAACCCATGATAGCCGGTTTGGTGCGCTGCAAAGACTCCGCCACCTCAGCCACGGACCAGCCTTTGAGATGGTGAAGTTCAATCACTTGCCGTTGGTCGGCGGGCAACTTGGCCAGAGCCGACGCCAGCCGCACAAGCTCCTCTCCGCGCGACACACTTTCGCTGGGCGACGATTGTTCCGCCGCCAGCCAGCTTTCAATGCGGGCCGACGACTCCGCAAGGCTTTGGTGCAGCG
The DNA here is from genome assembly GCA_963790585.1 of uncultured Planctomycetaceae bacterium. Classification (GTDB taxonomy): domain Bacteria; phylum Planctomycetota; class Planctomycetia; order Gemmatales; family Gemmataceae; genus CAWBOY01. The sequence goes on from CAWBOY010000006.1 coordinate 412,577, forward strand.
ACCGTTCCCGCCGCAAATCGCGCGCATCAGCGGCAAAGCGCCTCCCAGCCGCCGCCATCGTGTTGGCCAATATCGATCGCAACCACCCGGCTAACTCGGCTTCACTGGCGCCATTGAATTGCTCTCGATACGTATGTGCTTGCAGCAACGTCTGTTGCACGACGTCCGAGGCGTCGAGCTTCGCCTGCAATCGCGGGTTGAACTGTAAGCGAGCCATAAGCCGCAAATACTCGCGAAACCTCTCGAGGTCCCAGTCCCGCCGCTCACCAGTTTTTGGCATGATAATCTCCGGCCCATTCACAAGATGCCGCGCCGGACCGGAGAGAGCGCGGCCAGCGGCAGTTATTTCGGCGATTGCTTGGTGCTAAGATTCCGGCAGAGAAAGTAGCGAACTAAAGGGGACGACGTTCGCCACCCTTACCCATAATAACATCGGCGCGGTTACGTTTGACGAATAAAGTGACCCACACTACCGAGGGAATCTTGTTGATATACCGGATCTCGATCGTCTGTATCGCTCTCATCTTTGTAGGATGTGGCACCAAGGTGGCCCCGCTGTCTGATCCGCGGCAGCCGGACAGCGACACTATGCCAAAAAAAGCCGCGACCGCTGACACGCCCACTCCGCAACAAATCTTCGAGACGCGCATCCTGCCTATCTTCAAGTCGCCGAATCCTTCTAGTTGCATGCAGTGCCATTTGGCGGGAATCGATTTGAAGAACTATATCCTGCCCTCGCACGAACTAACGTTTCAGTCATTACGGGATCAGGGGCTGATCGACCTCGAGCAGCCAGAAAAGTCGAAGATTTTGCGCCTCATTCAAATGGGTGAACAAGATAAGGCCGGCGCATCCTTAATCCAACAAAAGGTACGCCGCCTCGAGTACGAAGCGTTTGCAGACTGGATTAAACGCAGCGTGACAGACCCAAAGATGCGCGCTTTGCCGAAGCTCAAAGCGACGGAAACCGCCGGCCCGACGCGACCGCCCGAAGTCGTCCGGCATGCACGGGGAGACCGCTTGCTTACATCCTTCGAGAATACGATCTGGGCCATGCGGTTTCGCTGCATGAGTTGCCACACGGAGGCCACCGACGTGAATAAGAAACTTGTCGCGGAACATGGCGCACGGGTCGCCTGGTTCAAAGCCGCTGGGCCGGCGGCCACCCTCGCCTACCTGCGAACAAGTAAACTCATCGACACGGAAACGCCGGAAAGGAGCTTGCTGCTTCTTAAGCCGCTAAACGAAGTCAAACATGGAGGAGGGAAAAAGTTCCAGATCGGAGATCAAGGTTACAAGGCTTTCCGTGACTTCCTGGAAGACTATGCTCGAACATCAGCCGATCGCTACCCTGACGCAGCCTCATTGCCCAAGGAACGCAACGAGCCCCTTCAGTTCGGCTCCGACCTATGGCTCAAACTAACGGAAACGCCAGCATCCTGGGGCGACTGCCTGCTCCAGGTCAATCTATTCGCTTGGGACAGTCAAAATGCCACCTGGGAGACTGCCCCAATTGCTACAAGCGACCGGGTCGTGTGGGGGAAAGGCCGTGCCTGGCAACATGCCCTTACGTTGCTGGCTCAGCCGGGTTCCGCAAACGCTACTCGTTGGAAAGACGGTAAAGCGGTACTTCCACGCGGCAAGTATCTGATCAAAGTTTATGTCGATCAACAAAAGCGGCTCACGACGGATTGGACCGCGTCTCTTGGAAAGGAGGATTTTGCCGGCCAAGCGGAAATCTCGTCTTCCTGGTCAGAAGGATACGGCAGTATGACGACGATCGATGCCGCCAAGGTAAAGAAATAGGTGCGCACTCAAAGGCTCCTATGGAGCTTGCTTTCGCCGTGCGAAAAGACGTTTATTAATGCGTACCGCCGCTCAGCCCATTTTTTCTATCGCCAGCGCGTGAAGCACGCCATTGCTGGCGATCATGCTATTTCGTTGCCAGGCTCCGGGCGTGCCGTAGATGATTTCTTCGCCAGCTAGGCCGGTGACTTTGCCGCCGGCTTCCTCAACGAGGATGTGCCCAGCTGCGATATCCCAATCGTGAAATTCGGAATATGTATTAACATATAAATCCGCCTCACCGCGCGCCACCAGGGCCATTTTTAGTCCCGCGGAGTAGACTTCCACAACACGAGCGGGGGATAGCTTGCGCACCGAGACGCTTGGTCCCCGAGAGTGGCTTTGGGTCAGCACGGCTGAGCCGAGGGTCGAACTCTGGGAGACCCGGCAGCGCGTCGGTTCGTGTGCGTTGCCGTCTAACGCCCAACAGCCATGGCCCTTGACCGAGTAAGTCAGTCGCTGTCGCACTGGCTCCAACACGACGCCGACGATAACTTGGTTCGCCTCGAGAAAGGCGATCATTATGGAAAATTCGCCGTTTTTCTTGGCGAACCCACGGGAGCCATCAATGGGGTCGATGATCCACGACCGATCACTCGTCGATGGCGGGCCGATAATGGTCGAGGTCGACTCCTCCGCGATCAAGCGATCCGAGGGAAAGCGGCTATGAATAAGATCAATAATCGTATCCTGTGCTAGGCGATCCGCATTGGTGCTAATGTCGGCTTTCGCGTCGTGGATCGCTTCGAAAAGTGCGTATTCCTGGAGGATGACCTGGCTGGCGTGCGCGCCGCGTCAACCGCTGCGTCCAGTTCCGCATGATATTTCATCACGATTCTCCGGTCGGATGGCCAAACGGCATAGCGATTGGAATTATACTAGGAGAAACGAGGATGATCACGGCCCCCAAGGCCTTCGATCCTCCGTCGTGCGCATATCTGAAACGAGAAATGAGGAAACCGTCCGTGCGTCCTTATCTCGATCTTTTACGGCATGTCCGAGAACGCGGCGTTCGCAAGCCGACGCGCGCCGTGCTGCGCTCGACTGGCCAGAATGTTCATGCTCTCAGCGTCTTCGGCTATCAGGCCCGCTACGACCTGGCGCGGCTTCCCCGCCGTCACGACCAAAAAGCTCGCGTTTGGACCGGTCGTGCATGAGCTGATCTGGTTGCTTCGGGGCTCTACGAATATCGCCTATTTGAGAACGCACAACGTCCATATTTGGGACCAATGGGCCGACGACAAGGGCGAGCTCGGCCCCGTCTACGGCAAGCAATGGCGGGCATGGCCGAAATCAGATGGCCGCACCGTCGACCAGATAGCCCAAATCGTCCAAGGAATCATGGAGGTCAAGAACGATCCCACCGCGAGCGTCGGCCGACGGCTGGTCGTTTCCGCATGGAACCCCGCCGACCTCGAAGAAATGGCTCTGCCACCGTGCCACACGCTGTTTCAGTTCTCCGTCACCGAAGGCCGATTGTCGTGCCAGCTTTACCAGCGCTCGGCAGACCTGTTTCTTGGCGTGCCCTTTAACATCGCCAGCTACGCGTTGCTGACTCACCTCGTCGCCCAAGTTACCGGCCTGCAAGTCGGCGAGTTTGTTCACACGTTTGGAGATGCACATATCTACGAGAATCATCTCGAACGAGTCGACGAGCAGTTGAGTCGAGTGCCCTACCCGCTACCCAAGCTCGAACTCGATCCGGCGATCAAGAGCCTGGACCATATCCATCACGACCAGATCCGTCTGGTGGATTATCGCCATCATCCCATATTGCGCGGCGAGGTCGCGGTCTGACATGCTCTTGTCATTGATCGCCGCGATGGATCGAAACGGCTTAATCGGCGCGGGTGACAACTTGCCCTGGCGCCTGCCCCGTGACCTACGCCGCTTTCGCGCTCTGACGATGGGCAAGCCGGTCATCGTGGGTCGGCGCACGCATGAGGCTATCGGCGTACTACCCGGCCGGCATCACATCGTATTGACGCGGCGGAAAGAGGAGTTGAAATCTGGTTGTGAAAAAGCCGCGAACCTAGATGAGGCGATTCGGCTAGCCCGAGAGTTAGAGACAGCTTCAATCAACGAAGTGTTCGTGATCGGCGGCGGCGAAGTCTACCGCGAGGCGTTACTCCGCTGCGACCAAGTCTATTTGACGATCGTCGACGGCGTCTTTGCTGGAGATGTTTACTTCCCTCTTGAAGGTTTACGAGAGGGCTGGAGTATCGTCGAAGAAGAACACTGCCCCGCCGATGAGAAGAACGCGCATGCGCATCACTATTTCAAGTTGGAACGCGGCACGACTCAGCCGTTTCAGGCGTTGGAACAATGAGAAAGATGTCCAAGGTAGGGAACAATGTTGCGCAGCGACGAAGGCGCTCTCGGTGGGTTAGAATGCTGCGCTTTCCTGCTTTCAGGCGTATGAGGATTTTTTTGAAAAGAGGGCGTCCTACTCCGTAGAAAAGCTAGTGTGTTGGCGAGCCCGTATCATCAGCGACCAGAGTAAGTCTTCAAGAGCCGGAAGCGTTAGCGACCGGAGTGCATTACGCTCGGTCAGATTCTCTCCGGTCGCTTACGCTCCCGGCACTCCAATACACCAGCTCTTCCACTTACGCCACCCTATTTTGCCGCCGCGCTTCCTCCGCGAATTTCAAATCGTTGATCAAACAGGGATGCTTGTATTGTTCCAGCGTACCACCCGTTTTTCGCAGCCTTTCTCGGTCCCAGATTTGCCAAAAGCCGCGCGGCACTAGTTCCAATCGCAACATTCCCAGGCGGGCGCTCGTGCGCTTCGCGTCGTATTCGATATTCACGGCTCGCAAGCGGCTATCGAGTCGTTCGGCGAGGTCGCGTCCTGTGCCATCGGCTGACAGATCGCCTTGCTCGACGAACAGGCCATAATACGGCTGCTCGTCGTTCCAGCAGGGAGCGACGCTATAAGTGCCCAGAGTCAGATTCATCTCACGCAACACATCCGGCAAGGCATGGGTGATCTGATATTCTGATAATTTCTCTCCGGTTAGATTGCTAAAATGGGCCCCTTTGCTCAGAAACTCGATCAATGGCGTCTTCTTGTGGAAGCCCGTGCAACGGACGAGGTCGTGAATCTGGTAACGATAGAGGCCATACCACGTAGTCGGCACGATGAAATAGCGGCCATCTTTCTCGAGTTCGTGCGCCTCCAACACCGTTGGATTCGCGCTGTCCGCTTCGGCTTCCGGAATGAACTCGAAATAATGGGACGTAATGTCCAACACGCCTGATGGTGTTTCATCGCTGAGCGGCAGTGTAAATCGGCCCTCACTGGCGATCAAGCCGACGTCGCGGACCGGATGCGTGCCGTAATACTGAGGATAATGACGCAAGTACGCACCGACGCTGCCGCCCGTCCAGTTGCCAAGGACCAGTTCATTGGGCCAATAATCCTTGGGATAAAGCGTACCCGTGCGGCGCACGATCTCTTCGAGTTCCTTTGCCTTGGCGGGATTGGCTTTGAGCCTGCCCTTGATCTGGGCACGGACATCATCGGGAATATCGAGATCAGGGCTCAAGGTGCCATCGTGCAGGTCGCGGATGAGATCCTGTTTTCGCTGGTCGCCGGTGCGGGCCATGTTGATCAGGGTGCTCGGATTGGCGGCGATTATCATGCCGACGCGCTTGGCCATGCTCAGACGCAGAGCGAGGTAATACTTGGAGGCCGCGTCCTTGATTTTGCCGGCACACGGAGGCACGCAGTAAAGCCAGCGGATTACCCGTTTTTGCATGGTCGCGGTCAGTCCCGTGACAGCGCCGCACGGAACACCCGTCTCCGTATGCGTCTCCTCCCAGTCGCCGGACAACTGGACGATGTGGCGCATCCGCACGTCGGGGTGATCGCGGAAGACCTTGAGGCCCCAGATATTCCAGCCGCGCCGGTAGTCGGCGAGATAGTGATCCGTGACGGGGATGTATTTCCGTGTCGCCGTCGTACCGCTGGTGAGAGCAAACATGTGAACTCGACGGTCGGCGAGAAGCGCATTGATCTCTCCCTTTCGGACCCGATTGATATATGGCTCGATCGCTTCGTAGCCAGCCAAGGGTAGTTGCCGCCGAAAGTCGGCGGCGGACCGTATCGTGGCAAAGCCATGATCGCGGCCAAAAGCCGTGGTGGCGTGAAACTGTAGGATTGATTGCAGGAGACGCTGTTGAAAGCCGACCGGATCCAGAGTGGCCGCCTCGAAGCGCCTCAGGTTGCGCCGAATCGGATAGGCGATAAGCTTTCCAAGCACGGTCCGGAAGAGAAACTGGGTCATTCCTTGGAGCAAACTCATGACAATCCCTCGTCATTTAGGACACCGGTCGCCGGACGATTCCGCTCAGCGCATGAGTCACTATTTCGTAAGCGCGAACCACCACTTGCGGTAGTATGCCAGCCTTGGCATCTACCTTTGAATTTGCGGAGACGACCGGAGTGCGATCGAGTATGACCTCGTCGGACGCCAGGTGTTTCTCGAAGAAGCGCAAAATCCGCAGGCGATATTCATCGCCGACCTCGTGCAAGGCCTGGTTATGCTTCGCGCCTGGGACGAGCCAAAATTCTTTGTCCTTGCTGCCGGCGGAGTCAAACAACGCGCGAGCCATCGAGGGCTTTATGTAGGCGTCGGCCTGCCCGTGAATCAATAGAAGCGGTTGCTTCATGCGCGGCATCGCGCTTTCCAAATGTGGGAAGCGGCAGTTCCGCAGCTTCTCGATCTGACGCAAACCAATTAGCCCGAAAATGCCGTAATACCATGACGGCAGAACCATGCCCAGGCTCTTCCCGGTGTGGTACATCTTGAACCAGTGCCGCATATACGGGACGAGAACGGTATACGAAGCGAAGGCGCCGTCGGTGACGCAGCAACGAATGTAGGGATCAAGTGAGGCGACGAAGAGCCCGGCGCTACCGCCCTTGCTGATGCCGAAGAGACCGACGCCATTCGGGTCCGCGTCCGGCCGGCTTTTCAAATAGGCGATCGCGGCCTGGGTGTCTTGGACTTCAAAGTTGGTGATCCATTGGAGCGGATCGTAGCCCTGGTTGCGGATCGCTCTCGCCTTGATTACGTGGCTCAAATGCGAACACATCGAAACCCGCCTCCAGCAGATGTTCGCAATAAACACGGCATGACCAGCGATTGGAGCCGAACTCGAGGCCGAAGAGAATCACACCTCGCCGCGGTCGCGGCGTCGCCAGATAACAGCCACGAAGCCGTAGGCCATTGCTCGTCGGAAAGGTGACATCCTCAGCATCGGCAATGCGCTCGCCGCGCGGAATGATGAAGAGCGGCTTCTCCTGGAAGATGCGAACGACAAGCTTTACGTACTTGACGCGGATATAGATGCCGACGGCGAACAGATAGAGCGTCAGCCCGACCGGCACGCTGATCATGAGGGCCAAGCCGAGCCAGAAGAGGATCAAGGAAGTCGCTCCGACTGCGTGATGACGAATCTTGGTGAAATCCGTATATCGCTTGACCAGCCTCAAGCATACGCGCAGGGTCCAGACTGGCCGAAGTCCGCGCTACGCTTGAGGCTGGTGAATTCCGTACCGGCATTTCGTCATGCACATTCAATACCTAATACCGGAAGCGGCTCACTACGAGAGAGATATTTTGCCCGCCAAAGCCGAAGCTATTGCTCAAAGTATGATCGATCCGCTTTTCGCGGGCGACATTTGGGATGTAATCGAGATCGCATTCCGGATCGGGCGTTTCATAATTGATCGTCGGTGGCAGCACGCCTCGGCGGATCGACTCGATGCACGTAATGAGTTCGACGGCACCGCCGGCGGCGATCAAATGCCCCATCATGCTTTTGGTGCTGCTGATCGGCACTTGATATGCCGTGTCGCCGAAGACGAGTTTGATCGCCAGCGTCTCGACACGATCGTTGACCTTGGTGCTGGTGCCGTGGGCGTTGATGTAGCCAATGTCGGTCGGATTGAGCTTTGCGTCTTTCAATGCACCGCGAATACAGGCAGCGGCGCCGCGGCCTTCGGGATGGCTGTCGGTCACTGCAAAGGCGTCGGCTGTTGAGCCATAGCCGGTAATTCGGCATAGATGTGGGCGCCGCGCTTTTTCGCATGTTCCAGCTCTTCGAAGACGAGCATGCCTGCGCCTTCGCCCAGTACAAAGCCGTCGCGGTGCAGGTCGAACGGGCGCGAGGCCTTTTGCGGTGCCTCGTTGCGCGTCGAGAGTGCGGTCAAGACGATTGAAGCCAGTTACGCCGAGCGGGTGGATCATGGAATGCGATCCCCCCGCGAGCATCAGGTCGGCGTCGCCATGTCGCATCAAGGCAACTGCTTCGCCAATAGCCTGAGCACTTGCGGCACAGGCGGTGAGGCAGTTGAGATTTGGCCCTTCCAGTCCGAAATGTGCGGCGAGGTGGCCGGCGGTGGTGTGCAACTCCTGCTCGGCTTCTTGTTCGGCATGAAATGTTTTCATGCCGCCGCGGCAGAAGGCTGCCATGTCGAGGCAGCGCGTTTCCGGCTGATACGACTGCGCGACGAGCGACATCAGATTATGAAAATCCTGAATACCTTCGCCGCTGCCGAGGTATACGCCGAAGCGCGTGCGATCGACACCTGGGACATCATCAACAAGCCCGGCATCGCTCATCGCTTCTTGCGCTGCCGCGGCGGCGAATTGGCTGTTAACGCCCGAACTGCGCCAGCGGCTAGGATCAGGAACGAAATCGCTTCAGATCGAAGTCGGGAATCTGAGCGGAGAATTTAGTTGGGAAATTCCGTGCGTTGAAGCGAAAGGTCGGGCCGACGCCGCTGCGGCCGGCGTACTGCGCTTCCATCATCGACGCGACATTTTGGCCAATCGGCGTGATGACGCCCATGCCCGTAATGACAACGCGGCGGCGGTTCGTGTGGGTTCGATGCTCATTTTGGCGGACCTTTTTCAGATCTGGTGAGTGGTCGGCGCATGCGTCTGGGAGTAATACGCGCCTATAGTGCCGCAAGATGCTGCTATTTCCAGCGTCGCACGACCAAGGCTGCGCATTGTCCCATCTGCGTGAAGCTGAATTTGACGACATAAGGACTGCTGAATCGCACGTGGCTGAGAAAGGACGGTGACCGGGCATTCCGGGTCGGGTTTCTCGAAATTAAGCGTTCCAGGGAACGTGGTCTTGTTTGCAGCCGACGAGACTTGCGGCCAACTCCATCGAGCCGCTGGCGGCACCCATATTGCCGAAAGTAGCTCTTGGCGGCAAGGACGGGCGTGCGCGTGGCGCCGAAGACTTCGGCGAGCGCCGCGCTTCCCAGCGATCGCTGCTGACTGTGCCGAGGCCATGGCCATTGACATGGTCGACATCTTCTGGGCCAATGCCGGCTTCGGCCAACGCATTGCGAATGGCACGAACCAGGCCGCTGCCATTTGGCTTGGCATCGAACGCGGCGCCGAAACCGACGACCTCGGCATAGATGCGTGCGCCGCGCTGCCGGGCATGTTCGAGGTCTTCCAATGTGAAAACCGCCGCCCCTTCACCGAGCACGATGCCGTCACGATCACGATCGAACGGGCGACATGCCAACTCCGGGATATTCGTTGCGGCGTGACAATGGTTCAAACAGACATTGCCGGACCATCGAGAGCGGATTTATTTTGCTTTCCGCGCCGCCGACGAGGAAGAAATCGGCATCGTCTCTGGTCAGGATGCGATAGGCCTCGCCCGATGCGCAAGCGTGGCCGCCACATCGCTTTCGGTGATTGAGTTGTTTGGGCCTTGGGCGTCGTGCAAGAGCGACACATGGCAGGCAAGAAAATTCGGGAGGTATTTGAGCATCCATAAGCGGCTGGATGGCTTCGAGGCCCTGTTAGGCCCCACTTCTCAAGATCGACTTTGCCCGGCTGGCAATTCGTGCTTACGGTCGCGGCGTCAGCAAGGTCCGGCAACTCGCTGGCGATCAGGCCGGAGCCGAACTCGACACCGAAGCGCGTCTTGTCGAATTTCGATTTGTCGACGGCGCCGTCTTCGAGGGCGCGCTGGGCGCCGGCTACGGCCAGGTGAATCGTACGCGCCATCATGCGCAGATTGCGGCGGTTTGACTTTTCAACATATTGTTTGGGATCGAAGTCGGGAACTTCACCGGCAATCTGGACTGGCAGGCCACTCGGGTCGAATGCCTGGATGCGCCGAATGCCGCTTCGTCCCTCCTTTAGGGATTGGCCGAACGAATCGGCGTCGCAGCCCAATGGGCTGATGATGCCGATGCCTGTGATTACGGAACGGCGTGATGTCGCAGCCATTGGATCCGCAAACGGCTCAAAGCGCCCGACGGCGCGACCGAAGACCGTTCCTCCCGTGACCAGTTGTAAAAGCCTAGTACCGTTCGTCGAACGGAGATCTGCTCCCCAGCCCCACGGCTACCGTGGACAAGCCCCAAGCGCTACAGAGCCCCAAGCGCAAGCTGCAGATCAAGTCAAAAAAACTGTCGCTGGCGCTGCGGGCTGGTGAATCGAATTTCAGCGTCAGGCGTCAGCGCGGTTAGCTTGCCGATCAGGTATTTCATTTCGCCCGTAAATACGAAATTCGTATCGCCGAACAACTGGTTGCGACCGACTCTGATCGAGGTGGGCGAAGAAAATCTCAGCCTTCGGCAATCACTTCGGTCCCTGAGGACGCCTTACACTCGACATTCGCGCCTTCTGGCCGCATGTGCACGATAGTTGCGTCGTACGTCAAGCTGCTCGCCTGCCAGGGCGTCTCGATGGAAAGTCGCTTTGGGAACTTTCGCCAACACAACCTTTTCTTTGAACCCGCCCGCTTGGCCGACCAGAATTCCGCCGGTCTGAGCTAGGCCCTCAAGAATCAAGCAGGCCGGCATTACGGGATAACCCGCGAAATGCTGGGCGTAATGCTCCTCTGCCAAGCTAAGGTTCTTGATCGCCTTGGCCGAGTGTCCACTCTTGAACTCGACGAAGCGATCAATCCAGATCCAGCGCATAGAAATCCTGAATTTATCCGCGTAACCGGTCGAGGACAGAAGGTCCGTTTTCTGTCCTCTGACCAAATCACTTATTTCGACTCAAGCGGTCTGAAGTTTGCCTTCGATGTAGCGCGTGATCAGATCGACCGTGAACAGGTCGCTGAGGTGGCGCATTTCGGGGTTCTTCTCGAACTGGCTCAGGTCGGCGAACGGCATCTTCGAGCGTAGCTCGTCGAGGCCCTTCGTCGTCACTTTGCCGTCCTGCACCAGCTGCGGGTCACCCTGAAAGATCGCTTCTGGGAAAAGCTCGCCGCGCGGAATCTTGATTCCGAACTCGCGCTCCAGACGGAAAACGATGTCGAGGAAGTCGATCGACTCAGCGCCAAGATCGCCCTGGAGCGTCGAGGTTGGACTAATTTCGTCCTCTTCGACATTCAAGGCTTCAACCAGCGTTGCGGATACTTTGGAATAAATCTCTTCCTGCGTCGGCATCGGAACAACCTCCAAGGGAAGGGCGACAAACAAAATTACTGCTGTCGACACAATAATAACCGTTTCAGACGGACACGGCGCCCAGGCTGAGGCCACCATCTACCGTTATTACCTGGCCTGTCAGATACAGCACTGTCCGGCGCTTGCCAAAAACAAGGCGACGCGGGCAATATCCTCGGGAGTCGCCGATGCGCTTCATAGGAATCATCTTCTTGATCAAGTCGCCAGCCTTATTGCGGACGACGGCGCTCATATCCGTTTCAATGAACCCGGGTGCGATCGCATTGACCGTCACCCCTCTACCTGCCAGCTCAACGGCAAGGGCGCGAGTGAAGGAGTTTACTGCTCCCTTGCTCGCCGAGTAGTTCGTCTGCCCCGGGTTAACATGGGTAGCCGAAACACTCGAGATGTTAATGATCCGACCCGCTCGACGTTGCATCATGCCGAAGGCAACCTCGCGGCAGAAGTTAAACGTACCGCCGAGGTTGGTCTGTATTACTTTGTTCCAAGCATCCGGATCCATGCGAACAAAGAGGCCATCTTCAATCACACCCGCGTTATTCGCCAAGATGCTGACCGGGCCTAACTCACCTTGCACCTTTTCCACACACGCCTTCACGGCTGACATAATCGGCGACGTCGCACTGCGCCGCCACCGCTTTGCCGCCCTGATCCGCAATCGCTTTGACTGTTTCTTCCGCAGCGGCCTGGCTGCCTTTGTAGACGACGGCGACCTTCGCGCCTTCTGCCGCGAACGCGACGGCAATCGCCCTGCCAATGCCTCGGCTGCCACCAGTGACTAAAGCAGTCTGATCCTTCAAACGCATGTCTCGACTTCCCTTAAAGACTCGGTCCGGCCGAAGTCGCGTGCGGTCCTGTTCCAATACCTATCGGCTGAAGGACCAAGTAATGATCGCGTAACTCTCGAACGATTCGCTCATCGACGGCCTTGAGAGCCGGTGTGTGATCACTCAAGTTGTAGGTCCGTAGCGTGATCTTTGCTGACACCACTGACTGACCTTGGGATTCGCCTCTGCCTTTGAATACCGCGAAGCTATCCGTCCGTTCGACCCATTCGACCGACAAGCTACATCTGCCGGCCCGGCTCCATGAACGAACCATATTTCAAATTGCGTGTCTCACGCAGGGTAATGATGCTGTGCCGATAATCCTCCGTCAACCGCAGCAGCCAAGAGCCCGCCTCGACAAGGGTCTGTAGCATAAGCACGCCAGGCATCACCGGAAACATAGGAAAGTGATCGGCGAGATACTCTTCCCCCAAGGTCAGATTCTTTACCGCGGACAGCGAACGACCGGGTTTTAGGTCGACTATCCGGTCTAGCAGATGGAAACGCATGGGGCCTTCCAATGCCTAACTGGTTTCCAGGGAACCACTTTCAGCCGACAATCGACTAAAAATGGGAAGTATATCGACGCCTCCTGACAGCGGCAACCCCTAAAGTCCGCGGACGGAAGACGCTTGTGGCCGGTACGAATCTATCATGCACGGAATGCGAATAGTTTGGCAATATGAATTATTTAGTCAAGATGGGCAATTCGCGTAGGCCAAGCGCGTTTATGGTACGATGCCTACGACAGTCACAGCTGACACAACCGCTTTTTCTTTTCCAGACGACTTCATCAAGTAACCACATGTCGGATACTTAAATCTCTCAGCCGACATCGCTAGCTGTCAAGCCGCTATCGTACCGATCTAGGTCTAGCAGCCGTTACCTGTATGTGACGGCTCAACAAAAAAGATGGAACGCTTGATGACGTACTATGTTTTCGATTATTTCAGAAAAAAAAAGAAAACTCACTTGAATACCGCAGGGGGAATGGTCTATATTTGTCCTTGTTCCGCCGTATGGCTTCTTTGGTGACTGGGCGACGCCGAAGTTGACAACGGCGGGACATTGTATCATTCGTAACTCAAACAACCCCCGCACTTTTTCGCGGGGGTTGTTTCATTTGATGGCAGGTCGGACAGTACTCTAGCGCGCCGCCATGGCTGGCAGCTTGGCACGTGGGTTCACCAGGTACGTCCGATTTACGAGATTGCGCACCGGTTCGCCCAGCAAGATCCTCTTGGCTTCCTCAGCCCCCTTCGTTCGCATCTCCGCAAAGGCCTCCACGGAGTAAAATGCGGCATGAGGAGTCAATACGATGCGCGGATGATGCCGTAACCGCTCATCGTCGAGTGGCTCACGCTCGACCACGTCAATGCCCGCAGCCTGCACTTGCCCCGAGTCAAGCGCATCTCCTAGAGCTTCAAGATCGATCACTGGCCCACGGGCTGTATTGACGACGTAGGATCCGCGCGGCATCGCCGCGAGCGCTGTCGCATCGACAATATGGCGCGTCTCCGCGGTGAGCGGGCTATGGATGCTCAAGAAGTCGCAGCGCGGCCAAAATTCAGGCAAGTGATACGCGCGCTCGACGCCGAGTGCCTTTTCAAGGCCATCTGGTTGATAAGGGTCGTAGATCACAACATTCATACCGAGCGCCTTTGCGCCAACACCATTGCCGTACCAATGCGGCCACAGCCCAAGATTCCCAACGTTCGTCCGCGCAGACGAGGCGTGCCAAAGATTTTCGTGACGTCCCACCCGCCGGCCCGAATCGCCAGATCGCATGGCAACAGCCGCCGTGACGCCGCCAATAGCAGCATCAACGCATGATCGGCGACTTCCTCAGTCCCATAATCTGGCACGTTGCAGACGACCATCCCGTGCGCGCCGGCAAACCGGATATCGACATTGTCGTAGCCGACGCCGCAACGCACGATCCCTTTACATTGAGTTAAAGGCGCCAGCGCCCGCTCGCTCAGCTTGATGTCATGAAAGACGAGCAAAACATTGGCATCCGCCCCAAGCCGGGCCACTTCATCCTCATGGCTCGTCTGCAACAAGCCGCACGTCGGCAACCGGATCAAGAACCGCTCGCTCGACCCCAGCTTCGGCGAGATGATCGGTTATGACAACAAGAGGTCGCGCGGCCATCGGGTGCTCCGAAAGATGTCGTTTCGATCGAGATATCCTTTATATAGCCCCCGGCTTGCCGGGGGATTAGCCGCGACCATTGTAATTCATCCCCCGGCAAGCCGGGGGCAATATAAATTACAGGGTTTGCCGACGATCATGGTGAACACTTCACGCACCTGATCGAAGCCATGATGCAAGAGAAAAGCTGAGTTTCGGCCATAGCTCTTGGCACCGAGGACGTAGAAGTTCGGCTCGAGGTTGCGAGCCAATGCAGGGCCGTCGCTGGGGCGCGGAGGCGAAAGAGTCGTGGGACATTGCTCGACTTGCAGTTCGCGATAGAGTGCTGTGTCGGGAGAGTAGCCAACGTTGGCTACGACGCGGTCGATTTCCCAGGTCGTTGGTTTGCCGCCGGTTTTGCCGCGCACGCGGAAGATGTTGTCAGCGCCTACCTCGACCGCTTCCACCAAAGTCTGGGGATGAAACTCGACATTGCCGTCGCCGCGCGTCGCCAGCGAATTGGCTCGCACCGCAAGTTGATCGCGCTCGCGCAGGGGATCGTTGACGAGTCGGCGCAGCGGCGTGCTCTTGGCGCCGTGCGCGAGCCAAATGACCCACGTTCCCGCATGTTTCTCTGCCAGTGTCGCCAAATCGCAAACAGTCGTAGCGGCGGAATACCCGGAGCCGATCACCAGCGTTGTACGATCGACATAATCCGCTCGACGCTCGCCGAGGACGTCAACGAGGCTATAGACGATCTTGGTACGGGACGATTCTTCGCCGATGGCTGGAATGCCGCCATCCCCCAGCCAGCGAGGCTTTGCATACGTGCCTGTGCAATCGAGAACGATGTCGGCTTCCTCAAAACGCTCGCCCTTTGTATCACGGACCAGTAACCGAAAGGGCTGTGCGCCGCGCCGCGGATCGCCTGCCAAATCACTCTTGAGCAAGCCGGTGCGACCGATGCGCAACACCGATGTACCAAGCTGCAATTGATCGAATAGCAGCGGATTTTGCGCGAGAGGTTCGAGGTAAGCAGTCCGATGTTCCTGACCGGTCAGCAGATCTTTTTCGCCGGGAAGCTTGATGCCAGGGTTGTCAGTGCGCAGTCGATCGCGGCCGAGGGATGTGCTGTTGAGGCCGAAGGGGCTAAAGAGCCGCACATGGCCCCACTGCTGTAGGTGCTCGCCGACCCGACCGCGTTCGTAAACCGAAAAAGGCAGCTTCAGCGTCGCGGCATAGAGGGCGGCTTCGAGTCCGATGGGGCCGGCACCCAAGATGGCGATTCGCGGTTCCGTCCGAGCCATGCGATGATCTCTCCAATGCGCCACGATCTTTTCCGGCTAACCTGGCGCGGTGCAAAGGGTCGGCTCGCGCTTCCCTTCACTCCTTTTGACATTTCGGGCAATAATGCGAGGAACGACCGGCGAGTCGTGCGCATACGATTGCCGTCTTGCACCGCCGACACGGCTCGCCGGTGCGACCATACACGCGGAACCGATCCTGATAGCCGCCGCGCAGGCCGGACCCGCCAACGTAATTACGAATGCTGGAACCCCGAGCCTCGATCGCGCGTGTCAAAACAACCTCGACCGCCCGACGCAACCGATCCGCGTCCTTGGGGCTCAAATTGCTTGCAATTCGAGCCGGATGCAATTTCGCCTCAAAGAGCGATTCATCGGCATAGATATTTCCGACACCCACCACCAGGCGCTGATCCAGAAGCGTCGCCTTGAGATTTCGCTTGGTCGCCTGCAAGCGCTCGCGCCAATAGTCGCGCGGCACGTCGAACGGTTCCGGTCCGAGCTCACTTTGATCAAAAAAGCTCCGTAAACTCTCCGAATCCGGATACAACGTGGCGCTGCCGAATCGGCGAATATCACGAAAACGCAACTCCCGCTCACCCCGATCGAGCGTGAAAACCAGGTGGACGTGATCCGCCTCGGGTTCATTCGCATCGACGATGGTAAACTGCCCAGTCATGCCGAGATGGACGACCAAGCTCGAACCGGTGGCGAGATCGATCACAATCCATTTGCCACGACGTCGAACGGCCTCGACCTGTGTACCGATCAACAGTTTTTCCCAAGCCGCGTCCCAAGGCTTGCGTAACTTTCTCGGGCCCGAGCGGACGGCAGTGAAGCCGCGACCCAGTAATTGCGGACGCAGATCACGGACGACGGTCTCGACTTCCGGCAACTCGGGCAAGATGCACCTCCCGGGTGAATTATAGGAACAAGCGTGAAGATGCTCCATCACCTCGTGATTCTGTAGAGAAACTGGTATCTTGGCGAGCCGGGAGCGTTAGCTCCCGGAGAAAATCTGCGCGAGTGTAATGCGCTCCGGGAGCCAACGCTCCCGGAGCGCCAAGATGGCAGCTTTCCTACAGGGCGGAAGCGTACTCGTTTCTGTCACGCTACCGTCCATAGATGACAGTCGAGCCAGCGGGAACCTGGGTCGTGATCGTCGGCGCGACAGGCACGTAAATCACCTGTGGCTGAACGGGCGCGACGTAGACCGGTGGCGTTACGCAAACCGGGGGTGTCGTAACTACGATGCGAGGGCCATAGTAGTGCGGCACGGGGTGGTGATGATATTCCACCACCCTGCCGTGTTCGTAATGACCGGCCTGGGCCGGAATCGACACGAACACCATTGCAATCAGAGCCAAAGCCGCGACGAACAGAGTTCTCTTACCGGACATAACCCACCTTCCTTTCAAGACTTGAGGGTTTCGGTCACTTCGATAAGAGAACGATCATGGTGGACCTGCTTGCGCTGATTGGCGGTAATTATTTGGATACCACGAGTGGTTAAATTGTTATCATTTTTTGGTTCATTTTGGTGAGAAGAAAATGAGAAATGGATGATGAAAATGACATGCGTTGCGCTCCAGACAAGAGCCGCGCACGAAGTACGCGGGATTCCTAACCTGCTTACTTCGTGCGCGGCTCTTTAAGGCAACCGTGAGGCGCTACTTCCGTTCAGTGGCCTTCCTAAGTGCTGGGCGCGGTTTCTCTTTCCATTCCTTCACATCCTGCATCAATACCTCGATCGCCTTGGCCAGTTGTGCGTCCTTGCCCGCAGGCATTTGGCCAGGTTCCGGCCACAGGACGACGTCGGGCATGGCCCCGTTCAGCTCCATATCTTCGCCGTCATTGAGAAGAAACCAACCGCGGAAGGGTAGGCGGATCGTGCCGATGTCCATGATCGGAGCGGCACCTGTGCTGATGACGCCGCCCGCTGTCGGGACGCCGACGAGCTTGCCGCGCTTCAAGGTCTTGATCGCGTGGCTAAAGATCTCGGCATTGCTGAAGCTGTTTTGATTACACAAAACAACAATCGGTTTGTTCCAGGTCGCGTAGATCTTGCGGTCCTGTGGGTAACCCGGGCCGCCGCCGCGCGGGACGGTAATAGCGTGAACCGGCTGCGTGAGTGCCGTGAGAAGATGATCGGCCGTGCTGCCGCCGCCGTTTTCGCGCACATCGATGACGAGACCATCTTTCCCCGCGCCGACCGCGCCAAGCTCCTCGATGAATTTCTGAAAACTCGGATCGCTCATCGCACTTATGTGCAGATAGCCGAGCGTCCCCTTGGAGGCCGTTTCGACGGCCTTGCGATTGCTTTCGAGCCAGGCGTCATAAAGGCGGGTCCGCGCCACGGCATAAGTCGTCGGCTCGAGCATTACTTCGCGCTCCTTGCCATCGACGCCTTTTACCTTGAGCGTGAGCAGGCGCGACGCTGGGCCGGTTAGGATCGTCGTAAGATCCGTTTCGGGGTTTACCGGGGTGCCGTCGATGCTGAGAATCACTTCGCCCGGGGCGAGCTTGCTCTTCTTCTGATCGGCCGTACTTTGCGGCAGGATGTCGCGAATAGTCAGGCCTGGCCCTTTGGCGTCGGCCACGAACCGAACGCCGAGATGGCAGGTCACTTCGCGCCAATTCGGGCCCGCGGCCGGATCGGCTCCGGGCGCTGCCGGCGCAGGTTGACCACGCCTTGGACCGCCACCGCCGCCGGCGCTCGCGGTGAAACCGAGATGCGATCCGTTCAGCTCGCCAAGCATGAGTTGCACGACGGTGGTAAATGTCTCCATATCGGGCGATTCGCCGGCCATCGGCAGGTATTTTTGACGAACCGCGTTCCAGTCGCGGTTGCCCAGCCGTTCGTCGTAAAACTGGTCGCGCATGGTCCGCCAGCACAGGTCAAACGCTGCCTGATTGCGCTTGGCGAGATCGACCTTTTGCAGGGCCGTGAAGCGATAACCACTGCCCGCGCCGTCGGCCGCCGAAGCGGCGGGTGCGCCAGCACCCGCGCCGCGCGGAGCCCCGCCACCGCCCGGTCGACCCGCGCCGGCGCGGGGCTGTGGGTTCAGGCGTCGTCGTTCGCGCCGCGGCTCCTGGCGTGAAGCTGGCCGGAACACCGTTCGACAGCCAAACGACCTGATTGCCCTTACTCAGCCAGCGAGCACCCGAGCCAGTCTGCGCGCTGATCTGCGTCGGCTTGACATCATCCGGGAACTCGACCGCATAAGTGCCGAGCGTGCCGCCGACCGTCGCCGTGAACGCGAGCCGTTTGCTATCGGGAGAGAAGAAGAGATTGCTTTCGCGCGAATTGGGAATCGAAATCATCTTGATTCGGTCGTGGATCCCCTCGAAATCGATGACGGCGTCGGTGCTCTTTTTCGGTTCCGCCGGCTTGGGATCGTCGTCTGCCGCGGCGCCGCGCGGCCCGCGGACGATCGGCGCGCGGCCCTTGTTCATCTTGTCGAGCGCCTTTTCCAAAGTCCGCTCGCGGCCGGTCTTTTCCGCATCCTCGGCACGCAAGTAGACATAATGGATGTCGGCCTCCTTTTGGTCGCGCTGGCCGACGAAGGCGATCATCTTGCCGTCAGGCGACCAGACGGGGTCGCTGTCGTTGTAAGGATGCCGAGACAGGTTGAATGGCTTCTGCGCGCCATCGAGCGGCTGGATCCAGATGTCGCGGTTGAAGTCATCATCGAACTTGGCATAGACGACCCATTTGCCGTCGGGCGACCAGTCATATTGCAACGAGTCCCACGAAGAAACGACTTTCGTCGCGTTTTTGCCATCGAGATCAGCCACCCAAAGATCGCCCCGACCGCGGAGATACGAGATCTTTTTGCCGTCAGGACTGAAGCGCAGGGCTGACTTGACCTCGCCGTCGTCGGTCACTTTTTCGATTTTGAATTTGTCATTTTGCCACCAATTCTTGTCTTTATTGGCGCGAACTGCGCGATACACGTCGGACTTGGAATCGCGATCGGCGACGAACAGGATCGATTGGCCGTCGGGAGCGAACAGCGGATGACTCTCCAGCTCGCCCGTCGCCGTCACCTGCTTAGGATCGCGTAGCTCGGTGTCCATCACCCAAAGATCGCCGCCGGCGATGAAGGCGATCTCCAAACCGTCGTTGCTGAACGCTGCCTCGCTCGCCGTGGTCAAAGTGCGCCGCTCTACGCGGTCGGTCGGCAGATCGGAATCGTGGCAGATCTCGATTTTCTGCGGCGCTTCGCCTGAACCGGGGCGAAGGCGATACAGGTCGAAAAGGTGCCGAAACACGATGGCGGAGCCATCGCGGGCCAGCGTCGGGAAGACGACGGAATCATCCGTGAATTTGGTTAGCTGCGTATCTTTGGCACTATCCAGATTGCGCTCGAAGAGATTGAACGACCCGCTGCGCCCCGAGACGTAATAGAAACCCTTGCCATCCGGCTGCCACATGGGCCAAAGGCTGCCTGTTTCTTCCTTGATGAGACAGCGAAAATCCTTCTGGTCCAAATCATAAAGCCAAATCTGACTCGCTTGAGACCCGTGATAACCCTTGCGCCACCATGCTTCGCCTTCGCGCGTGAACAGCAGTTTTTTGCCATCGGGCGACAGCGAGCCGCTGGCCCCAAAATCATCGAACAGCAGTTGATCGGCCTTTTTTTCGGTCAAGCTGACCAAGAAAAACCGCTCGAGATGGCGCCAAAAATGATCGCGCTGGGCGCTCACCAGAAGCTGCTTGCCGTCCGACGTCCAACCAAGAAGAGAATAGCCGGCCGTATGATTGGTCACCTGCTTCGGCGTTCCGCCCTTGGCCGGCATCGTGAATACTTGAGCCGATCCGGTACGGTCGCTGACAAAAGCGATTTGATTGCCGTCCGGCGAAAACTTAGCTTGATAATCACGAGCCGGATGGCGCGTCAACTGCGACGCCACGCCTCCGGTACTGGGTACGCTCCAGACGTCGCCGTTCCAGTCGAACAGCAAGGTCGATCCGTCGGGCGACAGATTCGGCGCATTCGCCAAATGAATCGGCTCAACCGCGTTGGCTGGTTGAGTCAGAAGGCAGCCAAAAAAGGCCAGCGAAAGGCCGAGATTACGCATCGTGCAACTCCCTAGGGGCTAAGCTCGATGAAGATTCCAAGTGAAGGGACATTGTCAGCGCCCATGGTCGATGTGGCAAGCGACCGGAGTGAATTGTCTTCAAGAGCCGGGAGCGTAAGCGACCGGAGTGCATTACACTCGCGCAGATTTTCTCCGGTCGCTTACGCTCCCGGCACTTGAAATGCCCGCGACGCCGTCGGGATTCCGTATTGACGTAAGAAAAACAGCGGCGACACTGGACATTGCTTATCTGCCGCGGGGATTCCGTCGAGGACAGGTGCCATGCGTTCGGGACCAATCATTATGGTTTTGACGTTAGTATTTATTTGGGCAACCGAGCTTTTGGACGTCCTCCTTATTGGCGAGTTTGCCGAAAACGCTCTGCCAAATACGCTGCCAGGGTCGTTTTGGTATGTGATGGTCTTTCTGCAGGCTGTCTTATTTTCGCTATTGATTGCGACCATATATCTCGGACGCAACTCAAAATTCTCGGCTGACTCTTGGCTCTGGGTGTATACTCTGGTCCCGGGACTTGCGGTTCTCTGTTTCCAATTCTCCAGGAACGACTACATAGCCGTCGCGTGTATGGGCTCTTTTTTATTAGCCAACGCCGCTCGGACCAGCATTCTCCGGATCATTGCGGATCGCTCCAGAACCCCATTCGGCCAGCTTTATGCAATTATTATTGTGGCCGTCCTGCTAAATATCGGTTACATCCGATTTGTGCCTTATAATCTTGACTTGTTCCTTGCACTAAGATTCCTCACCGCTATTTGTTTGGCAATTCTAGCCTATTTGACCTCCTCAAATGGGCATTATTCTACTTCCGAAGTGATGGCTAATTCCGTCAGGCGCTCCAGGCCGCCCTTGGCTCGATTGCTTTGGCGCTTATTAGCATTTCTCTTATTTCGTGCTGTCGCAATAGCGTTAGTCGTTAGTCTAGCCGTGGCAGTTCTTGTAATTGACAGGCACACAGGCCACCTCCGGGCAGTGGCCGTCGCAGTGATTTTTGCCGCTCTCGGAGCCCTTATTGGGGGCGCGAACGGCAATCCTTATCGATCGCTCGGCATGATTTCTCTGGGCGTCACTGCGTTAATTGCTGTTTCCTTTTGGCTAAGCTTGTCTGAATCATCCTTTTCAAGTCCCGTCGTACCGTTCTTGGTTGCGCTCGTTTTTACGCCACTCGGAGCCTATGTGCATCGAAAACTGAGTTATGATTTCTCGTGCTTACAGGAGAACATCCTGAATCTATTTGCCGGGACGGTTTCCATTTGTCTTGCCGTGCTGGTCGCGGAGCTAACTTTCTTGACTCGGGTGAGAAGCGTGGATTTCGAGTCCGGCCTGCCGAAAGAAGCGGCCACATTAATACTTGGGCTCGTTCTCATTTCCGGCTTCGCATCTTCTGTCGTTCTCTGGATCTGGCTCTTCATCCCCACGCTGCAACTCGTCATCGAATGGCTCCTCTCCCCCGTATATCGTATCCGGGAATATGGCCCTGGTGTTGGCCGGATTCCCGAGCGTGGCCCCGTCCTCATTGTCGCCAATCATGCGGCCTGGCTCGATCCGTTTTGCATCGCCAAGGTCGCGCCGCGTCCCATTCGGCCGATGATGACGAGCCGTTTCTTCGATTTGCCGGTGATTCGTTGGCTTATGGTGCGCGTCGTTCGGGCTATACGCGTCGAAAATTCGCTTATCCGCCATGAAACGCCGGAAATCGACCAAGCGATCGCCGGGCTGAGGGCGGGCGATTGCATCACGATCTTTCCGGAAGGCATGATGCGGCGCAATGACGAGACGCTGCTACGGCCATTTGGCCAAGGCGTGTGGCGCATTCTCGAGGCGCTTCCCAATACACCCGTGATCGTTTGCTGGATCGAAGGTTGTTGGAAAAGTTACACTTCGTATTACAATGGTCCGCCAACTAAAAATAAGAGACTCGATTGGTTTCGCCGCATCCAAGTCGCCATCGCGGAACCGGAGATCTTGGCACCGGACTTGCTGGTAAACAAGACGAAAACTCGTGAGTATCTCATGCAACGCTGCCTCGGGTGCCGGAGCTACCTGGGGTTGGATGTGCCCGCAGGCGCAGTCCTTGGCAGTGGCCGACCCAGAAGCCATGTCATCGCCTCCGCTCGCCGAAGGAGGAGAAGGGCTCCAGTGGGTCAACTCTTCATGAAAGCAACGCAAGAAAGTCCGCATATTCTCATGCAACCTTGGTAGCATAAGATATGGTGTGTCGAACCCAGACTGGTGAAAGGATTTCCCCAATGTCCTCGAACCTTCCCTGGCGCCCCCTGAGCCTGACCTTGGTGACGGAGACATTTCCGCCCGAGGTCAATGGCGTAGCGCGGACTTTGGGCCGATGGGTGAAAGAGTTCCAGTCGCGCGGGCATATCGTCCAAGTCATACGACCGAGACAGCCGTCTGAAAAGCCGTCCCCTGAACTGGTTCACGGTTTGCCCGTACCGATGTATCCGCAGTTGCGTTTCGGCGTGGCTAGCCCAATGCGCCTTGCGTCCGTGATGCAAAAGGCGCTTCCCGATGTCGTCCACATCGCTACCGAAGGGCCGCTCGGCTGGGCGGCCCTTTATGCCGCCGCCACAGTCAGCGTTCCGGTCGCCTCGAGCTTTCATACGAATTTCGACCATTACGCATCGCATTACGGCATGGGCCCCCTCGAAGGCATTCTCAATGCACTCCTGCGTTGGTTCCACAACGCCACAGAAGTTACGTTGGTGCCGAGCGAGGCGACGCGCCGTCGTCTGCTGGCCGAAGGAGTCGAGCGCGTCGAAATTTGGACGCGCGGCGTCGATCATCACCTTTTCAATCCGGCGCGGCGCGATCCGGATCTGCGCGACAGCCTTGGGCTCGGTTCCGATGGTGTCTTGATCGCCTACGTCGGCCGTCTGGCGTCGGAGAAAAATCTTCAGGCCCTGCTGACGGCGTTTCAAGAATTGCAGCAAGCCAACGTCTCAGGAAAGCCCCTCAAGTTAGTGCTAGTCGGGGCAGGACCGCTCGGCGAGTTACTGCGCTATAACGCGCCCCGCGACGTCATTCTCGCGGGCGAGCAGCGCGGCACCGCTCTCGCAAGTTGGTACGCGAGTGCTGACATCTTTGCCTTTCCTTCTTGCAGCGAGACATTTGGAAACGTCGTCCTCGAAGCCCAGGCCAGCGGCCTGCCGGTGGTCGGATTCGACACACAAGGCGTCAACGAACGGATTGCGGATGGTGTCGATGGCTTCCTCGTCGCGCCGGGCGCCAGCATGACGGCGTCTCTCGCCAAACTGATTGAGAACGCTTCCTTACGCGAACGCTTCGGCCACGCAGCCCGCCTGAAGGCGGCAGAGCAGGATTGGGAGCCGATCTTTGACAGGTTGGAACAGACCTACTTGCGCCTAAAATATGCGCATGATGCGAAAGTGGGAGTCGCGGCGGCGCCGATCCGAGCCAAGGGCCGGCCAGCACGAGCCCTGGCGCCTATCAGGAACGCGGTTTAGGCAGCTCGGCCTGCAATCGAAACTGATCAGCGCTCAAGGCAGCCTGCTCGATGTGAATTAGGCCCTGGCCAGCCGCCGCGAAGGCCCAGGCAAGAGCGTTCCAAGTCTCTTTCGTCGCTTTGTCGGCGTTGCCCCAGATAACGCATTGAATCGTGCTGCCGTCGCGGCGAATCGTCACCATGCCGCCTTGCGCCGCCGCCACTCGAAGTTCGCGCCATTGTTCTGGCGGCTGTTCGTCAGGAAAAGCCAGTTGGCCGTCGATCATTCGCATTTGCACGCCCCAGCCCTGATTGGCGAGGAGCGTTTGGGCGCGCTCCCAAGACGGTGGCGAATCTGCAAATGTTATGCTGAGATTTAGACCCATGGCGCGGTTCCCAGAATGCGGCCCACCTCACACTTCAAACAACGCTGGGTGCCATGCCCGTGCTTGCGTGGGCATGAGCGGCAAACGCCTTCTGATTTTGCGTCATACTTGGGAAACATTAGTGCCCATTCATGCCCACGCAAGCGTGGGCATGGCACCCAAGTTTTCCGGATAGCCACGACTCACTCTTCAAACAATGCCACGCTGGCTGTAAACCCATGTTGAAAATTAAGGCCGCCGACGGGGCCGAGCTCGCCCATGGCGAAGAAGCCGGCCAAGGGAATCGCTCCAAGTTCTTGGCGAATGGCCTGGGCGTCGTGGTGCGGTTGGGCAAATAGGCGGCTGCCACGCCCGTTGCAGCTGAAAACAAGGGCCGACGCCGCTTTTTTCTCGTGGGCGGCGGCATCGAGCTGAAGCAAGGCACGCAAATCTTCATCCGCGGTTGCGGCATCGCGGATATGAAATTGAATTGTCTGACCGACGCGGACGCGATCCGTCAACGTCAAGCCGCCCGTTTGTTTGTCAATCTCGATGACGTTACGCACCAGGAAATCGCCCCTCTGAAAAACGTCGCGATACTCGCTGATCACGCGGCCTATATGAAGCCCCTGATGAAATAGCTTTTGGTCTTCGACGCTCAAGCCCTGCCAAACATTTTTGAGCTGCTCGACCGGATCGCGGCCGCCGAGTTCGAAGATGCTCCGTTCATGGGCTTTGGTGACGAGCATCGGTTGGCCGATCGGCCGGCAGCCTTGCGAGACGATGGGCCGCAAGCCGACGGCGCCTTGGAGCAAAATGCCGACAGCGCCCTCGTTGTGTACTTTGCCGTCGAGCAGCAGACGGACCTGGCCCGGACCGCGAATTCCGCTCGCCATCCCGCCGAGTACGCGGAGGCCTTTGCAATCGTCGTTCATCTGTTGCAAGAACACTTCGGCCGGGAAGGTGAACGGATCGCCGAGCATCAGAATCACGGCATCCAAGCCGGACGCGCCGACCAACGCATCGGGCATACCCATAAGACTCGTGCCATCCGCCGTTAGCTCCAGAGTGAGATGAAAGGGGTCCATGCTCACCGGACGCGACCATTTGGCCGCCCAGATGCTGACACCGGGGCGTTGTTCAACCTCGATGTCGCCGCCGATGACGCCCTCGGCGATGCAGCCAAGAGAACAAGCCGGCTTCAGTCGCTTCGTAATGATCCGTGAAAGTAACTCGACTTCGGTCGCGTGGTGGTAGGAAAAGAACAGAACGACGAGATCCGGAGGGCCTTGAAGGTCTGCATGAATGAGGGAGCAGGCTTCTTCGATAGCCGAGCCAGTCTGCGGGAGTGTCGAAACGGCGGCGGCAAAAGGCATGGCAGCCTCGGCATGGTGAATGAATCGCGCTCCGTGAGCCGGGACTGACCCGACGTCGCATGCCGTTCAGGGGAGGACTTCCTTGGCCTGGTTGCGGCGGGCTTCCGGTCGTGCTTGTCCACGATGGTATTTAACTTAGGCAGCACGCAATCGCGTGACAACGGGTGTGAACCGGGCCGGAAGCGGAAGTGTCTGGATGATGCCGGACGTTGACATGCTTTAGTATGGCCTCTATAGTGCTATTCTGTCGTACGCAGACAGAAGCGGGTGTAGCTCAACTGGATAGAGCATCGGTCTACGGAACCGAAGGTTACAGGTTCGAATCCTGTCACCCGTATTGCTGGCTAGTCACATCTGTTCAAAAAAACAAATACTTCGATTGTGCTTATTTCGCGGCTAGTAGCTTGGAGCGGATTGTCAGAATGTATAGTCACAAACGCACGAAGCTGTTATTCGTTATCTTGAAAGAAGTGGTGGCACGAGACGCTGCTGAGACTCGCAAATCAGCAACGTCCCGTGCCCACTTGAGGGGAGTTGGGAATCGTCTGCATGAAGTTTTGGGACTCGCTACCAGAACTTCGATCATCATTAAAAGCACGCCGCGTGCCAAACCACTCATCTTGTGTATGTTCGATGTCGTACAGAGATCATAACGCCTTTCAAAATAACAGTTTGCGCTTTGTAAGCATGCAAACCTTCACCTTCGAGTCGGCCGCGCCTTTCTCATTTTCTCGGCGACTGCTCTTTTTTGCAACAAACGACTGCTTCATAACGCGATAGTTGTCTCTTTTTTGACCACTCTTTTTTAGCCCGGCGGCCAGCCCAGGTCGCGGCCACCCAAAAGATGAAAATGAACGTGTGGCACGGTCTGCCCCGCCCGCTCCCGGCAGTTGGCCACGATACGATAACCGTCGGAAATACCGAGAACCTTCGCCAATTGGGCCGCCACGAGGTGGAGATGGCCCATGAGTTCGACATCATCAAGCGTCAAATCTGCATGGGTGGCAATCTCCTTCTTCGGGATGATTAACACATGCACGGGCGCTTGTGGATTGACGTCGTGAAAAGCCAGGCACAAATCATCCTCGTGAATGATGCGTGCGGGGATCTCCTTGGAGAGGATCTTGAGGAAGATGTTCGTTGGAAGCATGAAGAAGTCCTCGGGGCGAAGCGCGGGGCTGTCAAATTCGTAGTCTAGGTATCTGAAGGAAATTGGCCGTTCCCGGTTTGTCGAAATCATCGTGGCTCGCGAAAGGACGTTCTATGGTCTGGCTGGTCGGCATTGATGAAGCGGGCTATGGCCCGAACCTCGGCCCGTTCGTCATGACCGCCGTCACGTGCCAAGTGCCCAAGAAAATAGCCAGTACATGTCTATGGGAGACGCTCTCGGCCGCCGTGCGCAAAGGCTGTCACGAGGATGATGATCGAATCCTGATCGACGATTCCAAGGTCGTCTACTCCGTGGAGCGAGGTCTCCAGGCACTAGAACGCGGCATGCTGGCGACGCTTTGGCACGCTCAAAGGCGTAAGACGCTGGCTCATCTCCTGGAACAGGCCTGTCCCAAGGATTGTGCCGAGCTAAGGTTCGAGCCTTGGTTCACAGGGCAAACGGCGCTCCCCACGGACGAGGAGGAAATCGATTCCAGCCCGCTGGCCGAGCGCTTTCGGGCTTGCTGCCTTTCGGCCGGCGTGGCGGCCTGGCAGGTTCAGAGCAGCGTCATCTGCGCGGCACGGTTCAATCGCCTGCTTGACCACCACGGCAGCAAGGGAGCCATCCTGGCTCACTCGCTGGCGTGTTTGTTGGCATGGACGCTCGACAGCGTACCGGACCAGGACGAGCTGATCTTTGCCATTGATAAGCATGGAGGACGGAACAGCTACGCCGCGCAAATCCAGTCGGCGTTACCGGATTCGATGGTGGTGGCACACAGAGAATCCGCCGCCGCGAGCGTTTATGAAGTGCTGGGTCGGGGTCGAAAGATCACGCTGACGTTTCAGCCACGCGCCGATCAAGAGCATCTTTGCGTGTCGCTGGCTTCAATGGCAAGCAAGTATCTGCGTGAGTTGCTGATGCGGGAATTCAATCTTTTTTGGCTGGAACATCTACCGGGTTTGAAGGCGACGGCAGGCTATCCCGGCGACGCCGCGCGCTTCTACGCCGCGATACAGCCGATCGCCGCCCGCCTGGGGTTGGCGGAGACGACGATTTGGCGGCGTAAGTGAGGGCAAGTTTTACCAAGCGCCAATTACTTCAATCTGACTTTTCTCATCCAGCGTGATGCTCGACATTTCGCCGTTTTTCTTTGTGAAATGAACGGTCACGACGACGATATCATCGGCCGGAACACGGTCGGTCGCGATGCCGGTGTTTAGATAGTTATAGCCCCGATAAACGCCTTCTACCGTCGTCGTCCAGCTGGCGCTGCTGCCGACGCGGACAAATTGCATAATGCGAATGTGCTGCCCGAGTTTCAGGCCGCGAATCGTGTCGGCCAGGGCCGGCCGAATGGGGCGCGTCGCGGAAAGTATGGTGGCAGACGGGGTCACAACAGATCTCCTTTGCCGGTCTGGCGGCGAACCAGCGCAATGCGCCCCGTTCGAGCCAGCTCCATGATTCCATAAGGGCGCATCAGGTCGATAAAGGCCTCGATTTTGTTTTCGCGGCCACTGATCTCGACCATCAAGCTTTCGCGGCCAATGTCGACGACATTGCCGCGAAACATTTCGACAAGCGTTTGAATCTCGGCGCACTGCGACGGCTGAGCGCGAACGCTTAGCAACATCAGATCGCGCTCGACGAAGTCCTCGCTGCTGATGTCCTGGACCTTGACGACCGTAATAATCTTGTCGAGCTGCTTGCGCACCTGTTCGAGTTCAGCGTCGTCGCCGTGGACGACAAAGGTCATGCGCGACAGGTTCGGATCTTCCGTTTCACCGACCGCGAGGCTATCGATATTAAAAGCGCGCGAAGCCAGCATCCCGGAGACGTGAGCAAGAACTCCGGGCTGGTTTTGCACCAACGCGGACAGGACATGGCGCATTCGAGGTTTCTCCGGGGAGCAGCGGCAATCAGGACTTCAGGAGATGATAGGGACGAGCTAGGGGGTGTGCAACAACCTCTTGTCTTCAAGCATATTCTGTCTTCAAGAGCCGGGAGCGTCAGCGACCGGAGAGCATCACACGCACTCAGAGTGTCCCCGGTCGCTTACGCTCCGGGCTCTCGAAAACCAATCGTTCATCACTTCGGCGGATCGAACCCCATCTGCACGCGGCCTTTACCCTCGTTGGTCATGCCAAAGAAGATAAAGCACATCTCGTTCGTCGTCTCCTCGCCGAAGCGCACATTGCGGGGCGGACTAAACGGGTTATTCGGGTTCTTAACGCTGTTGTCGTAAATCGCCTCCACGTCGAAGCGCGTGCCGGTTTTGACGTGGAGCGGTTTCTTGAGCCAATAGGTCTCTTGCCAGTTGTATTCCCAATCGTCGATGCCAACGAGCGTCTCGGTGTTGCCGTCGGGCGGTGTCATCGTCACTTTGACCTTCTTGCCGAGCATGTGCATATGTGGCATGACCGAATAAAGGACGACGTCTTCTTTCATCCAGATGGTGCCCGTGACTTTATAATTTTCGTTGTTGGCGGGGATGTTGAGCAGGTACGGAAACTTGCCGTTGCCAGGCAGGACGGTCCCCTTAAAGAGCTTTTTCGGCTCCTGCTTGGCGAAATAGAGGCCAAGGGTGATCCGATCCTTTTCTGTCCGGCCGGTGCGATGATAGTGCGCCTGCACTAGGAGATCGGAGCCTTTCGGCAGGAACCAGGCCATCTCATCGGGCAGGCGGCGTGGCACTTGGCCCGGTGCCCAACCGCTCAGACCGCCGAAGGTTCCGTCGGCCGTCGTAAGGAAACCGACGCCCATCGACACGTTGTAGCCTGGGCCATGATCCAGGTCCTCGGGTTTTGACGCCTTCGCTTGCTCGAGCTTCTCCAATTCGCGGCCACGGCCTTTGGTGTCGAAGAAATTAAGTGTGTGGTGCAACACGCGGGTGTTGCCGGGGCGCACCTCAATGGCCCGCACGTATTTGTCTTCCGTCAGTCCAGTCGGCATGACGAAGACGCGAAACAGGTCTTTGCCGCTCGGGCCGACGATCATCTCTTCCGAAACGGTTAGCACGAGATCGGGCTTGCCGAGAGTCCAGCCATCGATGAAGCTCTTGGGTTTAGGTGCATCACTGCTATTCCCTTCGGGCGTGCCGCTGTCGACCCAATCGGCCAGCGTCTTGATCTCCTTGTCGGAAAGGCGTCGGTCGTTGTGAAACGGCTGACTTTCGACCGGCTTCCACGGCGGCATCCGCCGATTCCGCGTGTATTCCTTGATGTCCGACGCCCAGCTCACCGCCTGGTTATACGTCATGAGTGCGAACGGCCCAACCTCGCCGGGGCGGTGGCATTGTTGGCAGTGCTCCTGCAGCAGAGGCATCACATCACGGTAATAGGTGACTTTCCCAGTCTTGGCTGTCACCTTCTCCGTGGGCACCGGGCAGCCAATGACTTTGGTCACCGGAGTGCGCACGTCTTTGCCGCTGAGGACGTCGTCGAGCGCGTTCTTCAGGTCATGGCTGGTGATTTTCGCGTTCTGTTTGAGTCGAGCCGCATAGCCATCGTCGATCCGCCCGCGATAGCGCAGGACGAAGTTTTGGTCGAGGACAAAGGCACTTGGCACCGCTTCCGCTTTGAACAAGTCGGCCACCTGGAGCCGAACGTCCTTAAGAACAGGGAAGGGCAACTGGAATTCCGCAGCAACTTTGCCGATCTGAACCGCGTCGATGTCATCGTTACTATTAACGCCGAGAAAGCTGACGCCTTTGGCTTCGTAGCTCTTTGCCAATTCAGCCATGGTCGTCGAGTAACTCTTCGATACGGGGCAATCAAAGGAGAGAAAGAAAACGACGATCGCTTTTTTGCCATTGAGATCGCTCAGCGCGATCTTTTTGCCCGAAGCGTCGCTAAGAGAGAAGCTATCGATCTTTTTGTTGATCTTGGCGCTGGAGGGAGAGTCCGCGGCGCTGACCGAACCGGCGAGGACGACAACGACCACGAGTGCGAGCAGGCGTGCTTTCATGCTTTCGCGAAACCTCACGAGAGGAAGAATCTACGAATCACTGGACTACCGCGATCATTCTACCAAGACAGGCAAGCGGCGGTTTCATCTTGGTTCGCAAAGATTGGAATGCAATGCCTTGTTAGCGGCGCCGATAGCTCAGAAGCGAGGTGAAGAATAAGCTCCGTCGTCGACAGGCCCTATCTTCAAAAAGGTGACGTGATGCGCCGTGACGCGTTTCTGCGCCGCCAATCAACAGACATTTTTTTGAAAAACCCTACGGCACGTTCGCCAAGGAAGCGACCAGGGCGTTGTTGAACTCGTTCGGCTTTTCCATGTTGACCATGTGTCCGGCACCCTCGATAACTACTTTCTTCGACCCGTTTATTCCTTTCTCCAGCATTTCGATGTTCGCCTTGATTCGCGGCACGTCCCGACCGCCGAGAAATCAATAAGGGCGGGACCTTGATGTCGTTCAGACGTTTGGCCGCGGCAGGTTTAGGCGAGCGTTGCAGGACGGGGTTGCCGAGCCAGCAAAACTTTCACTCCATCACAAATCGAGCCAAGTCGGTCGCTGGGTATTCGCAGACCGGTCAAAAAGAAAGCGGCCGTCATCACCCGGGCGGCTTGGGCGTGGTCGCATTCCTCCGCCAGTCGGCGATCAATCTCTCTAACGACCTCTCGGATAGCCTCGGTTATAGGTTGATCCGCCGGCAGCTGGCACAACGGAGCCAACGGGAGCAGGCTCACGCCGCCACGCAGGAACGTCTCGACCGGCTGCTGCCACATGCGGACCACATCATATCTGAAATCTACCCCACTGTTGCCGCTGGCGTAAGACAACTTTCCATCAATCCCGGCCACGTCCGCTTTGGGGCGAAGCAGGATGAGAATGGTGCGGACGGGCACGCCAAAGCGGAAGTGCAATGCCGCACTATAGAGATGACACCGCCTGGCAACGTCCGCATCGGGACCGGACTGAAAGTTGAGATCCGCGATCTCCTGCAACGGCTCGCCGAAACCAATCGCTACATCGGTTGCGGCTGAAGGCGCCGAAAGATCGATGTTGAGCCGAAACGCCGGTTGCGTTCGAGGCAAGTCAAACGCGGGGACGAAATCCTCGGGCTGCGGCGACAGGATTTCCTTCACCGTGGCGTCGAATGGCAGGGACATCCCTGAGTCTCGGTTTTTCAGAAAGGCGCTTGACCAGGCCACCGCTCAAGGCATCGGCGCCGCCCAAATACGGCGGACTTCGTCCGGGGTCTTCGCCGTTCCGAGGGCTTCCAAGATAGCCTTCAGTTGGTCGTCGTAGTGAACATTTTCGATTTCGGGCATAAGTTTAAGGCCCTCCTCGCCGAACCTTACCTTCAGCAACGCCTCAATTCCGAGCCGCATTCCAGCTCGGCGGCCGACGCGCTCCGGGGTTGAAACGAATGGCATTTTGTTCTCCTGCTGAATGGATGCGACATCTTGCCAAAAGAGATTCTCGAGCGGCGACGGCAACTCCATTAGCCAATCAATCACGCGAAACAACTCGCGAATGTCCTTCGCACTAAAGCCACGCTCGTACAGACCGCGTACCAGCCGAAGCTTCCATACGCTCCGGCCAACGGAGTCGTTATGAGTCTGCAGAGCTTTCAGATGAGCCATCACGACCGTGGCAAACGGATTGTCGCTTGTCTCCAGTTCCGCTTCACTCGCCGTCAAGTCGAGAAGCTTGACGATCGGAAATCGGACGGTGGTCTCGTACCCAAACAAGTTTTGGCGGAACTCATTTGGACGCCAATTCGGATCATCATCGGCCAAAACCGCGAGGCTCGCCACCGATCGATTATAGCGGTCGAAGATGCGATAGTTGTAGACGAACATTCGTTGTGGGAAGTCGGCATCGCGTGCCGTCTGCACCTCGACATGAATCAATACCCAGCACTCGACGCCAGCTATCGTCCAAACCTTGACCAGCTTGTCGACATACCGCCGCCCAATCTCGGCTGCGCGCACCACCTGCTGGAACTCCTTGTCCAGCGATTCGTAACCTCGGGACCAATCGATCTGCGCGTGGATGTCGGGGAACAACAGCGACAAAAAAGAGTCGAAATAGGAATCGAGTGCTTCCTTCCACGGGCTATCAAAGCCGGCGGGCATGGTAAGGTCCTAATGGTCTTCCCGGGGTATCGCTTCGCTCAACCATCGGCAACGCACCCGGCGGGCCAACCCCAGAGACGAATATCTCAAATGGTTCACGCTAAACTCAACAACACCTCCGCACGCTCCTTGTCGATTACAGCTGTGCAATTCAACAATCGGACCGGAAACGGCTTCTCCGGCTCCGATGCCGCCCAGCGGTCCGCCAGATAACGCAGTCCTTCTGCCGTTATCAGCGTCACATCCCAGTTCGTGCGTGCCTTGTATTTGTAGGCGAGGTTAATCGACTGAGGAGTAAACGCTGGAGCGATGACAAGGAATCCGATGGGATTCTTTCCACTGCCTTGTTCTTTCCGCATATATCCATCAAACTGTCCGTCGAGATGGTCCTGAAGGTTCACTGGTCCTTCCGCGGACTTGCAATCAAGCAGCAGGCATTGTCCTCCAGCAAGCGCGAGTCGGCCGTCCGCCTTGTTGTCTTTTCGCGTCATATCACAGGGCACGCGGAGTTTGACGTCGAACAGGAAGGCCGTTGCATCCTCAAATTGATGCTCGATGTCCAAATCCTTATTGATAACCTTCTTGGCCCTGAGCTCGGCATAGGCGCGACTTGCCAGCAATTCAAAGTTAGCGTACCAGACCTCGCGGGGATCTTTCGTTTCTCGCGCTTCAAAAGTGAGGTCGTCGTAGAACTCGATCAATCGGCTAACTAATTCAGCCTTCGACCCGCTCGACTTCAGCCCGAATCCCCCGCACATTCCGGAGAGCTTTTCTTTATCCAAGGAATTGAGCAATTCAGACGGCTTAATGCCACTTCCCACCACTCGATCAATTAACTCCGCCTTATTTCCCGAACGCTCACCGCCTGCACGTTGGCTCACCGTCTTCAGCTCTGAAAGTAAGATCGAGTCATGGGACGCCAGCCGTCGGTAGTTGACCGTCTGAAGCTCTTGTTCAGCGTAGTCGCGCCGGATTATATCGGCGATCTCGGAAGGTATTACATCGATGTTCTGGTCGGATTCGTTCTTATAATTCCACAGCAATCCATGCCGCTGAAGTTTCTTTCGAGCTTCGTTAATCTCATCGGGATTGTGCAGAGCGCACTTTGCCTTTGGGAAACGCTTTAGAAACGCACCAATCGTCCAATGATCTTCCGAGGAGATCTCAAAATGGTTTCTAAGAACTCTGGGTAGCCGTAATTCGTCCTGCGAACTAACACCGTCGTTATTCGATGCAGCCTCAAGAACAACTCGATAAGTGTCGAGGCAATGCCATCTAAGAAAATCGGACTTTTTCAACTCATTAAGATCTAACGACTTGGCCCGCTTTACAATCATTTTCTCATATTCAGCCACTTTTTCGTAGAGGCGGTATTCAGGAATGGAGTGCGTCTCCTCCTGAAGTAAAACCGCGAATATGACTGCTTTCAGGTCATCCGACCCGGAGTCTGCATTGTTAATTGCTTCGAGTACACGATTTCGGTCGGCGAGCTTTGTGGCTTGCCCAAGAATGAATTTTGTGAGGTCATCATCGTCGTTGCCAATCGGCAGAATCCTTGCGTCGAGATAACTTGTCAACAGACGCAGTTTGATCTTCTTAAGCATATGAGGCGCGATGTCGGCAATGCGCTTGCAGATCGCTCGCCGGCCTTGCAAACGAAGTTCGACAGCATCGGTCTTAATCTTTGGTTTTTTCTTGGCAACTCGGGTGATCTTGGTGACGGCTTGACCATCGCCTGGCAACGATGGATCGGCGGGAACGGTGATTTCGATCTCTTCCCATTCACTTTCCTCAACCGATGCCTCTTCTTCTTGATTGCCAGACAATTGAGGCGCCTCGACAGATACGAGCGGTGGCCCATCCAGAGCAGGAGCATGTCCATCAGAAGCAGGCGGATCTCCATCGGAAACGGGCGGTTGTTCATCGGTGGACGTCATGATGCTCTCCGAACCATAAATTAGGCAGAGACTGTGCAAACAGGAGCGTGCAGGTGCATTTTACGCATTATGTATATCCTGCGAGGATGCACGAGAACAGGTGCGACGTAAGTCGTTTCAAGCGAGGGGCTTCCCAAGCACCGGCCTAACCTGCTTTTGTTGATGGGTGGACCTGGCCCGCAGTCTCACCGAGGCCTATGCGTCAACCAACCTGGTGCCGCATTTGAAACCCTTCGGGTCCGGTTTCAATTCCGAACCATCGAATCCGGCGGAACCATAGGTCAGGCCAGGAGAGCCGCACCTTTCACGGCCAGACGCCAGCTAAACACCAAGGCGCCTGAATTTCTCCAGACCTAAGCCTGCACCATAGCCAAAAAACTTCTATTTAAGATCTCACCTCAACCCCTCTCTCCCGAGTAAGCGGGCGAGGGGCTTCGGGGACCGTATGTAAGCGCCCCTTGGAAGTCGAAGTCCTAAGCCTTGTGCTCGCGGTTGTCGCCCCGAAGGGGCGAAGGATTGTAGCCACGGGTGGAGCGAAGCGCAACCCGTGGTAAGGTATAAGCTAGGTAGTCTTTCGCCCCGGAGGGGCGACGGAATCCGTCGCCCCTCCGGGGCGAAAGACAAATAAATCGCACCCGGACCACGGGTTACGCTTCGCCCGCCTTGCGGCGGGCTACGCTTCACCCGTGGCTACAGCCCTTCGCCCCTGCCGGGGCGAAAATCAGGTTCTATTCTTTAACTTGATGCGTATGGTGTTCCGAGCCGCTGAACCCCGCGCTTGCGCTTGGGGCTGGAGTGAGTTCCCCTTCTTGTCCTACCGCCCCTCCCCCTCCCCCTCACTCTCCGCCATATTCGGCGCGAAGCCGCGTCGCAGCGTGTTCTCCGTGATCGTCCGCGGCAACACAAATTGCAACAGATAATCCGGGCCGCCGGCTTTCGAGCCGATGCCGGACAACTTGAATCCGCCGAATGGCTGACGGTCCACGAGCGCCCCGGTGATTTTGCGATTGATATACAGATTGCCGACGCGGAACTCGCGCTTGACGCGGGCGATGTTCTTCGGGCTGCGTGAGAAGAGGCCGCCGGTCAGGGCGTATTTTGTGCCATTGGCGATCTGCAAGGCGTCTGTTAGGTCCTTTGATTTCAGCACGACGAGTACAGGACCGAAGATCTCTTCCTGCGCGAGCGACGCGTTCGGCGCGACGTCGGCGAAGATGTGTGGGGCAACGTAATAGCCTTCGTCGGCGAGGGGGCCGATGTCGCCGGCGTAGACGAGTTTGCCTTCTTTTTTGCCGTTTTCGATCGTCTTGAGGATCCGCTGGCGGGCGTCGTCATCGATGACGGGCGGCACGCCGCAGCCGGGATCTTCGGCGGGGGCGACCTTAAGGCTACGCGTCGCCTCGACGAGGCGCTTGACGAAATCGTCGTAGAGCGAATCGGGGACGATGACCCGGCTGCAGGCGGAGCATTTCTGGCCGGCGTAGCCGAAGGCACTCCAGACGACGCCGTGAATCGCCTCATCCATCTCGGCGTCATCATCGACGATGATGGCGTTTTTGCCGCCCATCTCGGCGATGACGCGCTTGACATGGTCCTGGCCGTCGGCCATGTCCGCGGCTTGGCGATTGATCGTCATGCCGACGCCGCGCGAGCCGGTGAAGGCGATCAGCGATACGTCGGGATGATTCACCAAAACCGGGCCGACTTCCTCGCCGACGCCCGGCAGAAAACTGACGACGCCGCGCGGCAAGTCGACCTCGCGCAAGACTTCCATCAGCTTGGCCCCGATGACGCTCGACTGCTCGGCCGGCTTCATGATGACGGTGTTGCCCGTCACTAGAGCGGCCGCCGGTCATGCCGGCGAGGATGGCCATCGGGAAGTTCCAGGGCGCGATCACCGCGACCACGCCGCGCGGCTCGTAGAAGTACTCGTTATCCTCTCCGGCCACATCGCGGCGTCGCGGCCGCGCCATTCGGAGCATTTCGCGAGCGTAAAAGTCGAAATAGTCAATCGTCTCGGCGACATCGGCGTCGGCCTCGCGCCACGGCTTGCCGCATTCGTAAACCTGCCACGCCGCCAGCTCGAAGCGGCGCCGGCGGATCACCTTGGCCGCCGCGAACAGATAATCCGCTCGCTTGGCCGCCGCCGTATCGCGCCACCCCGGAAACGCAGTCGCTGGCCGCCTGGATCGCCTGTTTCGTCTGCTCGATCGAGGCGCTGCCCCATTTGCCGACGACCTGCTTGCGATGCGACGGATTGACGGAATCGATCGCTTCTTTCGTAGCCAACTCTTTGTCATCGACGATCGGTGGATAAGTGCGGCCGAGCTGGCCGCCGACTTGGGCAAGCGCCGCCTGCATCGCCTTCCGCGCGTCCTCCTGGTGGAAATCGGTCAGGGCTTCGACCTGCAAGGGCGTATCGTATCGAGGCGTGGCCGGAGCCTTCGCCGTGCCATGGGCCGGCACGGGAGAAGAATGGGCGGCGCCGTTGTGGCCCTGCGTGGCAGGATTCATGAGCAGTTGCTCCTCGGGCAGGTGTTCGGTGAAGCTGGCGCGTAAGAACGATTCATTGGCGGTATTTTCCAACAGGCGGCGGACCAGATAGGCCATCCCCGGCAGCAGCTGGCCAAACGGTGTATAGACCCGCACGCGCTGGCCGAGCTTGACGAGCGTGTCCTTGACAGGCTCGGCCATGCCATAGAGCATCTGGATCTCAAAACTCCGCGGCGGCAAATCGAGCTGCCTGGCCAGGGCGATCGTATGCGCGAGGCTGCGGATATTATGGCTGGCCAGCGCGGGCCGCAGCCAACGGCGATTTTCGAGAAGAAACCGCGTCAGCCGTTCGTAATTAGCGTCGGTGTCGCTCTTGCGATTCCAGACCGGACAGGGCCAATTTTGTTGCCGCGACTGGATCGTCTCGAAATCCCAGTATGCCCCTTTGACCAGCCGCACCGCGACAGGGGTACCGCGTCGCTCGGCCCAGTCGCGCAGCGATTTCAGGTCGGCTTCGCAATCGCGCAAATAGGCCTGCACGGCGATGCCGACGTCAGGCCAATCCCGAAACTCCGGCTCATCGAGAACCTCTTTGAAGATCTGAAATGTCAGGTCCTTGTAGGCATACTGTTCCATATCGAAGTTCAGAAACGCCCGCTGCTTCATCGCCTCGCGCAATACTGGCCGTAGCCGGGCACGGACTTCGCGGCTCGTGCCGGCCGGGTCGATCGGGTCGAATTGCGAGTAAAGCGAGGTCAATTTCACGGAGACGTTGACGCGCGGGATAGGCCCCGCGTCATCGCGGTCAATGACGTCGTTGGCCGGCCAGGTGTTGACCTTCGCGCTGAGCCCGGAGATCAGATCGATATACTCGCGCTGCGATAGCTCAGCCTCATGCTCGGTGATGGTCGCTTCGCCGAGGACGTCGACGGTAAAGCCCAACGATCGACGGCGCATCCCCAAGATGGCTGTCAACACTTCGGTCAGGTTCGACCCGGCGATGAACTTCCGCGCCAGCCGTTCTGATGAGGAAAACGCAACCGACGCAAAGGTGCGTCCGAGCAGGCCGGTGGTCGGGATCAAATTCAGCCCCAGCTTGAGCCAGCCGGGCAGATGGCCGTCAGCCTCGCCGAAGTATTCGCGCAGATGCCGCGCGATCGAGGCCGGCGTCTTCAATAACGGGAGAGCATCGACGAAGCGAAAAAGCTGGACTTTGATCGCCTCATTGCTCATGGACCATTCCATGAGCCTTTCGTCGAACCAGGCCGGACTGGCGAGGAGTGGCCCGCGCCGATCGACGCGTGCAAAAATGGCCCGGCCATAAAACTGGGTCAGCCGTTCGAGGTCAGCGGACTTGGACGTCACAGAGCGGTCTCCATCGCAAGTAGCGATCGTAAAAGCAAATCGTGTCATTATCTTGGCGAGCCGGGAGCGTCAGCGACCGGAGTGCGTTACGCTCGCGCAGATTTTCTCCGGTTGCTAACGCTCCCGGCTCTTGAAGACAAGAAGCCCCAGGCGCGATATGATTCCCGAAAGATAGCAAACGTCTCCAGTACCGGTGGCCCTTCTCATGAGCGACATCTCGATCGGCAATTTTCAGGTCGTCGGCGAACTCGGCGCGGTGCGCATAGCAAGATCCTTCATATTCGCCGGACCGCCGACAGCAAGCACTACGCGCTCAAGGTCGTTCCCATTGATGATGCGGACGATCAGAAATATCTGGAACAGGCCCAGCACGAATTTCGCGTCGGTCAGATGTTGGATCATCCCTCGATCATCAAGATTTATGCTTACGAGACGGTCAAAAACTGGATGTTCCGCGTGCGCAAGTGTCATCTGCTGATAGAGTACGTCAACGGCAAGACGCTGGACACTTGCCCGCGCATCTCGTTGCCGCGTATGGTGCAGGTCTTTGAAAAGATCGCAGCTGCGCTGGTCCACATGCATCGCCGCAAGGTCTGTCATGCCGATCTCAAGCCGAACAACATCATGCTCAGTCGCGCCGGCGACGTGAAGGTGATCGACTTTGGCCTCGCCTGGATCAAGGGCGAAAGCAAGGACCGCATTCAGGGCACGCCCGAATATATGGCCCCGGAGCAGGCCCGAAAGCATATCGCCAACGAGAAGACCGACATCTATAACTTCGGCGCCACCATGTATCGCATGTTGACCTGGCGCCTGCCGCCGCCCGTCATCTCGGCTGAGGACGGCGGTATGCCGATGGATAAGAACACGTTCGAGCGGATGATGAAGCCGATCCAAGAGTTCGCGCCGAATACCCCCGATGCCCTGTGCCAACTGGTCCAGCATTGCATGGCATTCGCGCCAGGCGATCGACCCGAGCGCATTAGCGAGGTGCAGGGAACTCTCGATCATCTGGTGGAGGAGATGGTGCAGTCGCCGGAGGATAGCCTGGAGACGATGGAGTGGTCAGCGCCCCACCGTTTAGCCGCGAGCCGTTCGTCTACTGTCTTATGCGCTCGATGCCAAGCAACGCCGTCCCGAGGATGGCCAGCTGGCCATTTTTCATAAACAGATTTCCAGCATTGCCTTGCAATATACCAGGCGACCGGTTACACCCTATGCGATAATGCGATATCAGGCATGTCGTCCGGACGCAGCGACGGGAGTGGTGACTCAATCTTGAGTTTGGAAAAAGTTAATAACTCTACTTGATCTTCGGTCGGACGATCCCAATCGAGCCATGCAGCGTGTCCATCGGAAAGGTTTCCTGGGATGATGACTAAAGTCGGGCCGATACGCTGAATTTGCTGCCCCGTGCTGGTTATGCCGAGGACACACACTTTCGGATGACAAGAAACAATGAGCGAGTCGGTCAGTTTGCGGCTCTCTGCATCGCCGTGCCAACTCTGAAGTGGTTCCGGAAGGAGAAGTATTGATCGCGGAGCCGTAATCGTCTTCAGCGGTCGAAGATAGTATTTTGCCAAGTCGTAGGAGTAATTTCCCAGATTTGTATTCGTAAAGCTATTGATGCATGCACCGAGTCCAAAGATGGCGATATCTCGCTCCAGAACTGGTGTGACGTGAGCCAGATGAAGCCTGGGATGATCTCGCTCCGCACTCATGCCAAGCTGAAGGAACAATTCGATAGGAGCGTCAAAGACTCCAGGAATGATTGCGCACAAGGCGTTCAAGTTACCAAGGGTTGAGAGGCAATGGTCCATGAACAGCGACTGGTCCAACGTGTAACCAAATTCCGAGTCGATCGATGGAGCATACTCGCGACATCGAGCCAGGAAACCGCCCGCGAACAGAACTCCATCAGGTGATCGTTCGCGCACTATGGTTTCGAGCGTCTCGAGTGCATCCGGCTCGCCATTGATGCCGCTGCATATTAAAAAGCGCTTCATAGTAGATTACTCCCGTGAATGCCAAATCTATTGAAAGAAGTCCGTGCTCTTCTGTGTCTCCAAAAAGGCAAAGCCGCTGCCGCAAAAGGGTAGAGGAGCGCCGACGGCCCCATGTCCCAAAGTCATGCTGCGAAATTCGCCGACGGGCCCCCGCACCGTATGTGTGTGTCAGAAGTGCGGATCATAACCGCAGTCGTTTTGATGACAGCGTCGTTAGGACCCGATTCCGGGATAGGCTTCTCCATCATTCCCACAGCGCCAATTCGCTTCATTACGAACGTCTTCAATGTCCCGCTGATCTCGTTCACTCGTTCCCATTCGGTGAATCAGCCTGCAGGTTCTCGCTAATTTTCCCGGAATCGTTGCCCGCTTTGGGCCTTGTGGGTTGCTGTTCGACTTCCTTTACCTTCGCCACGGCGAAGAAGCTGCGACGACAAGCCGCACATAGACCGTGCGTCACTGGGCGCTGATCGTCCCGAGGTGCCGAAGAGTCGAGTTCCTGGCCACACCATGCACACATGCGTTTCATTATTTGTTCTCTTCCGCAAGGGCATCTGGCAAGTTTCATACCGAGGCTAATTCTTGCAAAGCGACATCGACGTAACAGCATTGAAAATAAGATGTTATGCAGTGCAATGGCTGGAATAGCTTAGATACGGCCTCACGGCGGCATTCCTCCAAGATGTGCGATATCGGTCCGTGCGAATCATTTTGGCGAGTTCTTCCCGGCGGACTCGCGTGATGCTACAATGCGGCGAACCTGAAGCTTCGACGCCGTGCCGACCGAACTCTCGGTATATCCGAGGAGTTTGCAATCTCGTTCGGCAGCAGAGGGGAGACACTGTCTTGAAAGATGAAGAAGGTGTGCGCCCCAGAGCGGAAGAAACATTGGCATCAAGCGCTGGCCGGTTACACGCCGTGTTGGAAGCCGCGGTCGACGGCATCTTAAGCATCGACGCGAAGGGCTACATTCAGACGATCAACCCAGCCGCCGAGCGAATTTTTGGCTATGCGGCGGGTGAGGTGATTGGACAAAACGTCAAAGTCCTGATGCCTTCGCCGTATCGGTCTGAGCATGATGGCTATCTGGATCACTATCTCAACACGGGCGAGAAGAAGGTCATCGGCATCGGCCGGGAGGTGTCCGGTCTGAGGAAGGACGGTACGATCTTCCCAATGGATCTATCCGTGGCCGAGGCGCGCTTGGGCCAAGAGCGAGTGTTCGTCGGCATTGTTCGCGACATCACGCAACGGAAGCGAGCAGAGGAGGAAGTTCGCGCCATGGCTCAACAGCTGTGGCACGCCGCCAAACTGGCCAGCGTCGGCGAGTTAGCGGCCAGCATCGCCCATGAGTTAAACAATCCGTTGGCCACGATCAGCCTACGCATTGAATCGGTCCTGGCACGCACACCCCCAGAAGATCCGCGTCGAAGACCTCTAAATATCATCGAACAAGAAACCCGGCGGATGGCTGATCTGGTTGCGAACCTTCTGCAGTTCTCCCGCCGCGGTACCGGCCAGGCCTCGACGGTCGACCTTAGCGTGGAATTGACAAAAGCGGTCGAATTAGTGCATCACCACTTGCGCAAACGACTCATTGCGGTCAATTGGGAAATCGCGCCAGAGACGCCGACCATCTATGCCGACCGCCAAAAGTTGCGGCAAGTCTTCATGAATCTTCTCACCAACGCCAGCGATGCAATGCACGAGGGAGGGACTCTCACACTCCGTACCGCGCTCGTAAGCCTGCCCAATGGGGGATCATCTGTACTCATCGAGTTCGAAGACAGTGGCGTCGGCATTTCGGCCGAAAACCTAGAAAAGATCATGGAACCTTTCTTCACCACGAAGGAGGAAGGGAAAGGAACAGGGCTCGGCTTGGCGATTTGCCGTCGTGTCGTTCAAGAACACCGTGGCGACTTCCAAATTACCAGCGAGTTCGGTAAAGGAAGCAAGGTCCGTATTATGCTGCCGGTGGAGAACAATACAAACGTCGGCCTCCTTCGTGATCAGAGTTCAACAAATGATCGAGTGAGAGGAGGTTGATTGATGGCTACGGCGAAAAAGGGGCGTCTCCTGATTGTAGACGACGAAGTCGAGCTAAAGAACGCCCTATGCGAAACGCTGGCTCCCGAAGGCTATGAGACAGTGGGAGCGACTAATGGAGTAGAGGGGCTCAAGGCATTGGAACAACAAGAGTTTGACCTCTTGCTGTGCGACCTGATGATGCCAGGGATGGACGGAGTCCAAGTCCTGCGCAAGGCCCTTGAGATCGACCCGAACTTGGTCGCCATCATCATGACGGGGCAAGGGACTATCCACTCCGCGGTCGAATCGATGAAAACGG
The DNA here is from genome assembly GCA_963790585.1 of uncultured Planctomycetaceae bacterium. Classification (GTDB taxonomy): domain Bacteria; phylum Planctomycetota; class Planctomycetia; order Gemmatales; family Gemmataceae; genus CAWBOY01. The sequence continues at coordinate 455,841 of CAWBOY010000006.1, forward strand.
GCGCCTTCGACTATGTGCTGAAGCCTTTCAACCTACAGACGATATTGCCCATCCTGGCTCGCGCAATGGACATTAGCAAGCTGCGCAAGGAAAACGTCCAGCCTGCGACAGTACGTCGAACGACTCAGCTATGAGTCGCCGCGTTATCAGATGATCGGCTCGGGACCGGCGATGCAACGGGTCGTACAGATGATCGAAAAAGTTGCCCCGACTGACTCCACTGTGCTAATTCGAGGAGCAAGCGGTACCGGCAAGGAGTTGGTGGCCCGGGCGCTCGCATCACAATAGCACCCGGCGTGGTAGACCGATGGTCACCATTAATTGCGCGGCTCTTCAAGAGACCTTGCTAGAGAGCGAACTGTTTGGCCACGAAAAGGGGTCATTCACCGGGGCCCAGCTGGCGAAAGCTGGACTATTCGAAGTAGCGGAGGGAGGCACGCTTTTTATCGATGAAGTAGCCGAGATGGCGCCGACTCTCCAAGCCAAACTTCTACGAGTTCTGGAGGATGGCCACTTCCGCCGCGTCGGCGGCACGAAGGAATGTCACGCGGATGTCCGGATCATCGCAGCGACCAACAAGCCGTTGGAGGAGGAACAAAAGGCCGGACGGTTCCGTGAGGATCTCTATTTCCGGCTCAATGTCATCGCGATCCATCTGCCGCCACTTCGAGAACGACGCGAGGACATCCCCGCGCTCGTCGAACATTGCCTCACCAGCCGCCAGATTCGGAATTTGCGATTCAACGTAGATTCGGAAGCGATGCGGGCACTTTACAATTACGATTGGCCTGGGAATATTCGTGAGCTTGCCAACGTGCTCGAACGTGCTCAAATTCTCGCTGAGGAGCAAATCATTACCGTGGACGATTTGCCGGAGTCGATCCAATCGGTCAAAGGTCCACTACCGACCGAGAGTAGCGGCCCATTTAATCTGGACGAACTCGAACGCAAGTCCACGGCGGCAGCTTTACTGCAAGCTAAAGGCAACAAGGTTCATGCCGCGAAACTCCTGGGGATTAGCCGCCGCGCTCTCTATCGATTGATTTCAAAGTACGGTCTTGAGGAAGGCTAGCCTGCCGCGCGAGCGGTGAAACGGACAGCGCTCGCATGGGCGCTGGGCTAACCGATCGTCCGGCTTACTGAGCTATCGCCTACTGTTCCGTCCGTAGGTGACGCAACACATCGACTGTGCTGACCACACCAATCATTACTCCTTGTCGGTCGACCACGAACAATCGGTGAACTTTCAGGTTAAGCATTTCCTCAACGACTTTGTGAGCAGACATCTCAGGAGACACGGAGAAAACCATAGGAGTCATGATGTCGCGCACTGTAGTCGTATCGACATTTACGATCTCGAAACCGGCTGGGACGCCCTGATCCGCGCGTCGGCTATTGTCTTCACATGCATAGTAGTCGGAATTGCGCGGCAGATAATCGACATTCTCGCGATCGTGAACAATTAGGTCCGTCTGGCTCACCACCCCAACAGGGCGCCCTGCCTTATCGATCACCGGTGCGGCGCTAAAACCGTGGTCGGTGAGAAAAACAGACGCCTCATGTACCGTCGCTTCAGCCTCGAGAGACAACGGGTTCGTCGCCATTAGATCCGCGGCAGTAACCGCGTCCAAAATCATGCGTGGTGCTGCCTCGATGCTCAATGAAATGTTCATCTCGTGGCCCTTCTGGAGCCTGAGTTGGCTCCTCTTATCCACTTGGTAGTCGACACCAAGACTTTGAGTTACTTCGAGCGAGCTTGGTATCAAGCGGAGCGTTTGCCTCGACAACCCTTATGCTCGCAGCCTTTACAATCCCGACACCGGCATGTATTCCGCGCCAATGGGTATTCCCGCGGCTAGGCTCGTGCAGGGCTGTTGGCAAGGACTCTAACTCAATATTAGCAATCTACATGCCGCCTTAGCCCTGAGCATAAAATTGTCCTACTCGGTTTCTGCTTTTCGGCCTAGCTCCTTTGGCGTGCGTGGGAGATAACAACGGGAATTCGTTTCATTCGACCCCCATACAACCCCCCCGAACGAATTGCACAAAGTTGAATCTTCTGTATGTGTAAGGGCTTACGTTCGTTCACGTATATTGCGTTTCTGGCCAATAAACTCGCCCCGCCTCGTCCTGGAGGGGTAGGTTGTCTCCGCTTGATACCCGAGTTTGAACCATGCCGGTTCTTCAGCTGGTTGCTAGCGCAGCAGCAAAAGCATCGACTAAATGGATACTCAAAGACCTGCTCTTGAAGTGTTACCCAAACGAGAAGTGTGCGGATCGGTGCGCTGTCGTGTCAATTATGCACATAGAGCACGTCATTACAAAAACGTCTCTGGTCGGTTAGACAACGGAAACCTTCGCAGTCAAATTCACTGATGCTGCCGGCCGACGAGACCGTGTCAAATCGCCCATCATAATCGGTCTTTGAAAGCGAAAAACCCTCGTCGGCGAGGGGCCAGAACAATTTAGCCGAGCGCCGCGAGGGTTGCAATCTATTAAAAACTAACTGACGTTAAGCCATTACAGATCGCTTTAGTGCCAGTTGCCCACCTTGTTCAGTGTGAAGGTGATCCCATTGTTTACGACTGTATCGGAGCTGCCCAACGACTGAACAATGTTGACGAAGCCGAAACCGGTTTCAGCCTCGACGAGACTGCCCACTGATAGGTTGCCGCCGGCGCCCTGAGCCGAGTAGGTATTCGTTCCCGGGCCGTCATAAAGGCTGGCGGTGTCACCGGCTGCTCCCGTGGCGGAAACGGTCTTGAATCCGAGTGCTTCGTTGAGATAACCGGGACCATACATGTAGCTGTAGGCCGTGTTCGACGTGAACACGTTGCCCTGGGCAGCACCCGACAGATAAGCCGAATCGTTTGCTCCCTGTCCTGCCGTGGCGAAGACGGAACTAAATCCGACGGCCTGATTGAAGTAGCCCGTACCCTGAAGCGAGCTGGCCGTCGCCGTGCCGACGAATGTGTTGGTGCCACCGTTGTCGAACAGATAGGCCGCGTCATTGCTGGTGCCCGTCGCAAAGGCGTTCACCGATTTGAACCCGACCGCCTGGTCGAAATAGACGCTGTTAGTCAAGTAAGCGTAAGTCGGCGTGCCGACGAAGACATTGTTGCCTCCGGCGTCGTAGAGGTAGGCCGAGTCATTCGTTCCCGAAGCCGCGAAGGCATTGACAGTGCCGAAGCCGACTTCCTGATCGTAGAATTTGCTGCCCTCGAAGTAATCATATACTGGCGTCGCGGCGAAGGCATCTTGGCCGCTGCTGTCGTAAAGATAGGCGACATCGCCCGGGTTGCCGTGGGCCTGGACTGTGCCAACATTTTTCAAGCTGAGAGTATAGCCGGTGCCCGATAGAGATCCGCCAGTTGGATTGAGAGCCAAGGTGTTTGTTCCGGTGCTAAGTCCACTAACGTAGGCCGTCTCGTTACCCGTGCCGCCTTGGAAAACAATCTTGTTAATCAGCGCCACGTCGGCGGCGTAATTCGTTCCATTCAATGTGAATTTATCAGTAACCGCACCCGGGACAAAGGAAAAGACATCGCTTCCTGACGTACCTGGGATCGTGAGCGTTTGTCCGGATACAGTCAGATTCGCATCGGGAGTGATCTGAATTGTAATCGGATCGAGTTGTGTATTTCCGAGTTCATCCTTAACTTGCACTTCAATCGTTTGCGTGGAGGCGGCATGAGAATCAAAGGCGTCCGCCGTCTGCAGGGCGTTGCCGTTGATCGCGAAGGCGGAATTATTGTACGGCGACTGAACGGCAGGCAGAGAGTAGGTAAATGTGTGACCGGTCCCAGCCTCCGAAGCGCTCAATGTGCCAATGACGGTACCGGCTGGGCGGAACTCCAGCACCGAGGAATTCGACAACTGGTCAAGAATGTTCTTGATAGTCAAAGTCCCGGCGTTGGTGTTGGAAGAAACACCGTTGCTCGTGAATACAGCTCGATATTCATTACCCGACAGGCTCGGCGTCGCGGCAAAGCTGAGAGTCGTCGACGTGGCGCTTGGAACGTTCGTATAGGTGTTGCCGCCGTCAGTCGAAACTTGCCATTGAACAGTGGATGGAGGTGCCGGAGCTGCGGCAGCTGTGAAGATTGCGGTGGTACCGGTTAACACAGTCTGAGATATCGGTTGCAGCGTGATCGTCGGTGCCTGGACCGCGGTGAGAGTGACTTCACTGCCGGCTCCGGCAAGATAGCTAACTTGATACGTTTCCGAGCTCTGAGAGGAATTGGGCGTAATAAAGCTGCCTTCCGGCAGATTCGAGAAGGTACCTGTCACCGCTCCCAAGCCCGTTTGTTGCAGCAAGGCAAATGTGGTCCCGGCAGCTCGAGTTGCCCGAAGTAACCGCATTAATCCGCGCGCCCCCGAGATCCGCCGTGCCATCAACGTGGACGAACTGAAAAGCTCCGGATGTCGATAGGCTGCTATTGAGAACGCCACTGAGAACCGATCCCGAATTGAGGGCGAAGCTCTTACTTGGGTCACCACCGCCCGCGGTGATGCGTCCGCCGCTGGTAACCAAGACCCCGATATTTCCCGACCCGGCAGGAATGGAAGTTGCGAGGCTTATTGAGCCTGTGCCGGATGTTATGATCTCGCCATTATTTTGTACTTCAAGAAATACCTCTGGCGAGCCGTTAGTCACCGTCACCTGGCCGCCTGTGGTAATGGAGCCACCCTCTCCATTCACGATGCCGCCATTGATATTAATACCAATGATGTGAACACTACTCGGCGACCCATTGCCTTCAAGGTCGATCGAGCCGGAGCTTAGAACTTGGCCGCCCGTCCCGACCGTGAGCATATTTCCAGCCTTGATGGCCAGGTTCTTGGTCGAGTCGTCAATGGTGTTCGTGATCGTGATATTGCCCTGAACAGGATCGGCCTTGTTGACGATTGAAAGATTGCTCGTGAATGGCGTGAGGTTGCCGCCAGTGGTGATGTTGCCGCCGATATTCGACCCGCCTAGCGTAATCTGTTGAAATCCATCGGCCAGCGCCAATCGATCCGCCTGGGTGAACACAAACAGGAAAGCGTTGGATATACCGCCAATCTGAATGGGTCTGGAAGAGGTGGCCGGCTGAACGGTAACAGATCCGGTGCCGTTAATGCTATTAGCCGAGCCGAGGGTGACGACATCGCCCGCCAACACGATATTGCCTGCGCCTGCTTGCACAACGCCGCCGGTGAGTTTTATCGTCCCGCCTGAACCAATGCCATTGCCTATATCGCCCGTCAATGTGATCGCACCGCCGCCGGAGCTTAGGGTGACAGTCGGATTCAGTGTCGTATTGGTACTGAGCATCGCCGAGCCGATGTCTCGATTCAAGACGGTTACACCATCCGCGAGAGCATCGTCAGCTTTGAGGTTCAAAGCCGCATTACTGGTCGCGACGTTGGCTTCGATCGTGACGTTGCGCCCAGCGGCGGCTGTCAGGCTCAATCCGCTTGGCATCGATACGCTGTTAAGGAAGATAATGTCGGTGTTGGCCCGCAATAGAACATTTGCCGTCGCCGCGGTGAACTGCGACGGGTCGATCGTGTAGTTATTTGTGTCGCTAAATGAGCTGAGCCCAGGATTGCTAAGTAGAGTCGTCCCGCCGGTTTGGATGGTAATATTGTGCGCTGGGACCAACCGGTCTTCCAGAGTTTCCAACCGTAGACGTGCGGCCTGCGGTTGGCGTCGAGCTTTTTGATTTTTTTTGCTGGAGACGAAAGACTTGAATAAACGACGGCTCAATTGAAGCACTGATTCGGCCTCCTAAGGAAGATAAACGCGAATGTTGTCGGCCTTCCCTAGCGACCGATATAGGCTGTAGCTTCTGATGAGCATTTAGTTTAGCGGAGCGCGTGAAGCCTTGCCAAGGGGAAAAATAAAAAAATATGCATATTTCGATATGATCAATCGCCAGATCCCCCTTTCGCGACCCGCGATCTCCTGGACCGAGTAGAGCTCTGAACGCAACATCACCGACGCTTAAGATCACGTTGTGCTTTGATTGCCATGCGCTGTTTTCCGTACGCTCCAAAGCGAGTGTCAATCACTTCCTGGCTTTGGACCGCTTTGCAAAAAACTCGAGCCATTGGCGCGTTAGCACGTCCCCGAACTCCTTCGAGTCGCTGAGTTCCTCAGGCAGCTTGCCCCAAAAAAAGCCGATGACGCCAGCGGAACACTTCTCTGACTCCTCTATGAATTCGCTGAATTCCTCCATGGAACATTTCAGCGGAAACGTCTCCTCAATAACGACTGGCTTGCCGACCGAGAAATCCTGAAGCGTTCTTAGCGTCTCCTTCAATTTCCCTTTCTCGGGATAGAGATGCACGCAAAGGAAATCCAGTTTGTCCACAATCTTCTCCGGCACGAATCCAGAGCTAAGACCAGGACGATCGAGACTCCAATCCACCAGACCAACAGTGATTAGATGCCGTTTGTCTTTCTCGCGAATAGCGGTCGTCAGATGCCGAATCCACTGGCGGGCAATGTCGGGCCTGGGCCGATCCTTTTGATCCAGTGTAATGACTTGAACGTAATACTTATCGCCAAATGGCGGCCCCAGCCAATCTCCGTCTTTTCGCTTGCCGCCAGGAACCACTGGCTCATTCATCAAGTCGTAGCAAAACACCGCCGAGCTATCAGCACAGCGTGTCGCGATCGCCTGCCAGAAGCGGGCCTGCACGTCCCACCGATCTTTTTCGCCGAGCTTGTCATACCAAGCGGGCACATCCTTTTTGTGGTAACAGCCCAGGCCGGTAAGATCGAGATAAAGATGTTCCTTCTCGGCCAGATACAACAGCTTTGTCAGCCGGTTCAAGGATTTATCATTTACATTATCCGCACTGATCATGAACCTGCCGACCTGGAGATGAACACGAACAACATTGGCCCCCAGATCTTTCATGCGGCGGAAATGTTTCTCGACCATCGGCCACTCGGATTCCCAGTAGTCCTCAAGCAAACGACTCGCCGAGTCACGATCGTAATTGAAACCCCACGGACGAAACGGCTTGCCTGTTGACTCCAGGACGAATCCCGTCTTGTCTTTGGATACGGCTATCCATGGGATCTCGTCCCCAACAGCGGAAATCAGGGATAGTGCGGCCAGAAAATGCGCGATCGCCATCTTGTTGTCCGTTTTTTTTGGGAACTACTTGAAGTTAGAGTCCGGCTGAATCGCTTGCCCATCAGTTAGTCCAGCCGCGCGCACGGCGATCGTCTCGTTCCCCATTAAATCCTCCCACGTGGAAGGCGAACCCGATTGTTGCCGCTTTAGAACTTGGATGAACTGTCCGTCGCCGCGGCCGATCTGCACGGCAGTCCGGACCGCCTTGCTACCTTCCACTAGGAAACAGACCGTCGAGTTTCCCTGCTTCGCTAAAGCGGAGGTCGGTAACGTCCATCCCTCGGGCAGTTCATTAATGATCTGGGCATACACATACATCCCAGGGCGCAGCCGGCCGTCCTTGTTCGGTAGGTCGATCTCGGTCCGCAACGTGCGAGACCCAGGTTCCAACGCCCAGGAAGTCCGAGCCACGGTGCCGCTTAGGCTCGGCCCGGATAGGGACTGGATGGTAAGCTTAACCTCTGCCTTTTCCTTCACGAGTTCCGCGTCCGCTTCGGGCACGTCGATGACGACGCGAACCGGATCGAGCCGGGCCACCTTGAATAGCCAGTCATTCGGACCGCCGGTCGGCTGCACGAAAGCGCCGTTTTTCACTTTTAGAACTGTCACCACGCCATCAAAGGGGGCGCGGATCTTCGCGTAACCCAACATGGCCTCTGCTTCAAGGGTATCCGCCTTGGCGACGTCGACGCGAGCTTGCATCGACCGCACATCAGCAAGCGCTTTGTCCCGATCGGCTTTCGCCTTGCGGACCGCCGCTTCGGTCGAGACCACACGGGCGGCACTGGCCTTGAACTGATTCAGAGTCTCTTCGCGGGATTGATCGTCGATGGTCCCGGTCTTGGCCAGGCTTGTGAAGCGCCTGGATTCCGATTCCCAGCGATCCTTGAGAGCCTTGGCTTCCACCACCATCGCGTCGGATGTTGCCAAGTTCGCCTCTGCTGAGGCCACTGCCTTTTGGGCCTGCTCGACGTCCGCTTCTGCCTGCCGGACCATTGCCTCCTTCAGCTTCGTTCGCTGTTCCAATTCGGGGACGACAATCTCCGCCAAGATCTCGCCGGCCTCGACGACTTCCTTACCAGATGGATCATATTTCGGTCCACGAATCTTCCGCCCAATATCGTGGAGGATTCTACCTTCGTGATCGTGAAAAAGCCGAACATACCCCGGAACACGGGCAAAGAGCAGGGTCTCCTCGTAGGCCTGTATGGTCCCCGGCTGTTCCACCACGCGCTTGAGCACCTTGCGCTGCGGATGGATAACGCTCACCGTAGTGGGAAGCGCGGCGGTCGCTGCCGTACCATTTGGCGCAGTGGACTGGCCACATCCGAACGCACTGAGCAGACCTGCCGCAAGGGTGACGATGCACATTGTGCAAGCAGGACCTATGCTCACGCATGAGTAGTCCTCGCATCGCGCTCCTCGGGGTTCGGAACGAAGTAGCGGCTCTCGGGATCGCTCGGAGAAAGCGAAACGGATCCGGTCGAGCTTTGGCCCATTAGCAGAGCAAACACGGATGGGAGCAATAACAGGGTCGCCAGGGTTGAGGCGACTAGACCTCCGATTACAGCCCGCCCGAGGGGCGCCGTCTGATCGCCTCCCTCGCCGAGTCCTAGGGCCATCGGCACCATCCCGGCCATCATCGCCAGACTGGTCATCAAGATTGGCCTGACACGGGTCCTCGCCCCTTCGAGTCCGGCCTCTTTTGCCGCCATGCCTTCCCGGCGGTAACGGTCGGCGAAGGTCACGAGGAGAATCGCATTGGCCACGGCTACGCCGATGGCCATGATCGCCCCCATGAACGATTGAATGTTTAGCGTCGTCCCGGTCACCAGAAGAGTCAACACGACTCCAAAGAGCACCGCTGGTACGGCTGACACGGCCGTCAATGCCAACGTGATAGACTGAAAGTAGGCCGTCAACAAGAGAAAGATTACGCCGACAGCGACCAGTAGACCGAACGCCAAACCTTGAAACATTTCGCGCATCGCGGTGATTTGACCGCGCACCTCGACCTGCACGCCTCCAGGCGCGGACCCGGCTGCGTTGATGGCGCTTGTAAGGTGCCCGGCGACCCGACCCAGATCTTCACCTTCGATGTTACCCGTCATGCTTACTAGGCGGCGCATATTGTAACGATCCACCTCTCCAGGCATTGAACCAAGGGACACGTTGGATATGTCTCGAAGCAATATAGGAGTCTGATCGCTTGACTTTACGGGTACCGTTTCCACATCGGTTGCCGATTTCATCAATACTTGGGGGATTTCCACCTGGACCTGATATCCGATGCCCGAATTCGGATCCCGCCAAAAGTTCGGCACGACGAACCGGCTCGACGCGGTTGCGACTAACAGGGAGCGGGCTGCTTCCTCAGCCGTAACCCCGCTAAATGCCGCTTTCTCTCTGTCAATCTGCACATCGACGGTGGGATAGTCTAGTGATTGACCATACTGCAAGTCTCTCAGTGATGGAATGGTTGCCAATTGGGCATAGATTTTCGCTGCATGGGCGCGGTTGTCGGCCATCTTGGGCCCGCTGACTACCACCTCGATGGGAGTTGGAGATCCGAAACTCATGACATCATTGACGATGTCCGCTGGTTCGAAGGAGAGTCGCAGCTTCTCAATTTGTTGTTCGACCTTCTCCGTGGGCTCGCCTTCGGCGATCCATTTACGCTTGGTCCACTCTCGCAAATGTGCTGACAGTGTCTCGCGGAGCTTCTTTTTCAAATCCTCCACTCGCCGCGAGCCATGCTTAAGGGATACACGCATGACAGCCTCCTCCGGGCCACCCATCCACAAGAATACTGTGTTGATTGGGTAGCTTGAGGCCACGACACCGACATAACCCAGGGTAATCTCTACATTTTCCGGTCCAGCCTCTTTACCGATGAAATTGAGGGCCTCACGGGTGATTTCTTCGGTCTGCTCGATGCGTGTGCCGTCAGGAGCTTTGAGCCGGAACTGAAACTGCCCCGCGTCGACCTGTGGGAAGATCTCCATGCCCAACATCCGACCGAGAAAGAAGGTCGCGACCAGGGCCGAGACCAGATAACTTGGAACTACCAACCAGCGTAAGCCGATCGTTAACTCAATCAGCCTCGAAAACCCAAGCGACAACCAGCTTTGTCGAATCGGCGTGACCGAATGATGATGCTGGTGCCGATTCCGCAACAGCCAAACCGATAGAACGGGTACAAAAGTGCTAGAAAGCACGTAACTGGTAATCATCGCGAAGCCAACAGCTAACGAAAGCGGCATGAACAGCCCCTTCGCCGAACCTTGCATGAAGAATGAGGGGATGAACACGGCCAGGATCGTAAGCATGGCTAGCAGGCGTGGCACCGCCGTTTCGGAATTGCCGCGCCTGACCGCCAGGGCGATCGAGTTTGTTTTTTCCATCTGCCGGTGGATATTCTCAACCTCCACCGTTGATTCATCGACTAGAATCCCCACAGCCAAAGACAGCCCACCCAGAGTCATCAGGTTGATTGATTGCCCAGTCAAAGCGAGAGAAACAATCGAGCCGATGAGGGCCAACGGTATGTTGAGGACGACTACAATGACGCTCCGCCAGTCGCGGAGGAACAGAAGCACCATGAGTCCGACGAGTACCGTGGCGAGGGCACTCTCAAAGGCCAAACCCTTGATTGAGTTGGTGACGTAGGGCGACTGGTCAAACTCGAAGCTCACCTTGATGTCATCAGGCAAGACGGCCCGCATCTTCGCCAGATCGGCCCTGACATTGTTGACCACGGTCAGCGTCGACGCATCGGCTCGTTTCGTGACGAGGATATAGACGGCGCGTTTACCATTTACCAACGCATAGCCAGTCGGAATATCTGTCGCATCCTCAATGAGCGGCTTCTCGGCGATGGGGTCGCGCCGAACAACGTCTCGTAGGAAGACGCCTTTCTTGATTGCGATATTGCCTAGTTCTTCGGGCTTCACAACCATTGCGTTGCTGGGCACCAAAGGCATGGAGGTTGTCGTGTAGATATTGCCCGAGGGGCTGATCGTGTTGCCAGACGTTAGGCAGCGGACGAGATCGTCCGCCGATACATTGTAACCGCGCAACTTATTCGGATCCGCGCGGACGACAATCGTCCGTTGGTTGCCTCCAAATGGCGGCGGCGCAGACACACCGGGAATGGACGCGAACATTGGCCGGACCTTGAATAAGGCCTGATCCTGAATTTCGCCTACGGATTTTGTCTCGCTGGAAAGCACGAGGTAGCCGACCGGCACGCTGCCTGTGTCGAATCGCATGATAAAAGGGGGTACCGTGCCTGGCGGCATGAAGGCCCGAGACCGATTGACATAGCCCACTGTCTCCGCCATCGCCTGGGCCATGTCCGTGCCAGGGTGAAAGAAGAGCTTCATCAGGGACACACCCTGAACATTCTTCGACTCGACGTGATGAATGCCGTTGATATAGAGGAAGTGATATTCGTAGTAGTTCGCGATGAGCCCTTCCATCTGTGTGGGATCCATGCCGCCATAGGGCTGGGCGACGTAGACGACAGGGAGATCAAGGCTAGGGAAGATATCCACTTTCATCCGGCTCAAGGCCAGCCAGCCGCCGGCAATGAGGGCGACAATCGCCACCATCATGGTGACGGGACGGCGCAGCGCGAACTCAATTGGATTCATCGACGTGCCTTCCTGTCAGCAAACAGAACGTTTTCTCACTGAAGGCATAATAACGCCGGCTCGCTTGCGCATCCAGGACAGCTAGGTGACAATGACTTTGGGTGTCCTGTCAAATACTCTTCGCAAAGGCGGCAAGAACTTGCACTATTTCGGAGGGCTTTTATCATCTTTGCCAGCCTGAACAGGATTCGAGCGCGGAGCAGCAAGAGATTCGGCTGGGGTGAGCGAGCCAGTGGTGCGGAGCGTCGGCACATGCTGATCTTGAACTAACCGTTGGGCAGGTTGTCCTAGGGCACGGTAGAGTCTGAATTGGGCGCGGTTGGCGTCCGCGACGGCTCCGTAAAAGTCGATATAAGCTTGCGCCAGAGCCTGGACGGCAGCCACCGCCTCCTGCGGCCGAACGAGCAACACAATCTGGTTCCCGGTCCCTTTCGTCTGGCCGAGTGCAACCAGGTTCTTGTCGGCGGATTTCTGCGCCGAGCGAATACCCTTCTCCGCCAGGTCCACACGGCGAGCCGCGAATTGAGCTTGTGTATAAGCCTGAGCCACTTCCGCCGCCACGCGGTCTTGAACACGGAACAAATCGATAACAGCCAGGCGATTTTCGGCTTCACGCAGATGAACTTTTGCCAGGTTTCCAAGACCTAGATTGTCGAATTGCCAGAGCACTTGAAGGTCCACGTCGCCACGAAGTCCGGCGTTGCCTATCGTGCTGTTGGCACCGCCTGCGAAGACGCCGGCAGCCAGCGTCCCGGTCGCCGGAGTAGAAGAGCCTCGCAGTAAAATGCTGGGGATCAAGGGCCGTAGCTTCTCTTGTTTCAATAGCGTCAGGGTCAGCTGAACTTGGGCCTGCTGCGACGCGAGTTCGGGCCGAGAGGTCAAAGCGATCGGAATAAGTTCGTCCAACGGCTTGCGAAGATCAATCAGTTCAACCCTAAGCTGAGGCGGCTCCAGCGGCTCCACCTGCGCCGACGGGTCCATGCGGATCACGCGCAAGAGTTCCGCACTCGCTACTTTCCAGCGCTCGTGCGCCAGAAGCTCGGCCTGCTGGCGGCGGTCCAATTCAGCCTCGGCCCGGTCCGTTTCAAACTCTGGTACGAGTGCCGGAGCCAATTTTTTCGTGCGGTTTACTAATTCTTGTGTGCGTTGGGTGGCTACGATCGCTCCCGCCAATTCCCCGCGCGCCTGCTGGACGTTGAAGTAAGAATCGCTGACAGCGAGCATCGTATCGTTGGAGGCCGCTTGCTTATCGGACTCCCTGGCGCGTACCTGTTGCCGAGCCGCCAGCGGCGCGAAAATGGCGTCGCCCACGTGGAGAATCGCCGCGGTGCCGATGCCAGTCCCCAGACCGAACATCAAACTGCTGCGGCTATTATCAAAGACGTTTCCTGCCGTATCCTGTTGCTTGCCGTCGTGGCGAGCATAGTCGCCGCCCACGGTGATGGTCGGCAGCCAAAGAACCTCGGCCTGTTCCAGAACGGCCACCGCGATCTGGATCCGCTCGGCCGCGGCGGCAACATCCACGGCCCGAACGTTGGCCAATTGCAGCGCGGTCGGCAGGTTAATCGGCAGCGGCTTCTCGCCAGGCTGCATGATCGGGGCAGCAGGGAGGTCGGAGCTTACAGCAGAAGCTGGTGCGGGAGGAAGATTCAGAGTAGTCGGAGCGACCATCGGTGGCTGGGCTACATCCGGTTTGCCGAAAGTGCCGGTCGCATAGCAGCCCGTGGCAGCTATCATGCCGCCCAAGAGAATGCTGTGAAGCGTCCGCGTTTTAGGCATAGTGAGATACCTTTCGGCGCCTCTCTCATCCGGCATTCAATCTGTCTTGGAAGTCTGGCGAAACTGGGCAAACCATCCCAATGACAAGAGGCTGCCGTTCGTAATCCTTGTATCGGCTAGATGGCGTGATCTGCTGCAAACGGAAAGAATAATTGCGCTTTTGTTTGAAGGTTAGGAATGAAAGGACCCTACTGTGTCGAGCGCCCGCCTGATATGATTCTTCGAGGTTCGCCAAATTAACAGCACAATTCGAGATGAGGGTGGAACGGTCAGTCATCGAAAGCAGCGTCGGCTGATCGACCAATACAATAGGCGGACCAACGATGGCCAACCCTAAAAAGCGTGTCCCCGAAAACGTCCCCGGCGACTTCTTCGTCGATTCTACCTGCATCGACTGCGACGCCTGTCGGCAGATCGCGCCGGCTGTCTTCGCTGAGGCCGCAACGACCTCCTTCGTCAAGGCCCAGCCGGCTTCTGGCGCGGATCGCCGGCAAGCGTTGCAGGCTCTATTGGCTTGTCCAACAGGATCGATTGGTTGTCTTGGTGACGACGACCCCAAGGCGGCGATGAAGGATTTTCCGCTGTTGCTCGACGATCCGGTCTACTACTGCGGCTACAACTCGCCCAAGTCTTATGGGGGCAACGCTTACTTCATTCGGCACGCTGGCGGCAACTGGCTCATCGATTCGCCCAAGTTCGTGACGCCGATGGTTCGCCAGTTGGAGTCGCTCGGCGGCGTCGCTCACATTTTTCTGACGCACCGGGACGACGTGGCGGACGCCCCTTTGTTTGCCAAGCACTTTGGTAGTCGGCGAATCATCCATGAGGACGAGCTGTCCTTCCAGCCTGGCGCAGAGGTCGTCCTCAATGGAACGGGCCCGTGGGAGCTGGCTCCAGGTTTTTTGGCGATCGCAACTCCAGGCCACACTCAAGGTCACTGTGTCTTATTGTATCAAGATCGATTCCTGTTCACAGGTGATCATCTGAGCTGGGACCGTGACGACCGGCGCCTTGCTTCGTCTGAGGATTACTGTTGGTATTCCTGGCCGCGGCAAGTCGAATCCGTGGAACGGCTGGCGGACTATCGGTTCGAGTGGGTACTGCCGGGACACGGTCAGCGCGTCTATTTACCGGCCGAGGAAATGCGACAACAGATAGAGTGTTTGGTTGAGACCACGCGGCAGGTGTGACCGCCATTGAAATAAACCGTTTTGCTCTTGCAAGTGCCTAAGACCGGTGTATAGTCTTGACTACCTCTTTATCCTTTCGAACCTGAGCCAATCGAAAGTAACAGAAGTCGGCTCATTTCGATGCTTGATCTTCACGACTGGCTTTTTCCAAGCTCCTTTCGGCGAGACATTTTGTCTCCGCCTGCATTTTCTTTCGCAAATCGGTCTATTCCTGTGTGTGTTTCTCGCCGTTCTGGTCCCGTTGACCTGTAACGGCTTCTCCTCCGGCCTGCTCATCGAGTTGGCCTACATTCCTGTTGGGACATGAGCCACCCAACAGTATGACTTTTGGCTCGTTTCCATGTTTCGCTGTCAATTGTGTCAGCGCGTTGTTCCACCCCGAACTCCATGTAATACGATCGTTGTAAAGCAGCGGCCCAAGGTGTATCCACGCCGGCCCTGCGCGAACACCTTTCGGTGTAAACCAAAGGACGGCAAGAGTAAGCTTGCCCACACGGACGATCCTGGTGGGCAGGGGCAGGAAATCGACCAGCAGGTGAATGTCTGTCCGGCATGTGCGGCTCGACACGCGGAAACCTACGCCAACGCAATCACATGATTGCTCAGCCGCTCGTAACCGGTCTCCGTAATCAAGTAATTATGCTCGATGCGGATGCCGCCGATGCCGTCGATGTAGAGGCCTGGCTCCAGAGTGATGACATCACCCGCGCGGAGCGTTTCGTTAGCGTGGCGGACCAAAAACGGGGCTTCGGGGTGCGTCAGGCCCAGGCCGTGGCCGGCGTGATGCGGAAAAGCGTCGGCCACGCCCTCTTTCTCGAAGGCGCCGCGGACGGCTTGATAAACAGTCAGGCACGCGGCGCCGGCGCGAATTCGCGCTCGCCGGCGGCCATCGCGGCGAGACAGAGATCGCAGAGCCGTTGTTGATCCGGCTTCGGTTTCCCGCCGACGACTACGGTGTTTGTAAAGTCGCCGCGATAGCCGCCGATGACTACGGAGAAGTCGAGGATCATCATGTCGCCCGCCTGGAGCACGCGCTCCGTCGGCGGGCCGCCGCGCCGGGCCGTTCCCGGTGACACCGCGAAGTCGCCGTAGACGATCACCGCCTGTTTTGCCTCTTTCATGCAAGCGCCGCTGACGCCGATGTAGACGTCGAGTTCTGTCATGCCGGGTTTTGCGTTGGCACGTCCCCAGGCTTGGCCCGCCTCGCCGGCGCGCATACAGCGCCTTAGGAGACCGATTTCGTCCGGATCTTTCACGCGCCGCATGTCGGCGATTGTTTCGATAAGCGTCGCGGCGTAAGGGTCGCCGGGGCGATCGTGAATACGTTGACCGCCTTGCGTAGGATTGATCGCAGCGAGGAGCGGCCAGCTGACGCGGCACTCGGGCTGGCGAGTTGCCCTCATACCACGGCACGACGATGCGCTCTTCGACGTGGGCCTGTTCGACCGAATCCGGCAAGCGATCATCGTGCAATAGCTTGGCCTGCCCGTCCTTGCGCAGCAAAAGCACACCGCCAAAGCCGCCGCCGAGGCTAAACGGATCGACATAAAAATTGGCCAGGTACATTAAGTGAATCGGATCGGACAGGCGGAGATGATCGTTCTCCGGTTTGGGACTGAGCCGGTCCCAAAGCTTGAGTCGCCGCTGCTTGCAGCCTTCCGCAGTGAGCATGGGGCAGTACCTCGTGATCGAGAGAATGGGACGGTTGCTATTCTACGAGAACGCACACGCACGCGCTGGTCGGCGTCGCATCCAAACGTATGAGCAGATGAGAATGCGACTTCTCGCTCCCGATTGACACAGCCCAAGACAAGACTATGATGTATGACGAATCGCTCTAGCCTGGGCCTTCGGCCCGCATTCTGCTCCTCTCCGTTTCTTCGACGCTTGCGGCCGGCCTGTTCCGAACCCGGAACGGCGCGGTTTGAGTGCAAGCTTGTCTCCCGCGAAAGAGAACTTCATGGCTCGTGACGATGAGTCGGCACAGGGCGTGCTCGAAATCCATGCCAAGGGTTATGGCTTCCTGCGCAATGCCGCGCGAAATTTCGCCCCGCTGGATGGGGATGCCTATGTCGCCCAGCAATTCATTCAAAAACTGCGGCTGCGCGAGGGCTTGCTGCTGTCCGGCCCGCTCGAACCGCCGCGCCGCGGCATGGGACCCCGGCTCGCTCGCATCGATACAATCGAAGGCGAACCGCCGCGAAAAGTTGGCCGAATCGCAAATTCGACGAACTCACCGCCATCGACCCCTCCGAACAAATCATTCTCGAAACCGGTGCCGAACCCCTGACGACGCGCGTCATGGATCTGCTTGACGCCCATCGGCAAGGGGCAGCGCGGCCTCATCGTCGCCCCGCCGCGGACCGGCAAGACGATCCTGCTGCAGCATATCGCCCAGGCGGTCGTCAAGAATCATCCCGAAATGCATCTGATGATGCTGCTCATCGACGAACGGCCCGAGGAAGTGACCGACTTGCGCCGCACGGTCAAAGGTATGGTCATCGCCAGCAGCAGCGACCGCGATTCGACCAGCCATGCCCGCACGGCCGAGTTGGTAATCGAGCGGTCCAAGCGACTCGTCGAGCAAGGGAAACAGGTCCTCGTCTTACTCGACAGCTTGACGCGACTGGCCCGCGCCTATAACCGCAATGCGAATAACAGCGGCCGCACCATGAGCGGTGGAATCGATTCACGCGCAATGGAGATCCCCAAACGCCTCTTTGGCAGCGCCCGGGCCTTCGAAGAGGGCGGCTCGCTGACCGTCCTCGGCACCGCCCTGATCGACACCGGCTCGCGCATGGATGAAGTGATTTTCCAGGAGTTCAAAGGCACCGGCAACATGGAGCTGGTCCTCGACCGCCGCCTCGCCGATCGCCGCGTCTACCCTGCTATCGACATTTCTCAGTCCGGCACGCGCAAAGAAGAGCGCATTTTGCCGCCCGAGACGCTGCAGCGCGTGACGCTCTTGCGGCGCACGCTTGGTGCAAATGAAACCGATCGAGGCGATGGAGATGCTGGTCAAAAAGCTAGGAGAAACGCCATCCAACGAGGCGTTTTTGGAGAAGATCGCGTTGGTGGTCCGCTGACGCGAAAATTGTCGGGGAGAGGATCGGGCACTAACCATTCTTTACACATCCTAAAACTTGTCTCCGCTATAATCTCAAGCTAACCTGATGGCCGCGAACGCTAAGCCCGCCTCATTCAGGGCTATTTCATCTCTCGGAGATGCTCATGCCGTGGTTTTCCTCCTTGGTCCGTCGGAAGTTAGCCAACCGCTCCGTTTCAAGGCCCCGGCTGGAGGTACTTGAGAGCCGCTATGCGCCGAGCGCGACACCGTCGGCAGCCGGCTTGGCTCTTTCGAGTTTAGCCACATTTGACAGCGCCAATGGATTGCTTTCGCTCGTCGGTAATACGGACCAGATAAACGTCAACAAAAATGGCGGCATCGCGGTGACCGTCGACGGTCAGAGCTACGCGCTTGGCGGAGCGACAGCCTCGACCCTGCATCAGATCAAGGCCATCGGCAGTTTGATCCTGAGCGGCGACCTGCAATCCTCGGGGTTTTTGGCGATCACGGCGTCATCACTTGTCCTCGACGGCGCGATCAGCGCGGGCACTCTCAGCCTTTCGAGTAGCGGCACGCTCACTTTGGAGAATGGCAGCAGTCTCGGTGCTGGATCGATCGTGGCAACAGCCGACTATTTCGTAAATGTCGGCCAAATCACTGCGACCGCCGGTGGCAAGGTCGCCATCACTGCCCGCAATTATCTAGACTCCGGAACGATCAGCGCGGTCGGCGGCTCGATCGCCGTAAACTTCACCGGCTCTTACATTGACACCGCCTCTGCATTGACGACGGCTTCATCGAGCGCCGCAGGCGGCCAGGTTACGATCAATGGCGGGACCACGGGTCGGCTCTTTTCCAGTGGCACGGTCGCCGCCAAAGGTAGCCGTGGCGGTTCGATCACGCTTCTTGGTCAAAACATCCTGCTGATCGCAGACAACCTCGACGCCTCCGGACAGAATGGGCGCATCTACGTCATGTCGGACGTCAGCACCGACTTTAAGGGGACCGCCACGGCCGAGGGCGGCCGCGGCTACATCGAAATTTCCTCGCATGGCCAGTTGACCTACTCCGGCCATGCCGACGCCGGCAAGGGTGGCACGCTGTTACTCGATCCGAAGTATCTCGTCATTAGCTCCACTACTGGAGTTTCCCCGCAGTATAGCCTGGTCAATCCGGGCTCAGGCGGAACCTTTGGCTCTTCGGTCGTATCTTTGAGTACAGGCAACATCGTCGTCACCGATCCAACTGTCAACAACAACGTCGGAGCCGTCTATCTTTTCAACGGGGCCACCGGTGCTCTCATCAGCACGTTGACCGGTAGCACGGCCGGGACGAATGGCGACAAGATCGGCACCAGCATTACGCCATTGAAGAACGGCAACTTCGTAATCTCCAGCACACAATGGAACGGCGGCTTAGGAGCAGCCACATGGGCCAGTGGCACATCAGGCGTCAGCGGCACTATCTCAGCGTCTAATAGTCTCGTCGGCTCATTCGCCAACGATCATGTCGGCTCCTTGGTCACTGCCTTGACGAATGGCAACTACGTCGTCGGCAGCATGAATTGGAACGGCTCCGCCGGAGCGGCTACCTGGGGAAGTGGAACCACAGGTGTGGACGGAACCATTTCATTTGCCAATAGTCTTGTCGGCGTCGCCGCCAACGACGCTGTAGGTTCCAATGTGATCGCTTTGACCAACGGCAACTATGTCGTCTCCAGTTTCGACTGGGCCGGCACCGACGGGGCGGCTACCTGGGGCAATGGTGCGAGCGGAATCTCAGGAATAATCTCCATTTCCAATAGCCTGATCGGCACTGCGCCGGGAGACTTTGTCGGAGCGGGGATCACACCCTTGGCGAATGGGAATTATGTCGTCGCCAGCCCTGATTGGAATTCCAAAGCGGGAGCGGCCACCTGGGGCAACGGAGCTTCGGGTATTTCAGGCACGATTTCATCGGCCAATAGTCTGGTCGGTTCGTTGGCGAACGACCAGGCCGGCTTGGGTGTGATCGCTCTCAGCAATAACAACTATGTCGTAACCAGCCAGTTTTGGAATGGCAACATCGGCGCGGCCACATGGGCAAACGGAACAACGGGTCTCGTCGGCGCTGTTTCCGCTGCCAACAGTCTTGTCGGCTCGACAGCGGGCGACAATGTCGGCGGATATGCCGTTGCTCTGACGAATGGAAACTATGTCGTCTCCAGCAACCACTGGAACAACAGCGTGGGTGCCGCGACCTGGGGCAATGGGACAACGGGAACGAAAGGCACGGTATCCGCGGCGAATAGTCTGGTTGGATCAACGGGCGGATTGAACACGGGCGATCAGATCGGCACGGACGTGGTCGCCCTGACCAATGGTAACTACGTAGTCGGCAGCCCGCTATGGAATAACGCACGCGGAGCAGTCACCTGGGGGAATGGCAAGACCGGCGCCACCGGAGCCGTGAGCGGGGGCAACAGCCTTGTGGGGACGACAGGAGGCGGCGCGGGCGTCGGCGATGAGGTTGGGAGCAACCACATCACGGCATTGACTAACGGAAACTACGTTGTCTCCAGTCCCTCTTGGGGCGGCGGCAAAGGGGCCGTGACCTGGGCCAACGGTGCGTCCGGATTCGCCGGCACCATCTCGGCTTTCAGCAGCGTCATTGGTAGTTCGGCCACGGATAGCGTCGGTAACCCAGGAGTTGTTGCGCTAACCAATGGGAACTATGTGATCGCTTCAAGCCTATGGAACAACGGTACGGGCGCTGCCACGCTCGGCAATGGAACCAAGGGCACGGCAGGTACGATCTCGGCTACCAACAGCCTGATTGGCAACACTCTGGCGGCGAACGACCTGGTGGCGAGCGGCCCTATCGTGGCTCTATCAAACGGCAACTACGTTGTGACGAGTCCAAACTGGAGCAGCAACGTCGGCGCAGCCACCTGGGTCAACGGGACTACCGGTACAACTCTGGATGCCATCAATACTCCCGACGCACAGAACAGCATTCTCGGCACCGCGGCATCGACCGGTTTGACCGTGGTCCCCGGCACCGTCGCCGGCTCGTTCGTCGCGGCGGAGCCCAAGCTCAATGGCGGTCAAGTGATAGTCGGCATCACCGATCCCAATCAGTTGACCTATTCTCTCGCTCAAAGCGAAACGGTCACGATCACGCCCGCCTTTTTGACTCGATCGCTCAATGCCGGAACCAACGTCACACTCCAGGCGAGCGACGACATTACCATCAATAGCCCGATCACGGTGACGGCCACCGGCACCGCCGGCAACCTGACACTTCAGGCCGGCCGCAGCATATTCATCAATGCCAATATCAGCACCGGCAACGGCACGCTGACGATGATCGCCAATGACCTGAAATCGAACGGCGTGGTAGATAGCCAACGCGATACCGGCAATGCCGCGATCACTATGGAGCCGGGCACGACGATCACCACCGGCACGGGCAGTCTGTATGTCTATCTTTTCAACTCGACGGATAAGACGAATCATGGCTCCGGCATTATCACGATGGCCGGCATCACGTCGCCATCGGTCACGATCTTTCTTCCCACAGGAACGAACTCGCTGACACTAAATCCGGGTAATGGCTCATTCTCTGGCACCACCGCCGCCATCATATTCGCCAGTGTCAACACAGTGAACGTCATCGGCACGTCGACCGACATTGCTTACCTGTACGACACCAAGGGCCAAAACGCTTTCGTCGGCTCGCCGACCTACAGCTTTTTCGAGGGCACTGGTTTCTACAATCAAGCCGTTGGCTTCCAGGCCGTCAACGCCTATGCCGCCACCGGCAGCTATGATACTGCTTATCTCTATGATGCCGGTGGCAACAACGTTTATGTCGGCACGCCGTCCTACAGCTATATGCAAGGCACAGCCTACTTCAACCAGGCAATCGGTTTCACGGCCTCCAATGCCTATGCGACGCAAACGAGCAGCAACGACGCCGCCTATCTATTCGACAACGGTGGCACCAACACATTTGTCGGCACCTCCACCTACAGTTACCTGCAAGGCAGCGGCTATTTTGATCAAGCCATCGCATTCAAATCGGTGACCGTGACCGGGGCATCGGGAGCCAACGATACGGCGTATCTGTTCGGCGCTGCCAGCGGCAATGTCTTCAACGGGTCATCGACCTTTAGCTATATGTATGGCACCGGCTACCTAAACGAGGCGATCGGCTTCAAAAATGTCTCGGCGACGGGGACGGCGACCGACACCGCCACTCTCTATGATGGCAAGGGCACAAATACCTTTACGGGTCAAGGCAGCTCTGGCTACATCACCGTCAGCGGCATTAGTTATAGCGCGAATTCTTTTGGCTTCGTCAATATCGTTCAATCGGAAGGCTCCTACGATACGGCCGTCGTAAAATCGATCACATACACGCTCACAAAGTCTGGGACGTGGCATTAATTGAGGTTATTGGGGTTTGCATGTCATCGCCTTTGCACGTAAGACGCCATCGGCGCGCTCCGTTCTCCGCTTTTCGCCGACCTCGCTTGGAGTGGCTTGAGGAGCGCTTAACACCCGCAACTGTGGCTCAATCAGTGTTTACATTCGACCCAGCCTCGGGCGTGTTGGCCGTTTCGGCTCGGTCCGCGCAGATCGAATTCGCCTCCAATGTTGAAGTAATCATTGAAGGGCTAACCTACACTGTTGGCAGGGCCGATGCGTCAAACCTAAAGGAGATAGACGCGGCTGGTAGCATAAACTTCGTTGGCAACATTTCGGTCGCGGGTCGGCTGGCGATCAACGCCGCGTCTGTGACCGTGACCGGCGAACTCAGCGCCGGCACGCTCGCGGTGGCGAGCCAAGGTCTTCTTGACGTCGAAAACGGTGCAACGCTGAGCGCGTCCTTGATCCAAGCGACGGCAAACTATTTTGTAAATACTGGCCAGATACAATCCAAATCAATTTCTGTATCCAGTTCGTACTTTTTGAATGCAGGTGCGATCGACGCGCCTGGTGGTTCGATTCACATCGGAGTTGCCACGTCGTACATCGACACAGCGACATCTATTACATCAGCGTCGGCGGTGGGCGGCCACGGCGGCCAAGTTGTAATTGACGGCGGCGCGGCCGGCCGAGTTTTTAGCAGCGGGACAATGTCCGCGGCTGGTGCCGCCGGCGGCACGATTCAAATCCACGGCCAGGACATCCTACTCATTGCCGATTCGATCGATGCTATGGGAACCGGCGGCAAAGGTGGCCACGTTCAGGTTCTCTCCGAGCGGAGCACCGATTTTAGCGGCCGAATTATTACATCAGGAGTTGGCTCAAATGCCAGCGGCACCATTGAGGTCTCGTCGCATGGTCAGCTCACCTACCAGGGGGCTGCGGATGCTGGCAAGGGCGGTTCGCTGCTGCTGGATCCGCAGTATCTGATAATCAGCGCCGCTCCGACGGGCGTGTTTCCGCAGTATTCCCTCGCCAATCCCAGTGGGGATTCATCGTTTGGTACCCAGGTGACGTCGTTGAGCAACGGCAACGTCATCGTGATGGATTGGTATGCAAACAATTACATGGGTGCTGTTTATCTCTTCAATGGCACCACCGGCGCGTTGTTAAGTGCTGTGACAGGCAGCACCGGTGGTTCGCTGCAAACCGGCGACGAGGTCGGCCAGAGTATCGTTCCGCTAACGAATAATAATTTTGTCGTAGGCAGCCCCTACTGGAACGGCGGCATGGGATCTGGAGGCATGGGGGCCGCCACGTGGATCGACGGTATGGTGGGCCTCAGCGGTGTCATTTCCGCGAGCAATAGTCTCGTTGGTTCACTCAGTGGCGACGCCGTGGGAAGCTCGCTCACCCCACTTGTTAACGGTAACTATGTCGTCGGCAGCCCGTCCTGGAATGGAGCCAGGGGCGCTGCGACCTGGGGCGATGGCACAGTCGGCGTGAAGGGTCCTGTCAGTGCCTCGAATAGTTTGGTCGGAACCAATGGATTCACGCCCGCCAACAATGACACGGTGGGACAATATATTACAGCACTCGCAAACGGCTGTTACGTAGTTGCCAGCCCCAAGTGGAACTTTGGCGACGGCGCGGTGACCTGGGGCAATGGCTCGGCTGGCATCACGGGGCCGGTCTCTTCGGCCAACAGTCTTGTCGGCTCGGTTGTGAGCGACGCTGTTGGACTTGGTGGCGTCACGGCTTTACCAAACGGCAATTATGTCATCGTGAGTTCTCAATTTCACAATTACACTGGAGCAGTCACCTGGGCCAATGGATCTTCCGGCATCAGTGGATTCATAACCACGAGTAATAGCCTCGTCGGCAGCGCAGGCGATCAGATCGGTGCGGGCGGCGTTACCGTGCTCGCGAATTTCAATTATGTGATCAGTAGCCCATTCTGGAATAATGAAGCCGGTGCCGTGACCTGGGAGAATGGCGTCAATCCCTTATCCGGAAGTGTTAGCGCCTCCAACAGCCTGGTAGCCGTTACTGGTACTGCCAGCGAATTAGGGAGCCGCGGCATCACTGCTCTCGCAAACGGCAACTACGTCGTGGCCAGCCCGTCATGGACGCAGGTGATCGGTGGCACGGCCTACGTTTCCGGTGCGGTCACTTGGGGGAACGGTACGTCCGGGACTAGCGGCGTTGTTTCCGCGGCCAATAGCTTGATCGGGTCGGCTCGCGCGGACAATGTTGGGACCGCCGTTGTCGGACTGACCAATGGCAATTACGTCGCCATCAGCTCGAAATGGAATAACGATGAAGGCGCCGTAACATTGGGCAACGGCGCAACGGGAACTACCGGCATCGTATCGGCTGCGAATAGTCAGGTCGGTTCGACTCCCGCCAGCAGCGGCGTTAACCTCGGCGATCAAATAGCTAGCGGCGGCGTTGTGCCGCTGACCAATGGCAATTATGTCGTCGCCAGTCCCTTCTGGAGCGATCGCAAAGGAGCCGTGACCTGGGGCAACGGCACCTATGCAACAGTCGGCGTCGTCTCGGCGACCAACAGTCTTGTGGGCAGCAATACCAGCCCAGATGGAGGCAAGAGCCCGGGCGATGACTTTGGCAAAAATGTCGTCGCACTGACGAACGGGAATTACATCGCAGGTAGTTATCTTTGGAATGTTGGCAGCGGCGCCGTCAGTTGGGGTAATGGCAAAAACGGGTCCACAGGCGTCGTGGCGGCAAGCAACAGTCTTGTCGGCAGTCATGCGAACGATCAAGTCGGCTTTTTCCTTACCGCGTTGACGAATGGCAACTATGTCGTCGGCAGCCCGAGTTGGAATGGGTTGATTGGGGCCGAATCCTGGGGAAATGGAACTACAGGTACGATTGGGACGGTTTCGGGACTCAACAGCCTGATCGGAGGCACGAGCCCAGATCAGGTGGGCGCGACCAATAACGGCGGCAATGGTATCGTCGCGCTTGCCGATGGGAATTATGTAGTTAACAGCGGCCTATGGATGAAGGAGAGTGGGGCGGCGACCTGGGTGAATGGCACGACCGGTCTAACAATTGATGGGCAGAATTCGATCGACGCTCAAAACAGCCTGATATCCAGTCATGCTGGCGATACTCTAAACATCGTCCAACCCGGGCACGCGCCTGGTTCGTTTATCGCAGTCTTTAATGATATGACCGGACAAGTGTTGATCGGCTTGACGAACCCGAATCAGCTAACCTACTCGCTGGCTGATGGCCAAACAATCACCATCACGCCGGCGTTTCTCACGCAAGCGCTTAACCTTGGCACCAACGTCATTCTCCAGGCCGACGATGACATCACGGTCAACAGCCCGATAGTCACCACTCCTAACGCTTCCGCGGGCAGCCTGACTCTCGCCGCGGGACGGTCCATCTTTCTTAACGCCAACGTCAACACAGCAGGCGGCAATCTTAAGTTGGTTGCTAACGACATCCAGGCCGACGGTGTCATAGATAGTCAACGCGATCCCGGGCCGGCGGCTATCACTATGGTTTCAGGCGTGACGCTCAATACCGGCTCTGGCAGTTTCCTCGCGGACATCAAGAATAGCTCCGACAAGACAAATAATACGAGCGGCACGGCGACACTGCTCGGCATTACCGCCGCGTCCGCATCTCTGTCTAGCGCCACGGCACTCGGCATTTCCCTTAACGGCCAAATTCCCGGCGACGGCGTATTCGCGGGTTCTTATACACAAGTCAATGTAACCGGCTCCTTAAATCTCAATCGCGCCGGCCTACAGCTTACGCACACAACGGCGGCGACGGGGTCGAGCTCGTTTACGATCGTTCATAGTACTGGAGGCATCATCGGAACGTTTGCCGGCATACCCGATGGGTCTGTTATCAACGCCCCAGATGGAACATCCTTCAAGATCTCGTATCGAGCCAATGGTGGTGATGATGTTGTTCTTACACAGATCGTCAACCCGACGCAGCTTCTCGTGCTGACCCAACCTCTAGGTAACACGGCACCAGGGAAGCCATTCGGTCTGACCGTTGCCGCTACAGATTCACTTGGAGATGTGGCGACATCCTTCGCGGGTAACGTGACGCTCGCACTTGCGAGCAATCCCGGTAGCGGCACGCTCAGCGGTACCCTCAGCGTCAAGGCCGTCAACGGCGTCGCTACATTTTCTGGATTGAGCCTTAATAACCTTGGTTTTGGCTACACGATTCAGGCCACGGGCGGCGGCTTTCAGCCGGCGACAACGAATCCGTTTAACATTTCCGTTTTCAGCAGCTTTACGTTGAGCAACACGTCTGTCCTTGCTTTTCGCCCGCCGGGAACCGTCGTCGGAACTTTGAATGCCACGGAACCAGGAACCGGACATACGTTTACCTACGCGCTCGTTTCCGGTACTGGGTCGGCCGGCAACGGCTCGTTCTCGATCGCTGGAAACCAGCTTCTCACCAACGATGCCTTTGATTTTAGTGTGCAACCCTCTTATACCATTCGCGTCCGCGCTACGGACGAGACCAATCAATACGACGAGCAAACGTTCACAATTACTATTAAGAGTGATCCCAATGTTACTCGGGCCGGAACCATACTGACCATCACGGGAACGAGCGGCAATGATGTGTTCTCAGTCGTTCCGACTTCCGATCGCTTCAACATGACGCTCAATAGCGTTAATTTGGCCGCGGATGTGGCGGCAATCAAGTCGGTAGTTTTCCAAGCTGGGGCCGGTAACGATACGGCCTATATTTATGGATCGAGTACGGGCACAAATACACTCGCCTTGAACCCAACGGGAGGATCTCTCACAGGCTCAGGCTACGCTGTTAGCCTGGTGAGCGTCGAGACGGTGCAGGCATTTGGAAAGGCTGGCGACGTCGCGTATCTCTACGACGCTGCCGGCAAAAATACTTTCGTGGCCACACCCGCTTACGGGTTTTTCTCGGGAGCAAAATTCTACGATCAAGAAGTGGGATTCTCGACGGCAAATGCCTACGCTGCGACGAGTACAAATGATACGGCGTATCTTTACGACGGCGGCGGCAACAACGTATTCGTCGGCACGCCGACGCATTCCTATATGCAAGGGACTGGATATTTCAATCAAGTGATCGGCTTCACCGCGGTGAACGCCTTTGCTACCGCTGGCTCAAGCAATGACGCGGCCTATCTATTCGATAACGGCGGCACCAACACGTTCGTCGGCAGCGCAGGATCGAGCAATCTCAAGGGCTCAGGCTATTTCAATCAGGCAGTGGGGTTCAAGTCGGTATTTGCCACGGCGGCAGCCGGCGCCAATGATTCGGCTTATTTTTTCGGCGCTTCCAGTGGCAATGTGTTTACGGCTAATACCGCCTACAGTTACATGTATGGCCCTGGTTACCTGAACGAAGCCGTCGGCTTCAAAACCGTTTCGGCGACAGGATCGGCAACCGACACCGCCAGCCTTTACGACGGTTCCGGCTCCAATACCTATTCGGCTCAGGGCGCCGGAGGCAGCCTTGCGGCGGCCAGCATCATCGAGGCCGAGACCGGCTTTGGTTATGTCAATATCATCCAGTCGCAGGGGAGTTTTGACACGGCGCTTGCAAACGGGATTACGTTCTCTCTAAACAAGGTTGGGACATGGCATTGACGAGAATCGACTCAATGCGTTGGTTTGAAGTGGTTCTTACTCCGCATCCAAATGCTATCCAGACTTAATCCTTTTTTCACTGCCCGCGGGATTGCGATCCGTAAACGGAAATACCGATGGTCACGCCCTCAGGGATCGGTCGGCCTGCGACCACGATGTCATGATCGTGCAGATAGTCACGTAGTTTGCGATAGAGCGCGAAGCTATCTGGATAGACGCAAAAAGTGACGGCTGTCTGTTGCGGGTCGAGGCTGTCGATGACGCGGCGGAAGGCTGAGCCGTCCTTCAGGGCGATGTCGATGCTATCGCCGCGCTCGGCTTGGACAGGCTCGAACATCCCCTGGGTCATACGGGCGGAGAATTTACTGCCGGCCAAGGGTGTCGCGGCGGGACCTTTGCCCTCTAACAATTCTTTGCTTCGCTCCACGACGAAACGCAATCGGAACGCTCCGGAAGGCGTGGTCACGCCCCGGATCTCAAAGCTGTTACGAAGTTCGTCAATGCGCGCGCGGACATCACGCGCCGCTTGTTCCTCCAGGCCGGCCCGATCGATGACTGTGACTCGTCCCTGGAGGCATTCGCAGATCAATTCTTGGGTCACTGGTTGGCTCACCGGCGTGCGATAGCGCAAGATCTGTTTTTGCACGGGCAGCTTGCGTAGCGTCTCGATTTCAGCCGTCAACTTCCGTGACCGTTCCGATAGATCCGCCATGGAAAGTGTGGCCGTCTTGGCGATCTTGAGTTTGTTCGTTGCTGCATTCTCAATCTCACGGCGCTGTTTGATGAGGACCTCTTCCCGTTCCGTGACGGCCTTCAGGTCGCCGGCGACTTTGACGCTCTCGTGGCTCATCTGTTCTTGCTCGCGCAGGTGAGCGACAAGGGCGGCTTCGGCTTCAGCCAATTCTCGGCGTTTGCGTTGGATCTCGGCGGCCAAGGGATCCGTCGGTTCTGGTGTTGACGGAGCGACAAGTGGTTCCTCATATTCCTCGACGATGGCGGGAGGGGGAGCCATGACCGGCTGGCCATGATAGGCGCGAGCGCCGACCCAAGCGACGAGGATCAAACGCAGGATGATGCCGACGACATTGGCCACGACGTCGAGGAACGAGTCGAAGCTAAAAGCAATCTCACGCTTGGGTCGGCGACGGCGTCGCATCATGTCAGCAGTCCCAAATTTCAGTTCCCAGCCGCGACGGTCGCGGCGTCTTCCTCGGGGTCAAGATTTCGTCTTGTCTTGGGTACAGGTAGCGCTTCCAGGGCCGGATAGGACGAGTGAAACGCACGCAAACTATCGGGCCGCACCAAGAAACGTACCTGCGGACGATAGGGCGGTTCCTCGGGCCGCAGCGTCGCCTGCCGACGTGTAATCATCTGCTGAATTTGGACGAGCAATGGGTTGGTGGTCGCGGTCGTGAGGTCCTTGAGCGGTATTTCTTTGCGCGACGGATAAAGCACTACGGAATCTGGGCGACACTCAACATAGATGATCCAATCGCGGTCGCCATTGAGTTTGAGTGGTTTCAATGGTGCCTGCCGTTTCGGCTGGGCAACTAGCGATGGCGGTGTAAAACGACTGGCGATATCTTTCGCTTTGTTTGGGTCTACAGGCTCGCCGTCACCTCCTCCACTGCCGGTCGGTATTGGCGACTTCGCGCCGTTGGCGGAACCGGTGGCCGGCGTCCCGTCGCCCTTATTCAGCGGATTGGGCGGCGTCGTGCTTCTCGCGCTGGTCGTCTCCCCCGGCAAGCGCGGCATCGTCAAAGTTGATTGATTGTTCGGAGTTGGTCCAGCGTTAGCGGTGCTTCCGTTATTTGTCGCATTTCCATAGTTGCTGGCGTCACCACCGGTGCTGGATCCTGAATTCTCCTGCGACCCAGAGCCCCCTTTTGGACCACCGCTACCCGCAGCCGGATTTGCAAGTGCGGGAATTGCGATCTCTGGCGAACCATTCGGATTTGGAGGGGCGTTTCCGCTTGACTGAGAACCTGACGCGCTGCGCGCTCCCGGTTCAGAACCCTGAGAAGTTGTATTTGCGTTCAATCCGGAAGGGCCGAGCGTGGACGGCTTGTCGCCCGGTGTACTGCTGCCTTGATTGCCTGGCGCAGTTCCTCCGTTCGAAATGCCTTGGGCGCCATAATTTCCGGTAGCCGTGGCTCCTAACGTTGTTCCGTTGCCGAGCGGCCCACCGTGCGGGTCGAGACCGCCTGTCGCCGAGCCACCAGTTGGCATGCCATTTCCGACGGGGCCACTTGTACCAGAGGCGCCAGGCGCGTTACCGTTTGCGAACGGGCCGCTGATTCGACCTGTGGCTCCCGTCGTGCCGCCTCCTGCGCCGGTCGTACTACCGATTGGACCTGCGTTCGGGCCGAGGCCGCCAGTCGTTGCACCTCCAGATCCGATTCCAGTTCCGATAGCGACCTGTTCCTTTCCGGAGCGGCCACCGCCACCAAGTGAACCGCCGCCGTCAGCTCGGCCCTGCGGTAATCCAAGCCCATTTCCGTCGGCAGTATCAGTTCCGCCTCCAACTTTTCCAGTTCCGGCGAGTCCTTGAGGCATACCTCCAGTTCCACTCGCACGCGCTGGCGTCGCCACCAGCTTGCCAGGGTCGGAGCCGGGCGTGGCCATCCACGGTTGAGCGGCCGGGGTTTTATCATCATTGGGAAAGTCGAGAACCCAATCCGGATCGATGAATTCATAGCCAAAATCGACGTTTAGGCTCTCGAGTGCGTGCTGAACGACGTGATAACACTCGACGCCGTTGGGTCGCACAAGTAGGAGGAGATATGGCGCGCGATCGATTCGTTCGCCGCCTTTCGCCAGCTGTTCGCGCTGGCGGAAGATCCGCTTCTCCACCTCCGCCCGAAGCTGCGACGGCGGGGCCGCGATCGAGATCATCTGCTTTTCGGGATGGAGCACGACGCCGCTGGCTGAACATTCGAGATAGAGCGGATGTCGATCGTCACCAAGTTTGCCGCGATAGGGCACTACAGAATAGGTGTGGCCATCGAGCTTGCGGCTCTCGTTCAGGTCTTTCAATGTGTGCGCCAGCTCATCAAGTTCAGCATTCCACCTGGCTAACTGTGCCTTGGTGGACTCTGATTGTTTTTCGCCATCCTTTTCCTGCGACCGCGCTCCGGCGAGGGCGTCTTCCTCGGCCTTTAGTTTCTTTTGAGTTAGGTCCCATTGCCGGCGAAGATCGAGCAAGCGGGCTTTTTCCTGTTCTTTTTTTTCGGAGGCGTGGAGCGCGTCTTGCTTAAGGCTTAGCAGGCGTGCGTGAATCTCCTGGTCCTGGGCCGCCAGTCGGGCATGAAGGTCTTGCTTCGCCTCCTGATATTTAGCCTCGGCCTCGTGGGCCAGGCGGTCACGCTCCGCCGTGCGTGCGGCCTCACGTAGGGCCTTGTGCTCCATCGCAGTGCGCTCGGCTTCGGCGCGGCCCTTGGCCAAAGCCTCGGCGGCCTTATAGCGTGCCGCCAGCTTGGCCTTCCGGTCCGTGATCAATAGCACGAGGATCAACGATCCCATCGCGCAGAGGAGCACGGCTAGGAAAGGAAAGGTCGAGACCTCCAGTTTTTTGCTTCGGCGTCTCATGCGGCTTTCCCAGCGGGAGGAGCGACTACAGCCGCCGATACTCGGTTCGGCATACTAAGAACCTGTGCTGGCGCCATAGTCGGCGCAACGCGCGATGTCAGTAGGTGAATTGCGGCATTGAGCGTGTGCAAAGTCTGCTCAAATGCACCCGTTCCAGCCAATGTCGCCAGATTTTGCTGCAGAGTCGCTTGCATGTGAATCAAGTGTTTTTCCTGATGCTGCAACTGTGCCAAGGCGGCGGCCTGAGCGCTGACCCCTTCACCGACCTTCAGGAGAACGGCATGCTGTTCGCGCGCCGTTTCACGGAGAGTCGTGGCCAGGGTCGCAACTTTCTCGAACCATTCCATGTTCTGCGAGGCGGCCCGTTTCTCCATGTCGGCCAGGCGATCGGCATGTGTCTTCATGGTACGGTCCAAGGCTGTTTCAAGGGCCGACGCCAGGCGTTCGGCTGCGCGCTGCTCCGCTCCGGCAAGTGCCTGGGCCCAAATGTTCGCTTGGCGTTGAACCAGAATTTCAACGCTATTGAGAATCGCTTTTGTGTGCTGTTCGAGAGCGTTCGAATTCATTGCCGCTTCCGGAGCGCGCTCAAAGCGATGGGCAAGATTCGTGTCCACGTACCGATCGACATCGTCCAGGATGCCTTGTTCGACGCGCTCGACGAGGAATGTGCAGAACATTGTTATCATCGTCAGGCCGAGGGCCAGAGCAGTGGCGTCGAACGATAGCGCCAAGCCGTCGGTGACGCTTGATAGATCCTTCTCGAGTTTCTCTGGAGTTATACCCGAGATGGCGCCAGTGATTCCAAGGACTGTTCCTAGGAAACCAAGAATAGGAATTGCCCAAGTGATAAATCGCGTCAACGAATAGCTATTATCTAGAGCAATCGCGTCGTTGTCGGAAAGAGTCCGAATTTGATCGTCGAGCTCGGATACGTTGCCGCGCTGCCGCAGAAAATCAAGCACTGCCCGCACCCGCAACACGAGGTAGGTCGATTGGAGGAAGCGAGGAAGTCGAAGCGTACCCGTCAAAAGGGCTGGCGCCTGACTAGTAGACACAGGTTTGCCGTCCCATGGCGGAAGGGGAGTTCTCCGGAGGGCGCTATGCTCGAAAAGAGCTTGCCAGAATTTTGCCGCGAGTGTGCCTATGGCACAGCAGAACAAAACAACCGCGACATTCTCAACGGGGTGATGAATGTATCGAATTACAATCGAATCGTCAGGAAAAGTGCTATGAATCCCGCCCAGAATGGCTGCCGCTAGGGGCAAGCCGATCAGAAAGGCTGCCAGAGTCGTCCCGGGTCGGCGACCAGGCTTTTGCGAAATCGACGGCATCGTGCTCATGGTCGCTGCCCTCAGACCTATCCATTCTTACAACCGAGGCTGGCCCTCATACCGAGAATGATCGACAAACTCAATGGGGCGATAATAGCGATTTCGAGATTTGAGACGTAGGGGCAGCAAGACGGGAGAGCTGGGCGATTGAGGCGACTGGAATTACTCCAGTCTCTGCAGAGGTTTGCGATTACGAAGAAGAGACGCGAAGGGCGCTGGCCCTTCGCGCAACAGACTTGTTAAGCGAAAAGATTATTTCCAAAGTCCCATTAACCAACGAAAAATGCCTGGCTTTTCACGAGTCCGACGACGAACACCTTCAGACAGGTGTCCATTAGTATCGGTTGTAGAGCCACTGCTGTTTAATAAAACATGGTTGTCGACGGATTTGTTCTCGGCGTCACTTTCAGTGTCCGCAGTGTAGCTAGCTTGGTAAGGATAGGCATACTGATAAGAATAGCCGCTGCCATAATAGCCGTAGCCATAGTTCCCGTAATAGCCATAGCCATAGGAACCACCATCCGTACCTTTGGCACCCCGGGAGCCAATGCCGTTCACGGCGATGCCGAGGACGTTGGCATCGATGGAATGGAGCATTTCCGTTGCTCGCTCGGCCGCTGGGCGTGCGTTTTTGGTTAAGCGGACCACCAAAAGCACGCCATCGACGCGAGATGCCACCACGGATGGATCCGAGACAGCCAGCAGGGGTGGCGTATCGACGATGATATAGTCGTAGCGTGGGCGAAGCACTTCGAGCAAATCAGAAAATCGGGGCAAGGTAAGAAGCTCGCCCGGGTTTTCTGGTCGCGGTCCGCAAGGCATTATAGCAAGGCCATAAGCTCCTGTCGGCTGAATCGCGTCGTCTGGCTCGCACTCGCCTTGCAACACGGTTGCAATGCCCTGCCGCGCGTTCACCTTGAAGAGCTTATGCTGGCGTGGACGGCGACAGTCAGCATCAATCAGAAGGACCGATTTCCCTGACTGTGCAAGAGAAAGAGCGAGATTAGCAGCCAGCGTCGATTTGCCGTCACCTGTCACCGGACTCGTTACCTGAATGATTTTCTGAGAGGTGCCGCGTGTGCTGAATGCGACACTTGTTCGCAGACCGCGAAATGCTTCGGACTCCATAGACTTGGTGCGATGACCAACGCAGAGAGACGCATCCAAGTTCGGAAAGTCGGGAGACGTAGCCGCATCTGGATTGAAGGCGGCAATATGACCAAGAATTGGCAGCCCGAGGCGGCGCCGGATCTCGGCTGGCGAATGGAAACTTTTGTCACTCATCTCGGCGAGGTAGGACAGACCGACGCCGCACAATAATCCCATCAGGATGGTTGGAATCACACTGGCAAAGCGAGGCTCAATTCTTCCGCCAGGGCCTGCTGGATTGAGCGTGTCGACCCGGTAACCATCGATGTCTTTGTAAAGAAGAAGCATTTGCTTCAGAGCTTGTTGTAGGCTGTCGTGGTCTTGCTCCGCCCGAGTCAGCGCCCTCTTTAGGTCATCTTCCTCCTCATAAAAAGCCATTGAAGCCTGAAGCTGCTTTAATTCCGCCGCGTGGAGTGTTTTTAGTGATTTGAGCTCCGTTTCATTGCTTGCTATTTGCGCCGACTGCTTTCAATGTAAGCTTCTGGCGTGACACCAGCTTTGGTTCTGCTGACCGGTTTAGGCTCAGGATCCATTTTCGCTAGTTCAGCGATGCGCTCGCGTATCAAGGCCATTT
Source organism: uncultured Planctomycetaceae bacterium (assembly GCA_963790585.1). Classification (GTDB taxonomy): domain Bacteria; phylum Planctomycetota; class Planctomycetia; order Gemmatales; family Gemmataceae; genus CAWBOY01. The sequence goes on from CAWBOY010000006.1 coordinate 490,364, forward strand.
TCGTGCGTATCAACTTAAGATCCGGATGATTGTCCGCAACCGTTTTAGCCAACTCGGCTTCAGTTAGGACCAGTGGAAAGAGCAGGCCTTCGAGATCCGCGGTTGACTTGGCGTTTGGTGTTTGCTTTGCGACATCGTCCACGGCTCGCGGCAACGTTAACAGAGATGACGGATCCCTTTTCTCTGCTATGGCCGTTTGAATCTCTTTGATCTGGCTTAGTAGCTGATTATTTTCCAGGGTCAACTTCGAAATGCGGGCATCAATTGTCGCGAGTCGCTCCTGTTCGGGTAAGTTGCCGTTGACCAACCGAATCGGAAAGGACTTGTCCCCATCCCGGAGTTTCTTGCGGTCTTCACGAAGCTGCTTGATGATCTTGCTCAAGATCGTCATGGTTTCATTGATCTTATCGACGATTTTTTGATGGCCCGACTGGTATCTGTCTTCGAGGAAAGCTTCATAGGTCTTTACGACTGCGTTAATGATCAGCGGACAGTCCGTACTAACCGTGCTTCGGCAGCTTATAGTCAAAATTGTGCTACCGTTGTTGGATGAGTTTGAAGGAGGCGCGGAAACCTGCAGACTACCCATAACAGCGCCTGTGGGATCCCCTCGGCCTTGGAAAGAGGCCAAATTAGCCAATTCGAACTTGCTGACGGCAAGAGAGATGATTTTCTGGCTGCTTATAATGTCCTTTTGGTAGGAACTATAATCGTCGTTGGCCGAACTGCTTCCCCGATCCATGCTACCAGCGATAGGAATTGCTTCGGTTCTCTTGCGCGTAATGAGAACCTGGGCGGAAGACTGGTAAATGACAATGCGCTGGGAGTAGTCGAGAACCGCCATAAAGGTGCCCAAGATCAGGCATAAAATTATGAGGCTCTTGTGCTTCCACGCCACTTGAAATAAGTTGAGCGAGCTCGAGAGTGGCGAAGCCAGGGCTTCAGCTGGCTTGGCTTCATGATTTAGGGATAACTTGGCCACGATAGGCTTACCTCACGGAACGGAACCGCCGGGCAAAAAGACAGCGTCAGGACACGGTCCATCATCCTATTGTGTCAAAAGATGTTCAAGTGTGCCAGGGGTGAGACGCCCATTCGCCCGAGAATCCCTGTCGGATTATCAAGTCTTATCGATTATGTCGGGAAGCGCTCTCGCTTTAGTGTAAGGCACGGCGCGAGTTGGGCAATAACGTGTTCATTTTTACAGGTCCTGGGCGTGATACATAACCCCCTCGACCGAATTCGCCTGGGATCATCTCACGATAGAGTTAGGCGCTCCGGCGGGAGTGTTCACAGGATCGTTACACGGATCTGCAGGTGCGGGGAGGTCTATTGGTGGTCCGAATGTCGTTGCGGCGCGGTGTAATTGCAGCGATAACGATAGAAGCGATAACGATAGACTTGCTGGAGGAGCCACCGATGAAACCTAATCCCTCGAACCAGTCCGAGCCTTTCACCCGCGAACAAATTTCGCTGGACCTCCTCGAGTGGGCACGGCCAACATTCGATGAGCAAGAATTCGTGGCAGAGATCCGCGAGATCGAGTCGACTGGCGGCGTGTCGCTAGAGGACTTTATCTCTGAGGTCGAGACAAGAGCAACGGGCAAGTGAGTACCTCTCCCTCCGACCCTTGCGGTATCGCGTGTCGTACACGGAACGAGTGCGGCAGCGCTTGCTGGCTTTGGCTGATCTGGCCCGGACGCGCGGCGACGGCGAAGCGTCTGTCGTCGCGTTGAATGAGTTTCACCGGCGGCTTTGCCTCTACCCCCAATTAGGGGAACCTCTGGTGGACCTAAAGCAGGAGGTCGATCAGGTCTGGATCGGAGTCGTCCGGCCCCTCGCCATGCGGTACGGGGTTTTGACGAGCGGCGGACAGTCATGGTTGTGAGGCTCCCCATCCTCCTCCCAAGGTCGGATCCCCAGCAAATAGAATGAAGGACTTGAGCGGGCGCAATTGGGAGAAAAAGAGGAAGCCGCTTGATGCTTCTACGGTTGAGGACGGAAAATTGCAGCCAGCAGGAGCTTGTTGAGGAACGATTGCCATGATGGAGTTGTTAGGCTGCGGCAATCATCAGGGCAAATCGAGCTGCGCCCTCTTTGTGCGCCTCACGGATGCCGAAGCCGAATCAGCGGTTGCATCCGACGGCGAAAAAGCAGCGGGGTCGTTCGGCGAACACGCAGAGGCGGGATGCGGAATTTTCTGGTCGCGATCATTGGTATAGCTGTTGGAGTAACGGTCGCCATGTGGTTATTCGGCTCGCGCAAACCTACGGATCAACCCAACGTCGAGCTCGACGCGTATCAGCTGCTGCGCCAACGTGTGGTGCTGGTTCGCGGCCCCTTAGGCGGCGAGCAGGCCAAAGAGCTGAGTAACTACTGACAAAAGGTCGATGTGCGCACGCATACCGCCGGAGGAAAAAAATCGCACCATCATTGAATCAAGGACATTACCCTCGTTAAAACTTGTGCTAGTTAAGGCTAAGGGTAAGGCGTTTACGATGGGCTCACCTCGAGATGAGGTGGGCCGAACTCGAGATGGAATTGAGCATCAGGTAACACTTAGCACGGATTACTATCTCGGAGTCACCACGGTGACGCGCGGCCAGTTTGCGAGTTTTGTGAAGAGTTCCAGTTATCAAACGGAAGCCGAAAATGGCGCGATCGATTCCATCATCGTTGGCTGGGATGAAGGTAATAAATCGACTGCTGAGAACAAGAAGCACAGCTGGCGGAATCCTGGATTTCCGCAAACGGACGAGCATCCAGTAGTGAATGTGACATGGAACGACACGGTGGCATTCTGCAAGTGGCTAAGTTGTAAGGATGGTAGAGTGTATCGATTGCCCACCGAGGCGCAGTGGGAGTATGCCTGTCGCGCTGAAAGCCGGACGCGGTTCAATTTTGGGAATGACGACGAGGACTTGGTAAAGAATGGAAACGTGGCAGATGCCTCGCTCCGAAAGTTAGCTAAGACCACAAGAGGAATCAAGGGTGACGATGGTTATGCTTTTTCTTCACCAGTCGGCAAATTTCGGGAAAACGCATTTGGTTTGTTGGATATGCACGGGAATGTGTGGCAATGGTGTTCTGACTTATATGGCCCGTACTCCAAAGAAGCCGTCACCGATCCAGAAGGCGGAGATGAGACTGTAGCCGATCGTTTTTCATTACGCATGGCACGTGGTGGAAGCTGGATTGACGAAGCGGACTATTGTCGATCTTCGAAGCGAAAGGCTTTCGGTCCTGGACCGGTTTCCGTCTGTTATCTCGGCTTTCGTATCGCTGCTGCCGTCAAATGAGAAAGCAAAGTAGAGTGGAGACGTGGAGTCGGGATTTAAGCGTGGTCTATCGATAGCCGAGACGGAAAACAGTGCTATATCCCAATGAGACGACCCGGAATCTACGGACGCAGTGCGCCGATATACGTTATGGCTTCATAAGAGATATTGTTAGCATCTTACTCGGGCCACGAGCTTACCTCTCTCATTGGTTTGATCACCTTGTCGCCATACTCGCATATCAGGGGAGCGACCCCATGGTGCCTTATCAGGCGTTGGTGATCCGAGAGAGCGGCATGCTTTTCTAAGGGTTTGCCCCTTGACGACGTTAGGCGTTCTCGGTTCGTGGACTTGGTTCAGCGGCCTGCTGACGCTCGCCGAGCGCGAGGAACTCGCCGCGCTAGTTTCCTGGGGCTACCGCATCTCTCTGTTGCGCACGGGAATTGCTTATCCTCGGTCGCAAGCCATGAGCCGGCCTTAGGCGGAAATCATCCGTTTGATCGAGGAACGCGCTAATGGCCATTGCTAATACAGTCGGATGGCGAGGATAACTACAGTGTGCTTTGTTTCACGACGAACCATCCCGAATCTGTATTTTGGTCCCAATTGATTTCGTTCAAATTCCCGTTTTCGATGTGCGACGACACTTCACTAGATCGCAAGCGCTACCCACCCCGTCGCCTATTCCTGTTCTTTTGGTAGCGGCACTTTGGCGTCTGTGAGTACCTCGGAGAGCACCTTGCCCGGCGCGCTCGTCGTCAGAAAGCTGCCGACCCGTTTGTCCCCAGAATAGCAGGTAGCCGACAGGCACTCGAAGCAGATCACAATGTCGAAGACTTCTTTGTCTCGAACGACGCGCAGGCCGTGGCGCGGGTTGAAACAGGCGGCCACCATTCCGTTGCTTGCCTTGCGACCCTTCTCAACAGCGGACCAAACTTTTTTTAGCTGATCGTCTTTCAACGTCGTCTTGCCGAGCACTTTCCAACCATGAAAATTGTCGTCTCCTTTGTAGCCGTGCCCGGGATCTAGCGAATATAGCGTAACTTCCGTCGCCTTCTCAAAGGCTGCGCTGACGTCTTTTGGCAAGTCGTTGTCGACGGCCGTGCAACCGACCGTCGCCGCTGCAAGGCAGACAGGGATCGCAGTGTGCATCATCATGGGGTCTCCTTTTTGAGATCCGATCGCGTCAGAAGCGACGGCCACGTTCCGCGGCGCTTGCTCGGTCGAGAGCCCGGCACGACTCCCGCCGTCAGCAGAACCCCGTCCGACAACACGCAGCGGGGTTCCAATTCTTCGAGGAACAGACGCAAAGGCAGCGCCAACCCCCTCCGGCAGGTACGCCGCGACGTAATGCTTGTGTTTCGGAGGTTCACGCTCTCAGAAGACGAAATCATGGGCGGTTCCAATAAGTGAAGCAGGTCCCGTTCCGATTCAGGCCGCATGGCCCAGAGATGTCACACACAAGACGCAACGCCAATACTACACACCGGCGTTTACAAATCAAAACAATTCAAAGGAAAAGTATCTCATAGCGCTGGCGCGTAAGAAGGCCAACCACGAATAACACGAATAACACGAAAGGGAAAGCAAGATGCAGAGGGGAGCGGTGGAGCGTCCAGGGACCAACGCTCATGTCAGGGCCTGGCGGGCTCGGATGCGCTTGATTAAGTCGGGAATCCTTGGAGCTTCCTACTTGTAGAGTCGTCACGCCCGGGCCATAATCTCGTTATCTTTCTAAGGAATTGCCGTTTCCGGGAGGTGCTCGTGTCCCCCATCCGATATTTGATGTCTCTCCTATGTCTTCTGTTCGCCGTCGTCGCTACGTCGGTTCATGCCGCTGAAGACCCGATCCGGCCCAATCTTTATTCCGGTCTACAATGGCGCATGATTGGCCCGTTTCGTGGCGGGCGAACGGTAGGGGCCACCGGCGTACCGAGTCGGCCCTTCGAGTTTTATGTCGGCGTCAACAACGGCGGGGTTTGGAAGACGACCGATGCTGGCCGGACCTGGAAGCCGATCTTCGACGATCAACCGACCGGATCGGTCGGCGCGTTGGCTGTGTCGGAGTCGAATCCGGACATCATCTATGTCGGCAGCGGCGAGGGCTTGCAGCGGCCTGATCTGTCGACCGGCGATGGCGTTTACAAATCGACCGACGGCGGCAAAACCTGGAAAAACATGGGGCTGCGCGACGGTCAGCAGATCTCGGCGGTCATCATCGATCCGAAAGATCCCGATCGCGTCTTTGTCGCCGTGCTGGGTCATCCGTATGGCCCGAACAAGGAACGCGGCGTCTATCGTACCACCGATGGCGGCAAGACTTGGGAAAAGGTGCTGGGAAAGGACGAGAATACCGGAGCGGTCGCTCTGGCTTTCGATCCGACGAATGCCAAGACTATCTACGCCGTCGTCTGGGAGGCGCGCCAAGGGCCCTGGGAAAATGGCGCCTGGCAGGGGGCGAACAGCGGGCTCTTCAAATCGACCGATGGCGGCACGACCTGGAAGCCATTGACCAAGGGCCTGCCGACCGCGGCCGAGCGGCTCGGCCGCATCGGCATCGGCATCGCGCCGAGCGATCCCGAATCGGATCTATGCCGTGGTCGATGCCCCGCAGCGCGGCGGCATCTTCCGCTCCGACGATGCGGGCGAAAGCTGGGTCCGCGTCAGCAACGAAGCACGCACCTGGGGCCGCGGCTCCGACTTCGCCGAGGTCAAAGTCGATCCTAAGAATAAAGAGGTCATCTATGTCGCCAATACCTCCGCCTATCGCTCGACCGATGGCGGGGCGACCTTCACGGCCTTTCGAGGCGCACCCGGCGGCGACGATTCGCATACATTCTGGATCAATCCCGACAACCCGCAAGATCATCCTCCTCGCCGGCGATCAGGGGGCGATCGTCACCCTCAATGGCGGCGAAACCTGGAGTTCGTGGTACAACCAGCCGACGGCCCAGTTTTATCATGTCATCACCGACAATCAATTTCCCTATTGGGTCTATGGCGGCCAACAAGAAAGCGGCTCGGTCGGCACCTCCAGTCGCGGGCCGCATGGCCAAATCACCTTCCGCGAGTGGTACCCGGTCGGCGTCGAGGAATATGGCTATGTCGCTCCCGATCCGCTCAATCCGAACTTGATCTATGGCGGCAAGGCAACGTGCTTCGACAGGACCACGGGCCAAACGCGCGACGTCGCGCCGGAGGCGCTGCGGAGCGGTAAATATCGCTTCCTGCGCACCGCGCCCCTGTTGTTTTCCACTGTCGATCCGAAAGCGCTGTTCCTGGCCGGCAACGTATTGTTCAAGACCCGCGACGGCGGCAATCATTGGGACATCATCAGCCCCGACCTGACACGTGAGAAGCCGGAAGTGCCGGAGAGCATTGGCATCTATCGCACGCCCGAGATGGCGAATCAGCCGCGCCGCGGCGTCATCTACACGGTCGCTCCGTCTCATAAGGACGTCAATGTCATTTGGGCCGGCACGGACGATGGCCTGATTCATGTGACGCGCGACGGCGGCAAAAAGTGGGACAACGTCACGCCGCCCGACCTGTCGCCGTGGAGCAAGGTCTCGCTTATGGACGCGGGCCATTTCGACACGCAGACCGCCTACGCCGCCGTCAACCGCATCCGCCTCGACGACATGAAGCCGCATATTTACCGCACCCACGATGGCGGCAAGACCTGGCAGGAGATCGTCCGTGGTTTGCCGATCAACGCTCCGATCAATGTCGTGCGCGAGGATCCGAGCGCGGAAGGGGCTCTTATTCGCCGGCACGGAACGGGCCGTCTTCGTCTCCTTCAATGACGGCGACGACTGGCACCCCTTGCGGCTCAACATGCCGGCCACCTCGATCCGCGATCTCGTCGTTCACGATGACGACATCGTCGTCGGCACCCATGGCCGTTCGTTCTGGATCCTCGATGACATCACCCCGCTTCGCCAAATCGATGCGAAAATGGCGGCGGCCGACGTCGTCCTCTATAAGCCGCAAACGGCCCATCGCGTGCATTGGAATCTCAATACCGACACGCCTTTGCCCCAGGAGGAGCCAGGCGGTCAAAATCCGCCCGATGGCGCGATCCTCAATTACTATCTCAAAGAGACGGCCACCGGTCCCGGTCACTCTGGAAATCCTCGACTCCAAGGGCAAGCAGGTGCGCAAGTACTGCCAGCGCCGACAAGCCGGAGATCGTCGATGCCAAAAGTCTCGATATACCAACCTACTGGATTCGCCCGCCGCAGATCCTCTCGAACGAGGCGGGCGGGCATCGTTTCATCTGGGATTTGCATTACACCCCGCCCGAGGGGCCGCGGCGCTTTCCGATGACGGCCATTTACCACAATACCCCAAGCGAACCGCTCGGGCCCTGGGTCATGCCGGGCCAATATGTCGTGCGGCTGACGGTTGGAGATAAATCCTTCGATCAACCGCTGACCGTGAAAATGGACCCGCGCGTGAAGACGCCGCTCCAAGGGCTCACAAGCCAATTTGAGCTGTCGATGCAATGTTATGAAGGCGCGAAACAGGCCCGCGCGACGTTGAGCCAGTTACGTTCCCTGCGCACGCAAATCGAAGATCTCCTGCAAAAAACCAAGGACGCCGCACTGACCGCCGACCTCACCAAGCTCGACGAGAAAACAGCCGCAATGCAAGGCAGCCCGCGTCGCCGTGGCCCGCGCGCCGCGGCCAGCTCGCGCGAGCCCACCCTGGCCCAGGTTGCCGACGAAATGCAGGGATTGCTAGGCGTTCTACAGCGCGCCGACGTCGCCCCAACGTCACAGGTGACAACGGCCTGTCAGGAACGCCAAAAGACGCTGAATGATTTGGTCGGGCGCTGGAAAGAACTTTCGGACAAGGAAGTCAAGGCATTGAATGAGCGGCTGACGAAAGCGAATCTGCCGGGTTTGAAACCGTAACGGATTTCAGACTCCTTACCGAGCCTGAAGCGTGAGCGAAGGGCCTTTTGTATTTGAATTATAAATGGTAAAACAACAAGGACGCTTTTACATTTGAATTGCAAATGGTAAAACACCAGGGACGCAATTCATTTGAGGTAAATGAGGATGAGCGTCGCGCACAATAACCGCCACCAGCTTGAATCACTCGGAGAATACGTCACCAGGGCGAACGTCGATTGGTTCGCCGTCTTCCCGGACAAATTGGCCGAGTTGGAGAACGTCGCAGCCGCCAACGGCCGGGCGTCAAACCTAATCGTCTACCGGATGCGCTCCGACAATGAGCGCGACCACCATGTCATTCCGTTATCGGAGCTGTCTGAGTTGCTCTCCGAAAACACGCTGACGCATTCCCATGTCAATGGCAGCGTCCGCTGGAACGTCACACTGAAAGACCACCTTGTGAGGGTTTCGCACTCCGATCTTAGCGTGGATGTCGAGCGGTATTTTAGTGTCCCACTGTTGGTTGAACTGAGCGGGCCTGATGACGAACCAACGAGGCCGATCGACCTCGAACCTCCAAGCCGTGTCACAGCCACCACTTACCGTATCCTCCGAGACACTCCCGCAGCCAGGCTGTTGAAGGCAGACCATAAGTATCGCTGTCAGATTTGCGGCATCACAATCGAACTATCGGACGGGACAAAGTACGCTGAGGCACACCACGTCCGCCCACTCGGCCGGCCTCACGACGGCCCTGACGTCCGGGAGAATATGGTCGTACTCTGCCCGAACCACCACGCGATGTGCGACTATGGCGTGATGCGGTTGTCGCCTGAACTATTGGAGCAGATAGACGGCCATGTCTTGGATCCGGCATTCATAGCATACCACAATGATCGGGTGTGCCGCCGCCCGAGCCGAAACCCCACCTCAGACCAAGACAAAAGCGACCCATCTCATTTCACAAAATCTTAATGAAGTCGATTGGAAAAAGCGGTGCCATGTTTTCGGCCCTTAGACTAACGGTATTGCGCTTTGCCAGAACAAATCACAACGAGGCGATTCCTGTTTGATTTCTCTCAATTATAATTTAGGAGGCCCAAATCCTGTGCCGAACAGGATTGTGAATGGTGCCTTTTTCTCGTCGCGCGGATCCAACAAAACCTGCAACGTATCTGTCACCAGCGCTGGACCTTGCATTTCGGCCGTTAAAGCTGGCTGGTTGAGCGTGAAGACCGGCGCAACTTTTTGAGAACTCAACGTGGCCGACGCGCCAGCTGACAAATCGCTCGGCACGGCAACAGAAACGTCCAAGGACGCCCGGCCCGAGGCTTCAGCCAGTAAGATGTCAGCCGTCGAACCGCTCAAGTCGATCGGCGCTGGATGACTCGGCGCGGCGACGATGCGCTGTGCTTGGCTCGGGTCGCTTGCACTCGCGGCTATGACAGGGACGACCGTCGGGTAGGCGGTCACGGGTGGGGCTAATGTGATCGGGCTCGAACCGACAGGCGGGTTAGCAACGGGCGGCGCTGTCACTGGAGGCACGACGGTCGGCGGCGCTGTCACCGGAGGAACCACGGTCGGCGGCGCTGTCACGGTGGGCGGAACGGTCGGCGGCAAAACGGGCACCGTAATGGGATCGGGAGCGGGCTTGCTAGGAATCACCGGAATCGCGGGAGCGGAGGGATCGGCCGCGGCCGACGTCGGATCGGCCACCTGCCCCTCGAAAAGGACGCTGCCCGACTGCGTGTCGCGGATTACGAACAGGAACGGATGATCGGCATTGAAGACGGCCTGCGGCAGTGGGGGTTGGTAAGTAACACACGCTACCCGACAAACACCGATGCCGGTTGCTGCCGCAGCCTCAGTCCCGTCTTCAGATACGCCGACAAACGCCTTATGCACCACGTCGGAAATTTTGAGCGGCAGCGGGCTGATACCCGAGAAGTCGGCTTGCTTGGTGAAGGCATCGGTCATCCCTAACGCTTTCAACTGGTCGGAGAGATCGAACTGATCCGTCATGCCAAACTTCGGCAGGGAAACCTGCACGTCGTACGCGCTCAGGCCCCCCAACCAGCCACTCAGGTCGGACGGCAGTTGGCTCACATCCAGGCCCTGAAGCCCGCTGTCCGCGCTCGGCAACATAATGTCCATGGCCATCCGGCCGTCCGCGTAAGGCATTTCCAGAACCTGGTAGCCGTCGCTGTCCATGTAGCCAAACTGCGTCGTTTGGTGCATCGTGGGGGTGGATACTTGGTCCCCGGAGGAAAGTGTGAAATTGGCGTTGGAGGTGTCGATCGTGTTAAAGGGGTTCGCCCAAGCGCCTTTGAAGTAGATCGCGTTGGTCAGCACCAGCCGCTCAGCCGGCGTAATCGTGCCCGACGGGAATAAGTCCTGAATCTTGTTGGCGGTTTGTTGCGCGACCCAGTCGTTGATCGTCTGCCGGGCGCCTTCGGTATCGCCTTTGAAATCGACCTGCTTGAGACCGGCGCCGTAATTTGCCTGGAGCAGGTTCAGAAACGCCTGGTTGAAGGGAAAGTCCTGTTGGCCCCAGAGGGCGTCGGCCACCGCCACCGCATATTGGCCCTGACCGGCACTGTTGAGACTGGTTAGCAGGCTCCCGAATTCCTGCGCCAGCACATTGGGATCGAGATTGGCGGCGTGCAAGACGCTGCCGATCTGGCTCGCCGTTTCGCCCCCGGCTCCGGCGTCAACCATGGCCAAGGCGGTGGCGATGCTGGTCGGAGAAAAGAACATGTTGCCGCTGCCACCCGCTTGGCTCTGGAGCAAGGAATAGAGATCTTGCCCAAAAGCGTTGATCGACTGGCCGGCCGATTGCTCGGGGGTGAGCCCTGGTGTCAGACTCGCCACAACTCCGCCAGAAAGCACACAGCGGGGTTCCAATTCTTCGAGGAACAGACGCAATGGCAGCGCCAAGCCCCGCCGGCGGGTGCGCCGCCACATGGTGCTTGTGCTTCGCGAGTTCACGCTCTCAGAAAGCGGAGTCATGGGCGGTTCCCCAATAATTGAAGCAGGTCCCGTTCCGAATCAGGCCACAAGGCCCAGAGAAGTCACACGCAAGATGTAACGCAATACTACCCATCGGCGTTTACAAATCAAAACAATTCAAAGGAAAAGCATCTCATTTCGCAGGATTTTCGTGAATCCAGTTGGAAGAAAGCGCATCTCACCGTCCAAATTCGCCGGCTTGCACCCAATATTGTTCGGCACGGAGTTTGCGCGTGCTAGACGCGCTGGTAGGATTACGATCGGGGGTGTGTTTACCCCGAAGGGGTTTCCTTTCAAAGCCCAGGGCAAGCGCAGCGCCGCCCTGGGGAATCGACCACAAGGAAGCCGTTACCCTGCACGGGTTTCATATCAAGGCCCAGCGCCGCCTCGGGGAATCGGCCCCTCGATGAAACCCCTTCGGGGTAAAGAGGGATTCTTTGGCGTCGGCACCCAGGGCGGCGCTGCGCTTGCCCTGGGCTTTGATAGGAAACCCATGCGGGGTAGAGACTGCCCGGCAACCCTGCGCCGAACAGTATTGGCTTGCACCCTCTGACAAACGCAATGGTGAAATGATCCCAGCATCGCCACCGCCAAGCAAACCACGGCGAGGGCACGACACGATGCGCGGCTCAATCTCAGTTTGGCCGTTCTCCAAGGGATTGGGGCGGACAGTGCGCGGGAGTTCTGTGTGTGCGCAGGCGCAATGCAATCTATTAAGAGGGTTCGGCACGAATGAGACCCGGTGCCGGGGGGGGTACCACACGCGAATGTTGGCGCGACGGTCCGGGCCGCGGCGCAAACTCAACGCTATCAAGCGGTTGCGTTCGCCGACCGTCGCGCCAAGGACATGTGCATTTTTGGCGCGACGGTCGGCAAACAATGTTCCGCGCGGAACATAGGGGGCTAGGACGGTGTTGTGCGTCAAGGCAGTAATTTAGCAGAGAGGCACTTTTGATTGCGCTTTGGCAGAAGCGCAAGCAGAGGTGTCCGCCTCGGAACAAGCTGGTGAGACAGAGCCACAATACCCGGTCTATCCCACAAGTTCCGCGATCGGCTCACCTTCGGGCAACATCGGCATCGGTCGGCCTGAATGGTCCGGGAATGATGTGTTCTTATAGTCGATGCCCAGGTGCCGAAACATCGTCGCCCAGAGGTCGTTGACGGAAAGCGGTCGATCTTTGGGATACTCGCCTTTGGCGTTGGTCGAGCCTACGACCTGACCGGTCTTGAGGCCGCCGCCGGACACGAGTAACGACATCGCCTGGGGCCAATGGTCGCGGCCTGGGCGGCCGTTCGCGTAACTGATCCGCGGCGTCCGGCCAAATTCGCCGGTCACGATTAGCAGGACGCGCTTGTCGAGGCCGCGGGAATAGAGGTCTTCGATCAGCGCTGTCACCGCTCGATCGTACGGCGACAAGCGGTACTTTGTGTCCGTAAAGATGTGACAGTTGACCGCGTGCGAATCCCAGTTGTAGGTCACATCCTTGGGGAAGCTCTCGCCCGGATAGCTCGGGTTTTCCATAACCATCGTGACGAAGCTGGCACCGGCTTCGACGAGCCGCCGCGCCAGCAAAGCGCGTTGGCCATAGCGATGCATGCCATAGCGCTCGCGCAGTTTCATCGGCTCGCGCGACAAGTCAAAGGCCGTGCGCGCGTCGTCCGTCGTCAAAAGCTGCAACGCTCGTTTACGATAGACATCCATCGAGTCGGCCGAGCCGGTGGCATCGGCGACGATCTGGCCCTTTTCCATATCGCCGAGCAAGTCGAGCCGGGTTTGCAGGCGATTATCGACACCGCCGACCGGCGCCAGATTTCGGACCTGGAATTTCGCGGTTGCGGGGTCGCCAGAAACGATAAACGGATGCGTCGCCGGCCCGAGATAGGCTGAGCCGAAGCTGAACACGTCGATTCCTTGTCGGCCGTCGTCGGTGCCGACGATATATTGGGGGATCTTAGCCGATCGCCCTTCCCACATCTTGGCCGCCATCGAGCCGACCATCGGATTATCGTTGACGAATCCCGTCGGCTCCTTTGGGTCGCGCCCAGTCAAGAATTTCTTATGCCCGCCACCGTGGTCTGCGAAATTGTGCGAGATGGAGCGAATCAGCGCATATTTGTCCGCGATCGCCGCGTGCATCGGCAGATATTCGCAAATGTCGATGCCGGGTACATTCGTCTTGATCGGCTTGAACTCGCCGCGATATTCCAGCGGCGCATTCGGCTTGAGGTCATACGTCTCCATATGCGGCGGCCCGCCCGGCAACCAAACAAGAATCACCGCCGCGTCATTCTCCGATCGCCCCGGCTCCGCCCCGATGAGCTTCCAGGGCGCAATCCCCGCCGCACCGAGGCCGCCGAGTGCCAACGAGCCGATACGCAGAAATTCACGGCGCGACACCGGGCCAGAGCAGTTGATTGGAGCGTTCATCGACGAGACTCCGCGCGGGAGACAAGGCAGGAGGGAAGGCGGGACATACATGGGTAATCTTAATCTGTGATCGGTTGTGTGTCGAGCGGGTACCTTGAATTTCGGTCTCAATAGCCGCGCACGGAGTAAGCGGGCAGGGGTGGCGGCCGGCGCTGGTTTCCCCCGGCAAGCCGGGGGCAATATAAAATCACGGCTTCGGCGGCGTCTTGCCCCACTTGGACGCTTCGGTTTCCGTCGCCAGCCAGTCCTTCAATTCCTTCTCCAAGCGTTTCGCAAGCGGCGGATGCTCGGTGATGATATTGCGGCGCTCGCTTAGGTCTTTTTCCACATCGAACAGTTCAGGCCTGCCGCCGGAGGTGATGACCAGCTTGAGGTTGCCGCGCATGGCTGCCAACTGGTTGTAACCTTCGTCGCGCCATTCCCAAAAGAGCGTGCGCTCGGGCGCCTTTTCCTTGCCCTGCCAGACGGGCAGCATGTCGCGGCCGTCGAGCTGCTGATCAGCAGTTGGCTGGACATGCGCAGCGCCGAGAAGCGTCGGAAACAGATCGATATTGTGGAATACCTCGTGCGACTGTTTCCCCGCGGGAACTTTACCCGGCCAGCGGACGACGCCGGGAACGCGGATGCCGCCTTCCCAGACGGTGCGCTTTTGACCGCGTAGAGGCCGATTGCTGTCGTGAAAGGCCGAGGCGCCTTGATTGCCGACCTCGAAGGTAGCGCCTTGATCGCTGGAGAATATGACCAATGTGTTGTCAGATATGCTCAGGTCGTCGAGGGTTTTTAGGACCCGGCCGACTTCTTTATCAAGGCGAGTCACCATCGCGGCATAGGTTGCGTTGACGGGATTCTTTGGGTCTTTTTCCGGGAATTTGCCCAGATGCTCGGCGACATCCTCGGCCGGTGCTTTGATTTGAAAGTGCGTGGCTGTGTAGGGCAGGTACAGGAAAAACGGCCGATCTTTATTCGCTTTCAGAAAATTCAGAGCGTGATCCGTGAACAGAATGTTGGCGTAGCCATCGACTGGCTTTTGCTCACGTCCAAACCATAGTTGATTGGGGTATTGTTGATGCGCGAGCGTCGCATCGGTGTAGCCCATGAATTCATCAAAGCCGAGGTCAAGGGGGTGGCGATAGTCCTTGGTGCCGGGCCGGGCCTTGCCGTGATGCCATTTGCCGAAGATGCCCGTCTTGTAGCCATTCTTTTTCAAGACCTCCGCTATCGTCACCTGATCTGGCGGTAAGTCGCTGCTGTTGTCGCTGACGCCATTGTGAATGCCGTATTTGCCGGTCATAATTGCTGCGCGGCTGGGAGCGCAAACGACGCCGGCGGCGTACCAGCGTTTGAAATCGGTCCCCTGTGAAGCGAGTTTGTCCAGGTTAGGCGTCTTCCATTCGGTCCGGCCATTGAAGCCGACGTCGCCCCAGCCGAGATCGTCCGCGAGAATGAAGACGATATTCGGCGACTTGTCTGCCGCCTGAGTGATGTTGGTAATAAAGAGTGCGACGAAGAGGGAGAGAATGTAACGCATTGGGTTTCTCATTGGTTTTCGAGAGCCAAGAGCGCCAGCGAACTGTTACTGTTTTTTACGTCAACACATTCGGGTCCCCGAACTGATGCACGACGATCTCCGCATCGGGCCAGGTGAATTGTAACAAGCGTTTGTAATGATAATCGCCGCCGACGTTGTAGCCGCGAATGCTGCCGAGGTTGTTTTGTCGCTCCCGATGGGTATGGCCGGCGAATGCGAACGTGATGCGCTCAGAATGGCGCAATAACAGATCTTCTAACGCCTGATTGCCGATGAAAGCGTCCCACAGATAACGATCAAGCGTGACAGGTTCCTCACGCGGCTTCCAGCCGAGCGTATAGAACGGCGGATGATGCGTGACGACGACGACCCGGCTGACTTCGCGCAAAGCCTGTTCGAGATGCCGAGCGAATTTCTCCACGACCAGCGCAGTAAACGACACGTCATTCAAGGGCCATTTGACATAGTTGAAATCGTTGTGCCGCCCGCGCGGAAAGCGTTTGCTCTGCAGGCGATGTTCTTCTTCGGGGTAATCCTTACGCAGGCCCTCAATGCCCCAGGAGTAGTCGTACCAATTGATCGTCCCGACGATGGCCAGATCGGAGTCAGGAAAAATGAGGGGTGAATCGTCCAGGTAATGAAAGCCATGCTCGGCTGCGGTCTTGGGGAGGATTTCTTGATAGAGTTTGAGGGAATCGATGCCCGCCTCACGCTCTTTGGAATGGACCCAAATATCGTGGTTGCCGGGAATGAGGGCCTTACGGCACGAGATGTCGTCGAAGAGCGTGAGGCATTCGCCGAACTTTTCGCCGCTGCCGATGTCCCCGGCCAAAATCAGCAAATCGGGCGTCTGCGCGGAGGAACTCGGTCAAGGAACGTACCGCTTCTTGTCCCCGACGATGGCCCCAGTGAAGGTCGGCGGTCACGGCAAGGCGCAAACTCTGGGGCATAACAAACTGCCCTCCGGACGGCGCTGTGAAACCCTTTCCCTTTCCGTGGAGTATGCATTAACACGACGAAAGTCAACGCTTCCCTTCGGTTCTTGATCGGAGCTTGCTCCTATGGTTCCTCTCCGCTACTTGATTGTCACCCTACTCGGGCTCACGTTGCTCGCTCCGTCGGCGCAGGCGCAATCCACGGCTTCGCCCCTGCGCTACATGCCAGACGGGGCCGATCTGCTTATTGAGGTGCCCCAGCCTCGCCGACTCGTCGAGTCGCTCGTCGGCCTCGACCTTCTCAAACAATTGCAAAACTTCAGCCTGGCGCGGGAGTTTCTCGAATCGACCAATGCTCGCAAGTTTTATCAACTGGTCGCCTATTACGAAACGGCGCTCGACGCCAAATGGCCGGTGTTGCTGGACAAGCTCGCCGGAGGCGGAATCGCTTTGAGCGTGCGCCAACTCGGTACCGACCCCGCGCCAGCATTGCTCGTCATTCAGGGGCGTGATGCCGCGACCGTCAAGAAGTTTTTGGACCTCGCTCTTGAGGTCATCGAGCAGGAGCTGGCTCGACAGGAAAACAAGGCAAAATTCGCCAAAGAATCCTACCAGGGGGTGGAGACATTTCACCTCGGTGATGGTTTTTATGGTGCAATAAACGGCTCGACGATATTGCTTTCGACCAAAGAAGCGTACCTCAAAGAATCTCTCGATCTCGCGGCGACCAAATCGAAAAAGAATCTTGAAAACTCGAAGGAAATCGTCGACGCGGCAAAACGTCTTCCAAAGGACGCATTCGCCAAAATATGGCTAAACATGGAGACCGCACGCAAGGGTCCAGGGGCGGCTCAGCTTTACACGCGGCCCCGCGACCCCGCGGTTGCGGTCATGTTCGGCAGTTACCTCGACGTGTTCGAACGGTCGCCTTATGTTTGCGGCGCAGTGGTCCCGGAGGCGGACGGTGTCGCCCTCACATTCCGCGCTCCCGCGGGCCGAGACGGCGCGGGCGTCGAAAGGTCTCTGCACATGCCGGTGACTGAGGGAATCGGCACGCGACCGCCCCTTCATCCCAAGAGCACCTATTTCAGCTACAGCTTTTATTTCGACATAGGCAAGATGTGGGAGGACCGCGAAAAGATCTTTAACGAGCAAACCGCCAAGGGCCTTGAAGGCGGCGACAAGGCGTCCGCGATCTTTCTCTCCGGCGCCAAGCTCAGCAAGCTGATGACGCAGACAGCGCCCTATCACCGCATCGTCGTGGTTTCGGAGCCGGATCACGGCTACACCAAGAAGCCCAAGGTCACGATCCCCGCCTTCGCTTTCGTCACGGAGTTGAGAGAACCGCAAGCGTTCGCCAAGGCGATCGAGCCGCCGCTACGCTCGGCTGCCCTCTTTGGCGCTTTCTCCGCCGCCAAGCTCAAGCTCGTCGAGACGACCCATAGTGAAATCCCTATCGTCAGCTATCGCTTTCCAGAAGATCAGGTTCTGAAGGACGACACCAACGACATCCGCTTCGCATTCACGCCCTGCTTCTGTCGCGTCGGCAATCAGTTCATTACCTGCTCCTCCCTCGAACTCTGCAAAGAGCTAATCGACCTATTGCAGATCGAGGCCAAAGAAGGCTTGAAAGGTTCGCCAGCCACATCCCGGATGCGGTTATATGCCGATGGCTTCGCCGACTTGTTGCAGTTGGACGTCGGGCAGCTTATAACGCAAGCCGTGCTCGATCAGGCCCTCTCGGCGGACGAGGCCAAGGCACAGGTCACCGAATTCTTGAAAGTGCTCCGTGGACTCGGCACCTTGTCGATGGAATCGACCTTTCTGCCCAAAGAATGGCAGTACACGATACGAGTCAAGAAGTAACCGCGCAGAACGACTTCACCGACTTGCATCATCACCATCGAAGGAGTTTTCGATGTTTGACAGTTCCGAGAAAATCGATCCGAAATGGGCCTGGGACACTTACGAGCCCAGTGCCAAGCGTCCGTGGATCGCAGAGCTTGTGGGCCATTTCTATCGTCGCGCGGCATTTGGCGCGACTCAGGCTGAACTCGAAGCCGGGCTGCGATTGTCGCCCGAACAGCTTGTCGATGCGTGTCTGACTACCAGTCCCAAGCAAGCCGAGTTCGACAAAGGCACCGTACCGCTCGCGGAAACGCTGGCTCGCGCCAACAACGCCGCCGGCCTGAGCGCCTGGTGGCTCCATCGTATGTTGCACTCGCCGACGCCGTTGCAAGAAAAGATGACGCTCTTTTGGCACAACCATTTCGCCACGAGCAACGCCAAAATCCAGAGCGTGCGCCTGATGCACGGTCAATACGAGCTGATGCGCAAATACGCCCTCGGCAACTTCGGCGATCTCTTGCAAGAGATGTCGAAGGATCCGGCCATGGTCATTTGGCTGGATACCAAGGGTAGCAAGAAGGGCAATCCGAACGAAAACTATGCCCGCGAACTAATGGAACTCTTCAGCCTGGGCATTGGCCATTACTCCGAGCGCGACATTCGGGAAGCAGCCCGCGCCTTCACCGGATTCGACGTGACGGGCACCGAGGTCGTCTACCGCGAAGCGGACCATGACGCCGGTGACAAGGAAGTGCTGGGGCAGAAAGGCCGGTTCAAAGGGCCGGACATCGTGCGCATTTGCCTGGAACAGCAAGCCGCCCCGGAGTTTATCGCACGCAAGTTATACCGGTTCTTTGTCAGCGAAACGCTGGCGCCAAGTGCGGAACTGATCGCGCCCCTGGCCACCCAGTTACGGAAGAATGGTTTCTTGATCTCCGACGTGGTGCGCACGATTCTGCGCTCGAATTTGTTCTTTTCCCCTCTCGTATATCGTACGAGTATTAAATCGCCGATCGACTTCGTGCTTGGCATGGTGCGAGCGCTCGAGGCGAAAGTGGGCACGTCGGTCCTCGCCACGATCCTTTCAGGGTTGGGCCAAAACTTGTTCAACCCGCCCAATGTCAAAGGCTGGGATGGTGGCCAGGCCTGGCTCAACGGCCAAACGTTGTTGTTCCGTCAGAACCTGGCGCTCGCCTTAACATCGACCGAGGACCCACGCTTCGGTAGCCGGGCCGATCCGGTCCAATTGCTACGCAAGTATGACAAGAAGACCGACGAACAAGCAATCGACTTCTTCCTTGGACTGTTTCTGCAAAATGTCGTGGCCAAGGAATCGCGCGCCAAGCTAATCGACTACTGCGCCAAAGCACGCACGCAGAGCCGACCGATATACTGGACTGAGTCGGACGCCGCCGACCACCGCGTCCGTTCCCTGTGCCATCTGGTGCTTACGTTGCCTGAATATCAATTGGATTAGCGAACCAAAAACGAATAATTACAGACAAACACCCACAACTCGGAGCTTCCGATGAATCTCAACCGACGGGATGTCCTCAAGAGCAGCATGGTGGCCTGGGGATTGACGGTGCCCGGCTTTCTGAGCCGCACCGCCTTTGCCGCGCCTGATTCAAAAAAGCCTGGAGCGCGCGACACGATCCTCGTCGTCGTCGAACTGACGGGCGGCAACGACGGCATCAATACGGTCATCCCGTATAAGGATCCGGAATATGCCAAACTTAGGCCGACCTTGAAATTTACAGACACACAAGTCAAAAAGGTCAATGACGACCTCGGCCTACATCCGCAACTCACGGGCCTTCACGAGCTCCTGGAAAAGAGCCACCTCAGCATCGTGCAGGGCGTTGGCTATCCGAATCCGACGCAGTCGCACTTTCGGTCGATGGATATCTGGCAGACGGCCAATCCCGCCGATGTCGTGGCCGAGGGCTGGATTGGCAAAGCTTTGAAGGCGATGCCCGCAGCCCCTGCGTTTCATCTGAAAAACGGCAACGAACGGGCACCTATTGCGGTCGAAGGCGCCACCGTGCGAGTGCCGTCGATCGGGACGCTTGAAGAGTTTCAACTCCAGCTGGCGGCCGCCAGCGGCGCTGACAAGAAGAATCAGCGCGAGGTGATCGAGGGCGCAGTCAAGGGTGGCGACGCCAAGCCGGCGCTGCTTGATTTCGTGTCACGCACCGCGGCTGATTCCTACGCCAGCAGTTGCCGTCTGCAGGAAATCGGCAAGAACTATCAGCCCAAGGCGACTTACCCGAACACGAATCTGGCCAATCGCCTCAAGCTGGCGGCCCAATTAATCGACGCCGACCTTGGCGCTCGTGTCTTCTACGTCGCTCTCGATGGCTTCGATACCCACGCTGGCCAGGGGCCGGCTCACGCCAGTCTGCTCGGCCAACTGTCCGGGGCGATCAGTGCGTTTTACAACGACGTCGCGGCCCGAGGTCACGGCGATCGCGTGCTGGTGATGACCTTCTCCGAGTTTGGGCGTCGGGCCAAGGAAAATGGCAGCAAAGGTACCGACCACGGCGCCGCGGCGCCGATGTTCCTGGTCGGCGGCAACAAGATTGTCACCGGCCCGATCGGCAAGCACCCAAGCCTCACCGATCTTGAAATGGGTAACATCAAGTATCACACCGACTTCCGCCAGGTCTACGCCGCCATCCTCGACCAATGGCTCGGCGTCTCCAGCAAAGATGTCCTCGGCAAGGCGTTTGATCCGGCGCCTATCTTCAAGAGTTGAGCGATTCGTATTTATATAGCCCCGGCTTGCCGGCGGGTGAATTCAAACCTCCGGCAAGCCGGGGGCTATATAATGAGCGAGCAGTTGATGAAAATAATAGGCCGCCGCCTCACGTCGCACGCTGAATCGCCCAGCCTCGAACGATCGGCTGCCTAGCCCCCGTTGAACCTCCTCGCATATGCCCACATCCTCCTGCTGAATCTTCTCCGCAACCGCGATGCTGTCTTGAATATAGGCACGTTCTTTATCCCCTTCTGTATCCGCGAAATAGAAATCGAAGACGACGCGGCAGCGCTCGGTCCCGAGCGGTAGCACCAGATTCGTATCCATCACGCCTTGATAGAGGTTGAGCATGAAGTTCGGAAAGAGCCACCAATACTGAGCGATGTCTCCTAAGCGCACGCTCCCGATGGCATCGTTCCCGCCGGCAGGCTTTAGCGGCGAAATCTGCACGCTGGCATGGTCGTGCAACTCGGTGCGATATTGAGCATAATCGAGAACGCCGGCAAGTCCCGGATGCACTGTGTTGACGTGGTAGCCGCCGTCGAGGTAATTATCGACGTAGACTTTCCAGTTGCAGGCCAAATCGTAAACACGCCGTTCGACGAATCGAAGTGTTTCCAGACCTCGCCCCGCGACTCCCGCAGTGAGCGGGGCGAGAAAACTATCCAGCGAGCGCTCGGGCTTGCTGAGATGGATCCACACCATCGGCCCCCATATGGCGACCGGATACGTTGGCAAGCCGTTGTCCTCGCGGCGGAAATCATCGACACCATCGAACTCGGGCACACCGCGAAGCCGGCCGGCGAGGTCATACGTCCAACCGTGATAGCGGCAGCGCAGCTTCGTCGCCTGTCCGCACGGCTCATTCATGATCGGCGCGGCGCGATGGCGACACACATTGGCGAAAGCCCGCAGTTCACCCTCCTGATCGCGGACGATAAGAACCGGTTCGCCAGCGATGCTCGCCGTCAGAAAAGAACCCGGTGCAGCCAGAGTTTCGGCGAGGCCGACCATCTGCCAGCTATTACCAAATACAGCGTGGCATTCCCGCTCATAAAGCTCCTGATTTCGATACCACTCCGCGGGAATTGTTCGCGCCAATGTGAGCGGGAGTTTCGAGTTGAACTGAGACACCAATTGCTCAAGCTCGGCGTTCATCGTTTTTCTCGGAAGGCAAAGAGTATATTACGCGGAGGCTGTCAAAGGCGCATCTCCGCGTGGACCGATGTTGCAAAACTTGAGTTTCAACGAATTTCGCTATCCAAGTGATGGGCGAGATGACGCCGCGTGCTCACCGTTTTCCTATTTCAATTTCTCGAGCACGCCTTCGGCCCACGCGGAATCGTCGCGAGACAAGGGAATTTCCGGCGGCTTTCGATAGTCCATTTCCAAGTCGTATCCAAGTAAATCGTAGATCGTGGTCATGGCCAATTGCAAATCCAATGGCACAAATTCTTCCGGTTCGCGCAGAGGGACGGGAATCGTCGGGAGAGCCTCGCCTAAAGCGATAGGCCAAATGTCGGTCATCGGCCTGATACATTCGCGGCTAATAAAGACAAAGTAGGGAGCGACGGGCAGCGGTTTCCTCATGGGAGGTCGTTGACCCATGCGCAACAGATCAATCTCAATTAAATTCGCACTACTCTGCAAAATACCATTTCTTTTCTGAAGATATTCTTCACGTCCTTTGCCTTGCTTATTTGTAGACGACAAGACCTCGATTGCCGTTATCAATTCCTTATTGGCGACATCGCGGATCTGCACGGAAAGATGCGGGATCGACTCCAGCACCACTGTTTCGAGCTGTAACGGGGCTACCATCAAGCTGCCGGAGCCGTTCGGTTTTGACCAGTCCGTTTCGACGAAACCGACGTCTGGATAGATTAGGCCCGTGGTAATTGAGAGGTCATCGACCTCTGTTACGATGAATCGCTTTTCGACACGCGCGACATAACGCGGTCGAATGCGCGGCGCGAGCTGGCGAGCTATCTCTGCATTCAACTGTGAATGAAAGGGCATCCAATTCGTCCCTTCAAGATACGGGTCCATACCAGGAAACGGCGAAGGCATCGTCAATCTCCCTCACGTCGTTGGTCTTCCCCGCCGGCGCGGGGTTCCTCTTAATAAGATAATACCAGACGACCAGGCGGCATGCGGCCTACCAATGTCAACGCGGAGATTCGCACCGTGAAAGAGGTTCTGACCTTAATTCTCGCCGGCGGCAAGGGGACGCGGCTGGACCCCTTGACCCGCGATCGGGCCAAGCCGGCCGTGCCATTCGGCGGACTTTATCGGATCATCGATTTCACGCTCTCCAACTGCATCAACAGCAATCTTCGGCGCATCCTCGTACTCACGCAATACAAAGCACGCAGCCTCGATCGCCACATCTCCGCCGGCTGGTCGTTTCTTCCCCGCGAGCTGGACGAATACATCGAGGTGCTGCCGCCGCAGCAGCGCATCGATGAGAATTGGTACAAATCGACGGCCGACGCCATCTATCAAAATATCTACACAATCGAGAAAGCAGAGCCGAAATATGTCGTGATTCTCGCCGGCGACCATATCTATAAGATGGACTACGGCGACATGATTCAGGCGCATATCGACCGCGGCGCCGATTTGACCATCGGTTGTATCACTGTTCCGCGAGTGGAGGGCCGGCAATTCGGTGTCATGGATGTCGATTCGGACGATCGCGTGGCGGGCTTTCTCGAAAAGCCTGAACAGCCGCCGGCTTTGCCCGAAGCTCCGAATGAATGTCTGGCATCAATGGGCATTTATGTCTTCTCGTCGCGCGTCATGTATGAGCTGCTGTGCGAAGACGCGGCACGCCGCGACAGCAGCCATGACTTCGGCAAAGACATCATCCCGAGCATCCTGGGCACGCACAAGGTTTATGCGTATCGATTCCGCGATCGCAATCGAAAGAAGGTCCCCTATTGGCGCAACGTCGGCACTCTGGACGCCTACTATCAAACCAATATGGACCTCGTCGAAGTCGACCCGGTGCTGAATCTCTATGACCGCGAATGGCCCATTCGGACCTTTCAGCCACAATTGCCGCCGCCCAAGTTTGTCTTCCAGGACGATCAGCCGCACGGCACCGGGCGGCGCGGCGAAGCTCACGACAGCATGGTCTGTAACGGCTCCATCCTCTCCGGCGGCCACGTGCGGCGCAGCATTTTATCCCCGCAGGTTCGCGTGAATAGCTTCGCCATCGTCGAGAATTCGATTCTCTTCGAGGGCGTCGACGTGGGCCGGCATTCGCGCATCCGCAAAGCAATCGTCGACAAAGGCGTCCGCATTCCGCCGAACACCAATATCGGCTATGACCTCGAACAGGATCGGCAGCGCGGCTTCTTTGTCAGCGAACAGGGGGTCGTCATCATTCCAAAAGCGGAACTCGCCGATAGTTTCGCGGCGCGCAGCACCAAACGAACGTGAGGAATAAATCTATCTTAATCATGGCCGACGAGGAACGCCCTTCCACGACTCAACCCGGACGCTGGGTCTGGTTCTTCCTGCTGCTCGGCACGCTCGCGGCCATTGGCTTGACCATTCCGATCGTCTACAACCTCGGCCTGCAGCTCACCCAAGCCCAGATCGACGCCGCCCGACGGCTTTGGCGTGAACATGGTCCCAAAAACTACGACATGGACTATGCGGAGAAAATCGATCCGATTGGGAGCCAATTCTATTATCGGGTCAAAGTCCGCGGCGGGGTCGTGGTCTTCTTTTCTTGTAATGGAACCGTTGAACCGGTCAATCCCGGCGGAGATTATCAGGCTCACTCGGTTGATGGTCTCTTCAACGAGATCGAGGCCGCGGTGAAAGCGGATGCGGAAAAGGGCGGTAGACGAAATTATGTCACGGCAACGTTTGATAAAATCGATGGCCACCCTCATCGTTACATTCGTCGCGAATCCGGAACGCGCAATCGAATAGAATGGAATGTGAAACCATTGGTGATTCCGGAATAGGAGACTAATGTCATGGCTGAAGTCACGTCTTCACCAGCAATCAGCGAGCCCGCCGCGCCGCCGCGCCCCGGCGCGGGCTACGCCTTCGTGGCGGTATCATCCCGCTCGCATTGACCGTCGTCGTTTTCTTCCTGCCATTCCTGTGGGCCTGGCCCTGGGAGATGATGGACACCGAACCGCCTTACATGCCTATTATTGGGATGGTCTCGTTCTTCGGCACGCCGCTCTGCTTGCTGGCGCTGACTGTGTGGTGGTTGTTCTTTTCGGGAGCGCGTTGGCTGACCAAACTGGCGGTATTGGGTTGCGTCACTGCAGCGGGCTACGGCTTCCGCAGCTGTGTTCGTAAAGTCGAGTTCGCACAGATGCCATGGGCCAACACTATTCGAATCCACCTCGAGATGATCTGGGATCCGCTACCGCCGGCGCACGGCGACAAGGGCGAAGCCCGGCCAATTGACCTTACCATCAGCCCGACGGACTTTCCGCGTTATCGAGGCCCGAACGCCGATGGAGTATCAGTAGGCATCCCGCTGGCGACGGACTGGAAGGCCCACCCGCCGCAGGAGCTGTGGAAACAAGGCAGCGGTCAGGGTTATTCCGGTTTCGCCGTGGCTGGTGATGTGGCCATCACCATGGAGCAGCTGCCGGAAGGTGAGTCGGTCGTCTGTTACGATCGCGCTAATGGGCGGGTTCTTTGGACGCACTCTTACAAAGCGGACTACAAAGACGGCATGAACATGGGCGATGGCCCCCGTGGCACGCCGCTTATTGCCGGCGCAGACGTGATCTCGCTCGGCGCGACCGGCGTCCTCTCTTGCCTGAATGGACAGGACGGGAAGCCACGCTGGTCCGTCAACATCCTCGACGATTGTGGCGCGAAGAACATCCTCTGGGGTCTAAGCGGCTCGCCGCTACTCGTCGGCAACCTGGTCGTCGTCAATGCCGGCATCAACCCGGATAAGCTCGCGGGCATGTCTCTGGCCGCCTACGATCGAACCACCGGCAAGCGCGCCTGGGCGGCCGGCAATCATCCGGCAGGCTATTCGTCTCCCGAGCTGCTTACCGTCGCTGGTATGTCGCAAATCGTCATGTTCGACGCCGATGGCTTGACTGGCCACGATCCCGCCGACGGCAAAGGGCTTTGGCACCATCCGTGGTTAACCTACTCTTCCATGAACATCATCCAACCACTCCTAATCGGAGGGGATAAGTTGTTCATCGCGTCCGAGCCGGGCAACGGCTGTGCGTTGATCCGAGTGAAAGCGCCGGCCGCCGGTTCCAACTGGTCAACTGAAGTCGTGTGGGAGTCCAAGAAAATGGGCACCAAGCAGTCGAACCCGGTGACCGACGGCAAGGCAATTTATGGCCTATCCAGCGGCTTCCTCGTGTGCCTCGACGCCGAGACGGGTGAAGAACGCTGGAAAAAGCGCGCCCAATGTGCGCTCGGTCAAACGATGTTGCGTGGCGACGTCGTGCTGGTGTTCACGGATCGTGGCTACGTTACCCTCGTTGCCGCCGATCCGAAAGAGTACCGTGAACTGGCCCGGCAGGAGATTTTCCAAAAGAAGGAAGACGACAAGATCTGGAACACTCCCGCATTGGCGGGGGACCAGTTGTTTCTACGAAATGAGACACGGATGTATTGCTGGAAACTGCCGCTCAAGGAGAAATGATAGTCTTTATATAGCCCCCGGCTTGCCGGGGGTTTTTCGATTACCCCGGGAACCCGGGGGCAATACAAGATCACACTTCTTTGCCGAGTATCTCCTTGATTGCATCATCGAGAAAGCCGGCTAAACCTTGCGCCCAACCTGTACCTCACGAACTATGCCCTTGCGATCGATGATAAGAAATGTCGGCAGACCGGTGATACCACAAGTTCCTGCCAGGGCATCATTGCCGATGGTCAACGTATATGTCTCCGTGCGGTGGCCGGAATACTCGGTCACTTTTTCTTTGCTTAGCTCGCTCTCGCCGGGCTGGTCGCCCTCGGAGACATTGGCGCCGAGGATGACTAAGCCTTTCGATTCGTATTTAGTCTGGATTGTCTGCAAGATTGGCGACGATGCTCGGCAGGGAGGGCACCAGGTGGCCCAGAAATCGATTATGACAATCTTTCCCTTGACCGATTCGTTGGTGTAGACCTTGCCGGCGAGGTCGACCATGCGAAAGGCCGGCATCGGTTTGCCGACGAGGCTTTCTACACTTGCCACGGTCGCCGGTTTGTTAGGTGCAGCGGTAGAAGCGGTTGGGTTCTTGCCGCAGCCGAGCACGGTCGCCAGCGCGACCATCGCCACGGCAAAACGTGAAAAAGCCCGAAGGCGAAGGGAACCGATGGGAGATCGATTCGCTTCGCCCGCGGGCTCGAATGGAGTAGCCATTGTGATTCTGCTTTCGCTCAGCGCTTCGAGAATTGGAAACTCTTGCGGGCACCCTTTCGGCCATACTTCTTACGTTCTTTCATACGGCTATCGCGGCTGAGGAAGCCGGACTTGCGAAGAACCTTGGCCATATTGATCTCGGCCGGCTTGTCGCCATCGACGGGAGCGGCCTCCGCGGACGTCGGCACTTCCGGATTCGTCAGGCCGAACATCATTTTGAGGGCCCGGGCGACGCCTTGGCTAATCGCGCCTGCCTGGCCGGTGATGCCGCCGCCGTGAACGTGGACTGTTATGTCGAGTCGGGTGTTCATCTCGACGAGCTTCATCGGACCAATCACCGCGGCGCGATCTTTGTCTTCGGTAAAGTAGTCTTCGAGAGTGCGATCATTGATCTTGATCTGGCCGGTGCCTTCAGTGAGGAAGACACGGGCGACCGACGTCTTGCGACGGCCTGTGCCCTGATAGGCGCGCTTCTTGCCCAAGAAAACGGTCGGACGCTCTTTGCGAATCTGCTCGGCCACGCTCTTACTCCACTTATAAGATACTAAATCTTGAATTCTTGGGGCTGTTGGGCTTGGTGCGGATGCTGGGTGCCGGCGTAGATCTTGAGTTTCGTCATTTGCTGCCGGCCAAGGATATTGCGCGGCACCATTCGCTTGACGGCTTCTTCAAGCACGCGTTCCGGATGGGTCGCCATCAATTGCCGGGCCGTCACAGTCTTCAGACCACCGGGATAGCGCGTGTAATGATGGTAAGTCTTGGAATCGAGCTTTTTGCCCGTCAGCCGAATCTTGTCGACGTTCACGACGACGACGAACTCGCCGGTGTCGACATGCGGAGTGTATTCCGGACGATGCTTTCCACGAATAATGTTAGCGATCTGGACCGCGAGGCGGCCGACAACTTTATCCGTGGCATCGATCACGAACCAACGACGGGTAATCTCCGCCGGCTTGGCCATGAAAGTAGACATGCGATCTTCCCGTCTCTCGACAAAAACTTTCTTACCAAAAAGCCTATCATAAGCGTCGTGCCGTAGACGTCAAGACCGGGGCCGAGCGAAATGGCCTGCACGCAACGGCGAAGCCGCATCCAGCGTATCTCGCGCGACCAAAAAAATACTGATGACGACCGTGCGAATAACATGCAGAATGAGCGCACGCACGAAAACCTGATTCAGAACAAACATCGGAGAACCGAACTATGTCCGCGCCGATTACGGCTGCTCCCAGAGTCCGCCATGCCCTTGGCTTACCGGCTGGGAGCGTCCGGTCCATTTTGGCATTCGGTATCCTGGGAATGATTTGGTGTCTGGCGTTGCTTTACCGCGGCAAAGAATTGCCGATGGTGTTCATCTACCTTCAATTCCTGATGATTCTGATCCTGGCCCATTTCTTCGCCGCCGACGGACATACGATTGGTACGCCGGATAGCTATGGCCCGCTCTACTTGCCCAGCAGCTGGGTGCGGTTCTTGCTTATGATCGGCTACGGAGGCATGGCTTATTTCCTGTTTCACACGCGCCCGGATTTCGAGATGCCGCAGAAGGGCGACTGGCTCTTTTTGATCGCGCTCGTGCTGACTACGTTCTTTCTGGGCCATATTTTCACGATGTGTTTGAAATTCGTGAACCGTGGGAAACTGCCGCCCTGGTATCAGGATATCGAGGCCTGGTTGGCGCTCATCGCCGTCATCCTCATGGTCATTCTGGTGTTCACCTACTTGATCAATTCCAGCCTAGACAATCGAATCGACAACGCGACTCTCGACGCTATTTTGGCGGCAATCGTAGGCTTTTATTTCGGGTCGCGCTCGTAAACAGATGGCCGTGCCGTGAATCGAGATTCTTTTCTGTTGACGCGGTGGCATGCGGCGTCACATAATGAGAGTTGTAATCACAAAATGACTTCTCCCGGCTCAGCGGCCGGGAGCAGGTTTACTAAAAGGGTTTCAACTGCGAGAGCCGCAGCTGACCGGAATTGGCGTTTTGCTAAAGCGCCATCGGGACCAGCCGCGGACTAAACTTCGATCGACGCTATGTCGCGCCACCCCCTCAGAACCCCGGGTCGTGCATGATACTGTTCTGGATAATGTGCGTTTGTCTGCTCTGTGGCTTGCTGGCCGTGAGCAGGGATGTTTACTCGATTCTGGTTGCTTGGTTCAACCGAAAGCTTGTACCTGTTCCTGTTCGGACTCAGTATCGCCCCAGCTCGGGTCGACGTACTCGCAATCCGTCATCCGCATCGGGTCTGCCCGCGCCGCAGGTTCGAACCCGTTTAGGGCCGAACCCAGGCAATGGTAGACCCTTTGCCGGGTAGCCGGTCTGTCCACCGTTCGAGCGAATGACCGGTCCGGGAGCGCGCGAAATGCGTTCCGCAAGGCTCAGCGGCGGTCGAAGTTCGTCCGCATGTTCCCATCATTGGCGTTTGGTCGATTGCGCGTGACCATGAGCGCACGATCTTAATTCGCGCCTATCCGTTCGGCTTGAGCGGCCCTCGGGAAGGAGAGGGTCAGTGCCTGATCCGTTGCTCTGGATCCTCATCGGTGTCGGCAGCTCATTCACCGGAGCGTTGGTAGGCTATCTCGTCGCAAGCCAGATTAGCCGCACTCGCATCGCCGCCTTGAGCCTCAAAGCTGGGGAAGAAGCGGAGTCGCTGAAAAAGCAGGCCGAGCTGAAAGCGAAAGACGAACTCTACCAAAAACGCGAAGAGCTCACGCGCGAAACAGAGCAGATCCGTTCCGAGCTGCGCGAACAGGAGCGCCGGCTTGACAAGCGTGAAGACAGCCTCGAGGAGAAAAATCGCGAGCTACAGAAGAAGGAACGAACGCTCGACCACGACAAACGCAAACTGACGGAACGCAAGGCCGAGGTGGAAAAGCGTGGCACGGAGGTGGAGACGCTGGTAAAACAGCAGACAATAAAGCTCCAAGAAGTCTGCGGAATGAACCGCGAGCAGGCCGAGGCCGTCTTGATGCAACGGCTCGAGCGTGACCTTGCGGAACACATCGCCTCACGTCTTCATAAACATGAAGAATATCTCCGCCAGTCGAGTGAAGAGCGCGCCCGCCGGGTCATCGCCACGGCGATTCATCGTTATGCCGCCGAACACACGGCCGATACGACGGTGAGCACGGTGGACATTCCCAGCGACGACATGAAGGGCCGAATCATTGGCCGTGAAGGTCGAAACATCCGCACCTTCGAGAAATGCACTGGCGTCGACGTCATCGTGGATGACACCCCCGGCGTGGTGATCGTTAGTGCGTTCGATAACATTCGCCGTGAGACCGCGCGACTGGCACTTACCAAGCTAATCCAGGATGGTCGCATCCACCCTTCGCGCATCGAGGAGGTGGTGGCCGAAACGCAGACCGAGATGGAAAAGCATATCCTCGATGTCGGGCGAACGGCCGTTCAGGAAGCCAACATCGGCCCGCTGCATGAAAAACTGGTTCAGCTCCTCGGTAGGCTCAAGTTCCGCACCAGCTACAGCCAAAATGTCCTGCAGCACAGCCTCGAAGTGGCCTTCCTAACCGGCATGATGGCGGACGAACTCGGGCTGGACGGCAAGCTCGCCCGGCGCTGCGGCCTTCTCCACGACATCGGCAAAGCGGCCGACCACGAGATGGAGGGCGGACACCCAAAAATCGGCGCCGAGCTGGCCCGGCGCAACGGCGAAACCAGCAAAGAAGTCCTGCACGCCATCGTGGGCCATCACGACGACGTTACGATCGATCACATCTACACCGTTCTAGTCGCTTCCGCCGATGCGATAAGCGCGCGCACGTCCCGGGGTGCGCCGAGAAACCCTGGAGAAATACGTCAAGCGACTCGAAGAACTCGAAGCGGTCGCGTCCGGCTTCCCTGGAGTGGAACACGCCTATGCGATCCAGGCCGGCCGCGAAGTTCGCGTCATCGCCAACGCCTCGCAAACGTCTGACGCCGACGCTATGAAGGTCTGCCACGACATCGCCCGCGCGATCGAGGACCAGCTTCATTATCCTGGCGAGATCAAAGTGACGGTCGTGCGCGAGACACGGGCAGTCGTATTCGCTAAGTAGCCGCTATCTCCGTTTGACCGTTTCTAAACGGATTCGAGTCGACTGTGTGAGGAAGTTCTGTGTGTGTGTCAGCGCAATGCAATCCATTAAGTACTTTCCTTTCAATGAGTTAGCAGATTGCCGCCGTTGACGCGGCGCAATCGAAAGTGTCCTCGCCGGCTAAGACCTTTAGGATTCGTACTTGTTAATCTCGGCCGACCTTTCCACCTGTAACGATCCTATCGCCCCAGCCGCTCGTTGCGGATTATCTCTTTCCTGCCGCCTACGCAGTCACCCGGCATAATCTGTCGATCCCATAAAGGCGTTATCTGTTGGCGGCTGCCGCATTGGCGGCGCTTACAAGAGGCGTGCCCGCACCAAGCCCTTTAGAAAGGGAATTCCTATGAGCCGATCGCTGTGGATTTTTACTCTGACGGGATGTCTGCAGGCGACGGCTTCGCTGAGCGCTCAGACGGCCGGATCCTCGTCTAGCCCGGCGCTGGCTCCAAAAGTCGATGCCACCGCCTTGGTAGCGCCGGTGGCGCCGCAAGAAGGCGTTTGGCGGGCGCGGCGGGACGACATGCCACCCGCGAAGGCGCCAGTCGTCCCGGCCAACCTACCAGGCGGCGACTGGAAGGAAACGAAGCGGCCCTTCGTTGCGCGCGGTGTGTCGGCGGACCCGACTTCCGTCATCGCACCGTCCGAGTCGCAGGAGGGCTGGCACGCTCGCCAACAGGAGATTATTCCCGTGGCGGCGACTTCTTCTGGAAGCGTCAGAACCACCGGCTGGAGTACCCCGCAACCGATCAGCAGCGCGTTTTCCAACAACCAAACACCCGCCGCGCCGACGACGAATTATTATTCGACCGTGCAACCACCTTACGCGCAACCGAATAATAGCAGCGGCCCGCCGCCGGTTCCGCCGCCTTATCCGCAAGAGGGGTCCGCGCTCGACGAGTCAACAGCGCCGTCCCAGCCGATCAAGATGCATCGCGGCCAGACTGTAGACCCGCAATACGGTCTGCCCCCCGCTCAGCAAGGGCCGATCGAAATGCCGGGAATGCCGATGCAGCAACAACCGCTGCACGCGATGCCTGACTCGGGCATGAATCAAATGCCGCATGACGCGGCCATGCATCCGATGCCGTCTGACCCAGAGATGCACCAGATCCCCGTAGACCCCAATGCGCCGCCGAAACTCTCGGATCAAGTAACGTCCGATGGCGGTTACTGGAAGACTTGCGAGTATCCGACATTACCACGGCTGACCCTGTCCGCCGAAGCTATGGTCTGGTTTCTCAAAGATGCGCCGTTTCATGACCCGGTCGTGACGTCGTCGCGCAATCCTGCCGATCTCGGCTTCTTGAATATGCCGACGACGGGCATCCTTTTGGGACAGGGCGACTACAATCTCGACCGAATCTATGGCTCCCGTCTCACGGCCGACCTCCGAGTCTGCGACCTTTGGCATGTCGAGGCCTCAGGGTTTGCGCTTCAGGATTCGACACGCAGCTTCTCTGCTCAGTCATTGGGCTTCGGGTTGCCGTTACTCGCCATTCCGGTGGTCAATAATGGTGTAAATTCCGCGATCGTGCTGGCCGCGCCCGGTATTAATTCTGGCGGCGCCAGTTCGCAACTGACGACCGAGTTTTGGGCGCTGAGGCCAACGTCACGCACCATCTTTGCTCTGGCTTTCATTGCACGGTCGATTCCATCTATGGCCTGCGTTATCTCGATCTGAACGACACTTTCGATCTGGTAACGAATTCGACGTTGCTGCAAACACCTGGTCTTTTCGCCGGCGCCTCAGCCCCACGCGGCAGCAGCTATGTCGGCTCGGACTCGTTCAGCGCGCACAACCAGTTTTACGGCGCTCAGATCGGCGCGCGCGTCGAGATGCTTCTAGGCCGATTTACGCTAAGCGGCGATGCCAAGGTCGCGGCGGGGGAGAATCATGAAACTTTGACGATGGCAGGCGGCAGCTATTTGGTCCCGCCCGGCGTCGGTTCCCCGACCGTGTCCGTTCCCGGCGGTTTGCTGACAGGATCTGGAAACCTGGGCCGATTTACCCACGACGAGACGACCTACCTTCCTGAAGTGAACATGAAAGTCAGCTATTACCTGCGGCCGCATATTCAGCTGACCGCCGGTTATGACTTGTTGTACATGCCGAATGTGATTCGCGCGACCGATCAGATCGATCACCGAGTCAGTGGGTCGCAACTACCGTTCCTCACTGGTGCGACTCAAGGCGGCCTGAACGCGCCGCTGTTCCGAACGAGCGATTTTTGGGCGGAGGGGTTTTCGTTGGGGCTGACGTTCTGTTATTGATGTGAACTTGCCGTGTTTTGGCGACGGGGCTCAGTAACGCAGCAGGGCGCCATGCCCACGCTTGCGTGGGCATGAGAATAGAAGTGCCTTGAATGGAGACAGGAAATTACGGTGACGTATCCGGCATGCCCACGCAAGCGTGGGCATGGCACCCAGCAACATCACGCAGTCCGTTCGCACGAGGCAAGTCAAATGCTCAGCCCACGGTGTTCTTTCAGCAGACATTTATTCATGACGACTTGCAATCCGGCCGCACGCGCTTGATCCGCGGCGGCATTGTGAGCGATCCCTTCTTGCATCCAGATCGCCTTCGCACCTACGGCGATCGCGTCCTCGACGATCGCGGGCACGGCTTCCGGCTTGCGAAAAATGTCTACCACATCAATTTTCTCCGGCACGTCTTGCAGCCGTTCATACGACTTCTCACCGAGGACTTCTTTGACCGCTGGATTGACAGGAATGATGCGGTAGCCGTGTTGCTGCATATACGCCGCGACACGGTAGCTATCACGGTCGGGCTTGTCTGACAGGCCGACCACGGCGATGGTGCGGGTCGATTGGAGAATGTCACGAATCTCTTTCGTGGTCGCGTTTGTTAGCGGCATTTCACACTGTTCTGACATCGCTACATCTCCTAAACCGAGCTTCAAAGTATTTTTTCAACCGGTCGCGGCAATAGGCAGCAGGCGCGGGCGGGGGACCACGATTCCCTGGACGCTGCCGTGGCGATGGCGCAGTTGCGCGAAATCGAGGCGTAGAAAGCTATGCAAATCGCGATTGGGGCCGACCGCGAGATATGCCCGAGCTAGGTGGGCCATGTGGGTATCATAGTCGCGCTTGCTGTGCGTGTGCAGTGAGCAGCGGCCTTCGTGACGCCTCAAGTCGCCCTCGAAGTGGGGGCTAATGTGATAAAGCTCGTGAAAGAGCGTGACGAACTTGTCGTCGAAATCCTGGTCCAGAAAGCGCGGCAAGCAGAAGGTCACGAGGTAGAGCATTTCACGCCCGTTGACGACGAAGCGCTGGACCTGGTACGGCACGCCGCGCCGATGGCGGACGAGATGGCCGCCGCGAAATCGTAACGGGGTCACGCGCGCTTGCAGGCCGTGTGGCCGACCCGTGCGTGCCTGGGTCATCGCGAAAATCAGGCGTGACGTGTCGATGTGATGAAAGATGGGGCAGTGCGCGACGATATCGGCGCAGAGCCGCCGGACGTGGCCGCTGAAATCAAACGGCTGGCCGCGTTCGCCGGTAATCAGCCACGGAGGCGCCTCCATTCCGGCGGACCGTTGCTTGCCGCCGCGCGGCAAGCGCACCGAGCGCCGCGGCAACGGCGAAGACTTATCGTCCCAACAAAGTGTCAGCGGTAGAGATGCACGCGAATGGCGTCGTGTGAGTACGGCCACGCCTTTCCTCCTACTTTCAACGAACATCGATCACGGCCACCGTGCCGCGACCAGGCAGGGAACGCTTGCTTTCGCAATCCCGAGTGGTTAATTCTAGGGCTATCGTCGTCGATTCCTTCCATAAATCCAGTAAATTCCTCCCACCCGTTACGCCGATACCTCATGCTGGGAAGCGCGAGCAAAACGCCATGGCCCAACCGGGCCCACAACGGCAAATGCGCTCATCGGGCGCATTCGAGAGGGGGAATAGGGACGATGAAGACCACACGAGGCTGGATGAAGCGAGGCCTGGCGGGCATGAGCCTGGCTTTGGTTGCTCTGTCCGGCTGCCAAACCTGGGTGCCCGAGCCGGGCATCACCTTGCCGACCGGCCGGTATTTGCAGCATCCGCCGCAATACATTTATCCGTCGCCGCCATTTCCTCAGCCCAATGAAATGCGAGTCTGACCACCGAGCCGGCGGTTGGTCCGTTGGGCGTTCCGCCGCCGCCGGTTCCCGCGAACGGCGTGGCGCCGATCGTTCCCTGATAAAAAACAATTGCTGACCTAAGGAAACCCCGCGCTCGCGCTTACCAGAAAAAGCACGCGGGGTTTCGTGTAATTCCAGGCCTGCATTTCCTTTGACAGGCCCCGCGCTGCTGGGTTTGGCTTACCTATCTGCTCTTGACCTAAAATCTACATATCGATATTTCCCCGCCACGACTTTGAGTGAGTTAGCGAAGCCGTCGCCTGACGGTTTGATACTGGAACCACTGCCGCGCAGGGGATGGTGCGCGGTCCAATGTCTCTTCACGGGGAAGGGGATCAATATGGGCAGGAAGCCCTTGTTTCACGTCGCCGGGGTTTTGGGATTAGTCGTCTCGTTCACCGGCTGCACCGACAGCAACTGGTGCAACGGCGGTTCAAAAACGTATCAGCCCAAGACGAGCTGGAATAACACACCGAAACCGACGCCGCCGACGGCAACGCCGACCGACGCCGTCGCGACCGGAACGATGACACCGTCTGGCGCGACTCCGACCACGTCGGCATCGGCATCGCCAACAGCCGCGTCGACCGGTTTTACGCCAATGGCCCCGACCACCGGGACGCAACCTGTTAGCTACGATTCCACACCGCCGAAAGCGTGGAACAATGCTCCGACTGGAAGCTACACCGATTCTGGCGTGAAGCCAGCGACCGCGACCTCGTTCGGAGCGCCTTCGACGACAGGCACTGGCTTCCAGCAGACAGGTGGCATGTTGCCACCGGTGACGCCGTCTGGCCCCACCGCTTCGACGGGAACTTGGGGTAACACCGCCGCTCCAGCTCTGACGCCGTCGGCTCCGATTATTCTTAGTGGCTCACCAAGCGGTTTCAGCGCTCCGATGACCACTCCGACCAAGACCGACAGCAGCAATGTGATGTCGATCGATCCGCTGCCGAAGAGTACGACAAATTCCTTGCCCCCCAACGACTTCACTCGTAGCAGCCGTGGCATGGGCACTTCCGGTACGCCAGGCTTTACAGCGCAAGGCAACGATTACTACGGCAAGAGCAGCATGGGATCGATGCCTCCGCCCCCGCCTGCTATGAGCACTTCGACGACGCCGGCGAATCCATTGCCACAATCGGGATCGTTTAACACCACCTCGGGCCTGCCGGATGCGCCTGTGCCGACGAACGGCACGACGCGAACCACGGCCAATCCGATTCCGTAAGCGACGCCAAATGACGAACGTGCGCGGCACGTGCAAGGATGCACGCGCCGCGCACGTTTTGTCATTTTCAAATACTTCCAATCCTCTTAAACCATCACGCGCCTCAAGAATTGCCGATTCCGCTCGGTCTTCGGATGATCGATCACCTCGGCGGGTGGCCCGTCCTCTATCACTTTGCCATCCGCGAGAACGAGGACTCGGTCGGCCGCCTTGCGGGCAAAACCGATTTCGTGAGTGACCAGAATCAAGGTCAGGCCGTCGCGTTTCAAATCAACAAGCACGTCGAGAACTTCGCCCTTTAATTCCGGATCGAGCGCGCTCGTGATTTCATCGCATAGCAAGCCGCGCGGTTCCATCGCCAGGGCTCGCGCGATCGCAACCCGTTGTTTCTGCCCGCCCGATAGTTGACGCGGGTAAGCATCGGCGTGGCTCTCCAGGTTGACGCGGTTCAGCAATTGGAGGGCGAGTCCTCTCGCCTCATTCGGTGGCATATTCAAAACTTGCGTCGGCGCCTCCATGACGTTTTCGAGCGCGGTCAAATGGGGGAACAGTTGAAAATCCTGAAAGATCATGCCTAGCACGCGACGAACCGCCCAAACCTCCGGCGTTGCCGAAACGGTTGACGCGGCGTTCAAGGAATACGGACCGACATGGACGGTGCCTTCATCGAACGAAGTAAGACCATTAAGACAGCGAAGGAGCGTCGACTTGCCGCCGCCGCTCGGCCCAATCAATGCCAGCGTCTCGCCCGGATTCGCTTGAAAATCGATGCCGTCGAGAACGAGACGCGAGCCAAAGCGCTTGCGCAATCCCGTGACCGAGATCTGCAAAGGCTTCGGGGCGATGGATTCCTGCAGCGTGCTTTTGCTCATTTCGCTCCAGCGCTCCGAGGGAGCGTCAATCGTTTCCTGGTGTTCCCCAGCGCTTTTCGAGATAGCGCGATAAATGTCCCAAAGGTACCGACATAATGAGATACAAAGCCGCGGTTACAAGGCCGATCTCGTAATACTGGAAGCTGGTCTTGGACAAGATCTGATACTGTTTGCTTAACTCGACGACGGCGATGATGCTGACGACGCTGGTGTCCTTGAAAAGTGCCACGAAGTCGTTCGTCATCGGCGGCAAGATCTGGCGAATCGCTTGTGCCAGAATAATGCGCCGCAGCGTTTTGGAATGCGACATTCCCAGCGACGTCGCAGCTTCCCATTGCCCCGCCGGGACGCCGCTGATCGCGGACCGGTAAACCTCGGCTTCATAGGCGGCGTAGTTGATACCGAGGCCGAGCACAGCTATGCCGAAAGCGTCGAACGGCAAAATGTTGGCCATGCCGAAATATAGAAAAAACAGCAACAACAGAACCGGGATACCTCGAAAGAACTCGATGTACAGAAGAGCGAGCAGCCGAACCGGGGCCGGCCCATAAAGTCGCGCCAGCGCGATCGGCAGTCCGAGAGCGATCGCCAACAACATGCTACAGACGGATAATTTGATGGTCATCCACGCGCCTTCGAGAAGCGGCCATAGATATGTCGAGGCCGACCAACCCTGGCTCGGGTCGCCTGCCGCCACCGCGTCCTTTTCCGCCTGCGTTTCTGGTTCGACGGCTCCCAAATCGAGTTGGTCGTCGTTCCAGATATTCCACCTCTTGTAAATCCGCCTTAGCTCACCCTTCTTGATTAGATTGTCGAGGGCCTTGTCGAAGCGTTCCGCGAGCGCTTCGTCGTCTTTGCGAAAGGCGATGGCATATTTGCCCTTTTCGCGTGGCGCACCGGTCAACTTCAGATTCGGAAACTTGGGCAAGTAATACGAATGGACCGGCAGATCGAGATAGATGGCATCGATTCGCTTGCTGTCGAGTTCGAGATAGAGCGTGTCCTGGCTATCAAATGGCCGGGTTTTGATTCCCTCCTTCGCAAGCGATCGCTGTGCCGCGGACCCATCGAGAGTGCCCACCGTGATCTGGTCTTTGAGCCGAATGAGATCGGCAAAATCGTGTATACGTTGCTCGTCCTTGCGGACGACGAGTTGCAATTGGTAGATGTAATACGGCCGGCTGAAGCGAACCTGCTTGCGATAAAGCGGGACATCCTCGATGCCATTCATGGCGAAGTCGAAATCGTGTTTGTCATTGAGCCCGGGAATCAGACTGTTGAAATTGTATTGCTTGAATTGAATGGGGCGGCCTAGCTCGAGTGCCAGGGCCGCCGCCAACTCGACCTCAAAACCGACCTGACCTTTGACGGGATCTTTAGAGACATACGGCGGCCGCCTTCCTCGTCTGCACCCCATAAAAGCGGGCGTTCTCGAGCGTTCAGCGGATTGATCGTGAGTAGGAAGGCGAGGGTGATGAGGACGGGATTTTGCTTCATCAAGGTTCCTTTCTGGACGATCGACGCTTAGCCGCAATACCGTTCGTCTTAGAGCTCTCTGCAAAGTTTTGCGTTTCCCCACCCAGGCTGCGCTGCGCGACCCTGGGCTTTGATATAGAACGCCGTTGGCGTTCTAATACGGGTTCGCGCTCTCTGTCTTTGAACGCTGAAAGCGTTCTATATCGAAGCCCAGGGTCGCGCAGCGCACCCTGGGAAGGGGGATGCAGTTTTTCGGAGAGACCTTAGAGGCGCGGCATTGCGGTTGAACGGCTTGAGCGCCTAATATCCCCACGTATCCGCAGCGCCGGTCCCCTGCGCCCCGCTGCCGCCATAGCGGAAATGCCAGCCTTCGGTGGCGCGGATCGATTTGAGATCGTCCATCGTCAGACCATAGCGAGCGAACCACGGCAGGGCTTTTGCTTTGACGATGTCGTCGATTTGGCGCACGCGGTCAGCGCATTCGCCGTGGACGAAACGTTCCCGCGCCGCGGGGCCATCCTGGAGGAAGTATTCTTTCCAAAACGCTCGGCCGCCGAGGACGCCGCTGGCGCCGCACTCCACGGCCATTTCGACCTGTTTCTTGTAAGCCGGGAAATCGACGCCGGCGCTAAGCAACACCCACGGCTTTTCGCTGGCGGCGCTGAGCTTTTTGAGGTTGTCGCGCAATTGAGCATCGCTGTCGACGCCGAGATTGCCCGGGAACTCAGCCTTGTAAATGTCGCAATGCCGGCTCAGTTGACGGGCCGATTCGATGACCGTCTCCGCCTTGCGCCGACGTATTCTTTGCTGTCTTTCTTTTCACTGCCGTAGGGGAAAGCGATCGGTTCGAGGAGCAGAAGGATGTCATGCTTACGGCATTCTTCGTAGACGCGTTCGATTAGGGCGAACTGATGCTCCGCGCTCGCCAGCTCGGTCGGTTCAAAGGGGGCCAGAAGCTTGACGGCATCGGCGCCGCACCGCTTAATCTTGCCAACGCCCCAACCCGGCTCGATGTCCATGAGAGGGGCGCCGACGCTGCTCTTGCTGCCGCCCGATTTTTCGACTCGTACAAGGACGCCGACGTTTGAGGGGATTCCAAAGCTGGCGATGCTATTCCAGACGCCGTAATAGCCATCGACGAGCACAGCGCTGGCGGTCTTGGTTAGCGCGCTCGCGAGGACGATCTTGGCCTCGACGATCTCATTAAAGGTGGGCTCGCGGTCCTCGCCCTTTTTCTTGAGCGCGTCCTTCATCATGCTGATCATCGAGCTGTTTTGATCGGTGGCCACCATTGTCAACGTGCCGTTTGGATTGCAAATACGTTGCAGACCCCGGAGCTTGCCGGGCGTCAAGCCGAGGCCGAACAAACGGGTGACGGACA
Source organism: uncultured Planctomycetaceae bacterium (assembly GCA_963790585.1). Taxonomy (GTDB): domain Bacteria; phylum Planctomycetota; class Planctomycetia; order Gemmatales; family Gemmataceae; genus CAWBOY01. The sequence goes on from CAWBOY010000006.1 coordinate 530,619, forward strand.
AGGGGCCACTTCGTTGCGACATGCTGCATTCTCCTGAAACGAACGAACCGAGGCATACCGTGGGTCATATTACGAGTACGCATTCGGACAGCAAGCGGCAGGAGAAGTGAATGTGGGCGAGAGCGGGCGGTGGCACCATCAGGATCGATTGGGCACTTCCGAGGAAGGCACGACCATTACCCGATTTTGCAAGCGCCTGCTGCCGAGGACGGGCATGATGGTTTCTTGCGCGAGCTGTTTGTAGTAATAGCTCGTGACGATGCCGTCGATGGTGACCACGCTATCAGTTTCGTGGAGATCCAAGCGACGCAGAGATGGGATGGGGCTGCCACTCAAAGCGGAGTGTGCGGGAGACGCGGTCAGAGTCGCGGAGGACATGGGGGAGCTCCTTCCAGCTGCGACAAGGCAACGGTGAACGGTTGAGGTCATCCAAAACATCAACGGCCACAGACGTTTCTGTCGGTTGTAAAGGATTGCGACACATCCCGGCTGACGCAATCAAGAAGGAATTGACGGACGGACCATGGAGGCCAATGATTGCCCTCAGTGACAAAGAGCATTGGCCGGCTTGTATGCGTCGGATCACAATCCCTTACCTCCTTAGGTCCCTTTGGCAACCTACGAGGCCGATCATTGCACACGCGAATCGTCTGTCCTTTTGCATGGTAGCGCACGGGACGTTGCGGAGCAATGATTATTTCGAGAATAATTGCCTTTTTTCTCAGGGCGCAAATCTTGTGAGAAACACAGCCCGATCGCCAAGTTGGGCGCGAACCGCTAACGTATCCCCGCGGCAAGGAATGCCGGCCCCAGGTTCGTAAAGCCGCCAGGCTTCGCTGGAGAATAACAAGCGTGAACATTTCTGAGCTGACGGCCTGCGCGATCCGCTTACCATTGCGCCGCGTTATCAAACACGCGTCCCACAGTCGCAGCGAAACTGACAATATCCTCGTCCGTTGCGTCCTCGAAGATGGCACGATCGGCTACGGCGAAGGCGTTCCGCGCGATTATGTCACCGGGGAGACTGTCGATTCCGCGCTCGATCTTTTGAGCCGAAGCGATCTTTCCACTCAATTTGAGAATTGTCACGACTTCGGAAAAGCTATAGCCGTTGCGGAACGGCTGCGCTTGGCGGCCCAGCCCGGCGACGATCGCGGCATTCAAGGCAACGCGGCACGCTGCGCCCTGGAACTCGCCGTCCTCGATGCCTACGGCCAACATTTCAAGGAATCGCTGTCAACAGTCGCTCGGCTATTGGCGCCTGAGTTATTTGAGCCAAAGAGCATGGTGTGTTACAGCGCGGCCATCACCTCCGCGAAGGGCGCGAAGCTACGGCTCGCGGCATGGGCCTATTGGATTTATGGCTTTCGGCAGATCAAAGTGAAAGTTGGCATTGCCGGTCAAGATGATGCGGCCCGTCTGCGCTCGATCCGCAAGCGCGTGGGCAAGCGGATGGACCTTCGCATTGACGCCAATGAAGCGTGGAGCCCGGACGAGGCGGCTCAAGAAATCGCGGCTCTGGAGCCTTACGGAATCACCTCCGTCGAACAGCCCGTACGGCACGAAGACCTGGCCGCGCTCGCCAAAATACGCCGCCAGGTTTCGACGCCGATTATGCTCGATGAATCGCTGTGCGGCATGATCGACGCCGAGCGAGCGACGGCCGCGGAGGCTTGCGATTTGTTCAATCTGCGTCTCTCGAAATGCGGCGGTTTCATTCCCACGCTGCGCTGGCGCAGTATGCCAAACGGCACGGCCTGAGTTGCCAACTAGGCTGTCAGGTCGGCGAATCCGCGGTCCTATCGGCGGCGGGCCGGCATTTCGCTTGCAGCGTCGCTGGCTTGCTTTACCTCGAAGGATCATACGATCGTCATCTTGTGCGCGAGGCATTGTCTACCCGCGACATCACGTTTGGTTGGGGCGGCAAGGCGAGCGCGCTTCCCGGTCCCGGGTTGGGTATTACGATTTCACCTGCCGCCGTGGAGCGCGTGGTGTTGCGTTCCGTGAGGTTGCTTTGATTTATATAGCCCGCCAGTCGTGGCCGGGGTCGGTACTCCGACCCCGGAAAAGCCCTTATCGCGCCAGAGAACCGGGGTCGGAGTACCGACCCCGGCCACGGCTGACAAACATCGTAAACAAATTTCGGACTCGGGAACACTAGCGCACCCGCCATAAATGGCGGGCTATATAAAAACATCGAAGGTACGGTCATGCTCATCGATCTGCCGGCCAGCTGGGCCAAGGTCCTCGGCCCGGAATTGAAACAGCCCTATTTCCAAGAATTGTCCGCTTTCGTGGACGGAGAGCGCGCCGAGGGAGCGGTTTATCCACCCGAAGCGGACGTGTTCCAGGCTTTCAAACAAACCCCTTTTCCGAGCGTCAAAGTCATCTTGCTCGGCCAAGATCCGTATCACGACGAAGGCCAGGCCCACGGCCTTTGTTTTTCCGTGCGACCGGCTGTCAAGCTGCCACCGTCGCTCAGGAACATATTCAAAGAACTCGAAGCCGATATTGGCTGCCCGGCACCAAAGAATGGTTGCCTGGAACCGTGGGCGCATCAAGGTGTGTTGCTTCTCAACGCGGTGTTGACCGTGCGCGCCCACGAGGCGAATTCGCACAAAGATCACGGCTGGGAGCGCTTCACGGACGCTGTAATCCAGGCGGTCGCCGCCCGGCCCGAGCCGGTCGTCTTCCTCCTTTGGGGGGCCTACGCCCAAAAGAAAGGGCAATGGATTGACGCGGAAAGGCACCCTGTCATCAAATCGGCGCATCCCTCGCCGCTGTCGGCGCGGAAGTTTTTCGGCAGCCGGCCATTTTCCAAGACGAATGAGGCGCTCAAGGAACGGGGCGCTGATGAGATCGATTGGTGCTTGCCGACGAAGTGAGTTGGTAAAGCGCTTGAGATCATCGCAGGCTGGCTCGTCAGGAACCAGATCGGCTAGGTAGCTGTAGTTCAAAACGCCGGTGAACTGGTTGCCAGATTCCCTTGCCGCGAACTCTTTTTCAATATCTTTGGTAGCCAGCTTCAGGTAATCGGCCGATTTCCCAGGGCGGCGCTGTGCTTGTCCTGGGCTTAGATAGGAAACCCCTCCGGGGTAAAAACTTCTCGGCAAACTGTGTACCGAACAGTATTGGTTATAGTCCCCGGGAGTTCTGTGTGTGCCTCCGCGCAATGCAATCTATTGAGAGGGTTCGGAATGAATGAGATGGACCGGCCCTATAATAACGCCTTGTGTGTCATCCTTTGATACTCCAACGTATGACCCCGGCGCAGGGGGGTGCCACACGCGAATTTTGGCGCGACGGTCCAGGCCGCGGCGCAAACTCAAAGCTATCAAGCGGTTGTGTTAGCCGACCGTCGCGCCAAGGTCATGTGCATTTTTGGCCCGACGGTCGGCACGCAATGTTCCCAGCGGAACATAGGGGATTGCCAGTGATCTGCTCGACGTCGCTTTCTTGAAATATAATCACACGATTGCCGCCAGGGATAGTTATTGGCAATGCTCGGCAGCCCAGCGAAAGGATAAACGGCACCGCAGCCATCGGAAAGATTTATTGCCGGTGTAGGCCATTGCACATTCCTGGAAATTGCCTGCAACGACGATCGATTTCGGAGGACAATTCATGGCCGGCGTATGGACTTCAGAGCGGTTCCCTCAGTTTGAAGCGGGAATTCACCGCCTCACGGAAGAACACCGTGAGCTGAAAGATGAACCGCTTCATCTGGCGATCGCTTATCTTCCCGCCGTCAGAGACCAGCAACATATTTTTCTACTTGAAGTGATCGGTGGCTCCGTTACAACGATTAACCCCGAGCGAGACCTGTTCGAGGTTACCTTCCTGTCCAGCTCTGGATTTCCCATGGGTCCAAACGAGCAACTCCATCTCGTTCTGACGAACGAGGTTGAGTTGAGAATGGCATTAAAGCAAAGCTGGCCCCTGGCCCGAGAAATCGTCCTCGCGATTCGCGCCGACGATTACCGCATAATGTTCGCCGACGAAATTGGTGAGGCGTTACTTTCTGAACTTCGAGACGCGGCCCGTCCATAGGAGTAACTAATGGATGAGCCATGGGCCTGGATAAGCCAAGCAAGCGCGGACCGCGAGGCTGGAGAACAATTTGTCGCGTCTGAAAACGGGGCAGGGCGTTGTCACGCCATCGCCAAGTGGCAGCAGGCAGTGGAGAAGGCGGTCAAAGCCATCGTTTGTGCGTTACACGAAGTAGGTATCTTAGGGGGTGGCCCGCGCCCGAGACACGAAGTAGCACGGTACGTCGACATGCTCATTCGTTTGCCTCGTACGCCAGGCGACAAAACGATTCAGAATCTTCTCAAAGGACTCCTCAACCAGGATACTCGAGCGGGTATCAGGTCGCTCGATGCGTTAGCGCCTCAACTCCCGCCACGCCGCAATACTGAGTATCCGTTTCAAACGGACGAGCAACTATGGACTTACCCGGCTGCTGAAGGTGTTTTTATCGCCGAAGAAATTGAAAACTTTAGGGCGCTGTCGTATCGGATTCTTGCGAGTGCTAGCCGTATCGTTTCTACAATTCGGCGGCGTCCTGTGTAGTCTCGTCGGCGTCAGACATCTACCAAAGGAAAAGCATCTCACTCACTCCATCACCACCAGGTTGTCGCGGTGGGTCGGCTACAATTGAGGCGTATTTTGTCAGGCCGCAGGGGATTGCGGCGCCGTCGGGGCCGGTTCACGTTACAACGTAGCCTCTGCCAAACGCCCCTGAAATTTGGACGACGCCGATCGCCAGTAGGCTCATGCCAGGGTCGGGCAAACAAAGGGCTCATCTCATTCTGGCTGATAGCTGGTCGGAACTGGTCTTCATTCATTAAAACTCACATACCAGGGCGACGGGCGACCTGACCCCTTTTCTCCGAACGCGGCTTCCATGAGAAAGCATATGGTCGCACGTCAGCGTTGGTGGTCCCAACTGGTGGCGATTGCCAAGCCTCTGTTTACGAGGGATGGCCGGTGGCGAACGCTGGCGATGGCGGCGGTAATCGTTGCGTTGTTATTCGGCCTCAACGGCCTTAATGTTGCGAACAGTTACGTCGGACGCGGTTTCATGACGGCGCTCGCCCGGCGTGAGGTCGCTGAGTTCTATACCTTTGCGCTTTACTACGTCAGCATTTTCGCGGCCTCGACCGTCGTCGCGGTCTTCTACCAATTCTGCCAGGATCGGCTTGCACTCTTCTGGCGCGAGAAGCTAACGAGGCATTTCCTGGCAGAGTACCTCAGCGGGCAAGCCTACTACCGCTTGCACTTTCAGAAAGAGGTCGATAATCCGGACGAGCGTATTACCGAAGACGTCCGCAATTTTTCGACGACTCTGCTGTCGTTTTCTCTCGTGATTCTCAATGCCACCCTTACCGTTCTCGCTTTCGCTGGCATCCTCTGGTCGATTGCTCCGCGGCTATTCATTGCCGCTGTCATCTACGCGGCCGGCGGCTCGCTGGTGACCATTTTTCTCGGCTATCGATTGGTTGGCCTGAACTTTCTTGACCTCGCGAGCGAAGCGGAGTTGCGTTATGGCCTGGTACGCATCCGCGTGCATTCCGAGCCGATCGACCTGCTCCACGGCGAGGCGGAGGAGGAGCGACAGGTTCGCAATCGCCTCGACCAGGTGGTGGCGGTTGTTAAACGCATCATCGCCGTGAACCGGAACATTGGCTTTTTCACTTCCCTCTTCAATTACCTGATTCCCATCTTGCCCGTCATCCTCGTGGCCCCGCTCTACCTGCGCGGCGAGATCGAGTTCGGTGAGGTTACGCAGTCGGCAATGGCATTCGCCCAATTTCTCGGCGGCTTGACCGTGTTGATTACTCAGTTTCAGAACATCTCGGCGTTCGCGGCCGTCGTCAGTCGACTCGGCGCCTTGGAGCAAACGATACAGAAAGTTCAACAGAAGACAGACGGTACCATTCAGATCACTCACGACTCAACACGAATTGCCTATGACAAGCTGACGCTCCGGACACCGGGCAATGGCAGGCTCCTAATCAAAGAGTTGTCTTTCGAAATCCCCGCTGGCCGACGGCTCCTCGTCAACGGCATCGAGGGTGCGGGCAAAACCGCCCTGTTTCGTGCAACGGCCGGCCTTTGGAGCGAAGGCGAAGGACGAATCGTTTGCCCGGAATTTCACGACATGATGTTTTTGCCACATGAGCCGTATACGCTACCCGGAACGCTGCGCGACCTGATCCTCTACGGCATCCGCGACCGCAACATCCCGGATGCTCGAATGCTGGAGGTGCTGCATCAGGTCAAGTTCGACGACGTCATCGAGCGCGTCGGCGGCCTCGAAGTCGAATGCGATTGGGCGGTGGCTCTTTCCGCGGGCGAACAGCAACTCCTGGGCTTCGTTCGGCTCCTTCTAGCCAACCCACGCTTCGCCTTCCTCGACCGCGCCATTAGCTCCCTCAGCTCGGAGTCCGCGAAAAACCTCTATCAAATCCTCTCCCACAGTTCCATCACCTACCTAAGCGTTGGCGACCACGCCCGTATCCAAGAGTACCACGACTGGGTGCTGGATTTATTCGAAGACGGAGGCTGGAAGTTGAAGCCCGCTATTGCGGCCAGCGGAAGAGGGGACGGGCATGTTCTGTAGAAAAGTCGATATGTTGAAGAAATCAAACGGGACGCCTCTCATTTCACAAAATCTTTACGAGACGTATCGCAAGAAAGCGCTTCTTCCCATCTTAATTGACCGCATTGGACACGACAAACGCTACGGTAAGCTGAGCCCGGGAGAATTCGTTCGGAGGGGTTATGGGGGGGGTCGAATGAAACGAATTTTTGTAGTTTTCTCATAATTGCTGGCAGCGTCGCTTTGGGTGTGGCCAGGCAACAAACGATCCGCCCCACAACGACTATCGGGGCTAAAGGCGCTTCCGTCTAGGTCAACGATCGTGGGGGTTCTCCGTGGATTTGTTTGCATCTCGCCTCCTCTGATCGGCGTAACGTCTTGTTGGCTCAAATGTTATGGTCAAGGAGTAGTGTGCAAACGATCCTGACATTTTTTGCATCTCGCCCTCTTGGGCGACCACGTCTAACTCCCCCGAAGCTTGTCTATGCTCTCCGCGTGGACGTTGGCGGACCTTAGAATTTCGGCTTTGAAATGCCGTGTTTTATTGGGAAAACGCACAATTCTAAGCACCGCCAACGTTGGCGGTGCTTAGAATCTTTGGCGGTTCTTAGGAATGCAATCGGCATCGAGTGGAAGATAGTCCGTCGCTGTTTTGGCAAGATGTGGTTAGCGGCTTTTAATTAACGGTCATTCGGCTCGGCAGGATTAGCCAACTGTTTCTCCACGCGGGCCAACACGTCGCCGAACAACGACTGGGCGGCTCCCTGAATCAGGCCGGCAGGCACGAGTTTGAGCAGGCCGCCCAACTCGACGATGGCCGCGGCCCAATGGAGTTTCGAGCCGTGAACGTGGGCATCGATGTTTATAGATATTTCGACGCGACTCGATGAGCCGATGCCTTTGCTGGCCAGCACGAGTTTGGCGGAGTTAGGAGCTGCCTTTTCCGAAACTTGCAAATTCGCGTCGAGCTTGCCTCGGACGAAGGCGAAGCCGGGCTTGATAACCAGGACGGCATGATCGGCATCAATTTCCGCGACCGACTCTACATCGGGAAGACACGCGACCAGAAAACGGGCGTCGGTCAGCTTGCCCCATAGCTCCGCGGGCGTAAGCGGAAAGAGTTTTTCTCCCTCAAAGCGGGTCATCGCGCTGACCTCCTTCGCTCCACGACGTAAATTTCTCGTCTCTTCGGGTTATTCTACTCGCTTTGCCCTGAGTTGCGTGTGCGTTACTGTCCTCGGCTGGTAGCGTCAGCTAGAATAACTAGGAATGGGAGCGCGGCCCTAACTTTGCCGAAAGGCCATCTGTTCATGATTTCCCTGACTACCATCGAACCGAAAGCGCCCCGGCGGCGCTTGCCCGCCTGGCTCAAACGCAAGCTGCCCCACGGCAACGGCAACTTTTTCACGCAAGAACTGCTTCGCGAGCTGCGGCTCGAAACCGTCTGCGAGAATGCACGCTGCCCTAATCAGCCGGAGTGCTACGCCCGCAAGACCGCGACTTTCATGATCCTGGGCAACGTCTGCACGCGGCCTTGTGGTTTCTGTTCGGTCACGAAGGGCGCCCCCGAGCACCTTGAAGATGATGAACCCAGCCGTGTCGCGGAAGCGGCCCATCGGCTTGGTTTGAAGCATGTCGTTATAACTTCCGTGACGCGCGACGATTTGCCGGACGGCGGCGCTGACCATTTCCGTCAATGTATTTTGGCTGTGCGGGAGCGGACCGGGGCGGTCGTCGAAGTGTTGACACCCGATTTTATGGGCGATTGGACCGCGGTCGACACGGTCCTCGCGGCGGAGCCGGAAGTCTATAACCATAATATGGAAACGGTCCCTCGGCTCTATCGCAAGGCGCACGGTCGGGCCTCGTATCAACGCAGCCTCGACCTATTGGCGCATGTCAAAAAGCAGAAGCCGCATATTGTTACAAAAAGCGGCCTTATGCTCGGTTTGGGCGAGACCATCGAAGAGCTGTTCGAAGTGCTTGCTGATCTGCGGAAGGTCCAGTGCGATACGCTGACGCTGGGCCAGTATTTGGCCCCGACGTTGAAGCACATTCCCGTGGCGCGATTCGTACCGCCGCAGGAGTTCGACGAATTGGCAGCATTGGCGCGGAAGCTGGGTTTCGCACAGGTCGTTGCTGGGCCATTCGTGCGGTCGAGTTATCACGCGGACGAAATGGTGCCGCAACACGCGGCAGTTTAGCCGCGGACAGTAGACGGCTAAACGAAATGGGTTGTGCATGAATTTGCCACGGTTCATTTCTCTCGACGGCATTGACGGGACTGGCAAATCGACGCAATGTCGACTGCTCGCCGACTGGCTCCGAAGTCTCGGAAAGACCGTAACACTTTGCTCCGACCCTGGTGGCACTCCACTCGGCGACGAGCTTCGTCAAATTCTGCTACATCATCGCGCCGAGCGGTCACCGGCCTGCGAAGCCTTGCTTTTTATGGCGAGTCGGGCACAGCTTCGTTCAGGACATTATCAAGCCCGCTCTCAACGCAGGCCAAATCGTCATTAGCGATCGCTATCTTCTGGCCACGATTGTCTATCAAGGCTATGCGGGGGGGCTTGACGTCGAGTTGCTATGGCAAGCAGGCCGACTCTCAACCGGAGGGGTCGAACCAGACGTCACGTTCGTCCTCGATTTGCCATTGGAATTAGCAAAACAGCGGCGCGGTCGGCCGGCGGATCGGATGGAGAGTAGGGGCATAGCTTATGACGAGCGCGTGCGCTGCGGCTTCCTGACAGAGGTGGCGCGACAGCCTGGGAAACTGCGACGGATCGATGCATCCGGCAGCGTCGACGAGGTCCAAGCAGCGCTGCGGCGTGAGCTGAGCCAATTCGAAGAGATTCGTGAAGTTCCCGCGTAAGTGTGTGGTTTTCCTTGCCTTTCTCCAGCCCGCTCGCCAAGATCTACCCATCCTTTTTCGTTCGCCCGACTCTATTACGAGATCGTCATGCAACGTTGGCTCGCATTGGCTCTCCTCCTGGTCGGTATGAATTTGGCACTTACCCAGGTCCAATCGGAAGATAAGGGGCTTCGGCCGGAAACGATGATTCCCGGTTTTGAGGCCGATGGTTCGATCCGCCTCCATAATACCTGGAAGCTACTCCCCGCTGGTAAGCAGATCGATCTCGGTGATTTTCCGGTCAATATGGTGATTCATCCATCGGGCGCTTTTGTCGCGGTGCTGCACTGCGGTTTCGGCGAGCATGAAATCATCGTTCTCGACATCAAGTCGGACAAACAGCACATCGTAAGCCGTACGACCATCGAACAAGGATTCTATGGTCTTAGCTTTAATTCCAGCGGCACCACGCTTTACGCCAGCGGCGGCGAGAAGCAAGTTGTTCATGTCTATGATTTTGACCAAGGTCTACTCTTCAAACACCGCGAGATCAAAGTTGACGGCGTCAATAACACGTTTGTCGGCGGTATTGCTCTCGACGCTGACGGCAAGCAATTGGCCGTGGCGGGAACCTGGAGCCATTCCGTTCACCTCCTGTCTCCAGCCGATCCAAAAGCGGAAGCCAAGACAATCAAGCTCCCCGCTCAGACTTTTCCCTATACCTGCTTGTTCGACAAGGGACGCGGGCGCGTCTATGTGAGCCTTTGGGGCAAGTCCCAGGTTAAGGTGATTGACCTCAAAGCGACGGATAAGGAGCTTTCATTCGCCACGGCCTCGCACCCGACCGAAATGATTCTCTCGCCGGACGGCAAACTGCTTTACGTGGCGTGTGCCAATGCCAATACAGTCACCGTTTTGAACGCGGAAGATGGCAAAGGAATGCAGACAATCACGACGTCCTTGTTTCCCGGCGCTCCTAACGGCTCTGGCCCGGCAAGTCTGAGCCTCTCTCCGGATGGCCAGCTTCTTTTCGTTGCGAATGCCGACAATAATAATATAGCGCTCTTTAATGTCGCCGACGCGAAGACGGCCAAGCCGATGGGCTTTATTCCTGTCGGCTACTACCCGACTTCAATCCGCTACAACGCTGCCGACAAGAAAATCTACGTCACCAACGCTCGGGGCATTTGCCCCAAGTCGAATCGCTTCGGTCCCAACCCGCTGGCGCCGACCTACCGCAATGCCCGCGAATATATCGCCGGCCTATACCGTGGGACGCTTTCGATCATTCCAATGCCAACGGAAACGCGAATAGCCGCCTACAGCAAGCAGGCGTATGCCTGCGTACCCTTGCGTGAGGACTCCGGCGTGCGTGGCGCGGTGCCAAAAGACAATCCAGTCCCTGCCAAGGTTGGGGATGCGAGCCCTATTAAACACTGTGTCTACATAATCAAAGAGAATCGCACCTACGACCAGGTTTTCGGCGACGTCAAAGAAGGCAACGGCGATCCGACACTCTGTATCTTCCCGAGAAACCACGACTCCAAACGCCGCATCGGATCGCCAAGGAATTCGTGCTTCTGGACAATTTCTACGCCGAGGCTGAGGTATCAGCCGATGGCCATGAATGGTCGATGGGAGCCTATTGCACGGACTTCGTAAAGAAGAATTGGCCGCTCAATTATCGCGGCAGCCGGCGCGTTGGCTATCCGGCTGAAGGGGCGCAAGACGAGATCGCTCGCGGGGCCGGAGGCTATCTTTGGGATCGCTGCGCCGAGGCCAACAAAACCTACCGCAGCTACGGTGAATGGATAAAAAACGGCGCGTACGCCCGCCGACCCCAGCACGGCCACCGTCAAGGCCTTGGAAGGTCACTTTGATCCGCTTTATCGCGGCTACGACTTGAGTTACTCCGACATCAAACGGGCCGACCGGTTCCTGGCAGAATTGAAGGAATTCGAGACCAAAGGTGAGTTCCCGAATCTTACCATTCTTCGGCTGCCGAACGACCACACGTTGGGCACGAGAGCGGGGGCTTTGACGCCGACCGCTTTTGTCGCGGAGAACGATTTGGCCCTTGGAATGATTGTCGAAGGAATCAGCAAGAGCAAATTCTGGAAGGAAACGGCCATCTTTGTCGTCGAGGACGACGCTCAAAACGGCTCGGATCACGTCGACGCCCATCGCACGGTGGCGATGGTTATCAGCCCCTACACACGCAACGCAGGTGTCGATTCGACGATGTATTCGACCTCAAGCATGTTGCGAACAATGGAACTCATCTTGGGTCTCAAGCCGATGAGCCAGTTCGACGCCGCCGCGACGCCAATGTATCGGTCATTCCAGAGCAAGCTCGATGTCAAGCCGTTTGAGCATGTCGCGCCGAAAACGAATATCAAGGCGACGAATGAACGCAATGCGTTTGGTGCCGACCTGTCGGCGAAGATGGATTTCAGCAAAGAGGACGCGGCGGACGATTTTCTGCTGAATGAGGTGATTTGGCGGTCCGGTGCGCGGGCCCGACTCGCCGATGCCGCCGCCGGTGCGATCGGCGTTTGTGTTTCCGAAGGATGATTAAAGGTTTAACCGCGAGCCGGCAGGCGAGCGCTGATGGATAACGCTATGCGGTAATAAAAACTGTTTAGCCGCGAGCCGCCAGGCGAGCGCTGTTTGATAGCCGCATTTTCAAATAGCGCTATCAAACAGCGCTCGCCTGGCGGCTCGCGGCTAATCGTTGGTTAGGGCTGCTTCTGCGCTTCCTCTTCCGCTCCCGCCCCTAGATCGGCGTTGCCGCGGCGGAAGTTGAGCAGATGTTCGGCGAAGAAATCCATCATCCGCTCCGTAAAGTAGGGCTGATAGTCCCCGAAGGCATGACGCTTGCCTGGCAGGATAAGCATATCGAAGCGCTTGTTGGCCTTGATCAAGGCATCAGCGAGGCGAATGGTGTTCGCTGGATGGACGTTATTGTCCATGTCACCGTGAACCAGCAGTAGATGGCCCTTGAGATTGGCGGCCAGCTCGGCATTCGTCGGCACCTTGATCTCGAAACGACGCTCCTCAGCCGGCGTGGTACCCTTCGTGGCGGGCGTCGCCCCCTTGTCGTCAACCTTGGTCATTTCCTTCTCTTTTTTCACCACGATTTCCTTGAGGCCGTGGTAGCGCTCCGACCAGGCGTCGTTGTAAATGTTGTTGTCGTGATTGCCTGATGAGGCGACGGCGACCTTGAAGAAGTCGTTGTAAGGCTTCTGTAGCAATGCCGCCGCCGACATGAAACCGCCGCCCGAGTGGCCATATATGCCGACGCGCTCGATGTCGATGAATGGGTGGCGGGCGGCTAACTGCTCGATCGAGGATTTCTTGTCGGCCAGGCCGTAGTCGCGCAGATTGCCATAGCCAAAGCTGGCGTAGGCCTTCGAGCGCAGTCGGAGCGCCGCCGCGATGTCCGACCTGGATCACGATGATTCCCAGCTGGGCCAACTGCTGATTGACATTGGTCGGACTGAACGTGTAGATCACGCCTTCCGTCTGCGGGCCGGGATAGACATGCGCGATGATCGGATATTTTTTCTTCGGGATCGAAGTCGAACGGCTTCCACATATTGCCGTAGAGATCGGTGACGCCGTCGGCGGCCTTAACCATAAAGGTTTCCGGCATCTTCCAGCCTGTTTGCGACCAATCGAGAAAGGTCGGCGTGTTCGAGTTCGAGAACAACCTTGCCCGTGCTGTCGCGGAGGGTCGACGTGGGCATGCGATCGATGCGCGAGCAGTTATCGACAAGATATTGCCGCGTCGGCGACAGGCTCGGCGTATGGAACCCGTCGCCCGGATCGAGGAGGGTCAAGCCGCTGCCGTCGAAATGGACAGAATAGAGGTGTTCGTAGTAGACATTTTCGCCCTTTTCGCGGCCGTTGCCATGAAAATAAAGCAACCGATTCTTCGCATCCACCTGGACGATACTACTGGCGCGAAAAGCTCCGGACGTGATCGCGTTTTTGATCTTGCCGTTGCGGTCGCAGAGGTAGAAGTGGGCCCAGCCGCTGCGTTCGGACCACCAGATCATTTCGTCGCTGTCGTCGAGATAGACGGCATCATGGTAGTCGATCGGTGCATTCTCGAATCCTTCGCTGACAAGGCACTTGCACTCCAGTGTAGACGGATTGATTGCGCAGAACTCGATATTGCGGCGCAGACGATCGTTGCGGACGAACCGCAACTCAGTACCGGTCTTGCTCCAGTGCAAGAAGGTATAGGTCTCGTCCTTCCATTTTGGGGCAACGAGGGAGAGTTTCTTCTTCTCGCGGTCGAAGACGTAAAGCTCCGTCCTGCGAACGGCTTCCTCGCCGGGCATGGCATATTTGTATTTTTCGAGAGCTGGTCGCGGGTTGGCGAGGCTATTGACCAGGAACAGCTCTTTGACGTTGCGAGCGTCCGAGCGTGTTACGTAGAACGACTTCGAGTCGGTGGACCAATTGACGGTGGCCGTGGCTTTCTTGTCTTCGCCCGTTCCGCCGAAGCTGTAGTCCTCGACGCCGTCTTTCGTCAATTGAACCGCGTCGGCTTCTTTGGTGCCTTCGACAAAATAAAGGTTGAATTTCTTCGCGAAGACAGAGGCCTTGCCATCGGGAGCCGTCGCCGAAGCCCCGGTCGGCCGCGTCGTCCGGGCGGTGTAGATTGCGGGTAGCTATGCAATAGGTCCTCGGCTTCGTCGACGGTCTCTTCCTCCACGAATCCCTCATCTCCCGAACTCACCCGCGCCGACCACGCCCCCCACCTTGACCAGGGAACCGCGCGTCGGATCGAAGGGGCGGCTTGAGCCTTGCCGACCTTGACGAGCTTTTCGCTCTTCAGATCGAACTCGTACTGCGACTCCTCGAAATTAAACTTCAGCTTGGTCCCGTCGTCGTTCATGATCGGCACGGCCAGCGTGATCGCCGCCTCGTCCATCGGTTTGCGTGTCAACTCGGACAGTTGCATCGCCAATTTGGAGCGGTCGAACAAGGGTTGCTTGGACGCGTGCGCCGGATCGACGAGATAGTAAGCAGTGCCTTGACTGGTGCGGAACGAGTACCAAAAGGTGTCGGTCTTCCCGATCCACATTGGGCGGACGGCCTGGTCGAAGACGAGGGATTTCAGGTTTGCGGTGCTAAAACGTGCGGCGAGCTTGAAGTTAGCACTGCTGACGGGAACCGGTTCGGCGCTGAATGCCGACCGAGCTTGCGAGAAAGCTGAGCAGCAGGGATAAACCTACAAGCCCGGCCAGCTTCGCGCTACCGCGACAGATCAATGAAAGATGCATAGTTCCTCAACCAATCAGGAAGGTACGTGGGACCAACACAGGCGGTGTGTTTTGAAGCAAGGTTCGATTATCCATGCTGACATGGACAAGAACAAGAGGCTAGGCAAGATAGAACACAGATTTTTGTGCGCGAATCGCATAAGAATCGGCACGATTGCGTAAGTGAGAACGCACTCGATTCGATGAATTCCTTGGAGCCGGTGGAGTCAGGCTAAATAAATAGCGCTCGGCAACCGATGAAGTCAACGAAGCGAAGTCATGAACGCTCGCAGCCTGACACCCGAGACGCGCTGCGAGGAAACCCCGCTTTTTTGGCTTCGGACGACTGAAAAGAGCGCGTTTGATCCGCTTGCCTGGCCAGAACGCAACTACTTACCGGAAAATTGGCCTTTATGGTCAAAATAGGCTCGGGTCGGTCTTGTATTTCAACGCAATCGCGGTAGCATCCCGAGATTAGTACAAGGTTGCGGTGTTCCGTGGCCTTGGGACATCTGAGTCTTTTGGAGGTCTCTCGAAAGATGAGCGATTCTGAAGAGCGCACCGGACTCGAGCCAAGACCCTTCACGGAGGCTCTCGGTATCGAAGAGGAAGAACCTCCCGGTAAGCCTCGGCGCCACCCGCTCTGGCGCGACGTCCCCGATCACCTCTGGGACGACTGGCGATGGCAATCTCAAAATGCCATCCGCTCGGTTCGCCAACTCCGCGACCTGCTCTCCTTCACGCCGGAAGAGCTGGAAGCCATCGGCACCCTGGAAACCGAGTACAAGACGGCGATCCCGCCGTACTACTTCTCCCTCATCAATCCGGACGATCCCAACGACCCGATTCGCTTGCAGTCGGTGCCCTCGCCGCTGGAGCAGTTGAATCCGTCGGGCTACGAGTTGGAAGATCCGCTCGAAGAGGACAAGGACTCTCCGGTGCCCGGACTGACGCACCGCTATCCGGACCGCGCTCTGCTGGTCACGACCCACGTTTGCACGATGTATTGCCGATTTTGCACGCGCAAACGAGCGACGATGGTGCGCGGCGGCTGGGATGCCATCAGCCGCAACGACGAGCGGATGATCGAATACGTCCGCGAACATCCGGAAATTCGCGACGTCATCGTTTCCGGCGGCGATCCGCTGACTTTGCCGGCCAGCAAGCTCAAATTCTTCCTCGACAATCTCGCCGCCATTCCGCACGTCGACGTCATCCGCATCGGCACGCGCGTGCCGGTTACGCTGCCGCAGAAGCTCTACGATCAAGGCTTGATCGATCTCCTGGCCTCGGCGGAGAAAGTGTGGATCCAGACGCACTTCAACCATCCGCGCGAAATCACCCCGGAGGCCGCTCGCGTCTGTCTTGCGCTTCTTGAAGGCCGGCATGCCGGTCAACAATCACACCGTCCTGATGAAGGGCGTCAACGATTCTGTCGGAGACGATGCGCCAGCTGATGCGGGCGATGCTGCGCATCAAGGTTCGTCCCTATTACATCTTCCATTGCGATCCCGTCATCGGCGCCGGCCATTTCCGGACCTCGGTGTGGAAGGGCCTGGAGATCATGGAAGGTCTGCGCGGCCATATGTCCGGCCTGGGCATCCCGACCTATGTCGTCGATAGCCCGCATGGCGGCGGCAAGATTCCGATGATGCCGAACTACCTCGTGTCGGCATCCGACGATGCGGTTGTCCTGCGAAACTTCGAAGGCATGTTGGTTCGCTATCAGGCGGAGGACAAACCCCAGACTTCCCAGACCACACGCTACGCGCGGCGTCAGTTCCTTGCTCCAAGGCACCAAGACCGCCTTGATGCCCGAAGGTAACGAGCGCATGGTTCGTCGTCGCCGACACCAGCAGAACGGCGTTCTCGACGATATTTATATCGAGGGTCACTACCGGACCGACGATAACGAGGAAACGGTCAGCCAGCACGAAAACAACGGTCACAGCAACGGTTCCTGTGGCGGCGGCTCGAATGGACATCACTCGGAAGGTTCAGCGGAGCTGATTTCGCTCGGTTTGCGCTTGAATCACAGCGGAACATGAGACGCAAATTTGGCGAGCCGGGAGCGTGAGCGACCGGAGAAAGTCAGAGTGAGTCTGATTTTCTCCGGTCGCTCACGCTCCCGGCTCTTAAAGACAAAATACCTCCGGAAGCTGATAATCCTGGTACATCAATTCGGCGACAACAGACCTTTTTTCCG
This sequence comes from uncultured Planctomycetaceae bacterium, assembly GCA_963790585.1. Taxonomy (GTDB): domain Bacteria; phylum Planctomycetota; class Planctomycetia; order Gemmatales; family Gemmataceae; genus CAWBOY01. Next base: position 547,559 of record CAWBOY010000006.1, read on the forward strand.
CAACCACCCTTCGCTATACGCTAATCCGCTGTATCAGCGCACGCAGCCGCGCGCGGCACGTGAGTAGTAGGAGTAAGGAGACTCCCGAATGAGCGATTCCGGCCCCAAGAAGCTCAATGCGTTGACCGGGATGCGCTTTGTCGCCGCGGCGATGATCGTTCTCGTTCACACGCATGGGTATTTCGGCATACCCGCCGATCTAGGATCAGGCCGTATTCGATTTTCGATCGGTGTCTCCTTCTTCTTTGTCCTGTCCGGCTTCATCCTGGCCTACGTTTACGAAAAGCTGGATACCTGGAGCGACCGCGGCAAATTCCTCCGCGCCCGCTTGGCTCGTCTTTGGCCGGCGCATGCCTTCGCTTTTTTGCTTTTTATGTTCTTGGTTTCTCCGACACCCTTTAGCAAGCTCAACGGCGTCCTGGTGGCCGCCAACCTTGGCATGATCCATGGTTGGATTCCGTTCAAAGAGTATTTCTGGTCGTTCAACAGCGTGTCGTGGAGCATCTCCACGGAATTCGGCTTCTATCTTTGTTTCCTTTTCTTGATCCCTGCCTGGAAGAAGACCTGGCATTGGAAGTTAGCGCTTACGGCTGCTCTGACTGCTGGCTTGATATACATCCTCCGCCGAGGTTATCTTGCCGCGCTGCCTTCGCTCGGGCAGGGCGCTTTGATTTACATCAGCCCCATTGGACGACTGTTTGAATTCACATTCGGAATGGCGACCGCGCTACTCTTCAAGGTTGCGGTGAAATACCTGCGACCGGCACCCACTTTCGCGACCTTTGTCGAGGCAATCGCCATCGCCGCCGTGCTCGGCTTTCAGTTTTGGGCAACCGGCATGGAGCAACAGGTCACGGACACGCCCGGCCTGGGTGTCTCGGCCGCGACGTGGCTGGTCAACAGCGGCGGCTGCTTTACGTTTGCCTTCCTCATTTTCGTCATGGCATTTGAAGCAGGCTTGATCTCGCGAATTATTTCCTGTCGCCCGGGAGTGTTGCTTGGCGAAATTTCTTACTCCGTCTACTTGCTGCACCTGACACTATTCCACTGGTATCTGAAAAACGCGGCGGCTTTTGAAGGTGTACCGCCGCTGGCGCAGTTGTGCTTTTTCTGGGCGATCCTGCTTCTCAGTTCGTATTTCGTTTGGAGCGCAGTCGAACGACCTTTGCGTAACTTGATCGGTGGCCGCAGTCGAAAGTTGGCCGGCGTGGTTGAATCGTCCTGGCTCGATCGCATCTTGTCGCCGGGCTGGGGCATGATTGTGGGCCAGGCGGTGGCCCTCGTCTGCATGATTTTACCCACGATCTACTGGGTCAACCGGCCGTTGAGCCTGGCCAACGATAACGAAGTTGAAGCAGTCGCCAGTCAAAGTCTGCCGGAAATCAGAAACGTCGATTTCGGCCATCGCTTCGTGCTGCTCGGCGCATCGCTTCGACAAGCGACGGACGGCGTGGTTGTGCGGCTGGCGTGGCAGAGTCAACAAGATCAGGAGCTTTCTTACTGGGTCGTCCTTCAACCCAAAGCTCCGGGGCGCTCGCAATTTCCGAACGGCAACCATCCGCAGTTCGCTCGCCCGGTTTCCGTTCACGCGGGGGATCGTTGGATTGAAGAGGTCAAGTTGCCGAACGCCACCGTCCAAGGCACGCATGAGTTGGCCGTTGGCTTATGGCGGCAGGCTGATGGCTGCTTACAGGCTGATCACGGACCGCGCGATCCAGAGACACAGTTTATCCTGCTGCCGTTGCCGCAAGATTGACGACTCGGATTGCCGCCGTTACGCTGTCTTGATTGGACGCAGCTCGTAATTCGGTTGACTGCCTGTTGGGATTGAACATTTCATGAGGATCGGCATTACATTCGATCTGAAATCGGACGCCCCGCTGCCCGCGGGGGCTGCGGACGACTATCAGGAAGAGTTCGACAGTCCAGCTACCGTCGAGGCCATTGCTTCTGCACTTCGAGGCCTTGGCCATGAGGTCCTGTTGCTCGGCGATGGCAGGGAGCTTCTTGCTCGCCTCTTGAGCGATCCGCCTGAATTTGTCTTTAACTTCGCGGAGGGACATGGTGTCAGTCGATCGCGCGAGGCAAGAGTGCCAGCGGTGTTGGAGATGCTCGACATCCCCTACACAGGCTCCGATCCGCTGACGCTTGCCGTAACTCTGGACAAAGATTGCGCAAAAACACTCGTCGCTGCCGCTGGAGTTAGAGTTCCGCAGGGCTGCACTTGGCAGCCGAATGAAGATCTCACTGAACTCGAAACACGTTCTAAACTGCCCTACCCCGCGATCATTAAACCGGCGTGGGAAGGATCGAGTAAAGGAATCCGTGGTCGCTGCGTCGTGGATACGCCACAAGAGGCCATCGCCGCCATCGAACATCTGCGGGGCGAACAACGTCAGCCGATCCTATTTGAAGAATATATCGAAGGCGAGGAACTCACCGTCGGCATGGTCGGCAACGACCCGCCGCAAATCGTCGGCGTTCTTCGCGTTCTGTCGCTCAAGGCGACGGAACGCTTTGTCTACAGCCTTGAAGTGAAGCGCGACTGGCGTCAACTCGTCCGTTATGAATGCCCGGCTAAACTTCTGCCCAACCACCTAAATCGCGTCGAAAAGGCCGCTCTTCAAGCGTATCGAGCCCTGGGTTGCCGCGACGTTGCTCGTATCGACTTTCGTCTGCGCGACGGCATTCCCTATTTTCTGGAGGTCAACCCGCTGCCGGGATTGAACCCAGAGTCGAGCGATCTGGTGATCCTCGCTCAACTGGCAGGCTGGAGCTATGAGCGCCTCGTAGGTACCATTCTGCAATCGGCTCTCAACCGCTACGTCGCTACGACCTGAATCAATTCTCCCCGGGGTTCTAAATCACGCGCCGATTCTACTGGCCAATCGGTCACGCCGATCACGATAAAGAAAAAGACTCGCATTCTTACACTCGCCATAATCCGAACAGGGCAGCGCCGCAGCGCCGCGCATGACACATGATTGTCACTCAGCAGTCTGACGATTCGCAAACGCGTGTTGTAATCCTTTATAACGAGCCAGTGCTCGCGCTGGACCACCGTGACGCGGACTCGGAACACGAGATCTTCTATACCGTCGATGCCGTCCAAGAGGCGCTCGACGCAGCGGGTATGCAGGTGAGTAAGCTCGGAGTCTGCCGCGATCCAGAGCTATTGGTCTCCGGCTTACGCGCGGAACGACCCGACGTCGTCTTTAATTTGTTCGAAGGCCTGGCGGACGACAACGGAACCGAGGCCTACGCCGCCGGCGTGTTGGAATGGCTGGGAATTCCATTTACCGGCTCACCATTTCAAACCCTTTGCACTGCCCGCACGAAGCATTTGACGAAGTACCTTCTGCAAGGGGCCGGTCTCCCAACCCCAGCGTTCATGACAGTGGATGCTTTACCGGTTCCGCCCTGCACCATCGATTGGCCGGTTATCGTTAAGCCGGCTACACAGGATGCGAGCGTAGGTCTCGATCAAGGAAGCGTAGTTACCAATCAAGAGAAGCTGGTTGACCGAGTGGCCTATCTCTTGGATGCGTATGGGCCGCCAATACTGATCGAACAATTCATTCGTGGCCGCGAGTTGAACGTCGGCTTAATCGAAGCTCCTGACTTGCAAACATTGCCTATTTCCGAGATCCTTTTTATAGACAAAGACCCGGAGTATTGGCCCATCGTCACCTACGACGCCAAATGGAAGCCAGGAACGCGCGACTACGAAGCGACGCCGCCGCTTTATCCTGCTGAAGTATCAACGCGGTTGGCCGCGAAGCTGTGCAACTTGTCGAAACAGGCCTTTCGCCTTCTCGGCTGCCGTGATTATGCGCGGGTCGATTTTCGCGTCAAAGCGGGCGGACACCCTTACATCCTTGAAGTGAATCCCAACCCCGACTTCAGCCCGACGGCTGGCCTTTCGGGTGGCTTAATCTCGGCGGGCCTCACGCACGCGCAGTTTTCCGCGGAACTGGTTCGGCGGGCGCTGCGTCGGCGACAAAAAACGGTTGGTGATCTCAGCTATACTTCATGAAATGGGAAGATGAGCGCAGGCAGATCACGAGGGCAGGTCGATGGCCGTTGAGGGTGAGACGCGAGTAGCACTGGTCGGCGCTGGACCGGGCGACCCTGGACTGCTAACCCTAAACGCCGTGGGCTGGCTCCGACGAGCCGACCTCGTGCTCTATGATCGGCTGGTACCCGTTCGATTTCTTAATTTCGCAAATCACGCGCGACATCTTTGCGTTGACCAATTACACTCCTGCCGTGAAGATCGCTTTCGCCTCGTCATTGAAACGATAACCGACGCGGCCGAATCCGGGCAGGTTGTAGTCAGGCTCAAAGGCGGCGATCCTTTTGTCTTTGGCCGCGGCGGTGAAGAAGCCGACGCGCTGCAACGTGCCGGCATAGCCTTTGAAGTAGTACCCGGAATCACGGCCGCCCTGGGCCTAGCCTGCGCTGGCATCCCTCTCAGTCACCGCCAACATTCGAGCGCTGTGGCCTTCGTCACCGGCCATGAGCAGCCAGCGAAAGATGGATCCATGCTCGATTGGCCAATCCTGGCGAGGTTTCCGGGAACCCTGGTGTTTTACATGGCGATGGCCCGTCTTGAGGAGACGATTGAGCAACTTCTTTCAGCCGACCTTGATCCGCTGACGCCCGCTGCTGTCGTTCGGTGGGCCACAACAAACCAACAGCAGACCGTAACGGCTCCGTTGAAAGAACTCGCCACGGAAGTCCGAGCTAAGGGAATCGCAGCTCCGGCCCTTTTGGTTGTCGGCAGTGTAGTTTCTTTGAGGGGCCATTCCCCCTGGTTTGAAAGTCGCCCATTATTCGGACGCCATGTCTTGGTGACCCGGCCTCGGCACCAGGCGAGCGGCATGGTTTCGGATCTGGAGCGTCTCGGCGCCGTCGTCTCTGTCGTGCCGACGGTCGAAATCAGAGAGCCAAAAGACTGGGCACCGGTCGACAAATCCCTCTCCCAGCTTGGCTCCTATCAATGGCTGGTTTTCACGAGTGTCAACGGCATCCAATACTTCATGCGCCGACTTCGACAGGTCGGGCTCGACCTACGCTCCCTCGGATCGCTCAGGATCGCCGTCATCGGCCCAGCGACGGCCGAAGCGCTGCGAACGTATCATCTCGAGCCGGACCTGATCCCTGAACAGTTTTGCTCCGAAAGCTTAGCGGAAGCGTTGCGGATTCAAGCGCGCGGCCAACGGGTCCTGCTGGCACGGGCTGATCGAGGCCGGGACCTGCTTCGCGACGTGTTGCGCACGGTCGCAGAGGTCGATCAGGTCGCCGTCTATTCACAGCTGGATGCAACGGAGTTCGATGAATCGATCATCAACCAGATAGCCAGCGGTGCGGTCACGGATGTTACGCTCACGAGTTCGAATATCGCCCGAGCGCTCATAAAGTCGTTAACGGCAGCGGGATTGGAGTCGATTCGCTCGGGACAGACACGGCTCATCACAATCAGTCCTGTGACGACAGTAGCTGTTCGGGAACTTGGTTTACCGGTAGCCGGTGAGGCGGCGGATTATACCGTTGACGGAGTGATAAAGGCTCTGATCGCTTTGGCGGTCTCGGCCCAAGCAGACACAGGCGCTAGCAGAAGTTAGCGCAGATCACGAGCGGCATCCACGCCGAGGTAAATAACCAAGCCGCCAGCGATAAGGCCGAAGATATCGACCATCATCATGCCGCCAAACGGAAAGCCGAGGAGCAGATCCAGCAAAAACAGTAACGAAAACAGGCTGGCAACGCCAAGCGAACCCAAGCACATCCATCTTTCCATGAAGAGCCCTTTCAGTGCCTGCATCGGAAGCTCCCCGTCTCGTCAGAAGATCAGGGGCACCTCGGCCGTCGGTCGCACGGTGCCATAGCGTCAACGCGTATGCAATTGCACCATTGTAGTGCTCTCCGCTCAAGGCGGCATGACTCTCTCTTTCGGAAATTTCTCCCTACAACATGACATAGATCGCACCACCGGCAAATTCGATGCGCTCATTAAGAGCAAGTCAAATGCTCCCGGGCGCGAACGCGGAGTTCGGCTATCAAGAAACCCGCGCCGCGCCTGACGCTAATGGTGGCGCCACGGCGTGCATTGTGTCCTAGATCCGAATTCGAGGCTCTTCGATGAACACCTACGACGCAATCATCCTCGGCGCGGGCCATAATGGTCTCGTTACGGCGTGCTACCTGGCCCGCGCTGGCTGGAAGGTGCTCGTCCTCGAGCGACGTCATATCGTCGGGGGCGCTTGTGTCACCGAAGAAGTCTTTCCTGGTTTCAAGGTTTCTACAGCTGCGTATGTCAACAGCTTATTCCGCCCAGAAATCATCAAGGATCTGAAACTCACGGAACATGGTTTCGCCGTCCTCGAACGCAATCCGTCGTCGTTCACCCCTTTCCCGGATGGCCGCTACCTGCTCATGGGCCCGGATCGGCAACAGACGCTGCGCGAGATTGCGAAATTTAGCGCTCGCGACGCTGAGAATTATCCGAAGTATGAAGCGATGCTCGAACGCGTCGCCGACGCCATCGAGCCGACGCTGGTACAGCGTCCGCCCGAATATTCTTCGTCCAGGCTTGAGCGATTTCTGGAGACTATTCGGCCTGGGCCGAAAGTTCCAAAAGATGGGCCTCCGCATGAGCGAGGCCATCGAGGTGCTGAGCGGCGCCGCTCGCCCTATTCTTGACCGCTGGTTTGAATCCGAGGAACTCAAGGGAACGCTGGCGACTGATGCGATCATCGGAGCATTCGCCTCGCCAAGTATGCCAGGAACCGCCTATGTTTTGTTCCATCACGTCATGGGAGAAACGAACGGCAAACGCGGCGTGTGGGCCTATGTCAAAGGCGGAATGGGTGGGTTGAGCAACGCCCTCGCCGACGTCGCCAAATCATTCAAGGCGGAGATTCGAACGGAAGCTGAGGTCGAGCGCATCCTTATAAAGGACGGCACGGCGTACGGCGTCGCGCTGAAAAATGGCGACGAGTTTCACGCCCGCGTCATCGCGAGTAATGCCGATGCTCATGTGACATTCAACAAGCTTATCGACAGCCGATTGCTCCCACCCGAATTCGCCGAGGCGATTGGGCGAATTAGCTATGACAGCGCTTCCTTGAAAATCAATGTCGCACTCTCCGAGCTGCCGAATTTCAGCGCCTGCCCGGGCACCGAAGTGGGACCGCAACATCGTGGGACGATCCACATTTGTCCCGATCAAGACTATATCGAGCGCGCCTACGACGACGCCAAGTACGGCAAACCCTCTCAGCATCCCGTATTGGAATGTACCTTGCCCTCAGCGGTCGATCCGACCGTCGCCCCGCCCGGCAAGCATCTCATGTCGATGTTTATCCAATACGCCCCTTATAAGCTCCGCGAAGGATCGTGGGATAGCGACCTACGTGAGAGCTTTGCCGACCGCTGTTTCGACTTGCTCAACGAATACGCTCCGAATTTCAAGCGGTCCGTCATCGCGCGGCAGGTGCTGACGCCGCTGGATCTCGAACGCACCTACAATTTGACGGGCGGCAATATCTTTCAGGGGGCGATGTCGCTCAATCAGCTTTACTCGATGCGGCCCGTCGTGGGCTTCGCGGGCTATCGCACGCCGTTCAAGGGCCTATTTTTGTGTGGCGCGGCCGCACATCCAGGAGGCGGCGTCATCGGCGCGGCCGGTTGGAACGCGGCCCGAGAGATTCTCGGTAAATGGTGAAAGGCGCCGAGCCGATTTAGGAACATCTTCGATGTACATCCCGATAGCATTCGCCGAATCGGATCAATGCCAGCTGCACGATTGGATCGAGGCCTATAGTTTTGGTTTGTTGGTAACGCAAAAAAATGGCTCGCCCTTCGCCACCCATCTGCCATTTCTCCTTGACCGACAGCAGGGCACGCATGGCTGCTTGATCGGCCACATGGCACGCGCCAACCCACAGTGGCGCGACCTGCGCGGCCAAACCGTGCTCGCAATTTTTTCAGGCCCGCACGCCTATATCTCGCCTAGTTGGTACGAAGCAAGCGACGTCGTTCCGACCTGGAATTACGTCGCCGTTCACGTTTACGGTCCGCTTGAAACGATCGAAGAGCCAGACGCCGTGTTCGAAATCGTCGAGAAGAGCGTACATATCTACGAGCAATCGATGCCGCGACCATGGAAACTTGGCGAACGCACGGAGGCCATCAATCGGATGCTGGAAGCAATCGTCGGCTTTCGCATCCCGATCGAAAGGATCGAGGGCAAGAAAAAGCTGAATCAAAATCATCCGGTCGAGCGGCGTGAGAAGGTGATCCGCGCTACGACAAAGAGGTGGTGAGAATGGTTCAGAGATTGCAGCGATGATGCAAGTGGATTTGTGATCGTGTTAGAGGGAGTTCATTAAGCCCCACGCACCGTATATCGGGGACATTACTACTCTCTTATTTGGCAAGAGTGGAACCTGGCGCACTCGGCAGACACTCACGAATTACGACGTAAGTCTTTTATTTTTCTATAGTTATGATAAGCATCACTATGTCAATCGACATCAGCACGACGACCACCCTTGCCAAAGTGATTTGGCATAGCAAGGGTGGTCTGGCCGAGTGGATGGACTTATTAGACAGCCTCTTTTGGACTTTTTCAGAAATGTTTAGCCGCGAGCCGATAGGCGAGCGCTATGCGATAGCGCTATCGCACAGCGCTCGCCTATCGGCTCGCGGCTAAACGAAGTCTGTCCGTTATTTTCCGGCTATTTCTTTTCGCGCGGCAACAGTGTTGGCATGTTGGCAACGCGCATCGCGGCGACGGCCATCACTTGGGCTCCTTGAACCAGGTCCGGTTCCGAGGCTTTATCGAGCGTGTCTGACTGCGAGTGATGGGTCAGCCGATACTCGCTCGGATCTTGTTGAAACGCGAAGCCGGGGACGCCAGCGTTCTCGAACGAGAGATGATCTGTGCCGCCCATGCCGCGCAGATTCGTCTCCTTGACGCCCAGGCCTGCTAGCGACACGAATTCCGCGTCCAAAATCGGCTTGAGCGGGGCGCGGCCTTGGAGACCGATGCCGGTTACTTTGCCGGTGCCGGTGTCGTGAACGAGGGCCATGGACGTCTTGGGCAGCTCGTCTTTGTGTTTGATGACATACTCTTTGGAGCCGTACAGGCCTTGCTCTTCGCCCGTGAAGAGAACAAAGCGTATCGTGCGTTTCGGCTTGATGCCGCTCTTGCCTAGGATGCGGGCCGCTTCCAGAACGACCGAGGTGCCGGTGCCGTTGTCAGTCGTACCCTGGCCGAGGTCCCACGAATCGAGATGAGCGCCGACGACGACGAATTCGTCTGGTTTCTCGCTACCCTTGATTTCGCCGACGGTGTTGTAGACGGCGATGGGGCCTGGAACCATCTTGTTTGTGATCTCGACTTCGATCTTGGTCTTAGCCGGCGCGGCGCGGCTGGCAAGTCGGTACAGCAAGGCATAATGCTCGTGAGCCATGAACGCGGTCGGAACCGGCTCGTTGGCGTTGGCGCGATCGCCGCCGCGCCAGCCGCCGGTCGTATTGAGCAGACCATGCGGCTTGCCGGCGTCCGACAGAATCAGCGCTACGCCTTCGGTGCGTAAGAACTCATTGAGTTCACGGCGGAAGGCCATGCCGCCGCGAAAATCGGGCTGGGCTGGGCGCTCCGGGGGAGGTTGTACGCCGTCGCCAGCTTTCGTGTCGCCAGCTTTCGCGTCGCCCGCTTTTGTATCAGCTGCTTTGGGGTCTGCTGGTGGTGGCGTGCGCTGGCCCCGTTCCCGCTGCGCAGCCGGCGCTTCACCGATAGGGCGAACGTTGGCTGGTGGCGTTGATAAAACGATGGCGTTTTTCAGTTTGCCTTTGTACGGCTCTAGATCTTTCGCGCTCTTGGCGCTCACGATCACGACATCGCCTTCGACCTTCCCTTTGGTCCCTGGCGACCAGCCGGCGGAAGCGAGCGAAAGCGTGCGACCATTGCCCGGCTCGATGATGCGGGCCGTAGCCGTGCCACGCTCCCAGCCAACGGGAATCGTCCATGCTTCGAGATGCACGTCGGTCAGGCCGTAGCTTTTCATTTTCTCCGCGGTCCAGTCGTTGGCCTTCTTGAGCGCTGGCGAGCCAGTCAGCCGGGGGCCGATGATGTCGCTGAGATAGGTGATATTGGTCATGATCTCCGAGTCTTTTTTGGCTGCCGCGATGATCTTCTGATCAATCGCCAGCACTTCGCTGACCGGCGCCTTTTCCTCCTTTGGGGCCGGCGCGGCCGGCGCCTGGCCAAAGGAAAACGACGCGATCGCGCCCAGCAACAAGAATGTCGCCGCGACGAGTCCGCGCGAAATCGTTCCAATTGGGATTCCCGAACCTCTCATTGTGGTAACTCCAAGATGACGAATAGACCATGAATCGAGGCAGCGCTGCGCCGATTTATGATCGGAGGATGGATCGTTTCATTCCCAGGCAGCGCGGGAGAGATTCTCGCGACCGACAGCATACGTGAGTAAACGATGGGCCGTCGCTGGAATATGAAGGACGAGTATAAGCGCGGCGAGACTGATGAACAAGCGGCTAAGTGGAAATTGTAGAAGTCTTTTGGGTCATGGTGATTCAGTAAGGACGAAAACATTAGAGCCGTATTCGCGTTGGCGAACTGGGAGGCACCGTCCAAAGTTGGTCTTTTCCAGTCGTTAACCCAACCACCTGTTTATCGCTTCTCGGGCAGATGTTTCTCGAGGTAAGTCGTAAGGTCCGCTAAAATGTATCGCATGGTCGAAAGCATCGTCTGTAGCGTCTCGATTCGCTCCTTTTCTGACATCGCATTCTGTCGCTCGATACGAACTGCTACCGGAGCAACGTCGGCAAGAGTTCTTGATTCCGGAGAGCCACCGAGCCGTCTGCGGCGAATCTCGCCGAGCCAGGATTTTCGGGAGTATAAACTAGCTTCGTCCGTGCCGAAGGATTGTTCGAACAATTCAATAAGAGTCAGCAGATAGACTTCGAAGCCCGCCGGGTCCGCCAATGACTTGGCAGTCTTGAATGAGGTTGTGATAGTCTGGAAAAGGACGGATTGAGGGTCTGACCCGTTCACGAGGGACTGCTCTTCAGCTTCGCCGAGGGCATAATGCTTCAGCGTCGCTTTGAAAACACGTCGTAGTCCCGCGGCGACCGTCGCATATGCTTTCGTCCGTTCCTCCTCCGTGACGCCAGGTCGTGCCTTGACTGAGTCCGTCAGAGTCTTACCCACACTTCCATGATGACGCTTGCGGCAATGGTCCTGCCATACGTCACGCCATCGTGAGGCGGTGCTTTCCTGCAGAGTGGTTGTCTCCCATGCGGCAAGCAAAGCGCAAAACGCAAACTCCGTTCGTTTCGGTGAAAGGCAAAGCTGCTGATACCTTTCCGTTTGAATGAAAAGGTCTTCAATTTTTCGATGAATGTCAAGTTGGTCGATTGAAGTTGTGATGCGTTTCATCGAATTATTCCTCTTCAACGACCGTGATGACGAGCAGGTCCCAGTTTTCGAATAGGAGCTTGTAGTCGTCGATGAGCATTCCGTTCTCTCCAGTCATTTTATCATAGATACGATCGCCATCTCTTACCGCTCGATGAATATACCAGTAGACCTCTCCGCCACCTGGCGGGTGTACTTTCCCCAACTGCATCGTTTTCTCGTCGGGCGGAGCGATGTGAATTATTTCACCCGACCCACGCGCTTTTTTGATCCGCTCTGCGGCACGCTCGCAACCGCTCTGGAGTTCCTCGGCTGAATAAGGTTTCTTCTTTCGGAAACCGCTGGGCCACATCGTGTGAATCTCGCGGGAGCGGCCGTAAGTGTGCGGGGCGTCATCGGCTTCATTATAAGGAAATCACCGCATGCCAGCGGGTACTTGTGGGGCCACCGCCATTAGATGCCGTGATCTCTGTTGTGCGAGGTCAAACAAGAGGTCGGAAGTATCAGATACGATTGGTTCAGCCCCTTACCATCCCCGCTCCCTCGCGATACCCTTTTCAGAGTAGCTTCGCTCCCCGAAAATCGACGGCACCGATCATGAAATGGTTCAAGACAGAATATCTCCTCAAAGGTCTCTTCCTCGGACTGGTGCTGTTCGCCGCACTCGATCAGGGGTTGCGGCCGACGGTGCCGCCGCTGGCGACCCTCGCGCCACTCAATCTCAGCATTCTTGGCGGATTGGTCCTCACGCTTCTTTTGGCGATGTTCCTAAGGTTGCGCGAAGGGTATCACTTGCACGGCCGGCCTTTGCCCTTTCTGTTGTTTCTTTTGCTCGAAAGCCCCGCGTTTATCTACACGGGAGTATTGGGCGGCATCCTTTTCGGTTTGTACCTGATTGATTTCCTATACCAGCGCGAGACGGCTGAGGAATTGCTCCTCTACTGTTCGCTTGGCGGTGCGCTTCTCGGCGTCGGCTTTGCCTATCTCAGCAAAGTTCGTCAGGCTGCGACCCGGATTGTCGCCTCAATGGTTTTGGCGATTCTTCTGACGATGGGAATCCTTTATTGGCTGCTCCAGTATCAGCCTTTGCAAGACCCGGTCCCCTTTGCCGTACAGATGCTCCTTGGCATCCCCTTTTTCTACCTGCTGACGTTCGCCGGCCGTGAGGAAGAGACCGAAGTCGAAATCGGTGCCGTTTGCTCTCTTCTGGCGATCGGCTTGTGGTTTTTGACTCACGATCACGTCAATCTGCAATCGGTCGGTTTTGTCGCTCCGGCGATCCTTTATCTCCTTTATGCCTTGCGGGTGTTGCCTTGGTTGCGCGTCGTCAAACATGCCTTTCGAGGCATAAGCTATGCGCGCGTCAATCACCATCGCAAGGCACTGCTCGCGTTTCGCCGTGCCTTGCATCTCGACCCGAATAATAGAATCGCCAAGGAAGGGTTTTGGCACGCGCACACGGAATTGGACCTATCTCAGCTGGCGAACGAGCCTGAGCTGCTTGCCATGCTCGACTTCCACTTATGCCTCGAACGTGCCGCGAGTCTGCTGTTGGAAGGTAAGCCGACACCGTCAAAAATGGACGAGGCGCGACGCCTGCTCGATTTGGTGCTCAGTCAACGGCCCGACCTCGCGCCCGCGGTCGATTATTGGCGTTCCGTCGCCCTTTTGCATGAACGACTCTACGATGAAGCAGCCGAGCTTCTGGAAAGGCTGCTCGATCCGACATACTACGGCGCGACGAACGCCGCTCGACGTGCCATTCTGCTCCAGGCCTGGCAGTTGGTGCTGACGGTGCATGAGGAGATGCGCCAGCGCGTCGGTCTGCCGCTGCTGGCGAAGCCGGGTCGGCGGATCGAAGCGATTTCCGCTGTAGAAACATCGTTGGCCGCCAATCCGGGCGACGAGCAGGTCGCTTACCTCAAACGGCTTCTGTATCAGGATTTGACCGAAGCGGAATATCGGCAAGCTAAAGAAACCCAAGCTGCTGCCACCGATGAGGGCGGCTTTTACTTTGATTATCGTTACGTACAGCAGATGGGATTGGCAGCGGTCAACGACGACAAACATTGGCAACGAGGCGGGGAGTATTTGCGTATGGCCGCCGACGGCATGCCGGCCCTCGGGCCGACGCTTTTTGTCGAGATAGCCAAGGCTCATCAGCGCACGGCCACGAGCAAGACGCGATCCATAACTTCGAGCTGGCAAAGCGCACCGGCCGAGCCGCGGGCGTGAGCAATTTGGCCGACGCCGAACGCCGAGCCTATTTCGCTACCGTCAAATATCTAGGCGAATATGCCGTATTTCACGGCGACGTCGACGCCGCCCTGGAAAACTATCATCTCTATACCGAGTCCGAAAACTCCGGAATAGAGATCTATCGCGTGCTGGCCGAGCTTTACGAAAAGAAAGGAGACGCTCTCTCCGCCGCCCGCGCGACCGATCAGGGGTTGCTCTACAACGCCAAAGACCGCGACCTTTTGGAGAAAAAGGACCGCTATTATTATTCCATTTCGCCCGAGGTGGTCCAAGAACGGCTGGAGGCGATACGTCCGGGATTCGACGTGGCGTATTGCATCAACAAATCCAAGGCGATCCTCGACAGCCCCGCGAACGATCTCGAATGGCTCGATGTGGCAGCACATCTGCTCCACCTCGCCACACTGATCGCACCCGCGAATCTGATGGCACGGGTGCTGCTCGCTCGACTCAAACTGCGGTACGGCGAGCGCGACGAAGCGATTCAGATCTTGGAAGCCGTGCGCTCGCCAAAGCCGGAGACATTCGCGGCCGACGATGAGGAGGCATGGTTTATTAGCTGCCAGATACTTGGCGATCTGTATATGGAAATCGGCAAGCCTGAGCTGGCTGTTCAGGCCTTTCACGACTTTCGCAAGAGCGTCCGCAGCGGCGCCAAGACATACTTCAAGCTGGGACAGGCCTATGAACAGCTCGGCGACGCGGCACGGGCGATTAAGTGCTACAAACAAGTGATCGTCTACGATGGCAATCCACTAGCGCCTGACGCCTATAGCGCGATGCACCGGTTGCAAGCGAGCGGTACCTGATTGGATTTATATAGCCGCCAGCTTGCCGGCGGTGTCCCTAGTTTACCGCCGGCAAGCTGGCGGCTATATAAAATCAGGTCATTATTCTTCGTGAATTCGCTTATGAATGCCGCTGGCGTCGTGAAAGCGTTCTTCCGCCACCGCGGTTTGTGATATTGTGGTGTCATCAAGGAAGTCGAACTCTGATCCGCCGGGTGTCGTGGCGAGGTCCTCGTCAGGCGTATCCGATTCATCGGTGCCCATTAAATTAGCCCACGGGCTCCAACCGGGGACATGCACGCAAATCGTACGGACGACGGCCATCAGCGGCATGGCGAGGAACAAGCCGGCCGTATGCCAAACCTGTTCCCAGAAAAGACAGGCCAGCATCACCGTGGTCGCGTTCAATTCCATGCCGCGGCCCATGACGACCGGCACGATCAAATACCCTTCCAGAACGATAAACGCCGTGTAAAAGACAAGAATGCCGATGGCCACCCAGGCGGAGGGACAGGTGACGAACGCGTCGAGCGTCGGGCCGATTCCCGCGAGAATGGGTCCGAGGTAAGGGATGTAGAGCAGCACCCCTGTAAGCAAGGCCCAGGTCGTATATTGAGTCAACCCAAGCGCGTAGTACAAGAGCCCCAGAAATAGCGACATGGCGATGTTGATAAACGTGCGCCACAGGATGTAAACACGGATCTGATTGCCCATGTCGCGCAACGCCTCCGCTACTCGTTCGCGGACAGGCGGGCTTGGGCCGAAAATCTGCGTCAAATGCCGATTGAGCATCGGCCCTTCGATGAGCATGAATAACAAGATGAAAGTAACCAGAATGCATTGCCATGAAAAACTGGCGCTCGCGCCGACTAGATTGCTCAAGAATTGCGGGTCGTTGACAATAATCTTGATCTTCTGATACAGGCCTGATTGATCGGGATCGAGAGGTAAGTATTGCGAGTCTTTTTCGATTGCCCACGGACTGCTGCTAACAACCTTCGACCGGAATTGGGCATAGACCGATTTTAACTTCGGCTCATTGCCCGCGTCGATCACGAATTTGCTTCCCATAACAACGAAGCCAGCGACGACGAGGAGTACGATCGCCACTCCGCTCGTCACCACGATCAAGCTTGCCAGGCTCCACGGAAATCGAATTCGGCCTGCCCACGGCCAAATCCAAGGAAAGGACTTGCGAACGGTCAAGCCGATGGCCGGGACGCCGGGATTGTGCATCCATCCGACCATGGGCCAAAGCATGGCCGTGAATAAGAGGGCCAAGACCATGGGAATAAAGACGGCGCGGCCGACATACAAGCCCAGGACCAACGCCAGCAAGATGAGGAGATTGAATCCCCATCGTGTGGCAGTGCTCATAGTCAGGTTCATACGGCGTCGGCCCCTTCCGATTGCCTGCCAGTTTGCAAGCGTGCCGCTTGCAGCGTGTTGTACAAAAGCATGGTGATAGTCATTGGGCCAACGCCACCTGGAACCGGGGTGATCAATGACGCAATGGGACGCACCGACTCGAAATCAACATCTCCCGTCCAGCCGCCTGTTTCCGTTCGATTCATACCCACATCAATGATTACGGCGCCCTTCTTGACCATTTCGCCAGTGACGATGCTGGCTTTGCCAATGGCCGCGACGACAACATCCGCTTGCCTTGTAATATCGGCAAGATCAGGTGTGCGACTGTGGCAAACCGTCACGGTCGCGTCGACTCCTTTGAGCATAAAGATTAAAGCCATCGGTTTGCCGACGATATTGCTTCGCCCCAAGACCACGACGTGCTTGCCTTGGAGCGGCACGTTTGAGCGCACCAGCATTTGATAAATACCGTGCGGCGTGCAAGCCAAATAGCGCGGCCGGCCAGCCGCAAGCCTTCCAAGGCTCACGGTGCTGAAGCCATCGACGTCTTTAAGCGGATCGACCGCTTCTATGATCGTGGCTTCGTCGAGCTGGCGTGGGAGAGGCAACTGGGGCAATATACCGTGAACGCGGGGGTCGGAATTGAGATATTCGAGTAAGGAGAGATACTCTTGTAGTGAAGCATTTTCAGGGAGCTCGTGGAGCCAGCTAACAATGCCGACTTTCTCACAAGCCCGTCGCTTGTTGCGGACATAAGCTTGGCTTTCGGGTCGCCGACCGACAAGGATTGCGGCGAGCCCGGGGCTTACGCCTACCTCCTTAACAAAAGCAGCTACGTCCGCGGTGATTTCCGCCAGCATTGCCTGGGCGAGTTGCTTGCCATCAAGGATCAGACCAGACATGAAAGGCCTCTCTTGTCATCGTCACGAGCGCGACCGCTCGTCCTTTCTCGGAAGATTTGAGAATAACTCAAGGTTCGTGTGGCTACAAGCTTCCAGAACATGCCATTCCTCCATGGCGTGCAGCTTGCTCAATAGTATTTCGTGGCACGATTGGCAATCTCCGTACAAACGCTTTGATCGATGCCACAAGTCTGAAATATGCGTAATCCATGAGGCCTCCCACGGATTACGTCTTGAGTTTTCGCTGATCCGTCGATATTGACTCAAGGTGGCCCGGTTTGTGCTATGCGGCGGCACGGGGCACGCCCCATCTCCAGCGCTCTATACCAACGCATGAAAAAAACGCCTGTATCAAGTTCGTTATTAAGGTGCATCGGCATCACAACCGTTCTTTTGGCTTGCCCGCCAACGAGCGTTGCGTGCAGCTGCCAATAGCGACGCCCTACAGCTGGCTAGACCAAGATTCCGTACTACCTCGAAACTGGTTTCAGGACGCCGCGAGCCAGACGCCGACTACGGATGCTCGAAGCCGTGGCATACATCTGTTTCGCATCCCAACCTATTTAAGTGATCCTGTCGGCCTGGACCTCGAAGACCCAAGTGCGGGCGACTCGTCGGCAGCGAGCGATCCGGGACCCGATTGGCTGCAATTCGCAATGGGAAATGACAATCCGTTCTTCGACCTGCGCCATCGCGGCGATCCGGGAGGGGTGGGGTACTATAAGGTGTCGTCGCAGGTGCAATTATTCGACGCTAAAAAAACCGGATGCGCGCTGGGGTTCCAAGGTGTTACTCCCGCTGGACCCGAGCAGGTCGGAAATTTCGACGGGCCGACCGTCTTTCGACCATCCGTGACCTTGTTCCATGAGCTTGACGATGGAACCGCCGTTCAAGGATTCCTTGGCCGGCAACTTCGGGTCGACTCCTTTAGCGGCGCCCGAATAAACCAAGGGGTCGAATACGGACTGACATTGCATCGACCCTTGGCCACGGACGATTTACAGGGGTTCAAAAATGTCTTCGTCTTCGTTGAAGCACTGGGCCGTTACCGCTACGAGGCGGGTACTGGTGTTGCGGCGCCCTTATACGGTGGCGCGCCAAACACTTTCGAGTTTGTGCCCGGCCTGCATTTCAAAATGAACGACAATTGGTGGGTGTCGGGCGGCGTTGTCCTCCCGCTCAATCAATCGACCAACGAGTTGCGGCTCTGGCAACTGACGTGCTCGTTTCAATTTTAACCAGCTCAAATCGAATCTCAAATTTTATTCGCAAGCGCCGGAATCCGGCTAGAGCCCAGGCGCGTGCGACTACTTCAAAGGATTCGTTTACACTCACAAAGACACCTCATGCTCTTGCCCATTGTCATCGCGTCCAGTAGTTTCCATCAAAGGTAGGTAGATTTCGCTTGGCCTTTTCAGACGCCGTCATGGGTTTCTTTCAAAAGTTATGGGGTAGCCCGAAAAGACCGGCCTTGAAGGTTGGCCAATGCAGTCTGCGCGGCAATGTTCGGGACAATAACGAGGATTCAATTGAGGTTCTCGCGTTGCCGCAAATGACGCTGTGCCTCGTCGCCGACGGTATGGGTGGCCAGGCAGCAGGAGAGGTCGCCAGCAAACATGCTGTCGAGGTCGTGGCTCGGGAGCTCAAAAGCTCAATAACGAGCAAGTCGAGCAACGAGGAAATCAAAAGCCTTATTAGTGCCGCTGGCCTTAAAGCCAACCTCGAAGTGCTGGCAATGTCCGCCGAAAACCGCACTCGGCGGAATATGGGATCGACGCTCCTGCTGGCGTTGGGGCTAAAAGGAAGTTCACAGATCTTTGTTGCCAACTTAGGCGATAGTCGGGCCTACCAAATTCGCGACAGCAAAATCATACAATTGACAGTCGATCACACAATAACGCAGGCGCTCCTAGACGCCAAAACCATAACACCCGAGCAGGCCAAGACGCACCCTTATCGCAACTCCCTCTGCAAATACGTCGGCTGTCCTGATCTCCAAGAGGGGCCCGACGCGAAGATCGTGCCGGTTCAAACGGGGGACCGCTATTTGCTCTGTTCCGACGGCATCAGCGGCGTGATATCGGATGAAGAGCTGTTGGCGTTTATCAAGGCTGAAAAAGATCCGCAGAAATGCGCTGACGGACTAGCACAGCTTGCCCTCGCAAATGGCTCTAGGGATAACGTTTCGTGCATTGTCATTGATGTCACCGATGGCAAATGACGCCGCGGATCAATCGACACGCACTCCAAGCGACAGCAATAGGTTGGCGAATCGCTGCTGGTCTCCCGTCTGAATCGTCAACACGTGGTCGGCTGTCTCGACGGCAGCGTAGAAGTCCCATTTCTTGATCGGCTCCAGCTTTAGGTCCAATCCAGCCTCTAAAATGACCTTGCGGTAGTCTTGCCACGCCGGCGGATCGCCCGCGAGCTTATACGGATCGTCTTCCATTTGCGCCATCGTGTTCACGATGTCTACCGGGACGGCGGAAAGAATCGTTTCGAGGACTTGGGAGCAAGTCACTATGCCGGGCGCCAAATTTAGACAAACGAGTTCAGCATTAGGCCCTTTTTTTGTCGAGGCCGGATAATTGCCATCGGCGATCAGCACCTTGGCGTGGTGACCGGCTTTAGCCAACACTTCGTTGATCTTGGGATGAACAAGCCGACGATAAAGGAGCATCGCAGATACCTCGTCAAGGAACGGACATTTTACCGGGCCGCAGTCAGAGAGACCGCGACCGCGCCGCGTCATTCTTTACTCAATTGTGGCCAACCGCAATCTGAAAGTCACGCGCCGCCGCCTCATTCCCGGAAAGTGTGTTAAAGTCTAACATGGGACTCGTGTTTTTCCGCGGCGCCCGGCCCCCTGTCTTCACGAGATCTACTCATGGCGACATTTCTGCAGCCGACCGTTTCGGGCACGCTCGCTCCTCACATTCGCCGCCGCTATGGCGGCAGCCCGTTTCGGGCCGAAGGCGACCTGTTGGCGCTCGCGTTCGACGCCGACGAGATGCTCTGGTCTGTCGAGGAACCAGGCACATTACGCTGTTGGGATTTTAATGAAGGGCGGCAGATAAGTTGGTTTCCGCTCGAGGAGGCGGCAACGCTTTGGACATTCAGCCCGGGCGCGAACCTGCTCGCCGCCGGCAGCGATGAATTGTCGATCTGGGAGGTTAGCACGGGGGAGATCCAAGCAAGCTGGCCACAGAAGTCGTGGGTCACGGCAATGGCGTTTCGCTTTGACAGAGCAATTTTGGCCACAGGGCACGACGACGGCATCGTCCGGATTTGGGATTGGGAATCGCAGGAACTCGTCAAACAACTGCGGCGACCGGGTGAATCGATCAGCGCTCTTCGCTTTCTCCAGTGATGGAAGACTATTGGCGACCGCGAGCGAAGACTGCGTCATTCGCTTATGGGACGTCGAGCGTGGGCGAGAGTTAGGACGCCTGCTTGGCCACACCGATCGTATTCCCGCCCTCGCCTGGCAGCCCGGCCAACGCCGGCTCGCTTCGGCTGGGTGGGACACGTCCGCGCGCGTTTGGGATGTGGATTCCCGAGAATGTATCGCCACATTGAACACGCACGCCGGCCAAATTCAGGCAGTGGCTTTCAACGCAAATGGCTCACTTCTGGCATGCTCTGACTCGGCGCAGTCGATCCATGTGTGGGATTCCAAGTCGTTCCGCACACTTCATGTTTTGCGCCAGGAATCAGGCGAAGGACCATGCGTCGCCTTTAGCAAAAATGGTTTGTTAGCAAGTACCGGAGCGGAGCGTTTCATCTATATATGCGATCCTCTAAATCCCGATGAGCGATTGCGCCCGTCGATCCGCTCCTGTCGGCCGCCGGATTGGAGATTCAAGATAACGGCCGGCGGTTGTTGAGTCTTGCCCAGGGCACGTCGATTCGCGTCTGGGATACGAACACGGGTGAGACGATTTTTCAGCCGCAGCTGGCTCCGCCGGTTCGGGCCTTCGCGGCCAGTCCCGATGGGCGTTGGATCGTCGCGTCGCTGGCCAACAAAGGATCGCGCACCGCGCTGGAAACACTTCTCGTGATGTTGCACGGCGACACAGGGCGCCGCCGCGACTTGCTCATCGGACCCGCTGTGCCCGTGACTGCACTCGCGTTTAGCGCCAACAGTAAGACGTTTGCCACGGCAAGCTATCAGAGCGGCGATGTCTGGTTTTGGAATGCTGACGTCGCGGAGCCGACGCATCTGATTACTAACGTCGTCGAAGGCTGCGGCATCGAACTGTTGCGCTTCGATCCCTCCCGTCATTATCTGGCGATCAGCGGCATCGACACACTCGCGCAGACGGACAAGGATGGCGCCGTTGTCCTGTGGGACGTGGTTCTGAATAGCGAAGCGTTTCGCCTCGAAGGAGCGCTACTGCACTGGCGTTTCACCCATCGGGCCAGCTATTGGCCACGGCTTCACGCTGCCGAACAATTCGACTTTGGGACTTACGAACGGGACAAAAACGAGCGGAATTATCCGGACATACGGACGCCATCACGTCGCTCGCCTTCAACTCGCAGGGTTATCTGGCGTCGACCAGCGATGATCGCACCGTTCGCCTCTGGAGCGAATCGGGCATGCCCCTCTGTGTGGTCGAACTCGACTCACCGGTCAAAGCCGTCGCTTTCTCGCCCGAGGGCCGGTTCCTCTACACCAGCAACGGCAATGGCAGCTGCTACCAAGTTGACCTGGCGGACTGGCTGTCCGCGGAGGAACATGACTTCGAGGAAAATATCGATTTGACAGACCCTTTTTCGAGGCCGGGAGTTTAATCTATAGTAAGAATCTAGGGCTACGGAAACGTTTCGAGTGCTTTCGATAGGTGTTATGGAAGAATTATCGCCAACCACTGCGAATCCGCTCCTCCACGCCGACGTCGGCGCTCGAGCCGGCTTCCGTTGACCTCACGGGAACGACGTTAGGCGACTTCCGGATTGCGCGGCGTCTCGGGAAGGGTGGCATGGGCGAGGTCTACTTGGCCGAGCAGATCTCACTCAAACGCAAGGTAGCACTGAAGATCCTCAAGTCGGAATTGGCAAATAACGCCAACGCCCTGGCGCGTTTCAAGATTGAAGCTGAGGCCGTCGCCCGGGCTACCCACGCTAACATCGTCCAGGTATATTCGATCGGTCAAGTCGGCGCTAATTTCGTATATGGCCCTGGAATACGTCGAGGGCCGCAATCTGCGCGAATTTCTGATGCGCAAGGGGCCGCCGGAGTTGATGCTGGCCTTGAGCATCATGCGGCAGGCCGCGAGCGCGCTGTCGCGAGCCTCCGAGCTTGGCATCATCCATCGGGATATCAAGCCGGAAAACATCCTGCTGACACGCAAGGGCGAAGTAAAGATCGCCGACTTCGGACTCTCGCGTAATACTTTGCCGGACCAGCAGCCGGCCCTGAATCTGACGCAAAGCGGCATCACGATGGGGACGCCGCTGTACATGAGCCCCGAGCAAGTCGAAGGCAAAACTGTCGATTGTCGAACCGACATTTACTCACTCGGCATCACGTGTTTTCACATGCTCGCGGGCCACCCGCCCTATCAAGGGGCGAACGCCTTCGACGTGGCGCTGCAACACGTTCGCGGCGAAGTGCCGCAACTGGCGGCGATACGGCCTGATCTGCCGGAGCCGTTATGCGCGATCATCCAAAAGATGATGGCCCGCGACGCCGAGCAACGCTACCAAACAGGCCGCGAACTGCTGCGCGATTTGAACCAACTCCGTGATAACTCGAGCCTGCAAACCGCAAGCCAGACGCAACGGCATATTACTGTCGAACTCGTGCCAACGGACCAATCGCAGACACCGTCGTTTCAGTCGTCGCCGACGTTGACGAATTTGCAAGTGCCGTCACGGCGACACCTATGGTTTTGGCTTACCTATGCCGGAAGTCTAATTCTCGCCCTGTTTCTTGGCGCTGCCATCGCTTCGGCAGTGCGCCGCCCCACGCCTGTCCGCGAGGCCGCTCCAGCGGAAGCGATTCCTGAAAAGAAGGCCAGCGAAGAGGAATCGCTCCGTACGTTGCTGGAGCCATTTTTGACGAAGCAGGACAAAGACGCCTTGCGTTTCGAGCCAGCGTTCGGCCAGAAGCTATGCCAGGAGCTAGGCGTGCTCTTACTGAAAGAAAAGCGTTACGACGAAGCGGAGGCGCTCTTTCGGCGACTCGAAAAGTTAGACCTGCCGCAGTACACCAACCCGATTAAGCTGCAATTTCAGAATATGGGCAAGCTGAATTTGGCCGTCGTTTTGGGCCTGCGCGACACGCGCGATAAGGCAAGCCAATCCAATAAGTATTTTCAAGAGTTAGCTCAGCCAACCGGACCAGGCGTGCTGGCTTCGGTACCGCTCGAACAGGTGCTTCGCGCGTGGTGGCCGATAACTGCCGGCAATGCCAAAAGAGATCTACCGTTCCGGGCGTTCCTTGTTCAGGCGTTGCAGAACAACAAGCGCAATGGCGTTCCGGAGGACAAAGTGCCACAAATCTTGAAGGATCTGCGCGACGGCAAGAAAGCGGCGAAGTAAAAAAGGCTGTCCGAATGCTCGTGGCGGCACGATTCCGACGTGCCGAAACTGCCCATCGACACGTTAGAAACGTGTCGCCACAAATCGCCGGCCGATTCTACTTTTGCTCTTCAATGCGATAGAGAAAACCCGTCGTGCGCACGAACAACGACTTGCCGGCGACGGCCGGTGTGCCCTTGCAGCCTTCGTCGAGCTTATTTGTCGCGAGCCGTTTCCACACTATGCCGGGCTGACCGACGATGCTCGCGCCCTCTTCGTCAAACAAATAAATCTTCCCCCCCATGAGCAGCGGTGAGGCACAGAACTTTCCGCCGAGGGCTCGGCCCAAATCAATTCGCCGGTCCGGGCATTTAGACAGCTCAGGATGCCCGCTTCATTTACCATGTAGAGGTGGTCGCCGACAAGCAACGGCGAGACGCGCGAGGGTACGCTCTTGTTGTACTTCCATTCGATATTGGTTTTGGTCACATCGCCAGAACCGCTCGCCTTTACGGCACAAAGGCTTAATCCGCCGGCGCCCGTGCAGAGAATTAGTTTGTCCTCGAAAACTTGCGGCGGCTGAGCGACGTTCATACCGCCGTGATAGACTTTCCACAATACCTCTCCCGTATGTGGCTCGTAACCCAGCGTCGCCGTGGCCGCCGGGCTTATGAGGCGCGGCTGGCCGGCAACGGTGATGACGATCGGCGTGGAAAAGGCTTTTTTAAGGTCGCCATTGGTTGTTTTGTAATCGATTTCGCGTTCCTTTTTCCAAACCGTTCGGCCCGTGTTTTTGTCGAGGGCGGCCACGAATTGGGTGTCGTAGCCATCGAAGGTAAGGAAAAGCAGGCCATCGAATAGGATCGGGGACGAGGCTGGGCCGCGCCAATGATTGCAGTGTAGATCGCGCTGTTCCCACAGCGTTTTGGCGGTAGACGTGTCGAGGCATGCCGTGCCGTAGGTGCCGAAGTGAACGTAAATTCGGCCCTCTTCGATCACCGGCGTCGGCGAGGCGTAGCTGTTGAACTGACTGATGTCGACAGGCTTTTCGGCTTCGAAAAGCTTGATGTCGTGCAAAATCTTGCCCGACTTGCGGTCGATGCACAGAACGTAAAACGCGGTCCCTTTTTCCTTGGCGGTAGTGACCCAAACTTGATCGCCCCAAACGACCGGCGAGGACCAGCCTTTGTCGTGAATGGGCGTTTTCCAAACGATGTTCTTCGTTTCGCTCCACGTAATCGGCAGTCCGAGGGCGTCCGAGTGGCCCTCACCACGCTCACCGCGAAACTGCGGCCAATTGTCGCCCGCTTGACCCGAAGCGGTAACCCAAGTCGCGACAATCAAGGCTAAAACAAATCGCATGGGTCCACCACCTGGCGCCGATAAGTTAATGTCGACAAACACTAACAGCATTTTACAAACCTGACCCGATCAAGGTCCAACCGGTCGTGCGAAAGCCGCCGCCGTTTTTGGCCTCCGTCTGTTCGTAGAGCGCTCCGTTGTTGGCGATGGCGAAGACTTCGGCGTCGGCATTGTAGCTTTGGCCGCTCGTCACATACGTCGATCCAGAGCCGAATTGCGCAAACCGCGCCACGCTGAAGCCGCCGGCGTTGGCAATCTCCGTTTGGGCATACAACCCCGCTGTCGTGGTCAATGCAAATACTTCGGTGATGGCTTTCACATTCGGCGTCACGGTGATGGCGCTTGCTCCACCGCCGAACAGCGACCAGCGCGAAAAGGTGAATCCGCCGGCGTTCGCGAGTTCTGTCTGCGTGTATAAAGCACCGCCGTCTGTCACAGTGAAAACTTGTTGATCATTTTGGGCATTGTGCCCGAGCGAAACGGAAGTCACGCCGGCGCCGAATTGTGACCAACGGGTAAAACTAAAGCCCTTCGCCTTGGCCGCTTCGGTCTGCACGAATAAGCGTTCGCCGGTGACCACCGAGAACACTTCGGTATTGTTGGCGACATTGTGACCCACGGCGATCGACGTCACACCGGAGCCAAATTGTGTCCAGCGCGTCGAGCCATAGCCGCCGGCGTTCGCCATTTCGGTTTGCGTGAATAATCCGCCATAGGCAGTGACGACGAACAGCTCCGCGTCACCGTTCACGTTGCGGCCAATCGCGGCCATGCGCACGCCGGAGCCGATATCGTTCCAATTGGCCGCGCTATACCCGCCCGCGTGGTACGATTCGGTTTGCTCGTAAAGCTCACCTTGATTGGTAATCGCGAAAATTTCAGCGTCGTGATTGATGCTCTGGCCGACGGCTATGGCGCGGACACCCGAGCCGATCTGCGTCCACCGCGACGTGCTATAGCCAGTCGCGCCAGCCGCCTCGGTCTGCTCGAACAGCCGGCCATCGGTTGTAACGGCGAAGATCTCCGCGTCGGCGTTGAAGTTCCGCACCGTCGCGATCGGTGTCATCACGGAAAGCGCCTGACGGCATTCGAGCTGTTCCAGGCGCAACACTTTGGCTGACCTAACAGATTTTTGCGATCGTACCCGACTCGTTCCTATCCTCGGAAAGAAAAGATCGAAACACTTCAAAACGATATTTCGCATTTATGATTACTCGCCGATCGGAAAAATGAACATACTTACATCATTGTAGACCACGTCTCAAAAACCTTGCAAGAATCGGACGTCGGCATTCTGGGCTACGCGCGAATCGTCCGATTTTGCTCACTGGACCGATTTTATGATCTCGTTTGTAATTCCGGCCCACAATGAAGAAGCGCTGATTGGGCAAACAATCGCCGCCGTCCACGCATCTGCTCGCGCGCACCAGGAAACCTATGAGATCATCGTTGCCAACGATGCCTCGACAGACGAGACACGCGCAATTGCTCTCTCAAAAGGCGCTCGTGTGATTGATGTGAATAATCGCCAGATTGCCGCGACGCGAAACGCGGGGGCCAAGGTTTCGACGGGTAAATTCCTTTTTTTCGTGGATGCCGACACCCTCGCAACGACCCGCGCGCTCAAGGCTGCCCTCCGAGCGTTGCGCGGCGGCGCCGTCGGTGGCGGTTGCTGCGTTCATATCGAGGGCGAACTGCCGTTTTATGGACGGGTCATCGAGTGCGTGGCGCAGGCGTTCGCGCCGTTGATCGGGCTGGCCGGTGGTTGTTTTTTCTATTGCACACGGAAAGCCTTTTTCCGCGCCGGCGGCTTCAACGAGTCCCTATTCGCCGCCGAGGAAGTTGACATGGCCCAACGACTCAGACGCCTGGGCAAATTCGTCGTGAAGCATGAACGGGTGATTACATCCGGACGAAAGTTACGAGCCTACTCCGCGTGGGCCATGCTGCGGCTCGCAGTCCGTCTCGCCCTGGCGGGGAGTGGGTCATTGAAGAAGCGGGAAGGCCTGGAATTCTGGTACGGGCCGCGCTAGGACGAAATTAGATTACTGCGCCGCCCAGACTAGATTTACGGGTGGCCCAGACATTCCTGTCTGTGCGGGAACCGACGAATGTGCCTTTTGCTGCACAGACAGGAATGTCTGTGCCATCCGTAAATCTAGT
Organism: uncultured Planctomycetaceae bacterium; assembly: GCA_963790585.1. Taxonomy (GTDB): domain Bacteria; phylum Planctomycetota; class Planctomycetia; order Gemmatales; family Gemmataceae; genus CAWBOY01. The sequence goes on from CAWBOY010000006.1 coordinate 574,384, forward strand.
CTGGGCGGTGCTCCAAGCGTGGGAAGAGCCGTGGCCGGGGTCGGGGTCGGTACTCCGACCCCGGTTTGGCCGGGGCGACATCAAAGAACCGGGGTCGGAGAACCGACCCCGGCCACGGCTCACGGCTTCCGGGAGGCGACGGCTCTCACATCCCGGCCAACACAGGCTTGCGGGCCAGATTCTCGGTAAGAATCGCAGTACAGCTTTTAACGCCGACGGCACCGTTTTCAAGAGGCGGCACATAGCCGTCGGACGAGCGCAGCTCTTGCATCTTCTTTTCGATGGCGTGCTGGGCCGCGAATAAACACGGCGTACTGTAAATGATCGCCGACACGCCGACCTGCTGCAGCTCGGTCATGGTGCAGGGCGGGGATTTGCCGCCGGCGATCTGGTTGAAGACAAACGGTCGACCCACATCGCTGCTCAATTCGCGGATGAAGTCCAGGTCGCGCACGCCATCGACCAGAATCGCATCGGCGCCGGCATTGGCGAACGCCCGGACGCGGCGGCGAATGTCGTCGGGGTCCGACGAATCGGTTCGGGCGACGATGAACAGCTCGCGGCGCGTTTGCAGCACGCGCTCGAGTTTGGGCAGGTATTCATCGAGATCGAGGATCTGCTTTCCCTCAAAATGGCCGCATTTGCGTGGCCGACGTTGATCTTCGAGCACGACGCCGAAGGCGCCGAGCGTTTCTAACGAGGAGACGACATGGCAAGCGATTTCAGTGTCGCAGTAGCCATCGTCGATATCGACGAGCAAGTGATGTGCGGGCAAGACGGTGCGCAAGCGATGGACAAACGCCAGAATGTCGGTCCAGGCGATGAAGCCAATGTCCGGCAGGCCGTAGAAGCTGGCGGCGAAGCCGAAGCCACTCACGAATAAGCCCGGATAGTAGCGGGCGGCCACCGACGCCGAGAAGACGTCATAAACGCCGATAAACGGCATGCTGCCGCCGGATTGAATCGTTTGTCGAACCGTATTCCTATCCATCCGTGTAATTCCACCAATTAAGATATGTTAAAAACTAACAGCCGCGAATTAGACATGCAGCGAAATATCAGACGCGTACAAAAGGATTTTAGGCTGAAATTGATTAACAAACAATGAGGATGAATCTAAGAAATAATTCACAAAGAGATGGGACCATTCACGCGAACGCAACGGGTTATTAGTGCCCTCAATCCGCTCCCGCGAGTGAAAATCGTATCTCCCCCACGGCACTCTTCCGCACCTCGACGCTCTTATCCGCCGAAACAACCGTTAGCCGATAGAACCCCGGTTTGCTCACCTCGAACCAATCGCGCAAGTCAAACGTCGCGGCTTTGGCTTCCTCGGCGGGATGAAATGTCTTCGAGGGTTGGCTCACAAATTTCGCACCGCTTTGATCGGCAACTCGGTCCAGTCCCCGTCGCGTTTCGCCTGCGGAGCCAGAGCGCCGCGGTACACGATCTCGGGGGAATACAGCAGCTTGACCCGCATCGTTTTGTCGAGGTCAGGCGAGGGCTCATCGAGTCCGGAGGCGTTGAAGAGAGAGAGGCCGAAGACCAATTTCTCTTTGGCGCTCGCTCGTGGATCGTAGCCTTGATAGGCTTCGACGAAAATTTCGGGTGCATGTAGTCGGCCGTAAAATTTGGGCGTGACGCGGCGCCAGATCATATCTTCCTTCCACGTCGTGGAGGAGCCCCGTTGGTAAAACTCAATCTCGGCCGCCGACACGCGCTCGGCGTGGTTGCAGCCGACGAATCCGTAATACCGCTGCCATTGGCCATCTTTGAACACTTCCTCCGCCTGGACTACGCGGCCTTCACGCCGATAGATGGACTGAACCGTGTCTTCGCCAGTCTTTGGATTGGTTGTCACATGCCAGCGATCACGCTGTTCTTTGAGTGCGGTCCATCGGGCATCGAGCGGCAGCGTCAGCCCTGTGACGAGGCGGGTTTCGCCTTCCAAAGCGAAGATCGCCTGGCCGTTCTTTGCTTGTTCCTTCGTCGCGGGCTTGTCGAGCTTTATCGCGTTTTCGAGGTAAGGAACGCGATCACCGAACCGCGTCAAGAACTCGGCGCACGCGGCAACGGCCTTATCGCGCTCGTTCTCAGACCACCATAGTGCACAGCTTGGTGCTCCAGGAACTCCGCTGCTGATATTCCAGGCCACATAGTCACAGTTGCGAAACGTTCCCTTCAGGCCATGCTTGTACAAATCAACCCTGACGGACGATGTAAATGTTCCGGAACGGGAAACTTCAGGACCATCTCCACGAAGAACCATGTTCATCGAACCATTTGGATAGATTTCCACAGTGCCATATTCCTGCTTATCAGATAGGCAATTGAGAACGGCCTTGCGAAAGCTGGAGATGGCATAGATTTGATCGCCAAAGAAATCTCCGGAGAGGTCTTGCATCTCCGCACGTTTTTTTAAGAACGGCAGCCAAGGGGAATCCCAGGGCAATCGCATCTAATCCCCCATAAAAAGGCCAAGAATGGCCTCGCGCGTTTCGTCGTTCCAGCCTGCTTGCAAGCGCTTCTTCTCGATGCCGCCTTTGGTCGATTCGTCCTGCCGCAATAACGAGATGACCCAGCGTCGTAACAACGCCAGGTTCCCTGCCGCATGGCCCGTCCGAGCACGATTGCGATCCTCCGCAAAATACATGTCCAACACCCAATGCAAGCCATTCTCCACTCCCCAATGACTCCGTATCGCTCCCGCCATCTGCTTCGCCTTGGGTTGCAGGCTGCTTATAAAATAACGCACCTCCGACTTCTCCACTCCACCCTCCTGGTAGCTACGCGTGCAACGGGCGATGCTCACCAGATCCCGCCAATCCTCCTGATGACGCAACGTCTTGGGTACCGCCATCGTCTGCGTCCAGCGCGTTTCCAAGCGACCGTGCCCCTTGTCCTACTCCGTGTGCGTTTGCACCGTTGCCGTGCTACGACCCTCGTCCACGGCGGCAAACGCCTCCACGATGTCCTGCTCCAAATGCTCCTGATTCCCTTTCACCGCCAGCACATAATCGGCTCCCTTTTCTCGTATCTTGCTGGCAATCTCTTTCTGACATCCCATGGCATCCAAAGTCACAATCGCTCCCGTCAATTCCAACACCTCCAACAGTTTAGGAATCGCTGTGATCTCATTGGATTTGTCATCGACCACTTCCTGACCCAAAAGCAATTGGTTCTCCGTGGCCCAGGCGCTAACGACATGAAGCGGATGCTTGCTCTTGGCTCGATCCAACGTCGCACGAGCCGTCTTGCCGTCGATGGCCACCACCTGGCCGGACGTACTCCGTTCGAGGCTGGTCACCCAGCTCAGAAAACACTCGACAAAGGCTTTGCCATCCAGGGCGGCGAACACACGAGCGAAGGTGTCATGCGACGGCACGCGGTCGGGCAGATCCAGGAATTTTTCGAGCCAGACGCGCTTGCTCTTGGCGAACTTTTCCATGGCCACGCAATCGTTGGCGCCGCTGACGACAGCGCACAGGGCGATGAAGAGGATGTCCAGCAGTCGGTGATGCTTGGTACGGTTGATGCGTGGATCCTGCAACTGGGCAAAAGCGGCAAGAAAGGGGGTTGCTTGGGTCTGCGCCATGAGTCTTTTCCTCCGTGAAACGGGTACGTTCCACCAGAATCATTCGCAGTAACCTTGTCCCTGACAACTGAACAGCCAATAATGAACAGGCGTTTAGATGCGATTGCCCTGAGGGGAATCCTTGTTGGTGAACATCCACTCCGCTGCCGCTGCAATCTCAGGATGTGTCGGATTCAGGCACAAGGGGTACAACGCCGACCTGACGGACGCATCCAATCTTTCAGGATCGGAAGCACGGATCCAGTGTGCGTAATCTTCGAGTGCCTTGCGGTCACCCAATTCAACACGCTTCAAAATGAGACTGATATACGCTTGCACTTTTCCTTCGTTGCGACATTGTGGCGTAAGTTCGATCATTGGCTCGAGAGCCGCCTTCGGCTCCCATTTTGCTAATACTTCGAGCAGCTCGGTTTTCTTCGTCAAATCGTCGGTCCGCTTGATTCGATCCAACAGAAGATCGGTGACCGAGGGTTTTGTGAGAGAGCGGAATACCTCGCCACGCATTTTGATAGGGTCTGACTTGAGCGAGTTTTGTTCGAGGCGCGACCAGACAGCGATGCCATTGGGATAGCCGTTTTTCGCTTCCGGCCAGACGAGTGCATGAGCGCCTCGGACCCATTCTCTCGGGTCAGAGTGGTCATTCGCTAACAAAGCCAACCACAGGTTGGGTTTTGGATAGCGTATGGCATAAATTGGCGGAAAATCGCCTCCCCAAGGGTTGCATGTTCTATTCTTTGGCTCTAGGCCGAGAGCATCCCCCGTAATTAACTTGGTCAGATAATAGGCGGCCCCGGACACGGTCGAGCCATATTGGTTAACGAAGAGTGTATTAGTCATTGTGCGAGTAAGCCGCGAGTCCAGCGCCGCACACGCAATTAGCCGCGGCAATGTTGGCATCCCTCGAAGATTAGCTCGGCAGCGATCGGTTCGAATACGCCATCCGTAAAGCAGCCGCTACTAAGTTCATCCAACAGTTCGATGAGGGCGCCAATCCGTTTGTCTTGATCCTTGCTTCGTCCTGGTCCGCGGCAGATGACGGTTCGAGGTTTTTCCTTCGCACGACGCTCCTGGTCGGCTAAGAGAGGCGGAAGTTCCTTCAAGAATTCGAACAACTCGTGCCGACTGCTGCTACCGAGGAGACCGGCTGGCTGTGGAAGCTTGGCGAAAGCCGCCAAGCCCCGAAAGTTTTGAAGAGCCGTTTCATCTTCCCCCGATTTACGTTGAAAAACAGCCGACCGGAAACAATGCTCCATGAAGGCATCCGCCATCTCGAAATAGGGATCGATGTAGCCCTGATCGGGACCCGGCTTCGGGTGGTTCATGTCCCGCCATAATTTGGTTGCGCGTTCACCTTCTCCAAGCCGAAGCAAGAGACCCAGGCGAGCGGGGTTACCAAGCCGACTTGGGTTACCGTCAATCCAATCTGAGCTAAACGAAAAATCCTTGTCCAGATCGACTTTGTCGCCGAAGGAGACGATAGGCGTGATGAGGCCATCCCAGAGGATTGCATAACGTTGCGACTCGCCGGGCCGCGCCGGCAACACAAACCCTGAGGAGGTCCGATCCACCAACTCTGCAAGGTTTATGTCGGATCTTTCAGCAATTTGAATAACGCGATACTCACACCCGCGCGGATCCGGCAGGCCCTGGTCAAATAGCTTCGCTAGCGCTTTGACGACATCGTTGGGAACGTCCGTCTTAGGCGGCGTCCAGGGTTTATGCTGTTGCGGTGGCTCAGGGAACGATTTGTCCGCGGCTTGTCCGAAGGCGAGCGAGCCCAAGAAGAGGAGGGCAGTGAGGACGGGCAACGCGATGCGTAAAGCGGGCATGGTGAGATCTCTTGGAATTTCCAATTAATCCGACGCGTAATCGAGTGAGCGTCAGGGCCGTGGCCGGGGTCAGGTCCTCCGACCCCGGTTTTCTGGAGCCGCCCGGGCCAAACCGGGGTCGGAGTACCGACCCCGGCCACAACCGGTGACTTTTTGGACAAACGTCTCATTAAAGGCACTAGTGCTCTGTCAACGCTAAGAATTGGGGTCGCTTTGCCGTCCCTCACTGGGAATTCTCGCCATATTTTTCGTTACCAACCCCAAAATCAAGCGTTGACAGAGCACTAGCTCATTCTACTCCGTGTGTTGCCAGCATTGTTGTTGTAGCGCTGAAGGGGCTGCCGCATTCTGGCGAATGCGGCTACATTCGAGATGCCCCAGGGGATCGGGCGCTAAGGGACTCGCGCCAAAACAAGTTGCCGGCCATCGCCGCCGAAATGCCGTAGTTCTTGGCCAGGGCGAAACCAAATTCGGTAACTTATTTTGGCGCAAATCCAACCTTTTTGCGGGTGTCATCAAATTCGCTCGGGGCAAACTCGTTCCCTGCCGCCCAGGGCGTTGCCCTGGGCTAACATATGCCGCCTTTTCAGGGCTTACGACTGGATACCCCAAATGACCTAAATGATCTGGATCGACCGCATTAAGCCCTGAAACGGTGGCATATGTTAGCCCAGGGCAACGCCCTGTGTGGCTGAAGCCTATGTTCACCCCCAGAGTATTTAGTTGCGCCGCTTTTTCGCGACTGGAAAAGCACTGGTTGAAATGACTCGACCTATCGGGTATCATCTTTTTACATCGAAAAAACCTGCCCGCTTGCCGACCGGCCTCCCTCCGCCTGTGCCCCGCCGCGATTTTTGCCTGACGCTTCATCCCGCCAATGACCGGAGTCTGCGATGCCGCAGCGAGCAAATGACGTGCGCCCTTTGGAAGGCTGCCGCGAGTTTCGTCGGACGTTGAGCTTGTCGCGGCGCGACCTCCTGCGCATTGGCGGCGCTGGGGCATTGGGCTTGGGCTCATTGCCTGCGGCTTCGCTTGGCACCTCGCCATCGTCGAGTAAAAAGCAGGCGGGTCACGCGAAGGCGTGCATCCTGGTGTTTGTTTGGGGCGGGCCGTCGCAGCTCGAGACCTGGGATCTGAAGCCGGATGCGCCGGCGGAGATACGTGGCGAATTTCGGCCGATCGCCACCAATGTTCCTGGGATCCAAATAAGCGAGCATTTCCCACAGCTGGCCAAATTGGCTGATTGGTACGCGATCATTCGGTCGATGACGCACGACGATCCGGCTCATTTGTCGAGCGTTCATCACATTTTGACGGGTCGACATGCTCCGAAGGTTAAGTCGGACGCCGAGCCGCCGTCGCGGAAAGACTCGCCGGCGATCGGATCGGCGCTGGCGCGACTGCGGCCCACCGGTTTGGCGTTGCCGCCGTTTGTGACCTTGCCTTGGATTGTCTCGCATCCAGCGGCGCCTGGCGGGCGGGCGCCGGGCCAAAATGCGGGTTGGCTCGGGGCGGCTTACGATCCTTTTGTTGTCGCCGCCAATCCGGACATACTTGATTTCGCCATGCCTGGCTTGGCTCGTCCCGCGGATCTTACCGACGATCGTTTGGCGGGCCGGCGTGCGCTGCTGGCCAAGCTCGGCGGTGCGCCATTTCCGACAGAAGGGTCGAGCGACTGGACCGCTTGTGCTCTCGATTTGCTAACCACGGGCGCTGCCAAACAGGCGTTTAATCTCGCGCCGAGCCCGTCGCGGTGCGCGACCGCTATGGCCGCCATATCCATGGCCAATGTCTGCTGCAAGCGCGGCGGCTCGTCGAGGCGGGCGTTCGGCTCGTCTGCGTGAATTGGCATCAGGACCAGCAAAACTTTTGGGACACGCATTCCGATAATTTCAATAGTTTGAAAAATCGCCTCATGCCTCCCGCTGATCGCGGCTTTTCGGCACTGATCGAAGACTTGGCCCAGCGCGGCATGCTCAACGAAACGTTGGTCGTCTGGGTAGGTGAATTCGGTCGGTCGCCGCGAATCTCCAAGCAAAACGCCGGCCGCGAGCATCATCCGCGCTGCTATTCCGCTGTGCTGGCCGGCGGCGGCGTCCGCGGCGGGCAGGTCTACGGCCGATCCGACCGCATCGCCGCCTATCCCGCGGAAAACCCCGTCACGCCGAGTGACCTGACCGCGACGATCTACCACGCGCTCGGCATCCCGCCGGAAACGACCATTCAGGATCGCGAAGGTCGACCGATCGCGTTGACCGAAGGCAGGCCGGTGACGGCACTGTTCGCGTGAACAGGCAAGTTGAGTGGTTATCAGCCACAGCCTTTAGCGGACAGCCTCTGAGTGGTAAGGTAACCCAAGTCAAAATTTGGCAACGCCGCGCCAAGGTGGGTGCCCAATCGAAATGTTGGCGCGACGGTCCAGTGCGCTCCGTAATACCAATAATATCAGGCAGTTACGATGGCGGACCGTCGCGCCAAGGGCGGCGCAATTTTGGCGCGACGGTCTGGCATGGCGCCACGTTCGCAATGTTCCGCGCGGAACATAGATGATTTAGCAAGATTGCTTAGAGAGAAGGAAGCGGAGCTACGGTAGGCAAAAGCAACGGCTGCGGTCTAGGACCGATTGCGTGAGTCATTTTCCACCGCCGCGCGGTTGGCCCTGTAGCTGTGCCATGCGGTTCGTGGCGGTTTCGGCGTGGCGCGAGCTGGGGGCGGTTTTGTTTACTAATTCGAGATAGTAAATCGCTTGTTGCGGCTGGCCGCGCTTTAGGTGATTGTCGGCAAGGGAAAGGTAGAGGATGCAAAGCCGGTCGCTCATTTGGTCGGCGGCTTGGCGGGCCCATTCGCTGTTGGCTTTGATGTCCGCGGCGAGCTGGTTGGCTTCGCCAGCTTCGGGCAGTTCGGAATAGCTCGCGATCAGAAGCTCGCAGCGATCGAGCGAGCAGAGGAATTGTTGGGAACGGAAGTCGTCCTTGGCCTGAGTCAACAAATCACGAGCCCTTTTGACGCGTAGGGGATCGTTGTTTTCTGTTCTTTTGTTGATCGACGTCAGGAGGGTGTTGCCTTCGCGCGCCGCCTGGGTTCCTGAGTACGTACGAATCAATTCTGTGACTGCGTCGCTGGCCTCGTTATTCATGCCTTTGTCGGCCAGCATTCGGGCGCGAGCGAGTTGGTTGGTCGCCAGTTCATCGACCTGGCGTAGCATTTTCCGGGCTTTGTTTTGGATCGGCCTTTCCTTGCCGTCTTCCACTATGTTTTGGAGCAGAGACAACGCTCGCGAATAACGGCCTTCGGTGAACGCTTTGTTTGCCTCTTCGAAATCACGGGTCATCCATTCTGGAGCCGTCACGGCGGCGAGGGCGCGCTGCAGTTGGTCCTTCATCTTCGGCGCTTCGATAAAGCCTTCTTGGTAACCCAGGATATGCCCGTCCGAGGAGGCGAAGACGAGCGTTGGGAAGCTCTGAATGTGGAGCGCCTCGGTCAGCGCCCGATTGCGATTGGCGTCGATCTTGACCGCGACAAAGCGATCGTTGAGCGTCCCGGCCACGCCGGCGTCTTTGAAGGTGCGCAGATCGAGTTGCTTGCACCAGACGCAGTTTTCCGTGCCAAAGTCGATGAGGAGCGGCTTGCCTTTGTCGGAGGCTTCCTGGCGAGCCAGGTTGTAATCCGTGAACCACTTGATTTCCTGAGCGGTCGCGGAGGGAAGATTGCCAAACGCCCATGCCAGTGCGAGCAGGCAAGCGGGGATTTTCGAGGGCATACGCATGGCATCCTCTCCGATCGGCAATCGGCTCTTAGGCTCTTGGATGAGCCTGATGGTAGCTGTCACGAAGCCGTTGTGTGGTTACATGGGTGTAAATCTGGGTGGTGGAGAGACTTCGGTGTCCGAGCAACTCCTGTACGCTGCGAATGTCCGCTCCCGCGTCGAGCAGGTGAGTGGCGAAGCTATGACGAAGCGTATGCGGGCTCGTGCGCAGATCGAGGCCCACGAGCGGCCAAGTATTTTTCAAGCGATCGGCCCACGCTCCGCGAGGAAAGCCGCGTGCCGTTTTTATTGATGAACAAGGCCGGCAACTGAGCCGCTCGGCCGCCGGCGACGGTGCGGCGAGCGACGAGCCAGGCTCCGATCGCGTCCTGACACGGCGGTCCAAGCAGGCCAAGACGTTCGCGCTTGCCTTTGCCGCGAATCGTCGCCATGCCGGCTTCCAAATCGACGTCATCGACATTGAGCCCCGTCAACTCGCTGACTCGTAGGCCAGCGGAATAGAGGGTTTCCAAGATCGCCCTGTCACGCAGGCCCAGCGGATCCTCGATTCCCGGCGCTGCCAGCAGTCGCAGCATGTCCTCGCGGGTGACGAAGTGGGGCAGCTTCTTGTCCTGCCTTGGTCCGCGCAATCCTGTCGCGGGGTTTGTCTCCATCAAGCCCTGGCGGCACAAAAATCGGCACCACGATCGGACTGAGGCAAGCCGTCGCGCCACGGTACTCTTGGCGTAGCCCATTTCATAGAGCCAGGCCAGGTGGGCGCGGAGCAGGCGCGGCGTGAGTTGCCGCGGTTCTGGAGCGCGGCCATCGAACCGCGTTTTGAAATAATCGAGAGCTTGTGTCAAGTCCTCTCGGTACGACTTCACGGTATGCGGCGACGCATTTTTCTCCAGAGCCAGATGGTGCAGGAAATCGCCGAGGATGCCTTCCATCGAAGATACCTTGGTTTGCCGGACTTGCCGTCAGGCTGCGTCTACTCACACTTCAACACTTGCTCGTCCGCTTTGTGCGTGAGTACGGCGGCATCGTACCAGTTGAGGCTCAGCTCAGGGTCGGCGGCGTGGTCGCGGAGCGCGTTGATTAGCGAATCGTGCGCATCGTTGCCGAAAATATAGATGTAGCGCTCGTTTCCCTTGACCATAGCCAGGACGTTTACTTCCCGCCGCACCAGGCACCATCCCTTCCGGTCCGCTCGCGCCAGTGATTCAGCCACGTATGGGCTGTATCGACCGGCACGGGGGGCCGAACTGAACCAAAAAGGGAGTAAAGTAGGGCTATAAGGAAACTCCCTACTTAGCATAGATCGCGCAGGCCGCGCAATCCGACCTCTTCGCGTGAGGCGAACGGCTCGCCATACGCCGTGCCAATGGTCCAGCCCCAGTAACGCGCTCGGTCGCGCAGATCGTCAAGCAAGGTCGGCGGTGTTGTCGGACGGCCAACGACAAATTGAGAGTTATAGCACGCGATGGCGCGCATCTTGGCCTCGATATGGGGCGAAATGTCGAGCACTAGCGATGCCTTGGGGTGAATGCGGAGATGAATGCTGAAGTAGTAAAGAATCCGCTGCGGATGATGTGGCTCGCCGGGCAGATCGCTCTTAGTTAGCTTGGACCAGAATCGCGCTGCTTCGATCAAGGCTGTGGCCGCGATATGATCGGGATGGGCGTCTTCCCAGTATGGGGCGAACAAGACGCGCGGCCGGTGTTCACGGAAGACGGCGGCTAGTTTGGCACGCGCCTCAAGAGTTGCCTCCAACTCGCGATTGGGTAAGCCGAGGTTGCCGCGCCAGGCCAAACCCAAGATGGCAGTTGCCGCGTCGGTCTCGCGGCGCCGAATCTCCGGCGAACCATGCGGCGTCGGCTCGCCATCGGTAAGATCAAGGACGCCGACCCGCGCCCCCTGGCTTTGGAGGAGGAGGATTGTCCCGCCAACGCCGAGTTCGGCGTCGTCAGGATGAGGAGCGATTACCAGGTAATCCAGAGGCGGCATGGGGAATTTCCTGTTGAATGAGGGCGCCGGCCACCATTCACTTTATCGAGTCGGCTTCGAGCTGCCCGAAAATGACCCGCGCTTGCCTTGGGCTCGGGTCGCCTCTACGATCACTTCGATGTTCGGAGGCGAACACTTGCGGCCCGAACCTACTTTGTCGTTGCGGACCACGAGGAACTCATGGCCAAGAAACGCACTCCGGCCCCACCCGACAGGTCCGCGATTACGACCGAACGATTCGTGCGACTTTGGCGGCTCTTGAATCTTCTCAATGAAGAACCAAAGACCCGGGTCGAGTTGACGCGCCTGCTCAAGATCGACGTGCGCGGCCTCTATCGCGATCTTCTCGTGTTGCGCGAATCGGATATCAGCGTCACCGTCGCCAAAGGCCGGTACGCGCTCGGCGATAAAATCAAGGATGCGCTCGCCCGTTTGCCATTTCCTAATCCGCTCCTGACGCTGGGAGAAGCCCGTCTGCTTGCCAAAGGACGCTCAACGGCGCACCGCCGCCTGGCCGAACAATTAGACCAGCTCACCGCATGAACGGCCGATTCCGCGCCGTCCACTTCTTGACCCTCATTCGTGCAAGTGGGACAATAGAGCAGATCGTTTCCTATTGCCCTGATGCGTCTCCTTCCCACCCTCCCGAGCAGGGCGCGTTTGCCGCATCGCGGCGACACCCTCCTCTCGCTGAATCAGTGAAAGCAAGCCATGAACGAACGGCGAATCGGTCTTTGGTTGATTGGCGCTCTTGGAGGGGTCGGCACGACAGCGACTCTCGGCCTAGCGGCTCTCGCTCGCGGCTTGACGGATACGACGTCCCTCGTGACGGCGTTGCCGATCTTTGGCCCACTTGCTCTCGACGAGCCGGCCCAATTCGTCGTCGGCGGCCATGACATTCGACGCGGGAGTTTTTTAGATACTGTTCACGAACTGCAACAGCGATCGAACATCTTTGACCACGCCATGGTCGAAGCCTGTGCACCAGCTCTTGAAAGTTGGTCGGCCAACATTCGGACCGGCACCATCCTGAACGCGGGTTCGACAATCGCGAAAATGGCGGATCTCCCGGAGGCCAACCGCGCCGAGACAGCACGCGCAGCGATCGATCAAATCCAGGCGGATCTGCAACAGTTCAAGAAGGAGCAAAAACTTGATCAGCTTGTGGTGGTCAACGTCTCCTCGACCGAGCCGCCGTTTCCAACGAGTGAGGTTCATCAATCCCTCGAACGGCTTGCTCCCGCTCTTTCCCGGCCGGGCCGCGTCCTGCCGTTGAGCAGCCTGTATGCCTTCGCCACACTCGATCTTGGCATTCCGTTCGTCAACTTCACGCCCTCGCTTGGCTCCTCCATTCCCGCTCTCGAAGAATTGGCTCTAAAGCGCGGCACAGTCCACGCGGGCAAAGACGGCAAGACCGGCGAGACGCTGATGAAATCGGTCCTCGCCCCGATGTTCCTGCGCCGCAACTGGGAGATACTCAGTTGGGTCGGCCATAACATCCTCGGCAACCGCGACGGCCAAGTTCTCGAAGACCCGGCCAACAAGGCGTCGAAGATCCAGACCAAAGACGCGCTCGTAGCCGAGATTGTCGGCTATAGACCGCAAACGCATGTCTCGATCGAATACATCCCTTCTCTCGACGACTGGAAGACCGCCTGGAACCACATTCACTTTCGCGGCTTCCTCGGCACCAAGATGTTCCTGCAATTCACCTGGCAAGGCTGCGACTCCATCCTCGCCGGCCCGCTGGTCATCGATTTGGCGCGGCTCACGCTATTCGCCCAGCGGCGCGGCGAGACGGGGGTGCTAAAGCATCTGGCGTCATTTTTCAAGAACCCGATGGGGGTCGAGTTTCACGACTTCAATAAGCAGTTCGCGCTGTTGGAAGCGTATGTCGCTAAGGCGACGGGCAAGTGAGGGATTTTCTCGGTGCGGAAACATTTGCTGTCGAAGCGTCGCGGCCCGGGATGCCTCCGGAGCCCCGGGCTATCGAAAAATTGAAAAGTTTGGTCCGAACGATCAGGTACCCGCGCTGATCGAAGTCCGCGAAATTGGCCGAATCGCTGTTCAAGAAATACTGCCGTGAACGCGAGGACGTTGTGATGTCGCTACTCGCTGCCGAAGACATATCTCTGGTCAATGGTCACGGAACTCCACTCTCTTCGCGCCTCTGGCGGATGAGCGTCGAGCAATATGAAGAATTGACCCGCTCGGGCATTCTCAAGAAAAAAGATCGTATCGAACTAATCGAAGGCTTATTGGTCTCAAAAGGGACGATCGACCCGCCGCATTCATTTGCGTCGCAGACCTTGCGGTCCTTGCTAGAAAAACTGCTACCCGATGGCTGGTTTGTCAATTCGGAGCAACCGATTCGGACGGATGACAGCGTGCCGGAGCCCGACGTGTCGATCGTTCGCGGGGACCGGCGAAACTTTGTCCAAGAACGTCGTCATCCCAGTCAGCGTGACGTCGTGTTAGTCGTCGAGGTCTCAGACTCATCGCTTGCGGTGGACCAGAGCGACAAGCAGTGCCTTTACGCCAAGGCAGGGATTGCGGTTTACTGGATCGTCAATCTCATCGACGCCTGTGTCGAAGTCTACACCGATCCAACCGGGCCGACTGAAACGCCGACCTATCGCGCGTTCGCAAAATTTGGCCCTGCCGAGTTAGTCCCCGTGCTAATCGAAGGCGTCGAAGTAGGTCGGATTGCGGTTCAGGACATATTGCCCTGAAGCGGTGCATTTGTTGCGTCGCCACCATTTCCCTATCTTCATAGTTGGCTCCGTCTCCCCGATTGCCCGTGATGAGTCTCAGCGATGAAATTGGCTTTCAGCACGAACGCTTATCTGAATTTCTCGTTCGCCGAGGCAGTGCGTCGGATCGCGGCGCTCGGTTACGCCGGCGTCGAGATCATGGCCGATGTGCCGCACGCCTGGCCGGCGTGGATGCTACCCGAACAAAAGCAGGGCCTGCGCGACGCCCTCGCCAAAAACAATATGGCCATCTCGAACATCAACGCCTTCATGATGCACGCGGTCAACGATCCCCGCCAACGCTATTGGTACCCCTCCTGGATAGAGCCGGATCGCCATTATCGCCAGATTCGGATCGACCATACGATGCGTTCGTTGACACTGGCGCGAGAGCTGGGCGCGGCGTGCATTACGACGGAGCCGGGCGGCCCGGTCGAGCCGGGGACGTCGTGGGCATCCGCTCTTAAGCTCTTCGTCGAGATGCTCAAGCCGGTCATTGAACACGCGGAGAAAGAGGGTGTTTCGCTCCTGATCGAGCCGGAGCCGGGGCTATTGATCGAGACAGTCGACCAGTTTTTGGAGTTGATGCAACATTTTGATTCGCCGGCGGTCGGCATGAATTTCGACATTGGCCATGCCTACTGCGTCAAAGACGATCCGGCGGCTACGATCCCGCGCGTTGCCAAGTATATCCGACATTTCCATTTCGAGGACATCGCGCCGACGCGCGTGCATCAGCACATGGTCCCCGGCGATGGGGCGATTGACTTCGCCGCGACGGTCAAAGCGATCCGAGCGATCGATTACCAGGGTTGGATCACGATCGAGCTGTACCCCTACATTGAAGATCCGGATAAGGCTGCTTCACGCGCCATCTCCTATGTCAAACCTCTTTTGGCCAAGCAATGAATCGCTATCCCGTCATGGCGCAGCTTGTGCGCCTGCCGAATTTGCCGAGTGCCTTGGCTGACATTTGCCTCGGGGCCGTCGTGGTCGGAGCGTTGCCAGGGCACTGGCTACCGTTTCTATTGCTCCTAATGGCGTCCGGGTGCCTCTATTGTTCCGGGATGGTCTGGAATGATTATTTTGACCACGACCAGGACAAGCGCGAGCGGCCATTTCGGCCGATCCCATCCGGGAAAGTGACGCTCGCCGAAGCTCGGTTGATCGGCATCACGCTCATGGCCACCGGATTCGTGCTCGCCTTGTTGGCGGGTTGGAGCCAACCGTTGGTGGGCGGCAAGGCTTCCTCCACGGCCGCGATCGTAGCGGGGCTGATAATCGCTTCCATTTTCCTTTACGACAAGATTCTCAAACCCACGTCGCTAGGGGCGTTGGCGATGGGCCTTTGTCGACTTCTGAACGTCGTGCTTGGCGTGTCTGTTTCCGGTGGCTTGTACTGGATCGGCCACGAAGTCGAGGCCACGGATGGGAGTTGGCTGCCGTCCTTGCAGTTGGCATTGGTGGTGGGCATTTATGTGACTGGCGTTACCTGGTTTGCCCGAAATGAAGCCGGGCACAACAATCCCACCATGCTCATGCTTGGCGCGATCGCGGTCGGGACGAGCTTCGTGCTTGCCTTGACGCTGCCGATACCCTTGGGCCTCAGCGACCCGCGCCGCGCTGCCGACAGTTCGCCGCTATTTCCGTATCTCTTGGTCCTCTTGAGCTTCGCCGTCGGCATTCCAGGCTATCACGCCATACGAACGCCGACAGCACGCAACGTTCAGTTTGCCGTCGGCCGCTCGCTATTTTGTTTGATCATTCTGGACGCGATTTTGGCGTCAGCTCTGGCGGGAACCGGGGGCTTGGCGATCCTGCTGCTACTTATTCCGGGGGCGTATTTACATCGACAGAAGGCGCTGTATGCGACATGAGTGACGGAGGTAGCGGCGTTTTACAAGCCTAACCAGCCACAAGCGCAAGCAAGTGAGTCGCAGCAATTACCCATCCCTTGCGTTTGGGGTTGGTCGGAAGAACGCTTGCGGCTGGTGAGAATCATCTCTTCATCAGCATTACAGATCCCTAATTGCCTTCTTTTCGATCGGCTTCTTGCCACCGATCATCTCCAAAAGCTTTTTGACCTGGTCCTGATACTTTTCGGGCACCTTTTCGAGGCTGTCGTACTTATACGTTTCGCTGCCGTCGGCGACTTGAACCATGTTGGCCACTGGCTTGCCGTCGACAACCTTGCCAGCGACCGTGTAACTCGTGTCGTCGCTACGATGAAGAATCGTGAAGTTGTCATTCGCGCGGCTGATCGAAGTCGAAACGCTACGACCACCGATGGGCGCGGCTGGGAATTCCAAAGCACCCTCGATCGGCTTTAGTTCCGGCAATTTAATATCTTTAATTGTCTCTTTCTTGCCCTTCCGCATCACAACGGCAGTGATGGCCTTGGCGCCCGCGATGTCATTGACTTGTTTAATGACTTCATCGGGATCGCTCGGGACCTTTTTGCCGTTTAATTCCAACAAAATGTCGTGCGCCTTCATGCCTGCCTTTTCCGCCGGCGAGTCGGTGATGATCTGCTGAAGTATTACGCCTTGGCCTTCTGGTAGATCGAGCTGGTCGATGAGCGTCGCGGTTGGTCGATCGATCATGGCGCCGAGTCGGCCGTCCTGACGATTCGTGACCGGCGGCAAGGCGCGCGGGCCAAAGCCGCGTTGGCCGAGTCGCGCTCGAGCCATCATCGCCCGACGCATCTCTTCTTGGGCTTGTTGCATCCGCCGCAAGAAATCTTCAATGCCTTTGGTATCGTCGTCGTTCAAACCCTTGCGTAGTTCGTCGAAGTTGGGAATCGGCAATGGGATGGGATCATCTTTGACCTGATCCGCGGCTCGCAGACCGCCGCTTTGTAGAGCCAAAGCCAGAATGCTACCAGCGATCAGAGCGGCAAATCCCGCCTTGAGCGCAGAATTGGCAGAGAACATAAAATTCTACCTCCGATAGGTTCGATGATGGTTTTACTTCCTGTGACGAATCTCGAAGATCGACTGCCACAGTGTACCTATTTATTCTACGCCCGTATCTCACAAAATTGTTCGGTGCCTGTCCTGCACGATCGAGTAGCGCAGGTGTGCCACGCTTTGGTACTCCAAAGCATGCTTTCGAGTACGAAAGCATGGCACCCGAAACGTCTGTCTTGAGCCGGTCAAACTCATTCTTTCCGAACCCTCTTAGCATCATCCTTCGCCGCCTGGCAACTCCTTGACTTCCATTTTGCGTACCTTGATGATCGTTCCTGGATGGACCTGTATGGCGAATCGCCCGGTCTTGAAGGTGTTCTTTTTGTCGAGGAAATCGACGGTGACCTCCCCGTTGACGCGAATGACGATATGGTTTCCTATCGCGGTCACCTCCTGGGTAAACCATTCGTCTGGCTTATGAGGTGCCGTGAGAACTTCAACTTTTTCCATCTCCTCCGGCGTCAGTTTAAGAGTGTACGGATGGAGGCTGCCCGTCTTGATAGGATCGTCGGCCGTGGCATTGATTTGAGCTTCGTAGCCGAGCGGCGGAAAAGGGGCCAATTGCGTGCGAAAGAATTGGCCGCTGTTGCCTTTGTCGTTCACCATGGCTTCGATGCGGAACTGAAAGTTTTCATAGTCATTGCGCTTGCTGAACAAGTGGCCCGAGCCGCCGGTTCCGATAAGCATCCCGTCCTTGTATTCCCATTTGCCGTTGTCGTCGGGATGCGCCTCCCAACCGCTGAGATCCTTGCCGTTCAGAAGGGAGACGAAGGCCGTTTCCGCCGTCTCCTTGCCGGGAACCAGTTCTTTGATCTGTATATTGCGGAACTCGACGGCGGTCTTTTCATCATGTTGCTGGAGCGCAATCGCCCCTTTCATTAACGACCGTGTGCTATCCTCATAGTCAGCCGTCGTCTTGCCGTTGATTTTGACAGTAATGCGATTTCCTTTGACACGGAATTCGAGCTTGAACCATTGATCGGCGGGAACAAGAGGCTCCTTGACGTTGACCACCAATTCGCCGCCCGGCAAGAACAGGCTACCGGTCTGACCGGCGGAATTGTCCGTGCGGCTATAAATCTGCGCTTCATAGGCATACAGGTAAAAGAGGTCGTCCCCCGGATCGACTCCAGGAGGCCGACAGAACAGAACGCCGCTGTTGCCCCCATCATTGACCTTGGCTTCGAGCGTAAGCTGAAAATCGTGGAAGTCGTCGCGCTCCGTGAAGAGATGGCTAGGATGCATCCCCGAGCCGAGAATCTTGCCATCGTCGACAAACCAACTTCCTGGGAGCGTCACATGCGTTTTCCAGCCCTTTAGATCCTTGCCGTTGAAGATACTAACGAAGCCCTTTTCGACGGGACCTGGCGCACTGGAGGCGCCGGGCCCCTTCACCATTACTGCGGCCAGCGGTTCGAGGCGAACGTTGATAGGCTTGCGCTCGCCCGCCGCGAGACTGACCTCTTGCGCTTCGACTTTGAATCCGCCTTTTTTGATCTCTAATCTGCGCGTTCCGGGCGCGACACGGATTTCAATTGGCTCTTTCTCACCAAGTTTACTAAGCGTGATCCGTTCGCCATCGACGAGAACCTCGGCCTCGGCCGGTAGGTTTTCGAGGACAATCCAGCCTTCTTTCACTTTCAATTTGAAGACGCCGCCGGCCCACAACGCGATCAGAAGCAAAGCGAGAAGGCCCGTGCCGACGCAGCTACCAATGAGCCACCAATTTCGATTACTTGAGGCTGATGGCGTGTTGCTTGGCCGCCGCGGACGCGGCGGCTTGTTTTTCGGCGGCTCAACTGTTTTCGGCCCGAGGTCCGTCAAATCCGCCCAGACGCCGCCCGGTTGTCTTGTCTGCGCTGTCGAAGGATTTCTTGTGTCCATCGGCTGCAAAATGACATCGACGCTGTTGCCCATTGTTAGACTGGCCGGCGCTTTTGGCGTGAAGGTCGCTGCAGGGCTCGGAAGAGGAGGTGGGCTCGCGGCGGCCGGCAAACTTTTCGTCTCCGGCTTGATAAACGGCGTGAGCGCCTGGACCACTTCGATCGGCTTCTGATAGCGCTGGCCAGGATCCTTGGCCATCATCTTGGCAACGACGGCGGCGAGCGCGGGCGAGACCTCGGCGCGAGCTAGATTGAGCGGTTTGGCCTCAACGGAATGGTGTGCTTGTAGGATCTTATAAAGGCTTTTTCCCGTGAAGGGAGCCGACCCGGTCAGCAAAAAGTAAAGTGTACACCCAAGACTATAAATATCGGCGCGGATATCGGCGCTGGCGGCATCGACGGTCTGCTCCGGCGCGATGAAATCCGGCGTGCCGAGCATCATGCCCTGCGCAGTCAAACCGCCTTCGACGCCCTTTTCCACTCTGGCCTTGGCCAAGCCGAAGTCGAGAATCTTCGCGATATGTTTCTTGCCCGAGCGAGACAGAATCAAGTTCTGCGGCTTGATGTCTCGATGCACCATGCCGCGTTCGAAGGCGTGCTGTAAGCCCATCGCGGCTTGCTGAATGTAGTAGCAGGCATTGGCTACGGGAAGGGGGCCATGTGCTTTGACCATCGCCGCCAGATCTTCGCCCTCGATATACTCCATCGCGAAGACCAGCAGGTCGCCGATTTGCATGACACTATACGCCGCCACCACGTTCGCGTGGTTCAGCTTGGCGGCAGACCGAATTTCGCGCAGGAAGCGCTCTGCGGCCTCGGGCCGATCGACCAACGCCTTATTCATGACCTTCAGAACTTCGAGCCGATCCATCAATTTGTTCTTGGCGAGGTAGACGACGCCCATGCCGCCGCGGCCGAGTTCCCGGACGACTTCATATTGCGGGCTGCTTGCCAGTTCCGGCGGCAAATCGGAGGGCGGCGCTGGCGAATTTGCTGGCGTCGGCGCGGGGATACCTTGGAGAGCGCTTTTTGGCGCCGGTGTCGAACTCGACGACGGCCCGACATCGGGCTTCCTGGCTCCCGAGTCGCTCGACTGGGTCAAGATCTGCTTGCATTCCGCGCACTCCTCGACATGGCTGCGGACGGACGAAGCCGACCCGATGTCCAGCTTGCCCGACGCGAATGCTTCTAGCTTTAAGCGCGTCGGATGATGAGCGGCACGAGTGTCCATTGGAGGAGACTCCTCTTCGAGCTTCCATGCGACGTATCGTGAGTGAGATCGAAGCGTTTGCGAGTATCCCAGAAACGGCTACCCATAGGATATGAAATTCGCGACGGGAATCGCCCACTGCCGCTACTCTTTCCGCAGGAGATTTTTAATCTCCGACCCCGCTTCCGTCCGATACATTGTTTGCCACACCGAACGCATCCTTCGGCGTGTGGCCGCTCCTACATGAGCGGACGAATGGCTGGTGCCGCGCTCCCCCGGTGAGGACCGTCTCAGAAGACTGTCGCTCCCAAAAAGGGGATAGACCCAACGCGCCCGCGCGGCACCAGCCTGGGATGAGGTCATTTCTCGCAGCCAGCGCGAACTACCACCCCCATGTCGCTGAAAGATCGGCTTGAAATCAAGCTTGTCGCGGAGCGGTTCGAATGCCGGCGAGCGGATAGCATTATCCAAATCGGGCCTACCTTGCTTCTCGGCTTCGTCGATCAGTGACAGCAAGCGATCGCCATATTCACGGCCGCGCAGTCGACCCGGACCTTGACCGAGCATTGGATCCTTCTCGGCCAACTGGATACACCGGGCGATAAGCACGAGCAAATCGGGAAAATGGTTCCACGACGGAGAAATCAGACCTTTTATCTCGTCGGCGGCGTCGATTGCGCCTTGATGGTTGCCGCGCGACAGGAGCCATTGGGCGTAGGCCAGCCACGTGTCGGCGAGCTGGTGTCGTTCGTTCACCGCTGCCTCCATCTGCTTCAGATGTTCCATAAAGGCCGGAACGCTGTCCGATTTCAGGAGACTCGTCAGGGTCAAGGGCTGAACCTGGCTGATGTGGTCTTTGCGTAGCTTTACCAGGCTGCGCAGATGGGACTCGAGTTTTGCAGCGATTTCTTGCGCGTCGGCGGCAGGTGTTGCCCCTGGACGGCTGGCCTTAGCAAGAGCCTCGCCCGCGCGGATGGCTTGCAAATGATGACAAAGGATCAGGTTCTTCGCAACCATCTCGAGCTGGCGTTGCAATTGCTCATTCTCACGATAAATCGCGGTGAGTTCTTGAAGTTGGCGGTAAGCTTTCTCGAGGATCGGCTCCGCCGCTGTTAGACCAGTCTCGCCCTGGAGATAAAAGGAACCCAGGCTATTCCCGGCAAGGGCCGCGTCCTGCTTGTAGGCATCCGCATCCGCGTAGGCGGTTGAAAGCTCGTTCAGCAAATCGGTCGCTCGCGTCAGATTCGCCTTGGCCTTCTTTTGGAACTCCTTGGCCCGATCCAGGTCGTTCCTCGACTCGGCATCAATCGCGCGGGTGAGCATTGTTTGCCCCAAGCCGAGCAGACCGCGGCCCATCGTCTGCTTGTAATCGGGTGCTTTGCTATGTTCGAGATAGATTTTCTCGTATTCCGCGACCGCGTTGGGGAAGTCCTTTTCTACCTCTTTCAACGCGGAGCCACGGCTCCAGAGCGAGGCCATGTTGGCATAGGCGCGAAGGCTTTCGCCCAAGTAGACGGGATCTTTCGGATAGTCCCTTTTCAACTCTTGCAAGTGCCCAAGGGCTGACCGATAGGCTTCCAGAGATTTTTCCTGTGCGACGGCGCTCTGCGGACTTGCCCGATCGACGACGCTCAATCGAAACAGGAGAATGCCAAGATTCATCTCCGCTCGCGCGAGTTCCAGCTTGAACGTGGGATCGCCGTTCTCAGCCGCCTTGAGCATTTCGATTGCCTGGAGGTAGTCATCTCGCCCCCCAGCATAGTCCTTTTGCCCGAAGCGTTGCGTCGCGCGAGTCTGATGGAATTGAGCGCGCAGCAAAATTATCTCGTGCGCCACTCCGGCTCTGTCCTTCTCGGGAAGACTCTCGACGATCTTGGGTAAGCCATCGGCTATCTTCAGGCCCTTATTCAACGCCGACATTGCGTTTTCGGGTTCGGGGTCGACCAGTACGCGCCATTGACCCAGATAGGTTTTCGCTTGGCCGAGTAGATACTGCGCCTGGGTGATGCCTCCCCCCGGGGGAGCGGTCGTCTCGTAGATTGCAACGGCTTGAGCGAACTCCTTGCGGGCCTGGGCCCATTCACCAAGAAGGCTCTTGAGGTAGCCAAGCATCGAGTGCCGTTTGGCGGCCTGGATGCGCGCGGGAATGGTCTCTTGATTGGGCGGATCGAGCTTTTGCGCGATCGACACGACGCGTTCGAGCAAGTCGCGGCGCAATGGCAGGTTGCCCGGGTCGCCGCGCATCGTCGTGCCGGCCGCGACTTGGAACAGGCCTTCAATCGATTCGATCGCCTGATGAAATGCGGTCTGTGCGGCTTCCTTTTCTTTTTCCTCAGCCTCTTTCGCTTTCACAGCGGCCTTCGTGGCGATTTCGGCAAGAGCTTTTTTATCCTTAGCGTCCTGTTCGGCCGCCTTGGCCAGGGCTGTCTGTATTGTGAGCTCCCGGTTACTCTTGTCGAGGTCTCTATTGGTTGTCTGGAGTTGACCGTTCAAGATCCATAAAGTGGGAGTACCAATCAATAGGACGGCAAAGAACGCCGCACCAACGAGATAGAGCAGCGCTTCGACCTTGTTTCGCAAGGCCCACTTAACGGCCCGCTCGACCCTACCAACCGGCCGCGCTAGAATTGGCTCGCCGGCCTGGAAGCGGCGCAGGTCCTCGGCTAACTCCTCCGCCGTCGGATAGCGGCGATTCGCGTCCTTGAGCAGGCACTTGTGACAAATCGTTTCGAGGTCGAGCGGCGTCTTCGGCGCGAGCGTGCGCACGGTGACCGGCTCATCGTTGATGACCTGCTTGAGCGTCTCCATCGTCGACGGGGCGCGGAAGGGCGGCCGGCCGGTCAGGCATTCGTAAAGGATGGCGCCGAGCGAATAGACGTCTGTGGTCGGGCCGAGTTCATTGATCTTGCCGCTTGCTTGTTCGGGAGCCATGTATGCCGGCGTGCCCATGATGGAGCCGCTCTGCGTCTCGCCGACTTCGTCGAGCTTCTTGGCCAGGCCGAAGTCGGTAATCTTTGGGACACCCTTATCGTCGATTAGGACGTTGGCCGGCTTGAGATCGCGGTGGATAATTCCTTTTTGATGTGCGGCGTGCATACCACGCGACAACGGTTCCACCATCGCGGCAGCGGCGCGAGGCGGCAGCGTGATGCCGCGGATCTTGTCCGACAAGCTGCCGCCGCTACAGAATTCGAGCGAGAAAAAGGGCAATCCTTTGTGCTCGGCTATATCAAAGATCTGCACTATATTCGGATGCTGAAGCCGCGCTACCGCCTCGGCTTCGGTGTGGAAGCGCTTGCGGCCCTCGAAGCCGACATGATCGCCGTGGAGGATCATTTTGAGCGCGACGATACGGTTGAGGCGTTGATGGCGGGCTTTGTAGACGACGCCCATACCGCCGCGGCCCAACTCGCGGAGAATCTCGTAGCCGGGGACAGTGATGTAGGCTTGGCCGCCGCGACCCGCGAACGGTGACGGCGTCGGCGCGCCTGGTTTCAGATTTTGAGTGGCGAGGCTGCCGTCGGCAGCGTCCGTTTCCGCTTTGCCGGGCAGATTGGTCGTCGCGAGGCTGTCTACTTGCTTTTCCGTACCACGTTCGACGGGCATAGCCACCGTCGCGAACGGATCGACGGCAGGCGTTGGCTCCGCAGCGGAAGGAATGGTGGGCAGATCCTCGTCATACGGGACTGGCACCGTCAATTCTTGCGAAGGCTTGTCCTGGACAGGCGCGAGGCCGGTCGTTTGCAAGTCGTCGTCCGACATTGCTGTCTTCGGTAACTCGGGGACGAACGGCGTGACATCGATCTCGGAAGCTCGGCGCCGGCGCGGCGTCAAGATATTTGAGGTCGGGAGGTCGTCTTTTGGAGGGTCGTGACTCATGGGTCGCCTCTCGCGACGTGGCGATTTGGTACCTCGCGCGGAACCCAGACTTTCCTAATGCTACTCGTTCCGTGTCACGGAAAAAAGCAGATTTGCCTGGGACCGAAGCCATCAATTTGCGCGAAAACGCGTTGCCGGGCCTTAATTGAAAAGTATGTGAAGGAAGTAATCGTAACGGCGCCGGCGTTCCAGGTCAACGACTCGGCACAAACTCGCCGCCTTTTTTTATCCGCAATAGTGCTGTAATCGTCGCGATCGCTTCGATAGGAAAGGTCGCGTGTCGCGGCGGCCCGAGGTGATCTGAACATGCGTACCTTGCCAGTGTCCTGCATCGGGAGTTCGTTCAATAAATCGCAGGCCGTGGCCGGGGTCGGTACTCCGACCCCATGCGCATGATTAAGGCTCATCCTCTCGCGTTTCGTCTCAAGCCGCGCAACGAATCCGCCCAAGCTGATGGTCGTCTTGGTCGCCTCGTTAGAACACAACCTATTCTTATCACAGTATTTAGGCCATTTTCCGCGTCTGTCATCCGTGCCGTTTCGTGGCCTAGGAATTCGTTCAGGGGTTGTGTGTGTCCGGCGCAACGAATTTTCGGTGTAGCCTTAACGCTCTAGCGAACCGAGGTCGGAGTACCAACCGCGGCCACGGCACTGATCGACAGCAATTCAGCAAAACTCAGCCTGGGACAGGTAAGATGTGTTATATTTGCCGTATCT
The DNA here is from genome assembly GCA_963790585.1 of uncultured Planctomycetaceae bacterium. Classification (GTDB taxonomy): domain Bacteria; phylum Planctomycetota; class Planctomycetia; order Gemmatales; family Gemmataceae; genus CAWBOY01. Next base: position 598,970 of record CAWBOY010000006.1, read on the forward strand.
ATTGACTCCGGCGGATTGTCGAGAACAATGGGTTCAAGCGCAAAAAAAGAACTACGAGCAAGCAACGCTCCCGTTCCCGACGGATCGATTCTCTCCAGGTCGTGCCTAGACACCTCATCGATTGGGTACGTTCATGACCGTTTCCCACTGTCCGCGCACGTCGAAAAATTCCAGACGCCGCCCCAGTCAGGTTCCATTACGGCGTCGTGAGCATCCCGTTGCGCCACGCTTGGAATGGCTCGAAGACCGTGTGACCCCGTCGCTCTACACGGTCACGAGTCTCGGCGACAGCGGGGCCGGTGCTGGGTTTTCGGGCGATTTGCGTTATTGCATCAACGCCGCCGACTCGAGCGGGCAATCGGCGACAATTCAATTTAGCCTCGTCAGCGGCCCGCAAACGATCACCCTTACCCAGCCCTTAACGATCGCCACGCCGGCCAACGTCACCATCGACGGCAGCAACGCCGCGGTGACTATCAGCGGCAACGGTGTGACGCAGCTATTCCTCGTTAATTCCGGTATTGTCGAATTCGACGATTTGACCTTGGCCAATGGATTCGGCCAGTTCGGCGGCGCGATTGAGAATAGCGGCAACCTGACGCTCGTCAACTGCTCACTCGTCAACAACCGAGCAGTCGGATCGGCTGGAGCGAGTACGGCCAACTCCAGCGGCGGCGCGGGTGGCGGTGGCGCCGGCCTCGGGGGGGCAATCTACAATCAATCGTACCTGGCCTTGGTAGACAGCACACTTAGCTCCAACCAGGCAATCGGCGGCAATGGCGGCAGCGTCTCTGGCGGCCTGGCCAATGTCGACGGCGGCTCAGGTGGCGGACTCTTGGGAGGCCAAGGCGGCGCGGGCGATGCCACGGGTCAACCCGGCATGTCCGGAGCAATGGGCGGTGAAGGCGGTGGTGGCGGCGGCGGCGGCGGAACGGTAGGAAGTGGCAACCAACCCCCCGCCGGCTTGGGCGGCGCCGGTGGCTTCGGTGGTGGTGGAGGTGGTGGCGGCGCGTCTCCATTAGGTTACGGATCCGCACAAGGCGGCATCGGCGGCGTCTTTGGGGGAATGGGTAGCTCCGCGGCGATCGTTTATGCCGGCGTCGGCGGCGGCGGTGCCGGACTTGGCGGTGCCATCTTTAATGACAACGGCACTCTTCTCGTTACGAACTCCACAATTGCCGACAACAGCGTCAGCGGCGGCCTCGCCGGAACAGGAGGATACGCAGTTGCCGGGGATGGTAGCGGCGCCGGTGGCGGTCTATTCAACAATAGCGGTAGCGTCATTCTCAATAACGACACCATCGCCGACAACTCCGCCACTACGAACGGCTCCGCCTTCTACAACTACGTGGCATCTAGTGGTAGCGCCGTTGGAACTTCCAAAGTCTCGCCAGTTACACTTTCGGACACCATCGTCGCCGGCAGATTAGATCACTCCGATGTCTATATCGCCGCGCTCGTCAACGATGGCGCCAACGCCATGGTGACGGCGACGATGAATGGAAATACACCCTCTAACGTTGTGGCCTCCGGAATAGTTAATAATGGAGGGTCGTTCAATGGATCATTCACGATCGTCACCGCTCCGTCGGTCGTGTTTGGCTCCAATAAGCTTGCGAATAACGGCGGCAAAACGCAGACGATCTTGGCGATCGCAAGCAGCCCCACTGTCGGCATGGGGGCCACAATCCTCGGGCCAGCACTCAACGGTTACGCTCCGGATCCAAGCAAGTGGACAACCGACACGGCCGTTTTCCCGGATCAGAACTACTACGACGCCATTACGTCCAATGGGGCTTTGCAATTAGCGGACGGGGCATTCCTCACCACGCGCGCCCCCGTTGATCCTTTCGCTCAGCCGATCCACATTACCGGCTCCTGGCAGTTCCCCGCGCAGCAGCCCGACACGTTGCATATCATTACGCGAAGTGATGGCACAGCCGACCGTGAAGGTTCCGGTGAAGTGGCCAACGGCATTGCTTTCCTCGCCAGCGACGAATCCAACACTCTGCAGATCGTCGCCCTTGGAGATTACTCCGTCTCCGGTAATGCCAGCATTCCCTTTGCTATCGTTCCCAACGACGTCTATAAATTCGACGTCATTGACGACGGCTCCAATCTGACTTTCACTCTAACCTCTCAAGCTTTTCCCGATCTCTCGGCGACGGTCACGGCTACCTGTACCTCGAACCTCGGTACCAATCTCATAACGATTCATGACAATCATAGCTTTCAGGAAGAAGGTTCGCCACAGCCCAGCATTCTCAGCAATTTGACGATCACCAACGCCAAAACTGGCGCCGCGCTATTAGTTGACACGTTTGGTCAGTACAGCGTTTCGAGCGCGGACCAGCGCGGTGTCGCGCGCACGCCATTCGGATCTGTGGACATTGGAGCAAGCGAAAGCGCCCTCTCGGTCGTCAGTCCTCAAGGAGTTCAGACTTCCAAGTATGAAACACCGTCGCCGCTTGAATTAGGTAGGTTCACCGATTCATCCGCGGCCGGCCCATGGAACGTGTCGGTTTCTTGGGGCGATGGCTCGCCGAATACCGTGTTCCAACTGACCTCTCAAGGCGATCTTGGTCAGCAGATTCACGCTTACCCACGCTTGGGACAATTCAACTTCGTCGTAACTGTCACCGATAGCAACAATGATTCCACGCAGTCACTGATGCCGGGATCGATCCAAGTGACTCAGGCGACACCAACGGTAACAGTTTCCGATCCGAGCGGCTCCTTTGCGCAGGCGCCCTTTGTCGCTACCGCCAACATAGCCGGCGCCATAGGCTCGCCTGGCCCGGCACTTGAAGGAATTGGCCTTACGATCTCCTATTACTTTGGAGCTGGGGCCACAAATAGTCCGTTGCCCGGTGCTCCGACGACAGTTGGAACTTACACGGTACTCGTTACCTTTGCAGGCAGTCTCGATTATCAGCCGGCTAGCGCTACCGCAATGTTTACGATTTCGCCTGCCGCATCCACGACGAATGTGTCCGCGGCCAGCGGCCCGTATACTGGGTCGCCTTTCTTCGCGAATGAGACAGTCACAGGAGTCAACGGCTCTGCTTTTCCGAGCTTGGAGGGAGTCGGAGCCACCGTCCTCTATTACAGTGGATCCACAAAAGCTGGGAATATACTACCCTATGCCCCTGTGTCGGCAGGGACGTACACGGCCACGGCGACATTCCCTGGTAGTCAGGATTATCTGCCGAGCAGCGCTGTCACGACATTCACGATCGGCAAAGCCACCCCTTCGATCGCTGTGACCGATGCCGGGGGCACGTACAACGGGGTGCCCTTCTTGGCTTCAGCCGTGGTTACCGGTGTCGACGGTGTCTCTAACTCGACACTCGAAGGTGTGGGCCTGACTTTGGCCTACTTCGCCGGTAAGTCCCCGATCGGTACGCCCTTACCGGCTGCTCCGACGAACGTCGGAACTTACACCGTGACCGTGGGTTTCGCGGGGAGCGCTGACTACAACTCCAATAGCGTCAACCTGACGTTCACCGTCACAAAGGCCACGCCTTCGGTCAAGGTTTCCGTCGCTGGCAGTAGCTTTACGGGATCCTCCACCGCGGTGTCGGCAACTGTCGCCGGCGTTGATCGGCAGTATCACACGACATTAGAGGGCGTGGGACTGACGCTTTCCTATTTCTCTGGCACGGCGGCCACGGGCAAGCCGCTCGCCGCGTCCCCTACAAATGCAGGGACATATACCGTCGTTGCCACATTCCCGGGAAGCGCCAACTATTCAGCGAGCAGCGGCAACTCCACATTCACAATTGGCAAGGCAACTCCTCAAGTAAATGTTGTAAGCGCGGGCGGCACTTTCAATGGCTTGCCTGTGCCGGCGACGGCTACAGTGGCCGGCGTGAAAAGTGGCTCAGGGGCGACGCTCGAAGGCGTCGGCCTGACGTTTTCTTATTTCACCGGAAGCGCTGCGACTGGTGCGCCGCTTCCGAGTGCGCCCACCAATGCTGGAACTTACACTGTCGTGGCGACGTTCCCCGGCAGCGCCGACTACGCACCGAGTAGCGCGAGCAAGAGCTTCGTCATCGCCCAGGCGACGCCGATCCTAAGCATTGTCGCCGGCGGTACCTTCACGGGCTTGCCACTGCCCACCACCGTTGCCTTGACAGGCGTTTCAAAGGAAATGACCGCTACCTTGGATGGTTCCCTCGCTACTCTAACGTACTACTCTGGAACCAGCGCCGTAGGTACCCACGTCGCCGGACCTCCGGTCAATGTGGGGACGTATACCGTAGTCGCTTCCTTCTCCAGTCCCAATTACCGCGCGACATCCAAATCGGCGGTCTTCACGATTGACCAGGCGCAACAAACGATATCGTTCCCGCCGCCATCCCCTGTCTTCCAAAATCCGGGATCGACAATTTCGCTAGATGGCTTTGCCAGCTCTACGTCTGGATTACCCATCACCTACACGCTGCTTCCGACAAGTACGGGAACGGGCAAAATTGACAAAGGCGCGCTATTCGTGCAGCAATTGGGAAGCTTTGACATACAGGCCAGCCAGCCAGGCAACCAAAATTATCAGCCAGCGGCGCCGGTCAAGCAAACTCTCGGAGTTCATAGCCCAATAGTCTTTGCTCCCATGAAGGACCACGTCGACAATGTGGGTTCGGACTCCGTATTTAGTGGCTCCTTTACTGATCCAGGGGCGACACAGCTTTCAATCACAGCGAATTATGGGGATTCCACGATCGAGACGACAGCACTCGGATCGGCGACTTCATTTACACTCCACCACGTCTATACGACCGAAGGCAGCTACCCGGTTACCTTTACGGCCTCGGATGAATTTGGCGGTAGCGGAAGCGTTTCCGTGGTGGACCATGTACTCATTCAGCAGGTCACGAATTATGAGGTCGACAAGGTACAGCCCGGTCAAACGGTAACGTCCTCGACGACTGATGGAATCAAGATCGTAGAAGCGACACTGAAACACGGCACAAGCAACGGCCAGGCGGCCTCCCTGCTCGTGGCTATAATCCCACCCACGGTTGTCGATTCGTATCCCACCGTGTTTAATATAAGTGCCCTTACTGCAAGTTATAGCTATGACGTCCGTGCTTACAACGTCACGCCCTTTGACCAAGCTACCGTGACTTTCACGTTCCCACCCAATGGGGATTCAGCGCCTTCGCTCACTTTCTTCGACCTTGGTTCCGAGTCGATCCAACAGGTGCGCGGTAGTTTAGTTGCGCCTAATTCTTACGTGGTCAATCCCGACAGCCGGACTGTGAGTGTCGTGTTGGACCAGACAAGTTTTCCGCGACTCCAGCAGCTCAAGGGTACGTTGTTTACTGTGAGTGTGGATCTCACACCGATTTCCGTGCCACGCAGCACATTTTTTGTCACCGACCCATCCAGTGTAGTCTCGAGTCAGAGTACAGCACCATCTTCTACTACGACATCGACGACCAAGCCCGAGGTGGCGGTCTCAACTCTGGTAAACGTTTTACTGTCGACCGATTCCTCTTCACTCACTGCCAGCGCCCAAAGTCTGCTGGCGGCGAGCGTGTCGGCGACCGTCACCGCCACGGTTCAAAACGTGGTGGGCACACCTGTAGGCGGGTCGCAGGTAAGCACATCGCAAGATCGCGGCACGAGCAGCCTGAGCCGTTCCCCTCTCGAATATCTACCGCCCGCCCCAGCTTCAGCGAACTTCCTCCCTGGCGTCACAATCTCTCCCTCGGAACCCTATTTTCCACCAGCCGAAGAGAAGCCCGCTGGAAACACGCCGACCGGTAAGGAGACAGCGCCGCCGAACATTGAGGATACGCCAACAGATGAAGTTTGGGACAACCTGGATGAAACCTGTTTCGCGGAGCAACTCGTTATGGTGTTGCCGAAGACAGCGGCGACACCACCCACGAATTCGTATGTCGTTGAATCGACGCTGTCGTCCATGCTTGGACTTGGTTTATTAGCGGCCACACGACCGGAGCCGCGCCGCGCAAACTCAAGCTCGTATCATTGGGCTATTGACGGATTCTTTTTTTCAATCGCCTCGGGGAGACTTCGATGAGCCGCGTTATCGTCTGTTCGCTCGTCGCAATCATGCTGACTGGCTGCGCTAGCAAGTCGGAGACGAAGGTAGCCGTTGAAGTTGCAAATTTGGATACGCCGAAATCTGGCACATATCTCGTCAAACCCCGCGCCTCTTCGATGGCGTCGAGGCTGAACCACATAAGGATTGGGTCGCACTTGTAGTTGGCCAGCGTATCGAGGCTGTCGGCCCGGCAGACAAAGGTCGAATTCCCGACGACGCTCAAATCATCGACCTGCCGACCTGTACCCTTCTACCCGGTCTGATCGACACGCATTCGCATCTCCTGTTACATCCCTACAACGAAGCTTCGTGGAACGATCAGGTACTCAAGGAGGCACTATCGTTGCGCATGGCGCGGGCGACGAATCACGCCCGGGCGAACCTGTACTCCGGTTTCACCACATTGCGCGATCTCGGCACGGAAGGGGCCGGCTATGCCGACGTCGGCCTCAAACAGGCGATTGACCAGGGAATTATTCCCGGTCCGCGCTTGCTCGTGACGACGCGGGCCATCGTCGCCACTGGCACGTATCAGCCGAACACAGGATTCGCTCCCGAGCTCAACTTGCCGCAAGGAGCGGAAGAAGCCGGCGGGATCGACCAGCTCACGCATGTTGTGAGGGATCAAATCCGCCATGGCGCCGATTGGATCAAGATCTACGCCGATTCGCCCTGGGGGCCGAGCGGCAAAGCGAAGGCCACGTTCACGCTCGACGAGCTAAAGTTAATCGTGGAGGTGGCCAAGTCTGCGAGCGTGCCCGTGGTGGCACATGCTTCCAGCAAAGAAGGGATGCGCCGCGCCACCCTGGCCGGCGTCGAGACCATCGAGCATGGCGACGATGGCGACATCGAGCTATTCCGCCTCATGGCTAATCACAAAGTCGCACTCTGTCCGACTCTGGCGGCCAACGAAGCGATGAGCAAGTATCGCGGTTGGAGGCGTAATGACCCGGAGCCAAAGGCCATCAAATCCAAGCGGGCCAGCTTCAAGGAGGCGCTCGAATCCGGCGTCGTCATCGCCAACGGCAGCGACGTCGGCGTCTTTTCCCACGGCGACGCTGCCCGGGAGATCGAATTACTCGTCGACTTTGGCATGAAGCCAGCGCAGGCACTGAACGCGGCAACGTCGGTCGCCGCCAAGGTCCTCCATCTCGAAGACAAGGTAGGCACCGTCAAGGAAAAGATGCTCGCCGATTTAATCGCCGTGGAGGGAGATCCCACCCAAGACATTGCCGCCTTGCGAAAGGTCAAATTTGTCATGAAGGGCGGAGCGATCTACCGCGAATTGAAGAAATGATCAAAGTCCGGCTTTCTCCGCCTCCGCACGCAACAGCCGTTCTAACAAGACCCCATTGACGCAGCCCCAGAAACGCACTTTGCCATTCACCGCAACCACGGGTACGAGATCGCCGTATTTCGCCACCAGCTCGGCATCCAAATCGACATCCGCCTTTTCCAGCACGAACCCATATCGCCCCTGCGCCGCGTTCAAAGTCGGCAAGGTTTTGTCGCAGAGCGAACAACCCTGGCGCGTGTACAAAGTGACCTTCATATGTATATAGCCCCCGGCTCGCCGGGGGTTCCGCACCGAATCCCCAGCTCGAAAAATTCGTTGCGCCGCACACACACAACCCCTGAACGAATTTCGAGGCTAACGATCGGTGCAGAGCGCGTAGGACAAAAATGGCCTAAGTACGGCGGCTAAAACAAGTTGCGTTCTCAGGAAGCGACTAAGAGGACCAACAGCCTCGGCGGATTCGTTGCGCGCTGTTTTCACCGGCACCTTCTACTTCCCCCAATTCCCAATCTTCTTCCCGTCACGAGGATTTATCGTAAGTATATCCGGCTTCGCTCCGTCATGCATCGGCCCGGCTGGATCAATCTGATAGCGCCCACCCCAGGGATCCATGAGCGCCTCTTCAACAGCATAGCCATCGACGACAAGAACATTTAGATCCTTTGGATACTCCTCGTTTTCCGCGTGGTATTCGGTAACGGCTGTTTCAAGCGAGCGAGCCCTCATCCGAGCCACATCGCCTTTCGACACGCACCCACACAAATGTGGCAACATCATCACCATAATTGGTCCCGCGATCAGCATTACTACGATGATGATCGCCAGCTTTCGGACGTGTGTTTTCATGATTTTGGCTTCTCGGTATCAATGGGCGCGACCTTCTTCTGCCGCCGTCGGCTACTTCCCCCAATTCCCAATCTTCTTCCCGTCACGAGGATCTACCGTAAATATATCCGGCTTCGCTCCGTCATGCATCGGCCCATCCACGTCAATCTGATAGCGCCCACCCCAGGGATCCAGGATCGCTGATCCATCAACATAGCCATCAACGACAAGGGCGTTAAGGTCCTTTGGATAACCCTGGTTTCGCAATTGGTACGTCATAACCGGTGTGTCAAGCGAGCGTGCTTTTACTCGGGCGAGACTGGTTTGATACGTATCCTCTCCAAACATGCTGAAAAGCACCAGGACGGCGATTAGCCCAAGGACAACCGCCGCCAGGGGGATGCCGAGTCGAATCCAGAAGCTCAATGGCTGTGGTTTTGGTGCTTGCGGGGACATGATAGTCATCTCATTTATATGCCGGTCCGGGTGGGCGGCGGTTCGGCCCCCGGCAAGCCAGGGGCTATTGCCGCGGCGCCTTTGACGGAATGAAATCACAAAAACCATTAAGGCCCCGTGAGGAATCGACGTTTAGCTCGAGGCCCGAGAAGAGGCCGAAGCGAGCGCCGAGCGATCGACGGAGTTCGAGTAACACCGGAGCGATGATGAATTCAGAGCGTGCCTTTTCGGTGTCGACCGCCAAGGCGAGGTCGGCGCCGCCTCGGATTCGGGCGCCGAAATCCTCGGCAATCGTGATCGCCAGGGCGCTTGAAAACAGGTCCGCTTCCGTGACGTGAACGCCGAGCGTCTGTTGCACTTCTGGAAATGTGAAGTCTGCAAACGGCATCGGGCACCTAAGAGCTTTCGGAAACAATGAGATGGACCGGACTTCGCCAACGCTCTGCATGCGCCGCCTTCGGCAATCTTTCCGAACCCTCGTTTCTGTTTCCCATCTCGCTTAATTGGCACCCAGTTCGGCAGCCGTCCGAGGAGACCAATTGACTCGAGGCCAGCACCGTCCTAGCCCCCCAATGTTCCGCGCGGAACATCGTGTGCCGACCGTCGCGCCAAAAAAGCACATTGCCTTGGCGCGACGGTCGGCTAACACAACCACTTGACAGCGTTGATCTTGCGCTGCAGCCCGGACCGTCGCGCCAACAATCGCGTGTGGTACCCCCCCATCGCCGGGCCGCATGTTTCCGTACTCGAAAGCGTGCAAAACAAGGCGTTATTTTTGGCTCGGTCCAACTCATTCTTTCCGAACCGTCTAAGACGGAATAGAGTACGTGGCAATAATCGCCAAGCGGCCATTGTCTCATCTTTGACGCGCAAAGCCAAGTATTCGATGACACAGGCCAAAACGCAGGCGGCCCACGAGGACTATAGCGTCCATGCACATTTCCATTCAGCATCTCACCAAAACGTACGACGGTGTCACCGTCCTTGATGACGTCTGCCTCGAAATCGCTCCGGGCCAGGTCGTCGCGGTGCTTGGGCAAAACGGGGCCGGGAAGACGACGTTGCTTCGTTGCCTCGCCAGCCTTTCGCGGCCGAGCAAGGGAGAGATCCATTACGACGGCCAATTGTTTCGCCGCGAGCGGATCGACCTGCGGCGGCGCTACTTCTTCTTGCCGGATTATCCGTATGTCTTATCGACCATGACAGTCATTCGGCATATCGGCATGGTGGTGCGGCTCTATGAAGCGGAGCGCCCCGGCTTGGAGGATACGATCATTCAAATGCTGCGTGACTTTGACCTGCTTGGCTTGGCCGAGACGCCGATGCAATATCTGTCGCGCGGCCAGGTTTATAAGGCGGCCTTGATCGCGTTGATGGCCGCCGACCCGGAGTTCTGGATGTTCGATGAGCCATTCGCCTCGGGCATGGACCCGCGTGGCCATGCCGCGTTTCGCGCTCAGGCGGAAGCCGCCGTCAAGCGTGGCCGAACTATATTGTACTCAACTCAGATCCTCGAAATCGCCGAACGCTTCGGCGACCGCGTTTGCTTGCTCCATCATGGCAAAGTCGAAGCATTCAAAGAGATCGCCCAACTCCGAGCCGATGCGACCGGCACTCGGCCTGTCCTGGAGGAGCTATTCAGCAAGCTCCAGGAGACGGGCAAGTGAAACTGCGATCCATTGAACTCGAGAAAAAACTGAGCCAGCGCGTCTGGGACGAGGTGAAAGAGTCGCCGGCGTTGTGGAAGGAGTATAGTCCGAGTCGGTGGCTGCGATTGTTTCTGCGGCTCACTCAGCCTATTGTCGTAATCGCCCTGCCGTTCATGCTAATCTTCGTTCCAATTATGCTTAACTTTTTGTGGATTGGACTTGGAATTATTTCCGACAGTCCACAGTTTCCGCGTGAGGCGCGCGCGGGAAATGGGCCAGAATTGGCCTTGCTCCTTCAGGCATTTTCGTTGACGGGCTCGGCCTGCCTCACAGATATACTTCTACTCAACCTTCTTAGATCTCCTGAGTCAGCAACGTTTGCTCATCTGCCAGTTGCGGATAGTGACCTTTATCGATCGCATCAAATGGGTTGGCTCTTGTGCATACCCATAGGAGCGTGTTTCTCCATCTGGGGTTATGGCTATTGGGCCTGGATGGAACACCTCCCGGCCGTCGGTTGGGTTGTCGGCCTGGCATTGTGCCTACTTCAAGGTTTGGTTTGCGTGGCAATGCCCTTGGCCTTATTGGGGCGACGCTCATTAATTCTTCCTTGGGCCGCGGCCTTCTGCGTGGCGATGTCGATAGTTGTCGCGTTTCACGGCTATATTTTGAAGCCGTATATGGCGGAGTATGGCTGGCCCTTCTTCCTGATTAGCCCGCCCGGCTGGATCAATGGCATCTACTATTTCGGCGTATTGCGCGGCCAAACGATCTGGTGGCTGGCGTTGCTACCGGTCTGCGGCATTATTTACATAGCGGCTCGCCGGGTATGCCAGCCGTTCGCCATTCGGGAATTTATCATTGGGCAAGTAAGCATTGAGGCCATTCCGGCCAACGAATGGAGGCCGCCCTATACCCTGCGATCGAAGACTTCGTCGCCGACAAAGACAATAGAGCCTTCGTCACCGGCCGAAATGGAAGCACGCATACGGCAACGAGAGTATCTTGCTCCCTGGGATCTACAGGGCCTTGGATGGATTGAGCGGATTTGGTGGAAGACACTTAGCCCGCGGGAGCGCACACTGGCCGAATTAATGCGAACCACGCCGCCACGTTGGTCGTTACATGCTTTTTGGGGAACGGCCGCATTTGTGGCATGCGCTGCGGTACTTGCCATACCGACCATGCCGGAATTAGATACGTACCTCATGCTTCCTGTATTTTTATTGGTGGCGTATCTCTTTTGTGGCAGACCGAATCGTTGGAGCGTGAGCAGCATCATCACCAACGGTCCGCCTGGAGCGTCGGTAGGCTATCGAATTCTTCCGGTGAGCTATCGCGAGGTGATGATCGTCTGGCTTAAGCATGCGGCAATTCGCCTTCTCCTCATTTTCCCTGCTGCTCTTCTCTATGGAGCCCTCGCCTCTTGGAGGATTGGCCATCCTCCAACCCGAGGTTTACTTGTGGTAATCAAGGTCCTCTATTTCCTTTTATGTCTAGACCCGGCTTTGACTGGGATCCTTTTCTCTCAAGCGAACAAAGGACCTCAGCGACTTCAGTGGCCGGGATTCCAGTCCATGTGCTTCCTTTTCGTGTTTTGCGTTTTTGGCTATTGTGGAATTGGGATCGTCGGTTTTTTGTTCTTCAATGACACCGTATCTCCGTGGCTGCAACTCTTAGGAGCCGGGATCATCCCGATGTTCCCGCTGTTTCTCTGGTGGTGGAACGATCGGAGATGGGTTGAATGAGTGATAGTCGATGCCTTCCATCGCCGAAAAGTCGGTGCTGACACCCTCGGGAATTCTGGAAATGAACCGGCGCCGGTACGGTCATGGTATTGCTACCAATTGCGGTCTAGCGGTGGCATGACTGAGTGCCAGGAACGCCAGAAACAACAGTTTTCGATTGAACGCGAGCACATAATCCGCGACGATGTTGATAGTATCAAGTCGCAACTCAAACTGCGTCGCAAAGGTTCCGAGCCATGAATACCCCCATGCCCAACCAAAAACGGGGCAATCCGCGACTTGGCTGGTTTATCGTACAGACGGGTGCGGCGGTCGTGGCTCTTGGCATCGCCTGGTGCGCGCCCGCGATGAAGGCCGTTCATCGCGGAACGTCTGCAATGTTCTGGCTGAGTGCTTGTCAGTTTGACACTTCGCTTCTCGATAAGCCAGATCAGGTGGACTTCGACGAGGCGTATCTTAAGGAATATCCGGAGGGATATTACTACCACGCTCAAATGATGCACGGGACGAAGCTTTTTCTCGTACCAGCAGACGAAGTGAAGGCGGATTTCCCGCGCGTCGATGCCTATTTGAAGAAATTCGACACAGACAAAATGGGGGAAGGTTGGCTCGGGGAAGCGTTGTTGCGCTATCGATCCGGTCCAGAAGGCGATCAAGGCCAGATCATAAATTTTCTCTATGACTTCGAGTGCGCCAAAGACGAATGGTGGATGGACGAGAATCCGGAAAGATATGCTCACGAACTCTTTTACAGAGCGGGGTTCGAGGGCCGGCGAGCCAAGCTGCGCTGGAGTTGGGCATCGTTCCCCTTCGAGTGGTGTTATTTGACCGGCTTGATTCTTCTGGCCACATGGCCCCTGATTCGCGGCTACCGCCCACTCGGTTGGGCACTTTGTTGGGCACCGCTACCTTTAGCCTTTCTCTTTCCTGTTTATTTGGGATACGCGACGGGAACATTCTCCTCAGCCGGGCCGAACGGTGGGATTCTTTATCCGCAATTGTTGAGCCCGTCCTCGTCGTGGGGCTGCAATGCCGTGGGATCGATATGTTATGACTCGCCTACCGCCCATTCTCGGATCATTGTGCCCTGGGTCGGGGCCTTTTTTGGTCATTAGTTCAGGAGGGTGTTCCGGCCCGACATCGCTCATCATTGCTGGGGCATTTATTGCATTAGCTATCTTCATTGTCCCTAGAATCCTTGACAAATTCAAAGTGGTGGCGGAGCTAAGAACGATCTGGAGTAATCTCCAGAAAGAAAACCACTGGACGTGGCGCTATCTGCATACGGTGACACTTCCTCAAGCGCGTATCGTCGTCTTTAGCACGCTGGCTTTGAGCGCGGCTTGGATTATGTCACGGCCAGCGATACCCGAGACCCTGCCGCGATTGCGAGAAGATGATTGGCCTGTGGTTTACCGCTCCACTAGCGGCAGATACGGCTCTGGCCCAGACAATGAGAATTCATTGGCGTTCAGCCCCGACGGCAAGACGCTGGCCTACGCGGGCTCGACCGGCGAAATCGCGCTTTGGGATGTGGCGACAGGCAAGAAGACGACCGCCCTTCCAGCAGGACAAGCAAAGGTAAAGTCGTTGGCCTTCAGTCCGGATGGAAAGACGTTGGCCCTCGCAACGGCCGAGGCGACAATCGTTTTATGGGACATTGACGCGGCTAAGGAAAAGGCAATTCTCAAAGGTCATGAGCAGGCGGTGACTTGTATCGCTTGCAGTCAGGACGGCATGAAGATAGCTTCCGGGAGCATTGATAACACTGTGAAGCTGTGGAATACGACTACCAATCAACTCAGGGCGACGCTCAAGGGGCACAGGGATGCAGTGCATTCCGTCGCATTTAGTCCGGATGGCAATTTGCTTGCGTCGGCTGGCGGCTACGATAAGACAATCAAACTTTGGGACGTGTCCAAGGAAAAAGAAAGGATCTCGATCAAGCTCTATTCGTTTCACGCCTCGCATGTGGCATTTACGCCCGATGGTAAAACGCTTGTGTCAGAAAGCGATCTTAGCAAAAGGTGGGACGTCGCGACGGGCAAGCAGAAAGCCGTACTGAACGAAATCAATCCCAAGGAAGGCGCCGGCTGTCTTAGCCCTGACGGTAGGACCGTGGCGGTGGTGGACGAACGGCTTTCGACTCCGGTCCTTTGGGATTTGGCGACGGGACTTCGACAAGTTGAACTCAAAGGTAAGGCATGGTTTGTGAAAGCATTAGCTTTCAGTGGCGATAGCTCCATGCTCGCGTCGGTCACAAAGCCAGACATGACGATTACAATTTGGGACCTGGTGACTGGAAATCCAAAGAGTACGTTACAGATGGATCCCTAGATCGCGGTTTGGGTGGACTGTCGCCTTTCGCTCCGCGAAAGGCTACTTTCCGCATTGCCTCACACAATGGTTTTGCCCACCGCGATATTGCCCCCCGCATCCGTTCGCCCAGGAAGCGCCGGCCATGCTTCTATGTCCCGAAACAATGCCGGATCCGTCGTGTACGACTTCATCAGCGGTAGCAGGTCGGCGCGTAGCGGGCTCAGGTTTTTCAAAGTTTTGGCGTGTTGTCCGGCATCGATCAGGCCTCGCGCTTCCAGGAAGCGCAGCCATGCGGACACGAATTCGAACATGGCAGCCGCGGTGTGGTACAGCCCATTCATGAGGTCGAGCAGCTCCACCAGATGGACCTCAAGCGTGACTCGCTCCGGACAAAGCGGATTGTCGGGTTTGGGCGGCTTCGGCAGCTTCTTCTTGGGATTCCTCGCTAGTTCGAGCATATTTGGCCGGGGATCGAGAGTGCCTCTCTGACGCCGGATAAAATGCTGAAGGAGTTCGCCTTGGCCCAATTCGCTCCTGGAGTACGCGACCCCTTCCTCGCGGCGCCGATAGCCCACACACTGGAAAATCAGGCGGGACAAATTCCGTGTGCCGGAATCCAGTGGCTCGTCGTCGTCCCTGTCATCTCGGTGTTTCTTGGGTAACGGATTCAGGGAGAAATCCTCCAAAGTCCATGGATTTGCAGCTCGACCTGAAAGGTCGTCAACCCACCAGGCCACAATCTCCAGCTTCGGCTCCGCGATGTAAAACTTGATGCGGTCGAGCAAGGCGGGATCGAGGGGATCAGGCGACGGAGTGTGTTCGAGGTAGTTGTAAACCTCGTAGCGGCTACCTTTTTCCGCAAAGTCCGAAAGCGCCCAGTCGAGGATATCGGATGAGGTTTGCATCAACGGCCAGGCAATCCGCATCGCGTCGACAATGGCCTCCACGTGACCGTGATATGCCAGGCAGTGCAGGGCCCTATTAAAGGTATGGAAGTCGCGCCTTGCATTTGCGGCTAAATCCTTAGCAAGAGCGGGGATTTCCTGTGAGTTCTCCACGATGGCATCTTGGAGACGCCACATGAGATAATAAGGAGCGCTTTGCTCGTACAAATCGGGCTGACGCTCCGCTAAAGTTCGTAAGAGTTCGACGAATCGCGCCCGTTGCCCGCGTAGAGCCTCGTCAGCGTTCAGCAGGCTGAGCATCTCGAATGCCATGTCGTCCGTCAGCAAATCCTTGTCATCGAGCGAGCGCAAGAAGACAGCGATTCGGCCTTCGGCGTCTTGGGATTCGAACTCTTCCCAACAGCTATCCCGTTTCACTTCGAGAGGGTCAAGCGGCCGTGGGGGCAGCTCAGGTATGATCTCGCGGGAGGCGGGTAGGGTTTCAGCGCGGGACGATGTTCGTTGAAAGGACGGCGGTGGAGTTGCCGCTACCGAAGCGCGTTGGTACGCAGCGTCTACTTCCGCCTCGCTTTTCCGAAGACAACACTTTTTGAACTTCTGCCCACTGCCGCACGGACAGGGATCGTTTCGTCCAGCTTTCATTGGCGGTCCTCCATTCTCACTGGTGGAAGTCTATAACAAACGCGTTGCCTCTTCCGCCGAATTCTCCTCGCATCCGCCTACTCTCTTTTGTAGATTGTCCCTACATCGCCACGATTCCCCGGAGAAATCTCCCCATGCGCTCCGTCACCGCTTTGTTTCTTATGCTGCTCTTCGTCGGCTCCGCCAGGCCGGACGATCTGCCCAAGATGAAGTTCAACGACGTCAAGGAAGTCGCTCCGGGCGTCTTTTTTCGCTACTCGTCTATAAGTGCCACCGATGACAAGGTCGTCTTCGGCGGCTGCAACAATACTTGGGTCGTCTTCGAGGATTATGTCGTCGTCATCGACGCCAACTTCCCCAAGGAGGCGGGCGATGTTATCGAGGCGGTCAAGAAAACTACCGATAAGCCGATCCGTTATGTCTTCGACACCCATCATCATGGCGACCATGCCTATGGCAATGACGTCTTCGCCAAGGCGGGAGCGAGCATCGTTGCTCAATCCAATTGTGCGCGGCTGCTACGGATCGATGGCCCAAAAGAATTCGCCGACGCCGGGAAAAGAGCGACGGGCCGCAAGGACATTGCGGCGAGCAAATTGAAGGTCCCCAATCTCGTCTTCGACGACAAGCTGGTCCTCGACGATGGCACGCAGCGGGTTGAGTTTCATTTCTTTGGCCACGCGCATACGGCGGGCGATGCGGCCGCGTATCTGCCGAAATACAAGATCCTTTGCACCGGCGATGCCTGCGTCAACGGCGCCTACAACTTCATGGGCCATTCCGACTCGGCCTCCTGGATTCGCGCCCTGGAACGGATGCAGCAACTGGACGTCAAAATGGTCTGTCCCGGTCATGGACCGATCGAAACTAATGCACTGCTCGAGAAGCAAAAACGCTATTTCGTCGAACTGCGGCAAATCGTTCAACAGGGGATCAAAGCAAAAAAAGACGCGGAGACGATTGCCAAGGAGATCGATCTGCCCTGGTACAAGGAATGGACCGGCGTCCAGCCCGCGCCAGCGAACGTCAAGCACGTCTATGACGAATTCACGGGTGGCGTCGCTCCCTGGGATTTCTCGGAGGAGTTCGATCTCTATGAAGGTCCATCGCCGACGAAGGAATCAACCGGCTGGAAAAAGCCCAAGCGCATCCTCGTGGCTTCAGGCCTGATGCCGGCGAAAATCGCGGAGTTGAAACAGGTGGCTCCCGAGGTCGAGTTCGTGCCCGTCCGCGACATCGAAGAAGCGATTAAAGAGGCCGGCGATGCCGACGCGGCCCTTGGTTTCTGGTCGCCCGAGTTGCTGAAAGTCGGCAAGAATCTACGGTGGGTCCAGGTCGGGCATACCGCTCTCGAGCGCGTGCTAACGAAGGATGTTATCGATAGCCCGCTCTTGCTCACGAGCACGCGGAACGTCGATGGCGCAGCGACAGCCGATCGCGCGTTTGATCTGCTGCTGACGCTCGCCCGCAAGCATGGCAATCACGAATGGCATGGTAAAACCGTTCTCGTCGTCGGCATGGGCGCGGCCGGCACGCAGATCTGCAAGCGCGCCAATGCTTCCGGCATGCGCGTCATGGCGATTGATGAACACCCCGGCGAGAAGCCTGATTTCGTCTTTAGCCTCGACAATCTCGACAAGCTCAGCGAGTTGTTGCCCAAGGCCGACGCCGTCATTCTCGTCTGTCCGCTGACCGAGAAGACCAAAGGCTTGATCGGAGCGAAGCAATTACAAGCGATGAAAAAGACCGCGTATCTCATCAATGTGTCGCGCAGCGAGCTGCTTGACGGCCCGGCGCTTCTGACGGCACTCGCGGATAAGACGATCTCGGCCGCGGGTCTCGGTGAAACGAATCCGAAGCCGCTGAGCGAATCAGCGCGAGCCAAGGTCGCGGGCCAGATTGAGGAAATTAACGCGAAGGCCACACTCGAGGCCGAAGAACGGCGTTGGCGTTTGATCCGTGAGAATGTGCGCCGCTTCGTCGCGGGAGAAAAAATGCTCGGCGTCGTGGATAAGGCGAGGGGGTATTGAAAACCCCCCGTTTAGCCGCGAGCCGGTAGGCGAGCGCTGTGCGAGAACGCTATTTGAAAAGCGCTACCCCACAGCGCTCGCCTACCGGCTCGCGGCTAAACGGGCCCATCGGGATTTGTTACTTCTTGGCCTTGGTGGCGCCCGTCTCAGATGTGCCGCAGCAGACGGGCGTGTTGTTCATCAACACGCAGCAGGTGCAGCCAGCGCTCGATCATGGTGCAAAGGCAGTCGCAGCAAGCCTGGATCATTTCGCAGCATTTCGTGTCGCCGCTGGTGCAGGTGATGCAGCAGCCAGTCTCGGTCATCTCGCACTTGCACAGGCCCATCGTCAGGTTGCAGGTGCAGACCATCATGCCGTTCATCATCACGCAGCAAGTACACATGCCGCCGGCGAGCATCGTGCAAAGGTTCTGCACCATGCTGCAAGCCATCTTGTCTTCGCATACGCAGACGATTTTCATGCCGCCTTGGCACTTCTCGAACTTGTAGGTGCAGCGCGGCACCATGACGTAGTTGCCTGTCGGCGTCGTCGTGGTCGGCGAGCCATAAGTCGGTGTGCCCATGCCTGGGACGCTCACGCCCGGCATACCCATCGTCGTTCGGTCCATCATCATCGTCGACATTGGTGCAAACTCCTTATTGCGGCGACCCAGCGGCGGGCCTGGGAGGCGTCCTCAGCCGGAAGCCCGTCCATCGGGTTCTCGGAAAGCAATGGGGAGGATTATAGACGAGTACCTTTGACGATTGCAACGATTTTGACGAGTCTTTCTAAATTCTTTTCGGTGCGTCAGCTTTGCTGAATCCCGCGCTCGCGGCTGATTAAGCATAGCCCCGAAAAAAACTACTTAACTCGCGACACTACTTGACGGTTACGTCATGGTAAGATAGGTTGATTAATGATAGATGAGCGTGCGCACCCTCCGCGCCTACGGCCGGTCCGTGGGCCAGCTTCGCTTGTCAGCAAAACGGGGAGTAGAGCCATCGCTTCCGCCGTATCTTTGCAAAGGATAATAAACCATGCTCGTCCTGTCCAGAAAAAAAGACGAAAGTATTGTGATAAATAATGACGTCACAGTAACTGTGATCGAGATTCGTGGCGACAAGGTTCGTCTAGGCATCGTCGCGCCGCGGGACATCCCGGTACATCGTCAAGAAGTCTTTGACGCTATTCACGCCAAGGAGAATGGAGCTATGGCCTCGCCCCTGATCATCGAGCAAAAGCCTTCTGGTGAAACGGAGCGCTCCAAGTAAAGACAACCCGAATCTCCCCGCCTTACTCCGCGCGCGAAATCTGATACTTCTTGATCTTGTTTGCCAGCGTATCACGATGGATGCCGAGCAAGTCGGCGGCGTGTGTCACATTCCAATGCGTCCGGGCCAGGGCTTCACGAATCAATGCTTTTTCGTGATCTTCCAGATTCAAGCTTTCTGTTGCCAATGCTTTGTGCCTTTTCTCGTCGTCCCTAATCCTCGAATCTAGATCGCACGCATCAATTGGGCCGCCGGACGTGATCGACACGGCCGTTTCAATGACGGAACGCAACTGGCGGACGTTCCCCGGCCAGGGCGCGGCCACGAGCCTTTGAAGTGCGGCTTCCGTCAGCGTCGCGTGATAATGACATTCCTCGTTCGCGCGATCCAGAAAATGCCGCGCCAGCATGGGTATATCTTCGCGTCGGTCCCGCAGCGGCGGGACCAGAATATGAAAATTGTCGAGGCGATAGAGCAGATCTTCACGAAATGTGCCTTGCTTCACTTCGTTCTGTAAATCCCGATTGGTCGCGGCGATGACGCGGACATCGATTTGAATGTCGGCCGTGGCACCGACGGGTCTAATTTTTTTGGTCTCCAACACGCGCAAGAGTTGCTTCTGATGTTTGAGAGAAAGCTCTCCCACCTCGTCAAGGAACAGGGTGCCATCGTCCGCTTCTTGAAAGTAACCGACGTGACTCGTTAGGGCTCCCGTAAAGGCGCCTTTGCGATGGCCGAAGAGTGCCGATTCCGCGAGCTCCGTTGGAATGGTCGCGCAGTTGACGCTGACCAACGGCCCTTCGCTGCGTTGGCTCCAGTAATGGAGCGCTTCGGCCACCAGCTCTTTGCCTACACCACTTTCGCCGAGGATCAAAACGCTGGCTTTGGCGTCACACAGCTTGGCTACGTGCTCGCGCAAGGCTCGAATCGTCTTGCTGTTGCCGATCATCTCTTGCCCGCGCGGGGGAGCTCCTTGCGCGCGCCTTAATCGCGAATTGTCCGCAACCAGGACTCGATGCGCGCGAAGCAGCCGTAGATAGTTCGCCAGGCTCACCGAAAGAACTTCGCAGAAGCGGACTTCTTGCTCGGTAAATAAACGGTCCGATCGATAGACATGGAGCACGCCGAAGGCTGACTTGCTGGCCTCCGAGGGGTCGTCACTGGGGCCGGTAGCACGGAGCGCGATGCCGATCGCGTCGTCGTAGGCCGAAAGACTATCGCCGTCCGGCTCCTGGTCGGATTTTTCACCCGCGCCGATCCAGACGGCGCGGGGCGATTGCGGAGCTGATCCCGTAAGACGCCGACTCAGCTGCACGTCGAACGACGCCTCCGCCGGTAGGGTGATCCGCGGCAAAGCTTCTTCCGTACCGACACCCACGAAACCACAAACATTCGCCCCGGTTTGATTCTGGATGGCGGCCAGCGCCAAGCTGATTAGCCCATAGGGCGTGGCCTGATCGAGCGCACCATTCATGAACTGCAGTAACGCCGTCAGCTCGTCGAGTTGAAAGGTCGTTAACTCGTCTAATAAGGGGCGCTGCGCAACGACTTCCACGGCCGGCATGGTCGCAGTGGTCGAGGCGTGAGTAGCGATCGAGAACTGAAAGCGCACTCCGCCGATGCCAATTTTGTGGCCATGAGCCAGACGGGTCGGCCCTGTGATGCGCTTGCCATTTACCAGAGTGCCATTCGTCGCCCGAATTTCGCCGATATACCAGTGCCCTGAGTCGACATACAGTTTTGCATGTACGCGCGAGGCGCGGTCGTCATGAACCACGATTTCGTTGTCATGACTCCGACCAAGTCGGATTGTCTGCCCGTCGCGAAGCTCCAAAATTGACGGTACGGCGATCCCGGCCACGACCCGCAAATGCGCGTTCATCAACATCTATCTCCGCCAGGAGAGGCGCATTAGAGCTTCAGGAATTCGAATACGAAATGCATCCGGTTTGTCGGCGTAAGACGCCGTGCGAGTCAAACGCGGATATAGCTACGGAAAAAGACGTGACGCCGTTGTCGCGACGGGTTTCCGCATTCCTGGGGATTCGTGGACGAAAAACAGTCTATTAGAATGGTGTGCTTCTCGTCCAGCGTTTTATTGTTGACAGCGCTCGCGCTTGGAGCTGGTGAGCAAATTCAGTAGGGACGATCCTCGCCTCATGGAGCCGGCGTATGCGGCAGGGCGATGCCCGTCACGAGCGTCCCCGTCCACAGAATGAGAAAGCAGATCGCGAGGCCCAAATGAAACCTGCCCCGATGGCTTTTGCCTGTCCACAATAAAAAAGGCAGCATTATCGCGGACGGAACGGAAAAACAGAGATGCACGGAAAGAGCGGCAGCCAACTGCGGCTCACTGCGGATATAGGTGAAGACGGAAGGGTCGAGAAAGCGAATGATGACTTCGAGGCCCAGAACAGCAATCACGGTGAGGATGAAGAAGGCCAGGTTGATCTGCCCATGAAGGCGATACCGACCCCGAACCAACGCGACCAGGGAGGCCATCAGCAATAAAGTTACGGCGATTACCGCGATCTTCAATATCAAAATAACGAGAGGCCCGGTCGCCACGAAGAGTTCCTTTCAGGCGGGAAGAACGCAACCCTATCCTTTCTCATCATAGCGTTTGATCGATATCCAGGTCACGCCGCCCGTGACTTTCGCTCTTTCGGCTGGTGTTTCCAGCGGCGATGGAGCCAAAAATACTGTTCTGGATAACGGCGCACGAGACCTTCGAGAGCAGACGTGTAACGCTGCGTCATGACCCGGACCGCGTCCGATCGGCCTTGATAATCGCGCGGGTCGATCACTTCTTCTACCAGGCAGCAATACTCGAAGGGCCCGCCGACCCGTGGCGTGCCGACGATGAGCATTGGGGCGTCGAATTCTAGCGAAAGCAAGGCGACCGCCTTGTGCGTCGACGCCGGCCGGCCGAAAAACTCGACGAATTGACCACGTTGCCCGGCATCCTGGTCAGCCAAGGTCGCCAAAACGCCTCGGTTGGCGAGCACTCCCTGGATTCGCTCGAAGTCGCCGCTTTTATCCAGAATCGTTTGGCCGGTGCGCGAGCGGAATTTATAGAGCAAGAAATCGTTGAGAAAAGGATTGTCTAGTGTTCGCGCGATCGCGAAAGTCTTGAAGCCGAAGAGCCCGAGCGCGTAGCCCGCCATCTCCCAATTGCCAAAATGGCCGGTGACGAGCAGAACGGCACGCTTGCCAAGCAGTTGATCGACAATTTTCGGTCCTCCTCGGAGATCGAGATATTCATGCCAATTCGTCGTCTGAATGACGCGCGGCATCTGAATTATTTCGACCAACAGCAGGCAAAAATGCCGATACACGCCGCGCACAGTTCGGTCGCGGGTTTGCTCGTCCATCTCGGGAAAGGCATAACGGAGATTCTCCAGCGCGACGAGACGGTGGCGTTTATTGACGTGATAAAGCACCCACGCTAAACCGTCGGCAAGACGACATGCGGCACGGAGGGAGAGCGCCTGCATGATCGCCACAAACGCCCGAACCGCGAGATAGATGAGATAATCCGCTGCGCGAGACCGCTTGTTGGACATGACGCCACTCCTTGGCACCTTAGCAGATCGCGTATCTATCCTAACTGCACCGTTCGCCCCGTCTCTGCGGAGCTATAGATCGCTTGAATCACCTCGACCGCGCGCCGCCCTTCCTTGCCATCGACAAGTGGCGCGGTGCCGGTTTCGATCGCCCTGACGAAATCCGCAAGCTGGCGCGTATGTCCCTGGTGCGAAATCGCCGCGGGATTGCTCGATCCGCCTGAGGTACCTGTCTTTTGCGCGAATCGTTCCTTGATCGTTCGATCCTCCGTCGTCTCCGGCTGAAAATCCCAGCGCAGAATGTCGTCTTGCTCGATGACCGCTGTGCCTCGGTCGCCGTGGATGGCGATGGTCTTGGGCAGGCCGGGATGCACGCTCGTGGTCGCCTGGATCACGCCAAGAGCGCCGCTCGCGAAGCGGAGACAAGCGACGGCCGTGTCTTCCACTTCGATTCGCTCATGGGCGAGCGTGGCCGTGTAGCCGCTGATGTGGGTCACAGGTCCCATCAGCCATAGCAATAGATCGACGTTGTGAATCGCTTGATTCATTAACGCGCCGCCGCCGTCGAGTGCTTTCGTGCCTTTCCAACCACCTTCGTCATAATACTCTTGCGACCGCCACCATTTACAGGCCGTTTCTCCGAGAGTAAGCCGGCCAAAGCGGCCTTGGTCGACCGCTACCTTAAGGGCGCGGTTGGCGTCGCCGAAGCGCGATGGAAAGATCGTGCAAAGCTTAACCCTATGCCGCGTACAGGCTTCGATGATGCGGTCGCAGCGTTCGGCGGTGATTTCCAGCGGTTTTTCGACGACGACATGCTTTCCAGCCTGAGCCGCAGCGAGCGCCGATTCGAGATGCGCCCCACTCGGCGTCGTCACGATCACGATGTCCACATCGCGCCGAGCCAAGGCCGCCGCCAAATCGGTCGTCTGGAAACAAGACAGGCCCAGCTCCGCCGCCATCTTCTCAGCACTGGCGATATTGCGGCTCACCAGGGCCGTGACGCGCGTCCCGGGAACTTCCGCCAGCGCCCGGGCGTGAAACCGAGCGATCATGCCGCAGCCGACGATACAAACGCCGAGCATCGCGTCCTCATTTCTCTCAGGTCGATTTATTTCCTAATAAGATCGCGATACGCCACAGATACTGGAGGCCACTTAGCATCGTGACAATCACCATCGCTGAGATGAGACCCGCTCGAATCGCTGATAGAGTAGGCTCTGTTGGACTCAGTAAAGCAACGAAGATAGCGATAATGGCGACGCATTGAAGCGCCATCTTTAGTTTGCCGAGCCAGTCGGCCCCGAAACGAGCGCCTTGACTTTCGATATAGCTGCGAAGCCCGCTGATAATCAACTCACGAGCGACGACAACGGTAACCATCCACGGCTGCAGCCATTGTTGTTCAGCGCCGATTGGCAAGAGCGCGATGAAGATGCCACAATTCAAGACTTTGTCGACGAGCGGATCCAGGATCCGACCCAAGTCGCTGCCCATGTTATAGGTACGGGCCAAGTAACCATCGAGCCAGTCGGAGAAGGCCGCGACACAAAACACGATGAGGGATACCAGCCAAAGCTGATAGGCAATGAGAGCAAAGAGAACGAACGACAGAGCAAGACGGCCAATCGTGAGTTGGTTTGGGATGGTCCATAACGCCGATCGCGCTGTTGTCGGAATCGGCGTCACGAGGTGAGACTCCTCCATTCAGCGCACCCGTAACGACCGCGCCACGAGGTCGTACCCATCAGCGCCGGTGACCTTCGCGGCAACAATATCGCCCGAATGCAGGCTCTTTCCCTTGATGCGCACGACGCAATCGATGTCCGGCGAGTCGGCGGTCGTTCGGCCCACGGCGTGGCCTGGCACTTCGGGATCCTGGCCATCGATAATGACGTCGAGTTCTTTGCCAACTTGACCGGCGGCGTAAGCAAACGCGATCTCTTGCTGCAGCTCCATCAGGTGATCGCGGCGCTCGACCTTCACCTCTTCCGGCAAATGGTCGTCCAGCCGGGTGGCCGGAGTCCCTGGCTCGAATGAGTACGGGAACACGCCGACGCGCTCAAATTTCATCGTTTGAATGAAATCGCCTAGCTCTTCGAACTCCGCTTCCGTCTCCCCTGGAAAGCCGACGATGAAGGTGGTGCGCATCGCCAAGTTAGGTACCCGCGCCCGTAGTTTGCCCAAGAGTTCTTCCGTGGCCGAGCGGTTCACGCGGCGCTGCATGCGCTTCAGCACCCGATCGTTGATGTGCTGCAACGGCATATCGAGATAAGGAATGATCTTTTTCGCGGAGCCGATGACGTCGATCAGCTCGTCCGTGAAGAAAATCGGGTAGGCATAGAGGATGCGGATCCACTCGATCCCCTCGACCTGATCCAATTCGCGCAGCAATTCCGTAAGGCGGCACCTTGCCATAAAGATCGAGGCCATAATAGGTCGTGTCCTGGGCCACCAGGATTAGCTCGCGCACACCATCGGCGGCCAATTCCTTCGCTTCGCGAATCACTTCCTCGATCGGCTTTGTGACGTGCTTGCCACGCATGGAGGGGATCGCGCAGAAGGTGCAAAGCCGATCGCACCCTTCAGAGATCTTCAAATAAGCATAATGGCGCGGCGTGATGCGCAGGCGGGCTGTGTCTTCCTGCGACTTCACCGGGGCTGGGCGAAACAGGCTGCGCTGCTCATCGCGCACTCGACTGGCCTGAGTGCGGTCTAGCACCTGGGCAATCTCCTCACGGCCAAAGACGCCGACAATTTGATCGACGTCTGGCACCTCTTTGAGAAGATCATCTCCCTTGCGCTCCGCGAGACAACCGGCGACGACGACGGCCCCGACACGCCCCTGACGTTTCAGTTCCAGCATCTCACGAATGACGCCGAGCGACTCCTGTCGAGCCGGCTCGATGAATCCGCACGTGTTGATGACGACGACATCGGAACCCGAGGCATCAGCGCTGAGCGTATAGCCATCCTGCGCGAGCTTGCCGAGCATTCGTTCGGAGTCGACCGTGTTTTTAGGACAACCAAGGCTGATAAAAGAAAACGTCGGCTTCGTCATGGGTTCCTTTGAAAATCAAGCACAGACAGGGACAATCAGTTCGAGCGCTTCCATCAACATCATAGAGACATCCTGCCAATGCGGCGGCTTATCGGCATCCTCGGCCGTGTAGACCCGCGCGTTCGTCTTTCCAACGAGTATCATCTCTGGATGACGAATCTCATAAGTCTGTCCACTCGCCATTCTGATTCGAAAGGGCCGAAACGGCTCGGCGGTAAGGTACTCGAAGAACTTGTTATATGTCATCATGAGCGGCTCCCCTTAGCAACGGCGACTTTGTAACTGTATCGGACCAAGGCTCTCAATTGCTACGACATCGGCATGTGCAACTGCAACTGTGTACGTGAGAGTCTAGGTATTACACGGCCTGAATGGAATCAATCGGCAAGTGATGCCAATTCCCTGCCACTCCTGGCAGATCGAGAGTTACGTTCGAGAGGGAAACGCGCGATATTCCAACAAAGACCCCATCAGAATATTTGATATCGTACGTGTGGCCGTCTTTCATAACGATCCGATAGGGTCGGAAGGGTTGAAATGGGTTCGTGCCGATATAGTCGAGCATAACGTCAAACATCGTTCTCATGGTGCTATTCCAAAGAGGGGTAGATTCGTTCGGTAATCACAAATGCAACAAACCGAGCTGGATTCAAAGAGGCATCACGCCCCATGAGTCCGGCTCGGTTTGTTGCGAACGTGCTTTCCGACCTTACTTATCTTGACCCTTATCCTTCGGCTTCTCCTTCGTCGCGGCGGCAGGCACCGTGACTTTGGAACCGCGATAGATCCACTCCGCTGGTTCCATGAAGCGGATATCCTCGGACTTCGGCAAAAACTTATCGCCGACGCGGCGGAAGCGGAGACGCAAGGTCTTTCTCAAGACGACCGGATCGTTCTCTTTTCCGATCGGATAGCTGATGTTGTAGCCGTTGGACAGGCCGCCGACATAGATATCGAAGCGATTGGAATCGGGATCGACGTCGTCCCAGATCGCGACGCCGGTCACCGGCTTGGGAACCGCATTCGGGCGCGTCGGCGGAATGGGGTCAGCGCCGATGCTGACGGAGTTTTTCATTTTCAAAAAGTCAGACGGATCGAGCAGTTTGCGGACCTCTTCCTGCACCTTGGGCAGGATCTGATCGCGCTTGGCGACGCCCGCTTGTTTGCCGTCCTGGTGGACCAGGTCGAACTCAGGATTGATCGTCACCGGTTCGGACGAGTTATTGGTCACCTGATACCACATATACCAACAAAGCTTTTGGCCGCGGCCCGGTATATCGACTTTAATTAGACGGGGATCTTTGAATTTGAAATCGAGCGCCCAGATTTTGCCGCCCGGCTCATTGAGCTTGGCGGAGTCGAGCACACTCGGACTCGGTTTGACTTCGCGCTCGTTGCCGTCACGGCAATACGCGACTCCCGCGAGCACCAGAGTAGCCGCCAGGCCGATGATGAGAACCCGGGAGCCGAGTCGGCCCCATCCAGTCGCCATAACGCTTCTCCTTCATTCTCAGCGGCCGACACCTTCCCTGGTAATCCGGCCCGTGCGCACAACTAGCGCGGTGGAGATATGTACTACTTTGATAGCATGAATTAAAAAGTGGATCAAGCCGAACTGACGGCGGAACGGGCATGCTCGAGGCCAGTTTGATTGTCGCCGATTGCGTGAATCTTGAAACAATGCATGGTTGCCTTCGTGTCCGCTTTGGATGGGCACCTAACGTCTAACGACTTCGACCTAAACGCAGAGACACCAACCGTGACGCTCGCAGCACGGTTCAACAAATCGCGCAAGGTGAAAGGTGCAACCGACCTGGAAAAGAGGTTCAAACGGGCGCAGTGACAGGGGTCAATTCGGGGCATCAATCGGCATCATTCGAGCTGGCTCAAGTGGTTAAATCGATCGGATGTGAAACGACTCAAGTTCTAGAAAAGAGAATAGTTAGCATCGATTCGCACCAATTGGATCCTAACGGCATCAATACCCCCGGCGTGATTCGAACACGCGACCGGCGGATTAGAAATCCGCTGCTCTATCCAGCTGAGCTACGAGGGCATATACTTTGTTACCAAAGACTTACGTCATTCCTGTTTTCGATCTTTCCGGCCTCCGATACGGCAAAGTGATACGGTTCGACGCCGAGTTTCCCCTTAGGTGAGTCATTTTAACGACGGGGGACCTCGATGGCAAAGAAATCAAAGCCGAGGTTCTGAGACGCTCGACAGGGCTGGTTCGTCATCATCAACGATGCGAGGCACTTCCTTTGGTGAACACCCCACCGATACGTCCCCGCCAAAGAGAGGAGAACGCACCGGGAATTCGCCGCCAGAAATCGACGAAGGCTGCAACAAGCTGTTATCAACTGGGCCAGCCCCGACAGTCCCGCGAGCAGGCGATAGCGTTGTTGCCGTTTTCGATGACTTCCTCAGCTGGTGCATAGAGATATCGAGCGGAGCGAACCGGCTCCCGGTATAAGGATTTCGTCCAGCGCTTATTCAAGGCTACAGTGGATGGCTCAAACCTCGGCAAGCTTGATGCCCCAACCCTCACATCGAAGCATGTGATCCGTTGGCTGGAAGTCGAGCCCGGATGGGATGCCACGACCAAGAATAATGAGCTAACGGCGCTCCAAAAAGGTTTCGATTGGGCGGTGAAGAATCCAAAATCCGACGATTCTAATCTCTTAAATTGCAGGGCTTTCTCGGCAGGAAATATTAGATACTACCGCGAAAGCAAGCGGGGCCGAAAAAGCCGGTGCCGAAGGATAAATATCACAACGGTGGCCATGTCCCGAGCCGCAAACTACTTAAGGAAAAAAATATGCCTGAACTCGGAAGCCCTGGGGCGCGAGGGGTCTTGCTATAAGGCCCGGGAGGGGTTAGCATCGACACCGGGTTACATTTAAGCACGATCGTTCAGCCGCAATACCGTTTGTCTACGAGTTGAACGCAGGGTGCCATACCTACGCTTGCGAGGCATGTCTGTGTCGTAATCTCAGGCAGCGGCTTTGATTCAAGGCATTCCTAATCGCATGCTCACGCTTGCGTGGGCATGGCACGCAACCTTAGGACGATCGGCTCGCGGCAAAACATGCGCGTCGAGGAATGAATTCGCACTATGGCACGCTGGCTGTTCAAGCAAGAGCCTGAATGCTACTCGTTCGCAGACCTCGAACGCGACGGCAAGACGACATGGGATGGCATTACCAACGCCTTGGCATTGCAGCACTTACGGAAAGTGAAGAAGGGCGATCGAATCTTGTTCTATCATTCTGGGAAACAAAAAGCGATTGTCGGCGAAATGCGGGCCGCAAGTGATGCGCGAGCCCTCGAAGAAGGTTCAAAGCTCGCGGTTGTCGATGTGGACTTGCCACGGACCCTGGCCAAACCTGTATCATTAGCAAGTATCAAAGCCGACTCGACCTTTGCTGACTTCAGCCTCGTCCGAATGTCCAGGCTATCGGTAATGCCCGTCACACCGGAGCAGTGGCGGCGTATTGAAGAACTCAGCCGTGAGGCTTAATTCGAGCGCGAGAGATTCTGCCGCTCAGGGATGAAAGAGTATATAATTCGATAGGGCCAGGGAGGGCAATTTCCGAGTCTGTTAGGAGGTATCACACCCATGGCGCGTCGTAGCGCCGAATTAGTCATTCCGAACGGCAAAGCGACTTACCAACGCCGTTCCGATCGCTTTCTCCACGGCTTGAGGGAGGCAGACTCTGTCACCTTCGTCTCGCACGTTCACCCCGATCCCGATAGCCTCGGCAGCATGATGGGCTTGGCTCATCTTGTCGAGACATGCCTTGATAAACCGACCCGTTTGACTCGTGACGGTCTCATTGGCCGAGCCGAGAACCGGGCGATGGTCGATCTGCTCAAGATTCCGCTAAATTCCATTGAGAGCATCAGCTGGCATGGCGGTGAAGCGGTCGTCATGGTCGATAGCCAGCCGAACACGGGCCGGCACAATCTGCCCCTTCGCACACCGCTCTATGCTGTCATCGATCATCACGATACGCCCGGCGATGTCGAGGGCGTCCCCTTCGTGGACGTCCGCCGTAGTCTCGGCGCAACCTGCTCCTTGGTAACGAGTTACCTCATGGAGCAGAGCATTTCGATGCCCGCGCGGTTGGCCACGGCGCTGCTCTACGGCATCGAGACCGAGCTGAGCGGTTATCCGCGCGAGGCCAGTTCGCTTGACGACAGGCGCTGTTGTACCTTTATCCCCTGGCCGACAAGGATTTGCTGGCGCGCATCCGCAACGCCCGCTTGCCGCAAAGCCACTTTGAAGGCCTGCTCTGGGCGCTGCAAAGCTCGTTTATCTACGATCGGCTTATCATCAGCTGGATCAACGAGATGCCGCAATCTGAGTTGGCGGCGGAAGTCGTCGACTTTCTGATTCGGTTCGAGGAGATCGATTGGGCGGTGTGTGCCGGCGTGCATAACGACAAGCTGGTCCTGTCCGTTCGCTCGACCGCTCCCGACGCCCGAGCCGGCGAGCTGTTGAAGCAGGTCGTCGGCGACATGGGCCGAGCCGGTGGCCATGACCGCCGCGCCGGCGGGCTCATTTATCTGCCCAGCACGGCTCCCAGCGCCATCGAGCAAATGCAGGGCGAACTGCGTCGACGGCTGCTGAAAGCGCTGGAGATCGAAGAATGCCGGGGTCAGCGATTGGTCTCCCGGAAGGAGATGCTTCAAAACCTGCAAGCGTGAGGCCTACCCTATGGCCGCGTCAACCTGCCCTTCTTGTGGCACGAGCATCACGGAGGCGATCCGCTTCCGTGATGCCTGTCCGCGCTGCGGCGCCTACCTCCATTCCTGCGTCAATTGTCGGCTTTATTGCCCAAGCGCGTCCAATCATTGCCTCAGTCCCACCACCGAGTTTGTGCGCGACATTTCCGGTGCCAACTTCTGCGAAGAGTTCGAGCCGGCGCTGGCGAAGGCGGCCAAGGATAAGCCATCGTCGAAGAAGAGTTTTGATCAGTTGTTTGGGGAGTAACGTTGGCCGTCGAAACGCCATTCCCGATCTAGACTCCACTTCCTTCTGCCTCTATCATACTTAGTTCTCACTACAGGGCCCTCCGTGCGTATTTCGTGCGCGGGCCCGGCAATGATGCTCACCGAAGGCACCTTCGGATAGACAGTTGCAACCATAAGGGGATGATTGCGATGGCTTTGGGACTACTAGGATTGAAAGTGGGCATGACCCAGGTCTTTGACGAGACCGGTAAGATTGCCCCCGTGACCGTGCTTCAGGTCGGGCCTTGCCCGGTATTGCAGGTCCGCGATCAACAGCGGGATGGCTACGACGGCATCCAGCTCGGCTTCATGGACAAACTTCGCCGCAAAGCGACACGCTCGGAGCGTGGCCATGTCTCGGCCGCGCTGGAATCGAAACGGCGCACCAAAGGCGTCCCTTTGGCGCCGAAGCCGAATTGCGAGCCGCAGCGCTATGTCAAGGAATGCCGGCTGAAAGAGCCCTCAAAGTTCGCCATCGGCGCGATCTTGAAGGCCGATGAGATTTTCAAAGACGTCAAGCGCGTCGACGTGATCGGCAACAGTAAGGGTCGAGGCTTCACCGGCGTCATGAAGCGGCATAACTTCGGCGGTCTTCGTGGCAGCCACGGCGTGAAAAAGGGTAATCGCCAGCGTGGTTCGATTGCGTCCAACGCCAGTAATCGAGGTAGCGGGCGACCGAAGAAGGGTATCCGCATGGCCGGCCAATACGGCAACACACGAGTTACCGTGCGAAACCTTGACGTGGTCAAGATCGATGCCGAGGAGAATCTGATTCTCGTTCGCGGGGCCGTGCCGGGGCCGAACGGCGGGCTCATCTTCATTCGAGCGACGAATAAGAAGCGGTAACGGCCTGGGCCAGCAAGTTGTGGCGGCACGTTAAATACGTGCCGCCACAACTTACTGCGATGGGCTCCCCGTGGCGTCATCACAAACCTACCGGCACCACTTGCGTCGGGGTCTTTTTCAGCGGCAGCATGACGGTGAACGTGGTCCCCTCGTTCACTTTCGATGTGAAGCTGATGGAGCCGCCCAGGCCTTGAATGATGCTTCGACAAATAGCCAAACCTAGACCGCTGCCTCCCTGTTCGCGGGCGCGGGCTTTGTCGACGCGGTAGAAGCGCTCGAAGATATGAGGGCGGTCCTCCTCGGGGATGCCACAACCTGTGTCCGTCACTGACAGAACGGCGTGATTCTCCTCAGTCGAGATCGCCACGTGAACAGCGCCTCCGGCAAAGTTGTAGTTGATCGCGTTGGTCACAAGGTTGGTGATGACCTGGGCCAACCGCGTCGCGTCGCCGGTGATTTCCACGTCCGACGAATCAACCGCCACCGCCACTCCCTTTTGTCGCGCCAACGGCTCGAGCAATGCCGCCGTGTCGGCGGCGAGAATTCCCAGGTCGATCGGCTGGTTTTTCAATTCGAGCTTGCCGACATCAGCCCGGGCCAAGGTGAGCAGCCCTTCGACAATCGCTTTCATGCGTCGTGAGGCCCGGACACACGTCTTCAAAGCATCTTGATATTCAACGGGTTCGCGTGGCCGTGATAGCGCTAGCTCGGCATGGGATTGAATGATCGCGAGAGGCGTGCGCAGCTCGTGCGAGGCATCAGCAGTGAAGCGCGCTTGCCGATCGAACGCGCTCTCGAGTCGGCTGAACATCTCATTAAGAACCGTGGCGAGCTTCCCCAACTCACCGTCCACTTCGTCGACATCGATGCGCTGATCGAGATTGGAAGCCGAGATCTTCGCGGCCGTCGTGCTCATCGCGGAAATGGGCCGCACCACTCGCCCTACCAGGAAAAAGCCTCCGAGGAGCCCCACCGTCAGGACGCCCGCACCGATCATCACCAGTTGTCCGCCGAGCCAGGAGAGATCGTGTAACTCGCGGCGAATCGTTCTGCCTACCAGAACCCTCGACAGCCGTGGGCCAAGGATACCAACTTCGCGGAATACGCCAGTCTGCCTCACCTCGGGACGCTCAGCGTTTGGTCCGAGAAGCGACGCGAACGTCGGCACCGGAAAATCGGGCGAAACGCCTTCCGACTTGAGAATCTCGCCATTGCTCGCCCAAACGATGAAGAACAGTGGCTCCGTCGGCGCGTCGGGAGCGTGAAATGTGGTCGAACTCGGCAGGGTCAACATTCGTTCGGGATTGCGATCTGGCGGCGGTTCGCGCCCGCCCCGAGGTGGCCCGCCTTCGTTTGGCGGCGGACCTTCCCCGCGCGGCGGTGGTTTGCCGCCAGGACCTCCACCCGGCCCGCCTCTTCCAGGCCCGCCTCTGCCGCCTCCGGGCGGTTCCTTTTTACCTTCGAGGACGTACATCGGGAAGCCGCGCAGCGTCCCCTCGAGCGTCCGCGCGGAGGCCAAGAGTTCGGCGTCGACTTCGTCAAAACGTGCCTTGTGGATTTGCCAATAAAGCGTGACGCCGTAACCGACGACGGCCAGGGACAAAATCCCGGCATGCCAGGCCAACAGCCGCCAGCGAATGGACTTAAACATCGATCATATATCCCTGGCCGCGGCGCGTCGTGATGAAGTCCTTACCCACCTTTTTCCTTACATTGGAGACATGCACGTCGACAAGGTTTGACAGCGAGTCTTCATTCTCGTCAAACAAGTGTTCGTAGATCATCGACCGCGTGATGAGCTGGCCGCGATGCTGAGCCAAGATCTCGACGAGAGCATATTCGCGTGCCGTCAAGTTGATCGCCTTGCCCGCACGCGAAACGACCCGCGCCACGGTGTCGACGACGATGTCGCCGATGTCGATCGTCGATACCGCGTTACCCGCCGCCCGGCGAATCAGGGCCCGCAGGCGCGCTTGGAGTTCTTCGAGTTCAAATGGTTTGACCAGGTAGTCGTCCGCGCCGGAATCGAGGCCGAGGACCCGGTCGGGAATCGTATCGCGTGCCGTCAAAATCAAGACCGGCGTCGAGCGTTTGTCA
Organism: uncultured Planctomycetaceae bacterium; assembly: GCA_963790585.1. GTDB lineage: Bacteria > Planctomycetota > Planctomycetia > Gemmatales > Gemmataceae > CAWBOY01. The sequence goes on from CAWBOY010000006.1 coordinate 632,751, forward strand.
CGCAGCCGGCGCAGGACTTCCAGGCCGGACAGACGCGGCAACATCAAGTCGAGGACGAGCGCGTCGTATTCCCAGCTCGTCGCCTTGTAGAGACCGTCCTCCCCGTCCGACGCTTCATCGACGGCATAACCGGCTTCGCGCAGTGCCTGAGCGAGTACCCGTCGGAGATCAGGTTCGTCCTCGACGACTAGGACGCGCATTTGGCTAAATCCGTGGGTGTGTGTCGCCTTTCGCTCCGCGAAAGGGCGATCTTCGATGCTATTTTACGGTCTGGAGCACTAGACGTTAGCGGGAGGTAATAACCGCGATTCGTTTCATTCGGCCCCCCCATAACCCCCCCGAACGAATTCTAAGAGTTGAATCATATACGTGTAAAAGGACTTACGTTCGTTCGCGCACTTTTCGTTGCGCCCCGCCGCATCATTACATAGTCGTTATCAGAGAGGATGCATCTCTCAAAAAAAGAGGGTGAGCCGCATTGCGAGTCACGGCTCACCCCAAGTGCGAGGCCCAAGCAGAACGGATCCTCATTGACCCATTCGCTCGGGAATACTCCCCTCGCATCCGCCAGCGTAAGCAAACAAACCTTAAGATAACATGAAGATCGAAGCCGACGCGGCCGGGTCGGACCAATCCGTAGTACGAACTCAATCGTCTTTAAGTCAGAGAGGTTCGCCAGCGCAGCCGTTCTTGGAGTCATCCATGCCACGCATCCTTCGTCTCGCTCTCTTGGGACTCCTGACTTCCGTTGCGTTGGTTCCCGAGTTGCGAGCGGCGGACGTCGCCAAGGATGCGCCGCGGTGCTCGAAAAATACTGTGCCGAGTGTCACGGCCCGCGCGGCGGCGCCAAGGGTGGCTTCGATTACGTGCTCGATCGGGAGCGCCTCGTCGCCCGAGGACAGGTGACACCAGCGAAAGCCGACGATTCCCCACTTTTGCAGCGCGTCCGCGATGGCGACATGCCTCCCGGCAAGCGAGGGAAGCCAACAGCGGCGGAGCTTGCTCTTTTGAACAAATGGATCGCCGACGGCGCTGCCGCTTTCTCGGTCGCGGCCAACGCCGCGGCGCCGCGCGAATACGCTCCACTCCATAAAATAATGTTAGACGATCTCAATACTCTCGATTCCCGTTCCCGGCGCTTCACTCGTTACCTAACCTTGAATCAACTCGCCGGCAGCGGCATCTCAGCCGACGATCTCGACAAACATCGCCATGCTCTCACAAAGCTCGTCAATAGCCTATCCTGGCATCCGCGCCTGCGTCGCCTGCAACCGGTGGACGCTGCCGCGACTGTTTTTCGCCTCGATCTGCGCGATTACAAATGGAACGCGCGCACTTGGGACAAACTGGCTTCGATCTATCCGTACCGCCTACCGGAATCGAGCGACACGTTGCGCTCACTTACCGCTTTGACCAGCTGTGAGCAGCCCTATCTGCGCGGCGACTGGTTTGCCGACACAGCGTCGCGGCCGCCGTTTTACTTTGATTTTCTACAGATGCCCGGCACCGATCGTGGCCTGGAACGTCTGCTCCAGGTCGATGTCCCGGCCAATCAGCAGGACGACAGCGCCGTGCGCGTTGGCTTCAACGGTTCCGGCGTTGCCCGTGGCAATCGCGTCCTCGAACGCCATGACGCCATTCATGGAAGCTACTGGCGCAGCTACGATTTCAACGACAACATTTCGCGGCAAAATATCTTCGAGCATCCGGTCAGCTTTCAGGCGGCGGGAGGCGAGATAATCTTCAATCTGCCGAACGGTTTGCAAGGCTATCTGCTCGTCGATAGCGCAGGCCGGCGTGTCGACAAGGCTCCCGGCGAAATCGTCAGCGATCCGAAACGGCCGGACAAGCTCGTCGAAACCGGCGTTTCCTGCATGTCGTGCCACGTTCGCGGCATCTTACCCAAGGACGATCAAGTCCGCGCCCACATCCTAAAAAACCCTGCTCCCTTCACAAAAACGGAGCGTGAATCGGCGCTCGCTCTCTACGCCCCGGCCGCACGCATGCGAGCGCTGATAAAGGAAGATTCCGAACGCTTCATGGCCGCTCTGACGAAGATCGGCGTGCCAATAACGGATCAGGATCCAATCGAGGTCGCTGTACTCCGTTATGAAGGGACGCTTGATCTGAGCGCTGCCGCCGCGGAGACAGGCCTGACACCGGAAGCCTTCTCGATGGAATTAAGAAAGTCGAGCGCATTGAGCCGAAGCCTGGGCGCCCTTCTGGCATCGGGCGGCGTCGTTCAAAGACAGCTCTTCGAAGAGTCGTTTCCCGAGTTGGCTCGGATGCTGAAACTGGGACGTGACAATGCTACGGATGTTGCCATCGCCCGAGCGCCGTTCGTCGGCCATCGCGGATCGATTCGAGCACTGGCGATTTCAGACGACGGCAAGCGGGCGGCGACCGGTGGCGAAGATCGCATCGTTCGCGTTTGGGATCTCGACACAGGCAAGGAACTCGCCGCGCTCGAAGGGCACACCGACGAGATCGAAACGATTGCCTTCATGCCCGATGGCAGGCGAGTCGTTTCCGGCAGTGCTGATCGATCGATTCGTCTGTGGGACATCACCGAGGTCAAAGAGAGTGGCCGATTGATGGGTCACACGGAGGGTGTGCGATCGCTCGTCGTGACCAAGGACGGCCACCGAGTTGCCTCCGCGGGCAGCGATCGGACCGTCCGCATTTGGAATATCGACACGCAAAAAGAAATTCGTTCACTCACCGGATACAACTCCGCGGTGACCTGTCTCGTCTTATCTCCAGACGGCAATCGACTCTTGACCGGCAGCCTCGATCGCAGCCTGCGTCTTTGGGACGTGAAGACCTGGGCCCCGCTGTCGCGCTGGGAGGGACACGACGGAGCAATCCTTAGCGTCGCCTTCTCCGCCGATGGCAAACAAGCCGTCTCCGGCGGCAGCGATCGGACGATTCGCCTATGGGACGTCGCCAAGGGCAAGGAACTACGCAAAATGACGGGCCATCATAACGCCGTCGTTCGCGTTGCCTTCTTGCCGGATGGCCGTGTCGTCTCCGCGAGCAGCCGTTACCAGACAGACGACGCGATCATCCGCATTTGGGATCCGCAAACGGCGAAAGAAGTGAAGTCGTTCGAAGTTGCCGGCTTGGAGCGCGTCGAAAATGTCGTATTTCTGCCCGACGGAAGCAAGGCGTTTATCAGCCATGCATCGGGCAGTCTGCGGTTGTGGGCGCTGCCCAAACAGGTCGTGAAATGACGGGTTTACCAGCCCCAAGCAAGCGCGGGGTCCCGCGTCAAAGAGTTGTGGCCGGGGTCGGTACTCCGACCCCGGTTCTCTGGAACCGCACCGGGGTCGGAGTACCGACCCCGGCCACGGCGGCCGACTTATTTAGCGAGCTTCTAATTCACGACGCTGGTTGATCCCTCAAACCAAGTTTCTCTCCAACAGTTTCCACGGAGTAATTCCATGAAAAAGCGATTGGCCCTATTGGGCCTCGGGGCCGCTGTCGTTCTGACATTGGTCTGCCTCAACTGGTCGAGCGCCGCCCGGCCAGGCGACGACAAAGCGGAGCCCAAGGAGCAAGCGCCGAAGACGGCGGCCAGCAAAATCACGCGCGTCACGATTTATCCCAATAGCGCACTCATAACACGCGAAGTCGAGGTCCCCGCTGGAACAGGCAACTTCGAACTCGTCGTCAATCCACTGCCCGAAAACACGATAAACAGCTCTCTTTACTCCGAAGGCATCGAAGGCATTCGTGTCTTAACGTCCCGTTTCCGCACCCGGCCCGTGCGCGAGGACACCCGCGAGGACGTGCGCAAGCTCGAAGATGAGATCAAGAAGATCGTGCAGTCGAACCAAAAGATCCAGGCCGACATCAACACCTGCACGGCCAACATGGCCCTGCTCGCCAAGCTGGAAAACTACACCGCCGCGAGCACGACCAGTGCCACGGAAAAGGGCAAGCTCGACGCCAACGAAGCCTTTACTCTCGCCAAGAACATCATGGAAGGCCGTGGCGAGAAGACCAAGGAAATGGTGACGCTGCAACAGCAATTGGAAACAAACAAAGAGCAGATGGAGTTTGTAAATCGCAAGCTGCGCGAGCTATCCAACGGCTCGAATCGCACCGAACGCGACGCGGTCATTCTGATCGATAAAACCAATGCCGCGCCGGGAAAGCTAAAACTACATTACCTCGTCAATGCGGCCCGTTGGAAGCCGCAATACAAGCTACGAACCGGCAAGACGTCGGCGGATCCCGTGCAGGTCGAGTACCTTGCCGCGGTGACGCAACAGAGCGGCGAGGATTGGAGCGGCGTCGAGGTTACTTTGTCGACGGCCGAGCCGATGTTGAATGCCGCCCCGCCGGAACTGAAAATGTTGGCCGTCGCCATCGTTCCGCGCGGCATGGATCCGGTCCAGGCTGCGCTCGCGCTTCCGACCTGGGCCAACCAACCCGCGGACGCACGCGTGCCAAGCGGCAATCTCGCTGGATTTATCAATCCGGAGCTAGCCACGGCGAAGGCCGGTCTAAATGACAACAACAATAATGATATGTTTTACAAAAAGGCGACTGAGCTACGCCTGGAAGCTCAGCGATCATTCAATCGCAAACAAGATGGCGAAGCCAATCAATTTGCCAACTACGCCGCCGCTCTCGATCAGGCGCGGGACCTTGTGCTCGAAGAAGCGAAATCGAAAGGCGAGGTCGGCTTCAAACTTGGTGGAAAACCCATCAAGAGCGAAGAAGGCCCGAGCGTGACGTATCATTTGGCGTCGAAGCTGACCATACCATCGCGCAATGATGAGCAGGTCATCGAAGTGACTCGGATCGATTTCAAACCGGATTACTATTACAAGGCCGTCCCCGTTCTCACATCGCACGTCTATCGCCAAGCGAACATCATTAACGACAGCAAGTATGTGCTGCTGCCTGGCGAAGCGACCATGTACAACGGCTCCGACTTCGTGGGCCGCATGAGCATGCCTTTGGTCGCCATCGGCGATGAATGCACGGTAGGCTTCGGCGCCGACCCGCAGCTGCAAGTGCAGCGCACCATGATGGACAAGACCAAGACCATGAAGGGCGGCAATCAGGAGCTGAAATTCGAGTATCGCATCTTGGTGTCGAACTTCAAGAAAGAGAAAGTTAAGGTCCAAGTCTGGGATCGCCTGCCTCATGCCGAGAACGAGACCATTGGCGTCAGCCTAATCAAGGCTACGCCCGAGGTTTGCCAGGATGAACTGTACCAGCGCGAGGAGAAGTCGCAGAACCTGCTCCGTTGGGACCTGGAAGTCGACCCCGAAATCAAAGGCGTCAAGGCGATGGCGATCAATTACGAGTTCAAATTGGAATTGGATAAGAACTCGACCATCGGAAGTTTCTTGAGCAAGTAACAACGAACCCGTTTAGCCGCGAGCCGATAGGCGAGCACTGTGCGATAGCGCAATTCAACAGCGCTCGCCTATCGGCTCGCGGCTAAACATTAGAATTATCATAACAAATAAATAAGGATTCCCCTTTACCATGAAAACGAAACTAGCACTTTTGAGTATGGGAACACTCGCTGTTCTCACAACGGTCATCCTAAACTGGTCGACCGCCGCCAAGCCGGCCGACGACAAGCCCGAAGCCAAGGACCAAGCGCCGAAAGACGGCCGCCAGCAAAATTGCCCATGTCACGATCTACCCACACAGCGCCTCTGGTCACGCGCGAGGTCGAAGTCCCAGCCGGGATGGGCAACTTTGAGTTGGTCGTCAATCCGCTGCCGGAACACACCGTAAATAGCTCTCTTTACTCCGAAAGCGCCGACGGCATTCGTGTTCTCACGACGCGCTTTCGCACCAGGCCGGTCCGCGAAGACACCCGCGAGGACGTGCGCAAGCTCGAAGATGAGATCAAGAAGATCCAGCAATCGAATCAGAAGATTCTGGCCGACATGACGGCATGCACCGCCAACATCGCCTTGCTCGCCAAGCTCGAAAATTACACGGCCAGTAGCACCACTCATGCGACGGAAAAGGGCAAGCTCGACGCCAACGAAGCCTTTACCCTGGCCAAGAACATCATGGACGGCCGTGGCGAAAAATCGCGCGAGATGGTGGCTCTCCAACAGCAGCTCGAACTGAATAAAGAGCAGCTGGAGTTCATCAATCGCAAGCTGCGCGATTTGTCGAACGGCTCGAATCGCACGGAACGAGACGCGGTCATTTTGATCGACAAGACCAATGGGGCGCCGGCCAAGTTAAAATTGAACTATCTCGTGAGCACCGCCCAGTGGAAGCCACAATATAAACTGCGCTCGGGCCAGACGTCGAAAGATCCAGTCCAGGTCGAGTACCTCGCGGCCGTCATGCAGCAGACGGGCGAGGACTGGAACGGCGTCGACGTCGTCCTATCGACGGCCGAGCCGATGTTGAACGCAGCGCCGCCGGAATTGAAAATGCTCGCCGTCGCGATCGTGCCGAGCGGCATGGATCCAGCGCAAGTTGCGCTTGGGTTGAACAATACCCTCGACCGCGCAGAAGAGACGTGCGCGTGCCGAGCGGCAATCGCGGCGGCTTCGTCAATCCCGGCATTGGCAACGGCACGCAAGCCGGCCCAGGCGGTGCGGGCGGCGGTCAACCACAGTCAGGCGCAGCGCTGGAGGATTCGGCGGGCCGGGCGGCGGCGGAAGGTATGGTGCCCAAGGCTTCCAGAATCAAGGGGTCCTGGCGCAGCCGAAGCAAGCCGAGCAGCTGACGAAGCAAGTTCAAGAACTGAAAAAAGAAGCTCAGCTTTCCTTCAACTCACGAAACGACGCCGTGGCGAACGAGATTCAGAATTATGCAGCTGCGCTCGATCAGGCCAAAGATCTGGTCATCGACGATTTCAAACCGACGCGCGGCGAACTCGCGGTCAAGATCGCCAACAAGCTGGCCGCGCGATCGAATGAAGGCCCGAGCGTCACCTATCACCTGGTGTCCAAGCTGACGATTCCGTCGCGCAATGATGAGCAGGTGATCGAAGTCACGCGCATCGACTTCAAGCCGGATTATTTCTACAAAGCCGTCCCCGTGCTGACGTCGCATGTCTATCGCCAGGCGAACATCATTAACGATAGCAAATATGTCTTATTGCCGGGCGAAGCGACCATGTACAACGGCTCCGACTTCGTGGGCCGCATGAGCATGCCGCTGGTCGCCATCGGCGATGAATGTACGGTGGGCTTCGGCGCTGATCCGCAGCTGCAAGTGCAACGCACCATGATGGATAAAACGAAGACGATGAAGGGCGGCAATCAGGAGCTGAAATTCGAATATCGCATCTTGATATCGAACTTCAAGAAGGAGAAGGTCAAGGTCCAGGTATGGGATCGATTGCCTCATGCCGAGAACGAAACGATCGGCGTGAGCCTGATCAAGGCATCGCCGGAAATGTGCAAGGATGAGCTTTACGAGCGCGAGGAGAAGTCGCAGAATCTGTTGCGTTGGGATTTGGAAGTAGATCCCGAGGTGAAAGGCGTGAAGGCGATGCCGATCAATTACGAGTTCAAGTTGGAACTAGACAAGAACTCGACGATCGGCAGTTTCTTGAGCAAGTGACGATAAGGTCGAGAACCGAGCCTGAAGCGTAAGCGAAGGGTCATTACACCGGTGTAGTGCCCCTTCGCTTACGCTTCAGGCTCGGTACTACGGGACCCAAACTTGCATAAAGATTCGTGGATGCGACGAATCTCGCACAATTTCTGCTTGTTAGGCGTAGTACGTTCGAGTACCATCATCCGTGATCGTCTAAAAAGATTAGACGTTACTTTTTCCTCCTCTACCACTAATTCGGAGGCGTTCGGAAATGACTCGTCAGAGACAAGGGTTTACGTTGATCGAGCTACTTGTGGTGATCGCTATCATCGCGGTGTTGATTGGGCTGCTGCTGCCGGCCGTGCAAAAAGTGCGCGAGTCCGCGGCTAACAGCCAGTGCAAGAACAACCTCAAGCAGATCGGCCTGGCTTGCCAAAACTATGCCGGGACTTTCGGCCGGCTGCCCCCGGGCGGTACCGGCGGCGTGGCGAACGGCTCGATCCTTGTGATCATTCTTGCTTACGTGGAACAAGCGAACGTTTACAACCAGTTCGATTTCACGACACAGTTCAACAGTGCTCCGGTTGGCTCCGCCAACCAGATCGCACGCGATCAGGATGTGCCGATCTTCATGTGCCCGTCCGACCCGTCTACTAACTTCCTCGCGGATGGGACCGCATACAAAGGGCGGCGCCAATTACCTCGGTAATATCGGAACAACAGCGGACTCGACCAGCACCGATCTGGCGAGAGTTGGCGTCTTCAACTCCAGGTCGACCCAAGGCATTCAGATTACCGATATTAAAGATGGCTCAAGCAATACCGCGATGTTCTCGGAAACAGTTCGGTCGACGATCACTGGTTCATCCCAGTACAACACCAATCCAACCGCTATTTTCTTGCTGCCGAATACAGACAGCGGCTGGAATCTTTACCAGATGCCTTACGGTCCCGCGAACAGCCCCAACGGGAAGACTCATTGTAACGATTACTCCTATGGGCCTACCAACATCATCACCTACCGTGGCGAAGAGTATTACCGCGGGCTGGTCGAGATGCAAAATTACACGCATACCATGCCGCCTAACTCTCCCGACCATGATTGTGGCGAAGACACCCTCTACGTCGCGGCACACATGGCGGCTCGCAGCAATCATACCGGCGGCGCCAATTTCTGCTTCGCGGACGGCTCCCTGCACTTTATTACCAACACCGTGAACTTCACGCTGTACCAGGCCATGGGCACTCGATCTGGCAGCGACATTGTCGACGGTAGTGCGTTCTAAATTGGAGAGACATCGCAAGCCTAGTTCCTATAGCATCGTCGAGGGGAGCAGTGTTCCTCGTAGCGCCTGCAGCGCAATCGGGGAACGCTGCTTGTTTCTTTGTGATGTCGTGATTGGCGGCACACAGTTTGGTTGACCTTTCGCATTTAGAGGCGGATATGTTTTCCTTTCGATCGACCTTGATTCTTATCTGTTGCACAATGGTCATTGGTTGCGGCGGCGGCGGCCCCGCGGCTGGCGACCCTGCCGCGGCCCAGCGCAAGCAAGAATTGACTGAAATCCATGAAATGTACGTCCATTTCTTAAAATCTCAGCGAGCAGCTCCAAAGCAATTGTCGGACCTCACGAAGAAGACCTACGAGGGGTCACACCCAATGGGAGTCGAGACGCTGAAGAAGGGTAAATACATCTTTGTGTTCGGCGTGGAGGATCAGAACAGCGGAACGCTGTTGGCCTACGAAAAAGATGCTCCCACGAATGGCGGAGCCGTCCTGATGGCTGATGGTACCGTCAAGTTCGTTAATGCCGATGAATTCAAGGCTCTCAAGCCGGGAAAGTGAGCGGCATCTGTGCATCTGTTAAGCTCTCGTTCCCGGCTCGAACCTGGGAACGAGAGGCCAAACCCATCTCTGCTTGACTTTAGCCTCTTTTTCGCTGCGACACTTTTGGCTTGCCTCTGCGCTCGCCCCTACGCCGGCGGCTATAACGACGGGGGCAGACTCGCCACTATCGAAGCGCTCATCGATTATCACACATTTGCGATCGACGATTCCATATTTGTTCGCCCCCTACCGGCTGATGGTCCGCGCACTCAATCGCCCTACCGGCTCGATTTGCATCCAAATCTCGAGCAAGGCACGGGCGACAAGGCGCGAATCGCAGGGCACTTTTACTCCGACAAGCCACCGGTCCCGGCCCTATGGATGGCAGGAGTTTATCAGCTACTTCAATGGTGTTTCGGCCTGACGGCGCGCCACAGCCCTGGCCTCCTTTGCTACCTCATGGCAGTCTGTTCCTCGGGTCTCGCTTACGTCGTGGCTGTCGTGGCTGTCTGGCGCCTTGCAAGCGTTTTGCATCGAAGAGCTACCCCTCCCGGCGAAGACGGGCCATATCAACGATCTCTAAACTCCGCCTGGGTCACCGCTCTCACCGCGAGCTTCGCTTTCTCGACCACGGCTTTGCCTTACGCCTGTCAAGTTAACGGCCACATCCTCTCGCTGGCGGCGGCCTGCTGGTTGATCGCCTCGCTCGCAGCCGCACCCGCTCGCCCAGGTGTACTCTGGCTTCTCGGCTGGGGCTCGCTCGGCGGCCTGGCTTATAGTTTCGAGGCGCCGAGCGGCGGCTTGCTCCTCATCATGACCGCTGCTTATTGCTTCTTTCGCCACCGCCAAATAAGCGATCTCCTTTGGCTGATTTTTGGAGCCCTGCCCTGGGTTTTGCTGCATCACAGCATTTGCTATGCGATCGCGGGGACTTGGCATCCGATTGGCGCGGTGCCGGAGTTCTTCGACTACCCCGGATCCGAATTTGACCGATCCAATCTGACAGGGTTCTGGAATCATGCAAGCATAATCGAATTCCTGGGCTATTCCCTCGGATTGCTATTTAGCGAACGCGGCTTTCTACTCTCTAATTTGCCCCTCCTGATGGCGATTCCGGCAGCCATCGTACTGCTACGTCGGCGCGTCGCGGAGTGGCCGTTGCTTGTCGCCTGCGGCGGCTGGTCAATCGCCACGTGGCTCGTTTACGCGGCACTGTCCACCAACTACGCCGGTTGGTGTTGCTCCATCCGCTGGTTTGAGCCGCTGCTGGCGCCCGGCTACCTGGTTCTGATCCTCGCCGTGCGCAGACCTGCCACCCTGGCGCATCCCGTTTGTCTTATTAAGCCTATGTGGATCGTTAATGTGCGTTTCGATGACCTGGTCCGGGCCGTGGGAGGCGGAGATACCGTATTTTTGGGCGATTCAGCTGGTTACGCTGAGCGCTGGACTTGCGTTAGGCTTGAGGCATCACCTCAGCCGCCACCAACGCCGTAATTGACGCCATGCAACCGGCGCGTAAGCGAACAGCATTCCGGCCAATAATCCGAAGGTATGCGCCACATTTGCGACCGGGCCGAGTAGCCCTGTCCAACAGGCGATATACCAGGTCATCATCCAGGCCCAGCTCGTGTACGAGAGTACAAAACCTAATTCCGGTTCATACCAGACCTTGATCCAAATGTAGCCAAACATCGCGAATAGCACGCCGGAGAGACCGCCGAAAAAAGGCGCTGGTACTGTCCAAAATCCTTGCGCCCAGGTCCAGTGCGCGTGGCCCAGAAAAAACTGAGCCAGGTTCGAGGGTATGGCGGAAAACACGATAAGGAACAGGTAAATCCACGGGCCGCGACCTTTCTCAATGCTCGTGCCCAGCGAGCCGAGGGCGAGCATGTTGAGGAGAAAATGCCAGGCGCCGAAATGGAGAAAAATGGGTGTGAGGAGGCGCCAGATTTGTCCCGACCAGATTTCGGGTAGCCATTCCGTGACGTGGCCATCGGGTGTTGCCATGTAATAGGTGCCGATGAACAGCGCCTGTACGATTGGATTCGGTTCTGCATTCAGGCGATGCGAAGCGCCAAAGCCAAAGCCGCCAAAATTGGTGCTCACAGCGACAGCCGCGCAGGTGACAAAGAGCAGTATTGTGACGGGGACCTGAAGAGACTCGCGGTCATTTTCAGGTCTCAACGCCGGCGCATTGTCCGCCGCGGCGGCGTCGCGGCGTAGACGGCCGGCTTCGCGCGTGGCTTGGAGATAACGCTCGGCCGTGGGACTGGCTTGAAAATCGGCATGTATCTGCCGCGCTTCGATCAGACGGTCTTCATTGCAAACCCAGACGAGCCAAACTCCCGCTTCGTGGTTGACGCGCGTGTCGATACGTTGCGTCAGCAGATAATCGGCGAGGAGCTGGGCCGATTTGGCATCTCCAAACGTTCCAAGCTGTCGCATGGCAGGTTTCCGTATATAGCCCCCGGCTTGCCGAGGGGTTTTGGTTTACCCCCGGCAAGCCGGGGGCTATATAAATTGCGTCATTGCATCGCAGCTAAGATAGCATCGGCCATCTGCGTCGTAGTCGCCGTGCCGCCCAGGTCGCGGGTTAGCGTCTTCCCGGCCTTCAACACCGTGGAGATCGCATTGAAGATGCGCCGCGCCGCCTGTGTCTCACCCGCACCTTCCAGGAGATCGATCGCCGGCAGCAGCAATGGGAGCGGATTGGCTCGATCGTAGCCGATCGCGTCGCGATCGCCGCCGTGAAACGATTCATAGACGCGAATCTCGCCGCCGACATTGATGCCGTGCGAAGCGCTCACACCGCCGACGACCCCGGCGCCGAGGTCGCTCACGAGGTCACCGTAAAGATTTCCCATCACCAGCACATCGAACTGCTGTGGCCTCGACACCATTTGCATACAGCAATTATCGACGATGATTTCCCGGGCCTGCAGATCGGCGAAGTCCTTCGTAATTGATCGAAACGCATCGAGAAACAAGCCGTCAGCGAGCTTGAGGATATTGGCTTTATGCACGCAGGTGATCGTCTTACGCCCAACCGCCCGTGACCATTCACAAGCGAAGCGGAAGAATCGCCGACTCGCCGCTTCGGTGACGACCTTGATGCTCTGAACGACACCAGGAACGATCTCATGTTCGATGGAAGCGTAGAGATCTTCGGTCAATTCCCGGATGACGACAATGTCCACGCCGGAAAAACGCGAGGTCAGCCCAGGCAGGTTTTTCAGTGGTCGTAAGGTGGCGAAGAGGCCAAGCTCACGGCGAAGCTGCACATTGTAGTTCCCGCCCCCCTTGCGCTGTCCGATGGCCTCAGCGCCCGGAGGCGGCAATAACTTGGTCTTGAGCGCCCGACCCGTAGTCCGCACCGATTCGAGCAACGCGGCGGGCAACGGCGTGGAACCACGTTCGACCGACGCCCAACCAGCGAGATGCTCGTCCCAGTCAATCTCGACGCCCGCAGCCTTGAGAATGTGCTGGACCGCGTGCGTCTGGTCAAGACCGGCCCCTCCTCCCTGAATCAGAGTCACGGGCAGGGGCATGGATGAAATCTCCAGAAACGTCAAATACTGCCGGCTCGCGGCTAAACAGTCGGTAGATTCGCGATGATCCGTTCCGTCATCGTCGCCGTCGTGCCGTCGCCGCCTAGATCGCGCGTCAAGCCACGGCCCTCGACCAGCGTCTTGCAAACCGCGACTTCGATGCGCTCGGCTGGCTCGCGCTGCCCGATATGGGTGAGCATCATTGCAGCCGAACGCATCATGGCGATCGGATTGGCCAGGCCCTTCCCGGCGATGTCCGGAGCGCTGCCGTGGACGGCTTCAAACAGGGCATAGCGAGTACCCAAGTTAGCCCCGGGCACCAAACCCAGGCCACCGACGAGGCCGGCACACAAGTCGCTTATCACGTCGCCGAAAAGATTCTCCATGACGAGGACGTCATAGCGTGACGGATCGAGAGCGAGCTGCATACAAAGCGTGTCGACGTGCATTTCCTCGAATTCGACGAAGGGATAATCGTCAGCGACGTCGCGGGCTGTGTTCAGAAAGAGGCCGTCGCTCATCGGCATGACGTCGGCCTTGTGGCAGAAGGTCACGCGGCGCCGGCCCCCGGTACGCGCCAATTCGAAGGCATAGCGAATAATCCGCTTGGCTGCGTCGCTCGTGATGATGCGCAGGCTCTCGACGACGCCAGGCACGACCACATGTTCCTGGCCCGAATAAAGGCCTTCGGTGTTTTCCCTGACGACGATGAGATCGACGTCGGTGTAGGGCACTTTGACGCCGGGCAATGTCTTGACGGGACGGACGCTGGCAAAGAGATCGAGTTCTTTGCGGAGTCGCACGTTGATCGAGCGGAAGCCCTTGCCAACGGGCGTGGTGCAGGGGCCTTTGAGGGCGACACGGTGTTTTCGGATTAGATCCAGCGTTGCAGGCGGTAAAGGATCGCCGAAGCGCTCGGCAGCGCCGAGGCCGGCATGCGCCTCGATCCAATTCAGCCGCGCCCCCCGCTGCCGCGACGACGGCTTGCGTGGCGGCCGAAACTTCCGGCCCGATGCCGTCGCCAGCAATCAGGACGACAGGTAAAGCCACAAAGAAGCTCCGCGTTAGGCGAGTTCAGCTCGTCGAGGTGTAATAGGCGACGACGGTGTAAAGGCAAATTCCGATGCTAAAGATCAGGGTCATAAGCAGCACCACGGCGCCGCCCGCATGGCGATCATCCTTGTGAAATTGCTCGATCTGCTGCGGAGTGAATACGGGTGCATCGCCATGGGTCGCGTGCGCATCGCTCATCGTCGCTTTCTCCGAAATCAATTAACGACAGAAATCGCACTATCGATATAGTATGTTTCGCCGCGAACCGCCAGACGACCACTCGTCGAATGGATTGCGCGGCGTGTGCCACTCCGACCTTTTGTGGATCGTTGGGTGCCAAGCAGCGCCGTCTGAGGATGGCGTGGATTTGGATCGTAACATTTCGCGCTGTAGGGAAATGGAGCCTCCGATAAGCTGAATGATCCGGTCTGCTATTGGCCGCGTGAATTGGCCAGTTCAGTCAAAGATGACTAAGTTCGGACCGGCAGCAAGAAGGAACTCACGCAGTAATAGGCGGCGTTGCGTGGCACCCAGCCGCTTAGACGACCGGTATCGCGGCTAAGCGGCTCCTTGAGAAATCGCCATGAATCCCACGACCGATCCAGCGCTGCGTTCGTTCATTCACGTTACCGCGGACTGCGTTTTCCCAATCCAAAATCTGCCTTATGGCGTCTTCCGCCAGCCCGGCGCGACAACGTCGAACATCGGGGTCGCGATTGGTGATTCGATTCTCGATCTGACCATTCTCGAAGCTCACGGCCAATTTTCCGGCCCTATCTTGCGTAATCATCGCCCTTTCGCGACCGGAACGCTCAACGCCTTTCTCGCCTTGGGGAAGCCGGCCTGGGCCGAAGCGCGCAGCCGCATCAGCCAGCTGCTCCGCCACGACGAAGCGACCTTGCGCGACAATGCGAACCTCCGCGAACGAGCGCTCGTGCCGCAGCGCGACGTGACCATGCAACTACCGGCGGCGATTGGCGATTACACCGATTTTTATTCGTCGCGCGAACACGCCACCAACGTCGGCACGATGCTACGCGGAGCAGACAACGCCCTGATGCCGAACTGGCTACATCTTCCGGTCGCCTATCATGGCCGAGCCAGCTCGATCGTCCTGAGCGGCACCGACATTGTTCGCCCCAGAGGGCAAAGTAAGCCGGAGAAAGCGGACGCTCCCATCTTTGGCCGGACGCGCTCGCTCGACTTCGAATTGGAGACAGCCGTCTTCGTCGGGCCAGGAAACGAACTCGGCAAGCCGATCCCCATCGAAAACGCGGCGGACCACCTGTTCGGCATGGTCCTACTCAACGACTGGAGCGCCCGCGACATCCAAGCCTGGGAGTATCAACCGCTCGGGCCATTCCTGGCCAAAAACTTCGCCACCTCGATCTCACCCTGGGTCGTAACGCTGGAAGCTTTGGAGCCATTCCGCTGCGCGGGGCCCAAGCAACAGCCGGAGCCGTTGCCCTACCTGCGTCGAGCCGAGCCAAGCAGCTATGACATTCATCTCGAAGTCATGCTGGAAACGGCCAACGGCGCCTCGAAAGACATAATCTGCAAATCAAACTTTAAGCATCTCTATTGGAGTATGTGTCAGCAGCTGGCCCATCACACGATCACGGGTTGCAATCTGCGTCCGGGGGATCTGTTGGCATCTGGCACGATTAGCGGGCCGACGCCGGATTCGCTGGGGAGCCTGTTAGAATTGACGAAACGCGGCAGCAATCCGATCACCCTCAGTAACGGCGCAGCGCACCTTTCTGCAGGATGGCGATCGGGTAGTCATGAAAGGCTGGTGTCAGGGTGATGGCTATCGCGTTGGGTTTGGTGAGGTGGCGGGCCGAATCATCCCGTAAGGAGCGAACGCGGTCATTGCCGCGCGACGCCGGTCCCGCTACGTTGTGTTCATCTCTCCCTCTCCACCGGGCAATCATCCTCCCTCCTGACCACGGGTCTGTCGCATGCGCTATCAATGGGCACGTCGCGGGGACGTTAACGCTTTTTTCGGCCTGATGCTCGACAATGTGGCTGTGATGATCATTTTGGTCAGTTCCATCACGAGCGCTGGCAACTTCAGCGTCGAATTCGTGCTCACACGGATGATCCCGGGCACGGCCTTGGGCGTGGTGTTGGGCGATCTCGTCTACACGGCCATGGCCTTTTGGCTGGCGTTACGGACCAAGCGCAACGATGTGACGGCAATGCCTTTGGGCCTTGATACGCCGAGTACGTTTGGGGTCGCTTTCTTGATTCTTCTTCCCGCTCTCGGTCATGCGAAAGAGTTGGGTTTCAAAGGCGAACGCGGCATGGAGTTCGCCTGGCATGTCGGCCTGTTGACGCTGATCTTCGTGGGGCTGTTCAAGACCGTCGTCGCCCCGCTCGGCAACGCGGTCCGCCGCCTTGTGCCACGGGCGGGCTTGCTCGGTTCGCTCGCGGCGATTGCCATCGCTCTTATCGCGTTTCTACCAATGTTGATGGACGGCATCGCCGGTGTGCCTCTCGTCGGCATGGTCGCATTGACGATCATCCTCTTGACGCTCGTCGCCCACCGCGAGCTACCCTTCAAATTTCCCGGGGCGCTGGCCGCTGTACTTGTCGGCGTCGTTCTTTATCAGATCGGCCTTCAGCTAACGAGAATGAACCTCGGCATCGGGCCGCTGGTGCCGCAACCCGAGGAGTCGAAGGGTTACGCGCCGACCAATTGGGCCGCCTTGTTCTCGATCTATAACCAGGACACGAAGTGGTACACAGACGTGTTGCAGTACACCTTGGGAAGGCTTCCCATCGTGCTGCCGTTTGCGTTGGCGACGATCATCGGCGGCATCGACTGCACGGAGAGCGCTGCCGCCGCGGGGGATGAATACGACACGCGCGCCATTTTGCTGACTGAGGGCATCGCGTCGCTAGTCGCCGGCTTGCTCGGCGGCGTGATCCAGACCACGCCCTACATTGGCCATCCGGCTTACAAGAAAATGGGGGGCCGGTCGGCCTATACCCTGGCTACCGCTGTCTTCATCGGCCTGGTCGGCTGCCTCGGCGGCTTCACTTACCTGTTTGAATGGCTGCCCAAAGCCGCAATGTTCCCCATTCTCGTGTTTGTCGGCCTGGAAATCATGGCCCAATCGTTTCAGGCGACGCCGCAGAAGCATTATCCCGCCCTGGCGCTGGCGATGCTGCCCGCGTTTGCGTATCTCATTACGATTCCCGTGAACGCTGCTCTCGGCTATGGCCGGGATCCGATGACGCCCGAAGCGCTGATGATGGTGCAAACGCTACGTTGTCTCGCCAACGGCTTCATCGTCTCGAGTCTGCTTTGGGCTGCCGCTCTTGCCATGATGATGGATGGCAAGCTCAAAAGCGCGGCTGGCTACTTTCTCGTGGCGGCGGTCTGTGCCTTCTTCGGCATCATTCACTCGCCGCTCGGGTCCGAGCAAGTCGGCCTGCCCCACCAAATTCTCGAGCAGATCGCTCCGGTTTACCGTGATGTGATCGCCTGCCAGACGCCGTACCATTGGACCGGAGCCTATGTGATGATCGCTCTGCTGTTATTCGGGCTCGGATCCGTGAAGCAGCCGGTGGCGGTTGAAGGGGAGCAGGGCACGCATTGATTTGGTCAAAGGTTGTGCGGAAAGCTGCATCTCCCCTACTCAGGGTAGCGCAGCGCACCCTGGGTGTGGAGACGCAACGCTTCGGATAGGCTCTCAATGTCAGCGTTTCGCCTTGCTGAGATCAAGGACGTCGAATCGTTGACTCGTAGCCTCCGCCGCGCTACGCAACAGCACTTGCAGCTTTTCCGCGGCACGATCTTCGTCGAGCCGTTCGCTGCCGATGGCATGGCCCCAGACGATATGTCCTAAAAGCGATCCTTTTAGGACATAAATACTGTCGTCGCCGATGTAGATTTCGGCGACGAAGTCGCTTTGTTGACTCCCGTAGAGCCGTTCAAAATGTGGCTGCAAGAGTGCCGCGAGCCGCGCTGCTTCGGCGACGTGAACGTCGCCCCAAACCGTTCCTGGCAGCCCTATTGGCTTCGTCGCCTTGCCGCTGAAGCGGAACAAGCGCGGCGGCAGTTTGCCGCCGGTGAGCTGGATTCCGTCGCCATCGACAAGGCGAAGCTCTTGTACACCCTCAACCGGCACGGCGAGTACGGCTACTCGACAGAGTAGATCCGCTTTGATCGAATGAGGCCCGATTTCAATCCGGCGCACTGCGCGACACCCACGGCTCGCGTTCAAAAGCCACTTCCAGACGCCGGGCCAGCGTCGGGTCGAGCAGGTCGAACCGATCGGGCAAGCCGGAGAGGTATTGCACTTCCGCGAGAAATTCATCACGCGACCGCCCCGCCGGTGGCTGACATTCGATGTCGCGGAACGCGAATTGGTGGGCCGCATCGCCGCGCAGCGCGTCGCGCGCCCATTGAGACATGAGGAGAACGACGACGACGACGAGTATCGCCGCCAGCGCGGGCACCAGGGCCTGTAAGAACCAGCGTCGCATGGGGACGTATCGTACCCGAACCGATGATTCCGACGCCAGCCCCAAGCGTATCGATCGGGGTGTTCCGCAACCGCGCTGATTCGGTAGTATAAGCGGTATTCACTGACCGTGTCGATCAACGAGATAGGTTCATGACGCACGCGGAACCTTTTCTGCAAGCCATCATCGAGGCGCCCGACGATGACGCTCCGCGCCTCATCTACGCTGACTGGCTCGAAGATCGCGGCGATCCGCGCGGGACGTTTATCCGCGTCCAATGCATGTTGGCAACGCTGCCGGACGATCATCCGTCGCGGCCGGAACTGGAGGATGAGGAACGGGATCTGTTAACGAGCTATAAGGCCGATTGGGACGCTCCCTTTGCACGAGCGGCTAAAGGCTGGGAGTATTCACGCGGCTTCGTCGAGGCGATCACGCTCAGCGACGTTGCATTCGCGGAGCATGGCGATCGTCTATTTCGAGACTCGCCGATTCGTCGGCTGACGATGACTTCGCTCGACCAACAAAAAGGCGCGGGATCAGCGTTGTTCGAAAGGGTGGAGCATTGTGACTTTGGCGGCTGTCGGACTGGGGCCGTCCCCTGGCTGCGCACGCTGCTGGCGTCACCGCATAATTCCCGTTTGCGGTCACTGGGCTTATCCGCCGTGGCCCTCGAATGGCCGCAGATTCAATGGCTGACGGAAATGCCGCTGCTGCAACAGCTCGAGCATCTCGATTTGTCGCACAACCGTGGACTCGCCGACCGGGCCGCTCGGGCCTTGGCTTCGATTCCGGCGGTCAATCAGCTCACGACCCTCAATCTTTCAGGAACAAACCTGACTTGGCGCGGGTTTCAAGACCTGATCGGCTCGCAACACCTGGAGAGCCTACTGCATTTTGGCGCTGGCGTTCCTAATCTCTTTGCCGGCGTTCGCGCTTCGTCCGGCATTTTCGCCCAACGGCAGTCGTCTCTGCTCGGCCGGTTACGCGGGCTCGACCTGGAGGGCACAAAGCTCTCCAACGAACTGTTCGCGCCGCTTCTGCGACAATTACGAGGCATCGAAGACCTCAATCTGCAAGGCAATGCGGTCGGAAATGATGGAGCCCAAGCCCTGGCGCGCTACGCATTTGGACCGCCTCAAATCATTGGACCTTAGCCGCGCCAACCTGTCGGCCGACGGGCTGCAAGCGTTAGCCCAAGCGCCACATCTGGCGAATCTGCATAATCTGAATCTCTATAAGAATCACGTGCGCGATACGGGCGTCAAAGCGATCGCCGATTCGAGTTACTTGACGCGCCTCAAAAACCTGAACCTGGCGTCGAACCAGATCGGCGGCCCAGGAATCGCTGCGCTGGCGACGTCGCCCAATTTCGCGCAGCTTGCCTGCCTCGATCTGAGTGAGAACTACGTGGGTCTCAGCGCGATCGAATCCTTGGCCGATTCGCCCCATTTATCGCGCTTGAAGAACCTGGTCCTCAAAGGAAATGGGCTGGATGGCCCGCTGCCCGCCTCGCCATTTCTTAGACTGGAAAAGCCGGACATTGACGCCGCGAAAGTGCGTGAGTCGGCGCGTAGTCGGCTCCAACAACGCTTCGGCGAAGCCTGTGTAATCTGAAACCAGCACTCATTCTGGAGACCCTCGACTGTGGACATTCCCTTGATGGCCCCGCTGCGGCAGACCGCTCCGCAACCTGTTGTCGAAGACGTGGCCCAGGAAGTGCATGACCAATGGTCGTGCTCGCGCTTTGCTTCACGGGTTCGGCCCGGCATGAAGGTCGCCGTCGGCGTCGGTAGTCGAGGCATCGCCAATCTCCAGTTGATCATCGGCGCCACGCTCGACAGCCTGCGGCAGCTCGGCGCGGAGCCATTCGTCGTCGCGGCGATGGGGAGTCATGGCGGGGCCACGGCCGAAGGCCAGCGCGAGCTTCTGGGTGAATATGGCATCAGCGAGAAGGCCCTGGGCGTGCCCGTAAAGACCGACATGACCAGCGTGCAGATCGGCGTCAACAGCTGGGGCGAACCGGTTTTCTGGGACAAGAACGCGCTCGAGGCCGACGCCGTCGTCACCGTC
Source organism: uncultured Planctomycetaceae bacterium (assembly GCA_963790585.1). Classification (GTDB taxonomy): domain Bacteria; phylum Planctomycetota; class Planctomycetia; order Gemmatales; family Gemmataceae; genus CAWBOY01. Next base: position 653,271 of record CAWBOY010000006.1, read on the forward strand.
TCGCGCGTCAAGCCGCACACCGATTTTCGCGGCCGCTATGAGAGCGGCATCGCCAAGATGCTCGTCATCGGCCTGGGCAAACGCGAAGGCGCCTCGCAACATCACCGCTGGGGTACGAAAGGCCTGCGCGACATGCTGCCGCTGTCGGCGGAGGTCATCCTGGCCAAGACGCCTTTTCAGGCCGGCCTCGCCGTCCTGGAGAACGCCGACGAAAAAACCGCCCGCTTGCAGGTCCTCGACCGCGACGAACTGATCGAGCGCGAGCCGCCGCTACTCGACGAAGCACGCAGCCTCATGGGCCGCCTACCATTCGATCACCTCGACCTGTTGGTCATTTGCGAGATCGGCAAAAACTATAGCGGCGCGGGCATTGATCCCAACGTTGTCGGCCGATTGCTGATCGAAGATGAGGACAATTTCAAGACACCGAAGATAACTCGGATCTGTTGTCTCGATCTTTCGCCCGAGAGCCATGGCAACGGCACCGGCGTCGGTATCGCCGACCTGACGACCGATCGCCTGTTAGCCGACATCGATCCCGTGCCGTTCCGCATGAACAACCTGACCGCTTGCTTTCTCTGGCGCTCGAAACTACCGATCGCTTTCCCCAATGACCTAACCTGCCTCGAAGCAGGCCTCGCCACTTGTTGGCAACCGAACTCCCCGGCACTGCGAATGGCCATCATCCCGAACACACTGGAAATGAAGGACTTGTGGATTTCCCCCGCGCTCGTGGAGGAGGCGAAAAAGAAGCACCACCTTGTTCTGACCGGTCCAGCGCAGCATTTGCCGTTCAATCACGGCAATAATTTGGAACAGGAGAAACTATTTCCGCATTCGGTGCGAGGGCGGCGCGGGGCGGGGCGGCATGGGTGATTTCTTGTTTTGGCGAGCCGGGAGCGTGAGCGACCGGAGAAAATCAGACTCGCTCAGATTTTCTCCGGTCGCTTACGCTCCCGGCTCCTGAAGACGCATTCGCTGCGCCCAATTCCGGCGTTGATCTTTCCACCGATCCACGTTATTCCACCACTACTAGCCTGAGCTGCACCCTCGACATCTTCTTTTCGCGGGAACAGAGGCTTGGATGAACCGTCGATCTTTCCTGCTGGCGATCGCCCTGGTTTTGCTGATCGGTGGTGGTGGCGGCGGCTTGCTTCTCGGCTTTGTGGGACATGAACCCGACTGGTATAGCAAGGCGGTTCAGCCTCCCGGCGCGGATCGTCTGCGCTTGAATGAAGAGTTTCTCAAGAAAACCACATCGCTCATCAGCGCCATCAGTGCCGAAGACGTTTGGGACGCCACTTTTACGGATGCCCAGATCAATAGTTTCATCGAAGAAGACTTCGTCAAATATGGCTTCAAACTGCCGGATGATGTCAGCCGGCCTCGCATCCAGATCGATGACAATAAAGTCCGTCTCGGATTTCGCTGGGGCAATGGTAGCTGGAGTTCGATTATCTCCGTCGATCTTGGCATCTACGTCCCCAGGGGCGAGCCGAGCGCGCTCGCTCTCGAACTCGAAGGCGTCTACGCTGGGGCCCTGCCGTTCACGGCCCAATCGCTCTTGGAACGGATCGCCGAAGCGCCGGTGTGGCAGCAAAACGGCATCGAATTCAATTGGTATCGCAATCCGGACAATGGCCATCCCGTCGCGGTGCTGCGCAGTCCTCAACAATCCGCAGCGGACGCCGGTGAAGCTCGAAGACTTGCGGATGGAAAAGGGCACGCTCACGATTCGCGGCCGATCGGGCGCGTCGGCCCGGGCGCTCGTCGTCGTGCCTGGATTGGGCGGGCGGATTCATTGAGAGACTGTCCCTAATCCAGCCAAAATAAGACAATCCATTGGTCCGCCTTGTCCTTCGCTAACTGCAACCTCCCGCTCATCCTCGATCCCTGTAGGGCGATTGCAAAGCCCTCCGCCGTGCCTCGATCCATTCAAACGTGCCCTTGTCATGGCGTTTCACGTTCCCGCGTCCGTCGGAGATTGGCCCTTCGTAATCCAAATATATCAGCCGATGGTCGAACGAAGGCTCCGCGTCGACTCCGACGCCGGGCTCAGGGGGCGCGGATAGGCGCCATGTTCGGAGGACGTCGCCGTCCTCCAACATCAAATCCCAATGAAGATGCGGATAATCGTGTTCGAGAATCACGAAGCGTGGCATGCCTGATCGCTCTGCTGGTCTTTACTTCTTGGCTTCGCTCATCGAAATCCAACTGCGGCCCGATTTCTTGAGATACTCATCGGCACAGCGCGGCCCGGTCGAGCCGACGGCGTATTCTTGCGGCTCGGGCGCATCGGCCCGCTCGACGGCGGCGATGATTGGGTCCATGATCTCCCAGGCGCGCTCGATCTCGTCACTACGCATGAACAACGCTGCATCGCCGTGCATGGCGTCTTGTAAAAGACGCTCATACGACTCCGGCATGGCAGAGCCGCCAAGCTTATCGCGAAAATGAAAATCCAGGTCGGACGGTTGTAGGGTCACCCCTTCTTGATCCGGCACCTTGCTCTGGAAGTTGATCCGTATCCCCTCGTCAGGCTGAATGCAGAGCGACAATCGATTGCATTGCAGTTCGGTACCGGGCGGCAACGTAAACATGAGATGCGGCGGGCAGTGAAATTGAATGATGACCTCCGAGAGCCGCGACTTCAGCCCTTTGCCGGAGCGTAGATAGAACGGTACGCCACGCCAGCGCCAGTTGTCGATACCGAATCGCACGCAGGCGTAGGTCGGCGTCTTCGACTTCGGATCTACCCCTTTTTCGGATCGATAACCGGCATATTGACCGGTCACGACATGATCGCGCGCCTTTTCGGGCGTCCAGATCGGCATGGCATCGAGGACTTTGACTTTTTCATTGCGCAGCGGGTCGGCGGCGAAGCGTGCTGGGCCTTCCATCGCCACCAGGGAGAGCAATTGCAGCAGGTGATTCTGGAACATATCACGCAGGACACCGGATTTGTCGTAGTAGTCGCCGCGACTGCCGACCGTCACGGTCTCGGCCACGGTGATCTGCACATGGTCGATATAGTTGTTGTTCCAGAGTGGTTCAAAAAGAGTGTTGGCGAAGCGGAACACGAGGATATTCTGGACCGTTTCCTTGCCGAGATAGTGATCGATGCGAAACAGTTGTTCTTCCTTGAATAGATTTCGCAGCGATTGGTTCAGGGCGCGAGCCGAGGCGAGGTCGTGGCCGAACGGCTTTTCGATGATGAGCCGGGGCCACGTCGGATCGACGGCTTTGTTGTCGCGGCTGATTTCGCCAATTTGGTTGGCGATGTCGACATAGAGATTCGGCGCCACCGCCAGATAAAAGAGCCGACGCCCCGGCTTGCCCCCCTCGATCTCCTGTAGACGTTTCTGCAGCGGCGCCAAGCCGCCAGATTTCGTCGCGTCGGCGGCTACATAGTGAATACGTTGGGCGAACGTTTTCCAGCTCTTGTCGTCCCAATCTTCCTTAGAAAATTCACGCAGAGCAGCGGCCAGCTTGTCACGGAACGCATCGTCGGTGAAAGGGGAGCGCGACACCCCGATAATCTTTACTCCAGCCGGCAGCCTGCCTTTGCGGTCGAGACGATAGAGCGACGGCACCAGCTTGCGAGCTGTCAAGTCGCCCGAGGCGCCGAAGATGGTCAACGTCAATGAATCCTGTTCCATGATAGGCTGCTCCCAAGGTCGCGCGGGCGGATCGGGTCCTACATAGAATGATAGGGAACACGTCGATCTTGCGTCACAGGTTGGCCCTAGCGATGAAATCCCTCCTGCGCCCCTCCTCGTTTATGTTCGTTTTGGCTCTCGCCGTCGTCGGGGCGGCATCTTTTCTATTTCAAAACCGATCGACCCAGACGAAACCGCAACCGCTCCCGGTGGCCGCCGAAGACCAGGAAATTGTCTGGCTCTATCCGGCGACCAACGGCGCGGCCTGGGAGCGCTTCGTTTCGGCGCTGCGCTATACGGTAACCCGATTGCCTTCCGCCCAAGGCAATTGGCGGATGGACACGGAACGAGCTTTCCCATTGCAGACGACCGCCGTGCCGGAAATGGCGCTTCTACGGCCGGGCGGAGGCCGGCTGGTCTTTCGCTGGTATAAATTGACCAGCGATTGGAAATCACGCGATTGGATCGAGTCGTTGTTAATGCGCAATCCGCCGCCGCTGGCCGTGATCGGCGGCAGCTCGTCCGATGTGGCGCACGATCTGGCCCTCCAGCTTCAAAGCCTGAGCGCGGCCCTTCCGCCAGCGATTCGCCCACTGTTGCTGCTGACCACGGCCACGGCCGACCGCGTGGCACCGATCGATTCGGAGGCCCCGGCCCCACTCGCGCCGCTGTCCGGAGACGAAATCGAGGAGATCCCAGGCGTACCGTTACGCCGAATTTACCCGGGTCGAACGTTTCGGTATTGCTTCACGAACCGGCAGATGGCACGGGCGGTGACGCGCTTTCTTTGGAACCATCGCGATCTTTTCCCCGATGCCGACCCCGTTCACATGGTCCAGTGGGAAGACGACGCCTATTCGCTCGATCTGATAGCCGGGTTTCGAAAAGAGCTGCGCGGCCAGATCACGCCCGCGACGGCACAGGAATGGCTCTGGCTGACGAGTAATTTCGCCTTGGGCGGCTCGCCTGTCTCTCTCGGGGCCGGCGTTTTTCCTTGGCGCAGGGCCGGCGAGCTTGGCAGCGGCTTTCGCATGGCCTTGCCGCCCAACCCGCAGCGCATCGATTACAGCGTCGGCACCTTTGCCACTCCGAATCGTCCTGAATCGGTCGCGGCAGGCTACCTGCTGGACGATATGGAGCGGCGCGGCCTCGTGCAACAGTCGCGTCCCTTGCTCGTGGTTACTGGGCAATCCTCGCCGACCCGGCACTTTTTGCGTGCCCTGGCCCGGACAGCGCCCGATGTCGCCCGGCGCTTCACCGTCGTGACCGGCGACGCGATTGCCTTTAACACGGTTTACCGCGATCGCGAAGTGGCTTGGCCCATTCAAGATCTCCCTTTTTCGCTGGTCTTTTTCTGCCACCACAATCCGATCGACGCCGACGCCGGCTTTCAGCCGATTCCCAACAGCCGCGAACCGGGCAGTACCGAACGAACGGGCACCGAGGATGTGTTGCTCTACGCTGATATCATCGGCTCGCTCGCGCAAGCCATCGGCCCACCGAGCGTCTCTAAGACAACCGCCGATACGATTGTCGAGCGCCTGGCCGCGCTGCGCATTCATGGCGACACGGTCAGCCTCGACGGCCCGGGCCGGCTGCTGTTCGATCACGAAGGCAATCGCCAAAGCGGCACCGGCGAGCATGTCGTCAGTCTTCGACCACAATTTCGCGGCGAACGCGTTTTGGCCCAGGCCGTCATCGAAGTGTGGTCGTGGCAATTAGGCGAGAAAGGTACGACGAGCTGGCACCGTCGCGGCGATCCGCTGACCGTCTTTTATGAGCAAACCCCTCATCTAGGCGAATGATTTTATATAGCCGCCGGCTTGCCGGCGGCATTCTAAGGATTGTAACCATGATCCCCGGGGAATCGCGCTCCTGGTGGCGCTACCTGCGCACCATGGCCGCTCCCATTATGCTCTGGCTGATCGTCATCCTCGCCATTCGCGAGCCATTGACAAGTTGGCTGCGCGGCGAGGACAGCTACGATCAAGATGCCCTCACCGAATGGCTCGACGAGGCCCGCGGCTTTCGGGAAACGTTGCCGGAAATGGTGGAAAGCTATCAAGCCCGCGCCCGCCGTGCCGCCGAGTTGAAGTCGATGCCCCGACCCGCCGACCGTGACCCTGCTCGCTGGTCGTTCGAGCAGCACGACGCCGAAAATAGCATGACGGTCAAGCGCGAGGAAATCACGGAACATCTCCGTTCGCTCGGCGATCCGACGACCAAGGTCTACGGTGGGCAGCTGCCGCTCTTCCCGATTATTTACAGCCTACAGGTTCGTCTCGACGACGAGCCGGACAACCCGATCACTTGGGATTCCGGTTTGCCGTCCCATCCGAGCCAATACCGCGAATTGCCGCATCGAATTCACCCAAGAGCGACCGTCTATATCCGCTATCAACTGCACGCTTACAACAAGCGCCAACGCATCGAACAGGAACACAACGCCCGGCTCAGCCAATTGATGGCCTTGGCCGCCTTCGCGACCATTATCGGTCTTATATGGATGGTAATCATCGCGCACCGCGAACAGGAACGGGACCGGGAGCGCGTAAGAGTGCAAGAACAGGTGGCGGAGGCGGAGCGGTCGTTGCTCGTCGAGGAGCGCCGCCACGCCGAGACCGAAAAGCAACTTCTGGAACAACGCCTGGAGGCGGCTCGTCACGAGGGCCGCGCTGCCGCGGCCGAGCATCAGGCACTCGAATTGAAGTCGCAACTCTACGCCAGCATCGGCATCATGGCCGGGTCTTACGCACATAACATCAAAAACTTGCTGGTGCGGCCCAACGACTTGCTGCGCCGCTGCCTCGAAGTCGCCGGCATCTCCACTGACCAGGAGCAGATGCTCCATGAAGTGCAGCAAACGTTGGGGACCGTGACCGAACGGCTGCAACAAATCCTGCGCACCGTGCGGCGCGACCCGAGCCGGTCGGAACAAGGCCGCGTCGACGTCAACGCCTTGATGCGCGATCTCGATCACACGTGGCACGACCTGGCCCGCGAAAAATGGAAGCTCGATCTCGATCTCGACCTGGAAGGGGGCGCGTTGAACGTGGCCGGCGACCTGTCGCATCTGCAGCAAGCAGTGGAAAATCTGTTGTTCAACGCCCGCGATGCCACGTTTGAGATGCGCAATCATCTCCGTGACGAAGCGCGGTCGGCCGCGGATAACGATCCCAACCAGCGTCGCCAGAGACTGATCGCCGCCGCCGCCTGGCGCGGCCACGTCTCGCTGCGCAGTCGCCGAGAGGGCACCTTCGTCATCCTCGAAGTAACCGACAACGGCATCGGCATGAGCAACGAGGTACGCCAGCGCTGCACCGAAACACACTATTCGACCAAGCGCGATAACGCCATTTACGAGGGGAATAGTACAGGAATGGGGCTGGGGTTATCGTTCGTCGTCGCGATTTTGGAGCACCACGACGCCAAATTGGAGATCGCGTCGGAACCGCTGCGAGGGACGACATTTCGGATACGGTTTCCGGGCGACGGCGATTCGTGATCGAGGTTTAGCAATCAAGAAATGTTTAGCCGCGAGCCGGTAGGCGAGCGCTGTTGGATAGCGCTAATAAACAACAATTCGTTTAGCCGCGAGCCGATAGGCGAGCGCGGTTTGATAGCGCTTTCTCAATTCGCGCTATCGCACAGCGCTCGCCTACCGGCTCGCGGCCAAACGGTGATGGGATAGCGTAGAGGGCACCCATCCCAAAGAATACATTTTTCTTCAATACCTTGTAGACCCAATAATCCTCCGGAATCTCCTGCCCCGGTAAATGCTGGCTATTGCGAGGCGCGATGCGGCCCAGTTCGCTATAGGCATCGCGGCTGCTGTAGTCCTTGGCGCCGTGGCTTTCGATATATTGCTTTAATTCCTGTGGATATTCGAGGATGACGCAGCCTTTGGTTCGCTCCTTGACGAACTTTTGAAAGCCACGTAGATATTTGCTTTCGTTGATCGATTTATAGACGTCATGATTATTGTCGCTGAGCTTCTCCGTGGCGAACGAGAGCGGCGGGCAGATTTCGATCGACCCCTGGGGGCCGACATGGAAACCAAGGCCGGTCGCCGCGGGGCAAAAAGCTTCGCCCTCGGCGGTCCAATAACTGTCGATGATGATGATCGGGTGCCGACGGCGCAGCTGAATCATGCGCCGGCGGGCTTCGAGTAACTGCTCCTTGCTGAGGCAGTATTCGGGATGCGGCACGTCGCCCACCGGACGGTAGACGTAGTACCAAATATACATCGCCCCTTTTTTCATCATGAAGCGAAGATAATCGTCGCTGAGAACCTCTTCCAAATTCTCGCTGGTGATGGTGCAGGCGGTGCCGAATATCACGCCGTGCTGCCGCAATCGATCCATGCCGGTGAGCGCGGATTCGTAGACGCCCTCGCCGCGGCGCTTGTCGTTGTTGAATTGCAACCCGTCGATGCTAATCAAAGGCGTGACGTTGCCAACCTCGGCGATCTGCTCGGCGTGCGCCTTCGTGAAGAGCATGCCATTGGTAATGGTCTGAAAGTAGCAATCAGGATGGCGACGAAAGACATTCCAAATGTCCTTGTACATGAACGGCTCGCCGCCAAGGAGCGTGTAATAATAAGCTTTCTGCTTCTTGCCGGTGACGATCAAAGCATCGAGGTCCGCCGGCGGCAAGTGGTACGCGGTGCCTTCCTTCTCGACCCAGCAGCCGTGGCAACGCAGGTTGCAGGTATTGGTCAAAGCCACGAACATGAACGGCGGATAGAGCTTATCGTTCTTAAGCCGATTCTGATACGCCCAGACGGCAAGCATCCCCTTGAACACCCAGAGGTGGGCGGCCTTGAGAGCAAGTCGTGGCGATAGCTCGGTCATGACGCGCCAGGCGAGTTTGGCGAGCATGGGGATTGGCCTTTCAAATTGGACGAGGTAATTGTTCGCTGGCGCTATCAATCAGACGGTTTTCGGCTCAAGTATTTTGCTGTCCGCGCCGGTCAGGATATTTTCGACAGCCTCATCTCCTGATAGTCCAATGAAAGTAACTAATTCATCGGACCCTCCGAAGACCCATCCTCGACTATCCATGAATAGCATCACTGTTCCGAATGAGTAATGGCCAATGGGACAGAGCGGGGCAACGCCGATTAGCTCTTCAAAGCATTCGATTCCACCACCGCCCATTCCTTGAACGGCGCGCTCGGCACAGAATTCAAGCACGTCTTGTTGTTGGGATTTTGTCACATAAGGAATCACCAAGCCGCCGAATCGAGCCAAAAACTCCTTCGCTTGGGGCAAGAGTGGTATATTCGCGATTGCAAAGGACTCTTCGTACAAAGCAGTTGAAACGGCTCTATCTGGCGTCCATTTCGCGATTCGGAGAAAACCAATTGCGGCGTTACGAACCACGGGCGAGGATTTCTTGACTGTGCCGTTCGTGTTCACGATCCACCCCAATCATGCATGGTTCAACAAGTCCAAATCCGCCCCAATGAGCTTCGTGGTACAGTGATCCTGCAATTCGGACATCGTGGACGAGGTTCCATTGTCCTCGCCCTGAAGCACCATACGTCAAGATTTTGCTCAACAGCTCCATCGGATAATGCCCAGTTCAAAGCTTGAAACTCCGCACACGTTTGAGCATGTCGTGTTGGAACCAAAGTAGGAATAACTGTTCCCCCCGGCCCCTGTGCCATTGGAAGTTGCTGGACTCTCTGAGTCAGCGTCGGATGAATCGAAATGCCCGGTATCCATCTGCTCGCCGCGTAGTAGAGTCTATCTCTTGAGCGGTCGTGTAACACCGCGCCGCCGGCCGATCCTCGAATGATGGCTGGCCTTCGAGCTATCAGTGCTTCCAGAAGTGCGCCATAATACTGGACGCCGCCCAATAGCTCCGATGCCATACCTGACTTTTGTATCGTAATAATTCCGCCGCTGTCGTGTACCCAAGGTTCTAGCGGTATAGTAAGCGGCGAATCGGCAGGGCTAAATGTATCATGCTGGTTCCACAGACTGTGACACATCGGTCGAACTGGATACTCTTGGGCGAGGACACCGAAGGTGACCGGGAGACCGACGGACACTCGCTGTCTGCGAAATTGAATCCATGAATTATACGGCATCGGTCACTTTCAATTCAGATGAATGAAAGGCGCTCTCCGTAATCCATTTTTGTATTCGTTGCATCACCTCAAATATCCAACCCATCCAGCGCATCCATCAGTGAGTCCAGCTCATCCTTCGGCGCCTGGCTCTTATTCGCTTGCCGCTTGGGAATACCCACCGCCAGGCCGACGGCCTCGCGGCCGTCCTTGACTAGCTCGGAATCGCGTTCTTGGGCCGCCGTCATAATGGCGTCGCCGCCGCCGAAGAGTTTACTTAAGTCGATCTTCAGCCCCGTCACCGTGCCGCCGGTCGCACCCGCGATGGCTGGGGTTTTGTAGTCGGGAAACATGATCGCCTGCTCGGGGCAGACGCGGCTACAGGCCGGGCAGCCACGCTTGCAATTGTCCTGATTCTCGACCAGGATCCGATCGAGGCTATCGACGCCGTAAACGCCGAAGAGACAGAAGTCTATGCACTCCATGCAATTGGTGCATCGGCTGTAGTCGATCACGGGATACCAACGACGGCCCGGCTGGACCTGCAGTTGCTCAGGCGTGAAGCGCGGCTGTGTGGGTGGCTCTTCTTCGCGGAGGTAACGGCCCAGCTGAACGACGTTCGGCTCGCCCTTGATCCAGGTCTTGAGCTGCGCTTCGCGGCGCTCTTTGCACTCGGCCAAAATTCGGCGGATTTCCTCGACGTAGACGAGATGGTCATTCGCATCGCGCAGGTCGAGACAATAGATGAAGCGCTCGGGCACACCGACCGCGCCGATCCCTTTCGAGGGTTCCGGCTCGGTGGCCTCTTCCTCATCCTCGTCGTGATCGAGCGGCTTGATCTGCGTCGTGCCGAATTGTCCCTTGATGCCGTCGCGGTCGAGCAGCCAAAAGGCCGCGCGCGGATACATCCAACCGAGGACGACCATGTCGCCCTGGACCGATTCGAGAAACAGCCGGCCGGTATGATTGGCGTCGAGATCGTAAAGATACGGCACGATCGACAGATCGATGCCTGACTCCATCAGCAACGCGGCGGCAACGCTTTCTTCTAGCCCGCGCTTGACGGGGTTCTTGCCCTGGCCCTGGGAGAGCACGACGGTCAACTGTTTACGACTCATGAGCGGTTCAGTCCTCGGTGTTGATCTTGCCCTTGATGAGCCGTTGCGTCTTTTCCCAATTGTCGGCGAGAAACTGATAATAGCCGCCGACGTCCATCAGCTCGGCGCCGTCGCCACGAATGTCGAAGAGCCAGCCGATACCGTAACCATCGACATTGATGCCCGACGGGTCGTCGAGCAGCGCGGCATTGAACTCGATCAGCGTGCCATCGAACGGCGCATACAAGTCCGACACGGCCTTGGATGTCTCGATATGGCCGATTTGCTGAAGATTCTTGATCGCATCGCCCTTGTTGACCTGCCAATCGAGAAAGTAGACATCCTGCATAAGCCGGATCGCATACGTCGTAAAGCCGACGCGGAAGACCCCTCGTTCGATTCGGGCGCACCACATATGGTTGCGCGCGTAGAGCAGCGAGCCCAGTAAAGGAGCCGGGAACTTACCCATCATGAAGGTTAGGTCTTCCGCCATAAGCTCGCCCGCGCGTATCAAGACGCTACTTGTCTCGACAAATACGTTTCCCGCGTCATTTTATACCACGCCACGTCGTCAGCCTCTTTGTACGGTTCCGTCTTCTCATAAGTCAGACCACATTTCTCGATGACATGCCGCGAGGCCGAATTCTCAGACATCACGATGGCCACGAGTTGCGGCAGTTTATGCACCTCGAAGCCAAAGCGAACGCATTCCTTGGCGGCCTCCGTCGCAAAACCCTGGCCCCAGGCGTCCCACAAGAGCGTGTAACCCAGCTCGACCCAGGGCGTATCGCGCAGCGGCTGCAGACCGCACCGACCGAGAAAGCGCCCGTCCGAGCGATGGAAAAGGGCGAACATCGCGTAACCGAAATCGCGAAAGTGGCCGATCATGCGATCCAGGCCCTCGCGCGTTTCCTCGACAGTCTTCGGCCTGCCGTTGGTGATGTAGCGCATCACTAACGGGTCGCTATAGAGACGATAAAGATCGTCGAAATCCTCGTGGCGGAACGGGCGCATCCGCAGGCGCGGCGTCTCCAGAATGCTTGAATCGTTCAACATCGGTTGCCTCGACCGAATCAGGTGTACCGCGCCGTCCGGTGCGCTGAGTCGAAAAACGTCGGCAGCTGGCGGTCGATCTGGAGCAGGCCCTCGCGCGACACCGTGACCCCTTCCTTGTCGACCGTCAAAACCTTCTCGTCTGCGAGATGTTTGAATCCGTCGGCGAAGGCGTTGAGGATATCAACCCCGAACTTGCCCTGAAAGTAGCTCGCTTCCAGCCGTCCGGTCTTTAATTGCAGAATCATCTCGCGAATCAAGCGATCGTGCGCGGTGACCGGCAGCGCCCGCCCTAAAGGCAATTCATTCCTATCGAGCTTCTCGATGTATTGCTCCCAGGTATCGACGTTTTGAATATGCACGCCGCCGACATGGCCGAAGGAAGCGACGCCCGTGCCAAGCATGTCGGCGCCATGCCAGAGGCTATCGCGATAGACGAATTTGGTCTTTTTGCGATCTTTTACGAGAGTATACGCACTCGAGATTTCGTAGCCGGCGGCGCATAGCGTGTCGAAGGCGTAATCGACCCAGGCGCGCTTGGTCGGCCAATCGGCCACGGCGAGGGCCGGCTCGTCCTGGCCGACGAGCTTCAATTCCTTGGAAAAGACGGTATTATACGGCAATTCCATCTGATAGATGGTGATGCTCTCCGGCGCGAGTGCCAGTGTCTTGGCGACGCACATCTTCCAGTTGTCCCAGCTCTCGCCGACCATGCCGGCGATCAGGTCGATGTTGATCTGATCGAAGCCGAGATCGCGGGCCCAGCCATAGGCGCGGTGGATCTCCTCTTCCAGATGGGCTCGGCCGTTGTATTCGAGAATTTTCGGATCGAAATTCTCCACGCCCAGACTCAGCCGCGTGACGCCGAGTTCGCGGAGCGCTTCGAGTTTATGCTGTTGGAGCGTGCCTGGCTCGCACTCAAACGTTACTTCCTCCGCGCCGGTCCAGGGAATGACTTCCTGAACGCGCGACATCAAGCCGCGCAGCTGCGTCGCGCTGAGATACGACGGCGTGCCGCCACCGAAGTAGACGAATTCGAGCGGCCGACCGGCGACAGCGGGCAGCTTGCTATAGAGCGTCATTTCCTTGACGATGGCGTCGATATAGGTCTCGACATCACGCGGCGTTCTTGTCCGTATAGACGCGGAAATAGCAGAACTTGCAGCGCTTGCGGCAAAACGGGATGTGCAGATAGAGCCCCAGCGGCGTCTCCGGATCGAACTTGGTGTTGAGCGCGGCCATCGCCTCGGGCAGAAAAGCGGGCTTCCAAAACGAGAAAGGCGGGTAATTGGCCACGAAATAGTTGCCAAGGCCAGTCTTCTCCTGAGCAACCTCAGACATAATCGGCTCCTCGGAAGGCGGGGGCAAAACGGCGGCGGGATCTTCGGCGGACGTACACTATCTATGTTAATCGACTGGACTGGGGAAACAAGGAGACGATCCAAGTCGGCGGGCTGCAAACGGGGTCTTTGATTTTCCGTCACGCTGAGAGCGGCACCTGCGTGATTTTGGCGCAACGGCCTTGGTCTCATTGTAACCGCAAATAGAACAGGGTGTTAGATTGACAAACCGGCGCCCCAACACGACTTGACACTGCAAGATTGACTTGCCAGATCCTAAGCTAAAAAGACCATCTGACGATCACAGGATCTGGGAGTCTGTCCGTGTCCGCCGTGACGAACATAGCCGCCTATCGCTTTGCCGAGCTGAATGACCTCAAGCCGTTGCGCGAACGCCTAGCTGCGTTTTGCCGCGAGGAGGGCCTCAAAGGCACGATTTTGCTCAGCACGGAGGGGGTCAACCTATTCGTGGCCGGGGAGGCGTCGGCCATTGACCGCCTTCTCGGGCTATTACGATCGGTACCGGGTCTTAAGGAACTGGAGCCGAAAGTTAGCGAAAGCCGCGAGCAGCCGTTTCGGCGGATGCTGGTGAAAATCAAAAAGGAGATTATCGCGTTTGGCATGCCGGGGATCGACCCCGTACATCGTCCCGCGCCGAGAATCACCGCCGTCGAGCTGAAAAAGTGGCTCGACGAAGGTAGGGCGATCACTCTTCTGGATACACGAAATGATTACGAGGTGAGTCTGGGTACATTCCAAAATGCCATCCCAATTGGCATACGGCACTTTCGTGACTTTCCCGCCGCCGTCGAGAAACTAAACCCGACAGCGCAACAGCATCCGATCGTGACATTCTGTACGGGGGGCATCCGTTGCGAGAAGGCGGCGCCGTACCTGCTCCAACAAGGGTTCCAACAGGTATTCCAGTTGGATGGAGGTATTCTCAAGTATTTCGAGGAATGCGGCAGCGAGCATTTTCAGGGGGAGTGCTTTGTCTTCGATAAACGAGTCAGCCTCGCGGCCGACCTGGACGAGGCCGACAACCGCTTCTGCTTTGTTTGTCAAAGTCTTCTGACGCCCGAGGACCTGGAGGACCCGCTCACAGTCGAAGGGGTATCGTGTCCACGGTGCTACAAAGCCCCGGAAGAACAGCAGGCGCAGGCCTTGGCAGAACACCGTGCCAAGTTGCGAGAGACTACGACGCCTCTGCCAGGACAACGGCCACAGGATAATCTTCGGCCGCTGAAAGTCCATGCCCGACATGATGGTTTCTCCATGTTGGATTTTGTATCCGACTTGTTCTCCCACATCCCGCGTGCCGATTGGCTGACTTATTTCGCGGCAGGAGATGTCCTGGATGCCGACCAAATGCCGGTAAGCCTCACTCACGTCGTACGGCCCGGCGAGCGCTATTTCACACGCGAACGGCTTCGCAGCGAACCGGATGTGAGCGCGGCGATAAACATTCTGTATGAAGACGATGCCCTGATCGTCGTCAATAAGCCGGCACCGCTACCGATGCACCCCAGTGGCCGATATCATCGCAACACCCTGCAATGGATTCTTACCCAGGTCTACGCCCCGCAAAAGCCACGGCCCGCCCATCGCCTGGATGCCAACACTTCAGGCGTAGCCGTTTTTACACGCACTGCTGCTTTTGCCAGAGTGTTGCAACCTCAGTTCGAGAGAGGCGAGGTACAGAAACGGTATCTCGCGCACGTTATCGGCCATCCACCGGAAGACCATTTCGAATGTCGGGCAGCCATCGTTCTTGCCGACGGGCATTCGGGAGCGCGCACCGTGGGTGAAAGCACAGGACTTCCGGCTCATACGGAATTCGAGGTACTCTCCCGTTTTGCAGACGGCACGACCCTATTGAGCGTCACGCCTCGAACAGGCCGGACGAACCAAATTCGCGTCCACCTCTGGCATCTCGGCTGGCCGATCATGGGCGATGCGATGTACCAGCCGGACCAAAAGCTCGGCGAAGTGCAAACACACACACTGGACGATGCGTCTCTCAAATTGCTGGCCTGGCAACTGACGTTCGCGCATCCGCAACATGGGAAACCAGTAAGCTTTGAAGTGCCGACACCATCGTGGGCGTGGATATAAGACCGGCGATAGCTAACTGGGATTGCTACGCACCAAAAGCCCCTCTCCCTTGTACTCGGGGAAGAGGGGTTGGGGTGAGGGGGTCAAGTATTCGCAAAACTCGCCCCTCACCCCCAACCCCTCTCCCCCGAGTACAGGGGAGAGGGGAAACTTGTCGGACAGTCGCATAGTGCGTGCGCCACTCTTTCAGACGCCGCCCTATGAAAACGGACGGAGCCTATTCCTCCTTGAGATCGATTGCATGGCCAAACTATATTTCTACTATTCGACTATGAACGCCGGGAAATCGACGTCCCTCCTCCAGGCGGCTCATAACTACGCCGAACGCGGCATGTCGGCTCTCCTGTTCACGGCTCGGCTCGACCAACGAGCGGGCGGCCGCATCGCTTCTCGGATCGGCATCGGCGCCGAAGCGGAGTGGTTTGATGCGGGGACGGATTTTTGGACCCTACTGTCCGAGGCGCACACCAACTGTATTCTCATTGACGAAGCCCAATTCCTCAGCCAGGCTCAGGTGCGTCAGCTTGCCCGGGTTGTGGATGAAGCGAACATCCCAGTGATGTGCTATGGTCTGCGAACCGATTTTCGCGGCGAACTCTTTCCCGGAAGCGCGGCTCTCCTGGCTTGGGCGGATACATTGTCCGAGCTGAAGACGATCTGCTTCTGTGGCCGCAAGGCGACGATGGTCGTGCGCGTGAGGCCTGGCGGTTTAGTCGAGCGCGCGGGCCAACAGGTCGAGATTGGCGGCAACGATCGCTACGTCTCCCTGTGCCGTCGGCATTTTTCAGAGTCAATGAATACAGGTTTGTGCCCCGGTTGGCGGCCGGAGCCCTTAGATGGATTCACATCTAACACCGATGGATTTCGAGCGAGCGAATGATGCAGCGCAGCGCCATCGTTTCTGATGACCAATTGTATCGCTATCGCCTGGAGCGTGACCTGGGACGAAGCGGCAAGGTCGCGGCCTGTATCATGGTCAATCCATCGACGGCGGATGGAGTTGCCGATGACCACACGATTCGCAAGTGGTTAGGATTTGCCAGTCGTCTCGGAATCGGCCGCATCATTGTCGGGAACAAATTCGCCTGGCGTGCCACGGACATTACGGCGCTCAGCGTGGCGGCCGATCCGGTCGGACCCGAGAACGATAAACACCTCGAACAAATCATGCGCGACGCCGACTTACACATCGTCGCCTGGGGCCGGCTCAATAAGTTGCCGGCAGGACTTCGCTCGCGCTGGCTTGCCGTAGTGGGAATCGCTGAGCGGGTCGGCTGCTCCTTGTTTTGCTTGAAAACTTTGAAGGATGGCCACCCACGTCATCCTTTGACTCTGGCATATGAAACGCCGCTGGTGCCGTGGCGACTGCCGAAATAAATCATAGAATTTAGTTGATCGTGGATCGGTAGGCCTAACGTTCATTCGGGCGAATGGCGGATGCGATCAAGTTCTCCAAAGCATCACAAGCTGTCCGTATGCCATCCTCTTTCCTTACCCTCTCACCAATCTCCGCGGCCCGCTTAGAGTATATCGGGTTGTCAAGCAGCTTCTTTAGCTCGGCCGCGGCTCGGGTGGGATTGTACTTAGTCCGCGAAATCGTCCGGCCAATGCCGAGGCGCTTTATCCGTGCAGCGTTGTCGGGCTGATCGTGCGAGTAAGGCATGACCAACATCGGTCGGCCGGAACGCATCGCCTGGCCCGTGGTGCCAATGCCGCCCTGGTGGACGATGGCAGCCGCGCGTGAGAAAACCTCGGAGAATGGAACATAGTCGAAGGCCACGACCCCATCCGGCAAGGAGGCCGGTCGATTGCCGGCAATTTTGCCAACTACAAGTACGGCTCTTCTGCCGAGCAATTTGGCGGCTGCGGCACTATGTTCGTAAAACGATCCGGCATCGAAAACCGCCGCCGAACCGAGCGTGAACACTATGGGAGCCGGACCTGCATCCAGGAAGCGAGTCAGCTCGGGCGACATCTCCTCTCCGCCGTCCTGATCGTAGAAGGGGAATCCTGTGACGAGCGTCTGCGGCGGCCAATCCCGCTGCTTGTCGGCAAGCTGTTTTGAAAACATTGCCAGAACCAATGACGGTGAATGCTGTCCCTCAAACAGTGCATTGCGCGAGGTCGGGGGCAATTGGATGTCGTACCTCAGCTGGCGTAGAGGCTCGAGCCAGGAGCCGACTCGCCACCGTGCCAATCCAAACAAAATACGATAGAAGGTCGGCCCCAGAAAACGCAGTCGCGCCAGAAACCGGCCGATAGGCAGCAGGGGTGGATCGTATGCTGAGAAAAAACCGAGCGGTTGAAGCATCAACGACGCCCACGGAAGACCTTTCTTCTCAGCTACGAGGGAGGTTGCAAATGTGAGGGTGTGGGAAATTAGTAGATCCGCCCTTTCAGCCGCCGCCAAAGTGTCTTCGTAGCTTCCTTGCAGCGCAGGCAACACAATTTCACGGATAACACATTCCGGTCCGTCGTGAACATCCATAATCCGCCGCATCAATTCCGGGTTGGCGTTGCCGTCAGGCAAATCAGGCCGCACTGATCGAAAGCCGATACCGAGCGTCTCGATCTTCTGTCGGTAGAACTCGCTCGTGGCGATGACGACGGTATGACCACGGGCTTTCAGCTCGAGCGCAAGCGCAACGCAGGGGTGCAGATCGCCCAGCGACCCGAAGGTTGTAATGACGATCCGCCGGCCAGTGTACCGAACTGGGGTTTCATTCACGGCGGTCGTTGGATCCACGAATACTCCTCTGACATTTGTTTTCGAGAGCCGGGAGCGTCAGCGACCGGAGAAAATTTGAGTGAGCGTAACGCTCTCCGGTCGCATACGCTCCCGGCTCTCGAAAACAGAATGCTCTCTGTTAGTCTCGAATTGTCGCAGCGCTCTGGCGTCGACGGTTTATTGTCAATTCCAAAACATCCGGCCGCGAGTAATGGCCCGTCGCGTCGAAATTTTGCCGCTCCTCTCGAACTCGATGGTGATCGATAGTCGCGACCAGCAGCTCTTCGCGCCCGACGACAGGCTCTATCACCCAGGCCCCATCGGGACCGGCGACGCAGGATCCTCCATTCGCCAGGTATTCGGGACAATTCGCCAGAAAGAGTTCACGATGCGGTACGCAGTCGGATATATCCTCGCGCCGCAACAATCCAGATGCCGAGAGCATATACGAGCGCCCTTCCCTGGCGACGAATCGTGTCAAATCCTGAGTATTACGCAAACTGCCAGGCCAAATAGCCACATGGAGATCTTCACCCTGCGCATACAAGGCCGCACGAGCCAGCGGCATCCAGTTCTCCCAGCAGTTCAGGCCGCCAAGCGTGAATGGTCCCAAAGGGTGTACTCGTAATCCATGTCCATCGCCGATCGCCCAGCTCAACCGCTCCTCGTAGGTCGGCATGAGCTTCCGATGGATGGATTGAATTCGGCCATCGCAGTTAATGTATACCAGCGAGCAATATAAACTGTGCCCGCCACGGTCCGGAGCGCGCTCGACGCAACCGACCATCACGCCGATCTGATGCTGGGCCGCGGCGTCACAAATAGGCTGCAGATGCCCCGCTTCACATTGGACAGCATGTTGGAGATAGCGGGCGTGAAAATCCTTCTGAACCGGCGACTCGAATTTCGCTCCATCCGTTCGTTCGAGCCAAAAGGGATACCCAGGAACAAGCGCCTCCCCAAATGCCACCAATCGACAACCAGCCGCCGCCGCTTTACGAACGTATTCCGCCACTTTCAGAATGGTTGCATCGCGATCAAGCCAAACCGGCGCGATCTGAGCGATACCGACGATCAAGCGGTCGGCACTTTCTGCGGGTGAAATCGATGTCATAGGAAGCTCGATCGTGAGGAAAGACATTGCTAGGCATTCTATTAACGTACGGGCATGGTGCGAGATAGGTTCGTCTGAAAGGCCAAATGTTTGCACTTGCGCCGGCCTCTTGCGAACAGCGGAGCGAAGTCGCACAATCTACTGCGTCGCGTTTTCGAGTGATGGTCGGCGGAAGCGCTCGCAAACTCTCTATTCTAGAAAGGCAATATCGTGGCCAAGGCAAAGCCTACAGATGAGGAACTGATTCTCGAGGGCTTGAACAGAGCATTCGACTCTATGGGGGCCCTGCCGTTCATTGCACCGAAAGGGGTGTTCGTCAAGAAGCACGAGAAACTTGCCGAGCAAGCAGTGCAAGAAGGCTTTCTTGCCAAAGAGCCGCGGGTGCCCGCGGGAGCGAAGGGCAAGAAGCCAAAGCCGGTTCTCTGTGGAGTGCTGACGCCAAAAGGGTTTCAAAAGGTATTGGACGCGCGGTCTCCCAAAAGTGCATTGGAGGCCTTAGTTCCCGCCGTGCAGGCGCTTGTGAAGTCAACAGCGCCGCCTCCAGACGCCGAGACCATTCGCTCCGAACTGGCGAAGTCGACCGAAGCCTGCGTCCGGTCGATCCAAGATGCTTTTGATAAGTTGCAAACGACCGTACTCACAATGCTCAGCTCGTCAAGCTCCGAGGTCGATCCCCAAACAGTTTTGGCCTCCGTTCACTCAGCTCTAGAAAGAGTGCAGGCGCCGGAAGTCCAAGCCATTCCTCAGACAGTTACTCAGCCGACGACGCCTTCTTCGACAGCTCCGGCAATCGAAGAGGAGATCGTCGCTCATGTGGATAATCGGTTCCGAGAAACGACGGTCGGCTGTCGCCTTGACGAGCTGATGAAAGAATTGCGGATAAAACATCCAAGCTTGACCATTGGGGATTTTCACGAAGCCTTGCGGAAACTGCATCATGGCAAACGCATTCGGCTAGGCGGCTGGCCTCGAATGCTGGAGGATTTGCCTGAGCCTGAGCTAGCCCTCTTCCTATCCAGCAAGGTGATGTATTATGCCCAACCTATCTGACAAAGACCCTCGTTTTCTTGACGAGGATCAAGCTCGTGAGTGCGCACTGGTCTATTTGCAGGCGTGCGGCAATCCATTTGCCGACCAGGTCACAACGATCGGGACCGCTGACGACAGCATCCACGCAAATCTACCGGAACTTATCGCTAATCAGCTTTCCGAATTGCAGGAAATCATCGAAGCTTACCGCTACGAAAGTCCGGCCACGCGAGCTTTCATTCTGCTCGGCGAGCGCGGGACGGGAAAGACCCATCTCCTATACGAGCTACGGCGGCAGCTTCGTGAAAAGGCAATGATTGACGGCGACGAGACGTTGCTAATAATCATCGAGCGGCTCTCGCCCGGTGTAGACGCGATCGACTATCTACTCTGGCAAATCATAAATCACTTACTATCGAAAAAGGGCGAGGGAGGGCGCTTACTCGGCGTCATCGCGGCACGACTAACGGCCTGTCTCTTGGCCGAGGCCATACGGAGGCTGGCACCGCACCAGCGATTAGATCTGCTTTCGAAAAAGGGGCTCTGGACCTGGTTTGGGTTCAATGGAGCGAGGCCCCAAAGCAAGCTCGACGCCCTCGAGAACTTGCTTCAACTTTGTGACGCCAAACGACCGGATGCCGAGGGCATTCGAGCAGGATGCCAATCGGCCGGCTTACCAATCGACACAGCCGTCCGAGTGATAGACGATCATCTCGAACGAACGGAATCACGGGATGTGACAGGCTGGTTTCGCAAACAGTTGTATAGCCAACTCAGCCGCTGTGCCCTTTTGGGAGACTCGGGACACTTTGAGGAATTCCAACTCGGAGACTTCGGGAATGCTCCCGCATCTGTCAAGAATGCCGGCAATTTATCACGTCGCTTAATCGAAACCTGGCTAGAATTACTCGAATTCTTGGACATTCCCGCCGTGGTGGTTTTCGATCAATTGGAAGATTACCTCAGTTCACCCGACCGCGAGCAGGAAAAGATCCAGCGCCTGTTTTTTACGGACGCCATCGTCCGGTTCATCAACGACCTGAGAAATGTCTGTATCTTGATTTTCGCCGAGGAATCGTTCTGGACCGATTTGATGAATAATGTAGAACCTTACAAATACGCCAGAATCGCGCAGCCTATAACGCTGCCCGGGCGTGCAGCCAAGCCGGCCATCCAGATGCCGAATCGCTTTAGTACCGACATACTGGAAAAGCTGGTGCGCACCAGGTTGAGGGCTCGTTTCCCAGAACTTGATTTAACCGGTTTGCCGCTTGCCTTCCCATTCAAGACGGCTGATCTACAGAAGCTTACCAGGGAAACCTCCATTCGCGCCTGCGTCCGCCGACTGGCGCTCCGGTACGACGAAGTTGTATTCCCTGCTGTGACGGAGCCGGTCGCGATCGATCTTTCCAAGCGGCTCCTGGACCTTTGGAACCAGGAGTTAGCTAAAGCCGAAAGGCTGATTGCCAAGGAGTCGCCCTTGAAGGTGGCATTCATCCCCGAATTGCAAAACGCTCTCGACCTCTGGTTGCGCTGCCTCGACGAACACAAATTAACGGGGACAGGACCTTGGAAGCGAGTGGAACTCGTCACCGATACCGACAAGAGACAGTATGGTTACATGAACATCCTAAGAACGACAGGGGACAATTCCCCTGGTGTTGGTATCGCGATGTGGCTGGGGCGCGGGTCTGCGCAGGCGGCCGACTTGCGGAAGCGGCTCGAATTTTTCGATGCCAACCCGTGTCCAGTCAAGACCCTGATCCTGCTTCGCGCCGATGGCGAAGCCGCTCTCCAGGCGGAGCAGACCTGGGCGGTTTATGATTCAGCGATCAAGAAGGGCCGTGATGTCCGGGTACAATCCTATCAACCGCGACACCTCTATGCATTGATGGCGTTCAGTCCCTGGTTGCAGTTGGCCAACGCCGAATTGCAGGACGCCAAGGAACGGAAGGATCCGAATGTGGACACAGTCTTCTGCGATTTCCTCGCGAACCTGTCCAAGGAGTTGATCGGTTGGCTTGATAGCTGGCGCCAGCCCAAGGCGAGCCTTGAGCCGGTGCGCGGAGCGAAAGCGTAATGCCTCAACTTGCTGAAAATTCGCCTGTGGCTTCAGACGAGACAATCGGCCAGCCGCCGGTTCCGCCGAGCTTGCTCAGGCGCACGCCAGCTCGCCTTGATTTAACGCTGACGAACGGCAAGCTGCCCTCAATCAATTCTCGTCAAATCCATCTGCGGGCGGGCAAGATATTGCGTGTCCAAGTCACGCCGCAAAATCTAGCCGCTCATGTGGCGATCCACGGCGACCATCCTTTGACGGTTGTAGTGCCGATGAGTAAAGTCGAAAGCGGCACAATCGCCTACCATGCGGAGTTTTCAGGCCGAGCCATTATGGGTGTCTTGCCGCTGCCGGCCATGGGAAAAATACATGTCAGCATTGCGGATGGACGTCCGGAACCTGTCTTGGTGACGATCCCGGTGACGATTTGGCCGTCCTTTCCAAATCTGATTGTTTGGAGTCTGTTCCTCTCCGCTACCATTATTGGCTTGCGCTGGCGTGAGGCACTGGTCCACTCACGGAGCATTCGCGACGCCCTGCCGCAGCTCAGCGACGATGTGCCGTTTGTCGTGGAGATCCTTTTTCTTGGTTTTATGACTGCACTGTGCCTACGTCTTTTGGGCTGGCTCATGATCCTCGCGGAGGCGGATACATTTCGGGAGTGAGTAACCCGGCGTCGACCACTTCCCGATACCGCTTCGGCGCGTATCTCATCGCCAGCACGCCGGTGGCTTTCTCCAATTTCAGCTCCTGAACCAGAAGACCCTCTTGGCCATACGGCAAATAGGCCTGGCATTGGCCTGACGGGTCGATGAGACTGGTAGCGGCCTCTTGATAGCGCAATCCGTAATTAACGCTGGCGAAGTAAATAGTGTTTTCGATGCTGCGCATCATCATTGCTTTTTCGTAATAGGGATTGTCGAGAGCGCCCCATTGGGTAAGGAGCACTCCCTCATGATCGCTGCCGGTGTGTTGTGGATGAAAGACGATTTTGGCGCCGCGCATCGCCGACCAGCGGACGGTTTCGGGATAGCGCCAGGCCTCATGGCAAATCGCTATGCCGGACTTCATGCCGTTGATTTCAAATAGTTGGCGGGTGTTGCCGGGAATGTAGTTTGGGTCCTCGCTTGGATCGAGTTGATTTTTGGTTTGACATCCCTGGAGTTCACCGCGCGCGTCAAAAACGTAGGCGGCGATCTGTCTACCCTTATCGGAGAACCTTTCGGTTCCGAGAATCGTGGCAATCCCATAGGTCCGCGACCATTGGCCGACGGCTCGCAACACTTTGGCATGCTCCTCCGGCCCGAAAGGCAACACGTCGATGCCAACGCCACGAAGACCAGGAAGGTAGGCCTCCGGGAAGCAGACGATCGCCGCCCCTTGCGCGGAGGCTTCCACAAGAGACCATCGGGTTTTTTCTAGGCCCTCATCGAGAGATGTCGCTACCCGAGGTGATGCCAGCGCGATAATCATTGTTGATCTCCATAGAGAAGGACGGGACACATTTCAGCGCGGCCTTCGTGCCATGGCTCAGAGCCCTAATTTACCCGATCTACAAAATTGACAATGAATCGCGTACCTAGGTTCTCACTTTTGTCCGATTTCTATGTTATATGCGCACTGCATTGCTCAAAATAGCGGAACTGGCTCCAAGGCTCGTATATTCGTCATTTCCGCGCAACTCGACGATCGAAGGCGGCATCGGTTTTGCATTTATTGGGCATGAACTACGGTGTCTGACGACTCGCAATCGAGCCCGGACATCGGATTGTCCCAATTGACATCAAGGAGCATTCGTATGGCCACTACTAAGCCAATTCCACCCGTCGTCGGCATCTTTGAAGACCGCACCCAAGCGGATAAGGCTGTCAACGAACTGATGAAGGCTGGATTCCGCAAAGATCAAATCGGCGTCGCCATGCGGCATGACGAAGAGAAGAAGACCGGACGGCATGCCAAAGCTGCCGATACCGACGAAACGTATGCCGGCACGGGAGCTGTTACCGGTGTGCTGACCGGGCTCGGCCTTGGCGCGATTGCCGGTTTAGGCGTCTTGGCGGGCGTGGTTCCCGTCATTGGTCCGGCTATCACGGCGGGCACTCTTGGTATCGTCCTTTCCAATGCGGCTGCCGGCGCTGGTATCGTCGGCGTCCTCGGCGCTCTTATCGGCGCGGGTGTGCCCGAGGAAGAAGCCAAGTATTATCATGAGGAATTCGAGGCTGGCCGGACCATCGTGACTGTAACGACGCCTGACCGCACGGAAGAAGCACGAACGATTATGAGAGACTACGGCGCGTATGACATCAGCAATCGCGCTGCCGCCTACACGGCCAGCCCAACAACAACGACGCGCAGCAACGGCCATGCCAAGCGCGCCACCGCACGCCACGCCAACGAAACCATCGAAGTGAAGGAAGAGCGGCTTCACGCGAAAAAGCGCCCGGTAGAGACGGGAGCGGTCAAGGTGCGCAAGGAAGTTCACACCGAAAATAAGACTATCGACGTTCCTGTCGAGCATGAAGAAGTTGTCATCGAGCGGACCGCCGGCCATGGGAGAACCGCAAAACGTGGCATCGCGAACGATATGCACGACGGGGAAGAGATCCGTATCCCCGTGAGCGAGGAGCGTGTCACCGTCACCAAGGAGCCCGTGGTCGTTGAGGAAGTCAAGGTCGGTAAGCGGACAATTCGAGAAAACAAACAGGTTTCGGGCCAGGTCCGCAAGGAAAAGGTCAAGGTCGAGCAAACGGGAAATGTAAAGGTCGAAAACCGCACCACGGCGAGGAGTACGAAGAGAGTTTGATCGGCCTAGAGAGAGACTTATTTTAGCAAGGGCAATTTGAGAACGGGGGTGTTACGACACCCCCGTTGTCGTTGACAGCCGTGAGATAATCCATTCACCTATGAGCCTACCGGGGCCAAAACAGGCTCCTTCACCTTCGTTAATTCCACGGCGATTCAACGGTTCTGGCGGTGTAGAAATCCATCAAAACCAGCGCCGAGGTCTTACCCATGCCAACGATTGCGAACACCGGCCCCATCGTTATCGCCGGCGGCAGTGGCTTTCTGGGCATTTCCTTGGCAACACATCTGGCGGCTCTTGGTAAGTCCGTCGTCCTGCTTTCCCGAAGTCCGCCGAAAGTGAAAGGACCCTGGCGACACGCGACTTGGGACGGCGCAGTCTCGGAGAGTGGCGCAACGAGCTGGCCGGGGCGAGCGGCCTGGTCAACTTGGTAGGACGCAGCGTCGATTGCGTCAAAACTCCGGATCATCAGGACGAGATCCTCCGTTCCCGCGTCGAGGCGACGCGCGTGCTCGGCCTGGCGATTCGTCGCATCGACCAACCTCCTCCGGTTTGGGTGCAGATGAGCACGGCCCACATTTACGGTGATCCACCGAGCGTCACCTGTACCGAGGATTCACCTTTTGGGTACGGGCTTGCGCCTTTTGTCGCCCGCGCCTGGGAAGATGAATTCAAAACCAGCGTTCTGCCATCGCAGCGGTCGGTGATCTTGCGAACCAGTTTCGTGATCGGTCGCGATCGCGGCGCCGGCGGTGGCGCCCTGGCTCGTTTGCGAACTCTGGTGCGCTGGGGTTTGGGCGGCTGTGTAGGATCCGGCAATCAAGGAATGAGCTGGATTCATGAGGCGGACATGAACCGATTGTTCGAGCGCGGCCTCACCGATGCCAATGTCCAAGGAGCCTACATCGCATCGTCTCCAAATCCGGTCTCGCAGCAAGTCTTCATGCGACGCGCTGCGCCGCGCCGTCGGCATGCCAATCGGGCTGCCCGCGTTTTCCTGGATGGTCCGGATCGGCGCGCCGCTCTTAATGCGCACCGATCCGGAACTCGCGCTCTACGGCCGCTATGTCGTGTCGAAGCGTTTGCAAGACGAACGGTTCCAGTTTCAGTTCCCACAATTGCGCAATGCGCTCGACCACATTTTGAAATAGTCTGGCGGTCCATAGATGCCACGACGTGCGCCAATTGGTAATGTACACACGACCCGTTTGTTTCATCCCTCTGAGAATAATTGGAACATTCACTGTTCCTTTGTTCAGGAGTTCGCGAGCAGGGGTCTGAAAATTCTGCACTACGGAACTAGGTGTAAATCCTAGACTCGGCCGGAACTGTTAAAGTCAGACCTTTAGTGCAGACCAGTGTCTCTTAATGTGTGTGTCCCGGAACCGGACAGCCGTTACGTGCGGGGTTGGCACGTTCGCGGTTATTTGTGCCCAACCCTGAGGTCTGCAAATGTCGTGCTCCTTTCAAGCGACTCGCGCGCGCACGTCTCGATTCGGTTTTACGCTCATCGAATTGCTCGTTGTCATCGCGATTATCGCCGTGTTGATTGGACTATTGCTGCCCGCGGTGCAAAAAGTGCGAGAGTCCGCCGCGCGAACGCAATGTGCCAACAATTTGAAACAATTAGGCCTGGCCGTATTAAATTACGAGGGTGTGACCCAGGTTCTGCCGCCCGAATACGGGACGTCCGCCGGTCCGAACACCTCCGGTCCAAGCCCCTATTTTGCGACGACCTATTGGTTCGGTATGACCTGTTTTATTTCGCCCGCGGTGAGTGGCAGTAGCAGCTGGGTCGATCCGACCAAGGGTTATTTGACTCCTTATTATGAAAACAACTTCAACGTGACGCAGTGCCCCAGTCTCAATACGTCTCTATTCACATTCACCTACAATGCCGCCACGTTCAATGTGGCAACGTTGCCGACGATCGCGCCCCTAGGAGGATCGCCCACTCCCGTAACGGGCGGCTACGGCTATAACAAAGTAATAGGCAATAACCTCCTGCGGCTCGTCAACTGTCCGTCGACCTCGCAGACATTCTTATTCAGCGACTCCGCCTCGGTGGCTTCGCCGACCAAGGCCACAGCCCCGGTTATTCCGTTAGGTGAGGTGGACACCATCACGGCGCCGTTTATCGTTCTGTCACGCTCGGGTACGACTTTGTCGAACCCAAGTTCACCTGGTTTGACGCATTTTCGACATGGCGGAAATGTGGCCAATGTGGCGTTCTTGGATGGACATGTGGAAACGCGCAGCGCAGGTCGCCTTTCCG
This sequence comes from uncultured Planctomycetaceae bacterium, assembly GCA_963790585.1. GTDB lineage: Bacteria > Planctomycetota > Planctomycetia > Gemmatales > Gemmataceae > CAWBOY01. The sequence continues at coordinate 680,619 of CAWBOY010000006.1, forward strand.
AATCCAGCCAATTGGCAGTCCGGCAATGTGACCGCGGCTCAGTACGGCGTCGGCTACATGGATGCGACACTACCGAATCCAGCGGCTCCAGCCTTTTCTCCATATACAGGTATCAGCCAATAAGGGAGATCCGATGCGTTACTTCATGCTCTGTCTTGGGTTTTCTTGCCTCATCGTCAATCTACCGAAGGCAAAGACAGACCTCGAAACCATTCAAGGCGAATGGAAGATGGTGGGCCTGGAAGTCCGTGGCGAAGCGGTAGAGGAGTCCAAGTTGACCGGAGCTGTACTCATAGTCAAGGACGACACGTACACTGTCCGCGTCAAGAAAACAGGGCGCGATGTAACAATCAAGCTGGATGCAACGCAAAAACCGAAGCAGATCGATATGTACTTCCCCGACGATTCAGGGATCAAAAAATTGGCGAAGGGAATCTACAAACTCGAAGGCGACAAACTGATCATCTGTCGCGACCAAGCCCGAGATGGCGCGGCCGACCGAGTTTTCGACTAGTAGAGACAACGACATCTTTATCGTCACCTGGCAAAGAATGCCGCCAGGGGATAAGTGAATTCAGGTGCTGCCGCGATCACGAGCCTTGGCGACGGAAGTGCGGGAGATGCCGACTATGGGACGATCTACGCGCCGGTCTTCGAGAGATGCGGCGCGTCGTCACTCGTGGCCGCATTGTTATCATGACTTGTGATCCGGATGAACTGGCGATCCGCACGATCATCAAGCGGCTGGGCGGAGTTGGCGAAGTCGAATCCGTGCCAATTCCATTGGGTAACGACAGCAATTCGTTTCATTCACCCTCCCCTAGACACCCCCCCGAACGAATCCTACAAAGTTGAATCTCAGTGTGTACAAGGACTTACGCGCGTTGTCTCCGTCCCCGACGATCTCGATTCGGCTTTTTCGGGAGACGGGAACGCGAAGAATGCCTTTGTCGCGCTTTCAGACGCCGGGGCCTCTAATCGGCGGCTTTCTGAATATAATTACCTCAACTCTCAATAGGACTGGTGCTTCGTCCAGACTAAATTTAGGGGTGGCACAGACATTCTTGTCTGTGCGGAACCGACGAATATGCCTTTTGCTGCACAGACAGGAATGTCTGTGCCACCCCTAAATTTAGTCTGGACGTGGCACTAGTCTCGACCGCATTGGCGTCGTTCTTGGCCCATTCAGACTGAGGACTCATTGATGCCCTACTTCCTTCTGATGGCCGCCCTCATCGAGCCGGCTCAAGATCTTGATTCCGATAGCGCGCTGCTCAAATCTGCCGGCCTCCGCACGGACGCTCTCAGTCTGCTCGCACTCTTTCACGAGCGCACCAGGACGGATTTTCCCGATATCAAAAAGTTAATCCGTCGCCTCGGGGCCGAGACTTTTGCCGAGCGCGAAAACGCGGCCAAGGAATTGACATCGATAGGCCGGACTGCTTTCCCTCTGTTGCGTGAAGCGCTCAAGGACGACGACAAGGAGGTTGTCCGCCGCGCAAAAATTTGTATCCGAGACATCGAGCAAAAGGACTGGGCTCGCACTCCTGCCGTTTATGCCGCGGCAGCGCGGCGCTTGGTTCAATTGAAGCCGGAGGGGGCCGTCGCCGCTCTATTGGCTTTTCTTCCGCACGCTTTTTGGGGTGAAGAGGAGGACGAAGCCTGGCGTGCCTTGGAGGCGCTCGCCGGCAAGCCGGGAGATCTTCACCCGCTCCTGGCCGACGCGCTGAAAGACGAGGTTGCGTCGCGCCGAGCCTTGGCTGCGTGTCTGGCCGCGCGGCTGGGAAGCGCGAAGCTAAAAGAGGAGGTACGCAAACTACTGGCCGACCCCGATCCGTTGGTCCGCCTGCGTGCCGCGCAAGGATTTCTTACCGCCGGTGACAGTTTCGGTATCCCCGCGCTCATCGCTCTTCTGGAGACCGCCCCGATCGATGTCGCCTGGCAAGCCGAGGAGCTGCTCCACTGGCTCGCGGAGTGGGAGGCGCCGCATTCCGTCCTCGGAGCCGGCGCGGCCGAAAATCGGCATCGCTGTGTGGTCGCCTGCCGGCAATGGTTTGAAGACCATGAAGCGAAACTGGATATCGGCCGGCTACTCAAAGAACCACGGCGGCCCGCACTGTACATGGTCCAGGAGGTAGCTGCTCAAGGGCCGCGCGATAGTCTGCAAACGACGGACCCGTCTCTGATCTTAATAGGCTGCGACAGCGTGCCGCGGTGGCGAAAGGAGTTTACCTCCGGCTCATACCGCGACTTTCAATGGCTTCCCAATGGCCACACTTTACACATCCGCCACATCGGCGACAGTGCCTTCGAGACCGATCTACTCGGCAATGTCGTCTGGAAATTTGAAGAACCACGCTTGAAAGCTCGAACTTGCCGGCACCTTGCCAATGGCAACACGTTCATTACCACCGCAACTGGAATGACCGAAGTTGCTGTCGATGGCACTGTGGTATTTTCTCATCAGAAGGGCGATCTTGAATACGGAGATGAACGAGAGGCGGTCGACCGATTTCCCAATGGCAATCTCCTCTACAAGCGTTACCACAAGGATTCCTGGCTTGCGGTTAGCCCGAGCGATAACAAGATCGTTCGTGAAGTCTTCCTCGAACCATGCAAATACAACCGCCATGTCTACTCGCAATTCGACGGCGACGAGATCTTTCCGTTCCATTTGGACGGCGAAAATTATGCCGTTTTCAACAGCCTCACTCGCGCGCTTGACGTGACGGGGTCATCGGGCAAATCGCTGCGAGGCAATGTCTTGGATGGAGGTTGGGTCTACGACATCGTGCGGCCACAGCCGGGCCGTCTCGGGATCGCAGGCTTTGTGCGTTATCGAGGCCATCGCCTCATCGAACAGGATGATGCCGGTCGGGTTCGCTGGGAGGTGTTCACGGAGAATGTACCAGAACTCTTGCGCCCCGGCCTTCGGTTGGTCGGCTTCGGTTTTCCTGAGCCTGACTTTACAAAAGGTGACGTCCGGACTGGCGAACGCCGTTTGCCTGGCTTGCGGAGCCGAATGAGTTGCGTGCGCCGGGAGACGGCGTTCCTTTTTCAGCAGATGCAGGAAAAGGCGCTGCCCGCGGTGCCTGAACTCGTGGGTCTGTTGGCTGATCCGGCAGACGATGTGCAAGCGGCTGCTCAAAAGGCCCTAGTATGGGTCGGGCCAGCCGTTGCTCCTTCTTTGATGTCGGAATTAGCCGACGCAGATCCTGACGTCAGAACCCGCACGCAGATAGTTCTCAGCGAGCTTAATCTGCGCCCGACTCGCTCCGCGGGAGTTGGATACCTTAATCAGACAGGATCCGAGTGACACGTTCAAGCTGTTCCTTAAGAATCAGCTCTCGCTTTTCATGGGAGCGTCGCCATACGAATCATGGTTGATCGAAGAACTCAAGTGTTCCGACATCAAGCGACGCGAAAAGGCTCTGGATAAACTAGTAGAAGCTTGCGCGGTATTCTCCTGCTGCCTTCGCGGCCATGTCGGATGTGCAAAACCTCCCCGATGACAACCTGCGGCAGCAGTCCGTCTGGCTATTGGATGAGCTACTCATTGGCGATCGACCCACTCTCACCAAGCTGATCGAGGCTTTGAAGGATCCTGAGCAATGTCTGGGAGCAGTAGACACGTTGAGTCGGTGGGGACCACTTGCCAAATCGGCTATCCCAGCTCTTCTTCGCGCCTACGATTCAACTGAGGACGGCAGCCTCCAATCATCGATTCTACAAGCGCTGGAGCAAATTGGACCTGGGCTGAGCCAGGCCGCCCTCCCTTGGTTGATTGATAAGGCAAAGACATCCAAGCAAGCAGTGTGGCTGCGTTTTCTTGGAAAGGTTGGACCAAGTGCAGAGCAGGCCATTCCCTTGGTTGTCGACGCGATTGACAATGGGGAGGCTGGCAATCGCAGGTCTAGACTTAGATTATTAGGCCAATTAGGTCCGGAAGGTGTTAAGGAATTATTTGGGAGATTCAAAAAAGAAATCGAACCTACGCCGGAAGTTACAATCATCCATGACCTACTTGGGTGCGTCCGTTACCTTCAGCCTTATGGACATGAAGTAGTGCCTATCCTACTTGACCTGCTCAAGAAGAAGAAGGATCATCTCCAGACTCGCAAAGCCATCCTCTTTGCTATTGGTGATCTTCGTGCTGGCGGCCGCACCGCAGTTCCGTTACTCCTGACCATGCTTCGCTCGTCTAATGACGCGGATAGTTGGCATGCGGCCTGTGCGCTCGCGCGAATCGCGCGAACGGATAGAGTCGTTCTTGCTGCTTTACGCGAAACTGTACGAGACGAGAAGGCTCCAACCGTCACGCGCGTCGTTGTCTGCTCACTCCTCTGTCATATTGATGGCGACGCAGCCGCCACGGCTCCGGACTTGGTGAAGCTTTTGCGTAGGCTCCCTATCGAGAAGAAGTCGCGGTTTCGGTATCATTCCCTCCCCATCTTTGATGTCTATGATGAAAAGGCGTTACCGCCTGAGCAGGCATCCGACGAGATGAAGTCCTTGTTCGAGGAATCGCCGGGTGGAGATTTTTCCCGGTGGCAACCGGAGCGAGAACTCCACATTCATCTCATACAAGCCCTGGCTCACCTTGGTCCGAAAGCGAATGCGGCCATACCGGAATTGATACGAATCCTTCAGACGCGCAAGGATGATGACGGGCTTCGTCTCTACGTCGCCTGGTGCCTGGGTGAAATGGGATCGAAAGCCAAGCCGGTCGCGCCGGCCCTTGCCGCCATCCTCCAGGCCGCCGACGAACCGATCGAGTTACGGCAACGAGCTGCGGCGCTGCTGGCGAAGTTCGGATCGGAAGGTTTGACGCATCTCGTCACGACGATCGAAAGCGCCGATTGGGCCGGCCGTTTGATCGCGTTAGAAACGCTAGAAGAAATGGGCCCCCGCGCCGCCAAGCGCTCCCAGCAATCAGGAGCGTCCAGAACGGCCAGGATCGCCTGTTGGCCCGGGTGGCGGAGTTTGCGATTGCTGGAATTCAGCGTAACAAACGATCAATACAATTCCTTACCACTCAAACTTTCGATAGTCTCCCTCGCCACTGCCGGCCTGGTGGTCATCCCTTTACCGCGGATGCCGGTGACTATGTGAATCACGTCATCTATTGTGGCCCGATACAGCTCGGAATCCTTGGGCATCCCGTAGATGCCGTGCCAACGTTCGGCGATTTCCCAACTTGGCAGCTGGATTAACTTTCGCGCCTCGGACAGGATCAGGGTCTCTAGGCGTGTGTCGAGGACTTCATTTAGGTCGCCGGTGCCATACTGGTGGGAATCGCCTACTACGAAACTGCCGTCTATATCCTGGACCATCAGGATGTGTATGCCGGCCTCCAAAACGCCAGATGCCACCGGTTCCTGACTCAGTTTGGACCAGCTCGGACAGATCCCAAAGGCTGGGTAGCGGCGCAGCGTTAGGCCCGAGGCCACAGTGGTGGGAAGGCGGCAAACGTGAGTGTGGAACCGTCCGCAGCATGAGTAGTTTGCAGCGTTCAAAGCCGGCGGCTGTGAATCGCTCCGGGAACAAGGTGCGTAGATCGGACCCATTGCACACAACGGCGTGTCGCGCATGCAATTCGTCGCCGCTTGCGGTTCGCACGCGGGCTTCGCCGCCGTCGGCCTGAACATCGACGGCGACCGTCGCCGGCCTGTATTCGACCGGCAGCTCACGCGTCAACCAAGGGATCAACTTGCGCAGCAAGCCGCGCGGCTCGACGCGGGCATCGTCGGGGAAAAAGAGGGCGCGCCGAACATGGTCGCGGTTGAGTAATGGGTTCAGCTCGGCGGCCTGGGTGGGCTCCAACAAATCACAACGGCACTCCAGGCGCGGTGCGAGTTGGGCGAACTCTTCGACAATGGCGGCCTCGACTGGCGTCGTCACTTGGTAAAGGGATCCTGAGGGGTAGAACTCGAACCCAGCGAGGGGCGCAAGTTCACGGTAATAGGCGATGCTCTCCATGCCGCGTCGCTGCCATTCACCCGTTAGCGAACCAGCCATCAGCGTTCCAAAGTTGCGCGCCGACGCCTCGCCGGGCCAGTCGCCGCGTTCCAACAAAAGCACGCGCCAACCGCGCTTGGCTGCATAGTAGGCATGTGATGTGCCAAGAATGCCGGCGCCTACGACGATGAGATCCCAGGTGGACTGCATTGGATGCGTTCTTTTTCCGCTCATGGCCTATCGCCGCGTCGGAGTCGTGTGTGGAAGTCGGTCAGGACGGCAGGTAGCTCGGCCAGTGTTTCCACGACGGCGTGAGCGCCTGCGGCCAGCAACTTCTCTCGACAGGCCCTCAATCTTCTGGTTCGCTCCGGGAGCGGCAGCGCATCCCACTCTTCCTCACTGCAGCCGACGTCACTACTGGTTCGCACTACCCCGACACTCCAGGCGCGGGGGCGCGCCCTTCGCCAATGTCGGGAACTGTGTCTCCAACTTTGACCACGGTGGACGGAGGATACACACCCAAAGCCTCCATGATTCGAAAGACCATCCAGGGTGCAGGCCTACCCACGGGCACGTCTTCAGCGCAGAAGCAGCAATCGGGCGTATATCCTTGGATGGTCGCCGCCTTGTAGACTCGCTCCGCCGCAGCGCGAAAGTATCCAGTAGTGGCGCCGATACCCACTTCGTCTTTCCTCAGTTCTCGAACACAGTCCAGCAAGCCAGGGACCAGACGGGTGAAGGCGTCGATCACCTCCAATTGGAGAGGAACAAAACGACTGTACAAAGCTTCGATCTCCTGTTCGCCAGCGTATTGGCCATGCCGCTTGCGCCAGCCTGCGCCACGGCAGGTAGCTGCAGCAGCGCGCGGATGTGGTCTTTCTTGTGCAGGCCCATTGGGCCACGCGCTTCGTCCGGGCTGATCTCGACCCCTTTTTCCGCGAAGGCGCGGAGGAAAGGAGCCAATGGGGCCAGGCTGCCGTGATCGATGGTGGTGCCAGCCCAATCAAAGATGACCAGGCGAATTCTCAGCTCCGCATGCTGCACGGGCGGCCTCCAGAAAGGGTCGAAAATGTTCCAGGTCGGGAGTAGGCAATCCGGGAACCTTGGCCTGATCGTCGAAACGCCTTAGCGCCACCGCCGCCACGGCATGGGGATTGTCGTGGAACCGCGCTGACTCGTCCGGCGTAAACGGCCCGCCCTGAAGCTGCAGGCTGCGCACCGATGCCTCGGAGAGCAACCCGGCATAGGTCGGATCGGTCGCGCAGAGAAAGCGCTTGGCGGGGACATGGAGACGGACCGGTACGGTCACGTCGGGATGGAAATGCTGCGCAAGCCATGTCGCGCCTCGGGCCTCATGTGCATCGTCAATGCCTGCGAGGGCGCAGTCTTCGGGTAGGTCATGCAGCAAATGGCCGACATCGTGCAGGAGCGCGGCCGCGATCAGCGAACCGCTGGCGCCAGCTTGCTCGGCGGCCCAGGCCGCTTGTAGCGCATGCTCCGTTTGGCTGACGGGCTCACCGAGGTAGGCGGCATCGCCGCGTTCCTTGAAGAGTCGCAGGAGGTAGTCGACCGGATTCGCCCCAGACATCTCGATCCTCAGAGGTTCCTGGTGTTTTCTGTAGAAGTAAACGCAGCTGACGGCCAGGATTCCAATGCCTGCGAGCGAGACGAGATAGGTGAACACGCGGAAAAAGGCGAGCCGGTCGATCGCCGGGAAGATCAGGTCCTTCACCAAGGGGAGGCCGATCGATCCTGTGTAGCCGATGGCATCCGCGAGATAAATCGCGAACACGGCCGTACCCTGGACGCGGGTCGAGGCAATGATTCGATCGAAGACTACGGAATCGTGCGGCACATAGGCCATATAGGAACCAAGGCCAACGAGAATCATCCAGGCGAGGCCGCTCAGCGCACCCAGATCGAGAAGCAAAGTAGACACCGTCATGAGAGCGAAGCCGCTCATCATCAAGAGATGGGCGCCGACCACTCCCGCCCGATTGTCGCGGATCAGGCTCAACATGGCGAGCGTGGTCATCACGCCGAGCGCCACCGGGATCTCCGTGCGCGTGAACAACGTCGCGTCGTCCCGGTAGCCAAGCGCGCCGTATAGCTCGACGCCGTAGTTGTCACGAAAATCGCGGAACGCGGTGCTCAACAAGCGCGGCTAACAAGAGCACGAGGCCAAGGAAAAGCGCTTTGAAAAACGCCAGCCGGTCGGCCCCGTTCATGGTCTCTCGTTTGTGCCGAGCCGCTCGATCGGCGTCCGTTGGCGGCGGCAGATGGCTGAGAAGCCAAACAGAAAGTAGAAACACCGGTAGGAACAACAGGCCGACGACCATCGGCATTGCGCTTTCGCCCACGCCATGAGCGGTCATCAAGTAGCCGCCCACATCCTTGACGGCACCACTGGAAACGATGTAAGAGCAGGCCAACCCCGCCAACAAAAGCTCGCTCGTCAACCGCCCTTCGAGGTACCAAACGACCAGACCCCAGACCATTCCGAGCGGCAAGCCATTGCAAAAGATCGCCGCGACCTTGAGGTCGGGAGGTAGAAAAGCGAACAGAACGAGCGAAGCCTCAGCGCAGAGAATCAGGAACACCAGCATCCCCGCGCGACGTCCGGGGCGTACCTCGGGGCAGACTTTGATACCGATGTATTTGGACAGCGTGTAACCAAGAATCTGGCTGACCACGAAAGCCGTCTTGAGAGCAACCTCGCTGCCGAGGAAGTGCTGACCTTCAAAGCGAGCGGCGGCGAACGCCTTGCGGAAGGCATACATGCAGAAGTAAGTGGAAAACGCCGCCGCGATGGCATAGGCCACGAAGGCGGGCTTGGCGGCCGTCGACAGCCAGTTCTTTAAGCTTCGCGATCGCACATCCATTTTTCTGTCACAGTAATCCGGTGGATTGGCTCGCTATCGAGATATGGGGCAGTCCGCGTGGGAAGGTGAAGTCTTGGTGAAGAGTAATCCGCTGCGTGTGAGTAAGTGTCGTCTTGAGCCTCGCGTAAAAGCGTTCTTCCGCTTCGCGAAAGACGAAAATCTCATGGACTGTCGGTCGAAATGAGTACGTTCAAAAGATCCGCGGCAATCAATTGCCGGGCTTGGTCTCCACCCGAAATGAATCCAAGAACTTGCTCACTTCCGGCGTCTCCTCCCCGCTCTTGGCGATAAGCGTGATCACGCGATAGAGGCGGCCATCGACCAGGAAAAAGCGTGCCTGCATGAGGTTTGCTTTCGCGGGGACGTCGGCGGTGAATTCGCGGCCGGGGTATTTGTCGTCGAGCTTGATGGGGCGGTCCTTGATGAGCTGGGCGTTCAGCTCGGTCAGGCATTCAATGCGCAGGGTTCGCAGGCGCTGATCGATGGCGGCTTCGTCCTCGCCCGCCTTGGGGGCGAGGTCGATCCATTCGACCGCGAAGATGCTGCCGGCGTTGGTGAGTTGAAACGATTTGAGTTCGCCTTGCGGGGTGGCGGTCTTGGTCTCTTTCGGAGTGCCGGGGAATTGAATCTTGAAGCGGCCCTCGGAGGAAGTGAATTCCTTCCACTCAGAAGAGCCGCAACCAGACAGAAGCAAGAGGCAGAAGCATCCGATCCAGTAAGTTTTCAAAGCGATCGCTTCCTCTCGGGAGCTGGACGGGCCGGGCGATTTCACTCACCTTGAGGATAGCAGGATCGACGATCTCGGTCCAGGAGCGCAGGCGGCTCAGCGGCGCAAGACTTCGAGCAGCCGCTCGAAATCGTCGTTCGACTCGAACGCCAGGACGATCTGGCCCTTCTCCTTGCCCCTGACCTTGATCTCGACTTTCAGACTGAGTCGCTGGCGAACTCGTCCTCGACGCCCTGGACATGGGCCGTCTTTTCGACGGGTGGCGGGTGCCGGTTTTTCGGCTGGCTCGGGCTTGTCGCCAATGATCGCCGTCTGTTTGAGGTAGGCCTCGGTCGCGTGAACGGACATGCCGCGGGAGATGATCTCGCGCGACAGTGTGATCTGCCGTTCACGGTCTGGGATGCCCCGCAGGAGCTTGGCGTGGCCGGTGTTCAGTTGGCCGACGCGAATGGCGTCTTGGATTTCGGGCGGCAGCTCCAGGATGGAAACGAGGTTTGTAATGGTCGATCGAGCCAAACCAAGGCGGTTGGCCAGCTGGTCATGCGTCATCTGGAAGCGGTCGAGGTAGTCCTTGAAGCCATAGGCCTTTTCGATCGCGTTGAGGTCGGAGCGTTGGATATTCTCGATGAGAGCGGCTTCGACCAATTCTTGATCGTTGAAATCGACGATGCGCACCGGCACCTGTTGCAGCCCGATGCTGCGCGCGGCACGCAGTCGGCGCTCGCCGGCCACGAGCTGGAACCGTTCGCCGATCTGGCGACACCACCAGCGGTTGCAACACGCCATGACTCCGGATGCTCTGACTGAGGGCGTGTAGCTCGTCGTCGTCGAACGACTTGCGGGGTTGATTCGGATTATTTTCGATGACCTCAATGGCGACGTCCGCCATCGGTCTTGCATGCTTGCTCGTCCGGTTCGGAACCGCCGATGAGGGCGTCGAGTCCTCGGCCCAGGCGTGACTTCTTCTCGGTCGACATGTGAGTCTCCTCCATTCCATGCGTGCAACACCGATCCATCGGCGTGCTGCGGCATTCTACTCGTGTTGTGTGTGAGCGGACAAGGTCGTTGGCAAACGCTCAATGTTCCGCGCGGAACATTAAGATGGGTAATCAATGTTCCGCGCGGAACATTCGAGCGAGACGAAGCCAATGTTCCGCGCGGAACATTAAGATGGGTAATCAATGTTCCGCGCGGAACGTTCGATCGAAACGAAGCCAATGTTCCGCGCGGAACATTAAGATAGGTAACCAATGTTCGCGCGGAACATTCGATCGAGGCGAAGCCAATGTTCCGCGCGGAACATTCGATCGAGGCGAAGCCAATGTTCCGCGCGGAACATTCGATCGAGGCGAAGCCAATGTTCCGCGCGGAACATTCGATCGAGGCGAAGCCAATGTTCCGCGCGGAACATTCGATCGAGGCGAAGCCGATGTTCCGCGCGGAACATTCGATCGAGGCGAAGCCAATGTTCCGCGCGGAACATTAAGATGGGTAACCAAGGTTCCGCGCGGAACATTGTGCGGATAGGTGGTGATCGATTGGTATGGATTAGGTGTCTGTGCGCGGTTGCGGACAAGGCGCCAGCCACGCAAGCAACCCTATCGTAACTGACTCGGCCTCATAAAAAACAGGTCAGTTAGAATGTGCGCGGATCATGATTTATTGCTCTTTTCCCGTGACGGATCGCTGGAGTAAGATCCTTCTCGCTGACGACGGAACCGTCGGCGGGACAGAGAAAACCAGGCTGCCTCTCCTAAGGGAGAGGTGATGCCGGCCTGATGCGAGTCCTCGGAACTCTCGCATCGCCGCACTCGCGGTCAAGCCGGCGGCGGAGAAGAGGAACGGAATGTATCATGGTCTCATCGCGGCGGCAGGTCTCAGTTCGCGGCTCCAAGATCTCGGCGAGAAGCGCAACAAGGTGCTCCTCGACCTTGGCGGAGCTACCGTTCTCCAAACGATCCTTGATAGCTTCGAACAGACCGGCATCACGCCGACTACCGTGGTCGTCGGCTACGACGCTCCTGCCGTTCGCATCGGCTGTGGCACAAGAGCCCTGTGCCTTTTCAATCCCTTCTTCGAACAGTACGGCATCCTAGGCAGCCTGTGGACGGCCCGCCCTTACTTCGAGGGTAAGCCGTTCGTCTTCACCGTGGGCGATCACTACTTCTCGCTCGAGCGCTTTCAGGCCTTCCTCGCCGATCAGCCCGAGGCCGACGTCCTTGTGGATGTCGAACTCAAGGTCTGCGACGACGAAGACATGAAGGTTTTTCTGAGCAAGAACGGCAAGCTTCGCACCATGTCGAAGACAATGCTGGAGGGCCCCGTTCTCGGTGAATTCACCGGCGCGGTCCGCTTCAGCGCAGAAGGCAGCACCCAGTTTTTCGACTCCATGGAAAACTACATCTGGAGGCACGGCGCGGAGGGCTACCTTGCGGATGTCCTTTGCGCCTTGCACAAGAAATGGGAGCTAGCCTTTCATCTCAGCCAGGATCATCATCGCGTTGACATCGATTTCCCTTGCGACGCCAGCCGTGCTCGAAAGCTGTACCTGCAGCTCAAGAAGGCGGCGCGCCGCACCGGCTGATCTGGTGGCGGTAGACGAGTCATCAAGATACTTGGGGTACAGGAAGTCCTCCAAGCGATGATGCCTCGAACCTGCCTGCCAACCCGTAGACCACCCCAATGCACATCTCGGTTCGACCCTGTCATGGACGATAGGACCATTCTCTCACGGAACAGAGAAAATGAACCGCGCTCCCGTATTATTTCGGGTCGATGCCTCCCCGCGCATCGGCTGGGAACATCTGTCTCGCTGCCTCACTTACGCCGCGGCTTTACAGCGCAGGCGTAGGCCGGCTTATTTCTTGTCGCAATTCGAGCCCGGCTCGCTTGGGCTCATGGTCAAACGCAGCGGCAACGACTGGCTTGCCGCCGACGGACCGGCAGGTTCGGAGGACGATCTCAGGGAAACGCTCCGCGAGATCCGTCGCCTCAAGCCCGCCGCCGTTATCGTCGATAGCCCGGACGTCCAAGCCGAGTACCTTCAGACTTTGAGAAACACCGGCGTTCTGGTGGTCTCCCTCGACAACATGGCGACTGTGCCTTTCCCTTCGCGGCTCGTCATCAATCCTCTGCTTGGCCCGAGCAAGGACTCCTACGAGTTCGCTCGCGGCACACAACTTCTCCTTGGCGCTCGGTATGCGATCGTTCGCCCGGAGATTCGCCGCATCCGACCGATTCGGTCCCAAGAACCAGCTCAGCCATTTCGGGCTTTGGTCGCACTCGGCGATCATGATCCGCATCAACAAGCCGCGGTAATGGCGAAGATGCTTCTAAACTGCCCCAAGGTGGGACGAGTTGACATCGCGGTGCGACCCTATCATCCCGACCTGCCCGCGCTGCAGGAGCTAGCGGCTACCTGTCCGGATCGGCTCGAAGTAGTGTCTGAGACGGCCGACGTCCCGCTGCGCGTCGCTCGCTGTCACTTCGCCGTCACGGCGGGCAACGCCTGGTCACTCGAACTCGCCTGCGTCGGCGTGCCACAGCTCATGATTGTCCAGTCTGAAGCCCACTGGCCAACGGCTCAACGGCTGGAGGATGAAGGAGCGGCGACCTGCCTTGGCTGGCATGAAAATGTGTCGGCGTCCACCTTCCGCCAGGCTGTTGCGGACATCCTTGGCGATCCTTTGCAGCGCCAGGCGATGTCGCGCTGTGGCCGAAAACTGGTCGACGGACGCGGGCCCGACCGTCTCGTCACGGCACTGGAAGTGATGCTCCACCCTTCGCGTCAGGCTCAGATGAACGTGGCTGCGTAATTCGGTACCGCTGAATTGTGAGGGGGAGCGCTCATCGCGAGCTGCTCCCCTCTTTCAGCCTTCTTACAATTTTCGGTATGAACCCCTTCGATCAAATCAGTCGCTTTGCCGCGAAGTTGGACAGCGCCGGCTTCCTCGCCTGGCTGCTTGGCGATGCCACCGGTCTGACCTTGCACGACTGGCTCGACACGCGCACGACGAATCTACCTGGAGTGACGGATCGCACTTCGGATATTGTCGCCGAGCTGGTCGTTGGCGACGTCGGCCCTTGGTGGGCGGTGCCGATTGAATTTCAAGTTGCTCCAGACCCAGAGATGTTTGGTCGGTTACTTGAATATCTCGGACGTTTATGGCGCGAAGAGCGCCCGCCGGGGCCACCGGGTGATCGATATGAGGTAGGAGCCGTAGTGGTAAATCTGACCGGCCGCGGCCGCACCAGTCGCGAAATGAGAGCTGGGCCGATGCTCACGGCGATCGATGTCATCGAGTGGAACATGGCGGACAAGGACGCCGCGGCGACACTCAAGGGTATAGCCGAAGGCCGAATCTCTCGAGCAATTTTGCCCTGGGTAGCTCTGATGCAAGGTGGTGACGAATCAGATATATTAGAGCGATGGAAGGAACTCGCCCTCGCCGAACCGAACAGCAAACGACGAAGCGATTATGGTGCATGCGCTCAAGTCTTGGCGGAGGCGTCGAAGCGGGCGGAACCATGGAAAGTCCTTTTGAAAGGATGGAATATGATTGAGTCTCAAACAGTCCTTGAATGGAAGGCGGAAGGCGCTGCCGAGGGAAGAGCTGAAGGAAGAGTCGAAGGTAAGGCCGAATCGATTTTGGATCTGCTTCGGTTAAAATTCAAACAGCATCCTTCTGCCGACCTGTCCACTTTAATTCTCGCAAACAAAGACCTTACTCGCGCTCAGCGGTGGTTTGAATCCGCTGTGGCCGCCGCATCACTCGAAGACTTTCAAAAAGTCGTCGCCGCCGGCTAGGGTCCTACGCCCTCCCTTGCATCACATCGCCCCAACCCGGTATTCTCAGAGCGGGTCGGATACGCTCTTTCCTATCGGGTTGTTCGCATGACCAATGAACATGTCGCCGCTGTTCTCACGGAGATCGGCACCCTGCTCGAATTGCAGGGGGAGAGTACCTTTCGCTCCAACGCTTATCACAACGGCGCTCGCGCCATCGAACAGCTGGACGTCAATGTCGCCGAGCTGATCCGCGACGGCAAGCTCGACGAGGTTCGCGGTATCGGTGAGGCTCTGCGCGAAAAAATCACGACCCTCGTCACCACTGGTTCCCTCCCCTATCACGACGATCTGCGTAGCAAAACACCTGCCGGTCTTTTTGACTTGCTGCGCATTCCCGGTCTTGGGCCGAAGAAGGTCAAGTCGCTATTCGATCTGCTCAAGATCGATGACCTCGCCAAACTGAAAGCCGCGTGCGAAGCGGGAACAGTTGCCTCGCTCAAAGGATTCGGAGCGAAGACACAGCAAAAGATTCTCGAAGGCATCGCCTTCCTCGATCAGGTGGGCGATCGCGTGCGGATCGATCGCGCCGAAGCGCTTGCCCAAGCATTGATGGATGGCCTCAAGGCCGCACCCGGCATCATTCGCATGGAACTCTGTGGCAGCCTGCGGCGCCGCCGCGAGACGATCAAGGACATCGACCTTCTCGTCGAGCTCCGACGACGCCGCGCCGATCATGCAACATTTCGTCACTCTACCCCAGGTCGTTCAGGTCGTCGCTCATGGGCCGACCAAGTCGAGCGTCACGGTCAGCAATGGCGGGGAGGGCGAACGCCGCGTCGTCATGAACGCCGACCTCCGCGTCGTCACCGACAAGGAATTTCCTTTCGCCTTGATGTATTTCACGGGTAGCAAGGAACACAACATTGCCTTGCGCAGCCGCGCGATCGCCAAGGGATTGCGGCTCAATGAATATGCTCTCGCTGGTGAGAAGAAGGCCGTCGCCTGCAAAAATGAACAGGATCTCTACGCCGCCCTCGGCATGTCTTACCTACCTCCCGAGATGCGTGAGGACACCGGCGAAGTCGAATTGGCCGCCGCTAACAAGGTGCCAACGCTCGTCGAGGTTGCCGACATCCAGGGCGTCTTCCACAACCATACGACCGAGAGCGACGGCGGCGACAGCCTCGAAGCGATGGCCGATGCCGCCCGCGCCTTGGGCCTGAAGTACCTCGGTATCGGCGATCACTCCCAGTCGCTCGCCGTCGCCAATGGCCTCACTCCCGGTCGCGTCCGCAAACAACATGTAGAAATTGACAAGCTGAATAAGAGGTACAAAGGCTTTCACATCTTCAAAGGCACCGAATGCGACATCCTTCCCGATGGCCGTCTCGACTTCGATGATGAGACATTGGCGACCTTCGATTATGTCGTCGCCAGCGTCCATGTCGCCTTCGCCCAATCGCGCGAGGATATGACCGCGCGCATCATTCGCGCCGTGCGCCATCCAGCCGTGACGATGCTCGGCCATGCCACGGGCCGGCTGCTATTGCAACGCGACGGCTACCAGGTCGATCTCGAAGCCGTCATGCAAGCCTGCGCCGAAACCGGCACCATGATCGAAATCAACGCCCAACCCAAACGCCTCGAACTCGATTGGCTCCATTGCAAACGAGCGCGGGCCCTCGGCATTCCCATCGTCATCAACCCAGATGCGCATAGCACGGAGAACCTGGGCCTCTATCCCTATGGCGTCGACGTCGCCCGCAGAGCCTGGCTGACACGCGACGATGTGTTCAATACGAGGTCATTAGCCGATGTGACCAATAGTTTGCTGTCACGAAAAAAAGACAAGAAAAGTGCAAGGTGAAATGAGATTGCGACCCGCCGATTGGAACTTGACGATCCCTTCGACCTATTACTGATGCAGCGTAAGGAACCCCTGCGCTGTACTCAGAAGTAGGCGAAGTCTTTATGGCAACAAAGGTATTGGTGATCGGCGCGGGTCCCGGCGGTCTAGCGTCGGCGATGCTGCTCGCACACGCTGGTGCCGATGTCACTATTTTGGAGCGGCGCGGCCAGGTCGGCGGCAGGACCTCTACCTTGGAGCGCGATGGCTTTCGTTTCGATCTCGGGCCGACCTTTTTTCTCTATCCGCGCGTGCTCGAAGAGATTTTCGCCAGTGTCGGCCGCAACCTCCATCAAGAAGTAGAGCTGATCCGGCTCGATCCACAATATCATCTTATCTTCGGCTCGGGCGGCGAGTTGCAGGCGACCCCCAACGTGGCGATGATGGAACGAGCCATCGCCGCCATTAGTCCAAACGATGCCGCCAACTTTCAACGGTTCCTCGACGACAATCGCGACAAACTCGCTCGGTTTCGTCCCTGTCTCGAATCGCCATTTCATTCCTGGCGCGACGTCTTGCGTTGGCCCATTCTGAAACTGTTGCCGCTCCTGCGACCCTGGAACTCGCTCGACGATGAGCTGGGGCGTTATTTCCGCGACCCGCGCGTGCGGCTGGCTTTTTCGTTTCAATCGAAATATCTCGGGATGTCGCCGTTCAATTGTCCGAGCTTGTTTTCGATTTTGTCGTTCCTTGAATATGAACATGGCGTTTGGCATCCGGTCGGCGGTTGCGGCGCGGTGAGCGAAGCGATGGCCCGCGTGGCCGGCGAATTGGGTGTGACCATCAACCTCAATGAAGATGTCGAAGGCATTCTCTTCGAAGGCCGCAAGGCTGTCGGCGTGCGCACGAACAGCGGCGAGCATTACGCTGATGCCCTCGTTATCAATGCCGACTTCGCTCGCGCCATGACCCGGCTGGTGCCGGACAATCTTCGCCGCCGTTGGACCGATCGCAAGATCGCCAAGAAGAAATTCTCCTGCTCGACCTTCATGCTCTATCTCGGCATTGACGGTAGCTACGACGACTTGGCGCATCACACCATTTACATGTCGGCCGACTACGCGGGCAATCTCGCCGACATCGAAACGCGGCATACTCTATCCGAAGACCCGTCTTTTTACGTGCAAAACGCCTGCGTCACCGATTCGTCACTCGCGCCGCCGGGAATGAGCACGCTCTACGTGTTGGTGCCCGTGACCCATCAGCATCCGAACGTCGATTGGCGCAGGGAAGCACCTCGCTATCGAGACTTGGCATTGAAACAGCTCGCCAAGATCGGCCTCACGGATGTGGAGAAGCGCATTCGCTTTGAGCATCGCGTCACGCCGGCCGACTGGGATCAGAGTTACGAGATCCATAAAGGCGCTACCTTCAACTTGGCTCACAATCTCGGCCAAATGTTGCACCGCCGCCCACGCAATCGCTTCGAGGATCTCGAAGGCGTCTACCTCGTGGGCGGCGGCACGCATCCAGGTAGCGGCTTGCCCGTGATCTACGAGTCAGCGCGCATTACCTCTCGCTTGTTACTGCAGGATTATGGCATGCCTTTGGACAGCCCCCGGCTTGCCAGGGGGTTGAACCTCGATCCCGGCATGAACGCTGAGTTCCATAAATTATCCCACTGACTTATTGAGGAGACTTTGTTCATGAATCGCCCCCGTCTCGGCCGGGTTGGCATCGTCGGTGGCGGCCTCGGCGGCCTCGCGGCGGCCTGTACTCTCGCAGCGCGCGGCTATGCCGTCACTCTGCTCGAAAAGAGCCCCTGGCTTGGCGGCAAGGCGGCAGTGCTCGAAGAGGAGGGCTTCCGTTTCGACATGGGGCCGACGATTCTCACGGTCCCATCGGTCCTGCGCCGCATCTTCGCTGAGGCGGGGCGCTGCTCTGGAAGTGGACCTGCCCTTGATTCGGCTCGATCCGCAATGGCGCTCCTTTTTCGCCGACGGCTCCACGCTCGATCTCGAAGCAGATACCGAAGCGATGGCAACGACGATTGAGAAGTTCGCTCCGCGCAGCGGCTCGTCGCAGGGATATCGCGAGTTTCAATCATTCGCGCAGCGCTTACATAACATTTCGGAGCGCTTTTTCTTCTGGCACTCCATCGGCGGACTGGGGGACATGGTAAACCTGGCGAATATGTTTCAGCCGGGGATGCTGGGCGACGTCCTCAAGATGCGCATGGGGAAAACCGTTTCCGAATGTGTTCGCGCACACGTACCCGATGAACGTGTCGCTCAGATGCTCGATCACTTTACGCAATATGTCGGATCGGCTCCCGATGCGGCGCCCGCCGTTTTGTGCGGCATCGCTTCGATGCAGACAGGTGAAGGAGTCTGGTATCCCAAAGGCGGCACCGCAGCTATTCCGCGAGCACTCACCAAGCTAGCGACCTCGCTGGGAGTCGAATTCCGAACTGGTGTCGGCGTGCGCCGGATCTTGGTCGACGCCGGCGGTCGAGCGACCGGACTCGAAACCGACGCTGGCGAAAAACTGGAGTTTGCCGCGATCGTTTCCAACGCCGATGCCGTGCTCACACATCGGCATCTCATCTCGAGCAGTAGAGCCGCTGAGCGCTTCGCGCGGCGACGACAATACGAATCGGCCTGCTCGGGCGTGGTCCTGTACCTTGGCCTTGATCGCGCCTATGACCATCTCCAACATCATAATTTCGTCTTCTCACGCGATGCTCACGAAGAGTTTGACTCCATTTATCGCCGTGGCGAGCCGGCGGCTGATCCGACCTGTTATGTTTGTGCCCCTGCTCGCACGGAACCTGGAGTTGCGCCTAAGGGGGGCGAGGCGCTTTATGTACTCGTTCACACACCGTATCTACGACCAGGCCAAAACTGGAAGAGTATGTTCCCTGAGTATCGCAAGACCATTCTCGGCAAGCTCGCGGACACGGCAGGGCTAACCGATCTAGAAAGCCGTATTCGCTTCGAGCGTCATCTGACGCCAGAAGACATTCGCGATCGCTATCGTGTCTTGGACGGCGCCATCTATGGCCTGGCAAGCCACGGCCGGATGTTTGGCGCGTTCAAGCCGGCCAATCGAAGTCCGGATGTGAAGGGCCTGTATTTAGCCGGCGGCTCGGCTCACCCAGGGCCCGGAATGCCGATGGTTTTGATGTCCGGTTGGATCGCGGCCGATGCGCTGGATAAGGATCGGGTGGTTCAAAACGGTAGGCAGCGCCGACGAGAAACGCTTGTCGGTAGCGCAACGTGACGAGCCCGGAGCGCAAGCGACGGGCGCCCATGTGAGAACGCATGTGTGCCATGCTTTGGAGTACCAAAGCATGGCACACATGCGACGGGCTCGTGACGTTTTTCCTGTGAGAACCCAACCAAATGACCCCCTCCAACCTCCCCCAGCGCTCCGCCTTCTGGCTTCGCTGGTTCCTCTGGTACACGCGTCGATTTCTACGCAAAAACTTCCATGCCGTCAGGCTCGCGCGTGGTTCGCGTCCGGTTGATCCAGGTCAAGGTCCGCTCATCGTCGTATTGAATCATCCTTCATGGTGGGATCCGCTCTTTGGCCTCGTCTTGACCCAATTGTTCCCGAACAGGATGTCGTTTGTCCCCATCGACGCGCTGGCCCTCGCCAAATACCGTTTTTTCGCCAAGCTCGGCGCCTTCGGCATTGAGCCGGGCACGCTGGCAGGGGCGCGCCAATTCCTGCGTGTCTCACGGGCAATATGCGCTCATCCCAACACCGCTCTCTGGATCACTTGCCAGGGCAAATTCACGGACCCGCGCCAGCGACCGTTGGCCGTTCAAGCGGCGCGGGCCATCTCTTGCGACACCTCGACGGCGGCACCATTCTGCCGCTCGCCTTGGAGTATCCCTTTTGGAACGAGCGTTATCCCGAAGCCCTCGCTCGTTTCGGCGATCCAATCGCGATCGGCACAGGATCCGCTCGATCCGTACGGGAATGGACCGACTTGCTACGCGATCGACTGGCCGAGACCCAGGATGCCTTGGCTAAGGCAGCCCAATTGCGTTCATCGGAGCATTTTGAGGTCCTTATAGGTGGTAGAGTCGGCATCGGCGGTGTTTATGACGGTTGGCGACGGCTTCGAGCATGGGCGGTGGGGAAATCCTTCCAGCCTGCTCATGAGAACGCCGAGTTTGTCGCTGCGCGTAAATAATTGTCCCGTTTCGCTCCGTGAAAGGTCCGTGGCCGGGGTCGGTAATCCGACCCCGGTTCCTCGAATTTATTAAGGCCTCACCAGGGTCCGGGGTCGGAGTACCGACCCCGGCCACGACCTCTTGAGCTGATCGTGCCATCTGGCCAAACCGGGGTCGGAGTACCGACCCCGGCCACGGACCCGCTCATGAAAACGCCGGGCTGGTGGCGGAGGAGGTTTGATGTCGCTCGTGATTTTTTCCCTCGTCGGCCTATTTCTCGCGCTGGTGCCGACGCTGTTATTCCGTGCGAATCTGCGTCTTTACCGCGCGCGGCGCTGGTGCCTCCAATCGTAAACGGTGAGCCGCGCCCCAAGGTGTCGATTTTGATCCCAGCGCGCAACGAGGAGCGTGTCATCGTCGCTACGGTCGAGGCTGCCCTGGCAAGTCAGGGAATCGAGGTAGAGGTGATCGTCCTTGACGACAATTCCGACGACGCGACGGCCGAATTGGTCGGCGCGCTGGCGGCGCGGGATCGCCGGCTGCGACTGCTGTCAGCGCCGCAGTTGCCGCTCGGTTGGTGTGGCAAGCAGCACGCTTGCCACGTCTTGGCCCAATCGGCGCGCCACGATTTACTGCTGTTTCTCGACGCCGACGCTCAACTCGCGCCGGACGGCGCCGCCCGCCTGGTTGGTTTTCTCGAACAATCGCAGGCCGCGCTGGTGAGCGGAATTCCCCATGAGGAAACTGGCACACTGATCGAGAAAATGGTGCTGCCGCTCATTCACTTCATCTTGCTTGGCTTCCTGCCCATCAGTCGGATGCGCCGCAGCGTCGAACCGGCGTACGCCGCTGGCTGCGGTCAACTGTTCCTGACGCGGCGCGACGCTTACGAAAAAGCCGGCGGCCACGTCGCTATTTCGTCTTCATTGCACGATGGTCTGAAGTTGCCCCATGCCTATCGTGCGGCGGGCTTGATGACCGACCTCTGCGACGCAACCGACCTCGCGCGCTGCCGTATGTATCGCGGGTTCGGCGAACTTTGGCGCGGCTTGTCCAAAAACGCGACCGAGGGAATGGCACAGCCGGCGCTGATTCTGCCGTTCACGATACTATTGCTCGGCGGTCAAGTGATGCCGGTGCTAACACTTCTTTTCGCAGTTATTGAGGGCAATCCGTGGGCCTGCGCCTTGTCCGCCATTGCCACGGTACTGCTCTATTATCCGAGGATAAAAGGGATAGCGTTATTCCGGCAATCGGCAGTTGGCGCACTGCTGCATCCGCTCGGCGTACTCATTCTCCTCGCCATTCAATGGTACGCTCTCAGCTGCAAACTAATGGGCCGCCCCGTCGGATGGAAAGGAAGGCAATACCGGTCGCAGAGACTGGACGCTCGCTTGGCAACTCGCGATTAGACGAATTGTGAGCCCCATTCTTGTGAGGGTGGTGAGCTGTTTCTATAATACCTATCGACCGTCTCGCTCCGCTTACAAACGTTTGACCCATTCCTCTCCTCGGGGTCTATGCCGCATGGACGAGTTGCATCACGAATGCGGGATTGCCGCCCTCTGTCGTCTTGCCTCAGGCACTCCGTCGCTGCTCGCGCCGAAAGCCGGCGCCAAAGAAATCTCGCGGCTCATGCCAGGAATGCTGCTCGATCTGCAAAACCGCGGTCAGCTCGCGGCCGGCATGGCCACCTTCAATCCGGAACGCGAAAAGCTGGTCGATACCTACAAGCAGATCGGCACCGTCCTCGAAGCCTTTCGCATGAATCATAAGGCGAAATATACCTCGATCATGCAGGAATTCGCCGGTCAGGCCGCGATCGGCCATGTCCGCTACGCCACTTGTGGCACCGATGACAAAAGCTACGCGCAGCCGTTCGAGCGGCATCATGGCTGTAAGTGGAAGTGGTTTGCTTTCGCCTTCAATGGCCAGCTCGCCAACTTCACCGAACTCCGCGATCAGCTCCTTTCGCAAACCGAATATCACCTCACCCGCAACATCGACACCGAAATCATCATGCACTACCTCAGCCACGAGCTGAGCCAGTGCGGCGACGAACCCCCTGATCTCGTCGAGGTGTTCCGCAGCCTGAGCCGTAAGTTCGACGGAGCGTATAACCTCGTCTTTTTGAATGCCATGGGCGACATGGTCATTCTGCGTGACCCGAATGGCTTCCATCCCCTCTGTTGGGCGCACGATGGCGATCTGTTTGCCGCCGCCAGCGAGAGCGTGCCACTGCTCAACCTCGGCTTTACCGAGGTCCATTCGATGGCTCCCGGTGAGCTGATCGTCATTCAGGACGGCATCATGCGTCACGACCGCTTCGCCCCGAAGCAAACGCCGTCGCATTGTTTCTTCGAGTGGATCTATTTCGCCAATGTGGCCAGCACGCTCGACGAGCGCAGCGTCTACTTGTCGCGCGCCGCCCTTGGCCGCGAGCTGGCGCGGCAAGAGCGACTCCTCGGCCGTGTGCCCATCGACCGCGACACAGTCGTCGTACCAGTTCCCGACACGGGCAAAGCTGCCGCCGACGCGATGGCATATGAATTGGGCCTGCCCTCGGTCGAGGGGCTGATGCGCAATCGCTACATTGGCCGCACATTCATCGAGGGCCAAAACCGGGCCGAGCGCGTCCAACGGAAATACACGCCGCTGCGCGAGGTCCTGGAAGGCAAGCGCGTCCTGCTGATCGAAGATACGATCGTTCGCAGCACGACGATGAAGGCTCTCTTGAAAGACCTGCGCTCGCGCGGCCACGCCAAAGAGATTCACGTCCGCGTCGCCTGTCCGCCGATCATCGCGCCTTGTTTCTATGGCGTCGATATGTCGACGGTCCGCGAGTTGTTCGCGCCGCGCTTCATGGACGGCAGCCGCATCACCGTCGCCGAGCAAGACGCGATGGCCCGCGAGCTGGGGGCGGACAGCCTGTTTTACCTTCCGCTCGAAGCCGTCGCGCACTGCATCGGCCTCGATTCGAGCCACCTCTGCCGTGCGTGCCTGACCGGTAAATATCCTACGCCAACCGGTGAGCAACTCTATCAGCTGTCGTTGCTCGATCGCAACGGGTCGGCCAAGGGGCGGACCTACGAACTTCAGGTCGCGGCGGCGGTGACGTGAGCCTTTTCCGTCTTCCCCACGTTGACTCACCAGCCCCAAGCGCAAGCGCGGGGGTCTTTTTTACCCCAAACCCCGCGCTTGCGCTTGGGGTTGGTGAGACCACGCCTCAATTCAACTCCTTTCCCGCGCTTTTTCCATGCAATTGGCATTATCCGTTTCATCCACACCCCCCGTATAGCCGATAGAAGTGGAAGAAGGCCGACAAGGTAAGCTCGGTCAATTGGGCCTGTGCGTGGAAAGGAGACCTGCTCATGGTGCGGTCTAAGTGGTTGAAGCCCCTGTGGGGGGTGCTGGCCTGCACCAGCCTCGCCTGGGGCCAGAGTGGTTCCTCGACGGCCCAGACAATGGGCACGGATGCCAAGGAACGCTTTGTCACGGTGTCCGAAAAAGACAAGCCCGGACAGCGCTGCAAGCTGCTCAAGTCCTGGCAAGAAACCGATGGCCGCAAGGCCTATCTCGTCCAGGTGGTGCAGAGCGGTGAATTCATCACCGTCGTCGAAGCCGCCAAGCCAACAACAGGCACGGCGAACGCTCAGACGCTGACGACCAAGCTCTACCACTGGGGTAGCTCGAAAACAGCGCCTGCCAACGCCCCCGCGGCGCCGGCCAACGCCGTCGTTTACGGCACCCCAATCACACTGCCCGACGCGGCCAAAGCCGTGAATAACACGGTGGTCACCGCCTCCAAGACAGAACCGGCGAAGCAAACCACCGTTGCCACGCAACCCAAGGCGACCAACTGGCGCGAGTCATGGGGCCAGGCTGACTCCGCTCCCATCCAGACGCCGATCACGCGCTCTGAACCCGCGGTAGCGCAGCAAACCGCGGTGACGATGCAGCCGACGCTCGTTCAGACGGCGCCCGTGGTGCAGCCGGTAAATACAACTTCTCAGCCAACGCCCAAGGTCGTGATTCCGCCGGCTCCGACCGTCGTCACGCCGGCTCCAGTTGTTCAACCGCCCGTCACGCCGATGCCGCCGATCACCCAGACGTCGGCGACCTTGCCGGCCGCTCCGGTTTCGGTCGAGACCGACGATCCCTTTGCCATGCCAAAGGTTAGCTCGGCTCCTGTTACTCCGATCCAGGTAACGGTGCCGGTTCCGTTCGTCACGCCGACGGTCACGACGGCTCCGACGCTCGTGCCGCCAACCGTTACCACGACCATCGTCGAGACCAAGACTGTTACCTTGCCTCACGCCGATGCGACGAAGGCCGATCCGCTCAACACAGCGCCGGAATTGCTGCCGAATAAGGCGAAGAAGAACGTAACGATCCTGACCCCGACGACGTCCACGACCACCACCGATAAGACGAAAAAAGACGCTACGGTAACGACCATTCCGACGAAGGTAACCGATAGCAAGACCGTGACCACGATCCCGACGAAGCCAGCGACCACGCCGGCGCCGTTGCTCCCAATGGGCTTTGGCTCGATCTACGGAGCGAATCGCGCTGGAGTCGAAGTCGTGGCCGAGCAGCAAGCTCACTCGGCACCAGTCGAAACGACGGTCATCGAGCATCAGCCGCGCTATTCCCTGTTCCCGGCGCTCTTCGGTTCACACCGCAAGGCAGACGGCCCGAATAACGCTTTCTTTGATGGCGGCATTCCTCCAGAAATCCTGGCTCGCGGCGGTGGAACCAACATGCCTCCTCCAGGAGTCGCCATGCCTCCCTTCGACGCCGGCATCGCTCCAGGTTGGGCCAACGCCTTCACACCTGTAGGTACGACCAGGCCAATCCCGGCAGACTTTGGGCCCGTGCAATATCCCACCAATGCCTTCGAGGATAAGTTGGCCCACGCCATGACTCCTCCCTATTCGGCGCCGCCGGTTCCGTTCCATCCGACGATGGCCGTTCCGCCGAGCACGCCGCTCGAAGTCTCCCGAGTCATGACCGGCAACACTTCCACACCGTTGCCGCTCGTCCTGGTGACTCTCAAAGACGCTCTCTATCCCTCGCAACGGGAAGAGGCTGCCGAGCACCTCGGCACCGTCACCGACATGAAGAAGCGGGCCGAAGTCGTGGCGTATCTCGTCGACGCCGCCCAGACCGACCCAGCCGGCATCGTCCGCGCCGCCTGCGTCCGCTCGTTGTCCCGCCTCCAAGCCGACAGCCCCGAAGTCGTCACGGTCCTGCAAACCCTCCGCAACGACCGCGACCCCATGGTCCGTAAAGAAGTCGAGCGCGTCCACCTGCCCACGACCGGCGTCCCGGTCCATCAGGACAACGCCGTTCAACCAGTGTCAGCCAAGGGGATTCCGTCGCCGATTAAGTGATTGGATTTCCGTAGGGCTTAGATAAAAACCACGAGCGTGGCCTCTCTACGAAGGGAGCCACGCTCGCGGTTTTTCTGTTGATGTTCGAAGTTCCATCTGAGCTTGAAAGTTCCAAAGTCTTCCGGACGACCGTCGCTCGAAAGCTTCTCCACGTTGCAGTTGTAGCGCCATCTAGACCGTCGCTCGGAAAAATCACGTGTGTGCCTCCTGTAGGCGTTTACCCATTCGCGGTGTGCCTCTCGATTTTGGCATTGGCAGAGACGAAAGGATGCAAGGACCAGGCTGCAAAAAACTGCATGCAGTTTGCACCTCGGTCCCGTTCTATGAACGCTTGGTATTAATAACCTTCTATCTACACACAGACGACCATTCTTTCCGAACGCTCTTAGGATCCAGCGAGCCGATCTTGCAAGGCCTGGTCAAAAGCGGCTATTTCTTCGCTCCGAGCGTATATTCGAAGCGATAGAAATGCTTGCCGTCGGCGATCTTTAGGTGCATTTGTCCGTCGATGCCCGCCAGGTCTCCGGTTCCGGAATCCGGCACAACCCGAATGACCATGGACTGCCTTTCCTTGCTCATGACGCCCGTGTGATGGATGAGAAACGAACCTTCCGCCCCTTTCAACTTGCCTTTCACACGCTCGACCGCGACGTAGACCGCGGAGCCTTTTACCTCACCCATCGCCGTCAACATTCGGCCCTTTCCGACAGCGTTCAGGTCTCCGTGATACTGCTTGTCCAGCATCATCATGCCCATCTTGTCATCTCCGGTATCGACGGGGACGATTTTCACGTCGAACTCACCGGATACTTCATTCATAAAGGTGATTTCCTTGGGTTTGGCGGCCGGCGGCGGTTCGGCGTCAAGACGATTTATGAACATCGCGACCACCGAGCAAGTAAGAACAAAGAAAATCGTGCCGAGGGTTCCGGAACGGGTAAATATGATGCGGTACAAAGCTCGTGACATAAACTTGCTCCCCTTGGTGACCGAATTCTGGCGAACCGAAAGAGCGTCGAAATGCTGGTCTCTCAATTTGACAACCAGGTTCACTAGTCGCAAGGCGTCTTTTCGTGCCTATTCTTTAATTTTGTAAAAATTGACTTGCATAAAATGAAAGACGACTTTACTATTATGAAGTATGACTATCGAAAAACAAAACAACCTGGCGAACCATCCGCTCGGCGCACTGCCGCGCGAGGACTTGGACATCATAGTCGAGCTAGTGCTCAAGTCAGGCTCCCTCAAAGATCTCGCGACCGCCTACGGCGTGACTTATCCCACAATCCGGTTGCGGTTGGACCGTGTCATCGAGCGCCTCCAGGCCGCGGTTAACGGGAAACAGCCGGACCCAGTCAAAGAACTGTTGGCCGGGCTCGTCGAGCGCGGCGAAATGACGGCTTCCGGCGCGCGCTCCGTGCGCGATCTGGTTCAGGAGCTTTTGTGTAACCAGAACGATACGAAATAATGGCGAAAGGCGGTGTCGCATGGATCCTTGGTGGACGGAGCAGCAGGCCGGTCTCATCGGCGGTATTGCCGGGAGCGTCTTCGGAATTTTTGGCGGTATCTTTGGCACGGTCGCCGGAATTTGCGCGCCCAAAGGCAAATGCAAAGCATTGGTATTGGGGATGGCTGGAGCTATTATCACAATGGGGATAATCTCCTTGATCGCGGGCATGGCCGCTTTGTTGCTGGGCCAAGGCTATTTTGTTTATTACCCGCTGATCTTGCTTGGAGTCCTCAGCACATCCTTGTTTGCGATGCTGCCCCTCATCCACCAGCGCTACCGCGAAGCCGACAACCGGCGTCTGGAGGCGGAGGAATTGCGTAGGAGTTCGAGCCTGTACCATGAACTACCTCCAAGAAATTGACTACCAAACCTCCGAGTTCGGCGACCTTTACGACGAACTCCCGCTTTGGTCCGCGCCCTTCGGTCTCCTATTACTGGAGCATGTTCCAATCCGGTCGGGCATGACCATCCTGGACATCGGAGCTGGCACCGGCTTCCTGACCATTGAGTTGGCACAACGCTGTGGTTCCGATACCACCGTAATCGCCGTGGATCCGTGGGAAGGCGCGATCAAGCGGCTTTCCCGAAAGGTGGATCAGATAGGACTCCCGAATGTTCGCACGCTGGTACAGGATGCGGCCTCGATCGATCTGCCGGAAGCTTCTGTAGACCTTATCGTCTCCAATCTCGGCATCAACAATTTCGATAACGCCGAGGCGGTGCTGCGCACCTGTTTTCGCGTCGCCAAGCCGGGAGCCAACCTGGTCCTCACTACGAATCTTGTCGGCCACATGAGCGAATTCTACGACGCCTATCGTAGCGTTCTTGTAGAACTGGGTTTTTCAGACCGACTCGTCGCTCTCGATGCGCACATCAACCATCGGGCCACAGTGAATTCCGTGCGCACTTTGCTGAAGCGCACGGCTTCAGTTTTGTCGATGCCGTCACACGCTCGTTCCAGGAACGCTTTGTCGACGGCTCGGCTCTGCTCCGACATCGCCTGATCCGCTTGGGGTTCATGCCAGGCTGGAAGTCCGTCGCACCGCCGGAGGGTGTTGAGTCTACGTTCGCTGCGCTGGAGAAGCGCTTGAATACGATCGCGGCGGAGCGTGGCGAGCTATCGCTCACTATTCCAGCGGCATTGATCCAGGCGCGGAAGTAAAATGCTATGAGACCGCGACTGCGGATATGGTAAAGTTTGTCATCACGAGTAAGATTGGCGATAATCAAGGAAGAAATGCTGCCGGATGCGAGGACCTGACATGAGTACGATCGTTTCCCCCGAGCTGATCCTGACGGCCCCAGATCACACGCAGCTACCTTGTTCGGATGGAAAAATCGTGGAGAATTTCCAGGAGCTGCCGCAGGGTATATTGCTGACTACATCGATTCGCCCCATCCTAAGGCAAATTCATCCCGACGGCCAATTTGCCATCGGCGCCAATTCCGGTGTCTATTTTCGGGTCACGAATCCACCCCTGCGTGGCTGTGTGGCACCTGACTGGTTCTATGTTCCAAACGTCCCTCCTGACCTTGAAGGCGTCGCACGTCGTTCTTATGTCATGTGGCAGGAAGGCCAGTCGCCGCTCATCGTCATCGAATTCGTTTCTGGTAATGGCGCCGAGGAACGAGACAAAACTCCCGGCGAGGGAAAGTTTTGGATCTATGAACAGAGGGTTCGCGCTCCTTACTACGCCATCTATTTCGTCGATCCAGGGCGTGTCGAAGTTTACGCCCTTAACCCTGTTCGTTATCACGAAATGCAACCAAACAATCGTGGCCATTTCCCAATCAACGAAATCGGCGTGGAACTAGGCATTTGGGAAGGTGAATATCATGGCCTGACTCTTCCTTGGCTACGTTGGTACGACAATCAAGGGAATCTTGTACCGATCCCGGAAGAACGAGCCGAAGAAGCGGAAAATCGAATCGAAGAAGCCGACCTTCGTGCCAAGCAGGCCAGCAGACGCGCCGAGGAAGCCGACAAGCTCGCAGCGCTTGAACGCGAAAAAGCCCTGAAACTCGCCGAGCACTGCGCTCCCTCGGCGTCAATCCCGAGGACTGAAGCCCTGGTATCCTGAGTCAGAAATTCGTCAATGAGGTTTGCCAGCTGTGGCCGGGGTCGGTACTCCGACCCCGGTTTTCTAGGCCGACTCAAACTACACCGGGGTCGGAGTACCGACCCCGGCCACAGCTCTTCGGGCCGGTCAATCTTATTCTTTCCGAACTCTCTACACAGGAATCGCCAGCTGCACGAGCACCAGGGCGAACAGGCCCATACTTATAATTACATTCACCTGAAAAAACGCCTGGTTGACCCTACTCAAATCGTCGGCGCGAACGAGCGAATGCTCGTACATCAGCAGCAGCGCAACCGCGATCGTTCCTGCCAAATAAATCCAACCCAGCGCCGGTGAGGCCACCCACGGCAACAAGAACAGCAGCACCAACATCAGCAGGTGGCAGACGAAAGCGACGCGTCAGCGCCCCGCGAACCCCAAGCAAAGCGGGCACGCTGCGCAGTCGAGCTTTGCGGTCGAATTCCTGATCCTGACACGCATAGAGAATGTCAAACCCAGCAACCCAAAACAACACGGCCCCGCTCAGCACCAACGGTGTTAGCAGGTCGGCAAAATCCGGTATGCCGCGGATTGCGATCCATGCCGCCATCGGCGCGAGCATCAGCGACACGCCAAGCCAGAAATGCGCCAGAGCCGTGAACCGCTTGGCGTACGAATAGCCACAGATGAAAAGCAAAACGGGAAGGGCCAAGATGATCGGCCAGGCATTGGCAAAGGCGATCGAGAAGATCAGCGTCGACGCGAGGAAACCAAGCGCGCAAAAGAGAAAGAAAAGCCAAACCGCCGTGACCGAAAGTCGGCCCGCCGGCAAATGCCGCGTCGCCGTGCGCGGGTTCTTGGCGTCGATCTCGCGATCCGCAAGACGATTGAAGGCCATTGCCGCGCTGCGGGCGAACACCATGCACAGCAGAATGCCGACGAGCTGGAGCAGATGAAACGGTGTAATTCGCCAGGCGAGCGCGGCGCTCGTGAGGGCGAATGGCAGCGCAAAGAGGGTGTGGCTGAAGCGTATCATCTCTAATAGGGATCGAAATAGGCTTAGCATCACGCTCCCCAATTGCACCCGCGTCGCCCTCAGTCGGATGTCCTATCAACCGATATACGCGCTGTCTTAATAACGGACTTGCTCTTGCTCCCGCCCGCGCTTCCAGCGACAATAATCACCATACAGACGATCAGGTTGACGCATCGGCTTTCGGATCGCTCGGCGATTCCGCCTGTCGATCGCGTCCTGAGCCTGTATAATCTTTTTTGCAGCCGTCTCGTTGCCGCATTGCCTCCCGTTGGAGGCGACTCGGTGACCTCGGTTTGGCCCTCCTCCCAGGGCCGACCATCGGGCAGAGACCCGACCCCTGCGACGTCGCGCTACGAAACTAGCCGGCCAAAACAGGGGGCCCCCTTGGGGCGCTCGCGACAACCTGAACACCCGCGAGCGTCAGCCGCGGGGTTTCATCAAGTGGGAGCGGTCCCACTTTTTTTGTTGTCGAGCCCGGTTCTTCCAGGCCATGCATCGAGAGGACGACCATGAGAGGCCGCGATCTGCTCACAGGCATCGATCTGCTCCACCGCGAACGCGACATCCCGCGCGACGTGATCTTCGGCGGCATCGAAAAGGCCCTGCGCCTAGCCATTTACAAAAAATACGACGCCACGCCCGACGATGAAGTCAGCGTCATCATCGACCGCGCCTCCGGCGAGATCGTCGCTCAAAAATCAGGCCAACCGATCGACCCCGTCGAGCTAGGCCGCATCGCCGCCCAGGCCGCGAAACAGCATCTGATCCAGAACTTCCGCGAGGAAGAGAGCAACCGCCTCATCTCGATCTATAGCGAGCAAAAGGGCGACCTCATCATCGGTCAGATTCAGCGCTTCGAAGGCGGCGCCGCTCTCGTCACGCTCGGCAAGACCGAAGCCTTGCTGCCGCGCAGCGAACAGATCCCCGGCGAATCGCACCATATCGGCGAGCGCGTCAAAGCGATCATTCTCGAAGTCAAACGCAACGGCCATCGCGTCCGCATCATCCTCTCCCGCACCCATCCCGACTTCGTTCGCCGCCTGTTCGAGAACGAAATCCCGGAAATCCAAGATCACACCATCGAGATTCGTGCCGTCGCGCGTGAGGCCGGCTACCGCAGCAAGGTTGCCGTCTCATCGATCGATATGAAGGTCGATTGCGTCGGCGCTTGCGTCGGCGTTCGGGGCAGCCGCATCAAAAACATTATCGACGAGCTCGGCGGCGAGCGCATCGACATCGTGCGCTGGAACGACTCGCTCCAGGTCCTCATTCCAAACGCGCTGTCCCCAGCTGAGGTTGAGGAAGTCTTCCTCTATCCTCGGCTCGGTCGGGCGATCGTCCTCGTCAAAGAAGATCAGCTGTCGTTGGCCATCGGGCGGCGCGGCCAAAATGTCCGGCTCGCGTCGCGCCTGGTCGGCTGGGACATCGAGATCATGACCCACGACGAACTCAGCGACGAGATCGATAAGGCTCTCGGCTGGTTCACGCAAATTCCGAACGTTACTCCCGAAATGGCTGAGGCTTACATAGAAGAGGGCTTCCTGTCGTTCGACGATTTGAC
Source organism: uncultured Planctomycetaceae bacterium (assembly GCA_963790585.1). GTDB lineage: Bacteria > Planctomycetota > Planctomycetia > Gemmatales > Gemmataceae > CAWBOY01. The sequence goes on from CAWBOY010000006.1 coordinate 712,568, forward strand.
CTTCGTCGAAGCGGCGGAATTGGCCGAGCTGGGCGGCGTCGATGAGGATGTCGCCGAAGAGATCATCGCTTGGGCCGAAGAAGCGGCGGAGACCGTGGTCGTCGAAGAGAAACCACGGCGACCCAGCAGCGACGAATCGCGCTCGCACGCTCCAGCGCCGCTCAAACAGAGTCCCGCCGAGCGCGCGGCGGAGCTGTTTGCCGATGCGCCGGATGCGGCTCCGGAGCCTGTCACGCACGAAATCAAACCGACGGTTGAAAGCGTCTTTGGACCTGATGCCCTGGAAAAGAAGCCAGAAGAGCCGGCGCTGAGTGCCGCCCAGGTCTTCGGCGAAGCACCGCCCGCCGGCCCCGAGGAGTCGACGCCACCGGAAACGCCGGCTGAATAACACCGATAACCGAGCCTGAAGCGTAAGCGAAGGGCATTTTGTATTACGAAAATACAAATGCTCTTCGCTCACGCTTCAGGCTCGGACGGGCGCCTTTGTGGCGTAATTCCGCACCATTGCTGCCGGTCGCTCTTTTCAGGACGCGGCAAACGGTTAAAATGTTAGGTACGGGGAAATAGAGCCGTTGAGCGACATCGCTACGATTGAGACACCACGGGAGCTGCGCTTGGAAGAAAAGAAGATCCGCTTCTATGCCTTGGCACGCGAGCTAGACATGCAGAGCCAGGCTCTGATTGATCTGTGCAAGAAGCATGGCATTGAAGTAAAAAACCAGCTTAGCACTATCGATCAGGAGATGCGCGACGCTATCGTGCAACTGATCCAGCGTGGAAGCTCCACAAGTGCGCCGGCGCCCGCTCGTCCTCAGCCAGTTGTCGCTCCTGTCGTACCTCCAACCCGCGTACGAACTCTCGATCAACGCCGTCCGGCGGTCGAAGCCAAGCGCGAGCCGGAACCTGTCGCGCCACCGAAACCGGTACCGCCAATCGTTGCGCCGGCCGAAGTCGTTAGCGAAAAGATTGAAAAGAAACCCGTCCCCATTCCTTCGGAGCCAGCCACACCTAACGTGGGAACTGTAAGAAACCTGTCTCAATCCAAGCCGGCCGAGAAAAAGGCTCCGCCCGCGCAAGCCACCGAAAAACCCGCTCCATCGAAAGCTGTCGAGCCGCCAGCGCCGACCAAAGCTCCCGAGGTTCCCAAGCCCGTCGAGCCTGCAGCCGCTACGAAGACGCCCGAAGCGCCCGCAAAGGCCCCCGATGCGCCGCCGGCGCCTCCCGCGCCTCCGGCCGTGCCACGACCTGTTCCGCCGCCGCAGCTGAACCGTCCGCCTATGACAAATCTGGGCGGAGGCGTGCGAAATTTGAGCCCTCGCCCAGCTCCGCCGTTGTCCGGCTCCGGAGGCGGCCAGCCGCGGCAACCGAGCTCTCCTTCATCGGGCGGCGATGGCTCGTCCGCGACCGGAGGTGAACGCCAGGGCGGCAGACGCATTATTCAACGGGCGACCGGTGGCCGATCCGGCTTTGCGACGCCGCCTCCGCCGCTTCGTGGTCAAAAGCCAGCTGACCCAAAAAAGCCTGTCCCGCCACCAGCGCAGACCGGCATCCGTAAGCTGTCTGATCTGCCAGCCGGATTAGCAGGCGGCGAAACAGGCCCGTTAACGATCGAAAAAATCCTCGAACGGCAGAAGCAACAAGCGCAGCCCGCACGACCTGGGGTTTTGCCGGGTGTCGCCGTTCCAGATGTAAGTGACGAGGACGAAGACGGCGATCGGAAAGGCAAGGGCGGAGCCAAGAAAGGTCCCGGTTCCGTCATAGGCCGCGATACCCGCCATCAAAAACGAAGCGCCCGGCAAAAAGAGCGTGGCACCGTCGTCCCGACCAAGGGCGGCCGGGTCGCCGATGTGATCGACCTCGACGACACGCCGCGCCACCGCAAGGATCGTCACGCCAAACGAACCAAGCAGCTGCCCACGGAAAAACGGAAAGGTAAAGTGCCTATAACTACTCCAATCTCGGTCCGGTCGCTCTCGGAGGCAATTGGCGTCAAATCCGGCAGCTTGATCTTCAAGCTGATCGACTTAGGCGCATCGCCCAACATCACCATCAACTCGATCCTCGACCCGGAAATGGCCGAGACGCTCGCCATCGAGTACAACTGCGAACTCGACATCAAGCGCGGCAGCGACGCCGAAGCAGGCCTCGTCGCCGAATCCAAACGTGTTGACGATCCCGCGCACCTCGTTTCGCGCGCCCCATCGTCGCCGTCATGGGCCACGTCGATCACGGCAAAACATCGCTCCTGGATCGCTTGCGTCAACAATATGGCCTACGCTCCGACGTGGTCTCGACAGAGGCCGGCGGCATCACGCAGGTTATTCGCGCCTGGCGCGTCGAGAAAGATGGCAAGGCGATCACGTTCCTTGATACGCCGGGCCATCAGGCGTTCACGAAGATGCGAGCCCGCGGTGCCAACGTCACCGATATCGCTGTAATCGTCGTCGCCGTGGACGACGGCGTCATGCCGCAGACGGAAGAAGCAATCAGCCACGCCAAGGCTGCCGGCGTCTCGATCGTCGTCGCGCTCAACAAGATCGATTTGCCCAACGCCAACCTCCGCAAGACCGAGCAGCAGCTGTACAGCATGAACGTGCTGCCAGACAATATGGGCGGCGATTCGCCATTCGTGCAAACCAGTGCGGCCACAGGTGTTGGCATTGATGAATTGCTCGACCAGATTTCGATCGTGGCCGAGTTGAAAGAACTCAAGGCGAATCCGACCAAGGCCGCCACCGGCACTTGCCTCGAAGCCTATCTCGACGAAGGCGAAGGCGTTCTCGCCACGATCCTGGTTCAGGACGGCACACTCCATCGCGGCGACGTTATCCTGTGCGGCGCGACTTATGGCCGTGTCCGCGCCATCTACGACGACATGGGACGCCCGCTCGAAGAGGCTGGCCCCAGCATTCCTTGCCGAATCACCGGCCTCGACGACGTGCCGAACGCCGACGATTCGTTCATGGTCGTTCCCGACCTGTCCGTTGCCCGCGAAGTGGCTGAGAAGCGCAGCTCCAAGCTCCATGAGGCAGCTCTGCAGCCGTTCAGCGCCGTCAAGCTGGAGAACTTCAACGCGATCAAGATCACTGAACTCAAGGTGATTCTCAAAGCCGACTTCAAAGGCTCGATCGAGGCCATCCGCAAGGAACTCGAGAAGCTGGCTCACGAAGAAGTCCGCGTGAAGATCCTTCTCGCTCAAGTCGGCGGCATCAGCGAAAGCGACGTGCAGCTGGCCCTGACGTCGCCACAGGATACGCTCATCCTTGGCTTCAACGCCGTCGCCGACGACCGCGCCCAGGCCCTCGCCGATCAGCGTGGCATCAAGATCCACGAGTACAACATCATCTACAACCTGACCGATGATGTCCGCTCAGCCCTGGAAGGCAAACTCAAGCCGCGCGAGGAAGTGGTTCACCTGGGTCGAGCCATGGTCCGCGAGACGTTCAAGATCAGCCGAGTCGGCGTGATCGCCGGTTGCTACGTCACCCAAGGCACCATCGAACGCTCGGCCAAGATCCGCATCATCCGCGGCGGCGTCGTTATCTATCCGCCGGCCGAAAAGACCGTCGGCCTCGAATCGCTCAAGCGCTTCAAGGAAGACTCCCGCGAAGTCCGCGAAGGCTTCGAGTGCGGCATCAAGATCGCCGGCTACGACGACATCAAGGTGGACGACGTCATCGAAGCGTATCGCGTCGATCAGGTGCAGCGAACATTGTCGTAACGAAATGTGTCTTGGCGAGCCGGGAGCGTTAGCTCCCGGAGAAAATCTGAGCGAGCGTAGTGCCATCCGGGAGCTTACGCTCCCGGCTCGCCAAAGTAAAACGCAGCCGGCTCGCCGCGTGCGAGCCCAATCCTATGATCCTCGGCTCCCTGAAAGTTCGCCTGCTGCTGCGAGAATCCCGGACACTGAAAGACAAGCGGCAGGTCGTGCAGAGTATCAAAGACCGCCTTCGCGGCCAGTTCAACGTCGCGGTCGCGGAAGTCGAATCCCTCGATAATCGTCAGCTGGCGGTTCTGGGCTTTGCGACGGTGGCTAATGAAGCCGCTCATGTTCGATCCGTATTAGAGCAAATAGTCTCCGCCCTCCGCGGCCATCCGGTCGCCGAGTTTCTTGAGTCACGAGATGGAAGTGTGATCGCCTTCGGGCGAAATGTCATGAAAACGCATCGCGTCGCACGCATTGCTGAAGCTATCCGCGAGGTCGTCAGCGAGACGATCCTCTTCGAGTTGAGCGATCCGCGCGTCAAGTCGGTGACGGTGACGCGCGCCGAGGTCTCGGGCGATCTGCAACACGCCAAAGTCTATGTCTCGATCATGGGCAGCGCCAGCGAGCAAAAACTGACCCTGTACGGACTGGACCATGCGGCGGGCTTCATACAGGCCCGCTTGGCCAAGCGCCTACAGACACGCTTCACACCGACTTTACGCTTTGTCCTCGATCAAGGCGTTAAGAACAGCATCGAGATGACTCGCCTAATCAATGAAGCACTGGCCCCCTCCCGCGCCGCGAACGGTGAAGGGGTCGAACCTCCCCCGGAGGTTGGTTCCGCCGACGGAACGGCGGAAGAGGACCACGCGGATTCGTGACCGACCCGGCTCGTCCGGTGCGGCCTGTCCCTCCTTCGCCATCCTTAAAACGGAGTGAGCATTCGACCCATGGTGACCACAACGAACAAGCAGAAGCTGCTCAACCACATCCTTTCCGCGTTCCCCGCCGAGCCGGGCGACGGAGAGGAGATCCGCCCAATCTTCGAGCAATTCATCTATGGCCTGTGCCGCGAAAACGCCACCCCGGCCCAGGCGGACAGTGCCTATCGCGCCTTGTGCGAGCGCTTTTACGACTGGAACGAAGTCCGCGTGAGTTCCCAGCGCGAGATCGAAGAGATTTTTGAAGGAATGCCCCAAGCCGAGCTTCGTTCGCAACGCTTACTCGCGTTTCTCCACGAGATCTTCGACACAACCTTCGTCTTCAACATGGATGACCTCCAAAAGAAGAAGGGTGGCGTCAAGGACGCGATCAAACAGATCATGCGCTACCAGGCGGCCAACGATTTCGTGACTTCCTGGGTTGTCCAGCGCACCCTCGGCGGCCACGCCGTGCCCCTCGATGGCCAAGCCCTCCGCTGCGTCCGCCGACTCGGGCTGGTCGACGCGACCCAAGAAGACACCGAAGCGGCCCGCGCTACGCTCGAACATCTGGTCCCCAAAGCGAAAGGGCTGCAATTTTTCGACAGCCTCACGCTGCTCGCCGAGGAGTACTGCTGGCAAGAAGATCCGAATTGTCCGCAATGCCCGTTGCACTCCGAATGCGCGTATGCGCAAGAACGCGGCGTCACCGGCGCGACGACCAACGGCCGCTCCCATCGGCCGAAACCGCGGTAAGCGACTCTTCAAGAGCCGGGAGCGTCAGCGACCGGAGCGAATTTGAGCGAGTGTAACTCGCCCCGGTCGCTGACGCTCCCGGCTCTTGAAGAGCGCTTCGGAACGCGATTGGAAACGCATGATTTTCAACTCGCCCCTTTACTACTTGCTCTTCCTCGCTCCCGCCGCGATCCAATTCCGCCTCACTCGTCCGAAGCAACGTCCCTGGGTTTGTGCTATTTACGGTGTAGCCTTCTTCCTTTACTTCTCCGCCACGTCCTTCGGCGGCAGTGCGGGAGCGGCCTGTATTTTTATTTTGATCTGGGAGTCCTTTTTTCGCTTGTTCTATCGGCCGCGATCATGGACGTGTATCGCCGGTATCGTGATTAGTATTTTGGTCCTTGCCGTGTTCAAGTATTGGAATTTCGCCACCACGCTTCTCACCCTGCCATTGGGTTATAATCCGATTCGCTGGCGCAACGCCTTCTTGCCTCTCGGTATCTCGTTTTTCACATTTGAGTTCATTCATTATGCCGCGGATAGATACAACAATCGCGTCGAGCGCGGAACGATTGGCGAATATCTCGCCTTTCTCTTTTTCTTCCCGACGATGGTGGCTGGGCCGATCAAGCGCTTTCAGGATTTCGTCGGCTGTCTGCGGGCGCCTAGTACGGATTGGGCCACGGACTGGAGCCGCGGCATCACGCGGATCTTGATGGGTCTCGTCAAGAAATTCGCGCTGGCCGACGTCCTCACGGCCTTGACCGGCCACCTCAACCAAACGGATATCGCCCTGGCGCAACGCTGGGTGTTGCCAATCTGGTTGTTCGCCTATGGCTGGCAAATCTATTTTGATTTCTCGGCCTACTCCGACATCGCCATCGGCTCAGGCCGACTGTTCGGCCTGACGATCCCGGAGAACTTCGACTGGCCCTATTTCCGCACCAATATCGCCGAATTCTGGCGCCATTGGCATATCTCGCTCTACAAATGGCTGGTCGATTATGTCTTCATCCCTTTGGGCGGATCGCGCGGCTCAGCTTTGTTTGTTGGCCGGAATATCATGATCGTCATGCTTATAAGCGGGCTCTGGCACGGTGCTGCCCTGCACTTCATCGTCTGGGCGCCTGGCACGGCGCTTTGCTCATCCTCCATCGGCTCTGGACGAGCCTGCCCGGTCCGATCGAGGAAACTTCTCCATCGTGGCCAAAACGACTCTGTGGTTGGTTCTTGACCTATGTCAGTGTGAATCTAGGTTGGGCTTTCTTCGCGATGGATCTGCACACGGCCCTGTTCTTTTTCCGCCGCCTTTTGCTTGGATGAGTCAGAAACTCGTTTATGCGGTTTGACAGCCGTGGCCGGGGTCGGTACTCCGACCCCGGTTTTCTGGAGGCGTTACCGCGACGCCGGGGTCGGAGTACCGACCCCGGCCACGCCTTCTTGCTCGGGCGAGTCCTATATGAGAGTCTTATTGTGGCTTAAACAGCTCTGTGAATATCTGGGTGGCGAACGAAACGATCGCCCCGTGGGGTTTCCCTTCGACGTCGGCTCGCCCTTTTGGGGTTTGTGGTGGGGAATTCTTGTCTGTCTGATTTTGATTTTCTCAGGCCAGGCATCCAAATTCATCTATATCGATTTTTGACGTCGGAACTCCAACGATGAAACCAAACTGGTTATTTCTACAAATTGTGCTCGCGGTCCTGTTTGTGTTCGCCGCGAATGTTGGGATTCAGTGGGCTGCCAGTAGCTCGCTGCCACGCAAATTGTTAGCGAAGGCGAAGCGAGCCGAGGGCGTCACCGACCTCTTTTTCGGCGACTCTTTGATGGCCCGTGGCTATGATGAAGCCGCGTTCGCCGCGCTCGGCCTGGATCGAAGCCTCTCAATTTGGGTTTGGGTTCGACGACCTGCGTAGAACACTACATAATTTATCTTCAACAAGACCGCCATCGCGGAGCGGCGATCTATTACGGTTTCGTCGATCAGAAGCTGACGCAGCCACCCGCCGGCGATTGGTCGACGCTCATTGCCAGGCGTGCGTTCGTCTACTATACCGATCTCGAAACGGCCCTTTCCTTTTATCTTCCCACCGATCCGCTCCAGGCTTGGCTGTTGCGCTGCGCTGCCAGGTTTCCGATGCTGGTCGAGCGTTCCACCCTCTGGGAGAAGGTGGAGCTGCTCCGCCGCGCATTGGAGGAAATCGGCATGCCCCCCAAGAAGCAGACAGTTCTCGGCAGGGTGGAGGATTTCGCGCTGTTGGAGCCGGATCTGGACGAGTTTCTCGCGGGATGCCGATCGACCGTAGAGAATCGGCGCGCCCTCAACGGCCCGGTCCGTGCGTTTTTTCAGCGCGCTAAAGACCAGGGAGTGCCTTGCTACGTGATCTCGATGCCGCTGCGCCAGCGCCATCGGCGCGTTTATTACGGCACCCCGGAATGGAAAGCTTACGAAGCTTATCTCGTCGACCAAATCCACAGCGCAGGCGGAGTCTTCGTACCCGCGAGCGACTGGATCGAGGATGACGGCTTCGAGGACGTCATGCATCTCAATCCCTCCGGTGCCGAGGCATTCAGCGCGAAGCTGGCCCGTTGGGTCGCGGAGTATGAAAAACATTAAGTAAAGAGTCGCGCAAGCGCTTCCCTATTCACCAACGACATTTATTTTGCCCTTCGCGCCGAACCCAGGCGCTGCTAGGAAACCCATAGCCTCTCCGGCCCATGCTGGATAGGATGCGGCGGTTGCCCCGCTTCGGTCTTCTCGCGGCGCGGAGGTTTTGCATGGGGTTCTCACGACCCTGTCTGACGGCTCTTACGTGGCTGGTCGCTATCGGTTTCGTTTCCGCCCAAAACGGCGAAGAACGTCATGCCGACCTGATTCCCGCACGCCCCACAACCAAAGCTGAACTCGATCACCGCGAAGCGCTTGGTCTATACGCCATCGCAGCGTTGAAAGAACAAAATAACTGCCTCCTGGAAGCCGCCCATCTTTACGAAGAAGCCCTGCGGCTCGAACCGAACGCGGTGCCGATCTTGCGCTCCCTGGCCTCGCTTTATTTCGCTCTCGATCGGATTGAGGACGGCTGCCAAGCATGTGAAAAGATTCTCGCCGTCGATTCCAACGATTTCGGCACCGGTTTGCAATATGCGCGCCATCTTCGCATCCTGGCTCGGCCGCGCGATGCAGTGCAACTACTCGAAAAAATGGCCGCGTCGCCAAAGGTCAAGGAGCAACCCGACCTGCGCGCCCAAATCCATTTCGACTTGGCGTCGTTGAGCGAAATCCTCGAAGAGTCCGCCAAGGCCGAAGCCGCGCTGCGCGTCTTGGTGAGCATCCTCGACGATCCAGGACCGCTCGTCGAACTCGGGCCCTATTCACGCGAAGAGATCCTCGTCCAGGCTGCGGACACCTACGAGCGACTCGGCCGTTTGTCTCTGAAATTGAATCAGCCGACTCAAGCGATCGCCGATTTCGAAACGGCAAGTAAGAAGGATCCAAACCGCGCGGGTCGACTCGCCTACAACCTGACCGAGGTCCTGGTGCATCAAGGCCAAGCCGCGCAAGCCCTGGATCGGCTGCAGGAATATCTGCGCACCCAGCCTCACGGCAACGAAGCCTACGAGTTGCGTGTTTCCTTGCAGCGCCAGCTTAGAAAAACCCAGGCCATCATCCCCGATTTGGAGGCGGCTTGTGCCCGTGAGTCGCACAACGTCAATTTGCAGCTCCTGCTGGCTCGCGAATATCGCCGGGCCGAAAGGTCCGACGCCGCTGTGACCGCCTATGAAAAACTCATCGCCGACAACGCCTATGGTCCCGAGGTTTATCGCGGGCTGTTTGATACGTTGCGTGAGCGCGACGATCAAGGAACGAAATATGCATTCACGCTGCTCGATAGCACGATCCGTCAAGCGTCGGGCGACCTTGAACCTCGCGTGCCGGGCCAAGATCGACCGGAAGACCCCGTCGCCGCCGGCCGTGCGCGCGCGATGCTGGCAGCCCTGCGCGAGGATCCGGTCATGGTCAATCGGTTGCTCGTCGAGGCCAACAAACGCCTAACGGGCTTCGCCAAACCCGGGTTCACGACGCGCTCGACGTTGGCCTTGCTCGCCTATCGAACCAAACAACTCGACATCGCGGAGCGTCTCTACCGCAGCTGCCTTGATCGGCCCGATGGCAAATTTGCCGAACTCGAACACGATGTCTACGTCGGCCTGGTGATCGTGCTCGAACAGGGCCACAAATTCCAGGCCCTGGTCGACCTGTGCAACAAAGGCTTGAAGGAAGTCGCAGCCACCAATCGACTGATGCTACGTTTGACGTTAGCTCGATCTCTTATGTCGCTGGATCGAACCAAGCTGGCTCTCGAAGAGATTGAGACCGCTGTCCGGGAAGCCCCGAACACCGAAGTCTTGCATTGCCGCCTCAACCGCGCTCAGATGCAGGCCAATGCCGGCAACGCCAAAGCCGGAATTAGCGAATGCCTCGACCTGCTCAAGGAGTATAATCAACCGAAGGAAGTGCGGAGCATTCGGCTGACGCTCTCGAACATCTACTCTTTGACGCATGAAGCCGAGCGGTCGGAAGAGCAGCTCAAGCAGATTCTGGAACAGGATCCCAACGATGCCACGGCCAACAACGACTTGGGCTATCAATGGGCCGACCAGAATAAAAACCTCGAAGAGGCCGAGAAGCTGATTCGCAAGGCGATCGAGCTGGACCGCTTGCAACGAAACAGCGGCACCAGCTTCGGCACCGATGCCGGCGAGGACACAGCCGCCTATGTCGATAGTCTGGGCTGGGTACTATTTCGGCTCGGCAAGCTCGACGACGCGGCCAAGGAACTAGAGAAAGCCTCGCTCCTGCCCGATGGGGCGGAAGACCCTGTCGTCTGGGACCATCTGGGCGACGTGCTCGCCCGCCAAAAACAGTTGTCGCGCGCACGCGAATGCTGGCGAAAAGCGGGTAAACTATACGATGCCGGCCTTCGTCGGAAGACCGACGGACGCTATAACGACATCAAAGAGAAGCTCGAACAACAAGAACCGTGAATTAGCTTGGGGCGGCCGAGCCCGCGTTGTTCTACGCAGCCCCCGCCAGAAGGAGAGATCATGTCCGGCCATTCCCATTGGGCGACAATCAAGCATAAAAAGGGAGCCACCGACGCCAAGCGCGGCAAGCTCTGGAGCAAGTTGAGCCGGGCCATCATCATCGCCGCCCGTCATGGCGGCGGCGACCCGAACATGAATCTCAAGCTGCGCTACGCCATCGACAAGGCGCGGCAAGTTTCGATGCCCAAGGACAACATCGAGCGCGCCATCAAACGCGGCACCGGTGAAGTCGAGGGCATGGTCTTCGAGGAAATCACCTACGAAGGCATCGGCCCCGGCGGCGTCGCCATTCTCGTCGATACGCTCACCGACAATCGCAACCGCACCAATGGCGAGATTCGCAAGATCTTCGAGCGCGGCGGCGGCAAAATGGGCAGCGTCGGCTCCGTCGCTTACCTCTTCAAACGCAAAGGCCTGTTCACAGTCAAGTCCGGCGGCATCGACGAGGATAGCCTGATGGCCATCGCCCTCGACGCCGGGGCGGAAGACATGAAGCTGGCCGGCGAACACTACGAAATCACTTGCGAGCCAGCATCGTTCAGCAAGGTACAAGATGCGCTTCAGTCACAAAAGATCATCACCGACACCGCCGAGCTGACCCAGCTACCCCTGACCCCGATCGACGCCGATGCGGAGACCGGCGCAAGATATTGCGCCTGATCGAAAATCTCGACGATCATGATGATACGCAGAATGTCTATTCCAATCTGAATCTGACCGACGAGCTGGCCACGGAGTTGGCGAAGGGGGAGTAGGCTTCGGAACAAACACACCATCGTTTGAGGTCCAGCCATGAGCACGGCGCCTCGCAAACTTCCGTCTCCATCGAAGTCGGACTTTCACAACCCCTACGCGCTCGATGAGGAATTCCCTTTCGGCTACCGCAATGTCTACAAAAAAGATGCCAATGGGAGATTGAAGTCCAGGAAGAAGCCATTATCTCGTTGGGACGTGCTGCATCCGCGTGAGGGTGACGTGCAAATGAATGGCGAAGCTCACGCGGAGGATATGCGCTATCTGGCCGACGTCTTCGAAGCCCAACTTGCGAATGATTCGAACGCGCTGGGCCTCTCCGATGTGGCCATTTATTGGGGTGATCGGGAGCTTGGCCATCACTGCCCCGATGTCTCCGTTATCCTCGGCGTCCGTCCAGCTCGGCGACGCAAGAAATCCTTTCGAGTCAAACGCGAAGGCGCGAAGCCGCAACTCCTGGTGGAAATCACGTCGCCGACGAAGCGATTGGTCGATCTCGAAGAGAAAGTCATCGAGTATTATCAAGCCGAAGTCCCGTTCTATGTGATCGTGGATGACGAATTACGTAGCCTTAATGAGGACGCCCCGCGCCGATTGCGGATTCTGGGGTTTCGACGAGGTGAAGAAGGCTATGAACGCATTTCATTGAATAAAGAGGGCCGGCTTTGGCTTGAAACCGTCAAAGTGTCGCTTGGTATCGAGGGCGAGCGCGTTGTTTGCTTCGATGAAGCTGGAAAGCGCATTCCGAATTTCGCTGAATCACGTCAGGCATTGGTTGAAGCTGAGCAGCGAAATGCGGAGCTTGAGGCGGAGCTGCGGCGGCTACGGGGTGCGAAATAAGCCAATTGCGATATTCGGCTTAGCAATATCTTTTAGAATTTCGCGAGGCAACAACACGAATACAGAGGTTCCAAATGGGTTGGGACGTGATGATATTTAACACTCGTGGCAAGGCACCGCCTTTGGAACAGTTTCAAGAAAGCGACTACGAGACGCTTGGACCTGCCGATGATGTGCGTCATAGATTTTCAACACTTCTTCCGGGAATCGATTGGTCTTGTCCGACATGAGGAATATATAGAGAAGCAACGACCTCGCCATTGAGTTTAACACTGGCGACGGCGATCCTATCGACCATATGATGCTCCACATTCGTGGCAGCGGTGATGCGATTTCCGCGATCATGACATTTGTGCGCCCCCAAGGTTGGGCAGCGCTTGATTGTACGACGAGCGAATGGCTCGACCTGGAGAATCCATCGCAACGGGGATGGGAGGGATTCCAAGCATTTCGTGATAGAGTCATAATGACCTACCGTGATAATGACAGCACGCCATCAGCTTCCACGTCTGACCGCGTGGATGAATAAACGGAATTAAATTGGGAATCGCCATGAGTCTCGTCGAAGAAAGAATCGAGGCTACGCTGGACGCCAACGGCCAACTGCAACTCTCACACCAACCGCATCTGCCGCCGGGCCCCGTTTGGGTGACGATCCATGCTGCCGATACCGGCAAACCACGTCGCGGTTTAGCGGATGTAATTCGAGAAATCGCGGCCGAACAACGTGCCCGAGGTTTTCTCGGTCGATCGGCTGCGGATCTGACTTCCGACGAAGAAGAGATCCAGGCGGAGGACTCTGAGCACGATCGTGAATTAGATGCGGCGCACCGCGAGGAATATCGGGAGAGACCGTGAAGTGCTGTACTACTTGGATACCGTAATCGTCATCTACGCGGTCGAAGGAAGCCCTGCCGATCAGCAACGGGCACTAAACCATTTGGCCACTCTCGATGCTTCGGGCCATCGGTTCGCGATCAGTCAGCTGACCTTGACGGAATGTTTGGTTCCAGTGTCCGGGCCGGGTAGCGGCCAGAGGTTATCCGACTTCCTTCGCTTCTTTCACGGACCCAATCTGCGAACTCTGGATCTGACCGCCGCCATGTATACGCGGGCTGCCGCCATTCGAGGCGGTCAGACTTATCTGGCAATCCCTCCCGCTCAGCCGAAGCGGTACGGACTGGCCGATGCTCTCCATCTGGCTGCCGCATCGAATCCGGGTGTGATGTGTTCTTGACCAATGACAATCAGTTGGCCAATTTTCACGACATTACCGTTGAGGAGTTGCCCTAAGTGGGCACCCAGCGCTCGCCGGGCGCCTCGCGGATAATCCGCCCTGAGCATTTCAGAATCTTTGTCTGAATTGCCTTGCCTTTCTCCGCTGATGAGGCTATTCTCATCATTAGAACGCTCGTTCTTTCACCTTCAGTGGGTTCAAACGATGTCTCGGTTCACCACGTCCGTAAGCGCGCTTGTTGTCGCTGGTATTTTGCTTGTCTGCGGGATCTTCTGGCTCAAGGATGCCAGGGGGCTTGGCGGCGAAGGGCGTCGCGGCAAAATCACGATCGGCAAGGAAACGACCTTCGCCACCGAGCCGATCGATGCTAAAGGATATGTTGATTACGTCGTCGCTCTCAATGAGCGAATGAAAAAGGGCGTCACCCCGGACAACAATGCCAACGTCCTCATTTGGAAAGCCCTTGGCCCACACCCGGAAGGAGCGACGCTCTGCCCCGAGTTTTTCGAGGCGATGGGAATCACAGCGCCGCCGGAAAAGGGCGATTATTTTCGTGAACTCTACAAGTACCTGAAAGAAGAACTCAAGATCGCCCCCGAGACGGATATGGCGGGCGATTTCTATGAGAAGCTCAACGACACGATCAACACCGTAACGCAGCGGCCCTGGACGGCGAAGGATCATCCGAATATCGAGAAATGGCTGAAATCCAATGATAAACCCCTCGCCGTCGTAGCCGAAGCGGCCAAACGCGAGCAGTTCTATAACCCGCTGATTCCTCAGAGCTTAGGCAAGCCGACGCCGGGACTCATCGGCGCGCTATTGCCGGCCGTGCAGAAATGCCGCGAACTGGGCACCGCTCTTGCCGCTCGCGCCATGCTGCGTGCCGGCGAAGGGGATAGGGCGGGCGCTGGGAAGATCTGCAGGCCTGCCATCGACTCGGCCGACTCGTCGCTCGCGGCGGTTGCCTGATCGAGGCTCTTGTCGGCATCGCTATCGACAACATCGCGTCGCGGGCGGACCTCGCCTTTCTCGAGCGCACCAAGCCGAACGCCAAGCAGATCGAAGGCTATCTCAGCGATCTACGAAAGCTACCGCCGATGCCAAGCGCCGCTGGCAAGGTCGATCTCTGCGAACGATTCATGACGCTCGAATCGGTTCGTCTTGTCGACGAACAAGGTCTGAATTACCTGGAAAGGCTCGGAGGCATGGCCGGCGAATCCACGACATGGGCCAAGGTACTCTCTGAGTTCGCCACCCTCGGCATCGATTGGGATCCGGCGTTGCTTAACATCAATTCGTGGTTCGATCGCCTCGTCGCCGCGATGAACGAGAAGGATCACGCGGATCGTGCCAAGAAACTGGCCGAATTGGACAAAGAGATCAAGGAACTAAAAGCGAAATGCACCAATCCCTGGACCCTGGCCGCACTGCCCCTCTCCAGCGGCAAGGAAAAAGGCAAGGTCGTCGGCGACATCATGATTTCCTTGCTGATGCCCGCCCTCCAAAAAATTCAAATCGCCTGGGAACGATCGCAGCAAACCGAAGCAAACCTGCTGGTCGCCTTCGCCCTCGCCGCTTATCTGAGCGATGAAAAGCATTATCCGAAGGAACTGAGCGAACTATCGCCGAAATACCTGAAAGAGATCCCCAAAGACCTCTTATCCGGTAAGGCACTCAACTATCAGCCAAGCGCCGCTGGCTACACGCTCTACAGCGTCGGCCCCAATGGCAAAGACGAACAAGGCCGCAATCAAGAAGGCACGCCACCCGGCGACGACATTGGCATCGTCATGCCATTGCCGGCACTGAAAAAACAATGACGCCTCTTTATAAAGCCCCCGGCTTGCCGGGGGTTTTTCGTTTACCCCCGGTAAGCCGGGGGCTTTATAAGGACGGGTAGGAATACGCTTTCATCCCCGATCGGGTTCACTCAATGTCGCGCCTCACCACCTCTCTTTGCGCATCCCTCGTGGCTCTACTTTTAGCTCTGGGCTTTGTCTCGTGGCTGAATTCTTGGAACGATCCGACGAGAACAGTCAGGGTTCCAGGCAAAATCACCATCGGCAGAGATACCACTTATGTCACCGAGCCTCTCGACGACGCCGGCTATGTCAATTATGTCGCCGCGCTCAACGAACGGTTAAGCAAGGGGATCACGGCCAAAAGCAATGCGAACGTCCTCCTTTGGCAAGCGTTCGGACCACATCCCGGCGGGGCGATCCTATTCCCAGAGTTTTTCCAGGCATTGGGCATAGACTCGCCGCCAGAGAAAGGAGACTATTTCGTTCCGATCGCGACGTTTTGGCAAGAGACACTCAAGGCCGATACGGAAGGAGGGGCAGGCACCGATTTCGAAAAGCTTGGTGAGACGTTTGTGATCGTGTCGCGCCAGCCCTGGACTCCCAAAGAATATCCCAACATCGTTAAATGGCTCACCGCCAACGAAAAGCCGCTCACCTTGATCGCCGAGGCGACAAAACGCGAGCAATATTACAACCCCCTCATCCCACAGGCAGATGGCAAGCCACAGGCAGGTTTGGTGGAAAGCCTCTTGCCAACGATTGCAAGCTGTTATGAAGTTGCCAACGCGCTTGCGCTCGGGCTATGCTGCGTACGGCTGGGGGCAATGTCAATGGTGCCTGGCAAGACCTGCTCACATGCCATCGACTTGGCCGATTGGTCGCTCATGGCGGTCTGGCGGAGGAAGTGTCGACCGGCATCGGCATCGATCGGATCGCCTCCTCTACCGACCTCGCTTTTCTCGAATATTCTAAACCAAGCGCCAAACAGGTTGAAGGCTACATAAATGACCTGCGCCACGTTACCCCTGATGCCCGACATTGCCGGGAAAGTAGACGTCGGTGACCGCTTCATGACTCTTGAAATGATTCGGTTAATCCACGAGAAAGGACCGACCGCGTTCAAAACGCCTTTAGGTGGCTTTGGGGAGGCTTTGGAGAAAGAACTTTCTCCAAAGTTGGCTCAGTCGGACGTCGATTGGGATTCAGGTCTCATTAGCATCAATCGTTGGTACGATCGCCACGTCGCTGCGCTGGGCGAGAAAGATCATGCCAAGCGGACCAAGAAACGGACCGAACTCTGGTTGGAACTGAAAAAGCTCAATATCAAACCCCCAGATCCCTGGACTCTCACCGTGACACGTCTAGGCGGCGGCCAAGACAAGGGCAGCCGCATATGTAATTTGGTGATTTGGTTGTTCCACCCTACCATCGACACGTATCAGCGCATGTGGGAAGACTCTCAGCAGAATCAAGAGAATCTACTCCTCGCCTTCGCCCTTGCCGCCTATTACAGCGACGAAAAACAATATCCAAGGAGCTTGAGCGAACTATCGCCAAAATACCTAAAAGAGATCCCCAAAGATCTCTTCTCTGGCAAGCCGCTCATTTATAAACCAAAAGCCGACGGCTATCTCCTCTACAGCGTCGGCCCTAATGGCAAGGACGACGAGGGTCGACCCCACGACCTCACCCTCCAGGGTGACGATATCGCTGTCGTCATGCCCCAGCCCGCGCTCAAGAAACCTTAGTACAACTTCCCAGAAAATAGGGAACAACACTCACCAGCCTCAAGCGCAAGCGCGGGGTTCTTTGACCCCGAACCCCGCGCTTGCGCTTGGGGCTGGTGGGATTTTCGTTCACCCCCGGCAAGCGGGTGCAACTAAATTCTCTGGGGGCCGCATCCCCCTACCCAGGGTGCGCTTCGCGACCCTGGGCTTTGATATGGAACGCCTTCGGCGTTTTAAAACACCAAGGGCGAACCCGTATTAGAACGCTGAAAGCGTTCTATATCAAAGCCCAGGGTCGCGAAGCGCACCCTGTGTGGGTGAGCAACGCCCCCCAGAGAATCTTGGTAACCCCCGGCAAGCCGAGGGCTATATAAAATTCCTTGATTTCGATTGCTCTACATGAGCGAGTTGATTAGACTCTCATCAGGCCCGCACTTCCCAAAATCCTTTCAGAAGGCCCGCATCATGATTCGTGTCACCGCACTCTTGAGCGCGCTCCTGCTTTGTCTCCACGCGCATGGAACCGACGATCCAACAAACTCCGGCCATCGTGGCAAGATCACGATCGGCAAGGACACAACCTACATCACCGAACCGCTCGACGCCAAAGGCTATGTCGATTACGTCGCGGCGCTGAACGAGAGACTGGCTCAAGGCGTGACGCCGGAAAACAATGCCAATGTCCTGCTCTGGAAGGCATTTGGCCCACATCCGCTGCGGTCGAAGATTTCTCCCGAAGTATTCAAGGCATTAGGTATCGAAGCGCCGCCGGAGAAGGGTGACTACTATGTCGATTCTTTCGAGTTTCTGCAAACAGACCTGAAAGCCGATCTACGCACGGACAAAGGACAAGAGGTCCGCCAGACATTCGACGACTCCCTCGCAATGGCGATCCAGCGCCCTTGGACGGAGAAAGAGTATCCGAACCTGGAGCGTTGGTTGAAAATCAATGAAAAGCCGCTCGCCGTCGTCGCCGAGGCTATGAAACGCGATCACTTCTATAACCCGCTCATTCCCGTCAGCGCCGGTCAGCGTATCCCTGGCCTCAGATCCGTCGCCCTTCCGGCAGTGCAAGAGTGCCGCCTGATAGCCCATACTCTTACCGCTCGCGCTTTCTTGCGTGCCGGCGAGGGCAACACATCTGCCGCCTGGCAGGACCTGCTAACGTGTCACCTTCTTGCCCGGTCGGTTGCTCGCGGGGGGGAACCTTTGGAAGGATCGGTTGGCAACGGCATGGACAATGCCGCGTTCAGGGCCGACCTCGCCTTCCTTGAAAGCACGAAGCCGACCGCGGCGCAGATCGAAGGTTACCTGAGCGACCTGCGCAAGCTGCCGCCTATGTCGGACCTCGCCAGCAAAATCGATCTTTATCAGCGCTACTTCGCTCTTGAATCGGTGCGGTTAGCCGATGAACAAGGTCTGCCTTATCTCAAAAGCCTGGTGGCCGGGACCGGCGATACCATCGGACTCGAAGTCCTTTCGGAGCTGGCGTTCTTCGGTGTCGATTGGGACCCGGTTCTCAGTGATATCAATCACCGGATCGATCGCGTCGTCATGATCATGAACGAGAAAGATCGCACCACGCGGGCCAAGAATTTGAAGGAATTCACGGTCGAGATCAAAGCTCTCAAAACCAAGTTCTCGAACGCCTGGACGCTGTCTACGATTCCCCTGGCCAGTGCCGAACAAAAAGGGAAATTCCTCGGCGACATGTTGGTCTATCTGAACTTCCAATACGTTGAAGGCCTACAAAACGCCTGGGACAAACACCAGCAATCGCAGATCAATCTAGAACTCGCCTTCGCCCTGGGCGCCTTTCACGCCGATCAGGGGAACTATCCCAAAGATCTAAGCGAGTTGGCTCCGAAATACCTAAAAGAGATTCCCAAAGATCTATTCTCCGATAAACCGATGATTTACCGCCCGAGCGACAAGGGCTACCAACTGTACAGCGTCGGTCCGAATGGCAAGGATGAGGATGGCGGCAGGGATGACATCGCCGTCGTCATGCCATCGCCCACCCCGAAAAAACCGTAGCCGCTTCTTTATATAGCCCCCGGCTTGCCGGGGGTAAAATCACCCTGATCATCGATTGTCGGTGGGGATTCACCCCCGGCAAGCCGGGGGCTATATGAATCCGGAACCTCCACCACCCCAGGACAAGGTTCGCTCCATGAACCGAATCAGGATTCCTGTCTATGTCCTCTTCGCAGCCGCGTTCCTGGCAATTTCGTTTTACGTCTGGTTAGGCGGCAAAAGCGATCGCAAAAGTTCTAGTCTTCGCGGCAAGATCACTATAGGCAGGGAAACGACGTACCTAACCGAGCCGATCGACAAAGATGGCAACGTCGATTATGGAACGGCCGTCAATGGTCGGCTTCGCAAGGACGTCACGTCGGAAAACAATGCCAATGTCCTCATTTGGAAGGCGATCGGTCCCCGTGCCGAGGGGACGACAATGTGTCCCGAATTCTTCCAGGCGATGGGCATGACTCCACCGCCCGAGAAAGGCGATTGCTTTCTTCGGGACTATGAATTTGTCAAACAGGCACTCCCAGTCGATGCCGACCCGGAGGAAACATACTTTCTCAATGAGAGCATGACAGAGGGAATTAAGGGCGCAACGCAACGGCCTTGGATCGCTAAGGAATATCCGATTGTGGCGAGTTGGCTCAAAGCCAACGAAAAGCCACTCCTTCTCATCACCGAAGCCTCCAAGCGCGAGAAGTTTTACAACCCGCTCCTATCACACAAGGACGGCAAACTCGCGCCTCGTCAGGTCAGTTTTCCGGTGCATGGACTAGACACCTACCGAGAGATTGGTGCTGCTCTCGTCGCTCGTGCTCTTTTGCATACGGCGGAAGGGAACGTGGAGGCCGCCTGGCAAGACTTTCTAACGTGCCATCGCCTTGGCCGACTGGTAGCTCGTGGCGGCACTGTATGCGAAGGATTATGTGGGCTTACCATAGACAATCAGGCTGCGCAAGCGGCACTTGCTTTCCTTGAGCGAACCAAACCAGACGCCAAGCGAATAGCAACCTATCTACGTGACCTACAAGCGTTGCCGCCCCTGCCAAACGTCTCCGAAAAAATGGACCTGACCGAACGATGTGCATTTCTCCAATTAGTCCGGATTGTAGAAGAAGATAGGCCCAAAGGTCTCTTCACCTCATATGGTGAAAAGCCGTTTGGTTACGGGGATGCTAACTACGCTTTTCTCGTCGGCGTTGATTGGGATCCGGCTCTATCGGCCATGAACGTCTGGTTCGATCGCATGGTAGGCGCAATGAAAGAGCCAGATCGTGCCACGAAATTGAAGAAATTCGCTGAGATCGATAAGGATTATCTTGATCTCAAAGACAAAGTGAAGAATCCTTTGACGTTCGCTGTGCTGCCACTCGCCAACAGCAAGGAAAAAGGCAGAATCGTCGGCGATTACGTGACATGGCAGCTACTCCTCCCTTATCGCAAGATACAGAACGATTGGGACAAATCGCAGCAAATCCATGATAACACGCGGATCGCTTTCGCCTTAGCCGCCTACCGCGGCGACACCGGCCATTATCCCAAAGATCTGTCCGAGTTGTCGCCGAAATACCTAAAAGAGATTCCTAATGACATTTTCTCGAGCGAGCCGTTGATCTATCGCCCGACTGCTGCCGGCTATCATCTTCATAGCGTCGGCCCGGATGGGCAGGATGACATCGCTATCGAGATGCCTCTACCCGCATTGAAGAAACCGTAGCCGCACTGCCGTATATAGCCCCCGGCTTGCCGGGGGTAAACTCAGCGCTCGCTCAATGTGAAATTCCAACGCTTTACACCGCACTCACGCCGTTAATATTCAATTGCGGGGAAGCTGGCAAATCCTCCATCGCCACGATATGGACAAGAGCCACGCGGATTACGCGGTCATAAATAGTCTGACTTGCTGGGTCTGCGAAACCGATCGTAATGTCTCGGCGGCCGACGAAAACAAGATCAGGATGATAAATATCGTAACGCAGGCCCTCGCTAACGATGATGCGCAATGGCTCAAAAGGTCTCTTCTTCAACCGATCTTGGATTTCTTCGGACGTGAACATGGATGTCCTCCTCTTGATTCCCCGAGAACCGAATCTCAGCATTCACTACCACCGCGACAATACCTCCATGAACAGGTGATCCGCCATGTTGAGAATGCCCAGGTAATCGAACGCTTTGGAACCGTATTTCTTCTGATAGAGGCCCAGATTCGACCGAATTTGGTCGAGGCATTCCTCGTTCAGATCGGGCACAAAACCTGGGATTTGCTCAAAGGCGTCGGCCAGGTCGAAGAGTTGTTGATCCTGCGCCTGTTGAGCCAGCTTGCGCGATTCTACGAAGCCGCGATGCATGACATAACAGACTTTTCTGCACATCACATCAGAGGTCGTGTTCATTTGAAGTTGCCTAAAGGATCAATTCGAACACTATGAAGAGGTATCGCCGATGTTTGGTTAGTCTGCCCGAGCGGTTGAATCGCTATCGGAGGCATAGCCGCCCGGCCTGTAGCTGTTTGCATACCATGCAATGCCCTAACGAAGCGAGGATCGGATGCGGATACAGCAGATTTCGGCGAATACAGCTCGTCCAGCTTGACAACAATCTGCTTCGGAGGCGACCCGGCCTCATTCAGAACAGCCAGAATGCTCGTCAATTGAGATTCTCGTGCCGCAACCGCGCGGCGAACGCCATTTTCGATGTAATACCCCGAATGATGGACGACGACATTGGGTTTCACTTGGAAGATCTCACAGTTCGTTGGCTCGAAAGCCTATCGTCCCAAAACTGTCCGCTCAAATCAACTTTTCCCCGCCAACAACCCCGCCAGGTAATGCACCGCGTCCCCTTGCTCCCGCGCCACCTCGGCCAGCGTCCGATAGTCCCCCACTTTTTGACACAATTCACTAACCCCTGGGCACGACAAGCGCCGCCCGTCCGCTTTCGCCAAATGCTTACGTGCCACCGCCAACGCTTCCTTGGGTCGATCTAGTCGCACCAGCAAGTTGACCAATACCTCCGCCGGATACGTGCCGATCGTCTCCGGGTCGGCGTTGTCCGCTTGCGCCTGAAAATAGGCCAAACCCTCATCAACCTTGTCTCCGGCCAGAATGGATAGGTAGATTGCGTGCGATTCGTAGAGCTTCTCAAAAGGCGGGTCGCCGGGGCCTTGGAGACGCTCCGAGAGTTTTTCGCCATAGGCACACAGATCGCGTGCCAGCTGCAGCTCGACGCTCGGCGTCAGCTGGAGGCTCATCTGCACGACCGAGCTGAGATGCGAAATGTCGATGTAGTACGAATCTTCCTCGAACAGCCAATCACGGCCTTTCATCAGGGCGGGAATCGTGCCGGGAGTGGCAGGCGGCGCGGCTGCTTCGGCGGGGCGCTGACCCTCGCGGCGCTCAATCTCCGCCGTGAGCCGCTCGCGCAGCTCGGCATCGAGCGCGCGCACCAAGGACGCGATGCAATATTGTTTGATGACGGGATCTTGGGGCAGTCCGTTGCTGCCGAGCGTCGTGATAGCGTTGCACAGGCCGAAACGCTCGAGAATCCAGTCGAAGCCTTTTTGCGGATATATACCATCGTAATAGGCGATTTGAACGAGGGACTGAATGTCTTCGCCTTCCTCGGGCACATAGGCATTCAGAGCCGCCTTCATCGACTCCGGCTCGCCCAACATGCGGTAATAGGCCCACGCCTGCGGCAGGTTGCGCTCTTTCAAGTAGAGCTCGCCGACCAGTCGGCCAGCCGTCCGGATGGCGTCTTCGTATTCGCCATGAATGGCCTCGGGCAGCTCCGACGATGGCCCCGTTGGCACCGGACTTACGCCGAGCTGATGGCGTTTTTGCAACAACAGGGCGTAAAACAGGGCGTTGTAGTCTTTCTGCTCACGAAGAAGTTGGCAGAGTTGATCGATGGCGGCGTTTGGCCCAGCAGTAGTAAGAACGCGTTGAAGGTTGTCGAAGGCTTTGGAATCCATGATGGCTCTCGGGTGGGTCGGGCAGCGATCATGATAGCAGATCGCGGCGCCGCCCGACCACGAGATATTGCCGTGTATACAGCGCCGCGCCCACCCGAATGTGAGCAAGCAGAGCAGCTCACGCCCCCAGGTGCGGCGATAGCGATGGCCGATATGAGTGAGGACCAGACCCGCCTGATCGAAGAGTTGTCGGATCGTTTTAAGTGTGAAAAAGCGTAGATGGCCTCGATCAAGGATGCCACGCTCACGATAGTCCCAGCTGCCACGCAGCAGGCGCCAGATTACGGCGATATTTTGCACGTTGGGAACGCTCACGATCACGACGCCGCGCGGACTCAGGACGTCGACCGCTTCGCGCAGCACACGCCACGGGTCGACAAGATGCTCCAGGACGTCGGCGAAAAGGATGGCATCGAACGAGTCGTTCGGAAAGGGAAAGCCATCGGCTTCGATGTCGGCGGTGACGACGTGATCGAGCCGTTCGCGCGCTCGCTCGGCGATTTCGGGAACAAGCTCCAAGCCAAAGACGTCATGGCCACGCTCGCGGAGGAGCGCACCGAGATGGCCTTCCCCACAGCCGACTTCTAGTACGCGCCGGCAGGCGGCGGGTACGAGGTCAGCCACTTCCGGCCGCGATTGCGAATAGTAAGTGGTTGATCTGGCGCCGGCCTGAACGGCCGCGCCGGTCTGCTGAGGCGCCATCCATGGTCCTCGTAGATGTTTGCGGCGTCTTAATTCTCGCTGAACTCGAACTTCTGCGAGCCATCGCGACCGAGAGGATCGCGCAGGTACGCGCTGCCGACAGCCGGGGCATAGGTCATAGCGCATTTGGCGCGAAGCGGGTTCGAGTTCGTCCAGCTCGTCGAGGCTCTCGACGTCCTGAAGCATCTGGCTCATCTCTTCCATGTGATCGGCGTCGAGATCTTCTTCCGTGATTTGGGCTGGGTCGAGAGCGGCGAAGACTTCGATTTTGAGGATGTGGCGCTCGGCTCCCTCCGACATATGTTTGCCACAAAGGTCACAAGTGATGTGCAACATGAACGGTCTCGTCCTCCCCCATGCCAGCTATCGCTGGGTCTCAATCGTGTCGGCTCATCCTTGCGAGTACGAGCCATTTTGCCGCGAGGTTTCTACTATCAAACGTCGCTCTTTTCACCCCTACTGTCAAGCCGAATCCGGGGATTAAAATAGGACGGACGCCGCTGCGGAAAAGATGGTGCGATCGCAATTGGACAACCATCAGCTTGGTTGTTGGGTATGGCGGCTCGCCGCAATCACGATATTCCCGAGATGATGCCGCTCCAATAAGCCGGCAGCGCGGCCCAAGCGGCTTGATAGGTTTCCTCTAGTGGGACATAGATATAGACATCAGCCGTCAAGAAGAGCGGCATCGTGGGCAGTGGTTCGCCAACAGCGAAAAGGTCCAGAAATGCCGCGGAGCTAGGTCCGCCGACATACGCGCCCACGCTGAGCGGCTGCTCTGCAGACAAAGCGTAGTCGTTGTCTCCCAATTCATCGCAAATCAACTTGTTAATACCATCGGGGTCGCGTTTCCCCGGCGGCAGAAGGTCGGCAATGAGGAGATGGACGCCAGCACGCAGAGCTTCGAGGGCCTTGGTTACAAAACGGCGGATGCCTTCACGTGAGTTTTTGTTTCCCGGCGAGATGATCTCAAGCATTGCTATGACGCGATGATCGCTCGCGTGCCGAATCGCGACGACGTTCGCCTTGGCGGCGTATTTTGTCTGCTCCAAAGCAAAGCGATAGCGCACTTTGGGCGGGGACGTCGCCAGGACCACGCCCCCCGATGGATGCTGCTGCTCTAGGTCATCCTCGGTGGGCTGTTGCAGGGTAAGAACGTCGGGCCCGAGGCCACCAGCGATCTGCTCCGATAACGCGTAGTATTCCGGTGGTAATAATCCCTTATTCAGGGCGCGTGCTATCTCTGTGATCCAGTCATGATGGAAAGCATCGAAAACACCGGGCCCGACCCGCGTCCAGTCGTGTGCAGGCCTAACGCCTCCCGATCAGCCGTCGAAGTGCTCGCTGATGTGTATTGTATCGCCACGGACGCTTGCTGCATTCTCTCGCGCTTTCTCGGTAACGCAATTCCCAATTCTTACAACGTGTGAAGGGCCGTTTGTAAGAAGTGCAATTGTTTTCCCATGTTCTTTCCGCGCCTCCCTTCGGACTGGTTCGACACAACTTATTGACTGACCATAGTTTGCGACAAAATCAGCAATTTCGTCAGGCCGATTCGCCTTTCTGGCACGGCGCTTGCATACTATCTTCGCGTTCACAAGAGAAAACACCAAAGGGAGACTTGAGCCATGAGCCCACGCGAGGCCAATTTGTTATGGCTTCGAGATATTCTCGAGCAGCTAACCACCAGTCAAAAGCAGCTCGAATGGGCCGAAGACACGGAGTCGATCAACCTTTTGACGGACACGATGCAGCGGGATTTGGAACGCTGCCAACAACTATGCCAGGCCCTGCGACAACGGCAAAGATGCCGGGTCGTCGCTTAGATATTCAGGAGATCACTTTCCTTTTTTTCCTATCGTAGGCCGAGGTCCGACCTCCCCGCAAGGCGTTCGGACCAGCTAAGCCGGCCTCACACCAAGACCCATTTCAAGCCGCACTTTCTAAACCGGCGAGGCCCAAAGGCCTCGCCGGTTTCTTTTTTCCACCACCGAGAAGCGTTGGTTACACGGCTGCGGGCCCCCGGTAAGCCGTGGGCTATATAAATGGCCGTCAGAGCGCCGGCGCAACCGGCTTCCGTGGCACTCTCGTCACTTGCGTCATGGCCGGAACTTCCAGAGGCTAGGTAACGCAAGCAATCTGACTACGATCTGTTCAACCCGGCAAGAAGTGGCCGATAACGAAAGGCAGAGAGGCTAGAGCGTGGCCCTAAGACGCTCGGCTGTTCTTCGGGCCTGACGGCTCGAACGCGACGGTTCGGAGGGATCATGATGATCGCTCCCGGCTAGTCGGCCCGCTGAACTGCTCCCGCCAGGATGTTCCACCACGATGAGGAGGCGAGATATGTGTAAAAGGATGGCCGCGTCGCTGTTGGTTGCTCTTGCTGGTCTTCTGACGGCTCAGAGCGCTTCAGCGTCTTACTGCGGCGCCTCCAGCTACAGCTCTTGCAATGAGCCTAGCTGTGACGCCCAGTGTTGTTTCCCTGCCGCCGCCCAAGAATGCCGCACCCGCTACAAGCTGGTGTGGGACACCCAACTCGAGAAGCGCTGGCACACGACGTACCAGACGCAATGCGAAACCGTGATGAAGGAAGTCTGCAAGACTTGCTACCGCGACGAATGCAAGACTTGCTACAAGACCTGCACCGAGACTGCCTACCAGACGGTTCAGGAAACCAAGACCAAGATGGTCAAGGAAACTTGCTACAAGGACGTTTGCTACACGGTTTGCAAGCCCGTTTGCAAGACCATGTACAAGGAAGTTTGCGAGACGGTCTGCACCCCCGTGTGTGAGACGCACATGAAGGAATGCCGCTACACCGTCTGCAAGCGTATTCCCGAGACCTGCTTCAAGGACGTTTGCTACACCGTCTGCAAGCCGGTCTGCGAAACGCATTGCCACAAGGCTTGCCACCAGGTCTGCAAGACGATCTGCGAACAACACGTTCGTGACGTTTGCTACACCGTCTGCAAGCCGATCTGCGAGACGCACTACAAGGACGTATGCGTCACCAACTGCCACCCAGTTTGCGAAACGTGCTACAAGAACGTTTGCAACACGACCTACACCACGGAGACCGAGACCTGCTTCAAGAACGTCACGAAGACGATCTGCGAGCCTGTCACGACCTGCAAAACCGTGAGCAAGTGCGTCGGCGAATGGGTCACCGAGGAATACACGGTTCCTGGTCGCAAGAAAGTAACTTGGGTTCGTGAGTGCGGTGGCTGCGGCGACAATGGCGGCTGCGGCTCCTGCGGCGGCTGCGACTTCGATCCATGTACCTGCAAGACCATCAGCAAACCCGGCAAATGGGTTCGCCAGGTCGAACAGGGCTGCGACGAAGTTCGTTGCCGCAAGGTCTACAAGACCCACCAGGAATGCCAGACTGTCCCCGTGACCACGATGGTCAAGCGTTGCGTCACCGAGCAGGTTCCTTACACCGTGTGCAAGAAGATCCCGCACACGGAGATCAAGCAGGTTCCTTACACCGTCACGAAGATGGTAAAGGAAACCTCGATCAAACAGGTTCCTTACACCGTGACCAAGAACGTTACCGAAGTCATGCACAAGCAGATCCCGTACACGACCCAACGCACTGTACGCGGTGCGTATGTTGATTGTGCTGGATCGGCAAACGCAGGTGCCGCCGGAGCCGCTGGAGCTCCAGGTTGCGCAAGCTGTGCCAACGGTGGCAGCGGCGCGATGGGTTACGAATTCGATGGCCCTGGCCGCACGTTCGTCGAAGGCGCGAGCTACGAGAAGACCTGGACGACGACCAGCACCAAGATGGTGCAGTGAGACCCACACCAAGCAGGTTCCTTACACCAGCTACCGCACGGTCTCGGAAGAAGTCGTCAAGCAGATTCCTTACACGGTCCGCAAGATGGTTCCTCACACCATCACCAAGACGGTTCCTTACACCGTCACCGAGACCGTCCAGGAGACTCGCACCAAGACGGTTCCTTACACCGTCTGCAAGGAAGTCCCGTACACGGTCTGCAAGCAGGTTCCTTATACGATCTGCAAGCAGATTCCTTATACGGTTCACACCAAGGTTCCTTACACGGTCAAGGAATGCGTTCCCGTTACTGTCTCTAAGAAGGTTCCAGTGTGCGAAGAGAAGGAAGTCTGCGTCCGGAAGTTGAAATGGGTCCCGGTAGTGACCGAGTCCTGTGGCAACGGCTGTGATGCCGGCAAGCCCAGCCTGCTCGATCGCCTCTTCTCGAAGCGAATCGGCGGCCACTCTTGTGGCTGTGGCAGCAGCGAATGCTCGACCTGCTCCTCGGATTGCGGTTCGGCCCCAGTTGACGGCGGTTGCGGCTCGACGGTGGCTCCGGCCCCGATCGCTCCCGCGACGATGCCGACCAAACTGCCGCACGGCAACTAAACAACCTGATTAGCCGGATAAAACTCTGACGACAACAGGGGCGGGTGATGCTCAAACATCACCCGCCCCTGTTGCTTTTTTCACCTCCATGACTTAATCTTCAGTATACTTATAAAGATGGTGCATACTTATCCTGAGCACAACGCATGATCGCTGCAACATACCTTCGCTCCCTCGGACATTGCCGAAGCGAATGAACGTTTGACCGGCCAAACACCGCAAGAGATTCTCCGCTGGGCCGTCGAGACGTTTGCTCAGCAACTGACGATGGCCACCGCCTTTGGCGCGGAAGGATGCTGTCTCATCCACATGCTCGCGGAAATTGCACCGGATACGAATTTATTCAATCTCGACACGGGCTATCAGTTTGACGAGACGCTTGAGCTGCGCGAGCAGCATCCAGGATCGCTACGGTGTCGACATCGAGCTGGTCCGGCCTGAGCTGTCGGTGGCTGAATACGAAGCCGAGCATGGCGGGCCGCTTTATCGCATTCGGCCTGACCAGTGCTGTTACGATCGCAAAATCGTGCCATTGCGCCGTAAGCTGGCTGGCTATCGCGCCTGGATTAGTGCCATTCGCCGCGACCAGACCACGGACCGGGCCAAGTCGGCAACCGTCGCCTGGGATGCCAAGTTTGGCCTCGTTAAAGTCAACCCCCTCCTGAATTGGACCAAGCTCGACGTGTGGAACTTCGTCATCAAGAACGATGTGCCCTATAATCCCCTTCACGACCAAGGTTACCCGAGCATTGGCTGCAAGCCTTGCACCAGTCCCGTCAGTGCCGGCGCGGACGAGCGCGCGGGTCGTTGGGCCGGGACCGGTAAGAAAGAATGCGGGCTGCATGTCATCGAACATCAAGGCGGCAGCGGCATTTGAGAGAATGGGGATGATCGATGCGCGTGTCCGCGAAAGGTGAATATGCTTGCGTCGCCATGCTCGAATTGGCGGCGAACTACAAGGAGCCTGCGCCCGTCCGGATCAAGGCCATCGCCGACTCGCAGGGAATTCCCCAACGTTTTCTGGTGCAAATCCTGTTGCAATTGAAGACAGCCGGCCTCGTTAACAGTGTGCGCGGCGCCTCCGGTGGCTATCAGCTCGCCCGCCCGCCGGAGAACATCTCCGTCGCCTCGATCATCAACGCCATCGACGACCGTACGCTCGCGCCGCGCTCGGCGCTCGCCGAAGCCAACCGAACTCCCGTTGTCGAGGCTCTCCTCTCCGTCTGGCATGAAATCCGTCTCACGGAGCAGCAGCTTCTCGAAAGTATGACCCTGTCGGACCTGATCCGGCGGTCGCAGCAGAGTCATTCGTTGTCGTATCAGATATGAAGGATTGTCGAGGGCGTCCGTTGTAGTGTTAAACGAGTAATGGAGTATCGCTATGTCCGATTTGATCCCTCCCCACGGCGGCTTGAGCGAACCGGTCAGTCGCAACGTTCCCGCTGAGCAGGTCGCCGATTTCAAGGCGAAAGCCGCTTCGTTGCCGCGCGTGCCGGTCAGTGATGCCGATCTCTCGACCCTTTACCGCATCGGCGACGGCGGCCTCAGCCCGCTGACGGGACCGATGACAAGCGAGGTCTTCAACCGCGTCCTCGACGAAGAGCATATCGTCCACAACGGCGCTCGCTATGCCTGGACGATCCCGCTCGCCTTCCCCGTGGACGACGCTCTCGCCAAGACGCTGAGCGTCGGCAAGACCGTGGCCCTCGTCAATGCCCGCAACGAGATCGTCGGCACTCTCGACATCAAGGATATCTATCCATTCAACAAGGAAAAATATCTCAAAAGCGTCTATAGCACCGACCGCTGGGACCATCCCGGCGGCCGGATGATTCAGAACGAGACACGCGGTACTCTTCTCGGCGGCGACGTCCACGTTTTGCCGCAGCCGAAGCACCCGGAATATGGCAAGTATGTCCTCTCGCCGCGCGAGACGCGGGCGCTGTTTCAAAAGAAGGGTTGGCAGCGCGTCGTCGCGTTTCAGACGCGCAATCCGCTGCATCGCGCTCATGAATACGCCCTGGTCGCCGGCCTCGAACGGCTCACGAAAGCCGGCTTTTTCGCCGGCGCCGTGCTCAATCCACTGATCGGCGAGACCAAGGGCGACGACGTCGATGCCGTCACGCGCATGCGCACCTATGAGGCCTTGGTGAGTAATAAGGCCCTCGGCCAAGGTGACTCGGACGTGGAGCTGTGGAAGAAAACCGGCGCCGAGATCGCCGATCGCATCATTCTGCTCGGCCTGGACATCAAGATGTTCTACGCCGGCCCGAAGGAAGCGATCATGCACGCCATCTATCGCCAAAACTTCGGCTTCACCGACATCGTCATCGGCCGCAAACACGCGGATGCGCCTTATGAGGATGGCAAAGACATCTGGGACGGCCTCGCCGCCCAGCGCAAGTTTGATGAGCTGAAAGGCGACCTGAAGATTCAGCCGGTGAAAGTCGGCTTCGCGGCCTACTACGAAGAACTGGGCCGCGTCGGCCTCGTCGACGACTGGGGACCCAAGGGTTACAAGCAAGTCTCGATCAGCGGCCGTGACCTCCGCGAGACGCTACGCAAAGGCGAGCTTCCCGACGCCCGCGTCATGCGCCCCGAAACCGCCCGCATCCTTATCGAGACGATGAAAGCAAGATAGTCAACGTGACCCAGCCTGAAACGTAAGCGAAGAGCATTTGTATTTATTAATTCAAAATACAAATGCTCTTCGCTCACGCTTCAGGCTCGGTAATAGAAAGGCTTTCTCGCTGAAGCTTCAGGCTCGATCCGACCGTTTCGCGCTCAAAAGGTCAGCTGCCCAAGTTGTGCAAGCAGGAAACGAAGGATAGACCAATTTGGGCGTGCCTCTCGATTTTGCCACTGGCAGCGACCACAGGATGCGAGGACCGAGATGCAAAAAAACTGCATCACGTTTGTAGCTCAGTCCCAGGCTCTAAACGATTGGTATTATTGATCTTCCATCAACAACAGGGACCGAGATGCAAACAAATCCTGAGTCAAACCCCCTTGCACCGTGGTCTAGTCAAACCGTGACTGCCAAATTCGGGGGCCACACCCACCAATTTCCTCTCTGGATCTTCGCGCCGGCAGCGGCTATACGCGGCGAAGGCGGGGAAAAATTTCGTTCATGATCTGAGATCGATGAAGGAAAGATGGGTAACGTAGCGTTCGTTGGGGCGCGGGTTCGCGCTCTTGGGATTAGATTGGCTGATCTGCAACGGCCCCTGCGAATCTTGCCGGCGGTTCGTTGGGGGGAAGATGTCGAGCGAGCATTTTTTGATGGCGGCGCGCGAAAACTTCCGGCGGTTACGGCTGATTCCTATCCACCTCTCGCATTCAATCCAGATACCCACCATCAAACGCTCGGTAATCTCGAAAAAGATGTGCAGCGCTCACTTGGCTCAAAGCATCCGGCTGGCTCGCTGATGCTGCGCCGCTGCGCGGAGTGTCGGGATGTCGTCGATCTGCTCAGGGCACGTGGCACGAGCAAATTTCCTGCGCTCTCGGCCAAGCTCTATGGGCATTCGCAAGAGATTTGCGGCGGGGTGCGGCTGTCGTATTTGGGCCGAGTGTTGATGAAGCGCATGCCGCCGAGCGAGGTGCCGGCAACTTCGCTTACTGCCGAAGAAGCGGCACGCCAGCTGAGCGCTCGCTTTCAAGCCTTTTTCGGTGCGACGACGCAGGTGCGAGTTGAGTTGACCCGGCGGCTATCGGCGGACGCAGCCGCGGGCGGGTCAGCGCTCAAGGTGCGCATGGGAGCGACCTTCGCGGCCCGTGATGTTCATCTGCTCGAAGTGCATGAAGGTTGGGTTCATTTGGGTACGACGCTTAATGCGCGGGCCCAGCCGATCATCACTTTTCTGACCGGTAATCTTCCGTCGACGACCGTGACGCAGGAAGGGCTCGCCGTGCTAACGGAGATGTTGGCGGGGGCTTCTCACGGGGCCCGGCTGCGGCGGCTAGGCGAGCGCGTCGAAGCGGTGGCCCGGGCCGAGGCGGGGGCAGATTTCCTGGAGATATATCGCTTTTTTTTGGACCAAGGTTGCCCGCCGCGCGACGCCTATCAACAGAGCGCCCGCATATTTCGCGGCAGTCTGCCCAACGGCGGGCCTTTCACCAAAGACATCAGTTATAGCAAAGGTCTATTGCTCGTGGCCGCGTTTTTGCGAAGCGCCGCGCTCGAAGGCCGACTGGATTTGGCGCCGCTGCTTTTTACCGGAAAAACGGCCTTGTTTGAGTTGCCCGATCTGACACGTCTCGCCGACGAAGGCTACCTTGCCGCACCACAATATCTCCCACCGCCCTTCTCACGGCCGGCTGAGCTGTCGGCATGTCTCGCCTCCAAGTTTCCCGCAATTCGGAAAGTAATTTGGTTTTGAGAAGCCAACGGTCGACAGATCGTCCCGATCCGCATAATCCGCCGTTGTCTAGAAATAGTTTCCATTCCGCCTTTCTTTTTTCTCAAGTCGTATCAAACTGCGCTACTTCCACCGATCACACTCGACAAGCCTCAGCTGCGACCTGAGCAAAAAAAGACGGATTCTCCGCTGACGGCGCTCGTGCGGCCATAAACGCCTCCCGAGTGGCATAGTTGGCAATTTGAACCAGCTTTTCTCTGGCGAGCCCGCTGCCTTCGGGCAATGTTCTCTTGACGCGGAATGAGCCGCTCGAACAGTCGGCGGTCATCCATCCAACAGATCACCCGGTTTTCCTTTAGGAGAGACGAATCATGAAGCGCTTCATTCTGGCGGGCATCGTGGCCCTGGCATTAGCGGCGGTCACGGAGCAACAAGCCTCGGCGGGTTTCAAGATGAGCATCAGCGGCGGCTTCAACGCCAGCATGGAATGCACTGGCTTCTGCTGGACCAGCAGCTTCAACTGCAATCCCGTCAGTCCTTGCTATCCAAGCCCTTGCTACGCTGGGTCGTGTGGCTATCCGTCCTACCCGTATGGCTATGCCTATGCCCCGACCTATGCTGACTACAACGCGGCAGGCACCTATGCCCAGCCAGCCCCAACAGCCGCCGTTCAATCAGCTCCCAAGACCGCGCCGGCCGCAACGGCGCCGCGCCCCGCGACCTACACGCCCGCCGCGATTTATCCGGTCGGCTACTACCAGAACATGGGTTACGGCAACGGCTACAACGCTAATGGCTACGGCGCGACACCAGCTTACTGGTATGGCCGTTGAGCGAGCGTCAGTCGTCTCTCCTCTGACGCCCGCGATTCAATTACGCGGGCGTTTTCTATTGCGCCGCATAGCACGTTCATGCACGTCGTATACGATTGACCGGCTCTGACGAGAGTGGCGTAGCCGACTTGAGTCCAAGTAAACTTATTGACGTGTTTTGCCTGGACCTGACCTCCCGGACGAGGAATCTTTGAGCGCCGCCGGGATGATCCCGATGGCGGTCAGGAAGCCCTTCTCTTCGGGAGACTACCGGATGAAAAAACTGTATTTTGTGGCCTCGTTGGCTCTGCTGGGCATGGCAATGCCCGCAAGTGCGAACGGCACGGGTGCGTTCAAGGTGGAGACAGGCGGAAACTTCTATTTCCGCATCGTCGGGCCATATGGTTCCGGGGCCCAGACCCAGTTGGGCCCGTGGTATCAATACTGGCCATTGGAAGCCCACTTCCAGACGCCGGCCATGCCGCAATATCCAAACTGGCCGTCGCCAATGGGCCTGCCTCCAGGCGCTTCGTTCGCTATTCCAGGACACGGCGCCGCTGCCTGCGCCCGCAGCAGCAGTTTCAGCAACCAGCTCAAGTCCCAGCCGCCGCTGTAGCTCCAGCTCCAGCCGCTGTGAAGCCGACGAGCTACCAAATGTACTACACACCTCCCGCCATTCAGCCGGTTGGATACTACACGAATCCTCCGGCTTATTGGTACGGTCGATAATGTGAGAGACTCCAAAAAAGTTACGCCTCCTCACCCAGGGTTCGCTTCGCGACCCTGGGCTTTGATATGGAACGCTTTCAGCGTTCTAAGACAGGCTCAACCTTGTTGTTTTAGAACGCTGAAAGCGTTCCATATCAAAGCCCAGGGTCGCGAAGCGAACCCTGGGAATGGGATGCGCTCAGCTCTGACAGCTGGGTTTCGCAGGACACACCCGCGCGGCCCTCGGGGTCTATGGGTTTCTACTCTCAATTCGCGTCAATTAGGCGCCGGCCTGAAATTCGCTCATACGCCTCCATGTATTTGAGGCGTGTCTTCTCGACCACATCCACAGGCAATTCCGGTGGTGGACTGTTCTTGTCCCATGTCGTAGATTCGAGCCAATCACGTACAAACTGTTTGTCGAACGAGGGTGGGCTGGCGCCACCCTGATACCCGGCTACGGGCCAGTAGCGTGAACTGTCTGGCGTCAACACTTCATCTATCAGCAGAACCTCGTCTTTTAGTGTGAGTCCCCATTCGAATTTTGTATCGGCGAGAATCACTCCTTGGCTCAGCGCGTGTGTCGCTCCGCGCTCGTACAGATCTATACTCCGGCGGCGCAGAGCAGTCGCAAGGGCCTCGCCAGTAATCTCGACCATGCGCTCAAAAGAAATGTTCTCGTCGTGCCCGCTTTCCTCCTTAGTCGCCGGCGTGAAGATGGGATAGGGCAATCGTTCGCTCTGCCGCAACCCGGGCGGAAGATGGATACCGCAAACCGTGCCGCTTTTCTGATACTCCTTCCAGCCCGAGCCGGCGAGGTAGCCACGGACGACACACTCGATCGGCACCACCTTCGCCTTACGAACGAGGCAGGTGCGGCCCGCAAGATCCGCCGCTCGCTCGGCAAACTCCGGGCCCATTGCGGCAACATCCGTACTCAGCACGTGATGCGGAACCCTCAGATAATCGAGCCAAAAAAGGGTGAGTGCCGTCAACACGCGTCCCTTTTCTGGAATCGCTGTTGGCAAAACCCAATCAAAAGCGCTGATGCGATCGGTAGCAACCAAAACAAGGCGATCGCCGAGATCGTAAACGTCGCGCACCTTGCCACGGCGACAGGGATAACCGGGCACATCGCTTTGCAACAGAGGCGGCATTTAACGCTTTCCGTGTTTCTGGTTTACCGGAACACCATTATTATTGCGGATCACAAAGTCTCTGCGACAGCCGTCAGCGTATCCAGGTTAACCTCGACATGCTCGCCTTTGGTGGGTGCGGTGGCATGAGGCTTCACAAATCCGGCTAGATAAACGCTTGCCACGGTAGTGATGCACGCTAGTAGACCGACGATCCAATAACCTTCGAGCGGCTCTTTCGTGGAACCCTCCAAGGGAGCGCCAATCCCTCCACCTTCGCCGCCGCCGGTCAGGGCTGCGCCGCCTTGATGAACGACGAATCCCGCGACCAGTCCTGCCAACGCTGACGCGAACTGTTGCACCGAGGCGACGACGCTCATGAAGCTGCCCCGATAAGTCGGAGCGGCGCTCGAAGTAATCATGGCCATTGCTGGCACCATTCGCCCACTCGTGACGATCATGAACAACGTCGTTATCACGAGCGTCCAGGCCGCCCACTCCTTTTGCAGGTTTGTGACGAGCAGGATCGGAATTATCGTTAACAGCGCCAACACGCGAAAGACTGGCAGCTTGCCGAAGCGATCGGCGAGTGAACCGAAAAAGGACAGGGTCAGGATCGTTCCCGCTCCGCCGCAGAGATATACCTGCCATAAGTCCTTTTCCTCCCAACGGACATTGTAGACCAAGTATGTAGCCATAAAGGGCACGAGCATGAACATGCCTAACACCAGGCTGACCATGAGCGCGTAAGCTCGCAGGTGAGCGGGCTTGATGAGCTGTGCCAGGTGATCCGCCGCCAGGGGATTGGTGCGCGAAGTCAGGTGTTGCCTCATGCGTGGCAGGACTACGACGGCGACGGCCAGGATCATCAAACAAAGACAGGTGAGAATAAAGAATGGAGCGGACGTACCAAAGTATTGCGCCAATTTGAGGCCGAGCGGCACGCCGACGATGGTAGCAACGGAAAAAGACGACATGATGACACCGGTCGCTAAACCGCGTCGCTCTTCGCGGAAGACATCGCCGACGGCGGCGAGGGTGACGGCTCCGGCGATACCGCCGAACGTTCCGGCGACGCAACGACCAAGGAATAAGAGCATATAGTTTGAGGCCACGGCACAAAGGAGCGTGCCCAAGATGAACCCGCAATAGAGAAATAGCAGCGATCGCTTGCGATCGAATCGATCGATGAAAAACGCCGCCAACAAGCCCGAAAGGCCCGCACTGAAGGCGTAAGCCGAGACTAGCAAGCCAAACTCAAACGTCGAGATGTGCATCTCTTTGAGGTAACGGGGGCCCAAGGGCATCAGAATCATGAAGTCGAGGATATGCGTGAACTGGATCGAGGCCAGGACGAGGAGGAGAAGCCATTCCGCTGTCGTTAGAGGTGGTGGGGGGACGCGAGGCTTTGATAAGGACGCTTCGGGGGGGGACTCCAGCATTCCACTCTCCTAAGGACATTCGGAAGAAAAACACAAGTCATCGAATCCAATCAAATCGCCTCACCCGAAAGGGAGTGGCGCTCAATGGAAAGACCCTCACCACCTAGGACAAGTGGAATCGAAAGCAAGTTCGTTTTTCGGCGTGCCGTCAGTGGTGCGTGGTCTCTTCCGTGACTCAATAAACAGCGAGACCCGGAGAGCCGGTCTCGCCGTTTATGTTAGGA
Source organism: uncultured Planctomycetaceae bacterium (assembly GCA_963790585.1). Classification (GTDB taxonomy): domain Bacteria; phylum Planctomycetota; class Planctomycetia; order Gemmatales; family Gemmataceae; genus CAWBOY01. The sequence goes on from CAWBOY010000006.1 coordinate 749,167, forward strand.
GGTCGTCGCCTTCGATGTCGAGTGAGGTTTGTTTATTTCCCGGCCCGCGCCTCGAGCCTGCGCCAAGGCGGCCTTGGCGTCAATCGTCAGCTCGGACTCTTCCGCTCCTTCCCCGAGGAGACGCAACAGCTTTTTGGCGTCGGCGTTTCCTACTTGCTCGAGAACTTGTACAGCCCGGTGCGAACGCTGTAAATCGCCTCCGGACTCGGCTTTGCCGCCAATCTTTCCCAGTACCACAAACAAGCGCAGCCGCACGTCGACATCCGTTGTCATCTCGACGATCTTGCGCAGCTCGCCGGCGATCGGCGGGCCCATCTTTTCAAGGTCCTCCATCGCCTTGGAGCGCACTTCGAGCTTGTCGGCGTCGAGATCGGCGACGAGCTTGGCGATTTTCTTTCTATCCAGCGCTGGCGTCGGTTTGAGATGCTTACCCATTTGCTGAAGCGCCTGTGCCGCGGCGAGCTTCAAGCCCCATTCGGCCTTGTAGGATTTGGCGAAGTCATCACTACCGAGGTCGGCCCAGAATGCGTCGAGTTCTTTCTCTGACAAGGTCGTCGTAACTTTGAGTGGCTTAACCTTAGCCAAGTCCCAGAGCAGTATGGTCGAATCGCCGACTCCGGAAGCCAAGGTCTTGCCATCCGGCAGAAATGCCAGGCTCATCGCATCACCCGCGAAACCGGACAGGACTCCTCGTTCCTCGCCTGTGGCTAAATCCCAAAGTTTAATGCCCATCCAATGCCCCGCCGCCAAGGTTCGGCCATCGGACGCGAATGCGAGAGACATGATGTATGCTGGAACGGCGGGGAATTCATAGATTCTGCTCCCGGTGACCAGGTCCCAAACGCGCACGACGCCGTCCGTATTGCCGCTGGCTAGAATCCGTCCATCCAGAGACACCGCGAGCCGATGGGCCGGTCCGGCTACAATTGGCTGGTACAAGTCCTTGCCTGTAACCACGTCTACAAGCCGAAGCGTGTTGTTGGCGCAGGCGATAATGAGCACTTTCCTATTGGGCACGAAAGCAAGTCGCCGCACTGGGCCGACCTGGCCCAGGATCATGGTCGCTTGTTTCCCCGTGGGTACGTCCCAAACGCGCACCGTTTGATCGCTGCCGCCCGTTGCGATCATTGAGCCGTCTTCGCTCATCGTCGCGGCCAAAATTCCACCAGAATGGCCCGAGAATGTGCGAAGCCCCTTGCCGGTGGCGGAATCGATCAGCGTCATAAGCCCAGACGAATTGGCCGCGAGGGCCATCTTACCGTCGCTCGAAAGGGCGATTGGTTCGCCCTGGTCCCAGTCGAGCGCTTTTTTCGCGGTTTCTTTGCCATCAGCAATCTGCCAAAGTCGAACCGTCCAGTCGTTGCTGATGCTCACCAGCATCGTGCCATCGCCGGACGCGACAAGAGAGTTTACATATCCTTGATGGCAACCGGTCTGGCTCGTCTCCTTGCCTGATTCTATGTCCCACAGCCGTATGGCCCCGAATTGGCCGCCGAGCGCCAACGTCTTGCCGTCTGGCGAAACCGTCATCGCATTGTAAGCACCGGGGCGTCGGTCGAACTCGCGCACCTTCCTGCCTGTCGTCACGTCGAAGAATTTGACGGCTCCCTCATAGCGACTCGTTGCGACTATTGTCTTACCATCCGGCAAGAACGCGATTCCCGTAGGCGGACCGCTCGACGTGTCAAGCGTGAAAAGGCGCTTGCGATCCGGCAGACTCCAGACGGCTAAATTGCCGGCGGAATCCGCTGAGACAATCGACTTCCCATCCTTGGAGATGAGCAGGAATTGCAGGACACCGCCCGCTTTAGGAGCCGGAGGCTTGGCGTCGATCGTGTCCAGGAGCTTGCCGGATTCGGTTTCCCAGAGGCGGATTGTCTGGTCAAACCCACACGACGCCAGCGTCTTGCCATCCGGAGTGAAGGCGACGCGGTAGGTATAACCCGTGTGGCCAGTGAGCTGCCGCAATGGCTTGCCGTCGCTGGCCGTGTAGAGGTGTACCATATTGTCAGCGCTTGTCGCCGCGAGGATAGTGCCGTCAGGAGAAAACACCAGCGCGTTAAAAAAAGCGTTATGAGGGATCTTGTAACGCTGTTTGGCGGCAGAGGTGTCCCAGACAATGATCTCCTTCTGCCCCTGAGCCGTGGTCGCCATTAACTTGTTATCCGGAGAAAGGGCCAAATGCGTCAAAAACCGGCCTTTGCTGAAGGCGCCTGTTTTCGCTTCCTCACCGCCGAAGACCTTGAGGGCTTGGCCCTTGTCGAGGTCCCAGGTCCGAGCCGTGAAATCGCCGGCACAGCTGGCGAGGGTCTTGCCGTCGCTGAAAAACGCGAGCTCGCTGACACCGTGTCCGTGCCGTAGAAACGTCGTGCCGAAGCGTGCGATCGCGCCGGGTTGCAAAGGATCGGCTTTGGCGTCGTCCACGCCCCTGGAGGCCGGCAAAGCGATGCCCAACAAGACTAGAAATCCGACACACGAAAGCGGACAGATTCGCAGTTGAGACATGGGCATCCTCCGAGGCGAGGTTTTATCCTACACTGACTTAGAATACAGACCGGCGCTCGAGGCCGCACCAATCCGCGACGATCAATCGGAAAAGGGCCAACTATGAAACGACTCCTCCTCGTTGGTTTTTGCGTTCTTTCAGCCCTATCCTCCGCCAGCGGTGGGGAGCCGAACGCCGTCGTCAATATCTGGCCGGGCAAGCCGCCCGGCGATGAGAGGAAGCTCGACAAGGAACAAGATTTCACCAAACCCACCGACAACCCCGTCGGCGGTGGTCGGATCATAAAGCTAGGCAACGTCAGTACCCCGCAAATTCACGTCTTTTTGCCGCCCAAAGAGAAACGCAATGGCACCGCCGTCGTCATCTGTCCCGGCGGTGGCTTCAGCATCCTGGCCTGGGACCTCGAAGGCACGGAGGTGGCCGACTGGCTCAATTCCATCGGCGTGGCGGCCGTCGTCTTGAAATATCGCGTGCCGACCGGCGGGCAAAAGCAATCCTGGTTGATGCCGATGCAAGACGCCCAGCGCGCCGTCAGCCTGACGCGAGCCAAGGCCAAGGAATGGGATATTGCCCCAGACCAGATCGGCATACTCGGCTTTTCGGCCGGGGGCCACACCGCCGCGCGGGCGGCCGTCATTCATCAGCGGGCTTATGAGCCAGTCGACGATTCCGACAAGGCATCGTGCCGCCCCGACTTCGGCATCCTCGTCTATCCATGGATGCTCATCGACGACAAGGCCGGGGCCTTGAAATCGGAGTTCGCCTTGAGCAAGGAAACGCCGCCGTTGTTCTTCATCCACGCGGCCGACGATCCGATTCCGTGCGAGAACAGCGTACAACTGTTCCTTGCCGCGCGCAAAAACAAGACGCCCGCGGAGCTGCATGTATTCGAGAAAGGCGGACACGGTTACGGTCTACGGCCAGTCAAGGACCAACCGGTCACCGCATGGCCGAAGCTGTGCGAGGAGTGGATGAAGAAACATGGGTTCGTAAAAGCGAAATAGAAGCGGCTCTGTTTAGATTTGCTTATAGTCAGGCGGACTTTATCTCCGTTTGGCTGTTTTCAAACGGATTCGGGTAAACAGTTGGCGGTAGTTTTGTGTACATTCGCGCAATGCGATCCATTAAGAGCCTATCCGAAGTAGAGTCGAGAAGTGGCGCGGTGGTTTAGGTCGAGTCCAGCGGTATCCGGCCCTTTCGTTGGCCGGTGCCTCAATCTCCCGGCCATGCCCCGTTTCCACTTCCCGCTCGTCGAACCGGACGGGCCCTATTAAGGCATCCGGCTCTCGGACAAGGTAACTCATGCGTTCGCTCACAAGACGCGAGGTCGCGGTCGCCCTGGAAGCCACACTAATCCCAGGTCCTCACGCAGGTAACGATCCGAATAACACTGTCGGGCCGTACCCTGCACGCGGTGCTTCCGACCCAGCCACTGACGGAGCCGTTGACAGGTGTGCGCCATCACCTGCTTCATGGCCGGGGCCGTGTTACCGAGACAAAAATAGTTCGCCCAGCCCACCAGTCGGCTGTTGACGCGAGTTATTAACGCCCGGCAAGACAACCACTGCCACGTTCGGCTGGTCTGATCGCGGATCACCTCACAGATCCTGTGGATCTTCTTGACGGCCGGACGGGGACCGATGTAGCTACGCCCCGTCTTCGGCGACCAGTTCCGACCGAACGTGTAACCCAAAAACGAAAACGTCTCGTCCGGCAAGCGGCAAACCCGGGTCTTCGTCTCGTTCACCGTCAACCGCAGCTTCGACATCATGCGCCGCATCACCGCCTCGGCTTCAAGAGCCGTACCACGGCAGCAGATCACAAAGTCGTCCGCATAATTGACGATACGCGCCTCAAGACGATTGGCATGCCCGTTTGTCTTCCAGCCCAGCACGAAGCGACGCATGTAGAGATTCGCCAGCAGCGGTGAGAGCACGCCCCCTTGCGGGGTGCCGCGACCCTCGTCCTTGTTGCGAGTCGTTCGACGCTTGTCCCCACGATCTCCAAGGTCTTCCACCGGTGCCTCCAACCAGCTTTTGATCAGGGCCAGTAGTAGCCCGTCACTAAGCCGTCGGCTCACCGATGCCATTAACTCGGCGTGGGGGATGCTATCGAAGTACCCACTCAAGTCCGCATCGACAATCTCCGTATGCCCGTTGTCTAGCAACAACTGGACCTGCTCGATCGCGTCCAGAGCGCTTCGGCCTTGCCGATAAGCAAATTGTTCCGGCTGCAAGTCCGCCTCGAAGATCGGCTCCAAGACGAGCAACACAGCCATCTGCACGACGCGGTCGCGGATCGTTGGAATGCCCAACGGTCGCTGTTTGCCATCCGACTTCGGTATGTACACCCGTCGGACTGCTTGCGGGCGATACGCTTTGTTTCGGAGTTCTTCCGTCAGTTCACCCAGCCAACGGTCCAGCCCGTACTCCTCGATGTCCGTGAACGTCTGGCCATCCACCCCCGCCGCGCCGTCGTTAGCGGCACAGCACAGGTACGCATGGCCCAGCACATCGGCCCGGTACACCTTGTCGTACAACGCATAGAACCGATAGGTGGGTGCTCTCTTCGCTTTGGCATGCAACGTCTCCTGGAGTTTCCGAACCGTATCGGGAGGTGTTAGGCTCATCACCAATCTCCTGGCTCTCTTTCCTTCGGACGCTGTCCTTGAACCAAGGCCCCTTCCCTCCACCGGCGTTACCCGGCTTCAGCGGTACTACGAGCCTCTCCGCCACCCCAAGCGGCCCGGCCTGTCCCTCGCGGGCGTCCGGTTGGCACTGCTGCCACCGCAGGGGGTTTCCCGTGTTGCGTTAACTTTCCTATGCCGACATGCCGTCGCCATTACCCCGGTGGCAACGCGGGTGGGGCTAAAGTCGTTCCCCCTGTATCCTCGCGTCTGCGGCCTTCCCCATCCCTTTGCTGGGTCGGCTACCACATTACCCGTTTCGAGGCCTGCTCAGCGTTCACTCACGTTACGGCCTGCCTGCTCGCGGAGTCGCTCAAACGACCCTTTCCATCGAAGGCTTCGACAGTTTCGTTACCTCCACTGCCGCTCCGATTGCTACCGGCTGGAACGACCAGTTGCCGGGTGGGATTCGCACCCACTGAAAAGTCACGCCTTGGCACGGCGCACAAAGGGGTCGGGTACCATTGTGCGAAGCACCCTTCGGGCCGTTCCGGCAATGGTACCCGACCCCTTTTTCGGATAGGCTCTTAGTTCAAGTTTCGCACATTTTAGGGTCTGTTGGCAGCATCTCGCGGGAGAAAAAAGTTCGGCTTCCCGGCTCGGTTTGGTAACTTGGGATCATCTACTATTCCAGGTCGCCCCGTGGCAAGGAAGCCGATCTATGGAAGTTACCGCCTCTTTCGTTGCTCTGCTACAGCATTTCGTTCCTGTTTTCACCGCCCCAACCTTTCAGACCTTCGTCGAGATCATCTCCGGCTGGGTTCTCTCTCCACGCCGCCGCTACGTCACCGACGTCATCTTCACGGGAGGCAACCTCGACAACGGACACTGGTGCCGCTTCCATCGCTTTTTCAGTCATGCCGCCTGGGATAGGGATGTCTTGTCTTTGCACCTGGCCAAATTAGTGGCACGCGTGTTCGCCCTGGGCGCTTCCTTGTCGTGGGCCGTCGATGATACCTTGTGTCGTAAACGTGGCCTCACTGTTTACGGCGCCGGCATGCACTACGATCCCCTCATCTCCAGCCGCGCCAAACCTCTTGTTAGTTGGGGACACGATTGGGTCGTCCTCTGCCTCGTCATCGCCCACCCCTTCTGGGCACCCACCAAAGTCTTTGCCTTACCAATCACCATGAGGTTGTATCGCAATCGCCAAGGTCTCACCAAGGGAAAAAAGAGCAAAGCCAAAGCCGCCAAGACCAAGGCCGACCCCAACCATCGCACCCGGCCCGAACTGGCCGTCGAGCTGATTTCCTTGGTCTCTACCTGGTTTCCTCAAGACGAAATCGTCGTTACAGGCGACAGTGCCTACGGCGGCAAGAGCGTTCTGTCCCACCTACCGGCCAACGTTCATTTGATCAGCCACGTTCATCCCAAAGGCGCCCTCTATGCTCTCCCACAGCCACGTACGACAAAAGGCAAAGGGGCTCCACGAAAGAAGGGTACACGTTTGCCGAACATGGCCCAATGGGCCGACGACGCCACGCGACCCTGGACGGAACTCCACTTCGATCAGTTCGGACTCCATGCTGTCCTACAGGTCAAAACCCAGCAAGCCTTGTACTACAAGGCTGGTGGCCAGCGTCTTTTGACCATCGTCTTGACACGTGATCTTCAAGGTAAAAGGCCCGATCAAATGTTTTACTGCACCAACCTTGACTGGGATGCCCGCCACATCCTCTCCACCTATGCGTGCCGGTGGGCCATCGAATGCACCTTCGAGAATTGCAAACAATTTTTGGGGCTGGAAGACCCTGCCAACCGCTTGCCCCTGGCCGTCCAGCGGACCGCACCGATGGCTCTGCTGCTGTATAGCCTGGTTGTCGTCTGGTTCCACCAGGTTGGTTACCGCTTCCTCCAGTTTCCGTACCGTCCCTGGTATCGAGGCAAACAGGAGCCTTCGTTTGCTGATCTTTTGACCACCCTACGCCGTGTCAGTTGCCAAGAGAAAACCAACACACTGCTTCCAAAACCGTGTCGCGTAAAAACCTGGCTCAGCCAGATTACCCAGCTTCTCAGCCGAGTCGGATGAGACAGCTGCTCGCCGTCTTTTTTCAACCAATCCCGGCGCATGTGACTCGACGGACCGCCAAAAATCATCGCCCCCAGCGCTAGATTTACGCGCCGGAATATGCGAAACTTGAACTTAGCAATTATTTGTAGATAGGTAACTTACCACTTATCGGATCGAGTTCAAAAATGATACCCGATTCCCCTTCTGGCGAATTTGCTTTCATCGACTGGCTACGACGGCGCACCCCGGCGGTGGGGCGTGTCTTGATCGGGCCGGGTGATGACACCGCGGCTCTTGCCTGGCCTGCCGACTCTACCTGCCTTGTGACGACGGATATGCTTCTTGAAGGCAGCTGTTTCATCTTGGCCGAAGCTGGGCGCGGCAGCGTGGGCCGCAAGGCGATGGCCGTCAACCTCAGCGACATCGCCGCGATGGCTGGGCGGCCGATCGCCGCCGTCGTCAGCGTCGGCTTGCCGCGTCAGGGTGGGCGGCAATTGGCGGAGGAACTCTATCTTGGCATCCGCGAGGTTGCCGACGCCTTTGAAACCGCCATCGTCGGCGGCGACACCAATAGCTGGAACGGGCCGCTCGTTATCAACGTGGCCGTCCTTGGCGAAGCGACTGGCCGCGGGCCTGTCCGCCGGAGCGGGGCGCTGCCTGGCGATTGGCTTATGGTCACCGGTCCCTTGGGCGGTAGCATCCGTGGCCATCACCTCGACTTTACGCCGCGGGTCCGAGAAGCTATTCTCTTGAACCAGCGTGCCGAGCTCCATGCCATGATTGACCTCAGCGACGGACTGGCGGCGGATGTGTGGCATCTTTGTGAAGAGAGTCAATGTGGCGCGGTGCTGCGGGCCGAGACAATTCCGCTGACCGCTGCAGCTTGTGCGATGGATGATGGCCGTACGCCGCTGGAACATGGGCTGGGCGATGGTGAGGACTTTGAATTGGTTTTCGCTGTGTCCCCCGTCGATGGCCGACGGCTTACGGAGACGCAACCGATTACCGGCGTGGTCCTGACACACATTGGCGAAGTGGTCGAGCACGGCCTATGGCTCGAACAAAACGGGCAACGCCGGCCCCTGGAAGCACGCGGATACGTACACATTTTGGAATGAGCTTCTCTGAAGTCGATCGCGCGACACGCTGCCGCGCCCACGATGTTCCTGTGTAACCAAACGTTTTTTCCCTCGCCCGAAAGGCACGTGCCGATGCCGAGGTACTCTCGTTTCGCTGTTGGCGCCCTTCTGTTTGTGAGCGTGCTGCCCGCGCTTGCCGAGACTCATGAGCCGGCGATCGCCACGGTATTACCGGGCGGGGGCTTGATCGACGCGACCGGCCGCGTTGGCTACGTAGCGGCGGCAAACGGCGGACTGGAAGCGCTCGACCTCGCTACAGGCGACGTGCTATGGCAGACTGTTGAGGCACAACGACCCTTGTTGATCGCCAATGGCAAGCTCTATGCGCAAGCCGGCGTCAAACGGAATCGCCTGCGCCTGATGGCATTCGACCTGGCGAAGAAGGGCGAATGCCTACTGGAGACCGATCCCGTCGTTTTCCCCGATTGGGTGGTGACTGGCGATGCGCCGGGCAAGATCTTTACCTCCCACTGGCGCATGGAAGGCGACAACGCTATTCTCCACTGGCAAGCGCAGACCTGGAACAGCGGCGCCGGACGGCCCACCGTAAAAATTGCGCATGAGGAACTCCGCAGCGCCGACGGGGCCGCTCGCATCGATCTGAAGACGGGCGTCGTAACCAAGCTCGCCGCCGAGCCGAAGCCTGCCGAGCCGACGCTCAAGCTGCCGAAAGAGCTGGAACACAAGACGATCCGCTGGCAGGCCCAAGTCGGCAAGGAGTTCAAGGCCCTCGTCCTCGATGAAGAGAAGGGCCAAGAAAAACTGACGCTGCGCAGCTGGAATCTGGCAGGCAAAGAACTAAGGCCACACGAGTTGCTCAAGGGCAAACGCTTGGTCGCCATGCCTTCGCTCGACGATAAGTTCGTTTGCGTTCGTGACGCGGCGCCAAGCATAGACGAAGGGCTGGCGACGCCAGACAAAAAACGCTTCGGCTGGTCGCTCGTCTCGGTAGCCACGGGCGAACAGACCGCCTGGTTCCCCTATGAGGCCGGTGCTCAGTCCTTCATCGTGCATGGCTTGAAAATCTACGTCCTCGTCGCCGGCCCCGTCCGTGGCCCAATCGACCGCAACGGCTACCAATCCCGCATGCTGAAAGCACTCGATCTCAAGACCGGGAAACAGGTCTGGGAGCGCCCCCTCGAAAGCAAGCCGACCGCCCCGCCGCCCCTCGTTCGCTCTGTAGAAGAGGAAACGCCGGTCAAGCAGAAAGAAACCGCCCCCGACAAAAAAGAGGGCGCTGCCAAAGAGGAGCCGAAAAAGGAAGAAAAGAAGGGGGACGAGAAGCTGTAACGTGGTTTCCCCGCGTGATTCGAATACGCGACCTGGGGATTAGAAATCGGCTCTGCCTCACCAGCCTGATTTCGGGGCGGGCACTTTAAATGCGACCTCCCAAGGCACAATCAAAGATGCTTCTCTGCTGAATTACTGACTTGAAGCATAACACCGTCCTAGCTCCCCTAATGTTCCGCGCGGAACATTGCGTGCCAACCGTCGCGCCAAAAACACATGGTCCTTGGCGCGACGGTCGCATAACACAACCACCTGACAGCGTTGATTTTGCGCTGCGGCCCGGACCGTCGCGCCAACATTCGCATGGGGTACCCTCCCCGCCGCCGGTCCATCTCGATCGTTCCGATCCCTCAAAATGGATTGCATTGCGCGTACACACAGAACTCCCGCGCATTGTCCACCCGAATACCTTTGGAAATGGCCAAACTGAGATAGAGTCTTAGAAATGGCACGTTATCAAGGTGCCCGAAACGACATGTGTCGGATACGGGTGCGTCGAGAACCTGGCCAATCCCGAAAAAGGCGACACATCAGCACATTGAAAACGTGCCGCCACAACCTTAGCGGACGGCCTTCAAAAAAGCCTTTCGTCACGCCGTCGTCTCCAATAAAGAAAGCTCAGCTTCGATTTCTGGATTTGGCAGTATGTCGCCGCGCTGCTGTGCTTTCTTGTATTCTCGTTCAAACTCTCGAAGCTGTGTCCGCGAAGCCAGCTTGCCGATGGGGCCGAGTTTGTCGATGAAGAGGATTCCGTGAAGGTGATCGACCTCGTGTTGCCACAAGCGCGCCGGTAGCTCGCTGACGGTAGCTTCGACCAGCTCACCTTTCAAGTTGTAAGCCTGCACTTTCACCGTCTTGGCACGCCGAACCTTCTGGAAGAGACCTGGGAAGCTCAAACAACCCTCTTCGCCTTCCATCGTCCCTTTTCGCTCCAACACGATTGGATTTACATAGACGCATTCGGCTTCCTTGTCCTCGGGCGACCCGCTCGGGTTAAGCACAATAAGCTGATAAGGCAGCCCGACCTGGGGCGCGGCCAAGCCAAGTCCTTTATGCTCGTACATCAATTCCAACATCCTGGCAGCCGCCTCGTGGACCTTCTTGTCGATCGCGGTCAACGGACGTGCCGGATGGCGTAAGGCGGGGTGTGGAAACTGAACAATCTTCATTTGCATTCACATGCTCGATCAAAGGCTAGGAAATTTCCGTGCGGCACCGATTCCTCGTCGCGCAGCGTCAGAGCGCGCGCTCTTGGGCACCTCGTTTGTCGAGTCCGTTCTTTCGACAAACATTGATTATAGGAGCGGCAACGATTGGGAGAGCTAGTTTCGGCCTTTGAAGCGCGCTACAGGTTGAATTATTCAACTTGTTCATACTCGATTTGGCGAAGGATGTGCCGTTTGCGTTTGCGAGGGGATCTGGCGAACCTATAATGGATTTATTGCCGGGCAGGATTTCTTGTATTTGATTCTTTTTTTCGGCCCGGATCGTTCGCTTGCTGGAGGTATTTGCCGTGCGCATGTCGCGGAAGCAGTTGCGTAAACTCGTTATCTATCCTATCGATCGTGGTCGGTTTCGCCTATTTGACATATCGCGCGTCTTCACGCTCAACCTGAATACAACGTATGCAACGTTCGCTTCTGTGTTCCTCTTGACGGGAGAAGCCTTCGGCGTCCTCACGATGCTGCTGTACTTCCTGCAGGTATGGGACGTCAGCGAGCCTAAACAAAAACCGGTTCTCGAAGGTCGAACCGTTGATGTCTTCGTTCCCACTTACAATGAAGACCCAGATCTGCTGCGCACCACGCTCAAAGCATGCGTCGCAATGGATTATCCGCACCGGACTTACCTCTGCGACGACGGCGGCACCGACGCCCGAATCAACGATGAGCAAAAGGGCCCCGCCTCCCGCGAGCGCGCTGAGATCTTGAAGTCGCTGTGCGCCGAGGTCGGCGCGATCTACCGGACCCGGCCCGCGAATGCGCATGCGAAGGCTGGCAATCTAAACCACGCTTTCTCCGAGACGGATGGCGAATTCATCATCATCTTTGACGCCGACCATATTCCCGACCGCAATTTCATCACGCGGCTGGTCGGCTACTTCGAGGATGAAAAGCTCGCCTTTGTCCAGACTCCACACGCCTTCTATAACCTAGACTCGTTTCAAGCCCAGCTCAACGCCGCCAAGGCCAGCTATTGGGAGGAAGGCCAGCTCTTTTATCACGTTCTCCAGCCCGGTCGAAATATCTGGAACGCCGCCATTTTCGCCGGCAGCGCCGCGATGTTTCGCCGCGAGGCTCTGGAACAGGTCGGTTATATCGCGACCGAAACCATCACCGAAGATATGCACACCGGGCTGCGCATGCATCAAAAGGGCTGGCAGTCGCTCGGTATCTCTGAACGTATGATCAGCGGCCAGGCGGCCCAGGACGTTACGACCTTTCACTCGCAACGATTGCGCTGGGGCGAAGGCAATTTGAGCGTCATGGCCTACGATAATCCGCTCACAATGCGCGGTTTGAAGCTCGGTCAGCGCCTCTGTTACTCCGCTACTATTTTCAATTGGGTCGGTGGCCTCTTCAAAATTCCGATCTACGTCACGCCGTTGCTCATGCTTATCACCGGCGTTCCACCTGTAAATCAGTTCACCTGGACGCTGGGCGCGTTCACGGCCGTTTACCTGATGGTGGCCATCTTCGCTGTCAAATGGGTCGGCAATGGCTTTATGTCGGTTTGGTATTCCGAATTGTTCACGATGGCCTGTTTCTGGACCCAAGTTCAGGGCACGATACGCGCTATCTTCCTGCGCAGATTTCAGCAATTCGTCGTCACGACTAAACGCGGTAGACAATCAAAGAGCATCTGGAAATTCATTGCTCCGCACGTCTACCTGATCGCCGCCAGCGTTTTGGCCCTCACCTGGGCCTGGAGCCGTATCGCTTTCCGCATTTCCGATGACTATTGGAAGCCGCTGGTCGCAACCTTTTGGACGGCTTTCCACGGTGCCTTGGCGTACCTCTATGTTCGCCGCGCTTTCTGGGACGACGAACGGCGGTACAACGCGCGCCATCGCGTTCACGTACCTGTCACTTATGAATTGGAAAACGCCGGCCCAGGCGCCGAATCTTTTGTCGGGCTTAACTGCCGATCTCAACGACATGGGTCTAGGCATGGTCGCCTACTCGCGGCTCAACATCGGCGATCGTCTCCGATTAACAATCAACGGCCCGATTGAGCGAATTCCTGTCGAAGGTACGGTTAAGCGAATCGAGCGCGTCGCCACCGACTTGCAAGCTGGCATGGCCGTGGGCTTTCGCTACGGCATCGCGTTTGAAAACCGCACCACGGAACAGACTCGACGCCTTGAATACGCTGTGCTTCCACTATGCGGTGCCGAAGCTCTATGGCGAATTCAACTGGACGCGGCGTAGCGGTGGTTTCATCGGCTGGCTCTTCTCGCCGCGACGTAACTACAAGCGCTTCGGGCTCAATTTCCCATGCTTCTTCGAAGATCCCGCCAGCCGTGAGATCACGCCGGCTTCGACGGAAGATCTCAATCGCAAGGCTCTCGCCGTCATCATGCGCAATCCGCCGTCGCCGGGTACGGAGCGCGACTTCGTGATGTACACGCCCGTCGGCGAGATCCGCGGGCGCGGCAAGGTGCTGCGCAATGAACCGCGTATGTACGCTGGCCGCCCGTATTTCCTTTGTGCCTTTGAATTTGTCAGCTTCGAGGGCTCAGGCCAGGTTTCACTGCTCGAACTCTGCTCCGCGCGCTCCCGCAAAAGTCTCGCCTTGGTTATGCAGCCGCGGCGTAAGCTGCGGCCTATCCGGATGCGTGGCCGCGTCACGGCGGCGACGTTCGCCATCGCCCCGTTCGTTTTGCTCGTCTTGTTGCTGTTCCGCTTCGTCAACGCGGATGATTTCTTCCTGCGCGACATCGGCAATTACCCCGCCGAACAAGACCGTCGACGCCAAAGACGTCGAGCGCGTCAAAAGCATCTACGAAAATACCAAAGTCACTAGCCCCTACAGCTATCCGAGCAACGATCGGTTGATTCTGCTGAGTCATGCGACTCAAAAAGCGGAGCTGCTCGAGCGAGTTTGCGCAAGTGACCATGAAGCTCGCTCCGCGCGATCGGAACAACCTTGACCTCCAGATCGACTTGGCTCGTGCCTATGCCCTCAGTGGTAAATATGAGCTTGCCGAAGAAGAATTCAATAAGCTGCTGCGAAACGCAACTCCCGAGCGGATGGGTTATTTGACCTATGAGGACCTCTTGGCCTCCGCCGCCCGCAATAGCGCTCGGATTCCAAACAAAGCCGAAGTCACCAGACAATTCGACGAACTCCTCACTCTCAAGCCGGATCCGCGCTGGAAGCCGGAAGACCCGCCACTGCCGAACGATCCCAAAAATCCCGAATTCAACGAGACGAATCAATTACAGAGATTCGAAATACGCAAACTAGGCTATCGCACCGAGCTGGCCAGCAACCTCGACGCCTGGGACCAAAATAAAGAAGTTATCGACCTGCTCAAGAACAATCCGACCGATCAAAACGGCAAGGTTCTGCTCGTCTTCGCTTATAAGAAGGCCGAGGATCTGAAGGCGGCCAACAAAGTCATCGACGAAATGCTGGCAGTGAACCCGCAAAATCCGGTGGCGCTGGGGCTCGCGGGGAAATACTGGTGGCGGAGAACCGGGCGGAAGACGCCATGGCGCTGTTCAACTCGCTCGCCAAAGCGAATCCAGATGACTTGCGCTTTCCAATCAAGCTGACGCAGGCGACGATCTCCGCCAGGAAATACGATGAAGCGATCAACCAGATCGCGACAATCAGCCAGCGCTACGAGAAAGCGCAGGCTGACGCCGCTGCGGAGGCCCAGGCCAAAGGCCAAGCCTTTCAGCCTATGGGCATTTTCCAGCGCTACCCCGAACTTGCCGAGGCTTTCGTCAACGCGGCCGCCGGCGCTGTGAATCCGCTCGGCTCGCCTCAAGAAGACATGGCCCTCGCGCTCTACGAACGCGACAAAAGCTTGAGCAAGAAAGACACCGCCGGTTACCTCGCTCGGCTTGGTTGGGTGCTAAGTAAAGTGCGCCAATACGAGAAGAGCACCGCGCTGCTCAGGCGCGCCTTGAGCATTGACGACCATAGCGAAGTGATCCGCCGCCAGTTGGTCGGCGTCTACGTCAAGATGGCGGACATAGAAAACTCCAACGGCGCGGTGGAAAAAGCCAAGGAGTATCTCGCGTCGGCCAAGGAGCTTTTGCAGGGCAAAGAGAACAATGTCGAAACCAAGATGTTGATGGCCGACATCTACATCAACAACAAGAACTATCCCGAAGCGATTGAAATATTTGAACAGATACTCCGGGATGATCCCAAGGACGTCGATGCCCGGCTGATGCTTGCCCGGGTCCTGAGCTGGAAACGGCCGAACCAAAAGCCCGAAGACTTCGCGCGCTCGCTTTCGCTCCTTCGTGAACTCGAACAAGAGGCGCTGACGCAAGATGCTATTCAGAAGGAAATCGCCGAAAAACGAATGGCGTCGGACAAAGTCGTCCTGTCGAAAGAGGAATACCAGGAGTTGATCGCCGAGGTGACACTCTGGAGCGGCAACGCCAAGGAAGCCCTCGTTCTTTACGAGCGCATGCTCACGAACGACAACTTCGCCAAGCGCCCATGGCTCTGGTGGGGTTTCGTCGACGCCGCCGCGGCCGACAAGACACAGGAGCTGGCGCCGGCGCAATTGCAGATCCTCGAGGCGATTGCGCAAGCGACGCTAAAGGACGAACACAGAGGCTCCGCCACCACCAGAATCTTCGCCGCGCAATCGAAAGCGCAAGAGCGAGACGGCGTTTCTCTCCCGATTGGCCTGGTCGCTTCTGTTCCACGTCAAAGACGACAAGGACGCGGAGATCGCCAACAAAATCCTCGATAAGACCGCCAAACTCACGGAGCGCGGCATCGAAATTCGCAAAGAATTGGCGGGAGTGATGGCCCGGGCCCGACGTTATCAAGAGGCGCTCACCCTCTACCTGGGCCTCCCAGCGCTCGATAACACCGATCGGCTCAACCTCGCGCAGATCTATAGCGCGCTCGAAAACTTCGCGGCCGCCGCCAAGGAATGTCAGACGGTCCTGACCAGCGATCCGACCAACCTGGAAGCGGAACGTCTACTGGCGGATGTTTACAGCTGGGAAGGCGGCAAGCAACAGTACGGCAAAGCGCTCGCTACTTACGCCAAGCTCATCAAGATGGCGACCGACAAACCGGACGCCAATTTGGATTTACGCGATCTGCAAAGGCGCCAGGCTGAGATCACCCTTTGGTCCGGCGAGTACGCAGTGGCTCTTGGCCTGTTCGAGACGCTGTTGGCGACCGGGACCGATGAATCCACTGATCCCAAAAACCCGTACCCACTCAGCAAAGGATTCATGGAGGCGGCGGGGCGGGTCGAGAAACTGACCGAAGAACAACGGAAACTAGCCTCCCGCATTGCTCGCCAAAGAATTCAGATCGATGCAAACAGCGTCGAATACATGGCCCGCGTAGCCTGGGTAGATTACCGCCATCTTAACAACGCTGAAGGTGGCCTCGATCTTGCCAGGCAAGCGATGCAGATCAAATCCAAGGACCCTGCCGTTTTGTCGCGCCTCGCCTGGGTCCTGTACCAAATGAAGCAGGTAAAAGACGCCGAGACCGTGCTCGAAGAGGCGTTGGCGTTGCAGCCGAAGAAGCCGGGCGTCCAGCGCGAACTGTCGGGCGTCTTGGCCGCCACCGGGAATTACGGCAAAGCACGCACATTCTTGGAGGGGCTCGTCAAAGCCAACCCCAACGACCGTGACCTGCAAATTTCCCTGGCCCAGGTGACTTTCGCTTCCGGCGACCAGGCTGCCGGATTAACGCAGATGCGAAAGCTCTACAAAGAAAATCCCAACCAAACCACTTTGTGGACGGTCCTAGTCGATTCGTTGGCAGCCGCCAAGGCGGTCACGGCCGACGATTTGATGATCGCCCTTCAGCTTGCCGACAAGGAGCCAGCCGGCGAAAGCACCAGTGACAAATCCAATTATCTAGCTCGGCTCGCCTGGGTTCTGTACCACGAATCCGACGGCGCGCAATTCGACGCAGCGCGCAAAAAAGCTGTACAGGGCAAGGTCAATGATCTCGTCCGGCGTGCAGTCCGTCTTGGTGCCACAGATTTTCAAGCGCGGCTGGAATTAGCCAACACGCTCGTCGCCATCAATAAACCGGAAGATGCGCTCCCGATTTTCAAAGAACTGAAATCCAAAGTTTTGCCGGCAGATCGGCAGGCGTTCGACGCACGCCTAGCTTTGGTTACATTTTGGAGCAAGAATGTCCGAGAAGGCATCAGGCTGATTCAGGAATCGCTGGCCCAGAAATTTGACCAACCGGAACTTCAAGTGGCGTTCGTCGAGGCCGCCTCGGCGAGCGACAGGGGCGCGATGACTGCAAATCAGCTGGTCATGCTCAAAAAGCTCGCCAATCTTGAGCCAAAAGAGCGACCGAAGGCGCCAGATCCCGCCTTGTATTTGTCGCGGCTGGCATGGGCGCTCTACCGCGAAGGGAATCCGGAGGATGAAGCCAAAGCCGACAAGGAAATGGTCGATATGGCTCTAAAGCTCCTCAACGATGCAATCGCGGCCAATCCGCAAGGGCCGGCGGCCCGCGCTGAAGTGGCCGGCGTTCTGGTGGCTACGAATCAGGCTGAGCGTGCCTTGCCGTGGCTCAAGGAATTGGCCGAGGGCCCGACCGATCCGAAGGATCCGCTCAAATACAAGATCCAGTATGCCCAGGCTCTCCTTTGGGGCAAACAAACAGAGAAAGGCTTGCGCACCTGTATGACGTCCTGGTTAATTATGAATTCACCAACAAGAAGCTTGGCCTTCCGGATCTCTGGATCAGCTATGTGGAAGCCGCGGCGGCGGTCCCCAAAAATATTATGCTGCAGAACGAGATCGATCTTCTCGTGAAGATTAATCGCGCGCCGATCCCATCGAAAATTGACAAGCCTCAAGACAAGGCCCTGTATATCTCGCGGCTCGCCTGGGCTCTGTTCCGCGAAGGAAGCAAGGCTGCGGCCGAAAAGCGCGTCCTTGAACTCACAAAGTTGCTGCCTCAGGTTAAGGTGGACAAAGACCGCCTGGAGATCGCGGGAGTGCTCATGGCGACCGGCAATGCCCAGGATGCGCTGCCGATCTTTGAAGACCTGTCCAGAAAAGACCCGACCAATCTCGCTCTCCGCGCTCGGGTCGCCGAAGCTGCCCTGGCGAGCAACAAGATCGGCCAGGCGCTCAGCGGCCTCGAGGCAATTCTCGAGCCGCCCGCCGGCAACTTCGCCCAACCGGATAAGTGGCTCAACTACATCGACGCCGCCTCGTTGGCCGAGAAACCTGTCGCCACAATGACGCCGAAACAGGTACAACTCGCCGCCAAGATCGCCCAAGAACTACTCAAGGGTTCGCTCCCAGCGCGGTTTAAGGATCCAAACTCCAATGAAGAAAAAACGGTAGACCGCGCACTCTACATGACGCGTATGGCCTGGATTCTGAAGCGCGAAGGGGACAAACCCAAGCCCGCCGACGTCGCGCTCCTGGCTGACTCGGACAAACTGCTCAACGAGGCCCTCGCCTTGAATCCGCAGGATCCCGAGACTCGTCGCGCCCTGGCCCAGGTCTTCGTTTCGAGCACGAAAGGACCCGCCAAGGACAACGAAAAGGACAAGGAACGGTGGGACAAGGCGCTCGATCTGCTCAACGGTCTGGCGCTAATTGAACCCAAACTGCCGGGTATCGACGCGGAGCTGGCACAAGCCGTCACCTGGAGCGGTCTCGATAACGGCAAGGGTCTCAAGCTCCTGTTTGACTCGCTAACCGGTAAGCTCGATCAGCCCTCGCTCTGGGCGACCTATATCAACGCGCTGGCGAATACGAAAGAGGGGTCGATCACGCCAGAGCAGATGGCGTTGTTGATGAAGATCGCCGATTCGCCCATACCGGAAAAGGTGCCGGATAAATCCCTCTATCTTTCGCGCCTCTCGTGGGTGTTCATCCGCGAAGGAAAGACAGCGGCGGCGGACAAACTGCTCGACAAGGTTCTGGCCGAGCGCAGCGCCAACGACGACGCTCGCCGTGAACTGATCGGCGTGCTCGCCGCGGCGGGGCGCGACAAGGCGGCCCTGGAACTCTACGCTCAAGTCGGCGTCATCAATGACTCCGATCGCTATCGGCTTATCGGCCTGTATGCCTCTTCACGCAAGTTCGACGAAGCCGAGAAGCAATGCGACATCCTTCTCAAGGAAAAGCCAGACGATCCGATCGCCAAACGCTGGATCGCCGACATCACTCTTTGGAAAGGCAAGAACTTCGCCAAGGCCGTGGCCATGTATCTGCCTCTGCTCCAAGCCGCGGCAGGCAAGGTTCCCGTCGACAAGAAGGAAGAAGACGACCGCCGTATCTTGCAGATGAACTTCATCGAGGCCGTTTCGCAGTTGCCGAAACTCTCGGCGGCCGAATCGGAAGCGGCGGCGAAGATCATCAAGGACTACGCCGATGACAAGGACCAGGATCTCGACGCGCTCGCGATAGCGCGGCTCGCACTCGTTCAGTACCGCCATTTCGATGCCAAGCAATCCGCTCCCTTGTTTGGAACGAGAGACGTCGCAGCGCTACTCAATAGCATTCCCCACCAAGGTCGAACCTGGGAAGCGGCCACCACGGCACTCGTCGAGCAAACCGCCACGCAACCGGCATGGGCGAACGAGGGCCGACTGCTGATGCTCAAGGCGATTGACAAACGCCCCAAGGACGCCACCAATCTAGCGCGCCTGTCGTGGCTGGTCTACCAGATCGGCTTCCAGAAACGTGCCGCGACCGTGTTGAACGAAGCGATCGCGCTCAAGCCTCAAGATCCAGCCGACCGGCAGGAGATTGCCAATGTTTTGGTAGCGACCAACCGCTTCCGCGAGGCTTTGGCCGAGTTCCAAAGTTTGGCCAAATTGTTGCCCAACGATCTCGAACTGAAGACGCGCGTCGCCGAGGTCACCGTCTGGAGCGGTAATTATCCCAAGGGTCTCGAACTCGTCGGCCAGCTTCTCAAGGCTAAGCCGGACGAGTCACGTCTCTGGACGACCTATGTCGATGCGTTTTCGTCGGTCAAGTCCGGCATCATCGATTGGGAGATCGCCTTAGCCGCCGAGTTGGCTGTCAAACCTCTCCCACCACAAGTCGTCGGCGTCGATGCCGAGATTCTCTATCTGAGCCGCCTGGCCTATGGTCTCCGCCGTGAGGACCTTCGGCTACGAACGACGAGTTACAAAGACAAAATCGACAGCCTCCTCAAACGTGCGTTGGCACTGAACACTCCAGATCAGGCCACAGGCCGGCCCGCGCCGAGTAACGCCGTGCGACTCGAGCTGGCCGGTGTACTCGGTTCCGTGCAGCGCTTCGAGGAAGGGATGGTTCTCCTGGAACAAGTTCTCAAAGCCGATCCAGATAACCTCAATCTGCGCATTCAACTGGCGGAGTTTACGCTCTGGAGCGGCAAGGAATACACGGCGAAAGCCATCGCTCGCCTGGAGGCGCTCCTCAAGGACAACAGCAGCAAACCGCGCGTTTGGATTTCTTATATCAACGCCGTCGCCGACGTGGCTGAATTGAGCAATTCCCAAGTTCAGTGGGTCATCGACATCGCCGCGAACCTGGACAAGAAGCCGAAGTTCGACACGCCGGAGGAGCAAACCACCTTTGAAGCCGACCTGCCGGCCTTTGATTCACGCATCGGCTGGATCCTTTTCCGCGAGGGCACCCGCTCCAAAAACATGGATTGGCTGGCACTGTCGACCCAAATGCTGGAAAGGGCCGTGGCGCTCAAGTCCACCGACCCCAAGATCCGCCGCGAGCTGGCCGGCGTGTTGACGGCGGTCGGCATGAACCAACAGGCCCTCGATCAGCTCAAAGGCCTCGAACTCGACAACAACGATCGCCTGCGCATCGTGACCCTTCTCAGCGCGTCGAAGAAATTCGCCGACGCGAAAAAGGAAGCGGAAGTAGTCCTGCAATCCGATCCGAAGAATCTCCGCGCCAAGACCTGGATTGCCGAGCTGACGCTCTGGGGCGATCCGACTCAGGCCCAGGAGGCCCTCGACAAATTAGAACCGCTGGTGCGCGATCGCATCGAGAAACCAGAGACATCCAAGGCCGCGGACGCCGTCTCGACAACCGAGTTATTGTCGTCCTACGTCGACGCCGCCTCGGCAGCCAAGGGGTCCATGTCGGCGCCGCAAATTCAGCTCTTGGAGCAGGTCGGCGAAGAGGCCAAGAAGCTCGACAATTGGCGCGACCGCGTCGTCTTCCTCTCGCGCCTGGCGTGGGCGCTTTACCGCGAAGGCTCGGCACAAAATCCGGAAAACCCGAAATTGTTGAAAGAGGCTTCCGACAATATCGAGGCCGCGCTCAAGCTCGGCCCGAACGAGGCGCAACGCCACGAAGTCGCCGGCGTCCTCATTGCCCTGGGTCGAGCGAAAGATGCTCTGCCCTGGCTTAAAGACCTGGCCATGAAGGAACCGGGCGATCTCAAGCTGCAAAAGGAACTGGCGCAGGCAACCGTCTGGAGCGAATATTACTTTGAAGGCATGCAGCTAATCCAAAAACTCTTGGAAGCTGACTTCAATCAGCCGGATCTCTGGGTCACCTACATCGACGCGGCGGCTGGAGTTGTAGACACGCCGTTGACCAAGGAGCAGTTCGCGCTCATTCAGAAGATCGCCGACCAGAAGAACTTGCCCGCGGACCTCAAAGACAAGACGGGCTATTATGCGCGCCTCGCTTGGGTCATCTTCCGGGAAGGGCCGAAAGATGGATCGAACGTTGATGTAATCAAGAAGTTCCTCGATCTGGCCATCGCGACCAAGCCGACGAGTCAAAAGAGCCGCGACAACTTGGCCAGCGTCCTGGTCGCCACGAAAAATTTCAAACTCGCGCTGCCGTTGCTCGACGATCTGGCCCGTGCCTATCCGACAGATCCGGCGGACTATCCGGCCCGCCTGGCTCAGGCCATGCTGTGGAACGGCGACGTACCCGGCGCATTGCGCAAGCTCCAAGCGCTCCTCGACGCGAACTTCAATCGACCGGCTCTTTGGGTCAGTTATCTCGAAGCCGCGTCGAAGGTGAACAAAGCGGAACTGACGCCGCCTGAGTTGGTCAAGAAACTGCCAATAACCTTGCTCAAAATCGCCGACCAGAAGGTGCCCGATGCCGCTCTGCTCAAGGGAATGATATACGACCAACCGCTCTACCTCTCGCGGCTGGCGTGGGCCATTTACCGTGATGATCCGAAGTCGGAGAAAGTCGGCAAGCTGCTCAATGACGCCCTGAAGCTCAAGCCGGAAGACGTCGCAACGCTGCGCGAGCTCTCCGGCGTCCTGGTCGCCACCGAGCGTGCCGAGCAGGCGTTACCGCTCTTGGAAGAACTCGCCAACGGCAGCTATGCGGATAAAGCGTTTGCCAAGGCGCTTCAGGTCGAATTGGCCCAGGCGACTTTCTGGGCGAGCAGCAAGAAGATGAAAGTGGAAGAAAAGGTCGCGTTGCAACGCAAGGCCCTCAAGCGGATGGCCGAGTTGCTTCAGGAAGACTTCGATCAGAAGAACCTGTGGGTCACCTACGTCGATGCCGCCAGCTCGTTGAACAAGGGCGAACTGACAGCCGAGCAGCTCAAGCTGGTGCGCGACATCGCCGCCAAGCCGGTGCCCGCACTCCTGCTGGCGGAAAAAGCGCGCGAGCAAGATCCGTCGGCCGTCTGTCTTTACCAGTCCCGGCTGGCCTGGACGCTGTGGCGTGAAGGGCAGAAAAAGGAAGGCGAGGAGTTGCTCAAAAAGGCGATCGAGGAGATGCCCAAGAACGCCCCGACGAAGACGCGGGACGAGATGGCGGGCGTCATGGTGGCCCTCAACGACCCCAAGCAAGCCGTGCCGTTCGCCGCGCAAGCTGTGGTCTTGCTCAAGCAATTGGTGGCCGAGGATCCCGACAACGAAAAGCTGCGGACGCGACTAGCTCAAGCAACCTTCTGGAGCGGCGATTCGCCGCACAGGGCTCGCATTGCTTCAGAAGCTGCTGACGGACGAGTTCGATCAACCCGATCTCTGGTCGACCTATCTCGACGCGGCCAATGCCGCGCTGGCCGACGAAAAGGGCGCGCTGACCAAGGACCAACTCGATCTCGTCCTCAAGATCGCCGATGCCGACAAGATCCCCGAAAGTGTTACGGATAAGTCTCTTTACCTCTCTCGATTATCGTGGATTTTGGTGCGTGAGAGTCAACTGACGACCAAGGGTGAGACGCAGAGCGCTCTGCTAAGGAAGGCCTCGCCGCTGCTCAATAAGGCAGTCGATCTGAATCCTGGTTCCGAAGAGACACGCAAGGAGCTGATCGGCGTACTCGTCGCCGGCGGCAAGGTAGGTAAGGCACTGCCCTGGCTGCAGGACCTGCAAAGCGCCACCCGGACGATAAAGACCTCGCGGCCCAGGTAGCGCAGGTCACGCTCTGGAGCGGCCCGGAAAACAAGAAGAAGGCGTTGACCAAGCTCTATGACCTGCTCACCACCAATCCCAAATTGGCAGAGCTATGGCCATCGTATGTCGATGCGATGGAAGCGAATGGCCGGTCCGACACGGATGCGAGCGTCCGTGAGCCATTGGAAAAGAAGTACATCGATCTGCTGCTGAAACTGGCTGCGGAGCCGATCCCGCCCACGATGTTCAAGAAGCCGTCCGACAAGGTCGAAAGAACGAAAGACAAGGTACTCTACCTGGCCCGCATGGCCTGGGTGCTATTCCGCGAGGAAGAGACGAAAGTCGCCAACAGCCTGCTCGAACAGGCGCTCGCGATTCCGATCGATCCCACCGATACCAACACGCGCCGCGAGTTGGCTGGAGTTTTGGCGGCGGCTGGCAAGAGCGAAGCAGCCCTCGAAGTCTACAAGGGCCTGGATTTGCGTGAAGAGGATCACCGTCGCCTTCTTGGCCTCTATGCCTCGACACGCCAGTTCACCAAGGCCGAGGAATCGGCCAATGCGCTGCTCCAACTCAAGCCGGACGACCTTGATGCCAAGCGCTGGTTGGCCGACATCAAGCTGTGGGAAGCGAAGTATCCCGAAGCGCTCGCCCAGTATCTGAAATTGCTCAACGATAACTTTGACAAAGGCAAAGACAAGGAAAAGATCTGGTCGAACTATCTCGAAGCCGCCTCGCAGATGGAGAAGCTGAGCGTATCCGAGGCCGACATGGCCAAGCGCGTCATCGCCAAGCTGGAGCCGATCGCCAAGGAAAGTTTGCTCCTGGCTCGCATGGCGTTGGTCCTCCATCGTCACTTTGAAGAGCAAATAACCTTGCCGGTCTTGGCCACGGAGGCACGCGCCTTCTTGACTTCGCCGATGACGGGGCCCTGGCCGGCCATCGCGGCCATCGTCGCCGATCGAGCGCGGACCACCATCGCTCGTGAACTGCTCATGAAGGCGATCGACAACGTCAACAAGAAAGACCCGACCAGTCTGGCACGCCTGGCGTGGATCACCTATCAGATCGGTTATCCGACCAAGGCGAGCCAGCTTCTCGACGAGTCGATCGCGCTCAATCCCAAGGAAAAGAACGTCCGCCGCGAGATCGGCAACGTCCTGGTGGCGACGCAGCGCAACGAACAGGCGCTCCCCTGGTTCGAGAAGCTCGCCGCCGAAAATCCGAAAGACACGGAACTCCAGATACGCCTCGCCGAAGTGACGGTCTTCGCCGAGAAGTACACGCTCGGCCTCGATCGAGTATGGGCGCTCCTGGACAAAGATTTGGAATTGAAAGATCCAGCCCTGGTCCGCCTTTGGACGACCTACATCGACGCCGTCTCCTCGGTCAAGACGCCGATGAGTCTGCCCGAGATCGAGTTGCTCGCCCGTATTTCGGAAAAGCCGTACCCACCCAAAGTCAAGACGCCTGACGATCAGTTGGCCTACAACTCACGCATGGCCTGGGGCCTGTACCGCGAAGGCGATCGCCTCAAGTCGACTACCTGGGCCGGTAAGGTTGAGACATTGCTCGAGCGTGGCTGGAAGCTCGTTACGCCTGACCGCGATCGGGATTACCGATACGAGTTCGCGGGCGTTCTCGGTGCCGTCAAGCACTACAAGCAGGCCATCCAGATTACGCGCGAATTGCTCAAAGACGATCCAAATAGCTACCCTCTCCGCGTCCGCCTGGCGGAAAACCTGCTCTACAGCGGCGGCCTGGAGGGTGTGCCCAAGAGAGAGCAAGAAACCCTGGCGGCGGAATCGATGGAGATTCTCCAGGGCCTGCTCACCGAGGATTTCCGTCGGCCTCAGTTGTGGAAGACCTTTATCGACGCCTCGTCGATCGTTCCGCGACTGAATCCGCCTGAAATCGCCATGGCTCTGCACCTGGCCAACGAGCCAATCAAGTTCAAGGATCCCGGGGAGGAGATCGATTACTTGACGCGCTTGCCTGGACCTTCGCGCGCGAAGGTAGCCGAGCGAAAAACAAGTTCTGGCTGGCCAGCGCGAACACGCTGTTGGACAAAGCTCTCAAGCTGGAGCCCAACGATACGCAGCGCCGTGCCCTGGCCGGAGTTCTCGCCGTTGCCGAAAAAACTCAGGCTGCCATCTCCATGATGAAGGGCTTGAAACTCAGCGTTGCCGACCGCTTCAATATGATCGGCATGTATGCCAGCGTCAAACCGCCG
The DNA here is from genome assembly GCA_963790585.1 of uncultured Planctomycetaceae bacterium. Classification (GTDB taxonomy): domain Bacteria; phylum Planctomycetota; class Planctomycetia; order Gemmatales; family Gemmataceae; genus CAWBOY01. The sequence continues at coordinate 774,567 of CAWBOY010000006.1, forward strand.
GAGTTCGATCAGGCGGACAGGCTGCTCAAGGAAATCATCAAGGAAGCGCCCAACGATCCGAAGATTCGTGGCTGGGATGCGCAGTTGACGCTCTGGCGATTGCCCAAGCGGCCCGAACTCGGCCTGGCCAAGCTCGAAGCAATTATCAAGGACAATCTAACCAACGCCGCTGGCGACTTCGTCGATCCGGAGCTGGTGTCGGCGTACATCGACGGGGCCTCGGCCTCCAAGAAGATGACCAAGCCACAGCTCCAGTTGGCGCAGCGCATCGCCGCCGACGTTCTCAAGAAACCGGACAGCCTGGAGCATCCAGCGATCGTCTTCGCCCGGCTGGCGTGGGCTCTCTATCGCAACGGCGATAAGGAACGGGCCGAGGAGCTAATCGCCACTGCCGTGAAGATCGAATCCGAAGAAGAGCAGCGTGTGAAGGCCGATGTCCTTGTGGCTATGACAAGGGCCAAGGAAGCGTTGCCCCTTGTCGAGGAACTCCTCAAGGCCCATCCGAACGATGAGTTCACAAAGGACTTGGAGATTCAAGTCGCTCGTGTGACTTCGTGGGCTGGCGAGTACAAATTGGCCGTCGAACGGCTCCTCACGCTGCTCAAGAGGGATTTCGAGCAACCGGAATTGTGGGTCAATTACGTTGAGTCCGCCTCCGCCATGAAAAAAGGCGAGCTGAACAAAGAACAGCTCGCCCTGGTCGAGAAGATTGCCCTACGACCTGTGCCGGACGCCGTCGCTCCGGAAGAAGAGCGTAACGACAAGAAGACAGTCGCTCGGCTCAAGGCGGACTTCCTATCTCATCTGGCCTGGACCCTGTTCCGTGAAGGCCAGAAAGAGAATGTGCCGGAATATCTACAGGCGGCTTTCGCGCTCGCTGACCCCCTCAACCCGCGCGAGGATTCCGTCCGCAAGACACGCGCCGAACTGGCCAGCGTGCTGTCGGCCACTGGCAACTACAAAGAGGCCCTCAAGTGGCAGGAAGAACTGGTTCGTCTCTACCCACTCGAGACAGATCTGCGCATTCAACTGGCAGAGACGCAGCTTGCCATGAAGACTCCGGATCCGCAAAGCGCTCTCGAGAGCATGCAGCGTCTGCTCAAGGAAAAGTTCGACCAACCGCGCGTGTGGGTCGTCTATATCAACGCGGCTCTCGGGCTCAAGAAGCTGACCAAGGAGCAGCGTGAGATCGTGCTCAAGATCGCCCAACAACCAGTGCCCGACGACGCCCTGGAAAAGGATCTGTTCCCCGCGCACGTCGGCTGGGTGCTCATTCGCGAGAGCCGCGATCGTGCGAACATGGCGGCCTTTGCCACTTCGCTCAAAACCCTTGGCGAAAAGCTCCTCGACGATGCGGTCGCCATGAATCCGGAAGATCCTGGCGCACGTCTGGAGTTGGCGCGACTGCTGGTCGCGGCGAACAAAACCAAAATAGCCCTCCCGTGGATTCAGCAGTTGGCCAAGGATGATCCAGACGACCAGGATCTCCAAAAACTCCTGGCTCAAGTCACCGTCTGGAGTGATCAGCCCGCCGAAGGCCTCGGCATGCTGTTCAAGCTGCTGACCGCCAAATTCGACCAGCCCGATTTGTGGGCGACCTACATCGATGCGGCCTCGGCCTTCACAGGCAAGCCGACCAACGGCAAGCTGACTCCGGAACAACTCGCCGTTCTGACGAAAATCTCCGACCTGCCGATGCCGGAGGATACGGTTGATAAAGTCGGCTATTACACGCCGCCTCGCGTGGCTGATCACGCAATCGAATCCAAGTGAAAAGGAGCGAGCGAAAGTCGACGTCTTGTTGAAGAACGCGCTCGACCTCAATCCGACGGAGCCGAAATCGCGGCGTGAGTTGGCGGGCGTCCTAGCCTATATCGGCAAGTTCAACGAAGCGCTCAAGCTCTATGAAGGGCTGACGCTCGATTACGAGGATCACCTCAATCTCGTCGGTCTCTACAGTGCCGTCAGACTGTTTGAAAAGGCCGAAGCGGAATGCAAGCTTTTGTTGAAGATGCCGAAGCCAGGCTGATCTAGACGCGACCCTTCCGGATCCCAAGCTGTTGTTGGCCAATGTGACGCTGTGGAACGGTAAGTACGCCGAAGCCCTGGCGATGTACGATGAGTTTCTCACTGACGACTTTGACCGTGATCCGAAAATATGGGAGAGCTACCTGGAGGCGGCGGCGAGGTCGACGAGCTGCAGCGCGGGCAACGTGGCCACGGCGGACCGCATTATCACCAAGCTGGAAGGGAAGACGGAAAACAGCATGTTGTTGGCGTGGTGCTGGCCCGCATGCTTGCTCCATCGTCAATTTGAGGAAAAGCTGACGCTGCCGCTGGAAGCCGCCGAAATGCGGGCTCTCCTCCAGTCGCCGATTCTTGGCCCGTGGGAGGCCGTCGTCACCATCGTCGCGGATCGCGGTCGAATGACGCCGCGCTCGTGAAATGCTGATGTTGGCTCTGGAGAAACGCGAACGGACCAACCCGACGACGCTGGCTCGGCTGGCGTGGATCGCCTACCAGATGGGCTATCCGACGCGGGCCGCCGCCGTTCTCGATGAAGCGATCGCCCTCAATCCGACGGAAAAAGATACCCGCCGTGAAATCGGCGACACATTGGTCGCCACGCAGCGCAGTGAAACCGCGATGAAGTGGTTCGAGACGATGGTAAAGAACTATCCCATCGATCGCGAGCTGAAGATGCGTCTCGCCGAGGTGACCGCGTACGCCGAGCATTACACATTGGCATTGGAGCGGACAGCCGAGCTGCTCTATCCGGACCCGGAGTTGAAAGACGTCGAGTTGCAGCCGCATGTGGTCCAACTACGTCGATGCCGTCTCTTCCGTGAAGACGCCGATGACCGTCGAGCAGATCGATCTTCTCGCGCGGATCTCGGCGAAGACCTACCCACCCAAGGTCCGAACTCTCAACGACCAGTTGGCCTACACCTCGCGCATGGCCTGGGGTCTTTACCGCGAAAGTCGAGCGGCTCCTGGTCAATACCTGGGACACCAAGATAGGCACGTTGCTCGATCGCGGCATCAAGCTGGCAACTCCAGAGCGCGATCCGGACTATCGTTATGAGTTTGCCGGCGTGCTTGGCGCCACCAAGCGTTACGTCCCGGCCATCGAGATCACCAAGGATCTGCTCAAGAAAGAGCCGGAGAACACGCCGTATCGAATTCGTCTGGCCGAATTGACGCTCGGAACCGGCGAGATCAAGACCGGCCTCGCCATGGTGGACAAGCTGATTCAAGAGGACTTCAAGCTAACGCAGTTGTGGGCGCCCTTCGTCAACGCGGCAGCGGCTCTCACAGACCTGTCACCTGAGGAAGTCCAGTTTGCCGCGAAGCTCGCTGGGGAAACGATCCCACGATTCGCGGAGAAGGAAGATGAGATCGCCTACCTGGGCCGGCTCGGCCTTGTATTAGTGCGCGAAGGGAACAGGACGCGCAACAAGGAGATGCTGGCGACCGCGAACAGGCTCGTCGATCGGGCCCTGGCCTTGGCCCCCAAGACCGATGCCCTACGCCGCGAGATGGCCGGCATCCTCTGGGCTGTCGGCAAGACCAAAGAAGGTCTAGCCCTCATGGAGGGTCTGAAGCTGACGGCGCAGGATCGCTTCAATCGAGCCAAGATGTTTACCGACGTCAAGGATTTCTCGCAGGCCGAACAGGAAGTGAAGATGCTCCTGAGCGCAAACCCGACGGATGCAAAGGCCCAGGCTCTGATGGCCCAGGTCATGCTCTGGTCGGCCAATAAGGATCCGGAACGAATTAGTAAGGCGTTGGCTCTCCTCGAAAGCCGGCTCAAGGATAACTTTGAGCAGCCCGAGCTGTGGGGCACATTCATCGACGCGGTTTCGGCGGGTTCGAAGGATTCGAAGATGTCCGACTCGCAGAAGGAGTTGGCACTCAAGATCGCCGGCCAACCTTATGAGAAGTTTGTGGATCTCAAAGATCCGGCAGCGATGCTGTCGCGGCTGGCGTGGGCCTTCTACCAGGCCGGCGACAAAGACCGGTCGAAGGATTTCCTCGACAAGGCGGTGGCGCTCCATCCGACCGATCCAGACACATTGAAAGAACTGGCCGGTGTCTTGACTGGAACCAACGCCGCTGGTGGCATGGAGGGCTTCAAGACCGCGTTGGCATTGCTCAAAGACCTCGCTGATAAAAATCCGAACGATCTAGACCTACAGGCCCAGGTCGCGCAGAACAAGCTGTGGAGCGAGGACCGATTGGCGCCCTCCAGGGCCTTCAAATGGTTCTCGCGAAGAAGTTCGATCAGCCCGACCTTTGGGTTAGTTACATTGAAGCTGCCGGCCCCCTGGAGGCTGGGCAGATGACCAAGGAACAGATCGCCCTACTTGAAAAGATCGCGCAACAGCGCATGAATTTGCCGAAGGATCCTAACGCTGCGGCTCAGGCCCTTTCACGGTTGGCGTGGGCGCTGCATCGTGAGGGAGTATTGAAGGACAAAGTCACGGAACTTCTGAACCGAGCCATCGCGCTTCAGCCGACTTCCGCGGATGCGCCAAAGAACTGGCTGGCGTCCTCACCTCTTCCGGCGAAGCCAAGCGGGCCCTGCCGTGGCTGCGTGAATTGGTAAAGAACAAGCCGGAAGACAAGGCGCTGCTCATCCAGTTGGCGCAGACCGAGGTTGCCAGCGGCAACGCCGAGGGCGGCGCTCACGACGCTCTACGGGTTGCTCAACGCGAACTTCGATCAGCCCGAACTGTGGACCACCTACGTCGACGCGGCGTCCGCAATCAAGAAGGGCGAAACGATCCCCAAGGATCAGTTCGCCATGTTGCTCGACATCGCCGCCAAACCGATCCCGCCGAAGGTTCTGGACAAGGACAAGGCCCTTTACCTGTCCCACTTGGCTTGGGCGATGATCAACCAGGACAAGGATGGACTCAAGGAGAAGATCAAGGACAAGCTAGATCAAGTCCTGAAATTGAAGCCGACCGATCCGGTGGTACTACAGGAGGTTGTCGGCGTCTTGGTGGCGGCGGGCCGATTCAGTGAGGCCAAGCCGTGGATCGAACAACTGGTGAAGGACAATCCGCAAAACACCAAGCTCGATTCGTTGCTGGCCCAGGTTACCCTCTGGGGCGCCGGCGAAGATCAAGCCGAGTTCTCAAAGAGCGCGGATCGGCTCTACCGGCTGCTCGTGTCCAAGTTTGAGCAACCGGACTTGTGGGTGAGCTATGTCGATGCGGCGGCCCGAATGAATAAGGGCACGATGGGGGAACAGAAAGCCAACCTGCTCAAACGTATCGCCGTGCGTCCCATTCCCAAGGACGTGCCGAGCAGGGTCACCTACCTGGCGAGGCTGGCGTGGTCCCTTTACCAGCAAGCGAATGATAGCGTCTTGGCCAACTCTGTACTCGATCAGGCTTTGGCGTTGAAATCTGAGAATCCCGATGATCGCCGCAACCTGGCTGGTGTGTTGAGCTTTGCCGCTGGTGCCCTCCGCGAAGCTGGAGACGTCACGGCTGCCTTGAAGCGGAATGCGGAGGCCATTGCGCTATTCGAAGGTCTCGACCTGAAAATAGACGATCTCTTTGCTCTCGTCTCGCTCCAGGCGGCCGCCAACGATTTCAAAAAGGCCGATGATTTGGTGGACAAAATCTTGACGCTGGAACCGAACAATCCAGACGCCAAGCGCTGGAAAGCCAACGTGGCGCTCTGGAAGAGTAAGAATGTCGACCAGTTTACGGATGCGCTCAAACTCTTGTATCCGCTGCTGGCGGCCAATTTCGATGCGGATACGGAGAAGGAAGGCAAGCTTGACGAGAAGATTTGGCCGAGCTACCTCCAGGCGGCGGTGCGCTCCGATCCTGCCAAGGTCACGAAGGAGGAATTTGAGCTGGCCGTGCGCGTGATCGACAAGAAGGCCTCAGAAGAAACAGACGGAACGCGACTTGCGCGTATGGCCCTAGTGCTCCATTATCTCCAGGAGGAGAAAAACACAGTCCCCGCGTTGGCCGCTCAAATTGCCATCGACATGGCTTCGCCGCTCAATCCCTCGTGGCAAGCGGCCGCGGTCATTGCCTCGGAGCGCGGTCTAACCTCCCGAGCGCGAGAGCTTTTCATACGCGCTGTGGAAAAGCGAAACAAGCAAGATCCCACAATGCTGGCCCGCCTCGCATGGGATTCCTACATAATGGGGTACAGACCGCAGGCCGACAAGCTGCTCGATGAAGCGATCGCACTCAAGCCGAATGCGCCAGCCGTCCGGCGCGAGATCGGCGACGTCATGGTCGGCATCGAACGACCGAAAGAGGCCTATGAGTGGTTCAAGAAGTTGGCCAGCGATTATCCCAAGGACCTCGAACTACAGGATCGCCTAGCGGTCATCACAGTCTACGCAGAACGCTACAGCGAGGCCCTGGGTCTCATCGCCAAGGTGCTAGAGAAGAAATTCGACCAGCCGAATTTCTGGATCAGCTATGCTGACTGCGTGGCGGGTGTGACGTTCCTGACGCCGGAGCAAACCGACCTGACGGTCCGAATCGCCAAGCGGTCGCTGCTCGAATTGCCGCCGCCCGAGTTACTGAAAACTCCGGACGATCGAACCGCCTATCTGGCGCGTATGGCCTACGGTTTAGCCCGCGAAGTCGACAAGGGTCGCATCCTATCGTCCAATGTAGAAATCAACGATCTAGTCAACGAATTGCTAGATGCGGCGGCGAAAGAGAATCCGCGCACCAGCAAAATCCAGTTCGAGTTGGCCAACGATCTTGCCTTCGTCAATCGCTTCTCAGACGCGATTGTCCTTTACGAAAAGATGTTGTCTTCGGATCCGACCGATAGAAACCTGCGCCAAACCTTGGCGGAATTGACTATCTGGGAGGCCGGCAACGAGTACAAGAACGCCGGGGGCAAATGGACGCCGGAAGTCGCCAAGAAGTATGCCAAGGGCCTCGCTATGGTCGAAGCCCTGTTAAAAGAGGATTTCCAACAGCCCCGCCTGTGGAAGATCTACGCCGATGCCTTGTCCGCCGCGGAAGAGGTGACCGCGGAGCAACTTGCCATGGCCTTGAAAATTGCCGCGGGCAATCCACACGAGGCCTTCGACGACCCGAAACAGTCGAAGGATGCCTTGGCCGATCAAGAGGTCGTCTATGCGTCGCGGCTGGCCGGTGTGCTGCTGCGGCAAAGCGAAAAGGCCGAGAAGGCCGACGAAGATCAGGCGGTGGTGGCGCAGCTAAAAGCCGCGGCACTTCCGCTGCTCGACAAGGCCCTTGGTTTGAACTCGACCGGCAAGGCGTCGCGCGTTGAGCTAGCCGGCGTCCTGGCCCTGGGAGCCAAGCTCGATCCGAAATACACGAAAGATAGTGTCAAACTCCTTAGTAACCTCAAGCTTGATCCGGCCGACCGCTTCAAGCTGATCGATAACTTTAGCGCCGCGGGTGACTTTACGCGGGCGATCCAGGAGTGCTTGGCTCTGTTGCGCGACGATCCGAGTCAGACTCAGGCCAAGGTGATGTTGGCGAAGTTGACGCTATGGAGCGGCGACTCGGCTACCGCGCTCGACCTCATGACCGATCTGCTCGCACAGAATTTCAACCAGGGTGAACTCTGGTGGGCCTATCTCGACGCGGCCGCAGCCGTCAAGTCGATGACGCCCGCCCAATTCCGGATGCTGGTGCGCATCGCGGATCAGTTCACGCCGGAGTTCTTGAAAGGCAGACCGAACTCGGCCAAGGCCCTGGCCAATCTCGCCTGGAGCCTGGCCCGTGAGGGGAAAGTGTATAACGATTTAGCGATCGTCGAACGCGCCAAAGCGTATGGACAGCAGGCTTACGATCAGCGGCCCAAGACCCGGGACCTCAAGAGCCAGGAGGCCGACCGCGATCTTGCCGGCGTTTTGGCGGCGCTCGGACGCGAGAAGCTGGCGCTGGAAATGCTTACATCCCTGGACACCAAGAAGTTCAGCGACTACATGCTGCTGGCATCGCTGTATGCCGGTGAAGGCAAGTTCGACGAGGCGGAACAGATGGCGCTCAAGGCTGTCGAGACGAAGCCGGGAGACCATGCCGCTCTGTATCTGTATGGCCAGACTTTGACCTGGAATCGAATCAACGCAGCGTTGATTCCACGCAAACTGGCACTGGCGGCCAAGGTTTTCGAAGGCATCGCCAATGACAAACCGACCGATCCGCTCATCCCAATACGTTTGGCGGAGGTGGCGCTCTGGGGCGGCCAATACGACTTGGCGCTTCGAGCGTTACGGCAAGCTGCTGGAAGCGAATTGGAAGCAACCGGACTTGTGGGCGCCGTTCATTGATGCGGCGGGCGCGTACGACGAGAAAAAGGTCGGCAAACCGTTCCCGGCGGCGAAGTACAAGCCTCTGATCTCCAGGATTTACAATGAGACCGCCGCCGCGAGCAACAAGCCGGCTTACCTCGCTCAGCTCGGCTGGGTGATGCGCCGCGTCAACGAGCCGGGCGTCAGTGTCGCACTCCTGAAGAAAGTGCTCGAACTCGAGCCCTCGTCCAGAGCGATTCGCCGAGCCTATGCCGAAGCGCTGTTGGCGAACCGCCAGTCCGCCGAGGCGGAGAGGCAGTTCAACATATTGTTGAAGTCGCCGAGCGGCGGGGAGTAGTGAGATTTTATATAGCCCGCCATTTATGGCGGGTTGTCCCCAAGGACCCGCCGGCAAGCCGGCGGCTATATTGGATCACGGGAACCGCACGATCGCGTAGGCGAGAAATGTCTGGGCATTGTAGAACTCAGACAGAATCACCGTCGCGTCGGCACCGACGCTAAAGTAGGTGTTCAGGTCGAAATTGAAGAAACGCGCGGAAGTTGTTGTAGTTGTTGAAGCTGTTGTCGAAACCGATGCCATACTGCAAGCCATAGTAACACTGGTTTGAGTGCGTGAACGCGTCACGGCTGATCCAATGTTTCCATTCGATTCGGGCTTCATAATAACCGTAGAAACTTGGCGAAAAGTACGGATGTGTCGTGCCGAGCAACGGCACGCCGTTGAGGTTGCGAATGGTCGAAGGCTCAGCGTAGCTGAGGAAGTCGGTAATGAATTCAAACTTCAATTCGCATGGCGAGAAGCAAATCGTGTACTGTGCGGTTGAATAGAGTTCTTCCCAGGTGTTGCTGTCCGAGTATTCGCCGACCGTAAAGGTCGTGTTGAGCACGGTTCGGCGGTCGCATAGATAGGTCAATCCCATGCGAAGGCCAGTGCGTGAGATATCCTGGTTGAGCGACTCCGTATTCTCCACCACGTATTCCGTGAAGAGGCTGCTGCGGAGAGTAAGCTGATCGGTGCATTCATAGCGCGCCCCAATTTCACCGGTTGGCCGAGTCTTGAGCCGATCCGGGTACTCTTCGATGTTGAAAATGCCGTAAAGATGTAAACGGTCGTCGAAGAATTTATCCTGCCCGCCAAGAGTAAGAATGTTGCCGTGGAGACTGTTGCCGTCGGCAGGCACGTAATTGACGCGCTTGAATGCGGCGTCGATATACACGTCCTCATCGCCGCAGTGATAACGGAAATCGGTCAGGTAGCCGTAGCGGCGGATACGAGCCAGGCCGTCGCGGCCGTTTTCGCCTGAGTAGGTGAAATCAAACATCAATTCGGGCCGCATCTCCGCAGCGCTGCGTGCCGTGGCAATGCTCGCTTCCCGCGCGTTGGGATCGATCACGAGCTCCCGACCATAGACTGGAATTTCTACGTGATTTTCGCTGAGCGAACCAAGTGATTGGCCGCCGTCGAACAGGTTCGAGGTATTAGCCGGCTCGATCGCGGCTAAATTGGAGGACGCCAGTACGGTGTTGCGCTTCTTCCAGTTCAATTCTTTGACTTCGGCTTCGAGGCGCACAAATTCCTGCTCCTTGGTCCTGGCTTCGTAGTCAAGAAAGACCAGCGCAAGCCGGACTGGAGCCCCGGGTCCTCACCGGCCATCTTGATCATCTCCTCGGGAGATTGCAGCATCTTCCCAGTGAGCTTCTCGTCTTCCGCGTATTTCTTGAGCGGCGCATCGGCGCGTGGATCGCGCTGGGCCAGGTTCGCCAACTGAGCATGCAGGATGACGTCGGCCGGCGGCGTCAAAATCTGTTGGTAGGCGGCGGCACCCGCGGCAAAATCGTTGGCGGAATAGAGCATACGGGCACGTTCGCGCTGCGGCACAAGGTAATCACGATCTTGGGCGAGAATCACGTCGTAAGCCTCGACGGCGGCACGATATTTCTTCTCCACCCCCAGGCTGCGAGCCAATGTCAATCGACCGCGCACGTTTGATGGCGACAACTGTAGTATTTTCTGTGACGTTGCGATCGCATCCTTGGCAATTCCCGGAGCGATCGACAGTCGCAGTTGGACGTCGGCCAAACGCACGAGGACGGCGAGGTTATTCGGGTCGTATTGGACCGCACCTTGGACCAAGTTCAACGTTTCTTGATCGTTGTTGTCGTTGGCATTGAGATCGGCGAGTAGCAAACGATTGCGAACGTCGCCACCGACCAGGCTTGTGATTCGTTTCAGCGCCTCTTGAGCTTTTTCCGGCTCTTTGAGGGCCTCGAGTGCTCGGGCCAAACCATAATAGGTTTGGGCGATTTGGCCATACGGTCGATTCAAAAGCTCCCGAAACTCGCCGGCTGCTTCCCGATATTCCTTGGCATCCAGAAGGATTCGCCCGAGTGCCAACCGCACCGGAAGTTGGGCCGGCTCATTGCGTTGATTGGCGCAGAAAGCCAATGGCGTAGTCTCGGGCAAAGGCGAACCTCTCCGCCTTGCCGTAGGTCAAAATCAGCCGAGCCACGTAGTTACCATCCCAGGGCTTTTCCTGGATGTTCTGCAGAGCCATCACGACAGCCTTGTCGAATAGTCGTTCCTTCGTCAGTGTCGAGACGATGCCAATGCGAGCACGCCGATAGAATCGGCTCGAGGGCGGAATCTTGGCGTACTCGGCTTTGGCCTTTTGGAACTCACCCATGAATTCTTGTAGAGTCCCGAGCGCGAAGCGAAACTCATAATCGAGTTCGTCGGCACGGAGAAAGCGGATGTAGATTTCCTTCGCATCCAAGAATTCGCCGACCAACTGGTGGTATTCCGCTCGGGTCAGCCATAACGACCGTATGAGCGTTTGGTCATTTTTGACATCGACCTTTTCCAGGAGAGCGCGCGCCGGTTGCGGCAGATAGAGTTGGATATTGACCCGGGCCAAGGCGATCTGGACCTCCGGATCGTTAGGTTTTTGGCGCAGTAACTGTTCGAGGATGCGGGCGGCCATATCGAACTCGTTGATCGCCGACAGGGACTCCGCTAGTTGTCGAAGAGTCGTATCGGAGCCCGGAGCCTTGATAAACAGGTTCTGGAGGGCCTCCTCGGCACGGCGCCGATCCTTCATTCGAGCGTAAGCACGGACGAGATCCGACAACAGATTGGCATCGCTCCCTTGACCTTCCTTGGCCAACTGAGCTTGGATGAAGGGAACAGCATCGCTTGGACGTTCCATTTCAATGAGCAAGGCGCCGAGCAGGGCGGGTACATCTTTGTCGGTCGGCTGGAAGCGCGCGAGGTTCTGGTCATACAGCTCCAGAGCCATCGGGAAATCTTCATTAAGAATATAAGAGCGGGCTAACCGTACAGACGCTTCCGGGTCGCGCGGATTCAATTCGAGAGCCCTGCGCAGTTGATTGATCGCCTGCTCGAACTCACCTTGAATGATGGAGATGTCGGCTAACTGTACTCGGAATGTGGTATCGGGGTCAGACTCACGCTGAGCGGCGATCAGCGCCAGGAGCTGCGCTGTTGCTTCCTTGTATTTCTTGGCATTGACGAGAACGTCGAGGTATTCCTTACGGAGTTTGCGATTGTCCGGATCGTCGGGCCATTTTTTGAAGAACTCCTCAAACCGGGCCAAGGCAGTGGCGTAGTTCTTTTGCGACGCCGCGGCGCGCGCGGCTCCTAGGAGCGTATTTTTGTCATCCGTCGTCGCGTCGTCATCTTTCTTCGTGCTGGGCTGTTGCTCGGCATTCGTGTCCGCTGATTTCTGCGGATTCACATTCCGAGGCATGGTCAGCTCGGGATCGGCCTCTAGGTCGGTGCTCGGCTTCGGCAACGGTGGACGAACGGGGCGCGTAGTCGAATCCTGAGCGCGAGTTTCCTGCGGCGTAGTCTTGCGCGGCGGAAACAGCTCGACATCGTCACCGGTTCCCATCGGTGGGCTGATGACTTCGCTGGATTTATCGATCGCTGGATTGAGCGGCTTGGGCTGTGTGGTCGTCATCGCCTGGTTTGATGGACCGCGTGGAATCGTTGGCAAAGCCTGAACCGAGGAAACAGGGTCCGACATGGGAACGGAACTACCGGTCCCTGAATTCCGTGGGATCGGCATCGGTGTCGATTTGGTGGTCGGTATGGCGATCTCCAACCCTGGAGGCGTGAGATCTCCAACCTTGGCCGCCGGATCTTCGTTAGTCCCGATGCGACGAATACCGGAGGAAGGCATCGTCGGCGTCGACCCGCTGCTATGCCACGCCGGAGACGAATCTGTCGTCGGAACCGAGCTGGTGCCCTGGCTCATCCCTGACGTGAGCGCGATTGGGGTCTGGCCTACTTGAGTGCGCTCCCGCGGCGCAGGCAGCGGCGTCGGATAACTCTTATCCTGGTTTCCAGATCGAACCGCCGTGAATGTAGGCTGGCCTACGGGAGTTAGCGGCAATGCCGTGCCGGTCTCGACAGGCTGCAAATTGGTGGCAGCTGGTGGCTGAACATTTCCAGAAGTCGGCGCCTGCCGAGGACGCCACAGCGTGCCACCGGCTGGGTCCGTACTTGAAGGCGTAGGCGAGACCGGCGCGCTCGCGGGAGCCGACCACGGCGAACTCTGAACCGGCGTCGCCACTTGAGTCGGAGCCTGAGACGAAGCTTCCGGCGCGTTCGGCGTCGCCTTCTTCCAGGGCGACGGCACGTTATTGTCAGGCTTTGGGTCGTCGGCTGCCGGGGCCGCATCGTGTTCCGACACAGGTGCCGAATTTTCAGACCGCATTTCGGCGGACGTTTGCGGAGCCGCGGTGCTACGTTCCGTCAGCGGCAGTAAGGAGAACCCAACTGCTGCCGCTACGCAAGTCACCAGCCCCACCCCGACGATCATCGAGCGACGACCGCCAGCAAGCGAGGAGCGCTTGAATAACTGCATCACTTGTCCTCCGTCCCTGAAGTACCCACGGCTTTGGCATTGGGTGCAACTTTTGTTGTCCAAGTAGCATCGCGGAACGCCCTCTGATCGGAGGTCAGCAAGACCTTGCAATCGAGGGATCCAGGTCGACGAGCGACTCCGTTCCAGGCAATGACGCGGACTTCGCCGGGTTTCATGTCGCCCAGCTCCCAATGAACACTGTGATTGCGCGAGTCATAGGCTCCGCCTTCATTGGCCCGGACGTAGGCCAACCCATCCGATAGGGCCATGTTGACGGCGACTTTGGGTGAGGTGCTGGTCCCCTCATTGCGGACTTCAATCTCAAAGAGGCCGGTAAATTGCTGTTGCAGCGTTGCCGGCCAGGCTTTCGCCGTTAGTAAGAGCCGAATATCCTCGGCCCGGACGCTCGCGTCGTTTTCGACGCTAGGAGTTTTCTCAGCCTGGGCGCGGACACGGATGCGGAAATCGCCAGACCGCATCGTCATCGCTTCCAGGGTAATAGACCGCTCCGTGCCAGGAGCCAGAACTCCCAGGTTCGATTCGAGTTCCGGTCCCGCCGGATGAGTCAGTCCATCCGGCAGATTCGTCATCAACACAATGTTTTTGGCCGGCATGAGGCCCACGTTGCGCAACGTCATCTTGACCGCGACCGGTTGGCCAACGAACGCCGTCTTGGGCGCGTCGACCATCAGCACCAGCTCGGCACTCTTGAACTTGCCGACCGCGACGCTGGCGACGCGACCTTCAAACGAGGCGTCGATTGCATTGCGCGGCGCCGGCGGCGATCCGCCCGGCAGCGGTGCCAGCCGCAAGAGCAAAGCACGCTGTTCGCCCGGAGCGATGCGGCCCAGCGACCAGGTTATCAGTGATTTATATCGCTCGCCCAGCGGCGCTGTTTCGATCGCCTCGTAGCCTTCGGGAATGTGATCCTTGAGGACCACTCCCTCGGCCGTGGCGGTGCCGCTGTTACGAACGGTGATTTCGATCGGGAACGGGACGCCATTTTCCAAATACTCCGGCAACCTCTGAGAGACCTCGAGCACCGGCTGCGCGGCTATTGGGGGAAGCTGCTTGCTGCGGTCCTCCGGGCCCCGGATTCGCAGCCAGTGCGAATCCCGTGAGTAAGACAAACCCCATTGCACCGGTCATACAACACCTCCCCATTCGAGCCGACGTCTTGCCGACTCTAATCCCCTTAGCGATCTGGTCCTGCCTCAGCCCCCGGCAGACCTAGTCTCTCCGTTCCGCGAAGGGGTTCCCCACCCGCCTCCGGATTGAGACCAGACAATAAAAGTAACGGAGAGACGAACGGCTATACCAAGGGATGAGAAAGAAACAAGGTGAGGTTGCGTGAAAGGAACTTTCAATCTTGAGGAAAAATCAGCGATTTCAGATTTTCCGTCGCCAGATCGAGAATGACAAACGTCTTTGGATTGGCCCGATGAAGCGCGCCCGGATTGATGATGCGCGTTGGGCCGACACGGCGATCTTCCGCGACGTGGGTATGTCCGTGAAATAGGTAATCAAAATACCCGCTGTTCTCCAGGTCGCGCCAGAGAACGCGGTCATCACCATGCAAAAAGCCAAGCTTTTTGCCGTCGAGAACTAGCTCGCCAAACGGCTCATGGAGCGTTGCGCCTATACGTTCAATCGCCGTGCGCAAGGTGCCGCGTTCACTGTCGCAATTGCCGTAAACGAAATGGGCCGTGAAGCCGGAGAAAAGTTCGACGATTTGTGGTCCTTCAATATCGCCGCAATGGATTACGGTCGTCACGCCAGCCGCGCAACTCGCCAAGCACCAGATTACCTGGGGCGTCCGATCGTGTGTGTCGCTGAGAATGCCAATCCGCATTATCTCACCATGCCGCGTCCGAGCGTCCGTTCACCGCTTTGACCAGTGCCTCGACAAAGAAATGGTCGCCCCAGGCGACCGATTCATCGACGCCAAGCCCTTTGTGATAATGGTACACACCATGCATCAATATGCCCTCCCATTCCGGCCGGCGCCGCGGCAGAAACTCATCAGCGCAGAGCGATTTCAAAATCGTCAGCGCCGCACCTCGAAACCGAGCGCTTGCCGCCGGATCAGCGACGGCTTCGGCCAAATCCCACAGGCCGCTGGCCGCGATAGCCGCCGCGGAACTATCGTAATACGCCGGCACACCGTCGGGAATGTCGTAATCCCAAGGCGGCACCAGGCTCGCGGGTGAACGCTTCAAATAATAATCCGCGCAACGCCGCGCGACATCGAGAAACTCCGCCTCACCGCTAAGCCGGGTGACCGCCGTGAACCCATAAATGGCCCACGCCAACCCGCGCGACCAGGCGCTATCGCCGCGCCAACCTTGATGCGTCGTCTGTTCGCGGAAGATGCTGGTGTGTACGTCAAACGTCCCTTCATGGGCCGTGCCGCCATTGGGCCGCACCAGGTAGCGCGCCGTCGTTCGACAATGCTCGAGCGCGATCTGCCGCAACCCGTCATCGCCCGTTTCGTTCGCCGCCCAAAGGATGATGCCAACGTTCATCATCACATCGATGAACAACGAATGTGGCCCAATGAAAGATGCCAGGTAGCCGCCCTTCTGCCGTCGCAACGCCAACGTCCGCCCCGCGTCAATCAGGACCTGGCGTTGTTCCGCATCGCCGCTGAGGCGATACCAGCGCAGCGAAGTCGAAAAAAACAGAAAGCCCAGATCATGAACCGTCCGATCAAACCGCCGCGGCGCGAGATTAATCGTCGCCTTCTCCGCCGCTTCGCGCCACTTCCGATCGCCCGTCTGTTTGAAGAGCAACCAGCAAATACCCGGATAGAACCCGTCGCACCAATGCGTCCAAAGCTCGCCCTCGCGGCCCCAATGACCATTGGTGGTATACATCAGCGCGAGATTCGGATGGGCCGTGATCAAGCGCTGAGTTTGCGCGGCACAAAAATCGAGCGCCGCTCGAAAGGTCGGCAACAGAGACTGACGGTCAGGATGATGAAATGGCGCCATTGGAGTATGTCTCGGATGCTGAAGCTGATTTGCCAATATCGATTGATGCTTTCACGTAGAAGTTCACAAAATTCGTTGCGTTCGACCCCCCCCATAACCCCCTCGAACGAATTCACGCAATCTTCACAATTAATGCAATTCCAAGCGGTGCAGAGAGTTAAACCATGCACGATTCGTTCACGGGCACATCGAGAGCATAGCACCGACTGCGGAGTCAATGATGTGATTTCTTAGTACTACAGCGCCCCTTGCTTATTCCTACTTCGCGCACTATCCGAAAAGGTGTCAGGCATGCTCCGTAGAAAACCCCCAGCTGCACCGTCAATTGAGCCGTATAATGCATTATGAGCACTACAACCAAATCGCCAATTGCCGTGGCGCAGCGGGCTTTGACCGTCGCTCGCACGACGTTGCGCCCCTTTGCCAACCGCTTCAGCCCCAAACGGTACACTCAACACCAACTCTTCGCTTGCCTGACTCTCAAAGTCTTCTTCAAGACAGACTACCGCGGCATCGTCCAACTCCTGCGCGATCTCTCGGACCTCCGGCAGGTATTGCACCTAACACACATTCCGCATTTCACCACGCTTCAAAAGGCTAGCGTACGCCTCCTTCGACGGCCCCGCGCTCGCCGACTGCTGCACGCCACGGTGCGTCGTTTTCAGGGCCGGCGCACGCGCGTGCGGCGCGCCGCCTTTGACTCGACCGGCATGGATTGCGGTCACGCCAGCCGCTACTTCATCCGTCGACGCAGCCACGGAGCCACCCAAACGCAAATCGTTCGCTACAAACGCTTTCTGAAGCTGGAATTAAGCGTCGATACCGACACACATCTCATCTTGGGCGTCGCTACCAGTCGGGGACCGCACCCAGATGTTGATCGTTTCGTCGGCTTGGTGGACGAGACGACCGCCATCGCCCGGCCGGAGCGAATCGTAGCCGATGCGGGCTATGATTCTGAGCCGAATCACCGCTACGCACGAGAGCGGCACGGTGTGAAATCGTTCATGCCGGCCAGCCATGGTCGCCCAAGTCGCAATCCGCCGACGGGCCGATACCGGAGGCAGATGCGTCAACGCTTGGACAAGATGCATGGTGGCTATGGCCAACGTTGGCAGGTCGAAACGGTGAACTCCATGATCAAGCGACGCTTAGCGACTTCGGTTGCGGGCCAAGGTTTTCCCAGTGAATCTCGAGATGGATGGTTACTTGCGCTGACGCTAAACCTGATGCTGGATCGGTCCAAATGAGGGTTTTCTACAGAGCATGTCAGGCACCATTGTGCGAAGCACCCTACGGGCCGTTCCGGCAATGGTGCCCGACACCTTTTCGGATAGGCTCTTAGGAAAGTCACCTCTTGGACGTCGTCAAGCGTGCTGCCCCCGGATCGATTCGCTTCAACGTCCCCTCAACCCTCAATGGCTTTACGGAATTTCCCCTATTATGGAGCCGGATTACGCGATTCACCTATCTAATCAACCCTATCGAACGACGACTTACATATTCGATATCTTCTCGATTGCTTTCCGCGCCGCTTCGCGGACTTTCGCATTGCTGTCGTGCTGCTGAAGCTCATTTAATTCGGTGAGAGCCGCGCGCCCTTTTGAACTCGTGTAGATGTCCAGCGAACGGATCGCTCCTTGCCGCACATCAATGTCCGTATCTTTTCAGCGCCCCAATCAATGCCGGTATCGCTCCGGTGTCCATGAGCGCGAGTGGGCCTAACTTTGTTACTGCTTTTCTTCGCAATTTGACATCGGATTGTTTTAACATATCGATCCAATACGAGGCTGTTTTCCCACCAGATGTCGGTGGATCGGATTTGCCACAACCGGAAAGCAAAGCAAAAACCAAGAACAGGCAGATAGATCGCTTTACCATGATCGCCTCATGTTGCCGAAACTTATTTTAGCGGCGGGTCTTTACGGGGAGCGGCACGGAGAGACTGTCGCATAAGCCTACTCCCCTCTCCCCCGAAGGGGGAGAGGGGTCGGGGGTGAGGGGCCAAAGTCTGCGCAAACGTCGCCCCCTTACCCCAACGCCTCTCCCCCTTCGGGGGAGAGGGGCTTCTGAGAAAGCCTTTGACAAACCCAAACGTGGAGCTTCGTCAATCCAACGCTTTCATAACTTCTCCCCCAGCTCTTGTTGCGTATCCCATGAAGTTAATGCTCGCTGCCGTATACGAGCTGCCCGGGGTGCCATTGGGGGCTGGGTAAGGTGACTGAATGGCGCCTGGCGTGCCTGGATCTGGGTCCGGGGGAGTCGACGCGGCGAAATGAACGGAACCATCAGCGAACAGGAGATTCACTCCCCCAACATGCTGGCTGGAAAAATCGTCGAGACCTCCATCGCCGTCGGTCATTGGATTGATCAGATGGGCATGAGCCTGAACAAGTACAGGAGGCGCGTAGAGCGGCGAATTTGGCATTCCGCCGGAGATGACCGAGAGGCACGGGTTATTCGCTCCAAAGGCCATCGCCGTTCCTGGTATCGCCCCTGCCCAAACACCGTTCGCATAACACCAGGCTCGATCGCCCAAGAAAATTGTGTTACTAGCCCCATCCTTTATATCCGTCAAGCGGGTCCGGCTGTTGCAATAAAAGACTCCACTCCCGGTTACTCCATCCGCGTCCGAATCTTCGTCTCGACCGACGCAAGCCGCATAGCTGCTGGCTCCCGCCAGAACAGTCCCCGGCGATGCCTGGCTGTAGACAAGAGGATAACTTGAGCCAACGGGAATGTTCGGGACGGCGAAATAGCCCGAAGGCGGCGGCAAGTCGGAAGGGCAAAGGTAGATGGAGATTGATGTTCGTATCGGAGCCGCCACACTGGCATCTCGAATCGACAAATTCGCCTGAATGCCACCCTGAAGCTGGTTGTAGAGGTTGCCTTGCTCTATGTACGGAAGAATAAACGTCCCCCAACCCCATCCGGGCGCCGGAGTGAAATTGGGATCGGCGTTGGTCACCGTGGACCGATACCCGGGCGGAAAGCTCTGATTTCCATCGTGATACGATTGCAGCGCTATCCCCATTTGCTTGAGATTGTTTTTGCATTGACTGTTCGCCGCTGCCTCGCGGACCTTTTGAACCGCGGGAAGGAGCAGTCCAATGAGTACCGCGATAATGGCGATCCACCAGAAGCTCGATCAGTGTGAAAGCTCGCCGCGAAGATCGCATAAGCATCCTCTTATGTCTTGGGAAATCCCATTTGACCACAAGCTAGAACATTCGGATCCGTTATTGATACTGAGATTCAGTCTCAATAACGTCGCTGCCTATGATAGAGCCTCGCGCATCGCTGCGTCAAGGAGTCGCCCATTTTTTGCCGAAATTAGGCGTTCAGCTCGGATGAGTAGACGTTTAAATGTGGCATCCTTAACAGGGAGCCGGGTTCATCGTGGTGCGAATCACCATTCCACGCCCGCCGAAATGTGCAACGATTATTCGTGTGTGCGCCGAGCGTTCGGCACTGGCGAGCATCGCGGCGTGGTGCTCCCGGGCACGACAAGCTATTCACTTCAACGCCGTGTTAGTCGATTTAACGTCGGGCAATTCACTTCCACGTCGGGCTGACGCCGCGACGCTCGCGCGTAGTGCGCCGCCCAGACTAGATTTACGGGTGGCACAGACAGGAATGTCTGTGCCACCCGTAAATCTAGTCTGGGCGGCGCACTACGCGCGGCTTGCTCACCTCCGCAATCGTCGCCTTGACCTCACCCCAAAACGCATCCCAAGCAGTCCGCTCTTCCGACGACATCCCGATCCGCGCAGGGCCCGGACGCAGACTCGCCAGGTCCGTGTCCACAAGCCAGTGAGATAACTCACCCGCGGTAGCGCTGCGCTGAGCAGTATCCGCGGAGGCGGCCTGCTTCCGGCGTAAGGCCAAGTCAGCCTTGAGCCAACCCAACGCCTTGGTCCGGAATGCCGCCCGTTGAGAAGCGTCAATCCCCGAATCGCAAGCTGCCAATGCCGCTGCACAGGCAGCGTTGTAGCGGTGGCTGATCGACAAATCGTCGGCCAAGTTCGGGTCGGCAGCGAAAGCATCTATAAAAAGACGCACCGCTGCGGCATATTGCTTCTGAGACGGCTGAGTACAAAGATTGGCAAACGCACACCCCTCAGTGGCGGATTTAGGTTGTGTCTTTTGAGCGAGGATATCTGGAAGGCGAAGAAGCAACGCTTGCATTCGTTCGGCTTGGGGGAGATTGCCTTGGGCTAATTTGTGCTTAGGATCGAGTCGAAGGGCTTCCTTGTATTCGTTGATTGCTTTGGCAAACTCTCCTTTGCTTTGGTAGGCGAAACCCAAGTTGTTATAGGCCATGGCGTACTTTGGGTCGATTCGGATGGCCTCCTTGAACGCGACTATTGCGTTGTCTAAGTCCCCCTTAGCTTTCAGGGCATTCCCTAAGCTGAACTGAGCCGTGGCGTACTTTGGGTTTATTCGGATGGCTTCCTTATATGCGGCGATGGCGCTGTCCAAGTCCCCTTTATTTTTCAGGGCAACCCCCATGTTGTTTTGGGCCATAGCGAACTTTGGGTCGATCCGGATGGCGTCCTTGAATGCGGCAATAGCGCTATCAAACTTACCCTTAGCGTGATAGGCCGTTCCCAGATAGTTGTAAGCGTCAGCGAACTTTGGGTCGATTCGGATAGCGTCCTTAAATGCGGTAATTGCGCTGTCAAACTCCCCCTTCACGTGATAGGCCTTTCCCAGATTGTAGTAAGCGTCGGCCAACTTTGGGTCGATTCGGATAGCTTCTTTGTATGCGGCGATAGCGCTGTCAAACTCCCCCTTGTCTAGATGGGCATTCCCCAGGTTGTTGTGAGGAGCGGTGAACTTTGGGTCGATTCGGATGGCCTCCTTGTATGAGGCGACGGCGCTCACCCACGCCCCCTTTTCTTTTAGGGCAAGCCCCAGGTTGTTGTGGGCCGTTGCGAACTTCGGATCGACTCGGATAGCCTCCTTGTAGGCGGCAATAGCGCTGTCCAGCTCTCCCTTAGCTTTCAGGATATTCCCGAGGTTGTTGCGAGGGGCGGCCAACTTTGGGTCGATTCGGATAGCTTCCTTGTATTCGGCCATAGCGCTGTCCAAATCCCCCCTATCTTGATAGGCATTCCCTAGGTCGACGTGAGGTGCAGCGAACATTGAATCGATTTGGATCGCTTCCTTGTATGCGGCAATGGCGCTGGCAAATTCCTCCTTAACTTGATAGGCACGCCCTAGGTTGTTGAAAGCATTAGCATACTTTGGGTTGATTCGGATGGCCTCTTTATACTCGGCTATAGCGCTGGCAAGCTCCCCATTAGCCAGGGCAATCGCATCTAAACGCCTGTTCATTATTGGCTGTTCAGTTGTCAGGGACAAGGTTACTGCGAATGATTCTGGTGGAACGTACCCGTTTCACGGAGGAAAAGACTCATGGCGCAGACCCAAGCAACCCCCTTTCTTGCCGCTTTTGCCCAGTTGCAGGATCCACGCATCAACCGTACCAAGCATCACCGACTGCTGGACATCCTCTTCATCGCCCTGTGCGCTGTCGTCAGCGGCGCCAACGATTGCGTGGCCATGGAAAAGTTCGCCAAGAGCAAGCGCGTCTGGCTCGAAAAATTCCTGGATCTGCCCGACCGCGTGCCGTCGCATGACACCTTCGCTCGTGTGTTCGCCGCCCTGGATGGCAAAGCCTTTGTCGAGTGTTTTCTGAGCTGGGTGACCAGCCTCGAACGGAGTACGTCCGGCCAGGTGGTGGCCATCGACGGCAAGACGGCTCGTGCGACGTTGGATCGAGCCAAGAGCAAGCATCCGCTTCATGTCGTTAGCGCCTGGGCCACGGAGAACCAATTGCTTTTGGGTCAGGAAGTGGTCGATGACAAATCCAATGAGATCACAGCGATTCCTAAACTGTTGGAGGTGTTGGAATTGACGGGAGCGATTGTGACTTTGGATGCCATGGGATGTCAGAAAGAGATTGCCAGCAAGATACGAGAAAAGGGAGCCGATTATGTGCTGGCGGTGAAAGGGAATCAGGAGCATTTGGAGCAGGACATCGTGGAGGCGTTTGCCGCCGTGGACGAGGGTCGTAGCACGGCAACGGTGCAAACGCACACGGAGCAGGACAAGGGGCACGGTCGCTTGGAAACGCGCTGGACGCAGACGATGGCGGTACCCAAGACGTTGCGTCATCAGGAGGATTGGCGGGATCTGGTGAGCATCGCCCGTTGCACGCGTAGCTACCAGGAGGGTGGAGTGGAGAAGTCGGAGGTGCGTTATTTTATAAGCAGCCTGCAACCCAAGGCGAAGCAGATGGCGGGAGCGATACGGAGTCATTGGGGAGTGGAGAATGGCTTGCATTGGGTGTTGGACATGTATTTTGCGGAGGATCGCAATCGTGCTCGGACGGGCCATGCGGCAGGGAACCTGGCGTTGTTACGACGCTGGGTCATCTCGTTATTGCGGCAGGACGAATCGACCAAAGGCGGCATCGAGAAGAAGCGCTTGCAAGCAGGCTGGAACGACGAAACGCGCGAGGCCATTCTTGGCCTTTTTATGGGGGATTAGATGCGATTGCCCTGCCCCATTAGCTGTTAGGGTATTCCCCAAATTGTTGTGAGGATCGGCGAACTTTGGATCGATTTGGATAGCTTCCTTGTATGCGGCAATAGCGCTGTCAAACTCCCTCTTATCTTGATGGGCGACCCCCAGGTTGTTGTAAGCGACAGCATATTTTGGGTCGATTCGGATGGCCTCCTTGTAGACGGCTATAGCACCCTCTACATCACCATTATCATTCAGGGCAATCCCCAGATTATTGTGAGCGGCCACATTCCCTGGTGCTGCTCCGACTGCTGCCTGATACCAGAGCGTCCGTTCCTGCGCGTTCTCCTTCTTCCGTCCCGTTATATACGTATCGCCCAGCGCCATGAGAATTCCCAAATCTCCAGGCCGACGCCGAACGGCAACTTGCAGTAAGTTCCGCCGCCGCTCAGTTGGAATCGTGTCCATCTCCCCCAACACGGTTGTGAACTCTGGAGGCTGATTGTCGGCTTCTGGTGCGCCTACGAGGCCTACCAGCTTTTTCCTATCTCTCGCTAGAACGCTATTGCGAACCTTATCCCGATAGGAGTCAGCATCTACCAACTTCAAGACTCCATGAATCCAGGGCAACGGCTGCACCTGTAGCCATCTGTCCAAACCGGTCACTATTCTCTCTCGAACCGCCGAGCTTGATACCCGCGTCGCCGCTTCGGCCACTGACGTCGACTCTGAATTCAACCCAAACTTTTCTAACGCTACCCGGTATTTTTCCGCCACCGCCAATTTGTCTGGGAGTTTATTTTCTACTGGTGTCCAACGTAACAGGTCGATGGCAGCCAGGTCGCGCAGTACCATTAAATCGTCCCGGTATTGCACCAGGCGCCCAGCCAACGTTTCCGCTCCCCCTTCCGTGGCACGCTTTTGGGCGGCCTCCAAGAGGACACCAGCTTTCGCCGCGTCACTCGCGCGGAGTGCTTCCTCGGTTTGCTCGACCAATCCTAAGACGGCCTCGGCGTTTCGCCCCAGGCGCTCTTGGGCCGCTCGGGCTTGGTCAGACCGCCACCAGGCGACCGTTCCGCCGCCGAACAACAATAGTACAATTGCTGCCGCCAATGCCAACTGCACGCGCCGTCGTTTCCGCTGCTCCGCTGCCTGTAATACGACGGCCAGCTTTTCCCCTTCCGCTTTCGCCTTGTCCAACTCCGCGCCGGGCCCGTTCGTCGGCGGCCTCTCGTAAATCGGCTACCGCTTTCGCAACTGTTCCAGCGCCGATAGGCCGATCCACCTGCTCCGGCGCCAGGCAGCGCTTGCAAAGAGCCACCAGATCCGGGTCGGCCCCACTGCCATCGAGCAGAGTAAATGCATCGAACACCTTCCCCTTGGCCGCTAACTGCCGCGTACTCTCGGCCGAGTCACCGACGAACGGCGCGCGGCCCGTCAATATCGCACAGAGAATGCCGCCCAATCCAAACACATCGCTGCGCTCGTCGATCTGATTGACCGCCCCAATCGCCTGCTCCGGCGGCATGAACGCCGGCGTCCCAATTACGGAACCTGCCTGTGTGAACAGTCCATCCGAATCGCGCAGACTATGGATCAGCGTCCCGCTGGTGGTCTCGTTGGGGTCGCTGACTTTGGTCTCATTTCGAGCCGACATTACTTTCGCCAGCCCCCAATCCATCACCTGCACTTCACCAAAGCTGCCGACCATCACATTCTGTGGCTTCAGATCTCGGTGAATGACATCATGAGCATGCGCATAGGCAATCGCCTGACACACCTGCTCGAACACCGCAATGAATCGGCCCCGATCATGACCGGCATCAGGCCGCTCGGCGAGAAGCGAGTCGAGTGTCCTTCCGCGAATCAGTTTCATCGCCAAAAACTTCCGGCCATCCGGCAGAATGCCGAGGTCGAAGATCGGCGGAATCGCCGGATGCTGGAGTTGAGCCGTGATGCGCGCCTCATCGGCGAACCGTCGAGCCGTGCCCGATGCCGAGTCGAACTTGTCCTGCAACACTTTGACCGCCACATCACGGTTCAGGACCGTATCGGTCGCCCGATAAATGATCCCCATCCCGCCGCGCGCGATCTCATCGAGCAACTGATAACGCCGACTGGCCGAAGAAGCGGCTTCCGGGCTTTTGCCCGCCCAGATTCCCGAGGCCTGCGACCCGGTGTCGTCGGGACTCGGAACATGATCGACCGTATGCTGCAATTGCTCGGGCATGAGCCGCATTTCTCCCCTGATTGGGTTCCCTCAGAGCTTCGCTGGCTCTCAGTGAGGAATAATTACGATACCTCACGCCCGCTGAGATGTGCAACGATTATTCGCGTGGACGCCGCCCACGAATCCCGTCTGCCAATCCCCCTCGCGCATACTATAACAACAACCGCCCGATGCTTGATGGAAGAGTGCGCGCATGAAAGTCCCGTTGAAGTGGCTTGCCGAATATGTCGATGTCTCCCTGCCCGTGAGGGAACTGGGCCTCAACGTCGTCAATACGGAGTCAGCCCACGGGCGAGGCCAGATCCTCAGTGCGTCCGTCAAAGGGTGGCACCGAGCATCCAAACGCGGATCAGCTAGGGCTCGTCGATCTCGATCACAGCGACGGGCGAGTACGAAGATGGTTCCATGAACTTTCCAAGACAAGAAGCGATTCGATCGTTCACTGAGTCGATTTTGGACCGTAATAAAATGCAAGAAGAAAAGAAGTCCGACAACTCTGAAGCAAATCCAAATCGGCGCGAGAGAAATCATTTCTTAGATACTGTCCGTGCCTTCGCGGCTATTGGGGTCGTCTATTTTCATTTGAATGAGCCAATTCCCTGGGAGTCCGATATCTATCGAAACGTAGTCAAGCAAGGCTGGCTTGGCGTGATCGTTTTTTTTGTGTTAAGTGGTTATTGCATTCAAATGGCGGCCAGCAGTTGTCGAGCGATTGTCCCTTTTTATTGGCGCCGATTCTGTCGAATTTACCCCCCGTACCTTGCAAGCCTCGTCGTTGTGGGCCTTGTCTGCGTCATTTGCAAGCTCGCCACCGGCGTAAGCGATGTGGCTCAGTGGCCAAAAACCTGGCTAGGGTGGCTTGGCCTGCTTACTCTCGCACCGGTTCCGTCAGATCAACTCACTGGCGGAAACTGGGTTTATTGGTCACTAAGTTATGAGATTGCATTTTATGGCATCCTTGGCCTCACAATATTGCACAAACTACTGCTGCCTGTAATTGTTCTGCTCATGATTGGCCTTTCCGCGATCCCTGGAATGGAGTCGCTTCCAGGATTATTTTTCTTGTCGAATTGGTGTTTATTTAGCCTGGGCGTAGGCCTTTATGAGCTGTGTCACAAACGAAGGACCATTGGGAGCGCATTTATCCTGTCAAGTTTCGTCGTTATATTTTATCGGTCTACGAGTCCGGTAATACTAACAACCCTTATTTCCGCCCTATTAATCGGGAGTTCAACGCAAAAATGGGGAAGATTTCTAGGGCGCGAAAGATTGTTGAGCGCAATTGGCGAATGGTCCTATGGGCTATATTTGCTGCATGTCCCACTCGGATTATATTGGTTAGCTAGGTTTCGTCCTGAAATTTGCGTTAGCAATCTTGGGCTTCATATTCTTTTCGATACGGGCGTTGTGATCGTTTGCATAGCTTTCTCGGCTCTATTTTATTACACCGTGGAGAGGCCATCCATAGCCCTTGGACGCCTTAGCTTTGGGCTAAAAGCCGCCTCACGTGATTCACCGAGCCTCAATGGCCAAACCGGAACGGATGCAATCGGGCCGAAAGACCAAGCAAGTGAGCCCAATCGGTAAAGGACATTTGTCGTTGGAGCCGTGGCCGGGGTCGGCACTCCGTCCCCGGTGCAGCTCTGCCGGCACCGTTGAACCGGGGTCGGAGTACCGACCCCGGCCACGGCTCCAATGCTCGTCCAACATCCGCCATCGCTCAAACGAATCCGCTCGGCCAATCCTCTTCGCGCATACTATAACAACAACCGCCCGAGGCTTGATGGAAGAGTGCGCACATGAAAGTCCCGTTGAAGTGGCTTGCCGAATATGTCGATGTCTCCCTGCCCGTGAGGGAACTGGTCGAGCGGTTGACGGTCGCTGGGTTGGAGGTGGCGAACGCGCGCTTTTTTGGGCTGCTGGTGCCGGAGAAGATCGGCGTCAAGGTGGTCGATGTCGGGCCGGTCTGGGAGCGGGACAAGATCCTGATCGCGGCCGTCAAGAGTGTCACCAAGCATCCGAACGCGGATAAGCTCAAGCTCGTCGATCTCGATTATGGCGATGGGCGAACGAAAACGGTCGTGACCGGAGCGCCAAATATCGCGGTCGGCGATGTCGGGCAAAAGGTAATCCTCGGGCTCTGTGGCTTCGAGTATTTCGATGGCCACGTTTCGCCGAAGACGCTGAAACGACTACAGCCGAGCGTGCTGCGCGGCGTGCCGAGCGATGCGATGGTTTGCTCCTCGTTTGAGCTAGGAATCGACGAAGAGCATGAGGGGATCATTCTTCTCGATGCGGACGCCCCGGTCGGGATGCCGCTCGCGGATTACATGGGCGATGTCGTGCTCGAGATCGACGTCTTGCCGAACATGGCGCGCTGTCTGTCTATGATTGGTGTGGCCCGCGAAGTGGCGGCTTTGACGGGGAAGACGTTAAGGTTGCCTGTCCACGAAGCGAAAACCGGCACGGAGCCGATCGCCGGGAAAGTGACGGTCACGATCGCCGATGCGAAGCTGTCGCCGCGCTACGCGGCCGCGCTGCTCAAGGGGATCACAATCGGCCAGGCTCCAGGCTGGATGAAAGCACGCCTGGCCTATTCAGGGATGAGGCCGATCAGTAATGTCGTCGATATCACCAATTTCGTGATGCTCGAATGGGGCCAGCCGCTCCATGCGTTTGATTACGACAAGCTCGTTGCTCGCGCCGGCGGCCAAGCCCCGGCGATCACCATTCGGCCAGCACGCGAAGGTGAAATTCTCAAAACACTCGATAACGTCGAACGCAAATTGACGCCGGATATGCTCGTCATCGCCGACAGTGCGGGAGCGATCGCGCTGGCGGGTGTCATGGGCGGTTTGGATACCGAAGTCTCGGCTACCACAACCAATGTGCTGCTCGAATCCGCTAACTTCGATTTTCTCAGCATTCGCCGCACGATGAAGGCTTTGAACCTACCGAGCGAGGCGAGCTACCGCTTCAGTCGCGGCGTACATCCCGAACTGGTGTTGCCGGCCCTCGGGCGCGCGTGCGAATTGATGCGGCAATATGCTCACGCCACCGTTTGTCAGGGCGTCATCGATGAGTATCCGGCCCCGCTAGCCCCGCGTGTAGTCGATCTGACGATGGCAGAGGTCGAGCGCATCTTGGGCATCGCCATGCCCCTGGGCGAATGCAGCAAACTCCTAAAAGCCTTGGAATATCGCGTCGAACCGATCGGCCTGGCCACGCTTCGGGTGACGATGCCGCCGCATCGGTTGGATATTCAAGAGGGGGCTGCGGACCTGATCGAGGATCTCGTCAGGCTTTATGGGTATAACCGTCTGCCATCGACCTTGTTGGCCGACCGCCTGCCGCCGCAATCGACCGAGCCGCCGCTGGAGTTCGCCGATCGGGTGCGCGACCTGCTGGTTCATGCCGGCTTGCAGGAAGTGATTTCCTACACGCTCACCACTCCAGACCGCGAAGCGCCGCTGAATCTGCCGCAAATGGACTATGTCACTCTCAAAAATCCGATAAGTAGTGAACGCTCGGTTCTGCGGCATAGCGTGCTGACTGGCGTACTCGAAGCGATAGCGTCGAATCTACGGCATACGGGTGACGTCCGTCTCTTCGAGATCGGCACGGTCTATTTGCCGAAATCAGGCCAACGGTTGCCGAACGAACTGCAGCGCCTCGCGATCGCGCTCTGCGGCAAGCGGCGGCCTGAGTCTTGGGGCGAGAGCACCGCACCGAATCAGCCGCTCGATTTCTACGACCTCAAAGGTGTCATCGAAGCGCTGATCTCCGAACTGCATTTGGCCGACGTGAAATTCGACCTGGCCCGCAACGCTGATTTTCCGGTGCCAGCGTTGCATCCAGGCAAGTCAGCCGTGCTGTATGTCGGTGGCTTCGCGGTTGGCTATTTCGGCGAGCTGCACCCGAAAACGGCCGAGTTGTTTTCGAAAGAGTTCACCGGCAAGCCGATCCTGGCCGGCGAGTTCGATCTCGAGGCCCTGCGAGCCGCGACGCCGGAGCGTTTCAAGGCGGCGCCGGTGCCGTTGTTCCCGGCTGCCTTGCGCGATGTCGCACTGATCGTCGCGGAGGAGATCCAGGCCGAGCGCGTCGCCACGGAGATCCGCGCCGCCGGCGGGGCTCTTTTGAGGGGCGCGAAATTGTTCGACCTTTATCGAGGCGACGGCGTGGCCGAAGGTCACAAGAGCCTCGCCTATGCCTTGATTTACCAGGCCGACGATCGCACATTGACCGAGAAGGAAATCGACAAGGCCCACCGTGCCATCGAGGCGCATTTGCGCACGACGCTCAAAGCCCAGATCCGCGGCAAAGACGACGGGAAGTAAGGGACTTTAGTCTCGAAACCGTCACGGCTCCGCTGCCGCGAGGAGTCGAATGGGACCTCCGTTACCGCCAACCGATCCGCCCGAGCCGATGGCTGATTTCCGCCGTTCGGTGCTGCGCAGTCTCCTCCTCACCAACGACGAGATCGACGCGATCACCCGAGCTTTACCCGCGAGCGAGCGCAACGACCCGTCGGCCATCGCCGAACACCTGGTTCGCAGCGGCAAACTGACGCGGTTCCAGGCGACCAAGCTCCTCGAAGGCCGATCGAAAGGCCTCGTCTTCGGCGATTTTCAAATCCTCTCGCCCATTGGCAAAGGTAGTTACGGCACGGTCTACCTGGCGCGCGACACAAGAAACGGACAATTAGTAGCTCTAAAGATCGTCGTGGTGAGTCGCGTCGAGGGGCGCGTGCGGACGCGCTTTCGCCGCGAAATGGTGATGGGCCGCATGGTGGAGCATCCGTTCCTGGCTCGGGCTTATGAGTCGGGCAATCTCCATGGCGCGGACTTCATCGCAATGGAGTATATCCCGGGCCAGACTCTATCGAAGCAGGTCCAGGCCGACGGGCCGCTGTCGCTCGCGCGGGCCGCGCGCATCTTCCGCGAGATCGCGCTTGCCCTGGAACACGTTCACGCGCGCGGGCTGATTCATCGCGACATCAAGCCATCGAACATCATGATTACGCCGCATGACCATGCGAAGGTTCTCGACCTCGGCCTGGGCATGCTCAAGGGCGAAGTCGGCGATCCGTCCGTCGTCGGCGGCGTCGGCTACATCGTCGGCACAATGGATTACATCGCGCCTGAGCAAACCACCGACCCGACCAAGATCGACGTCCGAGCGGATCTTTATTCTCTTGGTTGCACGCTCTATTTCGCCCTGAGCGGCAATCCACCGTATCCCGGCGGCTCGCGCCGCGACAAGATCAAGCGCCAACGCACCGTCGAAGCGACTCCATTGAAATTGCTCCGCCCCGAACTTCCCTCTGGGTTCCTGGCGATCGTCAATAAGCTGATGGAAAAAGATCCTGAAGACCGCTATCCCAACGCTACCGCGGTGGTCGAAGCTCTCAAACCCTGGTCTGCCGAGCCCGCCGCACCCCTCGACCGACCCGAGGATCCAACCTATGCCGAGGCCGTAGCGGCGGTGCAATCGTATTCGGGAAACGAAAGCTATTCGGATCTCGCGTTGCTCGATGGTTCGGAAGCAGCCGAGAGCGAGCCGGAAGCACAAGAAAGCAGCGTTTGGCCGTGGGTCTTGTTTGGGTTGGCGATCGTCATCGCCGCGGGGATGTTGGTGCCGATTTTTTATCTGCTGTCGCGGGTGGCAGGCAGGTGAAGCATCTGCGGTATTCCTGGCGGCGAATTGGACCATTCACGCCCCTTCGCTTCCGGTGCCATGCTTTCGTACTCGAAAGCATGGCACACATCCGCTGCCTTCCGCATACTTTCCGGACGCTCTTACCGCGAATTGAAACATTCACGCCCCTTCGCTTTCTAATTTCGCGGCCAGTGTCGCCAGGATTTTGCCCCAGCCCTCGCGTGTGCGTTCGACCCATTCGGGGAGCGTACCTTCTTGGGTCAGCGTCACTTCACAGCCGGTCGGGAGTGGCTTGAAATCGATGCCGACGCGCGTCAATATCTTGGAGTATTTCGGCACGCCGAATGTGAAGGCCAGGCGGTGTGGCCGATCGATCTCCAGATAAGTGCCCACATGCTCGACGTCGTCGCCGTCGCGGCGTTCCGTGATGTTGAACGCGCTGCCGACACGTGCGTCGATGTCGACGCGGACCATCGTTCCCGTCGGCGTGGCGAAAAGAAACTTGCCGGCCCGGGCGGGGTCAAGCCAGGCGTCGAAGACTTTTTGGATCGTAACGTCCAATCGGCGCGTGACGACTACCGCTTCAGAGTTTGCAGCTGTCATGGCGGTTTTCCTTTCTTTTCAGATTTCTTGGTCGTGCCTCTCACATAATTGACGCGCGACCGAAATTTGTCACTTTATTTGTCGATCCGCTCGATGGTCGTTCGACTATGTGTAGCGAGGAGAAATCATCGTTTTCCGAGCTTAGCTTACGCAATCTCTATTTGAGGAGGAACGACCATGGTGCGACGATTCTTGGTATGCGGCGTGTTGCTCACATTGGCCCTGGCAAGCTACGCGGACGACAAGCCCGAGGCCAAGCTGCCGACGCCGGCGACGAACGTAAACCTGGAGAAGATGAAGAAACTGGCCGGCACCTGGGTCGTCGCTGACAAGGACGGCAAGCCGACCGCGGAAGTCCAATCGATCATCAAAGTAACCGCCGGCGGCAGCGCGGTTCAGGAGACGATCTTCCCTGGCCAACCTATGGAGATGGTTTCGATCTATACAGCGGACGGCGCCGACCTCGTGATGACGCATTATTGCATCTTGGGGAATCAACCACGCATGAAGGCCGATCCGAAGTCCAAGTCCAATGAAATCGTCTTCCACTTCGCGGGCGGCGGCAACCTCGACCCGAACAAGGACAAACACATGCACGAAGCCACCCTCACCTTCGTCGATGCCGACCACATCGAGGTCAAAGGCACCGGCTGGGAAAACGGCGCTCCGTGCAAGGATATGTGCTGCGGAATGAAGTTGGTTCGCAAGAAGTAAGTGAAGTCTCGCCTCCCCGTCCTAGGGTGCGCTGCGCACTCTAGGATGGGGGACGCAAGTTTTTCGGACAGTCTCTAGGCGGCAAGTTAAGCGGGCCGACTTGACAAACCGCTTGCGTGAGTGAGGTGAGGGGTGAGCCGGCCTACCAGGCAGATAAGCCTGACGGGATACGACCCTCCTCAATCTTTCAGTTTCTGATTAACATCGAGTTGCATCAACGATTGCAAATCCGCGATTGCGTACCACAGTTCTTGTTTGGAAGCGGCCAGTTTGAGGCGGGCGTCGTTGAGCGATTCGAGCGACAATTGCACGTCGGCGAAACTGATCGTCGCGCCGGCCTCGTAGCCGGTTCGCAGGAGCCTCAGGCTTTCTTCGAGCTTGGGAATGATGTCGTTGGTTAGCCGATCTGCTTGGGCGCGGGCGCCTTGATAGCGGGCATAGGCTTCGGCGGTATCCGCAGTCAGTCGATTCACTTGAGTGCGATAAGCGGCTTCGAGTTGGTACAAACGGGCCTGGCGCTCGTGAATCAGGCCTTGTTTGCGATCCCATAAAGGCAAATGGGTTTCCAGCGTCAAATTGGCTCCGGCTCCGCCGTCGACATAGGAGCGTATGTAACCGGCGCCGACGGTGACGTTTGGCACCGCCTCTGCCTTGGCTCGCTCATATTCGATTTGGGCCTGATCGATTTCCAGAGTGAGTTGGCGCAGCTCGGTGTGGGTTGTCTGCACCCGTCCGCGTATCAACTCCTCGGGCCAATCCGGAATGTCCGCGATCGCGTCGATCCGCTTAGGTTCGGCCAATCGGCTGAATCCAACCTCGGCTGCCAGCTGCTCCCAGGTCGCGTGCAGATTCGTCTGCATACGTGCCTTCGAGGCACGGGCTTCTTCCAATAGTGCCTGCAGGCGCAACAGGTCGGTGCGGGGTCGGGTTTTCGCGCTTTCCACGAGCTTGCGCGTCGTCTCGACGCTCTGCTCGAGCGCGGCGACTACTTCGTCATAGGCCTTTAGCGTATATTCCAGAGAGATATAGCCGTAATAAAGCCGACGCACCCGACTCAGAACCTCGAATTTTCTTCCGAGCAACGCGACACCGGCAGCGTCTACGCCGCGCCCCGCGGCAGCCTGATCGAGCTGAAGTTTTTTCGCCGTGACGATTTCCTGGAGCAACTCAACGCTTTGATTTCCCTTTGGAGCATCGCGCAGACCGACCTCATCACCGCGATAGACTAGCCGCGGATTCGGATAGAGTCCCGCCTGAATTAGGCGTCCCCTCGCAGCCTCGACGTCTGCGGACGACTCCCGCAATCGGGGATTATTCGTCAGCGTCAAGTCCCATAGGACGGCAAGGTCAATCGGCTTATCGGGGTCGGGTATTGGTTTTTCGACGGAGTCGAGAGGCCGAACCACCGGTTCGGCTTTGAGCGAGGCCACCGCGGCGACATTGTCCTCGAGCCTCGGCGGGCTGTATTCGACGTGAGCGCAACCGGCGCCGGCGAGCAGGAGGACCGCGTATGCACGGCGCATGACAATCCTCACGAGGCAAGAGGGAACGATCGCATCGATAATATCGACTGTGCCGAGAAGTTCACTTGAGGGGAATCCGCGAGAACGAAACCGGACGCTCGCCCCGCTCGCTTTGTAATAGAATCTGTTTCGTATCCTTCCGCACCGGAGGCGCTCATGTGGTCATACGTACGTTCGTTTCTGACAACGGTCGTGCCTTGGGTCTCGAGTTTGCTCGTTCTCGCCTTGATGGGCCTCGTCGCATTTGTCGGATGGCGGCTTGAATGGAAAATCACCAGCTTCTCAGATATTCCGTGCGCCCTGTGGCTGGCGCCGGAGTCTGCGCCGAAAGACGGCGAGGAAGCCAAGCCAGCGGGGCCGCCGGCCGTTTCGGGCCGGGTCAGGCTCGCTTCGATGGAGACACTCGAGCAGGCGGGAATCGAGACTGCCAAGGTTGAAGAACGGGACATGACGCAATCCGTGACGGCTCCGGGCGAGATCGAATACGACCCTTCGCGCCTGGCGTCGGTTGCGCCCTGCGCGGCCGGGACCTTGACGAAAGTCTACAAAAAGGTCGGCGATAAGGTGCGCGAGGGCGAAGTGCTGGCCATCGTCGATGCGGCCGAGGTGGGCAAAGCCAAGACCGAGCTGCTCCAGGCGCTCGTGCAGGCCGATGCGCGCGACAAGGAGTTGCAGCGACTTCGCAATGCCGGCGGCGGTGTCGGAGGCGCGGAAGTTCTTAAGGCCGAGGTGGCAATGCGTGAGGCTCGTTTGCGCATCCTCACTGGCCAACAGGCCTTGGCCAACTTCGGCTTGGCGATTAAGGTCGATGAACTTGCCCGTATGACCGATGAGCAGGCGCTGTGCGCTCTGCGCTCGCTTGGTCTCCCCGCGGAATTGTCGGAGCGGCCCGATGCAGATCCGCCGTCGATGAACCTGCTGCCGATCCGAGCGCCGTTCAACGGCGTGGTGCTGCGCCGCAGCGCCACGCTCGGTGACAGCGTGACGACTGCGGGAGCGCTGTTCGCGTTGGCCGATCTTAGCCACGTCTGGCTCACCCTCTACATCCGCCTTAACGAAGCGCACTGGCTCAATCCAAAGCTCAAGCAAAAAGTCGGTTTCAGCATCGACTCCCATGGCGGTGAGGAAGAGGAGGTTGCGGAGGGATTCATCGACTGGGTGAGTCCAGAGGTCGATGAGAAATCGCACACGATTCGAGCACGCGCGCAGCTCGATAACCCCGAAGGCCGACTTCGGCCGGGGACGTTTGGGTCCGGCAAGGTGATCGTACGCGAGCAAAAGGCCGCTGTCACAGTCCCAGCTGAGGCGCTGCACTGGGATGGCGGAACGAGCATGGTATTCGTCAAGATTCCTGGATCCGAAGCCGATTTCGACGCCCGCTTCGTGACACCCGGCTTGCGCGAGGGCAAGCAAGTCGAGGTCAGCGCCGCGCTCTCGATGCCCACTCTGACGTCGCTGTTCGCCGGGCAGCTGGCATCAAGCGGCGGCATGGCACCATTAAACGCGGCCGCAACACTCCAGCTCACTCGCTTCGGCGTCGCCCCTGGCGAAGAGGTAGCAACGACCGGTAGCCACGCTCTCAAAGCGGAGTTGTTCAAGGACAGAATCGGCGCGGCGGATGAGTGAAAAATCATTGGGCCGTGGCGATACTCCGACCCTGGTGTAACCTAGTGCGCCGTCCAGACTAAATTTACGGGTGGCACAGACATTTCTGTCTGTGCAGCAAAAGGCACATTCGTCGGTTCCCGCACAGACAGGAATGCTCTGTGCCACCCGTAAATTTAGTCTGGACGGCGCACTTGCGGCTCTTTAGAACCGGAGTCGGAGTACCGACCCCGGCCACGGCTCCATGTTAATTCGGGATCCGCTTGATGCTCAATGCAATCATCATCTTCTCGCTCCGTTATCGGTTTCTTGTGCTTGCAATTGCTTTGGCGTTCGCGGTCGCCGGGGCGATCTCGGTGCGCGAGTTGCCCATTGATGCCTTTCCCGACACGACGCCGGTGCAGGTGGTCATCAACACCGTTGCGCCTGGGTACGCGCCCGAAGAGGTCGAGCGGCAGATCACCTTTCCGGTCGAACAGTCGATCAGCGGGTTGCCTCGGCTACAAGTGTTGCGGTCGTTGTCCAAATATGGCCTGTCGCAGGTCGTCGTCGTCTTCGACGATGGCACCGATATTTACTTCGCGCGTCAACTCATCAACGAGCGCATCAATAGCGTGAAGTTGCCTGACGGGATCGCCTCGCCTACGCTGGGTCCAGTAGCTACGGGCCTGGGCGAGGTTTTTCATTACACCCTTCGTAGCAACACGCGCGACCTGCGTGAGCTGCGCACCATCCAGGACTGGGTTCTCAAGCCTGCCCTGCGCACCGTCCCCGGCACGGCTGAGATCAACAGTTGGGGTGGGATGGAAAAACAGTACCAGGTATTGGTCGATCTCGACCACCTGCAACACCTCGACCTGACCTTTGACCAGGTACTTCAGGCGCTGCGCAACAACAATGCCAACGCCAGCGGCGGCAACTTTCGGTCCTCGGGGGAAGCGTACTTGGTGCAGAGCTTGGGCCGGGTCACCGATGTTGACCAGATTGGCCGCATCCCCGTCGCGTCGATGCGCCGCGCCACCTCAATCCAGGTCGGCGATCTGGGAGAAGTGAAGGTGGGTCACGCCATTCGCACCGGCGGCGTCACCTCACAAGGGCGTGGCGAAGTCATTCTGGGCCTCGGCTTCATGCTGATGGGCGAAAACAGCCATGCTTACACGCACCGGCTCAAAGCCAAGCTAGAGCAGATCCGGCCAAACCTGCCCAAGGACGTGCAAGTCGACGTCGTTTACGACCGCACCCACCTCGTGGATCAGGTAATCGACACCGTCCGCAAGAACCTGTTCGAGGGCGGGATTCTGGTCATCGCGGTCTTGTTCATCTTTTTGGGCAACCTGCGGGCCGGACTCCTGGTGGCGCTGGCCATCCCGTTTTCGATGCTGTTCGCGTTCACGGGGATGCTGCGCTTCGGCATCGCGGGCAGCTTGCTCAGCCTGGGAGCGATCGATTTCGGGCTGGTGGTCGATAGCTCGGTCGTCATGATCGAAAACGTCGTGCGCCGCCTGGCACACGAAAAGGACGACAACAGGTCCAAGCTCGACATTGTCCGTGAAGCGGCACAGGAGGTGCGTGGGCCGACTATGTTTGGCGAGCTGATTATCATGGTCGTCTACCTACCGATCCTCACGCTCGAAGGCGTCGAGGGCAAGATGTTTCGCCCGATGGCGCTGACCGTGATCTTCGCACTTTTCGGCTCGATGGTTCTCTCCCTGACCGTCATGCCCGCGCTAGCCAGTCTTCTGCTGCCCCGCAAGATGGACGAAAGGGATCCGCTCATCGTCCGGCTGGTTCGCTGGTTCTATGCGCCGATCCTGCGGTTGGCGTTGCATCATAGCGTCGCCGTTCTCGGTTTGGCGGCAGCGCTCCTGGGCATCGGCATCATGCTGGCGCGCTCGCTCGGTTCGGAGTTCGTCCCCAAGCTCTCCGAGGGTGCGTTTGTCCTCAACATCATCCGTCCGACCGGCACCGATCTCTATGAGACACTGCGGGGCAATCAGCGTATGGAGCAATTGCTCTTAAAAGAGTTCCCCGACGAAATCGCCTATGTCTGGGGCCGTACTGGTACGGCCGAAGTAGCGACCGATCCGATGGGAACGGAGGAGACCGATTTCTTCATTACGCTCCAGCCGCGCGAGAAGTGGACCAAAGTAGCGAAGCTCAAGGACAAAAAGACCGGCGAGGTCAAAGAACTCAAGATCACGACGCAGGACGAACTCCGCGAAGCGATCCGCGCTCTCTATGAGGATCTGCCGGGTCAAA
This sequence comes from uncultured Planctomycetaceae bacterium, assembly GCA_963790585.1. Classification (GTDB taxonomy): domain Bacteria; phylum Planctomycetota; class Planctomycetia; order Gemmatales; family Gemmataceae; genus CAWBOY01. Next base: position 811,856 of record CAWBOY010000006.1, read on the forward strand.
ATGTTTCCTATTTGCAGCCGATCGGTCAGCGGGTCGATGAGATGACCTCCGGCGTCAAATCCGCGATCGCCGTCAAGATCTTTGGCGACGACTTCGACATCCTCAAGACAAAGGCCGAAGAAGTCGAAGCGGCGCTGAAGACCATACCGGGCGCCATCGAGATCAAGACCGAACAGCTATCAGGCCAGCCCTTATTGCAGATACGTATCAAACAAGAGCAACTTTCCCGCTATGGCTTATCGGCCCGTCCCGTCCTCGATCTGGTTGAGGCAATGGTCGGAAAACCCGTGGGCCAATTGGTGGAGGGCCAGATACCGTTTCCGCTCACGCTTCGGTTGCCCGCCGAATTGCGGCGCGATGTCGAGGGTGTACGCTCGATCCTGGTGACGTCGCCGACGGGGGCCCGCGTTCCTCTCAGCCAGATTGCGGACATCGACCTCGTGACGGGGCCGGCCAAGGTGAATCGCGAATGGAGCCAGCGCTATATCACGGTGCAATGCAATGTCGACGAGCGCAAAACATCGATCGGCGAGTTCGTGGCCGAGGCGCGCGCCAAGGTAGCGAAGACAGTCAAGCTCCCCACCGAACGCTATCGCATCGAATGGGGCGGGCAGTTTGAGAATCTCGATCGAGCGCGGGCACGACTGGTGCTGGTGGTGCCGATTGCCCTTTGTTTGATCTTTTTTCTCCTGTATGTAACCTATGGCCGCTTGAGCGATGTGTTGCTCGTCTTTAGCGCCGTCCCCTTCGCCAGCGTTGGCGGCATCCTCGCGCTCTGGTTGCGTGGTTTGCCTTTCTCGATTTCCGCCGGCGTCGGCTTCATCGCGCTCTCGGGGGTCTCGGTGCTCAATAGCATGTTGCTGGTCTCCTTCATCCGCCATCTCCGCCAGGCGGGCGTTCCTTTCGAGGAATCGATCACGGAAGCCGCCCTGACTCGCTTACGCCCCGTTTTGATGACCGCCCTGGTCGCGAGCCTCGGCTTCGTGCCGATGGCGATGAGTACCGGCGTCGGTGCCGAGGTCCAGCGCCCGCTCGCCATCGTCGTCATCGGCGGCGTCATCAGCAGCACACTATTGACGCTGCTGGTATTGCCAGTGCTGTATCGCTACTTCGGCTCGAAAAGTCCGACTTGACTCGACCCCCCGCTGCCCCGGAATGGGATACTCCATTATTGGACGAATCCGCGCCCGATGAAGTTCTTGGGAAGGCGCGAATATAAGATCGTCTCGAAGAGAAGGCCGCATACCCAAGCGCGGAACTTGATTTCAACAAACTATTTCGTGCCTTTTTCCTTTATCGAGCGTGCCACGACGCTGTTGCGTCCTAAGCGCTTGGCTTCATAGAGAGCCTCATCCGCGGTTTGTCGGAGTTGGACGACCGATGTGCTGAATTTACCTTCGGTCGCTGTTAAACCAAAGCTGAAAGTTACCGGCATTTCGCCTTCGGCATCCATGACTGATGCTTCGAGGACGCATGGACGCAAGCGGACCCACCAACCTCAATCGCTTCAGCTAGGCCGCACAGCTTTTGCAACCTGAGGCTTTACCAACACAACCGGGTTTCTCGGACTTTGCGCTGGAGCTGGCATCATTTTTGAAATCGTCACAAATAACTCGATTGACCTCAATGGTCTGGTCGCAAATTTGACCACATTGACGGACGCTAGTCGTTACGGCGCGAGAGCGCGCGAAGTGATACGAGCGGGCATGCCGCTTAACTTAATGGCATTCGTCCCCGGCACTTTTTATCCTCATCTATACCCAAAAGGGCTAACAGTCGAGCACAAGACCGCCGGCCTAGAAAGTTTATCGGTCCCAACTCCCCAGAAGAACAGCGTGTCCGCATCTTAGTAATCGAAAAGTACGCAAGAACCGGAGGAGCCATTTTTACTTGAGCCGACATGTCGGTTCCACGTCGCCGTTCACGATATAAATGAGGGAGGGACCTTCGAAAATCGAGGAAATGTTTATGCGAAGTTTTAGATCGAACCATAATTGCGGTCAAAGGAAATGAGAATTTGTGACGCCTACCGCATCCGCTATTTCCGCGAAACCTGCGATGAAATAAACGCCTAACGCTGTGTGGCCCTGATGTCTCTTTCTGGGGATTTGGATGGCCTGCCGTTTGACCAACGAAAAAGAAATTCGGCGGGGCCTGCTTGAAATGTTTTGCTTTGATGTAAAGTTAGTGCTAGATTCTGTGCTTCTCACGACCCGCAGGCGACTGCCCAACTAGTCGGGCCAGCTCTGTTGCGTGCGACGGGCCTATAGCAACCTCTATTTAGCGTGCCCCCCTAATGACTGCACCAATCTCTCCAATTGGTGATTCGGACGTTAGCGATCCTCAAAGACGTGATTTGACTGACCCTTTAGCCAAAACCCGCGATCCAGGACGTCTTACAGCACTCAAACGGCTTGCATTGCTGGATACGCCAGCCGAGCAAGCATTCGACAGGCTTTCCCGCTTAGCTGCCAAGATCTTACATGCTCCCGTGGCGCTCCTCACCCTGGTGGATGGAGACAGGGCGTTTTTCAAGAGTAGTGTGGGGTTGCCGGAGCTTTGGGCAAAGCGGCGCGAGATGCCACTGGCGCATTCCGTCTGTCAGTACGTCGTCGCCTCAAATGCACCGGTGGTCATCGACGACGCCCGCGCTCACCCACTGGTCACCGACAACAAGGCCGTTGCGGATCTAAAGATTGTCGCCTACATGGGAATCCCGTTGACGACCTCCGAGGAACACACCCTTGGGTCTTTCGCCGTCATTGACACCGTCCCCAGGAGTTGGTCGCCGGACGATGTAACCATCTTGAAAGACCTGGCCGCTTCCGCGATGACGGAAATCGAGTTGCGCGCTGAAACAAACCAGCGGAAACAAGCAGAAGATCGCCTGGTTTTGCTGGAATCGGCGGTGGTCAATGCCAACGACGCCGTGCTCATCCTCGAGGCCGACCCAGCCGAGCCGTCCGCCCCAAGGATCGTCTTTGTCAATGAAGTCTACAGTCGACTAACTGGTTATTCTCAAGAAGAATTAGTGGGAAAGACTCACCAGCTCCTGGCCGGTTCGGAGACTGAGCAAACCCAAATCGACACCATACTCACGGCCCTGGCGACCTGGAAGCCGGCCCGTCTGAAATTTCTTAGTCATCGCAAGGATGGGTCAGCTTTCTGGGCCGAGTCGAAGATCATCCCAATCGCCGATAAGGCAGGGCGCTATTCTCATTGGGTCGTCGTCCAGAGGGATATCTCGGAGCAGAAGGCAGCAGCGGAGTCATTGCGGAAAAGCGAAGCGCGTCGGCAAGCCGTCATGGATTCCGCGCTCGATTGCATCATCACGCTCGACGACCAAGAACGAGTGACCGAGTTCAACCTGGCCGCAGAAAGGACCTTCGGCTACTCGGTCGCCGAGGCGATCGGCAAACCCCTTGTCGAGTTGATCACTCCCCCCCTGCCCGGCGACAGCCGGTGCTTGGGCCTTGTCCAAGCTTTTACTTCTAAGGAGAATTCTCTCTTTGGAAAGCGCCTAGAAATGATGGCGGTTCGAGCGGACGGGACAAAGTTTCCGGCGGAATTGGCTTTTGGCACGCTTGACCTGGAAGGTCCAGTGTTCACAACTTTCCTGCGCGACATCAGCGAGCGGAAACAGGCGGAAAGATTTCTCACGACGCAATATGTTTGCACACGGATTATCTCCGCCACCACAGTCATGGACGATACGATCCAGAAGGTCCTGCAAGCTGTGTGCGAGAACATGGGCTGGAGCCTCGGCCAAATGTGGCAACTGGACTCAAAGGCTGGTTTATTGCGGTGCGTCGCAGTCTGGCACAAGCCGTCCCCAGGTTTAATCGCTTTTGCTGATCTAAGCAGGAAGACCACGTTTCACATAGGGGACGGTCTGCCTGGCCAGGTCTGGTCTAGTTGCGAAACCATCTGGGTGAAGGACCTGGAGAAGGATGCCACCTTCACGCGGACCGAAGCTGCCACCCAATGTAGCTTGCAAAGCGCCTTTGCCTTCCCGATCTTTCAGGGGGCGGAGGTGATTGGCGTCATGGAATTTTTGCACGATATTATTCCGGAACCTGATTTCCTCCTATTGGACATGATAGCCTCGGTTAGTAGCCAGATCGGTCAGTTCCTGCAACGTGTGCAGACCGACCTGGCATTGCGCCACAATGAAGCGCGGTATCGCTCGCTCGTCGAGGCCGGCTCTCACATCGTCTGGATCACTGATGTCGACGGACAGCTCCTCTTGGAAGATTCCGCCGTTTGGGAGAGTTGGCGAAACTTCACAGGACAGAACCTTGAACAGGCCAAGGGGTCGGGCTGGCTCGACGCAGTCCACCCTGACGATCGCGCTCAAACCGCCGAGATATGGGAAGAGGCTATCGCCAAAAACAAGCTATACCACTGCGAATACCGCTTACGGACAGCATCGGGCGAGTACAGGCATACTGTTTCCCGAGGGGTCTCAGTCCAGCACTCGGACGGGCTAGACCGGGAGTGGGTCGGCACGACTACCGACATTACCGAACAGAAAATGGCCGAGGAGGCGCTGCGCATCAGCGAAGCTGAAATGCGCGGGTTGGCGCTGATTGTGCAATCCACGGATAATGCCGTGACTTTGACGGATCCGGAAGGCCGGATCGAGTGGATCAACGATGGCTTCACCCGTATCTGTGAGTATAAGCTGGAGGAAGTAGTAGGCAAGAGACCTGGCACGGTGTTACAGGGGCCAGACACCAATCCCACGACTGTCGAGCACATGCACGAGCGACTGGCCCAAGGACGGGGCTTCCAGGTGGAGATTCTGAACTACGCCAAATCCGGACGGAGCTACTGGCTTGCCATTGAAGTGCAGCCAATCCATGATGACCAAGGCAATTTGATTCGATTCATGGCTATCTCGAGCGACATCACAGCTCGCAAACGCACCGAGAAACTATTGCAGGATGCATATCAGGTTTTGGAGGTCCGAGTCGCCCAGCGTACTGCCGAATTGAGTGAAACCAATGAGTTCCTAAAAGCATTGCTCGATAACATCCAAGACGGCATCGTGGCATGTAATTCCGAGGGCAACATCACGCTCTTGAACAGAACTATCCGTGAACTTCATGGTCTACCAGACATCCCGAACCATCCCAGCCAGTGGGCTCACCAATTTGACTTGTTCCATTTAGATGGTCTAACTCCACTAACCGCGGAGGAGGTCCCCCTCGCTCGAGCGCTCCGAGGGGAACGGGTTCAAAACCTGGAATTTGTGGTAGCCTCGAAATTTGGTGGACCTCGTACTGTCACAGCAAGCGGGCGGGCGGTTTATGATGGTCGGGGAAACAGACTAGGAGCCGTCGTGTCAGTAACAGACATTACAGAGCGCAAACGGTATGAAATGGAGGCGCTGAAAGCTCACGAAGAGCTGGAACGACGTGTCAAATCACGCACCGCGGAGTTGCGCTTGCCAAGGACGCCGCAGAAGCCGCCAATCGCGCCAAAAGCGAATTCTTCTCGCGTATGAGTCACGAGCTGCGCACCCCACTGAATGTCATTCTTGGCTTCGGCCAACTTCTGGAAATGGACCGCTTAACTGCCCCACAACGCGAAAGCACCGATCAGATAATTAAGGGCGGTCGGCACTTGCTTGCCTTGATTAACGAAGTTCTGGACATCGCCCGTATTGAGTCCGGGGCCGCTGGCATACTTTCCCCGGAAGAAGTGGACGTTGTGGGCGTGATCGAAGAAGTACTTGGAATGATCCAACCCTTGGTAAGACAGGCCAACCTGCGGCTCATACAGCCACGGCCTGTCACCTGTCACTGGATAGTCCATGCTGACCTCCAGCGACTCAAGCAAGTATTGCTGAACCTCCTGTCCAATGCCATCAAGTACAACCGCAAAGGTGGGACAATTGAAATCTCGTGTGCCGAGGTACCGGACGCGATGTTGCGGATCAACGTTACTGATACTGGTCCCGGCATTCCCGATGACAAAATCCACCGCCTATTTGTCCCATTTGACCGCCTGGAGGCCGAGCAAAAGGGAGTGGAAGGTACCGGGTTAGGGCTGACCCTAACAAAAGCATTGATCGAGGCCATGCGCGGGAAGATGGGGGTGGAAAGCACGGTCGGCATTGGGAGTACGTTTTGGATCGAGTTGCCCAGGATCGACAGGGCGCACTCAATCATTGCACTGGCCTCGCTACCCGAGATCAAGCCCGGCACGGCAGGCTCGGTTCTGTATATCGAGGACAACCCCGCCAACTTCCGTTTGGTCGAACGCATCCTCGAACTTCGTCCCGGTGTGCGCCTACTCTCAGCCATTCAGGGCCAGCTCGGCATTGATCTGGCTCTCGAGCACCGACCCGATCTAATCTTCCTGGATATTCATCTCCCAGACATCGCCGGTGATGAAGTTTTGCGTCGGTTGCGTGAGGACAGCCGAACGCGTGACATTCCGGTCATCGTCCTAAGTGCCGATGCCACTTCCCGCCAGGTAGAACGGCTCACGGCAGCTGGAGCGAATCACTACCTGGTCAAGCCGGTTCAGGTACAGGAGTTTCTCCAGCTTCTGGACGAAACCTTGAGCAAACGGGGGGCTAAGAGTCATGAGTGAAAATCCCGTTGCTCATGGCCGGGTGCTGATTGTCGACGATCAGCCGCCCAATGTGCTATTGCTGGAGATGATGCTGCGCCAGGCCGGATACGCGGACCTGCGATCGACGACTAACCCGCACGCAGTCCTGGCAATTTTCGCTGAATTCAAGCCTGATATCGTGCTGATGGATTTGCACATGCCCGGGCTGACGGGATTTGAAGTGATTGAACAGTTGAAGAATATTGTTGCCAACGACTCCTATCTTCCCATCCTGGTGCTGACGGCTGACATCTCGGCCGCCATGAAGCAACAGGCACTGGCGATCGGTGCTAAGGACTTCTTGTCGAAGCCATTCGACATGACGGAGGTTCTGCTACGCATCAAGAATCTACTGGAAACGCGCTTTCTCCACCTACAGTTGCAGAACCAAAACGAGGTTCTGGAGATCAAGGTACAAAAGCGGACTAGCGATCTGGAAGGGGCCCGGATCGAGATTTTGGAACGGTTATCCTTGGCGGCGGAGTTTCGCGACGATGACACGGGCCAGCATACGCAGCGTGTCGGTAGGGTCTCAGCCATCCTGGCCAAAGAACTCGGACTGGGAAATGAGCTGGTGGAGCTGATTCGGTTAGCGGCGCCACTCCATGACGTAGGTAAGATCGGTATTGCCGACGCACTCCTACTAAAGAAAGGCAAGCTGGACCCAGACGAGTTCCAGCTTATGACGACGCATGTAACCATTGGAGGCCAGATCCTCTCCGGCAGTGAATCGCCGCTTCTCCAACTGGCCGAGCAAATAGCCTTGACCCACCACGAATCCTGGGATGGAAGCGGCTATCCACTGGGCCTAAAGGGAGAGGAAATCCCCCTGGCGGGCCGCATCGTCACCGTAGCCGACGTGTTTGATGCGTTGACACACGAAAGGCCTTACAAGAAAGCCTGGACCGAAGAGGCTGCCGCCATCGAGATCGAAAGGCTGAGCGGGGGCAAATTCGATCCGAGGGTTGTGGCCATATTCTTGGTATTGCTGCAACAGGGACGTTTGCAACACGATTATAGCGACGTGGGGCAAGTCTAGTAAGCTCAGCAAAGTGGCTTTTACGGGAAATCATCATGGAACTCTCTCGCGTCGAATTATATCAGATCTTGAATGGCACACAGCCGTTATGGCTCGCAGGCATCGACCTTAGCAAGGCGAATTTGGTAGGGTGCAATTTACAAAATGCCAATTTGCAGGATGCGAATTTGGCGGATTGTGATCTTAGAGGAGCGAATTTGCAAGGTGCCATCCTTATCGGTGCTTGTATGACTCAAGCCAAGTTATTCGGAGCCAATATGGCCGGCACGCGCATGACTTCTACGGATTTGCGCGGCGCGAATCTGCATGGTGCCAATCTGGCGAAAGCGACGCTCAATAAATCCAAATTGGAGAAATGCGTTTTCAATGCCGCGAACATGATTGAAATTGACATGTCAGGGTCTGACTTGCAATGGGCCGATCTGCGCGGCGCTGATATGAGAAAAAGCGATTTAATGGGCGCAAATTTTCATGGGGCCGACTTGAGCGAGTCTAAATTGATGGAGGCGAACCTAAGCACGGCCGACCTAAGCATGACCACTATTCGTGCCGCGGATCTGACTCAAGCGGATCTAAGCAACGCAAATTTGAAACTGGCAATTATGAGTGGGGCAAATTTATTTGCGCGGATCTACATTTTGCGAATGTGGAGGGGGCTATTTGGGACGGCTCAAAGCTTCGTAAAGCCGATCTAACCAAAACGGGCCTGTCCTCGGAACAAAGAGACTATGCGACGGCGCAAGGCGCGATTTTGAGATTGTGATTACTTATCAATTTCCAATAGAGTCGCGTTGTCCGTTCGAGGGAGGTATCCTCAGCCCTGCCGTCTAAGCCTGCCGCGTGGCGTGCGTCTTGCCGGCCTTGGTTTCCTTGCCCTTCCCATTGTAGCAGTCGACCTGGAGGCGAAGGACATATCGGCTCCGCCCCGCCAACGAAACATGGCTCGCAGGGTTCTAATCCATAGCCGAATTCCTTTTTTTGAGTGTCGTGCGCGATCAGGTGGTGTGGCACGCGGGGTTATTCCCATTATCGGCGAAAGTTTTCCATTCGTTTACGCTGCAAATCGGCGTATAAGATGGTTTCCTGGTTCGCATTCACCTTTTTGTCAGGAGATGAAGCCATGAGCCGCATCGCGATGAGTCTTACGGCCGTCGCCGTCTTGGCGCTTCTGCTTTCGTCAGGACTAATGTTTCCTCCACAGGCCGCATCGAAACCAGCCGGCGCTGTCCTCCCGGAAAAGGACGACGATTCGCCTCTGGCCAAGATCGGTCGTCGCGCTGACGTCCCAGCAATGGCGGATGGCAAGACTAAGGCCACACTAAGCGAAGCGCTCGAAACTCTTAAAAAGATCTTCAAAGTGCGTTTTACGATCAATGAAAAGGCCTTTGCTTACGAGGACGTGAGCACAAAGGCGCTGCTCGATTCTCCTATCACGGCGGAAGGTCCAATCGCGGCCGCGGAGAATACTCGTCTCGACACAGCGTTGGAAGGAATCCTAGCACGATGCCCGTCCTCATCCGGTGCCACATTTCTGGTGCGGCGCGACAGCATCGAAATAACGACACGGAAATTCGCTCATGCCGAGGTATGGGGAGAGTCGCTCAACACTCCATGCCTGCCGATAGTTCATGTCCGCATAGAAACCCAACCGCTGGAAGAAGCCTTGGCTCGCCTAGCGGAAGAGGCCGACTTTTCCATTATTGTTGACAAACGAATCGGCGACAAAGCCAAAGCACCCGTCGGCGGCCGTTTCCTTAACACGCCCCTGGATACGGCCGTGCAAATGCTTACGGAAATGGCGGAAGTGCGCGCGGTCCATCGGGATAATGTGCTTTTTGTGACGCTCCGTGGTATGGCCAATGAGATGGAAAAGCGACTTCAAGCGGAGGCGGCTCGCGCGGAGAAAGGGGGCGAAGCTATGGGTGGAATCGCCGGCCTCGGAATCGGCGGAGCCGGTTTAGGTGGTATCGCGGGAATTGGCGGTGGCCCTCCCGGAGGCGGCCTCGGCGGCGCTCCTGGCATCCCCCCTGGTGCGGGGGCCTTTGGTCTTGGTGCTGGTCTCGCCGGCATCGGCGGACTCAATGGCGGTGGCTTCGCCGGCATCGGCGGACTCAATGGCGGTGGTTTTGGTGGCGGTAATCTCGGCGGTCTGATGGACCCCGCCAGCTCCGGCGCCCGACCTTATCGCAAGGGCGGCGATCGCCGTGGCTTGGACAAGGAAGGCGTGGCGGCAGGCGCAATGTAGACGCTTAATGACTATCCGGAAATGTTAAGTGCGATGCTCACGCTCGCGGCGGCATGAGAGAGTCGAAGTGCTTTAGCTAATTGGAGTTACAACGCCAACATGCCCAGGCTTGCCTGGGCATGCACCGAACTTTCCTAATAGCCTTTGAAGAGCGGGCGAGGAGATTCGAACTCCCGACGTCCAGCTTGGGAAGGTACCTGATGGCATACAATGCCATCTCCGGAAAGTCCTGACATACCTAAACTTATGGCATCGTACCATGCCGAAAACCCTCTTGCAAGCCATCTCAAAGGTCTGTAACCGATTGCGAATATAGTCTGTTGGTAGATAAGGGGTTATGTCGAACTGCCTGAAGAGTGGAGTCTGTTGCTTTTGCAGAAAGTCTGTTATTACAGACTTTTGAGAAGTGCTTCAATCATCGCCCGCAAAGATGTTCGGGAAGTCGCTCAAGATGGAGTTCCGTTCCGTTGGTTGCTGTTCCGTCTCTTCACTCACCAACGGACGATCGACCGAACCGCCGATCATATTTGCACCCGCCCATGTACTTAAAGCAAGCGCGAGAACGCAATCATCATGTTTCCCTGTCCGCCACTCTCCGAACGTCTCATTCGCGGCTGCGGTGATGCGTACCGTGAAGGCTTGAAGCTCTTTGATGAGAACGTCTATGAGAGGTAGCTTGCGATCGTAGAACAACCGCCGCGATTGCAGCAAGCATTGAGCCGATGAGATGAGATCCTTTTTGGGAACGTGAAATCCTCCCCTACCGTCACTGGTCACTTTGCTTCCCGCCGTGATGGTGATGGGTACTATCCGGCAAGGTATGTCGGCTGCCAGGAACATATCCACAACGGCCCTTCCTACCCCCGTTGCATCAACGATCAACTTGCACGGCGAAACGGGCAAGAACATCCCGTTGCCGATGGCCACTGGCGAGCGTCCGTTCTTCGCGGTCAACCGACGAACCAACGTAGCAACACGCTCCACGATGGCCGGGTAAGGTACACCACGGAAGCGATCGAGGTAGCGCAAGTGATAGATGCCATCGTCTTCAACCACCACGGTCAACGCGGTATAGTCGCTCGCCTGTCCAAGATCGTTACCTATAAAGATACGCATTGTCTCCGTTCCCCATCAATTTATTATTAAATTGTACGGCTATAAAAGAGAGCGTCATAGTATCGAATCGGAATAGGTAGCCGCGCCCGCGATGATGTCGTCATGACTGAATACGGTGTCCTCAGTTTCCTCGAATGAGCATTCATACTCTTGGCGGTAATACCGCTCGCCTAGCGTCTCACGCTCTTCCTTCAAGAACTCCGGCGGGATGCGAGGGCATTCATCCGCCGTGATGCGTATACGCTGCCACGGTCTCGCGCTGATCCATTCGTCATAGAACCAACCGCGCTTGCCATACGGCGTTGACAGGGCAATCAAGCGGCCACGGCTCACAGCAAGCATCGGACGTACCGCCAGGTACAGCCCATCACTCACCCGCGCCGCTTCGTCGATGATTAGAAGTGACACGCCAGAGTACCCACGGATGCCGATCTCGTTTTCTGGCAAGCTGACAATGCGTGATCCGTTGGACAATTCCAGTTGTAGCTTTGTCTCTTGAACGACTTCCACAACGGGTAAGACACCACGGAGCAACGGCAGTAGCTTGGCTCGATAAAGCTCACCTGACTGGCGAAGGGATGGTGAGAGAATGAGGATAAGGGCAGGCGCTTCAAGTACCGCCGTTTTAATGGCTAGAGCCGCTGCTGTTTGGGACTTGCCCGATTGTCGAGAGCAAAGCAACAACGTCCGGGGATCAGACGATCGGAGTAACGTAGTCTGCCATTGATCCGGAGTCATACTGGCTAGGCTCATCACGGTTTCCGGTTGTGTCCATAACGTCGCTTCCGCTTCGCTCATTGTGCCCGATGCAAGCCGGTCTATCGCCCGCTGCTGCCAGGATTGCAAGGATGGCTGCCCTTCGCTGTTCATCATCAAGCACCGTCGTTTCCATTTGAATCGGTCCGCCATCCGTGCCGCTCAACTCCGTCCGCTTCGGAGCGTACAACCCTAGTAACTCCGCTTCGTCCCGTAACACCGCAAGAGCCGTCTTAACGTCGTTCTGTTTCATGGCAATCCCGTACAACGTCCGTCGTTGCCCTAAGTGCCGATAGAGCATCCTTTCGCGGCTTTCCTTGAGCGTTTCTACAAGCAATTCATCGGCTTGCTGTCCGTATCGTGCCACTTGACGTAGCGAAACATGCCATCCCTGTTCCGCCATGAAATGACTGATCTCCGTCGTCGTTTTACCCAACATGCGCAACTGCATTACCGCTTCGACTCGTCGTGCTACTTCGACTTTTGTTGCCTTGCCCATATCACAATCCTTAAACGCTCTTCATTGTCCGTAGTACAAAATTAAACTAGCCACCACCCTTACATATCGTCAATGTCCTCAATGTCCTTCAACACGCTGATGGACGTACAACGGCAATTGCATTTTTCTTCCGGACTAAGACCAAAGTAACCGGGGTACGGCGCTCTCTCACCACCTACATTAAACTGCTCACCGATATTGATAATGGTTCCGTGAAGCGCTTCATGCGTCGGTCTGGTTTTGTGGTCAAGTACCGCGAACCACTCCACGCCCCGTAGTACACCCATTGCATTCAGCTGGTGACGGGCAGCATCCGCACCGGCGTTGAGGCTACCCGTCGCTTCGGTGCGGACAATGAGTTCTGCCCTTGCCTGACTTGCACCGATGAGGACGGTTCTCACCCGCTGCGCCGATTGATAGAGGTTATCCCCCGCGTGTATCGAATCGATCAAAGCAGTCGCTAGATCGTCACGGACTCCCGAAACGAGGTTTGACCACCACGGTTGACTAATGGAAGTCGTCACGAACCATACAACACGCTCGCGGACAATCGGCGGTAATGCGAGTAGCCCCGTCCCGATCGTTACGGCTTCCTTTGTTTCGACCGTTGTTCCACGGTGCCGAATGCGCCCGAGTTCCGTTGTCGCCCCCTGTAAAGCGAGGCGGGTTATCGCGCTTGCTACTTCCGTTTTGAGGCGGATGCTCCATTGATCTGACTGGTAGAGCATCTCTGCATTCAACTCCGCCCCGTCCAAAATTAAACTCGCCAGCTCATCGGCTTGTTCCTGAAAGAACGTCATGAGCGATCGGTACAGCGTCCGGCTACCCGCGCTGTGTAGTGCTAACCACGCGGCGGAATGTTTAGTCGAGAAAGCGAAAGGATCGGGCTTGAATGCCCGCCTCCATTCCCATCGGATGCGGTGATTCAATCAGCGCTTCACCCTCTTCACCTTCCAACGGAGGGAGATCATAAGCATCCCGTAACTCGTTTTTTCGCAACGCCCCATACTTTGCCAGCTGGTCTAGATCCGCGCGTTTCTGGTCGGGATCATGCGCCCGTGCCTCTTCGATCCACAAAAGCAAATCAGGCTCGCCTAACCGTGGCAATAGTTGATGAGTAAGTGCGCTCGACAAGCGTTCAATCAAAGGGTTAATTTTATGAGCAAGCCAATTCTCGGAAGCAATGGTAGCACTTGCCCGATTGACGCCCTCAATTTGTCCCATTACAATCGGGTTCGTTAGAAACCCTTGGGTAATTCTTCCCTTCGTGTCTTTGCCACTTTCAAGGAAACCCATCTCGTTCGGGTTCGTCGTGAGCTGCTTAATATCCTCTACCAAACCATCCATTATAACCGGCTCGCCCGTATTCAACGGCCCACGGTAGGCTAATTTGAGCGCGGCTATCAACTGCGCCCGTTGTTCCTTTGTGAGTATCGGGCGTTGTCCGGGTGTACCTTCTACGTCTGGATGCCTGCCAATTACAATTCCGATTCCGGGCATTAGACCATTCTGAAACGCTTTTTGTTGGCTAATTTGCAAATGCTCATCGGTGACACAAGCAAGAGCATTTAGCGACAATGTAGACAATCCGCCAGCGTAGGGATTTTTAATATCCGGTATGCTAAACCGGATCATATCTTCAGGCGGTATACTTAAACTATGACCAGTCCCGTAAACAAGCACTTTGTCAGGGCAATCGCATCTAATCCCCCATAAAAAGGCCAAGAATGGCCTCGCGCGTTTCGTCGTTCCAGCCTGCTTGCAAGCGCTTCTTCTCGATGCCGCCTTTGGTCGATTCGTCCTGCCGCAATAACGAGATGACCCAGCGTCGTAACAACGCCAGGTTCCCTGCCGCATGGCCCGTCCGAGCACGATTGCGATCCTCCGCAAAATACATGTCCAACACCCAATGCAAGCCATTCTCCACTCCCCAATGACTCCGTATCGCTCCCGCCATCTGCTTCGCTTTGGGTTGCAGGCTGCTTATAAAATAACGCACCTCCGACTTCTCCACTCCACCCTCCTGGTAGCTACGCGTGCAACGGGCGATGCTCACCAGATCCCGCCAATCCTCCTGATGACGCAACGTCTTGGGTACCGCCATCGTCTGCGTCCAGCGCGTTTCCAAGCGACCGTGCCCCTTGTCCTGCTCCGTGTGCGTTTGCACCGTTGCCGTGCTACGACCCTCGTCCACGGCGGCAAACGCCTCCACGATGTCCTGCTCCAAATGCTCCTGATTCCCTTTCACCGCCAGCACATAATCGGCTCCCTTTTCTCGTATCTTGCTGGCAATCTCTTTCTGACATCCCATGGCATCCAAAGTCACAATCGCTCCCGTCAATTCCAACACCTCCAACAGTTTAGGAATCGCTGTGATCTCATTGGATTTGTCATCGACCACTTCCTGACCCAAAAGCAATTGGTTCTCCGTGGCCCAGGCGCTAACGACATGAAGCGGATGCTTGCTCTTGGCTCGATCCAACGTCGCACGAGCCGTCTTGCCGTCGATGGCCACCACCTGGCCGGACGTACTCCGTTCGAGGCTGGTCACCCAGCTCAGAAAACACTCGACAAAGGCTTTGCCATCCAGGGCGGCGAACACACGAGCGAAGGTGTCATGCGACGGCACGCGGTCGGGCAGATCCAGGAATTTTTCGAGCCAGACGCGCTTGCTCTTGGCGAACTTTTCCATGGCCACGCAATCGTTGGCGCCGCTGACGACAGCGCACAGGGCGATGAAGAGGATGTCCAGCAGTCGGTGATGCTTGGTACGGTTGATGCGTGGATCCTGCAACTGGGCAAAAGCGGCAAGAAAGGGGGTTGCTTGGGTCTGCGCCATGAGTCTTTTCCTCCGTGAAACGGGTACGTTCCACCAGAATCATTCGCAGTAACCTTGTCCCTGACAACTGAACAGCCAATAATGAACAGGCGTTCAGATGCGATTGCCCTGAGCACTTTGTAGGAATCAAATAGCCGTTTTTCGGTATGCACCGGCTGAACCCAATCATCACTTAAATACCACAAGTACGGACGCGCTTTGTCGTCCCTACATATCCACCAATAAGACTCCCCCTCCAATTCTAATGAACAAAGGGTAAGGAAAATCAGACTCCAATAATCCATCAAGTCGTTCGGATTATGAAGCACGTCCAAAATAGGATGAGAGTCAATCATCTCCGCTTCGTCATGAATGCGCTTCACACAAGACGGCGCATGTTTCAAACGCTTTTTAGGCGAACCCTTTTTTGGGGTCCGCGCAAGTAATAGCGGTTGACTTGCAATCTTCTGTGCGGCCACACGAATAACAGCTGCCTGCCATCCAATAAAATGCCGCAACCGCTCGCGTCGAATGCCGATGGTATTAGAACCCAATTGCCCGGAACCGGCGCCTCGACCTGCAACGAGACTCTCTCCCGCCGCTTTTGTGCGAGCAGACGAGAACATCGCGTCGGCTAATTCCGCCGCTCGATTCATCGCGGTTCGTAGGCTCATGTAGAACCTCCGTTGCGGAATGCCTTCATCGAAAATTCTGCCGTCTCAGCTGCTACACGTCGTCGATCACGTTCTACTACAGAGGCAAGTGAATCCCTCTCCAGTTCCGCCGCTTCCAGCTTGACCGCCAGCATCTTCAATTCAGTTTCGCATGACTCCAGCTGTAGGCGCAAAATCGGATCGGCAAACGACGCAGACAACCAAACCAATACGCGGCGGATCAGTCTCATCATGCTCCCCTCGAAACACCAACAATTTATTATTAAATTGTTTTCCCGCCATCCAAGACGTCTCGTCTGACAGGCAACAATTTATTATTAAATTGTTTTCCCGATAACGGGAAAACTACTCCGCTTGCTCCCTTAACTCCGCCAGCTTGCGATCATACGCGGTCCGTTGGTCCGGTGTCATCGTGGCATAGGCGAGCGCCTGTTGCTGACGAGTCATCTCAATAACAGGGTCTTCGTAGGGTTCATGGCCATTGAATACCTTGCGCGGCTTGCCTTCTATTTTATCAGGCAATTTACCTGAAATGATCCGGCAACAACCGCTCTCAACACCGCGACGAATCCAATAGAGCCAAGTAGGAACGTCGCGCGGGTCGGTCAATTCGCGGACCGTCTCGCGCGGTCCTACTTGTAACGGATCGTCTTCCAATAAAACCTTGATGGGATGTCCCAAGAATCGACCAATCCTCTTGACGATATGCGCGTTTGCTTCATCGCGTAACGGCTCGATAATCGTTCCGGTTCGTTTGTCAATGTCCAAAATTAAACGCTGGCCCGGTACGATCGGCGCCGAATAAGACTTAGCTCGAGCGTTATTATCAATTGCGCGAGACATATCAAATTTGCCGCGTAAACTGAATTGCAACGGGCGGAAAAACCAATTGACATTCAGATCGACCTCGCGCTCTTCCAATTGCGCATCGTCGTTGCGAATTGACCGCGAGCCTCTACCGTCTATTTCAACAGCAATTGTTGACATTTTTTTTCCTTTCGTTAATTAGCAGCATCACTCATTATCCCGAAGGCATTGCCATCTACCACGCGCCCACCAACACGCATACGAACCACCAACAAGCGTAGGTTGCGCAACGCAAGATATTCGCCTTCGCTATACCAATTAATATCAATACCTAATCGCCGGTAGAGGCGGTATTTTTTCATGCAACCAAAAACTACTTGATTATTGGCGAGCTGCTGCCCAATACTAACAGGCACGCCATAAAGCAAATAAGCGGCTAATCCGGCTGCGGTGCCATCGGCGCCGCCGAATTCTCCACCCATACCCATAACGCGGCGCGTGTCGGTCGGGCCAACCGGAATAGCGCGGAACCGGCGATAGGTCACGTCGTTCATTAACAGACGGGGATTTAACGTAGCTTGGCGATATTGCTTTTTAACGGCGAAGTAGAGCGATTCGAGATCGCTAACTGTGGCCGGCCCAGGCAGTCCGTTGTCAGAATTAACAGCGTTGGAAATTGTATCATTTATGATGCCCAATGGCTGAATAGCACCATCGCCAACGGAAATAACACTGTCAAGCGCTTCGGCAAATTTTTGCCCAATTTGCTCGACAAGCGCGCCCGCAACGTCCACGCCCGAATCGGCGAGGAAATCGTTTCCCACTTCCACGGCACAAACACAATTGAATATATTTGTGTCTATTGCAGATACCATTTGCGACGTGTTAAACGGCGTGATGCTACTGCCTTCGGTTGTGCCCCAAATAACGTTGGGGTTGGCCAACGCGCCGCCCTCAATGCGCCTGCCACGCGGTACGTCCACAATGTCAACGTATGGAGAAATTTCGCCAGTGAGAACAGGGTACGTAATGAGACGATCATCGAAGAAAATTGGAGCAATCTCAATACCACCACTCGACGAATCGTCCAATAAGCTCTTTAGCATGAGCGGTCTACCGCCGAAAGATCGCTGCTCTAGCAACGCACGCGCCTGCGCACCGCTGACGGTATCTTCGTCGTTACGGCCTTTCACTCGGGAAAAGGTCTCCGTTGCGAATAAGGAACGTGTCATCGCTTCATCGGCTTCCGTCCAATTCACCGGAACGCCAGACTTGAGGGCGCTAAATTTGAGCCATGCGCCCATCTTTGCACGATCAGACGCACTATCCTTTTCGACGACGCCGGTCGAATGACCGTGCTTCGTTGTGGCGACGGAAGCACGCTTTGTCGAGTATCGCGCGAAGGGACTCTTAACGTCTACGCGCCCGGCACCAGCGCCGCCACTCGCACCGGCAATAGCGCCGCTACCGGCAGAGGCTTTCTTTTTCACGGCAGTCATTTTCTTATCCTTTAATTTTACACCTTGGTAGGTGGCTAATTGATCTTCCAACAAATCACCTGATTGCATTGCGCGAACAAGGCACAATCGTAAACTGTATTCGCTCGCCTTTTGTGACCAACCGGGCCGCGAGCGATCTATATAACTTTTCGCAAATTGAATTGAACGGGCCGATAATGGTCGATCCATTGCTAGAGTTATTGAACTTGATTTCATCTTCACAACAACCTCATATATAAACCGGCGGGCGCCGCTCCGTACAGCGCCCACCGGCGAAAGGTCCCCACCACAAGTGGGGTCACATTTATATAATACTTGCATTACGCCATAAATGTTACGCTGATAACATTTTGTTTCGACAAATTACATATTCCCGCGCGTCCTTGAATTCTGACTCAATCGGCGCCACAACCGCTTTGATTCCAGCGTCCTTTAGTTTCGAGACGATAAATTCGGCACCTTGCTTACCGGGCCAAAGACCATTGTCTTTTTTGTCATTTTCTTGTAATACATGTATTTCACGATTCGTTCCGCGAAGCAACTCAACTAACATTTCCGCGCCGCCCATTGCGGAATGACGGCCAATAACGGGTACATCCATTGATGCAAGAGCGAGTACATCCGTTGCACCTTCGACGATCCGAATAGGTCCAATATGATCTTGCCAACCGACAGTAATATATAGGCCGCGATGACAGCCCGGCATGACCCACTTCTTTACATCTTTTCCTATCGATCGGATCACTATACCGACGACATTATTTTGTGCGTCTACTTCTGGAAAAGTGTAATGATGCCTAGCGTTATAGGCGTTCTCCTCTTCGTTGTAGCCAATAAGAGGAAGAGCATCTAAGCATTCAATCGGCAATTCAAGGGAATCGGCTAGGCGCTTGCGCCGTCCGGGTGTCATGTTGTCGGCATACCGCTCGGCGATTCGTCTCCAGTTTTTTCCCTTGCTCACTTTTTTGGGGGAAGGGGCGGAGGAAAAATTAGTGGGCGGAACGCGACCGGCTTGTACCATCATCCCTGTCGGCTTGATGGGGTCATCCGCAGTGCGGTAGATGCTACACTGCGGATTGCCTCGGCACGGCAAACCCATGCGAAACCCAGCTTGCGGGCCTGATTTCCGCCAACAAAAGATCAACCCGTCAGCTTTACGGCTACACTTGGCCGTAGCGCCGCAAACGAGGCACGGTTCTGCCCGGCTGACGATCCTTGGGCTTGTCATGGTCTTACCCCTTTCGTTTTGTTACACTCGAAGTACACGCCGCTCGTGCGCCGCACACTATATATTTCCCCCGCCCCTGTCTTTGATTTGTCCGATTTAGCCTAATTAGGTATTACTCTTAATTAGGCTATTTCGGACATTCACCATTATAGATCACATAAAACATCCGTTATGTATGAATATAATTATGATAATAGCTATCCGGTTAATGGCATAATGAGCAAGCTATGGTGTCGAGTAATTCCATGGCCTTTTCGTCGTGTTCCGGAATGTCATAAGTAACATCCCAGCGCAGCCCCTTGCCGTCTGCCGGTCGAAAGTGCGAAGGTATACCGATGGCGTTGAGGGCATCGACAAGAGATTCAGGCTTCGTACAGCGAACCACGCCGATACGCTCATATTTTGATTCCGTTTCTGGAAGAGACCAATCGTGAGACGACGTGATGGGGCGGATGCGTGACTCCCCCTCATCCCATGCCGTCCCTAGATCGCGTAGCGACTTGCCGAGCAAAGTAACGGCTGTCTCCCAATCGTTATGAACGTGACATTTAGCAACGCTAGGCGGTGCGCTGCCTATGATAATCCCAGGATGATCGACGCATCCGATCCGAACCCATGACACACCTTGCCGACGAAACTGCTTTTGCTGCGCTGGCCATTTTTCTGGTTCGGAAAGCTGGTCAAAAATCATGCCCTTTGAGCGCAAAATCATCACGCCAAAATGTTCCCCCGCGCGACGTAGCAACGCCTCACGGCATATCTTGCACCGCCATGACTGACACCATAGAGCCATGATTTTTTCCTTTGGGTTTTTCCTACTCCGCAACCGCATAGGTCTACTTCCACCACGACACCACTTTTTTGAGTTGGGCAAATCTAGCAATTCTCGAATTCGTACTATTGCATTATGCGATGAAAAATCACTATTTTGCCCTACTCCGATCAATCCCGTTCTGATATAATCACTCAAGATGGTCTCCAATTTACGCCAAGCGAGGACGGCTAATCTTTCGCTTGGCGATTTCACTTCAAGTTTTGGCCGTGACTCTATTTACAGAGTTTGTTCCGTCTCTCAATTTTTTGCGCCTCAACGATAATCGCATCCCAAAACACCTTCAGATTCACTTTTTCTGGCGGGACGTTGCTTAGGTGCGCGATTTCGCGCATGTCAACGCCCGTTGGGTTTATCAATGAGTCTTCGTCGAAAAGCCACGGAAAGACGTTTGGCCGAAATGCCAAAAGATAGTGCCTTCCCTGATCGATTTCAGCTTGGAATACGTCATCGGGCATGATCCAAAGCATACCCATGACGCTCCGACACGATTCGTCATTGAAGCCTAATCGCTTGAGGTTTTTGGCAACTGCGATAGAAAGGGCTTGGCACAAGGACAAGCTACCCGAACAAGGTATCTTCCCTTTTTGAGCGAGATATGAAAGCTGTCGCTCCGTCAAACCAAGCAACTTGCTTGCCTCGATTCTTGTCAATCTCATATTTGGTTTCTCCGCTTACCTAATTGGATCTATGGTTAATTGTACGTTCGGCCATATTGGATCGTCAACATGAAAGCGACGTAAATCCTGAAAATGTATTACGTTATGTCTTGAGCGCTATATAAATTTGGGAGTATAAAATTAAACTGGTTCCCGTTATCGGGAAAGATGTAGTTTAATTTTGCACTGGCTATATTCCCCGCTCCGCTAGTTCCCGCTCTACGGCTTCATCATGCAGCCGTTTCCTTTGAATCGGTTTGATCGGCACGGGTGCGCCGTTCAGGGTGTCAGCAGCGTTTTAGCATGGGGCCAAAATTGCGCGGTGGCCCGGGCCAGGGCGCGCAGGCAGGATCGCGGGCCAGGCCGCGCGCTTTCGTAGAGGGCCATAGGCGTGCACTGTCCCGGGCCAGCACGCGGCGTGGTTCTTTGGTTGGGATTTTGTGATAGGCTTGAAGCACTTCCCAGCGCCACTCGGCGCCAAAACGCCTCGGAGCCAGGCGCAACCTGGCCCCGAGACTTGACCGGCGGGAGCAAGACCTCCCTTGGGCCCACCCTCATTTCAGCATTTCTGTGGCCAACGGCCAGAGGCACCATGTCTTCGTCGAACGCGGCGTTGTTTGCTCAAGGGTTGTGAGCGACGCTTCACGCCGGCGCGTCCTCAGCGCGCTGATTGCAGCGCGGCCTGTCGCCGTGCCGCCCAACGGTGGCGGCGCTGGCAGGCGAGCCAGCGCTATCGGTCCACCGAGCGAGGCCAAGAGCGGCGGCGGGAACAGAGCCGGCGGTATCGCGAGCGACAGCGTCAGCAACAGCGAACCGAGTCAGCTGACGAAGCTTTGCCGCGCGAGGGCCAGCGCCAGGGTCTGCGTGCGATGATTTTGCCAGGCGGCCCTGCGATCGACCGGGTTGTTATGAGCTTTTCCCGATCGCCGATGAACAATCGTGCAAGCGATTCTGTAGTTTGGCCTGCCGACTGGCGTTACGTCGCGTGTTGGATCGTGAGGCGCGCTATCGGTCGCGGCGTCGGCGCTGGCGTTCGGAACGTGTGACCGAGCGTGTGCGGCCTCCAGATACGTCGTGACCAAGTCTTTGCAGATATTTTTGAGCGAGCAGCCAGGATAAAGTGCCTCCACCCCAAACCGGAGAGAGGAGCGGGCGGTCGCGAGAGCGATTTTGCGTCCCCCGTTTCCTTTCTTCGAATGGAGGAAAGAGGGAGGTTTGGTGGAGGGTACGTACATGGCTTGGAACGACGGTATCTCACGACCGGTGATGCTTGCCGACCTGGGCCAGCACTATCGGCGTTATCGCCTGACCGATTTGGAGGCGGAGGAAGCAATGGCGGGATCGCTGCGTCGTTGGGGGCAGTTGTCACCGGTGGTGGTGTGTATGCGTGAGCAAAAATTGGAACTCCTCGACGGCTTCAAGCGTTATGCGGCGGCACGCCAGGTAGGTGGGTTAAGGAGTTTGAGCGTACGAGTATTGGAGGTGGATGAGCCGACGGCAAAGGCGGCGATTCTGGGGTTGAACCGTGGTCAGGGTCCGGTACGGGAGTTGGAGGAGGCCTGGGTTGTCCAGGGGTTGGTACGTGACGATGGGATGACGCAGGTGGAAGCGGCCCACTTGTTGGGCCGACACAAGAGTTGGGTGTGTCGCCGCCTGGCGTTGTTGGAGCGGTTGAGTGTGGCGGTGAAAGAGGATTTGCGTTTGGGATTAGTGGGTCCGTCGTTGGCCCGTCAATTGACGCGGTTGCCCGTGGGCAACCAGGAAGCATTGTTGGAGTTGACGCGCCGGGAGACGTTGACGGCTCAGGAAGTGAGCGGCGTGATCGAGTTGTTGCAAGGTGCCAGTGACGAGCAGGCGGCGTTCGTGCTGGCGAAGCCTCGTGAGGCGTTGGCTCAGGTAAACGGTATGCCGACGGCATTGCGGGATCCACGTCTGAGTGGAGCCGGGAACTGGCTGGCGAAGCATTTGAGACAGGCTTTGGAAACACTGACTCGTCTGGAGAATTGGCTTCGGACGCCGAACGTGCTTGAGTTGCGAACGCAGGATCGTGAGATCCTCCAGCCGATATTGGCGCGTGTCGGCGATCAGTCCCATGTGGTGGCGGAGTTGGTGTTGGGACCGGACCTCAAGCGTATGAGGCTGCCATGAATGAGGCGTTGCGTCTGGAGATCGTGCAACGGCGTCAGAGTGGGATGTCGTTGCGTGCCATCGCGGAAGAATTGGGCCTGTCGCGTGGCGCCGTGACACGCGCGTTGGCACAGGTGCAAGCTCAGCGGGACGGACGGGTCGCCCGGCCCCGTCCACGCCACAGCATCATTGATCCCTTCGAGCCGCTCTTGAAGGAGTTGCTTGCCAAGTACCCGAATCTCACCACCATGCGCGCCTTGGAAGAGTTGCAAGCACGCGGTTTCACTGGCCAGTACACCGTCGTACGTCAGCGCCTGGGATTGTTGCGGCCACGCGCCGCGCGGCCACCCGTGCCGCGCTTCGAGACCGGGCCAGGGATCCAAGCCCAAATGGACTACGGCGTCTATGACATCGACTTTACACGTGAAGGCCGCCGGCGTGTGTACCTCTTCAGCTATTTGCTCGGCTACTCCCGCCGGCAGTATCTACGCTTCGTGGAATCGATGGATCTAACAACGACCTTGCGAGAACACGTACATGCCTTCCACCATCTTGGCGGCGTCGCGCGGGTCTGCCTGTATGACAACTTCAAAGCCGTGGTGCTGCGTCATGACGCCGATGGCGTTATCTACAACCCCAAGTTCCTGGCCTTCGCCACGCATTACGGCTTCCGGCCACAAGCCTGCCGCGTGCGCCGACCGCAAACGAAGGGTAAAGTCGAGCGAAAGATGTTCCACGTCGAAAGCAGTTTGCTCAATGGTCGCACCTTCGACACCCTCGAGCATCTCAACGAGGTGACCACCTGGTGGCTGCACAACGTCGCCGACATCCGTGTCCTACGCGACTTCAAGGAGACGCCACTCCAGCGTCACCAACACGAACAACCACACTTGCTGACGCTGCCGACCTGTGACTTCGACACCGCCCAGGTCATCTATCGCCACGTGAGCGTCGAGGGCTACGTCACCCATCGGCTCAACCTGTACTCCGTGCCGTGGACGTACATCGGCCAGGTGCTACCTGTACGCGTCACCGAGAGTGAAGTCGTCATCTACTCGATCGGTCTGGAGGAGATCGCACGCCACCTTCTCGTGGCCAGCTCCCACACGGGCGTTCGCCAGTCGAACAAGACCCATCATCCCGCCGACGACCCCGGCCAGCGTGAACTGCTGTTACGGCAACGCTTCACGGAACTGGGGCCGGTGGCCGTACAGTTCCTCGACGGCTTGCTCGCCAAGCAAGTCCAGGGCAAACTACAGGCCCAGCAACTGTTGGCAGTGGTAGCCCACTACCAACGCAAAGATGTACAGGCCGCCTTCGAGCGTGCCGTCCGCTTCGGCGCCTACTCCTTGGCGGCAATCCGACGCATCCTTGCCGCGACCGCCAAGCCCAAGCCGCTCCTGGAGGAACTGGCCGATCTGCATCGTGACACGCTGGACCCGTTGTTGCGTGCCGACGCGGTCGGTCCACGGCCAACCAGCGACTATCAGCATTTGCTCTTGCCTGAGGAAGCCGCCAATGACGCCTCGTCCCAAGAAAAACCGTTCAGCGAAACCAACACCGACGCCACCTCTGCGTGAGCAGATCCTCGCCGACTTCGCCACGCTGCGCGTCCCCATGACTGCCGAACAGCTCGATGCCGTCGTACTCGACGCCGAGCAAAGCGGCCGCTCGCATCTGGAGTTCCTGTACCGTTTGCTCACCGACCAGGCGGGCTTGCGTCGCCAACGTAGCATCGAACGACGCATCAAGGATGCCCACTTCCGCGAACTGAAACCACTGAGCGACTTCGATTGGAGCTTCAACCCGTCGCTCCCACGGACGCAACTTGAAACCTTGGTTGGCTGTGACTTCGTCCGCCGCTGTCAGAACCTGGTGTTCGTCGGCCAATCCGGCTTGGGAAAAAGTCGGCTGATTCAGAACATCGGTCAGGCCGCTTGCGTGCAGGGCTATCGCGTCTTTTACACGACCAGCGGTGCTCTCCTGGAAGATCTGACTGCGGCCTTGGCCGACCAAACAACGATCCACGACCGTGTACGCTTCTATGCCCGCTTCGAGTTGTTAATCATCGACGAATTTGGTCTGGACCGCATTGAACGCAGCCTGTGTCCGCAGGCCGCCAGCTTGTGGTACAAGATCATCGACGCGCGGAGCCAACGGGTCAGCACGGCGCTGGTGACCAACATCGACTTCGAGTCCTGGGCCGAATACCTGGGCGATGCTCCCCTGGCGATGGCGTTGTTGGATCGCGTCGTGGACGGCGCAACCATCGTGAAATTGAAGGGCAAATCCTATCGTGTTCATCGCGGCCCCGAAGAGCCGTCCGCCAAGTAACCGCGCCAAGGATAGGACCTCGCCACGCTCACCCCGCTTCGCCGGGCAACTCCTGTTGGCCTCATCTCAAGCCGCGAAAATGGCCTCACTTCAAAACGCGATCAACATCTCTTCGAAGGGCATGACCGACGAGCATCCATGGCACCGTCCCGGAGACGAGTTTTTCGTTCATTGTCTCGTGATGTTTTTGCCAGGTCCGAGCATGCTCCTTGAATTGGTCAAGAGTCATCGTGCGCAGCGGCCCGTCGCTGTCGCCATTCTTCATTTCATGGAGGCGGATAAATGCGAGATGAGCTTCTTCCTCACGATTGGCCTTATAGCCCATAGCGTGATAGTGCAGGAGAAACGGTGTATCGGCCCAAAACGATTCACGCACATCATGAAGCGCCTGGAAAGCTTGCGCCGGTCGGCCAACGGAATCGAGAGTTATTGTCTTCAAGTAGAGTGCTTCAAAATTTCCCGGGTGCTTATCGCATATTCGGTCGAAGACCTTGATGGCTTCCTCCAACTGTCCACAAAGGGAGAGCGCGCGGCCCAAGAAAAGACCAACCTCTTGACTGTCTGGTTCGATCTGTTCAAGCCGGCGAAGATTGGGCACAGCATCCGCGAATTTTCCACCATTAAAATCCAACTTAGCGAGGTTCCGTATGGCCTGGGCATCACCCGCGTCGAGTCTGAGGACCGTCTCCATCAACTCGCGCATTGCGGAGAGATCGTTTAATTCGAGGGCAATCGAAAATGCTTTCCAGCACGTTTCCGGGCGACCAATTAATCGCGAGGCCTTACTGAGGAAATCAAGTGACGTTTCTTTAGACCCATGGACCCGATGCCATTCTGCAGCGAGTTGTAGCCAGACAGGATTCGCTTCGTCCTTCGCATTTTCTAATGCCGCACTGGCACCAACGACATCACCGGCTCGTCTAAGCTTTTCAAACGTGGCCAGCTTATTTAGTATGTGCTCGGGCTCCAGAAGCTTTTTTAGGTAATCAATTGCTTGGCAGATTAGGTCCGGTGTATCGTCATTGAGCGCGGTTTCAAACACAAGAGCAGCAACTTGCTCCCGATCATCTTTATCGCGAACTCGTAATAACAAGGACTCGGCGGTTGCGAGCGTCCGAGCGAATCCCTTTCCATCGATTACATCGATTGCCGCAGCAAGGTGCCCGGCGACAAAACTGTCTGGATACTGACGACGCAATCGTTCAGCGAGATTGGGGACCGACGGCAGGTCTCCTCGACAAACGGCGCGGGCGTATTCCAGCGAGGTGCGTTCTGCTTTGGATAGCACTATGCCCAACCGCTGCGACTGTGAGCGGTCATTGAGAAATCTCGCAATGGTGATGGCCAGTTCGACCGCTTCCTGCTCGCACCCGGTTATTGGGCGACCCTGTGCTACTGCTGTGGTTATTAGCGGTTGTAGACGTGTCATCAGATTCCGTAGAACAAGATTCTCTTCCTCGCTACAATGTTCATTAATAATCGAGCGGTAATTCTTTGGTTTGAGCATCCTCTGCAAAGTCCCCTGAACCCAGGCTAGTGCGCAGCGTTGTTGAGGGACTGGTGAGGTCTGTTGTTGCGCCCATGAAAAAATGCACGCCGCTTCTGTTTCCAGCCCATGGCGGGCATAGGCCACAACGATTTGGTCCACCCATCGCTCGTCCGTAGGGAGTGTGCGGGCTACACCCAATGCTAGATCGTTATTTCCGACTTCTAAATGCATTGCAAGCTTCAAGGATCTGCAGACATCATCGTCGATTGCATCTAAGGTGGACAACGCTTCGGCTCGACGTCCCTCGAACCACAACAGTTTCGCGTTCAGATTTACCAACCTCCCCGCGTCGTCTGGCGAAATATCGCTACCCAAAATATCACCGGCCCGATTTAGCCATTCCCGGAATGATGCGGTGTCTATACGCTCAAGCGCTGATTTTTCGGATGACTCGATCACTGTGAGATCAGCAAGTAGCATCGCAGCACGCCCACGAGCGTGAGGCGATGCCGATTGACCTTCGTTGTAAAACCATTCTTGAAGCTTGGGCCGCGATGCGACAGCTTCTGTTCTCTCGGCACCGTGAATCTTTCCTCGGATCTCGTCCCACAATTGTTGTGCCTGGCAATCTAGCGCTTTTCTTAGACGAGTCTCAAGCTGGGCTACACGGCTGTCTTGTACCGCTTGTTGAGCCCTCGTAGGTGGTAGAGCCAAAGCACCGGTCGATGTTCCTGTTGGGCTTCGGGCAAAGCTGGAGAAACCAATAGTCTGGCTCCAATTTTTGAGTCCTCGGACTGTGTCGAGTATCTCCGTGAGAGTCGTCGCCTGCTCCTGAGATTGAGCCCCGACGAGGCGTTCGATTTGGCTGGCAAGATACGCCATGCGAGTGTTGATCTTGGGGTCGATCGCAAAGAGCTTCTTCGTCGTCCAGCATCTTTCACTGATATCATCTGAAGAGGCCGAGAGGGCGATCGCGCCAATCCACGCATATAACAGCTTCTCTGCCTCTTTCGATTCGATGTTGGGGAAAAAATAGCCGATCCTATCCAATAGCTTCTGACGCAGCTCGGTAAGGTCGACGTTGTTAAGCTTCCAGTCGATGCACTCCCAATACTTCCTAAATTCGGCTTGGTTCTGAGTAAGCCGCTCCATACGCTGGAACTTCCCTTTGTGCTTTCCTGAAACGAACCCCCTAATCGATTCGCACAATTCCGCGAGAATGGCCTCGTCTCGGTGACCCGCAGTCCATCTTGCGAAGGATGCACTATGATTGTGCAGATTGCCAGCGCTCTGAGTGCTACAGAAACGAAACCAAGATCCAGGACGTTCTTCCACGACTACCGCCCAGCGCTCAAGCATCCCGCAAGATTCCTCCTGGGTAACGGAGAACTGGCCGGCTTTATCCTTAATCTGAATGCCCCCAATCACACCGCTAGAGGCGACGACCGCGATGTCCTCGAATGCTTCAAGGTATACATTATCGTCCTCACGCGCTCCCAGGATGAGATCGATTGCTTGAGCCCAGCCAGCAACGAAACCCCGACTTGCGTTCGTGGCTTCGCGGCTGGGCAACCGTGGCACGCCCGTCGGGTCATCAAACGTCGGTATTTCGTCGGCCATGATGTCAACCTCGATCGCGATTAAGATATATAGCCCGCGATCCGGGAGAACCGGCCGCCTCTTCGGAAACAATTATTATACATCGCTGAGTGTCATCGCTGCTCCGGCAAGATGGCCCAGCCTTATCGATATTAAGCGCTTCATTGAGGCTATCCGGTCGTTATGAGGGTTAAGTCGTAACCGACAATTCGTCTGCTTGTACCCGGTCGATCGATGTTTCGGTCGATTAGACGCGGGCTGGACCGACACGTGAAGCGCGTAA
Organism: uncultured Planctomycetaceae bacterium; assembly: GCA_963790585.1. Classification (GTDB taxonomy): domain Bacteria; phylum Planctomycetota; class Planctomycetia; order Gemmatales; family Gemmataceae; genus CAWBOY01. The sequence continues at coordinate 840,484 of CAWBOY010000006.1, forward strand.
TGCCCGCTTTCCCGGTGGTCACAAGATGAGCATGTTTTAGCCCATCAGCGTCCTTAGTTTTTGTTCACACTCACTGAAGGCCGCTCAAGTACGGTGGAATCCAAATGTGCAACGCCACGAGGAAGCCCGAAGAAATCAGGGCAAGGGCATCCGGGCAGTTCTACATGGTGCGTTCACCGTCGGCCTCATGAATCATTATGAGAAGCAGAACTCCGACACAACGGTCTTATGATGCTCGATTCTCCGCTTACGTCCTATAAGAAGAAGCACCAATACGAAGCGGATGTGGACATCCAGTTCGGCTTCTTCGACAGCCTGTTGAATCTGCCCGACTACCAGCACGTGATCGTCTTTGAGAACAAGGAGCCGCCAGCCGAGGTGCGGCCTAGGCTAGTCAAACGCACTTCATGGGGACACCTGGGATGGGCCGCAAGGGCTTCATACCGGAGCGAGGGGCCATATCGTCCGGGATCGGCCAGAAAAACGTCACTGAGTAGACCCCAACTCAACTATCACTGATCAAGAGCATTCTTTCAATACCCCCAATGCTCATGCCTCACCGGCAACCGATTGAGCGTATCACGGTGAAACTCCCATTTCGGCATGTAGCGATCCATCAGAGCCACAAAACGGCGATTGTGGGTCGGCTCCAGCAGATGGACCATTTCATGCACGATGATATACTCCAGGCATTCTGGAGGTTTCTTCGCCAGCTCCGTGTTGAGGCGGATCGTCCCCAATTCTGGACTGCATGATCCCCATTTGGTCCTCATTTTACGAACGATGATCCCCCTCACCTGCACGCCGAGGAGCGGTTGCAATTTTGCCAGCAAGGACGGTAGGGCTATCCTGATTTGGTCGCGATACCAGTTATCTAGGATTTGCTGCTTCCGTTCCTCGTCCGTGCCGGATCGGACTTGTAGTTGTAGCTTGCGATGCCTTACCTCCACCAAAGGCCCCGCTTCTTTCTCGACGACCTGGAGCAGGTAGCGCTTTCCCCAAACGTAGTGGCTTTCTCGATCCAGGTATTCGCGTGGCGTTTCCCGCTCTTGCTCGCGCAGTTTTTTCTGCTGCTGGCGAATCCAGCCGAGCTTGGAGATGGCGAAGACGCGGATCGTGTCGAGCGCCATGCGGAGCGGCGCGGAAATCCGGACCGCGCCGGTCGGTGGGTAGACGCTCAGGTGGATATTCTTGATGTCTTTCAAGGTGACATCCACCGCGATCTCACCTAAATGGACCTGGGTAATCATCAATATTCTCTCTGTTGTTTGATGATTAGGAAGATGCGTTCGACCTCGGCTATATCTTGCAACACATCGTAGAGCGCCTTTTTGATTACCTGCTCACGGGCCTTATGCCCGCGCCAGCCATCGGGCCGTGCTTCTTTGACCGCTTCGTCGATCGTGATGGCCATATTTTCGTTCTGGTTCAGGTTGTTATAGAGGGCTCGGCGTCCTGGGGTGTCGAGCGCCTGTGGCGTATCTGCGGCTTGCCCCGCCTGGACCTTGATCGCCAGAGCGGCGATCTGTTTCAGATACTCCTCGTATTCGATCGCCTTCGATTTGCGGGCGGCAATCAACTCGTCGAGCAGGGCGGACATCTTCTCGTAGAAAGCCGGGTCGTTGAGATGCTCCTTGATGATCTTGCTGCGGACGTTGTTTTCGATGGTCTCGGCGATCGCGCCGCGATTGCTCTTGATGCCCTCGGGTAGCCGGTTGATCGCCTCGGCGATGCCGCTCTTTACGATCAACTCCAGCAAGGGCATTCCATCGAAAGGCGAGATCTTCCTCGGCTCGTCGGCTTCTATGTAAGTATCGATCAGATGCCGCATGTCGGCTTCGTAGGCTTTCAGGTCGATCGTCTCCCCGCTCGCTTTGCGGATGATCTCGCGCAGCTTGGCATAGCGGTCGAGGTCACCCTTGATCTCTTTGATTTTGGCATCGCCATAACCGGCGGCTTCCAGCTCGTCCGCTATGTTGGCGTAGGATCGCAACAGGGCCGCCGTCGCCTTGTAGAGTGCAACTCTTTGTGTTTCGTGTGCTTTGAGATCGTCGGCGATCTCGGTATTGCCGCAGAAATAGTGGATATGTTCGAGTTCGCCTCTGGGTAATAGCACCGGCTCACACAGCACGGCGATCGCTTCGAGCGCCGTATCGAGCCGCTCCCGGCCTTTTTCGAGCCGGTCCTTCAGGAGAATCTGCGGATCGACACCTCCGCTATCGCTGTTATCCAGCTCCGACGTGTAAACGGCGAGCGCATTCTCGACCTTCTTAAACAGGTCCTTGTAATCGACGATATAGCCAAAATCCTTGTCATCGCCATCGAGCCTGTTGGTACGGCAAATGGCCTGAAACAGGCCGTGATCCTGCATACTCTTGTCGATGTAGAGGTAGGTACAGCTGGGAGCGTCGAATCCGGTGAGCAGCTTATCCACCACGACCAACAGCTTCATGTTGGCTGGCTGTTTCTTGAACAGGTCTTTCGCCTTCTCCTCATACGCCTCCGTTTTGGTCAAGCCCGGGGTGGCGTCGACCCCCTTGAGCAGTTCGGTATAGGTGTTGTAAATGAACTGCTTGTCGGTCTCCGAATTCGCGCCGGTATTCTCGGAGGTGATGTCTCTGGTCTGCGGGTTATACGAGGTGATGATCGCGCATTTGCCTTTGAAAGGCTTTTCTTGAAACGGCGCAAAGTATTTACAAGCCTCGTAGATGCTCGAAACGACGAGCATGGCGTTGCCCCGGTCGTTGCTCAACCGAGGCTTTACTACGAAGTCGAATACGATGTCGCTGACGACACGCGACATCCGTGAGCGCGAGCTGAGCAGGTTTTGCATCGTCCCCCACTGCTCGCGTAGGGCGTCTTTCTGCCAATCGTTCAATCCCCTGGTCTTGGCATCGAACCAGGCATCGATCTTGTCTACCGATCCCAAACGTTGATCGATGTCCCGCGCCTCATAGAGGAGATCGAGCACTACCTCGTCCTCTACCGCCTCGCTGAATTTGTAGGTGTGGATGTAGCCGCCAAAGACTTCGAGGCTGGTTTGCTTGTCCTTCTTGAGCAACGGCGTGCCGGTGAAGCCGATGAATACGGCATTGGGCATCATTGCCTTCATCGTCCGGTTCAGCTTGCCGCTTTGCGTCCGGTGGCATTCGTCGACGAAGACGAAAATCTCTCCTACCGTCTGGCACGGCTGCGCCTCCAGCTCCTTGATAAACTTCTCGAAATTGTCGACGTCCTTCTTACCGAACTTATGTACCAGCGAGCAAAGGAGGCGCGGTTTGGCCTGGCTGAGTTGCGCCATCAGGTCCTGGCCGCTGTTTGTGCGTTTGATCGGCTCGCCTACATCGTTAAAGACGGCCTCGATCTGTTTGTCGAGTTCATCGCGGTCGGTGACGATCACCACGCGGGCATTCGGGTTGTTCTCCAGGATCCACTTGGCCAACAGCACCATGACGATGCTCTTACCGCTGCCCTGGGTGTGCCAGATAATGCCGCCTTCGCGGCGCTGGACGTGAGCCTGTGCCGCCTTGATGCCGAAATACTGGTGAACACGTGGCAACTTCTTGATACCGCCATCGAACAGCACAAAATCGTGCATCAGCTCGATCAGGCGATTCTTGGCACAGATCTTAAGCAGATACTTGTCGAGCTTGAAGCGGCTGTTATCCTGCTCGTCCTCCTTCCAGTGGAGGAAATACTTCTCCTCCGTTTTGATCGTGCCGTAGCGCAACCCCTCGGAGTCGTTACCAGCAAAGATAAACTGCACGGTCGAGAAAAATCCCTGGTTGAACTCCGGCTCCTGATTGGAAAGGCTTTGACGAATGCCGTCGCCAATCGAAACCCGGCTATTCTTCACCTCCAGCACAGCGACGGCGATGCCGTTGACATAAAGCACGATGTCGGGCCGCCGCTCGCGGCTACCGTGGAGCGTCACTTCCTCAGCTATGGCGAAGTCATTGTTACTCGGGTTATTCCAGTCGATGAGCTTGATCGTCTCCGTGTTCTTGCCCACCTCGGCCTTTACCTGCACGCCGTACCGCAACAGCTTGTAGACTTCCTTGTTATTGTCGTAGAGACTCCGAGTCGGGTTATTGGCGGCGGTCTGTAGAGCATGAATGGCTCTGGTAATGTGCATCGCCTGATAGCCACACCGCGTCAGATAGGCGGTGAGCAAGCCCTCGTCGATATTGCTATTCCCATCGCGGTCGGCCCAATCGCCAAGATAGCGATAGTGCAACTCATCGCGGAATAAGGCGACGACGCGATCCTGGGTAGCGCGCTCGGTTTGACCGATGTGGCTCATTTCAGTATCTCCCAATGACCGCCGCGTGACGGACCCACATGCCGTATCATCCCGTCGTCTTTCATCTTGGTTAGGTGGTATTTTATACCGTCTCGGGTCAGCCTGAGCGCAGTAGCCAATTCCTTCTGTGTGATCTCCTTCTTTGCCTCAATTAGAGATCGTATTTGTTGCTGTATGCCGATTGGGGTAGTGATTGGGGTAGTGATTGGGGTAGTGATTGGGGTAGTGATTGGGGTAGTTTCTTGGGTAGCCGCACCGTTCGTCCGGGCCACGATTTCCTGAGAAAATGGGAAATTAACCCACAATCCCGTTGTTTCGTATTCAATCACCGGCTCGGGGAATCCCGCTTCGCGGCAGGCGTCCAAGATTCGCTCGATGCCCCTACCCCATGCCTCGATCTCGCCTGCTCGGAAGAACACGTTGGCGATTTCCGGATTGAACGGCTGCGAGGAATGCTGGCCCTTGAGCTTTGCCACGGTCCAGTCGGGCGGCAGTTGGCCAGGATTCCAGATCATCAGCTTGTCGTGGTACACTCTGATCTGGATTGGGCTATGGACCGCATAGTCTTTATGAATGATCGCGTTCAGCACGGCTTCTCTTAACGCGGCATCGGGCACGGGATAGGATTCGACACGCTGAATACCTTGGTAATTGATCGCCGCCTTCAGGTATTTCGTGAGCAACACGTCAATCGTTTTGCTCACCTGGGAGAAGAGATCGCCGTGAATCTCGTCGTGATAGAGCAAGTCAGCATTCGTGCGGAAGAAGCCTACCTTCACGAACGAGCCGGTGACGAACTTCTCGGGATTTTCGTGGAACAGCAGTAACCCTGCCCGTTTGAGATATTTACCCTCCATCAAGTGCAGCTTTTCGATCAACCCTGCGGTCGATTCACGCAACACGGCTGAATCCATGCGCTTACTCTGGCGAGCGAGCTTGCGAAAAGCGTTGATCGCGGCTTTGGATAGGTCCCGGATAGCCACGTTCGGCACCGGCACGCCGTCCCAGGTCCGGCCTTGCTTCCGGAGTAGGAACCGATCTAATGCCGGTCCCTTCAATTCCTGCTTGGTGCTGCCGCTGCGGTAGTGGTATTCCCCCTTGTAGCTGATCGGGCTGGGATATGGCTCTACGCGGATTTCCACGTACTCATTGCCATCCTCCTCACGCAGGTTGACATCGACCATGATGCCGAGAACGTCGCGGATTTTGTTCGGAAGATCCTCCATCAATTTCTTGGCGTCAGATAAGCCTACTACTACACCCTTATCGTTCCGGCCAATGTCCAGCACACCGCCATCGGCATTGGCGAATCCGCAAATCCATTTGAGGTATTCGTCCCGCCACGATTCCTTCCATTCGGTATTCTGGTTTTCCTTCATACCAGGCGAATCCTCCCGGTGAGGAGTTCCTGCATCATGCCTTGCTTGATTTGGCGGGTTTTGGCTAGCTTGGCCTCCAATGCGGCGATCTCCGTGCCCATGTCGGAGAGGAGCTTGGCAATGGCTTCTTGTTCAGCTTTAGTAGATGGAAGCGGAATTTTGACCATCTTCATGACGTCATTCATTAGCTTGGGGTTGCCCAAGTGCCGTGATACATGACGAAATGCAAATCCACCAAGAACCATCGACACAAAAAGATGGTCGTCCGATTTCAGCTTAATTGTGCCACATACGTTTGTGCAATTGAACCGGCCATTTCGATGAAAAACGGTACCAGCATTAGCTCCGTCTGTTGTCCAGGTAATATACTCACCATCGAACTCGTATGTGTCGAGGTACCCCATCACGCCATTATTCGACGTCTGGGAGGAATGCACAGGAAATCTAGGGCTAAATGCTCGGGATATTTCTCGATGGCTGATAACTCTCCCACGTCCGACCGCGGAGACTTGACCAATGGTCTTGATCTCCCAATCCTTGGGAATAACTCCCACTTCGGTCTCCACGTTCGGAGCCTGGCTTCCAAACCCCGGCAATCGCCTCTTCCCCGTGAGCAATTCCTGCATCGCGCCTTGTTTGATCTGGCGTTTCTTGGCGATGAGTTGCTCCAGCGATTCGATGAGGGCATCCGCATCACTCAACGCCTCGGCGATGGCTTCTTGTTCGGCTTTGTTGGATGGCAAAGGTAATAGATATGGCCGTAGTTTTTCAAGATTGATATTAAGCTGTGCGTTATGTGTGGCCAAACTTTCAAACGACCTTTTCCTACTTCTTAATTCATGGAAAAGCCAGAATTTGTTTACTCGATTATTCGGAGTGATAGCAACTAGGCTATCCGGACAGGCGGTATCGAAGGAAGAAAAACCAACATCGCCGATATTCGCCGCGATCGTAAAAAAGAGAGTGCCAGCAGGGAACATTTTGCTGACTTTTAATCCTTCTTGATTCAATGTTTGCGAATAAGAGTTTATTTTACCATTAGATTTTGTGACATCTCCAGTCTGAATAAACGGAATGTTCCCGCCGTAATACCTTGGATCGTTCCTAGGGCGCGCAGTGAACTTTCCCCGTTCCAGAGATGCGACGCTGAGAAGAGTTCTTACCTCCCAATCGTCCGGGATCATACCCACGTCGGTTTGCTTAAACCCATTGTCCACCTTAGTAAATCTCATCGCCTTACTCACGTGGACTCCTCCGTTTTCGGATCGGATTCAGAATCCCACATTTCCCGGTAAGACTGGACGTAGCTTGCGGCGGCGACATGATCGATGTCCCAATAGTGGCGGCACAGCCTGCGAAACAGCTCAACGATGGGATCGTACCCGCAGAAATCGAGCAACCCGTCGAGGGTCTGTTCAATCTTGCGGACATCGCGGTTATCACAGCGAATGATGTCCTCCACAATGGGCGAGTATTCGACGAAAGCCCGTTGACTGAGGGCGTGAATTTGGCGCACCACGGCATGGATCGGCGTGAAATCGATCTCGTCATCGTTGGGTCGTGTCATGCCGAGAACCCCATTATCTTGAAGTCAACACGCAGTTTAATCCCGTCGAATTCGACGGGATTAAACTCGGGGTTGTTGAGCCGTCTCATCGACTCAATGCAGGCGAACTGGCTCTTATTCATTGATGAAAGCCCATCCTCTCCAGGTGGCGATTCACTTTCGCTTCCAGTTCGGCCATGCGATCGACCATTTGCGGCATCGGCGTCTCGTAGCGCTCGGCCAACTCCTTCACGCGCTGGGTCAGCGCCTGGCTGATGCGGTCCATCTCACCGTGGGTGGCGGTATCGAGCGCGGCCAGCCATTTGTCTTCTGCCACGATCCTCTTGATCTCGGCCTCGGTCAGGGAAGGATATTTCGCGTGCGCCTTGTCGTCGAGTTCCGTCTCTGCCTCCTTCAGGCGTCGCTTCAGGTCGCCCTCCTCACCGTTGAGCTTGAGCCATTGATTGAGGGCAGCGGCTTCGTCTTTTGCTTCCTTATCCCCTGGTATGTGGGTTTTAATCAATAAAGATCCCTTCCAGCGAGCCATCTGCCACAATGAGACGAGCCCTCTCTCTTTTATCGGAGGCAGGTTTCATGGCCACTACTCGCACCCGCAAACGCTCCTCTTCTCGACGTCCGACGACCTCCCTGGGTAAGCCGCGCGGCGTTCTTCATCCTCGCGTCCAGCAGGTCGGGCCCGAGCACTTCGGCATCGTCTGCTTTGACTGCGCCAAGGCTCGTTCCAAATTTCTCGTCGCTGATTTCTATGGCCGCGTCCTCATCCCGCCCACCACCGTGGCTCATGCTCGGCCCGACCTCGCCGCGGCCGTCGCACAGGTCCGCGCAGCCTTCGCCGCTAACCAAATAGCTGACGGGCTCGTCGCCATCGAACGTACCGGTCGGTACCATCGCATCGTGCAACGCACCTTTGCTGCCGCCGGTTTTGAGACACGCATCCTCCATCCCTTCGTCACCAAGCAGTATCGTCAGCCCGTCGATCCCGGCTACAAGACTGATGACACCGACCTGTCAGCGATTCACCGCGCTACCGTCACCGGCTGCGCCCTCCTCGAAGCCACTCGGGACGAAGCCTGGACTTCACTGCTCTTGCTCATCCGTCAACGCCGCGACCTCGTCCGCAAAAGCGCTGCCCTCAACTGCCAAATCCGCGACCACCTCGATGCCTGCCTACCGGGCTTTGCCGCCTGCTTTGATGATCTTTGGGATAGCCCCATCCCCTGGCATCTCCTCCAACATTTTCCTACTGCCGAGCTACTGCGTCAGGCAGGACTGACAACCCTATGTCAGTCGCTGCGCCAAGCCAACATTCGCTTCCAACAACGCACCGTACAGAACATCATCGACTGGGCTGAACAGGCCACGCCCGGCGATGTCGCCGCCGACCTGCACCGCCGCATTGCCTTGGCCTACTATCACGATCGTATTCAAAAATCCCAGGAAATACGGGCTCTCGAGCGCGACATCGCTGCTCGATTAGTGCGCACACCCTACATCCTGCTGCTGTCCTTCCCAGGCATAAATGTCGTCAGTGCCGCCGACTTCGCGGGTGAAATGGGACCCATCGAACACTACGCCAATGCCAAAGCCATCACTGGTCGGGCCGGCCTGCGGCCATCGCGTTATCAGAGCGACCAAGTCGATAAAGCCAATGGCCCACTAGTGCGTAATTGTAACCGCTCGCTCCGCGCCGCCATCCTTGGCATCGCCGACAACCTGATCGTTTGCAACCATCACTTCCAGGTACTGGCAACGCAATGGCGGTCTCAGGGAAAAGACCCACGACACACCCGCGTCAAGGTGGCCTTGCGGTTCTGTCGCATCGCCTTCCAGATGGTGGCTGGCCGACAAGTGTTTCGCCACCCAAGCATCCAAGGCCGTCATTACATCCTCGACAAACTGACGGCCTTCCACCGCGACCACGACAGCGGCATGGTCGAGGTGCTACGTGACCTGCAAGCGGCCGTCGGCCAACTACCGAAACGAGAACATGCGGCCGAAGCCAAGCCGCTGGCCGAGGAACTGCAACGGATCCAAGACGGTCATCGGCGTGGTCCTCAACCACTCGGGGACATCCTGCCGATCGTGTTGGCACGCCTGGGGATCGGCGTGATAGAATCGGAAGAGTCAGGGGAGTAGATCCCAGCTGAACCAGGTCCACGAACCGAGAACGCCTAATGACCCCAAGGGGCGAACCCTTATCAAAGCATGGCGCTCTCTCGGATCACCAACGCCTGATACGGCACCATGGGGTCGCTCCCCTGATATACCAGTATGGCGACAAGGTGATCACACCAACGAGAGAGGCAGGCTCGTGGCTCCGATAAAGCTACTCCACAACTCTCTTGTGAAGCCGTTTTGGACGGTGGCGTACTCCGTCCGTACATTCCGGGGCATCTCTTTGGGATATGGCACTCTTTGATTTCCTTGAGCCGGGCCGCGACGTTGGCCTTGTTTACTTTATCCAGCTCCGAGAAAGCGCCCTCCTCTCCGCCATGCTCCTCCTCCAGTTCGGTCAGTTTGGCGGTGACGGATTCCAGCTCAGCCGTTAACGTTTCGATCGCCGCCTGCTCTTTGGCATAGCAGTGGGAGACGGTTAAGGGCTTCGGGATTAGGTCGCAGCTCCAGCCCTTGTCCTTTTCCTTGCCTTTCTTGTCGCGCTCGATGATTCGGCTGGTTTCCGCTTTCCAGCCGTCGGCGGCGATCAGATAGCAATCATCCTGCATCGTCTCCGCCCAATAATCCAGCAGATGCTGGTAGATGGCGTAGGGATCGACCAACGGCTGGCCGATGTAGTGGGCAAGTAGGCTCTCGGAGAATTCGACGATCAACTGCTTCGGATGGCAGCCCGCACTCAGTGATTTCAGTTTCTTGGCGCTCTTCTGCCGCCAGACGGAGAAATGGGTTTTCATCGTCTCGATGAAGGCGGCAAACTCCGGATGCTCGTAAATGGCTGATTTGATTGCATTTTTATCGACGGCGAGGTCAACGTAACCGGGCCGATTGCCCTTGAAAAGCGATTTTCGCAGCTTGGGGCAAACGTCCCAATAGCTCTGTAGGGCATCGACATCGCGGGTCGGAATGCCGCCCTTCAGATGTCCATCGATATCCTGGAGGTCTTCGGCCTGTTGGCTGTCGATGTAACGCGGAATGTTGAGGTTGAAGTCGTTTTTCTCAATCTCGTCATACGAGACCATCCGCGAGTATTTCGGCAATTCGAGGAAGTTATTGAAGACGTCGACGATCTTGTGAATGTCGCGGTCGCGTAGCCGATTCTTGTTGCCGTCTTTCAGGTAACCATCGCTCGCATCGATCAGGAAGATTCCCTTGCGGATAGGGGCGTTTTCCTTGTCCACAACGATGATGCAGGCGGGAATGCCGGTACCGTAGAAGAGATTGGCCGGAAGGCCGATGATCCCCTTGATGTAGCCTTTGCGGATAAGGTTCCGGCGGATGTCGGCCTCGGCATTGCTCCGGAACAGGACGCCATGCGGCAAAATGCAGGCACCTTTGCCTTTGCTCTTGAGAGACCGGACGATGTGCAGCAGGTAAGCATAGTCGCCCTGCTTGCCCGGCGGCGTGCCAAACGGCTTGAATCGTTCGTGCGGATCGTTGAGCGGATCGAGGCCGGTACCCCAGCGTTTATCGCTAAAGGGGGGATTGGCGACGACGTAATCGAAAGTTTTCAGCTGCCCGTCATCGGTGACAAACAACGGGTTGGCAAGGGTGTTGCCCTGCCGGATAAGGGCACCCGGATTGTTGTGCAAGATCATGTTCATGCGGGCGAGGCCGGAGGTGGCCGCGTCTTTTTCCTGGCCGTAGAGCGTGACGCCGTCCGTGACAGCGGCGACTTTCAGCAGCAGCGACCCGGAACCGCATGTCGGGTCGTACACTGTGGTCGATTTGCTGGTGTGGGCGTCGCGGATGCCGATGATCTGGGCCATGATGCGGCTCACTTCGGCTGGGGTATAGAATTGCCCTTTGCTCTTGCCGCTCTCCGTGGCGAAGTGGCGCATCAGGTATTCGTAGGCATCACCCAGGATGTCGTCGCCATCGGCTCTGTTCTTGCTAAAATCGAGCGATTTATTCTCAAAGATAGCGATCAGGTTGGTGAGCCTGTCGACCATCTCCTTGCCGCTGCCCAGCTTTGGCGCGTCGTTGAAATCGGGCATCTCGGACAGATTGTTCTCTTTGGCCAGCGGCGCGAGGATCTTCTTGTTGATCTGATCCCCGATGTCAGCTTTCCCCTTGAGGGAGACCATATCCTTGAAACTGGCTCCCGGCGGTACGGTAATAGGCGCGAAAGGCATCCCGGCATATTTGTCGCTGACGTACTTCACGAACAGCATCACCAGCACATAATCCTTGTACTGGCTGGCGTCCATGCCACCGCGCAGCTCGTCGCAGCTGGACCAAAGCGAGGAGTAGAGTTCCGATTTCTTGAGGGCCATGAGTCAGTTCGCCGTTTCTATCATGACGTACCGCCTCAGCGGCGATCCGTCAACCAGTTCGCCGCTGAGATGGCAGATTCCTTTGGTGGGCGTATATCGCAGGTACAAGAGGTATGGTACGATCGGCCGCGGCGGAAGACGACGGAGGCACGGCACTGACTGATCCGATTTAGCCAGGTTGACAGGAAGGCCGAAAATTGCGTCATACAGTGCCGATAGCGGTTTTTTGGCTAGGTGGGTGGCACAAAGCGCCAGAACCCTTCCCAAAATTCAATTCTAGCTCAAATTGACGGCTAATTGATATCGATCATGCCTTGAGGATTGCTATCACCGATGACAACGGGTCGATTTTGGCTTCTGCCCGTCCAGAGGACCCGAACCGAATCCTGAATGCATTCTTTCTTCCTCGTTATCCACCGAACCGCGGCGATAATCTACAGGCAAGTAAAATAAAGGTAGTATAACGTTTGTGCGATGGACTTACCGTTGGCGGGGCCACAAAGCGGCCGTGCCTCGCCAGAAACAGCTCCGATCCTGCAAGCGCGATGAACTGACCGCGACACTTTTCAGCCATTACATTGGGTTACGCTCGGATAGTAATTCCTGGCGACGCACGCCGCCGGGCCACGACGGCATCGGCGTGCGTTGCCCGCATCGGTGCGATTACAGCGCGGGTCTCTCCTCTTGGGCTTGGACTACTCTTATCCTGAATGCCCCTTTCTAACTTTCCGGACTCTCGATCTTCGGAAATCAGTACTCCGATGATCCTCGGCCAGTTGGTTTTTCCACAGGCTCCAAACGTTAGTAAGTTAAATATCTTATATTAAGGTTAAACAGTTAGCTCCTCGACATCCCATTGGTTTATCGCTCAATTCCGACGCTTCGTGCGCCCAATAGGCCGTGCTACTGCGCCAATAGGCCGTCTCTGGGTGCGCCCAATAGGCCGAAGGTTTTGCGCTTAATAGGCCGTGTTAATTCACAGGCTGGCGATTCACGGTTTGGCTATTTCAGGACTGAAAAAACTGATGCGATGAGTGCGCCTAATAGGCCGTGATCGGTGTAGCGTGTCTCTGGAAGGTGATTATTCGTTACGAAACCGAGTTTATCGACGGCCAAGGAAGTATTTTCGGCTTCTTGGGGAGTATTTTACGCCTAATAGGCCGTGCTTTCTCGGTGATTTCTAGAAGGCTTGCGGCTAATAGGCCGTGCCCCTACTCGCTCAACTCGCTGAATTGAATCGCTTTCGCTGTGATCCCGCGAGCGTGACGGCGGCGGGGGTGACGCTGGGTCTGGTATCGAGGGTCGCTCATGGCGAGTTGATCCCGTTTGAGGAAATGGACGATTTCATCGCCTTCCTCGTTTTTGTGCAGGACGGATGTGTACTCGGGGAGGGAATCGATCTCGACGACCTTCCGCACATCGAGCGCGAAGTCCGAGAACCGCGAGGTCGAACCGGATTTCTCGTAGAGCTGTCGCATCGTGAACTGCCAACCGTTCTCTTGGTGGCCGGCATGTTTGCGGGCGACACGATAGAGCCAGCGCTCGATGCCGCCGGTGAGCAGGAAGTAGTCCTCGTGGATCGTTAACACCCCGCCTTTCATGAGAATTCCATCGAAGAGCCAATCAGGCAGAGTCAGCGTAACTCCCGTAGTCTCTCCGTTTTTCTCATCGACGACTTCGGTCCAGCTCTCAAGCCAGTGAAAGGAAGCTGATTTTTTCTTCCCCTCGGCGCGGATATTGGTGCGGACGGCTGTATGGGTCAGGCGATCAAGTGCGGCTCGGAGCCGTTGGTAATGCTCACCGCCGGTTGCGCGGCGTATCGATTTGAGGAGATGATGGGGATGGAAGTGGATGGTGCGGCTTGGGTTCAGGCCTCGGTCCAAAGCTTCGGTCACCTGGGTTGACGCCCAGATCAGGATGTCTGCATCCCAGATCGTAGCCAACCCAAACTTTGGGTTGGCGCTCACTTCAACCCAGACATCGCCTACATGGTATTCGATTGGAGCGAAGCGTGGTTTCTTGGCCAAGCTGAAGAATGGGCGTTCCATCGTGTCGCGCTGGTCACGAATCGGTATATCCGCGAAATTCGCGCTGAAGAGATCGGGTTGAACATCACCGTTGGGTGGCAGCCGTATGGACATGCCGCGTATGCTAGCGCCGTCGCGCAAAGAAGCAAGGAGGAAATTCAACGGGATGACCGACTCCTGGCCAAATCGAGGAGGCGAGCCCCCTCCCCTTTTCTCGAAGTAAACTTTGTGGATGTGATCGATTAATGAGCTTGTGTTTCCGTGGAGGGGTTACCGAAGGCACCTCTCCTACTCTCCGCCAGGTCCGCCTCAATGAGCAGCTTCACCTTGTCTTGGATGGTAACGCCTTGAAAGACGCATCGGGCCTTGAAGGCCATGTGAAGATCCGCCGGCAGGTTCAGCGTTAGGCGCTTGTCGACGGTACTCTCGGCTCCGGGTCCCTCTTGGACCCACTTCTCCAGTGTCGGAGGCAATTCTTCCTTATCCGCGCGGGGTCGAACGCTAAAATCCACCTTCTTTTTCTTGATTGTCATGCGCTTAGTTTTTGTACCTCCTTGGCAAGTGCTTGGATCTCTTTGCTGGCAGGGCTATCGGGGTCAATCTCGAGAACCGTCCGGCCGCGGGCACTTTCAGCGAAAGCGACGCGTTGGCAAATCGCGGTTGACAGGACGGGGAGCGGATATTGCTTGAGAGCCTTCCCGACGTCGCGTCCTATTGCCGTGTTGGTAATTCTGCGGTTGATGACGAAAGCGGCCTTCAACGGCTTCATCCCCTTTCGTTCATAGGCGGCGCATTGTTCGAGGAGTTTGACCGTCTCCTCAGCCGCCCAGACATCGAATTGTGATGGTAATACGGGGATAAGTACCGCGTCACTGGCCATGATCGCGCTTCGGGCTACCTCGTAAATGCGAGGTGGCCCGTCTATGATCATGATGTCGTAATCCTTGACCATTTTTGGAAGTTCGAGGTGCAGAATGGGTTTGGGGATACCGACGGCGGCGAACGGCGTGTCTTTACCGCGAACCGCCACCCAATCCAGAGCGCTGCCCTGCGGGTCGGCATCAATCAAGATGACACGCAACTTACGTCCGGCGAACGCAGCCGCCAGGCTGATGGCGAGCGTGGTTTTCCCGACGCCTCCTTTTTGATTGATAACCGAGATGATCAAAAGCTGCCTTTCCTTCTTAAACCGCCGCAGCGGTATTCACGCTTTGCCGGTTAGGCGGCAAACCGCCTTTCCGCCGAAGCGACTTTCTACATAAACGCATGGGCGGCGAAGTCAAGAAGTTTGTGACCGCCGCAAAGCGTGAATGTAGAAAAGCGGGAAAGCGCCGATGCGGTGAGCTGTATTTGCAGGAAAGCGCATAGGCGGCGAGGCGCGATGGCGACAAAAGATATAGCCGCCTTTGCGCCATTCCAGGAATAAATAAAGCCGCCGAGACGGCGAAGCGGCATTGCAGGAAAGCAGTTCCACGCCGAGGCGGCAACGCATGTCGGCGGCGAGGCGGACAACATCGTAAGCGCTTCACCGCATTCGCGCCGAAGCGGCAAGGCGATTAAGCGGTTAAGTAAGAAGGCGATAAGCCGCTATCGCGCCGAATCGTGAAAGCGATTACATGCCGAAGCGCCTAAGCGGCTTCAAGCGAGAGCGGTTCGCCAGTAAGCTGCCTAACTGGTGAAGAGTATCGACGCTTTCCCGCTGAAACAGTCAGTCGGCTGGCTGACCGGGCAATGGAACGGTTCCATTTTGCCGTAGCGATGCAACGGGAAGATGCCTGACAACTTAAGTGCTATTTGGATCTCCCAACTCCTTAACATTTTCCTGTCTTTTTTGACCTGTCTTTCAAGCGATTTTTGAGCCTTCCGTGACGGTTCTCTGGCGGCGTTTGTTGACGAAGCCGTTGAGAGGGACCAGCGTTCACCAATCAGAAAATCACTCGAAACCCATAGCGTGAGCAGCCGGCTCATGCCGGTAAAGCAGGACGATGGGATCACCCATGCGATGAACCGCCGACCTGCAAGGGAGGCGGCATGAGCTTGACACTCTCACTGGAACAACCGCTTCCCTCGAATGGGGGCAGAGTCGGATTGGTTCGGAATGAAATATGTTCGGGCAAGCTACAGCTTGCCCGGAACATAGGGAAAGGATGAAAGGGGGGAGCGGAGTCAAGTACGGGCGGCGTGGAGGGGCCCCGTCTGCACAAGCGAGGTACTCCGCGCGCAAAGATGGGGAGGGACCATGCCGACCGCCGAAGGGAATCCTTGACGGAGCGGGCGACTCACCCCCGTGTGCCGTGGTCATTGAGGCACGAGTGTGATTCACCCGTGCCTCGGTTATGTTAGGAAATGACGCCAAAACTGTGATCTACAGAAACATAGTCCTCATCAGGCCCCTGGCCAAGCACTACGTCCACTTCCTGTCGATCAGACTTCCTCGCATCCTCATCAACCCAGAGTTCGATTACGTGTAGCTCGTTGTTGATCTGGACGTAGTTGAAACCTAAGTCATACCAGTCATATCGACCACGAAAGACTTTGATCCTGCGGCGTGGGCGATTCCGGTAACGCTTCGGGGCGTGGCCGGGATGAAGTTTAGGAAGCTCAAGTTTGATTTGGTCGATCGCGATGATGCCGTCCATAGGGCTGAATACTTCGTCGAGTTCGTCGACCAGAGTTGGGTGCATGAAGACAGTGAATTGGGTCTCACTCATAGTTAGGCCTCCTGTAGGTAAGTGGCGGGACCAGGACGGCCCCGCCGGTTGATGGTTAGTTAGTTGTAGTACCCGATGCGTTGCGAGCTTTGCGGTCGGCAGCGTTTTGGTGCATGACCCAGCTATGTGCGAGATCAAGGAGCTTCGCGGCTGGTAGCAAGTCGTCATAGCCCAGGTTGTCAGTTTCTCTCCAGCCTTCCTCCGCCTTGTAACCGCGTGAGAGCTTGACCGAGTACCAATTGCCTTTCTCCGCGAGATTGCGCCAAATGGTTGCTTGAAGGGATCCGATGCGGATTTTGTGTGCGGGACTGGACATGTTCTTTCTCCTTTGTGATGAGGCAGCGACCATCGCCGCCTTTCATGGGGAGCGTCTCGAACCCGCCGAGCTGTCGGGTGCAAGGAGAATTTTGGGGGGACCGCCCTTGCGGGGGAACCAAAATACTCCTTGGCGCAGCGTACACCCGAGAGAGCGGTGGGTTAGCTCCCAACCAAGAAAGGCAAGGTGGTCGTTGAGGAAGGGTAGGAGAACAGCGGCTGGCGTCGCACATTGTTCAAGTGAGCGATCGTTTCGGCAACAGTTGGAGCGTTGGTGAGGGGAGGGGGAATCCGGGATGAAGGCGAGGATCGCGGTGTCGAGCGTGGGTCTGGCGGCAGCTCAGATGGGCGTTTCGTCCGGTGGCCGGGGTCGGCGGTTCTTTTCAGCACGGGCATCCTCATACAGCCGATACGCACGCAAGCGGGTGAGCTCGCTCTCGGGTGGACCACCTTGCTCGATGGTCGCGTTGGGTTAGTGGGAAAGCAACGGAGATCAGGCGGATTGTAAGTCGCGGAGAAGCTTGCGAAAATCGTTTCTCTCGTAGCGCCCCGAGGCGACGATGCCGTTCAACTCGATCGCCACCGGCCCCCGCTGTTGGCACTCGGCCACATCGAGGACGTAACACTCCGGCAGAGTGCCGATATGGTCGGCCACGATTGCGGTAGCGAACTCCGTGACGGTTGAAGGAATTGTGTAATCGGTGTCATAGTCGAGATAGCGAGAAACCGAGCTGACCTTGTTCCTCACGACGAAGCACCGATACTCCCGTTTTCCCTTCACGTCGGAGAGAATTTCCAGCGTTTCAGAAATCAAAATCTCAGTGCTTGGCGGCATAATCTCTAACTTCAAGTTTCGCACATTTTAGGGTCTGTTGGCAGCATCTCGCGGGAGAAAAAAGTTCGGCTTCCCGGCTCGGTTTGGTAACTTGGGATCATCTACTATTCCAGGTCGCCCCGTGGCAAGGAAGCCGATCTATGGAAGTTACCGCCTCTTTCGTTGCTCTGCTACAGCATTTCGTTCCTGTTTTCACCGCCCCAACCTTTCAGACCTTCGTCGAGATCATCTCCGGCTGGGTTCTCTCTCCACGCCGCCGCTACGTCACCGACGTCATCTTCACGGGAGGCAACCTCGACAACGGACACTGGTGCCGCTTCCATCGCTTTTTCAGTCATGCCGCCTGGGATAGGGATGTCTTGTCTTTGCACCTGGCCAAATTAGTGGCACGCGTGTTCGCCCTGGGCGCTTCCTTGTCGTGGGCCGTCGATGATACCTTGTGTCGTAAACGTGGCCTCACTGTTTACGGCGCCGGCATGCACTACGATCCCCTCATCTCCAGCCGCGCCAAACCTCTTGTTAGTTGGGGACACGATTGGGTCGTCCTCTGCCTCGTCATCGCCCACCCCTTCTGGGCACCCACCAAAGTCTTTGCCTTACCAATCACCATGAGGTTGTATCGCAATCGCCAAGGTCTCACCAAGGGAAAAAAGAGCAAAGCCAAAGCCGCCAAGACCAAGGCCGACCCCAACCATCGCACCCGGCCCGAACTGGCCGTCGAGCTGATTTCCTTGGTCTCTACCTGGTTTCCTCAAGACGAAATCGTCGTTACAGGCGACAGTGCCTACGGCGGCAAGAGCGTTCTGTCCCACCTACCGGCCAACGTTCATTTGATCAGCCACGTTCATCCCAAAGGCGCCCTCTATGCTCTCCCACAGCCACGTACGACAAAAGGCAAAGGGGCTCCACGAAAGAAGGGTACACGTTTGCCGAACATGGCCCAATGGGCCGACGACGCCACGCGACCCTGGACGGAACTCCACTTCGATCAGTTCGGACTCCATGCTGTCCTACAGGTCAAAACCCAGCAAGCCTTGTACTACAAGGCTGGTGGCCAGCGTCTTTTGACCATCGTCTTGACACGTGATCTTCAAGGTAAAAGGCCCGATCAAATGTTTTACTGCACCAACCTTGACTGGGATGCCCGCCACATCCTCTCCACCTATGCGTGCCGGTGGGCCATCGAATGCACCTTCGAGAATTGCAAACAATTTTTGGGGCTGGAAGACCCTGCCAACCGCTTGCCCCTGGCCGTCCAGCGGACCGCACCGATGGCTCTGCTGCTGTATAGCCTGGTTGTCGTCTGGTTCCACCAGATGGGTCACCGCTTCCTCCAGTTTCCGTACCGCCCGTGGTATCGACGCAAACAAGAGCCTTCGTTTGCTGATCTTTTGACCACCCTACGGCGTGTCAGTTGCCAAGAGAAAACCGACACACTGCTTCCAAAACGGTGTCGCCTAAAAACCTGGCTCACCCAGATTACCGAGCTTCTCAGCCGAGTCGGATGAGACAGCTGCTCGCCGTCTTTTTTCAACCAATCCCGGCACATGTGACTCGACGGACCGTCAAAAATCACCGGCCCCAGCGCTAGATTTACGCGCCGGAATGTGCGAAACTTGAACTAACTGGTAGTCAAAAAAACCGATCAGGTCATCGGTGACTTCGGCGTATCCAGTTGCCTTGAGGTTGGTCTTGCAAAAGAATCGCCCCTGATCGTCTTTGAAACCGCTCAGCTCCTGGTCGTACGCCGAATCGATTGGGAACCAGGCGAGTTTTCGCTTCAAGTATTCCGGACGGAGGTGTTTGTACCACTCGAGCGTTAACACCTGGGAGGGCCAAGGAGCAATGTTCTTGCCCCCTTGGCTTTCAATGAATTCCAGAAGGGATCGCTCATAGCCGCCAATCGCTCGAAGCAGAACCTCGTACCCCTCCAGTGACTCTACCGGACGTCGTTCGATATCGTAGAGTTCGTGTCGGCGGAACAGATTCTGATAACCATATCCCGCCATGCGGACACCCCGAGATTCCTCCTTATCCACGATAAGAAAGCATGGGACGCCCGATGCCAGGCAGGCATCCAGTTCCTGCGTTCTCTCCCTTGCGGCACAGCGCTGGAAATTCTGAGGATCGTCGGAGATCGTCGCGTAGGCAAGCTGACGGTCGAGTGCCTCGAAGGATTGGACATGCTGGGCGATGGCGAGCTTCATAGCAGTATCTCCTGCGTTGCTTCGTAAGCACGCCGGTTTCTTTGTCGATTCTTCTCGGCCAGGGCGTCCTCATAGAGGCGATAGGCACGCAGGCGGGTTAGTTCCATATCGGGTGATCCTCCTTGCTCAATCGCCTGCTCCATGTAAGCCCGAAATGCACAGACGTGAAAAACATTATCCCAAATTTCATCATCACGGTCGTGCATAGGTCAGCCCTCCTCGGTAGTTGTGGTGAACTCGACATATCGCCTCCCCGTGATTCTTGCAAATACTTCCTCGGCAAGCGCGCGGGAGGGAAAGTCCCCTATGGAATCCATGCCTCCACCGGGAATGCGTCCATACAAGCTCCAGAATTCGGCCTCGGCGTCTTCGACCTGCTCGCAGAAGCGGTGGCCCGGTTCGCCAAATTCCTTGATGCCGTGGATCTCATAGCCGGTGTACCGAAGCGGAAGATTCGAGGACGAATCCCTGGATCCATGTGCGTCGAGGTTTCCGGCAGCAAATGCTGCGTGAAGTGCGGCACTGATCTGCCAGACGGCGACGACGTGAAAGTCGAGGTCATCGCTTAAACGCGATTCAAGGGTTGAGATGCCAAGGTATGTACGGGCAGTTTGGGTGAGAATGTGATCGATCGGTTTCATCGTGATAATCCTTTCGTTCTATGGTTGATTACGGACGCGAGAAAATAGAGCAGACATCGTGCAAACCAGGTATGAAGGAAGATTGGTAAACCTTCCGGCTGCTGCTCGCTCCATGTGAGAAGCGGATAATGTCCGTCGTTGCTTGCTTCAGTCCAGCGGCGAAAGCAAAAGCTTTTGTGTAATAGGTGAGGGGGACCATGCCTTCGTCCTTGTCATGATAGTCACCCATCAGAATGGCCAGTTTTCCGCCTCGCTTTAACGCGCGGGCACAGTTGCGAATGAACTGCTCGTAGCGGCGGAGAAAATCGCGTAGCGTGGGAGCGCGGGAGAGGTCACGTGGATCATCGGCGTAAAGCTTCTGCCTCCAATAAGGTGGATGACAGAAAATGAAATCGAAGGCCTGCGAAGACGAGAAATCGACAGGATTGCAGGCGTCGAAGCCTTGATGAATATCCCAGGAGTAGCAGGGGATATCGAGCTCCGCGTAAACATCCCGGCAAGTTCCCGATCCCATCATCGGGTCTACCACGGCCGAAGGTCGGAAGTAACTTTCACCGATAACGGTCTGGGCAAGGATTCCACTCCAGCGACCGCCGATAACGAAGCCATCGCACAACGGTGATCCGAACCTTCCGCCGTTGCCGCAAAACGAGTCATCATTCATGAGCTCGTCATAAACTTTGTCGCAAACGTCTGCGGAGGTTGTGCCTTCGGGCATCGAGATGGTCACAAACATGAGAAAGTGCATGGTCGCCTCCTACCCGTTATGGCTGAGTTGAGGTCCTAGCTCGGCGAATTCGCGTTCGAGATCGTCGTAGACCGAGTCGAATTCAGGATCGACGGCTGAACCGTAATCCTCGGCAGCGAATGTCAGGTAGGTGATGCGACTCTGGAGTTCGTGTTGGTTGTACATAATCAGGGTCTCCTTCTTTTGGGTTGATAAGCAGGCTTCAGCCTGCCTGTTGGGTCATTTCTGCTTTTTGTCGGCAGGTTGGCAGACGATCCGTCCATCGAGGGGCAGGCAGTCGAGTTGAATGGTGATCCCACCGTCCTTGTTGGTCCAAGCGACGCCGATGCGGTTCCAGAAGCCTTTGCCGTTGCTCGATTCACGCACCTGATAGGCGACGTGAGTTGGTGATTTGCCAGCGGGTTTGCCATCTGTGGTAGGGGTGTCGGTCATAGTCGTTCTCCTTCTTTTGGTTATCGGCCCCGCCTTCCGGGGCCTTACGGCACGCGATTGGAAGCCGCCTCAGACGGGAGCTCTTGCGTTCGGTCAAGCTGAAAAGCCGAAGGCTTCCGCCTTCGGAAAGCGGCTTTTCTGCTTTACCGACCCGTCGGCGGCTTCATCGTGCCGGAAGGATGGCCTCGGATGTGAGGCTGAGAGCAACAGGAGGAATGACGTGGGCGATAACGCCATGTGAGAGGCGGGATGCTATGGCGAGGAAGCAGGCTGAGTCTTCGGTCGCAAGTAGCAAAGATGATGCGAGATCGGATGAAGCGATTGCAAACATTGCCAGGTCGCTCGCTCGTCGCGATTATCGTTTCACTGCCATACTTCAAGGTGAGGGGCTGGATGGTACGGCACTGCGTAATCAGAATTGGATTGAGCCGGTTCGAGCGTCCGTTACGAACGTCGAAGCCTGCCTGTGCCCTTTTGCGTGACCAAAGAAGAGGCCGCAAACGAACACGTTCGCAGTGAAAGCCGGCAATCCGACGACGCGCATTGCGCGTCGGAAAAGCTGGTGCTACGACGACAACTATCCACCGCTAGAGCATTCGGTGCGCGCAAATCTGCGTAAGCTGGGCCAGTACACCGAGCGGAGACGCAAGGAAGTATCTGAGACATAAGTTCGTTTTGACCGTCGCGGAGCCTTCACGGAAGCTGAGGCTCCGCGACGGTTAAAACGAACGACCCCGGCACCACGCGAGCGGCCTGGCAAACATCGGAATGCAGGTGGATTTCTGAAGGGCGTTACAAGGAAGAGAGGCTCGCTCAAATCGACAGGCTGGCAACTCTTGGCTCTAACCCTTGCTCGGAGCGAATGAGATCGGCCACCTTGAAGGCTAATTCCTGTGCTTCGCCTCTGCTACTGACGGGGGTATGAGGGCTAATCGGCTTGTACCAGACCTGCTGCTCGGTATCGTAGCGATACTGATACGGCTCGCTTTTCATCATGTCGCGTACCGCATCGGATGGCTTCTCATTGAACTGGATCATCATCCGCTTATTCTCCCGATCCTCGATCAGTCGAACACCGGCCATATTGTCGGTGAAGCTGCCGAAGCGTTTTTGCCACGGGGATTTCGTTGGTTGTGCTGACAGGTTTTTGGACTGATGACCGTCGCTCGGCGGCAGGTTGTTCGTGACCTCCATCGCAGGCGCAATTTCGTTCTCAGGTTGCGGCAGTGCGTGATTCTTTTTGGTCATAGATTCCTCCTATTCCTGTTGGTGAAGCATGGTGAAGGAATCTACATAGCGCACCCAAATTATCTTGTAAAGTGCTTCGAAGGTACCCATTGCTGATGCTTGGCACGCTACGGAATGGGAGCGATTGGAAGGAATGGGGTCTCAGCTGAATGGCACTTCCATCCCCAACATATTATATAGTAACAACTTATGAAATCCATTCCCTCCTCCTAAATGCGTCAGCCGGTCCTCGATTACGGCCTTTCGCGGGCCCGGTCCTTTCCCTTCTATAGCCGGCCTTTTCTAAGCCTGGTACGGATTTTCCACCTTGAGACGCTCTGGCGTTCGAGATGGATCATCGTCTCGTCGCCTCCTTCGATGGGACCAATTTTTTCGATTTCAAGCTTGTAATAATTCCGCCCGTTCCTCGACGCGTGGCTTGAGCATTCGGGAATAGCCTTTCGGTCGTCGTTTGACTTTGCGTGGCTCGCAGCGATCGGGACGGTTGCCCACGCGATGCGTGCCGATCGCTCGCAGCAGCGCCTGAATACGCAACGGCAAGTCCGCGGGAGTGGAAGTCAGCAATAGAGTGCGGTATTCAGCCAACGTTTGTAGGGCTCCAGTGAAACTGAGGTGACGCGGCGTCACGTCATGTGCATGCGCGGCCTGTGCCATTACCTGGCGAACCAGATTGTACGCCAACAAGTTGGTCCATATCTCCTTCCGCACCATACCTGGAGTTTTGCAGCGCAAAATCTCCATACTCATGTGGGTCTTGATAGAACGGAGATCAATCTCCCCATTCCAACGTTTGTGGTACAGCTCCGTAATCGCCTCCAGCGGATACGTCTCAGGGTCGGTGAAGGTCGTGACCACTACCAATTCACGTACCCGGCATCCCCGCGTGGTTATGGAGGTACGTACCTCACGCATACTGAGTTCCTCCGGAAGGGAGTCGTAGGTTTCCTGGTCCATCCACTTGGGGCGTCGGGGTTTTCTCCAGGCGACCACATGGTCATTAGGGCTCAGCCGTTGGCCACGACTGAAGTCCGTATGCCGCAAGTGATGTTGGCGAAAAACAACATCAATGCCGCGAGCCTGGGCCAAGGCAATCATCCAGTACGAGCAGTAGTATCGATCAGCCAACAGCACGTCACCGGGCCGTAAGCTGCCGAGCAAGGTGCGAATCAACGCCGTCTCCCCGGTTTCTTTTCCTCGGTAGGGGCCGAAGGCGGAGTCGAGCACGGCGGCCGTCGCCAAGCCAATGAGCGCAACCCAACGCATGATGGGAAAACCCACACCCGGTCGCTGGGACCGCGACTGGGGATAGGCGGCCTGGTTGGCCGCCGTGTCAGGCGTCGATAGGGTCGAGCCATCGACCAGGACGACCCGATGGCCGTGCCATCGCCAGGCCTCGGGGGCCTGGTCTTCGAGTTGGCAACCGACATCACAGGCCAGACGTCTGAGGAAGCGTTCGGCCAACTTGGCCCGCGCCTTACAATAGGCTCCTGTACCCGCATGGCACGTGGGACGTCCCAGGACGCTAAGTAACATCATGATACGTGAGACAGCGGCCACACACGACTTGGATGCCGAGGCGACCTGGGCGAGAAAAGCCCACAGGGTTACAGGTACGGAGTAAACATCGGAGTCAGCCGTCCCAAAAGGGATCTGCTCTTGAGCCGCGACTTCCTCGATGCGTTCGGCAGTCAAGACGTCGTGAAAAGAAAGTGAGTCGGCTTGGGCGAAACTGTCAAGTGTTTGTTGAAACGAAGCCACAGTGGCGTGAGGTGTATAAAAAGGCATAGAGCCCTTCCTTGACCTTAGGTCGCCAAACCACACTCAAGGAAGGCCTCACACAAAAAGCATAGGCAAGGAAGGCCTACGCCACAATAGGAATCAAGAAACTTGCGATCAAAACCAAAAAATTGAACGCGAGGCGTGGAAGGTGCGATCAAAGAGACAATTTTGGCGTGGAAGTGCCATTCGGGTCTCAGCTTATTAGTCCCAAAGATACTCAAGACGCAGGGCCCGGCTTTGTCATCAGCGCGGCTACCAGGACGTGCCGAGGGAGTCATGAAATCCACGTGCCCATTGTCTCACGCACCTTGGTGGCTATGACGGCGTCAAAAACGGCTGGATCGAGATTTCGGTCTATAGTAAACGAATACTGCGAAAGGAATCGCCCATGTCTCACGAAGAGTTATCCGACCATCATTTCGAGCGCCTTCCCGAGAGCAAACAAGCTCCTGTCCATACGCCATGGGGTCCATCGCAAACCATTCAGGAAATCGCTCCGGGCATAACTCTGTATTCGACGGCCTCGCATGGCGGATTTCATCTTTCGGAAGCCAGAGTTGCGTCGATGCCCAAGCATCTGCGGGATTTCATACCCTTTGGCGGTACGCAGAGTGGACCAGGGAGATGGTTTGAGGAAGATGCGGATTGGTCTGTGGTCGCATTGGCATTTCCCCAGTTCTTCCCGGCTGAGGCTATAGCGGCGGCCATGAATACGCTGAGGCATTATAAGCCTGAGATTTATGAGCAGGTCGTTGAGGCGATTGTTGCGGCCGGCCGGAGCAGTTGACCCATTGCTGTGCAGTTTTCGCATGACATTCCCGTAATTGGAAACGGAGTGTCACGGTGTTTGAACAACCTCGAACCGATCAAGCCTCCGCCAAGCAACCAACGGCGACTCCGGCAAGTCACAACACGGGACAGCCAAATCGATCACTCACCTGCCCGATCTGCATGCCCTCGGCGAGCAGGAAATCGTGAACAACGCCTATCCCAACCCGGCGACCCGTCTTGGCTCTTCGGCAATCATGTCCTGCCAAGTGGCTTCGGCTTGATCGGCAACTACGGCTTCCGCTCTCCGCAGAATCCTGGCGGTTACCGGCTCCTCGGCGGACAGCTTCTTCACGCTACGTTCCGAACTCGCGGCTTCGATGGTATTCCCGGCCCTTAATGCTTTGATCCGCTCGGCCAGCTCGGGAACGCTCACTTCGCCCTCAACACCGGACAGGCCGATCTTGAGTTGATCCCGTAACTTTGCCAACTCGGTCATATAATTCTCATGTGCGAATGATTGGCCCAAGCGGGCTTGATAATCCCGGTGCTGGTTCTCAGCGATCTCCAAGTCCTGTTTCACGCGGGCGCATTCCACGATATATCCGCCGGCCAATCGCTCAACGGCATTCAGAACCGCCCTCGGTCCCGCATGATCGCGGGACAAACTGTCTTGCCTGACCACATTGCCTTCCAGGTATATTTCGGGCCTGTATTCCGGATTCAGCACCATGCCAAAACGCAAACCACGGTAAGCACCCAGCGGAACCCTCCTTACCTGCACGACCAACGGCATGGCGTTCAGTTTTTCGGTAAGCGCTTCGATCACGTCATAACGTGAGCCGATCATAACCGGCTCTTTGGCGTTCGTTCTTAAGGTCTCGGTGTCAGCGGTGAGGCCGATCAGCCGATCTGAAAGCCGCTTGATGGTGGCGGGGAGATCACGCACATTGAGGCGAGCGATGTATTGCTGATCAACATGGCTCTTTTTCAGGATGGCGAGACGCTGGAGTTCGGCATCGGTTTCGGCGAGCGTGAGCACGGCGGGATTGCCGGAAGCAATCGCCTTAACCTCGGCAAAAGACAACTCTTGGCTGCCGATGTCGTCAGCGCGCCGAACGCCGCTTTCGCCGCTCATAATTTGACCGATGAACCGCGCTTTCGTCTCTAATGCCTGCCACATAAACGAATCAAAGGATTCCTTGGTCACATAACGATAGATGGCAACTTCTTCGTTTTCATTACCTTGGCGGAGGATGCGGCCTTCGCGTTGTTCTACCTCAGCCGGTTTCCAGGGTGCATCGAGCTCGTGCAGTGCCGACAAGAGCTTCTGTACGTTCGTGCCAGTCCCCATTTTCGTGGTGCTGCCAATCAACACCCGAACTTGGCCGTTGCGAACCTTCTCAAACAGAGATCGCTTCTTGGCATCGGAATCCGCATCGCCGATGGTGGCGATCTGAAAGCGAGGGATGCCACGGGCTGTCAGCTTCTCGATTATCTCCTCGTAGGCTGAATATCCCCAGGGTGTGGGATTAACACCCATATCGAGGAAGATCATCTGCGTGCCGCGTTTGTCGGCGGTGCGTTCCCATCTTTCGATTACTCGGTCGATCATGGCTTCCATCTTCGAGCCCCTGAAATCCGCCGCCGAGGGTGACAGCATCCGGGCGTCAAGAGCCAGTTTCCTTCCATCCGTCGTGATCGCCAGGGCGTTGTCCAAACGCGGATCGACCTTTTGCGATCGGATCTTTTCGTAACGAACAACCAAGTCCTGTTGAAGAGCGTCTTGTTCGTCCGACATCGGGCAGGAAACGACAATCGGTTTGCCGGTTTCCAAGCGGGGACGGGGCAAATTCAACATTTCCGCCGTTTGCACGTCAGCAAAACTACGAAACATCTGCTGAAGTTCCGGGAGATTGACGAACTTGGAGAATCGGCTGCGCGGCTTCAGTGTTTTGCCATCAGGGGAGATCTCCATCGTATCGACGACTTCGCCGAAGGTAGCGGCCCAGGCGTCGAAATGGTCGATGCCTCGGCTCTTGAGGCCATCGGGATCGAGGTAGCGTTGCAAAGTGTACATCTCACAGAGGCTGTTGCTGATCGGCGTGCCGGTGGCGGCTATCAAACCGTGGCCGGGATGACGTTCGTGAAGGTAGCGGGCCTTCATGTACATATCGAAGGCCCGCTCGGAGCCACCGGACTGAATACCGGCGACCCGATCCATTTTCGTTGGAGCCTCAAGATTCTTAAAATACTGGAATTCATCGATAAATAGTTGGTCAGCGCCGAGTTCGTCAAAGACCAGTCCATCGTCTTTCTTGTCTTCGGCAAGCAGGTTTTTGAGCCGCTCGGAGCGGGCTACTTTCTGTTTTTCGATCGACTTGATGATGTTGCGGCTCGTGCCTTTGGTAGCTGCGTGTTCAAGCAGCAGGCGATCGTACTCCTCGATTTGCTCGCGTAGGAATTTCTCTTGATAGTCCCGCGACATGCCGATGCGCTCGAAAGAAGAATGCGTCACGATAATGGCGTCCCAATCACCGGAAGCGATTTTAGCCGTCAAATGCTTGCGTCGCTCTTTGGTGAAGTCGTCTTTGCCCGCTACGAGTAGCTTGGCGTTAGGGTAGACCTGCTGAAACTCGCGGGCGAACTGTTCAAGAAGGTGGTTGGGCACGGCGATAAGCGGTTTCTTCCGCAGCCCGGCCTGTTTCAGTTTCATGGCCGTTGCGGCCATGACGGAGGACTTCCCGGCGCCGACAACGTGGGCCAGCAAAGTATTGCCACCACTCATGCCGCGCCAGACCGCATCTTTCTGGTGCTGCCGGAGCTTGAACGCCTCGCTCATCCCGGGAAAATCAAGATGGCTACCGTCGAAGAGCCGTGGGCGAAGATTGTTATAGGTATCGTTGTATATCCGTACTAACCGCTCCGTCCGCTCGGGATCGGCGAACACCCAGCTACGGAATTTTTCCTTGATCTGTTTTTGTTTCTCCTTCGCGGCCAGTGTCGCCTCTTGATTGACGACGCGGTCCTCCTTATCACCGTTGATGATCGTGTCGTAGATGACCGGCGTTTTCATGTTGAGCGCCAGTTCAAACAGCGTCGTTCCATTGATGCGCGGCGTTCCGAAGTCAGCGGTGGCGGGTACGGAGTTCGTAGCGGAGTAATCGGCGATGAGGCTCCAGACCGCGTCTTTTTTAAGGTGATCGATCTGTATGGCGTTCGCAGACGCCTGAAAGATCTCCGTCGCGAAACCGTGAATATCGCTTACAGGTATCCAGGGCGCGCCCAAGTTGGCGTCGATGTCGCCGGGCAACACATCTTCCGGCTGCACTTTTCGCAGCGCCTCGACGTTACGGCTCACCCGAGCTCTTTCAGCGGCCGCCAGCTTGGATCGGACATTGCCCGAAAGATACGCATCGGCGGTTTGCCATGCGTTTGATTCCGGGTCGTGGTAGATCAGGTCGCCAAGCTCGTCGATGATCCTTTGTTCGGGCTTACCGTACAGTTCTGAGATGAAGGAAAGATCGACCTCGCCACGCTGGTTCAACGACACCAGCAGACCTTCCTCGGCGTTATTGACGTGCGTAATGGGCGGGTGCTTTCCGACCACGTCCTTTTGCATAATGGCGGCTTTCTTGGCCTTGCCCGTCGCCTCGTCGTAATCTTCGAGCGACATCACCAGCATGGCGTCGGGATCTTCGCGGAACTTGACCAGATTGGGCATCCGGCGGATGGGATTGCCGTCTTTCGTCTCACCGAAAGTGGTCTTGTTGATGGGGCCATAGGCTGAGACGAATCGGTCGTAAGCCCAATTGAGGTCCCGCCGCGCTTCGATGCGCTTGGATTCGTGCCAGCCTTCGTTTTGCGAGCGTAGAACCGTCCGGGCATGATCGCGAAGCTCGATCAAATGGCCGAAGCGCTTACCCAAAAGGCCCTGCCCAGCGACGAGCTGACCGCCCCCATACACAACGGGGACGGATTGGCCGTCGATGACTTGCAAGATGCGGCGATCGCCCGCGATGAAAAAACTGCCCTCGGTAACGTGGGATTGCTGGAGAGGGGGGCTGACGGCGGCGGCCTCTCGGGCTTTAAGGGGAACCTGCTGCGGATCGTGCTTCGCAAATTCAGGCAAAAACTGAACAGCTTCGCGGAGCTGCTCGGCCAAATCGCCGTTGCTGAGCACGCTGTAGCCTTCGCCGTAGAGCGTGTCCTTTCGACTCCACTCACCCAGGACCATTTCCGGGTGTTATGTGGCGTAGTCGCTAATGTGGCGTTCAGCTCGTTTTCCTGTTGAACGGCCGAGATTCTCGTACACTTATTGAGTTGGATGGCACATAAATCGGACTGATGCGGCCTTCTCAGGTCGGTCCAATGCTTTCCTCATCGTGGTAGGAACGACCAATGGATCTCTACGTCGGCACCAGTGGTTATTCGTATAAGGAGTGGAAGGGTGCATTTTATCCCGAGGCCTTGCCGCCCAAACAGATGCTACGCTACTATGGGGAGCATTTTCGAGCAGTCGAGATCAACTATACGTTTCGTCGCTTGCCCACGGCGTCGGTCCTGAAAACATGGGCGGACGCAGTTCCCGCTGATTTCCAGTTCGTGCTCAAGGCGCCGGAACAGATTACGCACATCAAGCGGCTCAAGGACGCCAACGACTCCGTTTCGGGTTTTCTCGACATCGCCAGCAAGTTAGGAAAGCGCCTGGGACCGCTGCTATTTCAACTGCCGCCGAACTTCAAGAAAGACATGCCGTCTTTGGGCGAGTTTCTCGCGTTGCTGCCGTCGTCGTGTCGCGTGGCGTTGGAGTTCCGCCACTCCTCGTGGCTCGACGATGAGGTCTTTGGACAACTGCGCCATCATCGCGCGGCACTGTGCATCGCCGACGCCGATGGCAACCTTGAAGTTCCAGTTGTGGCGGTGACGGATTGGGGCTACCTGCGCTTACGGCGGCCAGATTACAGCGATACCGAACTCAAGGCGTGGATGAAGCGCGTACAGGAACAAGGCTGGCGGGATGCGTTCGTGTTCTTCAAGCATGAGGATGACGGCAAAGGGCCGCAGCTGGCGAAGCGATTTATGAAGCTAGCCGTTTAGGCTGCGGGGCAAACGGATCGCTGGCGGCCAGTGGTCCCTTTGTCCTAGAGCGACTTCAGGAACTCCATCAGGCCCTTGTCCGCGCGCCAGGGCTCCTGTGGTATTCCTTCTTCCTGCACCTCGCAATTGGCCAACGCCTTGGCCTTCATCTCTAAATCGACCTCTGCGTAGACGTTGGTAGTCGCCAGCGACACGTGCCCCAGCCAGGCGCGGATGGTGTTGATGTCCACCCCCGCTCGGAGCAGGTGCGTTGCCGTTGTATGGCGTATGGTGTGCGGACTCACCCTCTTGGTCGCTACCGAGGGGACTTTCTCCGACGCACTGGCCGCGTGCCGCTCCACCGCCGCGTGGATGCCGAAACGCGTCATTGGCTCGCCACGGCGGTTCAGGAAGACGCGCTCCTTGTCGGCGCGGCCGCGAACCAGCGCCGCCAATTCGCTCACTGTCCGCGCCCACAGCGGGCAGCGCCTTGGCTTGTTCCCTTTGCCGCGGATCGACACCGACGACGGGTCACGCTCCGGCTCCAGCCCCAGTTGGAGGTCGCTGATCAACACCTGCGCCGCTTCATCGGCTCGGGCGCCGCTGTTGTACAAGAACAGCAGGAGGGCGTGGTCCCGGCGGCCCTGAGTCGTTGTCAGGTCCGGCGCCGCCAGCAGGGCATCCATCTCCGCCTTCTCCAGGTACGTGACCAGCGACGTCGGGGCCTTTTTGAAGGGAACCGCTCGCATGTGCCCGCACCATTCGACCAGCTCTGGCGCGTGCAGGCCGATGAATCGGGCCAGCGCGTGGATCGCGGCCAGTCGCTGGTTCCGTGTTCCGATTGCGCACCCCCGCTTCTCCTCTAGGTCACCCAGGAATTGGCGCACACGTTCGGCCGATAGGTCGGTCACAACCAAGCGATCAACCGGCTTGCGGGCACCTTGGGCGACGTCCGGGAGCAGCAGCCGCAAGGTGTCGCGGTAACTCCTCTGCGTGTTTCGGGAGAGGTTCCGCTCGCCGACCAGGTGCTCCATCAGGAACCGTCGAACCCACGGGCCCAGCAGAGAGGCATCAGGCATGATCGTCCTCCACACGAGCGTACCGCTCGAAGCGCCCCCCGGCCTGCCGTAGCAGATCCGGTGTCATGGTGAGGTAGACCTGGGTGTGCCTAATGTGGGCGTGCCCCAGGTAGACCGAGAGGTAGTGCAGGAGCCGTTGCACGTCCGCCCCTTGCTCATACCACCGGACCAGGCGATGAACGGCGAAGCTATGCCGCAGGTCGTGCAGCCGAGGCTGGTAGCGTGCGCCGTCGGACCGCCGTATCCCCGCGTGGTCCCTGAGCCGTTCGAACGTCCCGTCCATCGTCTGCACCTGAATCGCGGCCCCACGCTTGCCAAGGAAGAATCGACTTCCTGGGTCATTCCCAGCGTGAGATGCTGCCTGCTGGCGGGCATATTCTGTCAGCACGCCAGCCAGTTGTGGCCCGACCGGGACCAGACGGGACTTGAAGAACTTGGAGTCCCGGACGGTGATCAGGGCGTTCGATAGATCGACGTCCGCGACGGTCAGAGTCAGCGCCTCGCCGACGCGCAGGCCGGCCCCGTATAGCAACAGCAGAATCGCCCGAAGGGCGTGCGGCTCGATCAGAGTGCGGTAGTCTTGGGACGGCCCGATTGCATCCAGCAACCGGCGGATCTCGCCCCGGGTGTAGACATACGGGACGAACGGCGGCGGGGGCTTTGGGAGGGCTTTCGGCAGCGGAGCCTCGGTGAGATGCCCGCGACTGATCGCGAAACGGAAGAATCCCTTGAGCGCGCGATACCGACCGAACCAGCCGCTCGTGACCGGGCCGCGGCCGTCGAGGAATGCGGACACGGTCGCAACCTCGATGTGGGCGACGGGCACCTGTGGCCCAGCCGCCTGGCAGAACGCGCGGAGAATGCTCTCGATGGTCTGGCACTTCTCACCGAGCGTCCGGCGAAAGGCAACGTAGTGTGTGACGAGTTCGCCGATGTTCATAGCAAGCCCTCCAGGTCGAAATCCCCGACGGCCCGCAGTCCGGCCCGATCGACTTTGGCGTAGAGGCGAGTCGTCTCGGGGTCCGCGTGCCCGAGGTGGTCGCCAATCTCCTTCAGCGACAGCCCCTGCTCCAGCAAATGGGTGGCGCAGGCGTGGCGGAGGGCGTGCGGGCCGTAGTGCGGCAACGTCACGCCCAGGGCGCGTAACCGCTGCCTGACCAGGTGGCCCAGCAGGCAGCAGCTCAGCGGCCCGAATGGCGCACGCAGGTTGAGGAAGATCTCCCGCCGGGCCGACCGGGGACGCACCTCCCGCAGGTAATGGAGGACGGCGTCGCCGACGGCTCGGCACAACGGGTAGATCCGCGGTCGGAGTCGTTTGCCGTGCCGGACGGTGAGCACCTCGCGCTCCCAATCGAAGTCCTCCAGGCACAAGCCGACAACCTCCCCGACCCGGAGGCCGTAGACGGCCAGCAGCATCAGTGCGCCCCGGGCGCGGATGTCGGCGGGCCGATCCCCTTGCGTCACCACGAGCAGCCGCTTCACGTCCTCCCAGGAGGGGCCGATCGCGATAGACTCGTCGCGGGACACCCGCGGGGCCAAGAGGCCCGCCGCTAGTCCCGGGCGGCACCAGGTATGCGCTTCCGCGTACCGGAAGAACGCGGCAGTCGCCCAACAATGCCCCGAACGGTAACCCGTGTATAGCTGGCATCATGAATCTGCCGCGCCAAGATGTCATCAACCTGAGCAATGGTCACAATGTCGAGATGCAAACCGGCCTCAACGAGTCGGGTCAGGAACCGACGAACCACATAGCAGCAGACCTCGATGGTCCGAGGTGATAGACCACGTTCTTGACGCATATAGTCAACGAATTTGGTGACCTGCTCGGCGTATGGCTGAGGGGTTGCAATCGCAGGCTGAAGCCAGCCGAGGAAGGAAAGCCATCGCGTGGCGAATCGGGTGAACAGTCGCCACGCCGTACAAACAGTTGGCGACGAACACTGAGGAGAGCGGCGACGAGCCCAGCGGTCCGCCGCGGCTTTGATCTCCACTGGGGCGATGAGTTCGCCGGGCCGCTCGGCCAGCCGCAAGGCTTTAGTGATGGCGAGGGTGTAACTGGCAATCTCCCGCAACGTCGCCCGAGCCATTTGTTGTTCGGCGCAGTGAACGAGGTAACGCCGACGTTCCTCAGCGAGTGGCCCGTCCCGATATCGCGCGATGACACGAGGCTTTTGGAAAAGTCGATCGAACATAGTCGGTCCTCCCTTGAGGTAAGGAGGCAACCGATAAATCTGACAAGGATTAACAACTGCTTATGTTGTGAGACAAAGAGAAAAGAGCTGAAAACGACCGACTTGGAACCTGGCCAGCCACATTAGCAACTACGCCACATAACATCCCTTATGTGGTCCACCACATAAGGGATGATTCACGAAGTAGCGATTGATGGGAAAGTCGGTCCCTTCAATGGCTATCGGTGCGATTTGTAACCATTCGGGATCGACGTGCTGTGATTCCTGACCCGGTGGCCGCTTCCGCAGACATACGATGTCAGTCACGACGCTGGTGCCTTCGCTCTTGAAGGCATCCGATGGTAGACGGATGGCCCCAAGGAAATCCGCACGTTCGGCGAGATATTCCCGTATGGCGGCGTTTTGCTTATCGAGCGTGAAATGCGATGTGATCAGGGCGAGGACACCGCCGGGCTTCAGGCTATCCACCGACTTGGCGAAGAAATAGTCGTGCAGCGAAAATTTCTGCCCGCGATGGTCCATTTTTACATCGGCGAAGGGCACGTTGCCGATCACCGCATCCAGCACGGGCAAGCGGGTGTCGCGAAAATTCTCGATGCGAATGTTGGCTTGTGGATGCAAGGCGCGGGCAATCCGGCCGGAGATGGAATCCATCTCAACGCCGATGAATCGAAAATCAGCGTTGATGAACCTTCCCGTGCCGCAACCCGGTTCCAAGATGGTCGATCCGGCAGGGATGCCAAGACGGCAGATCGCCGCGTGCATGGCGTTAATAACCACCGGTGAAGTGTAAAAGGCATTGAACGTGGTACGTTTGGCGGAATCGTATTCGACAGACGTGAGTAAGGATTTCAAGGCATGGCCGAGGATTTTCCAACCCGCATCCTTGTATGAGTCGGTAATGGGATCGGGGAAGATGGAGAGAGCGACCGGGCCGAATCCGGGGAAGCGCGAAAGAATCTGACGTTCGTCTTGACTGGCTTGGCGTTGCGCGCCTTCGATCCGTTGCAAAACGCGGATGGCGTCCAGAAGGTCCCTGGCTTTGGCTTTTTCTCCCGAACTCGTGGTAAGGGGTAGGCTTAATTGAGTGCCATTCATGGCGTGATTCCCTTCGCTTGACGTGAACGGCTCCGAAATCGGGGCCTGACGGCACGCTTGAGAATCAGCACTAGTCCGGGGCTCCGCTCGCGCAGCGACCGGGCCAGCGGAAATTTGGGGGGGACCTTCAGGGGGAACCGGATTTCCGCTTGCCCGGCCCGGCGGGCTGATTACAGAGCCGTCGCAAAAGGTCCCGGTCGGAGCCGACGGCAGAGGGGAATCGCTGGAAGCGGCAGTGTCCGTATTCGCGGGAAGAGGGGAGTCAAAGCAAAGATATTTCTGGCCGCGCGATGTCCTGACCCGGGCGGCGTGCGACTGTGGCTGGTAGTCGTCGCGGTTTCGAGTTATAGCAGCTCGTTCTCTTCCTGTGGCAAAGCGGAGGGCAAACGATTCTCCAGTTCCTTGAGCGCGATCTCCAGGGCTTGACTCGCGATCAACATTTCGCTGCTGTCCGGATTCGCCTGTGCCAATTGCTCCTTCCACGCTTCGTGGCTCTCCTTCAATTCGAGGGCGTACATCTCCATTGTTTTGAGTACCATCCTCTGCTGGCGTAGCTGCTCGTAATAATGTGGTCGATCCTTGAGTATTTCCAAAACCATTGTCTTGTATAGCATCGTTGCCTCCCTCGGCTGGACTGGGTACAGGTTCTTCCGAAGCGGATGACTCGTCGGACGGGCGAGAAAAGTCGAATAAGCGTTGTATCGAAGGGGGCTTACGTGCCATCGTCGGGAACCATCATGGTATCAATATCCCGAAAACATCTAATGGGAAAAAAAGGGACTCGCAATTTCTTTTTGAACGGGATCGAGTTCTGTCACTTCCTCCTCATAGACGCTTCGCCATCCTGACCGGCTTCGCGTTCATGAGGAGTCACGCCAACCAACCATCCCTGGGCAAGCACCTGAGAACGATGGCACATTTTTTGCCTCATTAAGCCAATTTTTGCCGCGATTATGGAAGTCACTTTTGTGGGATCGCCACGTTTTGTCGTAGGTCGGATGCGTATAATCCCCCATGCTTCGCATCACTCAACAAGAAAGTGCTAAAGCGGCCAAGGTATATTATGCCAGTGCTGATTATTTGAGCGAAGGCCAGGAGATTATCGGCTCCTGGGGAGGGAAGGGGGCGCAGATGCTCGGACTCCAAGGCGTTGTGAGCAAGGATGCCTTCGAGCGACTATGCGACAATCTCCATCCGGTCACGGGTGGTCCACTCACAGTTCGAACCCGCTCGGATCGAACGGTTGGCTATGATTTCACTTTCTCGGTGCCGAAATCAGTGTCTTTGCTATACACCTTGAGCGGTGATGAGGAACTGCTCACGGCATTTCGCAGCGCCGTCGATGAAACGATGCGAGACATTGAATCAGAAATGAAAACCCGCGTGCGGACGAAAGGACGCGATGAAAATCGCCTAACAGGCAATATGGTGTGGGCGGAATTTATCCATACCACCTCGCGGCCGGTGGGTGGCGTGCCGGATCCACAACTCCATGCGCATGTATTCGCGATGAACTCCACTTATGATCCGGAGGAATCTCGCTGGAAGGCTGGACAGTTCCGCGAATTGAAACGCGATGCACCCTACTTTCAGGCCGCCTTTCGGATGCGGCTTGCTAACAAGTTACAGGATTTAGGCTTTGCCATTGAACGCAAACGCGATGATTTCGAGCTCGCCGGAGTGACGGCCGGGACCCTCAAACGCTTCTCACGGCGTACCAGCCTCATCGAAGCGCTTGCAGCCGAACGTGGTATCACCGACCCCAAGCTCAAGGACGGTTTGGGAGCCGAATCGCGCGAGACCAAGAACAAGGACCTGAGCTGGAATCAACTACGGCGTGAGTGGGATAGCCGCCTGACGCAAGCCGAACGGCAGGCTTTGGCCGCTATTCACCGCCGGGAAATTCCGCATGTCCGCCCACGCCGAGGTGAGAGGCTGGCGGTGGACTATGCCATCAGGGCAATCGCATCTAATCCCCCATAAAAAGGCCAAGAATGGCCTCGCGCGTTTCGTCGTTCCAGCCTGCTTGCAAGCGCTTCTTCTCGATGCCGCCTTTGGTCGATTCGTCCTGCCGCAATAACGAGATGACCCAGCGTCGTAACAACGCCAGGTTCCCTGCCGCATGGCCCGTCCGAGCACGATTGCGATCCTCCGCAAAATACATGTCCAACACCCAATGCAAGCCATTCTCCACTCCCCAATGACTCCGTATCGCTCCCGCCATCTGCTTCGCCTTGGGTTGCAGGCTGCTTATAAAATAACGCACCTCCGACTTCTCCACTCCACCCTCCTGGTAGCTACGCGTGCAACGGGCGATGCTCACCAGATCCCGCCAATCCTCCTGATGACGCAACGTCTTGGGTACCGCCATCGTCTGCGTCCAGCGCGTTTCCAAGCGACCGTGCCCCTTGTCCTGCTCCGTGTGCGTTTGCACCGTTGCCGTGCTACGACCCTCGTCCACGGCGGCAAACGCCTCCACGATGTCCTGCTCCAAATGCTCCTGATTCCCTTTCACCGCCAGCACATAATCGGCTCCCTTTTCTCGTATCTTGCTGGCAATCTCTTTCTGACATCCCATGGCATCCAAAGTCACAATCGCTCCCGTCAATTCCAACACCTCCAACAGTTTAGGAATCGCTGTGATCTCATTGGATTTGTCATCGACCACTTCCTGACCCAAAAGCAATTGGTTCTCCGTGGCCCAGGCGCTAACGACATGAAGCGGATGCTTGCTCTTGGCTCGATCCAACGTCGCACGAGCCGTCTTGCCGTCGATGGCCACCACCTGGCCGGACGTACTCCGTTCGAGGCTGGTCACCCAGCTCAGAAAACACTCGACAAAGGCTTTGCCATCCAGGGCGGCGAACACACGAGCGAAGGTGTCATGCGACGGCACGCGGTCGGGCAGATCCAGGAATTTTTCGAGCCAGACGCGCTTGCTCTTGGCGAACTTTTCCATGGCCACGCAATCGTTGGCGCCGCTGACGACAGCGCACAGGGCGATGAAGAGGATGTCCAGCAGTCGGTGATGCTTGGTACGGTTGATGCGTGGATCCTGCAACTGGGCAAAAGCGGCAAGAAAGGGGGTTGCTTGGGTCTGCGCCATGAGTCTTTTCCTCCGTGAAACGGGTACGTTCCACCAGAATCATTCGCAGTAACCTTGTCCCTGACAACTGAACAGCCAATAATGAACAGGCGTTTAGATGCGATTGCCCTGACTATGCCATCGACCATAGTTTCACTCGTGAATCGGTGGTTCCAGAACGGAAACTGCTGACGGAAGCATTGAAACGAGGCATGGGCTCGACCACGGTCGAAGCGGTTAAACAGGAACTGCAGCGCCGCCCGCTGATCCGTGGTGAATTTGCCGGCGACATGATGGCGACGGTTCGCGACATGCTCACGGCGGAATCCAAACTCATTGCCTATGCCGTGGGCGGGAGGGGAAAATATCGTCCCTTGGGCAATGCTGATCGCACCATGACTCGAACCGACCTGAACGTCGGACAGGTGGCAGCCTTACGCCATGTGCTGGCTTCTCGCGATCGCGTGACTATCATCCGGGGTGCTGCGGGCACGGGTAAAACCACGCTCGAACGGGAATTAGGCTTGGCCCTTCAGGAGGCCGGGGTTCCGTTGGTTGCCTTGGCCCCAAGCGCCGCGGCAAGTCGGGGCGTGCTTCGCGATGAGGCTGGATTTGCCAAAGCCGATACGCTGGCACGGTTCCATTTGGATAGACGAATGCAGGAATCGGCCCGCAATGGCGTAATACTCGTCGATGAAGCGAGCATGATGTCAACGCGGGACATGCTGCGCCTGTTCGAGACCGCGGGACAGCTAAACGCTCGAATTCTACTCGTGGGCGATCGCCGTCAGCATCGAGCGGTATTGGCCGGGGAGCCGCTGAAACTCCTCGAAGACAAAGCCGGGCTGCCGGTCGCCGAGGTATCAGAGATCATGCGCCAGACGGGCGACTACCGAACCGCGACCCTTGCCCTCAGTGAAAACCGCATCGACGACGGGCTTAATGAGCTGGAGCGACTGGGCTGGATCAAAGAGGTCTCCGATAAAGAACGCTACAAAGAGCTGGCATCGGCCTATATCGCGGCTGTCCAGGAGAGGAAGAAAAATGGCGAAACCAAATCCGCATTGGTGGTAAGTCCGACGCACGCCGAAGGGGCTCTGATCACCCAAAGCATTCGGGACATTTTGAAAAAGGCAGGGAAGCTCGGTGAGGAACGCACGCTCGATGCCTGGAGGCCGGCCCATTTCACCGATGCGCAGAAAGCCGACGTCGCACAGTTCGAGGTCTTCGATATGCTCCAGTTCCATCAGAACGCGCCCGGTCAGAAGATCGGTTCCCGAGTGATCGTCACCGATCCCAACGACCTTCGTTTGGATAACCCCGATCGATTCGAGGTTTACCGGCCCGTAACGCTTCACGTCGCTTCGGGTGATCGAATCCGCATCACTGCCGGAGGCAAGACCAAGGACGGCAAACACCGGCTCGAAAATGGTGCGCTCTACACCGTCAAAGGCTTTACCCAACAAGGGGATATGGTCATAGACCATAATTGGGTCATCGACCGTGAGTTTGGCCATGTGGCACTTGGTTACGTCGTAACCAGCCACACCAGCCAGGCGCGGACCGTCGACAAAGTCCTGATCGGTCAGTCCGCGCAATCGTTCGGTGCCTCCAATCGTCGGCAAATATATGTGTCGGTCTCCAGGGGAAGAGAGCAGGCGCTCCTCTTCGTCGATGACAAGAAAGCATTGCGAGAGGCGGTGGCGCGTCCCGATGAACCGCTCTCGGCCACGGAATTCGCCGAAGCCTGTCCGCCGAAACTTTCGGTGCGGCAGCGTCTCTACAAACATCTTGCATTCAGGCGGCGGGTTGATAATTTCGCCCAGTTGCATGAACGCACGCAGGTCGTGCCCAATCTCAGTCTGGAATCGAAACGGGAGAGATTTCATGAGCGATAATCGAGGCAACCATCTGGATTTTCTGAAAAGTCCTGCCGGGGCTAAAGGGCACAGTAATTGGGCGAACGGCGACACACCCAATGCAGATAACGAACTTGTCGAAGACTCTTGCCCTGCCTTCGGCTATGTGCGCGGCGTGCGCGACCGAGCCGTTACACTTCAACTACGCTACCGAAACGGCAATAGCGACTTCTTTCCCTATAGCTGGCTTGGTCCTATACGGTTCAACCCTTCTGTCGGTCTGCTTCTAAAATTCACCGGCGATGTCGTCACACTCGTGCTCATCCGGGGCAGCAATCTTGACGTGCTCGTAAACGAGTCTGTCAACCTGACGGACCGGGGCCTGGCCCGGCATCGCATTGTTTGGGTGCGGGAGATGGATGAAGACGAGTTACGCCGGGCTACACAAGGCGAGCCGACCATCGACCATATCAACGTAGTGGAATTCGAGTCGCAGACGGAGATCAAGGCTTGGCTTGCAGAACATGCTTCGGTATTTGTGCCGTAGTATCCTCAGCGGAAGGGTATAGGTAAGCATTTCGTAGGCAGCAGGAAACGATCGTTCGAGTTGCTTCGCCATGTTCGTCAACTTGTAGCTTCAGTAACGCGTAGAACGTGAGCAAGCGACCGGACGGTAGCGCAATGAAATGGTCCTGACAAACATTCTCTGAGAATTGGCAACTTCGCAGGATTTCGGCCACTCGCGGGAGAGTCTGTCAAGAGTCTTTCCGAAAACTCCTCACTGGTAGCCAAGGTCGGACCGGATTGTCCGTGGGGTGCTAATGTTGCCAAGTTTCTACTAAAGCATACCCGATAAGAGTGTTTGGAAGCGGAGCTCGGAGGGAGGCTCCGGTCCTTATTCGCTGAATTGCCCCCAGTAAAAGGCCTATATCTGGCGCCCCAGTCGCTCTCGAGTTAGGGAGAAACCTGACGAGGCGTGTCAGACCGAAGCGGGAACCCCGGCCAGCGACCTGCGGCACACGTCGGCCTACGGCGTCACGCCCGGCTCGGACGACATCCAGCAGCTCGTCGACCTGTGCGACGCGGTGACCGTCCTGATGTACCACCTGGTCTTCCGCGCGTCCGCTACGAGGGCAGTTACCGCGACTACTCCGTGCACGGCTGGCCCAAGAAGTACTACCGCGGCCGGACGCCGATCGAGGAGGAGATCGCCGTCGCCGCCTACTACCTGTGGAAAAAGGCGAACGAAGCGCACGGCCACGACGTCGAGCAGTGGTTCGCGGGCGAGGACCAACTGGAGGCCGGGCTCGCCCGAGCTGGCGTGCCGGGACCTGGCCTGCAGGCACGACTGGTGAGGCCGGCGGTTACAAGGTAAAATTGAGGGTAGAGTGATGGTGCCGGCGCGTACCCCGGTCTGAATCACGGGGTGATGCGAGGAAGGGATTCAAGATGGACCTGCAGGTTCGGTTACGGTCAAACGAGGACGGTAGCGCGGTGGCCGAGTTGGTCAACCGGGATGACCTGATCGACTTCTTGCAGCAGGCGGCCGCGCGGGAGATCCACCAGGACGAGGGACCGCTGGTCAAGTCCTACGATCCCGCGGAGCCAGAATACACTGGCGCTCCCCCTGAGACCCTGAACATTGCCGGCGTCTCCGCGCCGAAGCCGCCATCGGTCGAACACCTCAAGGCCGAATTTTCCGACGATGAGCGAAGGAAGTTGCGGCGATGGGGTCGCGTTCCTCGGGAGATCCTGATTCCAGCAGGTGCCATCAAGAAGGATTTCACCGCAGAAGTCATCATGGGCGAACTGTTCAAGGTCTTGCCCGAACACCGGACCCTCGACATCCAGATCGTGATTCTCGAGCCGATGAAGGAGGAGGAGCTGTAGGCGCTCTGGCCCGCGAACCTTAAAATGCCCTTGCGGTGGCGGACCGCGAAGGACCGTAGCTGGATTATTGCACAGGGCCTAGCGGCCCGAGTAGAGCGTTCGCTAGGTAGGTGAGCAATGGGCGAACTACAAAGGAACACGCCATGAAGCGTCATGCGCTGCTGATCGACTCTGGCAAGGCCGACAAGGACAAGCCGATCCTCGGAAGTCATTTGGATATCAACAATGTCACCGAATTCCTCATGTCGTCTCTCGGTGGTGCGTGGGACCGTGGTGAACTCGATTCGGTCTCCTGCCCGTCCATCGTGAAACTGGTGGAGATGATTGACCGAGCGAACGGTGCGGATTACGTTTTCCTCTTCTTTACCGGCCATGGTGGGTACGTCGGTCGGCACATGACGATCCTGCTTGCCCCGAACGAACCCATCTTGCTCGATTCGGTGACTGTGCGACTTCGGTGCAGATTCACCATGGTCGTCGATGCATGCGGCGATCAGCTTGATGAAATCAACGCCATTGAAATGGCTGAGAGAGCGCGCCTGTTGACGGAAGGGCGTGATCGCAGTGCAGAATACCGGGCATACTTCGATCAGTGCGTGGCAGGCGCTGCTACGGATCGATGCGTCATGCTCGGTTGCCATTGAGGCCAGAGCGCAATCGGGATGTCGAAATCGGGCGGGTTGTTCACCAACTTCCTCGTCAATGGTGCGAAAAGCTGGTCATCTGCCAGACGCGGCGCATCCCCGCGTGCCCTCACCTGCTGGCAGGCGATCGGCAATGCTTCTGCCGCGATGGGAGTTGCTGGCCACGACCAGACGCCGCACTTGCTTCCCATCTCGCGTCAGGCGGACTTGCCATTCGCGGTCTGGCTGCCCCGCTAGGTCGGCCCCCACCGCGCCTCCGGTATGCCCCGGCTGGCTGTTTCCAGACTTCGTCCTCGGGCAGGAAGAACATCTCGGCCGTGAATGCATCCAGCGACATGGCCGGATAGCGCAGTTTCTCCGGCTTGTAATGTGCGACTTTCTGCGCCTCTCCTCCCAACCTTGCGCGCGTCGGTCGGACACACGAATGGCACTAGCTTAATAGTATTTCGAGCGATTCTGCATCAGCTTGACTGTGGCTCGGGACTGCATCAGGCGGACCCCGGGCTTGGGCCGACGCTTCCGCGCCCGCGGCTCCCAACGCCCGGGGCGATTGCCGACGCGGTGGTACGCAATGGTCGTCAGCATGGCGTCGATCAGCGCCGCCCGCTCCTCCAACCCTGCCGCCTCGATTTTCGGGGCAAACGCCGCGACAGCTTGCTTGGCTCCCTTGAAGCTCACCTGGCGTGGCTCGATGCCGTTCTTCTCCGCGGCGACGGCCATTACCGTGCGGAGCAGGTTGTACGCCAGCAGGTGCGCCCAGATCTCCTTGCGCACCATCTCTGGCGTCTTGCACCGCAGCACGTCCATCTTCATTGTTGATTTGATGGATCGGATGTCGACTTCCCCGTCCCACCGCCGCTCATACAGGTCGCCGATCTGCGTGCCGTCGATCGATGCGTCCAGGATGGTGGTGATGACCTTGAACTGTTCGACACGGTTGTCCTTGTTCCGCGCATCGACGCTCACCTGACGCATCCGCAGGGTCTTGGGGTACGTGCGGTATTGCTCCCCCGCCATGCCGTGCGGCTTGTTCGGTCGTTGCCAGACGATCACGTCGCCGTCCGGCCTGCGCTGTACCATCTGGGTTCCCACCCGTTGGTACTGGGCCCGGGCGACCAGTTCGATACCACGCTGGCGCAGCTCACAAGCGATGAAGTAATCGTCGAACAGGGCGTCGGCCAGGACCACATCACCAGGCTTGAGGGTGTCGTACATCTGCCGTAATAGGTTGGTTTCACCCGTGCCTTTGCCTGCGTAAGGCGCCATGGCCAGGTCGTGGCAGGCCCCTGTCGCCAGCGACAGCAGCACGGTGAGCCTAGCCAACGGGAAGCCGATG
Source organism: uncultured Planctomycetaceae bacterium (assembly GCA_963790585.1). Lineage (GTDB taxonomy): Bacteria > Planctomycetota > Planctomycetia > Gemmatales > Gemmataceae > CAWBOY01. Next base: position 884,154 of record CAWBOY010000006.1, read on the forward strand.
CCCGGCCGCTGCGCCTCCGGCTGTGGGTAGCTCGCTTGGTTCTGGGGTGTGTCTGGCATGGAGACGTGCGAGCCGTCCGCGATGAAAACATTCCGCCCATTCCACTTCCACTCCTGCGCGGCGCTGGCCTGTAATTCCTGGGCCGTTTGCTTCGTCAGGGTGCGGAGCACGTCCGCGTGGAGGCGACCCCGGGCGTTGCAGTAACTGGCGGTGTTGGGCGAGCAGACCCGGGCACCGCTGGCCGCCTGGTGCGCGATGACCCGGGTCACCGCGTGGCGGCAGCTGTGGTCGTCGCTGAGCACTTGGCTGAGGAAGCCCCAGATGGTCGTAACGGGGTTGAACACACGGTCGCGATACTTGATGCCATGGTCGTTGAGGACGTCGAGGATGTTGGCTTCGGTCAAAACATTCGCAAAGGGAAGCCCCGTGTTGCGCGAAACGGGCGCGGACCGTCTCTAGGTTCGTCATTGAGTCACCTTCCATATTGTCTCGGGTTGTAACTGCCTATCTTGCGTTAAAATGACCGCGCGGGCGCTTGACGTTGCAGTTACCCGGACGATCGCTTTGTGTACCGGCGTCATGGAGACGCGCGAGGAGTGGGCGTAGGACCTTGAAATACTCCAAGCGTCAAGTCTCTTGCTCAGCCAATGCCTGTCGGCAAAAGCGGAGAATGCGATGCTCCGGAACAGCCAGCTGCCAGAATGGCGGCAAAAGAGCCTGTAGCGGCTACCGGATCTCTATACAGCTGATCGCGTGCCAAACTTGAAAAAACTGGAAGGGAAATGCCGATCCTTGAGGGGCGCTGAGCAAAGCGATGTCAGCGAGCGGTGTGGTATTGCAAAACTCGGTTCAAGCGGACATTTGCAACGCCTCTGGCTTAAGCTCAATACCGTTCAATTGGCGCAGCTGAAAATCGAGCCTCCTGCCAAGATGAAGTTAGCTACAACTCTCATCCCAACAGGAGGCTACGATGCTTGGAATCCATCAAGAAGTCGCCGCGATCGCCCAAGAACAGCCAACGCAAGATCGTCTGCGGGGCCTCAAACGCATCATACCAGCTTCTACTATCCGGTCGATCCTTAAACGAGTCGGCCAAACCGCCTATTGTAGCCGCCTGGCCAAGTGGTTCATGGTCTGGTTCGTTATCGGTTTAGGGCTCTTTTCCTCCAGTAGTTATCGCCAGATCTTTCGCTGGCTTCGGCCTTTTCAGCCAGGAGGGACGCCTGGCCGCCCGACGTTCACCGAAGCACGCCAGCGTTTGGGGATCGCTCCGTTTCGGCTGCTTTATGAAGCGGTGGTGTGTTTGCTGGCCGGACCGAAGACGGCACAGGCCTTTTACCGCGACATGCGTTTGATGGCGGTGGATGGCTTCGTCGTCGATCTGCCCGATACTGCGGAACTGACTCGGCTCTTCGGCAAACCAAAAGGCGGACGAACCGCCGGGGCTTTCCCCCAGGCACGCATCTTGGCTCTGTGCGAAACAGGAACGCATGTGCTGTGGCGTTTTCTAATCAAGCCGATATGCCGCGGGGAAAGCGCCATGGCTCAGTACCTGCTGCGGTTCTTGACCAAGGGAATGTTGCTGCTGTGTGATCGCAACTTCCTCAGCTACCGCAATGTCACCACGGTCATGAAACAGCAGGCGCAGCTACTGGTCCGCGTTAAGAAATCGCTGGTTTTTCGGCCGATTCACCGCTTTCGCGATGGCTCCTGCCTGGCCAAACTGTACCGAGCCAGTTGGTATCGTGACCATGACCAAGGCGGCATTTTGGTCCGCATTATCGAGTACCGGTTCAATGATCCCCATCGCCCCGGAGCGAACGAGCGGCACCGGCTGTTAACGACCTTATTGGATCCTCGGCTGGACCCCGCCAAGACTTTGATTGTTCTTTACCATGAGCGTTGGGAAGAAGAACTGGCCATTGATGAATTAAAGACTCACGAACGGGAAAGGCCGGTGCTGCGGAGTAAGACGCCGGCCGGGGTGGTGCAGGAGATCTATGGTTTGGCCCTGGCTCACTATGTGGTGCGAAAGTTGATCTTCGAAGCGGCCGAGGGAGTGGAAGTTGCGCCCCGGAGCCTATCGTTTGTCAACACGCTGAAGATCTTACGCTGTCGTTTGCCGGGAGTGCCGCAAAGCCCGTGCGGGCAACGACGGTGGTACCAGGATCTACTCGCAGAAATCAGCGCGGAAAGGCTGGAGCAACGACGGGATCGAGTGAATCCTCGTGTGATACGGCGGAAGATGAGCAAATGGCCCAAGAAACGGCCTAAAGATCGAGCTTGCCCTCAGCCAAACAAGGATTTACGGCGATCGATTGTAGTCCTGCGTTGAACGGTATTGGGCTTAAGCTAGTGCCATTCGTCGGACACACCTGCGTAAGTTCGTGCCGTAGTGTTCGGCGCGGAGGACACATCGACCGAAGCAGGTTTCCATGTCAGATTGTTAAGTGTCTCCGGTTCGCATAGATGGTCAAGACTTATCCCCGAGGCGTACTCAACTCAGACCAGGATTCATTGAACGCGGAAGCTTACGATTCAAGAGGTTACGTCGAGCGGCCGTCATTGAGGCCATCTCTTGAAACAGTTCCATCGAACCTGAACGGGCAGTTTCGGGCACTCCCAAGCAAGCCCGCGATCCGGTCAAACTGGCACGTTATTGCGAGTCGCTGCTCGACTCCGGCCATTTCGAGAACCGGGCTACTCTCGCTCGCTATCTCGGTGTCAGCCGGGCCGGGGTAACGCAGGTGCTGAAGCGATTGAATTCTGCTCCAACGGCCAGCGGACTCCCGCAGGTGCCTATCGAGTGACGGCGGAGAACAAAAGTCAGCTTACTCTTGCCGCTTCCGCACAATGAACGCAGCCACGATCGAACACAGGCCGACGATGCCGCCGGCACCGAGGATGTAGTATCCGAGGTGATCCGGCACCATCGCTGGCGTCGGCGCTGCAGGAGCACCAGCAGCCGGCGGATTGGCTGGGGCAGCCGCACCGGAGCGGTTAGCCAGTTCAATTGCTCGGTCGAACCACCCTGCGCGGAGCATCGTCCCGAGGATCAGGACGATGAGGGCGCAGGCGAGCCACTGAAGAATCTTCTGGCTAAGCTCGACCGACTGGAGCCGCTTGTCGTAATCGTGCTTGATCTCGTCAACCTGCTTCTTCAGCTCGGCAGGCGACGCCACTTCACCCTTCAGCTTGTCCACGTCCTTCGACGTGATGATGCTCGACGCGGCAGGCACCGGCCCATATGGGTCGGGGGTGTCCTCGTTCAGGTCCGCGAACCAGAGCATGAACACCCTCTCATCCTGATCGAGGGTGATGTCCGTGCTCCCGGCGTTGTACACCGCGAACTTCAGAGGCCCGCGGAACCCCGGATCGACGTGGAAACCGGAGACGTTGACCAGCCCTTGGAACTTGATGCCCGCCCGGATCGAGATAAACCCGATCGCGTAGTTCGGGACAAAGATGACTTCCTTGGTGACCAGGAGGCCGAACTGACCAGGCGGGATCGTGACCTTCGCGCCCTCATCGAGGTGCGTTGTATCAGCCGTCTTCGAGGTGACGTAGGCTTCGGGTCCGACGCCTAGCTCGTAGGCGCAACGCAGCACCCTGTCTTCCCGGTAGGGCGTGACCAACCCCTGCGCCTGGCATTGGGCCTTGATCTTCGTGGTATTCCAGAACGCCATCGCTCACCCCCGGTTTAGTCACCGACCGCAATGACGCTCGCCATTGCGAGCTCGTCGGTGTAGCTGATGCTGATGAACCAACCTGTTATCCCTAGCTTCTCCGCCAGCTTCTTGACCTCATCACTCACGCGGACATACGGTGCTCCGCCATCGCCGTGGAGAATCTCGATTCCCCGCCACGTAATGTCACCCGCGAAGCCTGTTCCCAGCGCCTTCGCCACGGCCTCTTTCCCTGCAAACCTTCCGGCATAATAGCGGTAATGCACCGGCGAATCGTCGGCTTGCGCACGCTCATCGTCCGAGCAGAATTGCTCCGTCCACTTCTTGTTCGGCGAATCGACCTGCTCCTTGATCCCGGCGATGCTCTCGGCGTCGATCCCGTGCCCGATAATCCGCATAGCGCCCCCGATCATGTTTCCCTGAGTGAGATCGTCCGCTTGTTGAGGTCGAGGTCCAGCGTCCCGCCCCTTCGCTTTTTCACTTCCCGCCAGGCCCTAAAGCCCTGGATGATCGCCCGCTCCCATTCCCCCGACGAGCAGTCCGACACCTCCAGGTGCTGAACCATGTTGTGGATCATCCGTAGTACTTCCGTGCTCAAGGACGACTTCCCCTCGAAGAAGTTGTAATCCCGCCCGTAGGCGAAGATCATCGCCGACAGCCCTTCCTCCGTCGCGATAGCCCGCCCGCCGTCTTCGACCAGGTCAACCTTCGGCTGGCTCTTGCGCTTCACGCCGAGCATCTTCCGCACCAACGGAGACCACCCAAGAACGGCGGTGAACGACAGGTGGATCACATCGTGGTAGCCGTACCCGTCCTTGACGTGGGAGTTGTCGCTCAGGTCATCACCGAACTGCTTCCCCCTGTACATGACCCGGACTTTCTGCGTTTCGTCGGCGTCGTGGAAGGTCACGAAGTCGATCGAGAATTTTCGAGGGAACTGCTCGTTTTCGGGGAACTCAGCGTCGAACGGCTTCCGTTGCTTCAGCTCGCCCCATCGCCCCTCGCACTTGTCGAGGTTCTTCTCAGCGACCTGGGCGAGGTCGAGGTCAAACTTGGTGGCCACGTTGGCGACGTACCACAGCAAGTCGCCCACCTCTTCGGACAGCCGCTCTTTGAATAGCCGGTGGTTCTCGCCGTCGCGAAGGTATTTCTTGTACTCGCCCAGCAGCTCGCCCGTCTCGCTGGCGAGCCCTGCGAGTGGGATCATCCGCGCCTGATCGTCGGTGCCGGGGTTGCGGTCGGTCTTCTTGGCCCGCTCCTGGTATGTGCGGAGGTCCATTGCGCTCTCCCGTGCGAACAAGGAGGTTAGGGCACTCTGCCTGCCTCTTGGTATCGCGTCGTTGATGCCCCACTTCGGCGGAAACCAGTATTCGATAGGGTCTTCGTTCGCTTTGAACTTCTGTTTGATTCGGGTGCGACCAGTCTTGCCGCTGGCCTCGGGATGGACGACGCGGGCGTACTTGTCGGTCTCGCAGAACAAATTCTGGCAGTCGATCAACTGGAGCCGCCGGCCCCAGAGCGTTCGGAACGTCAGTCCGAGCCGCTCGAACTCTGTTTCCTGGCGCTCGGCCATGACACGGATCACGTCGGCATCCGACATTCCGCCCGTGTCGGTGAAGCATTTCTTGATCCCGTCGATCGCACCCGGCCCGGGGATGACGAACTCCATCTCTGTGAAGTTGGTCACCTCGCTGTAGTTGATGTCGGTCACGTACTGGTAGGCGAGGAAGTCGCCGATCGTCGGGTAGGCGCGGATCAGGTCGAAGGCTTCCTTCATCGTTGGGGCTTCGGCGAGCCGGGCAGGGAGGCTCCCCCCTATCATCCGCTCGATCAGCGTCAGGTGGTTCTGATGCTTCCGCACATGCCCGAGCGACCCGCCGGACGGCATGATGTAGGCAGCGGAGTAGATCGACTGGCTGCGTGTCATCGCACGTTCGAGTATCCTATCGTATCTCTTGAAAGAGTACCCCGCGTAGGTCAGCGGTCCCACCTCTTCCTGCAGCAACTCCCACGTCTCGATCTTGTTGAAGAGCTTGAACAGCAAGATGCGGAATACAACTTCATCCGCATCGCTCGGCAGGTCAGAACGGTAGATCACGTTGCGGATCAGGTACTGACTGACCCGGTCTGCTGCACGGAATGCGTTGGTGAACTTGTGAGCCCGGATGACTGGGTCTTGCGTCCACGGCGGAGCGCAACCCTCCAGCCGGCGGAAAAACACGTTCTGGCGTTCGGCGGTGAACTTCCAGTACGAGTTGTAAACGACGGATGGCTTGAGGCGGCCGAGATCGGGCAGCGCCTCGGATGAGGCAAGCGTCGCTGTTTCGGTTTCTACTGTTTTTGACCTGCCCACCGGAAACTCCTCTTACTTCCGCCGCAGCATTCCATCGGCCTGGATGATCAAGTCCCTTGCCTCGACAATTCCCCACTCGCCTCTATCCAACTCGGCATGAGTCGAGATGACCGTCAGCGATCCCAAGGGGACGCCGGTTTGCGATGCAACGAACGCTTGTAACCGCCCAAGACCGATGAGGTTCCCCAGGAGTCGTGTGATGTAGTAATGGTTCCGGTATATCACGGTCAGCAGCAGGCCGTTCTTCGGATGCCTTTTGAAACTCAGGTAGCTCAGGCAAGGTCCGCCAGGGAACTTCCTTTGATCGCGTGATGGTTGATAAATGGTGATTTCCTGAGTCTCCAACGGCACATCGGATTCTGTACTCGTTCGATCCGCATCCTGAGGGCTGATAGGAAGTTCGTAGACAGCCTTTACACACCTGTGTTTGGCTTCATAGCCCTTCATTCTGTCGATCAGGTCTTGGAGCGGGTTGGTCCGCTTGCCCTTGCGATCGACGTGCCGCGTCATGCGCTCGAAGTACCGGCCCCACAGCTTGGTGTCGGAGAATGTGGCAAAGTCGCGATGGTAGACATCGTAAAACTCGGCGGCGCCGTGGGCGACGAGAAGCGACTGCGGAAAGATCGTATTTGCGACGGTGATGATCGGGTAAGTCTTCTTGTGCGCCTTGAGGAACTTGTCAACCAGTGAAATGACCTCGTTGTCCTTGTCTCTGTGCGTCACCGCGTCGGCCACGTCGATTACGATGTTGTAGCCCTCGTCACCGCTCTTTATGATCTCGTTGCAGGCAGCAACCCATGCGTGGCGCAGCTCGGTTGAGTCTGGATTCCCCTGTACATGCCGTCTCCTAGAGCAGTGTGATCGTGACCAAGATTCGGGGGGTTATGTAGCGCTCGCTCAACCAGGCATACCCCGACAAGCCCCAGGTGTGGCCCCAACTATTGCGGACGAGCACGAGTTTCTTCTTGCCGAGTTTCCCGGTCGCGACCGCCAGGACCGCGTGCCTCACTACAGGATCAGGCGGTTCGTCGGCATCGATCACACCGTCCTTATCCGGCACCCCGAAGGCGGCGGACAGCGTCATTCCCACAACCGTCGGGCTGTCGGCCTCGACCGACTTCCACACCTCGTCGAACCCGGCCCAGGTCGGCTTGGACTTCCGATGGAAGACGTTCTTGATCTTGGGCGGCTTCCACTTCTTCAGGTCGGCCGGCAAAGCGGTAAGGTAGGGCCACTCCGACTCGACCGGCTGGCCAACATGCTCCAACGCGCCTCGGATCGCCGGGATCGTGGTGCCCAGATGCACGGACGTGCCGTCCCGTTGCTTCGCGTGGTAGAAGAGGAACTCGCAGCAAAGCTCCGCCCACGGCTGCCCGATCGCGGCCGCGTGCGCGTCACTCGTCGCAAACGCCAGGCATGTTTCCCGCCCTCTCTGATCACGAGCCGGTCCGAACCGCCCGCGGAGGTCGTGGCTGACCTTGATCGAGCTCATGCGACTTCCAGTAAGGCCTCTTCGCGTTGTGCGGGATGCCATCCGGCTTCCATCGGGCCGGATAGGTCAACCTCGAGTTCCATCGAGTTCAGCGGCTCCCCCGCAGGTTGCCACGCACGCACCTCGCGCAGCCGGACGTGCCCACTCGCGCCGCCCTGCGCTTCGGCGATGACGTTTCTGAACACGATCCCGCCGATGTGCTTGGTGTCCTCGTTGACGCGGCCGTCCTCCCGGATCGCCAGCCCGGTGTCCACTAGCTCCCCGAAATTCCAGACGTATCCCGAGTTGGCATGCTCCGGCATTCTGACTACGACCAGGTCGGAGCGGCTTCCCTCCAGCACCATGCCGTTGTCGTGCTCTGTCACCAGCCAGACGTCCCCGTACCAGCTATCCGGCTCGTAGGGCTTCGCGAGCTTCTGCTTAATCGCCTTCGGCTTCACCTTGAGCAGCTTCTCGCAGGTCGGCCGGTCGATCCCCTTGCACTCGTTCAGTGCGTAGCAGGTCGCGGCGTAGCTCGAGCCCATCCGCAGGGCAAGCTGGTAGACAATGACCGGGTCAGTCAGCTTATTCCGTTTCCACCCCTGGCGGTTCATGTGCTCGACTATCAGCCACTGGGGCGTCAGCAGCTCGGTGGCGAAGGCGTTGGCCTGGATCTCCCGAGGGTCGAAGCGGGCTGCAGTGTCGAACAGCGCCCGCATCAGGATGTCTTCCCCGTCCAGGCTGGTCTTATGGCCGAGGGCGGCGTGCCCGAGTTCGTGGGCCGCGGTGAATCTTTGGACCGGAAGCTGGCGCTGGGTCGTTACCATCACTCCCTGGCTGGGGTCGTCGAGGTACGCCCCGAGCAGGTTTTTGAGCGGTCGGAACATCACGGGGATGTCGCGCTCGACCAGCATGCCGAACACGTCGATCCGCCCTTCGCCACCCTTGGCGCGCACTTCGGTGTCGTAGGCTTTGTGAAGCCGCCCGGCTTCGTAGACGGCGGTCAGGATGTCATCTCGTCGAGCCACGACTTATTCTCCCTTCTTTTGCTTCCTGGCGCGCAGGAAGTCTGCGAACCGCCCAAGTTCTTCGCGGTCGTCAGGCGAGAGTTCTGAGACTTGGCGGGCTAGGTGTTTGACATCTGTGCCGAAGGAGACATCCTCGGCTTCCTCGCCTGTGAAGAACGCGACCGGGCGCTTGTAGAGCCCGGCCAGCTTCTTCAGCTCCAAGGCATCGACCTTCCGTTGGCCGGTTTCCATGAGCGACAGGGCGGATCGAGAGACGCCGAGGAACGTGGCGACCTGATCCTGCGAGAAGCCGAGGTATTCTCTCGCCTCTCGGAGCCGCTCGCCCAGCGCCTTCCGATCAGCGTCCTTGTCGTCGGCCAGAGTTCCTCGTTCCTTACTCATTTGCGCACCTTTAGCTTGCTCTTCTCGATCCAGATCTTCTTAATCCGATCGAGCATGTCGTTGATCGCCTCATCCACGCTGTCGTACCCGCCCTTCCGAACCACCTTATCCGGCGGAATCTTGAACGGGAACAGGCCCTCCAGAACCAAGACCGTGCCCACCACCCGCTTTGAGTCGAGCAACGGCTCCCACTCCGGGCGTAAGACGGAGCCTCGGTCGGCGATCTTCTGGAGTTCGATCAGAAGACGGCATTTCACCTCGGCAGCCGGAAATACGGGTGCGGCCAAATCAGTCTCGGTGAGCATCACAGTGACCATCGAAGCCTCCTTTGTTTCCCCAATGATACGGAGGCTCCGTCCGAAAATCAAACGCAATCGGCTGATTTTGTTCGATTTTCTAACGGAAAGGAATGGCAGCCCAGAGGTGAGGGCGGAAACGTCCGGGAACGTAGGCGAAAATGGAAGGCGATGACCGAGAGGCGCCTCTTTCTGTAGTGGTGGTGCGGCATGTGGCTATAATCAAGATAAGCCAGAAAGACAGCGAGGTGAGAGCTGAGGTCACATCAACCTACGCCTCGAATTGATTGCCAAACGCGGCAACCATTGATCGCGGATGACTGTGCGATTTGCCCTTCCGGACTTTGCGATGCACTTAACTCGCCACTCCTGACTCTAAATAGAACAGCATCTTCCAGAGTCTATCGATCTCACCGCGTTCGATCACTTCCAGAGGTTTCAATTTCTCAAAGGCAGGATTAGGAGTCTCCAGCCATTGAGGGATGGCCCCCGCACCGACCACTTCGGCGAGTCGGTCGCGAAAGCGCTCAATTTCTCGCATCCGCCTGAGACCGGGTTCGCTGATTGGCTTACCGCTTTCCCAGGCTGCAATGGCCCGCTCCGAAAAACCCGTCAACCGCGAAAAAATCTTGCGGGGCAGACTCAGTTTTGCGCGTAAGGCCGCGACCAGCGGTATTGCTGCGTTTGTTTGTAGGGTCTTGGAACTGGCCATCGGTATCGCTCCTATTTCTCTTATTATCGGTCATCTGACACGCAATGTCAAGAATTGCTTGCAGATGTGCAGGCACTTATGCGACTGGATGGGGTGGCAACTGCTCGCGGTTAATAATGAGCACATAGCTCTCAGGCGGTAAGAGATTGCCGGGAAAGACGATCAGGTTCACACCGTCCTTCTGAGCAGCCGAGGGTACGAGTAACCCTTCCCAACCGGCATTCCAGGCCAATCGCCCGATGGCCTGTGTCGCTGCTTCCTTGCCTCGATTGTTGGCCACTCGCCAATCTTCGCTGAGAATCGCTATCGTAGTGATGCCAAGGCTCTTACGAATGCGTGAATCGGTCAAATCAAGGACGCGCTGGATGGTGATCTGAACCGAAGCAAGCACGCGCGGCAGAGCAAATTCGACCGGCAACCCGAAGTAGCGATGATGTGCGAGTGCTTCAAAGGTTGCGGTCTCCGGACTCAGACTGGTGTAGATCGTCGCGAAGCTGGCTGGCGGATTCCACCGCGCACCTTCCGCTTTTGCGCTGCGCCGGTCAAAAAATCATCACGGTTAGCGTAACGGATCGACGCCGAGCGGTAGACGGCACCCGTCCACGGAATCGACCACCGCTCACACCGTCCCACTGCTAGGCGTAATCGATCGGAGTCCTCGTGCTGGTGGATGCTCATTCGTCGCTTCCGCCGTAATTGCTATTTAGGCATTTTGGGAAACCGCCGGTGGTCAAAGGCATTATCTCAGGTCCTGTCATCGATTCATGCCGTGCAAATAGCACGGGAGCGAAGTCGTCGTCAAACCTTTGACGCAACAAGCTGCTCTTTGCTTTCACTCGTTTTCAACAGTAACACTCGAAAAATAGCCGCTCAACTTGCGAAATCCTCGTGTTTTTCGCGTTTATTGATTCGCCCGCTCGAAAATGTAGTGCCAACAAAACTAGTTTATTGCCGCTGAAATAGCTTGATTTATGTCAGATTTGCAGTTAAATTGTGGTGTCGCTTTCCTGCTGGAGACGCACCCTTGTTTTTCCGCATCAAAAAATCCAAGGCCCACCAGTACCTCCAAATCGTCGAAAACTCTCGACAGGACGGCCGCGTCCAACAACGCGTCCTCCATACTCTCGGCCGACTCGATGAACTCCAAAAGGACGGCAAACTCGACAGCCTCCTCGCCTCCGGCGCTCGCTTCGCCCAGCACTCCATGCTTCTGACCGCCTACAAAGAGGGACAAGCACCTGCTGTCAACACCAAACGCATCGGTCCGACCCTCGTCTTCGAACGCCTCTGGAAAGAGACTGGTTGTCAGGAGGTCGTGCGCCGACTGCTCGAACACCGCTGTTTCGAATTCGATGTGGAACGGGCCGTATTTCTTACGGTCCTGCATCGACTCTGTGGCACCGGTGGCTACGGTTTTCGCAGCGACAGGGCCTGTATGGCATGGAAGCAGGACTATCTCGTACCCGGACTCAATGGCAAAGATCACAACAAGGAACTCCAGCTCCACCACCTCTATCGAGCCATGGCTTGGCTCGGCGAAACACTTCCTGAAAGTCAGCAAACAGTCTCCAGTAAACTCGTGCCGCGCTGCATCAAAGACCTGATCGAAGAAAATCTGTACGAACGCCGACGCGACCTATTCACCAATCTGGACATGGTGTTCTTTGACACCACCTCGCTGTACTTCGAAGGCGAAGGCGGAGACCTACTCGGACAACACGGGTACAGCAAAGATCATCGTCCCGACTTGCACCAACTGGTGGTGGGCGCGGTGCTGGACAACGAAGGTCGGCCCATTTGCTGTGAGATTTGGCCAGGCAACACTTCCGACGTGAACACCCTCATCGCCATTGTGGATCGGCTGCGTATGCGCTTTCACATTCGACAGGCCTGTGTCGTCGCCGACCGCGGCATGATCAGTCGGGAAGTGGTCGGTGAATTGGAAGATACGAACCGCCCTTTCATCCTTGGGGCACGCATGCGTCGGCAGAAGGAGGTCAGTGACATCGTGCTGTCAGACGCTGGGTCGTACCAGGAGGTGTTTGGCCCACGCGAGACCTCGGATGATCCAGCACCGCTTCGCGTCAAGGATGTGGAGGTGGAGAAGCGGCGCTATGTGGTGTGTGTGAACGAAGAGCAGGCCGATCATGACCGTCAGCAACGGGAACGTATCGTGGCATCGCTACGTGAGAAACTCAAACAGGGCGACAAGTCGTTTGTGGGCAACACAGGATATCGCCGTTATCTGAAGGCGGAGCCGGGCCGTCATTTCACGATCGACGAAGAGAAACTCAAGGCCGAGGCGAAATACGACGGTGTGTGGGTGTTACGTACAAATACGAAGTTATCGGCGGCGGCGGTGGCCTTGTCAGCAGCGTTTTAGCATGGGGCCAAAATTGCGCGGTGGCCCGGGCCAGGGCGCGCAGGCAGGATCGCGGGCCAGGCCGCGCGCTTTCGTAGAGGGCCATAGGCGTGCACTGTCCCGGGCCAGCACGCGGCGTGGTTCTTTGGTTGGGATTTTGTGATAGGCTTGAAGCACTTCCCAGCGCCACTCGGCGCCAAAACGCCTCGGAGCCAGGCGCAACCTGGCCCCGAGACTTGACCGGCGGGAGCAAGACCTCCCTTGGGCCCACCCTCATTTCAGCATTTCTGTGGCCAACGGCCAGAGGCACCATGTCTTCGTCGAACGCGGCGTTGTTTGCTCAAGGGTTGTGAGCGACGCTTCACGCCGGCGCGTCCTCAGCGCGCTATTGCAGCGCGGCCTGTCGCCGGGAGGCACAGCGGTGGCGACGCTGGCAGGCGAGCCAGCGTTATCGGTCCACCGAGCGAGGCCAAGAGCGGCGGCGGGAACAGAGCCGGCGGTATCGCGAGCGACAGCGTCAGCAACAGCGAACCGAGTCAGCTGACGAAGCTTTGCCGCGCGAGGGCCAGCGCCCAGGGTCTGCGTGCGATGATTTTGCCAGGCGGCCCTGCGATCGACCGGGTTGTTATGAGCTTTTCCCGATCGCCGATGAACAATCGTGCAAGCGATTCTGTAGTTTGGCCTGCCGACTGGCGTTACGTCGCGTGTTGGATCGTGAGGCGCGCTATCGGTCGCGGCGTCGGCGCTGGCGTTCGGAACGTGTGACCGAGCGTGTGCGGCCTCCAGATACGTCGTGACCAAGTCTTTGCAGATATTTTTGAGCGAGCAGCCAGGATAAAGTGCCTCCACCCCAAACCGGAGAGAGGAGCGGGCGGTCGCGAGAGCGATTTTGCGTCCCCCGTTTCCTTTCTTCGAATGGAGGAAAGAGGGAGGTTTGGTGGAGGGTACGTACATGGCTTGGAACGACGGTATCTCACGACCGGTGATGCTTGCCGACCTGGGCCAGCACTATCGGCGTTATCGCCTGACCGATTTGGAGGCGGAGGAAGCAATGGCGGGATCGCTGCGTCGTTGGGGGCAGTTGTCACCGGTGGTGGTGTGTATGCGTGAGCAAAAATTGGAACTCCTCGACGGCTTCAAGCGTTATGCGGCGGCACGCCAGGTAGGTGGGTTAAGGAGTTTGAGCGTACGAGTATTGGAGGTGGATGAGCCGACGGCAAAGGCGGCGATTCTGGGGTTGAACCGTGGTCAGGGTCCGGTACGGGAGTTGGAGGAGGCCTGGGTTGTCCAGGGGTTGGTACGTGACGATGGGATGACGCAGGTGGAAGCGGCCCACTTGTTGGGCCGACACAAGAGTTGGGTGTGTCGCCGCCTGGCGTTGTTGGAGCGGTTGAGTGTGGCGGTGAAAGAGGATTTGCGTTTGGGATTAGTGGGTCCGTCGTTGGCCCGTCAATTGACGCGGTTGCCCGTGGGCAACCAGGAAGCATTGTTGGAGTTGACGTGCCGGGAGACGTTGACGGCTCAGGAAGTGAGCGGCGTGATCGAGTTGTTGCAAGGTGCCAGTGACGAGCAGGCGGCGTTCGTGCTGGCGAAGCCTCGTGAGGCGTTGGCTCAGGTAAACGGTATGCCGACGGCATTGCGGGATCCACGTCTGAGTGGAGCCGGGAACTGGCTGGCGAAGCATTTGAGACAGGCTTTGGAAACACTGACTCGTCTGGAGAATTGGCTTCGGACGCCGAACGTGCTTGAGTTGCGAACGCAGGATCGTGAGATCCTCCAGCCGATATTGGCGCGTGTCGGCGATCAGTCCCATGTGGTGGCGGAGTTGGTGTTGGGACCGGACCTCAAGCGTATGAGGCTGCCATGAATGAGGCGTTGCGTCTGGAGATCGTGCAACGGCGTCAGAGTGGGATGTCGTTGCGTGCCATCGCGGAAGAATTGGGCCTGTCGCGTGGCGCCGTGACACGCGCGTTGGCACAGGTGCAAGCTCAGCGGGACGGACGGGTCGCCCGGCCCCGTCCACGCCACAGCATCATTGATCCCTTCGAGCCGCTCTTGAAGGAGTTGCTTGCCAAGTACCCGAATCTCACCACCATGTGCGCCTTGGAAGAGTTGCAAGCACGCGGTTTCACTGGCCAGTACACCGTCGTACGTCAGCGCCTGGGATTGTTGCGGCCACGCGCCGCGCGGCCACCCGTGCCGCGCTTCGAGACCGGGCCAGGGATCCAAGCCCAAATGGACTACGGCGTCTATGACATCGACTTTACACGTGAAGGCCGCCGGCGTGTGTACCTCTTCAGCTATTTGCTCGGCTACTCCCGCCGGCAGTATCTACGCTTCGTGGAATCGATGGATCTAACAACGACCTTGCGAGAACACGTACATGCCTTCCACCATCTTGGCGGCGTCGCGCGGGTCTGCCTGTATGACAACTTCAAAGCCGTGGTGCTGCGTCATGACGCCGATGGCGTTATCTACAACCCCAAGTTCCTGGCCTTCGCCACGCATTACGGCTTCCGGCCACAAGCCTGCCGCGTGCGCCGACCGCAAACCAAGGGTAAAGTCGAGCGAAAGATGTTCCACGTCGAAAGCAGTTTGCTCAATGGTCGCACCTTCGACACCCTCGAGCATCTCAACGAGGTGACCACCTGGTGGCTGCACAACGTCGCCGACATCCGTGTCCTACGCGACTTCAAGGAGACGCCACTCCAGCGTCACCAACACGAACAACCACACTTGCTGACGCTGCCGACCTGTGACTTCGACACCGCCCAGGTCATCTATCGCCACGTGAGCGTCGAGGGCTACGTCACCCATCGGCTCAACCTGTACTCCGTGCCGTGGACGTACATCGGCCAGGTGCTACCTGTACGCGTCACCGAGAGTGAAGTCGTCATCTACTCGATCGGTCTGGAGGAGATCGCACGCCACCTTCTCGTGGCCAGCTCCCACACGGGCGTTCGCCAGTCGAACAAGACCCATCATCCCGCCGACGACCCCGGCCAGCGTGAACTGCTGTTACGGCAACGCTTCACGGAACTGGGGCCGGTGGCCGTACAGTTCCTCGACGGCTTGCTCGCCAAGCAAGTCCAGGGCAAACTACAGGCCCAGCAACTGTTGGCAGTGGTAGCCCACTACCAACGCAAAGATGTACAGGCCGCCTTCGAGCGTGCCGTCCGCTTCGGCGCCTACTCCTTGGCGGCAATCCGACGCATCCTTGCCGCGACCGCCAAGCCCAAGCCGCTCCTGGAGGAACTGGCCGATCTGCATCGTGACACGCTGGACCCGTTGTTGCGTGCCGACGCGGTCGGTCCACGGCCAACCAGCGACTATCAGCATTTGCTCTTGCCTGAGGAAGCCGCCAATGACGCCTCGTCCCAAGAAAAACCGTTCAGCGAAACCAACACCGACGCCACCTCTGCGTGAGCAGATCCTCGCCGACTTCGCCACGCTGCGCGTCCCCATGACTGCCGAACAGCTCGATGCCGTCGTACTCGACGCCGAGCAAAGCGGCCGCTCGCATCTGGAGTTCCTGTACCGTTTGCTCACCGACCAGGCGGGCTTGCGTCGCCAACGTAGCATCGAACGACGCATCAAGGATGCCCACTTCCGCGAACTGAAACCACTGAGCGACTTCGATTGGAGCTTCAACCCGTCGCTCCCACGGACGCAACTTGAAACCTTGGTTGGCTGTGACTTCGTCCGCCGCTGTCAGAACCTGGTGTTCGTCGGCCAATCCGGCTTGGGAAAAAGTCGGCTGATTCAGAACATCGGTCAGGCCGCTTGCGTGCAGGGCTATCGCGTCTTTTACACGACCAGCGGTGCTCTCCTGGAAGATCTGACTGCGGCCTTGGCCGACCAAACAACGATCCACGACCGTGTACGCTTCTATGCCCGCTTCGAGTTGTTAATCATCGACGAATTTGGTCTGGACCGCATTGAACGCAGCCTGTGTCCGCAGGCCGCCAGCTTGTGGTACAAGATCATCGACGCGCGGAGCCAACGGGTCAGCACGGCGCTGGTGACCAACATCGACTTCGAGTCCTGGGCCGAATACCTGGGCGATGCTCCCCTGGCGATGGCGTTGTTGGATCGCGTCGTGGACGGCGCAACCATCGTGAAATTGAAGGGCAAATCCTATCGTGTTCATCGCGGCCCCGAAGAGCCGTCCGCCAAGTAACCGCGCCAAGGATAGGACCTCGCCACGCTCACCCCGCTTCGCCGGGCAACTCCTGTTGGCCTCATCTCAAGCCGCGAAAATGGCCTCACTTCAAAACGCGATCAACAGCCGCGTTACCAGCGGAAGACCAAGCCTCGGCAGCGTCCGGATAACATCAAGGATGAGATCGTGCGAAGACGTGAGTTTGAGGCCTTACGCCTCCAGTCGGAGGAGGTCGCTGAGTTCAACTATCAGCCTACCGCCTGCCGCGAGACCTATCGCATGATCGTGCTACGCAAGAAGATCCTACATGAAAAAAACAACATTTTGTTGTTCCCGGAGATTCGTTACTTCTTCTACCTGACTAACGATTGGCTACGTGAGCCGGAGGAGATCGTCCTGGATGCCAACGACCGCTGTGATCAGGAGAACCTGTTGGCGCAGTTACTGCATGGCTGTTGGGCGTTGCGAGCGGGGTTAGACAATTTAACGAGTAATTGAGCCTACATGGTAATGACGGCATTGGCCTGGAACTTGAAGGCGTGGTTTGCCTTACTGATCCCCGTCAGTCCAGGCCGATGGCGGGAGGAGCACCAAAAGCAAAAGCAGTTGGTGTTGGGCCTGGAGTTCCGCACGTTCGTGCAAGCGTTTGTGCGTATGCCGTGTCAGTTGCTTCGGACGGGACGACGCCTCCTGTATCGCTTGCTCTCGTGGAACCCATATCAAACAATCTTCTTTCGCGTGTTCGACCTGTTGCGTTGCTGAAAAAAGAACTTGAAGTCGGAGTCCGGATGCTCCGATCCCCCACGGCCATTCCGGCGTAGTCCGCAGAAGGGAAACCTCAGTATGACAAGCGTTGAAACCGAAGGCCACTTGCTGTCCCGCCCGACAGCCCGGAGGCGGTACGCATAGCCGCGAAACAAACCGTAAGAACCTTGGCCGCAGCCGCGTTCGCTTGTTTAAGGCCTAGATGCTTCGGTGGAAAAGTCGATTGATGGACGAGAGCGAGGCGGCATCGAGCTTTGAAGAAATGGCGATGAGACATGGGGTTTCAGCGGCAGCGAAATTTACTTTGCAAGCGTACGCAGGATGCCCCTTGGAATCGATCATGATGATCCGAAACGGCGAGACGGGGATCGTTTTGGAGGTGATTGATATATGGCAAGCCGAACGTTGCTCAAAGTGCGTGACGCCGCTCAGAGGGCCGGTGTCTCTCTCGGCCTCATCTACGCCTGGATCAAAGGGGGCTTGATCGCTCATTATCGCGTCGGAACGCCCGGTACGCGCGGCACCATACGAATTGCTGATGTTGATCTGGATTCATTC
This sequence comes from uncultured Planctomycetaceae bacterium, assembly GCA_963790585.1. Taxonomy (GTDB): domain Bacteria; phylum Planctomycetota; class Planctomycetia; order Gemmatales; family Gemmataceae; genus CAWBOY01. The sequence goes on from CAWBOY010000006.1 coordinate 901,928, forward strand.
CTCGACACACTAAAAAAAGATAGGCAGGCCGCAAAGCCTGCCTATGTTCCGCCAAAGGCCCATCCGATGAAGCTCAGCCACCTGACTCTTCCTTCGTGAGAGCCTTTCGCAAATGTTCGTCGGCTTTGTTGAGATGGGAATAGACTTCGGCGACCATCTTGCCGCTGGAATGGCCCATTAGGGCCGCAACCGTCAGATGGTCGATCCCTTCCTCTAGCTTTCGTTCACAAAAGCCGTGACGAATCGAATAGCAGGCGAACCGAACCCCGAGATGTTTCTTGAGGCGGCCAAAGCGGCAGGCCATCGCCCTCGAAGTCCAAGGTCGGCCATCCTCGTTCGTGAACAGAACACCGTCGCCCGCATTAAGTAGCCGGCCCTTAATGACTTCCTCGGCCCTTGCGGTCAGGTAAATGATACGCCACCGCTTCTTGCCCTTGGCCTCGGCAGGAGGAAAGACGACCCGGTGCTGATCCAGCTCGACATGGCGGGCCTCAACCCGCTTGGCTTCTTGGGGTCGGCAACCGCTTTCCCAAGAAAATTCAAGAATGTCGCGGAAGGGATCACCTTCGCGGTAATGATCGCGGATTTTGGCCCATTCCTCTGGGCTGATAACTTGTTCGCGGCGTTGTGGTTGAGGTTTAGCAACTTTTTTGATCGGGCTTGTGGCAATATAGCCCATCTCTGCCGCCCAATTGAACGGACGCTGAATGGCCACAATGCCACCACGACGGTAGGCATTGCTCCAAGCCTGCCCATGCGAGTCAGCCCACTCGACAACATGGAAGGGACGCAATTCGAGGGCGGGGAGCCTTGCTAGGTCTGGATTGCGATTAACGAAGTCTTGAATGTGGTCGTGATACCACTCATAAGTGCGAGCCTCCCGGTGCAGCTGACACCAAGCGAGGTATTTATCGAAGACTTGGGCGACAACTAAACCATCGACCTTTGGCTGCTCAACGGACTTGCCCTGCTCGGCCATTAACGAATGGTAGCATTCCCACGCGGTAGCCTCCGTTTGCGAGTTTTGAGGACCGTTAGTGAGCTTGAATTGCTGTTTACCGAGCTGGACATACCAGCCTCGACCCTTGCGAAAGAAGGGCTTTGCGTGATGCGGCATGGAAAGAACCCCCCAGCGTTAGCCGGGCCGGAAGGTCCGTTTAGCCCCTGTACAAGGTGACACTTGTGCAGGGGCACTTCTCTGCCACCAAACTCTGCCACCACCTTCGGGGCAGAAACCGATTTGACGTAAGTCCTTATCTAGCAAGCGAGGACGACGGGATTCGAACCCGCAACTTCCGGATCGACAGTCCGGTACTCTAACCAGTTGAGCTACGTCCCCAGCTACATCAAATCTTCCTTGATGGGTGAGACGATTTTATAGCAGGTGGTTCACAGGCCTTCAAGGGGTTTCGACATCTCGGCTGGTTTGTAGCGATTCTTTGTGCCGTTGCCTGGGCGGATTGGCCCGATCGACGGTCTTGGGAGGGCCGAATTGAGGATACCGGCGATGCCGATTATGCGATCGCGGATCGGACGAAAAGAGTGCAATCCAGGTCTTTTTCGTGCGGACCGGCCTACCGAAGACGATGGACCGGCAATAGTTGAGCGAACGGGAAGCCGTGTAAGTAGGCTACTTTTCAGGCGTCTTCTTCTGTGGAGCGGGAGCATGCCCAACGACGCAAAGCTTGGGTTCGTGGTCGGTGTCGGTCTCGTCATGGTTGTTGCGGTCGTCTATTTCCGCAAGGATCCGACGGCGAACGTTTCGTCGCTTCAACCGCCCAGTCAAATCGTGCGGCCCGCCGCCGTAGACGGTGGCGATTCACGAACGACCGCCGCGCCGGTGTCGCGCAAAAGAGGGCCCAGTGTCGTCGGGTCAGATTTTATTCCGGCGTCGGCGACGAAGTTGGAAAAGGGCGACACCGCAGACCCGCCGAGTCGCTGAAGCGTGGGCTCACTCCCAAAATCTGGCCAGGTTTAGCCGTTTGCTGTACTTTTCCAAAAAAGCCAAAATCGGCTTCGGATGAACGAAGTAGCCTTTGTCGCCACTCGTACCGCTGCATATTCCAATCAGTTTTCCCTCACGATCGAACAGCGGCCCGCCCGATCGACCAGTAATTGGTGCGGGGGTCATTTCCCAAACCAAGGCCGGTAGATCGTCTTTGGACCGCTTCACTTCCTTGGCACCCTGAACATTGGCTAACTTGCAAAGCGGTGCGGCCCCGTCGCCGCAACCTACAGATAAAGCGGTAAACTTTGTCGTCGAAATTGGCAAATCCTTTACTGGACAAAGCTTCACGACTCCTGGCATTTTTTGGCGCGTAGTGATTTCTATGAGAAGCAGATCCTGCGGCGCATCGCGAGCAATGATGCGCACATCTACGTACTTGGCTGCGGCTTCGGGATAGGTCTTCTTCGTGAACACTTCAATGGCGAGGTCGTCGGATCTCTCGGCGAGATGGGCAGCACTGAGAACATAGACAGAGTCTGTCTCTATACCAAGAATGACGCCACTGCCGACGTTCGTGCTTGTCCGATTCCAAATCCGGACTGTGGCCAAGACGGCCTCGACCTGCTTTTTATCTGAGAAATCATCGGATACGACAGGCCTGATCTGCCCCACGAGAGCCCATACGACCAGCGAAGTGAGCATTGGAGCCTCCATCGTTGCGAACTATGATTTCTTGGTTAGAGCCGTTTGGCGCCGTGGGCGTCATGCTTTCGTAATCGAAAGCATGCTTTGGAGTACCAAAGCATGGCACACATGCGCCTCCATCGTTGCGAACGACAATTTCCTTCTTACTCATTTTACCGTGCCAAACAGCGCTGCTCGACTTTCCGTGCTTTTCAGACCAATCTCCACAATCGTTAAACCCTACTCGCCCAATAGTCCGATTCTATCAGTGATACGCTCACGACGTTTGGAGCGTCGCCAGTACCCGACGCTGTACGGCGGGGAGCCCGAGTCAGTGGCTACGCCCGGAACGGTGGCCGTTCCGACATTCACCGGTCGCCGTCGCGGCCCACTCTGAGAGGTAGATCCTCATGAGGCTAAGATCCCTGCTTGCTGCCGGACTAATGCTCGCCGGCACGGGTTGCAGCAGCCCGGAGTTCCTGGGCAATTTCGCCCGCAACTTCTCTGAGGAGCCGGTGCGCCGCACGGACGAGTGCGTGCTGGAAAAGCGCTGTCGCAAATGGGCCGACGAAGCTTGGGACCGGCTTTGCACAGAAAATGCCGACCAAGAATACTCGAAATACTTTCGCCATGGCTTCAAGAGTGGTTTTGTAGATTTCCTTATCGAGGGTGGGAAGGGCATCCCACCGGCGGTGCCGCCGTTCTTTTATCAGAATTTCGGGGCCTTTACAGAGCCCGGTCAGCGCAACGAGGCCGCCCGCGAGTGGTTCGCTGGTTTTCGCGTCGGAGCGGCTCAGGCTCGAGAATCGGGTTTGCGAAACGACATCATCATCCCGCTATCCTCGCCGCCGTTCAATGCCGTCGATACTCGGCCAACTTTGGCTGAGAACGACGCATCGCGAGCGAACGCTCCGACCAAGCCAAAGCTGCCGGATCGCGCTGATGACGCTCTACCCAAGCCAATGGAGCCAGCGAATGGAATTGAAGGCTTGCCCAAGCCGGCAATTCGACCCGATCAGCCATGATTGGACGTAGAAATAACGCCCCGAAACGAGATCAGTGGGCCGGTTCCCCGGTTGCCGAGTTCGATGTGAAAGGGTTGCCATGGATAAGATTCGCTCTCAACGTAAGGTGCCCTGGCGACGCGCGGGTTATGTAGTGCCGGCGGCGCTGATGCTCAGTGCCATCATGACTGGCTGCTCCGCGGTAACCAACCCCGTGGCAGACGCCATCCCGGTCAACCGTTTGCCGCCAGAAGTCTTGGGCGTACCTCGCGCGGAAGAAAAGACGATCCCACTGCCGTTATTAAGACAGAAGCCGATGGAGGTTTATCACCTGGCGCCGGGTGATACGCTCGGTATCTACATCGAGAATGCGCTCGGCGAAAAAGACAAGCCGCCGCCAGTCCACTTTGGACCGGAAAATAGCACTGGGTCTGCCGGCCTGCCGCCGTCCTTAGGCTACCCGATTCCCGTGCGCGACGATGGCACAATCCAGCTGCCGTTGATCGATCCCATCAGGGTTGACGATCTGACGCTCCTTGAAGTTGAAGCCAAAATAATTGAGGCATACACGGTCAAGAAGAACATCTTGAAGCGGGAAAATCTTCGCCCAATCGTGACTTTATTGCGGCCAAGACAATACCACATATTGGTAGTACGCCAAGACTCGGGCGGCCTATCCGGCGGCGGCGCAGTGCTCCTGCTGGCGGCGTTAGCATTGGCCAAATCAAGCGTGGCACCGGTCAAGTCCTCGACTTGCCCGCTTACGAAAACGACGTTCTCAACGCACTCGCCCGCACCGGTGGCCTACCAGGCCTTGACGCCGTGAACGAAGTCGTCATCCAGCGCGGCGCCTTCAAACAAGGCGACGAAGCGTTAGCGGGCCAATGCTCCATCGGCGACCTGAAACGACGCAACCTCGGCGTACAATCGATCCGTATCCCGCTGCGATTGCGACCCGGCGAGCCGATCCCGTTCCGCCCTGAAGATGTGATTCTGAATTCTGGTGACATCGTATTCATCGAAGCCCGCGATACCGAACTGTACTACGTTGGTGGCTTGATGTCGCCTCGACAATTCGTTCTGCCCCGCGATTATGACCTCGACGTTGTCCAAGCCATTGCGCTAGCCGGCGGACCGTTGATTAACACCCAAACTACGAACAATCTCTCTGGTAATATCCAGCCGCCCGGCATCGGCTTTCCGAACCCTAGTCTTGTAACGGTTCTGCGTAAGACAGCCGACGGAGGCCAGATACCAATTCGCGTGAGCTTGAACAAGGCTCTCCGCGACCCGCGTGAGCGTGTCCTGATTCAGGCGAACGATACGATTATCCTCCAATCGACACCCGCGGAAGCTTTGGTTGGCTACATAACGCAACAGCTGCACTTCAACTTCCTTGGAACGATCATAAGGCAGCAAGACCTGACGGGCACTTCGAGTTTGACTCTGCCGTAGCAGACAGGACGGCAAAAGCAGTCGGCCTGGAATGCGCAAGCTTGCTTGCGATCCAGGCCGATTGCGTTTTGCGGCTCTGTCTCACCAGCTTGCTCCGGGATGGACACTTTCGATTGCGCCTCTGCCAAGCGCAAGGCCTGGTTCGATAGGCGTAAGCGGCAGGTAACAACGGGAATTCGTTTCATTCGCCCCCCACACAACCCCCCCGAACGAATCCCACAAGTCGAATGTTCTGTATGTGCAAGGACTTACGTTCGCTCACGGACATTTCGTTTCTCGACAGGAAAACTAGCCCCACGCCTCATCATGGCACGAAGTTCGCCTCCGTCTGTACCCGAGTTTGAACCATGCCAGGCGCAATCAATCGCAATCTTCTAACTCTTTGCAGAGAAAGCACTTAATGGATTGCATTGCGCCGTCACACACACAGAACTCCGCGGACAGTCGATCCGAATCCGTTTGGAAACCGCCAAACTGAGGTAGTGTCCCTTTTGCCGATTATTGCTTGCCGATCAACCGGTCAGACCCGACTGAACCGTTCCCGTCGACAGTATCGTTCCGTCCGCCTTGGCGATCTTGACTTTAATCATCATCGTTTGAACCGACTCAATGAATTCGGCGACAACAAGGCGGATAATAATTTCATCGCCAGGATGACACGCAGCGCGAAAGGATAGCTGGATCTGTTGAAGGACGCCAGCGTTGCCAGGCAACTCGGTACCGATCACTCCTGAAACGAGAGCGCCAAGGAGCATTCCATGTGCCACACGGCACGGAAAGCCTCGGTCCCGAGCTGACTCGTCGCTGACGTGAATCTCACTGCTATCGCCGGACACCGCGACAAAGTGATCGAGCATTTCAGCGGTGACGCGCACGAGCCTCTCCGCGCTACGGCCGACCCAATCGGAAGCGACATAATTTGTGGTCATAAAGCGTCGTCCATGTTTACGACTCAGCGAATTACTGAGCCTACTACCGGCGATTATTTTGCCTTATTACCCCGGCACGAAATTAGATCAACCTAATTCCATTGGAGCGGCATATTGGGTCTGCGGATGAAGGAAATAACTCATAACATGTCGAGGCATCCCGCTCAACTTCCTCATGAATCCGAACAACCGCTCTTGCAACGTCGGCTTGTCCGGCGGCAGGCCAGCCTTGTTGATGTTCCCCTTCATGTCATTGTTCAAATATTTCCACCGGATTGAGTTCCGGCGAATACGTCGGCAGGTAAAACAACTCGATCTGCTCCTGACGCGCCTCTACCCAGGACTGTACCTCCGCCTTGGTGTGGGAGCCCAACTGGTCCACGATCAACAGAATCTTCCGCTTCGCCCCACTGATCAAGAGAGTCAAGAACTGGAGAAAGACTTCCGCCGTGAACGACCCCTTGTACGTCATAAAACGCACCGTGCCCTCATTGCTGATCGCCGAGATCTGATTGACCCGCAGATGTGGTTGCGGCACCTCCATGGTGGCACGCTCGCCCCGGCGGGCATAACCCGAACCGGGATGGTGGTCGGCCTGCACGCCAACCTCATCCGCCCACAAAATCTCCGCGTTGTCTCGTTGGGCTTGGGCCTCAATGGCCGGATAGGTATCCTGCAACCACTGTTCGACTTCATCGGGATCTTGGTGACGCGACTTGCGGGCGGGCTTTTTGGAGGTGTAGCCCCAGCGTTGGAGATACTTGCCCACGGTGCGTAGGGCCAGTTCGATGCCGAGATCTCTTCGGATGAGGTCGGCGACGGCTTGGCGTGTCCACAGGGCGTGTTTCAGGCCCACTTGCTGGGGCGAGAAGTAGTCGATCTGGTCGCGAATGGTTTGAGCTTGGGCCTCGGAGAGCATACGGCCCGAGCCCAAAGGCCGGCCGGTGCGCCCGCCGGGCAGGGCGTCCAAGCCTTCGGCGTAATAGGCGGTATTCCAGCGGGAGATGGTTTCGCGGCGGACGCCGAGGAGTTCGGCGAGATCGGTTTCGGAATAGCCAAGCTCCAAGCCATGCAAGGCACGCAAACGCAAGGTCTCCAACGAATCGTCCGAGAGATGGCGGGCATCGGGAAGAGTAATAGACATAGTAACACCTCGAAGCTCGGGCTGAGGTACTTGTAATTCTAGATTAGTGAGCAACTACCGTGCCAGGGTAATAGGACTCGCGCCAAAACAAGTTGCCGGCCATCGCCGCTGAAATGCCGTAGTTCTTGGCCAGGGCGAAACCAATTTCGGTAACTTATTTTGGCGCAAATCCTTAATTCTAACAACGAACTGACCGCCACCTCAAAAAGCAGTTCCGCCCGTCACAGGGATGTTTACGCCTGTCATGTAATCCGCCTCAGGAGACAACAAAAATCGGATCACTCCCGCGACATCCTTCGGCGTCGCATTTCGTTGCCACGGTGACTGCGAGGCGGCGATTTCGACCATGCGTTCTGGGATGTTCTGAAGAAAGGCCGTCTCAACCATCGACGGAGAGACGGAATTGATGTTTATTTTCTTCGAGCTATACTCCGCCGCCAAGGAGCGAGCTAGTCCCAGCAAGGCGAACTTGGCCGTGACGTAGTGCGAGAGCGCCCCGGGTGGGATATTAAGGGTGTAACTGGAGAGAGCAAACACAATTTTGCCGCTCTTATTCTTCGCCATCGACGGAAGAAATGCTTGAAGGATGCGAATGATTGACCGAAGTTGCACATTCAGGTCATCTTGGAAGTAATCCCAGGAACTCTCCTTGAAACGGTGATACTCGACCCTGGGGGCGGCGAGATGCACAATTTGCTCTGGCGCTGAATGATCCTTTTGGATTGTGGACACGAGTCTCGCCACGTCGTCATCCTGGGAAAAGTCGGCCTGAACGGGAACAAGGGAAAGGTGTGGAACGCTGTCCCGCAAGGCATCCAGTTTCGACGAAGACTGGTGATAATGGGCCAACACCTGCGTATCCGGAGCCGCAAGCAGACGAATCAACTCGCGGCCGATGTCGGAGGACGCCCCCGTAATCAAAATGGATTTTTGTTCGGTCAAGTTAGAAATCCCCATTCGAGCATTGCTTTTAGCGTGGCATCGCTTGCAGAACGATTCACTTGAAAGCGTTGTTTATTTCTGCCGCCAAAAGATCCGTCATCCGCTCCGCTCCTTCGGAATTTAGATGAATATTGTCATAGAAACATTCATCCTCCCAATTCAAGATAATGGGCTCGGATATCGACAGATGAGGCCACGTAGATTTGAGTTCCTGCAGATAAGCTCGAAGTTTCGCAACGCACTCCTTTTCTTTGATCTCGTCAGCCCGGGACGGCATGATTCCGATAATAACTTTAATGTTATTCAAAGAACATATCTCGCACAGACGCCTCATTTGCTCTGTAGAGCTTTCCGCTACAGAAATGGGATGTCGCCCAAAATCCTTGCCGGAGCCATGAAAGATCTCCGATCCCCTCTTTTCGGCAGTGAGACGTTTCTGCTTCTCCCCAAATTGAAAATTAGGATGAAAAAGAAAGTTTATGTGGCCAAGCACGAATCTAACTCCCTGCCCAATAAAGTACAGTGCCCTTGAACGATTCAAAATCAAGTCGTCTCTATCCGAATCCGAGCCATAAGTATTGATGAACTCCTCCCTGTATTACCCTGGCACGGTAGTTGCTCACTAATCTAGAATTACAAGTACCTCAGCCCGAGCTTCGAGGTGTTACTATGTCTATTACTCTTCCCGATGCCCGCCATCTCTCGGACGATTCGTTGGAGACCTTGCGTTTGCGTGCCTTGCATGGCTTGGAGCTTGGCTATTCCGAAACCGATCTCGCCGAACTCCTCGGCGTCCGCCGCGAAACCATCTCCCGCTGGAATACCGCCTATTACGCCGAAGGCTTGGACGCCCTGCCCGGCGGGCGCACCGGCCGGCCTTTGGGCTCGGGCCGTATGCTCTCCGAGGCCCAAGCTCAAACCATTCGCGACCAGATCGACTACTTCTCGCCCCAGCAAGTGGGCCTGAAACACGCCCTGTGGACACGCCAAGCCGTCGCCGACCTCATCCGAAGAGATCTCGGCATCGAACTGGCCCTACGCACCGTGGGCAAGTATCTCCAACGCTGGGGCTACACCTCCAAAAAGCCCGCCCGCAAGTCGCGTCACCAAGATCCCGATGAAGTCGAACAGTGGTTGCAGGATACCTATCCGGCCATCGAGGCCCAAGCCCAACGAGACAACGCGGAGATTTTGTGGGCGGATGAGGTTGGCGTGCAGGCCGACCACCATCCCGGTTCGGGTTATGCCCGCCGGGGCGAGCGTGCCACCATGGAGGTGCCGCAACCACATCTGCGGGTCAATCAGATCTCGGCGATCAGCAATGAGGGCACGGTGCGTTTTATGACGTACAAGGGGTCGTTCACGGCGGAAGTCTTTCTCCAGTTCTTGACTCTCTTGATCAGTGGGGCGAAGCGGAAGATTCTGTTGATCGTGGACCAGTTGGGCTCCCACACCAAGGCGGAGGTACAGTCCTGGGTAGAGGCGCATCAGGAGCAGATCGAGTTGTTTTACCTGCCGACGTATTCGCCGGAACTCAATCCGGTGGAATATTTGAACAATGACATGAAGGGGAACATCAACAAGGCTGGCCTGCCGCCGGACAAGCCGACGTTGCAAGAGCGGTTGTTCGGATTCATGAGGAAGTTGAGCGGGATGCCTCGACATGTTATGAGTTATTTCCTTCATCCGCAGACCCAATATGCCGCTCCAATGGAATTAGGTTGATCTAATTTCGTGCCGGGGTAATATCCTTGAAATTTCGGATCGTACTTGCGGTATGAATGTGGCCCGATGCAGATAATGAGCATTTTTGGCTTAGGGTGGTGAGTCAAATACTGTTCAAACACCATTATCGCCCCGTCCCATCCGATAAGCGTTAGACTAGCCCCTCCGATATTGAAAGCACGCCGTCCTGTAGTTCCCTCTATTTCTTTGGCGTCAATGCCACAAACGCAAGTGCTATCACCAAAAAAGAGTAAGTCGTTATATTCCGATGATTCCTGGACGTAACTCATCGCGCATGTCATTAGAGTCGCGTTGCGCGGAATAAATTCTCGGGACTGGCCTATTGAATACAGGAGTAATGAAACGACAATCAGCGAGACCGACGCGGTCGACAAAATTGTTAGACTTGGACCAAATCCATTCCACAATCTTCCGGTAACACAGATAGTTCTCATCGACATTAGAACCTTTTATGAAGGAAACCGGCAAGCCTGGTCATTGCGGACAAGAGTAGAAAGAAGATTGCACTTGGGTTCGCGTGTCACACGCTCATTGATCGCTTGCGTCTTCCATTCACTTGATAGTTTTGTTTATCTCAGCCGTCAAAAGCTCCGTCATTCGTTCTGCGCCTTCCGCATTTAGATGAACATTATCGTGGAAACATTCGTCTTCCCAGTTCAAGATAATGGGTTCGGAGATCGTTAGATTAGGCCACGTCGACGTGAGTTCCTGCAAATAAGTATGAAGTTTTTCGACGGCCTCCTTCTCTTTGATCTCGTCAGCCCTAGACGGCATGATTCTAATGATAATCTTAATGTTGTTCAAGGAACATATCTCGCACAAGCGATTCATTTGCACCGTGGAGCTTTCCGACACAGAAATGGGATGTCGCCCAAAATCACCTTGGCCGGTACCATGCATAATCCACGAGCCTCTCTTTTCACCGATTCGGAGCCTGTCTTGTGTTTCATCCCACCTAAAATAGTAGGGATCAGAAGTGGCGTTGGTGATCGAATCAATCCACTCATTGACGTTGGCGAACAAAACTCTGACTCCGTCCCTAATATAATGCAGAACTCTTGATCGATTCAATTTGTCTCTATCTTTATCCGATCCAAACGTGCTGATAAACTCCTCCCTGACGGCTTGAAAGTTCGACTTATACTTGCCATATGAATGCGGACCGATGCAAACAACGAGAACCTTGGGCGCAGGGTGGTGCGCCAGATACTCTTCAAACGCAATGATCGCTCCATCCCATCCGATAAGCGTCAGGGAAGTTATGCCAATATTGAAAGCGCGCTTTCCGGTGGCCTTCTCAAACTTCGCGGCGTCGACGCCAACTATGCAAGTACTATCGCCCATGAAAATTATATCGTTTTTTTCCGATGATTCCTGAATGTAACGCATCGTATACATCATGTTCAAAAAATCGCGACTTTGAGGATAACTCCACTTAAATTCTCGCAACATTTCCTCGCGTTTGCCTATCTGATACAGGCACAATGAAGCAGCGGAAATCAAGATACACGCAGTCGCCAAGATCACCAGACTTGGAGCAAGTCCATTCCACCGCATGCCGGTTATTCGATCTTCGTTCATTGAAATTAGAACCTCATGTAAACGGGAGCCGACTGGCCGCCCGCCATTCCCCATAGGAATAGAAGGATGATCGCTACGATGACCGTCTTTACACAAATGATGACGTACAAAGAACGAGGATGCCTCAGCAATCGCTCCCATAATCGTATTGAAGCATTAAACACGCATTCTCCTTGTTGCTAAAACAAGCGACGCCAAACGGCCCCCAAAATGGTCAAAACTTGCTGGGCATTCATGGCAAAGAAGAGCAGGCTGAAGCAGAAGTAGTGAAACGTGATAACAATCGCGATCCAACGAATCCATTCAATCTTTTGATACCGCTTATAGCCCTCTCTGCCAAACGCCCATTTTAGCAGATCGCCATACATCTCAACGATCATCGCCCCGATCCCGTGAATCAAGCCAAAGATAGCAAAGTTGGCCGTCGAACCGTGCCAGACGCCGGCGAGAAAAAGCGACAGGAATACCAGGAAATAACCGAAAAACTTGCTCCATCTCGGGAGCCACTCCACACTTAATTTAAATGACGTCATGAAGACATAGTCGCGGATCCAGTGCGTAAGCGTAATGTGCCAACGATTCCAGAAATCGATCACATTGCGGGCCAGGTATGGCTGGTTAAAATTCTCCGGCAGTTCGAAGCCGAAGAGCCGGCCACTTCCGATGACGATGTCCATGTAGCCCGAGAAGTTGAAATAAAGGTAGAATGCATAGGAATAAAACAAAACCAAGAATCGCAACAGCATCCGGCTTTGTGACTGCGGCTCCCAATTCTCATTTGCCGTGTTGTAGAAATACAAAGCCACCGATGCGAAGCCACCCATTTTGATGAAGCCCGTCAAGAGGCGGTTCCACGCTTGGAGAATCTGTATTGTGTCGCCAGGACCGGGATCCATCTGTACCCAATAGCGATGAAAATCGTTATAGCGCTGAATCGGACCAGCCACCAAGGAAAAGAAGCTGAGTTGATAATTAGCATAGCTGAGAAATGTGTAATGGTCGAGCTGGCCCTGCCAGGAATCGACAAGGACATGGATGAACTTGAAGAGCATGTACGAAAGGCCGATCATGACAATGAAATGATCCCACAATTTATTTGGGACAATCGCTTGGAGGAATGTGTATTTTTTTACAAGAAGAAAGACCGCCAATACGCCAGCGATTGACATGAACACGACAATCCCTGATGGCCGCCTGCGAATCAACCACAAGATGACATACGTTCCTCCGATGAACAGCGCGAAACAGATCCAGCTGCTCCTGTTCGGCACAAAAGTCCAAAGAAACGCCAGGTTCAAAGCGCTCAAAAAAAGCTGGCGCGGCAGCTTTCCGGGGAGAAGATGAAACAGAATCGGCGCCAGACAACAGCCGAGAAAGAACTCGAGCGAGCAGATATTCATTCGTAGCCCTTACTTCTTGTCAACCTTGCTTTCGATTAATTTTAGAAACGTGCCCACATTCTGCCCAGGTTCCTTCATCTTGGAGATCTCGGCGGTAGCAAACTTGATTCCCATTCCTTTTTCAACGGCGATGATCAGATTGATATGGGCCAAGGAATCCCAGCCATCGACGTCCGCACCGGTCATGTCGTCGCGCAAAACGATGTCGGGGTCGCCGAATACTTGGCGGAATATAGTTTGTAGACGGTCACGTATGTCACTCATTGGTCAACTCCCGCTTAATATGATGGGGCATCGGTTCGATTCCGGAAGCAAGATTTAGCGCCCAAAAAGTCTTTTCGCCATCCTCGCCCGCAGTGCCGAAGCCTAGCTTACTATAGTGATCTTTGACCATGCCGTTTTTGGCGGTCGGTATGTATGTCCCCAAAATTTGCCTACAGCCGGCGGCTTCGGCCACGGCTACCAGTTCATTGCGAGTGAATGCCTCGACGCCTCGGAGCAGCACGCGGCAGCTCATGACCCAGGTGTCAACGGCAAGGACATCCGCGCGTTTGTGGAGGAAGAGCACGCCTATGAGGCCATTATCGCCTAACGAATCGGCGAGGCTAAAGGTAAGCAAGCGCCAATCCGGGCTCGCGGCCATCTCGCGGACTTGAGCCAGCGTGTAGCGTTTCGTCGTTAGATTGAATTGATTCGACTTATTTACCAGTTGGGTGGTCCGCTCGATGTTCAGCTCGTTTACTGGGCTGACCTTCATGCGCATATCGAGGGAAGCCAAAAACGTGTTGACGTCGGTCGCCTTGGCGGCCAAGTCTTTCCGCTGAGCGTTCTCGGAGTAATAGCGAGCACGAGCGGTGTCCTCGCGGGTGAACGTAGCGGTCTCGAAAAAGCGATGCTGCCCGAGGGCGGAAATATAGCCAGCTGGATCTTCCGGCATGTCGGGTACGGCGACTTGGGGTAGAAAGCGGCGCACGATGGCGCGCTCGGCAGGGTTGTCATCAACGAATACGAAGGAATCCAGGCCAAGTTCCAATCGATCGGCGATTGTCCGGAGGTTGTCGGCTTTATGTTCCCAATTGGCAATGAAACAAGAGATATCCGTGATCTTGAGAACCATGTCGTCGCGTTTTTCAAATGGCTCGCGCGCTTTGTCATCATCGTTTTTGGAACAGACAGCGAGTACGATGCCCCGTTTCAGCAATTCCTTGGCATAGGTTTGGAAATTTAGGAATGCTTCGCCTTCCCCCGATCCCTGGCCGAAGCGAATTCCGCCGGCCCCGAGGTCGCCAATGACGCCACCCCAAAGAGTATTATCGAGATCAAGTACGAGGACTTTTTTGCTCTTGCCTACGATCGCGCGTAGGAGAGAAACGACGCTATAAGCATAGGCGACGAGGCATTCGGCCCCGCACGGCATCTTGAATTCGAGGTAAAACCGAGGATCGAACCAGCTCTTCGCTCCCGCCTCCGCGGCGATCCCTCGTAGATCGTGCAACAGCACATACGCCGGCGCACGCTCCGACATCAGGCGATTTATACGGTCCAAATAATGCTCGCGCGATCCAGGATTGCGTAAAGCATAGTGGCCCATAACACTGCCGGGCGCGATTTCGAAGTTATTCTGGACAACGACAGCGTTCCACTTGGAATTAATCATCTCCCAAAGCTGCACCCAGGAGGCTATCTCCTCCTCGGCGAGATCTGCCACCGATTGCTCGTTCGCGTCCACCGACGGCAATCTGGTAACGTCACGCGCGCCGACGGCGAGAAAAACGACGGTCGGCTGAAACGAATCCAGTCCTGATCCTGGAGCAAAAATTTCATGACGATATAGGCCATAATCGCATTCGTAAACTTGTGCGGCGATCCCCTCACCCGCCAGGAATACCTCGATGAGTTGACGCAGCTGTACCGTCGTCGGCCCGCCAAGGATGGCGAGGCGAAGCACGTTATCTTTACCTGAAGTAGTCGCTTCGAGCGCAACAAATTTGCGTAACGCCATCAGGGAGGAATAATCAAGCAACGGACTGACCGCGCGTTTGGCCCAAGAACGAGCCTCCTCGCTCTCGCCCTGGCTCCGCAGCTTTTTCAATTCCTGCATAAAATCAGGAAACTGAGCCGACCGCGCTCCGACATCCGTTTGTAGAAACGTATGAAACAGATCGATGATATCCTGCTTCTCTTGCATACACGGGGTCCAAAGAGGTTAAGGCTCGGCAAAGCCTATCAGCTTTTGAAACAATACAACACTAGCTTCGCGTATTCGTTCAGGTATATTACGAACCCGTTATCGCTCATCCACCAGTTGTCCGCTGAAAAACCCTCGGTTGGAGCGGCGACGTAATGAAATTTTGATGCTCGATCGCCAAGGTTTCGCTGAAAAAGCCAGCGGGCGCGACGGGTATGAAAATCCGTCGTCACTATAGTTATGGAGCTACCGGGATGAGAATCCAGGAACCGCCCCAATGATCGGGCTTCGTCGGCTGTGCTGTCTACTTCACCCGGTAACAAGTGGACGGCTGATTCTTTGACGCCGCATTTCACCAAAACAGTTCTTACTAAATCGTGAGGTGAGACAAATCCGTTGGCCTTTTCAGATTCACTCTGCCGGAGTGTGGGTATTAGAATGCTATCCTTGACCAGGCCAGCTTTGAAGAGAGCCGCGGCTACCGCGGGCCGAAAATTGTGATCGCCTCCCAGAACCAAGACGTAATCTGTCTGAACAGGCGGTTCGGATATGTCAAGATAGTGTCCCATCGCCAGGAAAATCGTCGTGCGCCACAGCCACAGCAGGCTTACGGCGACCACGATCACCAGCCAACGTTTCCAGTGCCAGCGCCTCAGCTTGGTAGGCAGTGGATTTGGGGCCGGATTCGCTAACCCGACGGCCGGCGCTGATCTTAGGCTCTTCTCGTATTGAATCCGATCCCACGGCGGCATCTCCACTTCGGTCGGCCCGTTAATTCGGATATAGGCATAGGACAAGAAATTATTCAGAGTGTCCATTAAACCAGTTTTGTACTTCCACCAATTGGTTTCGTCATAATCCGCGTCATGGACGGTGCGCAGCCGCAGACGGGTTAGCACTTGTGGGGGGATATACTTCTGAAGCATGGTGCGGCGCCGTGCGCTGTCAAATCGCGGACAGACTAATATGACGCGAGCGTCTGGATGCTCCAAAAGCCATGTCGCCAGGGTGGTAAGGACTCTTTTGTGCGTCTCCTCGCTACACGGCAAAACGATCAGGGCTTGCTTGCTTATATGATACCGTTCAAGCAGCTCTTCCATGCGCACTTTACTAGAAGGCATGCGCCCCAACCTGTTCGGCGAGACATTCCCGATCGCCTAACAAGATGATCTTTTTTGGTTTGCCATCCTCGGCGCTGATTTGCTGTACCGCTTCGATCCAGCATTCTCCCCCCGAAAGTGGCAGAACGTACTCCGCAGGGCCCGCGGGGTCTTCACTTATGAGGAGGTATGCACAGCCTCGCAACAGCGGCGCGTGAAAGAGATAGAGGAGCACCGCGAAAATGCAAAGGATCAGTATCCGCCTAACCCAGCGTTTCGGGCGTTGCGGCTGAGGTGGCGCGGTTACTGGGGACGCAACATCGGGCACGAATGTTCCTTGTCAGCAGGAAAGAATTGGCTACCGCCCGCTTCAATGACTGATCACGAAAACCAACCGAACCAGCTGCGTTTCGCCGGCTCAGGCGGAAGCGGTGTCGCGGGAGAAAGAGATTTGCCTTGCAATACAGCGATGCCATTCTTGCTGCCGATTTTCTCGGCCGCCGCTTCGCCAACCCAGTCGACCACGGTCTTGTAAGCGTCAGCCAAGAGGGGCGAACGACGGCGCGGAGAATGCCCGTCCGACCCGAGTAGATGTACCAACCTACGTTGAAACCATTGCTTGATAGCCCGTTCCTCGGAACCGTTGCGCGGCTCTGTTATGCTGCGCGAGGAAACCTGCACGAGGCACCCATCTAGAACCATCTCCTCAAGAGGAGCGGGGTCGTCGATGAACTCTTCGTGACGCTCTGGGTGCGCAAGAATTACCTGCAGTCCCAGGTCGGACAGCTGGCGAACCGTAGGCCGTAAGTCGACGAAAATGCCGTGTGGCATCTCTATCAGAAGATATTGACCGCGGTCCGCGACGCTGAGCAATCGACCCGCCTCCCACAAGGCGGTCATATCCGTAGAGGCCATGATCTCGGCGCAAGGATAGACCTTCAAATCGATGTTGGCTTCGCGAAGCCGATCGGTCAATTTACTGGTTGCTTGCCGGATGCGATCGGGCGTGACTTCGGGCCAAACGTCGCTTTGATGTGCGGTGGCGGAAGCGTAGCGCGTACCTTCCTCGAAGGCAATTTGGCACATGGCCAAGGCTTCGTCCTCGTCGCGTGGTCCGTCATCCAAGCCACCGAGGAGGTGGCAATGAATATCGACCAGCGGCGGAATATCCGAGGGAGAGCCTCTCTTCTTCGAGGACACGAGCAATCAACCTCTCACAGCAAGTCTACAATCGAGGCAACACGGTTGGCGGCGGTCTTTGGAAGGCAGATTTTGCAATCTGTGCAAGTACGTTGACGCTGAATTATCCCCACAGCTTACCGATCCAGCCGAGGAATCCTTGCTTCTTGTTTCCTCTCGAGCTACTTCGGCTGCGGTGCGAACGTGTCGCGACTTGGCGATCGTCGTCGTCAACCGCCGCAGCGGCGACGGGATCCGCGTGATTGCCATTTATGGACGGGGCAGCCCCAATGTCAAAATCCGAGTCGCTGTCGGAATCCTGCGTGTAGTCGGCGTCGTAAGCATATTGGTAGGTATATTCGTAACCGTAGCCGTAACCATAGCTATAGTTATAGCCATAGCCATAGCCATAGTTGTAACCTTCGTAGCCTTCTTGACCCTTACGGCTTAGGCCATTGACCACGATGCCGAGAACATTGGCATTGAGAGAGTTTAGGATTTCCTTAGCTCGTTCCGCTTGTGGCCTGCCATTCTTGGAGAGCCGAATCGCGAGCAGAACACCATCGACGCGCGAAGCGACCACGCAAGGATCCGAAACCGCCAACAAGGGCGGCGTGTCGACCAGCACGATGTCGTAGCGCGATTGCATCAGTTCTAGCAGCTCGGTCAAGCGCGGCGAGTTCAATAATTCTGCTGGATTAGGTGGTTTTGGTCCGCACGGCATGACCGATAGATTGGCGACCGGCGTCGTCTGAATCGCGTCGATTGGCTCAGCCTCGCCTATCAACACGGATGACAGACCGACATGCGTCTGCAGACCAAACAGGCGATGCTGGCGCGGCCGACGGCAATCCGCATCGATTAACAGAATGCTCTTGCCGGATTGAGCGATCGAGATAGCCAAATTCGCCGCCAGCGTCGATTTGCCATCACCCATCGACGGGCTGGTGACTTGAACAACCCGATGACCCGCTCCTTGCATGGCGAAAAAGAGCGATGTGCGTACACCGCGGAACGACTCCGCCTCGGTCGATTTGCTCCGATGGGCCGTGCATAAAGAGGTATCGAGCCCGGCCATCTCCGGGGAAGGTTCCGCCTCGATATTGAAAGCCGGAACGTGGCCGAGGATATTCATACCAAGACGACGGCGAATCTCGGTCGGCGAGCGGAAGCTGGAGTCGCTCCATTCGGCGAGATAGGCCAGGCCGATGCCAGCGAGCAGACCAAAGATTAAACCTACGGGCAGAATGACGGAGGCTCGCGGTTCGACCTTATAGCCCATGGGGGGGGCATTCAACTTCTGGATGGAATATCCGGGCTTGGCTTCGACCAGTTTGAGCATGCCGATCTGCGCCTGATTCGCATCGGACGCTAATGCGTTCCGTCGCTTTTTCTCATTGATCTCCCGCTCCGCGTCGCGAAATTTGTAGATAGCTCTTGATGTTTCCAACTCTTCCGCTCTCACTTCCTCCTGAGCCTCGATCACTCGCTTGAGTTCCACGATCTGTCGATTTAGGCTTTTTAGGTAAGTGTCGACTTCCTGTTTGGTAGCGGACCGTCTGACGAGGCGAGGAGCAGTCCTCTCGGCCTCGGTAATTTGTTCTTCTATATTCTTCTTACTAAGTTCGAGACTTTGTCTTTCTGGATGGTCCGGCGCAAGGCCTCGGCCGATCAGTTTTTCCTCTTCTACTTTGAGCCTGCGCTTCTCTTTGAAAAGCTCACCTCTTTGGTCTCTGCTGACATCCGCTGAAAGCTTCAAATCGTCCAGCGTGAAATCGATGAAAGGCGTCGGATCCTCTCCATCTTTGATTGCCCTTTGAATATTCGCCTTACTCTGTTGCAACTCCAGCAAGCGATAATTATTTTCCGTCAGCTTTGATTGTACAATGGACAGCGGATCGGCTTTTCCTTGTAATTCATTAGTCCATGGTAGCGTATCTTCATTGTCTGCGAGCAGCTTCTCCATCTTCTTGTTCAAATCGTTGAACTCTTCTTTGAGGACATCGCCTTTTTTTCCCAGCTCCTTCAAGGTTTCTGCATTAGAGTCTTTATAGTTTTTGTTAAGCCAAGCCTGGAAGGTCTCAATAATTCCCGCTAAGACTTGTTGGCAATCGGCGCTATTACTTCCACGATACGAAAGGAGGATAATGGGGATTGTGCCCGCTCCTTGTCCTGGCGTTGGGGTGACCGTTAGGCCACCGATAATTTGCGCCGTCGGATCGAGATTTCCTTGGAAAGAAGGTAGGTCGCGGAGGTGGAAATCCTCTACCGCTTGACTAATCAGTACAGGGCTAGCCAAGACCTCTCGGTGCGCGGAGACATAATCGAAAACGAAGGTGTTGGCCCGAAGGCTTCCTAACTCGCCCGGTGCCACTGCCGCCGCCGGTGGTTGATTGCGAATAATCATCAACTTAGCGCTGGATTGATAGACCGCTGGCTTTTCCACGTAGTAAAGCACACCCAGCACCGCGCCGACGATGGTCCCGAACAGCACCAGGCTCTTGTGCTTGAACGCTGTGTGCAGCACATTGAACGAAAATGTTCCAGACGAAGGCGCTTCGAGGGATTCGGCGTCGGATGGATTCTGGGAACCTGTCATCGTAACTCCCGCAAAGTTGGAGACAGACAGTCTGGGCTTCAGCTATGTTCTACCCTGCTGAGTTTAGAGAGTCCCTTCTCTCATCATTCTGGCAAATCCGCGCGTCGAGTGCCAGGGTTTTCGTCAGCCGATTGCATTTCCGCGATTCCTGTCAAGCGGATGCGCTCGTTTATTCGTAATGGAGTGAGCACCGCGACGATCGGGGCGGCGGCAAATTCCTGCAAAGCCTGCGCACTTCGCGGTTCTAACGCTCGAAGCAATTATACCGCCTGGAAGTGCGGAGCATTGTGGCACAACGGTGAGTTCCCAAACTTCTGGGACGCAACACTTCGGATCGCGGCCAAACTACGCAAAGACCTCGGCGTCGCGCAATGGCAACCCCATTTCATCCTTCGGCGACAAGATCGGCTGGCGTCCCTCAACGATTGGCCAAGCGATCTGCAACGACGGCTCGTTCCAGATTAGCGTTCGCTCGCCCTGAGGATAATAAAGATCCGTTACTTTGTAATTAACTTCCGCCCAATCGCTGAGCACGTAAAAGCCATGGGCGAAGCCGACCGGGATCCAGAGCTGCTCGCGAGCCTCCGCGCGTAAGGTCACGCCCACCGAGCGGCCAAAGGTCGCGGACGACCGGCGCAGGTCGACCGCGACGTTGAAGATCTGCGCCACGCAGAACATGAATTAATTTACCCTGCGGGTGCTGAATTTGGTAATGCAGGCCGCGCAAGACACCGCGGCGCGACAGCGACAGGTTATCTTGCACCATTGGCCCGTGAATGCCAATTTCCGCATAACGTCGGGCGTGAAAGGTCTCAAAAAAGCTGCCGCGCTCGTCTTCAAATACCTTTGGTCTCAGGACCAACACATCAGGGATTTCCGTTCGCTGAACTTCCACGTACGCGCCTCCTGCGTTCGACCAGCGTTCTTAGGCAGATCCTTTTTCCGTGCTGTTTGCCTCAACGTTCCTGTTTCAGCTTTTCCAAATCGGCATCTACCATCATCCGCACGAGTTGATCGAAGCGCACGGCCGGCTCCCAGCCAAGCTCGCGTTTGGCTTTGGCATAATCGCCAATCAACAGATCGACTTCCGCGGGCCGCACCAGCGAGGGATCGCGCTGAACGACGTATTTGCGCCAATCGAGGCCGACATGCTCAAACGCTACGCGGACCAGCTCCTCGACCGAATGGGTCTCATTGGTGGCGATCACGTAATCATCCGGCTTTTCGGCCTGGAGCATCATCCACATGGCACGAACGTAGTCGCCAGCGAAGCCCCAGTCGCGGCGCGCTTCCAAATTGCCGAGGCTTAGTTCCTTTGCCATTCCGAGCTTGATGCGGGCGACGCCATCGGTCACTTTGCGTGTGACGAATTCCTTACCGCGGCGCGGGCTTTCGTGATTGAACAAGATGCCGCTGCAAGCGAACATATTGTAGCTTTCACGGTAATTGACAGTGATCCAATGGCCATAAAGTTTGGCGACGCCGTATGGCGAGCGCGGATAGAAGGGAGTCGATTCCTTCTGAGGCGTTTCTTGCACCTTGCCGAACATTTCACTCGACGAAGCCTGGTAGCAACGAATGCCCTTGGGATCGAGAAGGCGGATCGCTTCGAGGACGCGTGTCACGCCGATGGCTGTAAACTCGCCGGTTAATACAGGTTGCTTCCAGCTGATTGGCACAAAAGACATCGCGGCGAGGTTATAGACTTCGTTTGGCTTAACGGCCTTGAATACCTCGACAAGCGAGAGCTGATCGAGCAAGTCAGCCTGATGTAAGGTCACTTTGTTCGCGAGATGCGCGATGCGGTCGAAGTTTTCCGTGCTGGAGCGGCGAACGATGCCGTGAACCGCGTAGCCTTTTTCGAGGAGCAGTTCCGCGAGGTAGCTTCCATCTTGGCCCGTAATGCCTGTAATAATGGCGGTTTTCATGATTTTCGACGTTCCTGGCCAGCTAAAAAGTTTCGATGGATGAAAACGATAAACAATACAGAGGCGAGAAATCGACCATTGCCGACTATTTCCTACGTCATACGAGCCAAGGAAACGCTTGGCCACAAAGCCTTGCCATCAGGTATGGTGGCCGGCGAGGGCCGTTTGGTAAAACCTCGTCAGCTGCGGTCCCAAACGCTCGCTATCGAATCGGCTCACCGCCGTTTCGCGGGCCGCTGCGCCAAGTTTTTGACGCAATTCCTTGCTAGATAGCATTAGCGCCATCGCCTCGGCGAGAGCCGATGCATCCCCAGGCGGAACGCCCAAAGCATCGGAGCCCGCCGTCATGATCTCGGCCGCGCCGCCGGCTTGCGTGACAATAACCGGTCGCCCGCACGACATGGCTTCGACGATGGTCAGACCGAACGGCTCGGGCTGCGTGCTGGCGTGGACGACCACGTCCAGGGCGCGGTAAATGTCCGCCGTTTCCTGTTGAAAGCCGACGAAGCCGACGTGTTCGGCCAAACCGAGCGATTTTGCTCTCTCACGCAACTCAGCTTCGCCGAATTGCGCGGCCGTGTGATAAACAGGGCCGCCAATTATAAAAAATCGCGTAGGCGGCGGAAGTGCGAGCTCCCGCACTTTAGCAGCTGCCTCCAGGAAAACGGCTTGTCCTTTCCAACGGGCGTATGTGGCGACCAAGCCGATCCTCAAAGTTTCCGGTGCCGCCGGCGGCAGATCAGAAAGCCGGTCAAGCCATTGGCCATCGCCCGCGCCGGGAGCGAACCTCTTGGTATCGATCGCGTTGGCGATCGTCGTGATAGGCAGTCGTGGCAACACCCGTTGTGTGTCCCGCTTCACAGCCTCGGAAATAGCGATGGCACCGACGACGCCGCGCTGCGCTGGCCGAAGTAATAGCGGTACTACGGGCCGCAGCCCATAAAAGTCATGCAAATGCCACACCACTGGCGTCGATTTTGGTCGCGCGAGACTGGCGAACAGGTGCATCTTCAGACCATTGGAATGTAGCAGATCCGGCTTTAATTGAACGAGAAGATTACGCAAACGCGCAACGTAACGCCACGCCGCGGGTACGGCTGATGCGGCTCGCTGAGCAAAACGAAACAGCCGACTGCGCGGCCCCGAGCGTACGCGCTGTCGCCCATTTCCGCCAGTCCAGAAGCCATAGGAACAACGTGAACATCCACTCCCCGGGCGGCGGCCCGTTCGAGCAGCGGGCCTTCCGAAGCAGCGACCAAATGTAGCGAATGGTGCGGCGTATAGCTTCTGACGGCTGTCAGGACGGATAGCAAGACGCGCTCTGCCCCGCCGAGCGTGCCGACCGGATTGAGGTAGACGATCTTCATGCCGCGGCCGGGGTGCGCTGGGCAAGCCGAAGATAGGCATCGCTGATAATGCGGGCTTGTGCCTCCCAGCTATATTTGCTTGCTTGAAGGGCCCGCGCAGCGCGCGACGGCGCTGCCGTCGGATCGGCAAGCAGCTTCACTACAGTCTCGGTCCAGGCGGCGACGTCGGCAACGGGCGCATAGCAGACTCCTGCGCCGCCCACTTCTCGCAACACAGGAAGGTCGCTGGCAACGATTAGAGCGCCGCACGCCAGCGCTTCTACCACGGGTAGGCCAAAGCCCTCGGCCTCACTCGTTTGGAGCACGAGTGAAGCGCGACGATAGAGCCCCGCCAGGGTCGACCGCGATAGGCCACGCAGCTGTTGCAACGAGTCTGCGAGTTCAAGGCGGCTGATTTGTTTGCGTTGTTCCGGCGTCCAGTCGCCGCCGACTTGAACTAGTGTTAATTCCGGGTAGCTTCGGCGAACCTCCGCGAATACGTCCAGCAAGACGTCGATCCGTTTTCGTTCGATACAGCTGCCGACGTGCAGCAAGATCGGTCGGGATCCAAGGTTCGGTAACGGCTCAATCTCTTCCAAATCCGCGCCTATACAAAACTCAGGCGCGATGCCATAAGGGGCATGAATTAGTTTTTCAGGACCGACCAATTGGTGGAGACGAATTTGCCTGCCGACTTCATGAGTGCTGTAAAAGATGACCGCCGCCTTACGAAAGCCATCAAGCGTGCGTTGCATCATGCGTCGAAACCACCAAGGCCGCGGCTCTTTGGCGGGTTCAAGCAAGCAGCGAAACGTATCCAGGTCATGACAGTAAACACCTGTCCGTTCGGAAGGCAGTGTATGAACCAGTTGCGAATAGCTATGGTCGCAAATATGGAAGAGATCGAATTCGTCGGCCAGACTACGGGCATGACGCGGATAAAAGCGGAATCGATTGAGCAGTCGATCCGCGTTGCGGGCTGCCGATCGTCGACCGAACCACGGCAA
Source organism: uncultured Planctomycetaceae bacterium (assembly GCA_963790585.1). Taxonomy (GTDB): domain Bacteria; phylum Planctomycetota; class Planctomycetia; order Gemmatales; family Gemmataceae; genus CAWBOY01. Next base: position 926,108 of record CAWBOY010000006.1, read on the forward strand.
ACGAGTGAAGCAGCGCCGGAAGAGCGGGCAAACGCGCGCTCGGCATCGAACGGGCAGGTCGGGTCGTCTTGCAACGATCGAAGCAGCATTTCGGCAACGAGGTCCATGCTCGGCCAGCCTTCCTCGGCGTAGTCGAACAAAAGGCCGAGACGTGGCTTGGCAGGGATCATGAGAGGCAAATCAAGCTCGAAAGGTTGTGGCGGCACGTTTTCAACGTGCCGGAACTACAAAGCAGGGAGGCGGGTTCGTTGAGAAAGGGTTAAATCCTAAAAACGTAGTCAAATCGGCACGTTGGAAACGTGCCGCCACAACCTTACTACAGTCTCTCAATCGAACCACGCATAACGAAGGATACAGTAAAGCGCGCTAAACGCGTCCTTCAAACCGATTTTCTTGCCTTCCTCATAGGTGCGGCCTGAGTAGCTGATCGGTACTTCATAAATGCGCCATGCCGGCTTGCGGCGTCGCGCCACCTTGGCCGTGATCTCAGGCTCAAAGCCAAAGCGATTGGAACGAAGCTTGACCCCTTGCAGCACCTCGCGGCGAAATACTTTGTAGCACGTTTCCATGTCAGTCAGATTGAGGTTCGTGAGCATGTTCGACAACAGCGTCAGCATCTTGTTGGCCACGGAGTGCCAATAATACAAAACGCGGTGGCTGTCGCCGATGAATCGAGAGCCAATAACGACATCCGCCCGATTTTCCACAATGGGCTGCAACAGGCGTGGATATTCGGCTGGATCGTATTCCAAATCGGCGTCTTGAACCAGAATCACGGTCCCGGTTGCTTCCTGAAAGCCACGACGTAGAGCAGCTCCTTTGCCTTGGTTGAACTCCTGATAGAATATGCGGAGCCCGTACTCCGCTTTCAGCTCCTCGAGTATTTCACGCGTCCGATCCTTGCTGCAATCTTCGACAACAATAATTTCTTTGGGGACCTCGACGGCAGCAACGCGACGAATGACTTCGCGTATCCACCGCTCTTCGTTGTAGACAGGTATTACGACGGAGAGCTTGAAATCTTCGGGGAACGAGTAGATCCCTATCTGTCGGCATGCTTGCTCGCCTAGCAGACGTTGCAAGCGGCGAACGCGGTCATTCGGTGTGCCGGAATTGGGAATCTCCAAAGCTTCTAGGGAAGTATTGATCTGCTGCCCGTCGCGGCGGTCGTTGTTGACTCCCAACATGAGACAGTCCTTTTGCTAACAGGAGAAACAGCGGGGCTCTGGGTTTGGTGCGTACCAATCTTGGGGCACCGCGAACTGCCCAAGGCAGGGTATCAGGCGGACGAAGTTTTGACACGCTCCAGCAACGGTTCGAGCCACTCCACATGCCGCGTTACGGTGCTAACTCGGGCAAACTCCCAGGCTCCATGACATAGCTCAAGCCAGTGCGAATGATCGCCCAGGGCGCGAACGATGGCGTCGGCCAATCCATCGGCGGTTGGCGGGTCCCCGGGAGCCAACTCCCCGGTAACACCGGCGTCAAGCCAGTCGGGAATGCCGCCCACCGCGAATCCTACCGCGGGAACCCCGAAGCAGCCCGCTTCGAGACCGACCAAACCATAGGGCTCCGGCCACAAGCTTGGCATGGCCACTATATCGGACTCGCGCAACCATTTGTCACGTATATCGGTATCCACCCAGCCCGTGAAAGTAGCCGCGACATTTAATTGCGCTGCCAAAGCCTCCATGTCAGATCGGTCCGGCCCATCACCGATAGCCACAAGTTGCAAGGGTCTTTCCAGCCGTATGACCGCCAGGCTGACCGCCTTTACAAGTTCTAGTCCTCCTTTTAAGTCGGTCATCCGTCCGGCAAAAAGGATACGGTTTCGAAAGGGCCGATTCCCGGGAGGTAGCGGGTCGGCTTGAGCGCGCGGGGCGAAGTAAGGCGCCAAATGAATGCGCTCTGCCGGCACGCCATGCCGCAAGAACTCATCGCGCATGTGACGGCTGGCTACAACGATACCTCGGTGCTTATGAAAAACGGCCTGGCGCCGCCGCTGCGCGCGATAGGACCGAATCATGGTAATCACATTGAGGCCGCCGCAGCGGCGCGGCAGATAAAGCGCCAGGCAAGCGGGACCAAGCACGCGCTGACACGGCATAGGCATCGGGACCGCGAACCGCTTATTGCCGCTAATACAGGTTCCGAGATAGTTATGAGCAAACGATATGACCGGAAAGCGATCGAGAAGCAAACTCTCGTAGTAGGAACTCAAATAGCCCTGGAGATAAACGATATCGGGCTTCCAGGCAACTACCTCTTGGGGAATACTCTTGTCCACCGAGGAATAGCGCCACATTTCCAGGCCTGGAACACCATCATCGACGCGTGCGCGTTTGTTGGAGACCGGTTCCTCATAGAGGATGGCAATTTGATGACCCCGCGCGACCAAGGCAGGGATTAGTGATCTTAAATAACCTTCCGTGCCACCCTCGACTTCTACATAGCGGGTTGCGATCAAAATACGCATAGCAATCCATTAACGGCGCGGCATCGTACATTCGTATCGTGCGCAAGGTTCGAGAAGTAATTGTACGAGCGCTGTTTGCAAAAATCCAAACTCTGCCGCCCGCCCGCTGTCTCGCCTCCGTTGTGCGGCTCAGCCATTTTTTTTTACGGCGCGGTGGTAAGAAGCGAACGTCTCCCGGGCCATGCGCGACGTCGTAAATTCCCAGGACCGAGCCTGAGCAGCGCTGCGGAGCCGGCGCTGTTCCTCCGGGTTGTTCAAAAGTGATACCAATCCGGCCGCCAGAGCATCTGGATCCTCAGTTTCAACCGCAAGTCCGGCGTCGCCCAGGATCTCGGACATGGCGGAGGCATTTCGCGCGACTACGCAGCCGCCGCACGCCATCGCTTCCAACACGGGGAGGCCAAAACCCTCATACAAACTTGGAAATACGAATACTTCAGCGGCCCGATAGAGGACCGCTAAATCCGCATCGTCCAAGAATCCGGTTCGCATTACTACCGGGCCGATGCCAAGGTTGGCGATTTGCGCGTCTGCGCCGGCCTCTCGTTCCGCAGTCCAAGCGGCCTTGCCAAAGAGGACGAGCTTGATGTCAGGAAATTGATCACGCAACGCATGAACCGCCTTCAGGAGAGCCAAGAGATTCTTGCGCGGTTCAAGATTGTAGGGCGAAAGCAGGAAACGGCAGCCCACCAATTCCGGGAAACGATCGGCTAAGGTTTTTTGCCATGTCTCCGCAAATCCTTTCGGAGGAAATCCAGTCGCTCCCAGGTAGACGACATCAATACGGCTCTCGGGGATCGCCCAAATCTTATGCAGGTCTGAGGCAGTGGTCCTGCTTATAGCTAGATGCCGCAAGACGCGATTGCGACTGAGCCAGCGCCAACGCTTGTAACCCCTGTTCGCGGTCCATCGATAATCCTCAGCGAATAGTTCCTTCATCAGATCGTATGCCGTCGCTACGACCGGGCACGGCGCGAAAGCCGGTATTGGAGCATCGATTACATGCAGTACATCCAACGGCTGACGTCGATGAACCCAGAAGCTCCGCCATTGATTGATCCAATCGGCGCCCCGGCCCAAAGCGACTGGCTTGTGGACCCAGCGCCAATTTGAGGATTGAAATACCGCTTTGACTCGCTCCGGCGGCGTCGGTCGCGAGCCGAATACGGTGAAATGCGCATCTAGGTCGAGCACGGCGAGGGCCATCAAAAGATCGGCGGCGTAACGGAACTGACCATTGCCTACCGAATGACCGTCCATGCCCCAATCGATTCCCACCTGGAGCATTTGGGTCACGACGATGCTTCCTTGATGGCCGGAACGGGAAGCGGCACGCGCAGCGAAAGTTCGAGCGCGCACTCGGCCCATTTGAGGTCGGGCGGGCGCTCCTTATGAGTATGCACCCGTAGCCATTCTGGAAATGTCCATTGCTGAGTCGATTCGATCATGTAGTAAAACAGGTCATGTTCGATATGGACGCCGTACTTGGGCCAGTAAACATCGAGCGTTGACCAATCGACGACACAAAAATGGTCGCCGACGGCGCGCCAACTGTCCCAGAGCGTCCAGGAGAGAGACCGGCCGATGGCCTGGAGAAAAGACGCCGCCAGGTAGGCCTCGGGGCTCTTGAATTGACAGACGGGTCCGATGAGATCGCGGTAATTTTCCGGTAAACCGACCGGGCGCGGTGGTGCGGAGAAGTATTTCTCCATGTCCTCCGCGTAACCAAAAACAATCTGGTCCGAAAGTTGATAGAGCCCGAAGCGCCAGCCGCTGCGGCCGCAGGTCACGATCCGGCCCTTTTGGTCGAAACCAGGCACAACAGGGAAGACGCGAAGCAAGTCGACCAGGAAAGCTGCGGCGTTGGGCGCGTAAATGCGCTGATCGCTGCGTGACTTGAGGACGTATTCCGCCCCTAAGGCCCGCGCTCGCGCGACTCCGGCCCGTGCGCTGGCGAGCTGCAGGTTAACGTTCAGTTGGCCCGACTCAGATGGCCGAGAGCCAAAAATCAAATCGGCTCCCGCGTCGCGAAGTCGCCCAACGGCGGCGGCGTCCTCACCTTCCCAGGTGGAGACCACCACCTGACAGCCGGCAAATGTCTTTTGGTAGATCCGAACCGATTCGACCGTAAAGTCCTCTTGTAACACGATCGGCCCCTGGACCACCACGACAACGCGCCTGGCGTCCGGATTTGGATCGGACCAGGCGCCGAAGTCCTTGGCTAGTTTAGGACGCGCATGAAACGTCAGGAACTCAGTGCCCTTCTTGTGTGACTGGCGCAGCGCGAAACGGAAGAGCTTGCCCCAGCCAGACACTGGGAGCGTACGACCGAAGAGTCGCTCAACCCACTCCTTTAGCCGGCGACTCATCCCGCTGTCTCCGACATGGAATAGAGAAAGAGAACAGACAAGGAATAAACGCGGAAGTACGGCATCGGCATTAGGCGACCGGTGCTGCTTCCCGCGGATTCGCCGCCGATTCTGTTTTGGGAGTGCCTACGGCACTTCGGCGCTGATATGGGAACCATTTCTTTAGTTCGTTGATCGGGGATTCCAAAAGATGCCAGGACAAAGCAGCGAGGGCGACAGAGAACGCGGTCAAGATCGTAGCGCGCAGGTACCCTTCACCCGGATAAGTTAGCCCGACGCGAGCGCAAGCCCAAGGCACCAGCTCCAGCGCGAAGCCGTGATAAACATAGATGCCGTAGCTAATTCGACCCAGGTACCGGACAACCGAAGCCGACAGGAGCTTGCCAAGAATTCCAGGAAACCCCTCCGACGCCGACCAGACGACCCAGATAAACAAAGATCCCCAAAATAGATCTTGAACCGTGTAAACTACGACATAGTGCGTCGGCCACCATTTCACGGGAGCGGCCAGGACTAACAGGGGTAGTGAAATCAAAAGCGAGATCCGGGCGAATCGCCTGGCACCTGCCGAGCCGAAAGTCCTTTGCACGTAAGCCAGGAGCGCTCCCGCGCAAGCGCGTCGAGGCAGCCGACTGTATTGAATGTGATGGCGATCACGCTGGTTCGCTGCATCACCAACGTGAAACGAACCGCGACAGCCAGGCAGATAGCGGCGATTATCGCCGGAAGTACATAGCGCCGCGGCAACAGAAGTATCAACCAGGGCCATACAACATAAAATTGCTCTTCGACGGCCAGGCTCCAGAAATGTACAGCTTGGAGATCGTCGGGCCCATGCCAGATGATATACCAGTTGGCAGTGTACGTGAGGTACGCTGCGATTTCAGACGCGTTCACCAAATAACCAATGCCGATTAGTACGAAGAGCGTCAAGTAATAAATGGGAAAGATCCGCAGCGCTCTACGGGCATAAAAGTTTTTCAATATCTCGGCCCTGGGCGTCGCCGTTATTTCGCGGGCATCGAGCAGGATCCCAGTTATGAGAAATCCAGACAACACAAAAAAAAGTCGTACCCCGACGTACCCCCAGTTTGTTGCATCATGCACCGTGCTTGGGGGGAAGAAATGGGAGAAGACGACCAACCCCGCGGCTATGGCACGTATCCCGTCTAGCTGCGGCATGTAGCCGGGCGCGCGGTCAGTTGCCATTGATCTGCCTCAAGACTGACTTGAGTCCATCAAAAAACAGGTGGCGGGCAGCGTCCAAGCCGAAGTCTCGATTGCCAGCCTCGACGGCGCGCTCCGCCAACTTTGTTGCAAAGCTCCGGTCATTGACAATGCGGTCCAGGAATAATTTTACGGCCTCGGGCTCTGGAACGGCGATTACCTCGGCCGCACCTGGATTGTCTTGCACCCAACGCGCGGCTGAGCTATAGAGTGGTCCCCAAATCAAGATTGGTAAGCCCGTTGCGGTGTAGTCCGTCAGCTTACTAGGGAAAAGCGTCGCAACATCCTCGCGCTCGAGTGGATCAAATGAACCAGGCAAAAAAAGCACGTCGGCCGTTTCGCCTAGTCGCTCGGCCATCTCCTTGGGAGCCAAAAAACCGACAGAGCGAACGACCGGGGCGGTAAATCCAAATGATGCAAGTTTCTCTTCGCTATAAGGCGTATAAAGATCTAGATGCCCGCCGAGCCGCTTCACGATCTTGACCAGCTCGTGAAGCAATGGGAACGATCCACCTTGATGGATATTGCCGCAAAAGGCGACTACTGGGCCTCCTGAGCGCGTCGGCCGAACTCTAACCTTCGCCGGAGCGCTGTCGGAGCCGCGACTCGGATATAACAATGTGCCTGCAGGCCCGAACCACGTCCGGCATGACTCCTCCATACCGGGACTGACACAAAACCTCACGGCTGCCTGACGGTAAACGCGCCCGACGGACCGCCGGCAGATCCAGCGCACTATTTCGTGTATTAACCCACGCCGGCGCTGCGTTTCGTACATCGGCCAGTCGTCGTGCAGGATCAAAGCGAGTGGCACGTTCAGCTTTTGCGCGACGACCGCGGCGGGAAACCACAGGTATTTCGCGGTAACTGTCAAGACGATATCCGGAGCGAACGGGCGGACCAAATCCAGAATCTGACTCGTCGCGCCTTTGGCGATATTCGCCATCATAAGCTGGCCAATCGGATTGAACCGGCTGCGGGTCAATCGAGTGGAATGATAGGCTACCGAATGATACGAGACGCCTGGAATGATGCGCTCGTCGCCCCATTTTGGGTCGCGGCCGCCGTCAATGGCCATCAGGCGATCGGGCGGATAATCGGCTAACAACCGATAAAGCAATAGCGAGCCAGCGACGCTTCTTTCGACCCCGACGTCCGTGATGACCGCGAGCCTTGGCAATTCTTCAGCGTTCAATTCTTGAGCCGCGGTGCCCATGCGCGACAAATCTCCTCGAAGATCATTTCGAGCGACTTGGTGATCCTCCATGTTGGGTAATGGGTGGTCATCTTGGAGAGGTCGCTGATGTAACAAATATGATCCCCTTCGCGATTCTTATCCACGTACTCGTGGCTCATCTTCTTACCAGTGACGGCACCCGCGCGGTCAAACGCCTCCAAAATGCTACAAGAATTGGCCCGCCCGCCGCCGATGTTATAGACCTCTCCGCAGCGCGGATTTTCCCAAAACGCCTCAATGAAACAAGCCACATCGTGCGAATGAATGTTGTCCCGCACCTGCTTGCCCAGATAGCCAAATACCTTGTAGGTGCGACCCTCCAGGTTGCATTTGATGAGGTAGCTGAGAAAGCCATGTAGTTCGACGCCCGAATGATTCGGACCGGTGAGGCAGCCACCACGTAGGCAGCAAGTTTTCAGGCCGAAATAGCGGCCGTATTCCTGAACCATGACATCGGCCGCGACCTTGCTAGCGCCAAATAAGCTGTGCTTGCTCTGATCGATGGAAAAGCTTTCCGGGATGCCGTCGGCGAAGGTCGGGTCGTCGTAATCCCAGCGTGTAGCGAGTTCCTTGAGCCGAATGGAATTGGGCTTGTCGCCGTAAACCTTGTTCGTGCTCATGTGAACGAACACCGCACCGCCGGCGGCACGGCGGGTGGCTTCAAGCAGATTGAGCGTCCCCACCGCGTTCACGTCGAAATCGTCGAAGGGTCGACTCGCCGCCAGGTCATGGCTCGGCTGAGCGGCCGTGTGTACGATGAGGTCCGGCTTCAAGTCCGCCAGCAGCTTAAGTACACCGTCTCGATTGCGGATGTCGAGTTCGACGTGATTAAACTTGGGAAACTTTTCGCCAAGGCGTTTCTGATTCCAGCGCGTATCGCCTTGGGGCCCAAAGAAGTCGGCGCGTTGATTATTGTCCACGCCATAAACGCGCCAACCTTTCGGTGCGAAGTGCGAGACGACTTCGGATCCAATCAGGCCCGATGAGCCAGTGACAAGCAGAATAGGCATAGCTATGCGATGGACAATTTGGATTTATGGTTTCGGCAGCAGCAACAGGTTTTCACGCGTGGCGAGTTGATAGTCGAAAAGTCTACGGTCGCTCACTTTGGACAATTCCGGAATGATGAAAGCGTCGTAGCCGACAGCTTCGGCAGCGTCAATCATGGCCCAGGATGTCACGCCGTACGCAGGAAAATTCTTGCGCGCACCACTCGGTCACAATGGCCGGCTTACATTCGCGGAGACACCGGGCGGCGCCTTCGATGACGCCGATCTCGGCGCCCTCGACATCGATTTTCAGCAGTGATACCTTCGGCCGACCGCGTGCCTCCCATTCAGCGTCGATCGTCGTCGTCGGTACTTTGATGATGCGCCCTTCACCGCCACGACCGGTATTTTGAATTCCCTCGAAAACATCACTACCTATACCCGGAAATACGGTAAAGGATATCTCCTGGCCAGCCATAGCCGTGACGGCTTTCGGCACGATTTCCCATCGATCGCGAAAGCGACTCTCTTTGCATGTGCGCGTCAAATACGGCAGTACCGACGGAGAAGGCTCGAATGACACGACCTTGATATTCGGGAATTCATCTAGCAGCGGAATAGCAGAAGCCCCGATATTCGCGCCGACATCCAGGACGGTAGTGTCTGGTCGCACTGCGTTAGCAAGCAAGGCGCCGATTTCGCTTTCCCAGGCCGCGCCCGACACAATTATCCTGGCGATCGGCGAAGTCGTAGGGAAGTAGAGATTCAAACCGTGCCACGGTACGACACCTGCTCGAGTCTGCTTCCAGATATGCCATCGTCGCCGTAGGCGATTCAACATGTAAAACTCACGTTCTTTCGCATTCTTCCTTGAAGTCGTTCCGGCCGATGGACATCACTTCCGGAAAGGGCCCCGGATCTAATCCCTCAAGCCGTTTCGGCTCAAAAAAGCGACGATAAATCCAAAGCCCCACATTAATTGATAGGGGTTCGACCGTAACGGCACAAACTGTGGCGACAAGTACGGATAGACCAATGGTAACAACGCAAGAGGCAATTGCCGATTCGGAATGCCCCCATTCCACTGATTTTCTTAGGATACAATATAAGCACGCTCCAGCCGATAATAGGATCGGCAGATGAAACAAATAAAGAGGAAAAGAGATTTTGCCCAGCCATAGAAACAAGCGATTGGACAAAACAGCCTGGAAAGAAGGCCAAAATACGGCCGCTGTCACAACTCCGGCTGCGCCGATGGCCAAATTCACAGCTTCAAATCCATCCAAGTTACTCTCTTGGCCTTTGGCAAGTAGCATTCGACCTGGGCCGGCGAGCAGCAACACGAACGGGAGACCAACCCAATACGGCCAGCTATTAATCCCGAAGATAGAGCGCCTCTGCTTGGACCATTCAATGCAAAGAAAACCACCAAGTAGGAACTCGGCATAAGGCCATGCCTTGAAACTAACAAAAACAACGGCCACCGTCAGAAACAAGGGCCATTGGCGACGCATACCAGCTGTGAGCGCAAGCGCCGCGAAAAGCAATAAGGAGCCCTTGAACTCCAACTCCATCGTATTACCCCGGCACGAAATTAGATCAACCTAATTCCATTGGAGCGGCATATTGGGTCTGCGGATGAAGGAAATAACTCATAACATGTCGAGGCATCCCGCTCAACTTCCTCATGAATCCGAACAACCGCTCTTGCAACGTCGGCTTGTCCGGCGGCAGGCCAGCCTTGTTGATGTTCCCCTTCATGTCATTGTTCAAATATTCCACCGGATTGAGTTCCGGCGAATACGTCGGCAGGTAAAACAACTCGATCTGCTCCTGACGCGCCTCTACCCAGGACTGTACCTCCGCCTTGGTGTGGGAGCCCAACTGGTCCACGATCAACAGAATCTTCCGCTTCGCCCCACTGATCAAGAGAGTCAAGAACTGGAGAAAGACTTCCGCCGTGAACGACCCCTTGTACGTCATAAAACGCACCGTGCCCTCATTGCTGATCGCCGAGATCTGATTGACCCGCAGATGTGGTTGCGGCACCTCCATGGTGGCACGCTCGCCCCGGCGGGCATAACCCGAACCGGGATGGTGGTCGGCCTGCACGCCAACCTCATCCGCCCACAAAATCTCCGCGTTGTCTCGTTGGGCTTGGGCCTCAATGGCCGGATAGGTATCCTGCAACCACTGTTCGACTTCATCGGGATCTTGGTGACGCGACTTGCGGGCGGGCTTTTTGGAGGTGTAGCCCCAGCGTTGGAGATACTTGCCCACGGTGCGTAGGGCCAGTTCGATGCCGAGATCTCTTCGGATGAGGTCGGCGACGGCTTGGCGTGTCCACAGGGCGTGTTTCAGGCCCACTTGCTGGGGCGAGAAGTAGTCGATCTGGTCGCGAATGGTTTGAGCTTGGGCCTCGGAGAGCATACGGCCCGAGCCCAAAGGCCGGCCGGTGCGCCCGCCGGGCAGGGCGTCCAAGCCTTCGGCGTAATAGGCGGTATTCCAGCGGGAGATGGTTTCGCGGCGGACGCCGAGGAGTTCGGCGAGATCGGTTTCGGAATAGCCAAGCTCCAAGCCATGCAAGGCACGCAAACGCAAGGTCTCCAACGAATCGTCCGAGAGATGGCGGGCATCGGGAAGAGTAATAGACATAGTAACACCTCGAAGCTCGGGCTGAGGTACTTGTAATTCTAGATTAGTGAGCAACTACCGTGCCAGGGTAATATAGAGAGGCTCGACATAGGGATTTACAGTGCCACCAAGGTAGGTGGACCAAAATGCCTGTTTGCAGGCAGATAATAACGATGGTGGAAACCGATTCCACATGCCTATCCAGCTCCCCCAGGAAGGCCCTTGGAGCCTGGCGCACTCCTGGCCATACATTAATCCCAGCGACATCAAAGCGTAGCTGAAGAATATCGCTACTGCCGATGGAATCGCAAGGCGAAAGTACCTTCTCACACTTGCGGATCCAAGAACTGCCAACCGCTTCGACCGGACGAAGCCAATCGATAATACAAACCCGCTCATAATGAAAAAAATGTGGACCGCAAAAAATCCGTTGTAGGTCAAACTACACGGTATCCAATCCCTTTGGGTCCACAACGGCAGCCAAAAGGCGGCCAGGCAATGACAAAGTAGGACGATGACTGCCGCAATTCCCCGCAAGCCGTCGAGGGCGAGCAGGTGCGTCAATTCTTGCCGGCCGAGCAGATCGCTCTAGGACGAGATCAAGCAGCGACCTTGCTGCTCAAATCATGGACAACTGCGGCGCAGACGTCTCCAATTCGACAAATCCTCGATGTGGCGCGGGATACGGAGTCAAGCCTCCAGGCCTGGTGGCGGGCGTTACCTCCAAAGCCGCCAGCTCGGGGAAGTCGCCGCTGACCGCCCCGTATGCCACGAACAAGCCAACCTTATACTCGCCTTCGACCAGATTCAGTCGCTCGATGTTGACCTTGATCGTCACTGTCTCACCGGCACGAATTCTATAAGGCCCATTCAAGGACCGGAGGTCGATGACACTGACGCGCACATCGGACCATGAGGTAATCAACGCGCAGAGATGGTCGAGAACAATGTCATCGGAGGCGCTCGAGCTGAAGCGAAAGCGTCACCGGGTTTCCGGCCGGAACCACGCCTGGACTAAAGCGCAAATCGTGGAGTAGCAGCGATCGGCCGAGCGCCTGAACTTCTGTCGGTTTTCGCGTTTGAGTCGCGGTTTCGTGGAGGTATCGATTAACCCATTCGTCGCTAGGCCCGTGCCCAACAAAGCGGCCGTTGCGAAGCATCACAACCGTCTGACACAGGTTCTGAATTGCCGTCATGTTATGACTGACAAAAAGGACCGTCCGTCCGCCGCGCGCCACCTCGCCCATCTTCCCCAAGCACTTCTTCTGAAACTCCGCATCGCCGACCGCCAGCACCTCGTCGACAATAAGGATCTCTGGCTCCAAATGCGCTGCGACCGCAAACGCCAGCCGCATATACATGCCGCTCGAATAGCGTTTGACCGGCGTGTCGAGGAATTTTTCCACCTCGGCGAACGCCACGATCTCGTCGAACTTGCGGCTGATCTCGGCACGGCTCATGCCGAGGATGGTGCCATTCAAGTAGACATTCTCCCGGCCGCTCAGTTCGGGATGAAAGCCGGTACCGACTTCGAGGAGGCTGGCAACGCGGCCGTGCAACGTTAGCTGGCCGGTCGTCGGTTCGGTAATGCGGCTGAGTACCTTGAGTAGCGTCGATTTGCCAGCGCCGTTGCGGCCGATGATACCGACAACTTCTCCAGGCTGGACCTCGAACGACACGTCGCGTAGCGCCCAAAACTCTTCGGGTTTTTGCCGTTCGATAGGAGCGAATGGCCGCCGCAGCCGCTTGCCGAGTGCGCGGAGACCATTGCCCAGCGAATCGCGCAAGGATTGGTACCGGGCTTTGCCTTCCTGCTGATGGCTGATGAGGTACTTCTTGCCGAGTTCCTCCACCGCGATGATCGGCCGCGCCATGCCCGTCCTTTTTCTCTAAATCACGTCAGCGAAAGTGCGTTCAGTTCGGCGGAAATACCAGATGCCGCCGATTAATAGGACCACCACCAGCAAAAGCGCCAAGCCGTAGCTTGACTCAGTGAACGGCGGCTGTGCCGGTGGGCCAAACAATGACCAGCGTACGCCGTCGATCGCGGCGGCCATCGGATTGAGGCCGTAAAGCCAACGCCAATCCGCCGGGACGATCGAGCTACTGTAACCGACCGGCGAAAGATACATGCCGAACTGGACGATGAACGGAATGATATAGCGGACGTCGCGATAGCGCACATTAAGCGCGCTCAGCCACAAGCCCAGGGCCGATGCCGACGCCAGCGCAAGGCCGACAAATAACGGTAAAAAAACGAGCCGCCAGCTTGGCGTCACCTGATAGACAAACATCATTATGAGCAGGACTGGTAGACATATCAGGAAATCAACTAGGCTAACTGCGAGCGCGCTTAGCGGCACAATAAGCCTGGGAAAATAGACTTTCGAAACGAGGTTCGTGTTAACAACAAGGCTGTTGCTCGACTCCGCGAGAGCGCTCGCGAATAGCTGCCAGGGCAACATACCGGCCAGGACCAGAAGCGGATACGGAATCTCGTCCGAAGGCAGCCGAGCGATCTTGCTGAATACAAACACAAACACGAGCATGGTCGAGAGCGGCCGAATCAGCGCCCAGGCGACACCGAAAAGCGTCTGCTTATAGTGGACCGAGATGTCTCGGTAGGCCAGGAGAAGCAGCAGCTCCCGATAGCGCCAAAGGTCGCTCCAGTAGAGACGCTCGGTTTGCCCGGCTTTGATAACAATCGTAATGTTGGAACTTTCAGCGGTTCGCGCATCGTCCAATAGAGGATCTTGCCTGGATGAATTGGCCGAACTGGCTGAGGTCGGACCAGGCGCGTCGATTGCACTATTGGTTGTCGCGGCGCTATCCATTATTAGGAATCCCGATGTTCGGTACGTCGTGCTTTGTCATTCTATTCGGGCTGCGGCTGAGGGGGCAAAGAGTCGGTCGCTGAAGGTTGTGGGGGCACGTTTCCAACGAGCCCATACATCGCCTTTCTAGCGAATTCGGCGGGTTTTTGACGTGCCTATCTCTGGCACGTTGGAAACGTGCCGCCACAACTTTCTGGGCAGGACGCTATCTCCTCGTCGGCAAGCTCGCTACCAGCAAGGAAATCGACTGGTTCGGTTCGCAGGCCACCTCGTTCAAGGCCGCTGGCAAGAGCAAGACGTCGCCGGCACGAACGGGCTTACTGTCGATTTTCCCGCGACCTTGCAAAACCGTCACTGTTCGCAGGCAGCCTGCGCGATCTATCGAAAACGGTAGATTATCACACAAATACTCGATCCGGAAAAACGCACAATCCACCAGCTGCTGACTCGCCGGCTTCGCCCGGTCGCCGGGTCGTTGGGGGTAGCCTTCTGCCGGAATCGGCTTCACGGGACCGGCTTGCCAGTTGATGCAGGCCATGCCAGGCTCGATATGCAGCGTCCTCGACCGGCCCTCGGCGTCGCGGCGATCCCAATCATAAAGGCGAAAGGTCGCGTCACTGGTCTGCTGAATCTCGAACATCAAAACGCCACCGCCCACGGCATGGACCGTGCCCGCGGGCAGAAAGACGCAGTCGCCCGGCCTCGGCGTAAAATGGTGCAAACAATCGGCGAGCGTGTGGTTTTCAAGGGCTCTGCGAAGGTCTGCTGGCGTCACGCCATGTTTGAGGCCGGCGTAGACGAGGCTGCCCGGCTCCGCTGAGAGAATGAACCATGCCTCCGTCTTACCGATTTCGCCTGGCCATAGGCGAGCCGCCGCTTCGTCGTCGGGATGGACCTGAATCGACAACCAATCCTGAGCGTCGAGATGCTTCAGAAGCCAGGGAAAGGCCGTGTAATCAGGATCGGACGCCCCTAGCAGCTCGGAGCCGTGTTCTTGCATCAACTCCTGCAAATTCTTTCCTGCCAATGGTCCGTCGGCGACAACCGTGCGATGCGACGGATGATCGCTAATCTCCCAGGACTCGCCGTAGAGTTCATCGGTCGGCAACGGCTTGCCGAGCACGCTTCCGAGCTTGTGGCCGCCCCACACCATGGGGTGCAAATAGGGGTGAAATCGGAGCGGAATATCCAAAGCAACGGTCTCTCGAATCCTGGGGAGGGTGGCGATCATAATTCTTTTGAGGCCAATCAGTGCGGTTTCGATTACATTGCGCGGTGCGCGCTCTTCACTTCCAACCGGAGGAACTGCTCGAGATCCGCAGGCGTGCCCAACCCGTACATTCCCGCGAACTCTTTGCCGATGTTGTAAACAATGAGCTTGGCGCCGCGATTTAGCATCTCGTTGTAAGCGGGCGCCACATAGAACTCGCCATTGACGCGGAGGTTGCGAGCGATCATCTGATCCGCCGAGCGGACGAAATCGCTGCCTTTGCAAAAGTTATAAATTCCCACGGTCGCCTCATTCGAGACGACTTGCTTTTCAACGACTTCCGTTATGCGATTTCCAGCTTCAAAGCGAACGTAGGACCACTTTGGATGATCCGCCCACATCGTCATGATCAGGCCGGCGGCATCGGATTTGTCGAGCGCGGCCAGGTAATCATTGATATCGATGTCCACATACTGATCGCAATTGGCGATCATCAACGGATCGTTATTGTCGATCCACTTTCGCGCCAGCAGGACGGTGCAGGCGGCGCCTTCCGTCACCTGTTCGACGTAGCAAATCTCGGACCCGGGCGCCGATTGAAGGAGATAACGATCGAATCCGAAACGCTCGGCATGTTCGCGCAAGATCAAAAAGATGAACCGGTGCGGCCTTTTCGGTCGCAAATTGTCGATAACAACCTCGGTCATCGGTCGACCGAAGACGGGAATGAGGGGTTTGGGCTGGGCATAGCCCGCGTCGGCGAAACGCTGACCGCGACCGGCCATCGGCAAGACGATATTGAGCATGGCCGTCATTCCCCCCGCAAGTATTTGTCGTCGCGCGCGCCCGGCACCTTGACGACGACGGTCGTCGTGTCGGTCAGGGATCGAAAGTCAGTACCCTCGCCGGGCTCCAAAACGATGATGTCGCCAGCGATATGGCGCATGCCGTTCATCTCAACCTCGCCGGTGAGGATCAGCGTGACCTCGGTGGCGATTTTGTGGTAGTGCCACTCTTCGTATTCGCCCTTGGTGTATTGCTTGACGGCGACCTCGGCGGCGGTCGTCGCCAAAGCCGTCGGCTTGAAATCGCCGACAAACCAGCCGCGAATCATGTTGCCGAAGCGGGATTTATTCATCGTGTCCCTGTCGCGCTCGCTGACCGGAGAGATACGCCTCGTATTCTTCGACGTTCTGCGGCGTGGCCAGCGAACGATAAGCCGAGCGATCAATACGAAAGATGCCGATCCGTGCCTGCTGCAGAATTAATTCATTGAATGTCGGGCAAACATAGAACTGGCCGGCCACCTGGGCATCTTTGCGGATACTCATTGTCGCTGCCGCCACGAAATCGATGCCGCGGCGAAAATAATAAAAGCCCGCCGTGGCCCAACGACTTATCGGCCGTTTCTCCGCGGCCTCGACGATCAAATCCTCCTCGCCAAGCCGCACGAAAGACCAGCGCGGATGGATCGATTCAAACACAATCGTTCCGGCATCGAGTCGGCGCCGGCGAAAGTCATCGACGACCTTGGATAAATCGGTCATGATTGCCTGATCACCGTTGGCGATCACCAATTCTTCATCCGTGGCGATCTGGTCAATCGCTAATAAAGCCGTGCATGCTGCCCCGGCTGTCCGACCTTCGCTTTGAATGATGACCGACCCAGGCGCCATCAACTCCAACACCTCGTGCAAGTGATGCTTCTGCGCATCCTCCTTGCGGATGACAAATACGCCCCGATTGGCCTTGAGCGGGAGCAAGTTGCCCCAGACATGCTCGATCAAGGGTTTACCCTGCACCTCGATCAGGTTTTTGCCATAGGCGTGGCCGGCTTCCTGGAATTTCTCATCGCTACCGGCTATTGGGAGGAGCAAGATCATGCCTCGCCTCCCTCAACGCGTTTGATTTGCGCCTTGATATTAGCCAGGAAAACCTCATCAGGCGACTGCACAATCATTACGTGGGCACCCGCATCGCGGGCGGCCTTGATGCCGTTTTGATTATCTTCCACGACGAGACATTCCTGAACGGAAAGTCCTAACCTTTGGGCCGCCGTCAGGTAAATCTCTGGATGCGGCTTGGCATGAGTCACATCTTGGTTGCTCAGCTGCAGGGATAGATAGCGATCGAGATTGCTCCGTTGCATCATAAGTTCGACCGTAGCGCGGATCGAGTTGGACGCGACGGCCAGCTTGTAACCGGCGGCCCGAAGTTGGCTCAGGGCGTATTCATGCGCGAACGTCGGTCGGCAACGCAGTTGGATCAGTTCCTGCGTGTAGATCTGCTTCATTTCGTTGATGAACTCATGCAGTCCAGCCGGCAAGCCGCGTTCGCGTGATAGCATCTCGAGCTTGCGCCTTGTCGGCAAGCCGTCGTAGGTCGTCAAGTGATCGAAACGACTAATGGAATAGCCAAACAGCCCCAGCGCCCGGTTGAGGGCCTCGTAGTGCCATTCCCGGGCGTCGATAAGGACGCCGTCCATATCAAAAACGATAGCGGCAATTCTAGCCATGAAAGCGACTACGCGCGTCCTCGGGGCGATCCGTACAAATCATGAAAGCCGGATGATCCACCAAATTCGGATGGGCCACCATATCCCAGGCGGCTCGCGGGTCTCGGCCATGGAGTTCCGGCGAAACGAGGCAGACCTTCTTGCCCGCGTCGAGATGTCTCTCGATCAAGGCACGATCCCACCATTCGCCTTCGAAGCCATCGAGCCAAATGCCCGATGATTTATTGTACAGCACCGGCGAAGGCTCGAATTCACTCTGTCGCATAAATACTGGCACGCCTGCTTTTAACCAGCCGAGCGTATCGGGAACGGACATATCAAAAACGAACGCGGATTGAATCGAGAAGCGTTCGAGCAAAGGTACGAGTAGACGTTGCAGCCCGTCCGCTTTGATGTTCAGCGCTAGCGGCAGATCTTGGCCGACGCCCTGGTAAATGCCGAAGAACACTTCCGCCGGCAGCGCGTCCGCCAACGGCATGTCGTGGGCGAGGACCAACCTTCCCAGCAGATCGCGAAAGTCCGTTTCCGTGCCGAATCCGAGGTGGAACGAACGGGCAAATGCTGTCGAGGTGTTCTTCTCGTCGACCCCTTTCCAGTAACCGCGATGACTGAGAATTTGCATGAATGAACGATTGAAGAGTGAACTTACCTGGCTGCCGGAAACACTACGGCGTTTTTCTCGACCAAGGTTCGAGCAGCGTATATCGTTGCTTTGCCTCGCGCCTGCAAAAGATCATTGACAAACGCCGTCGTCCGGACGGTTTGCCGCTCGCGGTCAAACTCCGGGAGGCTGGTCGGTACAGCCTTGCGGCGAGCTATCAATGTTTCCGGCGTCAAATTATCCAAGAGTTCCGTCACAGCTTTCGTATACACGGGAGTCCAAGGCGCGGCACCCGGCAGGCGCCACAACCAATCGTCGCCGAGGTCATAGGCGAAAGGTAGCTGGCCCGTTACCAGCGGTAGGCCTGCGGCAAGGTATTCGCTTATCTTTGTGGTGTAACGAAAGCTGCCCACGCCATCGACACTCTGCGGCAAACTACCAATATCCATCGCGGCAAGGTAAGCCGGGATTTCCTTCTGAGGAACGCGGCCCGTGAAGTGGACGAGTCGATTCGCCTTCTCGCCGGCCAGCTGCTTCAAATGCTGGAGACCCGTGCCGTCACCCACGATCAACACATGCACGTCCGACCGAGCGACATCCTTCACAGCTTTGACGAGTTCCCAGCCATAGCAATAACGAAAGCGCCGATTCCAGGCCAAGGATCCAGCGATGCCAACGACCAATGCCTTTTCCGGAATGCCCAATCGGTTCCGAACGCTTTGACGCACCTCCGCGGCATCGTCGAGTGCAAGCGGGAAGGGAGCCCACCCGGCGGCGGTCATGGCGCGAGGAACGCCGAACGTCAGAGCCCTTCCCGCGAGATAAGGCGTCCAGCCGATAAATCCCGCCGCGTAGCCGCACAGAATTCTTTCGTAGAGGCCAAAAACCGGCCCGAGCAATCGATATTGCTGGCCCACCCACGGTCCGACCGCATCGCCGGAACTCACGACATAGGGAATGCCGCCGAAGAACCTTCCGATCAGGAGGGCGAACCCGCCGCCAATTCCCGTACCCTCCAGGACGACCAAGTCAGGCCGTCGGCTGAAGATCGTTTTCAACAGCCCCAAAAAACTGTTTCGTTTGGCTTTGCGGTCATAAGGAAACACCTCCGGTTCAAAGGCCGCCAACAAATCGCGAATTCGCGCCTCTTCATTACTACCGGCGCCGAGCGTGGAAAATGCTAAAATCTTCGGTCGATGGTGTGGCACTTCAATCGTAGGCATGAACTCACATAAATTCGCGACGACACGATGACCTAAGGCGTATGCGAAACTTCCGGCGCCGGCGTTAGCACGATGGACTTTTTCGCCGGGCCTGTGGGCGACTTGTCTCGTAACCAGAGAAACGGCAGCTCGACGCAATAACGCAGAATCAGGCTCGCGGCGAGCGTGAGACCAAGATACATCGGGAGCGTAAGCCAAAAGTTAGTTGTCGGAAAATACTTATAAACAATCTTTGAAAAAATCGGATGGACGAGGTACAAACTATAAGAGAGATCCGCGAAAAATCGATTGAATGGTATGTGCGTTTTGGTCACAACATTTTCAGTCAACGAGCAGTACACCATGCTCCCGAAAAGAACAGAAAATAGAGCGAATTTTTCATAATCGAGAATGCGGCCATGGTCTGAAAATACAAAAATCGCCAGACCGATAAGAGCGGCAAAGAACAAAGATATTGTCCAGACGCTCGTCTTTGGTTTCGGTAACGTGCAAATCAAAAGGCCGGCGGCGAGGCCATCGAGGCGCATGTGCGTCGGAAAGTAGACTTCTAGATGGTAGCTGGCCGAGTCAGCCAGGCCGGTCTCTTGATGCATCAAATAGATTCGATAACGGCACAGCACCGAGACGATCCAGGCCGAGATCGCGATTAATCGCAAAACGGCAACGGGCGACTTACGGTAGTATAAAAGCGCAACGACAAACAAAGGCAGCAATAAATAAAACCATTCTTCGACACAGAGAGACCACGACCACGAGAAACGCATCAGCATGTCCTGCCACATGTAATTCTGCAGAAAGACAAAGTAGGACGGCAGGAAAGTCCACGGGTGTTCAGGTCGTATGACGGCATCACTGAGAATAATCGCTAATAGAACCGCGTAATAGGCCGGCAAAGTGCGCATCCAGCGGCGATACCAAAACGAGCCAATTCGAAATTGCCCAGTCTTGTGAATTTCAGAAAGAATGATGCGACCGATCAGGAAGCCGCTCAGCACAAAAAAAAGATCGACGCCGGAGCTGCCAAACGCTGCAATCTTCAGAATCGCCGGGCTAGCTACCTGAGCGAGGCGATCATGCAGATGATAGAGTATGACCCCAGCGATCGCGCAGACGCGAAGAAAATCTAAGGCCGGGAATCGATTCTTCATCATGACGCTCTGCAATCGATCTACGCTTTGGCTTTTAAGCGCGGCACGGCGATGATGTTCTTGCCAAGTTTGACTTTTGTTTGGGCCAACGCCTGGCGTTTCGCCTGTTGCCTGAGTGTTGCTTCCCGCAAAATCAGGCCGCTCACGAACCAAAACTGAAGACCAGCGGCAGTATTGAACGTCGGGCCGGCGAATGTGCTACCCAGGACAAGCATCCCGAGACAGAAGGCAACCGACGCATGAAACGACTCCGCGCGATCGCCGATGCGTGCGGCTAGGGAGTAGAGCGAAAAGAGCGTAATAAAAATTGCCCCGTAATAGGCGACGACGAGCGGAATACCACCATCCAAAAGCCATCCGGTGATCTGAATTTCGGCCCAAATCAATGGCTGTAATTCCGCTTCATAATTGGAGAAATAGACATACATCATCCCGTGCTTTCCCGAGCCGGCGCCGATCGGATACTCGAAAACCATATTTGTGATGGTGTCTTGTAGCATATAGCCACGTTCCGACTGAAACGAACTCAAGAGGCCTGCCTCCGTGATCGCGCCGAATCGGTCGCGAACATCCGAACCGCCGAATGCTATGGCGTAAGCGAACGTGAGCACAGTCAGCACCGAGCCGCCGCCGAGCAGCACGATCGATTCGAGAAGGCGGCCTTGTCGCAGAAACAAGAACCCCAGAAATCCACCGGCGATGATGGTCATAATCGTCATATATCGAACGCCCGTCAAATACAGGCAAAACATTCCAATCACAGTTAGCGTAAGACCGATTGACCGCCACAGAACCGAAGTTCCCGGTCGAAAAGCCACGGCGACTCCGAAAAGAACGCTCAAACCGGCCCCATTGGCCGCACCGCCTGGTAGATCCGTCAAGCCGGGAGGACGCACGATCAGGCTTCCATCGGACCTTGTATAGCTGAGGCTGTCAATCAAGTCCTTGTTTAGCTGAATGCCAAGCGATGTCATCTCGGGCGGCATAAACCGTTCTGGATTGTAAGCCTGAAGGACGCCCACCGTCGCGGACGCTCCATTACAGAGCAAAATCAGATAGATCAGGCGCTCTACTCGCCGCTCCGTGCAATATTGCGAGCGCATCCAAAAAAAAGGTGCGGCGATGCTGAGCTGAAGGACCATTTGCGCCGTGCCGATTACGCGATTGGCTTGCGGCAAAATCAGTCCGAAGGCCAGAAAAACAAACGACGCATAAAGCCAGTAAACGACGCGACCGTAACGCCGGTCACTGCCCGTCCTGTGCGATTTCTGCAAAAAGAGAAATAGAATACTGGTGACATAAGGTGCCGCGCGAATAATCGTACGAAAGGATTGCGCTCCGGGCAGGAAAAAGAGGGCCGACGACATATAAATGATGATGACGAACCATTCGAGCGAGCCCCAGCGAAGATTCTGCCGAGCGTTAGCGGGCGACATGGGCACCCTCCAGCCGACCGTGCCCATTTCGCTCGAGCAACTGCCGAATGAGACCTTCGTATCGATCGATCATGGAGTCCAAGCTCAGTTGCTCCGCTCGTTGCAAGCCTCGATCGGTCCAAGTTGAGCGGTACGTCTCGTCTGTCAACAGGCGCTCAAGCTCAACGCCAAAACGATCGTCTCGTGCCAGCAACCCAAACTCGCCGCCTCCGAGGACTTCATTGCTGCCAGGATTCGGGCAAGCCAATACCGGGGTACCGCAAGCCATCGCTTCGAGATAGGGGAGGCCAAAACCCTCATACAAGCTTGGCGACGCATAGACCCAGGAGCGTCGGTAGAGTTCGGCTAACTCGAGATCAGTCAAACCAACATGATAGCGCACGTTTGTGTTTGATTCGCCTTTGATGCCTACCATGTCAAGAGTTGCGTTGGGAAGCTTCGGTAGGATAGTTCGCGAAAATAGGTCCAATAAAAACGCTCCACGTTTTCGGCCATCGAGCGTACCTACAAAAACAATGGATGGATTTGCGGTCTTGCTTTTCGGTTCGGACCGGAAGCGCTGGCGGTTAACACCGGTAAGGATGAATTGGCGCACGAACGGATTGTACGTGCGTGAATTCGAGCTGACGCCAACGCAGCCCGGCTGAGTCATGGCCGACAAAATCTCTTGGAAGTAAACGCCCATTTGCATGGCGAAACGCCAGGGCGACTTCGCGGACAGAGCCTCGCCCAGAGCGCTGCCATGCATGACGCGCACGAGCGGCCGCCCTAAGATCGGTAGTAACAAGCTATCGCCATGCGAAATCAGGACGTCGCAGCCCCGATAATTTGGCAAGAGCATCAAGGCGTTGCCCAGATAGCCCGCGGTTACACGATGCCCAAACCAACTTGTGACAAATCCTTTGTAGGGTAGTGGGCGAACGGCGTAAGCGGCCTTGGGCGGAGCGGGATCGTAGCTCCATACAATGACTTCATGCCCACGCACCGCCAGACCCTGGGCTAGTTCATGAGCTACGCGCTCGACACCGCTTCTCCTCGCCCCGACCACCGGCAACCAATAACTCAAAACACCAATTCGTAATGGACGCATAACAACGGGATACTCAAATTACTCGTCGGCCAACACTTCAATGCCCGAACTGTGGTTAGAAGGCGTATATATCACCTACGTCTGTAGCTCTGGAGCCGGTCTTGTACGAAATAGGTTCCGGAATAGAGAAGTGTTCGCCTCGGTAATTCTTGACAAGACAAAACTATAGAGAAAAACGCCCAACAGGATTAATGCGAACCAAAGCATAGTGCCAACCGTAGGCTGCCACCGTTCGTTTGGATTGATGATGACCCGCAGAAACACAAGTATAGGAAGGTGGGCAAGGTATAGCGTATATGACATGCCCGCCAAGCCGCTCGAAAGAAACGAATACCACCGACCGCTATGTTTTTGCGGCAGGTGCAGAAGCCCGTAAACGATAACGGCGAATGTCAGACCTACGCAATAATCAATCAGCACGGGCGGAATCGAATGTATTCGAGACGCGACGAGCGCTGCAATGAAGCCAAACGCTGAAATAAGCAGGATAGCAGTCCGCGCTCCCGCTGCTTCGAGAAACTTGGCTTTGGGAAGCAACGCTAACGCCGCACCAAACAGCCAAATCGGAAATAAAATCATCAAAGGCCAAAAAGCGATAGCAATAACGATCGCGGCCAGCATACAAATCAGTTTGTTGATCAGTGAGTATTTTGGGTAAAGTAACAAGCAAGCTAAAGGAAATATCAGGTAATACCAGAACTCGTTGCTTAGACTCCATAGCGGCGAATTGGATCCGAATGGATCTACATAGACGTTCTGAAGGAAAAGAGCATTGCCCAAGAAAGATGTTGCCGTCAATCGTGTGCTAATATCGTCAGGCTCAAGGTTCAAGCCATTCAGCCCCGGGTACTGGCGGGCTCCCTCTCGATAGACACCCAAGCCATCCCAAAGAAGAGTCAGAAGAAGGGCCGGCAGGAGCACGACGTAGAGTCTAGTGAATCGATTGGCGAGGTACTTGGACCACGACCATTGCCGCCGCTGGATATCCCTCAAGACACTGGAAGCGATCAAATAGCCGCTCAAGACAAAGAAAACCATTACTAATTGCGGGGCCACACCGGTGCAGAAATAAAACAACTTCAGACCCAGGCTGCTTTGAGGCAGGTCAGCCAGATCCGTGAAAAACAATACTCGGGCGTGCTGTCCGAAGACCCCCACGGCCGCCAGGCCGCGAATCATATCCAAGTGGTCCGACGTTCGATTGCCGCGCGGTAGAACGACCTGATTGGTTGCGACAGCCGGGACATTCACGCTCAATGGAATCGTCGTCTCGGTACTTCCCATCGCCTGCTCTAATCTGACTAACAGAATCAAGGCGCTGCGTCATTGCCGCCCGAATGTGGGCGATTCGCGCAAAACTCGAATTGTTTGCTCGATGCTAAAGAACCTTTGGTATCCGGCCTTGGCACGGCTGCCCAGCGATTTGCGCTCCTCAGGTTGATCCGTCAAGCGCTCGACGGCTGCTACCATATCCTCGCGCACGCCGCGGGTGAGCGCCACCAGCTTCTGTTGGCCCCAGAGAGGCTCTGTTGAATTGCCCTCGTTCGCGACAATTGGCATTCCAAGCGCGACGCCGGCCAAAAGGCTGCCTCTTCGACTGCTTACTCCATCGTCGTACATTTGTAGCAGCAGATCGCAAGCGAGGATATACGCGGCGACTTCGGTGCCAGAAAGGTCTGCGACAGCCTTAACTTGCTTGCTCAAACCAGGATGTTCTTGGCAAAATCGAGCCGCGTATCGATCGCTGTTTCGGCCGATTAGAAGAAGCAACAAGTCCGTACGCCGTTCGAGAAGTAACGCGAAAACAGGCGACACAAGGTCGCCGACCGTCATTCCAAACGTACCGAAATGCCCGACCACTATTGATGCGGAATTCGAGACGAGTCGCTTTCGGATCATCTCGCGTGCTTGGAGGTCAGGCAGAACCGCTACGTTGCTATAAACGGGCAACCATTCCGGACGGGGCGATCGTAAGCCAACGCGGCGCAGCTTGTCCGTCCAGCGCGGTATAGAAATAAAACAGCGATACGCCGCAGCGGCGGCAATTCCGGCCATCACATTTGTAATGAAAGCCAAGACATTCGAAGACCAGCGCTGTTGCCAGCTTGGAGAAACGGCGACTTCGTGAAACATGATCCACGGCCGCAGGTCGCGCACCGACCAGAGCCACAAACTAAAGAAAAGATTCGCCCCTTTATAGCCATAGCTTTGCGGGACATACTGAATTAGCAATCGAAACGGTTTCGGCTTGCGTCGGAGTGCATAATGCAAATGCCAAAGCGCCTTGAGACCGAATCGGCCGGGCAATTGATGTACTTGGACTCCGGGATCGACCGGGGCCGGTTGGTCCGTTGCGGGCGCCCACACCGTCACGGCGTCTCCAGCCGCCGCTAAAGCGCGGGCGAGCTGACGGGTGTAATCGCTGACGCCTCCCGGTTGCGGTGGATATTCCCCAGTTACGATATGCCAACGCAATCGTTCTTGGCTCATTCCTCGCACCTTGGCCGCAGTCATCAACGTGGAGGTGAGCCGTTTCGCCGATGATCCTCACGGCTGGGAAATAACCTTCGGTAAAATTGCACGCTCCGCTGGGCCATCGTGCGATGGTCGAATTCGCTCACAGCGCGATGGCGGGCCTGCCGCGCTAGATTGGACCGTAAACCTGGCTCTTCCAATATGCGTCGGCCCGCGGCGGCCAAGGCGGCAGGATCGGCCATCGCCACAGTCAACCCTGTTTGTTCATGCTGACTGACCCAGGAAACTCCGCTCGCCGGCACGGCCGTGTTGATTACGGGGCAGCTGCAGGCCATCGCCTCGACTTGAACCAGACCAAATCCTTCGCTGCGAGCTATACTCGGAAACCACAAGGCGTTAGCCGCGTAGTAAGCACCGATCAATTCTTCCGGCGAAACATGGCCCAGCCATACGACTCGAGATGACACGTCAAGCTTTCGCGCAAGGTCTTTTAGAGCCGCTTCGTTAGGACCTGTGCCAATTATGACCAACTTTCCGGCGACCCCACGTAGAGCTTCAAGAGCGACTTCAAGGCCTTTGTAGTAAACAAGTCGTCCGACGCTGAGCCACAAAGGTGAACCGTGATTCCTCTGCAGTTCTTTGGCAAAAGCGTACGACCGCGCCGACGGCTCCAACATCGTGGACAGGTCTAGTCCAAGTGGCAACGTCTGAACTTTGTTTCGATAACGCTGTAAGGTGAGGGACCCATCAATGTACGGTGCGCTATCGCTGAATATTAACGATGCCCGACCGTAGACCACCCGCTCAAAAGGATCGTGTAGGTAGCGCAGC
Organism: uncultured Planctomycetaceae bacterium; assembly: GCA_963790585.1. Taxonomy (GTDB): domain Bacteria; phylum Planctomycetota; class Planctomycetia; order Gemmatales; family Gemmataceae; genus CAWBOY01. The sequence continues at coordinate 952,403 of CAWBOY010000006.1, forward strand.
ATTTTTTGCCGCACAATATCACTGTGGTGCGTGATAACCAATGGAACCTTTGGCCTTATCAAGGCCAAGGGAAGCAACATGGTCGGGTTTGGCGTATGCAGGTGGATCAGGTCGGGCGAATTGGTCCGCAACCCATCCAAAACCTTTAGAAGGCTGGGGCAAACATCAAGGCCGGACAGCGACGTCCAACGAGGAACACGAGTGACTTGTACGCCTTCATCGCTATCCTGGGATATGGCAACCTTGCTAAGATGATTTACGCAGATGACCCTAACGTCATGCCCCAGATCTGCTTGGCGCGCGCGAATGTCTGAAGGTGGGTTTCGATACCACCCGGAGCGGGTGGATAGTATTTACCCAAATGGCAAATACGCAAAGGCCTCGAATTCGATGAATGCGAGGCCTGCGCTTTGAAGGGTGCGGAGAGAATAATTCGAAGTCCCCTACGGCCGGAGTTGTTAATTCGCCGTCATGGCGGACTCATCCGAATTATGGCAAAAGCAGTTTCGGCGACCGATTCGTTTATGCTTCGACACGAACGGCCAAAGTATACGTGGGAACAGATACGGTCACTGTTTGCGTAGAGGTCGGCTCAGGCAGCCGCAATGCCGCGCCCAAGCGGCGCCGGTCGAGCGCTTCCGCTGTATCCTCGAAGTCGGAAACCATGCGGGCCAGAGTCGCAATCTTACGGGCGATCCTTTCGTTATCGCGGCGACCGGCCACTTCCAAGCTGCCAATCACTCGGCCACCGACCGCCAGAGGAATTTCCGCTTTCCAAAGCGTCACAACTTCGCCGTCGTCTGTGTTGTGCTCCCATCGGGCATGGTAGCCTTCGTTAATGGCCGGAGCATTGACGTCGAGACGTATCCGAACGAGATCGAGCGCCGGGGCCGTTGCCACGAGTTCTTGCCAGAGATCTTTCCAATCCATTGAACCTTGCAGACGCACTTCCATTTCCTTGGGACGCGCGGGGCTATGCAGGAGCGATCGCATGATGGCGCCGGCCGTTTGGCTCAGCAGCCTGAACTCCGCGTGGCCAAATAGCTTCGTAGTGATTAACAAGGCAACTACGGCGAGCGCTCCAATGATAGCGATCCATTCGTTATTGTAGATAACGCTATAAATCGCCCCTGTCACTGCGATTAAACCGAGTACAGCCACAACCACCAACGCGGAGCGTACGCTCAACCCACTGCGCAACAAACAATGATGCAAATGTCCGCGATCCGTGCAGAAGAGGCTGCGGCCAGTCAGCTTCCGGCGCACAATAGCGGCGGATGTATCAAAGATTGGGAGAATGAGCAGCGCGGCTGGCGCAGCGAGAGCGAGCGTAGCTGTTCCCTTGAGCGATGACTGAATGGCCAAGACGCCAACTGTCAGGCCTATTAACATACTCCCGGAATCACCGAGATAGATCGTCGCCGGTGGAAAGTTGAAACGAAGAAAACCCAGAAGTGCTCCAGCCAATGCGAAAGCAACCAGAGCCGTCGCTGTTTGCCCGATCATAAAAGCGATCACGCCGAGGGCAACGCAGACGGTCAACCCGACCGTACTCAATAATCCATCCATCCCATCGATGAGATTTAGCGAATTGATAGCGCCGAGCAGCATGAAGATCGTGAACGGTCCCGATAGTAACCCGAGGTCGAGTTGCGAGCCAAACATTTGTATGCTGGACACTTTGACGCCGAAGTACATAACGATCAGGCACGCCAAGATCTGGCCAAGTAGCTTGTGCCGGCCGCGCATCACGCCGAAATCGTCAAAGACTCCAACGACGCATATCAATCCTCCTGCTAACAGCAGACCCAGAAATGTTGGCGACCATAAACCAGTGTCCTGATCCTTCCAGACGCCGTAGGCGAGCGCTGCCAGCAATGCGAATAAAACGGAAAGGAAGACGGCTGGGCCGCCCGCAACAGGGATGACTCGGCTATGGAGCTTCCGCCGGCCATCCGGCTTGTCTACCAAGCCATGACGGAGCGCAATCAGCCGGGCTAAAGGAGTCAGCAGTAAACTGAATGCAAGGCTGATTCCAGAGACGAAAAAGAGGTCTGGCATAGCTGGTACCGCAAAAAAGTCCTGGAAACGGATCTCATCGAAACAACGGAGAGAGTTCAGCCAGACGCGAGGCCGCGTCAAGAGAACGCACAACCGCCGGGCGTAGCCCTTTCGTCCCCGGAGAGAAGAAAGGCAGTCACTTTGAAATAACCAGGAGAGATTAACGCCAGCGGCGCAGACTTCGTCCCCGTCGGTTGCACGGCCTCACGCCGCCGCAACCAATTGCGGACGAAGAGGGCCTAAATCCTGGCCGGGAACCGCCTGAAGCAGGCAGCAAAGCGGGATCCGATCCCGCTTAGGGAGAGAGGCATCTAAATCCCACCTGCGAAGGGAGGAAATAGGGAACCTTATCATCACGAATCTTTTGATCGTCGTCAAGTGCATGGATTCTTATTATTCTCATCCACGCTCAGATGGTTGCCGGCTCCGTCGCGGGAGCCAAATTGTAATCATCGAGCAGCACCGAAGCACCACGATGTATGAAATCCACTGTCACAATGAATCGCTTTCCTGACGCAACACGTAAGATCTTACCACGCAATCCCTTCAGCGGTCCCGAACGGATTTCCACCGGACTGCCCGGACCAAGCTTTTCTTCAGGGGTAACCGGCAAGCCAGCGGCAAGCAACCGCGAAACCTGACTGAGGTCGTGCCAAAGCAAGTCCTGGTCATTGACTGGTAAAGAACGCACTACTCGGTGCGTTGCAAGAGCCTTGATCCGATCCTCCGCCTGCCCAAGCAAAAACACATATCCGGGAAATAAGGGAAGTTGTGATTCCAAGATACGTCCGCGTATAAGATTGCGCTGTTTAGTCAGCGGCAAATAAAACGGCACTTGGGCATTGATGAGCTGACGAGCCAAGCCCTTCTCCTGACGCGGCTTCGTGTGGAGCACCCACCAGTGGCGACCTTGCGTCAATCGTTCGTTACCTGCGAACAGACTATCTGGAAAAAGGTTAGGCTCTTCGGAGAGTATCGGCATCGGAAAACTCATTATCAGCTAGTCGAACGTAGCATCAAACCACAGCAGGGCCGCTCGCCTTAGGTAGTTACCTTAACAATTGCACCCTACAAGCGTCAACAACTAAGAAAAAAACCGGCCCAGTTTCCATGAAAACACGACCTTACGCTCATCCAACAATCCCCACCGCCAGCAATGCTGCCTCAACCCGGGCAACTAAAGCCTAGAGATGAGGCAGAAGCTATGGCGCAAGTATAAGTTGATTCATTAAAATCATTAAACAGCAAATTCTGTACCCTGCTTCAAGCCGGCACCGATTAGGGAGTAATGACCTTATGGGTGATTAGACCAGCGTTACCTCTAGAAAGTTCCGAAACCGCGTTAAGAAAAATGATTGCCCTGTATGCGAAAATGTGCCGTCCGGAAGAAAATAGGAGTTTTAAGGTGTAATACAATGCTTATTTGCCGCTATTTCGTCGTTGCTGTGTTTCACTTCGCCTTGAAATGTAAGCTCGTCGGCTAGCCTGGATTACAAAAAAGGCTTGCAACCAATACGATACCGTTGACACTCAATCAGAGGCATCGTACTTTAGCCTCTGCTCGATGGACTACGGGGCGGAGTGCCTCGTTTCAAGTTGAACGTCGCGGGACGGTTGAGACTCGGGAGTCTCTCATCTTAGGCGACGGAGTTACACGAGTGAACAAGGGGAAATCGCAAATGTTTCGTTTCAAATTGCTCGGAATGGCAGTTCTGACACTTGGTATCGTGGGTAGCTTGGCCATCGCGGTCGCGAATGAGGACGACAAGCCAGCTTACACCGTCAAGCAAGTCATGAAGATGGCACATGGCGGCAAAGACAGCCTAATCGCCAAACTCAAAGCGGGCACGGCCACTAAGACCGACAAGGAAAAGATGGTCGAGCTGTACGACGCCATGGCGAAGAACAAAAATACCAAGGGTGAAGAGAAGGTTTGGAAGGAAAAGACCGAGGCGATCGTCGCCGCCGCCAAAGATTCCTTGGCAGGCAAAGAAGGCGCTGATGCAAAGCTCATCAAAGCAGCGGACTGCAAGGGCTGCCATAGCATCTTCAAGTAAGACGATCGGAAGACGCGGATTACTGTCCGGTCAGCTGCCGCGGGCAAGGGCCGAGTCTCGGATTCGGCCCTTGCCCTCAGCTATGGATGATTCGTTTCAAATCCAGCATTCCAGTAAATCCTGGACTACTTGGGCCCATTGGTCCATCAACTCTCCTTCCATCGGCTTGTGTATGCCGCTCAATCCTGGATGCGCTCCAATCACCAATAACGAGTTGCTTTCGCTTAGCCCTATCACTTGAGTCGTCGCACAGGCCGCTGCGAGCACGATTCGACACAGACTGAGCTTCTTCGCAATTTCCAAATGCCGCGCCAGCTGCTCGATCGGCAGGCTTTCGATTCGAACGCGGCCTGTGTTCAATTCATCGACGAATAGAACTCGGAGCTGCTGAATCTCTTCAGCTAACGGTTGGCCTCCGCCCTGTGTCAAAAAGATGCAGTCGAACCGCAGCGCATCGGCACTGAGCCAATCCGCCAGTTTGCGCACGGTTACCATAAATAGCGCTAAGAGCAGGACAATTCGTTGGTAAGGCAGCTCTTCGTCTTTAACCCGCGCGGCGATCAGGTCGGGCGCCAGCGCGAAGACAAAGGTACGCCTGCGCCTGAGAAACTGATTTTCATCGCGCGAATAATAAAGCAGCTCGTCTCGTAGAAATTTGATATCAAAAAGGTCAGGTTCCCCGAGGTTCGTCGGCTCCATGTAGGCAAGTTGCGAGTGCAGCAAGCTTTCTAATGAGCCACGATTGGAGATAGAGCTAAAGCCGCCGACCGGATAGACATCCTCTTCGAGAATTTGCGTCGGCACGTCCTCGCCTGAGTGCCGTAGGCGTGGACGAAGCCGAGGCAATCGCGCTTTGAGTAACGCGGCCGCACTCAAGATCTGACGCCGGGCCAGCTTGCCGCTTTCCTCGTGTAATGCCGTGCCGCGCTCCAGTTCTACGATGTCTTCGCGGCCAAGTGCTTCTCCCATTTGGGAGAAAGATTTTCTTAGAGACTGATAAAAATTAACTAAATGCTGTTGTGCGCCGTCCGTTTGCAAGGATTCGAAGCCTGCCCCCAACGTCTCCTCAGGCGGATTATCGAGAGCAGCTTGCAGAAGGCCCGGCGCGAGTTCGACGCCTCCGAATCCAGCGCGTTCGCCCATCCGGCCTATTAGAAATGCCAAACTCTTGGCCCGATCGCGCCCTCGATAGCGCCGCAGTGCATCGCCGGCAAGTGTGAAAGAGGGATCCACCGCGAGCTTGCCAAGCACCCTGTCCTCGTAGCTTCGGAGAAATTCAACTGGTAAATTTGGGATCGCCAGCTGCCGTCTCCGATCGCGCCGCTCCGAGTCGAAGCCGAAAGCAAGATGCCCAACATCGGCGACAAAGCCGATAGGCGGACAAGGTTGACCGTTAGCAACGAGCTCTTTGGCCCATTCGAGGACCTCACGCACCGTCGCCGCCGTCGGCGAAACAACACGTTGCAACCAGAGGCCCTGGAGCAGGAAGCTCCTCGCTTCGTCGGGATCGCGCAGCTCGACAATGTTCATGTTGCCAGTCCGTGGCGGCACGTTTTCAACGTGCCGGGTGGTGCTTTGAAACGGGCCCAAATTCCCAAAGTCACGAAATACCGGCACGTTAGAAACGTGCCGCCACGGACTTATACTTTATTCTATCGCGGTCCAATCGGCTGCCGGCCCGTAACAGTTCCTCGGAACGGGTTGCCGATCATCTCCTCCCATTTGCTGGCCTGTTCCGGCGTCAACAATGCTACGATCTTTTCGACGGCCGCGCGTACCCTCAGCTCGTGGTTTCGTTTCGCCTCCTCCGGTCCTGGGCCGTTCGGACCTACACCTCCGCTGGGACCTCCAGTTCCCGGCCGTTTCCGCTCGGGCGGGAGGAATGTCTCCGCCTCGATGGCCCGTATCTGATCCTTTTGCTCGGCCGTTAGCTGAAGTTTTGTCGCGATTTCCGTCTCGCGAAACGCGCTTGGCCCCTGAAGCTGGAGCGCAATCTGACCAAGGCGTTGCAACTGTGTCTGCGAAAGAATCGCTTTGACTTCCATATCCGTGGCCCGCGCCAGGTCGAGGAAGCGCTGCCGGCGCTCTTCGACGGAGAGTTGAGCAAAATTGCCAAACGTCTGATTTCGCTGTCTGTCGAGCTTGTGCGACAAGTCGACCACTTTGGACCGTAAGGCATCGCTGACGCGCAAATCGGCCAGGACGGAATCCTGTCCCAGCAGATAAAGCTGTCCCGCGCCTTGCAAAACCGCCAGGTCTGCAAGGATCTTTTCCACGCGGGCCCGTGACGAACGCAGTTCCGTTTGGGCGGCCGGTTTGTCGCGGCTCTGTTCGATCAATTCTTGATAATTGATTAGGGCCGATTCTAGAAGCCGCTTACGAAGACTTTCGAGATAGGGCTTATCAGCCAATTCGTCGACGCTTACTTGAAACATCTCGTCGACGAAACGGACGGCGAGCTTAAATCGAGCTTCGGCCTCCTCTGCCCGCGCCTCCGCTTTTGCTTGTTCGCCCCGAATGATGGCGGCACTAACCACGGAAACCCCGGCGACAAGCACCAATAGAATCACCGCGGCCGCGACAAATGAGGGATGGCGCCGGCCCCATTTTTTCACGAGCTGCACCATCGTCGGCCGTCGCGCATGGATCGGCCGATTGGTGAGGAATCGTCGCAAATCTTCGCCAAAATCTTGGGCCGTGGCGTATCGGTCGCCTGGGATTTTGCTCACCGCCTTTAATACGATCGTCTCCAATTCGGCCGGGATCGAGCGGTCCACCGAACGCGGCAGACGCGGCTCTTCGTTCAAAATTTGCCGCAACAGGCGCTGGTGATCCGCCCCATCGAACAACGGTTGCAGCGTCAGTAATTCGTAGAGCGTGGCGCCGAGCGAATAGACATCGGTGCGCGGATCCAAGGGGATGCGCACGCCGCTGGCCTGTTCGGGACTCATGTAACGCAGCGTGCCCATCATGTCGCCGGTGTGGGTGAGGCTCGCGCCATTGTGGAACTGCGCGAGCCCAAAATCCGTCACCCAGATATTGCCGCGCCCATCCACGAGAAGGTTAGCTGGCTTGATGTCGCGATGAATCACGCCCAATTGATGAGCGTGGTCCAACGCATCGGCTGCCTGCGCGATGAGGCTGGCAGCCGTCTTATAAAAGTCCGCCGAATGCGTCGCCTGGCGCGTCGATAGCTCGGCCACGGTCGCGGTGACTGCCGCGGTCGCTGGGATAAATGGCCCGGTCGGTTCCGGGTCGCCGCCGGGCGCAGACGGTCGCATCTGGCGAATCAGGTCGGCGAGATTGAGCCCTTCGATGAGCTGCATCGCGTAATAGTGGACGCCACGCTCGCAGCCGACGGCATAAACCGGCACGATGTTGGTGTGATGCAGATGCGCCGCCGCTTGAGCCTCGTTCTGAAAGCGTTGCAGTTGCTTGGCGTCGAGGGCGGATGCGAACGGCAAGACCTTCAGTGCCACGCGCCGACCAAGTGACAACTGCACCGCCTCATAGACGACGCCCATACCGCCGCGACCAATCTCACGCACGATGCGAAAATCGCCAAGTGGTTCGGTGTGCGCGGAGGTATCCACGACAAGTCTGCCCGTGCCGGAGCGGGACTTCGGCGCTCCCGAGCCCACCATGACCATTTCGAGGGCGTCGAGATAGGGATCAAGCTCGGCGGCGATATCGGGATGGCGCGAAATGAACTCACCGCGACTCGTTTTGCGACCCGACTCGAGTTCGGCAAGATATTCTTGAGCAGCGCGGATCAAACGCGGGTCGTCGACAGAGGAATCGGCATGGGAATTGGTGTTCATTTCAAGGTTCCGACTCATGTAAGCGCGGGGAGACGCCGCGTCTACTTTTCTTCCAGCATAACTTGCCGCAGCCGAGCCAGACCGCGCATCCACAGTTTTTCGACGCTATCGACGCTACGATTCATGCGCTGGGCCACCTCGGGAAACGTCAAGCCTTCGAGATGACGCAGCACCAACACCTCCCGATAATCCGGCGGAAGCTGACCAAGGGCGTCCGCGAGCAACACCGCTTGCTCGCGGCGCGAGGCCTGATGGCTCGGCGACGATTGCCGCGCCACGAGGCCACGATCGAGCAACATCGACGAGCGATCGAATCCTTCGTTGATCTCACGCTCCAAACGGACATCACGCGCCTGCGCTCCAAGATAGCGCCGAAACAGATCCGCCAAATTCGCCAAAAGGATCTGCCGCAGCCATTGCACCAGCTCGGCTTCCGATGTGCCTCGGAAGCGAGCAAAGCTCCGATGCGCTTCGAGAAAGGTTTCCTGCACCAAGTCGCCGGGATCGACTTTTCCCTGCAACCGCCTGCCGATATGCACGCGCGCGAGCAGGTCGAGGTACCGCCGGTAAAGCTCGAGCAGGCTACCGAGCGTGGCGGCGTCGCCAGCCTGCGCTTCCCGCAATAGCTGTTCAGGGTCCAAGGTAGTCTCCGTGCGTTATGCACGTTGTTCACAATACATTAGTCGCAGCGAAGGCGGAAGTACCGCCGGGCGCTTGATAGCCAGACTTGCAAGCGAGGAAGGCCCCCGGCATGAAGTCGTTGCCAGCCTGATTACCCTGGCACGAAAGAAGGGCAACCACGAATAACACGAAAAACACGAATGGGAAAGCAAGATGCAGAGGGGAACAGTGAAGCGTCTCGGGATTTGGCTCGACGCGCTACTTTGCTCGCGGATTTCGCCGGTTTCCCCGCGAAAAACACTAGGCAAACCTCCACATCGATTTCGCTGGACCGACACACCTGAATGAAGTCGCAAAGCCTTCACAAAGCTGCAACTTCCAGGTAAACACAAAGACATGGAGGGCCTTTATTAAGTCCACTCCTTCTGCCGGACCACCCTTGCCATGCCAAATCACTTTTGGCAAGGGTGGTCATTTTAACAATGTTGATCGTTTTGATGATGTTTACATTAAATCCATATAGGCAAATGAGTTGCGTCGTTGCTTATGGAGCCTGGTAAGCTTGCCACCTTCCACCCTTGCCAAATAAGAGACTGCTGTTGTCTATTTTGGCAGGGCGCACAAAGGGGTCAGGTTCATTTATCGTCGTGCATTCCTTCAGCTTAACCACCTGGATGAGCCAATCAATAAATAAACCTGACCCCTTTGTGCGTTCTGCCTCAGTTAGCTGGAGTCCCTAACGGTCATTCCGCTGTGCTAATTGATACGACGCTAAACTCGATGGAGACGACTCTCCCCATTGAGGATGTGCTGCTTGGTTATCGGGTCCCATCGCGAAACCCTGCAAGTGATGAGTCTTTGAATATCTCACCTCCGCCGGATTATTTAGGCTGGAAAGTCATCTGCATGGAAGTAAAGCATCGGAACGGATCCATTGTCGATGTGCAATTAATGAGATCCGAAGACTGGATTGAACGTAATGGTTTACAAATTGGAGCTGCGATTGATCTTCAATTGACTGAGATTGAGGTGGAAGCGAACGGATTTGTAGTGTCGATTGAAGACGGTCCGGAAATCATGCCGGGAGACGGCGCCGTTGTGACGGGTCGCTTTGTCACTCGTGAGGGAAGCGATCTCGTTCGGGTCACATTTGAGGACGGCACGCAGCTAATTGGAACGACAAACCATCCTGTCTGGTCGCCCTTAGATTGGGATTGGCGTTGTTTGGGCGAGTTTGAACCTGGTCAATTTGTATATACCCGAGCGGGGTTGTTGGCCGTTGCCTCGGTTGAGAAGTTGCCTGGTTGGCAGCCGCTCTATAACATCGAGGTTGACGGTGAGCATGTTTATGAAGTGACGGCACATGGAATTTTGGTTCATAATGGTAATCCATTATGCGAAGAGCTTCTAAAACTCCGAATCGGTGTTAGCAGGGGGCCCTTGCCTGCCGCGCAAGCAGCGCGATTGGCGGAACTCGAGGTAGCGAGAGCGGCGGCAGAGGTGGCCGTCACATCGAATGCAGTTCCGGAGTTGGGTAAGCTTTTCGAGCGTGTTATCGAGACGTCGCAAGGAAAAATCACGCTTCTTGCGGAGGTTGAATTACAAGGCGAAAAGCTTATCTTAAAGGACGTAGTGATTTATGGAGACAAACCAATTCCACTAACTGGCTTGACGAACGAGATCTTTGCGGCCCGTAGGCAGCTTATTGAAGAAGCGAAGGCGATGGGTTTCAAAGAGTTACAGATTACGGGCAAACGTGTTCTGAATAGTTCGTCTGCCAATCCCGGCCACATAGTCGACGTTACAATTGACTTAACAAAAAAGTAGGAAAAGGCCTTTATACAATGAAATCTTATTTGGTAGATCTCCGCACAGAGCTTCAAAGCGGCAAAACTCAATCTGAGATGATAGCGTTGATGAAGCAACGTGGAATGGCAATTATAGATGCTATTAGGTCACTACGTGAATTGTATTCGATTAGCCTCGGTGATGCCAAAGAGTCAGTTACATCCCATCCCGACTGGGCCGAGCCTGTTGCAGAGGCAATTCCTTTGCAAGAAGAGTTCATTCGGTCGTTAGAAGAGTTGGACAATTGATTAGCCGTAGGAGATGTCGGGCTAACCACTGTATTACCCCGGCACGAAATTAGATCAACCTAATTCCATTGGAGCGGCATATTGGGTCTGCGGATGAAGGAAATAACTCATAACATGTCGAGGCATCCCGCTCAACTTCCTCATGAATCCGAACAACCGCTCTTGCAACGTCGGCTTGTCCGGCGGCAGGCCAGCCTTGTTGATGTTCCCCTTCATGTCATTGTTCAAATATTCCACCGGATTGAGTTCCGGCGAATACGTCGGCAGGTAAAACAACTCGATCTGCTCCTGACGCGCCTCTACCCAGGACTGTACCTCCGCCTTGGTGTGGGAGCCCAACTGGTCCACGATCAACAGAATCTTCCGCTTCGCCCCACTGATCAAGAGAGTCAAGAACTGGAGAAAGACTTCCGCCGTGAACGACCCCTTGTACGTCATAAAACGCACCGTGCCCTCATTGCTGATCGCCGAGATCTGATTGACCCGCAGATGTGGTTGCGGCACCTCCATGGTGGCACGCTCGCCCCGGCGGGCATAACCCGAACCGGGATGGTGGTCGGCCTGCACGCCAACCTCATCCGCCCACAAAATCTCCGCGTTGTCTCGTTGGGCTTGGGCCTCAATGGCCGGATAGGTATCCTGCAACCACTGTTCGACTTCATCGGGATCTTGGTGACGCGACTTGCGGGCGGGCTTTTTGGAGGTGTAGCCCCAGCGTTGGAGATACTTGCCCACGGTGCGTAGGGCCAGTTCGATGCCGAGATCTCTTCGGATGAGGTCGGCGACGGCTTGGCGTGTCCACAGGGCGTGTTTCAGGCCCACTTGCTGGGGCGAGAAGTAGTCGATCTGGTCGCGAATGGTTTGAGCTTGGGCCTCGGAGAGCATACGGCCCGAGCCCAAAGGCCGGCCGGTGCGCCCGCCGGGCAGGGCGTCCAAGCCTTCGGCGTAATAGGCGGTATTCCAGCGGGAGATGGTTTCGCGGCGGACGCCGAGGAGTTCGGCGAGATCGGTTTCGGAATAGCCAAGCTCCAAGCCATGCAAGGCACGCAAACGCAAGGTCTCCAACGAATCGTCCGAGAGATGGCGGGCATCGGGAAGAGTAATAGACATAGTAACACCTCGAAGCTCGGGCTGAGGTACTTGTAATTCTAGATTAGTGAGCAACTACCGTGCCAGGGTAATAGCGTTCCGAATCTGAATGTCGGAATACTCTATGCTGGTCTAGCGAAATTGATATCGTGGTTCTTCGTGGCGAAAGTGTTACAGGTTGTGAATAGTGCCGTCGTCGAGCTATTCGTGCGCTGTTGTAACGGATTTTCACTGCCTAACGGAAAGCCTGGACTTGGCTTACACCATGCTATTCTATGATTCGCTCAATCGCCTCGTGGAAAATAAAGACGCCAACAGCCATTGGATAGGGACGATCTACAACACCGCAGCCTACGGCACGGCCGACGTGAATGCCTATGGTCTGTACGCCATCCAGAAGTTCGACCCCAACGGCAATTTGACGCTTGTTCGGGATCGAGATTAGAATTATACCTACTACACCTATGACGGCGACAATCGGGTCATCCAAATGGGTGATGCTAATGGCCACACAACGCTGCTGGACCGTGATAAGTCGAGTTGAGTGATCCAATGCGTCGATCCGCGTGCTCTTTCCACCAACTATGGGTATGACAAGATCGATCGTCAGACCTCCATGAGGGACATGTACAGCGGCGTAACCGTCCGGCGAACCCCGTTATCGACAGGCATGGCGTAATCCTCCCCAAAAGTAGGTAGCCATGTCCACACTCAAACAGTGCGGTCCCCGCAACGAACGGTTCTGGCGGCGCATCCTACTATGATGAGCTCGGCTACATCACCACATCGGTCTATGATCCAAATAGTCAGCTCATCGCCACGATTGCGCCCGACTTGGGAGCAACGACATACACGTACGATGGCGTGGGCAACCTGTTGACGAAGGTCGATCCGAACACTCATACGATGGTGTATCGGTATGACAGTATGGATCGGTTGCAGACAACGAGGGACGCACTCAACCATGTGACGACGTTCCTTTATGACCTGGACGGAAATAAGACGAGTGTCCAGGATCCGGACGGCAACATCACGTCGTATGCCTACGACGCGCTCAACCGCCTGACGTTGGTGACGGACCCTCTGACATCGCCAACTTCTCCGCACCCACATTATATGACGACAATGGCCTATGACGCCGATAGTCGATTGACGACGGAGACGGATCGGTTGGGAAGGGTGATCAATTATAGGTATGATGGGAGTGGCCGTGAGACCGGGGAAACCTGGGTGTCGTCCGGCAGCACGGTGAATACGGTAACATACACGTACGATTACAATGACAATCTTCTGACGGCGGCGGACTATTCCGGCACCTACACGATGACGTACGACGCCATGAATCGGCTGGCGACGGATCAGGAGCCGTTTGGGTTAACGTTGACATTTACCTATGATCAGGCGGGTAATCGTACGCAGACGACGGATAACTTTGGCGGCACGACGTATGCCACCTACGATGCGTTAAACCGCGAGACAGTTGTCACGTACAACAAGGGAGGTACGGCGGAATGGTTTATCCAGACGTGGACGGCACGTAGCCAATTGTCTGGAGTTTATCGATGGAAAGCGGCGTCGAGCGTCAACACACTGATCGGGGAGACGGATTACACGTATGACAGCGTGGGCCGAACGACGAGCGTGGTGGATAAGAATGATGAGTTGTCGACGGTGTTGAGCAGTACGACTTACGGGTATGATCTGGGTTCGCGTTTGACGGCGAAGACCGAGGACGGGACGCTGACGACATACACGTATGATGCGACCGATCAATTGTTGCGTGCTGGCGCGACAGTTTACAGTTATGATTCCAATGGCAACCGAACGATGTCGGGATATTCGACGGGCGCGAATAACCAGGTGACCAATGATGGAACGTATACGTACACGTATGATGCCGAAGGGAACATAACGTCGAAGACAAGCGGTAGTGGTGGGTCGGCTCAAGTATGGACCTACAGTTATAATTTCCGCAATCAAATGACGGGAGTGACGGAGACTGTTGGCGGAGTTTCGGCATTCACGGCGACATACACCTACGACGTCTTCGGGCAGCGGATTGAGAGCAAGACACTGACAGGTTCGGGCTTGTCGGATACGCGCTGATGGTGTGGTCGACGGTAATGTGTGGGCGGATTTGGATTCCAGTAATACTTTACTCGTGCAGTACATTCGTCCGGACGGTCAGGATGCTTTGGGATTCCGAGTAACGGCGTCGTCGGGCGTGGTGGTGTGGTATAATACAGACTATCAAGGGTCTGTGAAGTTGCTGACGGATATCAACGGTGCCGTGATCGACGAGATCACGTATGATGCCTATGGGAATTTCACGCAGACGCTTCCTGGGGCGAATGATGTCTACAAGTTCGCTGGGTATCAGTATGAAGCCGTTGTTGGGTTGTATTACTGTTCGGCACGGTGGTATGATCCGAATACCGGGCGTTGGACGACACAAGATCCGAGTGGATTTGCTGCGGGTGATCCGAATCTGAATCGGTATGTGGGCAACGGGCCGACGGATGGGACGGATCCAAGTGGTCTACAAATTAATCCCAATGGAGCATTTCATGGAAATAATCCCTATCGACAAAGAGACGCCGAGGCACGAGCTAGTGCCGCGTCTGTGAATGGCCTAGCGAGTGCGGTTTGGACTATAATAAAATTGGGATTCCATAGTGACGTTGAAATCATAAAGCCGCCCGAAGGAGCTAAAAATACCCTGGCTTACCAATCGGATAAAGCTATAGCGCAGTTTTTCAGTTCACTGGGTCTCGCTGCCATGAGCGGTCCTTTGGCGGCAGAGAAAGGCTTTCTCGGTCAGTTCGGAAAGGCGTTGCTGGGTTGGGATGTTGGCGCTAACGGTATTAATGCAGGACGCGGTGCCGGTAGCATGATCGCTAACAGGCGGATAGATCTGGAAAGCTTTATGCAGTTGGTAGGTGGAGGACTTGGTTTACGCTTTAACTTTGGGGCTGCCGCCGCAATACAAAAAAATGCAAAGGCAGCTGCCGATGCAGCAAAAAAAGCAGCAGACGCTCCAAAGAGTGTACCGGAAGGTGTGCAGCCTCAAACTGTGTTTCGAGGAGAGCGATCGTCACGAACTCCGGTAAAGGTTTTTGAGGAAGGCATACCAGCAAAGGGAACGAATGCGGACTTGGAGGCGCACGTCGCGGCGAACCTGAAGGACAGCAACTTCGTCGCAACCTCAATTCGTCCGGCCATCGCAAAGGGATTTGCAGGCAAGAACGGTTATGTGTACGTCATCCGAACGAAGAACGGGATCGATGTGAATGCCACGCTCGGAGCGAAATCGCCGTTCCCTGAGCAGTTTGAGGTGGCGATTCCAGGTGGCGTGGCGAATTCGGAAGTCATGGGCGCATTTCCGATGAAGAATGGGGAAATTGCCGGACCGTTCGTCCCCAACCCGAACTACAAACCGCCGAAATGAGCCGGTGATGATAAAGAAGCATGTGGACGTTGTTTCCAGCGATGGGCGAATCATCAATGGAGAGTTCGCCCTTTGGGAAGAATCTCCCGAGAATCAAGACCAAGTGCGGCTCGACCTGCACATTGCTAACGAAGTCATCACAGCCGTTGCCGATACTTTCTTTGATGCTCTGGCTGATTTAAGAAGGCGGCTTGAGGATAGAGGACTTCGGCCAAAATGTTTTGGTGCTTGTCGAGATGTTTATCCGTCGCCGATGATTAGGAGCATGGGGAGCGGCGAGCAGGCCTATCGGTTGAAATTGGGCTGCCAAGCCAAGATGGAAGACCTCGTCCCAATTTTCGACTCCGACCCAGAGATCACCCCCGCTTCGGTCGAGGAGCAAGAGGAGTTCTACAACAAATGGCTGAAGAGCCTGAAATGAAAGAACCTGTGCATCTGCCAACGGATGAAGCCCGCGAGGAAGCTCGGCGTAATCCGGGCGGCTGGGTCTACAAGATTGAAGGCAACTATGGACCTGAAGATGCGGTCCCTCGTGAGGCGGTCGTCGGCGCATGGCAGGTTGATGAAAATGGCAACATAACGGGCGAATTCATACCCAATCCGAACTTTCGCCGCCCAAAGTCGTCCGAGATATCATGATGGCATTGGCGTTGATCGGGTTTTTAAGCGGCGTCTATCGCTCATGACAATTTGGCCAGCGAGTTGATGAGCCGGATGACGGCACGCTGGTCCTTCTCCGGCAGGTTCGCAACCTGGAGAAACTTCTTCCACAATCGTTTATCGTGAGGTGCCCCGTTCCCAGCCTTCCGGCTTCTACCGTTTCCCATCCCTAGCAATTCATCGGCGCTCACCTCCAAAGCCTCGGCCAGCCGAATGATCGCGTCTACCGGGGGATAGCCAGCCTCGTTCTCGTAGTAAGTGTGCCCAACCAAATTCTGGTCCCATTTGTTGCCGAATTAGCGATGTATGGATTTCACCCTCATGACCGCCCTTTTCCCGAATTGTCGCGTATTTTGGAGACGCACGGCGTGAAGGATTTCGGCGGCGGGACAGGTGCCTTACGGATCGGTGCGATCCGTAAGGCGAAATGGACTGACAGGAGTCGGACCTCTACCCTCGGACTGGAGGGGCGGTTGCTTGCTTTTTGGCCTGCCGGGCTTCGTATTGGTTGAGCCAGCCTTCGAGCAGTGTGACGGCGGAGCGGAAGTCGTAGTCGAGGGTGAGAAGTAGGTCGATGTTGTTGAGGTTTTTCTTGCAGTAGAAGCAGTGGGCGAGGTTGTTTTTTGGGTTGACGGTGGTGCGCATTTCGCCGCAGTGCGGGCAGAGGAAGCGGAAGTAGCCTTCGCTCATTTTGGCGGGTGGTCCCTCGCGGCCGAGGGCGGCGATGGTGACGGACATGGGTAAATCGTTGCGAATTCGGCGTAGTAGATCCGCGGTAATCATGGAGATCTCCAGGGCTGTGTTACGTGGTTAATAGTCCACTAGGTCGGCTTCCTTTTGCCAGTGGGGTTGCATCAGGACGCGGTTGACGTTGTCGATGTCAATGGTCCTGTTGGCGGCGCGGACGGCTTCAATCATGCAGCTCACACAAAGATTCCGGGCTTGGCGTAGGACGCCGTCGGCGCTTCGGACGATGAGGTCGATGGCGGGCTGGGAGAAGGTGTTGTGTCCAAGACCGACGCGGTCGAGCTCACGCCGGATGAAGTCACGCATGGAGTCCGGGGCCAAGCGTTTGGTGATGACCGAGTAGGTGACGCGGCTCTTGATGTCGTGGTTGACGGCCAAGTCCAGGTTGGCCAAGAGGTTGGGTCGGCCGATCAGGATGAGATTGTGGTTTTTGGGGAAATCCTCAAATAATAGTCGCAGCTTACGCAGGTTGGCCAGGTCCATGAGGTGGGCATCGTCTAGGATGGTGGTTAAGGATTTGCCGGCGTGGCGCACGTCTCCCGTGCTGACCCATCCCCGAAAAAAGGCCGTGATACGGGCGCGAGGTAAGGCGAGGTATGATTAAGAAATCGATGAGCGGGGTAAAGCGAGGAAGGATCCCGCATTGCCGAATTCTCGGTGTAATAAACGTCAGGCGTTGGGATGACAGATTGGCAATAATCGCCACAGAATGCGATCAGAGCGAGGTAAGGGACATCCAGCCGGAATAAGGATTTATCTGAAGCCATCGACGAGGGGGGTACACTGCAAACATCTTGCGCGACGGTCCCGGGCGTGTTGTAAAGGCAATGCTGATAATCAGTTCGGGAACGGGACCGTCGCGCCAACGGGCGCGTTATTTTTGGCGCGACGGTCGCTACGCTTGCCGGTTGAATAGCTCCTAGCGCGCCGTCGAGACTAGATTTACGGGTGGCACAGACATTCCTGTCTGTGCAGCAAAAGGCCCATTCGTCGGTTCCCGCACAGACAGGAATGTCTGTGCCACCCATGAATTTAGTCTGGACGGCGCACTAATCAGCCACCGGAAAGTACACGCACGTCGCCACCCGTGGCAGGCGCTTGAGAACGTCGGCCGCGGCGCGGAATGTCGCGGTTGTCGCGGTGTGGGTCATGATGACGAGGTGGACGCGTTGTTCGCCTGACTCTTCCGGAGCTTCGTGCTGGATCACGGACGAAATGCTTATCCCCTGCTCGGCCAGGTTGTGGGCGACCTCGGCCAGGACGCCGGGTTGGTCTTCGACGAGGAGCCGAAGATAGAATCGAGTCCGCACGCGGGCCGACGCTTGAATTTGGACCGGCTGGGCATGGTTTGGCCAGAGGCGTAGCGTTTGGAAGGTGCGTTGTGCCCGGCCGATGGCGAGGTCAATCAGGTCGGCGGCGACGGCGCTGGCGGTCGGCATCTGGCCGGCGCCGGGACCATAATAAAGTGTGTCGCCCACGGCGTCACCAAGCACGTAAACGGCGTTATATGGCCCGCGCACCTGGGCCAAGGGCGTATAGCGGCGCAATAACACCGGCGAAACGTGCAGGGCGAGCTGATTGTCGAGTACAAATCCTTCCGCGAGCAACTTGACGACATAGCCCAACTCGCCGGCAAACCGAATATCCACCGCGTCGATGCCGCTGATGCCGCGCCGCTCGATCGCGGTCAACGGCACGACCACGCCAAAGGCGATCTGAGCCAAGATCGCCAGTTTGTGAGCGGCGTCGGTCCCGTCGACATCAAGCGTCGGATCGGCCTCGGCATAGCCGCGCTTCTGCGCCTCGGCCAGTGCTTCGGCATAGCTCATGCCTTGCTCGGTCATGCTCGTCAGAATGAAATTGCTGGTGCCATTCAAAATGCCTTGAATCGCCTGAATCTGATTGGCGGCCAGACTCTGCGTCAACGCGGCGATGATTGGCACGCCGCCGGCAACGCTGGCCTCAAAGGCGATGGCACGGCCAAAGCGTCGGGCGGCATCGAACACTTCAGCGCCATGCTGTGCCAAAAGAGCTTTGTTCGCCGTCACAACATCTTTGCCGGATTCCAACAACGACAGCACCGCTTGCCTGGCCCAATCGACGCCGCCAACCAATTCGGCGGCGACATGGATCGTCGGATCGCGCAGAACACTTTGAAGATCGGTCGTCAACAGTTCGCGCGGCAGTTTGACGCCGCGATCTTTGTGAAGGTCGCGAACGACGATGCGGCGCAGCACCAAAGGCCGTCCAGCGCGAGCGGCGAGGCGCTCCGGTTGTTCGAGCAACAGCTTTGCGACGCCGCTGCCAACCGTGCCACAGCCGATCAGGGCGATATTAAGAGGTTCAGTCATGCCGTCTGTAGATGAAGAATGGTCGGAATTAGTATCGGTATTTGAATTACCGACCACGCCGGTCCGCGGCAAGCACTGGCTTGATGTTTAGCCGCGAGCGGGTGCGCGAGCGCTCAGTGGAAACCCCATCGGCATTAAGTTAAGGATTCGAGCCTGCTTTTCGCCCCGACAGGGGTGAAGGAGTGTAGCCACGGGTGAAGCGGAGCCTGCTGCCAGGCGGGCGGAGCGCAACCCGTGGTGGCCTCGAATGTAGCCTGTATCGCCCCGGCAGGGGCGAAGGATTCCGTCGTCCCTCCGGGACGAAAGACACTCAAATCGCGCCCAAACCACGGGTTACGCTTTGCCCGTCTGACGGCGGGCTTCGCTCCACCCGTGGCTACAGCCCTTCGCCCCTGCCGGGGCGAAAAACAGGCTCGATCCTTAACTTGATGCTTATGGGGAGCGCTCAGTGGAGACCCACGCTGTTGCTTGATCCCCGTCGAACATCGCCTTGACGCTTGAAAGGGAGTCTTGACAATGAATGGAGAACAAAAACTCCTCTCGAACTTCTGTAGGAGTAACTGAACATGAACCCGAGTACCACGAACCCGTTGCACTTGCCTGAAACGGAGTTTCAAGGTGAAATTCAGGTGTTTTCTGGCCCGGCACTGGGACCCGACGATCCCAAGCTTGAGCCCCGTGTCCGCAAGGGTCGGCCTTCCGATCTGAAAAAACCGTCCGCTCCCGATACGAACGACGTGCCGGCGCACGAATAGATCGCGGCATGTTCTCACAACACGGCGGCTGTTTCTATCGCACCAAGTCCTCCCGCGGCGGATTCAACGCAACCGCCCCTGACGAAGCGGCCTTGATCGCATTGCTCGCCTCCGGCTCGAACTTCGCGCCGAGCGCGGCTTGTTGATATTCGTGCGCTGTTGCGAACAAATTTCTCGAAATCGGCATCGCTTGCGAAGGCACGGCGAGGAATTATGATCACGATGGAATTCGTGATGCAGAACAAAAGATGAGCGGGCATTAGGATTTGCGCCAAAATAAGTTACCGAATTTGGTTTCGCCCTGGCCAAGAACTACGGCATTTCGGCGGCGATGGCCGGCAACTTGTTTTGGCGCGAGTCCTTAGTGCGATTTTCTTTATCGCATGCCAATAAAAGACACTACGCGAGGCAGTCGAACGATGCGATATTCCCTCCGAAGTTAGCATCAAATGTTGAATTAGATAGATATGTTGGTTAAGCCGAGCTATCGATCGGCATCGGGATCGAGTCGCGAAGTAACTCACGAAATAAAGTATCAGAAAAACGTAGGCCAATCCGCCAGCGACGCATTGAATGATCGCGCAGATCGGGGCAATATAGTGAACAAACTGATTGAAGTCCATCTCTTGTAATACTGATGAAATGACTAGTGTAATGACAAACAGGACGCCAAAAAACAATGAAATGTACAGACACATTTTCGGAAAAGTAGTAGATCGACCTTTTGTCAGCATATGATTCGTAAGGGCAAAGATCTCCTCAGCCGTCACATCGTAGGTCACTTCCATTGCGAGTCTCCGGATCTGTTTAGCCGCGAGCCGGTAGACGGGCGCAGTGCGATAGCGCTATCACTGGGTGGAACGGTCGGGAGACCGTTCCACAACACGGGTGCGCTCGCCTGGCGGCTCGCGGCTAAACGGGGCCGCGCTTTATTCGCTCGGTTCGGCTGCCGTCGGCGTCTCCCCCTCCGCGGGCGTCTCCTCAACCTCACGTGCCAGCTTCGCCACCGATGCAATCTTATCGCCCTCCTTCAAGCCCATGACGCGCACACCCTGCGTATTACGGCCAACGATGCGGATTTCGCTGACGTGCGTGCGATTCACCATGCCGCCTGACGTGATGATCATGATGTCGTCGGTCTCGCGGACGGCGGCGATGCCGACGACCGGGCCGTTCTTGTCGGTGATGCGAACGTCGCGGACGCCTTTGCCGCCGCGGCGTTGCTTGCGATATTGCATGCTCGATCGCTCTTCGCCTTCGGCTTCCTCCTCGCCGCCGGCCGGTTCAACGATCGCTTCCTCGGTTGGCTCTTCCGTCAGTTCACCGTCGACCGCTTCGCCGTCGACGGGCTCGCTCTGTTGATTGACGCCGAAGGGCGTGCGTTTGCCGAAGCCGTTTGCGCAGATGGTGAGCAGGAAGCCTTCCGGGTCGGTGACGACCATGCCGACGACTTCATCGTCGCCGGCGAGTTTGATGCCGCGCACGCCGGCGGCGTTGCGGCCCATCGGGCGGGCGTCGGCCTCGTCGAAGCGGATGGCCATGCCTTTGCGGGTGCAGAGGACCACTTCATCGCCTTTCATCGTCAGGGCGGCGCCGATCAGGCTGTCGCCCTCCTTGAGGCTGATGCCGATGATGCCGCCGGAGCGCGGGCCGGCTGTATTCCTCCAGGGCCGTCTTTTTCACATGGCCGCGCCGCGTCGCCAAGATCAGATTGCGTTCGGCATCGAATCGGCGCACCGCGATGACGCTGGCGATCTTTTCCTCGGGCTTGAGCGACAGCACGTTGGCAATCGATCGCCCCGCCGCCGTGCGGCTGCCTTCGGGGATGTCGTAGACTTTCAGCCAATAAAGCTGGCCGAGGTTGGTGAAGCAGAGCAGATAGGCATGCGTCGAGGCGACGAAGAAGTGCTCGATGAAGTCGTCGTCGCTGCGGCCACCCGCCGGAGACGCCCTTGCCGCCGCGATGCTGGCTGCGGAAGGCGTTGTAGGGCATCCGTTTGACATAGCCGTTGTGGCTGATGCTGACGGCCTGGTCTTCTTCGGCGATCAGGCTTTCGTAGTCGAAGTGGGCCAGCTCGCCGGTGATCTCGGTCTTGCGCTCGTCGCCATAGCGGTCGCGCATCTCGGCGAGGTCGCCTTGATGACATCGCGAATCGTTGCGCTCGTCGCCGAGCAGAGCTTCGTAGGCGATGATTTTGCCGCGCAGGTCGTTGTATTCTTTGATGATTTCATCGCGTTCCAGCGCGGCGAGCTGGCCGAGCTGCATGCGGACCACGGCCTCGGCCTGGATCTCGGTCATGCGGTAGATCGGCAAGTTGCCGAGTTCGCGCTGCAGAGCGGCGAAATGTTCCTCGCCCAGGGCTCGCCCTAGCACGGCAGCGGCGACTTCCAGGTTCTGCAGGCGGTTCTTTGCTTCGGCTCGACTCGGGGCGGAACGGCAAATCTGGATCACCTCGTCCAGCGACGAGATGGCGATCAGCTGGCCTTCGAGCAGATGGCCGCGCCGCTTGGCCTCGCGCATCAAATAATCGGTGCGGCGGCGGATGACATTGACGCGGTGACGCACGAATTCATCGAGCATCTGGCGGATGCTCAGCACGCGCGGCCGGCCGTCGACCAGGGCCAGCATGATAAGACTGACCGTCTTTTGCAGCGGCGAGAACTCGTAAAGGGCCGCGAGAATGCGGTGCGGATCTTCGCCGCGCTTGATCGAGATGACCAGCCGCACCGGCTCGCCGCCGCGACTGCTCGATTCGTCGCGGATTTCCGAGATGCCTTTGATCCGTTCATCCTTGACCAGATTCGCGATCGCCTCGGTCAGGCGAATGCGCGTCTGCTGATACGGCACCTCGCGGATGATGATCTGCGACTTGGCCCCCTCGTCGATGACGTCGGCGCGGGCGCGGAGAATGATCCGGCCCTTGCCGGTGGTGTAGCCGTCAGCGATCCCCTGACGGCCCATGATGATGCCGCCGGTCGGGAAATCGGGCCCTGGTAGGATCTCCATCAGCTGCGGAATCGTTACGCCCGGATCGTCGATCACTTTGATGAGGGCGTCGCACACTTCGCGCAAATTGTGCGGCGGAATATCGGTGGCCATGCCGACGGCGATGCCGTCGGAGCCGTTGACGAGCAGGTTCGGAAACTTGCTCGGCAGGACGAGCGGCTCGCGGTATTTGCCGTCGTAGTTGTCGATGAAATCGACCGTGTCGAGCTCGAGGTCGTCGAGCATCTCGCCGCCGACCGAGGTGAGACGGGCTTCGGTGTAACGATGAGCCGCGGGGGGCAGACCGGCGATCGAGCCGAAATTGCCCTGGGGGTGAATCAGGGTATAGCGCATGTTCCAGTCTTGGGCCATGCGGCACGAGAGTCGGATAGATCGATGCATCGCCGTGCGGATGGTAGCGCTTCATCGTTTCGCCGACGATACCGGCGCATTTGCTGGTGCTCGACGATGGCCCGAGATTGAGGTCGTTCATCGCCAGCAGGATGCGCCGTTGCGACGGCTTGAGCCCGTCGCGCACATCGGGCAGCGCGCGGCTGATGATGACGCTCATCGCGTAGGTGAGATAGCTGTCCTTCAGCTCCTCGACGATGTTGAGTTGCGATGAGAGCCCGTCATTGCCCAGAGGCGCATCCGGTGGCAACGACGGCGGTAACGACGGCGGAAGGTCATCGGGCAAGGCAGGATACCTCAACGTCCAGCAAGCAGCGTTCAGCGAGCGCGAGCGGCGTGCCGAGCACTAACTTTCACACACTTTTCATTGAGGTATCTTATGGAAAATGAGTGGATTCCTCCACCGGTTCCCGGCGAAACGAATTACTTCGGTGCCTCTTCCTTGTAGCTCGGAATGATGATGCTCCATTCCTTGGGGGCCGGCTCCTTGGGATCGATGATGAGCTGATTGGTCGGCAGGCGTTTGATGCGGGCTTCGTCGAATTCGTCGAGGAAGCCAGTGCGCGGGATCGTGAGTAAATCGTCGTCGATGTCGGTGCCGTAATGCATCGGGATGACGTAGCGGAGTGGCTTCATCGCGTCGATGATCTCGCGGGCGTCGAGGCCATTGATCGTGTAAGTGCCGCCGACCGGGATCATCAGAATATCGATGTCCTTGAATTTCTTGAGCTGCTTTTCGTCGAGTTTGTGACCGAGATCGCCCATGTGAGCGATGCGTAGGCCATCGACTTCGATGATAAAGGCACTATTCTTACCGCGTTTCATGCCGAAGAAGCTATCGTGAAAGCTCGGCACGGTGGAAAACTTGACATCCCTGAATGTCTCATTGAGCGTGTTCCACTCAACCTGTTTATCGACGATCTTGAGGCCATTGAACTGCTTGGCTTGCTTGAGATTTTTGAGGACATCGGTTCGCGTATGGTCGTCGTGGAGATGCGTCATCAGAATCAAATCTGCTTCGACGTTGCGCTTGCCGTAGACTTCGACAGCGTGCGGATCGAGGACGATTCGCGTCCCTTTGGTCGAGATGATCTCGAAAAATGAGCGGCCATGCCAACGAATGACCAGCTTGCCCTTGGTCTTGGGGTCTACGGTCGGTTCCTTGGCCTTCTCCTGTGCCGCTGTCTCGCCGCTGAGAAGCGCGAAGAGGGCGAATAAAACGAGGAGCAGAGATCAACGCGCCATTATGAGAACTCCCTGGGGCTTGATTTCTTCTTTATATTGCCCCGGGCTTGCCGGGGTTATTGCTTCACCCCTGGCAAGCCGGGGGCTATATAAGCCAGCGTTTCATCCGGCCCAGTTCCTTCGTCCATCCATCGCTCGCGCGATGCACTATGAACGTATCGTACAGTAGATCGAGCGTTTCCAGCAGGTGGCGCAGTTGCGACACGCGCTCTTCCAGTCGGCCCCGGTCATCGCCTGCTTCGGGCGCGGGCATCTTCGCCCCGCTCACCGCGAGGCTCTCCGCCGTCAGAGCTAGATCATATTGCTGGTCGTGCCTTACGATCGTCAGCCCCGCTTTTCGCGGTAATTTGCCTGATTGCAACGCGCGCCGTGCTTCGGGCAACCGCGTCGGCCCATCGCTGGTGATGCTCTCCTTGCCCGATTGGCCGCGCGGACACTCGAGGAGGAGAGTTCGCGTCAACATCGCCGCGACTTCGGAGCCATCACCTAATTTAATCGTATCCGATTCGGCATCGAGCATGAACCAGAGCCAAAGTAGATACTCATTGCCCAAGAAATCGCGGCTCGTTTCGTCCGGCAGCCAGGCGATCGCCGACAAGGCTTTTCCGGAAACGAAAGCTGAAGGCGAGGCGTCGTCTATGCCGCGCGTTTCCTGGCGCAGTCTCGGCCAGACGAAACGCCTGTTGGCCGGCGCCGAGCGGCTCGAAACCGACGCCAAACGTCTGTTGAAACAGGGCATGCAGCCCATCGAGAGCCGTCATCGCCGTGGTGCCGACAAGCAATTCATTGGACGGCGCATCCCAGAGGATCGGATACGCCTTGCGTTTCAGGAATCGGCCGTCTTTTGCTTCTTCTTCGAGCCGTTCGCGGGCGATCTCGCGCGCTTCGCGCTTCTGTTTCGCACTCGGGATGCCACTCGGGTTATTCGCGGCCAACGCTTTCAACTCGATCAGGGCATAAGCCCGCAACAGGTCCGAGGGCAGCCGCGACGAATTGAGCCGAAGAGTGAAATGCAACGTGTCGTTGACGATGTTCTTTTCGAGGTCAAACGTCGTATCGAGGATATGCTCGCCCGCGCCCCAGCCGACCTCGACGCCGTCCGCGCCAGCGAGCCGCTCTTTACCGATGGCCAAACCTTCCAAGCGCTCCAGATGCTCCGGCCCGAACGCACCTGGCCCCTTGCCGTTGACCTGAAAGCGTTTGAACGTGACCCGGCCCGAGAAAAACCCCATAACAGATCCTCATCCGTGGCATGAACGTATTACGAGTGCCACGAATGGTTATCGGTCGCGGGGCCGTGTTGCAAGATGAGTATTAAATAAACGCAGCGTTCATTCACCCGTCCCAATCGCCTATTCTTCCTCAGAATCGCGAGCCTTCTGCCCCGAGCGCACGCGCTCGAGCCCTAAGCGCGCCTGTTCTTTCTGTTGCGCTGTGAGTTCAGGCGCTTCCTTAATCGCCTTCTCGATTTCGTCGACGGTCCCCTGGCAGGTCAGGTTCGCCGGCTTCTCGGCACCCAGCCGATAATACTCGACCACGATCTTCATCTTGCCATCGTCCAGCGCCACCGGCAGAACCCGCACAGATTCTCGGGATGGCTTGGCGATCGCACGCGGCGCTTCGGCTGTCTTGCGTTGCGGAATCGGCGTAATACGAACGCGCGGCCCAAGGACCGGCCGCACTTCTTCTTCGATTATCTCAAAGTTCATCGGCAATAGCGCGGAGCCCGGCCGAGTCGCTTGAGCGTCGCCTCCACGCGGCAGAGGGATCGACGGCATACCATCCGTGCGGAAGCTGCCCGAGAGCAGAAACGTCCCGAAAATCAGCGCCGCGACGGAAGCTGCCAAGGCGTAACGGCTATTCCATGCAGTCGTTGTCGCGGGCGCCAATCGTGAGGAGAGCACGCTTGGCCGAGAGAGAGGCGCTTCCAGCGACGGCCACGGATTCGGCATCTCGGCCCGGAAAAAGGCGCGAAGACTCCGATCGAGATCGTCGCCGGCATTCCTATTTGGACGTAACATCGAGCTTCTATTTCCTCATCCACGGAGCGAGCCAAACTTGAGCAATGAAAAAGGTGTCGGGCACCATTGCCGGAACGGCCCGAAGGGTGCTGCGCACAATGGTGCCCGACACCTTTTTCATTGCTCTGGGAGAGATAGCTCGCTCGGTCCATTCAGGGCAACTGTCCAATGCCGACGGCTTTGAGTCGATCGGCGACTCGTTGCCGTGCTCGACTAAGCCTCATGTGAACAGCGGTGGCGTTAATCGACAGCATGTCGGCTATCTGATTCGTGTC
This sequence comes from uncultured Planctomycetaceae bacterium, assembly GCA_963790585.1. Classification (GTDB taxonomy): domain Bacteria; phylum Planctomycetota; class Planctomycetia; order Gemmatales; family Gemmataceae; genus CAWBOY01. The sequence continues at coordinate 979,047 of CAWBOY010000006.1, forward strand.
GTAATCCAAGGCATAGCGTAAGGTCAAGATTTCGCGGTCCGCGGTCGGCAGGTGCGACATCACGTCCCGAAGCTGGGCGAAGGTCTCTTCCTTTTCGAGGGATTCAATCGGCGCCGGCCCATGACCTTGTACGCCGTTCATCGCTTGCGGCGGGCTGGTTCCGTTCCGGCGAAAGGAGCTTTTGGCATAATCTTCCGCCAGGTTTCGCGCCACGCGGAGCAGCCAGGCTCGCGCATTCAATATCGCTTCGCCCGCTTCCCACTGTTTCCAAAGCCGCAGAAACGCTTCTTGAGCGATGTCCATCGCCGTATCGGCGTTCATCCAACGAGCATATGCCAGCGCCCAAACCTCACGGCTGTGGCGTTGGTATAGCTCCTCAAAATGGGCCCGACGGCCCTCATCGGGTGGCGGAGTCGGCTTCATGGTTCCATTATCCATCTGCCCCCACCACGAGGCCAGAGGAAACAGTAGTGGCCTGCCAAGAACAAGACGAAGGAGAGCGCAAAGGCTAACAGCCTTTCTGGCGTAGCGATTGGCATTGCCGTATCAGATAATTTGGACATTGACGAAGAGTCATCTTGACGCGGTGAGGCACATAAAGTCACCCTGAGACCGGCCGCCGAAAAGGTTCTTTTCAGAGCAGAGCGTTCGGAACGAATGCGAAGCCTTCCGCATTCTTTCCGTTCCGGCAATGTTGCATGCCCCCTTTTTCGGGTAGGCTCTAATTCGGTAACAGCTTGCGATTCTTGAGCCAGGCTTCGAGCTTCGCCGGCCATTTGGATAGGACCGGGTCTCCGGTACCAAGGCCGACGCCGTGTCGACCCTTTCTCGAGAATGTAAAGCTCGACTGGAACGCCGTGTTTCTCGCAAGCGTCCCGAAAGAGCTGGCTATTCTCGACCGGCACGGCCTTGTCTTCGATCGTGTGAAAAAGAAACGTCGGCGGCGTCTTGGCGGTGACTTGTTTGTCATTGCACAGGCTTTCGACCAATTTCGGATCAGCGTCCTTACCAAGGAGATTGTTTCTCGATCCCATATGCGCGAAGGGCGGCACCAAAGTGATGACCGGATAGCAGAGTATGGCAAAATCAGGTCGGGAACTCTCCTTTTCGATCGGATCCTTGCTTTCCTTATTGCCATCGTCGAAATGCGTGGCGACGGTCGAGGCGAGGTGGCCGCCCGCGGAAAAGCCCCAAATTCCCACCTTGGTCGGATCGATCCCGAATTCCTTACCTGCGCACGACCGCACAAGGCGCACCGCTCGCTGAGCATCCTGTAGCGGCGCCGGGTGATGATAACGCGTCCCAAGGCGATACTTGAGAACGAACGCGGCCGCGCCGCGCTCGACGAGCCAGGCGGCGATTTGCTTCCCTTCGTGATCGTTGGCCAACCCGCCATAGCCGCCGCCCGGGCAGACGACGACGGCCATGCCATTCCGCTTCTCCTTCGCCGGCAGATAGATCGTTACCGAAGGCTTGTCCACATCTTCCGTTCCCTTGGCTCCCGGAGCGCCTTCGGGCCACAGCAGCTTTGTGACAGGCTCCGTCTGCTTCGTATTTTTGGCTTCGGTTTGCATCGGCATCGACCAGGCTACAGTCAGAGCTAGTAAGGAGAGCTGATTCATTTGAGTTTTCCGCAAGGAGAGAAACGACCGCCATCGGCGTTTGGTCAACATATTCCCAACGAACGTTGCGGCAATCGAGCTTCTTGGCCGGAAGATACTCGCTCTCCACGAAAGCCGGGCAGTTTTAGTAGGGTAGGGCAAAGATCTTTCCTTCGCGGCCCTGATTTTCGTGGGTTTTCTTTTCGGATAGCCTTTTAGTCCAAATTCAAGGGGATGTCCTGACCGTCTCGCGTGATTTTTGCACCCAGTTGCGTGGTTTCCAGTTTGCCGTATTTCTTTAGGATCGGCAGGAGGTCGGCGGGCGCGCTTAATGGGGCCTCCGGTGAATACTGCCTATAATCCAAGAAGATCTTGTGCCTTCCCGCCCCGACGCCCTCAGTTTTTTTGTCAAAGTACAGCTTGAACTTACCTTACTTGTCTGTCAAACCCCAACTAGATCGACCTTCCGCTGCAATGAAATTGACGACGACATGGTGCACGGGTTTGCCCTTGTATCGCACGGTTCCAGTCGCCTTAAGAGCCGGCGGCGGCGTCGGCTGACAACCGGAGGAGATCAAAAGCATGGCAGCCATCGGTAGGGCAGTAACGCAATGGACGTGGATTTTCGACGGCATGGCAATTACCATTTTGGCTGTTTTCGAGAGGTAGAGGAGTTGGCCCGAGGCGCCAGCGAGTAGTGTCCCGGGCCATGAATGCGATGTAACTAGTAGTTACCAACTACGTCGTTATTTGCCTTCGTGAACAGGGCCAGGTAGGTCGCGCCGTTAATGCTGTTGGTCACGAAGGCGACATGGCCGTCAGCAAAGGCGGCCAAGACACCGCCATCGTGCGCGGATTGCGGCCCCCGGTTGTTAAAGGCGTCCGTATTGGGCAGTGTATAACCCTGGACGTAGCCCTGAGACGGGTGATGCACGAAAATGAAGTGATTAGATCCGTAGCCGTCGGGCAACCAACTCTGGTCCTTATCGTTGCGCTTCTCTAAGAGCAGGAAAGTGTTGCTTGTACCGTCGAGTATTGTACTTAATACGGTGCGGCTGTTAAGCCAGGCCACGCCGTCGACGCTGCTCGTCTGACTGCGCTCCGGGCAGCAATGCCCGGTGCCCCCATTGATTCCGTAGTCCTTTTGCGACGGTGCTGCGACGTTATCGGATGAGCCGCGGCGCGGACGGACACACAAAGAGCTTCGGCGTGCTGTTGGCGGCAAGCTGGTTGGCGACGTCCCCGGCCGGGCCGCGGTTGACAGGCGAGCCGCCTCCGCCGAGGTCCTCCCAGATCGCAGTGGCGTAGGCCGGCTTGGTAAAGTCCATGCTGTTCTTGAGGTTAGCGCCTTCGACATACGGGAGGATAAGCGCGGCCCAACTAAAATGCCCCCAGGGGAGGCTATTGCCGTAGTTCGGATCGGCGAAAGGAGCCGGGAAAGTACCGTTCGCGTTAATTGGCCCCTTGCTCCCGGAAGGAAGACTGCCTTCGACGTCGTGGTACGAGAAGCAGGCGAGGCTGAGCTGCTTGAGGTTGTTCTGACACTTCGATTTCGAGGCCGACTCACGCACTTTTTGGATCGCCGGCAGCAGCAAGCCAATAAGCACGGCGATGATCGCAATCACCACCAGCAATTCTATGAGCGTAAAGGCGCCGCGACGTGAACGGAGAGAGTTCATGACCGACCTCTTAAAAATATAGAAGGAGAAGTCCCCTTTCCACAGTTGATCGTTGACTGATTCGCAAGCCATCCCCGTGGGTATTGCGAATAGACGATCGGGTTGGTGGAAAAAGCATAAAAATGAGAATACATTAACCTTCAGGACGTGTCAAATACGAAATCCCACAGCGGCAAAAATGGGGAGGCAACAAAGGAGAGTAACCGTTCACTCGGCCGCGACCAGCTTTGGTCCACCTGTCTTCTGGCGAACCGCCTGTAGGCTGTTACGCAGGAAGCTCAGCATATGCCGACCTTGCATTCGTAGCGTTTGCGTCACCGTCAACATCCATTCCATGAAACAGCAGCCCGATTCGCCACCGCTGCCGAAGGAGTTCTTACGCCACAGCCGCGGAAGCATGCAAGCAACCTGCGGGCCCATCCGCGCGTTCATCTCGACCGGGCCGCGCTGAGCTTCACGTGTTCGGTTTGGTTCAGGAAATTCTGAACCGCACGTTGAAACTGCTGATGATGCTCAAAGAGGCCGCTGTGCCTGGCCGGCGACAGTGTGATCAGTTTGGCGCCGGGGATCGTGCGCGCCATGTAGACGGCGGCTTCAGGCAGGCAGGCACGGTCTTGGTCGCCCGCGAATACAAGGGTCGGTACCGCAATGCGCGGGAGCACGTCGGTTGCATCGTACTTGAACATTGCAAGCAGGCCGCGAGCCACTACGGCCGGAGGTGCCATCAATACGTAGCGCGCCATGAAATCGAGCTGGCCGCGGGTTTCGCTGCCGGAAAACGATTCTCGCTCGGTGTCGCGATGGGCCGAGCCGTTTAAGTAACTCAACCAATTCAGCACGCGCATGACAGGGGAAAGCCAAATCATGAGATGGCATAGCGGTTCGAGTAATGGTTTCTGCAACGGCAGGTAGAACCAGGCATTCGCCGTTGTTTTCACGGGGTTGGTATACGTGCTTTGCGCGAGAACCAAGCCGCGAACGCGAGAACGGACTTTGTCAGGATAGAGTTTGCAATACGTCAATAGAATCATGACGCCGATGCTATGACCGACGAGAATCACGGGCTCATCCCCTGCCAAGGAAATGACGCGATCCAAGCTCGCGGCCAGCTTTTCCAGGCTCCAATCAAGGTCAACAGGCCGATCGGACTTACCCAAACCGGGCAGATCCCAGGTGATGAGGCGATGGTCCTGCGCAAAATGTTTCTTGAAATAGCACCACTCTTTACGATCCAAGCTCCAACCGTGGACGCACACCATTACCGGCGCACCTTCGAGACCGCATTTTTCGACATAGAGTTCCGTGCCGTCTGGCTGACGAACCTTTCGAGCCTCGCCTTTGATATCCGGCGGATTGTCACCGCCGCACCGCCAAAGTCGAGGAGTGCAAACCCACCCGCCACCGAAGCTCCAAGTCAGGAGCAAGATACCGCCGACAAGACACGCGGTCTGCCAATTGAACCCGAATTGCCAGGACACGGTATGCGTTTGAACTACCTGCCGACGCTCTGCCGGCTGCCCCGCGTCGTCTGGAGTGGTTTGCACTTCGGCAACTTCGTCGACTACGATTTCTCGATGGTTGTTCCATATCGTCAACAAGCTCACGCCCAGGCCGATAAGAACCACGGCGAGGATCGCGCGAAGCCAAATGCCCAGGATGTGAAACGGTAGCAACATAGAAACGTCTTTCGTTAAGGCCAGCGCGGGTGGCTTGGGATTTCTTCAGCCAAAATCGAAGAGTTGTAGACGCAATTGGCGTGCCAAGGGGATACGCTGGCTGCGGAAGTTAGGCTGGGGAAAAAGGGATGTGTTAAGCTAGGCTTGACAATTTGGGCGAATTTGGCCAATACTTTCTGTCCAGAAGTCAGACGTAAAAGCCATCCCGTGCATTTGTGGGGGCCATGAATATGCTTGTCGCGCAAATGTTTCTATTCGGCTTCATAACTCCGCTGGTCGCTACCCGCGAACGAGAGCTGTTCGATTCCTGGCAAAAAGCCCAGAAGGACGTGACGTCGCTCGTGGTCGAGTTCGCCTATGAGGGGATAGACGCGTCTTTTCCCGAGGTAAGAAAAGGCACTGGGATAGTTCGAATCCTGCGCACGGCGACAGGACAGATTTACGGCTCCTATGAGTTGCTGTATGACTCGAAAACGAAAGGCGGCGCGCCCGAAGACCAATTCACAGCGGTCCTGCTCGACGGTCCCTACGCTGTGCTAGATTACAAGACAAAAACGGTGTGCCACGGGACCCTCGACAGGAAAGAACTCATCTGCCAACTCGCGGAGTATCTGAATCCAGCTATTATCCTTCTTGACCGAAGAAGAATGGATGAAAAGTGGAATCTTGAAATTGCTAAGCAAGACGATTATTATACATACACAAAAATGACAGAGAAAAAACCCAATGATGCTGGATGGTTCTTTGTGCCGCGGCGAATAGAGTTGGCATTTATGAAAATTGAATCGATTAACATACCAAAAAATATGCCGCGACAAATTTGGTTTGAGCACCACGGCTCAGGGATTTATCTCTATTCGTTCACAAAATGGCGTGTCAACCCAAAAGATCCACCGACGATCAAGCAGTTTGAGGAGTATCTAGATCGGCCTGGTTGGACGATAATTAAATGAAGGGCAGCTAATAATAAGCGCTGCCAGCTTCGCCGCCCGATCGCATGACAAGGTCCGTCATTAACGCAATGCTTGTGGGGGTATTCATGAGGCGAATGTGCCCATCCATAGGCAGTTTTGATTATTACCCGGGAAACGCGCAAGGGCGTCGATAAATGGGACAAGTATTACTATTCTAAGGACGCTTTGGAGCCAATTTGGCGGCGCCGAAAATAAAGATGAAAATTGGCATATAAAAGAGCCATTCAAAAACTAATAAAAAACCAACTCCCTGCGTCATATCATCCATTCTCAGGCGCGGCCCATTTTCAATGGACATCTCGATATACAAATTAATAAGCCCATAGACGGCAAATCCCATGCATGCCGTGGCTCCTAGGAGCGCAACAATACTTGCCATCAGCTGCTCTCTGGCACCTCGCGCCAAAGCCCAAATGGTAAAATGTGGAGTTACAATTAGAATCGCCACAAGTGCCACGCTTGTAAGCGCATTCTGAACATCGAGACGAAGGAACACACAAACGCATAAACCCCATGTAATCGCTACACTGAGAATACACATGCACATCGTAATCAAGTACAAAGATCGTGAGCGCGAACTTGACTTGACAGGCGATTGGTTTTCCATGATCAGTCATAACTTTCTGTGAGGGACACGATAATAACTGAAACGCTCTCAAATGAGCCGTAACTGCTTAATCAGTCCGAAGAAATTCTCGAAAAGGCCCTTGCTAGAAGAAAAGGCCAAGGGAGATGTAATCGAGGACCGGTGCTGGCGACAGTAACCCCTGCGGAAATGAGTGTCAAGCAATAAATATCGATTCGATGAGTTTATAGACCTATAGCGTGTTTTCCAGCTTTGCTCAGTGCGTGCGGGGATACTTCAAGGGGGCGAAAAAAAGTGCCAGGATTCCTGATACCTTTTCTGGTCGCTCCGGCGATGTTCAAGTCTTTCCAGTCAAACTCGTTTTCGACACCTCAGTTTTGTAAGTTCTTTCCCCGCAAGGCGTTATGATTTCGTGTGGCCGCGTTGGCACTACGGTTCGCTCCTGCGGAGCCCTACTGATTTCCAAAGCCAAGGCGCACGCCCGCCGCCTATTCCGGCATGCCGCCTTCCTGCACCGTCGGCGGCGCCGCTACGCCGACCGCCTGGAATACGTGGCCGGCCGTCCCTTGCAGTTCGCTACGCAGGAGGAACTTTTTGCCATCCCGAGCCACCTCCACATATTGCACACGCTCCAAATCGCGTAGAATATTCGCCCATTCCAATTTCTTGCCACGCTTGGCCAAGCGCGATTCCAATTCTTGCTTCAACACCAATGCCAAAAATGAGCAGAAGACGTGCCCTCGGATGGTCTCGTCGCAATGATGGAAAATCGGCCGCGTTTCCAATAATGTTTTGCAATTGCGGAACCATTGTTCCACCATCCACAACTTCTTGTATTGACAGGCCACCGCCGCCGCCGATAACTTCGTATTTGTACGTAACACCCACACACCGTCGTATTTCGCCTCGGCCTTGAGTTTCTCTTCGTCGATCGTGAAATGACGGCCCGGCTCCGCCTTCAGATAACGGCGATATCCTGTGTTGCCCACAAACGACTTGTCGCCCTGTTTGAGTTTCTCACGTAGCGATGCCACGATACGTTCCCGTTGCTGACGGTCATGATCGGCCTGCTCTTCGTTCACACACACCACATAGCGCCGCTTCTCCACCTCCACATCCTTGACGCGAAGCGGTGCTGGATCATCCGAGGTCTCGCGTGGGCCAAACACCTCCTGGTACGACCCAGCGTCTGACAGCACGATGTCACTGACCTCCTTCTGCCGACGCATGCGTGCCCCAAGGATGAAAGGGCGGTTCGTATCTTCCAATTCACCGACCACTTCCCGACTGATCATGCCGCGGTCGGCGACGACACAGGCCTGTCGAATGTGAAAGCGCATACGCAGCCGATCCACAATGGCGATGAGGGTGTTCACGTCGGAAGTGTTGCCTGGCCAAATCTCACAGCAAATGGGCCGACCTTCGTTGTCCAGCACCGCGCCCACCACCAGTTGGTGCAAGTCGGGACGATGATCTTTGCTGTACCCGTGTTGTCCGAGTAGGTCTCCGCCTTCGCCTTCGAAGTACAGCGAGGTGGTGTCAAAGAACACCATGTCCAGATTGGTGAATAGGTCGCGTCGGCGTTCGTACAGATTTTCTTCGATCAGGTCTTTGATGCAGCGCGGCACGAGTTTACTGGAGACTGTTTGCTGACTTTCAGGAAGTGTTTCGCCGAGCCAAGCCATGGCTCGATAGAGGTGGTGGAGCTGGAGTTCCTTGTTGTGATCTTTGCCATTGAGTCCGGGTACGAGATAGTCCTGCTTCCATGCCATACAGGCCCTGTCGCTGCGAAAACCGTAGCCACCGGTGCCACAGAGTCGATGCAGGACCGTAAGAAATACGGCCCGTTCCACATCGAATTCGAAACAGCGGTGTTCGAGCAGTCGGCGCACGACCTCCTGACAACCAGTCTCTTTCCAGAGGCGTTCGAAGACGAGGGTCGGACCGATGCGTTTGGTGTTGACAGCAGGTGCTTGTCCCTCTTTGTAGGCGGTCAGAAGCATGGAGTGCTGGGCGAAGCGAGCGCCGGAGGCGAGGAGGCTGTCGAGTTTGCCGTCCTTTTGGAGTTCATCGAGTCGGCCGAGAGTATGGAGGACGCGTTGTTGGACGCGGCCGTCCTGTCGAGAGTTTTCGACGATTTGGAGGTACTGGTGGGCCTTGGATTTTTTGATGCGGAAAAACAAGGGTGCGTCTCCAGCAGGAAAGCGACACCACAATTTAACTGCAAATCTGACATAAATCAAGCTATTTCAGCGGCAATAAACTAGTTTTGTTGGCACTACATTTTCGAGCGGGCGAATCAATAAACGCGAAAAACACGAGGATTTCGCAAGTTGAGCGGCTATTTTTCGAGTGTTACTGTTGAAAACGAGTCAAAGATTCCCAAATGATGCGCCGTTTTCCTTTGCCGAACGGCACGATTGTAAAGCCGCGGAGTTGTATAGACTGAAGTCCCACAACTTTGCAAACCATTTCGGGTTCTTCAGTGAAAATGTGAATCAGTCGACGGGACGCCCTGGATGGCACGCGAACGCCTTGCTCCCAGCTTTGCACGGTTTTTGCCGAGACATACAAGACTTCGGCGAAAACCGAATGCGACATTTTTGCTTGTTCCCGCAGCGCCACAAGCGTTGCGGCATCGATTTCCGGCGGGGCTTCGGGAACCTCGGTGGTCTTTAGTGTAAGTTCGCCCTTCGCATTAGCTATCCCCCTCTTCCAGTCCGACCTTGAGCCGCTCGAAAAACGGCTTGCGCAATTTCGCGCCCATTAGCTATTCTCCTGTAGCCAGCGATGATACGACGCAGTCGCTTCTTTCTTGAGCCGTTCGGCCAATTGCCGCAGCAGCTTCTTCTCGTCCACCGAGAGATCGTCTTTTTCGTCCTTACCGTAAATATCGAGAAGATAAAACCGTTTGGCCGGGCCGCACACATGCAGAAAATCCGTCAATTCATGTTGCGCCTGCGTCTTTTCTTTGGAGCGTTCCTGACACCATTTCTAGTCCGGCTGCATCGTGTCGCACCCGAATTCAAATCTCAGTAGCCAGCTCACGCAAGATGATCCGCCGACGCGGGAAGGGCGTCAAACGCGTGGCCGGCCTGCTGCAGCACCTCGTTCGGCCTTCTAACCCTGAATGTCGCCTTTAATCTCAATCGCTTTATTGGATGTCCTGTCGTAAAGCCTGTCGCCAAAACGTGCCCGGATCGCCTGCATACCGTTCGCTGTGAAGCGATTGCCGTCTTCTATTTTGAGTCCGCCTTGCTTCAGGCGTTCAAGGTAGGGGCTGGCGACGAGAGCCTGCGCTCCCTCATCCGTCAGATCGTTGTACGTCAGATCCAGGTTTTCCAGAGTAGCCAGGACGGGTGAGCGAGCCAGGGCCTTGGCTCCTTCGTCCCAGATCCAGCAGGCGTATAGCCGGAGGCCTTTCGACAGACGCAGATAAGGGGACCCGGCCAGGGCTCGGGCACCCTCTGGACCAATATCTCCGGGAATTTCCAGGTACGTCAGTCCTGCCAGATTGGGGGCCTGGGCAAGGGCTTCCGCACCGAGTGCTTCGATCCAGTCATGGATTCTCAATTCCCGGAGGTGAGTCAGGTACGGCGATCGGCCCAGCGCCACGCCAATAGCGGGGCCAAGTTTGTGCGGCCAATCTTCGCCGAGAAACAGATCCTCCAGTCCAGCGAGATTCACCGAAGCTGCCAGCGCCTCGATCCCGGCCGGACCAATGTTGTTCAGGTCGATGCGCAGATTGCGCAGCGCTGCCAGGTACGGCGAGGCGGCCAGGGCGACCATCCCTTCATCGCCGATGTAATTGTCGAGCAGATTCAGGTGGGTCAGTGACGCCAGGTGTGGGCAGTCGGCCAGCGCCTTCGCTCCGCGTGGCCCAAGCTGGCAAGTAACCAGGTCCAGGCGGCGCAAACGCGGGCAGTGAGGTGACGCGAGTACCGCTTGAAGGTCATCATTGAACCGATGCTCGCGATCGCCGTCGCGGATTCCCCAGTTTGGGTCATCGTAGACGTTGAGTTCCGTGAACCGGGCGAGGACGGGCACCTCAGCGAGAATGTCGAAGCCATCGGCGTTTTCAAACACGACGCGATGCACCGAGCCCATGTCGCCAATGCGGCTGGCATGGCGATGAAATGCAGCAGGGGTATCGGGGTAGACCGAGCAGACCAGGCCACGCTCGAAACTTCCCCAGGAGATTCCTTCCAACTGGGGCAAGGTTTTCTCGCAGGCTGCCTCCAATTGCTCGTCCTCGACCTGCAAGGCGGTGGCCTCGTCCGTGTTGTCCGGCAGGTGTGCCAGTTCGATCTGCACGCGGATCAATTGCGCCTTATTGCGCTGGCCGTGTTCCTCCAGCCAGTCGGCGTAAACCAGCCGCGGCTGATCGTTGTCGGGGTCAGCGTTAATGGTTGATAGCAGCGCTTGCTCATCGATCATGGATTGTCTCAATTCAAGACCATCATTCTGGTCTGATTGGGTTTCGCCGCGTGCATCTTCTAGCTCCTTTTCTTGCAGTTTAGCACTAGCAAAATGCCGCGATAGGCAAATTCGGAGGTTCTTGCAGCACTTGGCGATGACGACGGGTTTCCTTACGGAGAGACGTCTCCTTTTGTTTGCTCATGGAAAAATCGTTGACTCTCTGTTTGAACCTGCGGAGGGGGGTACCCATCGAATATTTTGGCGCGACGGTCTCAGGCGTGGTGTAAAGGCAATGCTGATAATTGGTTCTGTCGCCGGACCGTCGCGCCAACTTCAGTGTCATTTTTGGCGCGACGGTCGTGTGGATGGTGAATCGAGGTAAGGACGCGGGTTTCTTTTCACTCCGGCGGTGTCCAGGCTTGGCCGATCAGCGGCAACCCTAGCCGCCCTGTTTTCGGCGACTTGGCGCAGGAAAAGGGTAAAGACGTCAGATGCTTCGAGAGGACGTACCAACAGAAGTAACAATGATTCGTCGTCGCTCCGGGCAGGGCATCGGGGTCGCGGGCCAATATCTCATTGCGAATCGCGGTTAGGCCTTCGCGGAAGACTTTGCCGACGTAGGGATGTTCGCGGCCGTTGCGGATGATCTCTTTTACGGAGTCTTTATAGATGTTTCCAATCGTTAGCTGATCGAGGTCGGAGGCGAAGCCGCAGCAGGGTTTGACTTCGCCGCGCGGCGTGACGATGAGCGCCTGGCCGGGGCCTTCGCAGTAATCCTCTTCGAACCAGGCGCCGTCCCAGGCGCCAGTGAAGCGCTCGGCTCGCTCGAGCGGGGCGAGGTGGTTCCAGTTGAGAGTGATCGTCAAATCGGCCGCGACCAGCAGATAACGGCCGAGCATTTTGGACCATTCGACGACGGCGTCGAGCTCCTTGGCCAGGGCGTGGACCGGTTCCAGGCCCAAATCGGGATGCCGGCTGGCATACGATAGGCCGACGATGCTGTCGCGTCGATAGACTTTGCGGGCGATGCGGCAGAACTCCGCGGCCTTGGCGGTGTGGACGCCATGAAACTTGTCGACGCTCAGGCCGAGCTTACCGGTGAAGCCGACATCGCGCAGCGTGGTCAGGATGCCTTCCAGATGATCGGCGTTCTCATGCCAGACGCCGTTGGACATCACTTTATCGAAGCGGAAGCCAAGCTCGGCCGCGCGGCGGCACAGTTCGTGCAGAAACTCGGGATAGAGAAACGGTTCCCCGCCCGTGAAGGCAAGGATGCTGATTCCTTGAGCATGGGCGTCCTCAAGGAAGCGCACCGCCGTCGGAATATCGAGGCGATCGGTCCATTCGATCGGCACGCAGCAATGCGGACAGGTGAGGTTGCATTGGTAGGTCCCGGCGAAGGACAGGTAGTTCGGGCGAAAAATGTGACTGAGGTCCGCAACGGCGCGGATCTCGCCACGCGGGTTCGATGTCGGTGCTGTTTCACGTTGCTGCATGGGTCACATTCACCGCCAGAGACGAGTCAAGGGTATGATGGAATTGTATGGGACGTTAAGTTCGATCTTGGCGGTCGTCTTTGCTTACGGTGGTAATGCGGGATAGCGGCCGCGATTTGTGCTTGTCAGTCCGGCCCGGGCTATGAGACAATCCTTTGTCCATCTTGCAGTTAATGCGCTCATTTAAGCTCAGAGCAGAAGGAAGCACTCCTATGTCGCGGAGTTCAATGAAGGCCGGCCTTCTCGCGTTGCTAACCGTGACCCTTGTGAGTGTGACACTTTTGCCCAGAGTTCGAGGGCAGGCCAAAATGGCCATCGCGCCGCCGATTGCAGCGCCAGGTCCAGCGACTGACGATGCGGCCAAAGCCGCCAAGGACAAAGCAGACAAAGAGAAGAATAACAACGACTTCTCCGATGCCTTGACTCTGCCAAACGATAGCAAAATCAAGCGGAAGCTTGAAGCCTGCATCCAATATGTCGAACGTGAGAATTGGGGCATCGCGGTTGAGAATCTGCAGCAGCTCGTCGAGCAAGATACCGATGTGTTTGCCGATATTCTCCGCAAAGGGGTCGATGGGCGATCGAATTTTGTCTGGGTCAGCGTTCAAAGTGAGGCGGATCGGCTTCTTGGCGTGTTGCCGCCTAAGGGGCGCGATGAATATCGGGCCAAGAATTCAGGCAAGGCGGCTGCGCTCCTGGCCGAGGCCCGCGAGAAGAACGATCTCGAATTGGTGCGCAAGGTGGTTCGCTGGTATCGTCACACGGCGGCGGGCCTCGAAGCGGCCACGTTGCTGGCGACCTGGAAGCTCGATCGCGGTCGGACGGCCGACGCGGCACGTGAGTTTGAAAATATCCTCGATCAAGAAGGCTGGGACAAGGTCGAACCGGTCGAGACCTTGTTCAAAGCGTCGCTTGCCTTTCAACAAGCCGCCAACGAAGGGATCGACCGCGATTATTTCCTGGCCAAAGAAGCCCAGGTCTGGGACGTCGTCGAAGCACGAAAAACCAAGACAATCAAGGTCAGCGGTGAAGAACGGCCCGTCGCCGAGCTGCGGGAATATGTGACCAAGCTGCCCGTCGACTATTCGCCGACATCGACGCGGCGCGATCATTTATACTTCGGCGAAACTCCGAGTCGCACAGGCCAAGGTTTGGGCGGACCCGCCTATCTGGAAAAACTCTGGGCGCAGGATCTCAACGTCTACACCGAAGGCCGCGACATCATCATCAAGCGCGTTCTCGAGCAGATCAAAACGAAGAATCAGCCTCTGATAACTCCCTATCAGCCAGTGGCCGTCATTGGCACGGTCAAAGGTGAAAAAGTGCCGCTCGTCATCTATCGTGGCTATGCCGGCCTGCAAGCTGCCAACATGAAGCGTGGCGGCAAAGTCGAATGGGATTCGCCCTCGCCGTTGTCGATCGATCAGATGGCGAAACCTGTCAAGGACGGCGGCGAAGCAGGCTTTACCCAGGCGCAAGAAAGCTTTCTGCAGTTCTATTTCGACAACGAGCTAAAACGCCCGAATCTCATTCTCGAAAATTCCGCTGTCGGCACTATCACGACCGATGGCACCTACATCTACATGGTCGAGGACTTTCAGGTCCCGCCTCGGCCGCGGGTCCTGCAGGATGACAATTGGGGCGGCGGCCGAATGCCTGTCGTTCGTCACGCTCAGAAGGTCGAAGATGCGCTGCTCGGCAATCAGCTCCAGGCCATCGACGCCTCGACGGGCAAGCTCAACTGGCGGCTCGGCGGCATTGCGGCGGAAATGAAAGATCCCTCGAAGGACTTGCCCGAGACCTATTTCCTCGGGCCGCCTTTGCCCCTCGAAAACAAGCTTTATTGCCTCATCGAGAAGAGCAAGGAATTGCGACTGCTGACTCTCGAGCCTTACACTTACAAAAAAGACGGCGACGAACGCACGCATCATGCCGTGCGCATCCTCTCCTCGCAACTCCTGGCGACGGTAAAGTTCCCGATTATCGAAGACGTCATGCGTCGGCGCAGGCCAGTCAATTGGCTTATGGCGAGGGCATCTTGATCTGTCCGACCAATGCCGGAGCGCTGATGGCGTTCAATCTGCGCACCAATCGCTTGCTTTGGGCCTATGCCTATCGGGCGCGAGAGGAAAACAAAGAGGAATGGGACATCGGCATGGGCATGAATGGCCGCATGCCTGCCGGTTGGGTTCGCGGCCCCGATGGCACGGCTCGGCCGCCGCTCGTCACAGGCAACCAAATGCCTCAGTGGAAGATGACGCCTCCCGTCATTCAAGACGGCAAGGTGATCTTCACAGCGCCCGATTCGCGCTCAATCACATGCCTCGATCTCAAGGAGGGAACCCGGCTGTGGTCGCGCGTTCGCTCGGACGATGAACTTTACATGGGCGGTGTTTATCAAGGAAAAGCGATCGTCGTCGGGCGGCGCAATGTTCGTGGCCTCGACCTCAAGACGGGTCAAATTGCCTGGAGTGCGGAAGTCGGCCTACCGTCGGGCACCGGAGCGGCGAGTAATGACATCTATTATGTCCCGCTCAAGGAATCGACGCAGCATCGCGAGCCGGGAATCGCCGCGATCGATGTGAAAACGGGCGTCGTCCTTGGTACGACTCGTTCACCGAAGAAGGAAGTGCCGGGCAACCTGGCTTTCTTCCAAAACTCCGTCCTGTCGCAGACGCCGACCGAGGTCGCAATCTTCCCCCAGCTAGACGCTCGTCTTGCCGAGATCGACGCCGCGATTATCGCCAATCCGAACGACCTGACCAAGCTTTACGAGCGCGGCATGTTGCGGCTCGACCGTGGCGACATGCCGGGCTCTGTCGACGATTTGCGCCGGGTCTTGAACTCCAATCCGCCCAAGAAGCTGGAAACAGACGCCAAGGAAAAGCTGTATATCACGCTGTCCGACTATCTCTTGCGCAAGTTCGACCAGGCCGAAGTTTACCTCAAGGATTACGAAGAGCTGTGCAAGCTCAACGTCGAGGCCGCGCCGCTCGCTCAACAGGAAGGTCTGCGAGCCGAGGAACGGCGGCGCCGCGTCAAATATCTCTGTCTTGTAGCTCGTGGCAAGGAAAACCAGGGCAAGCTGATTGAGGCCTTTGAGAAGTATCAAGAGTGTGGCTCGCTCGTCGATACCAAGGAACTATTCGCGTCCGTGGATGAACCGACGGTAAAGGCGGCCCCCGACGTTCTGTCGCAAGGGCGCATCGCGGCGATGATCGCCAAGGCGTCGCCAGCCGACCGCAAGCCGCTCGAAGATCGCATCGCCAAGAAATGGCAGGAACTCGACAAGACGACAGACATCGGAGAGCTTCGCAAGTTCGTTGCCGTCTTCGGCTCGGCCTTTGAAGTGGGCCGCGAAGCTCGGCTTCAACTGGCGGAACGGCTGGTCGAGAATCAGACGGGCGACACCTTCGTCGAAGCGGAACGGCATCTTAGTCTGTTGCGGAACCGCAACGAGCCGCCCGAAATCCGGGCCCGGGCCATCGAGGCCTTGGCGCGTCTTACACGCGCCGTGGCCTGATGGAGGACGCGGCTTACTTTTATCGGATGCTGGCGCGCGACTTCCCCAAGATGCTGATTCGTGACGGCAAGACGTCGGAAGACCTGCTCAACGACCTGACGACGGACAAGCGCTTTCTGCCGTATCTCGAAGAACAGAGCCCGGCCATCAAGGTCGGCAAGATGTTGCCAGCGTCGCGCGGCGAGGCCAGCCCACTCAAGTCGCCGATCTACATGTTCGAACACGCCGGCGAGGCGTTGCCTTACTTTAATCGAAATCAGGTCGGCTTGGAGTTGAATACGCAGGCGCTGAAGCTGATCGATCGCTTCACTGGTGAAGTCCGGCTGACGAATACGCTAACCTCGTCGCCAAGCCTTTTCAACGCCAATTTGGCGTCTAGCCCGACCCCGGACGCTCCGAAATTTGCCTACCAGACCTTGGGCCATCTGATTGTTTTGCCGGTCGGTAACAAGGTTTTCGGCATCGATCCGATCAACAATATGAAGCTTTGGGAGCGCGATCTGCAATCGCAGCCAGGCATTCAAGCATCGCTGGCGCGCGACCCCGATGGCAGCATTCAGTTCCTTTACAACGACGGCTTCAAGCAACGACTTGGCACGACCGGACCTCTCGACGGCAACGCGATCTGCATGCAGACGCGCGATGCGCTGTTGGCCGTCGACCCGATCTCGGGCCGGACTCTCTGGACCCGTTCCGATGTCGGGCCGCGCAACCATATCTTCGGCGACGATAAGAACCTCTATGTCGTCGAGATGGGTGAAAAGGACATCGCCGCGTCGACGCGAGCGCCTGCGCGCTTATGACGGTGTGACGGTGAAAGTGCCGGATTTCGCGGACCAATACCAAAAGCGCATCCGCATCGACGGCAATCATCTGCTGTGGTCCGATGGCGAAGGCAAAACAGTCACGGTCCAGCTTTACGACATTCGCGCTGGGAAAACTCTCTGGAAGAAAGACTTTAGCATCGGCTCGGTCGTCATGAAGTCCGAGGACCCGGATTTGGTCGGCGCGATGGATGTGACTGGGAAGTTCAAGGTATTTAGCATCTCGCAAAACAAAGAACTCCTCAGCGGCCAGTTGAACATCGAGCGAAAGGACAAAGACGGCAAGCCTCTCGAATCGCGGCCACAGGCTGTTTATCTGCTGCGCGATGCCAACTACTTCTTTGTCATGGTTAATGGCCCACACGATCCGAGCGTCGTCGGCAGCCTGGCGACAAACCTCTTGACAAACGTCGGACTGCGGGCGCTTCCGGTCAATGGCGACGTCGCGTGTTACAAGCTCAATGGCCAGTGGGTCTATAACTTCCCGGTGCAGGATCAGACGCTGTTTCTCGATCAGTTCGCGGAAATGCCGATGCTGTTATTCACGGCGAATTACAATAAATCTGTTGGCGACGCCAACATGGCGTTCCGTGGCCGCGGTGGCATGGGAGCCAACCAGGTTTCGACCTTGAAAGCCTTCGAAAAGCGGACGGGCAAGATTCTTTGTGATGAGGATTTCGGCACGACGCGCCAGAATTTTCATAGCCTCGTCAGCGAACCCGCGAATCGCCGCATCGAGTTGCGCGGGCTATCGTCGCGGATTGTGTTCCCTTATGAATTGCCGCGCTCGGAAGTGAGCGTGCCGGTGGGGATGAAGTGAAACGCGTCCTGGCGAGCCGGGAGCGTAAGCGACCGGAGCAAATTTGATTGAGTCTGACTTTCTCCGGTCGCTTACGCTCCCGGCTCTTGAAGTCGGATGGAGGACACCAGAGTATGTCACGTTGGAATTGCCGCTCGCTGATCGTAGCAATCACTTTGCTGTGCGTCGGTCTGGTCCCATCGCTGCGGGCCGACCCGCTCGAGCCGAAATATCAGGCAATGACGGATAAGGCCTTGGATTGGCTGGTGAAACAACAACAAGCCGACGGCCATTGGGAAGCGGGCGGCGGCCAGTTCGCCTCGGCCATGACCGGCATGGCGGGCATCTGTTTGCTGGAAGAAGGCAGCACCATTCGCGAGGGCAAATATCGTAAAAATATAAAGATGGCCGTCGATTGGCTGCTCGACCGCAGCCAAAAAAACGGGCTTATCGGCGAGCCGAACGCGCCAAATCAAAACCTGGGCTATCTCTATGGCCACGGCTTTAGCATCTTGTTTCTGTCTCAAATCTATGGCGAGGAACCGGACGGCGACCTGCGCAAGAAGCTCGAAGACCTGCTGACGCGCGCCGTGCAGTTCGCTTGTCGGGCACAAACATCGCGCGGCGGTTGGGGATATGTTTCCGCAATCGACGGCAATGACTTCGATGAAGGCTCAGTGAGCATCACGCAAGTTCAGGCATTACGCGGAGCGAGAAATGCCGGCATCGTGGTTCCCAAGGAAGCGATCGACAAGACCCATGAATATCTGCGCCGCTGCACGACTGAGCGGGGCGGCTTGATCTACAGCCTTCAGAGCGGCGGCGGCGGCGAACGGCCAAGCATCACGGTCGGCGGCATCGCGTCGATGTTCAGCCAGGGCGAATATACCTCGCCCCTGGCCAAGAAATGGCTCAAATTCGTGCAGCCCCTTATTCCGCTCAATAGCGTCGGCGGCGAACAATATGGACATTCCGAGTATACCCATCTCTATTATGGCCAAGTCGCATACGTCCTGGGCGAGGATGGCTACGCCAAGCTGTTTCCTACCTCAAAGGCCGACGAAAGATTGACCTGGAGCAAGTACAAACGCGAGTTCTTCGAGTTTCTCAAGTCGAAGCAGAACGACGACGGCAGTTTTCGCGGTACGCCGATCGGTCCCGTCTATACCACTGTTTGTTACTTGACGATTCTTCAGCTGGATAAAGGCGTGTTGCCGATTTTCCAGCGCTGACGGTATCCGCGTCGTTTAGCCGCGAGCTGGCAGGCGTGTTGTGGAACGGTCTCCTGATCGTTCCACTTCGCGTGACCGAAGGTCTCAAGTGATTGAGTGACATGGTCAGGAGACCATGTCACAATGAGTGAGCGCTCGCCTACTGGCTCGCGGCTAAACGGCCAAACGGGGCCGATAACGGGTAGACACTTGCGTTACGCCGACTGACGTGATTCAATACTTTGGACTTGGCCTCTCCTGCCTCTCCAGTTGTCAGAATTTCCGGATTGGATCGTCTCTTCTTTCAGCAGGCGGTCCGCCTTCCGTTCTTTTCTCGGGGAGTTACGACACCGATGCGTACCCGGATGCGAACAGGCTTTCTGCTCATGGGGCTGGCTCTGCTGGCCTTCCCATTGGTAGCCAAAGCCGAGCAACTTCCTGAAAATGTGCGGCTGGCAGTGGAAAAAGGGCTCAAATACCTTGCCAAGAATCAAAATCCCGATGGCCATTGGGCCGCGGTAGGCGGTACCCACACCACCGCCATGACAGGCGTGGCCGGCATGGCTTTTCTGATGGAAGGCAGCACGGTCCGCGAAGGCAAATACCGCGAGAACGTCCGCAAGGCGGTCGATTGGCTGATGGCCCAGAGTCAGGCCAACGGGCTTATCGGCAATATGCGCGAATCGGGCGGGATGCACCAATATATGTATGGCCACGGCTTCGCCGTGCTGTTCCTCTCGCAGGTGTATGGCGAAGAAGAGGAAGGTGAGCGCCGTAAAAAACTCGAAGAGATTCTGGTGCGGGCCGTTCAATTCACGCGCCATGCTCAGACCGACCGTGGCGGCTGGGGCTATGTCTCGGCGAAAGACGGCGGCGGCTTCGATGAAGGCTCCGTGACGGTGACGCAAGTTCAAGGTCTGCGCGCCGCCCGCAATGCCGGGATCGCCGTTCCTAACGACGCGATCACGAGTGCGGTCAAGTATCTCAAGGACTCGACCAACAGCCAAGGCGGCGTCATCTACAGCTTGGCTCAGGGCGGCGGCGGAGCTGGTCGGCCGGCGCTGACGGCGGCCGCGATTTCCTGCGGTTTCAGCGCGGGCGACTATCACTCCCCGCTCGTCAAGAAATGGTTCGAGTTTCTCAAGATAAACGCCCCGATGCTCGAAGACCAGACGCTCGGCGGCGGCGGTCGATTTGGAATGCACGACGAGTACACACAGTATTACTACGCCCAAAGCATTTATGCCCTGGGCGAAGAAGGGCACGCCAAGATCTTCCCCTCGGCCAAGGCCTCCGAACGACTGACCTGGGGCAAATACAAAAAGGAATTGTTCCCGCGCATTGTCAAGATGCAGGACTTGGACGGTAGCTTCCCTGGTATGCAAGTCGGGCCGATATTCTCGACCGGAGTCTATCTCGCCATTTTACAACTAGATTTGGGGACATTGCCGATCTATCAACGGTAAGAAATGTGTTATCGCGACAGTCCGTGACGATTCTTAACTACTTTCCAACCAATCAGACGAGACCCGCATGAGCGAACAATCGAATAATGCCGAGAATGTACCTGCGATGAAGACGGAGGATCTCGAATCGGTCAAGAAGCTGCGTGACGCCTTTGCCAGCATTAAAAAGCAGTTGGCGCGCGTCATCGTCGGCCAGGATATGGTGATCGAGGAGCTGCTCATCGCCTTGTTCAGCCGAGGGCACTGTATCCTCGAAGGCGTGCCGGGCTTGGCCAAGACGTTGATGATCTCGACGCTGGCCAAGACGCTGTCTTTGGCCTTCAGCCGCATTCAGTTCACGCCCGACTTGATGCCTTCGGACATCACCGGCACTGAAGTGATCGAGGAAAACCGCTCCACAGGCCAGCGCGAGTTCAAGTTCATCCAGGGTCCGCTTGTTCGCCAACGTCGTGCTGGCCGACGAAATCAACCGCACGCCGCCGAAGACGCAGGCCGCGTTGCTTGAAGCCATGCAGGAACGGCAGATCACCGTCGGCCGCGTCCGCCATCGGCTCGACAGCCCGTTCTTCGTGCTGGCGACGCAGAACCCGATCGAGCAGGAAGGCACCTATCCGCTGCCGGAAGCGCAGCAGGATCGCTTCATGTTCAAGGTGTTCGTCCGTTATCCGAAGTTCGACGAAGAGTTCGAAATCGCCCGCCGCACGACGGCCATCCAGCACGAAGAGTTACATTCGGTCCTTAGCGGCGAACAGATCCTCGAATTGCAGAAGCTCGTCTTGCGTGTGCCGGTAACCGATCACGTCATTCGCTATACGTTGGCCCTCGTGCGGCAGACGCGCCTCGGCGAACCGGGTGTGCCGAAGTTCATTCGCGATTGGTTGTCCTGGGGCGCTGGACCTCGCGCCGTGCAGAACCTCATCATCGGCGCCAAGGCGCGGGCCTTGCTCTATGGTCGCGTCCATGTCCAGACCGATGACATTCAGTTCTTGGCTCCGCCGGTCCTGCGGCATCGCATCCTCACCAACTTCACGGCCTCGTCCGAAGGCATCACCACGGATATGGTCGTCAAGAAGCTGATCGAGGAGACGCCGAGCAAGGAAAGCGATCTCAATAAAGACGATCGGTTCAAAAAAATCTTTGCGTCGTGAGCGGTATGTCTCTTCAGCCTCAAGTGTGCTTCGCCGCTCCAAGCGCGGGCAAAGGTGAAAAGTCTGGGGAAAAATAAGAAAGAGATAGTCATCCGATCTTATTTTTCACCCGAGATATTTTACCTTTCCCCGTGCCTGCGTTTGGGGCTGGTGAGGTGACGCGATTGCTTTCCTCCCTGAATCCTCTCACCGCGAGTAACACCCCGTGGCAGCCGATAAAACAGTCGATAAAGAAGATGCCCGGCGTTTTCTAGATCCGGCGACGATCGCCAAGATCACGCGCCTCGAATTGCGAGCACGCCAGGTGGTTGAAGGCTTTCTCGCCGGCATGCATCGCAGCAAATTTTTCGGCCATTCCATCGAGTTCGTGCAGCATCGCGATTACACTGCCGGCGACGACATTCGCCATCTCGATTGGAAGGTCTGGTCCAAGACGGATCACTTTTACATCAAGCAGTACGAAGCGGAAACCAATCTGCGCACCCAGCTCGTCATCGACGTCAGCGAGTCGATGCACTATGGCCGCGGGCCGATGAATAAGTATGAATACGGTTGCACGGCGGCGGCCTGTTTGGCGTTCTTGTTGCTGCGCCAACAGGATTCGGTTTCGGCCGTGACGTTCGACTCCGAAGTCCGGCAAATCGTTCCGGCCCGCAGCGCGACCAATCATATCGACGCCATCGTAAAGGCAATGCACGTCAGCACGCCGCGCGAAAAGACTGACATCATGAAGATCATGCGCCGCGTCGCCGAGACGGCCCACTCGCGCGGGCAGGTCATCATCTTTTCGGACCTACTGGTCGATCGCGAGCAACTGTTCAAAGCCCTCGAAATGCTACTGCACAAACGGCATGACATTCTGCTATTCCACATCATGGACGCGGACGAGGTGAACTTCCCGTTCTCGGGAATCACGCGCTTCGAGGGGATGGAGGATCTGCCCCACTTGATATGCGATCCACGGGCGCTGCGCGATGGCTACCTCGAAGCTCTCGAAGAGTATCGCGTCGAGGTGCGGCGCGGCTGTTCCCGGCTCGGCATCGACTATCAGTTTTTGACGACGGCCGACTACATGGACGCCGTGCTGACGAAATTCCTCCACGCCCGCATGGATGTCCGCAGCGAATCGCGCAATCATGGGCAGGAATTGCCGGAGTAGACGAGGGAGAAATCGTCCCGTTAGGTTGTGGCGGCACGTTTCCAACGTGCCGGGAGCGACAATGGCCCGAGGCGGCCATGCCAAAAATGGCCAAGCCCCAAGAGGGACGATGCTTCGGCACGTTAGAAACGTGCCGCCACAACCATACGCAACCGTCCCTTACTTCCCAACCTCTATCGAGGTTGCTCGAGATTTCATCGCAGCCTGTTTCCTTGGAAGGATCTTGACCCATGTCCGCGTTTTTCCTCAATCCCTGGGCCATGGTCTTTGGTGGATTGCTCATCTCCGCCCCAATTCTGATCCACCTGCTCAACCGGATGCGCTTTCGCCGGCTGCGCTGGGCGGCGATGGAGTTTCTGCTCAAGGCGCAAAAGAAGATGCGCCGGCGGATGATTATCGAGCAGCTAATTCTCCTCCTTTTGCGAATTTTATTAGTGCTTTTGATCGCGTTTCTCATGGCCCGGTTCGTCGCGGCCAAGACGCGGACGGACGACGGCACGACGCATTACATCCTGATCGACGACACGTTGAGCATGGCCGACACCCATCGGCAAGACAATGTCGACGTCAGCGCCTTTGACAAGGGCCAGGCGGAAGTCATGGAACTCGTCAAGACGCTTGCCAAGGCTGATTCGTTTCACACGGTCTGCCTGATGAAACTTTCCGATCTGGAAAAGCCGCTGTTTGAGAATCAGATCAAACCGTCAGCCGTGTCGGAAGTGCAGGCCGCGGTCGATACGCTCAAGCCGACCGCCCTGCACGTCGCGCCGGGCCAGGGCATCAAGGCGGCGGCCGATTACCTGCGGAAGGTTCCCAAGGGCTCGAAGGTCCTCCATTTCTTCAGCGACTTCCGCGAGAAGGATTGGGTCTCGAGCGCTGCCGCCAATCAACTGGCCGAGAGCATTGACAAGATGGTCGATGACTCGGTTAATGTGAACTTTATCGATCCGGCTCATCCGTATCGCGCCGAAGCGCGCGGGCAGGCCGCCGCTCATGAGAACGTTGCGATCATTGGTTTGCGAGCCGACACGCGCGTCGCCGCCGAAAATGTGCCGGTCGAGTTCACTGTGACCATCGAAAATTTCGGCAACCTCGCCAAAACGCAGGACTTCTTGCATGTGCGCGTCAACGGCGCTGTCTCGTTCGGCGCGGAACAGCCGATTCCGGTGCTGCCCGCGATGCAGCGGACCGAGATTCGTTTTCCGCTGCAGTTCGCCAAGAGCAAGGCGACCGAAGCTGTCACGGAGAAAGACGCCAAGGCCGAGCGCGATCGCAAGCGCCGCATCGACCGCGAGTTTCAAACAGTTACGGTCGAAATCGAAGACAAAAACGGCGGATTGATTGCGGACAACATCCGCGAACTCGTCATCGAAGTTCGTCACAAGGTGCCGTTGCTCATCTTGGATGGCAACGATCCGAAGGATGCACTCGAATCGGGCAGCGACTACAGCCATCTCCGCGAAGCGTTCAAGGCTGCCCGCGCCTACGAAGTTGAACGCCGGCCGTTCTCAGAATTGGAGACCACCGAACTGGATCTGTATCCGACTATATTCCTGGTCAACGTCTCGCAGATCAAGGGGGACGCCAATCTCAAGAAAATCCAAGACTATGTGAAGAGCGGCGGCAATCTCGTTTACTGCGTTGGCGATAAAACCGAAGCGGGGTTTTACAACAACAAGCTCCACAAGGAGATGGGCGGCCTGTTTCCGGTCATGATCGCCAACGCGCCAACGGTGGCGATGACCGACGCCCAAAAAGAGGCGGCTCAATTCAAGGATCCTCAGCCAAAGCTGCTGATGCCGAAAATGGATACGGAGTTTTCGGAGGTGTTGCGCAATCTCCAGCCACAATTTCGCTGGATGCTCATCGATCGCTATTATCCGACGCTTGATCGTTCGCAGTGGGCCACGGGTACGGAAAACTCCCAGGTGCTCATGTACCTGGCCAATCGCAAGCCGGTGTCCGATTTCGCGCAAAGGGCCCAAGATCTAGGCCGCGAGGCGACCAAGCTCACGGGCGAATTGGCAGAGCAGGAGAAGGAATACGAAAAATACATCGAGCCGATTTCACAGTTTAATGCCGCCATTCGCACAGCGCTCGCGGAGCCGTTCCTCTATCAGCTTGTTCGCGTCTTGGACGCTGTTTTGAAAGACCCCGGGATCAAGGACGATCCAAATCGGCCGAGTATGCCAGACCTGTGGGCGCACAAGAAAATGCGCCGGTTGGCCCGCGACCTGGAGGAGTTCCGCGAAAAAGTGGAGTTCGGCGATCCCCTGGTAGTAGCCAACACATACGGCAAGGGCAAGGTCGTTGCCTTCCTGACAACGGCGGGAACTCTCTCCAAGTGGAACGAATGGGGCGGCGGCAACCCGGTGTCGTTCACTTACGAAGTGTTCATGATGGATTTGCAGCGCTACCTAATCGGCGACGCCGAGGGGCTCAATCGCGGCGATCGGCCGCGCCAGGGTCTTGTTGGCAGCGATCCGCTCTTATTGGAATTCGACGGCAACCTCTATGAATCGGCCGTTAAGGTCCGCTTCAAGGAACAGAAGCCGACCCCGCCGCGTGATGAGAACACCATTATTCCTCCCGCCGGCGACGCTCCCAAGGATGTGGATCCCGCTGGACCCGAGATCGACACTGTTACAATGAAAGAGCCGCAAGATCGCGCAGGGCACACTGGAGCTACGCTATACCAAGTTTGAAAAGCCGGGCATTTATACTTTCGAGATCAAGCCAAAGGTCGGCGTCGGAGACAAGGCGCCGGCATTGACGCGGTCATTCGCGTTCAATGTCGATGCCGAGGCCGAGAGCGACCTCAAGCGAGCCGCGAGCGCGAAACTGATTCGCAATCGCAATGGGTCCGACGGCAAGGGGAAAATCACGCTTCGTTCGCCCGGCGAGCGCGACGAAGTGGTAAAACCACGGGAACCCGATCTATCTGAGTTGCCTTGGTTGTTTTTGATCTTCCTCATCGTGTTGATCGTGGAACAGGCGATGGCGGTTCATTTGAGCTATCACGTGAAGGGTGAAGAAACCGTAGCGGCGCCAAGGCTAGCGCCGGCGTGACGGGGGTTTCTGTTTATATAGCCCCCAGCAAGCCGGGGGATTACGACGCTTCCCGCCCTAAATGGCGGGTTAAATAAAATCATACAGGCCAGGACGACGCATCATGAACGATTCGGTAATGACCAAGAACGCCAACGAGCTGATCTGGACTCGGCTCAGCGAGCGCTTCAATAACGGCAACGGCTTTGAATTCTGGGACTTCTTCTGGTTCGGCATCGTCGGGGTCGTGTTGATCGTCGGTCTCTTTTACGTGATCTGGATGTATCTACGCGATAGCCGATCGGTCGGCTATTGGGCGTTGCCGCTCGGCATTTTGCGCTTCATGGTCTACCTGATTCTGACGATCGTCTTCTTCCAGCCGGCGTTGCGTGATCTGGAGGTGGTCGAGAGGCAATCGAAGGTCGTCGTCCTGTTCGACGTCTCCGACAGCATGGGCACCAAGGACGATATTCCAGACGAGCGGACGCCGTTTGATAAGCTCCTTACGCGGCAGGACAAGGTGCTTAATTTCCTCACGGACCCCAAGGTTGAGTTCTTCCCGCGGTTGACCCAGAAGAACCCGATCACGGCCTATCGCTTCGGCAACAAGCTGGACGAGGCGGCGGCCTACTTCTTCACGCGCGACGGCAGCGTCTGGACGCGGAAGCAATACGAAGAGATGCTTGCCAACAAGGACAAAGAAAAAGACAAGACGCCTGTCAAGAACATGCTGCCCCCCGAATTTCTCAAGAATTGGCTTATTCCCAACTGGGAGATCGATCTCGAAAAAGATAGGCCCGACGGCTGGAAAGACGAGACCGTTAGTCTCTTCAAAGCCCAGCAGGATTACAACAAGCTGCGGCGCAGCGAAGGTCTCTTCAGTGGCACCAATCTTGGAGCGACGCGGACGGCGTTCGACCGCGAGCTGAAGAACGTCGTCCAGGGAATCATCGTCGTCACGGATGGCCGGATGAATCAAGGGGCCGATTTCTACGACGACCTCGCCAAGGCGGCCAAGGCTCGGCAGGTGCCAATTCTCGTCGTCGGCGTCGGTAGCGTTCGGCCACAGATTCGGATCGATCTGCCGAGCATTCGGGCCCCACAGCAGATTCAACCGGACGACAAATTCCGCATCCTCGTCAATGTCGTCGGCGAAGGGTTGGCCGATCAGGAGTTCGATATTTCCCTCGATGTTTCTTCGGTTAAGAAAGACGAGCTCGATCCCAAGAAGGTCGAGACGCCCCAGGAGATCGCCGTCATCGAACGGGAAGATCCGAAGAATCCGATGAAGAAACGAACGCCGGTGGTCCTCGCCGATGCGGGCAAGAAGATCAGCATGAAGCCGTCAACTCCGGCCAAGTTCGATCACAGCACCCCGGCGCGAGCCGAGGTGGAGTTCACTATCGATGCGATGGCTTTGGCGAACGCGACTGGCGTCAAACTGGATGAAGACAAGCGCTGGGAGTTCGTCGAGAACCCGGGAGCGTCGTTGCGGTTTCAGGCGCGCGTGCCGAAGAACAAAGGTGAGATTTACAAGGACAAGGAGCATTTCAGCGAGGCCGCCGACGTGCGCGTCGTCAAGCGTGATCTGCGCGTCCTCAGTCATGGCCAGCGCCGCGACCCGTGATTACCAGTTCGTTCGGACTCTATTCGTCCGCGAAATGGATATGCGGCGGGCGGAGCTGTGTATCTACCTCCAGTTGCCTCCAGGCATGAGCCAGCCGCGCATGGGAATCGTGCAAGACGTCGATCCCAAGCGTCTGCTGCGAACCTTCCCGGATCGGCTCGATGAACCGTCGGAAGATGAGGCGGTCAAGTTCTACGACCTGGCGATGTACGACGTCATCATCGCATTCGACCCGGACTGGAATCAATTAGACGATAAGCAGATCAAAAATCTCGTCAAATGGGTCGACAAGGGGGGCGGCTTGGTTGTCGTCGGCGGGCCGATCAATACGGTTCAGCTTGCCAGCCCTGGCACGAACAAGCCGACCGATAAGTTCTCGCCTTTGCTCGATCTCTATCCCGTGGTCCTGGACGATATTCGACTCCATGAGGATCAACGTAAGACGGACGAACCGTGGAAGCTCTACTGGGATACCGCCGCGACCGAGGAGATGGAGTTTCTCAAGCTGGCCGAGGCGGGGGACAAAAACTACAACCCTACATTCCTGGCCGACTGGAACGAATTCTTCGGCACCGACAACCCGACCAAGGGTAAAGTCGAGCGGGGCTTCTACAATTTCTATCCTGTGGAAAAGGTCAAGACCGGTAGTCTCGTCGTCGCCCGCTTCGGCGACCCGGACCCGAAGGCCCGCATGAAGGACAATTCGCTGATGCCGTATATCGTGCTGACCGCTCCCGACAGCGGCCGGCGCGTCGCCTGGATCGGCTCGGGCGAACTATGGCGGCTGAGGTCGTTCCGCGAGTCGTGGCATGAACGCTTCTGGATCAAGCTGGCCCGCTATGCGGGCGCTCGCAACGCCAATAAATTCAATCGCCGAATTACGCCGTTCATGGAGCAGACCTACGCCGTCAACAAGGCGATCATGATGGATTTCAAGATCGACAACAAGGGCGGCGATCCGCTGGGTCGGCCGCGCGACGATCGCAGCAAGCCGAAGCTCAAGCTAACGCTGCCGACCGGCGAATCGGATAAGGGAGTCAAAACCGAGTACAACCTGGAGTTCAAGTCGGACGGCCTGTTTACAGTGCAGTTTCAGGTCAAGACTCCAGGCCGCTATGGCTTGATGCTCACCGTCCCGGAAACGAACGATAGCTTCGAAACCAAGTTCGACGTCCGCGATGCCAATCCCGAGTTGGAGAACACTCGGCCCGATTACGAAGCGATGGCTCGGCTGGCGAGCGATGCGACCGAGGTCCTCAATCGCATGAGCCCGACCGATCGGCAGACGCTTGAAACCGTCCTGCAGAAGCAACGTGTCGGCAGGCCGGGCGAGTCGGTCTCGCCGGACGAGAAACTCAAGCTCTTATTCGATCTGAAATCGGCGGAATTGATACCGAACACAATGACCGCCCGGCCGGACAAGCAGACGAACCGTGGCGGCGTCACGTCGCTGTGGGATGACGGCTTCGTCTTCCGCGATCGGACGGTGATCGTGTTCATCATTATCGCCGCGATCAGCTCGTTTATCGCGGCCATCTCGGGGCTGCTCCTATTTTTGACACGCAATGTGACCGGCGGGCCGAGCCCCGTGTTGATGCCGATCCTCTTCTATTCGGGGGCGGTGGCGTTTCTGGCGCTCTGACGGCTTCCTTACCGCCTTTGTCGCCGACGCGCTTGGCTCCGGGCCTTTGAAGCTGTCGTATGTTTTGATGAGCGTTGTCGGTTTGTTGTCGCTGGAATGGTTGACGCGTAAGTTGCTGCGGTTGGCGTAACATTAACGACTGAGCCTGAAGCGTAAGCGAAGAGCATTTTGTATTTATAAATACAAAAATACAAATGCTCTTCGCTTACGCTTCAGGCTCGGTAAGCGGTTTTCGCAAGCAACGAGAGACTCTCACAAGAGATGCACGATATGGCTACTGTGGAAACGCCTGTTCATTCGACTCCGGTCCTAGAATCGCAGCGGCGCTTGCGCAGCCCGCTCGAAAAGCTGCGGCACTCGATTCGGCATTATGTCACGCTTGAAGGCGTCGGCATCTTTCTGTTGTGCGTATTGCTGCTATTTTGGATCGGAATTATCACAGATTATGGCTTTTTCAAGGTCAGCGGCTTCGATTGGCTCGATGCGATCCCGTGGTATGTGCGTGGCGGCCTGCTCGTCGTCGCCACCGTCGCGGTGATTGGGCTCGCGGTCGGGACGATCTTGGGCGGTCTGCTCAAGCGCTTCAGCGATCCGGAAATGGCGCTATTGCTCGAACGCAAGTTTCCGGAGCGGCTCGGCGATCGGCTCATCACCGCCGTCGAAATGGGCGACCCGAAGAGGGCCAGCGAGCATGGGTTTTCGCGGCCGATGTTGGAAAAGACGATTCAGGACGCCGCTAGCGAGGTCGAGAAATTACCGCTACACCAGGTCTTCGACTGGTCGCGCCTGATGCGCAAGGCGTCGCGCATGCTCGGCATGGCTGTGTCGTTTTATCTGTTGGCGCTGGCGCTCTTTTGCATGGGGCGGTGGTATACGCATTCGCGCGAAGACCTGGTCGCGGGCATGGTGCCGTTGGGCCTTTATCTGCTCGCGGGCGGCGTCTTTGCTTTGGCCCTGTCGGTCTGGAATGGCCGGGTGCGCGAGGGCCGAGGGTTGCGGCGTTTCCAGTGTGGTCGGCCCCGGACTGCTTTGCACCTATCTATTTGCCGGGGCGGTGGTGATTCCGCTCTTGATCGCGCTGTCGGTCGGGATGGTCGGGTTAATTCCTGCCTTGGCATTGAGTCTGCTGTTGCTCGGCGGCTGCGCGATTTGCGGCGGATTGCTGATGCTCAAGAAGGGCCAGACGGCTCGGCTGTTGGGCGGGTCCCTCGCGCTAGTGCTACTGCTCGGCGGCGTGGCGGCGTTTGGGTATTCCTCGACGAAGGGCGAGCCGAAGACGATTCGCGGCATCAACGATTTTCACACGGTGTCGACGATATGGATCGACCGCGAAGTCAAGCTTCAGAACGAGCCGTGGCATCGTCGAGCTCAGCTCAAGATCATTGGCCCGGACAAGAAAGACATCAAAGTCGGCTTCGACGCGCCAGCGCCAACACTCCGTGTCCGTGGCTATGTCTACCTCGCGGCCACCAAGGATACGGGCAAGTATCCGAGCGGCTGGCGGCCGATGCTTTGGAGCGATCTCAACAAACATTTTCAGGACAGCGTGCCCGAGCCGCTCCCTGACTGGAAGCCGCGCGAAGACGAAGGGTTGACAGTCGACGAGGTGGCGCTGCATTTGGAGAGGCTGCTCATTCGCAAAGAGGCGGGATGGCAAAAACGAACGGGAACAGAGTGGGAGCCGTTGCGCTGGGACGATTTACGCACCGCTGCATTCGCCGCCGGTGACAACGCGGTGCCAGCGCTACCTGGCGATTGGGATCCCAAGGCGATGCCGTATTTTGCCAGCACGGTGTTCGGCCTCGCGGCCGCGCCGGGTGCGAGTTGGGGAGGATTGCAGGCTGCGATTCCCACGGCCAACGGTCCGGGGCAGATCGATCTGCTCGTCGATGATGTGCAAGCACGTCTCGCCAACGAAAAGACCGATGCGGCCGGCGCCGTGCCACAGGCACGCGGAGCGCTTGGTCGACTCCAGCGCTGGTTCGAATTGCAAGAGATGCTCCAGCGCCTCGATCAACGCATCGACGAATGGTCCATGAGCCGAAGGCTGCGCAAGCTCGACCTGCCGCAACAGCTGGAAGTCTCATCGTGGAACAGCGACTCACGCAACACAATGATGCTCGACAAGGCGGCCGACAACGAATACACAGGCACATTTAACAATTTGAAGATCGGCAAAATCGAGTATTACGTTCGTGGCGAGGACTTCACGACCGAGACGCGTTCGATCGACGTCCTCGGTGCGCCGACATTGCCGACGCTCGACATTCAACAGCGCCAGCCGGCCTATCTCTTTTATCGTCCGGAGTCTAGCGATCCGACCAAGCCGGATACCTTGATCCTCGGCAAGAAGCAACTATTCACGGAGAAATCCTACGCTGGTTACGCGGGGGATCAGGTCGAAGTCAAGGTACCGGGCGGAACGGACGTGCTGATCTCGGCTCGCGCCAACAAGAATCTTGGCTCGGTCAAGCTGGTCCCTGGCAAGAACGCGCAGGCACCCAAGACGCCAAAAGAGATCCCGTTCGGGGGAGATGCGTTCAAGCTGCAATTCGACGATGTTCGGCTCGAACACAGCTTTACTCTGGTGTTCGTCGATGAGGATGGTGTGACCGGGACTCGGGCCTTCAAGATCAAGCCGATCGACGATCAGCCGCCCGAGCTACCGGAAATCAAGCCGCACCCTTCGATCCGCCTGGTGGAGAAGGAAGGCTACATGGTGACGGTCGATGCGCGTGTGCCGTTCGTAGGTCGAGTGACGGACGATAACGGCCTGTCTGTGGTACAATATGCTTATAACCTCGAAAAGATCGAAGCGGGCAATCTGGTCAGCCCCGAAGCGGTTGGCCTGATCGCGGCGGCTACCGGCGGCGCAGGCGCTGCATCACGCGCCTTGGGCCGTTCTCGTGAACTCCTTCGCGGGCGGCGTCGAGTCGAAAAAGCCGATCGTTCCCCAGGTGTCGATCAAGGGCGGGCCCAAGTATATGTCGATCCCGGGCTTCCAGGCCGAGCTGGCTCAGGAAAAGCCGGTGCCACGCTTGATCATTCAGGAAAGCCTGGCCACGCCGCAAGAGATGCCCTATCGGGCAAAGCAGATCACCAAGAACTTCGAGCTGCGGCGCGATCCGTGGGAATCCGTGAGCGATCGCCGTGACTGCGATTTCCCGGTCTATCAGCTGGATCTCAAGGTTAAGGAAGGCTCGCTGCAGCCGCGCTATCGGATGCTGCTCTGGGTGGAGGCGACCGATACCGACATCGAGAGTGAAAAAGACAAGAAAACCGGTCTGCCCAGGCCTCATCTGAGCACGAGCAAGGAGAAGTTCCCCTTCGTCATCGTCTCTGAGAAGGACCTGCTCGTCGAGATCGGCAAGCAGGAAGAGAAGATCAAAGGAAAGCTCGACGCCGTGCTGAGCGAGCTGCTGAAAACGCAGGCGAAGATGGACGAGATGAACGTCGAGCTGGCACAACAGCGCATCAAGCCGCTGGAGCTGGAGGCCAAGTCGGCGCGCATCGAAGATTATGTGAACCCGCTCGACAAAGGGTTCGCCGAGATCAGCAACCAGGGTTTGGCTCCGTATCTGCTCATCCTTGAGGAGATGAAGCTGAACCAGGTCGATCCCAGCTATATCGGCATTCGCAAAAAGGTGGACGACACGGTCGTCAAGCCGTTGCGTCAGCTGGTGGCGGCGGATGACGGTAACTTCAAGCTGACCCTCGACGCACTGGCCGTCTTGAAGACCGAACTCGACAAGGGCCGGGCGATCGCCGACGGCGATCCGATGTTTCAGGAGGAGCTTGTGCTCATCCGAGCCGCGAGCGCCAAGGCCCGACTCGAGATGCGTGCCTTGATAACCCGGCTCAACGCCGTCCTCTCGGGCATGGAAGGAATCATCGACATCAAGAAGCTGATCGAAGAATTGATTCGCCTGGAGAAAGCGGAACAACAGGAAGAAGAGCGATATAAAGAGTTGAAGAATAAGATTCTGCGCGAGCAGGGGCTGATTCCGTGAGGGGCTCACGAGGTCATAGGATACCGTGAAACCGGCACGCCCTGGGAAGCAGCCATGCCCATCCAACGCCGTACTTTGTTCCATTACACGAACGAAAAAGGTTTGGAGGGTATCGCCTCCTCGCAAACCGGCGTCCATCACTGAAGGCTGTGAATCCGAGGGATGTGCGTTACGGTGAAGGGCAGTATCTGAGCGACATCGTGCCCGGAACCAAAACGCCAGGCCAATTGTCCTACGCATTCTTGAACGATCCGCGCGGCTGGCGCCGATTTACCCATTATGTTGAGATCGAGGTGACCGGCCTTGAAGTCATTGAAGGAAGGCCAGGAGTTCTCGTCATTCCAGGCACTCAAGACCTGAATCTTGTAGGACGCATAATTGCCAGCGGAGCAGTGCCTAGGTCAGGAGGGTAGGTCTTTTTGGTCTCCTATGTTCGGCACGGGCGTTAATTCCAAGAGGAAAGGTGGCTAATATGCGTTATTCGCGGTTACAATGGAACCACCTCTCGCCGAATGAACCGATTGAGGTGCTAAGCGAATACGATGACAACGGCTGGGAACGTCGTAAGGTGGAGGCGTTCCGTGACGGATCTGTCCGCTTTGCAAGCGGCACAGACTCGATTGGAGGAAGCAAGCTGTCACTCATCCCACGACCACCGGACGAAGAAGTCGTCGCTGAACCGGAATTTCGCGTGTTCGAGATTTCCACGGAAGAATTCGAGCGAGCCTGGGATCAAGCTCATGAACGAAGCATCGTGGCTTCGAGGTAGGCCGGACCATGATCAAAGCGCTGCTGCCTATTCAGTATGTTCGTGGCGATGCTACAGTTCCGCAAGCAATCGGGACCAAGATCATTGCGCACGTCTGCAATGACGTGGGGGCATGGGGTAAAGGGTTCGTTCTCGCTCTATCTCGGCGTTGGCCCGAACCAGCTCAAGCATATAAGGATTGGTATCGGGATCGTGAGGCAAAGGACTTCGCACTAGGAGCTGTTCAGTTTGTCCAAGTGGCCGCTGACCTCTGGATTGCGAATATGGTTGCGCAGCACGGCATTAGGGCAGCCCGGGGAAATCCGCCGATCCGCTATGACGCGCTAGAAGGCTGTCTTGAGAAGGTAGCGAGCAAGGCGATTGCGCTGAAAGCTTCCGTACATATGCCGCGTATCGGGTGTGGTCTAGCGGGCGGCGAGTGGAGCCAGATTGAGCCGATGCTATTGGAGCAACTCTGCGAGCAAAACATTCCCGTCACCGTGTACGATTTCGAGTGAGCTATCCCGGCCGAGCATACTGCGAGTTTGCGGTGATGGTGGTGCGGTGAACGCATATCCTATTCCAAGAAATCGACACTAAAGTCACTAGACTTGCCAACTTAACAATGAGACAATCGACAGATCCGTGCGCGAAGCTGTTGGGCCTCTCCCCCCGACTCGTCTGTTTATTGAGAGATGACGCCCGCTCGCCTGAGCCGAGACATCACTGACCCCTGCGGTAAATCAACTACCCGGAAGCCCGTCGGCTTCTCGAGGTGCGGAGGGATTGATCCATGACTCGTCGCTTGTTAGCCGTCCTCTGTGGCACGGCCTTGGCGTTTGCCCTGACGGTTCACGCGGGTGAACCGGATAAAGATCCGGCCAAGAAAACCGACAACGCGCTCGATCCGAAGCTCGTCCAGGACGAGGCGGCTCTCCAGCAAGACGAGCTGCGTCGTCGGTTCGATGACTTCAAGGCAGCCATGCTGCGCGTCGCCCATCGTCTCGAAGCCAGCGCCAAGAAGGAAGACCAGGACAAAGCCAAGCAGCTCAAGGAAGCGATCGACAAGGCCAGCACCCAGGGGATCGACGGAAAATTCCTCACCCTGATCGCGGCCCTCAAGGACAAAGACACGCTTGCGAGCATCAACAAGCTCAACTCGCTGGAAAAGACGACGAAAGACCTCCAAAAAGATATTCGCCTGCTCATCGAAATGCTCGTCAAGGACGACCGTGACAAGCAGCTGAAGGAAGAGCGCGAACGGCTTCAAAAACTATTGGAGCAATTGAAGGCAGTCATCGGCAATCAGGAGCGCGTACGGGCCCAGACCGAAATAGGACGGCTCGACAAAAATGAGATAAAAAATCAGCAAGAGAAGGTAACCGACGCCGCCGCGAAGTTGGCCAATGCGAACCGCAATGGCGAATCGAACCGTGAGAAGGCCGAGGCCAAGTACGGCGACAAGGGTGACAAATACGGCCGGGCGGAAGGCAAGACCGATACCGAACAAAAGAAGGGCGACACGCGCGGCGAAGGCAAGCCGATCACGGAAGCCAAAGCTCCGGACACCAAGCCGGCTACTGAAAGCAAACCGAGCCCTGACAAGGGCGATAAGCCCGGCGCGGAAACTAAGGGCGACAAGAGCGGCATGGGTGAGAAGGCCAGCGAGGGTAAGGGCGACGACAAGTCCAAGCCCGCCGAAGGCAAGAGCGGCGAAGCCAATAAAGAAGGCAAAGCCGGCGAGCAGAAGAGTGGTGAAGGCAAGGAAGGCGCGAAGCCGAGTGAAGCCAAGTCCGGCGAGAGCAAAGAAGGCGGCAAGCCTAGCGAAGCCAAAGGTGGCGAAAGTAAGCCGGGTGAAGGCAAGAGTGGCGAATCGAAGAGTGGTGAGCCGAAGCAAGGCGAAGGCAAGAGCGGCGAAGGTAAGGGCGGCGAGCCAAAGCCTGGCGATGGCAAGGGTGGCGAAGCCAAAGGTGGCGAACCGAAGCCTGGCGAGGGTAAAGGCGGCGAGCCGAAAGCCGGCGACGGCAAGAGCGGCGAAGGTAAAAGCGGCGACGGCAAGCCGGGCGAGAAGAAGGAAGAGACTGGCAACACCAAGCCTGCCTCCGGTAAAGCCGGCGAAGGCAGCAAAGAGCCCGGCAAGCCGAGCGCTCCGAAGAGCGGCGCTCCCAAACCGGGCGATGGCCAGGCCAACGGTAAGCAAAGCAACAAGCCGCCAAGCGCTCCGAGTGAAGCCAAGGGCGGCGCTGGCAAAGCCGGCGAGCCAAAGAGCGGCAGCGACAGCAAAGGCCAGGGCGAAGGCAAAGGCGAATCCAAAGGCAGCGGCAAAGAAAGCGCGCCGCCCATGGGTGGCAGCCCAAGCCAAGGCAGCCAAAGCAAACAAGGCGGCGGCCAAGCCGGTCAGCAAGGCAGCCAAAGCAAGAGCGGTCAGCAAGGCCAACCGGGCCAGCAAGCCCAACAGCCGCAAGACGACAATCCCGTGAGAAAGCAGGTACAGGAAGGCAACAAGTATCAGAAGCAAGCTGAGAAAGAGATCGAGAAAGGCAAGAATGAGGAAGCGTCCACCAAGCAGGACCAGGCGATCAAGGAGTTCAAACAGGCTCAAAAGACCCTGGAAGAACTCCTGAAGCAGCTCCGTGAAGAGGAGATGGAACGACTCCTGGCCAAGCTGCAAGAGCGCTGCGAGTATATGTTGCGGCAGCAGATCCAGGTCCGCGACGCTACCAAGAACATCGGCAAGGAATTGGGCGGCAAGCAGATTGCCGACCTCGACCAAGTCCTGAAGGATGCCGTCCTCAAGGGGACGAACAAGCAACAGGACGCCGAAAAGGATATCATCAAAGAGGCTACTATGGCGATCTCTTTGATTCAGGCGGAAGGCAGCGCCATCGCGTTTGCTGAGGTCTTCCGCGGCGTACGGAGCGATATGCAGAACGTGGCCACTCGTCTTGGTCAGCCGGACGTGGGCGAGGTCACGGTCGCGATCGAAAACGACATCATCGCTGGCCTGCAAGATATGGTCGACGCCCTCAAGAAGGCTCGCCAGGAAAACAAGGACGCGAACAAGCAGCCCCCGCCGCCGCCTGGTCAAAAGGGCCCGCCGCAAGATCCATCGCTGCTCAACAAGATTCAGGAACTGAAGCTGATCTTGTCACGGCAGATGCGCGTCAACGATCGAACCGTCCTCTATGGCAAGCAATACAAGGGCGAGCAGGCCGTCAAGCCGACGGAAACGCCGATGGACGCCAAGGAGCGCGAACGCCTTGAAAACGTCCAGCGTGAACTGCAAGAGCTGGCCGGCCAACAGAAGCGGATCGGCAAGGTTACCGACGACCTTTATAAGGGTAAGAACAAGGCCCAGGGCGAGCAATGATTGTGTCGCCGGGCGCTGCGCATCGGCGCAGCGCCCGGCGTTGTCTTTCAGGAGGTTCTTCATGCGTCTGTGGCTTGGCCTGATGGTCCTCCTTGTTACCGTTGCCTCGGTGCCTGCCTTTCAAGGTGTCGGTCCGAAGGTCGAGTTGCGCACGATCAAAGGTGACGTGATTCCGGGAGTGCTCGTCGACATCACGGCCACGGAACTCATTGTCACCAAGGGGACCGAACGCGTCGCCACTCCTCTCACGCAAATTCTCCTCCTTGACTTCCCCCAAGAAGGAAAACCGGCGCCTGTAGAAAAATATCACGACGTCGAACTCACGGACGGCAGTGTCATTCACTGTGCGAACATTGCCATCAAGGGCAAACGGGTCACCCTTGTGACCGTCGGCGGTTCCACATTCGATGTCCCATTGGTTCGTGTCTCCAACCTGCTGATGAACGCCCAGGATGCCAAGAGCCGCAAGGAGTGGACTGCGCAGCTCGGGCAAAAGCGTAGCTCGGACATTTTGGCGATTCTCAATAAAGGCGTACTCAACGCCCTCGAAGTGACGCTCGGCGACGTGTCGGACGATGGCAAGAAAATCAGCTTCAGGCTCGGCGACTCGGCTCTCAGCCGCGATCTTGATAAGGTTCATGGTCTCATTTGGGAACACGCTCCCGATCCGGCGATGCCGATCGCGACCTGCAAATTGATCGACGTCTATGGCTCGACCGTCATGGCTGTCGAGCTGGGAGTCAAGGGTTCCGAGATTGCGGTGACGACGCCGCTTGGGGTCAAGCTGACGTTTCCCTTCAAGATGGTCGCCAAGATTGACTACAATAAGGATAAATTAAAGTACCT
Source organism: uncultured Planctomycetaceae bacterium (assembly GCA_963790585.1). Lineage (GTDB taxonomy): Bacteria > Planctomycetota > Planctomycetia > Gemmatales > Gemmataceae > CAWBOY01. The sequence continues at coordinate 1,016,899 of CAWBOY010000006.1, forward strand.
TTCCGACCTTGACCCGATCAAACTCGAAGACGCTGGGACGGTTGCGGGCGAATGGGTGCGTGGCATTCAAAAAGATCGCATCATCGAAACACCGGGCGGCTTGCGGCTTGGCGGCAACAGCTACCCGAAAGGGCTATTCATCCCGGCGAACGCCGACATCACCTATGACCTGCGCGGCGACTATCGGGAACTCAAAATGGTGGCTGGCGTCGACACGTCGATCGGCGGCCAGGCGGGGCCGGTCACGCTCACCATCGAATGCGATGGCCGCGAGCGCGAGAAGCTCACCTTCAATCGCAAGGACAAGGAACCGTACAAGGCCCTGACGGTGAATATCAAGGACGTGCAAAAGCTGCGTCTCATCGTGAGCGCTGGGAAAGACGCCGTCTATGGGCGCCATCTGACGCTGGCGGATGCAAAGGTTACGAAGTGAATGGAGATCCGCCTTGGCGAGCCGGGAGCGTTAGCGACCGGAGCGAATTACGCCCGCTCAAACTTTCTCCGGTCGCTTACGCTCCCGGCTCGCCAAGACATCCGTTTTTTCGGATCGGCTCCTCGATAGCTACGAACATCTTGAGGAATACGCGATGAATCTGTGCCCCTGTTTACATGGACGTTCGCTCGCTTGCTTCGCGCCTATCCTTCTATTGGCCGCATTCGCCTTGAGCGCGGTCGCGGAGGATACACCCAAAGTCGGAGAGATCACGCTCGATAAACGTCTGCAAGACGAAGAGGCGCGGCGGGTTGCGGCCATCGAAAAGGCTAAGCCTTCCGTCGTCGCCATTTTCGCTGCGGGCGGGGCGGGCGGTGGTTCGGGCGTGCTGATCGACGAAGATGGTTATGCGTTGACCAATTTTCACGTCGTCGAAGGTTCGGGCGCCGTCATGAAGTGTGGCCTGCCCGATGGCGTCTTCTACGACGGCGTCCTGGTCGGCCTTGATAAGGTCGGCGACGTTGCGCTCATCAAATTGTTGCCCAAGAAAGAGGGCGACAAGACCTATCCCTTGGCGGGCAAAGGCAAGTTTCCTTTCGCCAAGCTCGGCGACAGCGACAAGCTCAAAGCCGGCGATTGGTCCCTGGCAATGGGCAACCCTTTTCTGTTAGCCACGGACTTCACGCCTACTGTGACCTTTGGCCTCGTCAGTGGCGTGCATCGCTTTCAGTATCCGTCGGGAACATTCCTCGAATATACCGACTGCATCCAGATCGATACGTCGATCAATCCAGGCAACTCGGGTGGGCCGTTGTTCAACATGGATGGCGAATTGGTCGGCATCAATGGCCGGGGCTCGTTCGAGAAACGGGGCCGGGTCAACTCGGGCGTCGGCTATGCGATCTCGATCAATCAGATCAAGAACTTCATGGGTCAGCTCCGTGCCGGCATGGACACCGATCACGCTTCGCTCGGCGCGCTGATCGCCAGCGATATGGAAGATCCGACACTGGAGAAAATGAAAGTCCAGGCGATCATCGAATGCGATGCCAAGCGGCGTGGCCTGCAGGATGGCGATCAGATCGTCAGTTTCGCGGGCCGGCCGGTATCCACGGTGAACGAGTACAAAAACATCCTCGGCATCTTCCCCAAGGGCTGGCGCCTGCCGTTGACCTATCGCCGCGAGGAGAAAAAGACACAGATCCTCGTTCGCCTGATGGGTGTACAGCGCCAGGAGATTCCTGGCAAGGACCCCGAGGCTGACAAGAAGCCGGCCGCGCCCCAACAACCAAAAGTCGTCGTCAGTCATCCGATGTACAAAGCCAAGGATGGGTTCGCTAATTTCTACTTCAACGAACAAGCCCGCAACCGCCTCCTGGCCGGCTTCAAGAAGACCGCGAACTTTACGGACAAAGGCGGGGACTGGACCTTCCGAGCGACGGGCGATATTCGCGGCGTCAGGGGGTCCGCTCTAATCGCCATCAAGCATCAAGGGGCCAAAAATGAAAAGGACGACGTGATCGCCGGGTCGGTCGGTGGCATCGATCAAAACCTGGAGCCTTTGAAGCAGGACCTCAAGTTGGATGAACTCCATGAGCCGATTGGTTCGGGCGGCCTGTTGATCGCCCTGTACCATTATCGTCAACTGCTGACCCAAAGCGGTAAGGACTTGATGCAGACGACGCATGGCGGCAACGAGCCATATTACTTGCCCGCGACTGGCCCCGAGGCGCCAGACTACACCAAACTCCGCGTCGATGCCGAGGTGTTGAGAACCTCGTATGCCGGCGTTGCGGGCAAATGGTATTTTCAGTCGCAAAAGGACGGGACATATCAGCTATTGGGCTTCGAAATCACTGTCGAGCGCGACGACGACCCCTGCGAGGTCGCTCTAATCGATTATGTCAAAGAAGGCGACAATCTCGTGCCAAGTAAGATGCTGATTCGACATGGCAATGGTGTGTATGCGAATTTTAATCAGCTAACGATCAAACGAGACGCGGCCAAGACAAAGTGAAACACGCTTTAGCGTTTATTGACAATAATCCAGTGAATGACATCAATAACGCGGTGTTGCAGAGCCTGAAGCGTAAGCGAAGAGCATTACGTCGGTGTAAAGCCTCTTCGCTTACGCTTCAGGCTCGGTTCCCTCGACGATAGGTAGACACATGACCTCCGTGCGCTATTTTCCGCGATTCCTGATCGCATCCGTTGTAATCCTCTCTCCGGCCCTCGCCCGTGCGGACGAGTCATTCGCTACAGTCGCCGAGCAGGTCAATCGCAAGGTCGTGAAGCTCTTTGGCTCCGGTGGTATTCGTGGCCTGCCGTCTTATGGTTCGGGCATTCTCGTATCGTCGGATGGTTACATCCTGACGGTCTATAACCACATTCTCGAGACGGAGGATCTAAGGGTTCACCTGTGGAACAATCTGCTCTATCACGCCAAAGTGGTGGCCATCGAGCCGGAGTTGGATGTGGCCCTGGTGAAGATCGTCGATAAGGATCTGAATCTCAAGGATTATTTCGATGTGGCTGAGGCCGCGAAACGGCCAATGGCGGAGCCGGGGACCGGTATTCTGGGCTTCAGCAATCAGTTTCTAATCGCGACGCGTGGGGAGCCGATGTCGATTCAGCGCGGTCGAGTCGCGGCGGTAGCCAAGCTCCAGGCCAGCCGTGGTATCTTTCAAGCGCCGTTCAGCGGCGATGTCTATGTGATCGACGCCATCACCAACAACCCCGGCGCGGCCGGCGGCGCGGTCACGACACGAAAAGGGGAGCTGCTTGGGCTGATCGGCAAAGAGCTGCGCAACGACCTATCGAACACCTGGATCAATTACGCCGTGCCTATCAACGCCAAGATCGAAGTCCGCGAAAAGAACGATAACGTGGCAACGCGCACGATCGCTGAGCTGGTCGAGAAGAAAGACAAATATGTCGCCCTCGATAGCAAGCGTGACAAGAACGCGGGCGGCGGCTACACCGGTATGCAGATGGTGGCCAACGTGCTCGAGTTGACGCCTCCTTATATCGAGGAAGTCGCACCTGGATCGCCAGCGGCCAAGGCCGGACTGAAGCCGGACGACCTAATTGTCTATGTCGATGGTCTACCGGTTAACAATATCCAGGCGCTTGAAGAGATGCTCAATCAATATCGGCCCGGCCAGGAGATTCGGCTGGAGGTCCAGCGCGCGAAGAAGCTGACGACGGTCACGATCAAGCTGGAAGAACACAAGACCAAGAAGAAGCCGGTAAAGCCGGGGGATGATAAGGATAAGTAAAAGGGGATCTCACGAGACCCTAGCGCATGCGCGGGGTCAAGTCTGAAGAACCCGTCGCTTGCTGGTAAGTTAACGCATGAGGAATCACGCCGATGATGCGGTCGAAGCTCTTGTCCCTGTTGACTCTCTCTCTCCTCGCCCTTGGACCGACCGTGCGCGCGGACGACGACCTGGAGGATTTACGGCAACGGGCGATTAAGACTGCGGTGCAGAAGGTGTCGCCGTGCGTTGTGATGATCGAGACTTCGGGTGGCGTTGATGTGGTTCGCACTGGGCCCCCTGGCCCGCAGGGCGGTGGCATGATTCGCACCGGCGTCGGGCCGACGACTGGGGTAATCGTTGGCCGCGATGGCTACATCATCACGAGTGCCTTCAACTTTATAAACAAGCCTTCGCAAATCCGTGTGGCCATTCCCGGTCAAAAGGATCGCCTTGTCGCCACGGTCGTGGCGACCGATCAGACACGGATGTTGACGCTCCTCAAGGTGGAGGCGAAAGACCTTGCTTTGCCGACGATGATGCCCAAAGCTGAAATCAAGATCGGGCATACCGCACTGGCTGTGGGCCGCACTTTGAGCAAGACGATCGACGAGCCGCCCTCCGTGAGCGAGGGGATCATCAGCGCCCTCAATCGTGTTTGGGGCAAAGCAGTGCAGACTGACGCCAAGGTTTCGCCAGTCAATTATGGTGGGCCGTTGGTCGACCTGTCCGGGCGCGTCATCGGCATCCTGGTTCCGGCTTCGCCGCGGGCGGAAGGTGAGACGGCCGGCTTTGAATGGTATGACTCGGGTATCGGCTTCGCCGTGCCGCTCGAAGATATCAACAAGGCCTTGCCTCGGCTCAAAGAGGGTAAGGATCTCAAACGTGGCCTTATCGGCGTCAATATGGCGCAAAGTCAGGATCAATTCGGCGTCGTGCCGAAGGTGGCCTCGATCCAGCCGGGCTCCGCGGCCGAGAAAGCTGGGATCAAAATCGATGATGTCATCAAGGAAATCGATGGCCATCCGATTGCCAATTTCGCCCAGCTTCAACACCAGCTTGGCTCGAAATACGAAGGTGATATCATTCGCGTCAAAGTGACGCGCGGCAAGGAAGAAAAGGTCATCGACAAGCTCGTGCTCGGCGGCGCGGTGACGGCCTTTGGTCAGGCCTTCCTTGGCATTCTGCCGATGCGCGACGACACCGCCACCGGCGTCGAGATTCGCTACGTCTATGAGAAAGGTCCCGCCGAGAAGGCCGGACTAAAGGAGGGCGATCGCGTCCTCAAGATCGGCCGGTCACCCGGTCCGGGCGCGCCACCGCAGATGGTGGACGTGAAAAATCGCGACGTTTTATTGGCCATGATGGATCAATTGGCCCCGAACATCGAACTCAAAGTCGAGGTCAAACGCAAGGCGACCAACAAGAACGAGACTCTGACCATAAATACGGCGGCCATGACGGATGCCGTACCGGACCGCCTGCCTCTTCCTTCGAGCGTCAAGGAACGCAAGGGCAAAGTCGAAGAAAAGGCCCCCGAGAAGAAGGACGAGGCCAAGAAAGATGACCCCAAGAAGGACGAGGCCGAAAAGAAGGACGACCCCAAGAAAGACGATGACAAAGATCTGCCGGAGACGGGTCTCTTCGAGAGGAAATCGCCGGCGAAGGACCATTCCTATTGGGTCTATGTTCCGGACAACTACAAGCCGGAGGTTGCCCATGCCTTGATCGTTTGGCTCCATCCGATCAACAAAGGCCGCGAGCGCGACGTCAAGGACTTTAAGCGCGCCTGGCAGGATTACTGTGAGGATTATCACTTCATCATCGTCGCGCCGATCTCGGATAACCCGATGACCGGCTGGGCGCCCGGCGAGGCTGATTTCATTCAGGAAGCCGTCAAGGACGTCTCCAAAGACTACACCGTCGACAAACGCCGCGTCATCGCGCATGGCATGGGCATGGGCGGCCAAATGGCGTTTTATCTCGGCTTCCATAGCCGTAACCTGATTCGCGGCGTGGCCACTACCGGCGCGGCTCTGACCAGCGCTCCCAAGGAACGAGTCGCCAATCAGCCGCTGTCCTTCTTCCTCGTCGTTGGCGGGAAAGATCCGCTCAAAGACGAGGTGATCGAATCGAACAAGAAACTGATGGAATACAAGTTCTCGACCCTGTTTACCGAGATCAAGGACATGGGGCATGAGTACCTCGATTTCGACGAGTCGACCCTCAAACAGTTGATTCGGTGGATCGATTCGTTGGATAAGGTGTGACGGCAGTTTATCTTTAGAGCCTATCCGAAAAGGTGTCAGGCACCATTGCCGGAACGGCCCGTAGGGTGCTTCGCACAATGGTGCCTGACACCTTTTCGGATAGGCTCTTATATAGCCCCCGGCTTGCCGGGGGTGAACCCGCAGTATGTAGGATGAACCCGCCCCAAAGGGCGGGCTTTATAAATAGCATCGAGAAATCCACATGGCCCCGTGGTCGCTAATTCTGGGTGTTTTTCTTTCGCCCGCGCCTGTGGAACAAACCGGCGCCGATCTGCACGTCCTGCTCGCCGCCAGCGCGGGTACACGCGAATACCAGTTCCTGCGCACCCACCTCGTGCGCACGATGGCGAAAAAACAATCGGAAGTCTGTGTCTATCTCCAGCTTGCAGCCGACAAAGCGGATCGCAAACCGATCTTATCGATCGGTCTGGACGAAAAGCGCCATTTGGCGCAATTTCCCGACACGCTGCTATCGAACGAGAAGGCAGACGTTGGGGAAAAATATCAGAACCTGAATCTCCATGATGTCGTCGTTGCGTTCGATCTCGATTGGAGCTTGCTCAATGCGAAACAAGTTGAGACGTTGTCCAAGTGGGTCGAGGACGGCGGCGGCTTGATCTTCGTGGCAGGTCCGGTTCACACGGGCGATATTGCTTTGAAAGATTCGGCTGGCTGTCAATTGCTACGCAAGCTGTTGCCGGTCGAGCTGGACAAACTCAAAGGTACAGCCGACCGCGATAAACCAGCACGGCTCCATTTTTCCAAGGCGGTCGAAGGCACGACAATGCTGAAGCTGGACCCCAAGGGCGACGGAGCGACTGCGGGTTGGGAGCGATTCTTTAGCGATCGACCGACCGAGATGCCGTCCGCGCCGCTCGTGCGCGGCTTCTACAGTTACTACCCTGTCAAGGCAGTCAAAAAGGATGCCGTCGTTTTGGCGACAATGGCCGAGCCGGCCGCCAAGCTGGCGGATGGCCAGGAGCAGCCGTTTCTAGTGACGGGGAAACTGGGCAAAGGGCGCGTGGTCTATCTCAGCTCCGGAGAATTGTGGCGTGTGCGGCAACTGAGTGAACAGGCGCACGAGACTTTGTGGCTGCAGTTGTTGCAATACGCGGCGGGGCGGGAGAGTAAGAAATAACATCACTCTTGATGAGCCAGGAGCGTTAGCGACCGGAGTTCATTTCACTCTCCCAGATTTGCTCCGGTCGCTGACGCTCCCGGCTCGTGAAGAAACAATACCTCCGCACGCTGACACTCCCGGCTCGCCTAATTCACTTCTTATCAAATTTCAGCGCCTTCTCAATCTGTACGATCGCATGATCGATCGCCTTGATCGCTTCGACGCGATGGCCGCCGAAGTCGTGGTCGGCTTCCTTTAGTTCCTTGCGCGCTTCCTTCAGTTCATGCATAGCGGCATGCATGCGGGGATGTTTTTCCTTCTTCTCATCGTCATACGCTCGTGCTGGATTTGTGAAGCCAACGAGCGTTCCCATTACGGCGATCAGCAATCCGGCTGCCAGGCAGGCAAATAGCCCTTTGCGACGTGACATGATTCGATACTCCTCGAATGAAATGAGAGGAACGGAGATGCACCACAAGCATTTAACGTGGGAATGGGGGATTAAGTTCCGCGAAATTGTCGGACTCGCTACGATAAAAGATTGACCAAACCCGGAGGGACCGCGAATGCGGGGTAGCGGCGTTCTTTTTTCCAATCCCTCGGCCAACGAGGCGCGGCTGGCGTTCGCTAAGAAGCCGCGTGCTTGCACGGACAAGCTCACTACTGTTGCGGAAGCCGTGGCCCGACTGGTGAGTGATGGCGATTATCTGGCCATCGGCGGCTTCGGCTGTGATCGTATCCCAACCGCGGTCGTTCACGAGATCCTGCGCCAGGGCAAGCAAAATCTGAGCTTCGCTGGCCACACAGCTACGCATGATTTTCAGCTCTTGTGCGCTGGCAATCTCACGGGACGAGGCAAAACGCTTCGCCAAGTCGACGCGGCTTACATCGTCGGACTCGAGGCGCGCGGCCTCTCGCCCCATGCGCGCCGCGTAGTCGAATCAGGCGATATAAGCTGTACGGAATGGAGCAATTATACGTTGGCCCTCCGCTTCAAGGCGGCGGCGATGGGCGTGCCTTATCTGCCGGCGCGTTCCCTCCTCGGGACCGACACATTTGCCAAGAGCGCGGCTTGCACGGTGACTTGCCCTTTCACCGGCGAAGTCCTCGCTGCCATTCCGGCTCTTTATCCTGACATCGCGGCTATTCATGTTCACGAGGCCGACCGCTTCGGCAACTGCCGCATCCGTGGCACCACCGTGGCCGACGCCGACGTTGCCCGCGCCGCGAAGAAGTTGATCGTCACCTGTGAACGATTGATTCCCAATGACGAAATTCGTCGCGATCCGAGCCTGACGAGCATCCCCTTTTTCTGCGTCGATGCCGTGTGTGAAGTGCCCTACGGTAGCTATCCGGGCAATATGCCGTATGAGTATTTCTCGGATGAGGCCCACCTTGGGGCATGGCTCAAAGCGGAGGAGGAGATTTCGGGGTACCTGCGCTTTCTGGAGGAGCATATCTACGGCGTGCGCGATTTTCAGGCTTATCTGGAGAAATGTGGTGGCATGGTGCGCTTACAGGAATTGCGGCGAGTGGAACTTCGGCTGGACAAGTGAGTAGCTTGGAACAATTTCACCAGGATAGCGCGGCCCGGTCAGCTTCAGCCATTGGTTAGCCTGTGCGACGGTTCGTAATTTCTACTCCTTGGCGCCTTCGACTTTGTTTACCCCTTCGGAGCGCAGCTTGACAGCTGATGGAACGCCCCCAGTTATTTGCCAAATGATGCCCCCCAAGATTGCAGCGGGGATCGTAAGGGTCAACTCGACGAGAACCGGCCAGTGTTTGACAGGGTTATTCATAATGTCGAAGAGTGGATCGAGCCATATAAATCGGCCCCCCTCTCTCAGAATGCCGATTAATAAGACGAGTTCGGCGAAAAAGCCAACTATGAGAGAGTTGGTCCAACCAGTGTTTTTCCCAAGGCGAGCGGCGACGTAGCCGCTTAAGCAGATGGCAACAAGCATGCTAACACGACCCACGATGGCTTCTGTTTCCGGCGAAATTAAGCCGAGCCACCGGTTGAACACCAGTGAGATCGAAAGGGGTACAACAACCATGAACACGAAGCCGACCAAACAGCCTTGAAACCCTCGAGTGCCGCTGAATCGTTCTTCCTGGGTCATGGACTGCTCCTCTTTGAGGGCTAACGACCAGGCTCAACTGTCAGGGCCGGCTGCAATGACTTCATATTGCGTGACCCCAGTATGATGCTCCAGGTCGGGTGTGCATCCGGTCCTTCCACCGAAGGAAACTGCGACGTCGCCTTCAGTTCTGTGGCGAATTCGCCATCGCACGATGGACAAGTTCCACGTCCAGCCCCAGCACTGCCGCAATTTCCTTAGCCGTTTTTTTCTCGCCGACCATCTTGGCAATCGCAATCGCGACGCCTATCTTCTCGCCCTCTTCCAAGGCCTCTTGGTAGACGCGGCTTTGACGAATATCGTGGATCTGCAACATAGCTTGAATCTCCTCACGGCTCAACCGGGGTAGTTTGTAGATAATGACCGTTTCAATCAATTCTATTAGATCGGCCCGCGACGCTTCATCGGCAATTTCTGTCTTGGTACGTGTCACGAGTTCACGAGCTGTCAGCGGCGCTTGCGCTTCCGTTTGACGTATCAATTGCATAATTGACAAACCCAGGGGCGCGTTTGTCAATTCCGGCATCTCGTCCAGGTAGAAGCGCCGAATCAGCCCTGCGTCCAGCAGCGGTTGGTACGGCAGCAATGAGTCCGGCTCAAGACTGCGGTTCGCAAATAGTACCACGCCGCAAAATGGTTCACCGGGATCGTGCTGCTTAAGATAGGTGTACACCTTGGTCAGCAAATCCGCGAATACGCTGGGCAACGAATAAAATTGAACTTCCAAGAAATACAACGGTAATCCCGCTTCCTAGGGCAGGAACACACCGTCGACCCGGTGCGACGTCTCCTTGAACTCAAGGGCCTTGTACTCATAAGGTGCTGCCGTCTCGGAGACTAGCTCGGGTGACATTCCAAGTAATAGGAAGGAGGTTTCCGGGCTGGTTTGGAACAGACGATAGAAAATAGGGTCGGTTATCATGGTGGCTGCTCCGAGCAGAGGCGAGTCCAGGACTGCGGGACTGTCACTTGCTAGGACCACAGGTCTCAAGCATTTTGGCCGTGTAGCGCAGGGAGACCTACGGTCGACCGGGTGGCAAGGTCAGGAGACCTTGCCACAACAGTGTGTCCAGCGGCGTCCAGTCAGAGCCGCATTCTTTACGGTCATTTGCATTGCTCCGAATAATCGACCGGTAATAAAACTTGATCTCGACAGTTTATTCCGAGAAGAGAGTCCAACATGCCGGAGCGCGAACCGGAAACGACCCACGGCAGTCCGCCTCGGCTTAGCTTCCACGGGCATTCGCCGTCGATTATCTGTCTACCGCCCGGACGGGAACTCGGACAAGACGGAAGCCGACGCCGGGGCTCGTAGACGCCGGCTTGCTAAAGTCGCGACGCGCTGCCGAGCAGGCGTCGGCCGTGCTGACCCAGCAGCCGCCCCGGAGCACCCGGTCCGAGCCTTTTGGATCATATAAATCCTCACAGCGTTGCAACACGTTGCCATGCATGTCGTAAAGACCCAGTTTATTTGGGGCATACGAGCCAACCTTAGTCGTGCGACTCAGGTACGGCCCCTTCTCGCCCTTGCCGGATGGGTAGTTACCGACAAAGTTGGCCTGTGTTGAAGAGAAGTCATTTGTCGGTTTCTCGAAGTAGAAATAGTACGAGCAGTCTTCCTCTGACGTGGCTGCTCCTCGACAAGCATATTCCCACTCCGCCTCGCTCGGCAAACGGTACAAGTAGCCATGACCTTTTTCTTTTTGGTTCAATTTCTTGATAAACTCCTGCGCATCGTTCCACGATTCACTTTCCACCGGAAACTGCTTCAGGTCTTCGTCGTTGATGTCCTTAACTTTGGGCTTCCCACCGCCGTCCCGCGAGAACCAGCTGGGATTCTTGCCCATCAGTTCCTGCCACTGGCCCTGCGTCACCGTATGGATGGCGATCTCGAAATCCTCCTTGATCTCCGTCTTTTTGGCCGAACCCTTCGTGCCGTCCCAGCCCATGTAGAACGTCGCTTTCGGCAATGGAACGAACTTCATGCCCAGCGGGCCGTCCTTCGCTTTGGGCGGCTCGGTAGGCGCCGTTGCGCCGTCAGCCGAGAACGCTCCGGCCAGGGCGACGACGAGGAACAACGCCAACAAGTGACGAAGCGACGACATGGAAAGGCTCCTTTTGCAGCGACACGTGGATAACGAAGAGCGTGCGAACGCAGTGCGATTGTCACCGGCGGTACGAGCCCAAGCAACAAAAAAAGGCGTGGCAAGCGGGCCGGGACTCTGATGTGGCAACGTCTCCTGACCTTGCCGCTGGGCTTGGCCTAAGTTCTCAAGCGTTTTGGCGGTGCAGCGCGGGAATACCTTTGGTCATCCGGGTGGCAAGGTCGTCCGACCTTGCCACAACGGGGTCGGGTGACTCTGCCACAATAGGGGCGAACGGGTTTGGATGAAAGGATATGAATAAACGATCTGTAAAGCTCTATGTATCAACCAGTTAGAGATTTGTGAAGAATTCGTGAATTCGTTCGAGGGGTGTATGGGGGGTTCTGAATGCAACGAATCTCTGTCGCTGTTAGCGCTCGCCAGGCGGCAACACAAATCGAGATCATCTACTTTACCAGCGAATGACGGCGGTGCCCCACGCGAGGCCGGCGCCGAAACCGCTGAGGACGGCGGTTTGGCCGACTTTGAGGCGGCCCTCATTGAGCGCCTCGTCAAGGGCCAGGGGGACCGAGCCGGCGGAGGTGTTGCCGTAGCGGTCTAGATTGTTGAACACGTGACTGCGCGGGATGTGCAACACGTCGATCGCGGCGTTGATGATGCGGATGTTCGCTTGATGGGGGATATAGAGATCGATGTCGCTGGCCTGGAGGTTGCAAGCGCCGAGGACGTCTTGGATGGTGTCGCAGAGAATATCGACGGCCCAGCGGAAAACGGCTCGTCCGTCCATGTGCATATAGTGCAGGCCCTTTTCGAGCAGGTCGGCCCGCGGCGGCAATCGGCTTCCGCAGGCCGGGCGGCTGAGCAGGTCGCCGCCGCCGCCGTCGGCACCGAGGCTGAATGCGAGCAACCCCTGCTCTGGTGTGCCGCGTGTTATCAACACGGCACCGGCGCCATCGCCGAAGAGGGGATAGGTCTTGATGTCATTCGGATTTAAGACACGCGAGTTACAGTCGCCGCCGATGATGAGAGCCGTAGTGCTCGCGCCGGACACGACATAAGCGGCGCCTGTGATCAGCGCGTACATGAACCCGGCGCAGGCGGCCTCAATTTCGATCGCGGCGCAGCTCAGCTTGAGACGATCCTGAACGAGGCATGCTGTCGAGGGAAAAGTCATGTCGGGAGTGAACGTCGCCAGGACGATCAGATCGATATCGCGTGGGTCGACGTCGGAATGATCGATGCAGCGGCGGGCTGCTTCGTAACAGAGATCGCTGGTCGCCTGGTGGGGCATGGCGTGGCGCCGCTGCAGGATACCTGTGCGTTTCACGATCCATTCGGAATCGAAGCCAAATTTTTGTTCGAGGTGTTGGTTCGTCACGACGACGTCGGGGACATAACTCCCCGAAGCGATCACGCGAACCCCCATCAGGCTGCGGCAACGCGGACGGGGTAACGAAGTACGATCATCGCTCATGAAAACGAACCGCCTGGATGAGGGTCGGCCAGGGCCGCTCGGGCATTCGACCCCATAGCAAGCGTTATATCGCGCCGTTTCGATGCTGGCTATGCCGGGTAATAACCCCGCGGAATGGCCGTCATCTGTCGCTTGACACGCAAGGCGGTTTCGTTATAGTCCCGCCCTTCCGAAGCAAAAAGTCAATCGACCGGAGGCGGCCCTATGGCCGACGACACAACAACCGTGGCGGAGTTACTGCGCAGCGATGGGTAGCTTCGTCGCCGCGCGGGAGTGGAATCAGTTCCATAGCCCGAAAAATCTGAGCATGGCGCTGTCGGTCGAGGCCGCCGAGTTGATGGAGCATTTTCTCTGGATGGAAAATGATGCCTCGCGGCAGGTCGCCGCTGACCCGAAGAAAATGGAAGAGATTGGTGATGAGGTCGCCGATGTCGCCAACGTCATCTTTTGTTTGTGCAATGCCTTGAACATCGACCTGAGTGACGCCATAAGGCGAAAGATGGTCAAGAACGGACGGAAATATCCGCTGGAAAAGAGTCGCGGCCGCTATCGAATCGCCGACTGAGAGGAACGATTCGTGAAATCGCGTTTCCTGCCGCTGGTTGTACTTATTTCGACGCTGCTGATCTGCCGCGCCGCTTGGTCTCAGCCGCCGACGATTACGACTTCGACGCGGCTCGAAAAGAGGAGCGGTAGCTTCGCTGAGGAAAAGGATACGCCGGGCCTGGCTCGGGCCCACGCGTCCGTTTCCGTCGAGACTTCGGGTCCGAAAAGTGTCGCTCCGGGTATGCCTGTCACAAGTGAGCTGATCGCACGTAACAACGGGGCCGTGGCGGTTGCGCGGGTTCGGGTCGAGCTAGAGATCCCGGACGGGACGAAGGTGGTTTTCGCCTGGCCGGCGCCGGACGTATCCGCGGATCGACTGACCTGGAACTTGGGCCAGCTCGAACCAGGGGCAGAGCGGCGGCTGAAGCTGGAATTGCAGCCCGCTTTTATAAATGAGCTAGAGCTTTCGCCGACGATTTCGTATACGCCCGCCGTCGGCCTGAAGACGACTCTTCGGCAAGCAACCCTAGCCGTGACGCAGACGATGCCGGCCACTGTTGGTCGTGGGGGCACGGTGGACTTGATCTTACAGGTTGAGAACAAAGGGAAGGAATCGTTGGGGCGGGTCACTCTCATCGACTATCTGCCCGTGGGATTGAAACATTCGCTGGGACAAACAGTGCAAGAAGAGCTCGAGACGTTGGCACCGGGGCAGATTCGCGAGGTTCGTCTGCGTGTGGTTGCCTCGGTCTCAGGACGCTGGTCGAATGCTGTCTTTGTGTATGCGGACGGTGGACATTCAGGCCAATCGCGTTCGACAATTCAAGTTGTCGATCAGACTCCATCGCTCAAGCTTGAAACTACCTCAGCAGATTCGGGCGAGGTTCAAGTGCGCGTCGAAGGGCAAAATCCCGGAACCGCGCCCGTCACCGGAGCTCGCATTGTGGTTGCGGTGCCGGACGGCTTCGATTACTTGTCCTCCTCGGAATCGGGGGTCTACGACGCCGAGAGTCGATCCGTTCGCTGGCTGCTTGGCGCAATTTCATCTGGTGCGGTCTGGTCTGCTGACGTAAGGCTTCGGCCGCGCTGCAAAGGAGAATGGCCGTGCCAGGCTCGGCTCAATTGCGATCAATACAGTGAAGTGCGAACACAGCAGACAATCTCGGTGCGTCGGGCGGCCGGGCTCACTGTCGAGGTACTCAACCATCCGGCGACGCTCGAATCGGGCGCCGAGCAGGTCATCGAGTTTTTGTTGCTCAACGAAAGCGCAACCGCCCATACAAATGTTCGTTTGATAGCGCGGGCCACGGGTTCGGTCGGGTTTCTAAAAGTGCATGGGCCAACGCTCGCGGCTGTCGATAAGGATGCCGCGCGGTTTGAAGCGATTGGGGAGTTGGTGGCGCACGGTCGAGCGGGGTATAGATTGCGCATCCGAGGCCTGCAACCAGGGTTAGGCCTGGTTCAGATCGAAGTGGTTTCCGACCAGCAACAGGTGGAGCGACAACAGGCGGAAGTACGCGTCTCACGGGATCGCCCCAGGGTTGAATGGGCCGAGACAGCGGGCCTGTCTGCTCAGTCTATTAAGAAATGAGAGACGCCTGTCTTTCGCAGCGCGAATTATTTGACGATTGCAAAATAATGCTTGCCAGAAAGGAGTGGTGCGGTTATGAATGACCAACGAACATTTCTGCCGCCCCTCAGCGACCATGTGCGCAGTGCAGCCAGGACGGCTGCAATCGGGGGGGATGGATTCCCCCATTTAACCGCCATTTCGACGCTACACCTTAGGAATGCTTTTGGCTCTGTTTGCGCACGGCCATCGTCTCGACGATGACCGTTCGTCGCGGGGCTTGCTCTTGTTCCAGTCTTGGGGAATTATTAAGATCCGGCGACGTTGGGAGGGCCAGAAGCACCCTTCCTAACTTATCCATCAAGCACCACTCCTCGACGATCGCGGATCGCGAACGGAACGTCTTTATTTGGATACATCGACGTGAGGTTGTCCCAGGGAAGGGGATGCTGTGCGCCGCTGTTACGGGGGAGGAGAGGAGCGAATGAATACGAACCGAACGGAGAAGGAGCAGACGCGCGTCCATATCCGGTGGATGATACGGCGCGATATGCCCGAGGTCCTCCAGACGGAACAGGAGTGCTTCGAGTTTGCCTGGACGGAAGAAGATTTTCTGCGCTGTCTCCGTCAGCGAAACTGCATCGGCATGGTGGCCGAGCAGGGGGAGAAAGTCATCGCTTTCATGATCTATGAGCTGCATAAGGCGAAGCTGCATATCCTCAATTTCGCCGTGCATCCGCAGTTTCGCCGTTCGCACATCGGCGGTCAAATGGTGGCGAAGCTGATTAGCAAGCTGTCGAGCCATCGCCGGACGCGGATCACGCTGGAAGTGCGTGAGACCAATCTGTGTGCGCAGCTTTTCTTCCGCACGCAAGGCTTCAAAGCCGTCCGCGTTCTCCGAACCTTCTACGAAGACAGCGGAGAGGATGCGTTCTTGATGCAGTATCGCTTGGCCGATGATACGGGAGAAGAATACGAAGAGACCGTCAACCGTATCGCGCAGTATGAAGAGAGCTAATGCAAGCAAGAGCGCTTTCCGAGCCTGAAGTGTAAGCGAAGAGCATCATGTATTGCGAAATGCAAAAATGCTCTTCGCTTACGCTTCAAGCTCGGCAACGAGTGTGATTGGCGGCGTCACTCGGCGTCGATCTTTTTACCTTCGATTTTGTCAGGCTCGGGGCCGATGCGAGTTGTCACGCGAAACGATTCGTGACAGCGGTTGCAGCTTTTGACGACGCCGAGTAGAGCGGCCCGACTGCCGGGCAAATCGCGTGACCCTGCTTGCTTGGCCAGTTTCGTCGCGGCGTCACGCAACTCGGTCGAGCGCGTCATCCACACATCCTGCCCAAGATTCTTTGGCGGCCGTAACATCAACAGATTGCTCGTTTCAGCGATCAGCAACGCTTGTCCACGGGCGAACGTCCAGGCTTCCGCGTCGGCGGGCCGATCTTTGAGCGCCTTGGCCAATGCTTGGTAATTCGGGTTGGCCAAAGCTTCCATGAGCAGCTTCGTCTCGGCGATTGCTTCGAGCTTGAGACCCGAAGTCGTCACGGGAGTCGGCGCCGGCAGAGGAGCGGGTGGCGCTGAGGACGAAGGCGGCGCCGCACCGGGTCGGATGCGAATGATAACTTGGGCCGTTGCCGCGCCCGCGAGGAGAGTTAGTACCGCCAGGCTAAGTATGAGAATCGAACGCTGCATCGCCGGCCGCCTTTCAGCACGAATTTTTTGGGGCATCGCCAAGTTGGACCTGGACCTGATCGCCTTCCACACGGACAGCGTAACAACCGATCTTTATGCGAGGGTTATCCGCCCAAGCGCCGTCATTGAGGCGAAATCGCCAGGCGTGCCATGGGCAGGTCACCGTCAGCTGTTCGACGTAGCCACCGCTGAGCGATGCGCCCATGTGCGGACAAACATCGTCAATGGCATAGAATTGGCCTGCGATTTTGAACACCGCAATGAGCTGTTTGCCGATTGCAACCGTCTTTCCCTCGCCCTCGATCACGTCGCTCGCTTTGCACACCGAAACAAACTCGGCCATGACCGCTCCCGGATCTTGCTGGATTTTTCCTGCCGTAGCCTTGATGATTCTATCAGGGCGGCATCGGCCGGTGAAATGGATCGTTGGCGAGACGAGGGATCCTGATGCTCGAAATCGAACAGAAATTCGCGGGCGCCGATTTTGCCGATCTGGAACGGCGCCTCGCCGCCTGGGGCGCGACTCCCGGCATAGGCCTTGAGGAGACCGACCACTACTTCAACGCGCCCGACCGCGATTTTGCGCGGACGGATGAGGCCTTTCGCTTGAGGCGGATCGGCTCAGCGAACTATCTCACGTACAAAGGCCCTAAGAGGCCAACCGTGGTTAAGAGCCGGACCGAACTCGAAGTAGAAATCGCCCAAGGCGATCGCGCAGCTCTCGATTTCGTGCAGCTTCTCACCTATCTCGGCTACAAGCCCGTGGCCGTGGTCCGCAAGAAACGCCGCCAATATCAGATGCAGCGCGGCATGTTCGTACTCAATATC
Organism: uncultured Planctomycetaceae bacterium; assembly: GCA_963790585.1. Taxonomy (GTDB): domain Bacteria; phylum Planctomycetota; class Planctomycetia; order Gemmatales; family Gemmataceae; genus CAWBOY01. The sequence continues at coordinate 1,034,341 of CAWBOY010000006.1, forward strand.
TGTCTCGACGAGGTCGAGGGGCTCGGGTCCTTCGCGGAACTCGAGATTATCGCTCCTGAAGAGGAACTGACTGCGGCCTCGGCGGTGCTGCTTGACACCGCCTGCTGTCTTGGCTTGTCCCAGGTCGAGCCGCGGTCCTATTTAGGATTGGCATTGGCCCAGCGCGCGGCCGATGCTCCGGAGATCGTTTCATGACAGTGAAGGTCATATCGGAAATCGCTCCGCTTCGGTCCGCCGTAGCCACGGCGCGGGCAGAGAAAAAGAGCGTCGGATTGGTGCCGACGATGGGCGCTCTTCATCGTGGCCATATCGCGCTCGTCGAATTGGCCCGCAAGCAGACCGATTTCGTCGTCGTGTCGATCTTTGTCAATCCAACGCAGTTCGGGCCAAAAGAGGACCTATCGCGCTATCCTCGGACCTTGGAGCGAGACCTGGAACTCTGTACCGAAGCCGGGGTCGATCTGGTGTTTCACCCGACATCAGAAGTGATCTATCCGCCGGGCTTCAAGACCTTCGTCGAAGTGACAGATCTACAAGATGTTCTCTGCGGAGCCTCGCGGCCGGGGCACTTTCGCGGCGTGGCGACGGTGGTGCTGAAGCTGTTCAATCTCGTTCAGCCTGACCGAGCGTTTTTCGGCCAAAAGGACGCCCAACAAGTTCGGGTGCTGAAGCAAATGGTCCGCGACCTGAATGTCCCGATTGAGATGGTCGTGGGCGATACGGTGCGTGAGCCGGATGGATTCGGCGCTCAGTTCGCGCAATCGCTATTTGACACCGGAACAACGTGGCAGAGCAACCGTTCTCTATCAGGCTCTGACGGCAGCTCGCGTTCGCATCGACAACGGCGAACGCGATCCCGAGGTGATCCGCCGCCTGATGGTGGATCAGATCACGAAAACCCCCGGAGCGAATCTGGATTACGTCGCTGTCGTCGATGCGGAGACACTGGAAATGCCTGCTCGGCTTCACGGGCTGACGCTTCTCGCGCTCGCGGTCAAATTTGGGGATACGCGGCTGATCGATAACGTATTGCTCGAAGTCGACTAATCGCGTTTCCAAAAAAGAGCTGGGAGCGTCAGCGACCGGAGAGAGTCTTACGAAATCTGACTCTCTCCGGTCGCTGACGCTCCCAGCTCTTGAAGACTAGCCGTACCGCGCTCAAACCTGCTGCAAAGAGGTAATCGGTCGGCAGGTGTCCTCTGGATCGCCCTGGAAGCGCCAGAAGCGCATCGGCTTCGGATCAAACAAATCAAAAATATACCAAGCCCCTTGGTCCTCATGGAGAAACGGTATCAAAGCCGTTCCACGGAAGGGATCGAGGCTGAAGACGTGTAGATTTTCCAATTCTTCAAGAGCTTCTTGCAAAGCCGACTCGGCTGAGCTTGAATCACGCATCGCCTCTTGCTGAGCGATTAGTGAGGTTCGGTCGGGCCGGCCCGGTCGATCGGCAAGGCGGCGCACCTCGGCCCGGGCTGCTGCCAAAGCGAGGGCGTGTTCCCGAATCGCGCGGACGATCGACGTGATATAGGGCGCCGCGGACTGAGCGCGGGTAGCTCCATGCCTGGATTGCCTGCCGACGTGGCTTTGGAGCCTTCGGTTGGCGTTTCATGACGACTGCTCCTTTGGGTGCTAAAGTTCGCCTTTTCGAGGGCTGATCAAATACAACCCCATCTTCAAACCAGAGGTTATCCCTCTGGTAGAGGTTCGTCAGAGTCTTTCGACTCTCTGGTTGGCTGAAAGATGGGTTCCACCGCTCGACTACGCCTCTACCCAATTCTACTCACGACCGCAAGCCCTGCGCTACCCGCAGGCGCGGGAATTCTGAAATAATCGAGCGCTTCCGACGCGCGGGCAGGTGATGAACTTTCGATTGGCTGCGCTGGCGAGCTAAAATATGTCGATGATGCGATAGGAATGGTCTCGCACGCAATCGGAGCGGGATCAAGCCGTCGTTTTCGTGCGCCGGCCGAGACATCTTTTTGGGAATGAAAGCGTATGGCCACAGCCGCGAGACAAGCCAGCGCTGCACCAGCTTTAACCTGGTTCGACACAGCGATCTACGAGCTTGGTGACTTCACCGTCTATGCTGGCAAGGTCATCGGTTGGTCGTTGCGCGGACCGCGGCATGGCACGCTCTTGCCGGTCTGCAACGAGATTGGTGTCCAAAGCGTTCCGGTCGTTGCGATCACTGGATTTTTCATCGGCATGGTGCTCGCGGTGCAGTCGTTTGCCCAGTTCAACTCCATCGGGATGGCTACTCGATTGGGCCAAGTTGTCAATATCTCCGTCGTCCGCGAATTAGGTCCGGTTCTCGCGGCAGTCATGTTGGCCGGCCGCGTCGGCGGCGCGATGGCGGCCGAATTAGCGACGATGCGCATTACGGATCAGATCGACGCCTTGGCTTGCCTCGGAGCCAATCCGATCCATCATTTGGCGGTGCCGCGCTTCATCGCCTGTGTGATGTTGATACCACTTTTGACGATCATCGCGAATTTCATGGGTGTGATGGGCGGCGCGTTGATTTCCATACAGGTGTTTCACGTAGACGGGCATAATTATTGGCAAAACGCCCGAGGCGTCATCACCTTATGGGATTTGTCGACCGGGTTGATCAAACCGATGTGCTTCGGGGCGGCCATTGCCATCATCGCTTGCCATCGGGGTTTCAAGAGCGAAGGCGGCGCGGAAGGCGTCGGAAAAGCGGCCACGGCATCGTTCGTCGCCTCCTTTATCGTCATTCTAGTCGTCGATTTCTTTCTCGGCCTGCTTTTGAATAACCTCTACGATTTCTTTTGGCCTGCTGGCACGGCGAGGATCGGTTAAGCTGATCAGGCCTAAAAAATTCGTTGCGCCGTACACACACAACCCCTGAACGAATTCCTCCGTCAAGGGAGCGGCATGGATGGCATTTGATAAAATGACCTAAGTATTTTAAAGAAAATAGGTTGCGCTCTAGCGAAGCGCCGAGAGGACAAGAAGCTTCGGCGGATTCGTTGCGCGGCTCGACACGAAACGCGAAACCATAAGAGCGTTTGGAAAGAATGAGATGGACCGGCTCTAAAGAACGCATCGGGTGCCATGCTTTCGTACTCGAAAGCATGCTTTGGAATACCAAAGCATGGCACACATGCGCGAGCGAATCACGAGGAGTGTCATGAGTGAGCTGGCCGTAGCGTCACCGAAGACCCCACTCATCGCCTTGCGCCAGGTCTCCATGCAGTTCGGCGCCCAACGTGTTCTCCACGGTATTGATTTGGACGTTGAGAAGGGACAGACGCTGCTGGTGATCGGCGAGAGCGGCTGCGGTAAGACGGTGCTGCTGAAGCTCATTATCGGACTCTTGCGACCGACAGTTGGCCAGGTGCTCTTCGACGGCAAGGTCCTCGCCGATTTGCCCGAGCGCCGCCAGGCGAAGGAACGTCGGCGGATTGGCTTTCTCTTTCAGGGAGCGGCCCTGTTCGACAGCATGACCGTGTTCGACAACGTTTGTTTCGGCTTGCGCGGAGAGGGGCGAACCGAAGCGCAGCTCCGCGATATCGTCGCCCAGCGGCTCCAGGAGGTCGGTCTGCCTCCGACGGCGATGGAAAAGAAACCCGCGGAGCTATCCGGCGGCATGAAAAAACGTGTTGGGCTAGCCCGTGCCCTCGCCCTCGATCCAGAGGTCATGCTTTACGACGAACCCACGACTGGCCTCGATCCAATCATGACCGATGTCATCAACGAGCTGATCTTGCAGACGCGACGACGGCGGCCCGTGACGAGCATCGTCGTGACGCATGAGATGCGCACGGTGCATAAAGTCGCCGACCGCGTGGTGATGTTTTACCCGCTGAGCCGATTGAAGCCCGGTGAAAATCAGGTTCTCTTCGACGGCACGCCGGTAGAGCTGCTCGCCAGCGAGGAGCCGAGGATACGACAGTTCGTAACCGGCGAGGCGCGCGATCGATTGGAAGAATTGAAAGTGGCGGAGGACAACAAACCCCAGGCGGACGTGCGGCCTTCCGAGGCCGCGCCCAGCGAAGGAGGCGCCCCATGAGCGAGCGAGCGTTGCGATTCCGACTCGGGCTGTTTGTCGTGATAGCGCTCATTCTGTTGGCCTGCCTGGTTCTTCTATTCGGCAGTCTGCCGGGATGGTTCCGCCAGACGAAGCGCTACTACGTGCTGTTCAAGGACGCGCCCGGCATATCGATCGGCGCTCCCGTGCGGCGTCCGGCGTGCGCATTGGCGAAGTTACCGACATCGTTCTCGATGAAAACGGCGAAGTGCGCGTGACGGTCGGCGTCGATCAGCGCTACGTCGTGAGACATAGTGAAGATCCCACTCTCATTACTGGCCTGTTCGGCCCCGACACAAGCATCGACTTCATTCCAGAGCAGCAGGAAAAAGACAAGCCGCCGCTCGATCGCTCGGTCGTCCCTCCGGAATCCGTTTTGGAGGGCCATACGCTGACGAGCGTCAACACGCTCATTACCCGGGCGTCAGAGGTTGTGCCGACGACCCAGGAGACGTTGAACAAATTCAATAAATCGATGGAGCGAATCGAAAAATACCTGGAAGAGCTGACGCCGATCACGAAACGGACACTGGAACAATCCGAAAAGACGCTGCGGCGCTACGACGAGCTAGGGGCCGACGTGCAAAAACAGATCCCGGCTTTGGCGCGGTCGAACGAAGAGTTTTACAAGCTGATGAAGAATGGCAATGAAGCCGTTCCCCGACTGGAAAAATCCTTTACGCAAGCCGCCGAAGATGTGGCCGCCACGGCTCGTACATTCCAGCAAGCGGGGGAGAGATTCAACGTCTTCCTCCAAAAGAACATGGATCAATTGGATTCGATCGTTAAGAACCTAAACGATGTGCTCGATGGCGCATCCAAAATCGTGTCACCCGAAAATCAACGCAATATCAATCGCACGTTGAATAATGTCGCCGCCGCCAGTGACAGTCTGGAGCCGTTGGCGAAAAATGCCAATGAATTCCTGAAGGAGAGCCGACGGACCTTGAATCGGTTCGATGAAGTGTTGGTGAGCTTGCAACAGGTTCTCAAACCGCTTTCCGACAGTGGCCCGCGTATCGTCCGCAACTTGGATGAGGGCCTCGAAAAGCTAAATCGAACCTTCGGCGACGTCAATGAATTGATCCGAGCCGTCGGGGCGAGCAACGGCACGCTTTACAAGATTCTGAACGACCCGACCCTATACAACCGGATCGATGAGGCGGCGTGTCAACTCGTCAAGCTGATGCCACGGATCGATCGCATCCTCAAGGATTTCGAGACCTTCTCGGACAAGCTGGCGAAGCATCCCGAGCTGCTTGGCGTTCGTGGGGCAATTACTCCGAGCAACGGGCTGAAAGATCCTCCCAAGTAGAGCCGCCGCACTTGGACTGTCCAGACCTGAAGCGTAGGTATTTCATTCAAATACACTCAGTTACAATTTAGGTCCAGGCGTCAATTCACACCTTAAATATCCGCTTCACATTATCCCGCAACAGGTGCCGCGCCAGATCGATCGCCCCGGTCGCTGTTGTCGCTCCTGAACGCACGAAATCCTCCGCCAAAACTTTCGCGAGAATCCGGCGATACATGTTGAACTTGGGCAGGCCGAACTCCAGTTTATACATATCGCTGTAATAGCCGATCTGTTTTGTCTTCGGCACTGCCTGGAGGCGGGCACGCGTGTCCACGGTGATATAGGCGGGGATGTTGGAATACCACCAATGGCCACTGGTCACTACATTGGGAAATATCCAGCTATAGCTTGCCAGCTCCTGATTTTGCACACTTGTCAGTACGGAAATGGGGAATGTCACTTCAGGGAAGGCGTTGAATAGCTCCGCATATTGGATTAGCGACGTGCGCTGATCGTAGAGATCCTGACCTTGGTAGACGCCATTTCGATAAATGCGGCGATTGACGCCGATCATGAGATCGAACGGTAGGCCGAACTCGCGGCAATACTCGGCAAGGGTCCAGAAGACAAAGCGCGGGTCGTCGGGGTCCGATACCGAACAGGGCGAAAAGTCAGGCGGCAGCGAGATGGCACAAGCCTTGGCTCCCTTCGAAACGAAATGTTCAAATAACTTGTGAATCGCCTTTTTGAGGCTGATACCATCACCCACTTCGACGCCGGTCGCCCTTGGCCAGGCGTTCGCGGACCTCCCGGTGGCCAGAGCGAAAGACCAGCGCGTCGGTGCGCAGACATGGGACATAGCGCGTCGTATCGAAACCCGTCAGGGGATCGTCGAATTCATTGGTGAGAAACACCTTTTCGAGGTTCGACTGTTTAAAAACCTGAGCTTCCCAATCGGGCTGGGCCATGAGCCGTTCTGATGCATCAAACAAATGGTCCGCATCGGCGGCACTGAGGCGCTCGCCCGAGAAACCAAGGAAGGTACGAGCAATCTCGAGAAACCAGGCATACTGGGCCGTGTTGTCGAATCTATCCATGTGTGCCAAGATAGCGCGGACCCGCTCGCGGGGCGGCACGGAAGCGGACAAGGGCGCCTGACTCATCCCGGCAGAGTGAGCCAGCTCCGTGTAATAATGGTAGCCCAGGATATCATCGATGCTCTTCGAGGTTGGCTTATGCGGATCGATATGCGAATGGGGGTCGATCAAAGGGATTTTGCAGATCTCGTTATAGAGCGTGTCTGCAAGCGTGTCAGCGCTCATGGCGATTCTCCAGGCGGACAAGCGGAAGGTTCACGCATGTCTTACAAACCAAGGGTGAAAATTACAAAAGGGCCGAGGCATTTTCGCCGCTCGGTCCGAACGTCCACTCTTTTTTTCATTTCGTAAAGGCAATAAAAATAACTACTTATGTGTTCTTGACCATCGCCGGGGATTGGCGAGATTCATCACTGGCACGGTTGATGCATTAATAGAAAAGTGTCCTCAAACGAGACCGCCGCGACAACCCCCGAACGCCTCAACCCGTTTCCCCCAATGGGCGGAGCGTTAGCGATGGCCACGAATCAGGACGTGAATGAATTAGGCCGGACCCACTGGTAAATCGCTGTCCCCCCGGCGAACCCAGCCAATCGGCCGACGGAAGAGGACGGCGGTTTCCCCCACCGCCGTCCGACTGGACCCGAAAACTCCCGCTCGCATCCCCTCCAACCCAACTCCAAACTCCCGTTACAACGGCACCCTTCCCTTCCCCCGGGGAAGGGTGTCCCTTTTTTCAGTCCAACAGAATAAACGGCATGACGCCGACTTTAAGTTTGACATCCAACTCCTTGCCGTCGCGCTTGAGTTGCAGGCTTAGCTCTGTACCCGGTGTAAGATTCCGAATACCCTTGACCACCGCTTGGAGGTCAGTCGCCTCGACGCCTCCGACCTTGACGAGGACGTCGTCTTTCTTAAGCCCTGCTTTCTCGGCTGGACTGCCCTTGAGCGCGGCCATGATGCGCACCTCCTTCGTATCTGCGTCAACCGAAATCATCATGCCAACGAATCCGGGCAGTTGATCGGGCGCGCTTGCCTCCGCTTTGTCTTCCTTTTGGAAGATCAACAGCCTCCAATTTTCTTTGCCCTCGGTCGAGAAAAGATGAGGCCGCTCCTTGACCCCTTCCGTCTTGTTATTGACGCAAATCTTCCAGGCGTCCTTCTCGACGGTATAGATTCCCTCGTAGGTCCGTTTGGGGGAAGCGAATTTCAAATCGATGGTCTTGGGAGACGTCGTCGTGTCGACTGTGAAAGTCCCCAGCTCTTCGCCGCCATACAAAATTTTATCGCCTTTAATGACCCAGATTGGCGACTTGGACGGGAGCGAATCCTCTTTGCCATTTACTTCGAGATAGGACAGCTTCCAGGTGCCTTCGAATGGATTGGCGACGGGGGCAGCAGATGGTAATGGGGTGATGCAACTCAGAATCAGAATCACAGACAAGATGACAAGTCGAAGTTTCATGGATACCTCGAGAGAAGGCCAGGGGTGGGACTTAGTACCTACAGCGCCCCAATCCGAAAAAGGGGTCGGGTATGCTCTGTAGAAAACCCTCATTTGGACCGATCCAGCATCAGGTTTAGCGTCAGCGCAAGTAACCATCCATCTCGAGATTCACTGGGAAAACCTTGGCCCGCAACCGAAGTCGCTAAGCGTCGCTTGATCATGGAGTTCACCGTTTCGACCTGCCAACGTTGGCCATAGCCACCATGCATCTTGTCCAAGCGTTGACGCATCTGCCTCCGGTATCGTCCCGTCGGCGGATTGCGACTTGGGCGACCGTGGCTGGCCGGCATGAACGATTTCACACCGTGTCTCTCTCGTGCGTAACGGTGGTTCGGCTCCGAATCATAGCCCGCGTCGGCTACGATTCGCTCCGGCCGGGCGGTGACCAAGGTCTCGTCCATAAGGCCGACGAAGCGATCAACATCGGGGTGCGGTCCCCGACTGGTAGCGACGCCCAAGATGAGATGTGTGTCGGTATCGACGCTTAATTCCAGCTTCAGAAAGCGTTTGTAGCGAACGATTTGCGTTTTGGTGGCCCCGTGGCTGCGTCGCCGGATGAAATAGCGGCTGGCGTGACCGCAATCCATGCCGGTCGAGTCAAAGGCGGCGCGCCGCACGCGCGTGCGCCGGCCCTGAAAACGACGCACCGTGGCGTGCAGCAGTCGGCGAGCGCGGGGCCGTCGAAGGAGGCGTACGCTGGCCTTTTGAAGCGTGGTGAAATGCGGAATGTGTGTTAGGTGCAATACCTGCCGGAGGTCCGAGAGATCGCGCAGGAGTTGGACGATGCCGCGGTAGTCTGTCTTGAAGAAGACTTTGAGAGTCAGGCAAGCGAAGAGTTGGTGTTGAGTGTACCGTTTGGGGCTGAAGCGGTTGGCAAAGGGGCGCAACGTCGTGCGAGCGACGGTCAAAGCCCGCTGCGCCACGGCAATTGGCGATTTGGTTGTAGTGCTCATAATGCATTATACGGCTCAATTGACGGTGCAGCTGGGGGTTTTCTACAGAGCAGGTCGGGTACCATTGTGCGAAGCACCCTTCGGGCCGTTCCGGCAATGGTACCCGACCCCTTTTTCGGATTGGCTCTAAGTCTACGCAAAACTCGATCCGGTTACCCCCAACGCGTCAAGTCGACGGCCTTATTTTATCGAAAATAGACTCGTTTTTTGTCTGCGTAGTTGATCGTCATGACGGGAAAGGGCGGGTTGCTCCCCCGGCGAGCCGGGGGCTATATAAAGAGGGGGCGGTTTGGTTTGCTACTTGTTCGTCCCTTTTGCGGAGGATTTTTGGATGTTTCTCAAATTGTTGGTCGCACTCAATCTCATGCTCGCAGTTTCGTCGGCCGCCTGGTGTGCCGATCCCAAAGACGCCGACGCCATGCAAGGCACCTGGCTCGCAACGGCTGCCGAACTCGCGGGCGACAAGTTTCCGGACGAGGTCCGCAAGTCCATCAAGCTCGTTATCAAGGACGACACCTACACCGTGACTGTCGGAGACAAGCCGGACAAGGGAACCGTCAAGCTGAACCCATCAGCGAAGCCGAAGACTCTTGACATCAGCGGCACCGAAGGCCCGAACAAGGGCAAAACCATCCTCGCCATCTACGAACTCAACGGCGACACATTGAAGGTCTGCTACGACCTCAGCGGCAAGAGCCACCCCACGGACTTCAAGACCAAAGCCGAAACGCAACTATTCCTAGTCACCTACAAGCGCGAAAAACGCTGACACGTCGGCCCACCAACGCCTAGCGCGGGGTCGGCTACCAGCTCAAAGCGCAAGCGACTGGTTCTCGGACCTTCTCCCGCGCTTTACTCCTTCGAATTGCACTTGCTTCCTGACGAATCCATGCTATACTTTGCCACACAAAGTAATTGGCCTGGAAAGTCCCGCGCCATTATTTGTAATCGCACGCGGAGCGAGAATTATGAAGCTGCAGGAAGCGCTGCGACAAATTTCCGACATTCGTCTGCAATTGGCGCGGAGCGAGCGCTTTCGCGGGTACCGCAGCGCCCAGCGCGATTTCCGGGTTCCTGGCGATCGCGGGGGTGCTTTCCAGGCCGTGTTGATCGTCGAGCCGATGGAACAGTTGCCGCGGTTTCTCACATTGTGGGTGTCTGTCGCCTTGGTCAGTAGTGCGATTTGTTATGGTGACGTGTGGCTACGGTATCGCAAGTCTTCAGGCCTTTTGCATCGAGAGACGACTTATTTGGCTCTCGGGCAGTTCCTGCCTTGTGTGGTCGCCGGGGCGCTACTCACGATCGTCCTGGCGCGCTGGCAACCGCAAGTCGCGTGGGCGCTTCCTGGCTTGTGGGCCATTTTGTTTAGCATGGGAATTTTGGCGTCCTGGCGCTTGTTGCCGCCCGCTATTTTCGGCGTCGCCGTTTATTACCTTGGCGCCGGCTTGACTATGCTATCCGTCGCCAGTGGGCCCTATGCTTTGTCGCCCTGGCAGATGCCTCTGCTGTTCGGCGTCGGTCAGTTGCTTGGGGCCGCCGTCTTGTTGCTCTCGGAGAGGGAGCGAGTCGGTGAAGCCCAATGACACGCAAGAAAACCGAACCGCCAGCGCTGCCAACCGCGTTAGGCGAGGCAGGGCGCTATGCCTATGAAGGGCTCGATCGGACGATCCACGAAAAGGCCCGGTTGGGGATCTTGGCGTCGCTAGCGGCCCATCCGAGCGGCCTGATCTTCGGCGATTTGAAAGATCTCTGCTCTCTCACCGATGGTAACCTCAGCCGACATTTGCAGACGCTCGAAGAGGCCAAACTCGTCGAGATCTGGAAGCGCTTTGAGCACAAGCGGCCACAGACCCTGTGCCGGCTCACCGATTTGGGGAGAGAGCGCTTGCTGACCTATATCGCTGAGCTTGAACGCGTCGTGGCCGACGCCGCTGCGGCTGCGAGGCAAGCGCAAACAGAGAGCACGACTCGGCAGGGCTCTCGTTCAACTCCCTCCGGTTTTCAGCCAGAGGGTACGACCGGCTGAGGCGGCTATTCTCTTGCTTCTTTACTTTGCGTTGCAAATCTATTTGTAGTAGTAGTTGATTTGAGAATTCCGAGGAGCCAGTCATGAAAATTATCCGAGCTTCGTCCGCGGGGATGTGCTTTGGCGTTCGCGACGCGCTCCAGGCGCTCGAAGAAATCGACCAGCCCCAATCGGTCGCGATCTACGGCGAATTGGTCCACAATGAAATCGTCCTGCAGCGATTGCAAGAACGAGGATTTCAGCAGCTGGCGGAGACCAAACGCGAGGAACTACCAGACGCGCAGCGTGTCGTCATCACGGCACATGGCATCAGTGCCAGTCGTCGCAAGGAACTCACGCAGGCCGGCAAAACGTTGATAGACACGACCTGCCCGCTGGTGGCTCGCGTGCATCGCGCCGCCCAACAATTGGCCCAATCCGGCGCCTTTGTAATCATCGTCGGACATCCCCATCATGTCGAAGTCGAGGGCATTTCGGGCGACCTCGATTCGTTCACCGTCGCGCCTTCCGTCGAGTCGGTTCAACGGTACCCCTATGCCGATATAGGCATCGTCTGTCAAACAACGTTTCCTTGCGACGAGGCCGCGGCCATTCGCCGGCGAATCGAAGTTTGCAATCCGGAAGCCAGGATTCATTGGGTGGATACGATCTGCCAGCCGACCAAAGATCGCCAGGAGTCGCTGAATGAATTACTCGACCAGGTCGAAGCCGTCGTCGTGGTCGGCGGCAGCCATTCGCACAACACGCGCCGCCTGGTGGACCGATGCCGTCAGCGCGGCCGGGCCGCTTTTCACGTCCAGAACGCCGAAGAACTGGACCCCGATTGGTTCGATGGCTACGAGGCCATCGGCTTGACCGCCGGCACCTCGACGTTGGCGGAAACGATTCAACAAGTACACGATCGATTGACACAGATCGCCGCGGCCACGCGAGCGCCTATTTCCCGCGCGGAGCATGCACGGCGCTGAGATAGGCGACGATGTGTTCTTCTTCCGCCGGCACGAGAGGCGCGCCATAAGTGGCGACCATTTTCTTGACTACTTCTGTCCACTTCTTCGTCGGAAATAGTGGCTGCGTGAATACGAGGCGCGTGGAATGGCAGACGGTACACGCCGTCTGGAACTCCTCCCTATGTGGCCCGGGCGGACATTCGGGGTCATCGCCTGGCAGCTCGATTCGACGAATCGGTCCGAAAACGACCTCAGCTATGTAATCTTCCAGCCGCCTTGGCGCGCGTGCGGCCGTCGCGGTGCCATACCACGATACCACGGCAGCGCCGATGAGGAGCAAAATCGTGGCGATTGGCCAAAGCCATTGACGCAAACCGGACGTCGGCCTCTCAATTGTTTCAGGCAATTGTCACCTTCATTGTCTCGATAACGTTTCGCATGAAGCCGGCCCGATTCCAGCCGACCGTCGCGGGCTGAGTTTCGCCGCTCGTACTAGTCGCGCGAACATGCAGGATTTGTTCGCCGCGCTCCGCTGGCCGCCAGCTCCAGCGCCAACGGCGAAACGAATACCGGCCCAGATCAGCACCCAGCTTCGTCTCAGCCCAATTCGCGCCGCTGTCGGTCGAGACCTCGACCTTTTCGATACCCGCGCCGCCATCAAAGGCGATGCCCTGGAGATCGACAGCCTTCCCAACCTGGGCAGTTAGATTCGGCTCAGCCATCGTGAAAAACGACCGCACATTCATACGATTGATCGGCACGGTCTTCTCTGCCAACTTCGCAGGTTCCTCAAGGGCGTTTGGCGTTGCCGGAATGCGATACGCTTTGGCCATCCAATAGCCCTCGAATTGGTTTGGCAGCACCCGGATATCGGAGAGCGCTTTGACCCAGTAAGTAGCATACCAGCCCGGCACGACGAGGCGCAGCGGGAAACCGTTCAATAGAGGCAATGGTTGGCCATTCATTTCGTAAGCGAGAAGAATGTCGGGTCGCCGCGCTTCGTCGATCGGTAGCGACTTGACAAAGTCGGGGACCGAAGGAGGCCCGGCGCGATCCAGCCCAGCGAAGATAACATCCACGGCGCCCGCCTTGAGCCCGGCTTTAGCCAACAGGTCTTTCAGCAGAATGCCGGTCCAACGGGCATTGCCCATCGCGCCGTTACCCCATTGCGCACCGGTGAGGTTAGGATTGAAAAGAGCGCGCGAATTGCCGGAGCACTGACTAACGGCGACGATGGAGGTCGGCTCCATCCGCTTGAGTTCATCGAGCGCAATTTCTAGTGGCTTGTCGACATGACCATCAACCTTGAGCCGCCACGAGCGCGTGTCGATAGTGGTAGGAATAAGTTGCAAGTGCCAGCGTACATAAAAGGCCTCGTTTGGCGTCAAATCCTCGCGGTAATAACGCTGGGGGGTCTCTAGACAGGGCGGTCGACTGTTAATGACCCGCATCGCGACCTTGCCTGGGAAGCGCATGGTTTCGGTGCCGTCTTCGGAAACCGAGGTGCGCTGGCAGCCAGGCAAGCCACTAGCCATCGCAGTCGCCGCCGCCCAGCGTAGCCAGGCACGGCGGTCGAGGCGTAGGTGGTAGGGAGGAATCAGGAGCTTGTCATTCATTCGGCACCAAAAAATACGACCTCGCTTAGCCACAATATAACTCAATTTGCGCATGTAAAAAAGCGAGTCCCCGTTGTGGAACGGTCAGAAAACCGTTCCACAACGGGGACTCGCGGTGAGCGCCGTCTAATGGCGCTAGCAAACAGCACTCCCTTTCAAGTCGCGGTCTAACAACCCGAAGTGGCGCCTGGTAAATCAATCGTTCGTCGCGGAAACGGCCGAGAACGTCGTCAGCGTCGCGTCTGGAGGAGGCGGCACGAAGTTATCGTTCGATTGGCCAAAGCCGCCGAACCCGCCGAACCCACCAAAACCGCCGAAGCCACCGAACCCGCCGTTATTGCCGGGGCCGCCATTGCCAATGGGCGGCAAGAAGCCATTTGCGAAGCCGAGAATAGTCTGTAGTAGCCCCGACCCAGTCGAGCCGGAAGCGCCCACGGTGACGGTGCCCGTGACCGTGCCGGTAGTCGTATCGGTAGCGGTCACTGTCGGCGTGCCCGACGTTGAGAACGTCACCTGGAATATGTGGAACCCATGATCGCTCGAGCTGAAGGTGTAGTTAGCCGGTAGCGTCGCGCCCGTGTCGCTGCTCGTGATGGCTACGGTGCCACCGTAACCGGTAACGATATGGTTCGAGGCATCAAGCGCGACCACGGCGACTTCGGTCGGCTTGGTGGTCGACACTTTGTTGGTCAGAGCCACGACCTCGAAATGTGTTGCCACGGCTGGAGTGGAGACTTGCACCGTCGCAGTGCCGGTGATCGTGCTCGTCGTCTTATCGGTCGCGGTAATCGTGTCGCTCCCGCTCGCGCCGGGTGTCAGGCTGAAGACGTGATAACCGTGATCGCTTGAAGTAAACGTGTAGCTAGCCGGCAGCTTATCGCTCGAATCCGTACTCGTGAGAGTGACCGTCCCCGAGTAACCCGCGACCGGGTGGTTCGAGGCATCGAGCGCGATAACAGCGACGGAGGTCGCTTGGCCGGAGTAAACGTTGTTGCCGAGAGTAATCACCTTCAAATGGGTGACCGTAGCGGGGGCAGTCACGGAAACCGTGGCCGAACCGGTGATCGTGCTGGTGGCGCTGTCAGTCGCAGTGATCGTATCGCTGCCTGTCGCAGCTGGAGTCAGGCTAAACGTGTGCATGCCATGATCGGCCGCGGTAAACGTATAGCTCGCCGGCAGTGTGTCGGCGCTGTCGGTGCTCGTCAGCGCGACGGTACCGGTGTAGCCCGCGACTGGATGATTGGAAGCGTCAAGAGCGACGACGACGATTGATGTCGCCTGCCCGGTGAAGACGTTTCGGCCTTGCGCCATCACCTGGAGATGCGTCACGACGGGAGCGGCGGCGACGGTCACAGTATCAGTGCCGGTGATCGTGCTGGTTGCCGTATCCGTAGCCGTAATCGTGTCGCTGCCCACAGCTCCGGGCGTCACGCTGAAGACGTGTGCGCCATGATCGCTGGAGGTGAATGTATAACTCGCCGGCAGTGTGTCAGCGCTATCCGTGCTCGTCAAAGCGACGGTTCCGGTGTAGCTAGCAACCGGATGATTCGAGGCGTCGAGAGCGACGACTGCGATGGACGTGGCCTGCCCCGTAATGACATTCCGGCCGAGCGTCACGACATCGAAATGCGTTACGACAGGAGCGGCATTGACCGTCTCCGTGACGCTGCCCGTGATCGAGCTGGTCGTCGTATCCGTCGCCGTGATCGTGTCGCTGCCAGTCGCCCCGGTTACGAGCTTAAAGAAATGTCGGCCATGATCGGCCGCAGTGAATGTGTAGCTCGCCGGCAGAGTGTCAGCGCTGTCTGTGCTCGTCAAGGTGACGGTGCCCGTGTAGCTTGGCACGACATGGTTCGACGCATCCAAAGCCACGATGCTCAGCGGCGACGACTGGCCGACTGTCGTGTTTTCCGGTGCCATAAGGAAGAAGTGTGTGGCCGTGGTCGCCGTCAGAGGCGACAGGCTCGCGGTGCTGAGAACCGTGCGTTCCTCAAGACCTTCAAGCCGCGGGCGGAAACTCAGGGGCTTTGCATAGCTTGAGCGGCTTGCCCGTGCCGCCGACGTCGTTGCTAATCTTCCGCTGCGGAAGAACCACGAAAATACCATAGAGCCACTCCTCACATAGTGATATGCCGATTGAGAATGGGAAGATGGAAAGATTTTTCCGTCCCACAATCTCAGACTGGCGAATGCGATGTCACAATCCTATGCCTTACCCTTGGCCATTCGCAAGTACAAAGAGTGTAAATAGGCCTTAATGAAGCGACTGTAATTCCGCGATATTCTGAGAATTTGAGCGCTCTAAGCTGGCTTTCAATAATGCGAGCCCTGTTTTCGTACATGAATCATCGGTTTACCATCGTTTTGGACGCCGCCCGCCTCAATTCGTCCGATGATTATGTCGTGATCGCCGGGTGCGAAGCGGCCTGCAACGCGACAATCCAGATAGGCTAAAGATTCCTTTAGGATCGGAACGGAACCACTCGACTCCGTTATCTCCAGTCCGGTAAATGCTCGCTCCCCCGGCGCGAAGCCACGGCCAAAATGGGCGATCAGGTCGGTCTGATCCTCGGCGAGGATATGGACCACAAACGGCGCGTCGTCGACCAAAAGCGTGTTTACCGGGCGATCTCGCGCGACGGCCATGCTTAGGAGCGGCGGATCGAATGAACATTGCTGCACCCAGCTTGCAAGCATTCCGGTTGCGTTTTCCCCGTGGCCAACGGTCACAATGAAGATACCGCTAGGGATGCGGCCAAGAGCCGAAAAGAGCGGATTCTGTCGGTTCATGTGCATCCTGACGAAGAAAAATCGGGCTCAAAAAGCTAAGTCGGCTGCGTAATGCGATAAAGCGTGCCTTTAACACGCCTGCCGCCGGGTTCCCCGGCTCGCAACATCTGTGTTGTAAATGGCATTCCCTCTGCCGTCAGCGTATCGCGGAGTACGTGCGACGGCACGCGGTCTTGGTCGGTCAACAGACAAACGCCCTCCGGAGTCAGCAGCTGCTTGATGAGAGCGACCAGCGGGGCGACATTGCGCATCTCGTAAATCAGATCGGCTGCGAGGATGAGCGAAAAACGCCGATCGGCCGGCGGCTTCCGCCAATCCATCGGCAGAAGCTCGAAGTCGTTGAAGCCGTTAGCGCGAGCGTTGTCGGCGGCATAGCGCAGGGCTGTAACATCGTAATCACTAAAGGTGACGCGCATACCTAGCGCGAGCGCCACGATGCCGGGCAGCCCGAGGCCGCAGCCGACCTCAAGGGCGCTCAATCGCGGTGGCCAGTTTTGCTTCACAAGGTACTTCGCCAGCATCCGCGCCGCCGGCCAGAGGTCGGCCCAATACGGCATGTATTCATCTTTTTCAAATGCCGCTTGAATTTCAGGATGGTCCAGCAGCTTGTCCGAGTCGCTCGGCCTGCCGATCAGAAACGATCGCTTTTCGACGATGACCGTTTCCTGGATCAACGGGCCAAGGGCGTCGATCGGGGTTTCGGGTAATGCGTGCATAGGTGCGGGTAAGAGGACTCCAGAAGTTAATGCTTTGCAAGTATTAATCGTCGGTCTCAGTAGCCCGAAGCGTTAAACTCATCAGCCCCAAGCGCATGCGGGGGGCAGAGCCAAAGAACCCCGCGCTTGCGCTTGGGGCTGATGAGACCAAATTTGTTTTATTCATACCTCCCTTTACTCGCCACCCTCCTCTATCTCTGCCAGTGAATGCATTAACCGATCGGGCCGCGCAGCCCGCAATGTTTCCTCAGTATCCGAACCGGTGGTGACGACCCAAACTGCCACGCCTGCACTGCGACCCGTTTGGATGTCAATCGTCATGTCTCCGATGTACCGTGCCTCGTTTGCGGCTACGTGCAAACGCGCGAGCGCTTCGAGGACCATATCCGGCGCCGGCTTCGGATGGGCGACCTCTTCCGGCCCGAGCACGACGTCAAGGAGCGTTCGGATTCCAAGGTAGGTGAGCAAATCGCGCGTAAATTCAATTGGTTTGTTGCTGCAGACGCCCAGCTTGATGCCGCGCTGCTTGAGAAACCGCAGCGCCGCTTCCGCGCCCGGTAGAAGATGCGTGCCTTGGAGCATAACGGTAGGGTGGTGAGCTTTATACGCGTCGGCATTCGCTTGCGGATCGCCCTGACCGACAGTGCGATGTAAAAGGTCGGCTGCCCCGCGCCCGACGTATTTATGAACCTCTTCAATTGACAGCGGCGGCATCTGGTAGAGCGAGCGCACATAATTGACACTCGCCGTAATGGCGGCATAGCTATCGGCCAATGTGCCATCGAAGTCGAACAGCACGGCGCGTACATCACGTAAGAAGGGGGGACTCTCGATCACTGGGGCCTCCAGGTCTTGGAACTTTTCTTTCCAATGCCCATTTATAGCAAGAAGCGGCTTCCCTAATTTACTCCAATACCATTATCTTTCCAAACTCAATTGAAAATCGAAAAAAATGAATTATTTTTGACATTAGCGCTGGTCCGCGCCCTTAGAATCAGAGCGGCAGCGAGGGGTTAGGCGCACAGGAGCCTCATCATCGCGACACAACGGATGCGCCGTGCCTTCGCCCCTGTCCGCGTCCGCGCCTTCCTCGGGGCAACCGGGGTAAGGGGCGGAAAGGGCAGAGGATTGCAAATCGGCAGAACTTCCCCAAGCTGTGGTCTATTTCTCATCCTCGGGTATGTATCTTGCCGATTTATCCCATTAGCCGCGGCAAACAAGATACCCGGCTCTTACCGTTAGTTGGGCCCCGGCCGGTGTTCGGTCCAGGGCGGCCCATTAGCTTGGCTTCGTTCCCGCCGGATCGGGATTGATCCTCCTCCGGAACACGACGGCCTACCTACCCCCGTCCCTGCCTTGTCCTATTCCCGTGGGACTGAGGCTCGGGCTGGACCAGCACCCGGGGTGCGCGCCCGCAATCGCGCATCTCGCGGCAGACTCAGCTATCGAACAGAGAGGGAGAACTTGCGATGAACCGAAAAGTCTTCACCACCGGTCAGGTCGCGAAGATCTGCAAAGTCGCGCCTCGCACCGTGAGCAAATGGTTCGATTCTGGCCGCCTCCGCGGCTACCGCATTCCGGGCAGCCAAGATCGCCGCATTCCCCGCGAAGCCCTTATTCGCTTCCTCAAAGAATACGGCATGCCGCTCGGCGAATTGGAAGAAGAGGGATGGCACAAGATCCTCATCATCGGCGCCGAGCCACTCTTCATCAATCGCGTCAAGGAACTCCTGCCGGACGATGAAGAGTTCCGCTACGAAGTCGCCAACTCCGGCTTCGAGGCTGGCATTCAAGCTGAGAGCTTCCACCCTGACACCATCGTCATCGACCTGGCGATGGGCCGAAGCGAAGGCCTACAGATCGCGCAAAATCTGCGCCGAAACACCCAATATGAGGCCACGCAGATCATTGCTCTCGCCAGCGAAGACGAAGCGGCCCCTGAGACCCTCACGCAGTTCGGCTTCAACGAATCGTTCAAGAAACCGTTCGACGTAGCTCTCTTGGCCGAGCGCATACGAACGCTGGTCGAAGAGAAACGCGACAATATGTAACGCGCTTCGACCTAATACCGATCGTTTGGCCGCGAGCCGGTAGGCGAGTGCTGTTTGGTAGCGCTAATGGAAAAAGCGTTACACCACAGCGCTCGCCTACCGGCTCGCGGCCAAGCGATCGGTTTCGCGTCCTGTTGCCTTCGACCCGGTGGCGCCGATATGATCGTTGGTAGAAATACATCCTCTACCACGGCGGCTATCCCATGCCATCGGAAAGCGATCGATTGCTGATTCAGCAGATCCGCGACGGCGATGAGCGTGCGTGGGAGACTTTGGTCAACCGCTACGAAGGTCGATTGTTGGCGTTCGTCCATCGCCGGCTTCGCGATCGCGCGTCGAGCGAAGACGTAGTTCAGGAGACGTTTGTTGGTTTTTATAACAGCCTGCCAAACTTCGATGATCGCCGCGAGCTGCAAACGTATCTCTTCACAATCGCTTCGCATAAACTTACGGATCATCTGCGGCGCACAGGCCGCCACCCTCTCAAGTCTCTCTCTGACAGCGGCGATCTCATTAACCAGCAGCTTGACCACAATCCCGGCGCCTCCAGCTGCGCTCGCAGTGGTGAACGAAAAGAACTGGAAAGCGCCGCCCTGACACGTGGTCTGAGCCAGATTCTGCGCTCTCTCGAAGATAAGGGCGATCTTTTGCGTCTCAAGGTTTTGGAATTGCTTTGGGTTAAAGGCTGGCCCAATCGCGACGTGGCGGCGTTTCTGCAAATCAGCGAGCAGCAGGTTGCGAACTTTCGCTTCTCGGGCACGAAGAAACTGTCCGAGCATATTCGCGATGCAGGCATGTCGCCGGACGTGTTCCCCGAATTGCAGGCCGAAGGGAGCCCGGAACAAGCCTGAGATGGTGTTTATTACGCCCACCCCCGGCGGGACTACCCTTGCCATGCCAAATCTACTTTGGCAAGGGTGGTCGTCTGGCTAATGATTATCAACTTGGTGATATTTGTCTCAAGTCTATAGAAATAAAAGATTTACGGCTTGAGTCGTGAGCGCTTGCCAAGCATACTCCGTTCCACCCTTGCCAAATAAAAGAGTAGCCTTGTCCACGAAAAACGGCGCGTGGGACTTGATAAAGACCCTCTAAGCCTTATTTGATCGCTTGATCGGCACACCAGCCGAACAGTAGCTTCCATTCCGCAAGTTGCACTTTTTGACACACAACTTCCATTGGGTTTCCCGTGCTGCCATATTCCTGGCACTTATCGACGAAGGCAAACGGATCCCACGAGGTTGCCTTGGTCAGGTAGCCGAAGTTCGCCGCCTCTCGGGCCAGCGCGGGAAAGATCGGATGCGCACCTACGCGACGGAACCAATACTTCGCATTGCTATAGTCCAGCTCGCGCCGGTGCATGATACCATGCCAAAAACTGCCCTCGGCCGAGTCGATCTCCTGGCTGAGCGTGTGCGATTCATCAAGAAAGTTATGCAAGAGCCATAAGCCTGACAAGCAGCAACGAGCCGCGGCGCTGTTGGTCACCTTTTGAGAGGGGAAAAGCGAGTCAATCGTCAACGCAGATAGCTTCGCCTTCAGCGCGATGTCGGGAGTACCGGGACCAAGCGGCGGCAGTCGATCGGCCTGGATCAAATCTAGAACCGCGGCGGAATAAGGCATCATGTGCATATTGGCGATCCGGCTCAATGAGTCACCGGGCCCGATGAGTCAAGAACGAACGGGATGTGTACGATTCAAAATTGACGGCGTAAGTCGGCCAGACCGGCGACTTTTCTGACTTTATACCTATTTATTCAAGTGGAGCTGAGGGGGTTCGAACCCCTGACCTTCTGAATGCCATTCAGACGCGCTCCCAGCTGCGCCACAGCCCCATTTCTTTCGACATCGCTACAGTAGCGAAGGGTTTGATCGCTGTCAACGTTGGTGCCATTTACGGCACATTGCGAGAGATCGTTCCACTCACTCGCTTAGATAGACGAGTAGGGAATGGCGAAGAAATCTCCGGTACTGTTGTCGGTTGTCGCGTGCATGTTATAAGTTGCGTTGTGCGCCGAGAAATTCATGTTCGCCAGCGCACCGTTGGCGAGGATAGCATTGCCGTTGGGAGCGATATCATTGGCCCAGATTGCATCGGTTCGAAATTCCAGGTCAGTCTGGATTGGTTTCACATTGATTGGGCCGAGTGCGGACACAAGAGCGTTGATTCCCACCGATTCCGATGCGACGGGTGATTGCGAAATTACCATACCGCCGCCGGTCCCGCCGGCGCCGCCCGAACTAGGGCCAGTGCCGTTGGCCCAGCTGCCGCCGAAATTGATATAGGGAATGTACGCCGACGCATAGGCGATCCAGTCGGCTTGCGGGCTGCCTCGGCCCGTTACCAAATCGTAACCGGTGTTGGCGCTGTAGGCACCGTTGGAGCCGTAGGTGACGTCGCGGAAATAGGCCCCGGAAAGATTGGCCAGAAAGGCCTGGGCGTTGGCGATCGAACTCATGCCGAAGTAGCCGCGGAATTGGTCCGCGAGCGCGATGATGCCGGCCCATTGGGGGGCACCGGCGCTCGTGCCGCCGTCGACAGTCCAACCGCCGCCGCCGTAAGAGTTGTATACCGATACACCGGTAGATGGATCGGCGTTGAAAGAGACATCGGGGTCGGCACGTTTGCCCGTCTGCTGCTCATTGCTTTGGTAACCCGGCTCTGTTTCATACTGACTGACGCCGCCGCCGCTGCCGCTCCAGGCGATTTCATTGCCGTTGCCGTACAGCGTGGTGCCGCCGACGGAGAGGACGTTTGGAGATACGGCGGGCCAAATAACACCCGCACCGGTATCACCCGACGAGGCGATAAAGGTGATGCCGTTGCGGCCGGCGGGCGTTGTCAAAATCGAGTCGTAGGCCGTCTCGGCCGTGAATTCCGTGCCACCCCAGCTCATCGAGACGACGTTGACCGCCGCCAAGTTGCGGGCCGTATTTACGCCGGACATCAAATCGGGAAAATTATCTGTATTGGATTCAACAAGAACGATTTTGGCTCCAGGCGCAATGGCGTGGGCCCATTCGACGTCGAGGGCCGCCTCACCCGCCCAATCGCGACTCGTGGGAGGATAATTGCCGGCCTGACCAGATTGATTTAGTTTTGTAAAGACGGACCCAATGTCGGCACTACTTTGACCTGGCAAACCAAAGGTTCGATCAAAAACCTCGAGATCGTTAACGATCGTCGGCGCATCGAACGCGGTCACGATGGCAATCGTTTCGCCTTGGCCAGTGAGAGTGGTTTGATCAATACGATTGAAATGTCGGATTTGTGCCGGTGTGTAACCATTACTTCCGGGTCCGAATTCGGGCGTCGCGGTGTAAAGAGGCATCGCCGTCAAGCCGCCTGACGTGGATAACAGCGCCCGTGACTCAAGCTCCTCCAAATTGGGTCGACCGAAAAGACGGCCGTGGGCGATGGGTCGAGTGGAGACGCGAGACATCAGGGTAAGAAAAGCCACGAACACCTCCATGAAGAAAAATCGAGATGAAGTCGGTGTTGCAAATACTTAACTACCGAAAGTACGGAAAAGACTAGGGAGTGGACCTGCGGCCTATCTAACACGATCAATGGTCGTGCTCGAAATAGGTCGTGTCCGTATTTTGCCGACGAAGCCGCCTGGGCGGCCCGCCGATCCGGAACAATCCGAAAAGATTATTTAAGTCGGATCAATGTATCTAGATTTGTACTATGAGTCAAGCAATGATTTGTTAATTTGGAGCGCAAGAACCTGTTATATCAGTTGGCGCAGCTGGAGCAGTGCTTCCAGCTGCACGGAAATAACCAAGAGAGTGGCTTGTGCGACACCTGCGATTTTGGCTGATTGCGTTGATGTTCTTACCGGCGATCGGCTGTACCGGCGCCACGCCGCCTGAGCCGCTGTTCATCGCGCAGCTGCTTCCATTGACCGGTCCGGATCAGCTTCGCGGCGCGGAAGCACGGCTAGGAGCGCGGCTCGCGGTCGAGGAAGCACTGACCGAAAATGTCCGGTATCAAGGGCGCCCTTTTCAAATACGCCATGTCGACGACCGTCATGATCGAGAAGTCGCGCGGGCCGAGACCGCTCGGCTGCTCGCGGTCAATCGGGTGCCTGCTCTCTTGGGGATGTTAAATCCTGACCTGAGTGAAACCATGATTCGCGTGGCGGCACCATCCGGGGTGCCGACGCTCGTGCCCGGCGACATCCTTGAGCTGCCGCTTGGCGACGCGATTTTCCCTTTCGGAACAGCGTCGACCTACCGAGGGCGTATTTTGGCACAATTCGCAGCGAGCGAGATAAAGGCTAAGAAGGCGGCTGTTTTGATCGACAATCAGGATCCGATTGCCGCGTCCTTGGCTGCCGCGTTCCTTACGGAATGGCGCGCGTCGGGGGATCGCGCAGTCGGGGAATGGTCCTTCGACCGCGCGGCTCAGGGGCCCGCCGCATTGCTGCCGTTGGCCGAGCTTTTACAGTCGAAGCCCGACGTTGTCCTTCTAGCTGCCGAGCCGGCGACGTTCGTGCGGTTGCGGCAGGAGGCTGCACGAATGGAAAGCAAAGCGCCGTTGCTGTATGGAGGGGCCGACCTGGGCCAATCGGCGCTGCCAAGGCACACCAAAACGCCGACCGCCTATTGCGCGACGATTTACTGTGTCGAAGCGCTCAGCGAGAGAGGCAAGCAATTTGTAGCCAAGTACGAAAAGGAAATGCACGCGCCGCCCGATCTAGCGGCGGCGCAGGCTTACGACGGCACGCGCTTACTCATCGAGGCGATCGCGAAGGTGGGAATTACGCCTACAACGCTGCGCGATTACCTCACGAAACTGGAAGCATGGGAAACGGTAACGGGCCCATTGTCTCTCAAGGACCGGCACCCCAAACGGCCGGTCTTCGTCTTGCGGCTTGACGATGACAAACCACAACGAGTGAAAGAGTACGCGCGAGAATGATTGCGGCCGGATCGCTTAGAGCCTATCCGAACGAAGTAGAGTCGAGAAGTGGCGCGGTGGTTTAGGTCGAGTCCAGCGGTATCCGGCCCTTTCGTTGGCCGGTGCCTCAATCTCCCGGCCATGCCCCGTTTCCACTTCCCGCTCGTCGAACCGGACGGGCCCTATTAAGGCATCCGGCTCTCGGACAAGGTAACTCATGCGTTCGCTCACAAGACGCGAGGTCGCGGTCGCCCTGGAAGCCACACTAATCCCAGGTCCTCACGCAGGTAACGATCCGAATAACACTGTCGGGCCGTACCCTGCACGCGGTGCTTCCGACCCAGCCACTGACGGAGCCGTTGACAGGTGTGCGCCATCACCTGCTTCATGGCCGGGGCCGTGTTACCGAGACAAAAATAGTTCGCCCAGCCCACCAGTCGGCTGTTGACGCGAGTTATTAACGCCCGGCAAGACAACCACTGCCACGTTCGGCTGGTCTGATCGCGGATCACCTCACAGATCCCGTGGATCTTCTTGACGGCCGGACGGGGACCGATGTAGCTACGCCCCGTCTTCGGCGACCAGTTCCGACCGAACGTGTAACCCAAAAACGAAAACGTCTCGTCCGGCAAGCGGCAAACCCGGGTCTTCGTCTCGTTCACCGTCAACCGCAGCTTCGACATCATGCGCCGCATCACCGCCTCGGCTTCAAGAGCCGTACCACGGCAGCAGATCACAAAGTCGTCCGCATAATTGACGATACGCGCCTCAAGACGATTGGCATGCCCGTTTGTCTTCCAGCCCAGCACGAAGCGACGCATGTAGAGATTCGCCAGCAGCGGTGAGAGCACGCCCCCTTGCGGGGTGCCGCGACCCTCGTCCTTGTTGCGAGTCGTTCGACGCTTGTCCCCACGATCTCCAAGGTCTTCCACCGGTGCCTCCAACCAGCTTTTGATCAGGGCCAGTAGTAGCCCGTCACTAAGCCGTCGGCTCACCGATGCCATTAACTCGGCGTGGGGGATGCTATCGAAGTACCCACTCAAGTCCGCATCGACAATCTCCGTATGCCCGTTGTCTAGCAACAATTGGACCTGCTCGATCGCGTCCAGAGCGCTTCGGCCTTGCCGATAAGCAAATTGTTCCGGCTGCAAGTCCGCCTCGAAGATCGGCTCCAAGACGAGCAACACAGCCATCTGCACGACACGGTCGCGGATCGTTGGAATGCCCAACGGTCGCTGTTTGCCATCCGACTTCGGTATGTACACCCGTCGGACTGCTTGCGGGCGATACGCTTTGTTTCGGAGTTCTTCCGTCAGTTCACCCAGCCAACGGTCCAGCCCGTACTCCTCGATGTCCGTGAACGTCTGGCCATCCACCCCCGCCGCGCCGTCGTTAGCGGCACAGCACAGGTACGCATGGCCCAGCACATCGGCCCGGTACACCTTGTCGTACAACGCATAGAACCGATAGGTGGGTGCTCTCTTCGCTTTGGCATGCAACGTCTCCTGGAGTTTCCGAACCGTATCGGGAGGTGTTAGGCTCATCACCAATCTCCTGGCTCTCTTTCCTTCGGACGCTGTCCTTGAACCAAGGCCCCTTCCCTCCACCGGCGTTACCCGGCTTCAGCGGTACTACGAGCCTCTCCGCCACCCCAAGCGGCCCGGCCTGTCCCTCGCGGGCGTCCGGTTGGCACTGCTGCCACCGCAGGGGGTTTCCCGTGTTGCGTTAACTTTCCTATGCCGACATGCCGTCGCCATTACCCCGGTGGCAACGCGGGTGGGGCTAAAGTCGTTCCCCCTGTATCCTCGCGTCTGCGGCCTTCCCCATCCCTTTGCTGGGTCGGCTACCACATTACCCGTTTCGAGGCCTGCTCAGCGTTCACTCACGTTACGGCCTGCCTGCTCGCGGAGTCGCTCAAACGACCCTTTCCATCGAAGGCTTCGACAGTTTCGTTACCTCCACTGCCGCTCCGATTGCTACCGGCTGGAACGACCAGTTGCCGGGTGGGATTCGCACCCACTGAAAAGTCACGCCTTGGCACGGCGCACAAAGGGGACGGGCACCATTGTGCGCAGCACCCTTCGGGCCGTTCCGGGAATGGTGCCCGTCCCCTTTTTCGGATAGGCTATTAATCCGCTTCGTGAACACACTTCACCGTCGTCGTGATGCCGCCGCGCGGCGTAAAGGTTCCCACCACCTGGCAGCGGCGTGGCCGGGAGACTGACACAAAGTCATCGAGTAAGCGGTTCGTCACCGTTTCGTAAAACGCTCCCTCGTTCCGAAATCGATTCAAATACAGTTTCAGTGACTTCAATTCAACGCATAAGCGGTCTGGTATATAGGTAAACGTGATGGTGCCGAAGTCAGGATGACCCGTCTTGGGGCACAAGCTCGTGAATTCGGGACACACGATTTCGATTGTGTAATCTCGCCCCGGGTTTGGATTCGGAAACGTTTCCAACTGCTCGGCTCTCGGAACATCGTTGACTGCCACGGCCCGCTCCTGATCGAAGTCAAGGAAATCGAAGCACACTTCTTCATATTAGCGTAGCGATCCGCCTGATTGCCATCCGGGGGAATTGCTGGTCAGACCGATTCGCACCAGTTATCATCGAATAAGATCCTAGCTTCTTCGAGAGGGCCCCCACAATGCGTCGGTTCATGCTCTCGTTCGTGTTGTTTGCCTTGGGCGTTGGCGGCGTCGCGGCGGCGGAAAAGATCGACCCGGATGCGGCGCTTGCAGCCATCAAGAAGATCGGCGGCAAGGTTGAAATCGACAGCAAAGCAGAGGGGAAACCGGTCGTCGCCATTCTGCTCCGCGATACGCGCATCACCGATAACGGGCTCGCCAACCTCGAACCATTCACCAAGGTCGTCCGGCTCACGCTCGGCCGGACCGATTTGACCGATCTCGGGCTGGTCCATCTCAAGCCACTCAAAGAGCTGCAGAACCTCGATCTTTTCGGCACCGCCGTGACCGATGTCGGCCTGGCTCACATCAAGGGGCTGACGAATCTGGTCGTCCTGGATTTGACCAGCACGCGCGTGCCCTCCGCCGCGCTGGCCCATCTCAAAGAGATGAAAAAACTCGAATCTCTCAGCCTACGCTTGACCGAAGTTGACGACGACGGGCTCGAGCATTTGGCCGGTCTCGCCGGTCTCCTCAAGCTCGACCTCGGCACGACGCGCGTCAGCAATGACGGCATGAACTTTCTCAAAGGCTTGAAAAATCTGCGGGGGCTCGACCTGAGCGGAACCAGCGTCACCGACAAGGGGATAGCAAAATTGAAGGATCTGACGAATCTCGAAGTTCTGTCGCTCAAAGACACCGAGACGACCGATGCTGCCATCGCGGCGTTAAAAAAGGCTCTTCCCAAGCTGAAAATTGAGAAATGAAGGATCCGCTATGTCGTTTCGACTCTTCATTTACTACTGTGCGCTGTGCGGCGGCTGCGGTGCGTTCCTCGGCTGGGCTTTGGGTCGTCTCTTGTCGCCCAATCTGCATCCAGTCCTACAACAAGGCCTCAAGGGCATGCTGCTTGGCCTTTGCGTCGCGTTAGCGCCTCGGGTTGCTGGATTCGCTCTGGAACCTGTCGTTGCGCAACATTTTCACGATTTTCGCGCGCGTAGTCGTGGCGATTACAGTCGGGTGTCTTGGCGGTCTTTTCGGCGGCTTGACGAGTCAGATCCTGCTCGAATTCACGCCAGCCGATTGGACGACAGCGCAGCGCGTCATCACCGTCCTCGGCTGGACCGCGACGGGGCTTCTGGTCGGGGCGTCGATAGGGGTTTTCGATGTGACTGTTGCCGCGCTCCGAAATCAGGATACGCGCGGGGCGATTCGCAAGATCATCAACGGCCTGATCGGCGGCTTCATCGGCGGGCTGATCGGTGGCTTCCTCACACTCGTGTTGCACAACACCTGGACGGCGATGTTCGTCGGCAAACCATCCACATCGCTTTGGAGTCCGAGTTCCTACGGCTTTGTCGCCCTCGGCGCCTGCATCGGTTTGTTTGTCGCGCTGGCTCAGGTTTTCTTGAAGGAAGCGTGGCTCACGGTGGAAGAGGGCTTTCGCAAAGGCCGCGAACTGATTCTGTCCAAGGGCGAGGTGACGATCGGACGCGCTGAATCGTGTGACATCGGTTTATTTGGTGATAACCAGATCGAAAAAGTGCATGTCACGATCAAGCATCTCGGCAACGATTACGTCCTGCACGACTCGGGCGCGGCGGCCGGCACGTACGTCAACGAGCAGCGCGTCATCGGCCCGCGGCCCTTGCACGCGGGGGACCGCATTCGTTTGGGACGCTGCGTGCTGCGCTTCGGCGAGCGCGCGAAGTCATAATCAAGCCGGAAGCGTGCGCGAAAAGTCGGAGTGATTCATCATGCCTTTGGTCTGTCGAAGCTGTTTGCGTGTCAATCCCGTGGTGGCGCGTTATTGCTATCACGACGGGGTGGCGCTCGATGGCGCCAAGCTCGGCGGCGGACCGATTGCTGTCGGTGCGCAGCCGTTTCTCAGTCCATTTGTCTTTCCCTCCGGCCGGATTTGTCGCAACTTCGACGAACTCGCCTTGGCCTGCGACACCGATTGGATAGCTGCTCGCGATTTGCTCAAACAGGGCTTTCTCGAGCGTTTTTTGGGCAATCTGGGCCGGGTCGACTTGGCCCTCGCGGCCCGTCAGGCGGCTGCAGCGCCGAGCCTCGATCGCGGCCTGAACGACTTCCTCGGCAAGCTTCCAGCCTCGACCCGTGACCCTGCCAAGCTCAGCGTACAACCTCTCGAGATCTCGCTTGGCGTGTTAACGGCCGATAGTCGATCGTTTTCGTTGATCCTCGAAAATCGCGGCATGGGCCTGCTCTATGGCTCCGTTTCCACGCTCGATACTCCCTGGCTGGCGATCGGCGACACGACCAATTCGCCCAACAAGCTCTTCGAGTGCCGCCACGATCAGACACTGAGCATCCATGTCATCGGCAAGATGCTGCGCGCCTCGCCCAAGCCGATCGAGGGCAAGTTGCTCATTCTGTCGAACGGCGGCAATGCCTCGGCGACCGTGCGGATCGAGCGGCCGGTCAAGCCTTATCCTGACGGTCTTTTTGCCGGCTGCCGCTCGCCGCGCGAGCTGGCGCAGAAAGCCAAAGTCGCCCCACGCGATGCGGCGACTGTATTTGAGCAAGGCGGAGTGCAAAAGTGGTATGAATCCAACGGTTGGCTCTATCCCGTGCAAGGGCCATCCTCATCGGGTATCGGCGCTGTCCAACAATTCTTCGAAGCGCTCGGCCTGGTGACGCCGCCCAAGGTCGAGATCAGCGAACGCCAGGTTCAGTTGTTTGGTGAACCAGGCGCCGCACTTGAGCATGACCTCCAGTTGCGCACCGCGGAAAAACGGCCCGTTTATGCGCATGCGGTGACTGACGTACCCTGGCTCTCGATTGGCCGGATTGTTCTAACCGGGGCAAGCGCGCGCGTCCCGCTCCGGGTCACCGCCGTCCCTCCCATTCCCGGACAACAGTTGCGTGCCCGCGTGCAGGTCGTGTCCAACGGCAATCAGAAATTCGCGGTCGATGTCAGTCTTACGATCACCGGCTCGCCCCGACGGCAATCGCGTTTTGATTCCATCCCGGTTGCAAGCATCGCCGTCGTACCCCCGAGCGGCCCCGTCTTGGACATCATGCCCAGCAATGGGGCGCCGCTCAAGACATCGAATAATGCTATTTCTTATCCAGCAGGGCCGCCGCCGTTGCCGCCCGCGATCAAGTCAGTCTCTTATGTAACTCAACCGCCGCCCTTGCGGCGAACCGCGGTCGCTCCCGCGGATGAGCCGGTGGCCGCGGCCCCGCAAGAATCGCCAGGGATTTTGAAGCATTTCATCGTTCCCCTGCTTTTGGTCCTCGGCCTGATCGGCATGCTGATCCATGACTACCTCGTGGAACCGGAACAGGGGCCGCAGACGGCAATGAGCATGTCGATCGATCCAAAGCCGCTCCTCGCGGTCAAATTTCATCAAGGAAACGAGCGGGGATCGCGCCTGCTGCGCGAGAACAACACGATGCGCTTTGGCCTCACGATGTTGACGGAACAGGATGCGTTCAGAAAGAACAAGAAATTGACCTTCGATGAGTTGGGCCGAACCAACAACACCTGTCTGCGAATCGACGGCAAGGATTATCTCTTCGGCGAAAGACCGGGTCTGTGGCTCGCGCGGTCAGAACCGCTCGATGTCAATCCGTTGCTCGGCCATCCGCCCGAGGGAGCCAAGTCGGTCTGGACGCTCAACGACACGCTTACCCGTAACGTCATGATCGAGGTGACGCAGATCATCGAGATCATACCGGGTGCGCAATCTCTCAAAATGGACACGTGTCTGGTTCACTACAAAATCGCCAATAAAGATGGGGCTCCGCACCGGGTCGGCCTACGTTTTCTGCTCGACACGTACATCGGGGCCAACGACGGCGTGCCGTTCACGATTCCTGGAACCCCGGGACTTTGCGACACGTTGCAAGTCTTCAATACGCCCAGTGAAGTTCCAGACTACATTGAGGCGCTAGAGAACAATAACCTGTCGCATCCCGGTACGATCGCTCGGCTCCAGTTTCGGCTCGGCAAAACGCTCGAGGCGCCCAGCCGGGTCATTCTCGGAGGTTGGCCCGACGAAGGTTTGAGGCGTTTGCCCGGAAACCCACAGATTCATGCGGCGGGGCCTGCGACGATGTGGGATGTGCCCGAGGTATCGATGCGGGCGTTGCACGACTCGCCGCTTCGTCTGGAGACTAACGAGCAAGTGCCACCAGATTCCGCGGTGACGATGTACTGGACCGTGCAACCGTTGGCGCCGGGCGCTAGCCGCGAGGTCGGCTTCGCCTACGGCTTGGGCAACGTCGCCAGCGATGAAGCCGGCCATCTTGGCCTATCCGTCGCGGGCCGCCTCGTGCCGGGTGGCGAGTTCACGCTAAACGCGCTCGTAAATCAACCGAGTTCAGGTGAAAAGCTGACACTCACTTTGCCTGCCGGCTTCACGCTCGTCGAAAAACGCGATCTGACACTCGCAGTGCCCGCGCCGCCGGCCGGAGGGGAACGGCGCCAGAGTTCCGTGTCATGGAAGATTCGCGCCGCGCGCAGGGGGAACACAGGATCTCGGTTCGATCGAGCGTTCAGGGGGAGCAGAGTCTAAGCTTGCGCGTCAACGCGCCGCGCGGGATCTTTGATTGAACGCGCGCTTGTCTATCTTCGCTGATAACTGATTCGCAAGCTGCACTCAGACAAGAATTGGCCTTGCGCCAGAAAGAGCGCTTGACGAGGGGCGTTTTCAGCCGCTTCAACCTTATTTCTCAGGAGTGATCGGATTTCATCACGTTTGGCGATGTTCGACTTTCCGCTTCCAGCGACGGCCACGATTTGATCCAAATACTCGTTTGCGATCTTACTCTCCACAGCCAAAAAGTCTTGGTACGCCTTCTTATATGGCTCCGCCGTCGGCGTCGGCGTCCGCGTGAGTTGCATCGAATCGGCGGCAGCGAGCATGGCCGCGACTTCCGTCTTGATCTCCGCGGCTTTGGCGCTCATCGTCGCAGCGGCGTCCGGCGGTAACGATGGCTCATTGGTATCGAGTAAAGAAGCGAGCGGCTTGCGAAAGGCCATTCCCAACGCATTGAGCTTTCTAACGTCCGAAGCGATTCGATCATTGAACTTGATGCGTGTCGGCGGTGGCGGAGTGCATCCTTGAGCCACGATTACGCACGCCAGCAATCCAAAAATCCAAGTACGCTTCGGCACGTCGCAACCTCCGACAATAGATCGCCAATAGCGTGAAACATGTCCAGCGACTTGACGATCTGTTTGTTTTATTCCGGCTTGAAGTTGAACCCGTCGCGAACTTTCTCTTTGAGCAGCACGACCAGCATATAAATGCCTACCGCCAACTCGGCGACGCAGACGATCCCTATCCAGCCAAACTCTATATACAGGATATAATCGTCGTCAAAAATCATCCCCAGCAGCTGCCCTTGGATGATAAGGCAGACCATCAGGAATCCGCCCGCATTGAGCGGAAACATGACCATGATACTGGCCGCGATTCCCCAAGCACGCGAATCCAGATTTTGAATCATGGAAGCACCGGCGCAAATCATGCCAGAATAAATCAAGCCGATGAACAGCGGTACAAGGCAAAGTACGAACATATACCACTGAAAATAGGTGAGCCACGCAAGATCGTAGCCAAAGACCACGAGAAAGGATTGGGTCTTTTTTGCCTCTTCCTTCGCTTTCAACTCGGACGCGGCATCGGGAGGCGGCGGCTGAACTTCCAACGACATGACCGCCAAGCCTTGCGTGAAACCTTGCACCTCTTTTGGATTCGTCTTGTCGACGGCGTCGGCGTTGTCGAGCGGGAACAAAAACGGGATGAGCATCAATACCAACGCAACCAACCAACCCAGAAACCCAATCAAACCCGTGATGAGCAAGAAATTGCTGGGCTTGATTACCTCCGCTTGAGCTGGTCCGCGTAGGTCTTTGATCGATTCATCCGGCGCATAATTGACCTCGGGCTTCTTCTTTTTCGGCTCGCCTTTCTTCTTTCCCTTCCCCTTAACCTCGACATGCTCCTCTTCATCCGGATCGCGGATGACGCCATACGTTCCACCTTCCTCGTCGTCGGCATTTGGATCAGGTTTTTTCGGCTCCGGTTTTGGGGCGGGCTTGGCTTCGGCTTTTGGCTTGGCAGGTACTGATTTGGCCTTTGCGGGGCCCGCTTCGGCCGGGCTCGGTTTGGCCAAGAAAGTCGTTTTGCAATTTGGGCAGATAACTTTCTTGTTCTCGGCTACGGGCTTCGCCGGACGCAACACGGTTTCGCATTCGGGGCAAACAAGTCGTTCGATGGCCATACTCGTGTGTCCTGAAAACCCGCCTCAAGTGGTCGCAACGCGAGCTATTCCAAGGGAAATCGTGTCTTGATTCGAACCTGCTCCGGCTCATGAATTCTTCATTTGCCCAATGTAGCTCAACTGCGATCATTTCGCCAGAGGCTGATGTATGCCAACTGACCAAGAATTTGGACCGAAAGCTGGCGCATTGGTTGTAATCCGGCCTCGCGGCCCGCTTGCGCCAACGTCGGCTGGTCTGCTACCACTAAGGCCGTGACCCCCCCCGGCTTCAGCACGCGCATATTCGCGCATGACCGCTCTATATAGGGGGCCAATTTCCTCGGGTTCGCCCATTTGCTTGCCAAAAGGCGGATTGGTAATAATCCGATCGACAGCGCACGATGCCAGCGGCAGCTGCGTGGCGTCCCAATGGCTCAGGTACGGTACTCCGAGCCGCCGCAGGTTGCCTCCCGCCGCACGCAGCGCGTCGAACTCCCGATCGCCGCCGAGTACGACTCGCGAAGCGCCACGAATCGACCGGGCCACGGCCAAATGCTCCGCCAGCAGCGTGCCGGCGCCGCACATCGGGTCGAGAACCACGTGCTGGGGCTCAATCTCCGCGATTCGCACCATCGCGGCGGCCAGGGTGGGCCGCAGCGATGCCGGGCGATGTTCCTCTTTCCAGGCGCGATGTCGCATGGTCCGATCGGAGAGGCGGACACCGCACAGGGCTGTCGTGCCATGAATTGTCAGCCAGATTTCGACGGAGGCATCTTCATCGACGAGCGGCCAGCTAGCGGGCAGTTTGCCGGCCAAACCGCGTATCAGCGCCTGACGAGCGTCGCGACGGAGATACGCATGTTTGCCCTCCATCTGGGTAACGAGATGATACGTCGTCTTACCCTTCGGCTTGGGTCGTACCGCATGATGGATCTTTAATAGCCGATTCCAGTCTGGCTCACGCGCCGTCCAGCGCTCGATCCGATCGAGGTCTTCGGCCCGGTGTGAAAGCTGATCGCTTCCCCACGCCAGGACGAAGACATCTTCCGTCGTCCTCAGCTGAAGGAGGCGCTCATTGATCTCGTCGACTCGAAAGACGACGATGCCGCGGCTGGTTCGTTTGATTTCACCGCCGATGTCGTTCTCGATCTCTTCCGCGGCGATCGGCTCCAAGCCAGGATGGACCATCGCATAACAAGCAGGCAAAGGAGAAGCGGTACGGGACCGAGGCATTCGATGTTCCTGAAAGACCGATTTCGGATGTTGCTGCAGGTTATCTCACGCGGAAGCGCGGCGAGAAATACATAAGAATTTTGCTCAAGCTAATTCCGCGCGAAACGATCTTATCGATCGCCCAGCGGGCCGCTTCACGTACCAACGGCTCGACATCGTCCAGGGCACGATAGAGAGCGGGCAAGGTCTTGGCATCGCCTTGATTGCCAAGGACCAACGCCGCGTTTCGTAACAGGCCGCGCCGTTTGGTGCGGAGCAGCGGCGTATCACGAAAGCGCGCGCGAAACTGTTCCGCCGTTAGGCCAAGGAGTTCAACCGGGTCGAGTGATGCCAAATCTTCCCGCGACCAAGGCGCTTTTGTTGCAGGGGCGTGTCGATTCCAGGGACAGACTTCTTGGCATATGTCACAGCCAAACAACCAATCGCCGAGACCAGGACGTAGTTCCTCGGAAATGTCGCTTTTTAGCTCGATGGTCAAATAGCTGATACACCGTCGCGCGTCGAGCCAACCGGGCCCAGCAAAGGCCTGAGTCGGGCAGGCATCAAGGCAAGCGGTGCAGGTGCCGCAATGGCTCGTGTCATGCGAAGCGTCGGGCTGTAGCGTAATATTGACGAGAAGGGCGCCGAGGAAGAAATAGCTCCCCTGGCGTTTGTTGATGAGCATGGTGTTTTTGCCAAACCACCCCAAGCCGGCACAGCGCGCGAAATCGCGTTCGAGAAGAGGAGCGGTATCGACGACGCCGCGGCCGATGCACCCGGCCCGTTCCCGTTGCAACCATTGCAACAGTCGATTGAGCCGTTCGCGCAGGACGTCGTGATAGTCTGGTCCGCGCACGTAACGTGCCACCTTGCCCCGAACGCCAGGGCTCTGAGTCGCCTCGGGCGAAGATCCATAATTCATCGCCACCATGACGACGCTGCGCACCTCCGGCAACACCGCCCGTGGATGCTCCCGAGCCGCGCCCTGGCGCTGCATGTAGCCCATTTCACCTGCGAAACCGCGCGCGAGCCATTCTTGCAATCGATCGAAGCCATCCGCCGCCGTCGCTGGCGCAATGCCGACCAGATCGAAGCCGAGACGATGGCCCTCTTCCTTCAAGAGTTGTTCGAGAGGTTGCATTTTTGAATTGTAACAGGCGCGCACAAGCGCTATCGGCTCGCGGCTAAACAATTCTTGATAACTCACCTCATTCCGCCGAGAAATTCGCTACGAATTCGTCGAACTCCTTCCGCTGCGACCTTTGAACCTGTTGCAGCTTCTTGATCTGCGCCTGGAGCTTTTCGATCTCGACTTCTTGACTGTCGAACTTCTCCAGATAACGCTTGTACGCGGCCGCTGTTACCGGCATCTCTTTTAGATTGGCACGAAGCCGAGCTTGATCCTCGTCGATGGCCCTCAACTGCCCAAGGCGCTCCGCAATCTCCTTTGTCGTCTGGTCGACATCCTCACGCATCTTCAGGACTCGTTTCAGTCCCTCTTTGACTTTGGCGCTGGCTTGGATGTGGTTTGCGAAGGACGCCACGTAATCGTTGTTCAAGGTCGTGATGTTCACCGCCTCGTCGATGATCCGCTCCTCTGTAATGGTCTTTGCCACGGTTTTGCCGGGCGCGACTTTGACCTGGAAGCGGTAGACATCCGCAGCGGTTTCGTCGGCTTTGCAATCGACAAGGCTAAACTTTTCACGCACCGGATGCTCGATCAAGATGGTCCGCTCCTGATCATTCCTATTGACGATCGTGTAACTCCGCGACTCGCGTATCTTGTTCTTCGTCCAGATTACACCCTTCACCACTTTGATCTCGATGTAGTGCCCATCGGTTTTCCCCGGCGCTGGTTTGACTTCGGTGCCAAGGTCGATGGCGTAGGAAAGGAGTCGTTCTTCATTCGGTTGCAGATCGAGAATACGCGCATCGCCGGCGTAGGATGATCCCTCGAAGAGAGTGATTGGCCCTTGCATGAGATGCAGGCCGGAAGTGTTCTTGAAACGAAGGCCGAGCAGCGGGAACTTGGCTTGGATCTGTTCATTGTAAATCGAGACGCGCGTCGCTTCGACGTCTTTGCTCACGATGGGAAGCATTGCGGACTTTTGCCGTTGGAGCGTCACGGGGCGATCGATCCGGTATTGGTAGTAATCACCAAGCTTGGTCGCCTTGGCAATCGACTCCACGCCTTCGCCGAGTTTAAGCTTTTCGTCGAGCTTCCACTGGACGCCGGTCGTACCGCTCATGCTTTGACCTCGGCTGCCACTCAAGCCCCCGCCTAACCCAGCGCCGATTCCAGCAAGGCCGCCGCCGAGCCCAGCCAGACCGCCACCAAGACCGCCGCCGCCGATGCCACCCAGTCCGCCGCGCATCGTAGCTGGGCGGCCGCCTGGATCGTTTGGATCATTGGGATTTATTGACGTTTCGATCAACCCGGAATAGGTCGCCGGCCGCAGTGACGCGAATAGTTCAGGCTCAACAACAGGTCGATCGACGTAAAGCGGATTGTACAAATCCATCTGGAACGAAATGGGCCGACCGGAAATCAGGGCCATGCGCACTTCTTTCCAATCTTCATCGGTCGGATTTTCGACGACAGCCCAGCCTTGGAGGTTCGGAGCCGATTTGTTCGTCTTGTCGAGGACCAATCGATAACTCGTTTTCCAAATAGGGTTCTCGACGACATAGCCGACGCGAACATCGCGTTTGCCCGCGCCGCTGAAGTTGATACTGACGGCCTTCTTTTGGGCGTCGTGCGAAAGAGCTAAAGTATTCAGCGCCTTGCGGACCTCCTCTTCGAGAATCGGATTCAGAAAACGGATGCGCTGAACCTCGGATAGGCGGAAGGCCCTCACGCCGTCCGCACACCAGACATTGAGGATCTCCACCATGGCCATGACATCTTTAACCGACGAAAGCTTCGTTTCCAGGCCGACGAGGGTGCCCGTAAATGTGCCTGGTTGCGTAGCGCTGGACTGCGCAACCACCACTTCGATCTTTTCGCCGCGCGCCTGATTCAAGATCTCGGCCAGAGTCGGATTATGCGACAAATTGACAGCAAACGAGTTGAGCATTTTGTCGAGAGGGGCAATGGAATCGTAGGAAACCGACGATATAAGCCCGCCGCTCAGGTCCTGAACGACCATCGACTTGAGAAGGTCATTGACGTCGCCGATCGGGAACGTCAAATCGACGCGCGTATCACCGACAACAGCCCCCTCGCGCTGAAAGTAGCCGACACCCGAGGTATAAAGGAGAACTTGAGCGATTGGTAGCGACGCGGCTGCCTGCACAGTCTTAGGCTCCGGCGGGGCCGACTTGGACACGTCGAGGCCTTTGGCTTTATCCGAAGTCGCAACCGCGGCAGCACTGGCAAGCAGAGCAACCCCGGCCATCGACACGATGCCAATGAAGATCCATCTCTTGAAAATCATGCGCACAACCTCTTTCAGGTGAGTCGAGTGAAGTGTTGTTGGAATTTTCAGATTGGCTACGTTCTGCTCGTAGAAGTGCTAGAGCGACAGAACTTGCGCAAATAGGACGACAAACGCTTGACAAATTAAGTTCGTTAATTGCGCCTATTGAGAGCGGCTAGATGGGATAATCTTTAATTCCGCGACCGCTCATCCCGGGCCCTGGCGCTATGTTCCGCGATCACGGCCAACTCGGTGAGCTTCGCCGCCGTCACGCCGATGCGCTCAAAACATTCGGCGACGATGCTATTGGCCGCCGTCAACAGACTGATGAGTAAATCCATCGGCGTGATACGCGTGCGATGATTGTCCATCGCCCTGCTGAAGGCTTCGCGGAGGAGGCGAATGACGTTATCGGACAGGAATTCTCTATTGAGGATCAAGACGGCTTCTTCCTCACCCTCGTCTTGGTGGAAGAGTTCCTGAAACTGGCTCAGCAGCTTCGGCAAGTCGGCCTGGAGACGTTCACCCCAGATGCAAACGCCATCGTCAGGCACGGCGAGCAATCCCATGAACACATGAGGGCTGCGCACGGTGTCCCAGCGCGTTTCTCGCGTGAAACGGACCGATTCTTGAAGAGCTTGCGTGGCAAAATCGGTGAGGAGATCGAGCCGTAGCCTACCGCATGGCAAAAAAATATCGGTCAGGGAGTCATCGGGGGTTGCCATGAAGCCGTGTCCCTTGCGGTAGCGCGAGGCATCCAGACAATTTATTATGAACAGACACGGCAAACAACACAAGACCCGGCGGGTAGTTCAGGCGCGTACGGCCAAAAGAGCGATCAGCTGGCGGCAAAACTCGGGCAAATCAGCGATTCCTCGGCAGCTGAGAAGATTGCCGTCTAAGACCACGGCGTCGTCGCGGTAAAATGCGCCGGCGGCGCGAAGATCGTCCCGTATGCCTGGGGCAGAGGTCAGTTGACGTCCGTTCAGAGCGCCGGCGCTAATGAGGAGCTGAGGTCCTTTTGAGAGCACCGCAACGCGCCTTCCTTCTTCCATGAACATTCGAGCCGCGGCGACCGCTTCTTCGCGTAGCCGCAGACGTTCTGGGGAGCCGCCGCCAGGGACGATGAGCAGGTCATATTCGGCCGAATTAATCTCGCTGAGCGGCGAATTGGCTGCGGCACGATAGCCGCGGGTGCCGGTGACGGCTTGACCCAGGGGCGTGGCCACGGTCACGTCGACGCCTTCCTCTTGCAGGCGATAAAGTGGGCAAAACAGTTCGAGATCCTCAAAGCCATCGGCAGCCAAAATTAAGCTTTTCATTGGGACATCCCTCCGCCCCGGATCGATCTTTACAGACGAGTGGGCCATTGTAACGAGCTTGCGGATTGGGTAAAGACCGTCCAGAGACGTACTAACCACCCGATAAAGCGTGTCCACTGTCACCTACCGATGCGACATGGACAAACTGGTCCGCGGGGACGCCGCGCGGCATCTTGACGACCAGGACGGAGCACGACGCCTCGCGCAATACCTGTTCCGCGACACTGCCGAGCAACAGGCGTTCAAGCCCCGTTCGTCCATGAGTTCCCATGACGACCAGATCGATCGCCGCGTCCTTGGTGTAGCGCACGATTTCCGTCGCCGCGTCGCCGGTGAGCAGGACATGGCGCACCGTGATCTTCGAGTCGAGTGGCCGAATCTGTTCGAGCTGGCGCTGCCAGTAGAATCGAGCTTGATCTTCGGTCTTCGGCGCTCCCGGAATCTTCATGTCCGGAGAGATGACGAATAGAATCGTCAAGCTGGCGCCGTGCTTTTCGGCCAGGGAGATGGCATGGAAGTAGGCTTGATTGGAGTAAGACGAAAAGTCCGTCGGATAGAGGATTTTCTCGATGCGGATCATGCGCACACCTCCTGACGCCGGCCGTCGTATTCGAGAGAAAAGTGGATCGCACCACTCTGGTTCTATGCTACCAGCGCTAAGAGCTTGCGCCAAATGTGCTGCCCCCAGGCTCCCGCGTTTATAGTGGCCTGGGCTTGGAGCGCTCGTCATGTCGCATGAATTCGACAATCTCAGGGAGCGATGTACCAGGACCAAATACATGCGCGACGCCGATTTCTATAAGCTTCGGCACGTCCGCGTCCGGAATAATGCCGCCAATCAGCACGCCGACGTGCTCCAAGCCGGCCTGACGCAGCAATTCCAGTACGCGCGGCACCAAAGTCATGTGGGCGCCGCTGAGGATTGACAGCCCAAGCCAGGCCGCGTCTTCATCGCCAACGGCGCGCACAACGGCCTCGGGCGTTTGCCAAAGGCCCGCATAAATGACATGCATCCCCGCGTCGCGCAGGCGCGGGCGACGACCTTGATGCCGCGATCATGGCCATCAAGCCCGACTTTGGCGAGAACGACGCGGATCGGTGGCAACGACATAGTATTCCGCTCCCAAATATCTCATCTACCACTTCGCCGCCCCATCATACTTGCCGAACACATCGACCAGCGCTGACACCAACTCGCCGACGGAACAACGCACCCGCGCCGCCTCGATCAATGTCGGCATCAAGTTTTTCTTCGTCGCCGCAACCTGCCGAACGGCCGCGAGGGATCGACGCACGGCTTCCGGATCACGCTGGGCCTTGCGCTCGCGCAGGCGTGTCACTTGCTCCTTCTCGACGGCTTCGTCCATCGCCTGGGTCTCGAAGGGCGGCTCATTGGATTCCGTGAAGGCATTCACGCCGACGATAACCTTGTGCTTAGCGTCGATCTCGCGCTGGCAATCGAAGGCCGCGTTCGCGATCTCGCGGCGGAAAAAGCCCGCTTCCAACGCGGCGAACATACCACCCAAACTCTCGATTCGTTCAAAATAGGTCCGCGCCTCTTGCTGCATCTGCCGCGTCATGGTCTCGATGAAATAGCTGCCGCCGAGAGGATCGACGGTGTTGGTCACGCCTGTTTCGTAAGCTAAGACCTGCTGCGTTCGCAGCGCAAGCGTAACCGCATGTTCGGAAGGCAGAGCCAGTGTCTCGTCCATACTGTTCGTGTGCAGCGACTGACAGCCCCCTAGCACAGCCGCGAGCGCCTGATAGGCGACGCGGATCAGATTGACCTCGGGCTGTTTGGCTTGCAGCGAGCAACCCGCTGTTTGCGCGTGAAAGCGCAGCTTCCACGAATTTTCCTTCTTCGCACCATATTTCTCACGCAGCGTCTCGGCCCAGAGAACGCGGGCGGCACGATACTTGGCGATCTCCTCGAAGACATCGTTATGAGCGTTAAAGAAAAAACTGAGCCGCGGCGCGAACGAATCGATGTCCATGCCTCGGGCCAGGCAAGTGTCGACGTAATGGAAGCCGTCCGCCAATGTGAAAGCCAATTCTTGAGCGGCCGTGGAACCGGCCTCGCGGATGTGATAGCCGCTGATGCTTACGCCGTTCCACTGCGGCACCTGCTCGGCACAAAACTCGATGACGTCACAAACCAAGCGAACGTGCGGCTCCGGCGGAAAAACAAACTCATTCTGAGCATGAAACTCCTTCAAAATGTCGTTCTGAATCGTGCCGCGCAGTTGCTTCCAGGAGACGCCCTGATCCTGAGCATTAGCCAGGAAAAAGGCCATGACGATGGCCGCCGGCGCATTAATGGTCATCGACACGGAGACGTTGGCCAGATCGATGCCCTCGTAAAGGTCGCGTATGTCGTCGAGCGTATCGACCGCGACGCCGAGCCGGCCGACTTCGCCCAGCGAGCGCGGATCGTCGCTATCCAGGCCCATCAACGTCGGCAGGTCGAACGCCGTGCTCAGCCCGTTTTGGCCGCGTGACAGAAGAAACTTGAAGCGTTCGTTGGTCTGTTTCGGTGAGCCGAAGCCTGCGAATTGGCGCATCGTCCAGAGGCGACTGCGATACATGCTGGCATGAACGCCGCGAGTGAACGGATATTGTCCGGGATAACCAAGCTCGGCATCGGGATCAAATGGCCCAAGATCATCCGGAGTATAAAGAGGCTCGATCGGCACATTGCTGACGGTCGTCGGCGGCTCCGGCCGAGCCGGCGCCGCCGCCAGCTCTTTCTCATAGCGCTCGCGTTCAGCGGTTTCGGTGACGGTGGGCATGAATCAATCCCTCGGAGAGAGAGTTGGGATCGGAATGAGAAACGGGTGTCAATCTTCGAGGCCAAGATCGCGAAGCGAAGTCGCGGTGACAACAGCATCAAGAAGGTCGGTCAATTTCTCTGCTGGCCACGATGCGAGACGTTGCCGAATCAAATCGCTCAAAGGTCCGAAGCGCAGCGTAATCTGCCGCAGCAGTGTCGCCCGTTGCGATCGCTCGGCCCCCCGCTCGATGCCTTTCTCGATGCCTTTCTCGATGCCTTTTTGGATGCCTTCCTCGACGCCCTTTTCAAACGTTGTCTGCATCATTGCTTTCGCCTCCGGAGACGCTTGGGTTATAAATCGCTGTTCAAACTCTTTCATCATTGGATGATCCAGGGCCAAATACGCGTCCACGCATTCCCCCAACAAATGCTTCCGAGCCATATTTTCATTGCTCTGGGCGGCCCGTTCCAGAGCCGCGAGTTTTAACTCTACACGCCGTTCGTTCGGCACGCGCATAAGGGCGACCAATGCGGCGCTGAGGATGTTTGGCTTTTGGAGATACTCGAAGGCGTCTAGAGCCGGCAGGCCGACGTACGGATAGCGAAAATGCACTAACCGCTCGTCCCAGAACGATTCTTCGTAGGAATCCCAGCCAACGCCCTCCAAGCCGACATAGAGATAGAGCCCGATCGGCAGCACTGGGAGACGATGACGCGCTACCAACTGCCGATAATATTCAAACATTCTACCACGCAACGCCGAAACGCTGTCAGCGGACTCGATCTCAACGTGGACCAAAGCGAGCCAGGGCGTTGGCGTCAGCCCTTGTTTCGCGGTCGCCGCGACGGACACAGGCAACTTGGCGACCAAATCGATTACACGCCGCTCGCCTTGCGGCGGATCGAGAAACAGTTCCTGGTCCAACCATTCAATCCCTTTGAAATCGAAGCGGTCGGCCCACTCCGGAAAGAACAATTGAATGAACTCGCCAAAGAACTCCTTCAACAATGACTTGAATCGCTGGTCGTGATCGGTCACAGGCGCCTCACGATTGAGTCGATGCCGCGGCCTTTTGCAACCGAGCGACGAAGGCGGCGTGTTCTGGTGTGGCTAAACCCGTTTGCGCGACCTTCGCCACGGTAGCCATGTCATTGGCAATCAGCGCGGCGGCGTCAAGCCAAAGTCCGGGAAAGACTTCGCTCTTATGGACTCCATTATCTGGCTTATGCGGCTCGTAACGTCCGTCACGAAGCATGAACCAGTCGATCGCTTGGTCGTACACGCGCCAGACGACATATTCCTGGGCGCCGTTTCGCTGATATGCCTCAAACTTGTCGTTCAAATCCACGCTGGCGCTGCTTGCAGACACTTCCGCGATAAGTTCCGGGGCACCGACCATATATTCATCCGGAGCTCGTCGAAGTTTTCCACCGTTTTCAGGCAAAATGTAAAGAAAGGCATCGGGTTGAGGAGCATTCTTTTTATCCAGCCGCAGCGTTGAGTTGTCTCCTCCTCTTACGCCTGGCGTCGCTGATCGGTAAAAGCCTAACCAAATAATAAGATCAAAATGAAGCATGCCGTGATATTCATTCGATACTGGCGATGACATGTACACGACTCCCTCAATTAGTTGGGCCTTTTTCTCCTCTGGCATCGCCGTGTACCGGCGTTCGAATTCTGCCCATGTTAGTCGGTCGCCGTTTTCCAAAGGAGGGATGGCTTCTGCCAATCTTGCGTAGGTTCTTTTTGGCGTTGGTGCCAGGATCGTCATCGTTGTTCTCCTCAAAATATTCAAACTCTCTCAATCACCATCGCCACCGCGTTACCGCCGCCCAAGCACAACGCCGCCAGGCCGCGCCGAAGGTTGCGCCGTTCCAACGCATGAAGCAGCGTCACCAATACGCGCACTCCCGAGGCACCAATTGGATGGCCCAGCGCGATCGCGCCGCCGTTGACGTTGACACGGCTCTCATCGAGTTTCAATTCTTTGCCGCACGCCAGCATTTGCGCGGCGAACGCCTCATTCAGCTCGAATAAGTCAATATCCGCTAGTTTTAGATTCGCTTTCTCCAAAACCTGACGAA
Source organism: uncultured Planctomycetaceae bacterium (assembly GCA_963790585.1). Taxonomy (GTDB): domain Bacteria; phylum Planctomycetota; class Planctomycetia; order Gemmatales; family Gemmataceae; genus CAWBOY01. Next base: position 1,077,981 of record CAWBOY010000006.1, read on the forward strand.
CCGCAGGCACGGGCGCGATGAAAATATCTTTCGGCGCGACGCCGGACGTGGCGTAGGCGACAATCCTTGCCAACGGCTTGACGCCGAGCTTCTCAGCCACGCGAGCGCTGCCAACGACGAGCGCAGCCGCACCATCGCTGAGCATCGAGGCGTTGCCCGCGGTTACAGTGCCGGCCGGCCGAAACGCGGGTTTCAGCTTCGCCAAGCCTTCCGCGGTCGTCTCGGGCCTTGGCCCCTCATCGCGGCTTAACGTTTTTGCCTTCGGACCGGATCCGACCGTCACCGGCAAAACCTCGGCATCGAATGCACCGCTATTCCACGCCGCTGCGGCCCGCTGTTGGCTCTGAGCGGCGAATCGGTCTTGCTCGGCCCGGCTCACACCGCATTTCACGGCGATATGCTCGGCTGCCTCGCCCATCGGCCAACCTTCAAACGGGCAGGTCAGGCCATCCCGTATCAATTCATCAACCGCGGTCTGATCGCCGTAGCGCCAGCCGCCGCGCGCGCCGAACAACAGATGCGGCGCCCGGCTCATATTCTCCATCCCGCCCCCGACGATCAACTCCGCATCGCCGGCTCGAATCGCCTGCGCTGCCAACATGACCGCTTTCAGACCGGAACCGCAAACCTTGTTCACCGTGTAGGCCGCGATCGTGTCAGGCAAACCGGCGCGCAGCGCCACTTGGCGAGCCGGGTTTTGACCAAGCCCGGCCTGTAACACGCAGCCAAAGACGACTTCGTCGATCTCTTTAGGTTTAATGGCCGCCCGCCGCAGCGCCTCGGCGACCGTCAGCGCACCCAGTTCTGGCGCGGGTATATCCGCGAGGGCTCCGAGGTACTTTCCGATCGCTGTACGGACGCCGGACAACAAGAAAGCATCGGCCATGATGGCGCCTCATAGTTGGCGGTTTGGAAAGACGGGCCTACCATGAGATTATAAACTTGACCCAAGACCAATGAAACCCCGAGGTAGTCGCAGACCTCAATGCTTCTCCGAACTGAACACCTGACCAAACACTATGGCCGTTTCTGCGCCCTGGACGATCTCAATCTCGAGGTCGGTCAGGGTGAAGTCTTTGGTCTGCTCGGCCCCAACGGGTCTGGCAAGACGACCGCGTTGCGCCTCATCCTCGGCTTCCTTCGCCCGACTTCGGGCCAAGCCTCAGTCGGCGGCCATGATTGCTGGACTGACAGCGTCGCCGTACGCAAACAACTCGCCTACCTCCCCGGCGAACTACGACTCTACGAAAACCTCAATGGCCGTGAGATCATCCGCTTCCTCTCCGACCTGCGCGGCCAGGCGATCAACGGCGAACTCGACATCCTCGCCAAACGCTTCGATATCGACCTCGAACGACCACTGAAACATCTCTCCTCGGGCATGAAGCGCAAGGTGGCGCTTCTGCAAGTTCTCCTCCCGCGCACGCCTCTCCTTATCATGGACGAGCCGACGAACGCGCTCGATCCGACGATGCGTGAAGAGCTTCTCGAACAGGTGCGTCGCTGCAAAGCACGTGGGCAAACGGTGATCTTTTCGTCGCATGTCATGAGCGAGGTCGAGGCCGTCTGCGATCGCGTCGCCATCCTGCGGAAGGGACGACTCGTCCACACACAAGGAATCTCCGAACTCCGCGAAGGTCGGTACGTCACCGCCCGCTGTGACGGAACAATCGCCGCCTTGCCTTCCATCCCCGGACTTCGTCTGATCGAGCAAACCCCTGAAAAGGTCGCTCTGGAAATGACCGGTTCTATCGGCGGTCTACTCCATTGGCTGGCCGGCCAACCGTTGTCCGACCTGCGCATGGAACCTCTCGGGCTCAACGCCATCTATTCACGATTCCACGGGGCCGAGGCATGACGCGAACGCTCGTTTTCAAATTGTTCCGCGACGTGCGCGTCGCCCTGCTCGTGGTCGCGCTCGTGCTCGGCGCATTTCAGTGCCTCTGGGCGAAGATCGTCGAGAACATCATAGGCTTGCTCCAACCCGTCTTCGAGACAATGGCCGCCGGCAGCGGATTCAGTCTCGACAAGGTGCGCAGCCAAGTCCTGTTCGCCGGGCCAGCCCAGGCAATCCGAGCCATGGTCGGCGGCGATTCAATCAATTTCGAGCGCGCCCAAGACCTCCTCTCGATCGCCCTGGTTCACCCTGTGATGGTGATCCTTTTCTGCATCTGGGGCGTCGGCCGCGCCGCCGGCGCTCTCGCCGGCGAACTCGATCGCGGCACGATGGAATTGCTACTCGCTCAACCGGTATCCCGCGCCCGGCTAGTCCAGGCGCATTTTTTATTAGACCTAATCACGATCCCTATTCTCTGCTTGAGCCTGTGGGCCGGCAACGCTCTCGGCGTCTGGTTCATCGGCCCGCAAATCAAGACCCAGAAGATCGACCTGGACAAGCTCCGAGCCGAAGGCGACGTGGTTAAACCAAACGTCCTCGTAGAAATTGGTCCTATCAAAGTCAGCGTCCCCATCGCGAACATACAACTGCCCAAAACAGTCGTTTCAGGCCCGAGCGAACGACTCGCCGTCAGCTCCGCCCCATTCGGCCCGCCCCTGTTCGTCGTCGGTGGCCTAATCTTCGCTATTTGCGGCTACACGATGTGGCTCTCATCCATGGGCCGGTTCCGCATGCGCGTCTTGGGCATCGCGATACTCGTAACGCTGATAATGTTCCTGATCAACCTGCTCGGCCAAATGTGGGACGTGGTGACGCCATTGCGACCCTTCACGATCTTTTATTATTATCAACCGCAACAAATCATGCAGGGCCGAGGATGGTCCGTGCCTCTTGGCGGCATCGAAGTGCCCATGCTCGTCGTACTCTATGGCGTTGGCGTGGTCGGATATGGCTTGGCGCTTTGGACGTTCTGCCAAAGAGATTTGCCGGCGCCGTTGTAAAAATCAAAATGCTCTTCGCTGACGCTTCAGGCTCGGTTGGCGTCCCCGTTGATTGATTATCGCCCCAACAAATATCGGTGCGGATCGACTTCGTTTCGGAGCAGCTCCAATTCATGCTCCGTCGGCGCCGCCGTCACGCACAACGGATCGGCGACGCGCAATTCAAAGCTCGTCGCGGTACGGACCTGGTCCAGTGTGATTCCCGGATGCAGGCTCAATACTTGCATCCGCTTTGTATGTTCTTCGTACCCCAAAATCGCCAGGTCGGTGATGACGCGATATGGCCCTGTTCCTGGAGGCAGCCCGGCGGCTTCGCGAGCACCGGGGCCGGTGAGGTAGCCTGGTGTTGTCAGGAAATCGAGCCTTTCGACGAAACGACGGCGATCATGGATCGTGACGACGAGGATCCGCCAACAAAACGACGCCAGATCGTTGGCTCCGCCGCTCCCGGGCAATCGTACGCTGGGCCGGCTGTGATCGATGCCAATCTGCGTCGAATTGAGATTGCCATAGGGATCGATTTGCGCGCCACCGAGAAAGGTGTAATCGACCATGCCGCGCTGACACGTCTCCATGACGTCGGCCATGCTCGTTGCCATGACGCCGCGATAAAATGTCCGCGAATCGCCGACGCTCACCGGCATCGTCGGCAATTGCGGCGCGACGCCGCCGGCCTCGAACAGGATGACCAAATTCGGCGCATGAAGCCGCTGCGCCAGCATCGCCGCCGCGCATGGCACGCCGGTACCAACGGCGACGGTTCGCCCGTCTTCCAGAGCCCGCGCAGCGCAGCAGATCATCAATTCCATAGACGAATAGCAAGACATCGTGCTGTCTTTATATAGCCCCCGGCTTGCCGGGGGTCGCGTCGGCACGCTTGGATTTGATGCAGTCTATTCCCGCCGGCGAGGGACGGCGAGCATCCTTGACGCCTCACCCCGCCAGAATGTACCCCGCCAAACGCCCACCTTGCTCGGGAATGATCTGTAGCAATTCGTTGACCTGCGTCGATTCGGCCTCGGCCGCTGGAATGACCAGGAACACGCCATCGCACACCGCCGCGAGGGCCGTATGCTCGGGTCGTCCGTCCCACCGCTGGCTCATGAAGAACACTAGATCGCAGCGTTCACGCAAATTGCCAAGAAGAACTCGCGCTGCCGCTGGAGTCGCTCGGAACGATCCGCCGACGCCGGCGGGCAATGCCAGTAAAGCGTCTTGCGCCGTCTTCTGCAGGGCGCGATCGAGGGGCGTCGTTCCGGCCAAAACGTCGTTCAATCCTGTCGCACCAACGATTCCCAGGCTTTCGGTAAACGTGGAAGCGGCACCGATGCCATCGACAACGACGACACGCTTGCCCGTGCGTGCCGCGGTTACGGCCAGATTCAGTAGGACGTTGGTAATTGCCATTCCCGGCAAGGCAGCGGCAAGCAGGAGCGCCGGCTTCCCCGGCGGCACGGCGTCGATCGTGCTTCGCAACAAGGCACGATATTGTTCACTCACGGCATGATCGGGGTCGTGAAACGCAATGACTTCGGCAGCCATTTTCGGCGTCGCTTCGACCAAGTTTTTCCGGATCGGCAATGAGCGAAACGCGACACTTATCACGGGCGTCGCCGGCGCCGAGCTGACTATGGGTTTCGCCGCCTGAGTTACAGGCCGAAATCGGAGTACCGAAGCCGAACCGGTGAGTTCGCGATTCGGGCCGACTTCGATGTAAGGAATCTCATCGTCCACCACGGGCGGCACTTCGGCGCTGACAATCTCGGCTTCCTGCTTAACCAGCTTCGGCGCGGGCATGATGCGCCCCTCCGTTGGCGGCAGCGATCGGCGCAGTAGTTCAAAGATCTTAGCCATTTGGCTTCTCCTCGATCTCAGGCCGTTTTACCCGGGACGCGGAATAGACGATAAGACGGGTCGTCTGAGTCTTTCATGCCCGTCGGTGAGATCGAGAGGGCAGAAGGTTCGCCTTCGGATGCGGAGGCGTCCGTCGTCGCCAGCTCGCTTTCCGCACAGGGGTCTTGCAGACCCATCGCAACCAGTGCTTCTAGGGCCGCCTCGACATCTACGAACGCAGCGCCATTCTCCGCGCTCAACAGCATCGCCTGATGCGCGGCCTGATTCAGAAGCCGCGGCACGCCACCGGTGGCACGGGCCAAAAGCTCTAACACTTCGTCAGCCAGGACTTCGCCCGGCTTGCCGCCAGCCAGGCGGATATGGTGCAGCAAATAATCGGCCGCTTCCTGAACTCCCAGCGAGGCCAGCTCAACTTTTGCCACCAATCGCTGTCGAAGTGCCGCCAACTCGGGCTGGCGCAAGGTCTCGACTACCTTGGGTTGGCCGATCAGGATGACCTGCAACGCCTTGCCAGAGCGCGACTCCAGGTTGCCCAAGAGCCGCAACTCCTCGAAATGATCGGCGTTCAAATGCTGGGCTTCGTCGATCATCAGGATCGTCGATCGCCCCTCGCTGAAGCCGTTCACGAGGTACTCAGTCAAGGCGAGACGAAGCTCTTGCTCGCCGCGCCCTTCGTAGGGCAGCCCGAGATCGTAAAGAATCGCCTGCAACAGCGCGGCCCGATTAGGGAAATGGCTGTTGATCAGAAAGACCGCATGGAACGTCGGGCCCAGTCGATCGAGTAGGCAATGGCACAGGAGCGTCTTGCCCGTACCCGGTTCGCCGCTGAGGAGGAGAAACCCTTCCCCCTCGGCGAGGCCTTGCTGCAAGCGCCAGGGCGCGCTCATGGCCCGTGGCTGGGTAATAGCAGCTACTATCGGGCGTCCCTGGAAACGGTCGCTGGCGCAAACCGAAGTGGGTCAAATCCATGGTTGTCACATCCCCCGGCTCGGCGTGTTGGCGTCATCGTTAGTCATCGACTTACGCGGCGGAGAACTTGAGTCCTCCGGATGCGGCGCCAGGGCATTTTGATTATCGCCGATCGCGTGAAGCTTGAAAAAATGGGTCGTTACCGTCGTGTCCGCCTTCGATGACAGACCGTCGCGCCAAAAACGTGTCTGAGTTGGCGCGACGGTCCGTCAATCTAACACCTTGTTCCGTTTAGGGTTACAATGAGACAGAGACCGTCGCGCCAAAAAATAACGTGAGCACCCCTCCCCGCCGGGATGGAGAATCAAATGCCCCGGATGCGCCGCGGTCGGCCCTTTCACTTCTTCCCAACGCCCCACAAAAAATGTTGGCTGCGCACAATCAGCATCCCTTTCGAAATCGCTGGCGTCGCCATGCAGTAGTCGTCCATACTGTTGACGGCAAGAAGGCCAAATACCGGTCCTGCTTTGACGACGCGGATTTCGCCTTCTTCGGACGTGAAATAAAGCCGGCCGTCCGCGGCCACCGGCGAAGCGGTGTAACTGGTGCCGCCCATCCGCGCTTTGTAGACCTCCTTGCCCGTCTCGGCTTCGTAACAGGCGAGGATGCCGGAATTGGAGCAGGTGTAAAAGTAATCGCCGTAGACGATCGGCGTCGGCATGTAAGGCCCGCCGCGCATTTTGCTCCACAGGATCGAGGCGTTGGTATCCTCATCTTCCTTTAAGGATATATTGCCGGTCGCGCCGGGTTTGATGGCAAACATGGGCTGAATGGGGCGGTTGCCACTGGTGATGTAGACCAAGCCTTTGCCAATCACCGGTGCTGGTATCGTCGCCTCGGACTTCTTGGCGAGTCGCCATAACTCGGCCCCGGTTTTTGGGTCGTAGCCTCGTGCATATTGGGCAGCGTTGGTTACAATTTCGGTGCGTTTGGCATTCTTCCAGACGACGGGCGAACTCCACGACGGGATCTCATCGCGCGGCGTCGACCAGACCTTGGAGCCATCGTCGAGATTAAAGCCCGCGATGAACGAATCGCGGCTCAGGTCACATTGGAGAATACAAAGGTTGTCGTGGAGAACCGGCGAGTTGCCGAAGCCCCATTCATATTCTTGGTCGAGAGAGAAACTGGAATCGAGCGTGCTCAGGTCGCGTTTCCAGAGAAGTTTGCCATCGAAATCATAACAATAAAGCCCCTCCGAGCCGAAGCAAGCAACGATATGCCGACCATCTACAGCTGGAGTGCAGTTCGCCTGGCTCCCTTTTAGGTGGCGCTTGATTTTGGGTACGCCTTCGTAAGCCGTTTTGGTCCAGAGGATTTTACCGCTGTCGCGGTCGAGGCAGAGGACCTGCCAGGTGTGTTTGCTTACATCGTTAACAGATCCGACATCACCGTAATTGCCGACGCGGATTTTTGGATCTGCCTGCCCGCTACTGATCGCGGTGGTGATAAAGATGCGGTCGCCCCAGACGACGGGGCAGGAATGGCCAAGGCCGGGAATCGGCGTTTTCCAGCGGATGTTTTCGTCTTTTTTGACATCCCAAGTGATCGGCGGTTTCTGGCCATCGGCGACGCCGGTACCGTCCGGACCGCGAAACGATGGCCAATTGGCAGGTGCCGCGGTCTTGCCGTCGTCGGCGATCGAGTCGGGAAGTGACGCTTTGATCGGTTCTTTGAAGCGGTAGAAGCTGTATTCGGCCGAGCACCGTTTCATCGTGACGCGAGCGACTTCATCTCCTTTGAGTTCGATTCGATAACTGGTCCCTTCACTTCCTAACGGCACAAAATTGCTCGCCTCGCTAGCTTTCACCACGCGACCGTTAATGACGAGTTGACCATCCTTCACAGCGATTGTCATTTTGGCTCCGCCATCGCTGTCGTAGGCGCCGACGAGCTTCGACCAGTTTTTCTTCTCCTCTTCCGAGGCCGCGGGCAGCGGCTTGGCGCCCGCTTTGTTTAAGATCTCCTTGAGTTCCTTATTGCTTGAGTTAGCCGTCAGGAACAAGCCCGCGTCGAGTGCGTCTTGGCTTATTTTGGTAAGATCGAGAATCGACTGCATCATCTTTGCATTGCCAAGGCCAACCGCCGTGAGGAAAGCCGCGTCGACATCCTTGGCACCGGATTTGATGAGCAATTGCACTGTTTTTAGTTGAAGACTGCCGGCCGCGGCGCTGAGCGGAGTCTGGTACCAAATATCATCTCGACTATTAACATCGGCACCTTTTTTGACGAGGAGCTCAATCACATCGAGATTGCCCTTGCCCGCGGCGATCCACAGAGCAGAGACGCCAAACTCGTTCTTGGCGTTCACATCAGCCCCGTTGTCGATGGCCAGTTGCAGCGCTTTGACGTCGCCGTTTCGCACAGCGGCCCAGAGCGCATCGCGCTTGACATCGACGGCCCGCGACACGGCCCAACAAACGGAAAGCAGACCCAAAGCACATAAGAAGCGATTATGCGTCATATTATCCCCAATACCTATAGCTTTTGTGCGGTATCCGTAGATCGAATCATCCAAACCAGGGTGGCATCACTCCCGCCGGTGGTAGTTTCACGACATTAAGGCTGCTGATCTGCGCATGATCCCGGACTTCCTTGAGTGCTTCCTCCGGCGGCGGGCTATCGAGATTGAGGACGGCAATCGCCTCGCCTCCGGGCTGCTGACGGCCCACTGTCATCTGGGCGATGTTGACGCCATATTTGCCGAAGATGGTGCCGATGAAGCCGATTAAGCCCGGTACGTCGCGATGGGTGAACAGCAGCAAAATGCCGTCGAGATAGGCGTCGAGGCGATACGGCCCGAGCTGAACGAGGCGGATGTATTGATTGCCGAAAAGCGTCGCGGCCGCGGTAAACGATTTCTTTTCGGTGTGAACGTCGACTTGCAGGAGCGTGCCGAAATCGCCTGTGGAAGAATTGGTCTGCTCAATGATTTCGATACCACGCTCAGCCGCGAGTAGCCGCGAGTTGACGATATTGACGTTCTGATCGAGCCGCGTTTCCAGCAAGCCAGCGGCGAACGCCCCGGTGATGAGCCGCGTCGAACGCCGTGCCAGGTCGCCGCGGAATTGTAGTTCCGCTTTGACGATCGCCCCCTGGCTCATCTGCGCATGCAGCAAGCCGAGTCGGCGGGCCATATCGACATAGAGGCGGACTTCGTCCAATTCACGCCGATCGACCGAGGCCATATTCACCGCGAACCCGACCACTCCGCGCGTCAGGTAGTCGATCAACAATTGTGCCGCTTCGGTAGCGACGGCGAGCTGAGCTTCCACGGTGGAAGCGCCCAGATGGGGCGAAAGAACGATATTCGGGAGCTTCAAAAGAGGATTGTCGGCAGCAGGCGGTTCCTGAACAAAGACGTCGAGGGCCGCCCCCGCGAGATGGCCCGACTTCAGGGCGTTCAACAGAGCTTCTTCATTGATGATGCCGCCCCGAGCGCAGTTGATCACGCGTGCGCCCTTCGGCAGCAGCGCGAGAGCGCGGCTATCGATCAAATCGCGCGTCTCGTCGGTCAATGGCGTATGGACAGTAAGGAAATCGCACAGAGGCAGGAGCGAGTTGAGATCGCCGACGGTCGTGATGCCAAGCTGCGATGTCGCGGGCGCGGCGAGAAACGGATCGAAGCCGACGATTTTCATATCGAGGCCGGCCGCACGGCGTGCCACTTCGCGGCCGATGCGGCCGAGCCCGATAACACCCAGCGTTTTCCCAGCCACCTGAGCGCCGACGAACTTGTTGCGCTCCCATTTGCCCTGGCGCACGCTGGCATCGGCCGCTGGCAGTTGCCGCGCGACCGAAAGAAGTAAAGTGATCGTCTGCTCGGCGGTGCTGATCGTGTTGCCGCCGGGCGTATTCATCACGACGATGCCTTTTCGCGTTGCCGTGGCCACGTCGATGCTATCGACACCGACGCCCGCGCGCACGATCACGCGCAATTTGCCGGGGTCTTGCAATAGATCGGCTGTGATCTTGGTGGCGCTACGAACCACGACGCCATCGGCCGCGCGGATTGCGTCTTGTAGCGCGGCTCCCGTCAGGCCATGGCGTTCATCGAGCTCGATGCCAGCTTGCCGCAGCATATCGAGACCAGCGGCTTCCATTTTGTCGGCGATGAAGACACGAGGCATTCTGAGGCTCCGTTACGAGGCTTCGGTGATGAGCATTGATGTTTAGGGCCGTGGATACTTCACTTCAATGACCGCGGGATGTCAAACTACCGAGAAGGGCATGCATCGCGCTCCTTCAAATCATTAATGGTTTCTTGCAAGTAACCCCTGGAAACCGGATCGGTCGTCAATTCCAGCAGCCCTTCAAATACTTCACGAGTCGTTTTGCATTTGCCTTTGAAGGCCGCTCGTCGATCGAGTTCAGCCAAATCGATTGATTTACTTGGCTGCTCGTAGAGCCGTTTGGCTCTTTGCAGATATGCTGGAACAAAAACCCCCACAATGTTGCCTTCCGCGTCGTTGATCTCTACCGGTTCTACAAAAACGGTGAGTTCTCTCAAAAGAGTTTTGTCATTCGTCGTAACCTGAATCATGGCCATGTTTCCGTGAATGGGGCGTTATCTACTATACCGCGTCTCTTCCTCGAGTTTCTTGATGGCCTTGGCCAACAGAATCCTCTCGAGCGGATCCTTAATAAAGGTCAACCAATGCTTATACATCTCGACAGTTGTGTATGATCGTTCGGTCGAATCTTTGTCGGGTTTTGGAAATTCTATTTCCCAAGGCGAGTTCATCGTAAGTTGTCCTCAGCATCTCTTCTCGACGGACTGGCGGACTTTGCAAGAATTCCGCTGCACAAGCGAAACAGGACAGTCTCTAGGATAGCTTGCGCAGCAGGCTCACGCCAGCCGACAGGGCGGCATCCCAGTCCGGGCTCGCCTGGATGGCGCCGAACGTGCGTGGCGGCACTGGCTTGGCGGATCGCGGCTGAAGCTCCAGTTGCCAAAAGCCGACGTCGTGCCAGGAGTCGCATTTGTAGCCGGCGGCGGTGAAGACGCCCGCGGGCCGAAAGCCGATCGCTTCATGCAAACCGACGCTGGCCGGATTGGGAAGCGTGATCCCGGCATAGACCATCGCATAGCCTTGAAGTTTCAACAGCGCCAAAAGAGACGTGTAGAGAGCGCGGCCAAGGCCCGAGCGGCGTTGGCCGTCGCGAATATAGGCAGTGACTTCGGTGGACCATTGATAGGCTGGCCGATCGCGGAAGGAGCGGGCGTAGACATAGCCCAGGATTACGCCGTCGCGTTCGCAGACGAGCCAGGGAAACCGCGACAGAATCTCAACGATTCGGCGGCGCATTTCGTCGACCGAGGGCGGCTCGAGTTCGAATGAGACTGGCGAATTACCGCAAAAGGGGGCGTAAATGTCGCGTATTTGGGCGGCGTCGTCCGGCGTGGCGATGCGGATAATTGGTGCTGTCATAGGATTTGCCTAGTGAATTTCGGGCGACATCATTGCTTGGGCGAACCCCCAGCAAGCCGGGGGCTATATGGCGGAACATTTTCCCACTATATTAGCGACAATCACCCTTTCCCCTGGGAGCCTCTCCATGAAAATCGGCATGAACTTGTTGTTGTGGACGTCGCACGTAACTACCGAACATTTTCCTTTGTTCGCCAAGCTCAAAAAGGCCGGATTCGACGGCATTGAATTGCCGCTGTTCGAGGGGGACACGGCTCATTACAAGACGGTTCGCAAGGAGATCGACAATCTTGGCCTGGGCTGTACCACGGTTACGGTAGTCGGTCCTGATACGAGCCCGATTAGTCCAGACGCCGCGATTCGGCGCAAGGCGCTCGACCGGATCAAGTGGGCGATCGAGATGACGTCAGTCCTGGGCGGTGAGAACCTATGCGGGCCGTACCATTCGCCTCTGGGCGAGTTTAGCGGAGCCGGGCCGACCGAAGATGAGAAGAAACGCGCCGTCGAGGTCCTGCGCCAGGCCGCCGACTTCGCTCAGCAGTCAAAGGTCATGCTGGCGATGGAGTATCTCAATCGCTTCGAGTGCTATTTTCTGACCACGGCGGCCGATGCACGTTCGCTCGTGAAGCAGGTCAATCATCCGCACTTCCGCATGATGTATGACACCTTTCACGCCAATATCGAAGAGAAGCACGCCGCGCCGGTTATTTCCTCGGTCTTCGATAGCGTGGCGCATGTTCACATCAGCGAGAACGACCGCGGCACTCCGGGAACCGGCCACGTCGCCTGGGACGAGACCTTTAAGGCGATTCGCAAGTTCGGCTACGACGGTTGGATGGTTATCGAGGCATTTGGCCGAGCGCCTCCCGCGCTTGCAGCTGCAACCAAGGTATGGCGCGATCTGTTCCCGAGCCCAGAAGAGGTCTACACCGAAGGCATTCGCTTCATCAAGGAAAAGTGGGCCGCGGCCAAGTGAGCGTCGGCCGCCACAAGAATCGTTTGCTCCGGCGAGGTCAGCGTTGATACCGTTTTTGCACACAAAGCGCGCGGAATGTGCTTGACGGAAGTCGTTCAAGCCACTTAGATTTAAGGATCGACCCCGATATTGATTTTTTTTCTTCGCCCGTTTCCTCTCTCGATGGCGGAGCATTCTCGGGGTTTGCCGTTCGTGGCATCAAAGGAGATCGCTATGTCGTCTCAGCCGCGCCGCCGCCGCCTGGAGGTGGAGCAGATTGGCGATGTTTCCGTTGTCAACTTCGTCGATAAGAAAATTCTCGACGAACAGAACATTCAGATCATCGGCGAGCAACTTTTCAGCCTCGTCGAACAGGAAGACCGCCGTAACATCCTGCTCAATTTCGGCAACGTCGAGTTCTTGTCGTCCGCCGCCCTTGGCAAGCTGATCTCACTTAATAAAAAGGTGCAGACCGCGAAGGGCAAGCTGGTCCTTTGCAATATCGCGCCTGAGATCCTCGAAGTTTTCGAGATCACGAAACTCGATAAGTTCTTCAAGATCGAGGGCGACGAACAGGCGGCCTTGCAGTTGTTCTAGACAGTAGAAAATCTTCGTTTCTTGGCGCATTTGAACGCCTCAACATGCGCTGAATCGGCGACAACGTCCATTCAGCGATCCGTCCGGCGCGACGATTGCACCGGAATTCCTTGCGCAACCTCTCGATGGAGGTCGCAGGTATGGAGGCCTTAAATCCGTGGCTACACTCCATTCAAACGCGCGCGAAATGAAAACGGAGCCTACACCTAGCGAGTTGTTGAAGCGGGAGGTCGTCATCCCGAGCGACTTGACGGAGGCTCGCCGTATCCAGGCTGTGATCGAAAAGGACCTCGAAGGCCCCGCCAGCGAGCGCGACGTCTTTAGCATTCGTCTCGCTCTCGAAGAGGCGCTGGTCAACGCCATTAAGCACGGCAATCAGCTCGACCGGTCCAAAAAGGTGTCTATCTGGTATCGCGTACTTTCCGATCGCTTTGAAATCAAAATCACCGACGAAGGCCCTGGCTTCGACCCAGCCGACGTCCCGGACCCGACGGCTGTGGAAAATCTCGAACGCCCCTGTGGCCGCGGCGTCATGCTGATGCGCCACTACATGAATGAAGTAGACTATCTCCCGCCGGGAAACACCGTTTCGATGTACCGCACGTTTCGGGTCAACGGGAAGAAGTAAATCGGTAGCGAAATTCGCCAGAATTCCGTACTGATGAGCCGTGGCCGGGGTCGGTACTCCGACCCCGGTTTGGCCCCGGCGGTTCCAGAGCACCGGGGTCGGAGTACCGACCCGGCCACGATCAAGACGATCACACGGCCCTACAAATCTTGAATCAACCCCATCGCCGTCCAAATCCTTTTGTTTTGCCGCGACCTCCTCTTATACTTGTCTATCTGTCCCATAGACGAAACTGAGGATCTCACGTGGCTGCATCGAATCGTCCTTTCACCCGCGACGTCGCCGTCATCGGCGGCTGTGGTCATATCGGGTTGCCTTTGGCATTGACCTTCGCGGATACGGGTCTGCGCACCGTCATTTTTGACATCAACGAAAGCGTCGTGGAGCAGATTCGAGCTGGGCAAATGCCGTTCAATGAGGAAGGCGCCCCGGAATTGCTGGCGCGGATGCTGCGGACCGATCGGTTGGAAATCTGCTCGACTCCAGAACTCCTCCAGGAATGCCGCTTTCTGGTGCTCATCGTGGGAACGCCGGTCGATGAGCATCTCAATCCGAGTTTCACTCTGATTCAAAAAGCACTCGAAGGCTGTCGTGCTCATTTGCGCGACGGCCAGATTTTGGTTTTGCGCAGCACCGTCTATCCTGGAATCAGCAATCATGTGCGCCGTTATCTAGCAGCGCAGGGGCTCGAACATTGCCGTCGCCTTTTGCCCGGAGCGAGTCGCGCAGGGCTATAGCCTGAGAGAATTCCGCCAGCTGCCGCAGATCATCAGCGCGTTCGATCCAGAAACGCTCTTCGAGGTAGGCGAGCTATTTGGACGTTTCGTACCCGAATTGGTCGAAATGGAGCCGATGGAAGCCGAACTCTGCAAGCTGATGACCAACGCCTGGCGCTACACGCAGTTCGCCATCGTCAATCAGTTTTACATGATCGCCACCGATCACGATCTCGATTTTCAGCGAATTCTGCACGGTTGCCGGCATAACTATCCGCGCATGAACGGCATGTCGAATCCCGGATTGACGGCTGGACCCTGCCTCGTCAAAGACACGATGCAGCTGGCGGCATTCAGCCAAAATACCTTCGTGCTTGGCCATGCCGCGATGCTCGTGAACGAGGGCCTGCCCGCGCATCTGATCAAGCTCGCCAAGCGCCAGACCGACCTCAGTACCAAGACGACCGGCATTCTCGGCATGACTTTCAAGGGCGAAAGCGACGATGTGCGCGACTCACTCAGCTTCAAATTGCGTAAGCTGTTGACGCTCGAATCGATGCGCGTCCTTTGCACGGACCCGTTTGCCAAGGGCGACGATTTTGTGTCGTTGGAGACGGTGCTCGCTGAGGCCGAAGTGATCTTCATCGCCACGCCGCACAAGGCCTATCGCGGCTTGACCATCCCGCCGGGGCGTACAGTAATCGATGTCTGGAACATCGTCGAGAAGGCTCCCGCGCCCTCGTTTCGCGCTGAACGTTCCGAGACCGCGCCCGCGAACAAAGCTTGCGCTGCGGTTCCTGTGGAACCAGCCCGAGTCGGAGGGAGCGGCGCATGAAAATTCTCGTGACGGGTGGGGCGGGCTTTATCGCCGGGTATCTCGTGCAGGAGTTGCTCGATCTTGGCCATGAAGTGATCGGCATCGACAACTTCTCGAAATACGGCGAAATCGAGAAAAGCTACCAAAACCATCCGAACTATACCTTTATCCGCGGCGACTGCAAAGACGCGACCCTGCTCACCGACGCAGCGGTGCAGTGCGATCATTTCATCGCCTGCGCGGCCAAGATCGGCGGTATCACCTACTTCCATGAATACGCCTACGACTTGCTCGCGGAGAACGAACGGATCATCGCCGCCAGTTTCGACGCCGCGATCGTAGCTTTCAAGAAGGCGCACCTCAAAAAAATCACTGTGCTCAGCAGCAGCATGGTCTATGAAAATGCGACGCTGTTCCCGACTCCCGAGGGCCATGAGCGCGCATGCCCGCCGCCGGCGAGTACCTATGGCTTCCAAAAGCTCGCCTGCGAGTATTTCGCCCAAGGCGCGTGGGAGCAATATAAGCTGCCTTATACGATCTGCCGGCCTTTCAACTGCGTCGGCATCGGCGAGCGCCGGGCGCTTGGCGATAAAGATATTCCGAGCGGCAATATCAAGCTCGCCATGAGCCATGTCGTTCCGGACCTGGTGCAGAAAGTGTTGAAGGGCCAGGATCCGCTACACATCCTCGGCACCGGCCGTCAGACGCGCTGCTATACCTACGGCGGCGACCTGGCCAAAGGAATTGCGACGGCGCTTTTCCATCCCGCGGCCATGAACGACGACTTTAATCTCTCGACCTCCGCCACGACCTCCGTATTAGAGCTGGCCGAACTCATCTGGCGCAAGGTCCACGGCGACGCGAAGCCCTTTCGCTTCGTGTCGGAACCCGCGCTCGCTTACGACGTCCAGGTCCGCGTTCCCGATACGAGCAAGACCAAGCGCGTCCTCGGCTTCGAGGCGACGACCAGCTTGAGCACGATGCTGGACGAGGTCATCCCCTGGATTCAGAGCGAGATCAGGCATAATCGCATCTAAGGCGCTGTGCATAGAGTCGCTTTTCGCTCCGCGAAAAGCGACAAACCGAACGTGCGGCAGTTACAGCGTCGCCAACACGCCGCGCGTGTACCCCACGGACTCCGCGAGGCCGGGCAACGGATCATCGGGTTCCGGCTCGTATTCAAACGAGATTCGGCCTTGGTATTTGATGTCCGCCAGCGTTTTCAAAAACTTTGGTATGTCGATAATACCACGGCCCACCGGCACCTCTTTGCCCTTAGCCGCCGCCTCGGTAACGTCCTTCATGTGTAGATCATAAAGCCGATCGCCGTATTTCTTGGTAGAGGCGATCAAATCGGCACCGACGCGGACAGTGTGACCAATGTCGATGCAAAGGCCAACCCGTTTATCGAGGTCCTTCACTTTTTCATAGACGCTCTCAGGCGTCGGGAAAACCTTGTCGGTCGGCCCATGATTGTGAATCGCCACCGCGATACCGGTCTCCTTCACCTTCTTTTCGATCGACGGCAACATCTCGACCGACGGCGCGATGACGATCAACTCCATGCCGGCCTCTTTGGCGTAGTTGAAGGCTTGATCGACCTGCGCCTGCTTCTGCAGCGTGACGACGCCACAGCCATAGAGATTCAGGCCCGACTTGCGAATTCGGTCGGCTATTTTGGCAATCGTCTCAGGCTGACTATCGAGGGGCAGATGCATCGATTTGAGGCAGATGTACTTCAAGCCGACCCGCTTGGCGAGGCCGATGGTTTTATCGAGATCGAGCTTCCGGGCTGTGTACGAAGCGAGGCCGAGCTTGAGCGACTTGGCGGACGAAGTTTCATCGAGGATTGGCCGCGCGGCGGTGAAACCACCGGTCCAGCTAACCGCGACGGCTGCGGCGCTGGCTTGCAGAAGATGACGGCGTGAAGGTCTCTGGTTGCGCATGATACGGATCTCCCGTTTGTTGGGCTGCTCCTTATATAGCCGCCGGCTTGCCGGCGGTAAACGAAAAAACCCCCGGCAAGCCGGGGGCTATATAAAGATCAAGTTGTTGCCGGTCCCTCGCCTCGGATCCTGACTTGATACGAGTCGACGACCCAAAGACACCCTTCCACCGGTTGAGTCTCCAACAGCGACAACATACGCTCTGTTAGCTGCAAAAGGATCGCAACATTTTGCATTACTGGTCGCATAACGATAAGACCGGCAAATCCGGCAGGAGGAAACACACGTATGTCGGCGAAGTCCAGGTCAAGTGTGAGAATCGCTCGTCGTTCCGCGGCACAAATCGAGGCAATTTTTGCATCCGGTTGACCGCCCAATCCCTGCTCGATCACCGTGGACACATCGTGCCCTTTCTGGCGAAGCAAATTGGCGACCTCCTCAGGCATGTTTTCGTCCAGCTTGAACAACATCAGACGGCTCCCGGGAGATCGACAAATCGTTCCCGCGCGAGTTCGGCTGCATAGAACAAAGCCGCTTGAATGTCCTCCGGTTGCAGCGACGGATAACTTCGTCGGATCGCCTCGACAGTGGCCCCAGACGCGAGATTATCGAGGACGACCGAGACCATGATCCGTGTACCCTTAATGCAGACTTTGCCGTGACAGACATTCGGATCGACGCTGATGCGATCTTTCCAGATCATTTCAACCCTCCCTAATTTCACGGCGGATCAACCCCGCCCGGATGCCACGGATGACAGCGACAGAGACGGCCCACGCCTTTGCAGGCCCCCAAGAAAGGTCCGTACTTCCGCACCGCCAAGACGAAATATTCACTACAGCTAGGCTCAAAGCGACAGACCGCCGGCAAAACGGGGCGCAACACGATCTGATAGAAACGCACTCCGGTTATCAGAAATGCCGTCGCCAGCCAACGCAAGGGAGTCAGCAGCCAACGGATCATCAGGGTGTCTCCGGCTTTTTGCGTAGCCGACGAGCCAGAGCCTGTACCAGGCGCGGCAACACGTTTTTCAAGACTTCGAGCGATGGCTCGTCGGGCCGGCGCGGATCAGGATCAGATCAATGCCGGTTGGCATGGTCGCGCGGGTCAGTCGAAAGGCCTCGTGGTAGAGTCGACGCAGCCGGTTTCGTTGCACCGCTCCGCCATATTTGCGTGACACCGACAGGCCGATACGAAGGTGCGGCAGCTCGTTCTCACAGCCATAGACGATTAGCCAATCGTCGCTCACCGAGCGCCGGCGGTCATAGACGCGGCGAAAGTCGGCGGGCCGGCGAAGTGTTCATGCGGGCGAAAGGAAAAGGGCTTCACGGCTGGCATGGGCGTTTCTCCGCGCAGGTCCCAAGAGTGCGATCAACTCCAAGCCAGCTTCGCCCGTGGATTCAGGGGATTCAGCTTCGCATACTCTTCCATCAGCTGACGGCTTCGCTCCTCGGCCGGCGCGGCGGCAACGATCTTGATCTCTATGAACTGATCGCCGCCAGCGATCCCCTTGCCCCGCAGGCGCAGGCGCCCGCCGCTCGATGTGCCGGGCGGCACCTTGACGGTGAGCTTCGCACCCTCCAGCGTCGGCACGTCGATCTTTGTTCCCAAGACGGCCTCCGTCACGCTTAGCGGCGCTTCGAGAATAAGGTTATTTCCTTCGCGCTTGAAATAGGGGTGTGGCTCGATCATCAAGCTGATGACCAGATTGGCGCCGCCCGGCCCCTGGCCGCTCAGCCGCATCTTTTTACCGCTTTCGATGCCTGCCGGAATTTTCACCTCGACCTCACGGCCATCGACGCTGAGCGTGACTCGGCCACCGAGCGCGGCGGTAACGAAGGGTACGGCAACCTGGCTTTCATAATCCTGCGGCGGCGCAGCGCGCCGGCCGCGGCCGCGTTGTCGGCTGCCGCCGCCGAAAAGGGAACCCAGATCGATTCCCCCACCGATATCGCCGCCGAAACCGCCGCCTTGGCGCAGCTGATCGAGAATCTCGGGCGGGATGCCGCCAAAAGGCATTCCGCCCCCACCACCGCCGGCGAACGGGTTGCCCTGGGCGGCACCGGCGAAGCCGAACTGATCGTATTGCGTCCGCTTCTGCTTGTCGCCGACGACGTCGTAGGCTTCCTGCACTTCCTTGAATGAGTTCGCGGCGTTTTTATCACCGGGGTTGCGATCCGGATGGTATTGGCGCGCGAGCTTGCGATAGGCTTTCTTGATCTCCTCCGCTGTCGCGTCTTTCTTTACTCCCAACACCTCGTAATAATCGCGCGGCATCGACTTTTCCTCAGACGTCTTTCGTGTTTTCTAGGCGATTTCATTCTAGCGCCGTGGAGAGCAGCGGACCAGAGCGGGTGGATTTCGAGTTGACCGCTTGACCGGTGGGACTAGGATCAAACATTGGTGAAAAGCGCGTGGGCACCAGCCCCAAGCGCAAGCGCGGGGTCAACGAAAACTGACAATTAAGGTATCCCTAATGGCGATAAAAATACATATTCCGACGCCGATGCGGCCGAATACGGAAGGCCAGGCTGTCGTCGAGGTCCCTGGGACGACGGTCAAAGCCGCCCTCGAAGCGCTCGGCGCCAAATATCCCGCGATCGGTCCGCGGCTTTTCGACGGCGGGCAGGTGCGGCGCTTCATCAATGTCTATTTGAATGATGAAGACATTCGCTCTCTCGATAGTCTCGACACTGCCGTCAAGGATGGCGACAGCCTTGCCATCATCCCCGCCGTCGCGGGAGGGTGACCATGAACGATGACGAACCAGAAGAACTCGACCTCCCTGAGGGGACGGCGTTTTTTCCATTGATCCCAGCGGAGCTCGGCGTCAATCCGCTGCTTTTGGCCTGCCTTCATGCGACCGTCTTCCTGTGCGGCTCCGACGAGGCGATCGTCAACGGGCCGGCTTCCGAAGAAGTGATGCAGTATCTCGCCGGTTATCTAAATCGCCTTGAGGGCGACCAGCTCGACAGCGTCCGCGAGGATATGGCCACGCTCGTCGGCTTCGCCAAACAGGAAGGCTGGCCCAAACAAGAAGTTCTCTTCCTGCAGAATTTCCTGAAAGACTATGGCATCGATGGTCACGATGAGGACTGAGATGGACAGCTCGCTGGAACGCTACAGCCGCCAGATGCGCTTCCCTGGCATCGGCACCGATGGCCAGCTCAAGCTACGCAGCGCTCGCGTGACGCTGTGTGGCTGCGGCGCGCTTGGCACGGTTTTGGCGAACGCGCTGGTCCGGGCCGGCGTCGGCCATCTGCGGCTCATCGATCGTGACTTCATCGAGACCCATAATCTGCAACGCCAGGTGCTTTTCGATGAGCACGACGTGGCGGAGAATCTGCCCAAGGCCGAAGCCGCCGCCCGCAAGCTCGCGGCCATCAATTCGACGGTTTATGTCGAGCCGGTGGTCACCGATGTCGATCGCACCAACATCCTCGAACTGGTCGGCGATGCGGATTTGATCTTGGATGGGACGGACAATTTCGAGATCCGCTATCTCATCAATGATGCGGCCGTCAAGCTGAACAAACCTTGGATCTACGGCGGCTGCATCGGCAGTCATGGCCAGACAATGACGATCCTGCCGGGGGAGACACCCTGCCTGCGTTGCGTGTTCGAGGCGGCGCCAGCGCCCGGCGAGGCGGCGACGTGCGAAACGGCCGGCGTATTGGGGCCGATCGTCAACATCATCGCCAGCTACCAGGCGACCGAAGCCTTGAAGATCCTCACCGGCCGGCTCGACCGCGTCAACCGTGAGCTACTTTACTTCGACATCTGGGAAAACACGCAGCGGCGCATCAAGATCGCTTCCTTGCTAGGCAAGGTCGATTGCCCCTGCTGTCAACGCCGCAAGTTTGAATGGCTCGAAGGCGACCTCGGCTCACACACGACCAGTCTCTGCGGCCGAAACGCCGTCCAAGTGGCCCACCGCGTCGCCGGCCGATTAGACTTCGAGATCCTCGCCGCCGAGTTACAAAAGCTGGGCGCCGTTACCTTTAATCGCTTCATGCTGAAGTTTCAGATCGAGGAGTATGAGTTCACGGTCTTCCCCGATGGCCGGGCGATCATCAAGGGAACAAGCGACATCGATAAGGCGCGGTCCCTGTACGCGCGCTACATCGGGCACTGAGAGTCGTCGATGCGTGGCGGCACGTTTCCAACGTGCCGATGCGTTGTCCTTGTTGGGATTTGCCACCTTGTCTTCTCGATCGTCGGTAAGCCCCATGCACAGGTGCGAGATGCAAAAAATATCACGCCGGTTTGCATCTCGCTTCTTGACTATAACATATTGACATGATTGCCATTGCAGCGAGCTGAAGGGGCGAGATGCAAACAAATCCACGGACAACCCCCAGGCTCGTGGATCTGCATGAAAGTGTCGCTAGCTCCGGCGGACATTGTGGCGCAGATCGTTTGTTATCAAGCCTCCACGGATTAAAGCTTCCGGCAAAAATTCGTTGCGCTCTGAACAGAGACGCTCCTGAACGAATTCACATTACCTTCACAAAGCCCGCTCCCCTACGTCCGACCACCCTTGCCATGCCAAATCACTTTTGGCAAGGGTGGTCGTTTTAGCAATGGTAATCTCTTGGTAACGTTTGCATTAAATCCAAATGGACAAACGATTTAGGTTGTCGCTCGTTCAGGTCAGGCACTTATGCCACGTACCACCCTTGCCAAATAAGAGATTATGATTGTCTACTTTTAAACGCGGCGCGGAGTTCGCTAGAAGAAACGAGCCGGGTCCTAAATGCCATTAAGTAAAAGGCAAATCGAGCTGCGCCCTTCTTTTCTCGTCCTGTTGCAGATTATGCGCTGGTACGCGCAGCGGCCCCAGCGGTATAGCGCACGATTTCTTCGCGAAACTGGTTCATCAAAGTCTTGAGAGACCGGTGCGTCAACTCGCGGACGTGGGCATCGCCGTCCGTTTCGTGGGCGAGCGCCGCCACGCGCTCTTCAAGCGAGCGCAGTTTCTCCCGCGTGACGCCAAGTTCCTGTTCGTTGCGGATGCTCATAGTACGACCTCCACCATCCCTTTTGGGATTGCTTGCCGATCGGAAGCGAAAATGTGTTCGACCAGGAGCGCGAAGTCCGCAGCCCCGACTATTTTCAGTTCGATGAAGGGCAACCCGTCGAGCAGTTCCTTTTCCGCGTCCGCATCGCGGGGAAACCCCGG
Organism: uncultured Planctomycetaceae bacterium; assembly: GCA_963790585.1. GTDB lineage: Bacteria > Planctomycetota > Planctomycetia > Gemmatales > Gemmataceae > CAWBOY01. The sequence goes on from CAWBOY010000006.1 coordinate 1,099,975, forward strand.
ACCAATCTAGAGAACGCAATCGACGTCATTGGGTTCGGGCCAATCCGTGGTGAAACTACCGTTGACAATTAGCCGCCACGCGCCGGCCCGTCGCGCCGCGTCGACCAGCCAGCCCAATGACTCCATTTGCACGCGCCGCAATTCGGTTTCCTGCCCAAACCGGGCAGTGACTTCCTCCATTGTTGGCGGGTGGACACCCGCGGGCAGGTAGCCATCGTCGTTGAAGGCTGGGATCATCTCCACGACCACCAATAAACGCACTTTCCGTCGCCGAGGTTCATTACAATCAGGTTCCTTTGTATCGCACGTTGCTTGAAGCAACAACGGCGGGCAAAACGAAGCGGACGGGCTAACTTAATGGCATTCGCGCTCGTCCGCTTTTTCTCTGCATACTTTGTCCGCATGTTCGCGGAGTTCAGAGCGGTTTGCGGTCGTTCTGGAGGGCCAGCCGAGGTCTAAGGCGCCACACAAGGCCACAGACCAGCCAATTGCTCGACGCGATCGCCTCGCGTCGCCAGATCAGGGACGAATTGCTCAAACGGGCCCATGCCGTACGCACCTATCGTAATGTGCTCATCCACGACAACGAGCACGATGAGACTGTAAAGATAATCCCAATCATTGAGGCTCGGCGAGATTTGCTCCTGTATTTCGGGCGTCTTCCGTTCCGCTGGTAGGGCGGCATTCGATGTTCGGACGAGGTCAGGACGTCGGTCGCCGTAGGCGTCGTTTACGTCCTTCCGCCCCGTCCTGATCCGCTCCAGTTTCGCCCAGAGACTGAAGCCGAAAGGTACAGAGAGAACCAACGCCATTCTCTACCGAAGGATGCCTAATGGACCGAGGGAAAGCAAAGGGTCAGTTTCGTTTATCGGCTCGATCCTTCACCGGGCTACCCCGTACCCGCAGGGCACGGCTCGATTGAGGACATGGTAGGCATAACTCACGTCAGCACAGCGCAATCGTCGTTGCATGTCCGCCAGAATAAGCCCTCCGACAAGTGCGTCAAATGAACCTGACCCCTGGTATGTGGGTTTTTATCAATAAAGATCCCTTCCAGCGAGCCATCTGCCACAATGAGACGAGCCCTCTCTCTTTTATCGGAGGCAGGTCTCATGGCCACTACTCGCACCCGCAAACGCTCCTCTTCTCGACGTCCGACGACCTCCCTGGGTAAGCCGCGCGGCGTTCTTCATCCTCGCGTCCAGCAGGTCGGGCCCGAGCACTTCGGCATCGTCTGCTTTGACTGCGCCAAGGCTCGTTCCAAATTTCTCGTCGCTGATTTCTATGGCCGCGTCCTCATCCCGCCCACCACCGTGGCTCATGCTCGGCCCGACCTCGCCGCGGCCGTCGCACAGGTCCGCGCAGCCTTCGCCGCTAACCAAATAGCTGACGGGCTCGTCGCCATCGAACGTACCGGTCGGTACCATCGCATCGTGCAACGCACCTTTGCTGCCGCCGGTTTTGAGACACGCATCCTCCATCCCTTCGTCACCAAGCAGTATCGTCAGCCCGTCGATCCCGGCTACAAGACTGATGACACCGACCTGTCAGCGATTCACCGCGCTACCGTCACCGGCTGCGCCTCCTCGAAGCCACTCGGGACGAAGCCTGGACTTCACTGCTCTTGCTCATCCGTCAACGCCGCGACCTCGTCCGCAAAAGCGCTGCCCTCAACTGCCAAATCCGCGACCACCTCGATGCCTGCCTACCGGGCTTTGCCGCCTGCTTTGATGATCTTTGGGATAGCCCCATCCCCTGGCATCTCCTCCAACATTTTCCTACTGCCGAGCTACTGCGTCAGGCAGGACTGACAACCCTATGTCAGTCGCTGCGCCAAGCCAACATTCGCTTCCAACAACGCACCGTACAGAACATCATCGACTGGGCTGAACAGGCCACGCCCGGCGATGTCGCCGCCGACCTGCACCGCCGCATTGCCTTGGCCTACTATCACGATCGTATTCAAAAATCCCAGGAAATACGGGCTCTCGAGCGCGACATCGCTGCTCGATTAGTGCGCACACCCTACATCCTGCTGCTGTCCTTCCCAGGCATAAATGTCGTCAGTGCCGCCGACTTCGCGGGTGAAATGGGACCCATCGAACACTACGCCAATGCCAAAGCCATCACTGGTCGGGCCGGCCTGCGGCCATCGCGTTATCAGAGCGACCAAGTCGATAAAGCCAATGGCCCACTAGTGCGTAATTGTAACCGCTCGCTCCGCGCCGCCATCCTTGGCATCGCCGACAACCTGATCGTTTGCAACCATCACTTCCAGGTACTGGCAACGCAATGGCGGTCTCAGGGAAAAGACCCACGACACACCCGCGTCAAGGTGGCCTTGCGGTTCTGTCGCATCGCCTTCCAGATGGTGGCTGGCCGACAAGTGTTTCGCCACCCAAGCATCCAAGGCCGTCATTACATCCTCGACAAACTGACGGCCTTCCACCGCGACCACGACAGCGGCATGGTCGAGGTGCTACGTGACCTGCAAGCGGCCGTCGGCCAACTACCGAAACGAGAACATGCGGCCGAAGCCAAGCCGCTGGCCGAGGAACTGCAACGGATCCAAGACGGTCATCGGCGTGGTCCTCAACCACTCGGGGACATCCTGCCGATCGTGTTGGCACGCCTGGGGATCGGCGTGATAGAATCGGAAGAGTCAGGGGAGTAGATCCCAGCTGAACCAGGTCCACGAACCGAGAACGCCTAATGACCCCAAGGGGCGAACCCTTATCAAAGCATGGCGCATCTCTCGGATCACCAACGCCTGATACGGCACCATGGGGTCGCTCCCCTGATATACCAGTATGGCGACAAGGTGATCACACCAACGAGAGAGGCAGGCTCGTGGCTCCGATAAAGCTACTCCACAACTCTCTTGTGAAGCCGTTTTGGACGGTGGCGTACTCCGTCCGTACATTCCGGGGCATCTCTTTGGGATATGGCACTCTTTGATTCTCCTAGCGGGTGTACTTGACTTAAGGCATGGTTGTCTTGTGGCGGATGCCTTCTCGTCAAGGACGCAATCGGCGATTCGGGGAGTGAAGTCTGACATGCTTCCGAAAAGTCTCGGCTATGACTTCTCCGAGGCGCACCGGAACCGCGTTACCTATCAGGCGCCCAAGCAGGCTGAATTTTACTTTCTCGCCTTCGGGAAGAAACTTGTAAGAGTCCGGAAAGGTCTGTAGTATGGCGGCCTCACGGAGGGTGATAGCCCGATCTTGCTCAGGGTGGCCGAATCGACCGTTTCCATAGCCGAAGCACTGGGTCGTGATTGTCGGCGACGGGGCGTCCCACTCCATCCGACCGTACACGCTGGGGTACGTCTCTCCGGTTTTCTTGCGATGGCAATTCGCAAGCAGTGACTGATCCCAGTCGCGCCAAGTTCCGCCGGGCGTCGATACCCGAATGCGTCGCAAATTCAGTGCGCTCAACCGACAGGCGTGGTGCAAGCTGTCATTTAGGTCTGACATGCCAGCATTCAATGACGGTAGGTGGGAGATTGCCTCCCGCACCGTTGCGGGGCCATGCTCCTTTGTGCGCGAGCGGATTCAGGGTTATGGGGCCGAGTTTGGACGCCAAAAGAACAAGCCGTTTGCGGGCTTGCGGAACGCGATAGCGATCGCACTCGACTACGTCATGCCAGACGTGGTAGCCTGCAAGTGACGCTAGGAACGTCTTGAATATCTTGTGGTCGAGAATCTGCGGGACGTTCTCCATCGTTACCAAGTCGGGGTCGGCCTCACGAATCAGCCGGCCAAAATCGACGATTAGGTCCCATCTTGTGTCGACCCGGGTTTTGCGGCCCTTTCGGCTGTAGGTCGAGAATGCTTGGCAGGGAGCGCATCCCGCCAAGAGGCTGTGGGTTCCTTCTGCCCACATTCGGCGCAGGTCATTTCCCTTAACTTCCCGAACGTCACGTTCGATAAACTTCGCAGTGTTGTTTTGCTCGTAGGGATATCGGCATTCGGAATCCACATCGAATCCGGCGACGACACGCACGCCGCTCTTGCTGAGCCCATGTGTCAGACCTCCGACTCCGCAGAACAAATCGACGCAAGTAATCATCCGCCCCCGTCTCCAGCTGGCCGCCGCTCAGGAACTACGAATCTGTACTCTTCAATGAACGACTTGAAGGCCTTCACGACCTCCCGGAGATAGCATTCGACTCGCTCCTTGAGCTCCCTCAAATCCGCCACGGTAACTCCGTCGCCGCACTCAGAAAACGACAACGCACCGTGCGCAAGGCGATTCCGAAGGAGTTTCACCAGTCCAAGCGCGCCCTGATCTTCTCGTATTATCCGTTTGACGCCGCTGTTTGCCGCATGGCTGATTTGTAACTGCAAACCAATCCGCCCAGTGATGGTCTCCAAAGCGAGATCATCCCAATTTCCTCCACCGCCTGTCTCGATTTCCCAATCAGATACGGGCAATGCCTTAATCAGCCGATCGCAGAACCAGACGGCCGTTGCTAACCGATTCTCAAAGTTCAGTTCGATGTGCGTCCGAGCATGGCTTCAAACCCACTCGCGCCTTAATTCAATGGTCAGGTCGTTAGGGCGCCAGCGTCCTCCGTCAGCCGCAGCCGACGCAACCGCCTCAACACACCAAGTTGCTGTTGCCTCGACTAAGTTGTACAGCTGTAAGTAAACCGACGAATATAGGATTTTCTGTTGTTGCGCGGTGATTAACTCACCGCCGATCCGGGGCGGTCCTACTTGGATTTGCCGTTCCAAGGCGTCCATCAACGTTAGATAAGCGTCGATTTCTTGGAGACGATCTTCAAAGGCGCCATTCAGGTCCACGCTCACGCCCCCAACAGTTGATCCCGGACGAAGCCAATGCGGCCTCGTAATCGCGAAACGACGTTCGCGCCATCCGATCCGATTATTTCTGCAAATTCTTTGCTGGTCAGCCACTCGACGCTCAGCTTCTTCCTTTTGGCAAGAGCGGGTTTTTGGTCGAGGGCCAAATAGCTGCCGATCGCGATGGACTCGAAGCGGGTGCGCGGGGTGTCTTTACCGCTAGCACTCCGTCGAAATCCATAGGGAAATATTTTCTGGACAAAAGACATTGTTTCATTGAAACGCTTGCGATATTGCTCTATGTCCTCCGGATGTGCTAGAAAATTCGCATTCATCCTCTTCGCGTACTGGAAAAGAAAGTCCGAGGGCCGATCTCGATAGCCTTCCATGCCCTCCGTCCTCGATAGACCATCACTATAGGCAAAAAAACGGGTCACTAGCTCTTCGCGTTCACGCAACTTGACGTCCTTATCCGGAAAAGGGGCCAATTCCATGAATACGTCATCTTTTGCCAGCGAGATTACGAGATCCAAGAAAGGACCAACAAGGGCCCCTCGACGGACTTCAGCCATGTTCGCGATCTTGCTTCCAGTGTTGATCCGATCGAAAATCTCGAATCGGGCCTGTTCGTCGGCATGTTCGTTCAGAACAATGCCTCGAACGGAGCGGTTGTTGACTTTGCGTTGTCTTGCCTCAAAAAGATCGTGGAATCGCATTCCGCTTAGATCGGTCAGGGTGTCCAATTCGCCAAGCCTGAATTTGCCAAGAATGAATTGATGAATCGTCCGCAACCGTTGCGACCCGTCCACAATTTCCAGTTTCCCTGACTCAGCTTTCTCCCAAAAGAACAAAAACGGGATCGGCAGCCCCATCAGAAGAGATTCAATGAACCGAGACTTCCGCGAGTCTTCCCAAGTGTCCTCACGCTGGTATGGCGGGATTTCGAAGTCACCTTTCTGCATCTTTTGAGCGAGGAGCTCGACGGAGTATTCGGTCAGGTAGAATTCGATCCGCTTGGACTGCTCGGCTATTTGTGCCTCTGCCGCCGTTTTTTGCGCTTCGGAGATGACCGGTTCTGTATCCAGAGAGGCTGGTGGCATGTCACGAACCCTTGCGTTTGGGTTGAACCATTGAGCCGAGGACCGCAACTTTACCCAGGGCTCTCACCGGCAAAAGTCCGTCAGTCATCATTATTTACGATTTAGGCGCTCGTTTCGCTGTGGGCAAGGTCCCTTTGCAGCAAGAAAACCGGACGCTGATCAACTGAACGGAGAGAAAAGAATGCCATATCCCAATGAGATGCCGCAGAATCTACGGACGGAGTACGCCACCGTCCATAACGGCGTCACAAGAGAGGTTCGGAGTAGCTTTATCGGAGCCACGAGCCTGCCACTCTCGTTGGTTCGATCACTTATCGCCTTACCGGTATATCAGGGGAGCGACCCCATGGTGCCGTACCAGGCATTGGTGCTCCGAGAGAGCACCATGTTTTTTAAAGGGTTCGCCCCTTGGGGTCATTAGGAGTTCTCGGTTCGTCGACCTGGTTCAGCCGAGGTCTACTCCCCCTGACTCTTCCAAATGTACCACGCTGGTCCCCAGGCGTGACAACACGATCGGCAGGACTGAAAAGGTGCCAGCAAGCAATGTTTTGTTAACCCACGCTGGTCCCTTTCTCATGGGATTGGCGCCGCATTTTTGGCCAGTTGACTTGGCGTCCCGCCTGTCATTTTCGCCATCCCTTGGCTTACAATTAAGGTGAATAATGGCCAGGAGAAAGCGATGATTGGCGATGGCGAAACTCCCGCTGCGGTCCTTGAGGACGTGGCGAAATTGAACTTCCCTCCGGAGATGGAAGCGCGGATTACCTCGTTGATGGACCGCAATACCGACGGGCTGCTGACGCTCACCGAGCGCGATGAACTCGCCGCGCTCGTTTCCTGGGGCCACCGCATCTCTCTGTTGCGCGCCTGGGCGTTGCTCATCCTCGGTCGCAAGCCATGAGCCGGCCCTGGGCGCAGACCACGCGTCTCGTCGAGGTACGCGCCGGCGGCCGTTGTGAATGCTGTCGGATGGCGAAGATCCTCCAGCGTGCTCCATTTCATGTCGAACATATCGTTCCCTCATCAAAGGCGGAACCAACGAGCTCGACAATCTGGCTTGGTCCTGCGGCGCTTGCAATCTTTCCAAGTTGAATCGAACGCACATGGCCGACTCAGAAACAGGTCAGATGGTGCCGATTTTCAATCCGCGCACGGACTCCGGCACGTTGGAAACGTGCCGCCACAGCCATATGTGCCAGACCTTTGCCTATGTTCCGCGCGGAACATTACTTTTTTTGCCTTGTTCACCAAACCACGGGCACGATGCCTGTACCCTGGATGACCGAATCCCGAGTCACTATCGCAACGGTGGCGGCCTTATCTTGGAAGTGCAACGCCGTCGCCACGATTTGGCGATCGTGCATTTCGTCAATTACGGCGAGGCCAAGGCTGCGATCTAGAATCTCTCGGTTCAATGGCATGACTTCGACGCGTGGATCGGCGTCCACCGCAGCGAGGAGATCTTGCACGTTTGCAATCGTGGATTTGCCATGCTCGACCATCCAGGATGCTTCAGCAAGGGCGATTATCGGCAAGACCAACTCGCCGTTGGGATCCGCGAGAATGGACTTGGCACGGGAGCCGAGCCGCGGATTGCCTTCGAGATGCCATATAAGAGCATGCGTGTCCACAATGTGTTTAGTTGTCATCGCCGCGCCATTCCGCACAACGGAAATCTTCCTCGGCGCTCATTTTCTCATGGGGGCCGGAAAATTGGCCGAATCGCATCATTTCGGGACGGGGCTTGGCCTCGGCGGAATCAAGGAAGGTGACGAGAACTTTCGCATCGCGGAGGCCATGCGGCGTCTCGCTCAATTCCACTTTCCCGTTCTTGAATGTGCCTTCAATGGTTAGAAACATGGCTTTTGCCTCCCGAGATCATTCTAAACAAAACCTCGCCCTCACGGCAACGTCGCCGACCGCCCGGTCAAATTGTGCTTTGGCATACGCCGAAGTTTGGTTGACTTGTGTGTGTCGTGCGCAACGCAATCTATTTTTCCTCAGCGCCGAAGAGTCGACGCCGGCGCTCGCAAATTCACTGCGCCCCCGGCAACAGATCGGGGATCGCCGGCACGCCGCCGGCTGGGCTACCGACTCGCAACACGATGCGCGCTTGCGGGTTGCCGGTGCGCGGCAAGCGGGTTGCGTCATGCAGATACGGTGGCCGTGAGAGGCTCTCGAATTGATATCGTTTCGTCCGGCTTACCATCCAGGTGAGGCGTTTGCCGTCGAGCAGATCCAGCTCGGCCTGGATCTCATCATCGGGTTTCCAGGGTAACTGATTGTCTTTGCCGTCGAGTACGAAAGTGTATTTCCAGATGTCGCGGCCGAAGTCGCGGATGCGCTTTGGGTCGGCCTTCACTTTGAATTCCATCGGCGGCCGACGGCTCGAGGTAATCTTCAATATGGCTTTGTTCCCCGGTCGCAGCCCCAGGCTCTCCGGTAGCTCGAGTTCTAGCGCGTCTATCGTAAATGTTTGCTCGTCGGCGCGAGGAATCGCACTAGGTCGTCGATCGGGTCGGTCGGCTGTGGATTGACGAGCTGGGTCAGTGCCGCCGCGACGGTGCGCCAGTCTTTGAGTTCGACGGGGTCCTTGAGCCAGGCGCGCAGAGCCGCCCAGCGCTCTGCGGTCTCGCCCTCGCGGAAGAAGCGATGCAAAAGATACTCGCGCGCCGGCCCCTTGCTGTAGTCGTCTTTGGGCCCGAGCAGATAACCAAAATCGACCAGGGCCTCGCCGCTGATCTGGGCCCGGACTTCGTCTGGCACATCGGCGGGAATCGTGAAGTCGGTGCGGTGACGGGGATAGTACTTCTCGAGCTGCTCCGCGCGTTGCGCCAGCCGTTCGAGCGTCATGCGATCGTTGAGCTTGAGCGTGGCGGGAAAGTCCGGCCCGGCGTCGATCAGTCCCATAGCTGCGGCGATGTCGCGCAGTTGCTCTAGCTGACTGCGCGTCCGGCTCCAGTCCTGCCGCGCTGCGCGAACGACGCGATATTCTTGAACGGTGAAATAATCGAGCCGACTGGCCGCATCCGGAACCAGAGCCGAGTAATCGAAGTCGGCGGGGCTACGAGCGTCGGCGCCGTTCTGCAAGACGGCGGCAACCCTGTCGGCCCAAGGCCGCCATTGCACCGTCGGGCGCAACAGGTCGGTAAAGAGCAGCAGATCCAAAATCGTCTGTCCCCGGCTCTCGTACCAATTCTTGACGCGATCAGCCGCATGTGTGAGGGCCTCGACGTCCTTGAGGCGATCTTCGATCAGATGAGACGCTTCGCTCGGCCCCCAGCTCGGCGGCGGTTGGAAGCTGTCGTGCGCCTGTTCGAGATGTTTGCGAATCCGCTCCAAGGTATCTTCGCTGCCAGCATCGGCCGGGCGGCCCGCACCCAAAACCGCTTCGAGATACGGTATGTAGGCGGTCAATTCCTTGACGCGCGCTTCGACATAGTCTCGTTCATCGATCGGCAAGAAGCGGAAGCCCGGATCGGCCTCGAATTGTTGCAGAAACTCGAGCCGTGACCGCAGCTCTTCAGGGGTGCCGCGTAAACGGTCCTCGACCCGGACGCCAAGCGCGGCCCGAAAGGCCTCGATGCGTCGTTGCAGCTCACCCGGCCTTTGATTGGTAAGCAATAGCCAAACGACAAGCAACAGCATCGCCGCGACGGTAACCAGGCTGACCCCGATCGTCCAGGCGAGGCGGACGCGCGATCCCTCCGCACGGCGGCGATAGTCGGCGGCTTCGCTCAGACATTCGCGGAACAGCTCCGCCACGCCATACGGTTCGTTCGGCCGCGCCGGCATGCGATAGAGCGCGGGCCGCTTGACGGCTGTGGCCCAGACCCGCAGGTCGAGCTGGCCAAAGCCTGGATTCCGATCCGACAGAAAAGCGCGAAATTTGTCGCCGACTTCGCGTTTTCGTTCCTCGATATGCTCGATCCAATCGGTCGATGTGTCCTTGGGCTTCGCCAGCAAGTCGCACTTCGTGAGGACAAGAAAAACCGGCAGACCGGCGATATCCGTATGTCGGCCCCGGCGCACTTCGAGGTGGTCGAGAAAGGTCGAGAACTCGGCGAAGTCGGTCTCCAAGCGCTGATCGTCGGCTGAGGAATCGACGACGAGAATGAGAGCGTCTGCCTCGCTCACCGCGCCGGGTAACGTGTCCGGCGCAGCCCGATCCGGTAGACCCTGCCCTTTCGTCATCATGTCGTCCGCGACTCGGCCATCGCAGTCGATCAAGACCGCTTGCAGATCGGGCTCGGGCGCTTCGCTATCCTGGTTGGTCGGCGCATAGCTGACCGCGTAAGGCTGGACCTCCTGCTCGGTCCGCTGGGGACTATGGTCGTAAAGGTGATGGCGCAGCGTCGCTAGATTATTTGTGTCCGGCGCTTGATCTAGCAATTTGCCTTGCAGGAGATCGCCCTGGGAGAGCGCGGCCTGGGAAAGCGCCCCCAGCAACGACGATTTTCCCGCCGCGGGCAAGCCGAAGAGGACGAGTCGAAGCGGAACAGCGGGCGTGGTTGCCATCCAGAACGTTCCTGAAGTTGATGTTTGGCCGCGTCGACGTCATTTCAATGGCGCACTCATGGTCGCCTTGCGCTCGACTTCGACATAAACCCGCTTGTCGCGGCCATCGACGAGCGTCGGCCGACCGTCGACGAGAACGGGCAATTGCTCGGCCCAGTTTTTTATGTTGGCGACCGGATCTTGAACGACGCCCGGAGTATCTTTGTAGCGTATGAGAATGATTCGTTGTAATGGCGGTGAGCGCTGCTGTCGCCCCTCGATCGCTTCCTTGATCTGGTCTAGAGTCAGTAATCGTCGATCGCCGTCGAATAGGCGGTAGCAATGATCGAGTTCGCCTTTTTTGAAACGGTCTGGATCGATGCGTTTGATGTCATCTTCGCCGAGGACTTCGATTGTGACCGCGTCGCCGCTTTCGGTCACACCGAGGCCCGTCGTCTTTGGGTTCGCGGTCGATGGGTGTGCGGTTGTCGTATCGGTCTTATCGGGATTCCCGGAGCTGCCGCCGGTTCCCAATCCACCGGAGCCGCCCAAGCCGCCGTTGCCGCTGCTGAAAACAAACAGATACATCAGCCAGCCGCATATCAGGCCGCCGACCGACCGGCATGTCCAATGAAGCAACGCGGGCAGCCTTTGGCCTGTTGTCATCATCACAAGTGAGCGCATGAACCAGCCGACGAAGAATCCGCCCACGACCGCGCCGCCTACGATTGCGAGCAGCTTGACCACAAACGCGAGGGATTCGCTCGGCATAACTATTTCTCCCCGGTGCGTTCGCCCCGCAGGCCATAGGCGACGGCGGCACCTTTGAACCAGTCTGTTTCCAGCCGCACTTCCATCTCGGCGTTGGGATACCGGCTGCGAGCCAATCCTAAAACCAGATAATACAGTTGCCTATCCCCCTGCTCGCGGCGGTCGCGCTTGACCAGGTTTTGCGCTTGTTGGCGCTGGTGATTTCGACGCGCTCCGGGTCGTAGTAAAATACTCGGCCCTGGCGATCGACCTCGAGGCTGCGCACCCACAGGCCTTTTTTGAGAACGTCGACTTTTTCCTGCCGCGACTGTTCGAGCTTCTTTTCCAGCTGACTCAGGGCGTCGGCGTTGCGCTTACGCTCGCTGTCGAGCTTGGCGGCCCATTCGCGCTCTACTTGTACTGCAGTTTTGGGGCCAGACGTGCTGCCGTCGCCCGGTTGCGCGAGGGGCATCACTAGAAAGACGCAAAACAGCAGCGTCAACACATCGATTAGCGGGATAAAAAATCGGGTAACGCTGCGTTGGGGCATTCGGATCATGGTAGGACTCCGAAAATCAGCGCTTGGCCGGTTCGCGTGGGGCGGGGACGGGAGGCGCCGTCGAATTGGAATAGGGCACGGCCAGCTCCTGCTCCGCCGGTGGCGCCCCGGCCAGGCTCAAAATCACATCCCGGCCGATCATGAGTACCCAAGTAGGCAAGATATTGAGCAGCGCCATGAACAAACCGCTGCAGGTCGCGGTGATCGCGGGGGCGTATTTGGCGATGACCATTTGCTGTGTGACCGCTTCGCCGCTCGCGCCGAACGACGCAAACGTTTGCATGATACCGGCGACGGTGCCAATCAGACCGAGCAAGGGAAACCATTCAGCGGCCTGGGCCAGATGCGACAACCACGGATCGACTGATTCGTCAAAGCCGCGCTCACGCCATTGCAAGCCACGCCAGCTGAGAAGCATTTGAATGACGAATAGCGTCGAACCGAGACCAATCATGAGCATGTCAAGAGGCGTCAAACGATGAGCGTAGAAGTCGCGCGCTTCCGCAGGCATGGCGGCAACGATGAGCGCGGCGGCGATCGGCGGCAAGCTGCAGAAAACAAGCGGCAATATCGTGCGTATCAGCCAGCGGCGCATCTGCGGCTCCTTCGATCTGCCCGGTCAACTCATTCAACTCTGAGATCTTTCGGTCCGGGCTGGTTGCTCATTGCGCAAGAAGTCGGGCAAGCCTTGCGGCCGGCCGGAACGATCGACGCAGGCCAGCGTCGAACTCCCCTCGGCCAACAGCTGGCCATCGCACAGGACCTCATACGCATGGTCGATACGCACCGAGGTCACACGCTCGACCTTGGTGCGTATCGTCAGGAGGTCATCATACCGCGCGGGCCTTCGATAGCGTACTTCCACCTTGGTCAAGACCAGGAGAAAGCCCTGATCTTCCATGTCTTTATAGGTGAAACCCTGGCTTCGCAAAATCTCCGTGCGCGCCTGTTCAAAGTAAATGAGATAATTCGCATGGTGCAAGAGGCCCATGCGATCGGTCTCGGCATAGCGCACGCGGATTGTGATTTCGCCGAGCATAATTTTGGGCTCCTTCCTCACGATTTCGACAAAGTCTTCAAGAGCCGGGAGCGTGAGCGACCGGAGAAAATCAGAGCGAATCTGATTCTCTCCGGTCGCTCATGCTCCCGGCTCTTGAAGACTCGGAACATCTCGTTCTACTTTATCAACCCAACCCGATTCACCTGCGAATTGAGCGGATAGAGCGGGAAGTAGATCGGCCAATAAACAACCAGCGCCCGGCCGAGCAGTAAGCGCTCCGGCACCAGGCCCCAAGCTCGTCCATCGCTGCTTTCAGGGCTGTTATCGCCCAGGCAGAGGAAATGGTTTGGCTGCACATAATAAGTGCTCACCGGCATGTCCTTGAGGCGATCCCATTCCGACGGCTCCGACAGGTTGACATGTACGTCCTGGTTCGTCGCCGATGTGTATTGCGTATAGTAAGTGTCCCGAAATAGCTTGAGCTTGCGAATTGTAACATTGCTACCCTTGGCACCGATTTTCACAGGTTCGAGATCGTCCTTGCGCGGGCCGCGGTCGTCGCCCTTCGGCGCTTCGTAGGTGACGCCGTCGCGACCGAAGGGCAACGAGTCGTTGACCCAAAGGGTGAGCTTTTGATCGACATTGGCGAAACGGAGACGATAGGTGCCGCCGGCCTTGACGCCGGTTGGCTTGCCTTCGCCCAGCTTTTCCGGTGTGCCAGAGGTCTTGCGCCAAAGCGTGCAGATCCCGCTCGTCAGATCGAAACGCGCCTGGAAGCGATCGACGCCGCGGCCCAGCTCGAGAACCAGCTCGCCTTCCCCTTTTTCGACCGCGGCCTCGCACTCGACCATGAGGTCGCCGACCCAGTTCTCGGTGGAGCGAAACGGATGCTCCGAGTTTTCGTAACTGTTGTAGCCGAGGAAATCGGAAATCAGCGTCGGCTCTTTGCCCTTGTCACGGACGATATGGCGATAGGTCAGCCACGAGAAATCCGCGTGGGCTTGGCCATGAAAAGTCGTCCCCTCTGGCACCCAGCCATCACCGCTCCAGCGCGGCGGCAGCTTCAAAGCTTCCTCGTCTTTCGGCTGATGATCGTTATCAAAGACGACGCGTCGGACGGCTAACATGACTTCGGGCGATTTTCGCATAATGACGAACCGGCCCAAGCGGAATTGATCAACCGCCCGGTCGAGGTGCATGTAATCTTTGCGCCACAGTTCGGAGAGTCGATCGAGTCAGCGCCTCGCCAGCAAGCTCGTTGCCGTTGGCGTCTTGCAGATCCTCCGGATAATGCGGACCAGCTTCGGCGGACAGGACGTAGATCTTGCCGCCACAGATAGCGATCGTCTCGCCCGGCAGACCGATCAACCGTTTAATGTAGTTGAGCGGAACGTAATTCTTGTTATGCGGGCCGCTCGAAGGCCAGCGTTCATTTTGGGCATCACCTGGGAACTTGAAGACGACCACATCGAGCCGATTGGGCAGACGGTTGAGCATGTCGTAGAGAAACTTAGCGACGAGCACCTTGTCGCCGCTGTTCCAACCTGGATCGCGGATTTCATCCATGCTGTCTTTGACAACGGCCGACGGCGGCGAACCAGATTGACATGCTTGCGGCAATTCGGGCAAGTGCTGGCGAAAACAGGACAGCGACTCGCGCCCCATCCTGCGGCTCGACCTGCGTGTTGCAACTAACGGGATACTGATACTGACAAGAGGGGCAGGTCACGACCTTGTTGTAGCCCCACAAGGTCTCGGCCATCGATCCTGTCGGAATGATGAACGCTTCCGCCGCGAACGACTTCAGGAGCAAAACGAGGACGACGACGAAGACGACGGTCTCGATCACCTCGCGGAAGGCGTCGGCCTGGGGAGCCATGATCTGGTTATGCGGTGATGCCAGCGCCACAGAAGGCGGCGTCTTCGGCTCGGGCACGAACACCCGCCCCAAAAACAAGAGATGAGTAAGGAAGACGACGATGACCCCTGTGACCGCGAGCTTGAACTCGTAGCCCATCAGATGCATCGCAAAACCGATGACCAGAGCCAAGCAAACCCCGAAAGCGAGCCGCATCAGCGAACGTACGAGCGGGTGTGTCGGGTGGTTATTCTCCGCACGCGGTGATCGCGGAGGTAGATTCGGCAAAATCGGTGAGGCAGGCGGCGTCGGTGTGTTGGTTAGAGAATCGTCATTCATGGAACACCTGCGATTAAATGAGGATGTTTAGCCGACTCGCGGCTAAATCGCATATCGCGTTATTCGTCGCAAACCGCTCGCCATTTACTGGTCCGACTCCAACACCGCCAAAAACGCTTCCTGGGGAATTTCTACCTGTCCGACCTGTTTCATTCGTTTCTTGCCCTCGGCTTGCTTGGCCCAGAGCTTGCGCTTGCGTGTGATGTCGCCGCCGTAGCACTTGGCAGTCACATTTTTCTTCATCGCCGCGATGCTCTCGCGGGCGATGATGCGCGTGCCGACCGCTGCCTGGAGTACGACCTCGAACAGGTGGCGGTCGATCTCCTCACGCAGCTTCTTGAGTAGCTTTCTACCCCGCCGATCCGCCGTGACGCGGTGAACGATTGTCGAGAGAGCATCGACGCGATTGTGATGCACCAGCACGTCGAGCCGAACGAGGTCGGCCGGGCGATAGCAGAGGATATCGTAATCCATCGTGCCGTAGCCGTGGGTCACAGACTTCAGCTTATCGTAGAGATCGTAGATCACTTCCGCGAGCGGCATCTCGTAGACAAGAATGGCGCGCTGCGGGCTGAGGTATTCCGTGCGGACATAGGCGCCGCGGCGCTCGCTGCACATCTGCATCAGGTCGCCGATGTTCGACGACGGCAGCAGGAAATTGATGCGCACGATCGGCTCGCGGAACTCCTCGATCTGGCCCGCGTCCGGCACCTTTTGCGGGTTGTCTATGATGATCGTCTCGCCCTTGCGCGTCAGTATTTCATAGGTGACGTTCGGCGCTGTCGTCACGAGATCGAGCTGCGAATCGCGTTCGAGCCGTTGCTGAATGATTTCGCGATGGAGCATCCCAAGGAAGCCACAGCGAAAGCCGAAGCCGAGCCCTTCGCTGACTTCCGGCACATAGGAAAAGCTGGAATCGTTCGAGCTGGAGCTTGCCAAGGGCTGCCACGCAGAGTCTCAAATTCTTTGTTATCGACCGGAAAAAGGCCGCTGAAGACCATCGGCTTGGGCTCTTTATAACCCGGTAACGCGGCTGCGGTCGGGTTCAGCGCGTCGGTCACGGTGTCGCCGATATGGACGTCGGAAAGCGTTTTGATCGAAGCCATGAAATAACCGACTTGGCCGGTAGAGAGCTGATCGGTGACCGTCTCCGCGGGCCGGAATTGACCGCATTCGATGACGTCGAATTCCTTGATGCCACGCATCAGCTTGATTTTTTGGCCCTTTTTGAGCACGCCTTCCATAACCCGGATATAGACGACCACGCCCTTATAGGTGTCAAAATGACTGTTATAGACGAGGGCCTTGAGCGGCGCGCTGGGGTCGCCAGGCGGTTCTGGGATCCGTTCGATGATCGCGGCGAGGACGTCTTCGACACCCTGGCCGGTTTTGCCGCTGGCATGAAGAACGTCGGCCGGGTCGATGCCGAGAGCCGACTGCATCTCGGTCTTTACCTCGTCAGGCCGGGCGATCGGCAGGTCGATCTTGTTCAATACCGGCACGATGGTCAGGTTGCCTTCGATGGCGAGATAAGCGTTGGCCACCGTCTGCGCTTGCACGCCCTGAAAGGCATCGACGAGGAGAACGACGCCTTCGCACGCCGCCAGGCTGCGAGACACTTCATAATTGAAATCGACGTGCCCGGGCGTGTCGATCAGATTGAGTTCGTATTTCTGCCCTTTGTGCGTGTGATAAATGGTGACCGGGTGCATCCGGATCGTGATGCCGCGTTCTTGTTCGAGGTCCATCGAATCGAGGACCTGGTTGCGGAAATCGCGCGCGGTGATGGCCCCCGTCTTGAGAAGGAACTGGTCAGCCAGAGTTGACTTGCCGTGGTCAATGTGGGCGATGATGGAGAAGTTGCGAATCAGCTTCTTATCGGTCATGGGCCTCTATTCGCTCCTCGATTGCGGGGCCGAAAGTCTCCGCCAGCATAGCAGACGGCCCGGCTGGCGGATAGAGCCGCTTCCCGTGCCCGGTGTGTCGCTCGATTTTGGCCCTGGCGGAGGCGAAAGGACTGAGATGCAAAAAAACGACACCCAGTTTGCAGGCTCTGTCTCACCAGCTTGTTCCGAGGCGGACACTTTTGAATACGCCTCTGCCAAGGCCCAATCAAAAGTGCCTCTCCGCTAAATTATTGAATTGAGGCATGACACCGTCCTAGCCCCCAATGTTCCGCGCGGAACATTGCGTGCCGACCGTCGCGCCAAAAATGCACATGACCTTGGCGCGACGGTCGGCTAACACAACCACTTGATAGCATTGATTTTGCGCTGCGGCCAGGACCGTCGCGCCAAGATTCGTGTGTGGTACCCCCCCCTTGGCGCCGGTCCATCTCATTCTTTCCGAACCCTCTAAATAGATTGCATTGCGCGGCGCACACACAACTTCCGCGTACTGTCCGCCCGAATCCCTTGGAATACCGCCAAACTGTCGCTCTCTCTGACCAATTCAATTCACCTGCACATTGCAGATCGCCGGTGTAAAGAGGCCTTCTACTTCTAACGTGTAGCTGCCCGGTCCGAAAGAGACCTCGAATACCGCCCTGCCTCCCGGGTTCGTGACCGAGGTTATGGCTCCGATCAGCTTTGTTCCCGATGTGATGAAGAGCGTCATTGAGAAATTGCCAACCACCACGGCATTGCCATAGGCATCGGTGACTTGCACGATGACGGGCACGACCTGATTTCTTGGTTCGACGGCCGGGACCTGTACGAATTCCAGCTTGGCCGCGACGCCGGGCGTGACCGTGATCGTCGGCGAATGAGACGTAACGAGTTGGTTATCGATCCGCGCCGTGATGCTGGAGGCAGTGCCGGCCATGGTGCCTGTCAAAGTCGCCGTGAAAACGCCGTGACCGTGATTGGTGACCGGCCCAAAGCTGCCGCTGCTCTGGCCGCCGGTCACGCCAAAGTTGACCGTGAAAGACGGATTCGCCGCAACCGCGGAAACGAGCTGGCTCCAATAGCTTGGCAGCGCGCCATAGGGATTGGGCAACGTCGCGTTGGTGATGTAGACCCAGCCGGCATTGCGCGTCGTGGCGAGAGTCACGTCGGCTTGCATGGCCGCCGTCGAGTTGACGTTTAGTACCAGGTTGGCGAACTTCTGAGCTGGATAGCTTGCCTGCCATGCCGGAGGCGTAGCCGAGTTATACCCCGTTATATCCTCGTACACGACAAGCGTGTCGGCGGTCGCGGCATAGCCTTGAGCCGGGGTCACGCCTGGGTTGCCTACGACGGTCCAGCCACTCTGAACCGAATGCACATAGTTGTAAATCTGCTGATAGTAAGCCAGGTGCGCCTGGCTGGCATCGCTGCTCATCTCATCGATGAAGATGCCATCGACGTGATACCAGTTTTTGTAATCCATGATCTCGGTTTGGACGGTAGCCAGGGACCGTGTTCCATAGCTCGTGTGGACATAGCCGATCACGCTGCCGCCAGCCGCGTGCAGCTTGTTCACCGCTGCGACATAGCTGCGATCGACCCCGCTGCCGGGACCGCTATTGGGATTCAGAATCGCTTCGATGGCGACCGACTTGGCAGCACTGGCGAGCTGGTCCCAAACGCCGCCCGTCGTCGGGTAAGCATAAGCCGGGACCAGCAGGCCGCCGTCGGCCTTGGCCGAGCCATTGACGGTCAAAGTTACGGTGGTTGCGGTTCCCGATGCGATCTTGCTGGAAGCAACCGAAATGACCGATTGCGACAACTCCGAAGGTGGCAGGATAGCCAAGGGCGAAGCGCTCATGAGCGTTCGGCCTTCTAGACTCTCGATTCCCAACCGCGCCTGGCGACGTTCGAGGACATGGCCGTGATTTTGGGCCCCGGTCAACTTGGCGAGCATATTGGAAAAGAAGCTTTTCACGGCTGAACTCCGCATCGAGTGGTTTCGTTAGGTATTTCGTTGGCCGGCTGGATCGTTCGGCCTTGTGAAGGAGACTACGGTGGTAGTCGCGGCGATCTGTCAGGAAAAAGGGAAAATAATTTCGAGCCCGTGGCGGCACGTTGGAAACGTGCCGCCACAGCAAGTCCAGGCTTTACAAGAATTATGGCATCGTTATAGAAACAAACTTTGCACCATTGCCCGGGCCAGCAGCGTTCACAGCAGCCACGTCGAAGTAGTAAGTGGCGCCGGAAGTCATACCGCTAAAATCGATATAGCTATTGGCCGTGGTCGCGATCGATTTCCACCCAGAGGAGGTGTACATATAGATCACATAGCTGGTCGCTCCGGCGACGGCACTCCAGGTGAGCTGAGCTTGCGTCGTCGAATACGCCTGGACGAAGAAATTCGTCGGAGCGGCTGGCAAGCCGACTTGAGCCGTGGCATTGATCGGATTCGCGAAAGTCGTGCCGGCTGAGTTTGAAGCACCGACGTCGAAGGTATAGGTGACGCCCGCGGTCAGGCCCGTCACCCCGATGCTCGTTTGGCCGACGGCTGTATTTTTGAGCCATGTCCAGGCGCCTTGGCCGACTTTGACGTAGACCATATAGCCGGTGATGCCGCCGACAGCGCTCCACGAGAGATTGATCTGTGACGTCGAGACCGGCGTGGCGACGAAATTCGACGGCGCGGCTGGCCAGGTCAAAATGCTCTGCACGGACGAGAACGCCCCCATCTCAGTCGTGGTATAGGCTGCGACGCGGAAGCTCGTGAGCGATGCGGCATAAAGGCCGGTCACCGCGTAGCCAAGGGAGTTCGGGGCCACATAGGCGATCGTCGTCCAGGCGCCATTCACGTAGCGTTGCACTTCGTAGCCGGCGGCATATTCTACCTGCGTCCACGAAAGGTTGACTTGAGAAGGCGAAACCGCTTTGCCCGACAGAGCAGGCACGCCCAGCCGGCTGGGGGTCGTAGCGCTCACCGTGGGGCTGTAAAACAGGTCGCCGGGGACGTCCGCGAACACTCCCAAGTCGCCGATCTTGAATTGATAGGTCGTCCCGGCCGTTAAACCCTGGACGGCGAAGTTATTGGCCGCGTTGGTATAGCCAATTTCCATCCACTTGCCCGAGATCAGCTCACAAATGTAATTCCCCGAAGCGCCGCCGCCACCCGACCAGGTCAGATTGATTTGCGTTTCCGAGACCGCCTTGGCCGTCAAATTCGTGATCTCGGAGCTGTTGTCCGTGTCAGCGGGCGGAGCGACCTTGGGCGGATTGTACGTAATCGTCTGAGTTGGCGCGGGGACGGGATTCATTGAGGCTGTCATCAGAGCCCGTTCTTCGAGGCATTCGAGACCGAGGCGAACCGGGCGTTTGTTCAATGAGGGAGTGCCACGCTTCGAGGATTTGGAGCAGATCGCCAGCATCTTGGTGAACAGACTCTTCATGGGAAAACTCCGGTAAGCATGAGGTTTTTTGATGTTTTGGATCAGGCGTTTTGCCTTTCCGCAAGAGACTACGGTGCGACCTTCGCGAGTCTGTCAGGAAAAAAAGAAAAAGAGGGGAAATTTGTTTTTCGAAATGCTCGCCGGCGGCGTTGCGAATTCCTTTGACGCGGCCAAAGAGAAAGGATTAGACTTGCACCGTACTTTCTCGGCGAGCCGGGAGCGCAAGCTCCCGGAGTCTTACGTAAATTTGGTCCTTCAAGAAATGCCACAACCGGTCAAAAAAAATGGCGACATCGTCCCGGGCGATTTATTCGAGGACTGCCGCTATCATCCTTGCCTCTGCTACGACATCGACGAAGAGACCAGTTCGGTGTACGGGATCTCCCTCATCGACGGGTCGACCTGGCAGTGCTGCGTATCCGCCTGTGGCGTACGCAAGCTGACACCCGCGGAAGCCTGGAAGTGGAAGTCGGAAGGACCGGCGGACGTGGAATTTGAAGAGGGGGAGGGCTGGTGGTAGGCTGCCTCTATAGCGCAGCCGAACATGGCCTGGTCCGTTGGAGATGCTCATAGGTGCCATGATTTACAAGCGACCGCTGCTTTGGGCCAGCATTACATTGTTGTTCGGATTGTCCGCCGCGGCATGGGGCCTCGTCGTGGATAAACCTGAATTCAGCCGGGGCGGTCTGGCGCTGGCCCTCGCCGGAGCGCCCTTACTCCTTCTCATTCGACCGACATACGAGAGGAACTGGTGGGCCGTCCGGGTCAACGTGCAACTGGCCCTGGCCTGGACCGCGCTCGGGGTGCTTTCGTTCTGCCTGTGGCGTTGGGCGGGCGACGCCGTATTTGCCAACGCCCTTGCGGTCGTCTGTGGCGTGCATGCTCTCCAGACAATTATTTGTGCCGGGATAGGCTGGAAATACCCAGAATTGCCGCCGCTTTACCTCAAGGACGTTTCGGAAAGTGTAAAGAATAAAGAGAATGCGGAGACACCAAATCTTGACTCGCATAGGCAATAAGTTAAGCCTTGTGATCGCGGGTCGCCCCGAAGGGGCGAAGGAATGTAGCCACGGGTGGAGCGTAGCGCAACCCGTGGAAAGGTATAGGCTTGGTAATCTTTCGCCCCGGAGGGGGCGACGGATTCCATCGCCCCTCCGGGGCGAAAGACAAACAAATCGCACCCGGACCACGGGTTACGCTCCGCCCGCCTTGCGGCGGGCTACGCTTCACCCGTGGCTAAAGCCCTTCGCCCCTGCCGGGGCGAAAAATACGGCATGCCTGTTAAGCGATTCGCCGTTCCGTCATTCATGCCCAAGAAGGCTCGGTGAGACCCATGACGAAACGGCGTGCAAAAATCCTTTTCGCCGGCGTCGGCTGCGGCCTTTGTGTCATTGCCTACCTACGCGGCGACTACCTCCTCGGATTCGATGTCGCGGTAGCATACGTCGCCGTGACCATCGGTTTACTATGGCTCTTTGCCCGCTCTCGAAAGTCTGATGGGAGCTGGTCGCACGGGCGCATGGGAATTGTCGTCGTCTTTTCGCTGGCGGCGGGCCTGCTGATGGCATACCCCGCGTTGTTCATGAGCGACCTGCAACACTTTATCGACAAGCAAGCAGTTGATCGCGCGGCACGGGCTGAATTCGCAGCGGTTTTCGCGTCCGACCACGCTTATCGCGATCTATCAATTTCCACAAGCCGTCTGAAGATGGTCAATCTTTCGGTAAGTGGGTCTCTGCCGACGCGCAACGATCTCTACCAATTACGAAGTCGGATGATTAAAGAATGCCCTACGATACGTAATTGCTGGCTACATTGGGACATCACTCTACGCGATACCGGCCAACATATCGACTCGTCTGACAATCTGTTTGATGTCGATTGAGGAGAGGACGATTTTTATCAATCAAATCTTCGGCTGATACTCCGCCGGCCGCAACCAAAGATAAACCCCAAGAACGACGCCCGCCCCGAAGAGAATCACGCTCGCATAACTTTCAAAACCTTCGGGCCGCGGATCATAACGCAACTTTTCATTGAGATAGCGATGCACGGCATAGCCGAGCATCAGCAGCACCATGACTTGGCCATTGCGCGTCTTGAACGGGGAATAGGCCAAGAGCAGCAGGAACAACAAAAACATGCTGATCGTCTCGTAAAGCTGCGTCGGATGCAGACTCATCGTCCACGGGGCGAAAGATAGCTCTTG
Organism: uncultured Planctomycetaceae bacterium; assembly: GCA_963790585.1. Classification (GTDB taxonomy): domain Bacteria; phylum Planctomycetota; class Planctomycetia; order Gemmatales; family Gemmataceae; genus CAWBOY01. Next base: position 1,122,424 of record CAWBOY010000006.1, read on the forward strand.
TTGGACGCCGTCGCTTTGGTGCATCACGGTGAGATGCAAGGTCCACTGGCCGCGCGGCCAATCGCGGCCGAGATAAGTGGCGAGACCGCCGACCGTGGCTCGATCGCGGGCTGCCTTATCCTGGCCGCCAATGGCGATAATGTAATCGCCGGGTCTAAGCCCTGCTCGTGCTGCCGCCGAATGCGGCTCGACCAGGCCGACGAACAGCAGATCGTCTGGATCGAGCAAGTCCTCCGGGCTACGCGCATGGGGTTTGACGAGCGTAAACCCGGCCGCGGTCTGGTAGCCGTTGTTGACCAGTCTTTCCCGAGCGGGCGCTGACAGCGGAAAGCATACGCCGGCAATCGGGCAATCGGCACACGCCACCTGACCATAACAGCAGCCGTTCAAAAAGCAGCCCATGCGGCCGAAGCACAGTCCCAAGGCGACCGAAGGTGCGATGATGTCCATCAGCTGAAACGTGTTCAGCTTCGCTTTGCCGAATTCGAAATAATAACCGATGGCATAACTGATCAGGCCGCCGATAACGGACCCATAAAGAATGATGCCGCCGTCCCAGATGCGCGGCAGTTGCAGCAGGAACTGGACCGGGTCGTTGAGCAGCCCCTCGTGAACAAGAAAGGTGATGCGGCACCGAGGAGCCCGCCGAGGAAGAGCCAAATCGCCAGGTCTTGAATGTAGTCCGGGTTGATGCCGACGCGCTCAGCACGGCGACAAGCGAGCCAGGCCGAGCTAAGAAAAGCTAAAGCGAGCATCAAGCCGAAGCCGAAAAGAGGGAGATCGAGGAAAGGGACTCGAAACAGAACCTGAAGCATGGCACCTCCCGCGCGAGCCGACCGCCGCGGACCGAACCTACCCGGCCCGCCGCCGCTCATGCTATCGCAGAGGGACAAAACACGGAATGGCAAGTGGGGTCGACTGCGCGGTTGACCCCCATCGACGTGATCGCTAGGATTGAAACTCGACGGCCCCTTCGCCAAGTGGTAAGGCAGCGGATTGCAAATCCGTTATTCCCCGGTTCGAATCCGGGAGGGGCCTCTTAATGTCTGTCGATGCCAGTTGATGACCAGACGCGCCAGAGCTAGACGCCGCAAGCACTTGCGGCGTTTCGCGTTTTTGGCAGCGTTCTTCCCTGTCGCTGCCAGCGGATGCCATTGGAAGCATGGAAGCGACGGCAGTCTGTGCAACCAGTGTGCAACCAATCTCTGTGCGGTGAGTTGCGGCTCCCGTTGTCCCCGTCGCGCGGCTATGATTCAGTGGTTCACAAGCCGGCTCGTCAGTCGGTATAAAGCTGGGCAGTTTGTCGACGCTCCCGGCCAGGTCGTGCAGACGAACGTGCATGTACTTTGCCGTCAGAACTGGTGATGAATGGCCAGCAAGTTCTTGGGCCGTGCGGAGGTCAACTCCAGACCGGCCTAGCGCTGTGATGTAGGAATGGCGAAGCGCGTGAAAGTCCGCATGAAGTGGACCGTTCGGTCCTTCGACGATGTAAGGAATACCAGCTTCCTCAAGATCAGCTCGTAACATCTCTGCCCCACTCCAGTTGCTGCCCCACAGCAAGGAACTCGCTGGCTTGCCTTTTAGGTAGCCTCTGAGCAGGTCGACCAATTCCGCAGCCAACGGCTGAAGTCGGGATTTACGCGATTTGTTGTTGCGGGCGGCCAGCGCGACGGTCGGTGTTGCAACATCGAGGTCGAAGTTGGCAGGTGTGAGGCTTGCCAAGGCGCTGGCTCGAAACCCGGTTCCGCAAGCTGTCGCGTAGAGCACGAGGCGATCCTCACCAGTCAACCCGCGGACCGTTCGCTTGCTCGACCGAGTTGCTTCCAGAAGGCCACGCAACTCGTCCACGGTCAGTTCCCGGCGGTCATGACGGCGGTCTACTTCGACATTGTTCGCGTCCAAATGCACGACAGGATTAAGGGCGAGACGGCGATCCTTCACCAGCCATTGGCAGAAGCTCTTCAAGTGGGAAAGGTAGTAGTTGGTCGTCTGGACGCTACTGCCCCTGCCTATACGGTCGCACACGGCCTCGACGGTCACACGCGGATAGCGACGGGCTGGCCCCTTTCCAGTTGCCGGCAGTCCGAGACGCTTGACGGTGTCACGGAAAGCGGTCTGTGTTAGGCCGAGCGCAGTTGCGGCCTCGCTTCGAGTGAACAAGTCTATGCCAGGTGGCAACTGCGGCGTGACTTCATTTCGCCTCTGCTGAGCAAGCCAGTCCATCGTTCGGGACGCAGACAAGTCGGCGAGCGAACGGAAGCCACAGCCTTCGAATAGGGCCTTCAACCTGGAATACACAAGCGAGACATACCGAGGAGCGTTATCCCGTGCTTCCAGTTCGGTTCGGTAGTCGTCGAGGTGTGCTTGTAACGGACGCCGTGCATGTTCCTCGAATGGGTCGGTCATGCCATGCCGACGCATAGCAGCGTCAGTCAGCAGCTTGTTTAGTAGCTGTTTGCTTCGCGTGAGATCTGGGCATAGAGAAATGCTTTTTCGCCTGCCGTTGGGCTGCGGCACGACTCCGTAATAGTTTCTGCTTTCCTCGTTTCGCTTGATCGCACCGGGTGTGTCCGGTGGGCAGCGTTGACCATCCGACGTGACATAACGGACAATCTGCTTCTTGAACGGCTGCGCCATCATTATCTCCTGCCTAGAGAATCCTGCCATAACTTGTTGCTGATGGTCTGATTACTCCAATCGAAGGGGACATAACAAACCATCGGTTTCATCGAAATTCCGTTGCCTGTGCTTATGCGTCCTTCGTCTCGGCCTCTGCATTCATGGGTGCCAGACACAGCCCAAGTGCTCTGCACAATTTGTCTATAGTCCTTCCAGTGAGGTCTCGCTCGCCGGCCAGGAATCGCCCGATTTGTTCCGGTTTGCAACCGCTGTCCTTCGCAAGCCTATAGGCCGTTTTTCCTGTGTCATGCAGGTGCTGACGCAGTTGGTCTGTCACGGTTAAACGATCTCTAGCACTGTTGCGTGCCAAGGTTGCCCTTTCCTGCTAAAGATATATCAGCCTAATTGACTATACCCATTCTGACATATAACCTCAAACCAGAACTAAAGTTTCGCTCAAAAATCATCCTTAAGATCGTCAGAAGTTTTTTTCCTGTTGCCGAGGCGGCTCATGGCTTTCTTGACCTCCTTGATATCGCAGCGTATGTCGCCAGCCACGAAGCGATAGAGGCTCTCAAACCTCCTGCTTTCTTGGCAGCTCGTATAGGTCAATTTGTGACAGTGTCGGCAGCCGAAATGGCGTCCACACAAGTAAAGTTTGCCGACCCGCCTGCCACACGGTCGGCCGTCGATGATTAAGGGGCAGAGGAACCACCAGCGCAGTCCACCAAAGTAGGGAGCGGTGCTGGCGAGTTCAACCCGATAAGTCAAACGTTCATAGTCTTGAGTAAGTTTGTAGTCCAAGCCAAGCCATGGCGGCGAACCCAAGGTATTTATCTCGAACCTGATGGTGCATTCAATGTTCGTGTGCTGGACTACGCGGGACCACACCCACTCTCCCTTAATGTGGATCCCAAATCGGAGAATTTGATCACGCATCCAGCGGTTTGCGTCGATGACGATACGACCCTCGACCACATCTTTTTTTCTTCCGCGCCACCAGTGGCACGTTGGGCCGCTGCCAGAACCTCCCATCCCTCACCTCCTGACGCCGAATTTTCCTAAATCATCTGGATTCTGCGACAGGTTAAATTGGGTCTGTTTGACGCTATTCATTGTTCGGCAATGACTAAGGGCGTTTGTGAAGACCCCGTACCAGCGACAGTTTTCAAACGAAACACCATTTATTAACGCCTGTTTTCGCTGGCCACCTAAGTCTTTGAGCATGTTTCGTCTGGTAATCCTCTGGTTTGAGGTGTTTTCCGTCGCACTTGTCACATCTGTGTTATTGTGATTTCGTTCGCAGTGTCGTCACCATACCTCTGTCCAGTTAGAGGGAACCATTCGCAAGGTGAAGCCATCCCTAAAGGCCGTTTTGTTCGCACCCCGCAGCTGCTGCAAACGACACTTAATCGGCTGTGGGACCAAAATCGTACCGCGCCGCAGCGCCGACAATTCCGGGGGGCTCGTGGCCTCCAGCTGGCCCAGGTGCAATTTGGCCAACAACCACAGCGCCAAAAACGGCGACCGCCCCGAGTTGTTCGCACAACCACCTTAGCCTTGCACACCGGACAGTGCCGATGCCACGGCACCGAAGGTCGAGGTTCCTTCGGCCGCGATTTGGCCTCACGGCGAGCCTCGGCTAAGGCCAAACGAAGCTCTGGATCGCGGGCCTGCCAGCGGCAGACAGTTGAGACGTGAACACCAGCGATGGCGGCGGAGGAGCGCAAGCTGTTGCCGGCTCGCCGAGCACTCAGCAATTGCTCGATACTGTGGTGAGTACTCAAGACGGTCCTCTTTTCTGGAATGCTTGTCCGCAGGCCACGCACCGCTGGATAAAGTAACTTCCGGTCAGCCGATGGCAGTCGATGCAGACTCGGTCAAAGCACTTCGGACAACGCCGCGCGGAATCGAGTGGGCGGCTACAAGTCTGACAGCGTTCGAGTCTGTCGGGCTCAGACAGTAGTTCAATCAACTCTGCCCGGTGCTGAAGAATCAATGCGGTAAGCGGCGCATTGACCATGAAGTCTGGGCGCCACCGCAAACGCGAGCCGTCCGTTTCCACGTCGATCCCCCGGGATCGGAGATCGGCGAGCAGATCTGATCCGGTCATTGCCACCCTCCCCAATGGTTTGTGTTCTGCTGTGAATAATTTGCCGAGGTGCTCGTTTCCTCCCCTATAACGGACTGGCCCATTCGGCCCATCTCTGGTCTAAACGCTGCCCCTGAGTGCCCTGAAATGTCTGTGACAGCCGTCTTTTGGGCCGCATCAATCCTCGCCCTGCTCTTTTCCTGACCCGAACCGGCCCCCGTTTTCGGCCCAAGCTCACTATCAGGATCGATTTCAGGCGCCATCGGCAGCACTGACTTCGTGATGTGGAGTACCTCGCGTCGCGCCCTAGGAGGGTCTTGCGGACCGTCAACTTGCCACGGCTCTCATCCGTCGAGGCGAGCCAGCCCTTTTCCTTAATCCTCTTGCGCAGTGCGTTGGCCGTGATGGTGAAGCTCTCGTTTTGATCCCGGGCGAAGCGTTGCACCGCGGCGTAGCTCGCATCGGGATCAAGAAAGAGTTCGCTGTCGACGAGCCAGCCAACGCCAACACCTTGCTGCTTGAAGCGAGTGGCGCTTCCTTCCTCCTTTCCGGCATAGTAGTCTTCCGCGCCAACCCCACGCTTGAGGCTGTGAATCCGGCTCGTTGCCGTCCTTATCCGTGACATGGGCGTAGCCGCTGATTAATGCCGAGAACAGCAACCGCAGGAAAGTCGCGGCAGGTTCTCCGGCAGCGATTTGGTCAGCTTGGGCGCTCCCGGCGTCCTTCAAAGCCTGCCAGCCGCGATCCCAAAGTTCGGTGAATTCCTTTTGCGAGATTGCACCAACCGCGACTGCATATTTGAGGAAGTAACGCAGGCCAAGACCCAGGTCTGCAATAATGCCTGGTGTCCGAGCATGTTGTCCTCCCGCTGTCGCCATATCTCGTAGTTGGGATAACTCGATCCGTAGACGACTGCGGATCGAATCTAACTGTGGTGCCAACCAGCAAAGGAATCCAGCCATAGATGCTGCGTATTTTCCATCGGCTGCGTCCTTCTGGCACGCGCTTAGAATCGGATTGGGGTTGGGCGGCTGGGGTCCGAGATCACCTGGTGAAATATCCAGAACCATGAGTCGAGCACGAAGAGATGGCCCACGAGGCGTATCCTCTCCGGTCGACAGGATGAGCCCACGGGGATACTTCGCCGGCCGAAGAGTTCCGTCAGGCCTCATACGCTGGCGGCCTGCCCCGTTGCCTTGTCCTCGAAAAAGTCGATCAGCCTCTTTGTGATACCGCTGGATGTCGATCGCGGATCCGGTGGGGCAGAAGTCATCAACGACAAGCAGGGTGTCTTTGGCCGCGAAAGCTAGCCCCTCGAGCGCGTTGCCTGTTGAACTCCAATTGGCGGGAAGGCAACGAGAATGCACCCCGGCGCCGAAGTGTTGTTGCGCCAGGGCGGCCGCTTCGCTTTTGTAACAACCCGTCGGCCCGACCAAATGCAAGGCAAAGTCTATGTTCCCGAGCGCGCTCCGGTACACCGCCGCGATCAGTGGAAATGTTACTCGATCGGGGCCTACGGACAACATTCGTAGGCTTGCCTTAACAGCATCTATCTGCTCATCTTTGACAGGCGGGGGCGGCAATTGAAAACCAGCCAACGCTTCAGGCAATAACACGGGCAAGTCAGCGTGGCCAGATGTTCCAATTGCTCCGCCGGAATGCAGGTAAAACCACTCGTCGCGAATCTTACGCCATCCTGTGTGCTGATACACGGTACGCCTGGGTACGTCGCCCGATAGTAATTGCACGGCCGTTCGCACATGATCTTTGGTGCCCATTCCAGCATAGACCACCGCTCTCGTTCCCCAGGCTGGCACTATCCATCCCATCCCGGCGAAGTCTATGGCTGGTACTTCTACTGGCGGTAATAGCTGGCCGCTGGAAAGGCGTCCCTGCAAGGTCAATCGCCGGGTCTGCTCGACACCGTCGTCATGAACCACTTCATCTATGATTCGAGCCGAGAAATTGCAGAGTGGAACCGGAACGAGTCCGTCATTCGATTGCGCATTGCGATAGATACTGCCTTCGTGCTCGAAATACTGGGACGAATCGGGAATCTTCTCCAATGTTTGCGCCTGATGCCGCAATGGTTTCAATGCCCTATCGAGGTCGCGCATAGAGACGCCGCCTGCGCGAAGGGATGGTCGGATCGCAGCAAATTCGGCGGGATTGGTGACTTGTAAACTGGCCAGCACCGCAACAAGGCCTGGTCGCGAAAAAGTGCTTCTGGGCCGCCAGAACTCAAGACGTCTTGGATTCGCATCAAATCATCTGGTAGAGATGGTTTTTCCCCCACGGTTGCCGAAGCCACGATATCTCGAACGGTTTGTAGCGCTTCGTCTCCCTGCAGTAACACAGGCTTCTTGCCGGCCGCGAGGAGGTCGTCCAGCCCTTTGCCGTCTGATGCGTTCCACTGCTCGAGCTCCAACACCAATCCAGCTTCAACGATAGCTAGCGAACAGCTGGACAAAGCATGGGCCACTGCTGGCTTATCCCAAGCATCAGCATCGAAGGCTAGGCGCACTGCCTTGCTGCCAAACGATCGCAGCACGGGTAGCACGGGCTTCCAGTTGCTCACTCCCGGAACGGAAATCGTCGGTATGCCGTCGAGGGCGTAGATCACGTCGGCCTTTAATTCGCCTTCCGTGACGCGAACAAGTTCCGCCATCCCAGGCGTACCTAGCGGAACATGGATAGGTGAGCCGGGACCAGGACCACCATTTCTGTTCGAGGAAACATAGACGTATCGCGGCCCGCCTTTGCTCGTGTCATCACGGCGAATCTTCAAGGCCACGATACGACCCTGCGAGTCTCGGCAGGGAATCAGCAGCCCAGTCGATCCTCGAACCGTCACGGATCGCCCGGATTCACTCTCTTTCACCACAAACCCTGGCACTTGTAACAGTTTGTCCCCGATTTGCTCCCGAATCTCGTGGGCAATACGCTGTCGGCCATGAATGGGGAGCGTTCGATAACCAGCCCGGTCGATTGCGTCTTTGCTAAGGCCCCGACGTCGCAATGATTCACGATGAGTCTCGCTGAGGATCAATTTGGCAAGAAAACTCGAGTAAGCGGCATGGAGAGTATCAGGCTCCGCGCGTTTAACACCCAATCCCACCTGCAGCGGTGGATCCGCGAATCGCCTAAGACCGTCGTTCAGTCGGTGCAGGAATACTTGCAAGCCATCATGGCTTTCCTTTACACGGAAGCAATTGGCCTCAATACGCATACAGCCAGCCACGGCACCGTCCGCTGTCACACTGCACCAGTCAGGCTTTTTGCAGATCGGACAGAGGGAGCCGCTTGAGACCCGGACCCAATTAGCCTTAGGCATGTTGTTTTATCTCCAATTTATTTGAATTGATCTGTTTGAAGAGAGGCCCATCGCTGGCTATCGGGCATGCCATGTCGGATCCATTCACGAATAATCTCCAGCTGAAAGAGTACCCGTCGACCCGACTTCGTACGTCCTGGAATGTCTCGGCATGAATCAACGCGACGCAGGTGACGAATGCTCAAACCAGTCGCACCGGCCAACTCACCAATATTGATCAGTAGCTTGCCGTCGATTAGGGAAACCCTTTCCTCTTCTTTGGCTGGCAAACCCTGTGGCACTGCCAAAGCCTTTGTCTGCACGGACATCGTCTCATCCTGATGGACTGGAAAACTCTGTGGAATTATCAAGGCGTTAGTCTGCACGGATACCGTCTCCTTCTGTTGGACTGGAAGATCGTGGGATATTGCCAAGGTGTTAGTCTGCACGGACATCGTCTCCTTCTGTTGTCGTGTCAAACTGGAGCGTGAGACGGTTTGTGAACCGTTGCAATGCCTCCGAAGAAGTGACCCAGCGAGAACCGAGCCGAGCCCCTTCTAGTCGGATGACCTCATCGGTCGGACCTTTCACACCGTCGACGATCCAGCGTAGGATGGTGCTGATGTGTGTTCGCTTGCCACCGCGCGCTGGCGGCACCATTGCTGCCGCAGTCGCAAGGCTGATAGGCTTTTCTGCCAGTAAATCGATCATCGTGTCCCTCCGCGTTGGTATGCTGGCCGACGCAAGCGAATATAACGTACGGGTGTTCGCGGAAGGCAAAATTGGAGGTATGACCGAGATTTTTTCTTCTGATGTGCTAGAAAAAATGGAGAAAACACTGGAAATATTCAAAGGCGCGCGTTTCGGAAATTTGTTAGGTTTTTGGCCGTTTGGAGCTCGAAAAACCGACCCTCCATTCCCGTTCCTCCCCCGAAACGACGAAAATACGCACGAGCCGGAGGCGTTTTCTGGCGTTTCTGACTGAGCTTTCCCCATGGCCTTCTCGACTCGCAAGGCGATTTAGGACGTTCACGGGCAGCCATCCATCCTTGAGATGGGAACCTTTCTTGAAAAGGAAACGGAGGAACTGAGCACATTCTGTGACTAGTGCTCCACGTTTGCGTTTGCGCTTGGTTTTCGCCGTTCCAGTTCGCTTTTTCCAGTCCTTGACGAAGACAAGCCGCACAGCCTGTCTGACTGTCGAAACACACATACTGAAGTTCTTTTCTGCCAGCTTCCGGTTGGTCGCGTTCTGAAGCGTCCGCAGTCGACCAAGATACTTCTGTTGGGTTTTCTTGCTCAGTCGTGCCCAGGAAACCTTGTAGATCGTTTCGACGGCCTCCTTTGTGGTCAACGTTTTCCCGTCGACAGCACGGAGTAGTAGTTCCTGGCGACGGGCAAGACCAAGTGACCGCTTCAGAGATTCCCATTTTTTCCGTTCTTTCTCCTCAAGGCGCTGAGCTTTCGTCTCCTCTTTCCTAGCTCGTGCCTCCTCCAATTGGGCGAGCTTCCGGTCGACTTTGGCCTTTTCTTCCTCGTGTTCATCAAAAGCCCATTCCTTTTCACGGCCTTTCGGTGGTCGCGATGGCTCCGCTGCTCGAGATGGCCGAGACACTGGCATGAAACGTTCCCTGTGATTGTCGACCTAGTCTTGGTGATTGCATCTGACCTGCGCGATTGCTAAAACCCTCGAACGACAAAGCCTGATACTTATCCGAGAGTCACTTCCGCGCTGGATTCCTGCTTACAATAATGATCCGAGTCACATACCTTCGTTACATAGTCTTGTACGCCATTCCTAACCGATCACGACTATTCCTCAGACTGTCCCCATGACTACGGGAGCCTTAGTACCCTCTTTCGAGCAAAAGGAAGTCACCGACGATCACGGTGGTCATCTTCAAGTCATTACTGACGCGTGAGCGGGAAAAACCAAGGCGCCACTCAAAAACCGGCAAACCGCCGCTGTAGAGCTTTTATTCATCTCCTGGAAGATTTTCCGGAGATCCGCGTTCTCCTAGGCGACGGGCCAAGAAAGCTCGTTGGTGCCAACACCTGTCTCCTATCTTTCCTTCGCGGAGAATTCTTCCATGAAACGCTTCTTACTAAAGGCGGCGATCGCGTTGTTCGCGGTTGCGATTGGTGTCTCAGCCGGTCGAGCTTTCGACGACTACGAGCCAGCGGAAAAGGTCAACGGCAAACCGTCGACGGCCGCGGCCCCAAGGCCAAGTCCGCCTCCGCCTTCTCCAAGGCCGAGCCCCGCTCCTAGCAATAATCGGACGAGCCATTCGACTCCGACACCATCGTCACGCTCGGTATCGACTTCCACTCGATCAGCGAGCGCTCGCTCGGTGGCGCCGGGTCGGGCTGTGCCGCGACCCCCTCCACGTCCGGTGCCTGCTTCCAACCGTCCCTCTTCATCCGGTCGCAGCTCAGCTTCATCCATGCGACCTGCGCCAAGCTCCGCCCGAAACGTGAAACCGCGGGCGAATGCTTCGACCTACGTCACCAACCGACCGACGACACGAACGAACCCGAATTCGACGAGCCCGCTGCGGTCGAGCGGTTCGAGCTCTGTCGTAACGGCTCGCTCTCTGTCGGGCCTGGCCGGGACGTTGAGTCCGCGCACAACTATTCCGAACCAGATCGAGCCTCGAACCGGCGCGGCCGCCACAAGTCGATCAGCCGTTCCCCTGAACATCGTCCGACAACGCCAATTCAGCGACCAGCGCAGGCGCAGACCCACCTGACGCCGGATCGACGACTGGTTGAGGCGAGAGGCAACTTATCCGGGTCTGCGGCCCGGCCGTCCGGAGAGCTTGCCCGAAGCGGGGTAGGCAACCGCCAACCTCAGACAGGCGTTGTTCGACGTCTGGACGAACGGGGTGTTTTAGCCCAGAACGGCTCTGCGGCGAACAGTCAACCTGCCGCAACTCTTTTCGGCTTCCCAGCCCACGGCGGGTGGTCCGTCAATGCTCAAGCCGGCCTCTTCACGGGATCCTACGGTTCCGAAGGGAGGTCTGTCGGTGTGGCCAAAGATCCCTTTGCAATTGACACTTCCGGAGTAGCTTTCGGGTGAACTCTCCCGGTTTATGGTCCAGTGGGTGCCAGCGGCAGTGTCGAACTCGGATACGATACTACAACCATCTGCGCTGGCCCTTCTCTTGGCGCGAACGGCTTCGGCGCTTCAGCTCAAGGATGTGTCACCCTTGACTACCGAGTCGGCCAAGCCGCCGATGCGACACTCGGTCCGGTCATCGGGCCCTGGGCTGACCCGTCAACCTCGTTGACGATTAGCCTCGATGCACGGCTATCGATGTCATAACCGAACAAGGGAGGACCACCCGACCATTTACCTTTGCGACGCGTCGCTGCAACCTGGTCGCGCGTCCGCTCGCTGATTATCTCCCGTTCGAATTGGGTAAAGCTGAGCAGGACGTTCAGGACCAGCCGGCCCATTTAGCTGGCTGTGTTGAACTGCTGCGTTACGTATGCAGATCAAAAACTCCCCATTCGTGACGCTCCTCGAACCAATCTCCCTCACGGACATCAATTTGAAGTTGGATTGATCAATAATGATTGATGTGAATTCAACACGAGTAAACTGGTTTGATGATGTCCTGCGTAATCGGATCGCTTCCAAATAGGATACGAGCTACTCAAACTATTCCTAACGGCTACAAACACGGGTCTGACACCGAGCGTTGAGCTGACCTACACCGATGCAATCAGCACCGCACGAAGCGGCGAGCCGTCGGCTCCGATGAGTTTCAGCGGTAGGCCGACAAAGTCGTATCGGCCCGGCGATACGCAGTCGAGCCACAGGCCCTCTACGATGGCGATTCCTGCCCTGCCGAGCGCGTGGTGGTTGTCCAGAGTCTTCGAGTCGAGGTCGTCCACCGAGGGCACGTCCACGCCGATCAGTATTACCCCTCGCGCCGCCAGCCATCCCGGCAGAGTTCGCTCCATCACTGGAATCGACTCCGGGAACCGCGACGAATCCGGCCAGCCGCCGGTGCGCAACAGCACCCGCTTCGTGTCTGAAAAGTCGAGGCCCTCCAATTGCGACTGCCATGACGTCGCACCGCGCACGTCTACTACCCAGGTCGGTCCGAGAAACGTTTCTGGCGGCAATTGATCGACGGCTTGACCCGCGTCGTCAAAGTGGAACGGTGCATCGCAGTGGGTAGCGGTATAAACGCTGCACGAAATCGCGCCGACGTTCACGCTCGCGCCGGCCGACTTACGCCATGAGAGGTTGAATGAGAACGGCACATCCCCCGGCCAGCCCGCCGTGTCGCTTCTCACGGGCCGCGAGATGTCGATCACGCGGCGTTCAAGTGACGAGTTCATCAGAGTCCGTGAGTCCTTGGTGAGCATTGTGCGCCAAGATGCTTTCGAGCGAATGGACCGCCGCCTCGCACTCCGCGAAAGATGTGTAAAGCGGAGCCGGCGCGAAACGTAGCATGTCAGGTGGGCGGAAGTCCGGGACCACACCGCGGATTCGGAGAGCACGCGACAGTTTCGCCGCTTCGGGGTAGGTAAAAGTGACATGCCCGCCGCGCTGCGCGAAATCGCGCGGAGTCACGATCCCAACGCCGTACTGCCCCAGCCGCTCCAGGGCGTAGTCCATTAGGAACCGGGTCTGCGCAACGGACTTCGTTCGGATGCGATCAATGCCCGCGTCGTTGATGACCCGCAGCGCGCCGAGCAGCGGGGCGAGACTGAAGACGTGCGGCGTGCCGATTTGGAACCGCCCCGCGTCGGCCGCCGGATGGAACTCGGCGCTCATCTCGAACTGCCGCGCCGGGTCGCTGCCGAACCACCCCGCCAGTCCTGGCAGGCGGTCGCGCAGCCTTGGGTGAACGTACAGCCACGCTGCCGCCCCCGGCCCGCCGTTGAGGTACTTGTACCCGCAGCCGAACGCTAGGTCGATTCCGTCGTCGCGGAAACGGTGCCGGACTACGCCTGCGGAGTGCGAGCAGTCCCAGGCGACCAGTGCGCCATAGTTATGAGCCACTTTGCTGATAAGTTTGATGTCGAGAAGTTGGCCCGTGGTGTAGACGACGGACGGTAGTACCGCGAAGCCACAATGAGCAAGTGTGTGAAACAGTCGCCCCTCGTCGATGAGGCGATCAGGATCGGGGCCGTCGATCAAGAGATCGCGGGTCGAGTCATGACCGTGGCTCCGTAGGAAACTCTCTACCGCGTAGCGATCAGTGGGAAAGTGCGTTCCGTCGATTAAGATTTTGGGCCGTGCGGGATTGTAGAATGTCGATAAGATTTGATGCAAATTGATCGTCGTGGTCCCGCCGACAATCACATCATCCGCCTCGCATCCCAACAGAGGTGCGAGCAGAGCGGATGCTTTCCGCGCCATCCCGAACCACGGCTCGACACCTTCTGTCCAGCCGCGAATGCCGAGGGTCCGCCACGCCTCGATCGCGTCGCGCAGACTGGCGTCGGCGGCGTGGCACATTAGCCCAAGAGAGTTGCCGTCCATGTAAATGCCGGGCGGCTTGGCAAACGATTTGGCGAAATCGGCCAGCTCGTCGGTCGCATCAAGCTGTGGGGTGGGGGTCATGTGGCAATAATAGCCGTACCTTGGTCGCCGAGCAAGTAGTGTCCGGTTCCCTCCTCAAGTAGGTCTGAATAGCGACTCATCTGGATCTCTATCTCTCTACCATTTTACATTTTTTCTCCGCACTCTCCTCCGCTGCGTGCCTTCTTTCAGATGTAGGTAGACTTACCAGTTTTCGCTCTAAAGGAGGTTCTTCCATGTCGATCGTTCTTGGTCTCGGTTTGGTGGCCCTTCTCATGGTAGCGGTGGTGCCCGCGCCGCGAGTCCATCGAATGTTGCTCACGGGCCTGAATCGGCTGGTGCAGGCGGCTAGTCTGGCCTTCCTTGGCGCCTGTGGCACTTTCTTCATCAAGCCGGAAGCGGCGCCCGATTGGCTTCGTCACACGGCACAGCCTCTGCTCGAACACACCGTTGGTACTTGGCCCGATCCCGGTTCTGGCTGGCCCTGGCTCGTCGTCGCCGCTTTGGTCGTCGGTGTCGCTTTGCCGATGATGCTCCTCGTCGAGCTGGCAATCAATCTGTCGCGCATGACCTCTCTTGTGGAGGGCCTGCGAAAGGAAATCCGCCATGCAGCGACTTGGCTCGATTGTCGATTGGCTGCCTTCGGTGCCTCTGGCCTCAGTTACCAATCAATGCCCTCCGAAACCGCCGCGGCATCAGCAGCATTGCGTGGTGCCGGCCAATCTACAACGCCCAAGCCGGTTGATCCTACGCCCCTCGTACTCGATCTGATCAAGTAAGGCACCCGTATCCACTCACAACGCAAGGAGAATTCAGATGTCCTTCTTTTCTTCCGCAACCCGAAGCCGACCGATTGGCACTGGCCAGGCGATCAACGCCGAGCCCGAAACGACCCGCATCATAGTCGAGACTCTTGGTCGCGAGCATTCCGGCAAGAGCGGTTGCCGAGCGATGCATTACAAGATCACGCAAATGGGCCCGTTAGCCTCCGGCTTGGAGCTGTCCGCCGCCGATCCTCGGCAGACTCCTCGCTGGATGAACGAGGCGATCGCCATTTACCGTGGCCTTCAAAAAAATGGCTTCACGTCCACAATCGACCCGACTCAGGTGGATTATCACCTGTTCGATGCCGATCGCCTCCGTGCTGTTTACTCGCACCGGGAATCGGTCGGTCAGTTGCTTACCTTCACCCAGGATGGCAACGACAAGAAGCTCTTGGAGCATTTCAGCAAGCATCACGACAATTTGGCTCGCGCCGATGTGATGCATATCTTCGTGAGCTGCCCTTCGGACGATCGTCCCGAAAGCCTGGAACGGCTGCAAAACGATTTGACGATTCTGGCACCCAATGTCCGCGCAGCCCTCAACTGTCGGCAGACGGACAGCAAAGTGGCCGCCGCGGTCATCCTCTCCAAACCGGACGGAGCCTTCGCCAGTGCCGAGGAGGCACGCGAGGCCCTGACCGATGATCGCCTACGTGGCATGCTCAATCGCCTGGTTCGTCTCCTAGAAGGTTCAGATCATGTCGGACTGGCGTCGCTGTTTGTCACAAGCTCGTTCGGCTACGGCAAGGCCCGCTTACTGGAGCAGGCCAAGGGCAATGGCGGCGCTGCTCCCCCGAAGGGCTTCAGCTTATTGAGCGAGGGGGAGCCGGAATGGATTCTCAAGGAAGGCGAGATGCCCGAACCCCACAACCTGACCGCCCTGGTCTGGTGGTCGATCATGGCGGGCCTGTTGCTCAAGAAAGCTACCGCGCGAGGCGAGGAGATGGCCCGCACTGCCGAGATGCTCAACGATGACCTGGAAGACATGAAGGCCTGGTACGTCCCTCTAAAATGCCGTCCCATTCGCTGAACCGAATCCGCTCGCGGGCCGGATCGCCCAGCCGGCCCGCGATGCTTTCCGTCAAACCTGGAGATCTAACATGAGCCAACCGATTTTGATCTTTGAGACCGATACTAAAACTGGGACGCCACGCTTGCAGCCGGTCAATGGCTTCGTAAAGAACTTGAACGAGCGCGACCTGAATCAAATGGAAGATATTCTGCGACCCCTCTACGAAAAAGTCGTGCGTGACGGCGATCTTTCGATCGATTACAAGGGGGCCACCTATCTGGTGACAAAACGAACGGGCGACAACAGTCGGCAACCGACATTGGAGCTGAGGACAGAGCAAGCGTTGACGTCGCCGACTCTAGTCCGCACCAACTGGAAGTTGAAGCCATTAACTCTGCCGGCGGCGCAGCCACAAGCGTCATTACCGCAATCGACTTGGGGCACGCTATTCCTCGCCGAGATCGACGGCATGATAGCGTCCGACGACTTTGGCCGCCTGGTGCCGACCGAAAAAGCGATGCTGATTCTGGTGCGCGACGAGCTTCGCGGCATGATGGAACAGCAACCGCCACGCGATGCGGCTCTGTTTTTCCTCGTGTCCATTCTCATGACCGCCGAGAACCTCAGCCGCACGCAACGCCCCACCGAACCGCAGCCATACACCTTTGCCCTGAGCGGCTTGGAGCGGTTGTTTCGTCAAGCCAAGGAGCCGCCGCATACGCCGTGGGGTGATCTACCCGCCCCACCTTTGTCCAATCCCCCGCCTTCCTGGCTCGGGCGCTTGTGGAGCCGCTTTGCGCGAACGGGCTGGACATCGCCCGAAAGCCAATCACTCAAGAACGAATGAATTCATGAGAGCCGCCGTGTCCAGGTTTTCGCACCGGGACACTCGCGGCTCACGTTCCATAATGCTTTAGCTTTGTATAACGCCTACCAATGTTCCGCGCGGAACATTGCGTGCCGACCGTCGCGCCAAAAACGCACAGTGCCTCGGCGCGACGGTCGGCTAACGCAACTACTTGACGCCGTCGGTCTTGCGCTGCAGCCCGGACCGTCGCGCCAACAATTGCGTGTGGTACCCCCCCTTGGCGCCGGGCACCTTATTTTCGTACTCGAAAGCACGCTTTGAAGCACCAGAGCATCCCACACAGAGCATTATTTTAGAGCCGGTCCCTCTCATTCTTTCCGAACGCTCTTAACAAGCGTATCACCTCCCTGCAATCGAATGCGTATTGTCCTCCCTCTCATACCAAAAAATTCATATCTTCGCCCCATTTCTGTCTCTTCAGCGTGCCTTCTTATCTACAGACGAACACAAGATCGCAACCCGGGTGCCAAGGCAAGCCGCGACGCGGCAGGCAAGATCTTGTTCGCTCTCTGTACTTCCAATTTCGAGGAGCTTTTTCATGAAACGACAACACGTACGCGGTGCGCTGGTGGCCATCTTTCTCCTGCTCGGCGGCCTAGTCGGCACCGAAGCTTTGCGGGCTCGTGAAACCACCTCGGCCACGGAACCACGCCACGGCATGTGTCTCAAGGCCTGCTGGTGCGGTTGGGATTGTCACCGGTCCTGGGGGCACTACGGCTACCACAAGTGCGCCAACGGCCACTCTTACTAATCGTCCCAGCCCCGGAAGGACGACCCTTCCGGGCGCAATCCATTCCTCAAACCAAGGAGACGAACCATGAGTACGAAAACCATGTTGAAGCCGACGCGCGTGCTGGAGCCAATCGCAGAAGTGGAAAATCCAAACGACATGTTCCCGCCCTCGGCCGAACTTGGCCAGCAGCTTCAGCATCTGAACGATGCCCAAATCGAGATCGACCGCAAGAAAGCGGAAGAGCTGGCCCGACTCCGGGCCATCCAGGATCGCGATTAACCAAAATCCTGAGCGCGCCGGCTATCCGGCGCTCAGCGTATCATCTCGGAATTCGTTGCAGCCAAAACACAGACACCCCCTGAACGAATTTCTTGCGATAAAATGCGGCAAAAAAATCGGATTCGTTGCGCGCTTCAACGTGAAAAATCGAATCGTTCCTGCAACGAATTCCGGGTCCCGTCCGTTATCGCCAAAGTTTGAACCATGCCGCCTTTTGGCATATAATGTGCTCAAGTTTCCCAAAACCAGCGACAGCAAGAGCCCACGGCCCCATGAGCAGCATCCAAAACAGATCCGGTTCCCAGCAACTCTTCCTCCCCTCGCAGCAGCTTTCGCAGCTGAATATCACCGATCCCAAGAAACTGGCCGAGTTCCTTGACCTGGGCCGGGACAAGGCCAAGCCCGAGGCGCCGGACCGCACGGTGCGACCCGAAAGCGGCCTATGGCACGTCCGTACGCGAAAAATAATTAGCCGGCTCGCGAGCTGCGCCCGAGCCCCCCGGCGCGTCGCCCTGATGTGCGATGCCGGCCTGGGCAAGACGACGAACATGGAATGGATCCAACACGCCATAGTCAGCGAATCGCGCGGGCGGCAGATACCGTTCCTATTTCGCCTTCATCAGGAGATGGACCTTGAAACAATGCAGAACGCCGTGACCAAGCCGCGCACGCTCATGGCATGGATGGCCGGGCAAATCGAACCAACCGACCTTGACATTTCATTGGACGAAAACAAATATCTCCACCTTATTAGCAGACTGCGGCGCGACGGCAGGATTACGCTCCTGATCGACGGGCTTGACCACGTCATGTCCAATGAATCGTTCATGCAGAAACTTGCTCTATTCATCGAATCGCCCTACTGGGAATCGTGCCCCATCTGGGTTTCAGGTAGGCCAGAGGCCTTTCGCCAAAGGGAGCTCGACCTGACCAAGGATCGGCGTTGGAAAATTCTCCGTGTGGAGCCGTTCGCAGCAGCGCAGAGCCGCGACTTCCTCCAATGGTACACGGGCCACGCCTGGTATGACGCCTTCCCGCCCGAAAGCCGTAACCTGTTGGCCGTGCCGCGCCTTCTTCGCTTGATCGCCTCGATCTTGCAACGGCAACGGCCTATCCGTAAGGCGGATCGACGATCGCAACAAGAGGAAATCCGGGCGTTGGATCTGGACACACCGGCCGGGGTCTATTATCGCGCCTATTTCGAGATTGGTGACCCAAAAGCGACTCAGGTGGATAGTCACGGGCTGCTCGCCCAGGGCCTGCGCGATCCCAAACTCGCCTTGGTAGGTCTGGATAAGGGGTTTGATCCAGACGATGGTAACATGCCTGACCGGGTGGAAAGGATCGGCCTGGAGCTAGGCGCCACTGCCTTTTCCATGATGGCCCGAGGCACGGATTGCGATAACCCGGAGCCAAATTGGTCCGGGGCCACGGAAACCTGGCTGCTTCGTAATGTCGGCAAGAAACTCGAAACTCTTCGACATAGTGATGCCTCAGACTACAAACGAGACCTCCATGCCCTCCCCACAGCCGCGGATTACCAGCGGGATCTCGGCGGCCTGCGCCAGATGAACAACCTGTCGCTCGATTTCCTCCTCTTCAACAATGACGAGCGCTCAAAGCATCTGGTGTTCCACGACCGCACCGTTCAAGCCTTCTTCGCCGCCTACTGGGCCATGAAGTACGGGACGGAAGAAGACCTGAAACTGATAACACACTGGATCTGCGTCGTGGATGCGAACAGTAATCACTCTCCATCCTTCGATGAATTTTGGCAATTCGCCGCCCAGATGCCGAACCGCGCATTGCGAAGGCTCGCTCAGGATGCCATCGAAGACGACTACCAACGATGGTTGAATCTGTTCAGCCCATGCTATCTGCCGCCGCCGGAAATTCGCCAGCGCAATCAAGGTCCGGAAAACGGGGCATACGAATGGGCTCAATGGCATCATTCAATGGCTTACCACTCGATCAAATCGATGAAAAACCGGGATCTGGCCACTGTCAACCGTTGGCGAGCATTATGGCTCGAATTAGAAGACGGGCGCGGCACCACGACCCATAGGCGAATTTTCGGACAAATTATCGAAGGCTTTCGCCGCTGTCCGAAAGATCCGACACTCATAGGTCCGCAGAAATTTATAATGGGATCGCCAGAGACGGAAGAACACCGCCACGACGACGAAGACCTCCACGCAGAGGAAGTGGAACCCTTCCTTACGCACAAGGCCCCAGTCACGAATGAGCAGTTTGAACTATACGATCCGGACCATAAGCAACTCAGAGACGAATACTCGCGCAATGCCAATCAACCAGCGATTTACGTGAGCTTTTGGGAGGCAGCCTGTTTCGCATTATGGACGGGGAATCGGCTGCCGACGGAGGTCGAATGGGAGTATGCCTGCCGGGCCGGAACGACAACGGCGTACTGCTTTGGTGACGATCCGAAGGAACTGGGGAAATACGCCTGGTTTTCGGACAACTCTGGGGGCAAAACGCACGCGGTTGGCAAGAAGGAACCGAATGCCTGGGACTTGTTTGACATGCAAGGCAATGTATGGGAGTGGTGTGACAGCGTGTATGAAGCCGGGGCCTTGGCTCGCGTGCTCCGCGGCGGGAGCTGGGGCAGCAACGGCGGGAGCTGCCGGTCGGCGTACCGCCGCGGGGACGAGCCCGATGCCCGGTCCCGCTACTACGGCTTCCGGCTGGCCGCAGTTCCCTGCAACGTTGGAGCCAAGTCAAGCAGGAGCGGAGGCGACGGAGCCGCGGGCGTAGTGGAGTCGGAGTGAGCGGAGCGAACGGAGACGGAACGAAGCTGCGGCGGAGTCGCCGGAGTGGAGCACGCCAAAATCATTGAACTTGGAGACTGTCCCATCAGGTCGTGGCGGCACGTTTCCGACGTGGCGAAAGCGACAAGTGCCAAAGGCGGTCGCGTCCAGAACAGGCCAAGTCCCGACAAAGACGACGCACCGGCACGTTGGAAACGTGCCGCCACGACCTGATGGGACAGTTTCTTAGAGCGGTTAAGTGAAGGATTCCACACAGAGACCGTGGCCGGGGTCGGTACTCCGACCCCGGTGAAGCCCAGGCGACTGCTGAAAACCGCGATCATGACCGGGGTCGGTACTCCGACCCCGGTGAAGCCCGTGCGACTTCTGAAAACCGGGGTCGGAGTACCCACCCCGGCCACGACTCACGTTGATACTTCCTGTGTGCAATCCATATGTTAACCACTCTAGCGGCCCCTGAGACCTCGCAAAATGATGAGTAGCAACCCCAATCGCCAGCAACGTCTTCCGATCTTTCTCCCCGCGCAACAGCTTTCGCAGCTGAACATCACCGACCCTAAGAAACTAAGCGCGTTCCTCAAAGGCGACCGAAGCCAATCCACGCCCGAGGCCCCGGACCGCAAGGAGCAACCGCAAGGAGGCCTGTGGCGGCTGCGAACGCGCGAACTGATTGGCCGCGTGGCGAGCGGCGCGAGGGCCCCGTGGCGAGTTCTCCTGATGTGCGATGCTGGACTCGGCAAGACTACGAACATGCATTGGCTGCAAAAGGAGATCGCCGCACAGACGCGCGGTCGGCAGATACCGTTTTTATTCCGACTCGACTGGAAGATGGAGCTGAAGCCCCTCCGCCGGGGTCTTGAAGATCCCGATGCACTTCTGGAATGGATGGCTGTTCAGCTCAAGACGGCAAACGAAGGTTCCCGGTTCGGAATGGAGACGTACCTTCGCCTTCTCCACCGCCTGCGCCGCGAGGGTCGGCTTACCTTGCTGATCGATGGCCTGGATCATGTCATGTCGGATGACGAAATTTTGGAGCAAATCGCAGGATTGATGCACCAGCCTTATTGGGAATCGTGCCCTATTTGGATCTCAGGCAGGCCCGAAGCCTTTCGGAAAGAGTGGGTCGATCGCGCTGGCGATTGCCGCTGGCAGGTACTCCGCGTGGAGGCATTTTCAGCGAAACAGTCGCGTGACTTTCTCCGCATGGAAACCGGACATGAATGGTATGACGTGTTTCCCGCAGAAAGCCGGACTTTGCTTGCCATCCCCCGTTTCCTCCGCCTAATCGCGTCGGTTATTGAGCGTGCTTTACCGCAGCCTCCCGCCGGGCTGCGCGAGCAGAAGGAGGCGATTGAAAAGCTGGAACTGGATACGCCTGCGGGTGTCTATCATCGGGCCTACTTTGAGATTGACGACATCAGGAAGGGCAAGGTCGATGCCCACGGCCTGTTGGCCCAAGGCTTACAAAATTCCGAATTGGCCAATGTCGGTCTGGACGCTGGGCGTTCTCCATCCGAAGGCAATCTACGTGAGCGCGTGGACCGCCTTGGCTTGGAACTGGGAGCCACCGCGTTTTATATGATGAGCCGTGGCACCGACCGCGAAAACCCGCAGCCGAATTGGTTGGGTGCCACCGAGAGTGAGCTAATCCGCGAAGTCGGCAGGAAATTGGAACGACTCGGCGTCCGCACCGCGGCAGACTACGAGCGCGACCTCACTGGGTTGCGCCAAATGAACAATCTCTCCCTCGATTTTCTGCTCTTCAACAATGACCAAGCTTCCGAGCATCTGGTATTCCACGACCGCACCGTTCAAGCCTTCTTCGCATCCTCCTGGGCCGTGAAATATGGCACGGACGATAACTTGAAACTGATAAGCCGCTGGATCGGCGTCGTGCGTGGGTACGACCACCACTATCCAGCATTTGATGAGTTTTGGCAATTCGCTGCCCAGATGCCGAACCGCGCATTGCGAAGGCCCACTCAGAACGACACAGAAGACTCCCACAAAAGATGGTTGAGTCTGTTCAGCCCATGCTATTTGCCGCCCGCGGAGATCTGGGATCGCTACCAGGGTTTAAACGTCGGAGCATACGCATGGACTCAATGGCACCATTCGATGGTTTACCATTCGATCAAATTGATGAAGGGTCGTGATCCGGATACCATCGATCGTTGGCGGTCATTGTGGCTTACGTTGGAGCATGGCGGCGGCACCACAGGCGAACGGCGGATTTACCGACGAATCATCGACGGCTTTCGGCGCTGTCCGAAAGATCCGGCACGCACCGGACGGCAGGAATTCGAGATGGGCTCCCTAGAGACGGAGTTAAACCGTGAAACCGACGAGGTTCTACACCCGGAGATAGTGGATACCTTTTCGATGCACGAGTCTCCAGTCACGAATGAACAATTTGAGCTATACGATCCGGAACACAATCAGCTCAGACACAAATATTCCAGTACAGGCAAGCAACCTGTGATTCAGGTGAGCTTTTGGGAAGCAGCCTGTTTCGCATTGTGGACGGGCAAGCGCCTGCCGACCGAGGTGGAATGGGAGTACTCATGCCGTGCTGGGACGACGACTGCGTACTGGTTTGGAGACAATCCAGATGACCTGGGGAACTACGCCTGGTTTAGGAGCAACTCTGGAAGCAAAACGCACTCGGTAGGCCGGAAAGAGCCGAATGCTTGGGGCCTCTTCGACATGCATGGCAATATTTGGGAGTGGTGCGACAGCTTTTATGAGGCTGGGGGCTCGAACCGAGTTAACCGCGGCGGTAGCTGGCTCGACCCGGCTGTTAGCTGCCGGTCCGCCTGTCGGAGCAGGGACTCTCCTGTCACCTGCAACATCTTTGTCGGCTTTCGCCTTTCCGCAGGTCGGTCCAGGAACGAGTAAGCAATTAGGCGCCAGCGCGCCGGCAGGCGACGGAGCCGCGGGCCTAGAGGAGAGTGAGTGAGCGGAGCGAACGGTGGCGGAACTTATCTGCGGCGGAGTCGCCGGAGTGGACCGCTCCAAGGGCTGGGTGGGGCGAACACCCAGCCGGGGCGAGGGCGACGCCGTTACGCGGCATAGCCGCGCTTGCCTCGAATCGCTTCGGACATTTCGGCAAACAGGCCCGACTCCAGACGGCGACCCACGATGATATTGCGGTCCCGCAGGGCCTCGATCGTCGACGGCTCCAGGTCATAGCTCACCACCGCCACGCGGCAGGGCAATACCGACAAGAACAATCGCCGCACAAGCAGTTCCTGCTCCAACGGCGTCAGCCCCATGTGGTTGACGTCAAAAATCACCCCTGCCGCGTCCGCCGGCACCAGCGGATCGCGCGGCTGCGCCTGCTGAAAACTCAAGTCGTTGTCCACGCAGTAACCGTGAGCCAGATCCGTGTTGACCTCATCAATCGACCGACAATAGACTGTGGGAAGTGTCATGGTGTAGCCCCGTGTTTTCCTATGTTAGGCCGCCAACCCTGAGCGGCTCTAAGAATAAGAAGGCACGGGTCGAGATGAAATCCGATGCGAATATCTAAAGTATATTGGAACGCGTATATGTAGTTATCTTATTTTTCGAGTTCGCTGCGCGAACTCCAAGACATGCTCCCACCGTCCGCTCCGGCGACTGCGCCGCAGCTTCGTTCCGTCTCCGTTCGCTCCGCTCACTCCGACTCCACTTCGCCCGCGGCTCCGTCGCCTACGCTCCTGCTGGACTTGGCTCCAACGATGCAGGGAACTGCGGCCAGCCGGAAGCCATAGTCGTGGTCCCGGCGGTCGGGCTCGAACCAGAAGCGGAACGCCGACCGGCAGCGCCTGCCGAAGTAGTACCAGCTCCCGCCGCGGAGCACGCGAGCCAAGGCCTCCTGGTCATACCAATGCACACACCACTCCCGGACATTTCCCGCCATATCGAAGAGGCCGTTATCATTCGGCAATCGTCGACCGTCGTTTACGGGAACCGTATGACCCGTCCCATAGGGCTGGTCAAAATGAGCGTACTTTTTCAATTGGCGTTCGCTCTTGATCCCAAGAAACCACCGCTCCGCGGTGCCGCGGCGCGCCGCATGTTCCCACTCCAACTCGTTGGGTAAACGGCAACCACACCAGACAGCGAATACAGACGCGTCGTACCAACTCACGTTGACCACCGGACAATAATCGTCGCCGTTGCCATCGGCGCCGGACAGTGGATGAGCGCACTCGGCCTTGTCATCCTTCCAATATCGCCACCGAAAATCCTTGTGGCCTGGATCAAATGACTCATACATGAGATTGGTGACCGGCCATTGATGCATGGAAAAGGCTGCGACCTGCCGAGGTTCGCCAGGATTAGGAGGATCCTTCAGGTGATCCGCTTGATAGTGGCAAATCCCCTCGTCGATCCGCTTGAACCCACCCGTGATCTCGCGGCAAATCTGCCGTTGCTTCGGCGTTCCATTCTTCGCCAGTCGCGAAAACTCTGCAAGAAAATCCTCCACCACCGAGCCGGCCCACTCCTTCATCCGGTCCCAACTTCGGTAGATGAATTCCGTCGAGCGAACCGGGGCGGCAGGTTGGTAGAGGGGCGACATCGCCCCGACCCAGGCTTTGCGGTCGACGGCTTCCGGCGGCATTTCGCTCGCATAGCGCCAAAGCCAATAGAAGCCGCGATTCTGATCCGTCAACGGATTCACTATCCAATTGCCTAGCAGTTCGACATCCTTCGGACCTGCCCAACGGGAAATCCAGCAAGCCGCGAAGAATTCCTGGAGCGAGGCGTTGCGCCAAAGCAAGTCTTTGCCCTGTTCGGCAAGGTTTTGATTGTCGAACCAGCCGTGATTCAGCACCGTGTTCAAGGCTGTCAGGCCCGGGAGGATTTTCTCCCCAAGCAATTCCTCGGTAATACGTAAATTGGTTTGTTCAAGGCGATCGAGTACGGTGAAAAAGAACCCAGTGATATCGACGGCCTGGATGCGATCCAGGTTAGGCTCGACCCCCTTACTTTCCGGCCCTGCAAACACTTGCGCATACATTGAAAAGGCCAGGGCGCCTAGGGTCGCAAGGTAGCGATCCCACGTCACGCTGGTGATCGCCTGCCCTCCCTCTCCCGTCTGCTGCAAGGCGCGCTTGAGCATGTAGGTGCAGGCTTGCCAATAGACATCGCTCACAGTCTGGAGCTTTACCAGCTCCGCGGCCTGCAAAGGCCGGAGATATTCCAAGACGCGCGGGGTAGTGAGGATCCCGCACGCTTCGCTTGGCACATGATCATAGCGTTCCGTGCCATCTTCAAGCTGCCCCAGAGCTAAGCGTTGTTGAGCCTCGTCGAATTCGGTGATTTGAGCAAACGTCCATTCTCCCGTCTTGAATAGCTCGCCCCAAAATGCCTCCAGGGCAGACGGTCGGCCGGCAATGACAATTCGGCATCGGCTCCATTCGCTAGTGCGCTCCAAAATATGAGCCAGGACTTGTACACTTTCCTTGCTTGCCATGTCGAGGCCATCGAAGAGCAAAACCAGTTCACCGCGCTGGCGCATACGCTCCAGCGACCGCTCCAACCGGGCTCGCTCACTTTCCGAATAACCCGCGGCAATGAGGAACGTATCGACGAGCGTCGCAACGCTGAAACTGCCAGAAAGAGAGCCGATGGGATGATAGACGGCGATTTGGCGGCGATTCTTATCACTCAGCTGATGACAGAGCCAGCGCAAATTGTAGGTCTTGCCCATGCCCGCTTCGGTGGTGAGGGCCAACCGCCGGAGCGATCGGCCATCGGAGGCGGCGTCCGCCAGGAGCTGCTCGCGAGTCAGTTCTAGCCAAAGATCCTGATCCGGCGCTGTCTCTTGGCTGTCCGTCGATCGCTCCCGGTCGAGCCGTACCTTACGAAACGCTTCCGGATGCAACGCGGCGGACGAATTAGCTCCGGCCTTCAGCAGATAGAGCCGCTGCGTCGGGTCAAACGGGATTTGTTTGAATTCCAGCATCGGGATCCTTTGTTTTCTGTTCGTTCCATCGACCCTCAAAGTTCAGGCGCACGTGTTCGCGATAGCGATCGAGGATGTCTTGGTAGTTGTCGAGGATGTGGTAGGCGTCCTTCGTGGTCTTTACTCTTTCCAGCCGTACACTCGTTGGGATATCTTTCGCGTCCACAACTTGGTCGGCCGTCACGCAGACGGTATCGATCTTCTTTTCTGCCGCCGCAGCCAGCTTTCCCTGGAGAGAGTTCTCGACCACGGTGCCAATTCGCCAATCACCGCATGGAAGATTGACGTCCTTGTCCTCGATATAGCCAGTGACAGCGACACACTCATCCAATATGGGACTCACGCGCACCATCGCTTTGGTGATGGAGGCGGTCTCTTTTTTCTGCTTTTCACGGTCCCTGTAGCGCTCGTCGATTGCCAGGACAGCACACACGGCAGCCGCTTCGAGGGAGCGGCCCTCCAACGGGACGATCAGCTGCTCCGCGGTGTCCGGATCAAGTGATACCCGCATTCCCGTTGCGTCGAATCTCTCGAGATGCCACCGGAGTCGAAGCGGTAGCGCGAGCGATAGCGCGGCCAAACGGAGCGTTTGTTGCAAGGATGTCGGCAGGTATTTGCTTGGCTCCTCGGCGCGGAATAGAAACGGAATCAATCCGAGGCCCCAGTGGTTTGGCGTAACCAGACCCGGCGGCCCGCCTGCCATCCCTTCCACCACAAGTTGTAAGGCTAAACCGTTCTGGTTCTGGCCGAACAAAACGGGCGTCCGCTCACAGAAATCGGGATTGTCGGACTCGCTTGCTTGATTGATGATGTCGTCCACGATGACACTTCCCAATGTACGGGAACTGCTGCTCGAAAAACTCTCTGGAAAGGCCGGAGACACCCGTGGCGCGTCCTCCCGGAAACACGTTTCCGTTTGATGCCACAGCTCGCTATAGATTCTTTCAGCATCAGCACGCATTCCCACGACGCCAAGCAAGGATCGCGCTGACGCGGAAAGCGCTTTGCAGCGATTTGCGATTGTGTGGTCTTGAAGGTTTGGAAAATTGGCGTTGTCCAGAGCGTCGCAGTATTTAAGGAGTCTCGCAGCACGTTCCTTGCGGGTAGGTCCTTGCGCGAAGGCAATCCTTCAGCTCTCGTAAGAACGTGCTATTTGATCCACACAATTTTTGGCGAAACACGTTTCGGCGCTCAAGGCCCTGGCCAAATTTCTCGTCACCTTCCGCATTAGACGACATTGAATTCTCCTAGCCTTTTCGAGTTCGATTCTAGCTGCCTATTGGTTACTGCTTCGGTCCACTGTGTAGATCAACTCCGTGCCGGGCTTTATTTCATTTATGCGCTCGCCAAGCAAGAGTGGCATATAGATTTCGGCGTATAGATAACGAGCACCGTCGCCATTGGTGGCCTCTCTTAGCTGAATATCCCGCGATACCAGTTCCTCGCTCGTAAGTTCATCAATGCGCCGCTTGACTTTGACTTGAACGACTCTACTGGGAACCAAATCAATAGAATACAGGATCGTGAGCCATTCCGACCCCCGATCCCATTCGATGCGCGGAATTCCGTTCGATTCTTCAGAAGAAGGGGAAGAAGAAGTAGCTGCCTCTCCGGCGAGACCGTAAAACCGCTTACATTCAAGGTGGGCCAGATTCACGCTGAAGTCACCGACGAGGCGTATTGCGTCATTCCTTCCACGCCCCGGCGATTTGGCTCCTGACGCAGAAGAGTCCTGAATCGCCTCACACACGAAATCACCAACCACGCGAGTTTGCTCGTTTTCGATTCGACTAGCCATGGCTCACCTCAATCTGAGCGGACGCTCATCGATCAACTCGTTGTTAAACCAAAACTGAACGGTGTACAACCCTGCTCGAGGAAAGGGGCAGTTGCGGATGCGAAAGGATACTGCGGCGATTTCCAAAGGGTCGTTGTTGAAAGACATCATTTGGCCACGCGTTGCAAAGGCTCGCGCGCCGGTCTCCTCGAAAACACATTGAATCTTCGCTTCGCCCTTCCCATATCCATCCGTCAGCGCCAAAAACACACACACTTCCTCCACTAGCAGCGGGTAGGGTGGTTCGTCAATGGAATGAATATTACTCGTTAACCCATAGACGCAGACCCTCCCGCTATCGGCGGGAGCAAATTCCCAGTCGTCACAAAGAATCATGTAACGGACTACCGGCTTGATGGCCATGGCGTTTGATTCTCCATTGGTTCATGAAGTACGCGCGCTGTTTACCGCCTACATTTTGGGTTAAAGGTGTAGACTAATCTTGTTCCTGGTATTATCTCATTCGCGCGTTCACCTAGCAATTGCGGAATATCGAGTTCCGCAAACAGGTAGGGAGTTCCGTCCGGTCGATTGGCCTCCGTCAGTGGAATTTTTCGCGAGATCAACTCCTCGCTGCTACCATCGTCCATGCGCTGCGCAATTTTGACTTCCAGGAGCTTTTCTGCCACCATATCCGGCGTTAGCAAGACGGTGACCAAGCGTGAATCGACGTCTTCTTGAACACCAGGCACTTTATCGGGTGTCTCCGTGCGGCAGTCACCACCGCCGGCCAGCGCGAATACGCTATAGTATTCCAGTTGCCCATCCGGACGTTGTTTAACAGTGCCGACAGGAGGGATGGGAGAATTGTCGAATGAGAGGTGCTGAGGTCCATTGTCCACAGCTTCCTCAGCAATTTTCCTGGCTAACTGGATCATCGCTGGCGATGGGTCCGTCGCGTCAGGATCGAGCAAACGGAACTGGTCTCGAATGACGACATCGCGCTGGCGAGCCTGTTCCATTGCCTGACTCTGTTCCGCATCAAGCAATCCAAACTTATGCAACAAAACAGCAGTTTTGATAATGTTCATGGGTTCCCCTCCGTGTATTTCTGTTCGAAAATGATTCCTAGTTTGACTAACGCGGCAGATAACTTTCTCCGCACGGTTCCCTTTGGAAAACCCAACTCGGCGGCAATATCGTCGAAGGTTCGATCATCGACGAAGCGCATCACAACGATTTGCCGCATGTCCGAGTCCAGGTTATTAAGCGCCTCCTGCACGGAGTCGACTTGCTCCGAGCGGATACGAATGTCGATGGGCTCCTCGCTGACATCGATTTTGCCATCTAAGATTGCTTTGCCGGCGATGTCGTCGCCGCGGGTATGGTCGGTGATTGTCACAAAGTGATCTTGCTGGCGAACCCCATCGCGGACTTCGCCTGTTCCCTGCGGTATCCCGGCCAAATCCTTTACCAACCGGATCACGGGTTTTTGCTGGAGCTTGCCTTCAATCTGCTTAATCCAGGTCTTGTGGCGAACGCCCTTAAACTTAGACCGCTTGGCGTACCAGACTTCTCCGAATTCCACTGTACAAGCGTGTCCTTCCATTGCGAATGCGATGGAGACCTGTTCCAGCGTCAATTCCCGGATATACGCCAACCAATTCTTGGCAGATTTCTCAACGTATTGGCGAAAGTCAGGATCTCCCGGCAACCGATCGGCCAGTTCCTTCCACTCCGGAAGTTCATTATCGCCTTCTGCCGAGAAAAGAGTCTTTAAGCCCGGCAGTTCCTCAAAGTACGTTTGCGCTTGAGCATCAAGGCCTATTGGCCACGGCTCGCGAAACCTTCCCCCAGCGGCGTAGACGAAGTACTTCTCACCATG
Source organism: uncultured Planctomycetaceae bacterium (assembly GCA_963790585.1). Lineage (GTDB taxonomy): Bacteria > Planctomycetota > Planctomycetia > Gemmatales > Gemmataceae > CAWBOY01. Next base: position 1,152,113 of record CAWBOY010000006.1, read on the forward strand.
ACCTTGTAGCGGAATCCCGAACAGACTCGCGACCACCTCGCGAGACACTTTCAAGGGGGGCAATTTTTCCCATTCCCAACCCACTGGACCCAGTTTCGATGAAACTGTTGGCGGCGGCTTCGTTCGCTCCTTTTGCTTCGGCATGCTGTCTCCTTAAATCAGAAAATCAGAAGCATGGCTTGACGGACTATAGCCACTATCCTTACTAAGGCACGCATTCCTTGGAAAAAACCAAAATAAAATGAGCGGCTTCATCTAACGAAGTAACACATGCCGCAGCCAGGGTTTGCGCCGACTCCCGCCGACTGAACCTCCATCCCACCCCCCTCACGCCAGCGCAACCGGTGCCAAATACTGCTTCCCAAGCTCCCCGCCAACAAATCCAGCCACGACTGAATTCCATGAGATACCGCAATACTGTTCAGCGTAATCAGCGACCCAAGCCGCCCCTGAGCGTCCCATGCCGCCGTCGGCCGTCGAGGGAGGGCGCCGGGCGGGGCATGGAATTCATACTCGGCCTGGTCCAAATCGGCGAGGCCGCCGACGCAGCGGACGCAACCCGCTCGCGGCAAAAGGAGCCGAACGTCGGCAGCGAGTTGCCGCAGGCCGGTTTCGGTGCGCGTGACGCCTGAGCCGATGTCGAGGTGCGGCGTCAGATGCTGGGAGGCCCAGAAAGCGGCTTGTAGACGAGGGCCGTCTTGATCGACGCAAGTGACCACCAGGTCCGTGCCGTCGAGAGCGGCCTTCGCGGCTCTGGAATTCAGCGGATGGGCCACGGCCTTGACCATCAGGTCTGAGGAACGGTACTCGATCAGGCGACGGCCCAGCGCGATTGCCTTCTTCTCCCCGATGTCGCTTTCGGCAGACAGGATCATGCCGTCGAGGTTGTGCGTTTCGATGACGTCTGCGTCAATCAGCACCAAACCACGCACGGCGAGGGCGGCCAACATGCTGGCGGCCAGCGACCCCGAGCGCGAACAGCCGACCACGGCGACCTGCGTCTCGCTCAGCTTGGCGAAGACGCTCTCGCCCACAGCCCCGCGCAGCCGCGACCACCGGCTATCATCGGCGGCAGCGAGGCGGTCGACGCTGGGGCTCGCGGTCGCATGGACCATGCCGGATCCAACGATCCGCAACCCGGCGAGCGGACGCACCTGGCCGCGCTCCGTAATCCAGCCGCGCCAGCCCCCGCGCTCGCGCCCCAAGCCGACAAGCAGGATCACCAACAACTGAGCGAAGCGCGGTTGCAACCGCTCAATCCACAGATCCGGCCGATCGGGCGGCTCCCCTGCCGGAGCGGCGACGGCAAGCCAATCGGCCAACGGCGGAAAGTCGGCCCCCGTGTGCGGCATCGTGGTCAGTTCGCCAACCAACAGCCCCGTCGGCTCCCGGCCAGGATCGCGCAACAGCGGCCCGGTCGCCACCAGCTCGCGCTGAGTCATCATCGGCATCAAGGCCTGGCGCCAGGTTTGGGTTGGCACGATTACTTCAAAGACGGATGTGGTAACCATGGGCGCGTTCCGTTGGGGCGACTTCTCTAAAGGAGAGAAGGCACGCCACTTCGGCGGCCGCGACTGGTTGGCGTTGCGATGCTGCCTGAGCGGTGCCAGGCGCCAAATCGTCAAGTCAGTTTTTTCTCTTTTCCTGCTTGCTTCAGAAGAATTCTCTGTTAAAGTTAATATGACTCATTTTAAAGGCTGATTGGCTCTCAAAACACCGAGATACTTCCCCAGAGGGGGGTGTCTCTTCAAACGGCCTCTCCCAAGTAATTCCTCTCCATCATTGGCTGGAAATTTTTTTCCAGTCAGTCGAATCGCCGGATTTGCTGCTGTGCTGTGATTGTTGTCTTTCGGATACCTTTTCACCAGCAGTCATTCGCATCGGCAGGGCATCGGTCCGCTCTCCAATCGTTAGCCACGCCGGTCGGACGTTTGTTCAGCTGTACGTTTGATGCAGCTAAACCGGTCCCGCTCTGCGAACTCGTGGAACATTGGAGGGATATAGACAATGGCCATGTCATCCCGCGACGGGAAAAAATCGCACCGGTCGAGGACGCAACTCGATGCGGCTCCACCAGGAACAACGGTGGTCCCTCAATCCTGGGTGTCGCAAGTTGACCCGCAGTCCAAACCTCCAGTAGCTCAACCGTGTGCCTCTGCGGAACCGGAATCGGCACCTGTAGTGCAGCCCTCAGCCCAACAAGTTATTCCTCCCGCGGCCTCGGGTTCTTCCCGCATCTGCGCCGCACTTCCTCCGAAGCTGGCCACCCAGATGGGAGTGGATCGGGTAGCTGAGATTCTCGCAGAGGCTAGAGAAAACTGCAACGAACCCAAGACCAAGGAAGCTCTCGAGTTGATGACGGGAGCGCTTCGCGACGACTGGGGTCCAGAGACCAGGAAGAAGCGCATTTGCCCGTCCGTTCCCTTCGGGATACTTATGAGGACCCTGGCTGGGAACTATATGTGCCCATTCGTTATGGACAAAAAACGCGAAGGCCTTGCGAAGGAAGCGCAGAAAAAAATGAAAAATCGTCTCGTCGACGATCCCCTACCTCCGAACCTGACCCTCGAGCAGTTTTGCACCCAGATCTGTCGAGAGACGCTTCTTAGTTTCTGGAATCGAGAGCTTCGCACGAATTCGACGTCCGATCGGCGTAAAATCATGGGAGCGCTGTCCGCCAAACCTACGAAACCCATGCTAAGCGCGTTCCGCACGCTTCTCAAGGGCGAAGTCGACGCGCGCGTAACCGATCCAGGCGCGGCCAAATCAGCGGAGGCCCAGATTCTTCGGCTACTCGTCAATCAACCGTTGGGGGACAGCACCTTGGAGCAGTTGATCGATAAGGTGATGGCCCGAGTCTTGAAGCGATGAAATTCTCAGCGGCCCGGCGTCCACTCTCGCAGCTGTTTATTCGTTCACCGAGGTAGGCTCAAAAGATTCCTGAAAATTTCGACTTTTTTCAGTTTCAACCAAAGTTTTGTTGCGTGTTTAGTTAGACAGGCCGAATTACTCCCGAGTTCGCACCAGACTCTCGACTCAGAGTTACAGGGCTCTCACTCTCTCCACCTGTACGCTTTGGGCCGGAAGTCCACAGCAGCATCAACGATGCTCGCTGCGGGAATTTTTTCGGTGTCTTCGTTCTAAATCGTTCCTTTTCTTGGGAGAGCGTCATGACCGAACCTTTCGACTTCGAGGACAACAAGCCATGGGTAGCCGAATCCGAGGGCCGCAAGCCCACGACTCGGTTCGACCGCCCTGCGCCGGATGCAACGTCTTCGCCAGCGCAGCCTAAGGCTGCTCCGTCTTCCCCTATGCCATGCACGACTCCGCCCACTCCGGCAGCAGACCCGACGCCAACTCAGTCGGCTCCGCCGGCCGTTGCTGAGCCCGCGCCGTCAGACACACCTCCTCCGGCGCCAGCAATGGTTCCCCCAGCGATGCCATCGCCCACTCCACCTCCCCCCTCGGCAAAAACCTCGACGCCAGAAACGCCCCCTCCACCGACGCCAGCTAATTCTCCCCCTCAAACAACGCCGCTGCCTAGCCAGCCATCCGCGCCGCCGCCTGCCCCATCTCCCTTCTGTACTGAATGCCCACCAGCGAAGCCCAAGCCGATCACCGATGATCGCGATGGAGACCCACCGGATCCGCGCCCACCGTTATCTGTTCCGCCGCCTACAAATCGGAACGACGCGCAGCGCTTTATCATAGGGTTGGGGTTAAACAATCGCGATAACCCTGAGCTCGCGCCGTGTCTTCGGACCTTCGACGACTGCCTGCACGACGTCTACGGAGATTCGACGCGAGGCTTGCTCTGTTCAGTCCGAGCGCTTTGGGAGATCACGGATATCCAGCTTTCGTTCCACGTCGCGCCCTTCAGCCCGGTGAAGGACGTACGAGAAATCGCCAGGAAACCACTTTTGATGCTGCAGGATCGCCTTTTGAAGGGGCCGTTGCCAGCGGGCATAAACTTTTTGCAATTCGGGCGCGAGATGTGCCGCCCTGTACTCGGTGCCTATTGGCAACGCGAGCTTTCCAACCAGGACGGCCCGTCTCGAAGAGCGGCTATCAAGGCTCAGTCAGCGGCCCTAAAAGTCACTCAGAGTGCTGCCGGTCTGTTTATCATGAGCGAAGGCATTCTTCTGGCTCAGGAGCTGGGCTTGGATCCAACGACGACTGCCCCCCAAGTAGTAGCCGATTTGCTTGCTGAACTCGCTGAAGCCCCGCTGCAAACAAGCCTCGCCGAGCTACTCGAAGGGAAATTGAAGCGGACCAGGTACACAAAACAAAGGCAGCTCGATGATGCGAAAAAGAACGCACCGGTACCCAACGACCGCAGGGATCGGCTGCAACAATTGCGGGACGTCCAAGCTCGTGCCGTAATTACCGCGGACCGCCAGTCGCTGTTTCTCCGGCTGGTAGCTGGCGGCTGTCAAGAGCTCCAAGATCGCGTGCCTCAGAATCCTGACCAAGCACGGCGATTCGCCGAAGAGCTGTCCGTGGCGTTCGCCTTTATTCGTTTGTACGAGGCGCGCGCGGCGGCACGAGCTCAGCCAATCAGCCCGTCCCTGGTCATCCAGCTCGAAACCGACCTTAAGGCGACTATCGCGCATAAGAGCCATTTTCGGGCTATCGAGCCCATTCTTGCACAGGTCATAGGCGTCACCAAGCTAAACGTTGCGGCAGTTAGCGCCGAGCTGACACGGCGAGGGATTCCGCATTCAGCGGGCCTAATTCGGGCCGCCTACGAATGGGCGCACGTGCTCGACGGGGCGAATTTGCCCTCGGCAATTGCGAATGTGATGAATCCAACGCGCCGCGACTGCCCTATCGCGGTCCCAACCATCGTCAATGCCCTGAAGCGGCTCAGAAACTTCTTCGACAACGGACTACTGAGTGACATCGATGACGACGGATCCCTAGGTGGCCTAGACTAAGGGAGTGGAGATTCCAACGACCCGCACTCGCGAACCTGCGAGTGCGGGTCGAGTCGTAAACATCCCCGCTCCGGATGAGCAGGAAGCGTAACGAGATAAACTCTCCCCAATGTAGGGGTTAGAGCGATTACGAAGAGGCAACCTCTATCAGAAACCCGCATCACGCGCGATAAGCCGCCGATTTTGTCGTAAAACGGCGCGTTTATGGTGTGTGGTGTTCATTTACACTCGAACACTCTCTTGATGGCAAACCAAAAGGTGTCCCTATGAGAACGCTATCCACCGCCGATGCGAATCACTATCTTGCTGCCGCCGAAAATGATGGGCCCTCGTATTTTGGCAACTCGATGCCCCCTCCGGTCCCGAACGAATCGGTCTATCCGTCAGAGCCTTGCGACTGCGTCGATCCAGCTCCAGGCCCTGTTTGGACAAAGAAGGCGCTACGTGCTTTGCTGAAGAAAGCATTCCCAAAGCTCCTCACGCGTTGGGATCGTTACTCTGTCGCGCATCATGCCTGGATCGAGATACGAGAAAAACTTAGCACTCGGCCGCCACATACCTTCTCGCCGCTGCCCTGGTTGGCTGCCGAGGTGTGCCAAGTACCTCATCGATCGCGCGACCACGGCATCGCTGGATCCCGATGATCGCGAGGCTCGGATTCTCGAAATCTGGAGCATGCCAGGCTCTTCCGACAGCGCGGCGACTCCTCCCGTCGTTCCTGGGACACCTGCCAAGTCGAAGAAGCGCTCCGCGCCTCCATCAACCCCGCAAATTCGGCCAGATCGGCCGTCCCCCTTTGATCCCTCGTCCGAAGCGAGTGCTTGGATCGCTGCGATGGACCCACCGGACCTGCCGGCCGACGTCAAGCAGAAAATCCGTGCGGAAGCCGCTAGCTCGGTGGAACTTTTACAGGAGGAGGCTTCTCCTAAGCTTGGCGCTCCTCTTGAGTCCGGGACCTCCGAAACAATTACCAAGGCGCCACAGGCTGAACTCACAGCGGTGGCGCCTGCGCCGCCTTCGCGCGTCCTGCCCCTGAATCGCATTATCGGCAGCCAACGTGAGGTAACTGTCTACGAACCGGATGAAAATTTTTCGACGGTCTTCTTTGTCGGCACGGATCCAGAGACACAAGAGGCGATCGGCGGCTGGACTACGTTCTGTTCACTTGAGGCAGTGCCAATCAAGCTTTGGGACCCGGAGGCGTCCGTCCAACGAATCAAGGAACGCCTTTCTGGATTCTATGGTCGGTTTGTTGGGCATCCCGCATTGGCCAAGGTGCAAGCCGTTCACATTCTCGACGATTCGGACGCGATCTCGAAAATTCGACTCATGGGCAATCGTCGGGTCATTTACGGACCCTATACTCCTAACAAATCGCTTGTCTCCTTGGAGTGCAGCGACGGGTTAGGAAAGTCTGTCACAATCCCTGTGATTATTCCCGACGACTCCATTGTTGTGACGCTGGTCACCGATTACGCACCGGGCGAGGGGCGGCTGCTCGATCAGTTGCCGACCGAAGGCCTGCCGATTCAGGCCGCCGCATCGATTCTCGCCCAGGTAGCCGACGGCCTGTCGGTACTCCACGACTTGGGAATTCCTCACGGAGACATCCACCCGCGGAGCATTCTGATAAAACCCGACGGCTCGGCGAGACTGGCACCGCCACTCCCCGACCAGTTCATCTACCAGTTCAATGCCCAAGGCAACCTGGAGCGAATTTCGACCAGCAATGGCGATGAAGTCTGCTGCTACCATTACGAGGACGAGGAGCTAAATGCGGTCTACCACTTTAACACTCAGGGATTGACGAGCGGGGTTTTTGACGGCAACGGCTACTGGTTGACTCACTACCGTTACAACGCTGCGGGAAGGGTCGAAAAAGTGCTTGACGCGCCTGGAGAATGGGCAACGAAATCGGCGATCCATTCGCGATTCGCGGACTACGAGTTTCTAACGTCGCACCACCTGGAGCGTACCTGTAATCGTTCGCGATCCAACGGACCTCCGGATTGGGCAACGGCCGACGTTGTCGATCTCGGTCGCCTGCTTTTCACGTTGCTGACGGGAACGCCTCCAGAAGGCAAGGCCGGAGATAAAATGCCGGCGTCACTGTGGGACGCGTCGAATTTTCCTCCAGATACGCCGCTCAAGTTTCTACAGATCGGCTTCGGCTGTGCGTCGGCGCCTCCTGAGGATGCGTACCACTTACCCGAGGCAGTCGCTCACGATCTCCGCGATGCCGCTGGCTTGACCCCAGCAAAACCAGTCGTTCAACTCCCCGCGCACTGGAGCCCGGACTCGCCGACCGGGGTAATTGGCGACAATCGATTCGGTCATTATCTGCTTCAGAAGGAGGTTGGGCGCGGCGGCTTCGGCGTCGTCTTTTTGGCCACCAACACCTATCTCGACGCCACGTGCGCTGAAGATCTTCGCGCCGGGGCCGAAGAACGGCTCGACCCGTCGAACTTGGGAGAAGGAAGGCCGTATGCTCTACCGTCTGCAACATCCAAATATCAGCCGGTTTGAAGCCATGGGTGAATGGAAAGGCCGGCCGTACATCGCGACGGAATGGGTCGACGGCGAGACGCTCGGGGCTTTTCTGGATCGATGCCGGGCCAAAGCAGCCGATGTCGGGTCGAAGGAATCACCATTCCCGGACCTGCTCTGGGTAGCTCGATTGATGGAAACGCTGGCGCACGCCGTTCACTTCGCTCACGAGATCAGACCCGACCCAAAATCGCAGCCGATCCTCCATACCGACATTACGCCGGGCAACATAATGATAACACCGGGCGGCGATCCGAAGCTTATCGACTTTGGCTTGGCTAAAGCTCTTGAATCTCGGACTGTGGGGGCGGGCAAAGTTGAGTATTTTAGCGAGTGGTCAGGGTCCGGGACGCCTCCTTACATGGCTCCGGAGCAATTCAATCCTGATGCCAAGGTGCTTGGCCCCTACACCGACATCTGGGCGCTAGGAGTCATCCTCTACGAATTGCTTACGCTGCGCCGGCCCTACGAGGCGAAATCGTTCAACGATTTACGGCACCAGATTGGTGATCCGAAATTTCTTCCGCCTCACCCTAAGACGATACGACCGGAATTGGAAACGCTTGATAGAAAGACCACGGGCGTACACCCGACGTTGACCCGAATCGCATTAACGTGTCTCAAGCCTGATCCCGTGAAGCGATACAAATCAGCAGCGGACCTGGCCAAGATACTTGGCTTATGGATCCGTTCCCATGATATGTAAGGAGGGAGGAGTGAAGCGATGAAGTCTGCCAGGTTGTTGTCGTAGGAGCTTCTAACCTAGTACAACTGTCTGACGGGAATAACGGATTCTCAAACCTGCCCACCACGCGGCAGGGATCGAGAATCCGTTTTGTCGCATCCTACGCTGACCAATCCGTCAGGTGGCTCTCTCGTTCGTTACTCGAGAGACGCGGCCAGCCGGAAGCCATAGGGGTCGTCCTGGAAGATGGGGTCATCCTTGAAGCGGGCGGCCGACCGGCAGCCCGCGCCGTGGCTCAGCCAGCCCCCGCCGCGCAGCACCCGAGCTGGGGCCCCGGCGCTGTACACACTGTCACACCACTCCCAGACATTGCCATGCATATCAAATAGACCCCAGGCATTGCACTCGTACTCGCGCTGGTACTTGCCTTTCGGCGTGGTGCGGCCTCGGTATGGACCTTTCTTGGTCGTTCCGTATGGAAATTTCCCATTGCAATTGGCCTGGATGCCGTTCAGCTTCGTGCCAAAGTGAAAGGGACTTGTCGTCCCCGCACGGCACGCATACTCCCATTCCACTTCCATCGGCAGACGATTGCCCGTCCACAATGCGAAACACGTCGCCTCCCAAAAGCTCACATACAAAGCTGGCTGCTTGCTGGAGCGCGAGTAAGTGTCTCTGAAATTCGAATGGTCGGGATCATATAACTCAAACTGTTCATTCGTAACCGGAAACTCGTGCAATAGGAAAGGCTCTACTTCCGCAAGATGGACGTCTTCGCCGAAACCGCGGCCGACCTCCGTTTCAGGAGACCCCATCATGAATTCCTGATGCCCAATCATCGTCGCATTTTTGGGACAGCGTCGGAAACCGTCGACGATTTGCCGGTAAATTCGGTTTTGTGCGGCCTTGCCGCCTCCTCCCTCCAATTCGAGCCACAGGCCCTGCCATCGTTCAACGGTACCCGGCTCTTCGTCGGTACCCGGGTCCCGCGTCCGCATCCAGCGGATCGAGTAATAGACCATCGCATGGTGCCACTGCGCCCACTCATATGCCCCGTTGACCTCACTCCGATATCGTTCCCGTATCTCCCTGGGCGGCTGGTAGCAGGGACCAAATACGCGCCGCCAACGATTATGATCGTCAGGCATCAGCTTTCGGCCCAGTTTGTTCAATGCTCGATCCGGTGTCTGAGCCGCGAATTGCCAGAATTCGTCAAACCCGGGTGAGCGAATACCGTCCGAATCGACGACGCCAATCCAACGGTCCAGGAGAGCCAGGTCCTCGTCTGTGCCATATTTCATCACCCAGTAAGCGGCGAAGAACGCCTGAACGGTGCGATCGTGGAACACCAGGTGCTCCTCGGCCTGGTCGTTGTCGAAAAGCAAGAAATCGAGCGAGAAATTGTTCATTTGACGTAGGCCGGTCAAATCCGACTCGTAGTCTCTCGCGGTGCGGAGTCCAAGTCGTTCCAGTTTCTGGCCGACTTCCCCAAATAGCTCACCCTCGGAAGTACCCAGCCAGTTCGGCTGCGGATTCTCGCGGTCGGTCCCACGGCTCATCATGTAAAACGCAGTGGCTCCCAGCTCCAGCCCAATCCGGTCCACTCGCTCACGCAAATTGCCCTCGGACGGAGATCGCCGACCATCCAGGCCCACACAGGCCAAAACGGGATCCTGTAGGCCCTGGGCCAACAAGCCGTGCGCATCAACCTTTCTCTTTCTCAGATCTACAACTTCAAAGTACGCCCGATGGTAGACACCTGCCAGCGTGTCCAGCTCCAGCGCCGGATCGCTTTTTGCCGTGCCCGGCGGCCGGCGGGCGGAAGCGGCAAGTGTCGCTTGATGACCGATGCAATCAAACGAAGGAATCGGGGGACGGTCAGCAGTGTGCGGCTCTCGGCGGGAAAGGCATCGAACCAGTCGTGGCCCGTCTCGATTCGCAGAAAACACCCGCTCTGTTCCGCGTCAAACGGCTCGACGCGGAGAACCTTCCATCGACAATCACCAGCCATATCGATCCACTCCTTGCGAAACGCTTCTGGCCTTCCCGATACCCAGATGGGGCACGCTTTCCAATAGGGCGACTGGACCAATCGCGCAATTTGCTCGAGCATCTCCTCATCCGACATGACCTGATCCAGGCCGTCGATCAGCAATGTAATCCGGCCCGCGCGCCGTAGTCGGTCGAGGAGCCGACGGCACATCTCCGTTCCGATCGGTGAACCTTCATTTGCCGTCTTGATTTGAAGGGCCAGCCACTCCAGAAGCAGTTCCGGATCTTCGAGGCCTCGACGCAGGGCGGTCAGCGCCACTTCCGAATCGAGCCGGAAGAGAAACGGCACCTGCCGACCTCGCGTTTGCGCTGCGATTTCCTTCTGCACCCACTGCATGTTCATCGTCTTGCCCAGACCGGCATCACACATGAGCAAGATTCGCCAGGCAGCCCTGGCCCGGCTCGCCATGCGACTTATGGTGTCGCGTGTGCGCCCTCGCCACAGGTCGCCGTTTGGCTGCTCCTTGCGCTCTGCGCACTCGGGCGTGGCTTCGTCTCTTTCGCCTTTAAGGAACGAGGATAATTTCTTGGGATCGGTGATCGTTCGCTGCGAAAGCTGCTGCGAGGGGAGGAAGATTGGCAGACGTTGGATTCGATTAGGAATGCTGCTCATGGGCTTGCGAGATCTCAGGGGCCGCTGGGTTCGCTGGACGCGTGCCTATTGTATCCATGGCAGATCGACTTTTCTCGCTTTTCATGGCTGCAAAAGACTCCGTATCCAGAAGAAAGCGCGCAATTCATCGACCAAAAAATTTGCCTCCCCTTACCCGCGTGCCTTCTTCTTTATGAAGGGGCCGCAAAAGCGCGAGTCCCCTGGTTTTTGCAGTTCCATCTCATCTCGTCAAAGGGGAATCGTCATGTTCTTGAGCACTATCCTGAATTGCCTGCGTCGGCACCGCGAGTGCTTGCAATCCACGCCGCGCACGTTCAGCAGGCAGGCTCGCTTGTGTCGTCCGTCTCTGGAGCGGCTGGAGGATCGTACGGTCCCTCGTACTGTCACCGTGTCTGGATTGTCGCTCGTTCATCTCGACGTGGGCACAATCCAAAAAGGCGACACCGTCAATTTCCAGGTAGACAGCTGGCGAGACACGGACAAAAATGACATCTACGAGAACGAACCTCTCATCATCCAGAGCAGTGGTGGCCTCCACAAGATTATTCAGCAAGAAGTGTCCGGTAGCTTCACCTACACGGCACAAGCCAAAGGTGAGACTTTCTCGGCCTACATCCTCAACGGCGATGGTGATGAATGGGTCGATATCTCGACAGAGACAACGGACATCAATCTCGTTGCATCGCTGGATGGCTTCAAGATCGTTCCCACCCAGGCTACCGATCTGCACTTGAAGCAATTTTACGGCGGGGAGCAGGTCACGGTTCCGGTGACCATCGGAAACGACGGGCAGACAGAGGCCAAAGGCCAAGTTACCGTCGAGCTCTTTCTGTCTACGACGCCCAACTTGAGCGGCTCGATCACGCCGAAGGCATTTGCCACCCAGACTACGACGATCGATTTGCTCAACGGCAAAACGCAGGATGTGAACGTGACCAGCACTATCCCGATCAACTCGAGCGCGTTGGTAGCCGGCAATTCCTATTACTTCGTGGCTCGGGTCACTTCGACGACCATCAAGGAAAGTGACGCCAATAATGGCAACGATGCCAACAATATCGCCGCGGGCGATCGGCAATTTGAATACATGGGAACGCCCAGTTATCTCAGCGTCTTCAGTAGCGGCACCTATTTCCAATTCATCCGCGACACGCTGAAAAATGATACCTCGGCGGCAACGGCTCAGAATCCAGCCGTGAATGTGAGTGACCCAAGGAGCTTCATCGCCAGCTTCGAGGGCGATTCGCTTTCTCCCTATCTGGACTCCAAAAACATACCTACGATCGGTGTCGGCTTAAATCTCGCGTCTCTTTCCAGTGACATGGTCGCCCCCCTCGCTGCCGACGTGCGAAGCTACTACGCCAGCCAATACCATGACAACAGCCTGAAGACAATGACCGATAAACAGGTCATCGCGATGCTGGCCAATCAGGCATTGGCTCATGTCTCCCGACCAGCGATCTCAGCCGCCGCCGATCAGGCACTGTTCAATCAGTCCTACCTGGATCACCAGAAGATCGCGATAGCCGGTTTAGGGCAAGTGACCTTCAACTCGTTGAGCGCTCGGGAGCAGGTCGCGGTAATGGATCAGGTATACAATGGGGGTAGCGTCTATCCCGGCATGGCCAAGGCCTTACAACATCATGATTTCCTCCTCGCCGGATTCAATTTGACCGACGCTTTGCAGACCCAGAACGGATTGACGGCACGAGGCGCACTCCGCCGAGTGGAGGCGGAGTTTGAAAATCTACTTGCGGGCCATAAAGACGACTTGGTCTTCAGCAGTTGACCATAATAAGATTTCAGACGGTGTCTATTAAGCCCATCCACTCGGCCGGACCACCCTTGCCATGCCAAATCACTTTTGGCAAGGGTGGTCGTCCGATTGATGTTTATCATCTTGATAATGTATGACTTAACTAATTGAAATAACAAGACTTATGTCGTTATTCGAGAGCGCTCCCCAAGTGTGCCAGCTTCCACCCTTGCCAAATAAGAGAGTAGCCTTGTCCACGAAATATGGTGCAAGTGGCTACATAAACACCTGCTAAATCCCGGCCGCTCCGGCGACTCCGCCGCAGCTTCGTTCCGTCTTCGTTCGCTCCGCTCACTCCGACTCCACTTCGCCCGCGGCTCCGTCGCCTCCGCTCCTGCTGGGCTTGGCTCCAACGGTGCAGGGAACTGCGGCCAGCCGGAAGCCATAGAAGTGGAACCGGACGACGGGCACGAGCCCGGAGCGGAACGCCGACCGGCAAAACCAGCCGTAGAAGAGCCAACACCCGCCGCGGAGCACGCGAGCCAAGGCCTCCTCGTCATACCAGTTCGCACACCATTCCCAAACATTTCCGTGCATGTCGTACAAACCATTATCATTGCGATGCTTTTCCGAACCGTCCAGCGGCACGGGGTTAGTACGACGGTCACTGTTATCCCAAAACCAAGCGTGCTGGGGAAGGTCCGTCTCCTCGTTGCCAAAGGAGTAATTCCACGCCGTTCCCTTCCGGTTCGCGTGCTCCCATTGAACCTCCGTAGGTAGGTAGACGTCTTCCCCACACCACGCGGCAAAGTTCCAGGCGTCAGTACCAGGTTACCTTCACCACGGGGCACCAATCTTCCCCTTCCCGACCAGTTACGCCAGCCAATGGATGCTTCTCCTCATACCAACGATCCTCGCGATGAGATGGATCAAAGGCCTCATACCAACGGTTGACCACGGGATACTGGTGCATCCGAAAACCAGTCTTTACTTCGATCACGCGACCTGAACGATCTTCCGCTGGCTCGGCCCCATAGTGACAATCACCTGGAGCGATGTCGCACCAGCCCGTTTCGATTTCCGCAAGGATGGCGGCTTGCTCCGGGGTTCGCGCTCGCCACTTCGCAATCGTCTCCGGCTCACGAGTCCGCATCAGCGGAAAACTGTGATATACCATGCGCCGATGCCATTGGACCCAGTCGTGTGAGCCCGTCAATTGTGCCGGCGGCGTGTAACACGGCCGAAACACGCGAAGCCAACCCTCCAGGTCTTTCGGCGTCAATTCATGCCTTTGCTTCAACGCCGCGTCCGGCATCTCCGCCGCGAACGTCCAGAATTCGTCGAATTCATAAAGCCTCTCGCCTTTCCCGTCGACGATCCAACGGTCAAGGATCTTTTGATCGCCGTCGCTGCCATATTTCATCGCCCAATAGGCGACGAAGAATGTCAATACCGTGCGATCGTGATAGGCCAATAGACTGTCACATTCGTCGTTATTGAAAATTAGAAATTGCAAGGAATGGTTATTCATCTGCCGCAGTAGATGGACATCCTCACCGAATTGCTCCAACGTCCGCAGCCCCAGAGCTGCGACCTTCGGCCCGACCTTTTCCAGTAGCTCGTCGTACTCGACGCCGCCGGTGTAGGGAGTTGGCGAGTCCTGGTTTGTATTCAAGCCGAAGATGTAAAACGCCACCGCGCCTAGCACCATGCCAAGGCGCTTGACCTGGCCCGGCATGGTGCTCTTGTTTGCCATATCGAGGATTCGACCCGCTCGCTCGTTTTCGCCACGCAGCCCCTGGGCAAGCAAGCCTTGTGAATTCGGATCGTTCGCGTCCCCCACATGAAAGTACGCGCGGTGATACACTCCAGCGGCGGTGTGCATGCCGAGGCGAGCCACCTCTTGACGGCGCTGGTCTTCCTCCGCCGGCGGATCAGGGATCTCGCGGCGGAGCGTATCGCAGATGAGCTTTAGCAGACGAGGGGTCGCCAGTAGATTGCGGCTTTCCGAGTGGAATGCACCATACCAATCGTGTTTCGTATGCCACACCATGTAGTGGCTGGTCTGTGCCCGGGTAAAAGCACTCACACGGAGCACGCGCCAGGCCGGTCGCCAGAAGTGCGCGGACCACTTCTTGCGAAATGCCTCGGGTCGGCCCGAGACCCAGACCGGGCAAGCTTTCCAAACGGAGAGAGCGAGGAGCTTGAACAGATTATCGATAAACGCATCATCCCCCAGGGACATGATCGAGGCCATCGATGAGCAATGTAATGCGCCCCTGTGCCCGTTTGCGCCGTACAGCCTGTAGGGCGCGAGTCTCCTGCTCTTCGTCGCCGCCGGCCACTTCCGCGGCTATCCAATCGAGCAGCCGCTTGCTCCCGTCGAACACCTGTTGCAATAGCTTTACATGACTCGGCAGATCGATGCGAATGAGAAACGGCACCTGTTGGCCGCCGATTTCGCCGACGATGGCCGCCTGCAACCACTCCATGTTGGTCGTCTTGCCGCGACCGGCGTCACACATCAAAATCGTGCGTGGCGGAGCACTGGCGCTGGCCGCCTCCGTGGTAAGCTCAGAGCGCGTTCGCTCAGTCCACTGACTGTCCTCACCAGCTTTTTCGCCGAATAGATATTCTTGCTGTTTGTCGGCTTGCGTGAGATTCAACTGGGAAAGACGCTGGTCGAGGAGGAACAGGGATTTGTCTTCTGTTTCGTCATTCATGGGCGAGCCTCCACTACGCCCGCGGCTCCGTCGCCTCCGCTCCTGCTCGACTTGGCTCCAACGATGCAGGGAACTGCGGCCAGCCGGAAGCCGTAGAAGTGGATCCGGGAATCGGGCACGTACCTGAAGCGGAACGCCGACCGGCAGTACCAGCCGAAGCTGTTCCAGCTCCCGCCGCGGAGCACGCGAGCCAAGGCCTCACTATCATACCAATCCATGCACCATTCATATACGTTCCCATGCATCTGGTAGAATCCCCAGCGATTGCGTCCTTTCACCGGTTTGATCTTAAACGCCTTTGACCATTGGTCCGGTACCGATCCATCAACCGGCAACGTGCATTCTCGAAATTCGCCTTCCTCCGCCCCAGCGTCGGGGTAATTCCCGTTGTAATTGCAATACGCAGGCGTGCAAATATCGATCGCCTCGGCCTCGTCGAAGGTAAACCGAGTCTGATCATGCCCCGCCCGGCAGGCATATTCCCATCCTACTTCCGAAGGCAAAGTGATGTCGCATCGATTACCATGCTCGTCGCGAATGATACCTAACCACCGTGCATAACTAATCGCGTCGTACCACGACACCATGACTGCGGGACACTCGTCATCCGCCGATTGATCGCCGGTTGCTTTAACCGCCTTGTGCTTGCTGCCGGTCCATCGCTTGTCGTTGTGCCGTGGATCGAAACGCTCATATTCGATATTCGTCACACAATAATGATGCAGATAAAAACCGCGCCCATCCAGTGTTTCCTCGCGAATCCGGTCTTCTTCGCCCATTCGAAAGGTGCCGCTGTCTTGCGGTAAGACGCCTCGGACCAATGGAATGAATCCCGAGAGCAATTCCGGCGGAATCACCTTGGCTCGGTATTTCGTCTCGATGATTTTCCTGCCCGCCGTGCTGGCCTCCATCCGAGGCCACGAACGAAAGATGAACTCTGTCGAGCGGATCGGCCGTTTCTTGCTGTCTTTGACCGTGCCGGCATACAGTGGCGTGAACAGAGCATGCCAGCGCGTTTCGTCTACCTGGTCATCCTCTGTCCGAGGCAATCCAGCATTCGGCATCTCCGCGGCGAATTGCCAAAATTCGCGGCATTCCAGGTTCTTCTCAAAAAGCTCATCGACGACCCATTTTCGCGTCGTGTCCAGCTTTTTCGGCTTTTCGCAATGGCAGGCCCAATAGGCCGCGAAGAAGGCCAGCGTGGTGCGATCGCGAAACACCAGCTTCCGTTCATTCGATTCGCTGAAGAGCAGGAAATCCAGGGCGTGGATGTTCATCTCCTTGAGCAGGTTGAATTCCTTATCGAACGTCGCGGCGTCGGTGATCTCAGCTTCTTCCACTCGCTGAGCCACTTGGCCCAGAAAAGGGTGGAGTTTGACCCCGCTGAAACGAGGAAACATCTCAAATGCTAAAGCCCCCAGAAGCGCCGCCACTCGTTCCACTCGCTTGCGGCGATTGGTCGGCGATGGTTGTTCTTTTCCCGTCAGACCGATGTGGGACTTCTGGTCGTCAAGTCCTTGCGCGAGTAGTCCCAACGTGTTCGGATGGGGACTGGAATTGTCTTCATCGCCGACTTCCAGGAAGGCACGGCAATAGACGTCGGCCGGAGTGTTGAGCCGGAGCGACTCGACGGCCATTCGCCGAGCTTCGTCATCGGTCTGTCCCGCGATCTCGTAGCGGATGATGTCGCAAATAAGCCATAAAAAGCGCGGAATGGCCACCAAGGAATGGCTCTGCGTCATCAAGGGATACCAATTGCCGCCAGCACAGTAGCTCATGTAGAAAGCGATCTCGGCTTCGGCGAGCGGGGCGATGCGGTGGAAGTTCCAGTTCGATGCAAGGAAGACGTTCCATAGCGATTTGAAAGCGGTCGGCCGACCTGCGATCCAGATCGGGCAGTGCCGCCATTGGTCCGAACCCAGGAAGCGCTTGAGGTATGTCCGGATGGCGGTGTCGCCGATTGCGTGGTCCAAACCATCAATGAGCAGTGTGATCCGTCCCTGAGCCCGCAACCGACATAGCGCCGCGAGGTGGCGTGCCTTTTCTCCAATAGCGACGTGGCAGAAAAGTTCCTCCGCGAGCCAATCGAGGAGATGCTCGACACTCGGCGTTTCAAGTTGCCGTTTGAAAAGCTCCAGCCCACAACTGTACAACTCGGGCGAGCCAGGCTGTCGATCTTCCGGCGCTTGCGTATCGAGCCGAATCAGCACCGCCAGCTGCCGGCTCCCTTGCGCGGAGAGCTTAGCCTGCAACCACTCCATGTTGGTCGTCTTACCCAACCCCGCATCGCACACCAGCGCGACCCGGTTCAACGGGTCCGCGCTCAGGGCCCGATCGACGAGGCCCAGCGGCCCCGCCGAAAACCGGTCTTCCGCGTCCCAGGCCTTGTCGTCGATCTGGGCCCCGCACACGTGCTCCTTGCGCTCCGCTTCGGACAAGCCCGACTTGAGGCTATAAATCTTCTGATCGAGCAGAAACAGTTGGCGGTCGTCCGACATGGGCGGCTCCTGTTCCGATGAAGCTTGTTTCCGCCAATTCTATGCAAAACGCTGGTCGAAAAGCCTCCCGTCAGACCTTCGCGTGGACGGATGCAATCTTTCCTCCTTGCAACGGCGGCACGGCCAGCTTATCTTCATCTCGATCTTTGCATGCTAGCAAAAACGCGACCGAAAAAGCTCTTAATCAGATCCGAAATTTGTTCTCCCCAGATCGGCCCACCATGACTACCGCACCCTTCTTCCCCTCGGCCGAGCAAAAGCAGGTGATCGACCATCGAGGCGGTCATCTTCAGGTCATTGCCTGCGCGGGTGCGGGCAAGACCGAGGCGATTTCACGCCGGGTTTCCGCGCTCATCAAGGAAGGCGTCGAGCCGTCTCAGATCATCGCTTTCACATTTACAGAGCGGGCGGCGACGGGGCTTAAGAATCGCATCACGCGGCGGATTGCGGAGTCCATGGGCGTTGCCTTTCTTGATCGGCTCAATCCCATGTTCGTCGGCACCATTCACGCATATTGTCTGCACATGCTGCAAGATCATGTGCCGGAGTTTGGCAACTTCGATGTGCTGGACGAGAACAAGCTCGCGGGGTTGCTCAGCAGGGAATACAAACGGTTGGAATTGCACAAGCTCGGGACGCAGCACTGGCGGCCTATCTTCGACTTCCTGCGCAACGCCAGTGTGATCGAAAACGAGCTTATCGAGCCGAGCCAGTTGCAAGGGACGCCGTTTGGCGATTGTTACTTTGCCTTCAAACAGACTCTCTTCCGCTACCACTTCCTGACCTATGGCCTGCTCATCTCGGCAGCCGTCAAGGCGTTGAGTCGGCCGGAAGTCTTCGAGAAGGTCCATGGCCCGCTGCGACACTTGATCGTCGATGAATATCAGGACATCAACCCAGCGCAGGAAAAGCTGATCGGCTTGCTCTCCAAGCCCCCGGTGAGCTTGTGCGTCGTCGCGGATGATGATCAGGCCATCTACCAATGGCGTGGCTCCGATGTGTCCAATATGCAGGAGTTCACGAAACGCTACAAACCGACTACTTCTCTCTCCCTCTCGGCTAATCGCCGGTCGCGCCCGACTATCATTGCCACGGCGAACACCTTTGCCGAGTCGATTACTCCCCGTTTACCCAAGACGATGATCCCGCACCGCGCCGCCGGCGGGCCGGAGGTCCACTGCTGGTCCGCCGAGGAAGCCAAGGACGAGGCCAAGGTCATCGCGGATACCATCGAGGAACTACACAAGCTCGGCTATCGCTACAAGGACATCGCCATCTTGTGTCGTTCCGTCCGCACCTCCTCACCACCGTTGATCGAAGCCTTCGAGGCGCGTGGCATCCCCTTCCGCTGCGCCGGGCGCACGGGCTTGTTTCTTCAACCGGAGGCTTCCGTCTTCGGCAAGCTCTATGCCTGGCTCTCGAAAAACGAATGGAAGAACGAGCGCTATGGACAAGGTGCTCTCGTCGATCTCGACCAGCTGGTGATCGAGTTTCAAAACGTGTTCAACGCAGGCGCGCCCATAGCTGAACTCAAGGAATACATCACCGATTGGCAGGGATTTGTAAGCGACAACACGGGGACGGTCAATCTCGTCCGCGACTTCTACCGCCTGCTGAACCTCCTCGGCGTGCAAACGCTTGATCTCGACGATGACAATGCCTCGGCACGCATGGGCTGCTTGGCTCGCTTCTCCCAGATCTTGGCCGACTTCGAGAACGTCACGCGCAGAGCCAGATATGTCGACGAAAACGGCACCAAGGTTTATCGCGGCGGCCAGGATCGTGGGACCTATTACTATCAGCGCCTGTTCAATTATCTGCAACACTATGCCTTGGATGCCTACGAGGATTTCGAAGGCGAGGACACCTTTGACCTGGATACCGTGGACATTCTGACGGTTCATCAGGCGAAGGGTTTAGAATGGCCGGTAGTGTTTTTGCCGGGGCTGGTGCAAGGCCGGTTCCCGTCGCGATTCGCTGGCCAGGCGCAGGATTGGCTTATCCCCGACACCGTCTTCCCGGCTTCGGCGCGCAGTCGCTATGAAGGCGGTGATGTCGAGGAACGGCGTCTGTTCTATGTCGCCATGACACGGGCGAAAGACGTCCTCTACCTTTCGCGCTTTCGCAAGAAGGTGAACAAGTTCCAGCCTTCGGATTTCCTGGTCGAAGTGGCAGGCGGCGATCCCGCAGTGGCCGACAAATTACCGTTGCCGGAACCTTTCGTTCCCAAGGCCGACGAGACGGAAGAACTGCCTACGCTCTCATTCTCGGACCTGGCCGCCTACGAAGGCTGCCCATTGCGCTTCCGGCTCGGCACCTCTCTGGGCTTTCAACCACAGCTGGTCACGGAGCTTGGCTACGGTCGAGCGATTCACCATATCTTGCGCCAGGTGGCAGAAATCGCCAAAGCTGCGAAACGTTTGCCGACCACCGCCGAGGTTGAAAAGGTGTTTGAAGAGGGTTTTTATCTACCCTTCGCCAACAACGCCGCGTTTGACCAATTGAGCAAACGGGCCAGAGCGCTCGTCGATAAATACCTTGCTGATTACAGCAGCGACTTGCTGCGCATCTGGCAGACAGAGCGGGCGTTCGAGCTGCATTTGGAGAAAAGCATCGTCAGCGGCCGGGCCGATGTAATCCTCGACATGGAAAACGGCAAGATTACCAGCCTCGCGCTCGTCGATTACAAGACGGCCAACGACCCGAAGGCGGACGACATCTTCGGCTTTCAATTATCCATCTATGCCGCTGCCGGCCGGGGCGAAGGTCTGCAAATTGACGCTGCCTACTTGCATCACTTGAAAGAGGGAGAGCGGAGGCGCATGCCCGTGGATAAGGTCGCCGTCCGAGTGGCTCGTAACAGGGCCGACATCCTCATCGGCGGGATCGTCGAGGGGGAATTCCCGGCTCGACCCGAGGCGACGAAGTGCAAGGCGTGCGACATGCGGGCCATCTGTCAACACGCGATGTGTGGCAAGTACGATTTGCTTTAGTGCGGCGACGAAGGAAACTCCGATGGCGAAGAAGAAGCCGGCTGCTGGTGGTGATGGTCTAGG
Source organism: uncultured Planctomycetaceae bacterium (assembly GCA_963790585.1). Taxonomy (GTDB): domain Bacteria; phylum Planctomycetota; class Planctomycetia; order Gemmatales; family Gemmataceae; genus CAWBOY01. Next base: position 1,172,980 of record CAWBOY010000006.1, read on the forward strand.
CAACGTCGAGGATTATCGCCACAAGGGAGCGAAGCGGAAGAACAACCCTCCCGCCAAGATCGCTGCCGAGGGAACAGTGCCGATCCTGCCGAAGATCGAGTATTCCTACAGCCCGCGCCGACCGCCCGTTCTACGCTTCGACACCACGGGCGCTGCCGACATATTGCCGGAGTTGTTGGCCGAATCTACCCGGCGCAAGCTGACGCCGGAGGAAGCCCAGATCCTTGCTGAGGCGTTGCGCACACAGGAACCGTGGCTGGAATGGGCCGGGAAGCGCGAATCCGAAGCTGCCGGGTTCAGCGTCGATCCCGTGGCTCTCCACATGCACGAACGGATCTCCGCGCAGGCCATTCTGAGAGTCGCTGCCCGGCAGGATGTACAACGCTCTCTTTTCTCCGACCCAGAGCAGGAATACCAGGAGGCGGTGCAGTTCTATCGTCATGACGTTGACTGGACGAACCGGCTCATCTTGGGTGATAGCCTCCAGGTCATGGCGTCTCTGGCGCGTAGGGAGGATCTGGCGGGTAAGGTACAGATGATCTACATGGATCCGCCGTATGGGATTAATTATGGATCTAACTTTCAGTCCGAAGTAGGTCAGCGGGATCTGAAGGACAATGATACGTATCTGACGCGCGAAGCAGAAATGGTCAAGGCTTATCGAGACACCTGGCATATCGGCGTTCACTCATACCTTAGCTACCTTCGGGATCGTTTGATAGTGGGGAGGGGATTGCTGGCTGATACTGGTAGCATTTTCGTGCAGATTGGCGACGAAAATGTTCACCGACTACGGCTCATGATGGATGAAGTATTTGGAATCAACAATTTCGTTCGGCAAATCGTAGTGCGGAAGACAACTGGAAGCACGGCTGACCTTATCCCTGGCACGTCTGATTATCTATTATGGTATGCAAGGAATAAACCCTCTGCTCGGTTTCGAGCAATTTTTAACGTCAAGAAGCCCGGCGAAGTTGGGGCCACCGGCTATTTAAAGTACGAACGATCCTCGGGAGAACGATGCCCATTAGCTGAAGATCTGAGCAGGATGCCATCGGATGCCGAAATATACGCCGGCGACAATATTACGAGTCAAAGTATTGGGCGTAGCAAGGGTGAAGGGGCCGCCTCATGGTTCACCGTTTTGCTCGACGGAAACTCCTTTGATCCGGGCCCCAAGGCTCGATGGAAAACCAATCAAGAGGGGATGGACCGTCTACTTTTTGCTGAACGACTGATTGGGGGCGAACGCACGACTGTATCGTATAAAAGAAAGCTCTCTGACTTTCCAGTATCACCACTCTTGGATTTGTGGCTCGATACAGTAGGCCAAAATCAACTTGGTGGAGAGAAATTATACGTTGTCCAAACCGCGAACAAGATTGTTGCTCGTTGTCTCTTAATGACCACCGATCCTGGGGATTTAGTCCTCGATCCTACATGCGGGAGCGGGACAACAGCCGTCGTCGCAGAACACTGGGGACGGCGATGGATCACCATCGATACCAGCCGAGTCGCCATCGCTATTGCACGTCAGCGGCTGCTCACAGCAAAATATGAATACTTCGCGTTACGGGAAGGCCGAGCGGGAGTGAACGGCAACTTCAAATACAAGTCTGTACCCCACATCACGCTCAAGAGCATCGCCCAAAACTAGAACCTAGACCCCATCTTCGCCAAGCACGAACCGATATTGAAGGTAAAACTGGAGTCTTGCAACTCTCTATTAGCCAAGTTGACGACTGAGATCCGTCATCGCCTGGGATTGAAACTCATCGACAAACAACGGGCCGAAGGCAAGCGCGGCGTCACCGATGCCGATCGGCGGCGTTGGGAGTTGCCGGAGAAGGGCAAACAATGGGAACATTGGCAGGTTCCCTTCGACACCGACCCGGATTGGCCGAAAGAATTGGCCGACGCCGTGACTGCCTATCGCAAGGCATGGCGGGCCAAGATGGATGAGGTCAACGCTTGCATCGCCGCCAATGCCGAGCAGGAGGAGCTGGTCGATCAGCCGGAGGTCGTCAAGGGCGTGGTCCGTGTGAGCGGCCCATTCACCGTCGAAGCGGTGCAGCCGCCGGAACTCTCGTTGAGCGACGTGATCGATACACTGTCTCCGATCGGAGGCGCGCCGGAGTCGCTCGACACCTTCGCACCGGCTCGGACGGTTCGTGAGGTGCGCGCGAAGAATGAATTCGAGGTGCAAAACGTCGAAGCCTATCTCGACCAGATGGTGAAGCTGCTGCGCATGGATGGTGTGCGTTTTCCGAACAACAAGGAGATGGTCTTCACGCGCATGGAGCGCATCGCCGGCGGTGGGACAAGCATTCACGCCGAAGGGCGTTGGGTTCCCAAGGGCGAAGTCGATCCGGATGCCGAAGGTCAGGCGACGGTGGCGATCGTCTTCGGCCCGCAATATGGCCCGGTCACGGCCAAGCAGGTGGAAGAGCTAATCCGGGCATCCAGCCGGAGAGGTTATGACGATCTCGTGGTCGCCGGCTTCAGCTTCGACGGCCCCGCGCAAGCCGTCATCAGCGAAGCTCAGCATCCAAAACTGCGCGTCCACATGGCCCATATCCGACCCGACGTGAACCCCGGCATGAATGGCCTGCTCAAAGAGCAGCCCGGCAGTCAGCTCTTCACGGTCTTCGGCCAGCCGCGCACGATCCTCAACGGGCCGGACAAGCAGGGCGAATATACGGTCATCATGGAAGGAGTCGATATTTACGATCCGGTCGCCAACACGATCCGCAGCACCGAAGATCAGAAAGTGGCCGCCTGGTTCCTCGACGGCGACTACGATGGCCGTTGCTTCTGCATCACCCAGGCATTCTTTCCCGACAAGACAGCCTGGGAGAAGCTAAGCAAAGCCCTCGGCGGCGTGGTTGATCCAGAACGGTTCGAGGCGCTGTCGGGAACGATATCGTTGCCGTTTCCGGCCGGGAAGCATAAGTGCGTGGCGGTGAAGGTGATAGATCCACGGGGGAATGAGGTGATGCAGGTGCATCGGCTGGGGTGAAATTTTGACCTTGAGGCAATCCAGAAAGTCTCCCCACCCAGGGGCGCTGCGCATCCTAGGTGGGAAGATGTGACTTTCGGAGAGGCTCTTTTCAGGCGAATGGCATCGTGAGGATACTTTATGATAAAGATTGACGCCGAACTCGACGTTGTCCGCAAACAACTTGGCCGCGCCGAGGCTGCGTTGGATTCGTTGCGCCGTGACGTGAAGCCGAAGAGCGAGAAGATGTACAATCTGATGTCGGAGTCTTACATCGACATGATACAGGGGTTGCGTGCTCAGATTGATGCTTATATTCGTGAATACGAAAAGGACTGCGATTCCGGGTTCAATCAGAATAAGAATGTTCAGCCCAGCGAGCAACCGCAATGAGCGATCCAACCCCGAAAATCCCGATCCAGGCCGTCGAAAAGCCGATTCTCTGCCCTCCGTACGTCGAACCAAACGATCATTGGATCTACGACACAGAGACTGGCAAAGCATCTCACGCCGGGATCCGCCGGCCGGCGAGCTATTGGTACAAGACCGATCGCACAGGTTCGGCCCAACTCGAGCTGTTTGCCGAGGAAGAGCGGGATGACCTGCCGCTGGTGAACCTATTGCGTGACGACGTGCGCCGATGGCGCGAAGCCGACTACCGTGGGGCGTCGAACACCACCAGGGAACTATTGCGGTTCTGGGCGAATCCGAAGCGCGGGCGGCGGTTGTTCTTCTGCCAACGGGAGGCGGTAGAGACGATCATCTATTTGGCCGAATTGCGCATCCCTGGCAAATCATCTCGCACCGGCTTCAAGAACTTCTCGCTGACGGATGAGAACCTGGCCCGACTGCTCCGTGGGGAACAGCTAACCGGCATCACCTTGAGCAATCCGAATTTCTACCCAACTCTTATCGATGTGCCTTCCGATGCGAGCTTGATTCCGTTGCAGCGGCTGGGTTGCAAGATGGCGACTGGATCCGGCAAGACCGTCGTCATGGCCATGCTGATCGCATGGGCCTTCTGCAACCGCGGCGTGAACAGAGCAACCAAGGAGTACCCGAGCGCAGTCCTGATTTGTTGCCCGAACCTTACGGTGAAGGAACGGCTTCAGGTTCTCCGGCCCGACAATCCCGATAACTACTTCGCCGCCTTTGACATTGTGCCCGTGAATCTGCGATCCCATCTTCAAGCCGGCAAGGTATTGATCGAAAACTGGCATCGCTTCGCCCCGGAGTCGGAACACAAGGAGGGGGACAAGAGTTATGCCGTCGTCAACAAGGGCCCGGAGACGCCAGAAACCATTGCCCGTCGTGTGCTTGGCGACTTGTTCGATCACCTGCCCATTATGGTGCTGAACGATGAAGGGCACCACTGCTGGCGGCCGGCTTCACCCGACCGCAGAGTGGAAGAAGTCGATACGGCCAAGAGGGGGCGGAAGAGGGCAGATGTTACCCGAGAAGAAGCGAGCGAGCTGGAGGAAGAAGCGAATGAGGCTCGCGTTTGGCTCGAAGGGTTGGACCGTATCAATAACTGCCTCGGTCAAGGTAAGCCAGGCATTTCGATGTGTGTCGACCTGTCGGCGACTCCATTTTATATCAAGGGATCGGGATACCCTGAAGGCCAGCCTTTTCCGTGGCTGGTCAGTGACTTCGGCCTCGTGGATGCCATCGAGTCGGGCATCGTCAAGATTCCCCGGCTTCCCGTGAAAGATGATCGGGGCATGAAGGACGAGGCGGGGCGGCCTGATCCGAAATACTTCCGCCTTTGGCGCAATATCACCAATTCCTTACAGCCGAGCGAGAAGCATGGGAGTGGCAAGCCCAAGGCCGAGGTCGCCTACCGCGAAGCCGAGGGAGCGCTCAAACAGATCGCGGGGCAGTGGCTAGAGAAGTTTGGGTATATCCAGCAGGCGACGCCGGACCAAGAACGCATTCCGCCGGTCCTCATTATTGTCTGCGACAACACCGATATTGCCGATTACTTTTATCGCAAGATCAGCGGCGAACAGGAAGCCGAAACGGTGACGCAACAAGACGTCGAGGATGTGGAAGCCGGCGAGGAGGATGATGAGGCGCCGAAGGGTCGCAAGGCCAAGCCGAAGAAGAAGCCGATCGTCTATGGCAAGAGCGCCATCCTGCCCGAATTCGCCAATACCGACGCCAAGAATTACACGGTCCGGATCGACTCCAAGCTCCTCAAAGAAGCCGAAAGCGAAGACCCATCCAAGAAAAAGCAGGCGCACGCCGAAGAGTTACGCAAGGTCATAGCCACGGTCGGCAAGCCGGGCGAACCGGGTGAATTCGTGCGCTGTGTCGTATCGGTCGCCATGCTCACCGAAGGCTGGGACGCCAACAACGTCACCCATATTCTTGGCATCCGGGCGTTTGGAAGCCAGCTACTCTGCGAGCAGGTCGTGGGTCGAGGCTTGCGCCGCATGAGTTATGAACCGGATCCGGACACAGGGCTATTGAGCGAGGAATATGTTGACGTTTACGGTATCCCCTTCTCGGTTATTCCGTACAAGGGGCGTCCCGTCGATACGGCGACTCCAGAAGACAAGCCGAAGAATCGGGTATGGGCCTTGCCAGACCGTGAGGATCTGGAGATTCGATTTCCGGTTGTGAATGGATACGTCTTTCAAACTACGAAGGGCTTGCTGAAGTGCAACATCGCGGAAATCGAGCCACTTGGGATCGACCCTCGCCTCGAACCAACCACAACTTTCCTACGGCCGACGGCAGGCTACCAAGACACACAGGCAGGGATCGTGCCGTTCGAGTTCATCGAACAAAACCGGGATTCCTATTACGCCCAGACCCACTTCCAGGGGATCCTCTTCCAGATCACGCAGAAGATCATCGACGACATGCTTGCGCCAACAAGGGACAGGAGCGATAAGAAGAGCCGAGTTTTCCGGCTCCAATCCCGACATCAGTTGTTCCCGCAGGTCTTTGCTTTCGCCCAGGCGTTCGTGCGCAGCAAGGTGAACTTCAACGGCGTCGATACACGGGAGCTGGGCTTAGAGAAGTACATGATGCTGGCAGTGGAGCGCCTGCGCGACGCCATCCTGCCTGATGACACAGCCGGCGAACCGCCGCTTCTACCGATCCTTGACCGCTATCGGCCCGTGGGGAAGACCGGCGGCGTCGATTTCCCGACGACTCGCCCAATCTCGACCACGACCAAGAGTCATATCAACTCCGTAGTGCGCCACTCAACCTGGGAAGCCGAAGCCGCGAAGGTGCTAGAAGCCAGCGATCGTGTAAAGTGCTACGCCCGAAACGACCACCTGGGCCTGAATATCAGATATGAATATCTGAAGGTCGATCATGACTACGAGCCAGACTTTATCGTCCGCATGACCAATGATCTCGCGCTGTTGTTGGAGATCAAAGGCTACGAGGTCCACAATCCGGAGCAGACCCAAGCCAAGCACAGCGCGGCGCGGAGATGGACAACGGCGGTGAACAACCAGGGCGAGTTCGGCAAGTGGGATTTCATGGTGTGCCGTGATCTTGAGGTTCTGGATCAGAAGCTGCGAGAATGCGTCTAACACTGGCAAATAGAACCAAACATTCTCTTGCCTCATCGTAGCTAGTCGAATGAAGGTTCCATGGCATCAGTCTAGGTACGATGGTTTATTGGCCCAAGGGCCCTCGGGTAGCCGATAATCTCAACCTGCCGTCGTCACTCATTCCACCATTTCACCCGGTGATCAATAAATTCGCGCATATTCCGCGCCGACCGCTCGACCGAGGGAACTTCCATGTCTTCCCGCCCGATCTTCTTCAGATACGCAGCTGCCTCCGCCTGCGTCCATAGGCACATCCGCGCGTTTTCCTCGGCCTGCTTCACCGTCTCGAAGCCAGTCAGGAACCGCAGCGTCCCGTCCGGATTATAGTGCCCTTCCGAACAAACAAGCTTCCAGGCATCGACCTCAACGCACAGCCTGTAGCCGGCGTAGCGAGCCATGTCGAACAGGCGGTTGGCGTGCGCCACGTCCTCATCGTCAACAGGACTTGATTTGGATTGTGCCGACATCCCCAAATTCCACCAGAACCGAACCGCGAGATCGAGCGTTTCGATCATGTGGAACAGAGTAAGCGTTGTCCAGCCGTCACCCAGGCCATAGTAATCAGGCATTCGCAACAGGATGATCGGCGCCGAGTTGCTCAGTCGTTCCGCCTCGACTTCGTCGCCCCGTTCCATGGCAGCCGTTATCAATGGAAGGCGCTCGTCGGGCGTGAGCCGGTCGTAGAGCCGTGCCAGTGCCTTGGTGTTCATTCCAGGTCTCCTCTCACAGGACGTTTTTTGAGGACCGTCTCGAGTAACGCCACGCGAGCGGCCAGATTATTGGCCTCGATGGCTTTCAGCGCAATAGCGGCCAGATGCCCCGCAGCACGGGCCTTGGTCTCCGTCTCCATGAACGGATCCGCCTGCACGGCGGCCGTCAAATTTTCGAGCAGCTTGAGGATGTCCGCCGGCGTCCGCATTGAGACGATCGGGGGGCGGCCAACGGAATCTCCCGCAAGCCCTTTCTTATGAAGGAACACCGTCTGAAGATCTCGCAGCCGTCTGTGAAGTTTCATGTTGTCCACACCATTAAGGGATCATAGATGTTTCCAATGCTTGCTGCTCCAGGCTCACCAGGCGCTCTTCGATGTCTGCGGCTTCGCGATATTTGACGCTGATCTCCAATATCGTTCGCGCGGCGCCCAATCGCACGTTGGCTGGGGTGTTCCCCTTGAGCAAATCCAACATTGTTTTGATGGCCTCTGTTCCCGCCGCCGTCAACGTACCCGAGTGCCGTTGCACCATGTCACCGCGAACAACCTGAATCTGACGGCGGAATTCCAGATCGGCCATCCTGCGTTGGAGCGTACGTTTGCTGATGCCGGCCTTCTGGGCCGCGGTCTCAATGCTGGCTCCGCAGGCGAGCGCCAAGATGGCGCTGTCATCTTTGGCACGCTTGTCAGCACTCATCTTGGCACCCTCCTTTCCTTGCACGATTGCGTCGTTCCGAGCGTTAGAACTGCGAATGTCGGGTTAGGATGCCGTTTGCGTCACCACTACCGGCTTCTTCACGAACGGTTCCCCTGTCTCGGCGTGGATCGCCTGCTTACCGGTGAATTTCTCCCATCGTTCGACAATGACGTCACAATAGGGCAGATCCAGTTCCATCAGGAAAGCCCTACGCCCGGTCTGCTCGGCAGCGATGAGTGTGGACCCGCTTCCACCGAATAGGTCCAGAACGTGCTCGCCGGGCTTCGATGAGGTACTCGATGGCTCGGGTGGCAAGTTCGACGGGCTTCTCCGTTAAATGACACATGGATTGCGGGTTGACCTTCTTAATGGCCCAGAGATCAGTGGCATTGTTAGGGCCATAGAAGTGGTGTGCAGCCCCTTCTCGCCAACCGTAGAAGCATTGCTCGTGAGAGCCCATGAAATCCTTGCGCGTTAGCACCGGGTGCAGCTTGTCCCACACGATCGACTGGCTGAAATACAAGCCGCACTTCTTCAAGGCCGGCGGATAATTAGACAAGTTGCTGTACCCACCCCACAGATAAAAACCTCGTCCGGGCAAAAGCACACGCGCGTATGTTTGCGAACCACGCCTCTAGCAAACGATCGAACTCGTCGTCGCTGACGAAATCATTGGCTAGGGGTCGATCTTTGGCACGCATCTTCTTGGTGGTCTTCTGCGACTTCTCGGGGTGACGCTCCAAGTCGAAGCCCTGATGATGGGTTGTACCTTGGAACGATGACAGACCTGTAGCAATGGCGTTATTGGAGCGAGGCTCGACTTTGACTCCGTACGGCGGATCGCAATTCGCCAAGTGGATCGGAGCCCCATCCAACAACCGGTCTACATCCGCTGGCTTACTTGAGTCCCCACACAGCAAGCGGTGTCTGCCGAGAATCCAGAGATCGCCTGGTTTGGTCGTGGCCTCGTCTGGGGGTTCGGGGATGTCATCGGGATCCGTGAATCCTTCCGTGGTGGGCGGATCCATCAATCGATCCAGGTCCTCGGCGGAGAATCCGGTCAAATCCAAGTCGATATCCATCCCTTGCAGCGCGATCAACTCGATCGCCAGCTTGTCGTCATCCCATTGGGACAGCGTCGCCGTTTGGTTATCGGCCAGGCGATACGCCTTCGTTTGGGCTGGAGATAATCCAACGGCTACATGGACTGGCACCTCGGTCATCTCGAGCTTCAGTGCGGCCTTAAACCTCGTATGCCCGACGATAATCACGCCATCTTCATCCACTACAATCGGTTGGCGGAAGCCGAATTCTTTGATGGATGCCGCCACCATATCAACGGCGGCGTCGTTGATGCGGGGGTTATTCTCGTAGGGTCGAATAGAGGCGATCGGTCGTAGTTCCACAAGCATGTTCCTGATCTCCGGTTCCGTGGTGAAAAGATGCTAGAGAATACTAAAAACCATGGTGCCAATGCAAATTGGTGGAGCTGTTTTTTTCCCAATTCCAAGAACTTTTTGCATGTTGGCCTTCAGGTGTGTCGTAAGGCGAGGTAACAGTATTGTCATGCGGGTAATACCCGTCTTACAAGTACATGTTTCACAGGGATTTACGATCATGACGCAGAAGAAGAATGGTCCAGGTGCAACGACCTCAGACCTCCCGGCACTGAAGATCGGGAGTCGGGTGCGATCTACCGACGACAACATCGAGGGCCGCATCGTTTGGGCCAACGGAACGTCGGTGAAAATCAAGTGGGACGATGGCGAACAGGTCACCTGGAAGCGGGCGGAGTTGGCCAGCAAAGGCCTGGAGTTTCTGGATGACGAGCTCCCGGAGGTCACCACACTAAGCGAGGCACCGACGGTAGTAAAGCTCGCCTTGGCGAACACACCAAAGTCCGAGGAAGCAGGTGACACGGCCGAGAAGAAGCTGAGCGCCATCGACGCCGCTGTGAAGGTCCTGGCCGAGTCAAGGAAGGCCATGAACTGCCAGGAGCTGATCGGTGCGATGGCCATCAAGAATTACTGGAGCTCTCCCGCTGGCAAGACGCCAGCGGCCACATTGTACAGTGCTATCCTCCGCGACCTGGCTCGCGGGGATGACTCCCGCTTCGTAAAGACGGGACGCGGCTATTTCACACTCAAGGCCTAATCACCAGAGGAACCACTACCATGGCATCTTTCCAGAAACCCCAATCGTTGAAAGCCGCATTGAAGCTGGGTGTCTACGGCCCCGCCGGGAGCGGCAAAACCTTCACGTCGCTCTTGATCGCTGAAGGCTTGGCCCAGCATACAGGCAAGCGCGTCGCCTATTGCGACACGGAGTTCGGCACCGCCTTCTATGGCCAGGAGGTGCCACAGCGTGCCATTCATCCCCAGGCGTTCGACTTCGATGTGTTACACACGAAATCGATCACCGAGGTGCTCGCGGCCCTTAAGAGCCTCGACCATAGCCGGCATGGGGTGATCGTGATCGATTCTATAAGCCATTTGTGGGACTCCTGCCGCAATGCCTACACCGGACGGCAAACGAAAATCGGGTCGATCCCGATGCATGCGTGGGCTCTGATCAAAAAACCTTACAAAGAACTTCTGCATTTTTTGTTGACCTCGCCCTTGCACGTCGTGATCTGCGGACGCCAGGGGATTGACTACGGCGAGGATGAATCCAGCGGCGAATTGAAGAGCCTCGGTTTTCGAATGCGGGCTGAAGGGGAGACGGCCTATGAGCCGGATGTTCTCCTACGCCTCGAGTCGCACCGGCCTGCCAAGAACAAACCAGCCTACCCCGTGGCCCACGTCGAGAAGGACCGCACCGGCGTTCTGGCAGGCCAGACGATCTCCTGGCCCGACTTCGACAAGGTGGCCAAGCCGCTTCTGCCGTTGCTCGGTTTGACACAGGCGGTAGCGCCAACGGATGATGAGGTCGGCCAGCAGGATGCGGAGGCGATCTTGCGGCAGGAAACGCTACGCCTGCAGCAATCGGCGGACTCGGCATCGGCGTACGCGCTGCGATTCAAGGAAGCCGAGACGGTGGCTATCCTCGAGCGTTTTGGAAAGGAGTTGACGCCGCAGGTCAAGAGTCTCTTGGCTGCGGTCGACTTGGCGCGGGTGCGGATTGCGTATACGAAGCGGTTGGGGCAGCTCAAGGGCGATGGTGCGGGAGGAGAACATGTCGCTGCTGATGGCAGCGTTCCAGCCAGCGGCTTGGCGACGCCGCGATGACGTGGGATAGCGAGAAATCAACCGAGGCCTCCGTTACGGGGGCCTCTGGTCGGTTTGTAGGGGAGGGCTTTTGGACGCGACGGGCGCAAACGTCGTGCGAAAGGGGGCGTAAAGAGCGAATTCGATTGACCGTCTAGGTCGGCTCGAATACCGTTGGATTCACACAAATTCATCATCGGCCGAGGAGATACTATGCGGCGAACATGGACGTATCTGGCCTTATTCTTTGTTGTGGCCGCAGGATCGGGCGTAATATACTGGTTGCGGAGCGAAGACGCGAATTGGTGGGCCTACCTTGACCGTCCGGAAGGACGGCTTTCGAAGTTTAAGCTAACGTTGCCTGAGCAATTGGTAATCAGCGGTGTTGTTGGTTCCCTCATCGCGGCATCGGTTTCCCTAGTGGTGTTCTGTATCGAGGCACTGGGGTCGCGCCGAACAACCCACGTTCGATGTGACGATGAACGTCAAGACCCGTCATCACGATGACGGCGATCGGAATGGCTGACTGGCCTTAATGAGGAACGCTTCCTCCCAATGCAACAACCTAGGTTACATCTCTGCCACGGAGCACTCCGCGCAGAAAGCTTAACGTTCGGCGTAGGGGTGCGACTCATGACGGATGGCGGGCGAGCACTAAAGTGATGGAGATGTGACGCCTATGCTTCGTCTGAAAATGGCAACCGGCCTGGACTTAGCGAGCCAAGCAAGGTTGTTTCGGTGAAGTGTGCGAGAAAATCGGTTGTCTGAGCAAGGCACCCGCACACTGCGATGTGTTACTGTTCACAACGTAGAGGAACGCCATGAAAGACCATCAGAACCGTACGTCGCTGCTCCCTTTGGCCCAGGCATTTGTCGTCTGCCGCGAGATCATTCAGGATTGCAGAAGTCACGATTTCGTGCTAATCGCGCCGTTCAGCGCGGTCCACTTCGTGGCCTTTCCAGGCTCGCTCCGAATGTCAATCTATGCCCACCTCACGTGCGGGCATGGCGACTATGCCGTCGCGTTGCAGTTGAGGGATGGCGACGACGAGGTGGTGTGGGCGTGGAATTGCCCACAGCCGATCCGACTCGATAGTCCGCTGGAACAGCATCGGTTCACTTTGTACGACGTCGTCTTGGAATTTCCGACGGCCAGCCGGTACGACCTGGTGATGTTCGCGAATGGTGCCGAGTTGGCGCGGCATGCCTTACACGCCCGTGCCCTCCCGAACCGATAGCGGGGATTAGCTAATCGAGTTCTCCAAGAAGGTCGGTCCAACCTCTTTACAGGGGGCCCCGGCGGCTTGCTTGAGCTTTCGGCAACGGAGGGTTGCCAGAGTATGGAGTGTTGGGCTATTTGAACTCCGACCTCGATCGCTCTTCCCGTCCCGACCTCACCCTACTTGCAGCGGCCTTAAAAGCTGGCGGCGTCCGTTCTATATCTGATCCGAGACCGGACGTCGTTGGGCAGTGGTGGCTGACTTTTGAGACAAACCAGTGACAGATCGAGCCAGAGCTCAGTTTCGTTGGCGACATGCTTTATCCTCGAATCGATGATTAGATACCGCCTTAGAAGCCGCAGTGTGCTGCGTTCGACAACCCAGCCTCGCCAATCGTAGCGGTCGGGGCCGCGGTCAACGAGCAAGACGACCAACACCTGCGCAAATGGGGCTCGAGTCGAGCGATCCAGGTCTCCGGTGACTCCGCCGGGCCCGCAGTCGGCGCGGCTACGCCTTCCCGTCCGCCAACGACGAGACTGTCCGCTACCTTTGCAGCGGCCCGCAAAGGTGCTACAGGACACGTCGAACGGTGAACAGACGGCTGGAGGAGAACCAGCCGGTCACCGCTGATAGAGGGCCGCAGTGTTTGTCCGCATAAGAGAAGACCGGCAGCCGTCAAAAGGTCTGGGCGTTGGTCCAATTGCAAAGCGCTATGGATGGGCCGGTTTCTGGGCCGATCTGTGTAACATTGGGCCAATTCAAGAACGCGACGCGGTGCTCAGTTTCCTCGTGTATTCGAGCCATTGGGCCGATTGGGCCGGTGCCAGAGCAGGTAGAGACAAGGCGCTGGCGCAATTAAAATAGGCAACAATGTTTCATGGCCTATGGGCTCTCATGACACCGGACAGGAACATATGCAGGCCAACCTAGCGAGTGAGCTAGGCCGGCCCCAGCCAAGTGCATCACCCGAACTATTTGCAACTGTTGGCCAAGATAAGGATAGTACGGCGAACATGCTCAGGCAGATCGTGCCAGATGTCCGTGAGTTGAGCCAAGTCGTCGGGTACGTCACGTGGGCTTGTGCAACCAGTGTGCAACCGTGAAAACTCATCGGTCGTAAGTCGTTGTGACGTCGAAGCTTGCGATCGATCGTCAGCGGATTGCAAATCCGTTATTCCCCGGTTCGAATCCGGGAGGGGCCTCTCTTTTCGCTTTGATAGATGTAAGTTCTTTGCTTGCTTCACCCAAGGCAGCGAACGCAACTCACGCTATTTCTTCTCGATCACCGCAATCTCACTATAGAACGTGTTGCCGAAGGGGTCGTCGTCTTCTGTTCGGGAGATGTCGAACAAGAGGTAGCGATACTTGCCGATGGCCGCGCCCTTATCGTCAGCGCTGCTGACGCCGTATTGGCCACCCATTTCTTCGCCTTTTTTGGGCCGCGTGTCGACTGTGGCGATCAACGTCCAGCCGGCCTTGGCCGGATCCGTGCCCGCCTTGGGACCGGCACTGAAATCCTTGGCCGAGCCATCGCTGGCATAGAGTTTGTAAACCTGCGGTCCGCGCGTGTCGGGGTGCCAGGAATAGGTATTGACTTGCTTGATCTCGATCACGCTTCCCAAATCCAGCGCGAGTCGGCCGCCGGGAGTCGACTGATCAAAGAAGAAGTTGGCCTCCGGTTCGTCTTGTTCCTTCGGTAGCTTACCATTGTTGACCTGCTGCGGCCCGCCGCCATTGTCGTCGTTCGTGCCGTCGACGATCGTGACCTTGGCCTTGCGAGCGGCGTTTTCCGTAGTCGGCGTGGGAACCTTCTTGAACTTGAACTCCGGCGTGGCCGCGTCGCCCTGGTTGCGCTCGACCGTTGTCTTGATCTCGGCCTGGACCATCGCGCTGGTTAGAAACAGTACCAATACGCCAACGACTCGGATGCTACTCATCGGTTGTTTGCTCCTTCGGCCGATTCTTGAAATCGTGAAACGTTCTCAAAAGACTTTATCAGAATGACCCGCGCAGCGTCAACAATTTTCAACCTTTGCCGGTGTCAGTGCCGATCTGGCCACCACCATGACGAGATCTCGAAACGTCCGCAACTCGCCGAACGCCACGCTGTCTGGCAAACCCTGAGATGTGACGCACCAATCGAGAATTTAATGCGATGCGAACAACACGCATCCAGCCACGGTAAACAGTGAGACCCCGCCACGCGAAAAACCAGAAACGCCTTGGTCTGCCGCCCCGCAAGCGCATCCGTGATCGCCGATGAAGCCGCCGTTGGATACTCGTCCGATTTCATGCCGGTGATCTCATATCGCTGATACTCAATTGGCATGCTGCGCGACTGTCGCGCCAAAAGTGATGCACGTGTTGGCGCGACGGTTCCGTTCCCTAACTAATTATGAGTCTTGCCTTTATAACAGGAACGGGACCGTCGCGCCAAATTATATGTTGGGTACCCTTCCCTCAATCGGGTGTGTCAGATCGCTGATCTTTTCGCTGCGCGGATTAGAAAGAAATGCCTCTCCACACAATACCAGACTGCTATTTTATGCGCCGTTAGATCCTTCCGATTATCCCGCCTCAGAAGCATTCGGCATCGGGGGCGGTGCGGTTGCTCGCCCTTGGTAAATACCAAAACCAAAACCAAGCAGAAATACCGCGACCACCAGTAGTAGCCAGGCAAGCCCCGTCCAGATTATACGGCTTCCACCCGCGCCGTCGGGAGTGCCGGCCATCCAGCGACGGAAGCGATGTTGTTTGTGAATCTGCTTCAGCCAGCGTCGGCCTGGGGCGGTGTCATCGAAACGCCGAATGGCCGTGGCCACTTTGCCGACCTGCCGGCGTGCCGCGGCGTTGTCGGGATCGACTTCCAATACTTCGAGATAAGCCCACACCGCCTCGCCGAGTTGGCCGTCGCGCGTCATGGCTTCGGCACGATAAAGGCCATCTTGCAGCGTCTCGACGTAGCTTACCAAGAGCGACAAGTCCGCCTTGCAACGCGGGCAGGTTTTCTCGAGTCCTGGCATGTTCGCCTTGCAGGTTGGGTTGGGACAGGTCAGCATCGTTGGTCCTTGGAAGTACATCATTTATCAACATTGCGGCGATTACAGCAGCCACGCGTAATTCAGTAACTGATCGCCCAAGTATCCGCTCGCTTCCTCGATCTTCTTTGGGTCGCCGGAGTTGATCGCCTGACGCACGGCACGGCACAACTCCTCCAGCTTGCGGCGATCTTCGAGGTTGTCGAGCTTGGGCATCACGTCCTGCTCGGCTTTTTTCAGCACGTCATTGGCGTTTTGATACTCAGCTGTCAGCTCGAGTTGATTGCCTTTTTCCAAAAGGCTTTTATTGATTTCTTTTATCTGCTGAATCTGATTCGGCGTCAGCTTGTCTTCGCCCGTCTGCTGGATTGAGAAGCGTTTTTTCTGGTTGCCGTGCGGATCGGCGATTTGCACCGTTAGGATGCCGTCGTCGCCATACTCAAAGAGGACCTCGAGTCCGGCGTCGCGCTGGGTCCGCGGCGGCTTGAACTCCCAGGGAATCTCGGCCAATTTGACGTTCTCTGGGCTGTCCGGATTGTCGTAATTGTCGCCTTCGTAGACGCTTATCATGACGCGATCGGCCGGGTCGGCGACGGGATAATACATCTTGTTGAACGAGCAGGGAATGTCGGCGCCGCGCTTGATGATCGGGTCGAGAAAGACGCGATTCGTCCGCTGATCGACCGGATTAGCACAGAGCGAATGCTCGAGCTTGACGCTGTAAGCATAGTTGTCGAGGCCCGGCGCGCCTTGAAGGATGGCGGAGACGATGGCTGCCCCCTGCGCGACGCAGGTCATCGGGTCGACCTTGTCGAAAGGCTCGGGCTCCTTGCCGGCAAGCTTTTCGGAGACATAGCGTTTGACGAGCGGAATCTTGCTCGATCCACCCACGAGCAACACCTTGTCGATGTCCTTGGGCCTCATGCCGCGCAGCTTGAGGGCTTCCTCAATCGCAGTGCCCGATTTCACGATCAAGGGCATGATGGCCCGCTCGTATTCGGCGCGGGTGATCTCTTCCTCCAGGCTCAGATGACGTTCCGGCACCAGCTCGGCCTTGCGCGCGACGGCGGTTGATTCAGTCGATAGGTCGATCTTGGCCCGTTCGCAAGCGAGCATGAATTGCTGCTTGTAAGGCGAATTCAGGATGTCGAAGCCGGTCTTTTGCTGAAAGCGCTCGCCGAGGATCTTGGCAAGGGCCGCATCGACATCGTCGCCCCCGAGCTTGCCGATGCCTTTACTGCTGATCTCTTCAAAAATGCCATGATGGATCCGCAATATCGTTACATCGAGCGTGCCGCCGCCAAAGTCATAGACAAGCACGGTCTGGTCGTCACTCGTGTTCAGGCCATAGCAAATAGCCGCCGCGGTCGGTTCGTTGATTAGTGTCAGAACTTGCAGACCGGCCGCTCCCGCGCAGAGCTTGGTGGCATGGCGTGCCAGCCCTTTGGAATTCGCGGGAATGGTGACGACCGCCTTGTGGAACGGTTCATTGAGTGACTGCTCGGCGTCCTTTTTGAGCAGGCTGAAGAGCATCACCGCGATCTGTTCCGTGCGCAGATTTTGGCCGACGAGCGGCACACGATCGGGCGTCCCCAGAACGCGCTTAATCGAGCGGATGGAACGTTGCTCGTCAAAATTCTCCTTGGCTTCCTGGCCAAATGCGAGCGACCCGTCGCGGCGCAGCGTCACAACGGAGGGAGTCCACTTATGCCCTTCATGGTTAGGCACAACTTCCGCCTGGCCAAACTGAAAGTTAGCCACGACAGAGTTGCTCGTGCCGAAATCGATGCCAATATAGGGCATGGGGAAGACCTCATAAAATTTGAGACGCTAAATGTCGATCTTGGCGAGCCGGTAGCATCAGCTACCGGAGGTATTCTGTCTTCAAGAGTCGGGAGCGTCAGCGACCGGAGAAATTTGAGCGACCGCAATGCACTCCGGTCGCTTACGCTCCCGGCTCTTGAAGACCTCCGGTTGCTGACGCTGCCGGCTCGCCAAGGTAGAAGTCTACTCCGCTACCAAAACCTTCGGCCGGCGCAGGACGAACTCCGGCTGCTGGCTGGCGAAACCGCTTTCGACCTGCTCGGCAATCATGAGTGGGCCGATCCCTTCTACCTTCTTGCTGCCGACGCGCTCGTGCAGTGCCGGGTTGTAGGGTGTGCCGATTTGCACGTCGAAGACGTAGACGCCGTGGCGCTGCAGCGCTGCGTTCACTTTGCGCGACTGGACCTCGACGCCCTCGATCCAGCGCGTGACGGCCTCGGCATCGTTGACGGGCGGTTTGGACGTAGCAATGCCGCGCAGATCCTGATGAATCTCCAGGAGTTCCAACAAGAGGGACAGGCTGACCTTTTTCTCGCCGACGATTTCCTTGCGGAATTTCTGATATTCACGCTGCGTATCGGCCGCGAAGCTATTGAAACTGCCTTTGAGGTCGGCGAGCACGGCGGACATCTTCGACTCGAACATTTTATGTTCGTTTTTATTGCGCTCGCGCAGGGCTATAAACTCTTCGCACAGTTTGAAGAGGGTGGAAGAGCCTAGCGTCTGGATGTCGCGCGGCGCGGAAGCTTGTCTGCCACTCTTCTCGAAGTCGTCGCTCATGAAGCCTGTGTCCTTGTGGGTGTCAGCGCTCCCCCTTCGGGTCGCGGCTAAACGTCTCTTCCTCAATCCGGCAATTCAATGCTCCACGGGTCGAGTGGCTGATTCGCCCATGCTTCAAGCAAAGCGGCCACAGCCGGAACCTCGTCTGGCAACTCGACCAGGGCCACGGTCGCGAGAAAATCCTTGCTGGTGGGCACTTCCGCTGTCGGAGAATAATCCGCGAGCGACTTCTCCGTGTCGAGAGGCTGCCATGTGCGACCGGATGGTTCGCCCTTTCTGTTGAGACGCCTGGTTAGCGCCTGCATCACGCCGTCGGTGGTATCCAAATTCAGACTGGAGGCATCGGCGCGAACGCGTTTTTCAGGGTCGCTTAGGATCTCGCGCGCCCAGTTGATGTCTTCCAATGGCGCCTTGACGAGCGGTGGATGGCGACGCGCCCACTTCAGGCGATCAGCCCAGTTCGACTCGATGCGTGACTTGTCCGCCTCTTTCTCGACGCCGAGCAGAAGAAAAGGCCCCGTCTGCTCGCGGGGCAGAGAAGCGAGGTCCAGCAAGATCGGTTCCCCTGCAACGGCCATGGCACTCTCCTACAAATCGCGGCACCCATTTATACGGGGTCATGCACCCATCGAGCGGCACGCCTCGATCTTTTTATCGATATGATCGGCCAGGTCGCGGATGATGCGGCGGTGTTCCTCATTGGCGACCAGGGGCATGCACTTGGCTATGATACGACGCAGTTTCTGAAACTCCTTCAGAAGATCGCGCATAACTTCACGGACGGCGGACCAATTGATCTGATAGTTCGGCAGATGCCGCACCTGATCGATCACTTTACTCATATGCTCGGTGAGGCTGTCGCACTTGGTGCCGATGATCGGGATGACATTCCCGACCATGCCGATGGCCCGTTCCTTGACGCGGTCGTCATGCGGATAGCGCTTGAGGATCGTATCGATGTCGCTCAAGAGACGTTCGATATCGGTCAAGTCTTTGACTTCAATCAGGTCGAGTTCGTAAAGATCGAGTTGCGGATCCTTGGGCCGCAGCCGTCGCAGATGCTCCAGCGTCCGCCGCGCTTCTTGCGGTTTCTTGGCGTGATTATAGAGATGAAACAGTCGTTCGAGCGTGTCGGCGTCATTGGGGCGGACGCTGCGCGGCCCGCTGCATGTATGACAGCGCCAAGGTCCACTTTTCGCGCTCGGTATAGCGGACGGCCAAGCGGCAGAATCCTTCGTAAGCGAGATTGTCCAGATAGTTCGGCAAGCCTGGCGGCACTGGAAGTTTTGGCGTGATCGACTCGAAATAGCGACTCCAGTGCGGCTCGGCCTCGGCTAGATCGCCGCTAAATTCGAGCGTGAGCGCGGCATTTTGGTGGAGCCGGGCATCATTCGGCGACAACTTGAGGGCCGAGTTGAAATAGCGAACAGCGCCGACGAAATCTTGAGTCAAGCAGGCACAGCAGCCGAGCAAGTTGAAGAGCGTCGTCAGGTTTGCCCGGCTGACGCCGCGTTCGCCCGCCAAGGGCCGAAGCAGAAAATCGGCTTCGGTCCAGTTGCAGCGATCCATCGCGTCCTTGGCTTTGACGAGAACCGACTCGACATAGGCTTCGCGCACTGGCACGCTCCGCGGCCGAGCCTGGGCGAGCATTTGTAGCAAGGTATGCACGATGTCCAACTGGCCCAAACCGCGAATGACCTTGAGCAGGCGCTGCTCTTCGGCGAGGGTCAACTCCGATAACAGGGGATCGAAGCGATAGTCCGTAATCTCCGGCTGCTGCCTGGCGACGAGAAGAGCCCGCAGCAGCAGCAAGAAACGCCGTTCTTCGTGAACCTTGTTGTCGCTGAAATTCAGCGTGTCTTTTTCCAATAACTCGAGCGCTCGAGGTATCAGCAGAACACAAGACTCGACTTTGGCCAGAGTCAACTGGGCCAATAATAGATTATAGCAGATCTCATAAGAATCTTTATCCAACTCCCAGGCGCGCTCAAGCTCACCTTCGGCCTGGCTCGCGTTGCCTTCCATCAGGGACAATAGCGACATTTGAGCCAGGACGTCGGCACTTGGATTTTTGATCTTACGAAGAGCGTTGCGCGCTTCGAGTGTTTTGCCCTGTCGTTTGTGGGCCATCGCGAGCATGTACAGGACATTCGGATCGTAGCTGCCGGCGGCAACAGCCTTCTCGAGAAGTTGCGCCGCCGCCTCAAAGCGCGGCGGGACCGGCTCCGCTACCGGAATCGCATCGACAACTTCGAGGACGGAGGACATGACAGGTATCCTTATGTCACCTGTTCGTACAGCAACCTTTGCGCGGCTTTGACGAGCGACAACGTCAACAACCCGGCCAGGCGCTTGTCGCGCAGCCCAAGCTTGTTCGCTTCACGGAAGCGCTCGGCGGCCTGTTCGTAGCGCTCCTTCTCAAACGACTGGAGACCATTCAGGAAAACCGTCTGCCGCAGCGGTTCATCGAGACGCCACTCCATGCGGCGGCGGGCATCGACGGTGTTCCACCACTTGACCGCATCTTCGTAAGCACCGCGTGCAAAGCTGATCTGGCCCAAGATCGCTCGCGCATAAAGGGTCGAGGGGCTCTTTTCGTTGCCTGCGACTTTTGTCAGCGACTGATAGGCGGCCGGTAGGTTTTGCTGCTGTAGATAGGCGTAACCCATCAGGAACTGACATTCGACCGCGAAGTTCTCATCACTCGCCGCCCGCTGGCTTAACTCGACGGTTCGCTCATAGTCCCGTGCGCTCAGTTGACAGACAGCTCCGAGATAATGAAACCGCGTATCGCCGATCGCGGGCCGGTCCATCGCCGCCGCCTGGGAGGCGAGGCCCTCGCGATCGCCCAGGACGGAACGCACCGACGCCAGGCAACACAAGGCTTCGACGTGATCCGGGTCGTCGCGCAGACAAACTTGGAGAAGATCCATCGTTGGGGTCAAAGCCGTTCGCAGGGCGATGGCATCGGACTTTGGCTTGGCGCCGCTCCAGAGCGGCAGACTGTCCTTTAGTGCCAAACGTGCTCCGAGAAAAGCAACGGCAGCACGGCGCGGGCCCCGCGTGAGCTGGAGTGCGCGTTCGATCCCTTCGGTCCGTTTGGCCGAGTTGCCGCGCTCCTGTTCGAGCGTAGCAAGGCGCACGATCGGCAGCGGATTCTCGGGATTGGCGCGGCGCCAGGAATCGAGCAAGCCGACAGACCGCTCGACGTCGCCTTTACGATAGAGCATGCAAGCGAGCCGATCGATCGCGGCGAAATTGCGCGGATCGAGACGTACGAGGACCTCGGCACAGGCCAAGGCTTCTTCCTGTTTGCCCGCTTGTTCTTCGCGGCGCGAGCGGTCGAGCAGAAAGGTGGTGCCACGAGTCGCGTACTCGGGTCCGAGCGGTTCGGGAAAGTCTCCAGGCGACGCCTCCGCCGCGCGCCGCAAATAGGCATATTCGACATCTTCAAACGACCATTTTTGGCGCTCGAAGAACTGCTTGGCCGGCTCGGGGTTGCGAAAGGTCCGCGCGAGCAGGACCAGGTCTTGGTCGCTGGTTATGCCATGCAGCGCTGCCGCGCGCATAAAGCCATGCATGAATGGGCACGATGGCATCGAGCGACGACTCCGCCAAATGGGCGTACGCGGCCGCAGCCGCGGGTGTCGTCGCCTGGACGGACGCTAACTGATCGCAGAGTCGGAGCTGATCTTCCGTCGACAAGGGCAAGCCAAGGGCCCGCGCCTCGGCTTGCACTGTATTGTTGAGATTCGCCCATTCCGCGTTGCCTTGAATGGGATAGCGCGCGAGGAGCTTGAGCGCCCAAGCGACATTCTTTGGCTTATCTTCGGGATTTGTCGGCTTGCCGAGTGCTCCACACAGCGCCAAATGGCCGGCGACGATGGCATCCTGGCTATCGAGTTCAAGGGCCGTTCGCAGGTGTTTGTAAGCCTGGTCGTACCGTTGCAGCTGAGCGAGCGACAGGCCCAGGCCACGCAGCAGGGCCAGCGTCGGCGGCGAATGCTGCAAGAGCTTGTCAAATAGATCGGCCGCTTCCTGATAGTTGCCCGCTCGGTAATTCGCCTGCGCCAACGCCATTTGGCCCTGACGCTGAATGACCTGTAAATTGTCGCCAAGGAGGGGGCAGACATATCGATCGCGGGTGGCCAATCGCCGGACATACGACTTGCCCTCGGGAAAAGCCTCGACCCAAACGCGATCGGGGATCGAGTTCCAAAGAGCGAGGCCGCGCGACCCAAGGGCGCGCTTCAGAGCGGACAAAGCCAACATTGAATCGCCGTTAGCGGCAACCAGCGACAGGCCCATCTGAAAGGGAACGAACGGGCAGCTGGTATCGACCTTGTTCGCCTCGCCGAGAAAGCGGATCGCTTCCTGAGGTCGGCCCAGTCGATGCAGCAGGGCCCCGAGGTAGAACGGCGGGTCGATGAACTGTTTATTGCCCTGTTCGAACGAGGCCGTCAGCAGGGCCAATGCCTGGTCCGTCTCGTTCAGGCGAATGCGGCAGAGAGCCTCCCAAAATGTTGCCTCGGCATGGGGCGACCGAAGCGCCTGAAGGCGGCGAATCAGGGCCAGGACGGGCTCGACTTGTTCAGAACCCGTGCCTGCCGCGAATAGATGCCGCACCTCGCCGATCATCGCTTCGAGAACGGCCGTTTGTTGCGTCGTTTCGTCGAGGCCGAGCTTCTTGGCGAACGCGATCGAGTATTGCCAGGCGTCCTCGTAGCGCGATTCCTTGAGCGCAACGTCGGTGGACTTCTGGACGATTTCGATCGATTCGCGCCGCAGGCGCTCGGCCCAGGCCTTGGGCAGTCCAGCTTCATTCTGGAGGGCCTGGACAATCGCGACCGCCTCACTTGGTTTTCCCTGCGCGAGGCATATTTTGGCCTTGAGCAGCGCGCGCTGACGGCGCGGCCCCGGCATAAAGAACTGCCAACAGAGGAAGCCCGCACCCAATAAGAAGAGGGCACCAAGGACTATAAGGATCGGGATTGTCACAAAGTGTCAGTGGTTTTATGCGTATCGATCGTCCAACTGTCGCACGTCCGACCGGGGAGAGTCGGCCCTGATACAGATTATCGCACTCAGGACGATCCTTCAAGCAACCCTGCATCGTCAGCGACGGATTGGCGCTGATGGCCGGTGAGAGCTTCCTCGATCTTGTTGAGTTCCACATCCAGACGACGGGCTTCGCGGATGACGCCGATTGGATCGGATTTGATGCGCTGGCTCAGGCCCCGCGCCTGGTTGGCGACGTTTGTTAGCCGAGGGTCCAAGTCATTCCTGCCGCGTGCCTTGACTTTCTTCCAGATTTTCGCCAACGACGCTCGGAAATGTTCCAGGTTTGCCGTCGCCTCGTCGTGCGGCGGCATGATCGGCTGGCTTGCCGGCCTTGGCAGCGTGTCGCTTAACATTTGACCGAGATACCCGGCATAGCGCTCGAGGTTGTCAAAACATTCCCGGTAGAGCTTGGCGTTCTGGTTCTCAAACGCTTGCTCCGCATAGCGCTCCTGGGAAAAGATATACTCGAACAATTCGTCTCTCTCTCGGCCGGTGGCGTTGGCAACCTGGGCCGCCAGATCGAGGCAGCGCTTCAACAATTGCGAAAACGTCGGCCAAGGCGGATCGAGCACCTGGCCTCCACGTGAGTCCAGCTCCTGCAGCAGTTCGCGCGAATTCGGCCATGCGCTGAGTCGCCTTCGGCTCGTCGTCGTAACGCAGGGCCTCGGTAAGGTCGCTCAGCAGTCGGTCGCGGCGTACGCGCACGCGGGCGCGATAGCTACCTTGTAAAGATTCCAGCAAGCCGTCTATTTTCTCGGTTACTTCCTCAACCTCGGCGCGCGTCGGCCGTGGCTTGGGCGCCGTGCGCCGATCGTCGCGGACGCGACGCGCTCACTCGTACCGTGGCGGAGCCGAACGGTGACCTCGATCACATGCTTGACGTCGATCGCCAACTCGACTTCGACCGGTGAGCCGACGGGAAGTCGAGTATCGAGATCCTCAATGACCATTTCCTTGACGACGCGATTCTCTTCAAAGATCGGCACCAGAATGCGGCCGCTCTGGTCATGCGTTCTGCAGATGCATTGAAAGGTGCCCGGCAAAGGGGAGCCAATAGGAGCGACCACCTGCTTCATCCGTTGGCCGACGCGATTCAAGACCTCGATCTGTAACGGCTTGGTGATTAGCTGCGTGGGCAGAACGCCTTGCCCGAGGCGGCGCGAGTTCGCCTGGTGACGAATCGTCAGACTTACGCGGCTGATCTCATTGCCAATGCCGTCGCAAAGCGTCAATTCGAGCAAGTTGTCGGTCTCGGCAATTAGCTCGACGTCGTGGCCAAAGGTGCCGCGGGCGTCGAGGAAAGCCTCATCGCTCAACCCGGTAGCCAGGGCGCGAATGCGGACGGAACCGCCGTCGAGCAGCCTCGGGTCGTCGCCGCAGCGGACGATTCCGGTCATGTGATAGTGCGTCTCGCTGCTAGCGCTCGGACTGGTGAGCTTCAACTCGACTTCGCCGGAGGGATGATCGTAGACATAACGGACGCCATATGTCGCTGCTCGAAGGGCCGCGCCGTAGGCGACGCAAAGATCAGGCTCATGCAACAGCGGCTCGACATGCCGAACATGCACCGCCAGCGCCGGGTTGCAAAACGCGGCCTTTACGGTTTCCCGGACCATTGGCACGCGACTCGAGCCGCCGACGAGGATGACGTAATCGATCGCTCCCAACTGCACGTCCGCTTTGTCCTTGGCCCGAGCCAGGGCTTCGTGGCAGCATTCGATGGTCCGTTCCACCTTGCTCTTAATGAGACGTTGAAACAGGGAGCGAGCCACAGTGGCATTCAGAGTGATACCTTGCCCTCGCCGATCGCGAACCAAGGCGGGCACGTGCCGCTCGATCGCCTCCTCATACGACAAATCGATCTTGATCCCTTCGGCAACCGTGACGAGGCGTGCGAAGTTCTTCGCTCCGGCGGGAGTGGCGACATCAAAGAGCTTGTCTAGCTCGTGCGCGGCACGCGCTCGGGAACAAGCGGGGTTCGCGTCGCATCGTCAAGATGGGGCTCGGGTTCGATGGTCCATGTTCCCGCTTCGACCAAATAGCTCGCCAGGAGACGATCGAAGTCATCGCCGCCCAAAAATGGATCGCCGCTGACGCTCAACACTTCGTAATCGTCTAGTCGCCGGCGGATGATCGAGACGTCGAACGTGCCGCCGCCCAGGTCGTAGACGAGGTAGGTAGCGTCGCCGTGGTTTTCGATCCAGGAATAATAGATCGCCGCCGCGGTCGGCTCATGAAGGAGTTCGACGACCTGATAACCCGCTAAATCGCCGGCGCGGCGCGTGGCCTCGATTTGATTGTGATTGAAGTACGCTGGCATCGTGATGATGGCCGAGTCGAGTGACTGGCGGGCGTCATTCAATGTTAGATTCATGCGCTCGTTCAGCAGCATCAGAATCCGGGCGGAGACTTGCTCCGGCGTCATATCCTCCGGGCCGACGTGGAATAGCTTTTCCAGGCCCATAAAACGTTTGACGGACGACAGCGGCAATGTCAGATCGTCGTCCTGGCCCGCACCCCGAAGCGCGAGGGCAGCACGGCCGGAGACGATACATTCTCGGTCGAGATCAAAGCCGACGACGGAGGGAAACGTCCGGCGGCCTTGTTCATCCCGCGCTGCAAGGAGGGTGCCGTTCGTCGGATCGAGCAAGGCAATGACACTATTGGTGGTGCCGAGATCGATGCCAACGGTTTTGCGAATCTTCATGGTCGACGGCTCACAAGTTCGACGACGCTGGAACTCCTACAGAATGTGCATGATGTCGCCGTCCTTGACCATGTATGTCTTCCCTTCCAGCCGATAGACGCCCTGATTCTTGGCCTCTTTCATCGAGCCGCAGCGCTGAAAATCTTCGTAGCTGACGACTTCGGCCCGGACGAAACGCTTGGCGAGGTCGGTATGAATTTGGCCCGCGCCCTGCACGGCGTCGCTGTTCTTGGGCAAGGGCCACGAGCGGCATTCATCCTCGCCGACTGTGAAGAAGACCATTTGGCCCATGCCCGAGAAGATGGCCCGGAGCGTCTCATCGCGGACGAAGCCTTTAATGCCCATTTCCTCCATGAACATTTGCCGTTCGTCGTCCGGCAGGTCGTTCAGCTCCAGTTCGAGCTTCGCGGGGGCCTGGACTGCGTGAGGCGACATCGCCAACAAATCGGCGGGCAGCGGTTGATTGATGCGGTCGTCGCCGATGTTGAGCAGCACCATCTCGGGCTTGAGTGTCAATAACTGGAAACTACGGATCGACTTTTCTTCTTCGTCCTTTAGGCCCAGGCTGGCGGGCGTCTGATTATGCTCGAACGCGGTAGCGATACGGCGAAGTAGATCGCTCTCCGCCTGATCCGCATCGCGTTCCTTGGCGGGCTTGGGTTTCTTCAATTGGGTTTCGAGTTTGCCGATCCGGTTTGTGATGATTTCCAGGTCGGCGAACATCAGCTCCTCACGGAACTTTTGCAATTGGACGGCCGGTGGAGTGTTGTCGTTGAAGCAATTGAGGACGACGAGAAGGCCGCCCGACTCACGCAGGATGCCGAGCCGGCGCGGGTTGTCGCGCCGTTCGTCGGCCATGACGCCGGGCGTGTCGAGGAAGTCCATCGTCCCGAAGGTCGTCTTCTTGGGATTGAATTTGGCGGACATCAAATCGAGGCGCTTGTCCGGGATCTTGGCGACGCCGGTTTGGCCCATGGCGACCTTGGACGGGTCGGGCTTCGCCCCGGTGAGCCATTGGAATACAGTACTTTTACCCGATCCGCTATATCCGACGAGGCCGACTTTCATGGCGTGGAGTCCGAAGTAAAGAGGCGGAAAAAGATAGGCGTATGCCTGTTGGCCACTGTACAGTCAAGTCTAGCGCCTGGCTACTGACGTCCTTATATAGCCGCCGGCTTGCCGGCGGGTTGTTTCCTTGTTTCAGGACTTTCCCATGTGCGACGAATGGATGCCACGGCTGGAGTTCGCCCTGTCGCACGAGCAGTTCGACCAACTCCCGCGCCATCCCGCGTATCGCTACGATTATTACGCAGGCCGAGCTTGGCTGAACCCAAAAACGCACTATTGCCATGCCATGCTCGACCTGACGCTGGCACGCCCCGGTGCCCGCGCCGAAGTGCAGCTTTGGCCGATCACGGATGCGGACACCGATTGGATGGTCGAGCTATTCGCCGCTGCGTTCGCCAACGAGCAGCCCTTCGCGAGCAGGGATGAACAAGTCCGCCGGCAAGCGGCTCAATCCTGTTTGTCGCGGACGCGCTCGGGCGGGGATGGCCCGTGGATCGACCGCGCCAGCTGGGCTGCGTGGCAAGATGGCGAGCCGGTGGGCGCCATTCTAAGCACATTGCTGCCGCTGCACGATCCGACGGAGAGCGATGCCTATTACTGGTTTGAAAGGCCGCCGCCGGAGGCCATTGATCGTCGCCTCGGTCGACCTCATTTGACATGGATTTTCGTCGATCCGGCCCTGGCCGGCGTGGGTGTCGGTACGACGCTACTGGACGCGACCGTGCGATCGCTGCTCGATATGGGATATTCGGAGATGCTGACAACGATCTTAATGGGAAACGATTCCAGTTTACTTTGGCACTGGCGGAACGGATTTCAATTGCTGGCATCGACAGGGTCGAAGAGGAAGAAAAAAAGTTGACGCAATATGAGAGCTCTTCAAGAGCCGGGAGCGTAAGCGACCGGAGAAAATCTGAACAAGTGTAATTCGCTCCGGTCGCTGACGCTCCCGCCTCTTGAATACCAAAATGCCTCGGGCTCTATGGTTACGAACTCTTCTTATGAAACCCGCCGCGCTCGGAGTCTTCAACGTATTGGCCCTGCTCGAAGGCGGTGACTAACTCCTCGAACCAGGCCGTCAGCGAAGGAGCGATCTGTTCGTGATCGGCTCGGCCGTTCCAGCAACCGAGAAGAGGATGCTCGTGCTTGCTCGTGTCGAGGACTACGACATTCTTGCTATTGTCTTCCAAGAAGGGCAGCCAGGCTTGGTTCCATCCCTGCGGCGGCGCGGTGTCGAGCTCCTGTTTGGCTTTCGCGATTTCCTCGGTGCTCAGCAACATCCAGTCGCCTTCGAAGCCGCCCAGGACGTTGTGATTTTGACCGTTGTGCCAGCTCAGGACCGTCTTCAGATCATCCGGCAGGACACAGGGGATTGCGTCTTTGAGTTCGTCTAGCTGGGCGTTGCTCGCACCAGGCAGCAAGCCAATGTGGAATCGCTGGCGATGTGCGCGCACCCATTTATCGAGCCGAACGAGCAATCCGCCGAGGCCGACGGACTGGTGAGGGTCGTCGGCATCGTCGTCGTCGCCGCCCTCTGAATCGGATTCCGAGCCAGAGTCCGCCTGAACCGACGCTTTTTTTGCGGCCGGCGAATTGAGGCGCTTCATCGCTCCGGCTTTCTCTTCTTCCGTCGGCTCGGGGCCCGCCATTGGCTGGCCGGTGGCAGCGCAAAGGCAAGCGGCCCAGGACAAGTCGCTCGGCGGGCGGCGCTTACCGACAACCCGGAAAGAAAGCCCCTGCTCACTCAAGGTCACCGCCAGGCGTTCGCTCCCAATCTCAATCTCGCGCGTGAGAGCACGTGTGAATTTTTGCATGAAAAGGTCCTTTCGGCTGGGTCCCAAATCGCAAATAGAAGCGATGTCATCCTATACCGACAAGCCGGCATGGACATCCGGGGCGGCGAACCGGTAGAACGAACGGGGCTCGAGGACGGGACCAAGTCTTGGCTGTTGGCTAGAGGAGGAACGAAATGCGCGCAGTCATGTTATGGGCGTGTGTAAACCTTTTATGCACATCCAGTTATGCGAATGCCGCCGATCCCGCAGCGGCCAAAGCCGTTCTGAATGAAGCTGTCCGAGCCCATGGCGGCAGTTCCGCTCTCGCGAAGCTAGCCGGTTTCATCCGCACCAGCTCCGTCGAACTTACGCGCGGTTCCCGGAAAGGCATTTACGGTCGAACAAACGTTCGTCCTGCCAACCAAGGTGCGCAATGCAATCAAATTGGACGGCAAACAATTGTCGATGATGGTACTCAACGTTGACAAGGCCTGGCAAAGCAGCGGCGGCCCAGCCGAAGCCGCTCCAGACGATCTCGCGAGAGAACTCAAAGAAGAAAACTACGTGATCTGGCTATCGACGCTCGCACCGTTCACCAAAGAGAGTTTCGACCTCGATCTGGTGCCGGAGATCAAAGTGAACGGCCAGCCAGCGGTGGGCGTGAAGGTCACGCGCAAAGATCGACCCGACGCGATGCTGTATTTTGACAAGAAGACAAACCTTCTTGTCAAAATCGAGCGCAAAGCCCGCGAGGCGGGCCTCAAGGTGCGAAAGGAATACTTCTACAGCGATCACAAAGATTTCGACGGCCTGAAGCTGCCGACGCGGGAGATCGTTTTTATCGAAGGCAGCAAGTCGACAGATGCCTCGGGATCGACGTATAAGTTCCTCAAGTCAGTCGATGATGAATTGTTTCGACGGCCTTGATTCGCGCTGACTGAGCCTGAAACGTGAGCAATTGAATTTTCATCGAAATACATAGGCGCTTTAGGCTCGTTTAGTAGTTCAAGAATAGCGCGGGTTACTGGGATAAAAATTATCTTTCGAATCTGCCCGGCGCCGCAATTCCATGCACGGCTCGAAGCGCTTGCCATACCGCTCCGAAAATTCTGATAGCATTTTGACTACGTCTTCGAGGCCGCGCGTATCCGCGTATCGCAGTGGGCCGCCGCGATGCGGGACCCAACCTGTTCCCAACACCATCGCCAAATCAAGATCGGCGGCATTGGTCGTCAGACCCTCGGACAACGCCAGGGCGGCTTCGTTTACCATGAGCAGCACCATACGCTCGCGGGCTTCGCTGAGTCGGGCGGCCGGCGTGAGCGCTCGGGCGACGGCGCTCGCCGTTTGGCTATATTCCGCTTTCAGGACATTCTCGGCAAGCGGGTTAACCACGGGGCGTTTTCCGGTGTGGATATAAAAGCCTTTGCCGCTTTTTTGGCCGAGCCAGCCGCTGGTTACGAGCCGTGCGAAAGCGGTGTTCGGCTCGAAGCGGTCGGCCATGCTCGGGGCCATTGCAGTGGCTACACTCGCGGCGATTTCGAGGCCGATTTGATCGAGCAAACCCAGTGGGCCGACGGGCATGCCGAAGCGCTGCATGACCTGATCGATCGTCGATGTCTTCATTCCCTCGGCAACGAGAACGACGGCTTCGTTGAGGTAAGGAAACAGCACGCGATTGACGATGAATCCGGGGCTATCCTTAACGCTCACCGGCTCTTTACCGACATGGACGGCCCAGCGTGCCAGAAGACCGATCGTCTCCTCGGAAGTCGCCGCGGCGCGGACGACCTCGACCAACGGCATGCGGTGAACGGGATTGAAGAAATGCAAGCCGCCGACGCGCTCGAGGATGGCGCAGGCCTTCTTGCAGGCGCGTCACGGAAAGAGATGACGTGTTTGTGGCGAGAACGGTCTCCGGCCGGGTCATTGCCTCCAGCGTGCGGAATAGAGACCTTTTTGCATCGGGATTCTCGCTTGCTGCTTCCACGACGAGATGAACCGTGTCGAAGCCCTTCCACTCGATGGTCCCCTGAATGACCGATAGCCGTCGATCCGCTTCATTTTGGGTGAGCAGACCGCGCTCGACCGCCTTGCGAAACAGGCTCTCGACGCGCATCAGGCCGGCGCCAAGCGCCATTTCGTTGACTTCCTGAATGACAACTTCGAACCCCTTGAGGGCGGCAAGCTGTGCGATCCCAGCGCCCATGACCCCTGCGCCGACGATGCCGACGCGGCGCACCTCGGGACGGTGATCCTGACGGGCCTCGAGCGGGGCTTTTCGCGCCAGCTCGCGCTGGAAAAACAAGCCGATGAGATTGCGGCAAGCCGAGCTGGTTGCCAGCCGGCCGGCGGCAGCGCGTTCCTGGGCCATGCCAGCTTCCATGCCGCTTTTTATGCCCGTCCGCACCGCTTCGAGTGCTTCGGCGGGAGCCGGCATATCATCGGGCACGCGACGCTTGAGGAGACGCTCGGCCCCCTTGAAAATAAGGCGACGACCAATGGCGTTCGATTCGATAAACCATTGCTTCCAGGTCCGGAGCGGCATCCCTTTGTGGCTCCGCTTGCCTTGTTGCACGGCGCGGGCAGCCAGCTTGTCAAATTGCTCGCGCAGCCCCGATTCGCCGACGGCGAGCACGTCGGCCAAGCCCCACCGCAGCGCCTCTTTAGCCCGAAGTCGTTTCGCGCCGAGAATCATCGACAGCGCCGCGCTCCAGGCCGACGATGCGCGCCAGCCGTTGCGTGCCGCCCCAACCGGGAAGCAGCCCAAGCTCGACCTCGGGCAAACCAAGCTGCGTATCAGCGCGATCGAAAACAAGGCGATAATCGCACGCCAGGGCTAATTCCAAGCCGCCGCCGAGACAGGCCCCGTGAATCGCCGCGATCGTCGGCGTCGGAAGAGCCGCCAACTTGGCGAATAGCTTTTGACCCCGTTCCGAAAGGTCGGACGCTTCCTCGGGCCCACGCAATGCCAAGAACTCCTTGAGGTCCGCGCCAGCGATGAATCCAGAATTCTTGCCGCTGCGGATCACGAGAAGCGGAGCCGTTTTCTCCAGAGCAACGCGATCGAACGCCGCGTCTAGGTCAGCGAGGACGCCGAGCGTAAAGACATTTTGCCCGCGCCCGGGCACGTCGAGTTTGAGACTAAGCGTCCCGTCAGCATCGCGGTCGATCGTCACCGATTCGGATTGAAATAGGGGCATAATTGTTATTTCACCAGATATAAGGAGGCGTATCACGACGGCTGACGTGAAGACCTACGGAGTCGTGGCCGGGGACGGTATTCCGATCCCGGCTCTGCGGAATCGCACGGACTCGCCGGCATCGGAGTACCGACGCGGGCCACGGTTGGCGATGTAATGAATGAACGTCCGATTCAGGACTCTACTCGTTGATACTTCTTTTATAACGTTCAAAAAACGCACAGATTGCCTCCGCCATCTGGTCCTTGTATTCGACGAGACGATGGTCGCCCGGATGAAGCAGACGCAACTCGACCGGGATAGTCGGCTTTACTTTTTCCAAAAACTCAACGGCATGTTGGTAGGGGATAACTTCGTCGTGAAGGCCATGAAAAATCAGCGCGGGTGTGGTCCAGCGCTCGGCGAGGTTGGCGGCTCCAAAGCGGTCGGCGTCGGCGAGCAGGTCGAAGGACAGTTCTTCGAGCTTCTTTCGGCCCTCGTTAAACACGGCCAGCCGGCCGGTTTCGCGCCAGTCCTGGCGAACATCGTCTTCGAGGCCGTCCCAGATGCCCATCAAAAACCGAAAAGCCGGTGCGATCAGGGCGCAGGCCACGACTCGATCCGGATGTCGCAGTGCAAACCAACAGGTGGCCCAGCCGCCCATACTCGAGCCGACAACAAACAGGCTCGAAACGCCCCGAATGGCGAGCGCCGCCTGGATCTGGTCGAGATCGTCCTGCAAGCCCCCGGCACGCAGGTCGCTAAGGGTTCCAGTCGATTCGCCATGACCGCGCAGATCGAAGGTGGCAAACGTCCAACCGCGCCGTTCGCAGGCGGCAGCAAGAGCCTCAGCCTTGCTTCCGAAGCGGACCGAACCGAAACCGTGGACGAACAGGACCGCCATCGTACCGGGCGTATCGTTAAACCACAAATCGCCCATCAGGTGGCCGCCAAGGGGTGAGGTAAGTTTAAGACGTTCGTGCTCGCGGGATGGCATACTCGGCCTCGGGAAAAAGTCCGGACCGCGCTTGCCCATTTGGAACTGGCGCGTCCGTAGGTTAGAATAGGAACTAGGACAACCCTTCTTTCTTCCCTGTCTTAAACGGACAAAGATTAAGAGCTATCCGAAAAAGGGGTCGGGTACCATTGCCGGAACGGCCCGAAGGGTGCTTCGCACAATGGTACCCGACCCTTTTGTGCGCCGTGCCAAGGCGTGACTTTTCAGTGGGTGCGAATCCCACCCGGCAACTGGTCGTTCCAGCCGGTAGCAATCGGAGCGGCAGTGGAGGTAACGAAACTGTCGAAGCCTTCGATGGAAAGGGTCGTTTGAGCGACTCCGCGAGCAGGCAGGCCGTAACGTGAGTGAACGCTGAGCAGGCCTCGAAACGGGTAATGTGGTAGCCGACCCAGCAAAGGGATGGGGAAGGCCGCAGACGCGAGGATACAGGGGGAACGACTTTAGCCCCACCCGCGTTGCCACCGGGGTAATGGCGACGGCATGTCGGCATAGGAAAGTTAACGCAACACGGGAAACCCCCTGCGGTGGCAGCAGTGCCAACCGGACGCCCGCGAGGGACAGGCCGGGCCGCTTGGGGTGGCGGAGAGGCTCGTAGTACCGCTGAAGCCGGGTAACGCCGGTGGAGGGAAGGGGCCTTGGTTCAAGGACAGCGTCCGAAGGAAAGAGAGCCAGGAGATTGGTGATGAGCCTAACACCTCCCGATACGGTTCGGAAACTCCAGGAGACGTTGCATGCCAAAGCGAAGAGAGCACCCACCTATCGGTTCTATGCGTTGTACGACAAGGTGTACCGGGCCGATGTGCTGGGCCATGCGTACCTGTGCTGTGCCGCTAACGACGGCGCGGCGGGGGTGGATGGCCAGACGTTCACGGACATCAAGGAGTACGGGCTGGACCGTTGGCTGGGTGAACTGACGGAAGAACTCCGAAACAAAGCGTATCGCCCGCAAGCAGTCCGACGGGTGTACATACCGAAGTCGGATGGCAAACAGCGACCGTTGGGCATTCCAACGATCCGCGACCGTGTCGTGCAGATGGCTGTGTTGCTCGTCTTGGAGCCGATCTTCGAGGCGGACTTGCAGCCGGAACAATTTGCTTATCGGCAAGGCCGAAGCGCTCTGGACGCGATCGAGCAGGTCCAATTGTTGCTAGACAACGGGCATACGGAGATTGTCGATGCGGACTTGAGTGGGTACTTCGATAGCATCCCCCACGCCGAGTTAATGGCATCGGTGAGCCGACGGCTTAGTGACGGGCTACTACTGGCCCTGATCAAAAGCTGGTTGGAGGCACCGGTGGAAGACCTTGGAGATCGTGGGGACAAGCGTCGAACGACTCGCAACAAGGACGAGGGTCGCGGCACCCCGCAAGGGGGCGTGCTCTCGCCGCTGCTGGCGAATCTCTACATGCGTCGCTTCGTGCTGGGCTGGAAGACAAACGGGCATGCCAATCGTCTTGAGGCGCGTATCGTCAATTATGCGGACGACTTTGTGATCTGCTGCCGTGGTACGGCTCTTGAAGCCGAGGCGGTGATGCGGCGCATGATGTCGAAGCTGCGGTTGACGGTGAACGAGACGAAGACCCGGGTTTGCCGCTTGCCGGACGAGACGTTTTCGTTTTTGGGTTACACGTTCGGTCGGAACTGGTCGCCGAAGACGGGGCGTAGCTACATCGGTCCCCGTCCGGCCGTCAAGAAGATCCACGGGATCTGTGAGGTGATCCGCGATCAGACCAGCCGAACGTGGCAGTGGTTGTCTTGCCGGGCGTTAATAACTCGCGTCAACAGCCGACTGGTGGGCTGGGCGAACTATTTTTGTCTCGGTAACACGGCCCCGGCCATGAAGCAGGTGATGGCGCACACCTGTCAACGGCTCCGTCAGTGGCTGGGTCGGAAGCACCGCGTGCAGGGTACGGCCCGACAGTGTTATTCGGATCGTTACCTGCGTGAGGACCTGGGATTAGTGTGGCTTCCAGGGCGACCGCGACCTCGCGTCTTGTGAGCGAACGCATGAGTTACCTTGTCCGAGAGCCGGATGCCTTAATAGGGCCCGTCCGGTTCGACGAGCGGGAAGTGGAAACGGGGCATGGCCGGGAGATTGAGGCACCGGCCAACGAAAGGGCCGGATACCGCTGGACTCGACCTAAACCACCGCGCCACTTCTCGACTCTACTTCGGATAGGCTCTAAGAAAAAGAGCGCGTCGGAATAGGAATTGCATTACCATCTCTGGCGGCTTCGTTGTTGTTGTCGGTCCCGGAAGGCGAGGATACGATGCGAGCACAGTTGATACCTCTGGACGGCAGCGCTCCCGTTGAGATCGCCAAGGATCTCATTATCGTGGGCCGAAAAGAGGAGTGTGATTTGCGCCTGCAGCATAAGAGCGTTTCCAAGCTCCATTGCGTCATCGTCAAGACGGACGGTCTGCTCTTGCTCCGGGATCTGGGCAGCACCAATGGCACGCGCGTCAATGGTCACAGAGTGCGCCGGGCCGCGCTACTCCCGAACGATCAGCTGAGCATTGCCAATTGCAAATTCCGCATTCACCTGGGCCCGGATCTCGCGCCATTCATGGAAGAAGGCGAACATACCCAGCATCTCGACAAATCGGACATGGCAGGCTTGCTACGCAAGGCCCAGCCTGATCGCGACTTCGGCGATTCGGCGGATTACCCCATCGCGGGCAACCCCGCGCAGCCCGTGCAGCGAAATCAGCTTCCCGACGCCTACCCGGATGATGACAAGGATTGAGTTGATAAAATAATCCCGCTCACTTGGCGGGAGTCTCGGACGACCCGCATTCATTCCGGTGGGGGCGCTCCCAGCTCCCACAAATGCCAGAATTGGGCGCGATTATGCAACCTACTGAATCTCCTACAATCGATTTGATCCGCACACTTCCCGTACTTCCACCTCGACCGGTCGATTCGCATAAAGGCAATTTTGGATTGGTTTTTACCGTCGCAGGCAGTCGCGGGATGTCCGGCGCGGCGATTTTGTGCGCTTTGGGTGCTCTGCGCGGCGGCGCCGGTCTTGTTCGCGTGGCCGCGCCGGAAGAAATCGTGCCGACCCTCGCGGCGGCGAACCCGTGCTATATGACTCTGCCCTTGCTGCAAGACGACTATGGGCGCGTCTCCAAAAATGCTACCAGCCAAATCATCGAGGCGATGCGCGTCGCCTCGGCGGCGGTGATGGGACCTGGTTTGGGTCAAAGCCCGGACTTGGTCTTTATTCTGAAGGCGGTTCTCAAGCAAACCGAGATTCCGCTCGTGCTCGACGCCGACGCGCTCAATTTATTGCCGCAGCTCTTGACCATGGCACGGCGACCGCTGGTTTTAACGCCACATCCGGGTGAGTTCGCGCGCCTGATCGGATCACTCGACATCAAGACGATACAAGCGGACCGGCTCACTCTCGCCACCAACTATGCGCGGAAATACGGGGTAATTCTGGTTCTCAAGGGGCACGGCACCATCGTCACCGACGGCCGAAAAGCCTATGTCAACACTTCAGGCAACCCGGGAATGGCCAAGGGCGGCAGCGGCGATGTACTCGGCGGCTTGATCGCCGCGCTCATCGCACAAGGTCTGGACTGCTTCTCCGCCGCACAACTCGGCGTCTACCTCCACGGCAGCGCCGGCGACCTGGCCCGCGACAAATTGGGCGAAGTCTCATTGATTGCGACCGACCTTCTCGATTATCTTCCTGACGCATTCCTCGCGTACCAAAAGACAGACTCCGGCAGCTCTTTCGATTCCGAGCGCGAGAGCGGGATATAAGTCTGTTAACCCAGCCTCACTTTTGGGGCTGGCGGGATCCCCGTCATCCAGGGCAGTAATCCATGAATCTACAGTGTCCGAACTGTCAGAAATTGTTGACCGTCGCCGAGCAATACGCCGGTCAGCTGATGAAGTGCCCGCTCTGCAACGGCACCTTCACCGTTCCCAATCTACCATCCGCTAACGATCCGTTGCCGTCACCCATTGTGTCGCCGGCGACATCGACGCCCACACCCGCGGCGCCCGGCGCTGAAGTCTACTCCTTCAAAGATCCGGCACCGCCAGCGCCGCCGGCCGGACCTTGGCCTACCACTCCGCCGCCGATGCATGAGGCGGAAAGCAAAGCTCACATGCCGTCGCATTCGCCATCGGCGCCTTCGTTGCCGCTGGGCGATTACACGCGGTCGGCCGGGTTTTATTTGAGTCCCCGCGTATTTGAGTGGATACCGTCCGTGGCGCTCCTGCTCGTGTTTTTCCTGCTGTTCTTTCAGTGGGTAACCATGACGGCGGGCAGCTATCCGATCTCGTGGCAATTAGGTTGGAACACAATCATTGGCGGCAATCCGGTTGATACTGATGTTGAAAACGAGCGCGAGCTCCAAGATCTCCCTGTCGCAGTTGACCAGGCAGGGCCAAGCGTATTGATGATCTTCTATGCAATTTTGTATTTCTTCGTGCTGATCGCCACTGTCGGGTGCCTCGTTCTCGAACTGACGAATATACATTTGCCACAGCTGCGGTCGATTTGGCCCTGGCGCTGGGGCATCGTCGCGGCGTCGAATATCTTTTTGTTTTTGTTCCTGGCTTTGCAATCGGTAATGAGCTTCGGCCTGGAAACTCATGTCGCCGACCAATGTACGCGACTGGAACAGGCAAAAGAGAAAGAGATCAAGGATCAGTCCAAGGATGCAAAGGACTTAAGCCGCAAGCAAAAGAAGATTATCGCGATCAAGACTCGTCTGGCGCAATCCGCCGTGAGTCGAACGATTTGGTGGAAATTGACATTTTGGGTGAGTCTGATCGGTGCGGTAAGCGCGGCAATCATGTATCGGCTCGACCAACGCCGCAATCTGCATCTGCCATTGCCGCGCGTCGAGATGCGTTGGTGAAAACAATAACATCTCGCGCCTGATGTGCTCGGGCTTGTCTAGCTGGCTCTGGGGTAGACA
Source organism: uncultured Planctomycetaceae bacterium (assembly GCA_963790585.1). Lineage (GTDB taxonomy): Bacteria > Planctomycetota > Planctomycetia > Gemmatales > Gemmataceae > CAWBOY01. Next base: position 1,210,785 of record CAWBOY010000006.1, read on the forward strand.
CATTTTATTGCGCCTTCTACCAAGCGCAATAAAATACATAATACATTTCTGCTAACTCTTGGCAGGGCAAGCACTTAGAGCCTATCCGAAATAGGGGACGGGCACCATTGTGCGCAGCACCCTTCGGGCCGTTCCGGCAATGGTGCCCGTTCCCTTTGTGCGCCGTGCCAAGGCGTGACTTTTCAGTGGGTGCGAATCCCACCCGGCAACTGGTCGTTCCAGCCGGTAGCAATCGGAGCGGCAGTGGAGGTAACGAAACTGTCGAAGCCTTCGATGGAAAGAGTCGTTTGAGCGACTCCGCGAGCAGGCAGGCCGTAACGTGAGTGAACGCTGAGCAGGCCTCGAAACGGGTAATGTGGTAGCCGACCCAGCAAAGGGATGGGGAAGGCCGCAGACGCGAGGATACAGGGGGAACGACTTTAGCCCCACCCGCGTTGCCACCGGGGTAATGGCGACGGCATGTCGGCATAGGAAAGTTAACGCAACACGGGAAACCCCCTGCGGTGGCAGCAGTGCCAACCGGACGCCCGCGAGGGACAGGCCGGGCCGCTTGGGGTGGCGGAGAGGCTCGTAGTACCGCTGAAGCCGGGTAACGCCGGTGGAGGGAAGGGGCCTTGGTTCAAGGACAGCGTCCGAAGGAAAGAGAGCCAGGAGATTGGTGATGAGCCTAACACCTCCCGATACGGTTCGGAAACTCCAGGAGACGTTGCATGCCAAAGCGAAGAGAGCACCCACCTATCGGTTCTATGCGTTGTACGACAAGGTGTACCGGGCCGATGTGCTGGGCCATGCGTACCTGTGCTGTGCCGCTAACGACGGCGCGGCGGGGGTGGATGGCCAGACGTTCACGGACATCAAGGAGTACGGGCTGGACCGTTGGCTGGGTGAACTGACGGAAGAACTCCGAAACAAAGCGTATCGCCCGCAAGCAGTCCGACGGGTGTACATACCGAAGTCGGATGGCAAACAGCGACCGTTGGGCATTCCAACGATCCGCGACCGTGTCGTGCAGATGGCTGTGTTGCTCGTCTTGGAGCCGATCTTCGAGGCGGACTTGCAGCCGGAACAATTTGCTTATCGGCAAGGCCGAAGCGCTCTGGACGCGATCGAGCAGGTCCAATTGTTGCTAGACAACGGGCATACGGAGATTGTCGATGCGGACTTGAGTGGGTACTTCGATAGCATCCCCCACGCCGAGTTAATGGCATCGGTGAGCCGACGGCTTAGTGACGGGCTACTACTGGCCCTGATCAAAAGCTGGTTGGAGGCACCGGTGGAAGACCTTGGAGATCGTGGGGACAAGCGTCGAACGACTCGCAACAAGGACGAGGGTCGCGGCACCCCGCAAGGGGGCGTGCTCTCGCCGCTGCTGGCGAATCTCTACATGCGTCGCTTCGTGCTGGGCTGGAAGACAAACGGGCATGCCAATCGTCTTGAGGCGCGTATCGTCAATTATGCGGACGACTTTGTGATCTGCTGCCGTGGTACGGCTCTTGAAGCCGAGGCGGTGATGCGGCGCATGATGTCGAAGCTGCGGTTGACGGTGAACGAGACGAAGACCCGGGTTTGCCGCTTGCCGGACGAGACGTTTTCGTTTTTGGGTTACACGTTCGGTCGGAACTGGTCGCCGAAGACGGGGCGTAGCTACATCGGTCCCCGTCCGGCCGTCAAGAAGATCCACGGGATCTGTGAGGTGATCCGCGATCAGACCAGCCGAACGTGGCAGTGGTTGTCTTGCCGGGCGTTAATAACTCGCGTCAACAGCCGACTGGTGGGCTGGGCGAACTATTTTTGTCTCGGTAACACGGCCCCGGCCATGAAGCAGGTGATGGCGCACACCTGTCAACGGCTCCGTCAGTGGCTGGGTCGGAAGCACCGCGTGCAGGGTACGGCCCGACAGTGTTATTCGGATCGTTACCTGCGTGAGGACCTGGGATTAGTGTGGCTTCCAGGGCGACCGCGACCTCGCGTCTTGTGAGCGAACGCATGAGTTACCTTGTCCGAGAGCCGGATGCCTTAATAGGGCCCGTCCGGTTCGACGAGCGGGAAGTGGAAACGGGGCATGGCCGGGAGATTGAGGCACCGGCCAACGAAAGGGCCGGATACCGCTGGACTCGACCTAAACCACCGCGCCACTTCTCGACTCTACTTCGGATAGGCTCTTAGGCCGAATCCTACATTAGCCTCCCGAAGCAAGGAGGTACATTTATGGTACTGCGTCTCGACGGGTGTAACATGATCCGCGAGATAACCTGAGACTCTTGAACCAACCATGACCACCGACGAAACATGGATGCAACGCGCTCTCAACCTCGCCAAACAAGGCCGAGGTTTCGTCGAGCCGAATCCGTTGGTCGGCGCCGTTGTCGTGCGCGATGGCCAACTCGTGGGCGAAGGTTGGCATCAGCGCGATGGCGGCCCTCATGCCGAAGTCTTTGCCCTGGAGGCGGCCGGGGAATTAGCACGCGGAGCGACGCTCTATGTCACGCTCGAACCCTGCTGCCATCGTGGTAAGACGCCGCCCTGCACAGACGCGGTAGTGCGTTCCGGGGTTCGCCGTGTCGTCGCGGCCATGAGCGATCCGTTTCCGCTCGTTTCCGGTAAGGCGCGGCGCTCTTGCGGGCCGCCGGCGTTGACGTGACTACAGGTGTTTGTGAAGCCGAGGCAAAACGCCTCAACGCGCCCTATCTAAAATTGTTGGCTACAGGCCGACCGTGGGTCCATGCCAAATGGGCCATGACTCTCGATGGCAAAATCGCCAGCCGCACCGGCGACTCGAAATGGATCAGTAATGCTGCCTCACGCCAGCGCGTCCATGAACTACGCGGCAAGATGGACGCCATCCTCGTCGGCATCGGCACCGCTCTCGCCGACGACCCACAATTAACCGCGCGACCTCCCGGCCCGCGAAACGCGACGCGCATTGTTCTCGACAGCAATGGCCGACTGCCGCCGACTTCCAATTTGGCCCGCACTGCCAAAACAATTCCAACACTAATTGTTACCGGAGATGTTCCATCGGAACGTGTCCACGCCTTGGAATCGCTCGGTTGCGAAGTCCTTCGCCTCACAGACCAAGGCCGACCATCGCTCGAAGCTCTTCTGATCGAGTTGGGCCGCCGCCGCATGACCAATCTCCTGATCGAAGGCGGCGCCGCTGTCTTGGGTGCCTTCATCGACGCTGGGGAAATCGACGAGTTTCACATCTTCATCGCTCCAAAAATCGTCGGCGGAGCGACCGCTCTATCCCCAGTCGGTGGCAATGGCGTGGGCCAAATGGCCGAGGCCCTGGCACTCGATTCATGCACGGTCGAGAATATCGAAGGAGACACCTATATCCGCGCAGCAGCCCGCGAGCCAACTTAGACCACGCCACGCGGAAAGCACCCATTTCAATTGCTCTAATGCATAACCTGGTGTCTACTGAATCCCTCGCAAACGCCATTCTCGTTCTGATACTTTTTCGCTGTCGCCGCCCAACTCTCACACATTGTTCACTGGAGTAGCCACGTTGACGCCCGAACAGAAAGCCCGGCAGCAGATCGACCGGCAGCTCGATCAAGCCGGCTGGAAGGTTCAAGACTTCGAAGAGATGAACATCTCGGCGGGGTCCGGTGTTGCCGTCCGTGAGTTTCCGCTCAAGACCGGCTTTGCGGATTACATGCTCTATGCCGAGGGCAAGGCGATCGGCATCGTCGAAGCCAAGCCGGCGGGTCATTCGCTGCTCGGGATCGATACGCAAACAGGCAAATACCTGGACGGCTTACCGAAGATCTTGCCTCACCATCGCCTGCCGCTGCCGTTCGCCTACGAATCGACTGGGGCCGTGACACTGTTTCGCAACACGCTCGAAATCGACTCGCGGAGTCGGACCGTCTTCTCGTTCCATCAACCGGGCGAGCTGGTCCGGCTTGTCGGCCTCGACCATCAGGTGCGGACGCTGCTCCGCACGATGCCCGCGATCAACGAGCGGGATCTCTGGCGGGCGCAGATCGAGAGCATTCAAAAGCTCGATCAATCGCTCGCAAACAACAAGCCGCGCGCTCTCATTCAAATGGCGACTGGTTCGGGGAAGACATTCACCGCCGTCAATTTCTGCTATCGGCTCGTCCGGTTCGCCAAGTGCGGCGCATCCTGTTCCTTGTCGATCGCAACAACCTTGGCAAGCAAACGCTCGACGAATTTCAGAAGTTCCAAAGCCCGTACAACGGCTACAAGTTCACCGAGGAATATGGCGTCCAGCAGCTCAAACGCAACACCATCGACCCGCCGGCGAAAATCTGCATCACGACCATTCAACGCCTTTATTCGATCTTAAAAGGCGAAGACGACTTTGCCGAGGAAAACGAGGAAGGCTCCCTCTTTGAATCGGCCAGCTCGTTCCTCAAAGAACCGTTGCCCGTCGTCTACAACGCCAAGGTTCCGCCCGAGACGTTCGACTTCATCGTCGTCGATGAATGCCATCGCAGCATTTACAACATCTGGCGCCAGGTCCTCGAATACTTCGATGCCTTCCTGATCGGCTTGACCGCGACGCCGACGCCGCAGACGATCGGCTTCTTCAATCAAAACCTCGTGCAAGAGTACAATCAAGAACGGGCCATCATCGATCGAGTCAACGTTGGCTACGAAGTCTTTCGCATCGAGACCGAGATCAGCAAGAACGGCGCGCGACTCGTCAAAGATCCGAAAGTGTTCGTGCCCCATCGCGACCGCAGAACGCGAAAGATGCAGGCGAAGCTGCTTGATGAGGATCTCGTTTATAGCGCGAAACAGCTCGACCGCGACGTCGTGAACCTGGACCAAATTCGCCTTGTCATCCGCACGTTCAAAGAACGGCTGCCGGAGATCTTTCCGGGCCGGACCAAAGTTCCCAAGACGCTCGTCTTCGCCAAGACCGATTCACACGCGGACGATATTGTTACCACGATTCGGGAGGTCTTCGGCAAGGGGAACGACTTCTGCACCAAGATCACGTCCAAGTCGGACAAGCCGCATGAGCGCTTGAAAGAGTTTCGCAATATGTTTCATCCACGTATCGCCGTCACGGTGGATATGATCGCCACGGGAACGGATGTCAAGCCTCTGGAATGTCTGCTATTCCTGCGTGATGTGCGCTCGCTCACCTACTTCGAGCAGATGAAGGGCCGAGGCTGTCGCGTCATCGATGCGGACCTCATGCAAAAGGTTACGCCCGATAGCCGGCAAAAGACTCATTTCGTCATCGTCGATGCCGTCGGCGTCTGCGAAAGCCTGAAATCGACGAACAAGCCGCTCGACCGCAAGCCGAACGTGGCCCTGGCCGCCCTGCTCGATCTGGCGAGCAAAGGGGCCGTCGAAGCCGACCTCGTTTCCGCCCTGGCCGATCGATTGACGAAGCTCGATCAACAGCTGACCGACGAGCAACGGGCGGAGATCGAGAAAATCGCCGGCCAACCGATCGCCGCGCTGAGCGCGGGACTTTTGCAAAGCATCGATCCGGAAATGATAGCAGAAGCCGCCGCCCGACTGTTTAATGTAGACGCGGCATCTTGCCGCGTTCTTAACAACGAAGACACGCGGCAAGTTGCCGCGTCTACGAGCGAGATCGGTTACTTTGATCCGTCCGCGCCCATTGCCGTTTTGGATGGTAATCTCCCGCATTTTCGTCAGCCCGGTACAACTTATTTTGTCACATTTCGGACCGCTGATAGCCTTCCTCAGGTGAAACTCCAACAATGGGGAACGGAGCGAGATGCCTGGCTTATACGACACCCTGAACCGCATACGCTCGATGAAAAACGCGAGTATTCCCGCTTATTCCCCGAGAGAATTCAGCAATGGCTCGATGCCGGCTTCGGTGAATGTCTATTAAAATTTCCTGAGGTGCGCCAAATCCTTGTACATGCTCTGAATCACTTTGAAGGTGTCCGATATCACTTACATGAGTGGGTCGTCATGCCCAATCACGTCCACGTTGTTGTTACTCCGATCGGAGAGCATGAATTGTCAAACATTTTGCATTCGTGGAAATCCTTTACTGCAAATGCGATCCACAAGCTGCTCAAGCGGACTGGTACATTCTGGCAAAAGGAATCGTTCGACCACATAGTACGGTCTCCTGAGTCTCTTGAGCGGATAACGAAGTACATCCTTCAAAATCCGTCAGGCCTCCCACAGGACATGTACACGCTGTCTCCTCAGCTGCAAACGCGGCAGGATGCCGCGTCTACGTGGGAACCGACTGAAAAACAGCTCGACGAGGTGGAACACGAGCAAATGTCCAAGGCTCTGAAACCGTTCCACAATCCCAAGCTCCGCGACAAGCTCACCGAGGCCCGGCGCGATCTCGATCAGGTGATCGACGAGCAGACGCCCGATAAATTGCTCCGCGCTGGCTTCGACGTGGCCGCCCTCGAAAAAGCCCGCTCGATGCTGACCAGCTTCAAGAAGTTCATCGAGGACAACAAAGACGAGATCGAAGCACTACAGGTCTTGTATAGCTTGCCCTATCGCGCCGGCCTGCGGCACCGGCATATCAAGGAGCTGGCGACCAAGCTAAACCAGCCGCCGTTCTACGTTGATCCGAACCGGCCTGAATCGCTCTCGCGACTCTGGCAAGCCTATGAAGCGGTCGAGCCGGACAAGGTGCGCGGCAAGGGCGGCAAACAGCTCGTCGATTTGATCGCCCTGGTCCGCCACGCGATCGACCCAAACACGCCGCTCGCTCCCGTCGGCATGACGGTTGCCGAGCGCTATCAACAGTGGCTGGCCGAAAAGCAGACGGCGGGCGTCACGTTCACCGCCGATCAGCGCAAATGGCTTGATGCCATCAAAGACCATATCGCCAGCAGTCTGAATATCGAGCAAGACGATCTCGAAGAGGTGCCATTCAACAGGTTTGGGGGACTCGGGCGGGCGTATGAATTGTTCGGCGCGGAACTTGGTAAGATACTGGAAGAATTGAACCTGTGTCTGGCTGCGTGAAGGAGAAACCATGAAAACATTGACTGGTGTGATTCATGGCAACGTGATCGAGCTCAAAGAGAATCCGGGCCTATCGGAAGGTGAAGAGGTCGAGATTTCGCTCCGGATCATTCCGCGTCATCAGACATGGGGTGATGGGATCCGTCGTTGCGCTGAGGCGTCGGCGGTGGACTGGTCGGCGGAGGACGATCGGATTTTGGAGGAGATTCAGCGGGAACGCCTAGGGAGGAGCTAATCCAATGACGTTTCTTGCGGATTCGATCCCTTTCTTCGACGCGACGCGTACCGTTATCCTCGATGAACTCAATTTGAGGTTGGCGGCATGAGCGGACGAGCGGCAACGACGGGTATCATTCCGGGGCGTTATGCAGTTTGCGTGGGGAAGGCGGATGCGCCATCTCCGCCCGGTTGGGCGTGGACATTACTGACCGACATCGCCCGTCTCGAAACTGGTCACACGCCGAGCCGCACTCATCCAGAATATTGGGATGGGGGCGAAATCCAATGGATTGGCATTAAGGATGCAAGATTGCATCACGGGCGAACGATTCTTGAAACAATTCAAAAAGTTACTCAGCTGGGAATTGACAATTCTGCGGCTCGTGTGCTTCCGGTAGGGACGGTATGCCTTTCCCGGACTGCCTCCGTTGGCTACGTTTTCGTTATGGGACGTGAAATGGCGACTAGCCAAGACTTTGTAAATTGGGTCTGCACGGATGCGCTGCTGCCAGATTTCCTGATGTATGCCTTGATGGCTGAAGGTGAGGACATACGCAGATTCGGAAAGGGAACCACACACACAACCATCTATTTTCCCGAAGTTAAGGCTTTCTATGTGTGTGTACCACCGGTTAACGAACAACGTCGCATCGTCGCCAAGATCGAGGAACTCTTCTCCAACCTGGATGCCGGGGTTGCGGCACTGAAGCGGGCGAAGGCGAATTTGAAGCGTTACCGTGCCGCCGTCCTCAAAGCCGCCGTCGAAGGCAAGCTCACGGAAGCCTGGCGCGTAGACGCGGCATCTTGCCGCGTTCTTTCAGACCAAGACACGCGGCAAGATGCCGCGTCTACATATGAACCCGCAGCGAAGCTCCTCGAACGGATCCTGACCGAACGCCGCCAAAAATGGGAAGCCGACCAGCTCGCCAAATTCACCGCCGCCGGCAAGCCGCCGCCGAAGGGCTGGCGTGAAAAGTATATCGAACCGTCGCCGCCGGACACGACGGGGCTGCCGGAGTTGCCGGAGGGGTGGTGTTGGGCGAGGGTGGAGCAACTCGGAGATGTGCAGCTTGGACGACAACGCTCCCCCAAAAACCGAAGTGACAAGTTCCCGACGAAATACATTCGAGCGGCAAACCTTACCGAAGCTGGTTTAGCGCTCGATGATATTCTGGATATGGAGTTCCAACCGAGAGAGTTAGAAACCTACCGCTTACATCCTGGCGACATTCTACTCTCGGAAGCTTCCGGGAGCCCTGACCAAGTAGGCAAGCCCGTTGTCTGGAATGGCGAGATTGAGAATTGTTGCTTTCAAAACACGGTGATTCGGCTTCGTCCCGAAGGAATGCCGAGCGCGTATCCGTTGACGGTGTTCCGCTATTATTACATGAACAAGCTGTTTGCAAAGGTAGCGGCTGGCGTTGGCATTAACCATCTCAGCGCAGCCAAATTCTCGGCTCTTCCATTTCCATTAGCACCTCTCGCGGAACAGAAAGAAATCGCCGATGATGTGGACCAGCGGCTCTCAACCATCGCTGTTGCCGTGCGTCAGATCGAAGGGGATCTTCTCCGCGCCGCCCGCCTGCGTCAGAGCATCCTCAAACAAGCGTTTGAGGGGAAGCTGGTGCCGCACGACCCGGGGGATGAACCGGCGAGCGCGTTGCTGGAGCGGTTGCGTGCCAATGGTGATAAAATGGATGATAAGTCTCGCACTCGTCGGGGTCGCCGAGTGTCGAAGACAGTAAACCTGGAGGAATAACGATGCCGCGCAAGTTGCCGTTCGATGTTGCCGTTGGCTCCCTGCTTCAGCTTGTAGACGGAATGGTTCCGGGCGAGGAGCTGGTGTTGACCGTCAAGGGTGAACCCAAAGCGGTCGTGACCAAACCCGCTCGCACAAGCTGGCCGTGCCAACCGGGAACAGCCAAAGATACCCAGCACTGGATGGCCCCCGATTTCGATGCCCCGCTCGAAGACTTCGCGGAGTACATGGAATGACCCTGCTCCTCGACACACATACATTCTTATGGTTCTGGTGGGCCGATCCTCGGTTGAGTGCCGTGGCGTTGGCTGCTATCTGCGATCCAACCAACCGCAAGCTGATCAGTCCCGCGAGCTCGTGGGAAATCGCTATCAAGGTGAGTCGGAAAAAACTCGACCTCGGATCGCAGTATCGAGGTTACATCCACATGCACATGCTGCGGAACAACTTCGAGTTGTTGCCGATTACGGACGAACACATGGCGGGGCTGATCGACATGCCATTTCACCATAAAGATCCTTTCGACCGAATGCTGATAGCCCAAGCGGGTTACGAGAACATTCCCATCGTCAGTGCCGACCCACAACTTGACGCTTACGGCGTGCAGAGGCTTTGGTAATTCACGAGTACCAACGACACCCAACAGATCGTCAACAAAGGTTGGAACTTCGCGCATGTTCTGCGCGACGATGGCCATCTCCTAGATGGCCTACTCCGCGCCGCCCGTCTGCGTCAGAGCATCCTCAAACAAGCGTTTGAGGGGAAGCTGGTGCCGCAAGACCCGGGGGATGAACCGGCGAGCGTGTTGTTGGAGCGGATTCGTACCGATCAAGGCGGTCGCAAGGGCGATCTAGAAAAACCGTTTGCGCGAACCAAGGCGTGGCGTAAGGAGTCTTCCCGTCCTAATGGACACGATTCGACCAAGCCAACCTGACATGGAATGGTACGTTTCTTCTAATATAGAGGATGGTAAGGAGACCGACCGTATGAAGTTCCCGCCCGATTGGCCCGAGGGTTGTCCACCCAACGACGCGGAAGACGCTGCTGGTGACACGTTCCGACTCGTGAAATCGGCCGTACTGACAGCAGAAGACTTTTTGAGCCACCATGAAACGGGAAAACTCCCAAACGCTCCGCCGTGCCTTCGTTGCGGTTTGTCTCTGTTTCGCACCAAGGAGGATGCCGAACACCAGCATCGAGCATACCCGAAACTGGGAAAGTTCATCGCCAAGGCCATATTGACACGCGAGTCGGGAAAAACAAAGCTGACCAAGGGCCAACAGCCGACGCACACGACATGGTGGACATTTGTGGGCGTAGACCGACTAAAGCTGTTTACAGAGACAGAGATTGAGGAAATTGGCTGAGATGTGGAATGTTGTGGGAAGCCGTGTAGACAATGGGCTATTTGAGCCCTTCAAGCCCGTCGAAATTCTTTACGACTTCGACGGCCCACGGACGTTCACGCACCGTGACAAGGACGCACAACTTTGCTTGGCGCATTGGTGCGATGAGGATGGCGACGCAACGCGGTTTATCGTGGTTCCGTTTTCGGAGAAGCTGACCGAAAGGTTGAAGCAAGGTGAGCTGACGCTCCGAGACGCTTTGGATCAGCCACGAGCATGGGTTGTTGACATATCGCCTAAGAGCGATGCTTTGCGGACCTGGCTCACACGCATCGCCGATATACCCGATGACATCCTGCCCTATATGGGCACCATGTTATTGCCATCCCTTGAGCCCCTTATCAGTCTTCGCGCCGTGGGCGTGGACATACAAGAGGGGCGTGTTCCCGGAAGTGTCGTGCGTGGTCTAGTCGAGGGCGTTCAAAAGGCTGTCAAGCTGCTGGCCGAATATGTCCTAGAGCAGCCAACCCAAACCGGCCGCCCGTCGGCACTTCTCAAGCGGATGTTCGACCTACCTACACAGCGTCTGGCCTTTGGTAGTTTCGAGATTGCTTTTCGCTCTCCCCTTTCTGGACCGCCCGAATTGTTTAAGGAAGTGACTGCGACGGCGATCGAACAGGAAGCAACTATCCTGCAAAAGATTGGCACCTTGCTTCAAACGGGGCTTGACTGGCTTCATTCACAGGACGCTCTAAAGCGCCCTGCCGGGCCAGCAAGTGACCCCGAAGAAAGTCGCGTGATTTTGCAGGCTATCAAGTCGATTTCGCCATCATCTCAAGGGCCGTTGCGCGAAGTAGAGATTCAGGGCACATTAGTTCGCTCGCCAGTTCATCCAATCCGGCTTACCCGAGAGATGCGAAAACGAGCAACGACGGCCCTCAGTGCCCTGCCCCCTGGCGGTGAGAAGTTTTTACGCTTGACTGGACGAATTCGAGAGCTGGACAAAGATAGCCGCACCTTCACGCTTCGAGAAATCGAGGGAGAAAACACAGCAAGAGAATGTACGTTCGAGGAAGAATTTCTCGAGGATGTTCTTCAGGCGCTTGATGAAGAGTACCGCGTCAATGTGGCGATGGTCAGTGTTCGGAATAAATTGCACGTGCTTGCGATACTCAAGTCTACCGAATGATCGAAATGGGAGGTTTTATCAAAGCGAGTAGCCACGACGTTCCGCCGAGGCTACTCGCCGACCGAGTTCCCCAATCCTAACTGAAGTATCGACGTTAGCTGACGAATCGTCAATCCGCGACGTGACGAACACCAAATATGTCCACCAACGACACCCAACAAATCGTCAACAAAGCCTGGAACTTCGCCCATGTTCTGCGAGACGATGGCCTATCCTACATGGCCTACACAGAGCAGATCACGTTCCTCCTCTTCCTCAAGATGGCCGATGAGCAGACGAAGCCGCCTTACAACCGGCCTCCGATCGTTCCCGCCAAGTTCAGCTGGGAGAGCCTGCTCAAGCGCGAAGGTGACGAGCTCGAGGCCCACTATCGGCATTGCCTTGAAGAACTTGGCAAGCAGCCTGGAATGCTCGGCGAAATCTTCAAAAAAGCTCGGCCCGAAATCCAGAATCCAGCGACATTGCGGAGATTAATTGTTGACTTAATCGACGTGGAGAAATGGTCCTCGATGCAGGCCGACGTGAAGGGGGACATCTACGAAGGGCTGCTCGCCAAGAGCGCGTCGGAAAGTCCCAAGGGAGCGGGCCAATACTTCACGCCGCGTGAACTCATCAAGGCTATTGTGGACTGCGTGCAACCGACCGCCGAGGATACGGTTTGCGATCCAGCAGCCGGCACGGGCGGCTTTCTTTTGGCCGCTTACGATTATGTCGTCAAGCATCAAGGCAACACGCTCGACAAGGATAAGAAACGTCATCTGCGGACGAAGTTCGTGAAAGGCTGGGAGCTGGTCCCAAACACGGCTCGACTCTGCATCATGAACCTTTACTTACACGGCATTGATGCCGACCCCTGCCCTATTAAGTCTGGCGTGGATAGCCTCGCCAGCGATCCGGGCGAGCGATTCAGTGTGGTGCTTACGAATCCACCCTTCGGCAAGAAAAGCAGCATCGCCATTGTGAACGACGCTGGCGATTTGGAGAAAGAGGATACTTCTTACGAGCGTCAGGACTTTTGGATGTCAGCAGCGTTTTAGCATGGGGCCAAAATTGCGCGGTGGCCCGGGCCAGGGCGCGCAGGCAGGATCGCGGGCCAGGCCGCGCGCTTTCGTAGAGGGCCATAGGCGTGCACTGTCCCGGGCCAGCACGCGGCGTGGTTCTTTGGTTGGGATTTTGTGATAGGCTTGAAGCACTTCCCAGCGCCACTCGGCGCCAAAACGCCTCGGAGCCAGGCGCGAACCTGGCCCCGAGACTTGACCGGCGGGAGCAAGACCTCCCTTGGGCCCACCCTCATTTCAGCATTTCTGTGGCCAACGGCCAGAGGCACCATGTCTTCGTCGAACGCGGCGTTGTTTGCTCAAGGGTTGTGAGCGACGCTTCACGCCGGCGCGTCCTCAGCGCGCTATTGCAGCGCGGCCTGTCGCCGGGAGGCACAGCGGTGGCGACGCTGGCAGGCGAGCCAGCGTTATCGGTCCACCGAGCGAGGCCAAGAGCGGCGGCGGGAACAGAGCCGGCGGTATCGCGAGCGACAGCGTCAGCAACAGCGAACCGAGTCAGCTGACGAAGCTTTGCCGCGCGAGGGCCAGCGCCCAGGGTCTGCGTGCGATGATTTTGCCAGGCGGCCCTGCGATCGACCGGGTTGTTATGAGCTTTTCCCGATCGCCGATGAACAATCGTGCAAGCGATTCTGTAGTTTGGCCTGCCGACTGGCGTTACGTCGCGTGTTGGATCGTGAGGCGCGCTATCGGTCGCGGCGTCGGCGCTGGCGTTCGGAACGTGTGACCGAGCGTGTGCGGCCTCCAGATACGTCGTGACCAAGTCTTTGCAGATATTTTTGAGCGAGCAGCCAGGATAAAGTGCCTCCACCCCAAACCGGAGAGAGGAGCGGGCGGTCGCGAGAGCGATTTTGCGTCCCCCGTTTCCTTTCTTCGAATGGAGGAAAGAGGGAGGTTTGGTGGAGGGTACGTACATGGCTTGGAACGACGGTATCTCACGACCGGTGATGCTTGCCGACCTGGGCCAGCACTATCGGCGTTATCGCCTGACCGATTTGGAGGCGGAGGAAGCAATGGCGGGATCGCTGCGTCGTTGGGGGCAGTTGTCACCGGTGGTGGTGTGTATGCGTGAGCAAAAATTGGAACTCCTCGACGGCTTCAAGCGTTATGCGGCGGCACGCCAGGTAGGTGGGTTAAGGAGTTTGAGCGTACGAGTATTGGAGGTGGATGAGCCGACGGCAAAGGCGGCGATTCTGGGGTTGAACCGTGGTCAGGGTCCGGTACGGGAGTTGGAGGAGGCCTGGGTTGTCCAGGGGTTGGTACGTGACGATGGGATGACGCAGGTGGAAGCGGCCCACTTGTTGGGCCGACACAAGAGTTGGGTGTGTCGCCGCCTGGCGTTGTTGGAGCGGTTGAGTGTGGCGGTGAAAGAGGATTTGCGTTTGGGATTAGTGGGTCCGTCGTTGGCCCGTCAATTGACGCGGTTGCCCGTGGGCAACCAGGAAGCATTGTTGGAGTTGACGCGCCGGGAGACGTTGACGGCTCAGGAAGTGAGCGGCGTGATCGAGTTGTTGCAAGGTGCCAGTGACGAGCAGGCGGCGTTCGTGCTGGCGAAGCCTCGTGAGGCGTTGGCTCAGGTAAACGGTATGCCGACGGCATTGCGGGATCCACGTCTGAGTGGAGCCGGGAACTGGCTGGCGAAGCATTTGAGACAGGCTTTGGAAACACTGACTCGTCTGGAGAATTGGCTTCGGACGCCGAACGTGCTTGAGTTGCGAACGCAGGATCGTGAGATCCTCCAGCCGATATTGGCGCGTGTCGGCGATCAGTCCCATGTGGTGGCGGAGTTGGTGTTGGGACCGGACCTCAAGCGTATGAGGCTGCCATGAATGAGGCGTTGCGTCTGGAGATCGTGCAACGGCGTCAGAGTGGGATGTCGTTGCGTGCCATCGCGGAAGAATTGGGCCTGTCGCGTGGCGCCGTGACACGCGCGTTGGCACAGGTGCAAGCTCAGCGGGACGGACGGGTCGCCCGGCCCCGTCCACGCCACAGCATCATTGATCCCTTCGAGCCGCTCTTGAAGGAGTTGCTTGCCAAGTACCCGAATCTCACCACCATGCGCGCCTTGGAAGAGTTGCAAGCACGCGGTTTCACTGGCCAGTACACCGTCGTACGTCAGCGCCTGGGATTGTTGCGGCCACGCGCGCGCGGCCACCCGTGCCGCGCTTCGAGACCGGGCCAGGGATCCAAGCCCAAATGGACTACGGCGTCTATGACATCGACTTTACACGTGAAGGCCGCCGGCGTGTGTACCTCTTCAGCTATTTGCTCGGCTACTCCCGCCGGCAGTATCTACGCTTCGTGGAATCGATGGATCTAACAACGACCTTGCGAGAACACGTACATGCCTTCCACCATCTTGGCGGCGTCGCGCGGGTCTGCCTGTATGACAACTTCAAAGCCGTGGTGCTGCGTCATGACGCCGATGGCGTTATCTACAACCCCAAGTTCCTGGCCTTCGCCACGCATTACGGCTTCCGGCCACAAGCCTGCCGCGTGCGCCGACCGCAAACCAAGGGTAAAGTCGAGCGAAAGATGTTCCACGTCGAAAGCAGTTTGCTCAATGGTCGCACCTTCGACACCCTCGAGCATCTCAACGAGGTGACCACCTGGTGGCTGCACAACGTCGCCGACATCCGTGTCCTACGCGACTTCAAGGAGACGCCACTCCAGCGTCACCAACACGAACAACCACACTTGCTGACGCTGCCGACCTGTGACTTCGACACCGCCCAGGTCATCTATCGCCACGTGAGCGTCGAGGGCTACGTCACCCATCGGCTCAACCTGTACTCCGTGCCGTGGACGTACATCGGCCAGGTGCTACCTGTACGCGTCACCGAGAGTGAAGTCGTCATCTACTCGATCGGTCTGGAGGAGATCGCACGCCACCTTCTCGTGGCCAGCTCCCACACGGGCGTTCGCCAGTCGAACAAGACCCATCATCCCGCCGACGACCCCGGCCAGCGTGAACTGCTGTTACGGCAACGCTTCACGGAACTGGGGCCGGTGGCCGTACAGTTCCTCGACGGCTTGCTCGCCAAGCAAGTCCAGGGCAAACTACAGGCCCAGCAACTGTTGGCAGTGGTAGCCCACTACCAACGCAAAGATGTACAGGCCGCCTTCGAGCGTGCCGTCCGCTTCGGCGCCTACTCCTTGGCGGCAATCCGACGCATCCTTGCCGCGACCGCCAAGCCCAAGCCGCTCCTGGAGGAACTGGCCGATCTGCATCGTGACACGCTGGACCCGTTGTTGCGTGCCGACGCGGTCGGTCCACGGCCAACCAGCGACTATCAGCATTTGCTCTTGCCTGAGGAAGCCGCCAATGACGCCTCGTCCCAAGAAAAACCGTTCAGCGAAACCAACACCGACGCCACCTCTGCGTGAGCAGATCCTCGCCGACTTCGCCACGCTGCGCGTCCCCATGACTGCCGAACAGCTCGATGCCGTCGTACTCGACGCCGAGCAAAGCGGCCGCTCGCATCTGGAGTTCCTGTACCGTTTGCTCACCGACCAGGCGGGCTTGCGTCGCCAACGTAGCATCGAACGACGCATCAAGGATGCCCACTTCCGCGAACTGAAACCACTGAGCGACTTCGATTGGAGCTTCAACCCGTCGCTCCCACGGACGCAACTTGAAACCTTGGTTGGCTGTGACTTCGTCCGCCGCTGTCAGAACCTGGTGTTCGTCGGCCAATCCGGCTTGGGAAAAAGTCGGCTGATTCAGAACATCGGTCAGGCCGCTTGCGTGCAGGGCTATCGCGTCTTTTACACGACCAGCGGTGCTCTCCTGGAAGATCTGACTGCGGCCTTGGCCGACCAAACGATCCACGACCGTGTACGCTTCTATGCCCGCTTCGAGTTGTTAATCATCGACGAATTTGGTCTGGACCGCATTGAACGCAGCCTGTGTCCGCAGGCCGCCAGCTTGTGGTACAAGATCATCGACGCGCGGAGCCAACGGGTCAGCACGGCGCTGGTGACCAACATCGACTTCGAGTCCTGGGCCGAATACCTGGGCGATGCTCCCCTGGCGATGGCGTTGTTGGATCGCGTCGTGGACGGCGCAACCATCGTGAAATTGAAGGGCAAATCCTATCGTGTTCATCGCGGCCCCGAAGAGCCGTCCGCCAAGTAACCGCGCCAAGGATAGGACCTCGCCACGCTCACCCCGCTTCGCCGGGCAACTCCTGTTGGCCTCATCTCAAGCCGCGAAAATGGCCTCACTTCAAAACGCGATCAACATTCAGGGCCGCGAAAAAGCGTTCGAGCGCCTCTACACTCGTGCAAGTGGTCCCACCTACCTTAGTTGTCTCCAGGCGGATGCCGCGCAACCCAACGCTTGCCCAGCGCCACATCGTCGCCGGCGAAACTGGTTTATCGTTCCGGATTTTCGGTAGACGCTTCGCCGCTTGACCGAAGGTGAGTAATGTTTCGCTCAAAATAATAGACATTGTTAATGTTCCTCATGTTTCAAGATGCACTTATGAGGATTATTGCGTTGCGAGATGAAGTAGGCAATCTGCGTTTCGGCGCAACATGCTGGTGCTAAATTCTTTATGACCCGTTGACATAGCACGCCAGACATAATGTTAATTGTTCAACGCGATAACAATTGCCGTGTTTTGTCGCGTTTATGTCCGTTGGCTATTGTGAGGATATGATGAGGATGGTTGCAAGATTATTTTGGGAAATCTTCCGGAAAGGCAAAAAATGGGGTCGATGCTCACAATAGCATCGACCCCATCGCGTCAGTTTAATTTTGTACAAACGCCGGCTTTCCCGTTATCGGGAAAAACTGCATCAATTTATTATTAAATTGCACCAACGGAACGGGGCGGATGCCGTAACAGCATCCACCCCGTTCCGTTGTCACTGGTCGCGTAGCAAGTCGTTTGCTTCCTCGTCTGTCAAGATTTCAAGATGCCGTTGGGCAGCTAATTTCTTGCTTCCATCGGACCACTCGACAAGCCACCACGTCCGTAGCTTGCCCTCGCCGATGATCGTACCCACCCGTTTATCGGTCGGATGGCGTTCCTTGAGCCGAACGCGCTTCAAGAACCAGTCATCTGCCTTCTTCATGGTTTCCCCTTTCTAGCCTATCTGCTGCGCGATCTCCTTTGCCCGGGCCTTGTCCCGATGGATGTAGAGTTGCGTCGTCTCTACCTTGCTATGACCCAACACGACGCGGGCCGCTTCGGTCCCGAACTTCTCTTCCACCATCGTCGCTACCGCATGCCGTAGCTTGTTTGGACTCCAAACAGGCACGTCAGCCAAGACGCAAGCGCGGGCTATGTTACGGGCGTATATTTTCGGTTTGTAGTATCTCCCCCAGCTCTTGATCTTCGCTCGCGTCCGTTTCCGTTGCGATGGTGTCATAGGCGTCTTCCGCTTCGCTCGACGTTCTGCGTGACGCTCTTCTTCGCTTTCAGACGGATCAAAGAGGTAGGCGGTAGGATCGGGCTTCAGCCACGGCCTCAACAGCTCTTGCGCTTGTGGGCCGAGCGCGATGATTCGCTGCTTGCCAAGATGAGACGTCTTATGGTCTCCGTTTCTTCCCTTGTCGCTTCCGGGTTTATACTCCCATCCGTCATCGCTTATCTTCAGGTCGCATCCTCGCATCCGCACGACTTCACCCGGTCGCATCCCTGTTAGCAGCTGTAGCCGTACCATTGCAGCAACGGGCCGGGTCATGTAGGGCAATGCCGCCTGAACGTGCTGATCTAGGACACCTTCCGGCAGAGGCTTCTCTTTCACCCCCGGCGTGTTCTCGCGGAGCGACTTAACGGCCTTCAGCTTATACCATACTTCGGCGGGTATCATCTCTTCTTCCGCTGCCCAACGGAAGAGACGGACGATCTTGTTACAGCACCCGTTGATATGCCGACGTGTCCACTTGCGGTCGATCATACTCCGACGCACCAACTTGAAGGACAAGGCGCCAAAGTCGTCAGCGTCGGTACTGCCGAAGAGTTCCTTGAGCGGTTTCAGAGCGTAGCGCAGGTTGTCCAGTTCGCATGATTCCGAGTTATCGCGGGCGGGTTGATAATAGGCTTCCGCGTGCTTGTCGTAGGCGAGCAGTACGTCATTGACCGTGTAGCGGTCTACTTGCTCTGTTGGCACGGTGCGACCGTGGGCAAGGTAGCGTCCTAGCCATTCGTCATATTCAGCTAGAACGTGAGCGGGCGGTTTCCGCTTGTTGCTTGGCCAATCGCCGGCAACGCCGAAATACTTCTGCCGTTTGCCGCCGTCATAGCTAACGTAGGCTCGTTGGTGCGTTTTGTGTCGGCGGATTTGCGGGATCTTTTCCGATGCCATGAAGATGCTCCAAGACAGAAAGTCTGTAAGCTACAGACTTTTTGAGGCTGTCAGGTCGCACTTCCGGCGAAGGAAGGTAGGCTTTAAGTAGCCACGACGAAAGGACTTACGTTCAGAGCGGGCGAGGAGATTCGAACTCCCGACGTCCAGCTTGGGAAGCTAGCATTCTACCACTGAATTACGCCCGCGCGGAGAATTCGGAAACAGTGACATCGTAGCTCCTAACAAGGCATCGTACAACCAAAAAATCGGGTTTTCTTGAAAGATTGAAAGGACCCCTCGTGGCTGTGAGTTCCTCACGGTCTACTCATTAGTGCCACTAGCGCCACGTAACCGGTGAAGGTTCGGGAAAGTTAGGCGAGCAAAGAGCGTCCGAGCGCCGAGTCATTTCGTCACCTCCCTTAGCCCGCCGTTGTTCTACACTAGTTTCAGGGGTTCAAACGTTCCGTGCCATGAAATTCCTAGTAAAAGTATCCAAAACGTAACAATAAACCGCCTGATTCGAGGGCGATTCATCTCCGGCTTGCCTTTGAATCCAGTGAAATCAAGCACCGTTTCTTCAAGTAGCCGTCTTGTTTTTTGCTAACTCCGCCGGAACAAGGGGCCGAAAAAGTCATTTTGCCGGATCTGCTGCCGATAGCAACCGTTTTGGATTAGAGCAAGCATCGACAGGTTGGGCCAGATGCGCTCAGCAGTCGTATACGGCGCAATCAACCAATTTTTGACGCTGCGGCAATCGACTTGTCTTCCTTCGCGTTCCTCCCCAGCCATTTGTTACACTCCTCGCCAATAAATGGAAATTCATGGACGAAATCGCATTGCTTTTCGGATTGGACGTTGAAGTGCGAACCGCAACCTTCGACTCCGGAAAGGGAAAACAATGGCGACTCCATTCAAGAACTCGTTTCGTCCCTCGTTGGAAATGCTGGAAAACCGCCTCGTGCCGACGGTCACCTATCACGGCGGCACGGTCCTGACCCATGTCGAGGCTGAAAACCTTTATCTCGGTTCGATGTGGAATACAGCCGGCGGCATGGGCATGGCCCGGAGCTTGGAAGGGTTCACCAGCACCATTGTCAACAGCCGTTACATGGACTTGTTGACCTGGGCCGGATACGGCGTCGGCCGTGGTACTGCTTATGCTGGCCGTGTTCTCAATTACAACCTCGGGAGCTACATCACCGACAGCCAGATCGAATGGAGCGTCCAGCAGGCGATCCGCAGCGGCACCGTCATGCAGCCGGGGTTTGATAATGTCTATGTCGTTTTCGTCCAGCCGGGCGTTGACGTTGTTGCCTCCGACGGCAGTAGCAGCGCACGCGCTAGTTTCACCGGCTATCTGTCAGCAGCGTTTTAGCATGGGGCCAAAATTGCGCGGTGGCCCGGGCCAGGGCGCGCAGGCAGGATCGCGGGCCAGGCCGCGCGCTTTCGTAGAGGGCCATAGGCGTGCACTGTCCCGGGCCAGCACGCGGCGTGGTTCTTTGGTTGGGATTTTGTGATAGGCTTGAAGCACTTCCCAGCGCCACTCGGCGCCAAAACGCCTCGGAGCCAGGCGCAACCTGGCCCCGAGACTTGACCGGCGGGAGCAAGACCTCCCTTGGGCCCACCCTCATTTCAGCATTTCTGTGGCCAACGGCCAGAGGCACCATGTCTTCGTCGAACGCGGCGTTGTTTGCTCAAGGGTTGTGAGCGACGCTTCACGCCGGCGCGTCCTCAGGCGCGCTATTGCAGCGCGGCCTGTCGCCGTGCCGCCCAACGGTGGCGGCGCTGGCAGGCGAGCCAGCGCTATCGGTCCACCGAGCGAGGCCAAGAGCGGCGGCGGGAACAGAGCCGGCGGTATCGCGAGCGACAGCGTCAGCAACAGCGAACCGAGTCAGCTGACGAAGCTTTGCCGCGCGAGGGCCAGCGCCCAGGGTCTGCGTGCGATGATTTTGCCAGGCGGCCCTGCGATCGACCGGGTTGTTATGAGCTTTTCCCGATCGCCGATGAACAATCGTGCAAGCGATTCTGTAGTTTGGCCTGCCGACTGGCGTTACGTCGCGTGTTGGATCGTGAGGCGCGCTATCGGTCGCGGCGTCGGCGCTGGCGTTCGGAACGTGTGACCGAGCGTGTGCGGCCTCCAGATACGTCGTGACCAAGTCTTTGCAGATATTTTTGAGCGAGCAGCCAGGATAAAGTGCCTCCACCCCAAACCGGAGAGAGGAGCGGGCGGTCGCGAGAGCGATTTTGCGTCCCCCGTTTCCTTTCTTCGAATGGAGGAAAGAGGGAGGTTTGGTGGAGGGTACGTACATGGCTTGGAACGACGGTATCTCACGACCGGTGATGCTTGCCGACCTGGGCCAGCACTATCGGCGTTATCGCCTGACCGATTTGGAGGCGGAGGAAGCAATGGCGGGATCGCTGCGTCGTTGGGGGCAGTTGTCACCGGTGGTGGTGTGTATGCGTGAGCAAAAATTGGAACTCCTCGACGGCTTCAAGCGTTATGCGGCGGCACGCCAGGTAGGTGGGTTAAGGAGTTTGAGCGTACGAGTATTGGAGGTGGATGAGCCGACGGCAAAGGCGGCGATTCTGGGGTTGAACCGTGGTCAGGGTCCGGTACGGGAGTTGGAGGAGGCCTGGGTTGTCCAGGGGTTGGTACGTGACGATGGGATGACGCAGGTGGAAGCGGCCCACTTGTTGGGCCGACACAAGAGTTGGGTGTGTCGCCGCCTGGCGTTGTTGGAGCGGTTGAGTGTGGCGGTGAAAGAGGATTTGCGTTTGGGATTAGTGGGTCCGTCGTTGGCCCGTCAATTGACGCGGTTGCCCGTGGGCAACCAGGAAGCATTGTTGGAGTTGACGCGCCGGGAGACGTTGACGGCTCAGGAAGTGAGCGGCGTGATCGAGTTGTTGCAAGGTGCCAGTGACGAGCAGGCGGCGTTCGTGCTGGCGAAGCCTCGTGAGGCGTTGGCTCAGGTAAACGGTATGCCGACGGCATTGCGGGATCCACGTCTGAGTGGAGCCGGGAACTGGCTGGCGAAGCATTTGAGACAGGCTTTGGAAACACTGACTCGTCTGGAGAATTGGCTTCGGACGCCGAACGTGCTTGAGTTGCGAACGCAGGATCGTGAGATCCTCCAGCCGATATTGGCGCGTGTCGGCGATCAGTCCCATGTGGTGGCGGAGTTGGTGTTGGGACCGGACCTCAAGCGTATGAGGCTGCCATGAATGAGGCGTTGCGTCTGGAGATCGTGCAACGGCGTCAGAGTGGGATGTCGTTGCGTGCCATCGCGGAAGAATTGGGCCTGTCGCGTGGCGCCGTGACACGCGCGTTGGCACAGGTGCAAGCTCAGCGGGACGGACGGGTCGCCCGGCCCCGTCCACGCCACAGCATCATTGATCCCTTCGAGCCGCTCTTGAAGGAGTTGCTTGCCAAGTACCCGAATCTCACCACCATGCGCGCCTTGGAAGAGTTGCAAGCACGCGGTTTCACTGGCCAGTACACCGTCGTACGTCAGCGCCTGGGATTGTTGCGGCCACGCGCCGCGCGGCCACCCGTGCCGCGCTTCGAGACCGGGCCAGGGATCCAAGCCCAAATGGACTACGGCGTCTATGACATCGACTTTACACGTGAAGGCCGCCGGCGTGTGTACCTCTTCAGCTATTTGCTCGGCTACTCCCGCCGGCAGTATCTACGCTTCGTGGAATCGATGGATCTAACAACGACCTTGCGAGAACACGTACATGCCTTCCACCATCTTGGCGGCGTCGCGCGGGTCTGCCTGTATGACAACTTCAAAGCCGTGGTGCTGCGTCATGACGCCGATGGCGTTATCTACAACCCCAAGTTCCTGGCCTTCGCCACGCATTACGGCTTCCGGCCACAAGCCTGCCGCGTGCGCCGACCGCAAACCAAGGGTAAAGTCGAGCGAAAGATGTTCCACGTCGAAAGCAGTTTGCTCAATGGTCGCACCTTCGACACCCTCGAGCATCTCAACGAGGTGACCACCTGGTGGCTGCACAACGTCGCCGACATCCGTGTCCTACGCGACTTCAAGGAGACGCCACTCCAGCGTCACCAACACGAACAACCACACTTGCTGACGCTGCCGACCTGTGACTTCGACACCGCCCAGGTCATCTATCGCCACGTGAGCGTCGAGGGCTACGTCACCCATCGGCTCAACCTGTACTCCGTGCCGTGGACGTACATCGGCCAGGTGCTACCTGTACGCGTCACCGAGAGTGAAGTCGTCATCTACTCGATCGGTCTGGAGGAGATCGCACGCCACCTTCTCGTGGCCAGCTCCCACACGGGCGTTCGCCAGTCGAACAAGACCCATCATCCCGCCGACGACCCCGGCCAGCGTGAACTGCTGTTACGGCAACGCTTCACGGAACTGGGGCCGGTGGCCGTACAGTTCCTCGACGGCTTGCTCGCCAAGCAAGTCCAGGGCAAACTACAGGCCCAGCAACTGTTGGCAGTGGTAGCCCACTACCAACGCAAAGATGTACAGGCCGCCTTCGAGCGTGCCGTCCGCTTCGGCGCCTACTCCTTGGCGGCAATCCGACGCATCCTTGCCGCGACCGCCAAGCCCAAGCCGCTCCTGGAGGAACTGGCCGATCTGCATCGTGACACGCTGGACCCGTTGTTGCGTGCCGACGCGGTCGGTCCACGGCCAACCAGCGACTATCAGCATTTGCTCTTGCCTGAGGAAGCCGCCAATGACGCCTCGTCCCAAGAAAAACCGTTCAGCGAAACCAACACCGACGCCACCTCTGCGTGAGCAGATCCTCGCCGACTTCGCCACGCTGCGCGTCCCCATGACTGCCGAACAGCTCGATGCCGTCGTACTCGACGCCGAGCAAAGCGGCCGCTCGCATCTGGAGTTCCTGTACCGTTTGCTCACCGACCAGGCGGGCTTGCGTCGCCAACGTAGCATCGAACGACGCATCAAGGATGCCCACTTCCGCGAACTGAAACCACTGAGCGACTTCGATTGGAGCTTCAACCCGTCGCTCCCACGGACGCAACTTGAAACCTTGGTTGGCTGTGACTTCGTCCGCCGCTGTCAGAACCTGGTGTTCGTCGGCCAATCCGGCTTGGGAAAAAGTCGGCTGATTCAGAACATCGGTCAGGCCGCTTGCGTGCAGGGCTATCGCGTCTTTTACACGACCAGCGGTGCTCTCCTGGAAGATCTGACTGCGGCCTTGGCCGACCAAACGATCCACGACCGTGTACGCTTCTATGCCCGCTTCGAGTTGTTAATCATCGACGAATTTGGTCTGGACCGCATTGAACGCAGCCTGTGTCCGCAGGCCGCCAGCTTGTGGTACAAGATCATCGACGCGCGGAGCCAACGGGTCAGCACGGCGCTGGTGACCAACATCGACTTCGAGTCCTGGGCCGAATACCTGGGCGATGCTCCCCTGGCGATGGCGTTGTTGGATCGCGTCGTGGACGGCGCAACCATCGTGAAATTGAAGGGCAAATCCTATCGTGTTCATCGCGGCCCCGAAGAGCCGTCCGCCAAGTAACCGCGCCAAGGATAGGACCTCGCCACGCTCACCCCGCTTCGCCGGGCAACTCCTGTTGGCCTCATCTCAAGCCGCGAAAATGGCCTCACTTCAAAACGCGATCAACAGCTATCACTCCTACTTCGTCGGTACCGACTATTACGGCTACCAGCAGCACTACATCCACTATGCTGTGATGCCATACCCTGGCCATGGAGCCAACCCAACGGCCCAGCTTTATGGCTACCCGAATGAGCTTGCGGAGCTGACCGACACCGCCTCGCACGAAATCGCGGAAACGGCCACGGATCCGCGCCAAGCCGGCTGGTATGACAACCGCCTGGGTATGGCCGGGGAAATCGGCGACCTCACGAATTCATATCACCAATACCTCGGCTCGTACTACGTGCAACTGTTGGCAAACAAGAACGACGCGCCGATGGCGCTGGCCAACGGAATTTATTACTACGACGGACAAGCTTATCGCGTCAGTGGCCTGCCTTACGACGCGCCGCAAGCGGTGACGTCCGCCCCTTCAATCGGATTAGCCACGGCCGTAATCGACGAATTTATTACCGGTTTTCACATCTACCACGGCCCGCGGGCTGTTGGCAGCAACCTGCATTACGGCGGGCAACCGGCGGCAGCCACGCCTTCGATGGGATCAAACACCGCCGTGAACGACGAATTCTTCGCCAATGTTGACAACGATAAGCAAGGCCTTTTCGCCTATGGTCTGGACATAGCGTCTTGAATCGGAAGTTCGTTCAATAAATCGCAAGCCGTCACCGGGGGCGGTAATCCGTTGCCGGTGTAGCCTCAGAGCCTATCCGAAGTAGAGTCGAGAAGTGGCGCGGTGGTTTAGGTCGAGTCCAGCGGTATCCGGCCCTTTCGTTGGCCGGTGCCTCAATCTCCCGGCCATGCCCCGTTTCCACTTCCCGCTCGTCGAACCGGACGGGCCCTATTAAGGCATCCGGCTCTCGGACAAGGTAACTCATGCGTTCGCTCACAAGACGCGAGGTCGCGGTCGCCCTGGAAGCCACACTAATCCCAGGTCCTCACGCAGGTAACGATCCGAATAACACTGTCGGGCCGTACCCTGCACGCGGTGCTTCCGACCCAGCCACTGACGGAGCCGTTGACAGGTGTGCGCCATCACCTGCTTCATGGCCGGGGCCGTGTTACCGAGACAAAAATAGTTCGCCCAGCCCACCAGTCGGCTGTTGACGCGAGTTATTAACGCCCGGCAAGACAACCACTGCCACGTTCGGCTGGTCTGATCGCGGATCACCTCACAGATCCCGTGGATCTTCTTGACGGCCGGACGGGGACCGATGTAGCTACGCCCCGTCTTCGGCGACCAGTTCCGACCGAACGTGTAACCCAAAAACGAAAACGTCTCGTCCGGCAAGCGGCAAACCCGGGTCTTCGTCTCGTTCACCGTCAACCGCAGCTTCGACATCATGCGCCGCATCACCGCCTCGGCTTCAAGAGCCGTACCACGGCAGCAGATCACAAAGTCGTCCGCATAATTGACGATACG
>CAWBOY010000007.1:0-864601 GCA_963790585.1 uncultured Planctomycetaceae bacterium
CGACAAAAGGGTCGGGTACCATTGTGCGAAGCACCCTTCGGGCCGTTCCGGCAATGGTACCCGACCCCTTTTTCGGATAGGCTCTGAGCAATTCGAGAGAACCGGGATCGGAGTACCGACCCTGGCCACGGCTCCAAATGGATTACATTGCGCTGCAGCACACACACAACTACAGTGGACTGCCGACCCGAGTCCGTTTGGAAATGCCAGACTGAGATCAGTTCTTCTCAACAAAAAACCATCTTGCCATAAATGTATACGGGGTTTCGGTTTGTGTCGATTGATCAAGAAAAATGGAAAGTCCTTGGACGAAATGGGCCGGCTTTGCGGACTGGTGGTTGAAGCGACAACAATCAACCACCAACCGGAGTGATTCCGATGTTCCTCACCAACTGGCTTCGTTCGGTCCGCAAGGCATTTCACGGCCAAGCCCGCCAAGCCCGGCAAACACGGCAGTTGATGCGGTTTCGGCCCAGCATCGAGAACCTGGAACAGCGACAGTTGTTGTCGAATGTGCCCTTAATGCCCGTACTTACGGCAGCGCCACAGGCCTACACGGCGTCGGCTTCCTCGAATTCCGGCATGCAGATTCTGATGAATCCCGTGCAGCAGGCCACCCCCGCTACGGCCGCACCCCGGATGGCGGCAGACGTTCAGCAAATCCCCTATATGCAACAAACGGGGGCCTCCGGCAGCATCAAGGGGCCAATCAACATGACGACGTCTTTCAAGATCTCGCTCAACAAGGGTGATACAATAAAGGCGTCGATGGCTAACACCTACATCAATAACACCGACGGTACGACAAACCCGGGTCCGATTGGCTTTCTTTATGTTGACTTGAAAGATCCCACTGGCAAGGATTTGCAGTCTAACGACGATTGTTACTACAAATGGATAAGTGTGCCCGCGCCGGGAACGTATACTTTCATCGTCGACGGTAACGATTGGTCCTGGGCCGGAGCGGTGACAATCCACTTCACGCTCAACCTGACCATGACGGGGGCAAACGTCCCTGTGAACCCGGGGAATCCCCCAAATTCCGTTCAGCCGGCGCAGCTGGGGGCTATCAGCGGCGAGGTTTACCAGGGCAACCCCCACGGCGGCCTCGCCGGTGTCACTCTTCAACTCCAAGGCAGCGGCAGCCTCGCATCAGTTAACCAGAAGACCGTCACCGACAAGAACGGCAATTACACCTTCAGCAACCTCGCCCCGGGGTCGTACACGGTGCGTGAAATGGTGCTAACCGGCATGGTTGCTACATCGCCCGCCTCGGCCGCCGTCACCCTTACCGGTAGCAATTCCATAACCGGCACCGATTTTGTCGAGGCACCGATCGTCGTTGCTCCAGCCGCGCCGACGAATCTGAAGGACACGGTCGCTTCCCCGTATCAGGTTAACTTGTGTTGGAGCCAAGTGTCCGGGGCCGATGGTGACCAGATCTGGTACCGTGAGGCTGGTAAAAACTGGCAACTTTACAATACGGTAGCGGCCAACGTCACTCAGGCGTCCGTGATGAATCTCAAGCCGAACACGAAGTATGACTTCGCGGTCCAGGCTTTCAACAAAGCTGGGTCCAACGCGTCCTTTGTGAGCGACACCACTGCCAAGGGCATCCTCGCCATTCTCGACAACGGCAAGATCGATATCTACGGTACAGGCGGAACGGACTACATCGCCGTGGAGCAGTTCAGCGCTCAAATGTACGTGATGAATACCCCGATCTTCGTCAACGGCCGCGGTCAGGCGTCGATCGAGGCAGTCGGCCAAATCGTCATCTCCGGCTTTGGCGCCAATAGCCAGATTCATCTCGACAAGGGCGCTCAGGAGATCATGGCCAAAACAACCATCGATTGTACACAGGGCGATACGACCATCTTCACCGGCGGCGGCGATACCTTGGTCACCGGGGCGTCAGCAGCGGTCACCTGGGTGGAGGAAAAACCAGGCGCTAAGGTTCAATTCGCGGACGGCGGCAAATTCGGCGGTGAGTTCATCGCCGACAAGTGGTCCCCCAATGGGACCGTCCTGAGTGACATCGTGCAAGGGGCCGGCGGCGACTGCGAATTCCTGGCTTCCCTTGGGGGAGCGGTCTTACGCGGCGTCGATGCCTATGGTTTGACCCTGAATGAGAAAATCACCTACATTGGCAATTTCAACTTTCGGGTGTGGCTCTATGACAGCGCTGGAGCCTTGAGCTTTCAAAACGTCCGGTTCGATGGACATCTTTCCACTACCGATCCACAGACCCCTGGTGGTGAATTCTGGACTGTCCTATACGAACGGGCGTTTTACCAATCGCAAGGATCCTTGATCCAGGGGCTCATGGAGGAACCGGCCGAGCTAAGGGCTCTCGTGGGCCAGGCGACGAAGAGCTTATACCTATCATTCAATTCAAATCAGACCATTTTCGTGGACTTGAACAACGCCATCCATTCTGGCCGAGCCGTGGTCTGTGGCACATCAGGATTTGGCCTAAGAGATGACGACCTGGTGACGGGCCACGACTACACGGTCACTGCCATTCAACTTGATAGCAAAGCCCAGCCGGTGTCGGTAACCCTTCGCAATCCCTGGGGCCATCAAAAGCCAGGTACGATTGGCGGCGCTGAAATAACCGTCACCTGGTCCAACTTCTGCCACGACATGAGTTGGCTTTTCATCAACTGAAATGCACCCGAGGCGAAAAAGGGCGCCAGGGTGACCCTATGTCGATCCGAAATCCCGCTTGGTCAATCCCGTCTGGCCATAAGGCTCGACAGGGTTGTATTTTATGGTGAGATGCAAGAATCTTAGACGAATTCCAATCGCTTTGCGGAATAGTGGTTGAAAGGCAAATAAATCAGCGGCCTCTAACCACGGAGTTCCCTATGTTCGGTTCCATCGTCAATACGATGCGTTCGATCTTCGGCAAGAAGCGATCCTGCTCGGCAACGACATCAAGCCGGTCCGCCCGTCTGGCCGTCGAGAGCTTGGAAGAGCGCTCGCTCTTGTCGCTCACGCCGATCGCCCCGGTTTCGGCCGCGTTCGACGCGATCGTGAAAATCCAGACGACTTTCCCGGATGGAAGCACTCTGGTCGGCACGGGGACCATGGTGGATAGTTTCCAGGTCCTTACGGCCGGCCACGTCATTTATTCGCCAACCGACGGCGGTTATGCCAAGTCGGTGGAGGTCCTCCCCGCGGAGTACGTCGGCAGAGGCGGTCAGCTGGTCGAGCCGTTCGGAAACGCCATGGCCCAGTCAGCCAAAAACGGCGGGCTGCAGGCGTCCCCCACCTTCATGGCCTGGGACCGAGCGCATCCCGGCCAATTCGGCTACGGGGATGACGATGTCGGTCTGATCTCCCTCGATCGCAACATCGGCGACCGCACGGGCTCGATGGCCTTCGGCTATTCCAACCACGGATCGTATCCCGCGGGCACGGCTCTGAGCACCGCCGGCTATCCAACGGTCGGCAACCCCAGCTACACCGGCTATCAAATGGAGTATGGCGCCGGCCGCATCGCGGGCATGTCGCAGGGCGGCGGCGACATCATGTACCTTCAATCGTCGATCCCGACTTTCAAGGGCCAGAGCGGCAGCCCAGTGTGGGAGACGCTGGCCAATGGCGAGCGCGTTATCGTCGGCGTGGTGGCCGCCGCCGGCAACGGCGCCGCTAATAGCCTCAACGCCGCCGCGGCCATTACGCCTGCCACCTTCAAGGAACTCGAGCGCATGGAGGCCGCCGCCCACAAGCCGACCTGCGACCCGGTAAGTTACGACCCGATCAGTTATTTCAGCACCAACAAGCCAGGCTCCGCCACGAGCGGAACGGTGTATTCCTTCGATTGATAAATTGTAACATGTCAATAACCCTGAGTGAGACAGATTGTCTGTGAGGTTGCATCATTGGCAAATAAGGACTTCCACCTTGTTGATCAGCCAGCTTTTTCTCCGCGAGGTCTCACGGTCGGCTCGCCTTTGCCTTGGAAAGCTGGGCCCAGAATTCTTGCCAGGCCTGCTGTTCCTTCGCCGGCAATTTCGCCAATAGCTGTGGATCGCGCACACTAGCCAGGCTGGGATCGTCGCGCCATTGCAGCAATTCTTTTTGGAGCGACTCGTCCTGCAGGACCTTTGCTTGGGCCTGCAGCCAGGTCAGGGCCTGCTGGCGTAGCCTGGCCTTGTCGAGTTCGTTCAGCTTGTCCACATCTTTGCCATCGCCGGAAGCTGCAGCGAGCGCAGAGCAAGCGGCGCGGTATTGGCCCGCGGAGGGCAGTTTCGCATCCATCGCGAACGCCCGACCGAAGAGACCGGCGGCCGCGGCCGGCATTCGCTTATGGATTCGGCACAGATCCGCCAGGTCCATCAATTCGGCTGCGTTTTTGGGCTGGGCCCGACCGGCGAGGATGGCCGGCAGTTTCTTGTCCAGCTCGGCAGGGCGTTCCAGCTCCTTGACGCGCGGTCCAATCCAGTCGGGCCAGCCCTGCAACTTCGAGCCGAGCTGGTGGCCTTTCTTGAACGCCTGATGGGCTTCAGCGATCGCGCCCGTGTCCTGATAAATCATGGCCAGGTTGACATAGGCTTGGGGAAACTGGGGATTGAGTTTGATGACCTCCTGATAGCAAACAATGGCTTCGTCCAAGTTCATTTGCTTTTGCAAGACGCTGCCGAGGTTGTTGTGGAAAATGGGATTGCATGGTTCAAGCGCGACCGCCTTTTTGAGCCAATTACAGGCTTCTTCCAGATCCCCTTTGTCGCTCAGAGCATTGCCCAGGTTGCTCATCGCGCCGGCGTTCTTGGGATCGAGTTCGATAGCTTTTTCACTGTGCCGAATGCAGCCATCCAAATCGCCTGCCGTCTTCAAGGCGCCGCTGAGGTTGAGGTGGGCCAGCGTACACCCCGGATTGATTTCGACGGCTCTGCGATAGTGGCTGATCGCCGAATTCAATTCGCCCCTGTCCGCCAGGATAACGCCGAGATTCACATGGGACATGACATCATTGGGGTTGAGCGCCAGAGCCCGTTCGTAGTACGCCGCGGCCGTGGTCGTATCGTGCATTAAACTCAGGGCCCAAGCCAATTGTACACAGGTGGCGTTGCTTTCGGGTCGAAGGGCCAGCGCCGTTCTATAGGAGGCGATTATTTCCGTCAGATCTTCACGGCTCTGAGCAGTGTCTGCCTGCCTTATGCTGGCGGCGAGTTCTTCCTCTCGTTTGCCGGTGAGGATGAATCCCATCGTGAAATGGAGCCAAAAGTCATTCGGATGATGCACCAACGCCCTGCGCAGCAACGGAGCTGCGGGAACCTTATAGGCCGACAAGCGCCAGCCCATCATGGCAAGAAACTGTGGCGAGAGCTTGGCCACGTCGGCTTCCTTGGCCAGTTGTTCGAGCCGTCGCGTCGCCCAATTATTGGGGTCACGCACCTGATCGCGCCAGGGGTCGGAGTCGACGAGCCGAGCGATGGCGATGACGTTCTTTCGCACGGGATGGAGCTTCTGGTTGCGGGCGGCGTTGGCCCAGTGATCGAGGGCGGCCACGATTACATGTACCATCTGCATGCCCTGGATTTTCTTGGCGCTGACGGCAGGATCGCCGCTAGCGGGGTCGAGATCCCACTTCGCGAACGCCTCGGTGTACCGGCGATTGGCGTCGTCCCCGAAGCTCGTGCGGTTCGGATTGAATTGCAGCAGCTCATCGGCGTTCATGCGGATTTCATCGAGTTCTTGGGCCAGTTGAAATTCCTTTCGGTAGGCCGCCAATTCCGTCGTGACCTTCTCCAACCGAGCCGTGAGTTCTGGATCCAGGCGCGACTTGCTGCCGCCGGCCAATGCGACCGCATTCTCGTGTGCCGCCGCCGCTCCATCCAGCAGTTTCCGCCAGACGTCCAAATTGGACAACAGCCGGGCCACCTGCTGAGGGTCGGCCAACTTGCCGTGCAGTTCGCCCTGATACTTTTCGGTTTTGTCGAGAGCCGAACCGATTTCCCGTTCCAAGTATTTTTTCTGAGCCGTTTGTTCGGCGGCGCGCAGGGTCCGATCCTGCTCCGCCTGGGCCTGCTCATGCTGGTACCACAACCCCGCGCTGCCAGCGCCGACAAGAAAGAGCAGCACCACGACGGCGAGAGTAAGCGTCAGACGACGGCGGCGACGCTCCTCGACGGCTTGCACCTGGGCCTTCTCCCGCGCCAGCTCGGCGGCCTTCAACTTCTCTTGCACCCCTTCGCGATACTGCGTGACGGCGTCCGCCACTTCACCGGCATGGCGATAGCGATCCGTTGGCTGGGGCGCCAGACATTTCCGGGCGATCGCGATTAGCGCCGGATCGGCGTTCGATTGATCCAGCAGCGCAAAAGCCTCGCCAAGTTCGCCTGCCGCGGACTTGCGCACCATGTCGGCGGTCGAACCGTAGAACGGCGGCCGGCGCGTCAGGATCGCGCACAGGATGCCGCCTAGACCGAAGACGTCGCATCGCTCGTCCAGCCGATCGACTTCGCCTCGCGCCTGTTCCGGTGCCATGTAAGCCGGCGTGCCGCTGACATTACCTGCTTGCGTAATCTCGGGTAGGGAAGCCGCCTCACTCGCACTCGGCACTTCTCCGTCGGCGTTGGCCATCTCCTTGGCCAGACCCCAATCCATGACCTGCACTTCGCCGAACGCGCCGACCATCACATTGCTCGGTTTCAAATCGCGATGGAGAATCCCCTGGCTGTGGGAATAGGCCAACGTCTGGCAAATCTGCTCGAAAATGCCGACGAGCCCAGGGGCATCGGCCGGCGTGCCGGTACCGAGCAACACCGCCAATGTGCGCCCTACGATCAGCTTCATCGCAAAAAACGGCCTGCCATCTTCTAACCGACCAAGTTCATGGACCGGCGGCACTCCTGGATGCTGCAGTCGGCCTGTGATGCGGGCTTCGCGCACGAAGCGCCACTCCTGGTCGGAGTCGGTCCGGACTTTCGAGAGGACGATCTTGAGCGCGAGCGTGCGTTGAATATCCGGGTCAAAAGCGCGCAGCACCGCGCCCATGCCGCCGCGGGCGATTTCCTCGCGGATGACAAATCGCCCCGCCTGCTTCGGCCACGGCAACTCTCCGGGGATCTGCGGACCAGTCGAGTAGGTGCCTAGGTTCGTCGGCTGAATTTCCTTGAGCAAGTCGGCAGGCGGGGAATCGAACAAGTCTGTCGACTTGTACTGCTCCAGCAGCGACTCGACTTCGCGGCAAAGAGTCGGGTCGTCGTGACGAAGCTTTAGCAGGAATGCACCACGTTCCATCGCGGTGAGGTCTTGAGCCCGGTCGAGCGCTGTACTCACTTTCTGCCACTGTTCAGGGCTCATGGCGATAATCCTTTAGTTCGCGCTGCAACCACATTTGGGCTTTTTTGCAAAGGCGTTTCACTTCGGTAGCGGAGATTTGAAGAATATCGGCCGTTTCATCGAAGGTGCAACCAAGGAAATAGTAAATGCGAAACGCCTGGCCTTCGTTGGGAGCAAAGCCGTCCAGGCGCTCGAGTGCATTTTTCAGGTCGATGATGAAATCCGAATCCTCCAGCGCAAGCGCGCCGGCGCGGCGGGATCCAGGGCGTTGACGTCGACCTATTGGCGATCGCCGCCTCGCTTCTGGGCCATGCGCGCCCGGGCGGCCTCGACGAGCAGGTCATGAATCTTGTTCGCGGCATACGAAAAGAACTTGCCGCGATCGCCTGGCTGCCAGATGGTCACATCGTTGCCGACGAGCTTGCAAAAGGCATCATCCACCAAAACGGTCGTGGACCCCTCTAGCACATTCTTAAAGCGCTGCTTCCGCTTGCCCGCAATCGCGCGTAGATCCTTTTCGACAAGCCGGTACAACTCGTCGGAAGCCATGCGATCGCCGCCGCAAGCCTTCTGCAACAGAAACGTAACTTCGCCAGGAGATTGCATGCTTTAACCCTCCGCCGAGTATTAGAAACCCGGCGACGTAGCGGGGCAAAGAGAAAAATGAATTTTGTTGCGAATTGGGTTACGTGGTTAACAACAATGCTCATACCGAAGCCATTGTGTAGGACCGAATTCCTAATCAAATTGCTTTCACAAGTTACCGGATCGCAATAGTGTTCTTTAGCCGTGGCTGTAACCGATAGCCGAATTCCGCGGCAACCGGGACTTGTGCAATCCCATGCGACCCCACAGACCTTCGCATCGTGAAGAAACGCCAAAAGCTAAAAATCCTTTATTACCTTGATAACACGATCCTACCTTCGCGGTTCAACTGCTGAATGACCGCGAAGTTCAACGACTTGAGAGCCTCGACAATCGCTATTACGTTTTGATCTTTGGCACCGTCCAGCGGCTGCGAGCCGTTCTAGGAAGCCGCCAAGGGCAAGCCACAGGGTTCGTGTCCGTGGACAACCGCTCGCTGTTGCCCGTCAGTGTCTTCTCTTACGTCTTGAAGGACCGGGATCAGGCACTGTGCTTTGCTAATTTTTTGGATATGCTTATGCTGGCTAACATCGGAAAGCGACCGCCCCCGCCGTACCTGACACCTTGCGAACCGCATACCAGGAATCCAGATTATGATGACTCTGTGGGGAGGCCGACGACGATTCTGCGATAACGTCCATCGCCGTGACTTTCTGCGTGTCGGTGCGCTCGGACTCGCCGGATTGTCGCTGCCGAACATTCTGCGATTGCGGGCGGAGTCAGGAGCGGCAAAGTCGCCACGGGCGGTCATCATGGTCTGTTTGGCCGGTGGACCGTCGCACATGGACATGTACGACTTGAAGCCGAATGCTCCAGCCGATTTCCGTGGCGAGTTCAAGCCGATCAAGACGAACGTCCCTGGCTTTGATATTTGCGAGCACATGCCTTTGCAGGCCACCATCGCCGACAAACTAGCACTGGTGCGCACCGTGCAATTTGTCGAACCGATGCAACACGAGCTCGAAGAAGTCTATACCGGCTTCCCCAAAGCGTCCAAGCGGCCATCCTTCGGCGCGGTCGTCAGCAAATTTCGTAGTGCGGAGGCAAAGTTACCCTCCTACGTGAGCCTTGATTACAACACGGGAACCGCGAGTTACGAAAACTCTCAGTATTTAGGAGCTTCTCACCGCCCCCTCCAATTGGCCGGGACTGGCGCTGTCCGCAATCTCGGCCTGACCCGTGAAGTTCCTCGGACGCGTCTGGACGACCGCAAGGCTTTGCTAGAAGGCTTCGACACGCTTCGCCGCGACATCGACGCTAACCGCGAAATGAGCAACATGGACGCCTACACAGCCAAGGCGCTCGACATAGTGACCGCGCCGAAGGCGCACGACGCGTTCGACCTGAGCCGCGAACCGAACAAAGTTCGCGAGCGCTACGGGAGCAAAACCGACAAGTACATTTATGTCGGCACCAAGCCGGACTCGCCCTGGGAAGGGGAGAAGTTTCTATTGGCCCGCCGGTTGGTCGAAGCTGGCGTGCCGGTCGTAACGTTGCGTATGGGCAGCTGGGACCATCACGGCAACGTCGTCTCGGTACAAGGCGGGACGATCTTCGTCAGTCTGCGCTCGGCACTACCGCTTCTTGACCGTTCGATTCATGCCCTGGTCACGGATCTGCACGAGCGCGGCCTGGATAAGGAGGTGCTAGTCGTGGTTTGGGGAGAGTTCGGCCGCACGCCGAAGATCTCGCAAAACGGGCGTGACCATTGGCCCGACGCCAGCTTCGCACTCTTCGCCGGTGCCGTACGCACAGGCCAGGTTATAGGCGAAACCGACAGCCTCGGCCAACGTCCCAAAAACCGTGGCGTCGGCGCCCAAAACGTGTTGGGCACGATCTACCGCTCTTTAGGGATCGATCGAAAGCATCAGCTCCCAGATTTCGGTGGCCGCCCCACCCCCCTGCTCGACGACGGAGAGCCGATCGCTGAACTCATTTCGTGATGACTTCTCTAAATTCCTGAATACTAGCGCGGTCTCGTCACAGAGATTATCCGGGTCACGCCAATAGATCCTTGACGACTTTACCACTCACGTCTGTTAAGCGGAAGTCGCGACCTTGGAACCGGAAAGTCAGGCGTTCGTGATCGACTCCGAGCAGATGAAGCATCGTAGCATGCATGTCGTGTACGGTAACGACATCCTTGACGGCGTTGTAGCCAAACTCATCGGTCTCGCCATAGGTTAAACCTCCCTTGATTCCGCCGCCGGCTAACCACATCGAGAACGCTTTGATGTGATGATCCCGACCATTACCCTGAGCCATTGGTGTGCGACCAAACTCGCTACCCCAGATCACGAGAGTGTCTTTCCAAAGACCGGTCCGTTTGAGATCCTTAATGAGCGCAGTCATCGGTTGATCGACTTCTTTCGCGACGACCGCGATACCGTCTTTTACACCACCGTGGTGGTCCCAATCGCGATGGTAGAGCTGGATGAAACGCACACCGCGCTGAGCCATCCGCCTAGCCAGCAAGCAGTTGGCTGCGAAAGAACCATCACCTCCCTTGGTGCCATAGAGGTCGAATGTCTCTTTCGTTTCGTCTCTCAGGTCCATTAGCCCAGGTACGCTCGTTTGCATACGGAAGGCCATCTCGTATTGGCTGATGCGCGTGGCAATTTCTGGATCGTCAACGGTCTTGTCGAAGATTTTGTTCAGCTCCTGCGTGGCGTCAATGACGTCGCGTTGCCGATCGGGTGTGATACCGTTTGGATTGCCTACATAGAGGACTGGGTCTCCCTTCGACCGGAAATGCACGCCTTGAAATTGACTGGGTAGGAAACCGCTATGCCACTGTCGCTGCGCGATTGGCTGTTGTTGTCCTGACGCGCCGGTCGAAGTCAGGACGACAAAACCAGGAAGATTGTCAGACTCGCTTCCAAGACCATACCAGAGCCAAGAGCCCATGCTCGGCCGGCCTGAAATCAGTGAGCCCGTATTCATGAACGTGTGGGCTGGGTCATGATTGATCGCTTCTGTTTTCAAGGAGCGTACAATGCACAGATCATCGGCGACCTCTGCCAACTTCGGAAAAATGGACGAGATCTCTTGCCCGGACTTACCGCATTTCTTGAAAGGGTGTTGCGGGCCAAGGCAATTGAGTTTGGCACCCTGTAGCTGTGCGATCGGCTGCCCCTTGGTGAACGATTCAGGCATCGGCTTTCCGTTCATCATGGCCAGCTTTGGCTTGTAATCGAACGTCTCCAGGTGCGAGGCGCCGCCAGCCATATAGAGGTAAATAACCCGCTTGACCTTGGCGGGGTGGTGCAACGGACTAACAACTCCCGACTGTTTCGGGATTTTTTCATCGCCCGACTTGGCAAAGAGTTTCTGGTCAAACAGGGAACTCAATGCCAATGCACCCAATCCACAGCCCGTCCGGCTAAGGAACGAACGCCGGGAAGCTTGAAGGCTTAGCTGCTCATAGAGATTCATTTGATTTGCTCCCTCGGGCTGTCGAATCAATTGCGGGTTATGGTCTCATGCAAATTCAAGAGTACACGTGCCACGGACGTCCATGCGGCAAGCTCGATTGGGTCCACCTCTGGTGGTGCAGGCCGATCGCCAATAGTCAGCAACTTCTTGGCAGATTCCTTGTCCGCACGGTACTCCCTGAGGTGTTTCTCGTAAACCTCGGCAAGCACTTTTGCCTCGGCCTCTGTTGGTGGGCGTGAGAGGATCTGCCGAAAAACCCACGCGATTCGGTCGTGCTCCTGCGTCGATGCCTCTCGCAACATACGTTGAGCCAGAACCCGGGATGCTTCAACATAGGTTGGGTCGTTTAGTAGCACCAGAGCCTGAAGTGGCGTACTCGACCGATTTCGTTCGTTGGTGCATTCCTCGCGCGTGGGTGCGTCAAATGCAAACAGGCTTGGGTGCAAGAAACTTCGGCACCAATACGTGTAAAGCCCCCGACGATATTGATTATCCCCCTTATCGCTTTGCCATTCGCGCTGGGGAAAATTGAGATAAGACCAAAAACCGGCAGGCTGATATGGCTTCGCGCTCGGCCCACCAATTTTTGAAACGAGCAGCCCGCTTGTCGCTAGCGCATTGTCGCGGACAAATTCAGCATCGAGCCGAAAGCGATTCTGTCGCGCCAGCCAGACATTGCCCGGATCGCGATCACGCATTGCTTTGGAGGTGATTGACGACTGTCGATACGTATTCGACATCACCATTAACTTGAGCATTGCCTTGGTATTCCAGCCAGTTCTTACGAGTTCTACAGCCAACCAGTCGAGTAGGGCCGGGTGCGAAGGCAACGTCCCTTGCGTGCCCAAATCGTCCAGGTTCTTGACTAGGCCCTGACCGAATGTGATCTTCCAGAGCCGATTGACGTAAACGCGGGCTGTCAACGGATTCTCTGGAGCCACGACCCACTTTGCGAGGTCGAGGCGCGTGGCTCGCGCTTTCGGATCGGTGGAAGCAACCGTACCCAGGAAGGCGGGTATGTCGGCGGTAACCTGTTCACCCGAATCATCGAGCCAGTTTCCCCTTGGCAGAACACGTACGGTTCGCGGCGCTCCGGACATCGTTACCAATGTGGAGGGCATGACCGCTAGGAGCTGATTCTTGTCGGCGTGACTTGCTTTTAGCTGCATGCGCAAGGTTTTCGTGGCTGACGCTACCTCCGATCGAAAATACTTAGAAACCACATCCTTCTGGTTCCCTGTTCTCTTGGAAAACTCAATTTTCAAAGCATCGATAACCGGCTTTGGCAATCCCTTGGTGCCGTCCTTCTTCGCCGCTACCTCCTCTTCCCACTTCGCTTGATCCGCATCAAACTCGGGCCAGGGTTTTTCCAGCTCCGCCTCAAGACGGGTGATCTCCGCATTCAATTTTTTCAGTTTGTCTTCCTGCTCGGCCGTCATAATGGGTGTTTGATCCTGGCGACCAACGGCCTTTTCTTTCACGTCGGCGAAGAAAGCGGCAAAACGATAGAAATCGCGTGTCGTGTATGGATCGTACTTGTGATTATGACACTCCGCACACCCAAGCGTAGCGCCCAGCCAGGCATTGGACGTGTTCCGCACTCGGTCGGCCGCATATTTGGCGGTATACTCTTTCGCTTGGGCCCCTCCTTCCTCCGTTGTCATCAACATACGGTTGTAGCCCGAAGCGATGCGTGTTTCATTCGACGAATTCGGCAATAGATCGCCGGCGATTTGTTCCGATGTGAATTGATCAAACGGCTTATTCGAATTGAAAGAATTGATCACATAATCGCGAAATAACCAAATATCCCGGTGATTGTCGCTGTGATAACCGCCGGTGTCAGCGTAGCGGACCACGTCGAGCCACATGACAGCCATGCGCTCTCCGAAGTGCGGCGACGCAAGCAGGCGATCGACGACCCGTTCATAAGCTTCAGACGTCTTGTCGGAAACAAAATCGTCGACTTCAGCAACAGATGGAGGCAACCCCGTCAAATCAAAGCTTACTCGGCGAAGCAGCGTGACTCTGTCGGCTTCCGGAGCCGCCTGGATCTTCTGGCGCTCCTGTTCCAAGGCGACAAAGGCGTCAATCGGGTTTCGGACCCACGCTTGATTTCTAACGCTCGGAACCGCGGACGCGACGGGTTTAACATAGGCCCAGTGCAGGTCAAATTTCGCCCCTTCGTTGATCCACCGTTCGAGTAGTTTCGCTTGATTCGTTGTGACGGCAGGCTTCTTGGAGTGCAGCGGAGGCATCACCTCCTCTTCGTCCTTCGATACGACACGTTGATACAAGGTACTCTGCGCCGCCTTGCCTGGTACGATCACCTTCTTGATGGCGTCCTCACGAAGGTCCAGGCGAAGTTTTCCTTTGCGTTGATTTTCATCGGGACCATGGCAGGCATAGCAGGAGCCAGCCAGGATCGGCCGAATATCTCTGCTATAGTCGACCGGCGCTTGGCCTTGCGCGTATTGCGTCGAGAAGGTAAAAAGGATCAGCCACACAAAAGGGCTGGACAATCGCGTCATATGTCAAACACCTTCAATAAGAAGCGTTATCAGGCCCAAAAAAGCGTCCGATAATTACTTGGATTTCGTCGCTCCGATAACGGTAATAGTTATAGGGTTCGACGGATAGACGACGCGGATGTTATTGCTGCGCGATTTGTTTGCGTCTGGCTTTGCGTAGTCTCGCGGCACTTGGCCTGCTCCATTGATCGTAAAAGTGTAAAGGCCCGGTCGTAGGTTGGCCGGCAGGGTCACTTCGACGTCTCCTTCAGTGGATCCTTTTGCCACGGTCACGAGCGGTACGACGGCATTGTTTGGCAGATCAAAACCGGACATCTGGACATTCTCGGTCCAATCCTTGGCTCGTTCGACCTTTACCTTAAATTTGAATTTCTCTCCCGCTGTTACGGTTGCCTGGTCAGGCGTTGCGGTAACCGAAAAAGGCACAGCCTTGCCCACAGCGATCACCACGCTATCTGCCTGTGCGCGACGCCTGGTGTGTTGACCGTTGGCCAGGTCAAACCCCCTGCTCGGGCTTGGTGGGTAACATCCTTGTCATCAATCCGCGCCGTGCCGCTGACGTTCACGTTCGCCACTCCTAAAGCCGCGTCGGCAGCGGCATGAAATACCAATGGGGTCGAGGTTTTGCCTGGCCCGATGACGACGGATGTGCAAGTCACTGCAGCAGGCAATCCAGTGGCTTCGATACGTATGGGGCCATCAAAACCATCCTTGCGAAAAGCCAAGACGTCCATCTGCTCCCTGCCGCCAAGTCCTACAATTGTCGCATCGGGCTGAACGTCATGTTTCGGGACCACGACCAGCCGAAAGTCGGGCTGTGGGCGACGGACACTGAGCCGATATGTGAAATGGGGCTCTCCCCGTTGCTGATGATACAAGTCGCGCACGCACACGCTGTATTTGCCGTCGCTCGATGCGGTAAACTCCCAGCGCGGGTCATGGGAATTGGTGGTGAAGCGAATCTGACCGATATTCTGGCCTGAGTCGTCCTGCGAGAAGATCCGCTTCCCTGCCGCGTCATACCCCGTCAGAAACGGATCGACACTTCCCACACCGGATTGACGCTCGCCATAGACCTCGACGATTAAACGTTCCCCTTTTTTCGCAGAAAAAGTGTAGTAATCGAGA
Source organism: uncultured Planctomycetaceae bacterium (assembly GCA_963790585.1). Taxonomy (GTDB): domain Bacteria; phylum Planctomycetota; class Planctomycetia; order Gemmatales; family Gemmataceae; genus CAWBOY01. Next base: position 15,036 of record CAWBOY010000007.1, read on the forward strand.
TCCTGGATCTGGGCGAAACTGCCTGTAACCTCGCAGGGGACGGGGATCTCTTGTGCATTTTTCAGATCGTTATTCGGCTCTTTTTCAAGAATCAGCGGATCAGAAGTCAAGCCAAGGAAGATGGGATTGGAACTCCCTTCAAGAGTGGTTAGGCGGTAAGCCAAGCCGTCGAGCGAGAGGCGCGATGGACGTACGGCTTCGCCGTCCCGAAGGCTGGTCGCATTTGACTCGGTCGGCCCTTGTATGTCGCGAGTTATCATTTCAAGTGGGCGACCTTGAATCTTGGCATCTCCAGGAACTGGTTTTCCACCGGGCAAGTTTCGGCCGTAGATCGTCACGGTCGTTTTTTTGCCAGGCTGAAGAGCCGCGGGAAAAATGGCGTCGAGATGAGGCAAACTACTGATCTGAAGGCGGTAGAAAAAATCCGCGCCTCCCGCATAGACGAAGTCCCAAATCCTGACGATGTAATCACCGTCTGCCGGTGCGGTGAAGTCTGCGAATGGATCTTTGCCGTAGTAGTCACCCGAGTAAGCGATCTCCTTGCCGTTCGCGTCAAAGACCATCAGTGTGCCATCGAGCTGACTATCGATCCGGGAAGCCCAACAGTTGATGAGGATGCGCTGGCCTTTTTTCGCGGCGAATACATAGTGATCGAGATCCGTCGCCGCGTCGATTCGTCCATTCACGACGACGGGCAAAGTTATGCGCTGTGCCTTGTCGGCTTCGTTATTCGGTTCCTTCTCCTGGACCTCCGGCCAATCGCTGACGATGAATGCCCGGAAATTCGAGACTCCCAAAGGCGTGACCACGCGAACGTCGTGGGGGCCCAGCGGCACATCCTTCGCCACGGCAATTTTGAATTTGTTAGGCCCAGCTGCGAGAGCGGTGATTCCAGCCTGGCTGAAATGCAGGCCCGTTGCCCCGTCCAAATCAGCTCCCGAGATGGTACACTCTACCGTGGTTCCCTGACTAGCGCCGCAAGGGAAAATGCTATTCAAACGGGGAATAGGAAGCTGCGCTTGGACCGAACAGGCTCCGATGAAGATCCAAACCGTAGCCAAGGCTCGAATCCGCAAGGTAGTCATTAGCGCAATCCTGTCGACAGGTAAGGTAGAAAAGCCCCCTTTTCACGGAGGCTTCGTTGCGGATTTCAAGCGGCAAGTGTAACAAGGTCGCTTAGAGACTGTCCCATAAGCAGCTGTCGATGCGTATAATGAGGTATGAGAACTCAAACATATCCCAGCGACATTACCGACGCGCAGTGGGCTCTGATCGAACCCCACCTGCCCGTTTATCCCGGCGGACGGCCACGCATTACCAACCTGCGTGATGTCGTCGATGCCATCTTTTACCTGTTACGCACCGGTTGCCAATGGCGTTACCTGCCCAAGGATTTTCCACCAAAAAGCACAGTCTGGCGTTACTTCGACTCTTGGCGACACAACGGCACTCTCGACAGAATTCACGATCTTCTCCGCACCAAGGTACGCACGGCGGAGAAGCCTTACCATCCGCGTACCACAGCCAGCGTCGATAGCCAATCGGTCGACACCCGTTGTGGCGGCGAACAGCGTGGCCGCGACAATGCTAAAAATGTCAATGGCCGTAAACGCCATATCGTCGTGGATAGCATGGGGTTGCTGCTGGCGGTCTTGGTGACGGCTGCCGACGTGGACGACGCCAAGGCGGCGACACAGGTCTTTGAACGCTTGGAAAGCCAACCGATGAGTCGGGTGAAACGTATGTTTGCGGACAGCAAATACCACAACCACGCCTTGTATCGTTGGGTGGAGGAAAAGGCACAGTGGGAACTGGTCATCGTGCGACGTCCTGAAGGAGCGGAGGGTTGGGTGACATTGCCAATCCGTTGGACGGTGGAGCGGACGTTTGCCTGGCTGAGTCAATGCCGCCGGTTGAGTAAGGACTATGAGCGTAGCGTGCTGTCGTCGGAGGCGTATCTCAAGTTGGCTATGATTCACCTTATGCTCAATCGCTTGGATCCAAAAGCAATCGAGGCGGAATTCCATTATCGAATGGCGGCTTAATTGGACTTATGGGACAGTCTCTTAGCCAACGAGTTCTCTTATCGGTTCTCCGCTGCTGAGAATTTTGACGGGGCGCTGTGCTTCGTTGATGTAGTCAATTTCCCGGTCGATGCCGAGAACACTGTACATGGTGGCAAGGACATCCTCCGGCTTAAGCGGCCGTTCCTTGGGGTACTCTGCCTTGGCGTCGGTTACGCCAATAGCTTGACCAGCCTTGAGTCCACCGCCAGCGAGAACAACGGATTGGGCGCCTGGCCAGTGATCGCGGCCCGCATCCTTATTGATACGAGGGGTGCGGCCAAACTCGCCCCAGACCAGCACAAGAGTGTTTTTCATCATGCCACGCGTGTGCATATCCTCCAGGAGTGCCGACCAAGCAACGTCAAAATTGGGCAATTTGCTCTTCCGCAATTCTTCGAAGTTATTAGCGTGTGTATCCCAGCCGCCAGCGTTCACGGTGACAAAGGTGACGCCGGCCTCGACCAGACGGCGGGCCAGTAGAAGACTCTGACCCACAGTGTTGCGTCCGTAACGTTCGCGGATCTTGTCCGATTCCTGGCTGATATTGAACGCCTTTTGAGCGGCGGGACTGACGACCATCTCGAATGCCTTCTTTGTGAAGGAATCCAAACCGTCCATTAAGCCGCTCCGATCGGTATCACGGCGTAGCGTATCGATCGAATCCAATAGCTTACGCCGGTTCTCCAGTCGACTCATACCGATGCCATTCGGCAGCGTCAGGTTGCGAACGGAGAAGTTTTTGGCACTTGGATCCGCGCCAACTGAGAATGGATTGTATGCCACACCAAGATAGGCGGCGGCGCTGCTACGAGGCGCGCTTGGCACAGCAAGATACGCCGGCATGCCTGCTCGACGTGGCCCACGTTCTTTGGCCACAATCGACCCGTAACTAGGAACCTCGTTGGATGGAATGTCGTTGCTCGGCAGATAGCCCGTCAACAAGTAATGGCTGGCGGATTCGTGACCGGCGTCCGGATGTGTAACCGAACGGAGGATTGAGAACTTGTCCATTTGCTGGGCGGACAACGGAAGATGTTCACTAATTTGAATACCGGGGACGCAGGTCGAGATCGGCTTGAACTCGCCGCGATATTCCGCGGGTGCCGAGGGTTTGGGGTCCCAAGTGTCGATGTGGCTGGGGCCGCCGCCCTTCCAGATCAGGATGACGGAGGTGTCCTTCGCGGTGGTGCCTTGGGCGGCCCGAAGCCTGAGCATGTCGCCGAGCGTGAGCCCTGTCAGACCCAGCACACCCGCTTGGAGAAAACGCCGCCGCGATATGCCGTCACAGCTTCGATACGCGTTCCCATCGATCGATAACATGGTCCGGTTTCCTCCGCATTACTCGCGTCTCGTCGAGCAGAGACATGGTGGATATATCAATGATTGAACAAGAACTCTTTCGTATTTAGCAACGCCCAAAGAAGGTCCTCATAAGCGGCTTTTCGATCTGGCTGTTCGTTCACGTATGCCAGGGCTTTCTTGAGATCTTCCGGGCGCGGCGGACGAGAAAGGGACCACATGTAAAGGTCTTCGACGAGAGCCGCATCTTCTTTCTTCTCTTTGAGAAGCCGCGCCAAGCGCCCGTCGGCCGCGTTCACTTTACGTTGGACATCCGTCGAATTGAGCAGATGCAATGCCTGGGCCAGGTTGGCTTCGCGCGGCCTTTCGCATTCGCACGGCGTCTCGCGGGTCGGTCGGCCAAAGACATCCAGGAAATACGATCCCACGGATTCATCGGGAAGTTGAATGGCGCGTGTTTCTTTGGGCAAGCCCGTGAAGTTTTCCGTCGTCCCCGTGACCTGATTGATGGCATCGAGCATAACCTCGGCCAGCAAGCGCCTAGGATAGGCACGGGCGTAATTCTGTTGATCGTGAACATTCTCGGGGATGGGGTCCGAGGAAAGCTGGTAAGAGGTGGAGACCATGATAGTGCGAATCAAGTTCTTCAGATCGAATTTGTGCTTGATGAGATCTTGCGCCAGCGCATCGAGCAATTCGGGATTGCTGGGAGGATTCGTGACGCGCATGTCATCCACGGCATCGACCAGGCCACGGCCCATGAAATGAGCCCAATACCGATTGACGATGGCACGGGCGAAGAACGGATTGCTTGGCTCTACCATCCAATCCACCAACCGTTGGCGTGGGTCCTCATCCTCGTCGATCTGCAAGCCAGGCCCATCCAACCCATGCGGCTGCATGATTTTGCCGGTGGCCGGATTGCGAACCTGCCCATCGGGCCGAACGAAGATCGCCGGCTCCTGGGAGGTTTCACCACTCTTGCGGCCCAATCGGCCAAAAAAAGCCTGAAGCTGATAGTAATCGTCTTGGCCCCATTTCTCATACGGATGATGATGGCATTGGCGCAGTTGATGCGCATTCCCAAGAAGAGTTGGGCCGTGTCATTCGTTTGATGGGTCAGATTGCGCACAGTCCGATACCAGATCACGGGTGGGTGCTGATCGACCGTTCCTTGGGCGGCAACAATGGCACGGACGAAACGGTCATAAGGCATGTTCGTGCCAAACGCGTTGCGAATCCAGGCATGGAACGCGTAGGTTCCACGCTGATTCTCCCTCTGGCCTTGACGTTGGTTGCGTAGTATATCACCCCATTTGAGAGCCCAAAAATCAGCATACTCATTCCGCGCGAGCAATTGATCGACAGTCTTTTCCCGTTTCTTCGGGTCACGATCGTCGAGGAATGAACGCACCTCCGCGGGCGTAGGTAAGGTGCCGATACAATCAAGGTATGCTCGCCGCAAAAAGGTTGTGTCGTCGGCCAAGGGACTTGGCACCAGCTTGAGCTTCCTCCATTTCGCCTGGACGAGCTCGTCAATATAGTTTTGGACCGGAACAGGGGGCCAAACGACCGTTTGGGCCGTGTCGATCAACGGAATCGTAAGGTGACAAACGTCAACATGGCCCATATACCGCGCCATGATCGCTGTCTCACCCGTGTTCACATCTGTTCGCACAATTCCGCCGCCGTCGACGGATGCGATACCGATTTCGTTACTCTTAAAATGAGCCTCTGAAGTCACGTCACGCTGCGTGCCGTCGGAATAATAAGCCGTCACGAGTACCTGATGCTCGGATCGGCGCCCGACGACACAGGTTTTTGGCGAACATTCGATGCGAGTGACGCGCAAATCATTGTCCGAGCCGCGCGGTGTTCCCTGCCTGATCCAGCGCAGCAATAGGTTGTATTCCGTAGAGCCGACCCGCATTCGCCGACCGCCGCCATGAGGTACTTCACCTAACGATTTTTGAACGAGCAAACTTCGTTCGGGAGCAGAGGGAAAAATGCGTCGACCCCGTGCTTCTTCCACCAGAGCTCCGTAGTCGAAATCAGGTTCAAAACCAAGTAATGAGAGCTTGAATCCGTTCTGGCCGCTGGCCTTACCGTGGCAGCCTCCCGCGTTGCATCCCAGCTTTGTAAACATGGGCACGATCTGATTGCGGAAGCTAACTTGGCGATCGATTTCGGCGTCTCGAACGGTCAACTTGGATCGGGCGGTGTGCCCATTCCAGGTCGCGCTGATCTCGGCACTCCCGTTGCCGAGTGGATGGACCACACCGTCCGAAGAAACACGAGCCACCTTAGTGTCTGACACGGTGTACGTCGCATTTCGGCTGAAATCCAAACTTCTTTCATCAGTCGGTCCATTGGCTTTGCTTGTGACGAGCAAGCGCTGGACGCTGTCCGAGCCACACAGAGTAAAGCTGGCCGGGGTAATTTCGAGAGCCACGGCATTCGACGGCGCAGAGCCAGACTTGTCCGCGCCTGGCGGTCGTTCCGCCGCAACGCCGCTATTCGTCAGCTGAAACAGCGAAAAGAGGATCGCGGCAGGAGTAAGAATGACTTTGCACATGGTTATTTGTCTCATGCCGCGACGCATCAGGCCAACAAAGTAAGCCGATCTTTCGAGAGATCTTGCGAAATAAAAATTCCCGAAAAAACGGCCATGTCCACGGATCGCTTTGGAATCGGCGCGTACCGTGGCTCGTCAAGGCAGGATCTAATCTACTCTATTGGCGACGGTCGCTCAGCAACCGGGGCTTTTCAATGCAAGGAGCAGCAATGAGGCAGGCTAACTAGAGACGCAGCATTTAAGGTAGGATCGCTCCGGTTTCAACTGGCAAGGGCTAAAGTTACTTTACTTCTACCGTAGAAAGAGTGCAAACGAAAACCTAATAAAGTCGCAAGCGATACTTGCTAAGGCGCTCAGCATGCTTGCATGCGCGTGACGTTACCCCTGCCTGGCTCAATCTTAGTTTGGACATTTCCAGGAAGATTCGGCGGTGGTTTGCCGGCGTTCTGTGGGTGTGCCTCAGCGTAATGCAATTTATTAAGTGCTTTCCCTGCTAGGAGTTAGCGGAAACGCTTTCTATTGCGCTTTGGCACAGGGTCAATCGAAAGTGTCTACCACTGAGCAAGCTGGTGAGACAAAGCCACGATCTGATAAAACGTAAAGGATGAGTGAGTCGTGTCCTTACGACAGTGGAAACGATCATGGCTACCCCCGAGAGTTTCCTCCGCCCCGACGTCATCCGCCAAGTTGCGCGGCTCGATCTGCGCGCCCGGTTCATCGTCGAAGGTTTTCTCTCAGGACTCCATGCCAGCCCGTTTCAGGGCTTTTCCGTCGAGTTCTCCGAACATCGCAAATATGTCCCTGGCGATGACTTAAAGGACCTCGATTGGAACGTCTTCGCCAAAACAGATAAGTATTATCTCAAAAAATACCGCGCCGAGACCAACGTCACCGGCTATCTGGCGATGGATCTCAGCGCCTCGATGGGGTACACCTATCGCCAAGAATTGACCAAATTTGAGTATTCGATTTCCCTGGCCGCGGCTCTTGGCTACCTGATGATTCATCAGCAAGACCCTGTCGGCCTGGTGACATTTGACACGCATTTGCATGCTTGCCTGCCTCCGCGCAGTCGCCGCACCCATCTGGCGGCAATGCTCTCGGTCCTCGCCAATTTGCGGCCTACCGGCAACACAGACCTGGCCGGATCGCTCAATCAACTGGCGATCATGGTGAAGACAAAGAGCTTGATCATGATTTTCAGCGATCTCTTAGTCGATGACCCCGCGCCCGTGCTGCAAAGCCTGCATCATCTAAGACATCGCGGCCATGAAGTGATCCTGTTTCACATCCTCGACGAAGCCGAAGTGAACTTCTCGTTCCGCGAGCCGCTCGTCGAGTTTCACGACGTCGAATCGTCGCAACGCCTCACTATCGATACGGCCTGGGAACGTAAAAGCTATCTAGAAAGGATCGCTCGCTTTCGGGCCCGGTATCAGGATGAGTGTGCAAAAGTGCGCATTGATTATGTACCGATCGATACGAGCGTGTCGTTTGACAAGGCGCTGATTGAATATCTGACGCAACGGCAGCGGCGGTTTTGATAGCGGTGGGCGCGCCTCTAGATTCCTCGATCACGACGCCTTGCGATACGTCGCGGCCTGCGGCTGGGGCAGAATGCGAATGATGCTCTGCAAAACGCCGGTCTGATCGTCGTCTTTCACGTCTTCGGCAAGACTGACGAGGAAGCGATAAGGGCCGATCGTGAGCGTGTCATTTTGACCCAATGTCGATTGATTGACGCGCTGATCGTTGACCCAGACGCCGTTGAGGCTATCCAGGTCGATGACGTTCCAACCATTGTCGTCATAAACGATCTGACAATGCCGTCGGCTCACATCGGGAAGAGGCAAGCGCACATCGGCGGTCGAATGCCGACCCACCAACGAGTCCGTTTGCTTGATCTCGATGACCAGGCCGCTCGGCTGAAGCAGCAGCCGAAGCGGGAGTACGTCGGTCGGCATGGCGGCCAGTCCTAGCCGATCTGAAGGTTGCGCATCGTCCATGATTCGCCATCCTGTTCCGAGGGTGGGATCGGGCGGCTCGTGTCGATCGGGCTTATAACAGAAGCGGGAGGCGCGGAAAAAGAGAAGCTGTGAAACGTCCTGTCTTCAAGAGCCGGGAGCGTCAGCGACCGGAGAGAATCACGCGCGATCAAACCTTCTCCGGTCGCTGACGCTCCCGGCTCTTGAAAAACTACAAGTGCGCTTGCGGGGCAATTCACGGGTTCTACCGATCATCCGGGGGATGACGGTAAGACCAATCCAATCGTTACTATCTTGTCAGATACCGCAGCTTTTGCCTCATCCCAGGTTTGCCAAGCGTCGCACATCAGGCAAACTGGTGAAGGCCCCGATCCGCGCACCGCGGCTAGGGTCGCCGGCCAACGGATTTTCGTTAGCTGAGGAGAATAGAGAGATGAGGCAGATACTCACGTTGACGCTGGGCGCCCTGTTTATCTTGGGGGCTTGGGTCAGCTCGGCGACAGCGTCACACTGCGGGGCTTGTAGCTACCCGTCGTCTGTCGCCAGTCCCGAGCAATGTTGTCTTCCCCGGGTGCAATACCGGGTGTGCTACCAGACCGTCATCGAGGAACAGCCTAGCGTCTGTTATCGGCCGGTCTACCAAACTGTCATGAAGGAATGTCGCTCGACTGTGTATAAGCCAGTCTACGAGCAATGCATGCGCGAGCAGACCTACACCGTCTGCAAGCCGGTTTATCAGGATTATGACGTTGTTCGCAATTACACCGTCATGCACCCGGTCTACGAGCAACACACGCGCGACATCCCGTACACGGTCTACAGGACCGAGTATCAGGACTACCAGGTGCCTTACAAGTATTGCACCATGAAGCCTGTTTACGAGCAGCATGTCCGCTGCGTGCCGTACACGACTTACAAGACCTGCTACGAGAACTACCAGGTTCCTGAGTACTACTGCACGATGAAGCCCGTCTACGAACAGCACACGCGCAATGTGCCGTATACCGTCTACAAGACCTGCTATCAGAACTATCAGGTGCCGCAATACTATTGCACGTCCAAGCCGGTCTACGAGCAACACACCCGCTGTGTGCCGTATACGACCTACAGGACCTGCTACGAAAACTACCAGGTGCCGCAGTATTATTGCACGTCCAAGCCGGTCTACGAGCAGCACACCCGTTGCGTGCCATACACGACTTACAAGACTTGCTACCAGGAATACCAAGTTCCCGTAAAGTCGGTCTGCTACAAGCCGGTCTACGAGCAGCAGTTTACGACGGTCAATGAAGTGCGTTACCACACCGTCACAGAGCCACGTTGCTCGACCTACAAGACTTGCACAACGGTGCCTGTCTACACGACCCGCTGCGAAAAATTCATGACGGGCTCGTATCAGACTGTCTCCCAATATTGCCCCGGTCCGGTAGTCCAGAAATGCAAGCAGCTTCCGGGCAAATGCACCTTCGATCCCTGTACCTGCACGACACGCTACTGCCCGGGACCGACAGTTAACTACACAGTTCAGATGCCTGGTCAGACGGTCTGTAAGAGCATTTGGGTGCCCCGTGAGGAGTCACGCATCGTCCGCGATTGCCACTATGAGACGCGCGAGCAGGTCCATACGGTCAACACCACGGTTTGCAAGCAGGTTCCTTACACTGTTTGCAAGCAGATCCCGCACACCGTCTGCAAGATGGTACCGGTGGAGACGTGCAGCTATGTGACGCAACGGCGTTGCTATACGGTGCCGGAGACGAAAGTCCGGACCGAGTGCTACACCACCTGCAAGATGGTCCAGGAGCAACATTGCCGGATGATCACGCAAACCCGCTGCAAGACGGTTCCGGAGACGAAATTCCGCCAGGAGTGCTACACGACCTGCAAGATGGTCCAAGAGCAACACTGCCGTATGATCAACCAAACTCGGTGCTACACGGTCCCCGAGACGAAGTGCCGTCAAGAGTGCTACACGACCTGCAAGATGGTCCAGGAGCAACACTGCCGTATGATTCCGAAGGTTCGCTGCTACCAGGTCCCCGAGGTCAAGGTTCAGCAGATTCCCTACACGACCTGCCGCATGGAGCGAGAAGAACATTGCGCGATGATGACGCAACGTCGTTGCATTCAGGTTCCCGAGGTCAAATGCCGTCAGGAGTGCTATACGACCTGCAAGATGGTGCCGGAAGTGAAGACAGAAGTCACCAAGTGCCGCCGTTGCACGATGGTCTCGGAGCAGCACACTTGCCAGGTGCCGTACATCACCTGCCGCATGGTCGCGGAAGAGAAATGCACGATGGTGCCCCAGACGACCTGCTCGATGGAGGCTTACACTGTGATGCGCAAGGTCTGCCGTCAGGTTCCCGTCTGCGTCCCAACCTGCCAACCGACGCCAGACTGCGGTCCGGTCAGCATGGGCTACAGCAACCCCGAATGGTTCGCCCGCGTCAATGACCGCGCTCGCGCCGTCATGACCGTCTCGAACTGACTGATATAGCCCCCGGTTTGCCGAGGGGCTGTCTTATGAAACGCCGTGGCCACACTCTCGACAGTGTGGCCACGGCGTTTGTCGTTACCAGTTATCATCCTTTCATCTCCTCGGTTCTCTCATTAGGGAACCGTCTCCCCAACCTCAGCTTCGTTTCAGAAACCTTTGAAACCTTATCAGCTTTGCTACAATACCCCGACGCTCGGAGACGATTCCCCAAAGGAAGGGGCGAGGTTTTTTATGACGCAACCCATACGCATCGGCGCGGTGAATTACCTCAACACCAAGCCGTTGATTCAAGATTTGGAAAAGTTGGCTCCGGAGGCGGAGCTGGTGCTCGATCTGCCCAGCCGCTTGGCCGATGAGTTGGCCGTCGGCGGGCTCGATGTCGCGCTGATACCGATTATCGAATATTTCCGCTCCGGTGAGTATTCGATCATCCCGGACATCAGCATCGCCACGCGGGGCCCGGTTTTGAGTGTGACGCTGTTCAGCCGAGTATCCTGGCCGCAAATTCGCCGGGTGGCGCTCGATGTGGGCTCCCGAACGAGCGCGGCGCTGACGCAAGTGCTGCTGCGGCATCGCTACGACGTTGAGCCCCAGATTATGCCGTTGCCGATCGATCGCGGCGCGGACGAGGTCGATGCCGACGCGGTGCTGCTCATCGGCGACCGCGCGATGCGTGCTTGTCTGCCGGGCTTCGATAATGCGTACGATCTCGGGCAGGAATGGTTTGAATGGACGGGGCTGCCGTTCGTCTTCGCGGTTTGGGCGGTTCGGCCCGGCGTCGATCTCGGCGATGTGCCCGAGGCCTTAGCCGAGGCGAAGCGACGTGGCCTCGCCAAGGCCGGCTCGATCGCTCAGCGTGAAGCACCAAAGCTCGGGCTTGATGCGGGGTTCTGCCGGCGCTATTTGAGCAATATCTTGCATTTTGACTTGGGGCCGCGCGAGCTGGCGGGGCTGCATCACTATTATATGTTGGCTTGCGATTTGGGATTGGCTCGCAAAGGCGTGACGTTGTCGTATTACGATTTTTCAAAAGCCGGGAGCGTAAGCGATCGGAGAAAGTCAGACGCGATCCAATTTTCTCCGGTCGCTTACGCTCCCGGCTCTTGAAAAGAGCAACAAAGAGGTGGCGCATGACTCCGCAAGTACAAGCGATTTTCGACAAAGCTATTGAAGGCGGCCGGCTCACCCCCGAAGACGGCGTCGCTCTGTTCGACTGCAACGATCTACCAGCACTGGGCCGTGCCGCCGATGCGGTCTGCCGTCGATTGCATCCGGAACCCTATCGCACGTTCAACATCGATCGCAACATCAATTACACCAATGTCTGCGCCGCCATTTGCGATTTCTGCGCCTTCTATCGCAAGACCGGCGATAGTGATGCCTACGTGCTTTCTCGGGAAGCGATCTATCAAAAAATCGAAGAAACGATCGCTCTGGGCGGCGACCAAACATTGATGCAAGGCGGGATGCATCCGAGCCTGAAATTGGAATGGTATGAGGACCTGCTGCGCGACCTGAAGGCACGCTATCCTAAATTCAATCTTCATGCCTTTAGCCCGCCGGAGCTCTGGCATTTTCACAAGATCAACAAAATCCCGTTACGAGAGGTGCTAAGCCGCCTGAAAGCCGCGGGCCTGGGCAGCATCCCTGGCGGCGGCGGCGAGATCCTCGTCGATCGCGTCCGCAAGGCCATGACCATCAACAAATGCCTGACCGACGAATGGCTCGAAGTGATGCGCGTTTGGCATGAGCTGGGCGGCAAATCGACCTGCACGATGATGTTCGGCCATATCGAAACCTTGGCCGAGCGCATCGAGACACTGGATCGGCTGCGGCGTCAGCAAGACGAAACGGGCGGCTTCACGGCTTTTATCTGCTGGACCTTTCAGCCCGACCATACCGCGATGGCCGATGTGCCGCCGGTCGGCGCCTTCGAATATCTCAAAACGCAGGCAATCGCCCGGCTTTACCTGGACAACATCCCGAACATTCAATCGTCGTGGGTGACGCAAGGGCCAAAGGTCGGTCAAGTCGGTCTGCTCTACGGCGCCAACGACATGGGCAGCCTGATGATCGAGGAGAACGTCGTTTCTTCGGCGGGCACGGTCTACCATCTATCGCTGGAGCAGATGAAAGACGCGATCCGCGAATTGGGTTACATCCCGCGGCAGCGCAACGTCTTTTACGAGTATATAGATGAGGCAACGGCGACGATCTACCCGCGGTCGTTGGTATAGAAATGAACCGGGTGAGGTGTAAGCGCAACGAAAGAGCCAGCGGTTGTCGAACTGCTGGCTCTTTCGTTATTGGACAAATAAAAACTGCAACGATTATAGCCCGCTCTTGCCGCTCAGGCCGATGCCACCGCCCTTGCCGATGCCACCGCCGCCCCCAAAGCTTCCACCACCGAAGCCGCCGCCGCCTAGGCCGCCGCCGAAGCTGCCGCCGCCAAAGCTTCCACCACCGAAGCTGCCACCGCCACCAAAGCTACCACCACCAAAACTGCCACCGCCGAAGCTTCCACCACCGAAGCTGCCACCACCAAAACTACCGCCACCACCAAAGCTGCCGCCACCGAAGCTGCCGCCACCAAAACTACCGCCACCACCAAAGCTGCCGCCACCAAAACTACCGCCACCACCAAAGCTGCCGCCACCAAAACTACCGCCACCACCAAAGCTGCCGCCACCAAAACTACCGCCACCACCAAAGCTGCCGCCACCAAAACTACCGCCACCACCAAAGCTGCCGCCACCAAAACTACCGCCGCCGCCGAAGCTGCCGCCACCAAGGCTTCCACCGCCGAAGCTGCCGCCGCCAAAACTACCGCCGCCGAAGCTGCCGCCACCAAGACCGCCGCCACCAAAACTACCGCCGCCGCCGAAGTTGCCGCCGCCGCTGCCGCTAAAACCACCGCCCAGAGAGCCACCGCTATTACCATTCGTTCCGCCGAGAAGGCTATTGCCGACGAAGCTTGTAGGTCCGTATGGGGCAGCGCCGGCGCATTGGAGAGTGTTGGCGGGATGACCTGAATCGGAGGGCCCGATTTGCGGAATTGAGCTTCAAGGTTGCTCGGTTGCAGCAACAGAAGAATGATTCCGCCCAGAACCAGCGCGTAGCCGATCTGCACGCAGCGCGAGAAAGAATACATCAAATCTCCCAGGTGTAAGAAATAAACCACGTCCTACGTTGACGCAAAAAGTAGGGAACGGGCGCAGCTGTAAGCGCACCAAGAGCGTTCCTAGAACACTTTGAGCAAACGAGCGAGATCAGAGAGCCCCCACATCGTTGGGGGAGTAGATGTGGAAGGTGAGATTTTCATAGTTTTCTCATCCCCCGTCAAGAACTTTTTCAGAAAATTCCGAAATCTTCAAAAGGACGGATCGGGAGAATCGAGGCAAAAAAAGAGGGCCCTGGGTCGTTCGGACCCCGGGCCCTGAGCCGTTAATCGGTTGGGAGACTAAGAGGCGATTACAAACCGGATTGGCCACTCAGGCCGCCGCCGAAGCCACCTTTGCCGATACCGCCACCGATACCCCCAATGCCGCCGCCGAAACTGCCGCCGATGCCGCCGAATCCGCCACCGCCGATATTACCAAAGCCACCGCCACCCAAGCTGCCGCCACCGAAACTGCCAAAGCCACCGCCACCCAAGCTGCCGCCACCGAAACTGCCAAAGCCACCGCCACCCAAGCCACCGCTAAACCCGCCGCTGATGCCGCCGCTAAAGCTGCCGCCACCGAAGCCACCGCTAAACCCGCCGCTGATGCCGCCGCTAATGCTGCCGCCACCGAAGCCACCACTAAACCCGCCGCTAATGCTGCCGCCACCGAAGCCACCACTAAACCCGCCGCTAATGCCGCCACTGAAACCACCACTAAACCCGCCGCTGATGCCACCACTAAAGCTGCCGCCACCAAAGCTACCAAATCCACCGCTGATGCCGCCGCCAAATCCACCGCCGCCGAAGCTACCGAAACTACCGCCACCAAAACTACCACCACCAAAACTACCACCGCCAAAACTACCACCACCAATGCCGCCAATGCTGCCGCCGATACCACCGATGCTACCGCTGACTCCGCCGCTAAAACCGGTGAGGCCGTTCGCGCCGTTGATAACGCTATTGCCGACGAAGCTCAACGGTCCGTATGTCGCTGCTCCAGGTGCGTTCGCGAGAGTCGGCGGAATCACCTGAACTGGAGGTCCCGACTTGCGAAACTGCGCTTCCAAGTTGCCCGGGCGAGCGAGGAGGCACACGGCCAACGCCAATAGCGCCCCATAACCCAAATGCACACAGCGGCTGAAGGAGAGCATAATTATTCCTCGGTACGGGTCTGGAAGAGCCGAAGGACTAGCAACCGGCCTACCAAGGCCGCGCCCCATCGTTAGGCTTGTTCGCATCCCTTGCTTCGTAACCGCCTTCCCTGAAATCGATCGTGACAGAGCCACATCTTATTCTCAATCGTAAAACCGTCCAAGTCAAGGCATTCAACCTAGAACATAGTCTTGAAGGAAACTTGCGCGTACGATTCGGGAGTTTAGACGAATTTTGTCAAGAATGCGTTCATGAAGCGTCCGGACGTGGTTGTTCGATCCATTGAAGGCGTCAGCAAGCGCCATTACCTGTCGGGTCGCGGCGAAAAATCCGGATAGCGAATATATTAGACTGCCGTCGCCCTCGCCTCGGAGATCGCCGATGAACCAGAATGACGACCGAGGCTATATCGAGCAGTGTTTGGACAACCACTTTCGTGCTATGGCTTCACGACTTCCAGCTGCTAGCGTTCCGGCCGCGATGGCAGTCGATCAACCCGACGAAGACGGCTTCGTCGCGTGGAAGATGCTTCCGTCAACCGTCACCGAGCAAGATGTCACGCGGCTGGAACGACAAGCCTCTTCGAGCTTTCCGCCGATCTTCCGCACCTATTTGACTACGCGCCACACGCTCGGCATGGACTGGTTCGATCTGCCGAATCTTCCCGCCGATAACGCGCTCGCCGGCTTGAAAGCCGTGCTCGACTCCTGGGCTTGGCTAATTCCGGCCGGCTACCTCCCTTTCCTCGACGACGCCGCGGGAGGCATCGGTCCCCTCTGTTTCGACACGCGCCGGTGGCAGGCCGACGGCGATAACCCTGTCATCCTCTTTGACCGCGAAGAACTGCTACAAATGCCGGAGGACGAGCGCGATCGGGCGCACCTGGAAGCGCTCGCAACCGCGGCCAGCACTTCCTTTCGGTCGATGCTCGGGCAGTTGGCCGACGGCCTGGCTCAACCCGACGAACCAAGCGAAGATGTTGACGAGTCTAACGACGAGCCGGACGAACCGCTGGAATGACACAGAGGTTGCCTCGTGAAAATCTTCTACCTCGATCGCTATGTCGTCCCGCTGCCCCCTGGCCATCGATTTCCAATTCAAAAATACTTCCTCTTGCGGCAGCGCGTCGTCGAGGCTGGCTTGGGTGACTTGCATGTTCCGCATGCCGCCACGGATGAGGAAGTTTTACAAGCACACGATCGTGAATATCTGCAGAAATTCATCACCGGCACACTGAGCGAACAGGAAATGCGTCGCATCGGCTTCCCGTGGACGCCGGAGATGGTGGAACGCTCACGCCGTTCCAGCGGCGCGACCATCGAAGCCTGCCGGGCCGCCCTCGACGACGGCGTGGCCGTAAACCTCGCCGGCGGAACACATCACGCTTTCCGCGATGCCGGGGAAGGTTATTGTTTTCTTAATGACAGCGCCATCGCCGCTCGTGTCCTGCAAAGCGAAGGCCGCGTGAGCCGCGTCGTCATCCTCGATTGCGACGTTCACCAGGGCAACGGCACCGCCGCGATCCTGCGCGACGATCCGACCATTTTCACGTTCTCGATCCACAGCGCCCGCAATTTTCCGCTGCGCAAGGAGCAAAGCGATCTCGACGTCGAGCTACCCGACGGCGCTACTGATGCGGAATATCTAACAGCACTGGATGAGGGTCTCGACGAAGCTCTTTCGCGCTCCAAAGCCGACCTGGCCATTTATCTCGCCGGCGCCGATCCCTATGAAGGCGACCAGCTGGGCCGCCTGCGCGTCAGCAAAGCCGGACTTGCCGAGCGCGACCGCCGCGTTTTCGAGCGGTGCCGCCAGGCGCGGCTTCCCGTAGCCGTCACGATGGCCGGCGGCTATGCGCGGGACGTCAACGATACCGTGGATATTCATTTTAACACGGTGTCGCTGGCAGCGGCGTCGGCGGCGCTTGGCCGCGGGTAATCCACAAATCGTTTGATTCGTTACCGCGTTATCATAAGCTCGGGCCGCGCCTTGCGCAGCTCCTGAATCCCAACCTCCGTCACGGGACAGCCGCGCAGGTTCAGCGTCTGCAAACTGGCCAGTCGGGCCAATTCCATCAGCCCCGCGTTCGTAACCTGTGAGTCCGCGACGTCTAGAAAACTCACATTTTTGAGATCCTTCAGGCCGCGCAGGCCCGCATCCGTAACCCGTGGCAAGCGCAGATGGAACTTCCATATACCGTTCAGGTCGGTCAGGTCCTGAAGGCCCGATGAGGTAACATTGGGCAAAGTCAGGTGGACCGCCTGAAGGCCGGGCCAATCTTTGAATTCGGTGAAGAGATCCTTGGAAAAGCGCGGGAAGCCGAGATGCAGCGTGATCAAGCTTTTGCTTTGCCTCAGTTCTTTTAGCCCCACAGACGAGATCCTGTTATTCTCCAGATTTAGCGTCTCCAAGTTTGGCAAGTAGCGCAGCTCACCCAGGCCGGCGTCGGTCACTTTCGTTCCAGCCAAATTCAATTCTCGAAGGTAAGGCATACCCCGAAGATCTTTGAGAGCGGCGTCGGTGACCCAGGTTTTGTTTAAGTTGAGCCCAATCAAGTATTGATGATCTCTCATTTCCTTGACACCCGCATCCGTGACGCGCGTCCCGCTCACGTTCAGCACGAGTAACCTGGGCAACGCTTTCAGTTCTATCAGGCCGGTGTCGCGGATGGCGGTGTCGCTTAGATCAAGCGATTGCAAGGTCGGCATGGCGCTGAGGATTTTCAGCCCAGCGTCGGTGATCCGGGTGCCGCTCAGGTCAAGGTATTGCAGACTTTTGAGTTCGTTCAAACCAATCAAGGCGGCATTCGTTATTTGCGTGCCATAAAAGGTCACCGCCAATACCGGCTTGCCCGGCTCAATCTCGGTAGATGGCTGAAATGTGGATCCGGTCACCGAGATTCGCCCGCCCAGCTTCTCAATCGCTTTGATCGCAGCGAACTCGTCGGCGCGACCGAGCGGCGCCGTGAGTAGCGAAGCGAGCAACACAATACCGACGGAAGTCCCTGAAAAGCGCACGTTTTACAAACCCCCATCTGGGAAATGTTTAGCCGCGAGCGGTTAGGCGAGCGCTGTGCGATGGCGCTATCCAACAGCGCTCGCCTAACCGCTCGCGGTTAAACGGTCGTAACCTACGAATCGCGCACAAACTTGTTCGGCGTCCCCTCGAGCGCGCTGCCTGCTTCGGGCCGCCACAACACCGAGTCCTCGATTTTCTTTGCCAGGGCGAAATCCTTGTCTGTGATCCCGCCAGCGGAGTGCGTCGTCAGCTTCACCCAGAGCTTTCCCCAGCTGACGGACAAATCGGCATGGTGATACGCTGCCTCGCAGAGAAAGCCGATGGCGTTTACCAGCATCAGAGTCGTCGGCCAACCGTCTGTGGTGTATTTTCGCTTGAGCCAACCCTCTTCCAGATACCAGCTGGTCAGCCCCAGCTCCGCGATGCCGGCTTTCACTTCCTCATCGGAGTAGATACGCTCTTTCGTCTTGGACATGGCTTTTCCCTCCTCCCGGGTGCATGTTCACAGCATGGCGCAGGCGCTATCTCCCTGTCAAGCTACCAAGCGGGACAAAAAGATGGTAAAGGGACGAGCGTTCACTGGTTGCAAGTTCAGCAGTCGCCACGCATAGTTCTTTTGGCCGTCGTCCACCCGAGGCCGAAAGAGGGCAATTGTCATGTACTGGCGCCGATTCAGTCTGGGGATCGTACTTGCAAGTGCGCTTGGCTGCAGCCAGGAGGATGCCGACCGTGTCGGCCAAATTTGCCAGACGGCGGCGGACAAGATTGAAACCGCCAGCGGCGCCAGCGGCAAAGTGAGTACCGGCTGGCAGGCGTTGCGCGCCACGATGAGTCACACCGCCGCCGATGGCCGAGTGGTCGCCCGGATGCTCTGGGACCAAAGTCTGTGCGAGGTCGAGATTCAGGTCCAACTCGTCGATCGGGGCACTGTACGACTTATGGGCAACGTCACGGCCGACCAAAAACGCCGTGCCGTTGAGATCGCTCAAACGACACAAGGGGTCGAAAAAGTCGTTGACGAGCTTACTGTTCCGTAACCTTTGGTCTTATTGAGAGGGAATTATGGGTCAACCTGTTGTCCATTTCGAGATCGGCTGTCGCGATCAGGCCAAGACATCAAAATTCTTGTCCGACTTGTTCGGCTGGCAGATTCAAATGGCCGGCCCGGCGGCGATGATCTCGACCGGCGCCACGAGCGGCATCCAAGGCCACATCACGGCTTTAGGTCATGAGCCACATCATTATGTCACCGTCTACGTTCAGGTAGATGACGTCCAAGCGTATCTCAAGAAAGCCGAGTCCCTTGGCGGCAAGACGCTGGTGCCACCAGTCGAGATACCGACCGGCACATTTGCCTGGTTCGCCGACTTGGATGGCAGCGTCTTGGGGTTGTGGAAGCCGAAATAATCAATCGCTTGGTCGGCGTCACTCGTCTAACATCGGATGCGCCTGTCTTTATATAGCCCCCGGCTTGCCGGGGGTTTTCTTCGCACCGCCGGTAAACCGGCGGCTATATAAAGACGGCCGTTCTCATTTAACGAGGAGCCGACCATGTCACGCGGGCTGACCATCCTGATCTTCGCGCTTTTGTCCGGTCTATTTGCTATGGTGCTTTTGACGGAAGACTTGACTCTCGAACAAAAGCTTCACAAAATCGACGAACTCCGTAGCAAAGGTCCAGCCGACGTCGCCACGGTCGAGAAAATGGGCCAGGAACTCCTCGATCAATACAAAGTCGCCAACAATCAGGCTCAAATCTATTTCCAGATGGCCCATGTCCTGGCGCAAAGCAACATACTCACCAATTGCAAGAAGGTCGCCAAATACGCGAGCCTGCGCACTTAAAGACGAGGACGACCCCGTGCAACGCGGCACGCTCTTGTCCTACCTCGCTAGCACAGAGATTATCGACCCCGATCAGCCCAAGTTCGCGGACCGCCGGAAACGAGCCGCCGAGATTTGGCTCAAGGGCTACAAGGAAATGCTCGCTCTCAAGCTGCCCGCCGTCGCCCCCGAGCTGCCGAGCGTCGGCAAAGGCATTGGCGATCGCACCGGCGATCGTCTCGAGCGCGAGGCCGCGCAACGACGCAACGCCGCCGAAATGAGAGCCTGGCACGAAGCCCAGCGCGTGGGCAAGCTCGTCCAGCATCGAGATATATTCATTCGACAGCTAGCGGAAAATTATCAGCGCGAACCGCTGGCCAACGACGAGATCGAAACCCTCGCAACGAAGATTTTGGCCGATCCGAAGGCGGTCGACGAATTGATGGCGAAAGTATTGAAAAAGTAGAAGCCGGTCTTCTAATAGATCTGGGTGTGGTGGCAGAGCGATTTACGCTTCCGCTGGCTTCGTCGTCCGCCCCAAGCGTTGATTCTTGTCAAACTCCCTCAGCGCTCCGATTACTTCGGTCAGATGCCCCATGATGATTTGGTCGAGCTTGTGCAGCGTCAGGTTGATGCGGTGATCGGTCAAGCGGTTTTGCGGGAAATTGTAGGTGCGAATTCGCTCGCTGCGGTCGCCGGAGCCGATCAGCGTGCGACGTTGGTCGGCGCGGGCCTGATGTAGTTTTTGTTGTTGTCTCTCATAGAGACGCCCACGCAATACGCGAATCGCTTTGTCGTAATTCTTGTGCTGGCTGCGCTCGTCCTGGCATTTGACTTCCATCTCGTCTGGCGTGCCTTTTTTGTACCAGATGCGGACGGCGCTTTCCGTTTTATTGACGTGTTGGCCGCCAGCTCCGCCGGCGCGCATGCGCTCCCATTCGATGTCCTCATCGCGGATTTCGACCTGGACTTCGTCCGGCTCAGGCATGATCGCCACGGTCGCCGCCGAGGTGTGAATACGACCCTGAGCTTCGGTCTTGGGAACGCGCTGGACGCGGTGGCCGCCGCTTTCGTAGCGCAGCTGCTGGTAAACATCGTCGCCGGCAATGCTAAAGGTGATTTCCTTGAAGCCCCCGTGCTCGCCCGGGCTAAAGGAGATATCCTCGACTTTCCAGCCCTGATCGCGGGCGTAATGGGTGTACATCGCATAAAGATCGCCAGCGAAAAGGGCCGCTTCGTCGCCGCCGGTGCCGCCGCGAATTTCCATGATGACGCTGCCGAAGTCCTCACCCTCGGCCAGAATGAAATCCTCGAGCCTAGATTGCAGGGCGTCGCGCTTGGCGATTAGCTCGGCCAGCTCCTGCTCGGCGTAGATGCGCATTTCCGGATCCGCTTCCGCGGCAATCAACGATTGAGCCTGTTCCAGATCTTGCAAGACGGCTTTGTATTCGAGATAAGGCTTGATTTGCTTGGATAGCGAGCCATGTTCCTTGGCTAACTTGGTATAGTGCGCGCGGTCAGCGACCGTGGCGGGATCCGAAAGCTGCTGTTCCAGCTCACGAAATCGGGTCAGCGATTGCTCGAATACAGGCCACATCGCGGCACACAATCCTTCTCAAAAACCGAGCCTGAAGCGTAAGCGAAGAGCATTTTGTATTTTGAAAATACGAATGCCAACGGACAAACGAAAAAGGTCGAGTCTCGTTTCGTTCGCCGAAACGAGACTCGACCTCATAATTTGACGTCGTGCGCCTACTTTGGTGCTTCGGCTGCCTTGGCGGGTTCGGCTTCGCCGGCTTTTTTGCGGCCCGTCCAGTTGTACTTCTTCGTGAATTTCTCGACACGACCTGTCGTGTCCAGGAACTTCATCTTACCGGTGAAGAACGGATGGCAGACCGAGCAAATTTCGACCGTGATATTCTTCTTGGTGCTACGCGTGTTGAATTTATTGCCGCAGCCACAGACGACCGTGGCTTCGGTATATTCCGGGTGAATGCCTTCTTTCATGGCCGTTGCTCCCTTATTGGATTGAATCGACAGTGTCATATTCTAGAAGTGACTTCCCACCCCGGACAAGGGGAGAATCTCCGATCGAGGTTTGGCATGCGTTTTCTCGAAGGAATCGACCTGGGTGCTCTATTCTTCTTTCAGCACCATCATTTGCCGTGGCTTGACTTCTGCATGGTCCAAATCACGCGGCTCGGAAATAACCCATTTTTGCTCGTAGTCGCCTCTCTCTTGGTAATGATTTTCCTTTTCCGCCGCAATTGGCGGACTGCCCTCATGCTGGGCCTCGTCTGGTCGCTTTGTTGGGGCCTCACTGAGGGGACTAAGTATCTCGTTCAGCGCCCTCGGCCGCCCGAAGGGATACACGGGTTGATCGAAATGCCGTCGAACCCCAGCTTCCCGAGCGGCCACGCGATGAACGGCATGGCCATCTACCTCGGCTCAGCGCTTTTGATTGCGCGGCGCCTGCGACGCGGCGGCACCATCGTCATCGTCTTGGGAGCAATAATGGGACTTGCGCTCGGCACGTCAAGGCTTTACTGCGGGGTTCATTATCTGACGGATGTCTTAGGGGGCTGGTGCGCGGGCGTCGCGTTCGCGCTACTCATTACATGGGCAGATCGCAGGATCAATTCGTTGACGTCGAAAATACCCGAGCCGCGCTCAATTCCCGCGACCGGCGCAGCGTAGAACGTGCCATTCAAACGAAGCAGGCCCGGCGAACATTCGTCCGCCGGGCCCGGCTTCGATCCGCAAGCTCTCCATCAATTAAAACTTGAGAACCGCGTCAATACCGAGCATGAACTGGTCATCCTTTTTGCCGTTGTCATAAGGCAGAGGACCACCGTTGCTTCCGGTGTGGAAGTCATAGCGCAGCTCAGGCCGAACGGTGAGATTGGACATCGGCGACCAATTTAGACCGGTCGTGATCGAGTAGTAGTTACCCGGCAACGGCGGAACGTTCGGGTTGGCCGGACGATCCAAGCCAACGCGAGTGCCGTCCACATCGTCGAACCACTCGAAGCGAAGGCCGGCTTTGAGCTTGTCGCTCAGCTTGTAGGTGAGGTACTGGTCGATACCGTACCACATCGCGGTGCCACCACCTGGCTTGCCGTCTTCCTGGAAACCGAGCCAATGATGGAAGGTATACTCGATCTTTTCGGTCGGCAGCACATCGATGATGAAGCTATAGCGGGTGCGATTCGCGAAGCCGCCGTTGCCCGTGTTCGGCAGACCGGCCTGGTTCGAATCTTCCTCACCCGTCGTGATGGCGAACGACGACCAGAACGTCTTGTCGCAGTTGGTGTACTTGATGCCGCCGATGAACGACACATGGTTTTCGGTCGTGTCGAAGGTATCCCAGCCGGTATGCACACCAGCCTGGATCAACCAATTGTCTGAAGGCTTCCATGCTCCCAAGACACCGGTATGGGTGAACGGACCGGCAAATTGATAGCTATAAGCCTTCGAGTAGAAGAAGCTGCTGTCGGCGGTCAAGCCTTCGTAGCCAACGATGGAATACCACTTACCGATCTTGGCGGAAAGGGTTTGCGAGCCGACTTCCGCATAGGCCTGCGGAATCGCAAAGCCGTAGTATTGATTGCCGTTCCAGTTCGACGAGCCGTCACGGTTGCGTTCGATACCCTTGGACTGTGCCAAGAGATAGTCGTAACCGTAGAGCAGGTCGAGTCGGCCGCCGATGCCGTTCGAGCCGTCGGTCGGCATCAAACGCTCGATGACCAAATAGGCCTGGTTGAACATCAGCTCGTCGCTGCGGTCGACCGAGTTGTACGGGCCGTTAAACTTTGGCTTCGGGTCGGAGGTGTTGTAAATGTAGCCTGCGTCCAACCAGCCGCGAATCTTGAACGGGCCATCTTGTGGCACCAGATGGTAGGCGCCGTCATCGACGCTTGCGTTGGGCACGAACTGCTCAGCCGTGTCGAGTCCCGCGACGCTAGGCGTCTCGGCTGTCTGGAACAGCACCGGCCTGGTCGAGCTCTGAACGGGAGCAGAGGCCGCGGCCGGGATCGGCACGATTGGGGCCGTCTGGGCGCTCGCGAAACCGGAGGTCAGGGCCAGCGAGCTAGCGAAGCAAAGTCCACGAAGTAGTTTCTTCATACACCCTTCCATGGTTGCAGGAATAGGAACCTTGGTGAGGATCCGGCACTATCCCACGTTTTCCGCTGATGCGACCTTCGCGTCGGCTAAACGTGCTGGAATCCATTGTGCATTGTGAAAATCGTCCATTTGACGGGGACAAGAAAAGCATCTTTGACGACTCCGAATTAACCAAAGAACTTTGACCTATGCGAAGCCGGCATAAACGCCGTCTTGGGAACAAACGGAACGGTCGATGACGATTTGCAGAAAATCGGTCGAAAGTAGTTTTTTTATTCAAGTAAATTTAGGCGAGCCAGTACAGCCGGCGCAATGAAGGGTTGTCGCAAGGGAGGATGATAACGATGGACGCAAAGATCGCAAACAAAGTCGTACTCGTAACCGGGGCGTCAGGCGGCATCGGCGGCGAGCTAACCCGCGCCTTTGTCGCCGAGGGCGCCCGAGTGGTGGCTCATTACGGTGCCCATTCCGAGCGAGCGCAGACGTTGGCAGGGGATCTCGGCGCGAACTGCGTCGCTCTCGGGGCCAACCTGACCGTCGAAGCCGAAGTGGATCGCTTGTTCGCCGAAACAGCGGCGGCGTTTGGTCCCGTTGAGATTCTGATCGCCAACGCCGGGCACTGGCCCGCCGAGGTTCAACCGCTGCATCAACTGTCTCTGGAACGCTGGAACAAGACGATCGCGGTGAATCTGACGTCGGTGTTTCTTTGCGCTCGCGCCTTCTTTCGCGGCATCGCTGAACATGGGCTGATCGATCCCGCCGCCGTTCTAATCGGCTCGACAGCGGCGGTGTTCGGCGAGGCCGGTCACTCCGATTATGCCGCCGCCAAAGCGGGTTTGACCTACGGCCTGGCGCGTTCCCTCAAAAACGAGATCGCGCGGCTCACGCCGCGTGGTCGCGTCAACGTCGTCTGCCCTGGTTGGACTGCGACGCCGCTTCGGTCCAACTTGGGCCAAAATCCAAGCAAGGTGCAGCGCGTCTTACAAACCGTTCCGCTGCGTAAGATCGGCCGACCTCACGACGTCGCCAGCGCAGTAGTCTACCTGGCGTCGAGCCATCTCTCGGGTCATGTGAGTGGCCAGGTGCTGACGGTCTCAGGTGGCATGGAAGGGCGCGTTCTCTATGGCACGGAAGAAATTGATCCAGGAAAGGCTTGAGTGAAGGAAAAGGGCGGCCGCACACGGAATTTATGAGGCACGACCTGCATGCCACGGGCCGTGCCTGGCAAAGAATGGGTCAGCTCTGCGGCTTCGCGAGATCGATATTAATTTCAGACCTGCCATCGACGTCGCGAACGAAGGGGGTCTTTTCCAGGCCGAACGCCCCTTTGAGAATATCGCTTTTTCGCCGATGATGTTCCACGGCAATTCTGTATTTTCCAGGCGGCAAGCCGCCGCGGTCATTGCCAAGTACCGTGAAGGTACCGTCGGCCTGATTGTAATCGGCATTGTAAGTAACGCCGGCGTGCTTCTGTCCCTCGGCTGGCACGGGGTCAAGGTAGATTTGAATCGACTCCTCATCGTCCTTGAGGACAATCGGCGCACCGTCCTTGAGCAGGCGGCCATGAGGCTTGATCTTGCCGGAGCCGCAACCGGATACAACCATGGCGGCGAAACAACAGAACCAGAGTGCGAGTCGCATTAGGGATTCCTCTCTAGGTCTTTTGTGGTTAGTAAGTTGTGTCTGCCGTGTAGCCATCGTTCTTGGATTGCAGCAGCACCCAATTGCGCTGTGAAATGGTGTTGCTAATGAAATGCACGCTGCCATCACAGTAGATGCTGTTGATGCCGCCGTCATGCATGCTGCGCCCTGAGCCGAAGTCATCAAAGTGCCGTTGCAGCCCATGTGATCCAGGCTGCCTAACGTCGGCGTCTGGTAGGCGGTGCTGGTTTTGGTGCAGTTTTGTAGCTCGTCACCCTGGCCTTTGCCTTGGTCGCCGAGAGCGTCGTTCGGCGTGGGATTGGTGCTATCGCGGCCAGCGTTCGTAAAGCTGGCGCCCGGCAAACCCATGGCCCAGACGCCGCGCGGGTCCGACACCTTGATACCGGCTCGGATCTCATTGAACATGGCCGTGTTGGACGAGCCATCGCGAATGCTCGTCATGCGCGAGCCGTAGTTAGCAGCGAAGACCGGGGACGAATTGCACGGGTTTGCTCCCGGAACTTTCGTATTGATGATCTCGGCTCCATTGGTCACATGATCGAAGTCGTTGAACCCAGCATTGGCGGCGTAGTTGCCGCGCGCCCAGTTGTCTTCTGGCGGTCCGTTGACCGTGTCGCTGTAATTCTGACCGTTGTTAGCGTCGGACGGACATAGGTAGGTCTTGATCGAGATACCGCGAAGGGCACGCCAGGACCGATCGGCCGTCGCGAAATTGGCGTTGCTGCCCGGCGTAAGAGCCACACCCGGGTACGCTCCGATGTTGACGGAGTTGTAAACGTTCGCCTGCTCGATATACGGAAGAATAAGAACGGCCCAGTTAGGCCCGAAGGGACTGCGGAGGTCAAGGGTCGGATCGTAGCCGTCCTTGGCGTAGGGCATGATGACGCCGGTCGGCAATTTCAAGGCGACGTCATGATAGGCCTGGGCGGCGATGCCGATTTGCTTCAGATTGTTCTTACACTGACTGTTGGCCGCCGACTCGCGGACCTTTTGCACCGCCGGCAGAAGAAGACCAATTAAGACTGCAATGATAGCAATCACGACCAGTAGCTCGATGAGCGTGAAGCCTCTACGTCGCATGACGATACCCCTTAGGCGAAAGGAACAACCCACAGAAACAACGAGAGCGCGAGTGCTCTACCATGTGGAGTTTAGGATTGCTTGTGGCGATACGATGTAGGCTGCAAGAAATCGGCGCGAAACCCCGAAGCCGCTCATTTGCGTGGCTCTTCGCCTATCATGAACGCTAGGGACCGCCCCATTGTTCGGTGGATTTGCATGGCACGCGACTTGATCCTTGGCACAGCTGGCCATATCGACCACGGCAAGACGTCTTTGGTCAAAGCCCTTTCCGGCGTGGACTGCGACCGTCTGCCTGAGGAGAAGGCGCGCGGCATCACCATAGACATCGGCTTTGCTCATCTCGACCTGCCGCCTTATCGGCTCGGCATCATCGACGTTCCCGGCCACGAACGATTCATAAAGAACATGCTAGCCGGCGCGACCGGCATCGATTTGGCCCTTTTGGTCGTCGCCGCTGATGATTCCGTGATGCCGCAAACGCGCGAGCATCTGGAGATCTTGTCGCTCCTCGGCCTGCGCCACGGCGTGATCGCCCTGACGAAGTGCGATCTAGTCGATGAGACGGCTCGCGCGGTCGCCGCGCTTGAGATTCGCGAACTCGTGCTGGATACATTCCTGGCCGATGCTCCTTTGATCGAAACGTCGTCAACAACTGGGGCGGGGATTGAGAAGCTAAAAACCGCGTTGAGCGAGGCGTGCGCCCGCGTCGAGGAACGCGCCGAGTCAGCTTGGTTCCGGCTGAGCATCGATCGCGCTTTCGTCGTTCAAGGACACGGAACGGTGGTCACCGGCTCCGTAAGCGCGGGATCGATCCAGGTCGGCGACGAACTCGAATGGCTGCCAAGCGGCGAACGGGTCAGGATTCGGTCTCTGCAAAATCATGATCGGGGTGTTGACGAAGTGCATCGCGGCCAACGGGCCGCTCTCAATCTCGCGGGCGTTCGTCTCGAAGAGGTTGTGCGCGGCCAGGAGTTAGCGACGTCTGGTTACCTGCAGCCAGCGCGGATCATGACGGTTCGGCTCCATTGTCTCGCCGCATCGAAACATGCGCTACGACACCGCTCGGAAGTGCGCGTTCATCTCGGCACCGCCGAGCTAATGGCCAAGCTTTCGCTCTTGGAAGGCGACACCGTCGAGCCCGGCCAATGGAGCCTTGCCCAGCTTTTCTTGGAAGAGCCGACGACCGCCGTTTGGGGCCAACCGTTTGTCGTGCGCGACTCCTCAGCCCGGACGACGCTCGGCGGCGGCCAGGTATTGCAACCTGTCGCCACTAAAATGAGACGGCGGCATCTGGATTTGGTCGAAAGGCTAGGATCGCTCTGGAGCGGCGACGAGATTGTGAGGGCATCAACCGTAGCCTGGTTTCGTGGTTTCGCTGGGGTCGAAGTTGCCGACCTCGTTCGCGGTGCGCAAATTGGCCCGAGGGAGGCAACGGACCTGCTAGGCCAGCTCGTCACTTCTGGATTTCTGCGCGAGATCAAGACCAGCGCGACTTCACGCCTGCTGTTGCACCGCGACCGCGTCGAAGAGCTGGAGCAACACGTCCTCCAGTCGCTCGCCCGTCTACATGAGCAATATCCGCTCCTATCAACCCACGACCGCCAAAAAGTCGTATCCCAGCTCGCCTATGTCGAAAATGATCTTTTGGTACAGGGAGCCATCGAAGCCTTGCTTCAGCGGAAAAAATTACTCGGCGACATCCGGCGCATTGGTCGTGCCGACTTCAAGCCGAAGCTGAGCCGCAACCTCCTGAAGCTAAAGGAGAGCATGGTCCAAGCCTACCACGCGGCCCGCTTTCAGCCGCCGGAGCCGGGTAGCTTCGCCAATCAAGCGGGCGGAAATGTCAGTAACCTTGGAGATTTATTTGAGGTCTGCATCGCCGAGGGCCAGCTTTCGCGCATCAATAATGAGATTTACCTCCACGTCGAAAGCGAGGCCGAAATGCGGCGGCTCGTGATCGACGCTTTGCGCAATCAGCCAGCGGGATTGACGGTTTCTGAGATCCGCGATTTCCTGGGAACGACGCGCAAGTATGCGGTGCCATTGTGCGAGTATTTGGACAAGATGAAGGTGACGAAGCGCACCGGCGACCTGCGCGTATTGGCGGACTAGTGCGCCGTCTAGACTCAATTTAGGGGTGGCACAGACATTCCTGTCTGCGCGGGAACCGACGAATGTGCCTTTTGCTGCACAGACAGGAATGTCTGTGCCACCCGTAATTTAGTTTAGACGGCGGAATAGCTGAAAACGGCGCAAATCATCACACCCTTATGACGCACAATCCCTATCGCTGTCTTCCCGCCGTTAAGGAAGTGCTCGACCAGATCCAGGCGTCGTTCCCCGCAGAGTCGATTACTACCGCCGTTCGAGCCGAACTCGATCGATTGCGCAAGCGCCTCAAAAAAGGCGAGGTCGTAGACGGCGCGACGAGCGTTGCCTCCATCGCCGCCGTGGCCGTCGCGCAGCTCGAGCGCGAAGCACGGCCGCATTTGCGCCGTGTCATCAATGCCACAGGGATTGTGCTGCACACAAACCTCGGCCGGGCGCCGGTCGCCGAAGGCGCAGCGCGGGCGGCCTACGAAGCGGGCCGGGGCTATTTGAACCTCGAACTCGATCTCGATTCCGGTAATCGCTCGTCGCGCCAGGACGCCGTCCGTGACGTCATCTGTCGCTTGACCGGGGCTGAATCCGCCACCGTCGTCAACAACAACGCCGCCGCGACGATCATCGCCGTGCGCGCCCTCTGTCAAGGAAAAGAGGTCATCGTCTCACGCGGCCAACTCGTGGAAATTGGCGGTAGTTTCCGCATACCTGAGATCATCGCCGTCAGCGGTGCCACGCTCCGAGAGGTCGGCACCACCAATATCACCCGACTCTCGGATTACGAAAACGCCATCGGTCCCAACACCGGCGCCCTAATGCGCATCCACACCAGCAATTACCAAATCTCAGGCTTCACCAAATCCGTCGACATAGCAGATCTTGTTTCGCTCAGCCATAAACACGGCCTGCCTGTCATTGATGACGTGGGAAGTGGCGCGCTCATCGATTTCGCTCGCTTTGGTTTCGTCTCCGAACCGATGCCGCGAGCTAGTATTGCCGCCGGTGCCGAACTCGTTCTCTTCAGCGGCGACAAACTCCTCGGGGGACCGCAGGCAGGCATCATCGCGGGCCGAGACCATTGGATAAAAAAGATCGAGCAGGACCCGCTGATGCGCGCCGTGCGCATGGACAAGATGACGCTGGCAGCGCTCGAAGCGACGTTGCGGATCTATTTGAACGGTGAGCAAGCGCGACGAGACTTGCCCGTGCTGCGAATGCTGGAGACCCCGCTCAGCGAGCTACAGCTGCGCGCCGAAGCCTTGGCGATGCGGATAAATAATGGGAACCAATTTACGGCGACCGCCCGGACAGACGTCGCCTTCGTAGGCGGCGGGTCGTTGCCAGGTCAGAGCCTAGCCACATGGGTCGTCGAGGTTTCCTCCAGCACAATCAATGAAGAGACCCTGGCCCGGCATTTGCGCCAGGGCAACCCCGCCGTGTTGGCACGATGTCACGCCGGATATGTGCTTCTCGATGTGCGGACGATTTTTCCTGAGCAAGAGCATGAACTAATCGCGGCGCTCGGAGCGATCAGCGCTCGCCTACCGGCTCGCGGCTAAACATAAATATTCATTCCGATAAATCGTGGTGGCATGATCCCGGGCGCTGGTGTCCAATATATATTGCGTTTATCTGTATGCGTCATTCCATCTTCAAGAGCCGGGAGCGCAAGCAACCGGAGAAAATTTGAGCGAGCGTAATGCACTCCGGTCGCTTACGCGCCCGGCTCTTGGAAATTGCGTAAGTCCGCTTCCTGATCTGGGAGTTTGTCGATGAAAAGACTGGTCCTTCCTTTCGTTTTCCTTCTTCTCCTTGGCTTCATCCCTCCTGTCGCGGCGGAACCGCCACTCGACAAAAAACCGGCTCCGAAGGTCACGTCACCCAAAGAATTCCTCGGCTCCAACATCGGCGATGACTATTTCCTCGCCAATTATCAACAGCTCAAGGCCTACTGGACCAAACTCGAGCGCGAGTCGGATCGGCTGAAGGTCGTGCAGATCGGCGTCACCGAGGAAGGTCGTCCACAGCTGATGGGTATCGTCACATCGGCCGCGAATCACCGCAAACTGGCGCATTATCAAGAAATCGCCGCCAAACTCGCGAAAGCCGAAAAGCTGACCGAGGCGGAGGCCTCGGCCCTGGCTGATGAAGGCAAGGCGGTTGTCTGGATCGACGGCGGGCTTCACGCTTCGGAAGTGCTGTGCGCCCAAGTCTTGATCGAATCGATCTATCGTTTTCTCAGCTCCGACGACCCTGAGACGCTGCGCATCCTGGATGACGTCATCATTCTCTTTGTACACGCAAACCCCGACGGCATGGACCTGTGTGCCGACTGGTATATGCGCGACCCAGATCCGAAAAAGCGCACTCTCGGCGGGCTGCCCCGGCTCTATCAAAAATATATCGGGCATGATAATAATCGCGATTTCTATGCCAGCACGCAGGCTGAAACGAAAAATATGAACCGGATCATGTACCAAGAGTGGTTCCCGCAGATCGTCTACAACCATCATCAGACTGGGCCGGCAGGGACTGTGCTCTTCTGCCCGCCCTTCCGCGATCCGTTCAACTACAACGTCGATCCGCTCGTCGTCAGTGGCATAGATGCCGTGGGCGCGGCGATGATGCAGCGGTTCCTAGCCGAGGGCAAACCCGGCGCGACCATTCGTTCGGGAGCGCGTTATTCGACCTGGTTCAACGGCGGCCTGCGGACCACCAGTTATTTCCACAATATGATCGGCCTGCTGACGGAAACGATCGGCAACCCGACGCCGATGCGGATACCGTTCAATCCAAGTCAACAGCTACCCAAAGCCGACTATCTGTCGCCGATCACGCCGCAGCCCTGGCACCTGCGCCAGTCGATCGAGTATTCGGTCACGGCCAATAAGGCCGTACTCGATTATGCTTCGCGCAATCGCCAACACCTTCTGCAAAACATTTGGATAATGGGGAAGAAGGCGATCGACTCCGGCAATCGCGATAGCTGGACCATCACTCCCAAAGTCATCGAAGCGGCGAAAACGGCTCGGCCGTCTGGAGCCGGCGCACGCGGCGATACGACCGCCGAGTTCAATCGCCTGTTCCGCGACCCGGCCAGGCGCGACCCGCGCGGCTACATTCTGCCCGCGAATCAGCCCGACTTTCTCACGGCAACTAAGTTCATCAATGCCCTCCTCGATACCGGCGTTACCGTGCATCGCGCCAAGGCCGACTTCGACGTGGCGGGCAAGAAATATCCCGCCGGCTCCTTTGTCGTGCTATGCGCCAAGCGTTTCGATCCCATGTGCTTGATATGTTCGAGCCCCAAGACCATCCCAACGATTTCGCCTATCCAGGCGCACCGCCGACGCCTCCCTACGATAGCGCGGGCTACACGCTCGCGTTTCAGATGGCCGTCAAGTTCGATCGTATCCTCGACGGCTTCACCGGCCCGTTTGAGGAAGTCAAAGGCACCGTGCTGCCGCCGCGAGGTCAAGTCACCGAAGTGGACGCAGCGGTCGGCTTTTTCCTCGATACGCGCGTGAACGATTCATTTCGCGCGGTCAATCGCCTGTTGAAAGCGGGCGAAGAAGTGCGGCGACTGCAGGAGCCGCTGGTCGTGAAAAAGACGACCTATCCCGCCGGCACATTTTTCGTCACGCGGAAGGCAGCGACCGTTCCATTGCTCGAGCGTATCGCGTTTGAGATCGGCACATCATTCACAGGCAGTGCAACGGCGCCGGAAAAACAGGCTGTCGCGCTCAAGCCGGTCCGCATCGCCCTGTGGGATCGCTATGGCGGGTCGATGCCGTCGGGCTGGACGCGCTGGATTTTGGAGCGATTTGAATTTCCCTTTGAGGTCGTTTATGTGCCGTTACTGGACAAGGGCAAGCTGCGCGAAAAATTTGACGTACTGATTCTCGTCGATGACGCGCTTCCAGGCCGAGGGCCTCGTGGTTTGCCGATTGGAGAAAACGGCATGGAGGTCATGCTCCAGCCGCCGGATGAACCACAGCCGGCCGAGCCGAGCGATCGTCGCGGCAGCATCACCACGACGACCACTGTGCCCCAGCTCAAGAAATTCATGGAGGAGGGAGGTACGATTGTAACCATCGGTAACTCCACCGGCCTGGCTGCCATGCTCGGACTTCCAGTCTCGAACCACCTGGTCACCAAGAACACAGAGGGCAAGGATCAAGCCCTGTCGCGCGAAAAATTCTATGTGCCTGCATCGGTCTTGAAGGTCAAGGTCAATGGCACCCATCCCCTGGCCTGGGGCGTCGGCGATGAGGCCGACGTGATGTTCGCTTCCAGTCCGACATTCAAGCTCGCCGAAGATGCGGAAAAGAAGGGAATCAGTCGCATTGCCTGGTTTGATACCAAGACGCCGCTACGCAGCGGTTGGGCTTACGGGCAGGAGTATCTCAACGGCGGCACCGCCATTATCGAGGCCAAAGTGGGCAAAGGCAAACTCGTCCTTTGCGGCCCCCAGGTGCTCTTCAGGGGCCAGCCGCACGGGACGTTCAAGTTCGTGTTCAATGGTATCGTCCAATCGGCTTTGAAGGAATGAACCGAGCCTGAAGCGTCAGCGAAGGGCATTTTGTATTTCGTATTTGATAATACAAAATGCTCTTCGCTGACGCTTCAGGCTCGGTTCGTCTCCGAGTGGCAGCGCGAAAATATCGAATGAGGAGGTGTGTTATGCCAAGGTTCCCCATTTTGTCCATAGTTATCACGCTCCTCTTCTGTGGCCTCTGTTCAGGCGCCGACACACCTCCAGCAGTCACTGTGCCGCCCGAATCATTCTTTGAGAAATTCCGTGACCGTGAGGCGGCCCGGAAGTTCTACAAGAAATATGTCGATGTCAATGGCTTGTCAGCGGTCGCCTCGGGCGAGGTCGCCGATGAGGCTCTGCAGCGAACGCATTATATCGTCACCCACATTCTGGCTGGTCGCCCCGATGTTTTGGAGGCGATGGCCAAGAATGGCACACGCCTCATTATCATCGGTAGGAACCAGGTTTACACGGATATGCCAGAGTACAGAAATAGCCGCAATCCGGAGTATATGAACGAGCGCGTTCGCGGCACAGGCGGGCTCGACGTCACCAGCTTCGGCGAGGAAAATCTTCTGAATCTACCTTTGGACCGCTACGACGATGAAAGCATCGCGGTCCACGAGTTTTGCCACACGATCGATGCGGCTCTCGGCACGATCGATACAGGCTGGCGCAAGCGTCTCGCGGATACGTATCGCAGCGCGCTGAACAAAGGACTGTGGAAAAACACCTACACCGCGTCCAACGCCGCCGAATACTGGGCGGAGATCTGCCAATCGTATTTCGACTGCAACCGCATCAACAACTGGAACCACGGCCCAATCGGCACGCGCGAACAACTTCGGCGGTATGACCCCGAAGGTTATGAATTGGTGCGGGCTACGTTCCGGCTCACAGTGGACAAGGATTGGCGCTATACTCCAGTACGCCAGCAGCCGAGCGTGATTAGGCCGCCGGAAAAGTTCGAAATCGATCCCTACTACACGAAATTCACCTTTGCGCGTGAGTTCCCCATCGTCGGCTCGAAGCACGCCAAGGACGAAGCGTTGCTCAAGGCGAACGACACGGTCCGTAAACTCTTTGCCTATCGCCACGACTTGCTCAAGGCATTGATCGCGGAGGGCGCCCGGCTGGTCATACTCGGTCGCAATGAAAAATTGAGCGACCTGCCGGAGCTGAAGGAAGAGCGCAAAAAGGCGACTTTTGAGGAACTGCGTTTTCTGGAATACGCGCC
Source organism: uncultured Planctomycetaceae bacterium (assembly GCA_963790585.1). Classification (GTDB taxonomy): domain Bacteria; phylum Planctomycetota; class Planctomycetia; order Gemmatales; family Gemmataceae; genus CAWBOY01. Next base: position 49,365 of record CAWBOY010000007.1, read on the forward strand.
CGAATTCAAGCTAATGGTTGTACCAGAGGAGAATATACTAGCCGAGCCCGGAGATCCGTTCGCCGGCAAGTGCATGGTGATTAACGTCTTTGCCAAGGCATTTTATCGCGTCGCAGGTACGCGACCCGTGCTGCCCAATTTCGATCAACAGCGTGACAAGCAACAATATGAACTGCGCGTGAAGCGACTCGACATAGAGTTCGATCAGAAGTTGACGAAGCTTTACGAGGCCGCGAAGACGAAGGGACTGTGGAAAGGCACCTCGGCCGCGCGCGATCGCTTCGAGTATTGGTCAGCTGGCGTCGAAGCGTATTTCGATGCCGCTGGAGCAGGCGAACCGCCACAGCTTGCAGACCGACCGATCACGACACGCGAGTCATTGAAGGTATACGACTTGGAGCTATATGCCCTGGTCGATGAGACAATGGCGTATAAAGAACATGTCGATTGGCGCTACAACTCGTATATGAAGAAGCATTGAACGAACGAGCCTTTACCAAACTATAACACTGCTTAAAGCCTTCTCCAGCATATCCATCCGATCTAATCCCGCTCTCAACACCGCCGGTATTTTCGACTCTCCCCAATAGGCCCCGGAGAGTTGGCCGCAGATGGCTCCGGTTGTATCCGCATCGTCGCCCAAATTGACCGCCTTCAAGACAGCCTCGTCAAAGGAATTCGCGTTATGAAACGCCCACAGAGACGCCTCCAGGCTCTTGACCACCCAGCCCGAGCCTTGAATCGCTGGCGGCTGCTTATTGCGATAACTACCCTGAGCGATTCCCTGGATCAAGGGATGGAGGGGTTTGATTTCATTTAGAATTTGGAGTGATTTCCATGTGGGAGAGAGAACAGCTGCCCGATCTTCGCCTTGAATCAAAGCTGCCAAGAGAGTCGCGAGATACCGGCACGCCGACAAACATTGTTCGCTGGCGTGTGTCGGCAGGCTCGATTGCTCTGCGTAGCCGACAAGATCTCCAAGATGATCGGGGTAAAGACTGGCATAGCGAATTGGCACCGGAGCTAAGCGCATGATCGATCCATTACCGCTAAAGCTCTCCGCGGCGTCAGATGATGTGAGGGCATCGCGCTCCGAAACGTAGCTGCTTAAGGATCTTCTGGTCTGGCCGCCGATATCGAAGCAGCGGCCGTTGACTGAATACTTGCCTTTTTGCCACCACTCGACATAACGATCGGCTTGGTCATTGAGGTCCCATCCGACGGCTCCCATGCTGTCCGCGAGAGCCAAAGCCATACTTGTATCGTCGGTCCATTCTCCAGGGTTCAATCGATGGGGACCGCCGCTTCGATAGCCGGCTACAGGTTCAAAATCCCCTGGATCGCAGAATTCGACGGCGGCGCCCAATGCGTCGCCGATTGCCAAGCCGATCAGGGCTCCACGGCGACGGTCGTTCATGAATGCCTCGCGGTGTAGGACGGAAAAAAATAGGCCCCCCGCAAGCCGGGGGCCTATCAGGAGAATTATTTACCTGTGACGATTTCCTTAATCAAATTCGCCTCGTCCCGATAGGGGGACCAGAGATCGATGCCAAGCGCCTGTTTGCCGATGGCGGCTGGCGGTGGGATGCGGAGCAATACTTGCCAACCGCTGCCCTGTTTACGGAATTGCCAGGCGGAGCCCTCCGGTAGATTCGTCGGCATCAGGACCAACACCTTGTCGCCGTCCTGCGGTAGCAGCACGGCTTTGCCGGTGACGGCAACTTCCACGGGATCGGTCTTGAAATCAACAGCGACCGGATCCCCCTTGGAGTCGAGGATGCGCGGCTCTCGCACCGCTGTACCGGCCTGAAGCCAAAGGATCTGGCCGGACGGTGCGGTCACTTCGAACCGTCGGCCTACTCCAGGGCCGGCTGGTGATTTCAGGGGTACACCTTTCTCCTGGATGGTGGCCTCGCGGTCGTCCTCCAGCTTCAGCTTGTAACGAAACGTCGGCACACCGTCTTTGTCCAGAGAATAGCCGGCGAAACGTAGCATCGGTTGGCCACCGAACACTTGGCCCTCGGGCAGGTCGGCACCATAGGCGGGATCCTTGGCCCGGGCGGTGAAATTAGGAGGTTCGCTGGAAGTCGTCAGACCGATCGAGCAGCCGGGCGGAGCCGTCCAGAATTTCGCTCCCATCACCTTGGCGGGGGCGCCGCCTCGGTCGTTCCATACCGGTGCGGCATCCAAAAACGCGCCGTTCCAGGCGTAGGACAGACGGCACATGCCGGCGTCAAACGCCGTGGAAACGCCACCGGGCATACCAACCGCGACGGCCCGACTACCGGCATCAGGCATAAACGTGCGCAGAATAACCGGCCGCTCGCCTACTTTGAGTGGGATTCCCCTCGGCCCCCGAATTTCGATACCGTCGGGCAACGGCAGACCATGGCCAAGGCTCATGTAGGCCCACATCGCCTCGGCTTGGGCGTCGGGATCGGCGTTGAGCAGTTTGTCATAAGGCGACTTGCCGTTGAGGAAGAACGACGGCATCCGCGTCCCGGGGGCCATGCGTTGCGACTGCTCCAACCAGCGACGATACCAATCGTAGCGCACGCGATTCACGGTCGTCGCCAGATCGGCGCCGCGCGTGCCACCGGTGGCATTGCCATCGAGGTCATGGCAGGAGATACAGCCAAAGGCGGTCTTGCCCATCAGGATGCGACCCGCTTCGATTTTCGCGGTCGGCAAGGGAACTTTGTGAAGCGTGTCGTCAGGTGCCGTGCCGTCGAGCAAAGCCAGGCCTTCCGTCAGTTGCCCGACGTTAGCTTCGCCGAATTGCGGCATACGCAGGCCCATCCAGGGCCGCGCGCGTCCCCCTTGAGTGAGCACTTGTTTCAACCACGACGTGCGCATCTTATGACCGACGCCTGTAAGAGTTGGCGGCAATAGTGACTCCGCATTTTCCGGCTTCTCATGGCGGCGCAACAACTCTGTGAGTTGCGGCGACGGGCCGCCGGCGCCGTCGCGGTTGTGACAGGCGAGACAGTTCAGGCGCTCGATCGTCGCCTTGGCGGCGTAGGTCGGCGCGGGCGAGCCGATGCCTTTGAGACCGTCGGTAAGGAAGGCCGTGATGGCTTTCGTTTCCTCTGGCGTGAAAGGAAAGACCGGTGCGCCGCGTCTCTTTTCAGGCGCGACGGCGAGACAGCCCTCGGTCTTATTTTTAGCGCTAACGAGAGCTTTTAAGTCAATTTTAGCTGGAACCTGCATGAGCGGCTTATCGCCTGGAGCGATTGTGTGACAGTTGACGCAGCCCTTTTGGACGACGAGGCGTTGCCCGAGCTCGTTCCAGCGAGCCAATACAGACAGTTTTTCAAATGCCGCTGACTGGTCCTCTTTGGTGGAGATCTTCTTGAACATCGCCAATTGCTTTTCTGGATCCGGGGCCGTTGACAAGGCTTGCGCGATACCGACGATGGGCGATTTACAAAGGAATCGAGCCAGATCGAGCGCCTCATTCGGTTGCAGCATCATGTGTGGCATGCGGCCGCTCGTGTCGATGGCGAGCGGGTTGAGCAGATATTCAGCCAGTCGTTCGGGGTTCGTCTTGCTGCCAAGGCCGACGAGGGGAAATACCTTGGGAGCGGCGAACAGCGGCGAAGGTGGAGCCTGCTCACCCTTGGGCTTGAGGTCCTCGCCTTCGATGCCGTGGCAAGCGACGCAGCCGGTGCTGATAAATAATTCGCCGCCCACGGCGTTCGCTGGCCGGGATTTCGTTCGCGTTTTGTCCGCGTCGCGGCTGACCTCCCGTTCGGATCGGGCCGCCGAGCGACGACAAATAATGGGCCACGGCGTAACGCTCGGTTTTGCCGTCGTCATCCTCGGAAAACATCCGCGGCATCGGCGTGCCGGCGCGGATTTTGTGCGGATCGGCAAGCCAGGCGTCGAGCCAGCCGGCATAGACGCGCTGGCCAATCTTCGAAAGGTTCGGCCCCTGGCGCACGCTTAGCGTCTTGGCGAGCGCATCGTCCGCCGCGGGGCGATGGCAGGCGATGCAGTTGTGCTCTTCGACCAGCTTGCGACCCTGTTCGACGAGCGTGGATTGCTTCAAGGCCGCGCCATCGTCCTCCGGCAGATGGCCGACCTGATGATAGGGCAGCGGCTCTTGAGAGATATTGGCCGCCTGCCAGCGTAATTCGACTCGGGCCACGCCCGGCAACCGCGTGAACTCCGCGACAAACGGCTTTCCGCCCGCTTCTAGCTTCACGTCCGCGCCGGTGATGAGGGCCGGCTCCGCGCCGCTCGACTTGGCATCGTAGACGACCTGATCGCCTATTGTGATCTTGAGGTTTCCGCGCAAGCGCGCCTGAAATCGATAGTTACCGGCTCGCAAAAGGTTGATATAGCCTTTCCATACATAGGTTCCATTAGCGCCATTCAGCCTTGGATGAGGGGCTTCGTCCGCTTTCAGATTGAGAGCGACCGTCGGTTCCAAGGCGACAAACTCATGTGGCGGTGAGTTGCCATCACGATAGGTCGTGACAAGGCCGGGAACGAGGTTTTCGACGTCGACGTCAGCCTGGACAGGACCGATCAAGCCATGACCTAGGCAAAAAAGCGCCACAATCGGCGTGATATTCATCCATCTGCGTTGCATATCGACTCCTGACATTGCTTGCCGCCGACCAGGATGCCCCCAAGTCGGACCGGAGATGATTATGAACGACGCAAGGGCATGGGGGAAGGAGAATCATGGCCGTAACTCTCGACATTTGTCGAATCCGCTTGAGACGACCACCGGTCAATGTAGAATGAACGGGCGAGCATCGAGTCTGCCCGCGCCCGGGGGCCCCTCGTCCATTCGGATGGGCTGTTCATGGAAACGTCTGATTCCTGCCCCACGGACGAGATCTTGTTGTCGTTCAAAGGCGGCAAGGTCGCTCCTCCGGCGCGGGACGCGTTAGCCCAACATCTGCGCGATTGCTCGAACTGCCGCGAACGGCTCCGCGACCTCGTAAAACGGCAAGAGGTGATGGATGAGGAGCTAACCTTTCACGCCAAGCTGAATAAAGCCAAAACCGCGATCGTGGAACTCCGACAGGGCCCGCCGAATACACCGACGCCGAGCCCGCCTTCTGCCGCGCCTATGGCGGACCGCCACCAGCTTACGTCCGCCGGCGGGGAATGGACGGTCGCCGGCGAAGACGCGCCGCGCGCAACTGCGCCTGGGTCCGACCCATTGTTAGCGGGGCGTTTGCGTGAGTATGAGCTGCTCGACAAGATCGGCGAAGGCGGCATGGGAACGGTATATCGTGCCCGCCATCTACGGCTCGACAAGGTCGTCGCGCTCAAGGTTCTGCCGGCCAGTCGCATGGATGACGCCGAAGCTGTCGCTCGATTTCAGCGTGAAATGAAAGCGGTCGGCAAGCTCGATCACCCGAACATCGTGCCGCGCGACCGATGCGGGGGAAGTCGAGGGGCATCATTTCTTGGTTATGGAGCTTGTCGAGGGCGTCGATCTCAACGCGCTCGTCAAGAAACTCGGCAAATTGCCAATCGCCGACGCCTGCGAAATCGGTCGGCAGGCGGCGGAGGGGCTCGAACATGCCCACTCACACGGCCTGATTCATAGGGACGTGAAGCCGTCCAATCTGCGTTTGACGCTGGCCGGTCAGGTGAAAGTTCTGGACCTCGGTCTTGCTCTGCTGCAAGAAGGCGGCACCGCCGAGGAAAGCACGGCGTCGGGCCTGATTTTGGGCAGTTTCGACTATCTCTCGCCGGAACAGGGCGACGACTCCAGCAATGTCGACCACAGAGCGGATCTCTATAGTCTGGGTTGTACACTCTTTCACCTTCTCGTCGGCGCTCCGCCGTTTGGGCAGTCCTCTGTCGCTCTCAGTCCGTTGCAGAAGATCAAAGCCCACGCAATGCAACCGATACCGCGCGTCCGCGCCGCCCGGCCGGAGGTTCCGGAAGCGTTGGCCGCCCTGGTGGAGAGACTATTGGCCAAGGACCCGGCCAACCGCCACGCCAGTGCCGGGGAAGTAGCGGAACTGCTCCAGCCCTTTGCGGCAACAGCGGATTTGCCCGCTTTGGTCGCTGACTTTTTGGGCGAACCGCGTCGAGTGGCACAACCCGTGCGGCGCTCATCGACGGCTTCCGGCGCGGCCCGGCCCGTGGTCAGCGCCGACCGAGTTCAGAGCCAGGACAAGCTCGAGACGACAGACCGCCGGCGGCGACCGCGGTTTCCTCGATTGCGGAATGCCCTACTGATAACTGTGCCGATCATTCTCTTCATCGCGCTCACCCTCCCAAAGTTTGCCAAGAGTAAGCCGGGCATTCTGACAATTGACAGCGAAGACTTGGACACGCACGTCCTCATCGAGCAGAACGGCGTCCAGGTCCGGGACGTGGACCTGCGCTCCGGAAAGCAGGTGTCTCTAAACCCGGGTATCTATCAATTAAAGTTCACCGGCGATGCCAACTTGGAGATCGTGCCGTCCATAGTAAATCTTAGAGGCACGGACCCGGTCATTGTCCGCATACGACATGTGGGATTGCCCTACGTGGCGGGTCCTCCGGGAGAGATTCGCCGTTTCGTCGGCTCGGGCCCCCAAGTGAACGACGCCGTGATGACGCGGGATGGCACGACCGTGGTAAGTTGCGGCAACGATGGAGTGGTTCGCGTCTGGGACGCAGCCACCGGGAAGCAACGCTTGCAGTGTGAGGGCGATAACCGGGAGCATATCTGGAGCGTCGCTGTCTCGCCGGATGGCGATCGCATTCTTGCCGCGGGCGGGGGAACCGTTCAAAATGGAATGTGGCTCGAAGGTACGGATTTCTCCGTGCGCTTGTATGAGACGGCAACGGGGAAACTGATTCATCGCATGGAAGGGCATCAAGGCCGGATCGTCCGCGTCGCGTTCGCACCCGATGGACGCCACGCCATCACCGGCAGCGCCGACTGCACGGTGCGACTCTGGGATTTAGATCAAGGAAAGCAAATACATGTCTTCCTGGAGGATCGGAGCTGGGCCGTAATGGACTTGGCAGTTTCCCCGGATGGGCAACAGGCGCTCTGTGCTCTCGCGGATCGGCGGATCCATTTACTCGATCTTGCAACCGGCAAGCGACTCCAGGTTTTCTCTGGCCATACGGGGAGCGTCCTCCGAGTCGCCTTCTCGCCCAACGGCCAGTATTTTCTTTCGGGCGGGATGGATCGAACAATGCGCCTCTGGGAGATCGCCACCGGCAAGGTCGTTCGGACCTTCAAAGAACAACCCACGGGCATTTCTCACGTCGCTTTCTCGCCGGACGGGCGCCGCGCCCTATCCGCGAGCGGGCTGAAGTCCAATGCACAGGCAAACCAATCCAGTCCAGCCGGCTCCGACTATCTCGCGCGGCTCTGGGATGTGGAGGGCGGCGAGGAACTCTATCGCTGCGTAGGGCACACGAGCAGCTTGAGTTCGGCCTCGTTTACGCCGGATGGGCGGCATGCACTGACCAGCGCCACCGATGGCACCATTCGCCTTTGGCGTCTCCCAAACCAGCGGACGCTGGCTCCCGAGGCGATCGCTGGCGACTGGTCCTGCGTCATCGACGCGGATTTATCCACCTATGAATCGTGGCTCCAGAGTCTACGTCTCAGCAAACATCACCCAACCTTTGTCAACGTCCACGAGGAGGACGGCAAGGCACGCTTCGCCGCGATCTCTATCAAAGATCCGACGGCCATCCCGTGGGAAGTGCGCCAGGGACTGACACGCGACGAGGAAGTGGCGGCGTTTAAGGATCTTAGCGCGCGTGGCTATCGCAAGATCAGTCAGTGCGCGTATGAGGAAAAGGCCGTGTTGCGTTTCGCCGCCATTTGGATCAAGGAAGAGAAGCCGTCACAGTCACCGTCGTGGACAAGGCTGACGCCCGAGTCCTATCAGATCCAGTTTTCGGCACTCAAGCATGGGTTTCGCGTCGCCGAACTTCAGGCGCGGAATTTCGGAGAACAAGTCTATTTTTCAGCCATTTTTCAGCCTGTAGAGCCCCTGAGCTGGGAGGGCCGGCATCATGCCACGCGCGCGGACTACGAGGCGGACCTCAAAAAGGCGCACACGGACGGTTATCGGTTGGTGTCGAGTACGGCCTATCGCAAGAATGGGGAATTCTTGTTCGCGTACATCACGGTGGAGGATCCCGACAATCTCGAATGGGAAGAGAAGCACGACCTGACCCTATCGCAGCCTGCGCGGCCCATGAGGGGTTCCGAACGCGAGGTTTTCGACCGACAATCATCTCCGCCTACCAGGACGACAAGGCGACTCGCTATCTCGCCGTCTGGGTGCGGCCGGGAAAGCAGGCCTCGTCGATACGACGCACTGGCAAGGATGTGCCCGAATTGGCTGGTCTCAAAAACGTGGTGACCAGTTTGATGAGTGACCACGATGTTCCCGCTGGTGCGTTAGCCGTGATGAATGACGGCAAAATGGTGCTGGCGCGTGGCTTTGGGTACTCCGATCGTGAGCGAACGAGGCCCACACAGCCGGATACGCCGTTCCGGCTCGCCAGTCTAACCAAGGCTATCACCAACGCAGCCATCCGGAAGCTCATTCGAGAAGGCAAACTCAAGCTCGATACTCCGGTGTTCCCGCTGCTCGCGCTCGAGCCACTGCCGGGACAAAAACCAGATCCGCGGCTCGACCGGATCACTGTGGATCACCTAATGGAACACCGTGGCGGCTGGGATTCGACGAAGGCGGGCGATCCGATGTTTGATTCGGGCAGGATTGCCGGCGTTCTGGGCAAGCCGGGCCCGCTTTCTCCGACGGAGGTCATCCGCTATATGATCGGTCGACCCCTCCAATATGATCCAGGAGCCAAATTCGCCTACAGCAATTTCGGCTACTGTGTTTTGGGACGGGTCATCGAAAAGGTCAGTGGCCAAAGCTATGAGCGCTATGTCCGCGATGAGATCGCGGCGCCTCTCGGGATAACAACGCTCGAGCTAGGTCGGACCTTGCCGGGCCAGCGAAATCCGCGCGAACCCTACTATCTGAGTCCGGATACAGGTCCGAGCCTGTTTGACCTAAAGAACAAAGTCCTCATACCGGAGCCGGACGGCACATTTTCCATGGAGCTGATGGACTCCAACGGAGGCTTGATCTGCTCCGCTCCCGATTACGTCCGATTTCTCAAGGCTTTTCAGCTAAATGGCGAGCCGTCGCGCGCTAATGGTCACGACGGCGGCTTTTTTGGCAGCCTTCCGGGGACCACGGCGATGGCTCTGCACGAATCCAACCGCATACTCATCACCGTGGTGTTCAATAAGCGGCTCCTGCCGGCGAATGAAAGCCTGAACAAGCTAAGAGAGCAGATGCTCGCAGCCGTGAAGGATGTGAAAACTTGGCCGACGGAGGAGGTGAGCGGGACCGAGAAATAGGTGTCATCCTTGCCAGCGAACCGGGTCACTTTCCTTTCGGCTTGCCCAAACCTGAATCTCGGGCCATTTTGTTTGGAGGCGAGCCGCTAGACTTTCGACGCCTGGCCGTTCGGTCGCATAGTGTCCCGGTAATATAAGCGAAATTCCGTCGGCTTGTGCGGCCAGGTAATCATGGAAGCGCATCTCGCCGGTTAAAAATACGTCGGCCCGGACTCGGATCGCGTCCTTGAGCATCTCGCCGCCAGCGCCGCAGACGACAGCGACCCTCTGTATGGATTTGGTGCCGGCGTCCACCACTTGAATCGGCCCACACTTCAAACCTATTCTCACAATTCGCGCGAGTTCTACGAGCGGCAGCGGCGCGGGCAAAATTCCCAGCCGACCGTCGCCCTCACTCATTGTGCGAGGGTGAAGAGGGTAGACGTCATAGGCCGGTTCCTCATACGAATGCGCTTGCCGCAGCGCTATGACCACGCCATCGACGTCGCGCGCCTCGCAGATCGTCTCAAGTCGCCATTCGGTTGCTTCCTCGCGCTGCCCTTTCTGGCCGACGGTGGGGTTGCTGGCTTCAGAACCAAAGAACGTACCAGTGCCTGCCACGCGGAAGCTGCATTCGCTGTATTGTCCGATGCGCCCGCGCCGGCGCTAAAAAGGGCGTTACTGACCTTTTGCAGATCTTTTTCTGGTACGAAGGTCACAATCTTGAAGGCACCCACCGCGTCCCGGCGACGAAGCGGCTTGACGTCGATTAAGCCGAGGGTTTGGCAGAGCATGTCGTTGATGCCATCGCGGGCGTTATCGAAGGCCGTGTGAGGGCTGTAAACGGCGATCCCGGCCCGCGCCAGGGCGATCAGCATTCGCCCCTCCGCGCTCGCGTCGGTTAGTCGCTTGATGGCTCGAAACAAGATTGGGTGATGCGTCACGATGAATTGTGCGCCCGTTTCAATCGCCTCGGCGGCGCTCTCGGGAGTGACTGTCAAGCAAGTCATCAGGCGGATAACCGCGGCGTCCCGTTCGCCGAGTAATAGGCCGACATTGTCCCAATCCGCCGCGAGCGCCGGCGGGGCGAGCGTTTCGAGATGCTGAATCACGTCGGCGACGGTTGGCATGGGAGGATCCTCGAGTATCACCTTTCAGAGCCGGGAGCGTCAGCGACCGGAGAAAATCTGAGCGAGCGAGACGCGCTCCGGTCGCTGACGCTCCCGGCTCTTGAAGACAGAATGCCTCCAGTCGCTGGCGCTCCCGGCTCGCAAAGATGGTGATTGCTTTATGCCGATTCGCGGCTGTTATGCTAAACTATCCCCGTCGGTCACTCGCAAACTTCATGCTCTCCGGGAGTATCATGAAACGCATCCTACCGGTTTTCACCGCTTTGGCTTTCAGCTTGTGCGTTGTCGCCATCGTCGCTTCGGCGGAACCAACGTATCAGAAAAAAGGGACGCGCATCAAGACGGTCCTCGCCAGTCTCAAGGCGAGCGGGTTGCCTTCCTTCGAGGGCAATTGGTACTACATCGGCCCGTTCGATAACGCCGACAATCTTGGGATCGACACGGCCTATGGCCCCGAAAAGGACGGCGACCTCAAGAAGACGCATATCGGCAAGCAGGGCGAGAAGGTCGCCTGGAAGGAGTTCAAAAATTTCCCGCTTGGCCAAATCGTCGATCTGAAAAAGTTCAAGGAAAACGACAACTCGGTCGTTTATCTAAATCATGATTTCGAGTCGCCGACGGCGATCGAGATGCCAATCTCGGTCGGCAGTGACGATGGCATCGCCGTGTTTCTCAATGGCGAACGCGTGATGGCGTCGAACATGGTCCGACCGGCGCAGCCGGATCAAGAACATGCGGTCCTCAACATCAAAAAAGGCAAGAATCGTTTGCTGCTGAAGGTTTCCAACGTGGCGGGTGACTGGGCTGTCTATTTTGCTCCTGACCTTCCGGAGAGCTGGCCCAGGAAGATCCGCGATCAGCTAACGAAGGATTTTCCGACCAACGCGGTGCCGCCGAATCAGAAGAGCGGTGCTGAAGCGGAGCATTATCGCATTGTCACATTGCCGTTGCCGAAGGATTGCGTCCTCGAAGTCGGTGGTCTGACGTTTCGGCCCGACGGCAAACTCCTCGCCTGCACGCGGCGCGGCGAGGTATGGCTCATCTCCAATCCGACGGCTGAGAATCTCGATCAGGTGAAGTTCAAACTCTTCGCCACCGGCCTGCATGAGGCACTCGGCATGCACCTCGATGGCAAAGACCTCTACGTCGTCCAAAGACCGGAACTGACCAAACTGGTCGACCACACGGGCAAAGACGAAGCCGATGATTACAGCACCGTGTGTGACCGCTGGGGCGTTTCCGGCGACTATCACGAATTCGCCTTTGGACCGGCCCGGGACAAGGAAGGGAACTTCTATGTCACGCTCAACGTCGGCTTTGGCGGCGGCGATCAATCGAAATCGCCCTGGCGCGGCTGGTGCGTCAAGATCACGCCCAAAGGCGAAATGAAACCATTCGCCACGGGGCTGCGCTCTCCCAACGGCATCAACTTCAGCCCCGAAGGCGATCTGTTTTATACGGATAACCAGGGCGAGTGGGTTGCCACCAACAAGATGCATCATCTCAAAGAAGGCGAGTATTATGGCCATCCGGCCGGGCTGCGCTGGGTGAAGCAATCGCCGCTGGCGAGCACGCTCAAGGACCGCAAAGACTATATTTCCGGCATGTGGTACGACGGGCAAAAAGGGAGCCTGAAGGAACCGGTCGGCCTACCCGCGAATACACCGCCCTGCGTCTGGTTTCCTTATACGCGCATGGGCCAATCGATCAGCGAGCCGATCTGGGACACCACGGGCGGCAAGTTCGGCCCGTTCGCCGGCCAATGCTTCGTCGGCGATCAGCACAGCTCGAACATCATGCGAGTCTATCTGGAGAAGATCAACGGCAAGTATCAGGGGGCCTGCTTCCCCTTCCGCGCCGGTTTCGAGTCAGGCGTCAATCGGCTCGCTTTCGCACCGGACGGCAGTCTCATGGTCGGCATGACCAATCGCGGCTGGGGCTCGATCGGCGGCAAATCCTATGGCCTGCAACGCCTCGTCTACAACGGCAAGGTCCCGTTCGAGATCCACGCCATCAAGCTGACAAAGGAGGGCTTCGACGTCACCTTCACGAAACCGCTCGACGACAAGACAGCAGATAATCTAGAGGCCTATAGTCTGCAATCATTCACCTATAACTACTGGGGCACCTACGGCTCGCCTGAAGTCGACCATAAAGCCGAAAAGGTCCAAAGCGTAAAACTGTCGCCCGATAAGAAGATGGCATCGCTCAAGGTCGATGGCTTCCGCCCCGGCCGAGTCTATGAACTCAACTTAACGGGCCTCAAGTCCGAGGATGGGTCAACCGTCGTCCATCCCGTCGGCTATTACACGCTGAACGAAATCCCCAAATAATCGTCCGACACTCTCTTTATATAGCCCCCGGCTTGCCGGGGGCATTCCTATCCCCAATATCAGGCAATCACTTTCCCAAAAAATGTCGCGCTCGTGCCTCACCTCGTGCAACGTACCTCCATAGCCTTCCATTTCCATCTATCTTTTCGCTTTACTCCAACTCCTCCCAGATTAGGCGCGCAAAATGCACTCCAGATGTCGAGGTCTCGCACAGATTGAACTAACATATGGAGTGTCAAAAAATGAAACCTCTCGCAATCATCGGCCTGCTTCTTGTGATCCTTGGCATCATCGCGTTAGCGGTACCGAGCATCACGTTCTTCACCAATGATCGCGTGGCGGACGCTGGCTTTTTCAAAGTCGACGTAGCACACCCGCACACGATCATTTTGAATCCCGTCGTCGGCGCTGTGGCGTTGATAGCTGGTGTCGTACTGTTGTTAAGCGGCAAGGCTTCGACTGTGCCGTGAATTAAATTCCGGCAGTTAGGCGAGCGGCGCCGTTGACGCCGCGCCGCTCGCTCTCGTTTCGGTCAAGCTCTCAACGCCGCGGCAGTCCATCCAATTTTTTCTGAATCTCCGCAGCTTTCTCCAATTCTCCAAGTTTTCTCAAGACTTGAATCAGTTCAGCGCTATTGTTTGCTAGAAACGAGCGCACGGAGTTCAACTCTCGGTTCTTTTCATAGAGCGCGAATAATCGGTCGTTCGCAGCTTGCAGCGGAGCCAAAGCCTCTTTCCAGGCGCTGCGTCCTTGTAAATGCGCCCGAGGGCGGTCTGCATCATGGACAGGGCGAAGCCGTAGGCCACGACCTTAGGATGCTGGCGGACCAGGCCGGACTGTAGCTTTACCGCTTCGGTGAGGGAATTTTCGGCGTCGTCGAGTTGATGCGACTCCAGGAGTTTGACGCCCAGCTTATCTAGCGCGTTGGCGTGTGAAGCGGTGTAGAGCGGGACACTCGGATATTGCGACATCAATTCGCCGGAGAGCTTGACCGCGTCGCGCAGCATTTGCGGTCCATCGGGCAACCCATCCTGGGGATTTAATCGTTGAAAGAATCCGACGCGGGTAAGCGTCTCGCACAATTCGTAGCGATAATCGGGCACCTTGGGAAAATCCTGGACCAGTTTGCTTAGCAATTCGATGGCGCGCTCGCCGCCGCGCTTTTCAGCGGGGAATCCGCCGCGCCCACCCGCGCCGCCTCGACCTCCTGGACCTCCAGGTACGCCTCCTCGACCTCCCGATCCACCCGATCCGTCGGGTCCGCCTGGGCCGCGCTGGGGAGGCTGATCGCGAAAGCAACAGGCGAGCAGGAGTTGATATTCCGGGACGTTCGGATGTTCCTTCACGAGAGTTTCAAGGATATTGACTGCTTTCTCCGTGGGCGACACTTCGCCTGGACCGCGCGGCGGCGGGCCGCCACGGCCGCCAGGGCCAGGTCGTGGACCATTGGGTTCGCCTTGACGTGATGGACCTCCATGATCACCGGCACCGGGGCGGTCGGGCCCGCGTCCTCCCGTTTCGCGATCCGGAGGACCTTCGCCGCGCGGACCTGGAGGCGGGCCCGGCATCGGATCGTTCAAGAACTCGCGCTGGGCTTGCAAATAATAGGTTCGCGCCAGCTCATACCGATGTTCAGGAGGCAAAGCTGATCCCTGGGAAGTTGCCTCCAGTGTCTGGAGGGCCTGGAGGAGGGCTTCATTGGCTTCGGTTGTTCGTTGTAGGGCTCGCAACGCGCGGCCGAGTTCGTTGTAGGTGCGGGCCAGGCGAATGCGTGCATTTTCGTCGTTCGGCTCCGTGGTCTGCCTTTTATACAAATCAATAGCCAGATTATAGGCCGTTATCGCCGGCTCCAGTTGGCCAAGCCGTTGGCGAATGTCGCCGATCCTTTGATTGGCCTCGGCGGCTTGCTCGCGTAGACGCGGATAATCGCTGCATTCGCGGGCAAACTGCTCATAGAAACCCAACAGTTCCTCCAAGAGAGGCACGACGTCAGGCGATAAAATGGGTTGGGGCGGAAGATCGACGGCCGAGTCCGACGTGCCGTCCGAAGCCAGCAACGGTGTGACCACGATTCGATTCGGCGCGAACCGGACATAGATTCGATTCAGAGCCTCCAGGGCCGAGGCGGAGGTTTTCTCCGCGTGCTCGCGCTGACGCTGCTCGGTATCAAAAGCATCCCATGTACGGCGATATGCGACGACCAGGACGACGCAGGTAATAATCAACAAGCCAAAAGCCAAAGCCGCGAGACTCGCGACCGTGCGGTTACGGCGGCACCAGCGCCAGGCGCGCTCCACGAATCCCACGCGGCGGGCACGGACAGGGCGGTCTTCGAGCAGGCGGCGCAGATCGTCGGCGAACGCCCTGGCACTCGGATAACGGTGCTCCGGATCGCGCGCCACCGCCTTCATGACGATCGTCTCCAGGTCGATCGGAATCGTCGGATCGGCTTTACGCGGCGAGGGCAACCCGGTCTGCGTGATGAGCTGGATCAGATGTTGGGGAGTCGTATCCTGAAACGCCGGGCGCCGAACCAACATCTCATAGAGTGTCACACCCAGGCCATAGACATCGCCACGCGCGTCCGATTGGCCATGAAACCGTTCCGGCGGCATGTAACGCAATGTGCCGACAAAGTCGCCCGACTGTGTCAGGCTCGCTTCCTCGCGCAGTTTTGCCACGCCGAAGTCCGTCACCCACACCGTCCCTTGGTCGTCAATCAGGAGATTCGATGGTTTGATGTCGCGATGCAGAACGCCCTGGTTGTGGGCGTAGGCCAGCGCGTCGGCTACCTGGAATCCTACCTGGGCGATGCGGTGATGCGATAACTTTTCCGACTTCGACGACTGGCGTGGCCCTTCAATCTGGGGCGCGGCTGGTGTCAAGCCATTGTCACTTGTAGGTGTATGATAGACAGACGTATCCTGCCCGAGATGAGCGGCTTCTGGTGCCTCGGTGGGTTTGGCACCCGACTCTTCCTGTTCGAGGGCTGTCTCGATATTCTTGCCGGAGATCAGTTGCATGACATAGAAACAGATATTCCCTTGTTCGCCGACGCCGAACACGGGAACGATGTTGGTATGATGCAAGCGCGCCGCGGCTTGAGATTCGCGGAGGAACCTGGCCCGTAGTTTTTCGTTGGCCACCAGATGTTCAGGGAGGACCTTGATGGCCACGCGACGGCCGAGCGTCTCCTGTAGCGCTTCGTAGACGACTCCCATCCCGCCGCGGCCGATCTCGCGCAGAATTCGATATTCCCCCAGGCGATTGGGCACCGGCGACCGCGACAGCGAAGGAGCGGCGTTTATAGCTTCGTCACTTCGCGGCTTGAGGTCTTCCATCATCAGAATCATCGGAAAGAGATCCCGAATCTCGCCGGCCCAATTGGGAAAGCGCCGGGCGTAGTCTTCAATCAATGGGCGCTCGCCGTCACGAAAACGTCGCGCGAAATCTTCGGCGAGATCATCGACGGAGCGGTTATCGGAAAGAGGCGGTTTCATGGAGAGGTACCTAATATCAGAATCAAAAAACCCGCGCTTGCGCTTGGGGCTGGTGAGTCCTTCAACCCGCCCCCGTTTCGCCCGGTTCGGTGTAGATCTCTTTTAACCGCTTGAGCGCTCGCATATATCGTTTGCTCGCCGCGTCCTTGGTGATGGCCAAAACTTCAGCCACCTCGTTGTTGCCGAGGTCCTCAAAGTGGCGCAGGGCCAGGACCTCGCGATCGAGCGGATCCATCTCGTCGAGCGCGGCACGCAGGCGCTGCTGCATTTCATGGCGGATCGCGGCCTGGCTTGGAGAGGTCATGCGGCTGATGAGCTGGCCCACCATCGACTCGGCCGAAGCGAAAGGGGTCCGTTCGTCTGGCAAACCTGCCTCACGGCTGACGTCGCGCATCTGAGCGCCGAGGTGCGTTCGCTGGATCATCTGCATGCGTTGAATCGTCAGAAAGCGCAGCCAGACATAAAATGGCACAGCTGGGCTCGTGGCGTATTCCCCGATTCGGCCGGCCACGTCGAGAAATGCTTCCTGAAGCACATCGTCCGGCGAAACGCGGCTGGCCAATCGGCGATCGAGGCGGACGTAGAGCATGCGCCAGAGCCGTTCGCGATAGAGCATGAACAGCTCGCCGAGTGCTTGATCGTCGCCAGTTCGCAGGCGGTCGAGGAGGGCGTGCGGGTTCCCATCACTCATGCTCGATCCTTGTGGCAGGTGCCAGGTAATTACCCGATTATAACCCTCTCGTGAGAGGGTAACCATCTTCTTAATCTGCTTTTAACGTGGGCGAAATAAAATTTGCGAAAAGCCTGTCCACAGTCGAACGTGCCGCACAGTATCCCTTTTGTAGGGCGATGAGAGTGGCATCTCTCCGATAAGTCGTGCTTAATTGATCCGCGGTCTACAGGACCTGTCCAGGAGCCAATGCTTATGTCTGATTTCAACACATCGCTGACGCGTCGCTCGATCTTGCGTGGAGGCATCGCGCTGGGCGTCGCCGCTCAGACGGCGTTCACGGTGCGCGGTGCCTTTGCCGAGGAATTGTCGAAGACGCCCAGCCTGACGGAAGGGCCGTTTTATCCGCCGAAACTGCCGCTCGATACGGACAACGACTTGCTGATCATAAATAATTCGATCACCCCAGCGGTGGGCGAGATCACGCATCTGTCGGGCCGGATTTTGTCGGCCGCCGGCGAGCCGATTCTCAATGCCGTTGTCGAAATCTGGCAATGCGATGCGAAAACCGTGTATCTGGCTCAGGGGAGTCAAGGCGGCAAGGCCGACGCGAATTTCCAGGGATTTGGCCGTTTCGTCACCGGGACGAAGGGGGAGTATTACTTCCGCACGATCAAACCGGTGCCCTATCCAGGGCGCACGCCGCATATTCACGTCAAAGTGAAGAAGGGCGGCAAAGAGTTGCTGACGACGCAGATCTTTATCAATGGCCATCCGCAGAACAAGAACGACGGTGTGTTGCGCGACGCGGGAGATGCGCTGCACCGGGAACTCGTCCTCGTCGATTTCAAGCCGGTCAAGGACTCAAAGATCGGCGAGTTGGCGGCCAAGTTTGACATCGTGGTAGGCCTCACGCCGAGCGATCGGCCCGCAAGACGCTAACACCAATTGGTTACCTGAATCCATGTCCGCTTTTTGGAGTAACTCGAATTATGTTGAAGCTCGTATCATTTTTGGCGGCCAGCGTTCTCGCTGCCAGCTTGATGTTGACGGCTGTTGCGCAACAGCCGCCGCCGAGGTCCGATGACAAATCCAAGGCAGATCAGAAACAAAAAGAATCGCCCATCGTCACCAAGTTGATGGGATACAGCAAGAAAGAACCAGGCAAGCTCTCGCGCGATGAGGTAACAGACGAACGCCTTTTGCGGCTGTTCGACATGGCCGACACCAAAAAAGAAGGCGTCGTGACCAAAGAGCAATTGATCGTCGCGGCGGCGAAGTTAGAAGCCGAAATGCCGGCTGGCGGCGGTCGCGGCGGACCTGGCGGCGGCGGGCCTGGTGGACCCGGCGGCGGTCGCGGCGGGCCTGGAGGTCCTGGTGGCGGGCCCGGCGGATTTGGCGGCGGTCCTGGCGGCCCCGGTGGATTTGGCGGCGGGCCCGGTGGTCGCGGCGGACCGCAAATGGGCGTGCTCATGCCGGACTTTATTCAGGAGGATTTGAATTTAACCGCCAGCCAGAAAAAGCAAGTAGCGGATCTCCAAAAGGAAGTTGACGCCAAGCTCGAGAAGTTGCTTACGGCCGATCAACGGAAGATGTTGAAAGAAATGAAGGACAATCAAGGTCGCGGCGGTCCCGGTGGACCTGGCGGTCGCGGCGGTCCTGGCGGTGGCGGACTGGGTGGTCCTGGCGGTCGCGGTGGCCCGGGCGGGCCGCCTCCGGACGGTCCTCCTCCGGAAGGCGAATCACAGGAGTGATTCGCGCAACGGTTATCCGATAGGTAGTGGCGGCACGTTGAAAACGTGCCACCACTACTTCGTGGATGTCGTGGCCGGGGGTCGGTACTCCGACCCCGGAGCAGCTCCCTGGGTCGTCAAAGAACCGGGGTCGGATTACCGACCCCGGCCACGGCTCGGCACGTTGGAAACGTGCCGCCACTACTTTGTCAGACGGAACTTCACCTTTTTATAATAGCTCCCATAATACATTGACGTGTATAACAGATTAAGCGATTCCGCTTGGTTCGCCTTATTGTGCAACCCACCGCCTTGGAGATACGCAACCGTGAATTATTGCTGCAATGCCCGCTGGATCTTGGCCGCGTCTTTGCTGGCCTTTGGCTCGTCGGCTCTTTTCGCGGACAACTGGCCGCAATGGCGTGGTCCCGAGGGTGATTGCGTCAGCAAGGAAAAAGGCTTGCCGACCGAGTGGAGCAACACCAACAACATCGCCTGGAAGCTGAAACTGCCGGGCATGGGAAGCGGCACGCCCGCTGTTTGGGGCGATCACATCTTTGTCACGGCGGATGACGGCAAAGAACTCTACGCCTTATGCGTCAGCACCAAAGGCGACGAACTTTGGCGCAAGGCGATCGGCACAGCCGGCGGCAAACGCTATCACGGCGACAGCAACGACGCCTCACCCTCGCCGTGCACGGATGGAAAACTTGTTTACTTTTACTTCGGCACCGGCGACCTGGCTTGCTACGATTTCGACGGCAAGGAAAAATGGGTCATAAATGTCCAGGACCGCTACGGCAAGATGACGTTCCAATGGGGCGGCATCCACTCGACGCCGTTGCTCCACGGCGATCGGCTCTATCTGCAGTTGCTCAACCGCAACGGCGCCAGCGTCGTCGCGCTTGACAAGACGAACGCCAAGGAAGTCTGGAAAATCACCCGCCCCAGCGACGGCCGCGGCGAAGGTAAAGAGGTCTACGCCTCGCCGACCATCGGTCACAACGGCAAAGAGGAATTCCTCATAGTCCATGGCAACGACTATGCCACTGGCCATAACCTGAAAGACGGTTCCGAGATTTGGCGCGTCGGCGATCTCAATGATAAGCAGCGCTACAATAGCCAATATCGCTTTGTCACTTCCCCGACCGCAACCGCCGATTTGATCGTGGTCCCTTCCTGCAAAAACGGCCCGATCGTAGGCGTCAAGCCCGACGCGACCGGCCTGGTGAATACCGGCAGCAGCGCCGAACTTTGGCGCTACAACCGGACACCCGATGTCTGCTGTCCTTTGATCGCGGATGGCCTGGTTTACCTGTGCGGCGACGGCACGCTGACCTGCCTCGATGCGAAAACCGGCAAGGAACATTATCGCGAACGAACCCACTCGGGCATCTTCCGCGGTTCGCCCGTGTTCGCCGACGGCAAGATATACTTGCCGTGTCAGGATGGAACGGTCACCGTCGTCAAGGCCGGCAGCAAGTTTCAGATCCTGGCCCAGAACAAATTGACCGACAGCATTAACGCCACGTTAGCGATCGCGGACGGCCGCATCTATATCCGCGGGTGGGACGCACTGTACGCGATCGGCAAGTGAGGCCAGGTTCGCTAGAAGAGTTCAAGAGTTGCGCCATTCCGGCCGACGTTTTTGCAAGAAGGCCGACATTCCCTCCTGAGCGTCGTGCCGCAGCGCGTTGTCCGTCATCACGGACGTCGCCCGTCTGTAGGCTTCGGCTTCGTCCAGCGCCAAGCCCTCGTAAAACGCCGCTTTGCCGAGACGGACCGTTAGCGGGCTTGCGGCGAGAATGGCATCGGCGAACTCCTGCACCGCGGCATCGAGGCCTGCAGCTTGAACGACGCGATTGACGAGGCCGAGCTCATAAGCCCGTTGGGCGGTGATCGGCTTGCCGGTAAAAAGCATCTCGAGCGCGGCTTTGGCTGGGACTGCGCGCACGAGCGGCACCATAGGCGTGGAGCAGAATAGGCCGATTTTCACTCCCGGGGTAGCGAAGGTCGCCGACTCGACAGCGACCGCGAGATCGCACGCCGCGACCAGCTGACATCCCGCCGCCGTCGCCAAGCCATGTACGCGCGCGATTACTGGCTGCGGCAGCTTGCGCAGCCGTTGCATCACGTCAGAACAGAGATTAAACAGAGCGTGATACTCTTCTTCGTCACGATCGAGCATTTCGCCGAGGTCATGGCCCGCACAGAAGGCCGGCCCGTTCGCCGCCAACACGATGACGTGCGCTGATTTATCATCGGCGATAAGGTCGAGCGCCTCGGCCAAACGCAACAATAGCTCACGAGAAAGGGCGTTCCGCTTCTCGGGACGATTCAGCGTTAACCGAACGAGGCCGGCGTTCGCTTCAACTTGAAGGATCGATGTAGCCGGTGCGGTAATGGTGGACATGAGTATGTTCCTGACGTTGAAATTATCGGATTCTTGTAGAGCCGCGCATGCAGTAAGCGGGAGCGACCAAGTCCCTGAGGCCCAATCATTCGACAAGGGCGCCCTAAATCTTCGTTCCGCACCCGCTTCCTTCGTGCGCGGCTCTTTTCCCGGCCTTGTCAGATGAGGCCATGCTGCTATGATACGCATTTTACAATCCGGGCGAATACGCTGGACGGGAGCGCGAACATGGGTAGGCAGTGCGATGTCTGTTTGAAGATGCCGTCCGTCGGCAACCAATATGTCCGCAGCGGTAAGGCCAAGTACCTCGGTGGCGTCGGTCGCAAGGTTCGCGGCTGCAGCAAGCGAATCTTTAGCCCGAACTTGCAGCGGATGCAGTGTCAGGTCGGCGGCAGCGTTCAGACGCTCACCGTCTGCGTGCAATGCCTGCGAAGCGGTCGCGTGCAACGGCCTCAGAAGCGTAAGCCGTTCCAGATGCCAAGTATGTCTTAATTAGCTTGGTGATTTCATGTCCATGACGCCCGACGATGTTCGTAAGGTCGCCCTGCTGGCGCGGCTCGAATTGACCGACTCCGAAGTCGAAGTCATGTCGCGCCAGCTCAACGCCATCGTCGGCTACGTCGATCAGCTCAAACAGGTTAACACCGACGGCGTCGAAGAACTGGCTCACGCCCTGGCTGTACATAACGTCTTCCGGGCCGACGAGCCGGGCATCTCTCTGCCGGTCGATCAAGCCCTCGCCAACGCCCCGCAGCGAAAGGGCGATTTCTACCGCGTCCCCGCCGTTCTTGATTAGCCAAATTCCCTTAGAGCCTATCCGAAAAAGGGGTCAGGTACCATTGTGCGAAGCACCCTTCGGGCCGTTCCGGCAATGGTACCTGGCCCCTTTTTCGGATAGGCTCTAATTCTAAATCAAGCCCGAGCGCCAGAAGCACGGGTTCTGCCTGAACCCGGCGGCGCGGGGCTGGTGGAGTGCCTGCCATGATCGAACGCACCGCGACCGAGCTTTTACGCCACCTCGCCGATGGCTCCGTAACCGCGGAAGCCGTCACCTCCCAATATCTCGATGCAATCCGCCGGCGTGAACCGACTGTGAAGGCGTTTCTGCACGTCGATGAGACCGCTGCCCTCGAACAGGCCCGGGCGATCGATGAGAAACGCAAGAAGGGCCAGGCCCTCGGCGCACTGGCCGGCGTACCGGTGGCCGTCAAAGATGTCCTTTGCACCCGCGGCCAAAAGACGACGTGTGGGAGCAAAATTCTCCGTGATTTTAAGCCGCCTTATGACGCTCATGTCGTCGAAAAGCTGCGCCAGGCCGATGCCATCCTCATTGGCAAGACGAACATGGACGAGTTCGCCATGGGCTCGTCTACTGAGAACAGCGCGTATCAAGTGACGGCTAACCCGTGGGATCCGACACGCATCCCCGGCGGCTCCAGCGGCGGTAGCGCCGCGGCTGTCGCCGCTTGTGAAGCTCCGCTCTCCTTGGGCACCGACACCGGCGGCTCGATCCGCCAGCCGGCCAGTTTGTGTGGCATCGTCGGCCTGAAGCCGTCTTATGGCAGAGTCTCGCGTTTCGGCCTCGTCGCTTTCGCCTCGTCGCTCGATCAGGTCGGCCCGTTCGCTCACGACGTCAGCGATACCGCATTGTTGCTCGAAGTGATCGCCGGACATGACAAACGGGATAGCACCAGTATCGATAAGCCGGTTCCCGCCTATAGTCGATCCGTAAACGATCCGATCAAGCCTTTGACGATCGGCGTCGCAAAGGAGTATTTCGGCGAAGGCCTCGATGGCGAAGTCGAGGCCGCCATCCGCGCGGCCCTCAAGGTGTACGAAAGGCTCGGCGCCAAAGTGGTCGAGGTGTCGCTGCCTCATAGCCCCTACGCGATCGCCACTTATTATCTGGTGGCTACCGCCGAAGCGTCGAGCAACCTGGCACGCTATGACGGCGTACACTATGGCCATCGAGCGAGTGAAAACAAGGGCCTGGTCGATATGTACAAGCGCTCCCGTGGCGAAGGCTTCGGCCCGGAAGTCAAGCGCCGCATCATGCTCGGCACCTACGCCCTCTCCAGCGGGTACAAGGACGCCTATTATTCCAAAGCCCTCAAGGTCCGCCGCCTCATTCGCCAGGATTTCGATCAAGCCTTCGCCCACTGCGATGTCGTCATAGGCCCCACCTCGCCGACCGCAGCCTTCAAAATCGGCGAAAAAACCGACGACCCGCTGAGCATGTACCTCGCCGATATTTACACCATCAGCTGTAACCTCGCCGGCATCGCCGGAGTCAGCATCCCGTGTGGGTTCACCAAGACTGGGTTGCCAATCGGCCTCCAGATTTTGGGCGCGCCGTTTGAAGAGGAGAAGTTGTTGAGGATTGCCAGGATGCACGAGGCGGCGACGGAGTGGCACACACGTAGGGCGAAGGTGGTGTGAAACCAACCCCAAGCACCAGCGCGGGGTTCGGAGACAGCGGCAAACGAAAAGGAGCAAGTTCATGGGACACTTGTTCAATACGATACGCCAACTTGTTGCCGAGGAGAAATATATTATCGGTCAACATGCTTCCGAGCGCTTGGAGGAGCGTGGTATCACGGAATGGCAGGCCGTTGCAGGGCTTGACGACGGCGAACTCCTCGTCGAGAAGCCTGATGCAACTCCTAATCCAGCAGTAGAAGTAAGGGAACACCTTCCCGATGGGACGGAGTTCAAAGCGGTGTAGTCGTATCTGAGTCAAAGCGATGTCGCCAAGCTTGTGACTGTACATTTCTTCAATAGGAGAAAGTGATGCGTATTCCTGGAGAGCGAATCAAGCGCACCCGTTTAATTCAAACCGATAAATATGTCGTCGCGGTAGAGGTAGAGATGGTCATTCCGCCCGATGAGCCGAGTGAACCGTGCTATGAGTCCGAAACTGTGCAGCTTCTGAAGGAGATCAGAGAACAAGCCGAGAGGGGTGACGTCGCGTGGTTGATGCAGAAAGGCAAGGTTTACTCTGCAGTGGGAGCTGCGTGACGCAATGTTCAGTGATTGAGGTGGGTTGTCCTGCTCGAATTTTCCGGAGAATCGGGTTTGATTATCATCGCCCTTGAGGCCACAATCGCCGGCATCCTGGCCTTCGGCTTGACCGCTCTCCTCTGGCAAGCGCGACGCTCTACCGTTTCGGCGGCATTGATGTCTCTGCTCGTCGGCCCAGCCTGGGCCGCCTTTGGCTTCGCGGCTTATTGCCTGATCGCCTCAAATATGGCCGACGATCAAGGACAGTATGTCGCATATCGGCTCGTTGGCTACACGCTCATGGGATTGTTTTGCGGTCTGCCGGCGGGATTGCTGCTCGCCACGTTCTTCGTCTTGGCAGCGTTCTGGAGGCGTCAACAAACTTAAAAATGGTCGTTCAACTGTCGATTCGGCATGGTTGCGAGGAGTCTAGGTCGCGACCAGCGCCAAACAATCTTTGAGGCTATTTGCGATAATATAAGCATCAAACTGAGGTGGAAATTTTGGCAGTAGGTTCTATGTCTGATAGCATCTTGTTTGATTGATTTCTCGAATGTCAGCGCTCACAAATCACGGTCGGGCTGCCGGTGCGCTGCCTCAATAGGCCCAAGGACTTACTAATGCGAAATCGCATCGTCGGTGGGATTGCGGCAGCTTGGGGCGCCGCGGTTTTGATCAATTCGTTCATAAACGGCGGCCCTCAAGGAGCCGGCGCGTATGGTACCGGTCAAGTAATCGGCCTGATCTTTGGCGGCGTTCTGTTGATCGTGGGCCTGTATTACCTCATCACGGGAGGCCCAGGGCCCAAGGTAAAGTAGTCGTCCAACAGAAACACTCTCGGGCGTGAGACGGAATAGATGCTATCATCACTCACCGACTCCGAACGCGAAGTCGTCCGCCGAGCCATGCAGGCGACGTTTGATATTTTCCACGCCGATTTCCAAGCGCGCTAGGCGTCACACGTAATGCGATGCGGGCATTCCTCGCCGCTTGGCCAAAGATCGACGATCACAGCGACCTCTCCGATGCCTGTTCCGCAATCAACAACTCGCTCAATGAGTTGTTACACGGCGTCGGAATATCTGAGAAGGATGCCATGGAGCTGGTGGGTGTCGGCTGTGCGGAACTGCATCGAATTTACGCGAAATGGTGTCTGGCTCGCGGCTGGGAGGAAATCAAAGAGCCCGCCGCAACGGCCCAATATGACCTCCAATATAATCCGAATTCAGGCTGCTTGTCGCTTTTATGTCAAGACGAGATGTTCGACAGCCTCTGCGATATTGTCGTTGATACTTTAGGCATAGACGACGTGCGTGGAAGAGACTCGAACACAATCCAATCAATCGTGATCGAGAGACCGCTCATCAGCCAATTGAAAGCTCACGTTAGGAGCCGCGGCGAATTCGTCGGCTGCGTATTGCTATCCCTCGGAGGCGGGTTTGTGTTGATCGTCGGTCTAATTACGATCATTGGGTGGATAAGGCAGTTGTTTTGATTGGTTTGTGGCGCATAGGATGCGGGCCAAATGTTACAGGTATCTTCAACTCATCGTCGTACACATCCACACTAACCCCGCCACCAATGCCGCGAACAGGCCCACGAGTACCAGGCGGCACATTGCGCTGAAACCGTGGCCCAACGCCCGGGTCGGCTTTCAGGCGTTCCAGGAACGAGACACGCTGCGCAATAGTGCCATGCTGCCACCATTGGAGGAAGCCGGGCTTTTCGCGGTTCAGGCCGTTGAGTAGGGCGACCTTTTCCAGGGCGTGGATAAAGATGCCAATTCCGGTCGGACACAGGGCGCGGGCTGGCAAGTCAAGAGATTGCTCCGGTTCATGGCCCAGGCACTCGGCCGCGCCGCAAGAGACCGCTCGGCAGCCGAAGATATCGGCCTGGCGTTCGCAGCGGCGCGACAGGAAGCCGAAGACGATGTAGATATAAGCGAGCAGGGCCAGCAACATCGGCAGCGCCTTGTGGTACTCGGGGATCGTTTCGCTGAACCAGGATTCACCAAGGTCCCAGTCGGGAATGAGCTGGTGCAAAAGTTCAAACAACCCTTCGGTCGCGCCCCAGAGCACGGTCATGCTCAGGGAGAGAAAGACCATGTAGGTGAGCATGTGGTGATGCTTGACATGGCCCAGCTCATGGCCGAGGACGGCTTCGACCTCTTCTGGCGAAAATTCCACCAATAAACGATCTGTAAAGATGACATAACGCAGCCACGGCAGGATGCCGACGACCATGGCGTTGACCATGCCGCTGCGACTGTCCCAGACGAGCAGCTCGCTGCAGGGATAGCCAAGCCGGCGTGAAGTCGCTAATAGCCGATCGCGTAAAGGTCCGGCGGGCATAGGCCGTAGACCGAGCATGATTCGCACGATCCAGGGCATACCGACAAAGACCATCAGGACGATGGCGAAATCGAGGCCATGCGAAATATAGCCGGAAAAGCCTTCGTCGCCCGTGCCTAGGCGCAGATCGATCTCCTTGCGTATGAGCAGCAAGACGACCGGCAGGAGGACGAGTACGAATTTTTGGCGTAGTTGGTAACTAACGTAACTGAAGCGCGGGCTGAAGGGACGAGCTGGCTCGGAGTCGTCCAGCGGTCGAGTCAACGCGAGGAAGGCCGCCCGGTCGGCGTCGTAAAGGAAAGTCCAGGATAGAAGCAGCGCGGCAAAGAAGGGGGCCAACACCATTAGATCCGCGCCCGGCCAGAGGGTGCCGCCGCTGAATCGGCCATAGAACTGCCGCACCGCCCAGCCCCAGCCGCCAATCCAGATGCTCAAGCCGAAGAGGGTCAGCAAGACGAGTTGATGGGCAGCCCGGCCGCGCTCGTATCTGCGCAGCGTCCGTTCACGATTCTCAAAACGGAGAGCACCCGGGCGGCAGACGCGCCGAGAAAGGAAAAGAGCGTAACCGGCAGTGATCAGGACGCTGACCCAGGTCAGGCTGGCACTAAGTTCGACTGAGCCGATCCAAGAAGGCTGTTTCCAATCATCCACCCGCGGGAGAGCCACCAAAGTCAAAAAAATCATCAGCAAGAAAGGCATTAGAGCGGGTGCCTCATGAATCCTGGGCGGCGAGCAGAAGGTCCTCTATAGGGTTATTTTAACGTTGTTCAGCGCCAGGTCAAATTTGCGGGGGATTGTCGCCTTTCGTCCGCGGCAGGCAACTATCAACTATCTTTTCGCGGAGCGAAGAGCAACGTTCACCAGCTAACATGCTCCGCCGCTTCCGACACGCCAACGCGGCAGCAGAGTTGCTCGAATTGCTCGAAATGGTCCGGGCCAGTGTTGTGCAGGTGTTCGCCTTCGCTGATGAGCTTTAGGTCATTGATTCGCGTGATGCCGGCGCGCGTAGCACGCGCTCGAAGGGGACCAGGTCATGGGCATAGACGATCAGCAGCTTGTGTTCGTCGAACTGCACTTCCATTGGTTGGTTTGCCCCGACGACCGCGAGGCCGGTGCAGCCGTCGTTGAGCACCAGGTCCTCGAAGTCGCATAGGTAACTCGCCAGCACCGGCAGGTCGATCTCTTCGCGGATACGGTCGCTATGGCTGCCGTCGGTCGATTCGTGGCTCGTTTCCAGCACGATGTCGACGGTGTCGCCTAGCGGAGTTAAGAGATCGATAAAGACGTCGAACAGCTTTTCAGCGGAAACAGCTGCGACGAGAACGGGGATGCGCAAGCCCGCTTGCTTGTCGTTAAACAGCTCGCGGCGGTAGCCCTGACGAGGCACGATCGGCACGCCAGCGGCCGGTCGAATGGCCTGGGTCAAACGAAAGTCCCCGTAACGGTCCACGCGGAGATGACTGGCCGATGTCGATACACTCACGATTTCACCCTGGGCACTGAGAAGGCCCGCGAATTTTCGGGATCCATCTGCCGCGTCGGTCCGGATTCCTGGATGAACTATAAGTCGCTTTTCGAGTCGCGGCCACTCGTTCCCCTCAATTATCACAAGCGAGTCAAGAGCCAAGGTGAATCCATCGCGGCTGGCGCGGATTGCGGCGGTTGGACAGGTGGAATCGATCACTCGCTACGGACATTGACAGTCACTTGTGACGAGGCCATGATGGCCCGCGCGTCTTGGTAACTATTCCTGGCTCTTGGATCGGAGACATCGCAACTATGGCCGTACTATCGACCCCCGAAGGCTACCACAGCGTCACGCCCTATCTCATTGTCAAAGGAGCGGCGGCCGCCATCGATTTTTACAAGAAATCGTTTGGCGCCAGCGAAATGATGCGACTCGGCGGCCCCGATGGCGCCATCGCGCACGCCGAGATCAAGATCGGCGACTCGTTCGTCATGCTCGCGGACGAAAATCCCCAGATGGGCTTCCGCAGTCCAAAGAATCTAGGCGGCACACCCGTGAGCATGATGATCTACGCGCCAAACGTCGATGCCATGTTCGCGCAGGCAGTCGCCAACGGTGCCGTTGTTATGAGACCGATTCAGGACCAATTCTACGGCGACCGCTCCGGCTCGCTGACCGACCCATTTGGCCACGTTTGGACCATAGCGACCCATACGGAAGACGTGCCGCCGGAAGAGATGAAGAGGCGCATGGAGGAGTTTACGAAGCAGATGCAGGCATGAGTTCGAACATGATTCAAACGTTCAAGCGCGAGCTGCACTCGTTGTGACATGGTCTTCTGACCATGTCATACAATCTCGTGAGACCTTCGGTCATGACGAGTGGAACGGTCGGGAGACCGTTCCAAAACAAGGTATGGAAGGGTCGGGAGACCGTTCCAAAACAGGGTGGAGGTCATGACGAGTGGAACGGTCGGGAGACCGTTCCACAACAGGGCGCCATTCCGCCCCTAGACGAACGGCTCGCGGCTAAACGGCGCAAGGAAATATCACTTCGCCGCTTCGGGCGCCGGCGTCTTGGCGGCGGCTTCGGCGGCCAGGTCTTTGGCGATGAGCCGCTTCAGCTCTTTCTTGAAGCGCTTCTGCTTCTGCGAGCGGCGAACACCGGAGCGGTTGTATCCCATGATGGTCTCTTCCCTAATGATCTCGGTAAGCACGTTTTATCGACAGTCAAGTTAGAACAAGAATAGCAGCGCGTCGTCCGAGGGACAAGATCCTTCGATCATTCGCTGTCCGCACCCTTCCGATTCGCCTTCACCGACGAGCGGCGTTTCTTTTCGGTGAGACGGCGTTCTTTGGAGCCGCGCGTCGGTTTGCTCGGTCGGCGTGCCTTGGGCGGTTGGCTGGCTTCACGCAAAAACGCGGCTAACTTTTCCAGGCAGTCCTGTCGATTCCGCTCCTGATCCCGATAGCGCTGCGACGTCAGCAGAAAATCGCCCTCGGTCGTCAGGCGGCGCATATGCCGGGCGCGGAAGCGGGCTTTGATCGGCTCGGGGATGCTTGGGCTGGCGGCGAAGCCCCAGCGCAGCACCGCCTTCGACGCCACCTTGTTGACGTTTTGGCCGCCAGGGCCGCTCGAGCGCACATACGTCCAGATAAACTCCGTCTCAGGAATTTGAATCTGGTCGTTGACAATAAACATTGGCCGCACCTTCTTCGTGTCGTGTCCAGGCTTCCGCTTCCGCTTAATAGGATAGAGGACCGGCCGCGACGTTGTGTTCACGTGACGTCGGCTCTCCTCGATTTACGAAGGAGATCCCATATGTTCCGCATCCGATCTGGTAAGTCGCTCTTTCTCTTGTTGGCGCTGACGATTGCGCCGTTCCTTGGCCTGCCGTGGCTGATGCCGGCGCCGAGCGAGGCGACAGCTGTCGCTCCCGTGCATGCGCCGATCAACCCCCTGATCGTGCATGAATGGGGTACGTTCTTATCGGTGCAAGGGTCCGATGGCGTCACGCTCGGCGGCATGGTCGATTCCGAGGAAGATCTGCCCGCTTTCGTCCGCGAGCGCGACCTCAATGGCTTCAGCCGGGCGTCGTCGTTATCGAAGATGGAGACGCCGGTGACCTATTTCTATGTCGAAGAGCCCTGCCGCGTCTCGGTGAAGGTCAAGATGCCCGAGGGCTTACTGACCCATTGGTACCCATCCGTCCAGTCGTTCATGCCGCCGACGAAATTGACCACGGCCCCACCAATGGAGAGCGGCAGCAGCCTCGATTGGGGGACGTTTGATCTGATACCCGCCAAGATGGGTGTCGATCCAAACAGTCTTGGTCATTACCCATTCGCGAGGAAGGAACGCCCCTGGAACTTTGTCCGCCAGACCGATTCCGCTTATGTGCGAATGGCTGCGACCAAAGCCAGTGAGTTCAATAGCATCGGCAACGTCGAAAAGTTCCTCTTCTATCGCGGTCTCGGCACGCTCGATTTGCCGCTCCACATCACGTCGGCGGGCTGCAAAACGACGACTCTGACGTTCAAGAATAGCTCGCCGGAGACGTTGCAGTCGGCGTTCGTGATCCAGGTCGGCCCCAGTGGTATCGCCTATAAGGCGCTTGGCAGCTTGAAGGGTAAGGAAACGGCAGAATCGATCGTGCCCAGCGATTTCGTCTCAATGAGCGCCGGCGTACCCGCTGTGAAACAGGCCGTGGCGACGGCGTTGATCGAAGCGGGCCTCTATCGCAAGGAGGCCGAGGCCATGGTCAACAACTGGGAACATAGCTATTTTCGCACTCCGGGTATCCGCGTCCTTTACTTGTTGCCGCGGTCGCTGACGGACAAGACGATCCCAATCGAGATCAAGCCTACTCCTTGGGATCTGGTCCGCGTAATGGTTGGTCGCGTCGAAGTGCTGACGCCGAACGCGGAGCAGTCTTACGAACGGTATCTGAAGGATATGGCAATGGGTAATGAAATGACGCGGAAATTGATAAGGACGGAATTGGCCAAACTCGGACGTTTGCAGGAGCCGGTCCTGCGCCGCATTTTAGCCGTAAGTGTGGACGAAGGCGCGAAACAGCAGGCAACTGTGCTATTGAAGGAGAAACCGAAGTTGTGATTTTAGTAGACGCGGCATCTTGCCGCGTTAGCGAACCGAGCCTGAAGCGTCAGCGAAAGGCATTTTGAATTTCATATTTTGAAGCTCAAAATGCCCTTCGCTGACGCTTCAGGCTCGGTTCGCAGCCCTTAATTATCCTCAAGCCGCAGCGGTTTCTTTGTTCTGCTTCGGCTTCAGGTCCAAATTACGATGGTTCAGCGCCTTCTGCCCTGGTCGCCGCAAATCCCACACGAGACCAAACCAGCTCAGCACGCGCAGCACTGCGAAGCTAATGTCGATCTCCCACCAGTAAAAGCCCTGGTTAGCGGAACTCTGATAGTGGTGGTGATTGTTGTGCCAGCCTTCGCCAAGGGTCAAGATGGCCAGCACCCAATTATTACGGCTATCGTCGCTCGTCGCATAGCGACGGCGGCCGAAAAGATGGCTGAGCGAATTGATCGAGAAGACGACGTGATAGGTCAGCACCGTGCTGAGGAAGAAGCCGACCACAAGGCCGCTCCAGCCGCCGATGAGCCAGCAGATCACCGCCATTAAGACGCCGGGCGTCCAGTGCCAGCGATCGATCCAGCGCAGTTCGGGATACTTGGCGAAATCCTGGATCGCATCCCATTTCGTCTCGTCATATTCCGGGTCGAGTACCCAGCCGACATGGGCCCACCAGAAAGAGGTTTCGCGCGGTGAATGCGGATCGTCGGGCGTATCGGAATGGCGATGATGGCCCCGATGATGGGCGGCCCACCAGAGCGGACCGCGCTGCAATGCGGAGCAACCGAGACAGGCGATCAGAAACTGCATCACCCGGCTCGTCTTGTACGAGCGATGGGCGAAGTAGCGATGATAGCCGCCCGTGATGCCGAACATGCGGATAAGGTAGCAACAAAGGCAGAGAATCACCGCCGTGGTCGTGACGCCGGTCCAAAGTATCGCGATGCAAGCGAGATGCACGCCGATAAACGGGATCGACTTGATCCAGTTCGGAATTCCCGCGAAAGGTTGTGGCTTGTGCCACGGCGCAGCCGCCATCGATTTGGCGGGCGCCTCTTGTAACGTATTAATAAATCGCCCCTTAATAGCGAGTTAAGCGACCGTCCATGCCGAAATTTCAGAATGGGAATAAGGCGGGCAGGGAGGGTCAGATTCCAGGCTTGCGTGGAGCAGTCTTCGCTTTGCGGATAGCGGTGATCTTGCGCAGCTCGGCGCGACGGCGCGCTTCGCATGGCTTTTCGTAATACTTGCGCTTACGCAGCTCTTTCTGGATTCCACTGCGTTCGAGCAGCTTTTTGAACCGTCGTAGGGCCAAACCGATCGGCTCTCGTTCGTGAACACGCATCCGCAAAGGCATACGAACTCCTCAGATTACTGTTCTAATGTCCATTGGACTGTCTTAGAAAACGTTTTCGCCCTTCCACCTCTATACCTATTCTATCGGCATAGTCGAGAAAAAGCGGTATAATCCCAGATTGTTTGATAGCAAAAACGGGCAACGCTGGGAAGAGTAGAAGCAACACGAACCGAAGGACATGACGCACTGTCTTCAAAAGGCGAGGAGCTACCGAAGCGCCATACATTTGTTCAGACATTGTCTCGTCGCTTCCGCCCTAAGAGCCTATCCGAAAAAGGGGCCGGGTACCATTGCCGGAACGGCCCGAAGGGTGCTTCGCACAATGGTACCCGGCCCCTTTTTAGGATAGGCTCTTAGCTCTTGAATACGATTAATTCCAAGACGAATACCACAATCGCTGACACACCCGGCTCGTGAAAACCGGCGTGTCTACAGCCGCAATCTATCAGGGACCTGCGATATGAACCCCTCCGTTTCTCGCAAGCGCATCCTCAGCGGCGTGCAACCTTCGGGTAAACTTCATCTGGGCAACTATTTCGGGGCCGTCCGCCAGCATATCGCGGCTCAGGATGAGGCGGAGTGTTTCTATTTCATTGCCGATTATCATTCGTTGACGACGGTGCATGATCCAGCGGTTCTCGCGGCGAACACGTTTGATGTGGCCCTGGATTATTTGGCACTGGGCCTCGATCCCCAGAAGGTCACGTTTTTTCGCCAATCCGACGTTCCCGAGGTTACGGAGCTTGCATGGATTCTCAGCACGGTTATTGGGACGGGCCTGCTTGAACGGGCGGTGTCGTACAAGGAAAAGCTGGATCGAGGTATTGAGGCAAGCGTTGGCCTCTTTACCTACCCAATTCTGATGGCCGCTGACATTCTGATCTATCGCTCGCAGATCGTTCCCGTCGGCAAGGACCAGGTGCAGCACCTGGAGATGACACGCGACATAGCCGAGCGCTTTAATCGTGTATACACTGACGTCTTTCCGATTCCGAATTATCGACTAGACCGCGAATCCAAGGTGCCTGGCACCGACGGCCAAAAGATGAGCAAATCCTACGGCAACACCATCGACATCTTCGCTGAGGGCAACCCTCTCAAGAAAACAGTGATGGCCATCGTGACCGATAGCACGCCCGTGGACCAGCCAAAGAAACCGGAGACCTGCAACGTCTTCGCCCTCTATAGTCTCTTCGCCACCGATGCGGAAAAGACGGCCCTCGCCGATCGCTACCACGCCGGCGGCCTCGGCTATGGCGACGTCAAGAAGATGCTGCTGGAGAAGATTAACGACTTATTCGGACCCATGCGCGAGCGTCGTAAGCAGTTAGCAACGCAGCCAGAATATGTAGAGGAGGTATTGCGCAACGGCGCCGTCAAGGCGCGGGCGGAAGCGCAGTCGACGATGGCATTGGTGCGGGAGGCAGTGGGGATGAAGGCGAGGCCGGTGGTATAATTCTCCAAACGCTTCAACTGAGCGGTGCGTGGCTGGGGTCGGTACTCCGACCCCAGTGTGGCTCTAACGACTCCAGAGAACCGGGGGTCGGAGTACCGACCCCGGCCACGGATCTTGCCTAGGCGTTCCTTCATTATTACCTGTTGGGCCTCCATGCTACGCCCCCTCATCCTCGATATCTTCGCCCTGCTCATCCCAATCGGCCTCGGCGCGCTCCTTTTCTGTACTGGCCGCTCTCTGTTCCGCCTGCCCAAGATTCTCCAAGGTATTCTCATCCTACTCGCCGTCACCATTGTCCTCGGCGGGGCGGCGTCGCTTGCGCGGCTACTGCCGGATGAAGTCGCTCAATGGGTATCGCGGCTTGGTGGGAATACGGCTTTTCTCAGTTGGGTCGCACTGTTTCTGCTCGGAATCGCGTGGACCGCCCCCAATCGGCGTATGAGCACGGCATTCCTAGGTTGTCTCGTCGGTCTGGCTGGATGCCTGCTGCTGATCGAGGGGAGTGGATCGCTCTGGTGGCGTTTCTGTGCTCCCTTCATGTGGCAAAACTCGCCGAGCGAAAATGGTGGCATGAGACAGACCAGTGCTCTCACCTGCTCGCCGACGGCGGCGGCTATCTTACTCCACCACTACGGCATCCCGGCGAGCGAAGGGGAGATGGCTTATCTGGCGGGCACTTCGCTCTTTGGTAGTGACGCACCGGCGATGGCTCGGGCTCTCAATGCCAAAATTCGTCCACTCGGTTATGAAGCCCATGCGGACCATACGACCTATGAGGAATGCCTGCAACGCGGCAGGCCATTTATCGCTCATGTTAAGGGCCAGAACACGGGCCACGCTTTGTTGGTGTTTGGCATAGCCGACGACGTAGTTCAGATCTTTGATCCAGCACTTGGCGAAGCGGGCGAATTCGCGCGGGCTGATTTCGAGCGCATTTGGGACGGGACCACGATTTGGATTGATCGAGCCAAACATTGATTTGTCGCTAATCACTTCGCCGGACTCGGCAGCAGCCGATACGAAAACGCCCCCAACAGGTCGCCGCGTTTGACTTCATGACACTTGAGGCAGACGTCGGCCGCTCGCAATGACCCCAGCATCCGTATCTCGGTTTCCGATCGCCGCACTTCCAGGTCTTTGCCATCCCGCAATGCTTCTAGCGATTCTTCCTCAAAGGGATCGAGAGTGCGCGTCTCCGCGTTTTTTAGCTGGTCCATTGCGGGAAGTTCATCCGAGACGTAGACACGAGCCGCGCCAAATTTCAGCAGGCTCACCAGTTCGACTTTGGAACATTTCCAGCTCTCGATTTCGCCCGGCGGGAATATCGCCTTGTGGAGGGCGTGGGATTCGAAGCCGACTACCTGATTTCGATTCCTGACGAAGCCAAAGCTGAGAGGATTGGCGAAGTCAACGGACCCAATGCCGTGCAAGCGGTGCAATAACGGATCCGAAATCGCGACAGGGCGTTCGTCGTTGTGAATCTTTTTCCAGGAATCGAACCAATTGAGTATCGTGCGCCGCTTCTCATCGGTGATCTCGATTTCTTTGACCGTGCGAAATCGATCGAGATATGTTCTGTCAACACCAAAGCCGGGACTGGTAACAAAAAGCTCGACGACATCTTTGTGGATATATTCGAGCGTGGAAGCCCTTTTATTCACAATGGATTGATAATGGTACATACTCTCTCGCTGTTCTAGTCGTGCTTCGCGTACGGCGATAACGAAGATACCCCCCTTATCTGCCGTTTTACGGCGTGACTTATCCTCGTAGCTCAAGCGCTCGGCCAGGGAGACGATGGGATATTGCTCACGACCCGAAATCCAAAATCTTATGTCGCAAATGATAAGCGTCGAAACAAGAATTGTCGTAGCGCAAACCGTCAGGACAGTAGCTCGTATTCTCTCACGGCGATCAACGAACAAGGCACCGATAGCCCCAATGGCTATGGCATTGAGCGAAAGAATCGGCGAAATAACGACGCACAACGCACAGGAAAGCATTACCAATATGCCGATGGCACCATTCCAGCCGGTCCCTCGCCGCTTGGGTCCGACATTGATGAGGAACAGGAGAATTGCTGTTCCTATGCCGGTGATAAAGAAGCCGAGGAACATAGGGAGACCCCGCCCAGCAAAGGAGGAACTGTGATCCGCTAGACGCCAAAAGCGATTCTACAGTAAAGGATAGCCGACGTTGGCAATCCTAAAGGATAGCCGACGTTGGCAATCCTTGGGATCGTAACCTGTCAATAGTCCTGGGTCAATTTTTGTATGCGCTTGAAACGCAGGACCGTCGCGGCTGCACAGCGCTGGTGCAATCGCGACGGTTTGAGAGTTCGGGTCGAAGTTGACCAGGGTTGATGTGAGGTGCCCTTAGCTAGCGAACATTCCGCCCTTTTTCAAATTCTTGAGGCCGGCACCCTTTGGTATCACGGTACCGCCCTTGGGAACGAACTTTTCATTGGCGTCGCCGACGTGGTACGTGCCTTCGAGGGCGGTGCTGAGGGCCTGGAAATAGGCGAAGACGCCGAAGATCTCCCCGCCTTTGTCGCCTAAGCCGAGGCCGCCGAGTTTGCCGAGCGGATTGGGGCCTGACAGCAGAATGCGGAAGTTGCTGAGAACGATTTTGTCGTTTTGGACGCGGCAACGGTAGCTGAAGGGCAGATCGACCATCACTTCGTTGACCAGCGGCTCGACGACAGGCCAGAGGCCGAGGAACGGTTTGATCTCGGCGTACTCTTCCCCATGCGGCAACTTGACTTGCGTCAGGCGGAAGGCGGTCAAGACGCCATAGACGGTGCCGGTGCTGCTGAGCGAGATTTCGGCTTCGGTCGTCATGGTTACCTCGAAACCCATCACCGAGGCTTCGATCAAGCCGACGACGCGGTCTTCCTCGTAGGTCCAGGTCACCCGGCCGCCGCCGTAGGGATCGGCTTCGATTTCCTTGACGAAAGTGCCCAACGGTAAGCGAATGACGGCCTCGCTTCGGCGCATGCCGGGTTTTGACTTCGCCTCATCTGGCTTCGCGCCGTCTTTGGCGTTGGCGGCGGGTGGGCCTTGTTCTTTGGCATTCACAAAGACGAATGGCGACTTGACGGTGTCCTTACCGGTGTTGCCGTCGGTGGCGGAGGCCCACTTGACGAGACCGAAGCCGAGGAGACCGATGGCCAAGACGGCCATGAAAGCGAAGTATTTTACTTTGTCCCAGATCATAGTACGTATCACTCCTTCGACAATGGAAATCGTTCTTTCGGACAGGCCGGCCCAAACTAAGGATTGGCCGTTTCGGACGACATTGGCGGCTAGGACGGTCGACCTCAGCCATTGACCGCTGACGCTCGTGGACACTGCCAAGAGAGCCGGCACGGCAGCCACGATGCCGTGCCTGGTGAGGCATTTCTGAAGGTGCTTTCGCGCCCAGGAGAGACGAGTCAAGACCGTGCCGCGCGGCCAACCGAGGCGTTGGGCCGCCTCTTCGGTCGTTAGGCCGGTGGCATAACAAAGTTGCACGGGCAGCCGATATTTCTCGGGCAGACGCCCGACTTCCTCGGCAAGAAGATCGCGCAGGCCGTCATCAGGGGATGCGCAGCCAGGCAGTTCGTCGGGAAGGGGGACGATGTCTTTTTGCCGTAGGCGGCTGCGGCGAGCGACATTCTCGGCGACGCGATAGAGCCATCCGCCCAAGGCCGCTCGGTCGCGGATAGAGCGGGCCCGCTGAACGAGTACGAGAAACGTG
This sequence comes from uncultured Planctomycetaceae bacterium, assembly GCA_963790585.1. Lineage (GTDB taxonomy): Bacteria > Planctomycetota > Planctomycetia > Gemmatales > Gemmataceae > CAWBOY01. Next base: position 86,965 of record CAWBOY010000007.1, read on the forward strand.
GCTTGAGCGGCGTCATCAATGTCGGCCTGCGACCGCAGCCAGCTTCGGCAGGTGACGCGCACCGCGGGCGTATGACGCAACAGCAGCGCTTCGAACGCGCTCTCGTCGTTACGGTCGAGGTAGCTCGTCAGCAACTCGGCGTCGGTGCGCGCGTCGCGGCGATTGTGACCGTAAGCCGAGTTGAGAATCAAGTCGAGTTCAGCGCGTCGCATCGTGCCTCCAGGGGCTTTTGATTTGCCATCCCGGCGGGGAGGGGTGCCCACGCGATGTTTGGCGCGACGGTCTTGGTCTCATTGTAACCTTAAACAGAACCAGATGTTAGATCGACGGACCGTCGCGCCAACGCTGACACGATTTTGGCGCGACGGTCCCCTATCGACGCGGGACACGACGGTAACCACCCCTTCTTTCAACCTTCACGCAATCGACGAAAATCAAACTGCCCTGATTGCCCCTGCTGACACATTCTCGGCTCCTCTGCAAAGTAAGTCCCGCGACGGGGTCATTTGATTTTACGATTTTATGGATTGCGCCGGTCGCAACGAAAAATCTAGCTGACACTCGCCCCTTGCTCACTCCGGTCACGCGCCCTACATCGTTAGTAACGAAACAGGAAACGATGGACCTTGGCGCGTTCGGGCGGGATGCATCCATGATCGAAGTCGAGAACCTGACCAAACGATTCGGCCCCATTCAGGCCGTGTGCGGCGTCAGCTTCCAGGTCGAGAAGAACGAAATTGTTGGCTTGCTGGGCAACAACGGCGCCGGCAAGACGACGATCATGCGCATCTTGACGACCTATCTTCCCGCCACCAGCGGCATAGCGCGGATTGCCGGCTTCGATGTCATGCGTGATTCGATCGAGGTGCGGAAACGGATCGGCTACCTGCCGGAAAGTGTGCCGCTCTACCCGGAAATGCGTGTAAGCGAGTATCTCAGCTATCGAGCCAAGCTCAAGGGCGTCGAACGCCGGCAGCGGCTTTCGCGTATCAGTTATTGTCTGGAAAAATGCCGTGTCAAGGAAGTCGGCAGCCGATTGCTCGGCTCGCTGTCGAAAGGGTATCGTCAGCGCGTCGGTTTGGCTGACGCCATGATTCACGATCCGCAACTGCTCATCCTCGACGAGCCGACGGACGGGCTCGATCCTGGCCAGAAGCACGAGACCCTCTCGATGCTGCGGGAGCTGGGCCAAAACCACACGATCCTGCTTTCCTCGCACATGCTGGCCGAGGTCGAGTCGATCGTTCAGCGCGTCATCATTCTGCGCCGCGGCTATTTGGCTCTGGCCAAGAAGCTGAGCGACCTCGAACGGGACGATGTCATCATCGTCGAGGTGCGCGGCCCGACGGAGGCCGTGACCCATTCGCTGAAAACGATCGATGGCGTGGTGGATGCGCGCGACGTGAGCCACGATGATGGCATTAGTGTGTTTGAGGTGCGAACGAAGGATTCCAAAGACCTGCGCGAAGTGATTTTCCAGCGCGTCGCCAAGAGCGGCTGGTCGCTGCGCCGTCTCGACCTGCGCCGCCGCGGCCTGCAGGACCGCTGGAACGAGATCAATAATTGGCAAGATTTCGACGGCAACACGCTCGATGGCTCATCGACGGATATAGCGCCGCCGAGTCCGGTGATGTCGGCGTAAGTCGGCTTGTGAGATAGAGCCGTGGCCGGGGTCGGTACTCCGACCCCGGTTATCTGGAGAAGTCAGGGTCAAGCCTGGGTCGGGGTACCGTCCCCGGCCACGGTTGGCTTTCGGGACGTTAGAAACGTGCCGCCACGACCTAATGGGATAGGCTCTAAATTGGCTGGTGAGAAAGACCCCACGGATCAACCATGTCGAGTCAAACAATTACCAATACTCCGCCTCCCGGCGCGGCTCCGCGGCACGACAATCAACTCAGCGCCTTCCGTGATGCGCGAGGACGATCTGCTGGTTCCGCGTTTCTTTGGCTTGATCGGGGCCTGTGCGGTTGTATTCGCCGGCGCCGTCTTGATTTTGATGCGCTTTGGCTTTCGCAATGCCTTGCAACCGTATCTGGGAATGGGCGGCTTCATTGTGCTGCTTGTTCTGGGTTTGGCGTTCATGCTGTTTCATGCGGCGTTTGATCGCGACCTGACCTTTCGCCGACTTTACGGTATCTTCGGCGGCGCGGTGCCGCTGGTCTTTGGCTTTTTTCTGATGCTCGTGCCGTGGCCCAATGCCATCGGCGACATGTTTTTCCTGGGCTATTTGCTGTTGACTGTGGCTTTGCTGTTCGGCCTCGCCTTTCTTCGTAACGAGACGGAGGCGGATCTGCGGCGCGTCGCGTTCATGGCTATCGGCGTCGCCGGGGTGATCATGGCCGTCGTCGGGCTGCTAGTGGCGGGAATTTACTCCGATATTCTCTTGCCGACCGGTCTCCTGTTGGCTTTGCTTGGGCTCGTCTACCTCAGCAGCTTTGCCACGAATCAAGCGGGCACGGATCTTGGTTTTTATGCCGGCGCGGCCATCGGCGCGATTGGTGCCTTGGCCGTGTTGATCGCGCTCGTCCGGTCGTTCTTTCCCGGTTGGTTTCACAGCGGCCTCACCGATGCACCGACGTTTTTCATTCCGCGCGGCGTGCTTTTGCTTACGGCGGGATTGGTCTACCTCTTCGTCTCCATCGGCCTGACGTCCGACAATCGGCTGGTCGTGATGACGCGGCGCGAGCTGGGAGCCTACTTCTTTTCGCCGGTCGTCTACCTGGTTTTGATGGCGTTCATAATCGTGCAGTGGATTTCGTTTATGTTCTTCGTTGGGCAACTCACGGGAGATCCGCGCGATCCGCGCAGTGGTGGGCCGATCCCCGAACCGATCGTCGCGTTTTATATTCAGCAGTGGTGGCCGATCATCTTTTGCGTCGTGTTGGTGCCAGTGCTGACGATGCGGTTGCTCAGCGAAGAGAAGCGCTCGGGAACGCTCGAACTGTTGCTGACTTCGCCGGTCGACGAGATTCACGTCGTACTCAGCAAATTTATCGCCGGTTTTTTGATGTTCATCCTTATGTGGGTGCCGTTCTTCCTATTTCTGATTTCGTTGCGCATGGGCAACAACGTCGAGGAAGCGAAAAAGGATTTCGACTACATGCCGTTGCTTGGCTTCGCGCTCGCCCTGCTGATTACGGGAGCGAATTTCATCAGCATCGGCCTGTTCTTTTCGAGCCTTACCAAAGATCAGATCACGAGCGTCGTGCTGACGTTCGCCGCGATGCTGGGGCTGACGATGGTCTTCTTTATCCGCCGGCTCTTCTTCCAGCGGGAGGAACTCCCTGGCCCGGATGGAACGACGATCACGTCGGCGTGGTCCGTGGTGCTGCGGCACATTTCGTACATCGACACGTGGTTTGAGACGATGGATGGCAAGCTGATTTTGAAATATCTCTTGTTCCCGATTTCCTCGGCGATCTTCTTTCTGTTTTTGACGACTAAGGTTCTCGAAGCGCGGAAGTGGAGTTGATGACTATGACCGAGATGCCAACTTCACCCAAGTCAGCCGCCGAGTCTCCGATCTTCGCAAGAATGGCTTCGCGGCGCGAATCGATCGGCACGGTGCTTATGGGCACCGGGGCTGTCGTGCTCGTCACGTTGGTGATCCTTCGCTTTGTTTCGGGCAATTACGCGGGCGTCGTGTCGGCCTGGGCCATCTGCGTCGCGGCCGGCATCATCCTGAGCGGGCTCAGCTTCTTTTTCATGAAGGCGAGCCCGGACTTACCGGTGTCGGATGTCATGCGACTCAATTGCATGATGCTCGCCGGTTTCGTCGGCCTGGCCGCGGTCTGCCTTGGGCTGCTGCTGCCGTTCATCAACCCGCTCTACACCACGATTACCGGCGGCCTGGAGGAATGGCGTAAAAATCCTTGGGTCCTCGTGGCGATTGCCGTGCCGCTGCTGGGCGGCCTGGCTCTCATCATGTTTGGGCTACAACTCGGCCGGACCCTGGAGCGCTCCCACGCGACCATGCGGCGGATCGTTTACGGGTACAACACGGTCCTCGGCGGCTTGCTGCTCCTCGCCGTTCTCCTGCTGTTCAACGTGATGTCCTACGCTCGTGTGCCGCCGTTCACGGTCTTCAACGAGCCATTCGACTGGACATCGAGCGGGCAATATACGTTGTCTGACAAAACGAAGAGCTTTCTCCGCAATCTGAAGACACCGATCAAAGTCGTTGCAATCTCTCCGGCGGAGTACCGCGTCGTCGATTCGCTACTTGTCGGTTGCGCGAGCATGGCGCCAGATAAGTTTTCGTATATGGTGCTGACGCGCGATCGCATGGACGACAAGGAGGAGGTCCAGCGTTTGATGAAGCGCTACGCGCCGGGGCAGATTCTGGATCCGTTTGGTCTGCTCGTGATCGCTGGGACCGAACCGAACGCGGTGGCCGATTTCATTAAAAACGCTGACTTGATCGACCAGGAAGGCGGCATGCGTCGGCCGGACGCACCACCGACATTCATCGGCGAAAACGCCTTGCTCAAGTCGATGACCTATCTTGTCGAAGGCAAGGTCCGCTCCCACGTTTATTTCACACAGGGTAATGGCGAGTGCGATGTCAAGGACTCCGCGGGGCCCAATGGGATTGGCAAGATTTTCAGTCGCCTCGGCGAAGGAAACTATGAGCCACATGCGTTGAGCTGGAAGCCCGGGATGAAGCGGTTTACCGACGATGCTGAGTTCAAGAAAGACGATGCCGATTTGCTCGTGATGGTGCGTCCCACTCCCGCGGGGCCACGATTCTCAGATGACTTTCTCGATGCCGTGCGTGCGTTTCTTAACGGTGAGGGCGGGCGCAAGAAGGGTAAGCTGCTTCTTCTGCTGGACGTCAGCCGCGAGGAAGGGCAGCAGATGAAAGTGACCGGGCTGGAAGCCCTCCTCACGCCATTCGGGGTGAAGGTCAATAACGACCATGTCGTCGCCATCAATGGTGTAAAGCGCGATCCCCTGGCCGTGATCGTGCTGACGAATTTTGAAAGCACCAATCCCATTGCCAAGGCCTTCATGAATCCGAATTCGGGAAAAGTGACACCGTTCCTCTTCCGGGACACCCGAACCGTCGTGCCGCTGCCGGAAGGAAATCCCGGCGCACCGTTCAAAGCGGAAACGCTTCTTTCGGTACCCGAGGAACAACTGATCTGGGCTGAAGCCGACTTGAACATCGATCCTGTCGCGCGGGTCAGCACCCTGCGAAAAAATAATAACGTCGACGAGGTCGAACGAATTATCAGCAAAAACCCGCTGTCGGTGGCGGTTGTTTCGTCCGAAGCGAGTCTCGACGCCGCCCCTCAGCGTGGCCAAGCGGTGCCGCAAAAGCCACGTCTGGCGGTCTTCGGCGATGCCTATTGGTTGACGAACCAGGCTTTGAGTTCTCAATATGGGGAAAACGGCGCTGCGCTCTTCACCAGCACCCTGTCCTGGCTGCGCGAGCGCGGCGACCTCGGAGCGGATCCCAAAATCAAGGGCCGATCCCAGGCCACCTACGAAGTTTCCCTGCCGAATGATAATGATTACTGGCGCGTTGTGTTGCCGCCAGGTTTTATCATGTTGCTCTGCACTTTCGCTCTCGGTACTACCGTTTGGGTGGTTCGCCGGCGCTAGATTTCACACGAACAAGGCTGACCCGCCATGAGTTTCAAGACAACGTATGTCCTGTTCGCGATCCTGCTTGGCTTTTTCGTCGTTCTCGGCGTCGTTCTTTGGCTCGGGCCGGGCGGCGGCGTATCGACTTCGCCTTATCTGTTCCCGTCGCTCAATCCCGCGAGCGGCCGCTCGGAGTGGTCGAAGATCGACAACATCGAAATCGCACCAGCGTCCGGCGTGAAGCTGACTTTCGTGCGCTCGGCCGACGAGAAAAGCTGGACCGTGAATGGTCAAAGGGCCAATACAGGCGTAGTCAATTCGCTGATTCAATCGATCGCCACGGCCAAGCGTGATCCACACGCCGAAAAGCCGGCTTCGTTGGCCGCATGGGGCCTGACGCAGCCACGCGCTACCGTGACGCTCAAAGGCAAGGACCTGGCGCAAGAAGACAAACTCACGATCGGTACGGAGAGCCTCGGCGAACCCACCGGCGTTGTCTATGCTCTTTCCTCCGAGCGCGGCCAAGAGCCGCTCGCGGTGCCCAAGTCACAATTGCGCGACGTGCTCAGACCATTCAATTACTTCCGCGACAACAGCGTCCTCTCTGATTCCGGCTCCGATTTCGTGGCAGTCAAGGTGATCGATGACAAAGGCAAGCTCGGCCTGACGCGCAAAGACGGCAATCGCTGGATCTTCACCGAGGGATATACGGGCGATGCGAATTTTGGCTCCGGCGCGGACAGCGATCCTGCGAAGCCGATCGATACCGTCAACACCCTCACGAGCGCTCTCGCGGCGCTCAAGGTTGATAATAAGAACGATGACAGTTCCGATTTCGTCGCCGACGATGTCGCCGATTTCGCTCAATACAATCTCGATCCCGCGAAAACGCCGGTGCTGCGTATCGAAGTCATTCGCGAAGAATCGACGACCGGGGCTGATGGTAAGCCGACGACCAAGACGGTGCCGTTGAAGCTATTGGTCGGCACGAGCGAAAAAGTCGGCGAGAAAAAAGACAAGTATTATGCGCGCCTCGAAGGCGAGAAGAGCGTGTTCCGCCTCTCCGCCCAGGCCGTGGATCGGATTCGGGACGCAATCCGATCGCCCGAAAAGATGCGGGACAGGCATTTGGTTCGCCTTCTCGAAGGACCGGCGATCGACGTCATCGACATCGATCGCATCGGCGACAAGCTCGAGTTCCGCAAGGTCGGAGCGAAATTCCAGAAGAACTGGATGCTCCAAAAAGATGGCCAAACGATGAAAGTCATGGATGCGGCCGTCCAGGGCCTGATCAATTTGCTGAGCAGCGAGTTCCGGCCGGACGAAATCGACCAGCGCCCAGCGGATCAGGAGGCTGTGCTATTCCCCAAGGATGGTGCGCAGGCGATCGTCACCATCTGGGCCGCGGGTTTGGAGGAGCCGAAAGAGGAAGCCAAGGATAAGCCTGAGCCTAAGAAGACCGAAACGCCGACGCTGAAGGCGGACAAGAAAGACAAGCCGACGGTGAAACTCACCTTTGGAAAAACGATTACCGGCGCCAAAGAACAACAGGTGGCCGTCAAGCGTGAGATGGAAGGCGAGCCGGTAGCGTTTCTTGTGGTGCCTTATCGCGTTCTCACCTCGGTCAAAGAGGGCCCGCTCTTCTATCTCGATAAAGAACTACCGAAATACAATCCGAAGCTCCCAGCCGATACGGATGTGACGACGCTGCTCCTCGAACTGGACGGCGGCAACAAAGTCATGGAGATGAGCCGGGAAAAAGCAGGCATGCCGTGGAAATTCACGAAACCGGCTACGCTGGCTGGCCGTCTCGCGGACACCGACAGCGTCACCGCCATTCTCGAAGGAATGAATGGTCTCGCCGCGCAGGCCCTCGTCAATGACAAGCCCACGGACAAAGAACTACAGGATGGGTACGGTCTGAAAAATCCGAAAAACAAAGTGACAATTACGGTCACGAAGGATGGCAAGCCGGTCACGTTTGTCTATGAATTTGGCAAGGATTTCGTGACCAATGCGACGCAGGTTTATGCCCGCGAGGTTTTCCCGAAGGACCAGGGCGGCCGCGACATGGTCTTCACGGTTGCCAAGGAAAGCCTTGAGCCGTTCGGCCGAGAGTTAGAAGACCTGTCGATCTTCAAATACGATCCCAATGACGCTCGCGGACTCAAAGTCTCGGGTTGGCGGCATGTTCTCTCGCTGATCACGCTTGAATTTACGAGCACCGACGGCCTCACGTGGGCTCCGAAAAGCGTTCCTCCTGGATTCGTCGCCGAGCCGGTCAAGGCCGCGAATCTGGTGCGTCTTTTGTCAAATTTGAGAGCGGAACGGATCGTCGGACGCGGGGCCAGCACAATCAAGCCCGAGTATGGCTTCGATCCCAAGACGAACGAAGAGATGCTCGAGATCGAAGTCACGCTCAAGGACGGCAAAGCTCATAAATTAACACTGGGCAACGCGAGCGGTGATAATGCGTTTTACGTCCGCCAAGGCGATGATGTTTTCACGATCTCGAAGTCTGTCTTCGGCGATCTGAAGAAATCGCCTAAGTTCTTCAATCCCTAACACCATCTCGTTACGCGATCGGCCGCATTCGCCCGCAAAAGGATTTGTGATGCCACCTCTTTCCATGAAGCGCATCAACCTCGGTACGGACGCTGCGGCCAGCCTGCTTGCGGCGCTTCGAGCGAAATTGAGTTCTCAAGGCGATGTCGTCTCCGCAAATGGGCGAGAACTCACTCAAAAGGTGTTTGGGTCTCCGCTCACGCCGATCCAGGTCGTCGAACGGATTTGCACCGACGTCCAGAAAAAGGGCGTGGCTGCCGTTTTTCACTACACCGAGCAGTTCGACAAGGTCACCATCAACGCCGATACGCTCCGCGTCACAAAATCGGAGATGGCTCTGGCTCACGCCGCGGCGAGTCCGGCCTTCTTGGAAACCGTCCGTCGCATACGCAAGAACATATTCTCGTTTCAGTCCGGCCTGGTCCAGCGCGACGCCACTCTAAGGGCGGCGGGGCAATACGAGCTGAAGTTGCGCTATCGGCCTATGCGCCGGGTCGGCGTGCTGGTCCCTGGAGGAGCGGCCGCTTATCCGTCGACCTTGCTCATGACCGTCGTGCCAGCCCAGGCTGCGGGAGTGCAAAGTCTCGCGGTCGTGATGCCGCCCACGAAATCTGGATCGTACAACAACGACCTTCTCGCGGTCTGTTATGAACTCGGTATCAACGAAGTTTATCGCGTCGGCGGCGCTCAAGGCGTCGCCGCGTTAGCCTATGGCGTCGCGGGCATTCCCGCAGTCGATATGATCGTCGGCCCGGGAAATATCTTCGTCGCTTTAGCGAAGAAGCACGTCTACGGCCAAGTTGCGATCGATTGCATTGCCGGGCCGAGCGAGGTGGTGGTCATGGCCGACGAAAGCGCGCCGGCCGAGTTCGTCGCTGCCGACCTATTAGCTCAGGCGGAACATTCACCCGGCGCGAGTCTGCTTGTCACATGGAGTGCCGACCTTATCGAGCGCGTAGCGGCGGCGTTAGAGGCACAGCTGGAAACGATGGAGCGCGCTGACCTGGCGCGCGATAGTCTGGAACAGTTCGGTGCCTTCGTCCTGGCCCGCGATGTCGACGAAGCCATTGCCTGCGTAAACGAGCTGGCGCCGGAGCATCTCCAGATTTGCACGCGCGACGCCGCCAAGCTCGTGGATCGGATCGATAACGCCGGCGCTATATTCGTCGGTCATTATTCACCGGTGGCTGTCGGCGATTATGCCGCTGGCCCATCCCACGTCTTGCCGACGGGCGGCACCGCCCGATTTACGAGCGGCCTATCCGCCAATGATTTCCTGCGGCGCTCGAGCGTTCTCAATTTCACCGAAACTGGCCTCGCTGGCATGGCTGAAGATGTGCGCCTACTTGCCAATTGCGAAGGCCTCACCGCTCACGCCGCCAGCGTCCAGATTCGCGCGACGCTCAATGGCCAGGCCAAATCGGTAATTGAGGGGCATTCGGCAACCCCGGCTATGAAATAAACCGACCTCTTGTAGAAATCACTTGACCTTTTTTCAAACGTGTGAATCAAAAAGCAACACTTCCTCTCCGCAATAGGCTACCAATCCACGGCCGCCGATGATTACAACTGCATACAGGATAAGGAAATAGGAGAAATATCAAAAATTCGCAGTTGACAGGTTGCGGGAATGGTATCGCAGTTGCATTTAAGACAGGGCGTCAAAGCCATCTGAAGAATCTGTCTCATGGAGGTGCGCCATGCAAGTCGAACTTCATTGCCAGCATTGTGCCTGCCGCTTCGCCGCTCATCCGGATACGCCCGCCGCTGAAGTGCTCGATCGCATGGCGGACGAAGGACCGTGGTATGCGCTCGGAGACGGCGAGACGTTTGAAGATATGATCTTTTCGACACTCTTCGCTCGCGGCGAGATCCGCTGTTCGGAGTGCGGTGAAGTCGCCTCTGTGACCGAGGAGAGCCTCGGCCAGTTGGCTATGGAAGTCCTGGGTCATTGGTAACCACGAGGCCGCCCTCCCTCTTTCTATAGCCCCCGGCTTGCCGGGGGTTTTTCATTGGCCCGTCCAATACAATTTGCCTGGCATACCTATGCTTCGCCAATGTTCCGCGCGGAACATTGGTAAGACCTACCTTAAGCCTGATCAATATGCCGCCAGCCATCCAAACAGACGATTTAAGGCGAACTTACACGGTCCGGCGTACACGAAGACCCGCTACCTCATCTAAAACCCCGGCCGCCGATCTGACTGCCCTCGACGGCGTTTCCCTGGAAATTCCAGCCGGCGAATTGTTCGGCCTTCTCGGCCCGAACGGTGCCGGCAAGACAACTCTCATCAAGATTTTGACAACCCTCCTGTTGCCCACCGCCGGCACGGCGACCGTGTGTGGATTTAACGTTGTCAATCAAGCCGACGAAGTGCGACGACGCATCAATATGGTCTCCGGCGGCGAATCCTCCGGCTACGGTCTCTTGACGATCCGCGAGAATCTCTGGCTCTTTTCGCAACTCTACGGCGTGCCGCGTAAAGAGGCGCTGGCGCGGATTGATCGCATGCTCCAGGTCACAGCCTTGACCGATCGCGCGGACACCAAGATAAGCCAACTCTCTACCGGGCTGCGTCAAAAGATGAATTTTTGTCGTGGCTTCATCACCGACCCCGAAGTCCTGTTCCTCGACGAACCGACGCTCGGCCTCGATGTCACGGCGGCGCGGGCGATACGGCTCTTTCTCAAACAATGGCTGGCCGAAAAGACCGGGCGCACGCTGCTGCTCACGACCCATTACATGTCCGAGGCCGACGAGTTGTGCGATCGGCTGGCCATCATTGATAAGGGCCGGGTTCTGGCTCTCGATCCGCCGGCCGTGCTAAAGCGGCGCGTTCAAAAACACAGCATATTCGAGATCGTACTCGCTTCGAGTCTCGCATCGGATCAGCTTGAGGACCTTAGCCGCATTGCGGGTGTCCAGCGAGCAACGGTGACGGTCGGAGAAGAATCGACCCGAGTTCATCTCCAACTCGAGGTGGAGGGCGTAATTGGCTCCGTCGTTCAGGCGATCGTGACCTCCGGCGGTCAGATAATGACGCTCAGCAAACAGGAGCCGACCTTGGAAGATGTGTTCATCCAGCTCGTCGGACATGGCTTGACCGAGAGCGAGGCGAAGTCATGAGGGCGGTCGTGACTCTCTTTGTGCAGGCGACGCTGGCACGGGCCTATCCGCGTGTGATGGGGCTGGTGCGCGAACCCGGCTGGATTCTGCAAGAGACCGTGTTGCCGATCCTTCACGTCTCGGCGTATGCCTTCGTCTACCGCTCGCTCAACGCGCCCGATTTGGTCGGCTTTGTCATCCTGGGCGGGGCGATGACGGCGTTTTGGCTAAACGTCCTTTGGGCGATGGGGGCCCAGCTTTATTGGGAACGAGACTCGGGGAACCTGGAACTTTTCATCATCGCGCCGGCGTCGATGATGGCCATCCTGGCCGGTATGGCCGTCGGCGGCATCGTCATGACACTCTGCCGGGTCACCGTCATCGTCACCGCAGGCAGTCTACTCTTCGGAGTGGTTTTCGCGCCGACGAGTTGGCTCGCGCTTATTGGCGTGTTCCTGTTGACCCTCCTGGCGCTATATGGCCTTGGAATGGTGTTCGCATCTGTCTTTCTGATGTGGGGGCGGGAAGCGTGGCATGTCGTCAATCTCTTGCAAGAGCCGGTGTACCTTGTCTCGGGTCTCAACTATCCCGTAAGAACCCTTGGCACCATTGTCGCCATGCTCGCCTCGGTGATTCCGCTGACCATCGGTGTCGACGCGCTCCGGCAAGTGCTGTTTCCGCGAACGACCCAGGCCATCTTCGCACCGCTGTTTAGTTTGGAAACCGAAGCTGTCTTGCTTGCAGTCTTATCAGTGATCTATCTCGTGTTGGCGTGGTGGCTGTTGAAGGTTTTTGAATACCGCGCTCGGCACGAAGGGCGGCTGACCGTGCGAGGCCAATAAAAAACCGCCCGAACCACTCAAAAAAGCGCTCTCGACCCAAAACTCTCCGCTTCGTATGGTGCGCACCGTAGGTGGACGGTAGCTCCAGATGGAGGGGATTCTCATGGCGGCTGACACGGCTCCGGCTACGCCCGGGAGCTTTTTCAAAGGCTGGCTCAAGACGGCTCTTGGGACAATCGGGGGCGTCCTTTCCGGCGCTTGCGTCGTCTATTTCACCGCATTCATCGATCGAACGGTCAAGCCGAGCAAGCCGACGCCGAACTTCCGCACGGTCCCCGCTGGTTTGACAGTTCAGTTTCAGAACCTTTCGCAATCCGGCGACGGCTGGTGGGACTTCGGCGACGGCTCGCCCCTCGAACCGGTGTCGGATGATCATGCCTTCGTGAGCCATACTTTTCCGAAGGCAGGAGATTATACGGTCCGGATGACCCTCCATAATCTTCTCAACGAGGAAGCGGAACGCAGTGTCACGGTTCACGTCAGCGGCGACGCGGCGTCCAATGATTTACCGGAAATTGAATCGTTAACAGTTACGCCGTTCACGGCGGGTTCGTGTGCGCCGGCCACCTTTGACATTCAATGGTCGATCAAGAACGCGCAGGTCCGCGTCATCGATTTTGGCAACAATCAGCCGTTAGATATCACCAGCGACCCCAATGGCAGCCAGCAACGGTCCGTGATCTTTCAAAAGCCCGGTAGCTACATCGTCAAGGTCGCGGCGATTAAGGGTAAGAAATACCAGGAGAAGACCGCGGTTGTGACCGTGGTCGATGCACCGATTGGCAGTGCGACCGCGATGTTGACGGTGACGGGGACGGCCACGCGAATCGAAGCCCCCGTGAGGCCTTTCACGTTCGCTCAATCGTTCCCGCGCGAAGTAACCGGCGACGTCTACCCGTTTCAGCGCTCTTGGCCGGCGTCTCCCGGCTACTCGTTCGCGGATATCCGCCTCAAGAGCGCTGACGGCCGCGAAGTGGTCGTCACCGGTCAACAGATGAATTTGGATGTCAATCAGTTAGGTCTGCACAACGCGCGGAATTTGCAGATCACGTTCAACTCAGATCGCACGTCAGTCATGCTCAGCGGCGAGTTGGTTCGCGCTCCAGCCGGCAAGAGTCAAAGTGCGAAACTGGTACTGCCCGCGACGATCATGGAGCAACGCAAGGTCCCCGTGACTCTTAATCCTCAATCCGTGACGACCGTAATTCCAATCCCGGTAAGCGGCGCCCCCAGTTCGGTGAGCTTCACTTATCCCTCGTTGGAGAGCGGTCTCGAGAACGTTCAGCGCCATGCCCTCGTTCAGGTTAGCGAGCCAGGGGCGATGAAATGGCACGACGTGAGTTCGACGGGCGCGACCAAAATCACTCTGGGGGCTCAAGAATATCTCGTGTCGGTCCACGAACAGGGCGAACAGGTGCGAGTCGACTTGCAGAGTGCGCCGTCGCCTTGATCTCACGTGTCGCGCTCGAATGTCATTGTTCCCTCTTTCGCGGGCGGCGCTGCCGGCTTGGGTCGTGAAACGGGCACCGCCGGCGCATATCGGTTTTCTTGTTTGAGGAAATCCCATTCGTCGCGCGTGTCATCTGCTTTCGACACGGACGGGGCCAAGGATTTATTGGCAGCGGCAATCGGAACATCCTCACGAACGGGCACGCTCCAGGCTAACTCCGTCAATTCTCGGGCCAGGAGATCGAGCGTCGCGCGATGGGAAGGCGTGTCGAAGTGATCGGCATCGCTGAGGCGGATATTCTCGACGCCGGACAGAGTCGGCCCTGCCAGCACCCAATCGCCGCTATTGACATTTATGATGCGGGCGACGTTTTGTGGTCGAGCCTCGGCCCCTTTATGCAGGCCAAAGCCGTCGAGATAGACGAGTAAGTCAATTTTGATCTCGGCCTTTTCGAGCGAATGGGCCATAAGCTCAGCAGTCATCGCACCGGCGGAAAAGGCAACGACGACGAAGCGGGCATCGGGATCATCGGCGTGAATGCGTCGCGCTTCGTTCGTGAAATGGATGCAATGATAGAATTGACCGTAGTAAGTCTTATTGAAGCCTAGGCTTCGGACGTAATCGCTCACCCCAGCCAGGTCGGCACAATCGAGTGGATCGCAGCCATGCAGGAAAAAGACATAGACATGGCTACGGGAGCAGGACGGGACCTCGCAACAGGGCTTCTTGGCCGCCTTGTCAGGCGGGTCGACGGGATGGACGAAACAAAGACAGCCGGAGCTGCCCCAAATTATGGCGGCGACGAGGGTGGAGGCAAACGACCGATGTATTGAGCGGGCCATCATAAATTCTCCCGGCGCGGCCACAATTTAGCAATTCTTCCGACTGTGCGGAGTTCGCCCAACAAAGCGTCTGCAAGGGTTATTCGACGAATGAGAGTTCTTGGCTGCATGGGTAATCGCGGATGCTCGAAGCTAACGTGTGAAAATCGGCGGAGTCTGCCGAACGTGGCGGTTGTCGGCACGGTACGTCGCCTTTCGCTGCGCGAAAGGCCTTCTTTCGCGCAGCGAATGACGGCAATGTCGGCAAGGTTTTTTGGCGCCGATCCTAAAAATGCTGATTGGTTGATTGGGAGGGCCGCTGATGCGCGTGAAAGCAAACTTGGCAATCTGGGCGTTTTTAGGCGTCCTGCTGGGCCTCACTAACGTAAGCGCGGCCAACCAGATGCCAGCCCCAACTGACGAAGCCGCCGGCTTCGCGACGACCCTGCGCGATTTTGCTAACAATGCTTCCCTCGCCTCTTTATGAGAATCACAAGCATTGGAATCAGCAAAAGATGGTTACGCAGGGGGTCAAATGGAAAGGCCAGGGAATTCAGGTCCATCCTTCGCTGGTCAAAGGCCTGGAAAACGATGGCCTTTGGTGGCGCGTGACGATGCGGGCGCCAAACATCGCGGACAATCTGCAGCTCGACGTGAAAGATGTGCAGCAGCCGGAGCCCGGCCGCATGTTGTTCACGACCGTGTTGGCATTCGACGCCGACGTGGAATACGACCGCCAGCGCTGGGACGCCGGTCTGCGACTCTGGTCAGGAAGTGCCCGGGCCCGCGTGCGCATTCAGCTTTCGATCAAGTGCGAATGGACAACTCGCTACGAAAGCAACGGCACGCTGCTACCCGACACGGTATTGCGGCTTCGAGTCATCTCTTCTGATCTCAAGTTTGACAAGCTTGTTGTCGAGCATATCAACGGCCTGGGCGGTGAGCTGGCCAAGTTGCTCGGCGAGGCCGCCATCAAGGCGGTTCACACCCTCCATCCATCGCTGGAGCGTCACCTGGTAGAAAAGGCCAATGCCGCCATCATCAAAGCAGGGGATACCAAAGAAGTGCGGATTAGCCTTTCGAGCTTGTTCAAAAAGTTGAACAAAGATCGCTAACCGATATGTAGCCGCATTCGCCAGAATGCGATGGTCCCTCCAGCGCTACCGCCTTCTGGCGAATGCGGCCACATTTCGGAAACTCGTGCAGTCAAAACCGGCGACACCTCTTACAATAACGCGTCTGCGAACTGACGCCGGTAAGCCGGCCCGTCGACGAGCGAGGCTCGCGCGGGCTTTGGATAGGAATATGCAAGGAGACCGAACCGATGCCACACAAGCGGCCACGCACCAAAGCACTCAAGAAAAAGCGAATTCGCCTGACGAAAGAGCGAGCTGACAAGAAGCGGGGCTTGCCCGTGGTCCCTTCCAAACTGAAACCGTAATCGTAGCCGCATTCGCCAGAATGCGGCAGTGCTGGAGGGGGCACCGCATTCTGCCGAATGCGGCTACGGGAATCGCAAATCTGCTTGCGAAGTCCAGAGACATTTGTTGCAATGCCAGTAGCGAATGAGATTTTCGCCCTGGCACTCTTCCATCAAGGAGGGCAACGATGTCTCGCACCGCAACAGCTACCCAGCCACCGACGGCAACGGCTCCGCCAGTTCCCCGCGAGCGCATCGCCATGCGGGCCTACGAACGCTGGGTGGGACGAGGATGCCCGGCCGGCACGGACGTGCAAGATTGGATAGAAGCCGAGGCGGAGTTGAAAGCGGAAGTGGCCAAGACCGGCCGCGTCGTCGAGCAGCGCGCCGGATCGACCGTCGCCAAACCATCCGGCGGCTGGGTGTCGCCGACCGGACAGCGTTACTAGGCCAGCGCCGGCTCCGCATCGCAAATCACGCAGCCCCTGTCGCTAATCGATGGGGGCTCTTCGTTCCCCGACGACACTCTTCGATGACGCTCCAACTTTCGCTGCCGCCCTGTACGTCGTCGCCTCTGAGTCTGGTGGATGCACGCTGGAAATTGGCTGCGCTCGTCCCAGCGATCGTAACCACATCGATGATAAGCTCGCTTGCTGCGGCATTTTTGGCACTCGCGGGTGCGCTAGCTTTGGCCCTTCTCGCGCGGCTGCCTCGTAAATGGTTTCGCGGTCGACTTCTTGGCACTCTTGGCTTTCTCGGCCTTTTCGCGGCTCCGCTCCCCTGGATTCTTTGGGACGCCAGCCCTGCCTGGCGGCTCGGACCGCTCTTTGTGTCACCAAGAGGATCAGAAGTAGCGGCACTGTTGCTGACGAAAGGGATCGCAATAGTGACCTTTAGTCTCGTGGTCCTGGCGACTGCGCCGCTCAACGACAATCTCAAAGCGGCCCACGCCCTCTACGTGCCCAAGCAGATCGTGCAACTGGCGTTGATGACCTATCGATACATCTTCCTGCTCGCGTCTGAATTTGCCCGAGTGCGGATCGCTCTGCGGGTCCGGGGCTTTCGGAATCGGGCAACGGTTCATTGCTACCGCACCATCGGGCAGGTTTCCGGCATGATCCTCGTTCGTGGCTACGAGCGCGCCGATCGAGTCAGCAACGCGATGCGTTGCCGGGGCTTCGATGGGCACTTTCACTCGCTTAATTCCTTTCATACCAATTGGATTGACATCGGCTTTTTTCTATTATTGATTGTATTTTCATTAGGCCTATGGCTTCTCGATCAACAGCTAATCTGAGGAGCCAAAGTGGGACCGAAATTGTGCCTTGAGGTCGCCGATTTGTCCTACCGTTATCCTACCGGGACGATGGCGCTCGACCGTGTATCCTTTTCGATAGAAGAAGGCGAACGTGTAGCTCTCATCGGCCCCAACGGAGCGGGCAAAACGAGCTTATTCCTGTCGCTGAGTGGTGTGATTCCAGCCAAAGCCGAGAATCTGCAAGTCGCGGGCCTTGATGTTCTCGATGCGACGCAACGAAAACAATTGGCGTCGCGTGTTGGAATTGTGTTTCAAGACAGCGACGATCAGCTATTCAGCGCGACTCTTGCCGATGATGTCGCCTTTGGGCCGCTAAACCTAGGATTGGACGCGGTCGAGGTGCGCCGGCGCGTCGCCGAGTCTCTCGAGCGCGTCGGTCTCTCTGGCATGGGAGAGCGTGTCCCGTTTCATCTGTCCGGGGGCGAGAAGCGCCGGGCGGCGTTGGCCGGTGTGCTGGCAATGCAGCCGCAGGTATTGTTACTTGACGAGCCGTCCATGTTCCTGGATCCACGCGGCAGGCGAGAACTCATCGCCTTGCTAAACGGGTTGGAAGGCACCCGCCTGATCGCCTCGCATGACCTGGAACTCGTTTTGGAAACCTGCGGCCGCGCCCTGTTGCTGGACGGCGGCAGGCTCATCGCGGACGGTCCGACGTCGAAGCTATTGGCGGACCAAGAATTGATGGAAGCACACGGGCTCGAGGTTCCTCATAGCCTCCGCGATCCATCAAGAGTCAACGCATCCAAATCAACGTGATGACAACGAACAGTGGAATGAGGACGGCGCCGCTGTAGAGAATGTAGACAAAGAAACTCGGCATCTTCACACCGTTTTCTTCCGCGATACTCTTGATCATAAAATTGGGACCGTTGCCAATATAGGTGTTCGCGCCCATCAGCACCGCGCCAAGAGACACAGCTCGCAGCAACACTTCCGGAATCGTTTGATTCATTGATTTGACGCCGACGATGACAGGGCCGTATTCGCCGCCGAAGTTGCCCGCCGTCTCGAAGAAGACAGCGTAGGTCGGCGCGTTGTCAAGGAAACTCGATAGCAGTCCCGTCGCCCAAAAGAATTCCCAAGGCTTCGACAACCCGAGTTCGCGGCCGCGCTCTTGGAGTATTTCCATCGGCACTTGCATACAGATGAAAATCCCAATAAAGATAGATCCCACTTCCGCTATGGCATTGAAGTTGAATTGATTTGCTCGCCGCACTCCTTTGGGAGTCGTAACCCAGCTCAGTGCGGAAAGAGCCAGCAATATACCTTCGCGCAGCAGCGGCGGCACGATCCAGGTCGTGCCAGGAAACGGCTTGCCGCCTGTTAGACAGCCGACGGCGGCAATGACGCCAAGTAACCAAAGAAAGTTGATTCCGCCATTCAATTCAAGCGCGGCTCGATTTGGAATTGGTTTGAAGACCAGCCGATCCTCTCGACGAGCGAATCGAGCATCCAAGAAATAATAGATCAGCAATAGGACAATAATGGAAAACAGCCATTCGGGCCACAGCTTGAATGTCCATAAAAAAGGCACGTCACGCAGGTAGCCAAGAAAGAGCGGCGGATCACCCAAGGGCGTCAAACAGCCACCGATATTTCCGACCAAGAAAATGAAAAAGACGATCGTGTGCGCGACATGCCTACGGCCCCGATTCACTTCCAGCAGCGGGCGAATCAACAGCATGGCCGCGCCCGTAGTGCCGATGAAGCTGGCCGCCAAGGCGCCGATCAAAAGTATGGCGGCATTGGTTCTGGGAGTAGGCGGCGCTCCAATGCGAACCAGAATGCCCCCGGTAATCACGTAGAGACTGAAGAGCAAAATAAGAAATGGCAGATAATCGTCGATAATTGCCTGATCCAGCATGACCGCCAAAGTTTCGACTCCAGGCGTCGTGAGATGCTTCGTCCCGGCCGAATCGGCGTGCAGCATACCAAACGGCCGAATGAGATAATACAGAGTCGTTATGAGTCCTAAAAACAAAGCAACTCCCAATTTGGTCCAATTTCTTTCCCACCAATGGTGCGCGTGCGGCAACAACGGCAGCACGGCGATACAAAGCAGCATCACCACGAAGGGGGTAATCCAGACCAGATTAGGCAAACGCGGTTCGCCACCTGGGTCCGGCGCGAAAGCCCAGGCACTTGAGGCGAAGAAACTGAGCATGAAAACGGAGATAAAGAAGGGAAAGATCGATTTTAGATGTGAACGACAGGAGTTCATCGGAGACTCACCAGCCCGGAGCGCAAGCGACGGGTTCCTTGACGCGGCCTTCACCCAGCATATGCGTGCCATGCGTTCGAGTACAAAAGCATGGCACGCATAAGCGGCCTTCGGCATTCTTCCCGAACGGCCTTATGGGAAGATGGCGAACAGAGTCACGACAACCGCTGCCTGAGCCACCGCCCCCGTCACGCTAAATTCTGGCGGATACAGCAAGTAAGGCACTGGATCTCCGGGCAAACAATAGCCGGCGCTCGTCTCCGTGCGGAACGGGTCGGAAAATACGTGGTACGGCAAGAACGCCACATCTTTCATGAAAAGCGCGGTCGACAGCAGCGGCTGGGTCGGCCCCAGCTCCCAACCATAACGTTCCGAATTGCGATCCTCAAAGAGGAGCTTGCCATAACATACGTAATTCGGCTCGACGAGGACCTTTCGTTCGGACCATTTGCGGCCGGCATACGCATCCTTGCTCAGCACTGGTTCATCGGGGAACTCGGCGCGGTCTTTCTGAGGACGCTGGACGATTTCCTGACGCATGCGCTCAAATAGGCTCGATTCGGACTCGAGGCGGAAGACACGCTCCGGTCCTGGCGGGATCAACTGCACCTGATAATCCTGGCCGTCGTCGGCTTGAGTGACGCCTGGGGGACCCTGCTGGTACATGGTCTGCTGAATGTACGGCGACGGAAAAGAGGTAAGCGGTATCGGAGAAGGCGGCATTCCGGGAATAGTCACTTGCGGCGCCGGCGTTTGGACTCCCCGATAGCTGGGAGCTGGCGGCGGCGGAATGTAATTGGCCGGCGGCAGCATAACTGGCCGGGATGGCAACGCCGCTGGCGTTTGCTGATAGCTCGAACCGGGGTAGCCCTGGGGCTGCTGGGCCGGTGCGATTCCCACGAAGAACAACATCGCCAGGGCAGCCAGCTTAGCCGCCTTCGGTGCCGGTGTATTCGGCCGAACTGTAGTTTGGCGCTTCCTGCGTAATGGCGATGTCATGTGGATGGCTCTCCTGCACCGTCGCCGCGCTCACGAGAATGAAACGCGAACGGGTGCGCAACGCCTCGATATTTTGCGTGCCGCAATAGCCCATGCCGGCGCGCAACCCCCCAACCAGCTGGTAAACGAACGGCGCCAGCGGCCCCTTATAAGGCACCCGCCCTTCGACGCCCTCCGGCACCAGTTTCTCTCGTCCGCTGCCTACTTGCCGGTAGCGATCTTTCGATCCAGCCACCATGGCACCGAGCGAACCCATGCCGCGATATACCTTGAAGCTGCGTCCACGGTAGATGATTGTTTGTCCAGGGCTCTCCGCAAGGCCCGCCAGCAGACTGCCCATCATCACACAGTGGGCCCCCGCCGCGATCGCCTTCGTGATGTCGCCGGAATAGCGGATGCCGCCGTCCGCGATTACAGGAATATCCGATCCGGCCAGCCCCTTGGCGGCTTCATAGATTGCGGTAACTTGGGGAACGCCTACGCCTGAGATGATGCGCGTGGTGCAAATCGAACCAGGACCGATGCCTACCTTGACCGCGTCCGCTCCGGCGTCGGCCAGGGCTTTCGCTCCTTGTGCCGTCGCCACATTTCCCGCAATCACTTCGATCGAATTCCGCTTTTTGAGTTCACGAACCGTCTGAATCACATTTCCCGAATGCCCGTGGGCCGAGTCGACGACGAGCACATCCACGCCCGCCCGAATGAGCGATTCGGCACGCTCGAAGTCGAACACACCGGTTGCCGCCCCAACGCGCAAACGCCCGCGATGATCCTTGCAGGCGTGCGGAAAATTGGCCAGCTTGTCGATGTCCTTTATCGTTATCAGGCCCTTCAGTCTATATTGATCGTCAACCAGCAACAATTTCTCGACTTTATTTTGAGTTAGTATCCGTTCCGCTTCCGGTAGTAACGTATCTTCCGCCGCTGTTACCAGGCCGTCGCGCGTCATCACCTCGGATAGGCGCTGATCATTATCGGTGAGAAAGCGCAGGTCGCGCCGAGTAAGAATACCTTTGAGATAGCCATTCACCGTAATGGGTACGCCGCTGATCTTATTCTCTTCCATGATCCGGCGGGCAGTGCCGACTGTTTCGTCGGGCGGCAGGGTGATCGGGTCGGTGATGACACCGTTCTCACTACGCTTGACTTTGTCCACCTCCCGGGTCTGATCGGCAATGGACAGATTCTTGTGAATGATGCCGATGCCGCCTTCTTGGGCCAGCGCGATAGCGAGATCGCTCTCGGTCACGGTATCCATCGGCGAGGACACAATGGGAACGTTGAGGCAGATCGAACGCGTCAGCTGCGAGCGCACGTCCACGTCGCGCGGGACCATGTCGCTGAAACCCGGCTCAAGGAGAACATCGTCAAATGTGATGCCCTGGTAGGCGATCCGGTCCTGCATGGAAGTGCTCCTTGGAGGAAGGGGGGGTATTGATTAAAATTATAGGCCAGCGTGGCGCAATGGCAAAATGAGAGGGGACGGGAGTTGGCTGGAGAGTGATCGAAGCTGCGACTAGCGGCCGCCCGGCGTTTCGTCTATTTGCACCGGCACGCCGCTCGCTGTGTTTCGCTTTTGACGGTATCCCTGCATTTCCAGCGGTAGCCGAGTATCGTGTTCGCGCCGCGTCGCCTGGGTCATCAACGCGAGAGCCAACCCCGCACCAGCGACAAGGAGCATCAGGCCAAGGATCGTCAAGCCGAGAATGCGATTAGTGCGCGTCGGCTTGGCGTCGATCGCTGTTGCGTTAACTTCCGTTTTCATGAGTGCGTTCGATTCTTTATCAGTCACGCTCACCAGCCCCCAAGCCCGAGGGGCCGATGCTGGTAAAAAATCTGGGGTAAGAATTAAGACCGGATGCCTATCTCGTTCTTATTTTTCACCCCAGATTTCTTACTAACACTCCGCGCTGAGTGCAGTCCCGATTACTTCTTCTCAGGCAATTCGATCACTTCCGCCTTGCGAACTTTGATCACCGTGCCTGGATCGTGCTGCTGGATCGCCAGATGGCCTTTCGTGTAGCGGTTCTTTTCATCGACGAAGTCAATGGTCGTCTTGCCGTTCAACTTGATGACGATGTGGTTGCCGTCCGCGATCACCTCTTGGGTGAACCATTCGTCAGGTTTGATGAGCTTCTCTTTGATGACCATCTTTTCGCGTTCTTCCGGCGTGTATTTATCGATGCCGGCCGGGTAGAGGCTTCCGGAGCGGATCGGATCGCCGTGCGTGGCGTTGATCTGCGTCTCATAACCGGGCGGGAAGCCCTTGGCAAACTTGGCCCGGACATATTGGCCGCTGTTGCCCTTGTCGTTGATCATGCCTTCGATGCGGAAGCGCACATTGGAGTATTCGCCTTCGCTATAGAGATGGCCTACGCCGCCCGTGCCAATGATCATGCCGTCTTTGACTTCCCATTTTGCCTTGTCGTCTGGATGCGTTTTCCAACCCTTCAGCGTCTTGCCGTCAAAGAGAGATTTCCACTCGCCTTTATCCTCGGTCTTGACCTTATCATCCGCGATAAGACACGCGGAAAACGCGAAACCGGCTAACAAAACGGCTAATCCGATACCCCAGCGATTCATGTTTATTGCTCCCTTGGGCGAGTCAGGATGGATCGATCGGCGTAAGTGTATAGATGCGGCACGCGATCGCCATCATGCATGGTCAATATACGCGAATCTGACTGGCCCGGAGTGCAAAGGAAATAAAGGGGGCAGGTTTCCTGACATCTTTAGATTATGCGACACCTTTGAATTAATCGTTGCTTGATTACTCAAGCTGACGCCGAATTCTCGACCGGCAACCCTGGGACCGCGCTCAAATCGGTGTCCTTTGTGACGACCGCGCAGTTACCAAGCGCGAACGCGGCGATTTGCATATCGACGACCGACATGGTTCGGCCGGCGCGCCCAAGTTCGTGGCGGATTCGACCAAAGTGCTGAGCCGCCACATCTTCGAAAGGCCATTTAGGAATTCGGGCGAGCCCCCGAATAAGCCGGTCGCGATTGGCCTCCTTGGTGACGCTTCGCTCGACGCCAAACCACAGCTCGCCCACCACTGGCCAGCAAGTGCCGACTCGATCCCCACGCGTTCGCGCTTCATCCACGCGCTCGGCAACCCCAAGGCGGCGATTAATGCAGTCCGCCATGATCCCTGTATCCAGTAGATAGCGCCTCATTCGAATATCCCTTCGATGCGTCGGACGCGTTCGGGCGAATTGTCAAATTCCGTTTGCCTTT
Organism: uncultured Planctomycetaceae bacterium; assembly: GCA_963790585.1. GTDB lineage: Bacteria > Planctomycetota > Planctomycetia > Gemmatales > Gemmataceae > CAWBOY01. The sequence goes on from CAWBOY010000007.1 coordinate 110,539, forward strand.
TTCGGTCAGCCTTCCAGGCCTCTTCCTCTTCTGTCGTCATCAGCAAAGGCTCCAGGCCGTGATACCAGTTAAGCCATTCCTTAATCTCGTCGGGCGTCTCCGGCCTTTCGTCGTCGTATTTTGTATGGTCGTCCAAGCCGAGTTCCACGCGCACGGTCGTTCCCTCAGGCCAGTCCGGCGGGACCTCGACCTCAACTCGACCGTTCTTGACCATGCTCAGAATCGCGTTCATCCGCCACCTCCAATCGGCACGTTATTTCATGTTCCATTGTATCAGAAATACTGTCCTTCCAATTGGTTGCGTAATAGGAGCGGTGTGCAAACGGGTCCGACATTCTTTGCATCTCGCCCCCGGCGACGAAGGTTAACAATTCCCAGGCTTGCCTATGCTCTCCGCGGGTAAAATGTTGGCAGGGCTAAGAACGCCTTTCCAGAAAAAAGGGAAAAGGTCTCACCAGCACAATCGCGGCGTTCTTTGACGCTGAACCCCGCGCTTGCGCTTGGGGCTGGTGAGCGAAAGACAGAACCTGCCATTCCATTACAGTCGGTCACTTGTTATCAGCATGCTCGTGATTCGATCGCCAGCGGACACGGACGGGGCGGCGCTTGCGACTGCCATTCTTCCGGTTAGGAATCGAGGGTATGAGGATCCGTTTAAGCTATGCCCTGATCCTGGCGTTTATCGCGTTGGTGTTCCCGGCTTCCACGCGAGCGGGCGCGCCACCCGCCTATTTGCCGCACTATACCGTCGATTTGGACTTCGACTTACCAGGCCACGTCGTGCGTGGCCATATTTTGGCCACCTGGACGAATCCGCATCCGCGCGCTACGAATCACCTCGTCTTCAACGCCCACGCTCATTATTTCGTGCCTCCCAAAGACATTCCGTTAATGGCGAAGACGCTCGAGATCTTGCGTGTCAATCCAAACGAAGCTCTCATCACCGGCAAGGCTGCCTTCGAGATTGTCAAAGTTTCGCTGCCGTCATCCCCGACGGATCCTACGCAGAAGCCAGCGCCCGCCCTAGAACTGCCTTTTCATTTCGAGGGCGACACCAATACGACACTCGTCGTCGATGTGCCAATGAATGTCGGGCAAGGCCAATCGGTAACGATCGATCTTGAATTTGAACTCGATTTGCCACAAAAACAGGGCCGTTGGGGGCAATGGCGCGGCGTCACGTTCCTCTCGAACTGGTTGCCTGTCTTCGCGGTTTACGGCGATCCGCCAGCCAATAAGCCGGAGCCGGATGCCAACTGCGGGCCCGAGAAGCCAATAACGGACCCGTGCTGGCAGCCGACACCGTTCGTTCCCTGGCACCAGCCGTTCTTCAACGAATCGGGCTTTTACAAAGTCCGGGCCAAGCTCCCGTCGGAACAAAAGGTGGCTTGCTCGGGAACGATCGTGGCGGTGAGGCCGATCGAATACGGCCGAAAAGAGATCGAAATACAAGCTGATGGCATTCGCGATTTCGCCTTCCTATGCAGTTCAAAATACGAGTGTTACGAAGGTGAGGTGGCCATTGGCGCGGACAGGCCGCCGGTGCGGATTCATGTGCTCGCTAATTCCACCCACGCCTATTATGCCAAGGCGATGGTCGAAATGGCCGCCGAGGCGTTGCGAACCTATTCGCGCTGGTTTGGCCCGTATCCCTACGCCGACTACACGATTGCCGAATCGTTTTTCGGCTGGAATGGCAATGAATGCTCGACCCTCGTCATGATCGACGAGCGCGTGTTCGGCATGCCCCATCTGGCAAAAAATTATGTTGAATATCTAATATATCACGAGACCTGCCACCAGTGGTGGTACAACCTCGTCGGCACCAATGGCTACGCCGAGACGTGGATGGACGAGGCGCTGGCTACCTATTTCAGCAATCGGATGCTCAACGAGGTGGTGGGCAAAAACAATGAAATGATGAATTACCCCGCCGGCTTCCGCTGGCTGCCCAATATCCATCGCGAGGATTATCGCTCCTACGGCATGTACGGCACCTTTGGCCGGAAGGAGAATGCGCCTGCCGTGCAGGATATGCCCAAGTTTGGCCACCTCGTAAATCTCTTCAGCAATTGTTATGACAAGGGCGCCCGCATCGCGGGCATGATCGAAGAGCGACTTGGGCCTGAGCAGTTTCTGGCGTTTTGCAAAATCGTCTTTCAGAAATATCAATATCGCATCCTGCTTGTGGCTGACTTCCACAAGGAATTAGAAGAGTTCACGAAAAATAATTGGGATGATTTCTTCCGAGATTGGCTCTATGGCAAGGGCTTGAGCGACTGGGCCGTCGATAAGGTCGAAATTCTCGATAGGCCCTGTTGCATTCGACGACCCTGGGAACTGGCCAAGCGCGGCCAGGCGACGGGTGAAACCAAGGTCGTCGTGATGCTGAGTCAGCGCGCGGAATATAGCGATCCGACCTGGCTCGGCTTCGCCCTGCCGGGTTCGAGCGGGTATCCCATCCGCGTGTTGATCGATGTCCGCCACGGCTCGTATCAAACGGATAACCCGTTAACGACTGTCGAAGTCATAGACAACAATCATGTCCGCGTGCAGATCACCTTGCCCGATGTACCGACTCAGGTCGCTGTCGACCCCGATCAAGTGTTGATCGATAAGGACCCGTCGAACAATTTTTGGAAGCCTCCCATTCGTGTTCGCATCGCGCCGATCTACACGTTTCTTGAAGAAACGGACCTAACGAATGCCTATGATCGTTGGAATTTAATCGCGGGGCCTTGGATCTATGGTTCCGGTTATGATGACCCCTGGTTCACGCGCTCGACGATGCTTGGGGCGCGGGCGGCCGCGTATCGGACTCAGGAGTTCGATGGCGGCGTCTATGCCGCCTATCGGCCCGACACGCATGACATCGTCGCCGGCTTCGACGCGCTTTGGTCCCATTGGCCTGATGCCCATTTTCAAACGGGTATCAATGCCGAGGAGCGACTGACGACGTTTCAAACAGGCCGCGATCAAGCTTTTCGCGGCGTTGTCTTTACGCGCTATAACCTTCTTTACGGATCGAGCTTATATCTTCAGCCCGCACATTACATCGAGGCTTTCACCGCCTATCAGGACAATTTCTTGCCTGAGGCGCGCGAGGTTCCGCCTGGCGCCATGCGCTACAATTATGAGTCAACGCTTGGGCTTCATTATCGGCTTAATTACTTGACGCCTTATTGGGACCCCGAAGGCGGATTTCTGTTTGATGTTGTTTACGAAGGCGGCATGACCGAGCTGGATAAGCGATATGGTTTGCATAAAGTGTCGGCGGAGTTTTCAACGTTGTTTTATCTACCCGACCTGTCGTCGCAACTCGATAACATGCCCGTTCTGTATCATTTCAGCCGGCCGTTTTTGCAATGGCTCAGCGAGACCCGAGTGGCTGTGCGGGCGTACGGGGCGACGGCTGCCCCGTCGCAGGGATTGTTCTACTCTTTGGGCGGCAGCCTTCTCTTCCGCGGCTTCGACGAGACGCAGCGCCAGGGGAGCACCGTGTGGGTCGGCAGCGCGGAATGGCGCGTGCCGCTGGCAAAAGGTCTGACCTGGGATGTGGCCGACCACATGGTTGGGTTGCGAAATATTTACGCCGCCGCGTTTTACGACGTTGGTGATGCCTACGTCAACAATCATCAAGTGGGCTCGATCGCGCAAGCCGTCGGCGGGGGCCTGCGCCTCGATCTGGCTTATTTCGGCTTCGTCGAACGTAGTATGTTGCGCTTTGATGTGGCGAAAACGGTCAACGCGAATACGGGGCTTCAATTCTGGTTTGGGATTCAGCATCCGTTTTAGAAATTTATCTTCGAGAGCCGGGAGCGTAACAGTACTTTCAACGGTAGTCATTGTATGTAACTCGTTTAGGTTAGTGGGATTGAGAGTTCTTCTGGATAGAGGGCGGCGAGTGCGTGTATGAGCCATTCGAGCATTTTTTGCATGGGTAGCTCATCCATCCACTGGTTGGCACCGACGTTTCGGCTTCGCGCCAGGGCCTCCGTCAATACCACCCAGAGTTGACGGAGCAGATACGCCATCCCCTCCAGCAGCACCCGATAGACCGGATTACGGCTGGTTGTGAACGCCTTGGCTTGATTCTTTTGGCGGTAACTCGTTTCGATGCCGAAGCGTTTCCGGTAGAGCCGTTGTTGGTGGCGGGCCTGCTCATGAATGTTCCACGCCCGGTCGCCGGTCCAGCCGTGGAACGCGAAGACCATAGTCCGGGCTTGGCCTTTCCAAAGCAGCGTCCGCGTCCGCACCGGGCGACGGCTTTTTTCCGTGGTCCAGTTCACCCAACGGATCTGGCCGTGACGGCCCTCGAAGCAGCGGTTGCGAGCGTTAGTGCGGCTGGTGCCTTTGCGTCGCAGCGGTACCACGTAGGCTAGTTGGCGTTCTTGCAGCAACAGCAATGTCTCGCCGCTGTCGAAGCCGCTATCCAAGGCCACACCGCGGATTTTCAGGCCTTTGGTGACGATTTGATCGAGCAGCATCCGAACTATTTCATGCGGTTTAGTCTGGGATGTGAGCTGGGCAAAAGCGATGGTATAGCGGCGATGCTTGTGCAACAACACGGCAGTGGCAAAACAGTAAAACCATTGGGTACCTTGCTTCTTGGGTCCGCCAACGACAAAGGGGTTGCGTTTGCCATAGTAGGGGACGTAGTTGGTGTCGATGGCGAGCAGCCAAGATCGCTGACGGTCTTTCCGGGAGAATTGGATCGTGTCGTGCAACGACTGAACGATCGCTTGAATGAGACGTTCCATACTTGGCAGATTGGCATTAACGGCACGCTGGGCAGTCTCATGGCTGAAGGGGAAGAAGCGTCGCACGACGGCGAACAGGGATTTGCCGGAGGCGGCCATGAGTAAGAGCAAATCCCAGAGTTGTGGAACGCTGACGGAGTCGCGCCAGGGTGCCCATTGCAGGTTTGCTTGGAGGACCTGTCTGGCCTGGGCATGGATGACGGCGGGCGTGATGGTAGAATGAAAGAGACGCATTGGCAGCTCCTTATTCAAGCTAGGCGTAACACTTGAATTGCAGCTGCCTTGCGTCGTTTTTGCAATGTTGAAAGTACTGGTAAGCGATCGAAGAAAATTAGAGCGCGTCTGACTTTCTCCGGTCGCTTACGCTCCCGGCTCTCGAAAATTCAAAGATGGCGAATTTATCTGGTCACTTCACTGCCGGAACCGCCCCGAGTTCCGTTATATAAACCAAGTTGCCGCTATTCTCATCCCGATAGATTTCGAGACCATAGCGCTTGGTGTCCTTTTTGAATTCCGCGTCACCGGCTTTGCGAGCCTGCATTTCCACGCCGTGCAGCCAGGCTGGGTCTTTGATCTTGGGTAATGTGGCGGGTAAGCCTGGAACCACGCCGATTAACCCGGTCTGTGAAATGTAAATCGCGTCGCCGGTGTTGTCGTCGCGGTAGACTTCGAGGCCGAAGCGTGGCGTGTCTTTATTGAAATCCTTGTCTCCGGCCTTGCGCACGCGCAGTTCCATGGCATATTTCCAAGGGAACTCTTTATTCTTGTCCATCGTCTTCCCTGGGGCGACGACCGCGATGCTGCCGACGTCGGAGATGTAGATCAGGTTGCCATTGTTTTCGTCTTGAAAGACTTCGACGCCATATTTCGCTGTATCTTTGCCGAAGTCAGCCTCACCAGCTTTGCGGCTCTGTAGCTCCATCCCGTGAAGCCATTTCGGCGTCTTGTCGGATGACTCGCCGGGAGGGCCCGAGGGGACGACCGCGATATTGCCGGCATCGGTTACATAAATCAAGCTGCTATTTAACGGATCGTAAAAAACTTCGATGCTATAAGTCTTCGTCGACTTCGTGAACTCTTTCTCGCCCGCCTTGCGCGCTTGAAGCTCCATGCCATGCTTCCATTCGGGTGGCTTGTCCTTGGCGCCGCCGCTCTTCGCTTCGCCCAACAGAGCGACCGAGCCATTTTCCGTAACGTAGACGGTCTTATTTGTGTTCGGGTCGAGGTAGACTTCGATGCCGTAGCGTTTGGTGTCCTTGGTAAAGTCCTTTTCGCCGACTTTGCGCACTTGCAGTTCCATGCCGTGCTTCCACTCGGGGGCTTTGACCACCGGCAATGGCTTTTCCTGGGCTCGCGCAAGGAGAGACCGTAAACGGCACACAGCAATCCTAGCGCCAACAGACGTAAACGCTTCGTCATCGCAATCCTCTCGCTCAGTGAAACGTCAAAAAATCATCCTGCAACAATTTACGACGAGCCGCGCACGTCTACCTAACCTGAGTCCTAGAAGCCCCGGCTTGTCGAGGTAAACTATCGCGCGAGCCAATGTTAGCAAGTTACACACCAAGTCGGTGAAGGGCTACGGGATTCGCTCAACCCTCCATTTGCAACAACAAATCACCAGCTTCGACCTGCGTCCCGGCTTTGACGAGGACGGTTGCCACTTTCCCTGCCTTGTCGGCATACAGGGTCGTCTCCATCTTCATCGCTTCGAGCGTGAAGAGCTTCTGCCCGGCGGTCACGTCGTCTCCCGCCGCGACAAGGACGCGAACCACCAGTCCCGGCATGGGAGCGCCGACCTGCTTGGCATTTCCTGGTTCTGCTTTCGGCCGCGCCGCCACGGTCGATTTCAAGGAGCGATCCTGCACGACCACTTCGCGTGGCTGGCCATTGAGTTCAAAGAATAAGGTGCGCGACCCATCGTCATGTGGATCGCTTACGGTCAAGAATTTGACCATCAGCGTCTTGCCGCGCTCGATGTCGATCGAAACCTCTTCGCCGGGCTCCAGGCCATAAAAGAATACCGGCGTCGGCAACACGCTGGTGTCGGAATAGCGAGCTTGGTGCGAAGCCAGCTCAGGGAAGACGCGGGGATAGAGCAAGGCGCTCAAAAGTTCCTTGTCGCTGACGGCCCGGCCAATTTCTTTTTCGAGCCGGACGCGCTCCGCCGCGAAATCGGTGGGAGGGAGACTCGCGCCGGGTCGCCCGGCGATCGGCTTGCGGCCACGGAGAACACGCTTTTGTAATTGCTCAGGAAAGCCACCCGGGGGCGCGCCGAGTCGACCTTCGAAGAACTCGACAACCGATTCGGGAAATGCCAACTCGCGGGTGCCTTCAAGAATGTCCGTTGGTGTCAAATTGTTGGCGACCATGAAGAGCGCCATATCGCCGACGACTTTGGAAGTCGGCGTCACCTTCACGATGTCGCCGAAAAGCTGATTGACTTCGGCATAGGCTCGGCATACCTCGCGCCAGCGCTCCGCCAGGCCGAGTCCCGCGGCCTGCGCATAAAGATTCGTATACTGGCCGCCCGGCATTTCATTGAGATACACATCCGCGGTCGGTGCCAGTTGGCCGGTCTCAAAAGCGCTGTAGAGGTTGCGCACGCCCCCCCAATAGTCCGCCGTGTCTTGCAAGTAAGTCGTGTCGAGCTTGGTGTCCCGGCGTTGAAAACGGAGGGCCTCGACCAGGGCCGTGAGACTCGGTTGACTGTTCATGGCTGAGAATGGCGCCATGGCGACATCGACAATTGACACGCCCTCTTGGGCGGCCATCAGATACGAAGCGATCTGACCGCCTGCGCAGTCGTGGGTATGGAAGTGGATCGGCAGGCCGATCTCTTGCCGCAGCGTGCTAACCAGTTTTTGGGCCGCAAACGGCTTGCAAAGGCCGGCCATGTCTTTGATAGCCAATAGATTGGCGCCGCGCTTTTCCAGCTCTTTGGCGAGAGTGACGTAATACTTGAGGTCGTATTTCGATCTTTTCGGGTCGAGAATATCGCCGGTATAGCAGACGGCCGCTTCGCAGAGCATTCCGGTGTCGCGCACGGCCTCGATTGCCAGCGTCAAGTTGTCGAGGCCATTGAGCGCATCGAAGATCCGAAATAGATCTATCCCGGCGTTGGCCGACTCTTTTACGAACGCTTTGACCACGTTGTCAGGGTAATTGGTGTAGCCCACGGCACTCGCCGAGCGGAGCAACATTTGAAACAGGATATTGGGAATCGCCTGGCGCATCTCCGCGAGACGTTGCCACGGCGACTCTTTGAGAAAGCGCATCGACGTGTCGAAGGTCGCCCCGCCCCACATTTCGAGCGAGAACAGGTCGGCATGACGCGCTGCATAAAACGGCGCGATGCGCAGCATATCGTAGGTGCGCATGCGCGTCGCCAAGAGCGACTGGTGCGCGTCGCGGAAGGTCGTATCGGTGAGCAAGAGCCGCTCTTGCTCGAGGATCCAGCGCACGAATTTGTCGACACCCAGCGCCTGGAGGCGATTGCGCGAGCCCTCGGGGATCGTCACATCGTCCGGCAATTTCGGCACCGGCGGCGTGTGATGCTCGGGCCGCGGCTTGCCCGCCACCTCGGAAATGCCGTTGACGATGACATCGCCGATATACGTCAAAATTCGGGTAGCGCGATCGAGGCGGACCGGCAGATGGAATAGTTCCGGTGTTTCGTCAATGAATCGAGTGGTGAAGCCGCCGGCGAGGAAACCCGGATGCGTGATGAGATTCATCAGAAACGGGATGTTCGTCTTCACGCCGCGGATGCGGAACTCCGCCAGGCTTCGCTCCATGCGGCGGGCGGCGTCGATAAAGCGGATGCCGTGGGCTGTGACTTTGACGAGCAGCGAATCATAGAACGGCGTAATCACAGCGCCCGAAAAAGCGGACGCGGCATCAAGGCGAATGCCCATGCCGCTGGCCGAGCGATAGTTTGTCAGGCGGCCATAGTCTGGCAGGAAATTGTTCGCCGGATTTTCCGTCGTTACCCGGCATTGGACGGCGTAGCCATAGGTCCGAATCGACGCCGGGTCGCCGAGGCCAATTTCGGGATCACTCAGCGGTTGGCCCTGGGCGATCAAAAGTTGGCATTTGACGATGTCATAACCGGTCACGGTTTCCGTGACCGTGTGTTCGACCTGAATGCGAGGATTGACCTCGATAAAGTAGAATTCTCCCGTGTCGGTATCGACGAGGAACTCCACCGTTCCGGCGTTATCGAGGCGGACGGCTGCGCCTACCGCAATCGCGGCGTCGAGGATTTTTTGTCGCAAGGCGGGATCGAGGTTCGGAGCGGGAGCAATTTCGACGATCTTTTGATGGCGTCGCTGGACGGAGCAGTCGCGCTCGAACAGGTGGACCAAACCGCCGTGCGAATCGCCCAGCAATTGCACTTCGATGTGCCGCGCGTGACGGACGAATTTTTCGAGGAAGACATCCGGAATACCGAACGCCGTGCCGGCCTCGCGCCGAGCCTGGTCGAGCGCATCGGTCAGCTTGTCGGCCGTCAGCGCCACGCGCATACCGCGGCCGCCACCGCCCATAGACGCCTTCACAATGACCGGATAGCCAATCTTTTCAGCGAGGGTGTGGGCCTCGTCGTTCGTCTTAACAGCGGCTTCAGTGCCGCTGAGGATGGGAACCTTCGCCTGTCCCGCAATGCGGCGGGCGACGACCTTGTCGCCGAGCTGTTCGAGAATGTCGGTTCGCGGGCCGACGAATATGAGGCCGGCCTGACGGCAAGCCTGGGCGAAGGCTGCGTTTTCCGACAAAAAGCCATAGCCAGGGTGGATGGCATCGACGTGGCATTTCTTCGCGAGCGCCACAATGCTCGGGATGTCCAGGTAGGCCCGGATCGGCTCGCCAACCTTGCCTGTCAGATACGCCTCATCCGCCTTGAACCGATGCAGTGCGAAGCGGTCTTCATGCGAATAGATCGCAACCGTTCGAATGCCGAGTTCGTGTGCCGTGCGGAAAACTCGAATGGCGATCTCGCCCCGATTGGCGACGAGGAGTTTTTGAATGGTTCGGCTCGCGGGAGCTGCCGCAGACATTGTGAGGGATTCCTTCGGAGGATTTTGGAAGCTGGATCTGCCAAGATTGGGAGATCCGTCATTTCACTCATCGCGGCAACCGCTGCGCCAACACTCCGAGATGACTCGGGCAGACGCGTTCCGAACCCGGGAAGAGCGGGTTATTGATCGGGCGGTTAAGAATCTTTGGTTTGTTATCCGCCCCTTCGATGACCAGAGACGTCGAACCGCCGCCGTCAAGGTTAAGTCCCTCGGACGCACCGAGCAGCTTCAACCACTGGCCTACTTCTTCCTGCATTGCGCCTTCACTAAATCCCTTTTGCCGACCATCAATGGCTAGCAAATAGAGGGTTTTACCATCCTCGGATATTCCAACGGCGGAACGCGGGTGCAAGTCGCGTTCGCTTATTTCGATGACTTCGCCTTTCTTCAGAACGATTGCAAAGCCGCCGACGGCGTTGTAGACATTTTTGAGCTCAAAAGGCGGATAGCCAATCGTCGCCTTGTTCTCCTTCGTTAATAGTAATGCTCCAAAATCGGGGCGTCCCTTGGCAACGAGCGCTCCTTTTGAAATCTGCAAACCAAGAATTTCTTGCGGCTTCCCTTCATCGACGTGGACTGGCGAGAACGGCGCCGCGTTGATTGCTACCTGGCATTTGCTTTCCGCCAGGAAGACACTCGTTTTGTGCCCCGGCGCTTTGCCAGCGCCTGCATCCGGGCTACCTGGCGAGGCGAAAAACTCGATCCCTTTCGTTCCGAGATCGATGCGAACGGCGAAGCCCCGTATCGACCGTGGTTTTTTTGCATGCAATTCGACTTGATCGACACCTTCGAAAATTGCTTGCCATTTCTTGCCTCCTAGCGCTTCCGCGACCGGTTCCTTATCAAGCCTTTTTACAATCGGTCGGGGCGACTTTCCGTGAACGAGAGATGAGACGACGACACCCGTCATCACGAGGAGCAAAATCGCGCTCAGTCGGCTTCGCATATTCATTCCTGCTTGTAACGACGGACGAAACGGCGAACGGTAAACGCTCCTTTCGTTGTATTGGCCCTCGCCGTGGAGTGTACGCCCAATGGCGTGCGCGGCGCCAAGCAACGCATCAACCCTCGGGTTGACGAGTAACCATATCATTATGGGTGCCTGCCTATCGCCTTGGCCGTTTGCCCGCACCTATCCCTTCATGAGGACTGGAAATGATATTTCGTACCGCTCCATTCAACAAAATTATCGCGATAGCGTTTGTTGCCTTCTCAGCCGCGCTCGCGCGCCGATGATTGGCCGCAATGGCTGGGGCCACAGCGCGATGGCGTGTGGCGCGAGAGCGGTCTGCTAACGAAGTTTCCCAAGGGCGGCCCGACGATCAAATGGCGAGCGCCGATCGGCGGCGGCTATGCGGGGCCGGCCGTCAGTCACGGCAAAGTCTATGTCGCCGATCATTTTTGGGCCCCAGGCGCGAAGGAGCCCGCTAATCTCTTCGACCGTAAACCCGTCCCCGGCTTCGAGCGTGTCGTCTGCCTGGACGAAGCGACCGGCAAGCCTATCTGGGAACACAAATACGCGACCGATTATGCGATCTCCTATGCGATGGGGCCTCGCGCCACGCCGGTTATCGCCGATGGCAAGGTTTATGCCCTCGGCGCGATGGGCGATCTCTTTTGTCTCGACGCGGACTCCGGCAAAGTGAATTGGTCGCGCAATTTCCCCAAAGATTTTGGCGCCAAGGTTCCCCTCTGGGGCTTCGCGGCGCATCCGCTGCTTGACGGGGACAGTCTCATCTGCCTGGTCGGCGCAAGTGACGGTGTGGCCGTCGCGTTCGATAAAGCGACCGGCAAGGAGAAATGGCGGTCGTTAGCGCTCAAGAATCCGACGTCCGAAATCGGCTACGCGCCGCCCATGGTCTACAAGGTCGGTGCCAAACGCGAAGTGATCATTTGGGACACTGAAACCGTAAACGGGCTGGACCCCGAAACCGGTAAGCCCTTGTGGTCGTTCGACTTCCCGCTCAAGGCCAACCTGGCCGTTTCGACGCCGCGCCTGATCGACGATCAGCTTTTTTTGACCTCCTTTTACAACGGCTCGCGTCTGCTCAAGCTGAAACCCGAATCCGCCACTCTCCTCTGGGGGAGCAAGCGCATCGGCGAATCGCCCGGCCAGACGGAAATCCTGAATAGCATTATGCCAACCCCTTACATCGTCGATGGACACATCTACGGCATCTGCAGTTACGGCGAGCTTCGGTGCATTCGCCTCTCCGACGGCAAACGCGTGTGGTCCGATCTGCGGGCGGCTTCCGACGCGGCCGAGCCCGAAGAAGTTCGCTGGGCCAACGCCTTTCTCACGCCCAACGGCGACCGCTGGTTCCTCTTCAACGAAAAGGGTCAGCTCATCATCGCCAAGCTGACACCAAAGGGTTACGATGAGATAGATCGCGCCAAGATTTTGGAGCCGACCAGCCGGACCGATGGCCGACGGGTGCTGTGGTCGCACCCCGCCTTTGCGAACAAATGTATGTTCGCGCGCAACGATAAAGAGATCGTTTGTGTATCGCTCGCTGGCGAGTAGGGTATAATTATTCGATTAGGCGTGACCGCAGAATCGATCCTGTCGAACGAACCGGTCGCGGTAGCGCTATTGGTTCAGCCCAATCGAATTGACACCAACGGGGCATACTTTACACTTCAGGAAGAGCGGGCGCCGCGTTGGTTTCCAACCGATGGCCCGCGTTCATCTCCTGATTCGATTAGAAAGCCTCAAGCACTGCAACGAGGATATTCGTCATGGCGAAGCGAAAGAGCGCTAGTTCGAGCGGCGGCGGCGAGTCGAACCAGGGTCTGATCGTGACAATGGTTTTCTTCATTCTCGCGACCATCGGTTTGGGCGTTGGCACCTATATGGGTTACGCCGGGCAGCAAGGGCCGCTTGAAGAGGCCAAGAAAGCTCGCGAAGAAGCCAAGAAGATGGAAGCGAGCCGCGATTGGTATCGATTCGAGACGATGGTGCTCAAGTCCTACATGGGTCAGATGGCCGACCCCAAGGATGTCGGCGAACTCGAAACGCTTTGGCCTAAATATGAGTCGGGCACCCTCGGCTCGGCCGAGAAGGACCGAATCGAAGTGTCGAACATCATCAAAACGATGTCCGACGATCCCGCCAAGTTTACCTGGGACGACAAAGGCGGCGGCAAAAAAGAGCTGAGCAAGAATCTCAAAGCCTATGTCGACAGTCTTCGTGACGAATTGAAGGCTCAGAAAGATCTCGTTGCCCAGACAGACAAGGCCAAAAAGGACAAGGAAGCGGAACTCAAGGCCAAGGAAGAAGAGTTGGCCAAGCTCAAGACCACGCACAAAGAGAATTATGACGCTCTCGTCAAGAGCTTCGCCGAGGAGCAAGTCAAGCGCGCAGCAGCCAAGGAAGCCCTCGAGAAGAATTACGCAACACAAAGCACCGAAAAAGCGAGCCTCGCAGCCGCCAAGGCAGCCGTCGAAACGTCCAAAGCCGAGTCCGAAGCGAAAGCCCAGGCGGAGATGGCTGCAACGCAAGCTGTTGTCGCCCGTCAGCGGGCCGCCCTGGAACGAAACTCGCCGACGGAGACAGCGGCGATCGTCAATCGCGGCTGGAAAATCATGCAGTTGGACCGGACCGGCGATACGGCCTACATCAACCTCGGGTCCGCCGACAAGGTAAAGCCACAGCTGACGTTCTCGATTCATGGCCTGGATGCCGCCGGTAAGCCGATGGAACGATCCAAGGCGGACGCCGAAGTCGTCAGCGTTCGCGGCGAACACCTGTCGCAAGTTCGGATAACCTATTACGACAAGAATCAGGCCGACGTCCGTGAAGGGAAAATCGAAGCCCGCCACGACCGCGTCAAGAATCCCGTATTGACCAATGACATCCTGGCCAACGCCAGTTGGTCGCCGTTGTCGCCGAAACATATCGCCATCGCCGGCAGCGTCGATCTCACCGGCGACGGCCGCGATAATACCGAAGAGTTCATCCGTAATCTGTCACGGCAAAATATCATCGTCGACGGCATTCTTCCTCTCAAGGAACCGACCGACGAAACGAACCAGGATGCCGCCAAAAAGGTCACTGTTCAAACGGACTTCCTCGTCGTCGGCGACGTGCCGTTGCTCGTTCGCCGAGATTCCCGCAAACTCGAGCAAGTCCGGAAGATCGAAGCTGGCATCAAGGCAATGGAAGAGCAAGCCAAGCTAAGCGGCGTGCGCATTCTGTCGGTGGGCAAATACCTCGACTTGATCGGCTATCCGTTCCCACGAGCCTTGACTGACGAGACGCCGTATGCTCGCACCGCCGAGCCGCGCGAGGTCAAGCCACCGGATACGGATGCGCCGAAAAAGGACGATACGAAGAAGGACGACGCCAAGAAGGACGCCAAGCCGCCGATGTAAGTTCTCTCGCGCCCTGGGCTAACATATGCCGCCCTTTCAGGGCTTAAGACCGGGCGCCCCAAATGGTATGAATGTTCAGATCGACCGCATTAAGCCCTGAAAGGGCGGTATATGTTAGCCCAGGGCAACGCCCTGGGCGGCTGGAACCTATGTTTACCACAAGAGATTTTGGTTACACCCGTCAAAGATGCCGACCACGCCAAGGGAGCAAATCGCTGTTGCTCCCTTGGTTCGTTTCGTCTAATTTAGGTGAGACGATTGCAGGCGTTTCGCCCCAAATCCGCTCCATTCCAGCCGATGTAGCTCAACGGTAGAGCACCGCTTTCGTAAAGCGGGGGTTGAGGGTTCAAATCCCCCCATCGGCTCTTTTCTAGATTCCATCCGTAAACAGGTTGCGGCGGATCTTCCGTCGATGTAGCATCCAACTATCAAAACTCGCATTTCAATAATTTACGCGAGTGCTTCGCTTACCTCTCCTCGAACGAGATTGTCATGCTCTTTATTCCTTCCGGGTGTAAACCTCACGTCGCGAAGCGCAGGCTCGGTTTCACGCTGATCGAGCTTTTGGTCGTTATCGCGATCATCGCCGTCCTGATCGGGCTCCTTCTGCCCGCTATTCAGAAGGTCCGTGAATCGGCCGCGCGGACCAAGTGCAGTAGCAACCTGCGCCAGCTGGGCATCGCTGCCCAGCTGCACCACGACGCCCTTGGAGCCTTGCCTTACTCCCGAAAATATGATTACTGGGATAGCTATACCTGGAGCGAGTTGATTCTCCCGTATATTGAGCAAACGAATGTCTACAACGGCTATCTCACATTGCCCACGGTAGGCTTCGTGGCGAGTTATCCGGGTCCGAACGGGCCGATCAGCAACAACCCGACCCAGCGGGCGTCGCGGCAGGCCGTGATTAGCACCTTCTTATGCCCCTCGGAAAATGGCCCTTTCCTAGACGAGATCACTAGCGACACCTATGGCTTCATCCGGGCCAATTACCGCGGTTGCACCGGCAGCGGCGATATGTATGGCAATGCCACGGATTCCAGTGCGGGCCCTTGGGGTAAAGGCGTTTTCTACGTCACGCCGGGCCAGAGTTATGATAGGACGGGCTTGGTCAAAGGCCTCGGCGTGGTCATGACGTCGATTTCCGATGGCACATCCAACACCCTGCTTTTTTCCGAGGGCCTGTGTGCAACCGTGTCCGGCTGGGGCGGCCCGATCGGTGAAATCATCTATGGAAACATGGGTGGCGCGCTCTTCAGCACCTCTCTCACGCCCAATTCCACCTCGCCAGACCATGTGGTCGGCCCCTGCCCGCAGGATCAGGGCGATACAATCTATCAGTCGCCGTGCCTGTCGATCGGCGGCGATGTTTGGTTCACGCCGAGTGCAGCTGGCGCCTATGCAGCTGCACGCAGCTATCACACGGGCGGCGTGAATGCGGCCATGGCCGACGGTAGCGTTCGCTTCTTCTCCAGCAACATCGACACGTACACCTGGCGCGCCCTGGGCACCAAGGGTGGCAACGAAACTATCAATATGCCTTGATTCGCTCCGGAGACGTTCATGGTCCGCATTGGGCTGCTACCGCTAATTCGTATAATCTTGGCCTGCCTGCCGCTGTTCCTCGCCGCGGGTTGTTTTGGTCCTAGCGCCTCGGTTTCGGGCGAAGTCACTTACGATGGGCAACCTGTCAAGAGCGGCTACGTCACGTTTACCCCGGCCGACGGCAAGGGCCCGTCCGTCGGGGCGCCGATCAAGGACGGCACCTATTCCGCGAAAGACATGCTCCCCGGCGAGAAGATCGTCAAGGTCGAGGCAAGCAGCAGCGCTGGGGCTGCGGTCCAAACCAATGAAGACGCGGAGAAACGCTCAAAGGAATGGAAGTCCAAAGTTGGCCGCGATGGAATCATTCACACAGAATCGGTCCCGGCCAACGCCGAGGGTAACAGCCAAAAACACGTCATCAACGCGGGCTCGCAAACGCTAAATCTAGCGCTCAAAAAACCGGCTGGCGGAAAGTAATAGACACCGTTTCTGTAGCCGCATTCGCCAGAATGAGACGGCCCCTCCAGGGCATGTGTGCCATGCTTTGGTACTCCAAAGCATGCTTTCGAGTGCGAAAGCATGGCACCCGCACTGCCCCCTCGCAATGTGGCGTGCTCCACATCTTAAAAGAAAATGAGAAAAATCTCCGAAATTATTCTTGCGTTCCTCATCAAATCGGATATTGATAGAGTGGTAGTGGAGTAAGAGGTACGTTCACTCTCGCAATTGCGTCTCGCGCGCATCCGGCACGTACCGTCTGAAATGCTTGATAGTATCGTTTTTTCGGTTGGCTCCCCAACCCGCATTTGTATTCCTGTACATTTGTTTCACTCTCTCTAAGTATCGTCGGATGACGACTCGGTTACTCGCGCACATTTGCGGCCATACCGGTCCAATTGTGCATCAAAACCAAGTCGATTCGTCCATTGGATCTCTCTTTCGGTTTTTTACCTTACTGCTTTTTTGAAGGAGGATGCTCCGTGGAAAGACATTCGCGCAGGTCCGGTTTTACTTTGATCGAGCTGCTGGTGGTTATCGCCATCATCGCGGTTTTGATTGGCTTGTTGTTACCCGCGGTACAAAAGGTCCGCGAATCCGCGGCGAACTCGCAGTGCAAGAACAACATCAAACAGATCGCTCTCGCATCCCATAGTTATGCTGGAACGTTTGATGGTTTCCTTCCGCCAGGTTCCAACGTCAGTCCAAACGCACAATCCGGTAATGGCAACGGCTATGTCATCGGCACCCCTACAACGGCCCTTATACGAGCGTCCTAGCTTATCTACTGCCTTATATTGAACAGCAGAATGTATACAACTTGATTCCGCAGAACCTGTTCACCATTAACGGAACGGGCGGAGCGTGGGCTTACTCGACGCCACCCTACGATTTTTCCTGTGGCGATCCCTACGTAAATGGTACTGGCATTACCCCTGCCGCCTTTACCATGATCAAGACCTTTGAATGCCCATCGGATGATCCCTACGGTCAGATGAAAAATCCAACCGATTGGGTGGTCGATGCCTTCTTCGTGCTGAATCAGGCGGATTATTATCCCGCGGGCTCAATCGTTCTCGATTACATATACAATGCCGGGACTTATAATAACGTCAATTTCGGCTCCCTGACCGGTGCGAGCAATTACATCGGCAACGGCGGCTACAAGAGCGAAGACACACTCGACGCGACATCGCTCAAATACAAGGGCCCGTACTCGATGAATTCGCGAACGAAGGTCACCGACATCAAAGACGGCACGTCGAACACGCTCGGCTTCGGTGAAATCGCTAGCGGCAATTACGGCGGCCCTAATTTTCGATTTACATGGATGGGTGCTGGTTCGATGACTTCGGCGACCGGCTTGCAGGCAAACAATCCCTTTGCCTTTTGGAGCAAACACACCGGCGTCATCAATTTCGGATTCTGCGACGGTTCCGTTCGCACTCTGTCGATCTCTGGAGTCCAGGCGAACTACGGGGTCTTTTTCTCTGCTTCCGGTATGAGCGATGGTGACACAATCAATTGGTCCGTGATAGGACAGTAGCACCTGTTCACGGTGTTTTAGGGTCCCAGGCCGCTTGGGGATGTATCCAAGCGGCCTATACCATCTCGTCTCTATTAGCTGAGGAAAAGATGCGTTTCGCATTAATGTTCATAATATCGACCTGCTTCATAATCGGTTGCGGAAAGAGCGACACGGAAACACCAGCGATTGCAGTTCCTTCTGGCGGCACCGCGCCACCTGTTAAGGGGTTCACTCCCAAAATGGGCACAAGTAAGCCCAGGGTAGCGTTCCCGAAGGATGTGGCCAAACTTCCCAAAGGTGGTAGTTAGGCTTTTGGACTAATCGGCGAAAGCATGAACTCGAAAGGGGAGGATCGAAAGATCTGCCCCTTTTTGCTTTGATAGGCTAGTGCTCTGTCAACGCTTGATTTTGGGGTTGGTAACGAAAAATATGGCGAGAATTCCCAGTGAGGGACGGCAAAGCGACCCCAATTCTTAGCGTTGACAGAGCACTAGTGCCGTAGGATCTGAAAGGCATCGAAATCCAGCGGCATCAATTTAAGCTTACGCTTGCTCACCGGCCGAATAATCTTAAGAGCCTATCCGAAGTAGAGTCGAGAAGTGGCGCGGTGGTTTAGGTCGAGTCCAGCGGTATCCGGCCCTTTCGTTGGCCGGTGCCTCAATCTCCCGGCCATGCCCCGTTTCCACTTCCCGCTCGTCGAACCGGACGGGCCCTATTAAGGCATCCGGCTCTCGGACAAGGTAACTCATGCGTTCGCTCACAAGACGCGAGGTCGCGGTCGCCCTGGAAGCCACACTAATCCCAGGTCCTCACGCAGGTAACGATCCGAATAACACTGTCGGGCCGTACCCTGCACGCGGTGCTTCCGACCCAGCCACTGACGGAGCCGTTGACAGGTGTGCGCCATCACCTGCTTCATGGCCGGGGCCGTGTTACCGAGACAAAAATAGTTCGCCCAGCCCACCAGTCGGCTGTTGACGCGAGTTATTAACGCCCGGCAAGACAACCACTGCCACGTTCGGCTGGTCTGATCGCGGATCACCTCACAGATCCCGTGGATCTTCTTGACGGCCGGACGGGGACCGATGTAGCTACGCCCCGTCTTCGGCGACCAGTTCCGACCGAACGTGTAACCCAAAAACGAAAACGTCTCGTCCGGCAAGCGGCAAACCCGGGTCTTCGTCTCGTTCACCGTCAACCGCAGCTTCGACATCATGCGCCGCATCACCGCCTCGGCTTCAAGAGCCGTACCACGGCAGCAGATCACAAAGTCGTCCGCATAATTGACGATACGCGCCTCAAGACGATTGGCATGCCCGTTTGTCTTCCAGCCCAGCACGAAGCGACGCATGTAGAGATTCGCCAGCAGCGGCGAGAGCACGCCCCCTTGCGGGGTGCCGCGACCCTCGTCCTTGTTGCGAGTCGTTCGACGCTTGTCCCCACGATCTCCAAGGTCTTCCACCGGTGCCTCCAACCAGCTTTTGATCAGGGCCAGTAGTAGCCCGTCACTAAGCCGTCGGCTCACCGATGCCATTAACTCGGCGTGGGGGATGCTATCGAAGTACCCACTCAAGTCCGCATCGACAATCTCCGTATGCCCGTTGTCTAGCAACAATTGGACCTGCTCGATCGCGTCCAGAGCGCTTCGGCCTTGCCGATAAGCAAATTGTTCCGGCTGCAAGTCCGCCTCGAAGATCGGCTCCAAGACGAGCAACACAGCCATCTGCACGACACGGTCGCGGATCGTTGGAATGCCCAACGGTCGCTGTTTGCCATCCGACTTCGGTATGTACACCCGTCGGACTGCTTGCGGGCGATACGCTTTGTTTCGGAGTTCTTCCGTCAGTTCACCCAGCCAACGGTCCAGCCCGTACTCCTCGATGTCCGTGAACGTCTGGCCATCCACCCCCGCCGCGCCGTCGTTAGCGGCACAGCACAGGTACGCATGGCCCAGCACATCGGCCCGGTACACCTTGTCGTACAACGCATAGAACCGATAGGTGGGTGCTCTCTTCGCTTTGGCATGCAACGTCTCCTGGAGTTTCCGAACCGTATCGGGAGGTGTTAGGCTCATCACCAATCTCCTGGCTCTCTTTCCTTCGGACGCTGTCCTTGAACCAAGGCCCCTTCCCTCCACCGGCGTTACCCGGCTTCAGCGGTACTACGAGCCTCTCCGCCACCCCAAGCGGCCCGGCCTGTCCCTCGCGGGCGTCCGGTTGGCACTGCTGCCACCGCAGGGGGTTTCCCGTGTTGCGTTAACTTTCCTATGCCGACATGCCGTCGCCATTACCCCGGTGGCAACGCGGGTGGGGCTAAAGTCGTTCCCCCTGTATCCTCGCGTCTGCGGCCTTCCCCATCCCTTTGCTGGGTCGGCTACCACATTACCCGTTTCGAGGCCTGCTCAGCGTTCACTCACGTTACGGCCTGCCTGCTCGCGGAGTCGCTCAAACGACCCTTTCCATCGAAGGCTTCGACAGTTTCGTTACCTCCACTGCCGCTCCGATTGCTACCGGCTGGAACGACCAGTTGCCGGGTGGGATTCGCACCCACTGAAAAGTCACGCCTTGGCACGGCGCACAAAGGGGTCAGGTACCATTGCCGGAACGGCCCGAAGGGTGCTTCGCACAATGGTACCTGACCACCTGACCCCTTTTTCGGATAGGCTCTAAGCCATTCTAGCCACAGTTCAGGAAGGCGGCCTACCGGTCCGGTCAGATGCTAGAGCAGCGACGATCGGGCCGGACGCGCATTGCAGGTGCATTAGCATTCTTCGGCAAGTCGTAGGAGTGATTAATCATCGGATGGGCTCTTCGGTCGATATACGAGGACGGGAAAGTTTCCGGCCCGGACGAGTTTGGAGGCAACACTTCCGAGGAAGAACCGTTGCATACCCTGCCTCCCATGCGTGGCTATGGCAATGATCTGGCTCGAATGGTTTTTCGCGTCGTGCAAAATACTTCGCGCGGCATCCTCTTCGACACAAATCCGAGTTTGAACGCGAATTTGACGATCGCGCAACTTTTTCGCCATCTCGTCAAGGTACCTTTGAGCTGCTCCACATTCCCGTTGTTGAAGGGCTTCGATCTCGTCCAGCACGCCGTCGAGATTCACTCCTAAACTCATCCCTTCTGCCATGTAAGTCGGCCGAATAACGGGTCGAATCGCCCGAAAAAGAGTAAGCTCAATATTTGAGTTTGGTCCGAGCTGGAGTGCAGGCTCGATTATTTGTTCTGCAAGGTGAGAACCATCGAGCGGCAGTAGGACATTCTTGATTGCAGATACGCTGCCGAAATCAGGAGGACCCTCCTGCGGTTTAACAAATAAGATCGGCTTGGTGAGATGCCGCACTAGCTTGTCCGCAACACTACCAAACCAAAACCGCCCTAAAGCGCCCCGGCCATGTGTCGCCATCACAATCAGATCGAACTCTACGCCGTCCGCCGCATTGCTGACCGCCTGGCACACGTCTCCTTCGAGTAACAAAGTCCGAGAACTTATGTGGGTTTTGTCACGGACACGTTGAGCGATGTCCTTTAGATACTCGTTGTCTTGCCGCTTTATCAATTTCTCCATCCGGCTGAGTACGGCAGGGACTGGATAATCGTTGAGAGGAAATTCGTGAACGTGAGCAAGTGTCACGCTAGCACCCGTTGCTTTACTTATGGCAACTGCCATTGGAATAGAATGTTCCCCAAAGGGCGAACCATCGAGTAAAACAAGAATTGAATGGAACATTGGTACATCTCCATAATCGACAAATCTTCGCTTGGTATAAGGAGAGGACATGCGCCAAAATTGGTGAGCACGTTGGGAAGCAGACAAGACTGGTCTATTGTTGATCTAATTCGGCGTAGAACCGTCGAGCCTCCGCCAGTAATTGGTTTTCGGTTGTGTGATGGGCGTCCACATGAACCGAACCAATGACCTTATCGGCTACGTCGGGATGGAAGTCTCGCAGATCCGAGAGCAACTGTTCCATCGCGCTACTTCTTCCAGTGCCGCTCCCAAAAATCAAGATCTGGGCCGCCCCTCCCAGGGTCTTGGCGATAGCTTCGTAGAAGCTTTTCCGCTCCGGCTGACGTTTGCCGTCTGTCCATTCATGTGCGGAATGCAAGTGCCGGCCATAGCCATAAGGATCGTAGGGAACAATACGCTCGGGCACAGTTCCACGCACCTCCGTCCGATAAATGCGTGCCTCGTGATGGTCAATAACTACCAAAAGACGTCTGGCTGGCTCGATATTGTTCACAGATTCCATGGCAACGTTCTCCCATCGCCTATTTTACCGGTCTGATTGAACACTTTCTGATCGAGACACAGATGTTGATCTGTAACGCAAGCCTCGTGCCGGAACCATGGACAGGCTTATTCATGTAGGAATGTTCGAGAAATGCTGGATTTCGGGCATGCACAGTATTGGAAAATCCGGCTCATCAGCTTTCCTGACAATACGATGTGTGCGAAAAAGCACATAAATGCATCGCGCGTGCCAAGATTGGCAATACCAATCAATGTCGATGCTCAGGATGGGCGTGCCGAATGGTTCAGAGTAATCAAGGAACGATCGTATCCTATACGAATCCATGCGTTAGCCAGTGTATAATCCAAATCTACTCAACAATTCGAGCGCTTACGACACGCTTTGTGCAGGACTTTCCTCTGTCGAAACCTCAAAAGACCTTCTCGCCGGTCTCTGCGCTATAATAGCATCTGTCACAAGGATTATTGGCACCTAGCCTCCTTGGCTCACGGCTTTCACGCGTACGCCGCTGGCATACATTGCTAGTGCTTCGTCCAGATTAAATTTAGGGGTGGCACAGACATTCTTGTCTGTGCGGAACCGACGATTGTGCCTTTTGCTGCACAGACAGGAATGTCTGTGCCACCCCTAAATTTAGTCTGGACGGGGCACTAGGCTCGATCGCCGGGTACATCGTGCGCCAACAGTTGGAGAATGTTTGCAAGGTCGACCAAATGGAATGGCTTGGCGATGAAATGCGCGGCGCCGCGCTGCAGCGACTCTTTTATGCCTACCAGACGACATACGGCAGCGACTTGACAAGCGCATTCGTAACAAAACTAAACAGCACTGGTACGGCCTTGGATTATAGTACCTACATAAGCGGAAGCAACGATGGCGTCGGTTTGGGAATCGTCGTAAATGGTTCGGGAGTCGTCACCGTAGTAGGAACGCTCCCCAATCCTTCCGATCCGCCGGCTCTGTTTTACGCCAATTCCACAGGCGACTCGGTAGGTTTTGTTACGCGACTCAATAGCTCGGGAACCGCAGCCTCATATAACACCACGATCGGTGATGGTGAATTTACTATGGTTTACGGAGTAGCTTTGGATAGCAGTGGAAGTGCCTATGTCGTTGGTGGTACGAGTTGCGGGGATTTCGCAACGTCAGGAGAGTACCAGACTTCGGACACGGCGTCTTATGGGACTGCGTTTGTGGAGAAGCTAAGCTAGATTGCTGCGTAATTTAGCGAGCGCAATTGTCTGCCATTTTTTGAGTGACGGTCGGTCAATGATGCTCTTTCGATACCATTGTTGACCGACCGACAGGCGTGCATTCGGCCACACGGTTAAGTAGATCCCTCGGACAAAAAACGAGGACCGTTTTCCAAAACGTCTCTGTGTACAAAATCTGTACAGCATGGATACCCTCTACACTATCTGCTCGGCGGTTGGCTATATTTCGAGGCGCAACGAATGCGCTAAAGCTTGACTGGGCAAGGCCTTAATTCGTTCAGGGGTTGTCTGGGTGTGCGCGCAACGAATTCTTGGCGCAACGAATCCGAGACCTGTGCCAAGATAAATAAACCGGGGCTACGGCCAGTCGCCCCTACCGGGGCGAGAGACTCAATTCTTCCCGGGATTTCTACGTGGATTCATTTGCACATCAGACTCTATCTCAGTTTGGCCGTTTCCAAACGGATTCGGGTGGACCAGTCCGCGGGAGTTCTGTGTGTGTGTGTGTGTGCGCGCAATGCAATCTATTAAGCGGGTTCGGAAAGAATGAGATAGACCGGCCCTGAAATGAAGCCTTGTGTCATGCTTTCTTGCTCGAAGCCCTGACACCAGGCGCAGGGGGGGTACCACACGCGAATGTTGGCGCGACGGTCCAGGACGCAGCGCAAAAGCAATGCTGTCAAGTGGTTGTGTTAGCAGACCGTCGCGCCAAGGTCATGTGCTTTTTTGGCGCGACGGTCGGCACGCAATGTTCCGCGCGGAACATAGAGACGCCAAAGACGGCGTTATGCCTAATGCCAGTGGTTTGGCGGAGAGGCACTTTTGATTGCGACTTGGCCGGGGCACTCCAACTTGTCCACCTGGGAGCAAGCACGTGAGACAGGCGAAGCAAAATGTGTGTGAACGAACGTAAGTCCTTGAATACGCAGAAGATTCAACCTTTTGGAATTCGTTCGTGGGGGTGTCTGGGGGGTGTGAATGAAACGAATTTTCGTTGTTACCTCTGGCTCATTGAATCAGGCCTCTATTTATCCGTGCAATGAATATGGGCGCAACGAATCCGAGACCTGTGCCAAGATAGATTAGCCGGGGCGAGAAATGCAACCCCTTCCGGCAGTGAGATTTGAACCGTCAACCAATCAATTTTAAGAATCGGCCATACGGCTCGTCCCACTTTTTTGCGTTCGATGGCGCGTAGGTTTTTACGTCAAACGAATTGCGCACGACCTCGCGGGCGTCGGCGAGAGAGCCGAGCAGTTTGAGACCGATCGCCTGGACTAGGACATTTCCTAATGCCGTGGCCCCGACGGGGCCAGCGACGACCGGGCGGTTGCAGACGTCGGAGGAAGCGCTCGGGCAACCTAGCCCGCGCCTTGCAATAGGCTCCGGTGCCGGCATGGCACGAGGGCCCTCCCAAGACAGCGAGCAACACCATGAGGCTTGCAATGGCGGCAACACACGATTTGGATGCCGAGGCAACCTATGCGAGATAAGCTCACGGGGTCAATGGCACGGAGTAGACGTTGGAGTCTGCGGAGCTGAAGCGGAGCTATTCTTGGTCCGCGACGTCTTGGATCTGTTGGGCCGTCAAGACGTCGCGAAAGGAAAGCGATTGGGCTTGAGCGAAGCTATGGAGTGTTTGTTGAAACGAAGCCGGTTTAGGGCGTGGTGTATAAAGAGGCATTGAGGCTTTCCTTCACCTTAGGTCGGCAAACCACCACCTAGGAAAGCCTCACGCTAAAAAGCATAGGCGAGGAAGGCCGACGCTACAAGACAAAGAAAGAAACCGACGATCAAGAATATAAGTATTTGACGACAGGGCGTGGATAGTACGTACTGGAGGACGAGCTCTTACTTGGACGTGCCATTCATATCTTACTTCTTTTTCGTCTCCCGGCACGCCGGCGCCTGGGCCAACGTGAACAGAACGACCTCTTCGCCAGTGACGGTGCTAATGTCGTGATGCAGGCTCAACGTCTTCGTTCCGGTGACACCGAGGACGAGCGCTTCCAGAAGTGGCCTGGCGGTTTCGATCAGTTGCGTTCGGACCTCCTTGAGCAGGTCCCGGCCTTTGGCGACCGGCAGTGTCTTGACTAATTGTTGTTCCGCCGCGGTCAAGACGCCTTGGAGGCGGACCACCAGGAAATCACCAAACAGGTGGGCCCGAATGTCCTTGGGCCCTCTTCCCATGTACTCCTGCTCGAAGCGCGAGATACCCTCGCAGATGGCAGCTTCGATCTCTCCCTGCGTCTTCATGGCGGCCCCTGAATGTAGGCGAGGATAGGTTCAGCATATCACAATCTCGCCCATTCGAGCCTTTCGCCCCTTGTTTTTCTGCTTCCACGCGATATAGTAATGAGTAATGAGGCGCCGCCAGCATATTGATGGCGCTCGTGAAAAAATCACTTGTTTGACGTTGCAGGAAGACTAGCTAAAGGGCAGGCCGGCTGTGCCGGTGGGCCCGTTAGAAGAGTAAGCCGGCGTGGTGCAATACTTCAGCGTATTGCACCACGCCGGCTTTTTTTGTTGCGGTCGGCGCGCTGTACCGCGCTTGGAGGACTCAACCTTGATGACCAAGCCCAGATCGACGATGGCTGAGCAGATCGCTCAAGCCGCCATCGCTTTTGAGCAGCGGCGGACGGGAAATCATGTCCCCAAGTCGGTCACAGTAGTGCTAAGCGAAGGCACGCTGGTCATTACGCTCCATGATGCCCTGTCACCGGCGGAGATGGTCTTGGCCCGCAGTCCGGCGGGGGCCGCCCAGATGCAGGAATATCACCGGCAGCTCTTTGCAAACTCCGCCGATTCGTTGCGGCAGGAGATTAAGCGGATTACGGGAATGGACGTACGCGAGTCCTCCGCGGAGATTGAGCCTGCCAGCGGCGCCGTGGTCCAGGCATTTACCACGGGCACGGTGGTGCAGGTTTTTCTTCTCAACGGGTCCGCTGCCACGGAAACATGGAGCGAGACGTCAAAGGAGTCGTAGCAACGACTGCGAAGGATCGTTGATTCAGGGTCAACTACACCGACATGAGATGTTGGTTTGTTCACTCATACAGGTGGCTGAGTTCCGTGGCGTTCGCGGTGAAGGCCTGGATTGGGTTTCTAGTCGATAGAAAGAGGTCTGCGATGTCGATTTCAATGATTGTGCTAGTCGTTCTCATTCTCATGTTGTTGGGCGTGCTACCCAATTGGGGTCATAGCCGTGAGTGGGGTTACGGCCCGAGCGGCGGCCTCGGCCTGGTCGTTATCGTCCTGTTGATACTTGTGTTGATGGGCAAGATCTGATTGCGATGGTGCCAGCTACCGCAGAGGAACTTGGCACCTCCTTTTTGAATGCGATCGAATGCCGCTGTGGATTGTTTTGGGAGAGGTTAATGAATCGCTTTTTTGTCGTGCTTCTGTTGCTGGTCGCCATCATTGTAGGAGCCGGCTTTTACTTGGGATGGTTTCAGTTCGGCTGGAATAACGTCGACAACAAGCCCAAAGTCGAGTTTCAGGTGAACAAGGAAAAAATCCGCCAGGATGAGAAAACTGCCATTGAAGACCTAGAAAAAATTGGCAGCCAGATTAAGGAGAAGGTTACGGGCCAGAAGGACACCGTCACAGACGGTACGATCGTCAACTTCAGTAATGATACACTGACGTTGATGGACAGCGTGGGCAAGGAACACAGCCACTTGCTGGCTTCCAAAGTCAAAGTGACATGCGATGGCAAAGGTTGCGTTCTCATGGACCTGAAAGCCGGAATGAAAGTCCGTGTAACAACAGAGAAAATGGAGCCGCACAGAACAGTTCGGATCGAGGCAATCGATAACAATAAGGATTTCGAGAAGGGTGCGTAGCGACCAGTTTGCCCAAGTCAGTGTATTCTTCTTAAGAGCCGAAAGCGCCGGGGGCGAAGGACCGCGCGTGACGGGGAAATCGGGAGTGAACCTCCCCACGAATGGTGGACACCCAGTTAAAGGTGTAAATTCACCTTATGGAGGTTCATCATGGCAAGAGAACGACGCCGTTTCACCCACGAATTTAAGATCGAGGCCGTCAAGCTCGTTACCGAAAAGGGCTACTCCGTAGCGGAAGCTGCACGCTCCCTCGACATTGGGCAAACCTTGCTTCGCTCCTGGAAAATAGCCTTCGACAAGGAAGGGGAAAAGGCCTTCCCTGGCCATGGCCATCCACCTGCCATCGAAGAGGAACTCCGCCAGCTCCGCGCCGACAACAAGCGGCTCCTGATGGAACGCGACATCCTAAAAAAAGCGATGGCCTTCTTCGCCAGGGAGGCCCTGTGATTTTCGCCTTCGTCGAACAGCACAAGGACGTCTGGCCCGTCGCCCTGATGTGCGACACCCTCGGGGTTTCTCGCCAGGGCTTTTATGCCTGGCGTCTGCGTCCTCCGTGTGAACAGGGGCAACGCCGTGTCGCTCTACTGGTGGAGATCCGCGCCGTCCACGCCGAGGTCAAAGAACGTTACGGCAGCCCTCGGATCCATGCCGAGTTGCAGGCCCGGGGCGTTGACTGCTGCGTCAACACCGTTGCCAAGCTGATGAGCGACAACGACATTCGGGCCAAAACCACGCGAAAGTTCCACAACACGACGGACTCCAACCACGCGTTGCCGGTGGCGGACAACGTCCTAGACCGGCGGTTCGATGATGTCCAGGGGCCTAACGAACGCTGGGTGGCGGACATTACCTACATCCGGACCCGCGAGGGCTGGCTATACCTGGCGGTGGTCGAGGATCTCTACTCGCGACGCGTGGTGGGCTTGTCGCTGGCGGACAACATGGAGAGCCGGCTGGTTGTTGATGCCCTGGAAATGGCCGTGACACGACGGTTGCCTGGCGAGGGGCTGTTGGCGGCACAGTGATCGGGGAAGCCAGTATGCCAGCGACCACTATCAACGCCTGCTGAAGAAGCACGGGATCGAGTGCAGCATGAGCGGTGTCGGCCAATGCTGGGACAACGCGCCGATGGAAAGCTTTTTCGCCACTCTGAAGAAGGAGCTTGTGCATCATGAGGACTACCAAACCAGGGCGTACGCTCGAGCGAGCATCATCGAGTACATCGAGGTGTTTTACAATCCGAAGCGACGGCACTCGAGCCTGGGGTATCAATCGCCAGTGAACTTCGAGAAGACAACGCGGGAGGTGCCGCAATGAGTGCCTTCGGTAACGTGGCGTGGCAGGCCGAAGCTGTGCTTGGGAAGGCGGGAATCTTCCTGGCGAGACGTTATGGTTCTTTGTGTTCCCCCACCGCCCAGCCTTCCGAGGAGGTGGGGCTGGGCGGTGGGGGAACACAAAGAACCACGGTAACCACGGCCCACTCCGAGGCGACAAGACCAAAGGGGCCTCGATGGCGCGGCCCTCGATACGGAAAAATCATTAACACCGTGTCCGCTTTTCGTGGGGAATTCCACCCGATTCTCTGGATTTCAGAAGCTTACGCGTCCGGCAGCCAAAATCCAGGTAAAGGTGACTACGGCACCTTCAATCCCCTGTTCCCCAACTCACACAGCTATTTCGGCGCGACTGACCTGATCGGCCGCCAGAACATCAAGGACCTTAGCTTGCATGGTATCCTTTTTCCAACGAATTGGCTGACCACGTCGTTCCAATACCACATCCTAGATCTCGACAGTGCCAAAGACGCACTCTATAGCTCGACGGGCGTCGTCGAGCGCGTATCCCTCACCGGTAAAGCGGGTACCGATGTCGGCAATGTCTTCACAGCCTCCATGAATATCCATGTGAGCGTCCACTCCGACATACTCGTGCAGTATTCCCACCTCCAGGCGGGCGATTTCATCAAGAACACGGGCAGCCCTTTATCACCGGATTTTGTATATGTGCAGTGCACGTACCGGTGGTAGTAGAGAAAATCTGCCAGCGGATTGGCAGTCAAATAATTCTCACGAAGCACTTTACTTGGGATTCAAGGGACGCAGGGCCTTCTGAATTCGCCGCCATCTGATTCATCAACAACACGACGCCATTTCGTCCTTCTCTTTTTGCCTGATATAATGCCGCGTCAGCCACCTGAAGAAGCGATGTCACCGCTTGAGAATTGGCGCCCGCGGTTGCGGTGGCGCCCAGGCTAATCGTAACAGGAATCGAACCCGCCGGGGTAATGACGGTTGATGCCGACACGCATTGGCGTAGTCGCTCCGCAACCTTTAGGACATCCGTCGATTGACACTCAGGGAGAATAACCAGAAACTCTTCACCGCCATAACGACCCAGAGCGTCCGAGGGCCGCAATACTCTGTTCATCCGAGTGACGACTTCCTGTAACACCGTGTCGCCGATCACATGACCATAGGTGTCATTCACACGCTTGAAATGATCGACGTCTATTAAAATAACTCCGACGGAGGTGCCGTCTCGATCCGCTCGAGAGAGATCGCGTTGCAGCAGCTGAAGGACGGCCCCACGGTTCCATGCTCCGGTTAAGGCGTCGCGCGTCGCCTGAATCCTCAGCGTCTCTTTCATCTCCATGATTCTTTGACCGGCACGCAGGCGAACTCTCAATTCTTGGCTATCGAATGGCTTTCTCACATAGTCATCCGCGCCCGCTTCCATGCCGGCGATTACATGTTCCATGCCGTGATTGCCGGTCAGCATTATGATGTAAATGTAATCGGCGGCTTTTGATCGGCGAATCTTTTTGCAAAGTTCGATCCCGTCTAGTCCCGGCATCATCCAGTCAAGGATGGCCAGCTGCGGCGCGTTTTCCTGCTGAAGTAACTCCCATGCCTGCTCGCCATTGGTCGCGATGACAACTTCATAGCCCCATTTTGTCAGCACTGCTCCCAAGCAGCGCCTGGAAATTTCTTCGTCTTCCGCAACCAACACTTTCATGGCGTTCTCTCCTTTGAGGACTCACTCAGTGTCCCTTGAAAGCGAATTAAATTTTTGCTTTGTAGATAAGGTGTAAACTTGGCGAGCCGGAGGCGTAAGCTCCCGGAGCGTATTACACTCGCGCAGATTTTCTCCGGGAGCTCACGCTCTTGGCTCGCCAAGTTTCCACCTTTTCTACTTTATCCGGGTTGATCCTGGATCGACGGCATGGCGAGAAATATTTCCGCGACTGTTGGATCAAAATGGCTGCCCTCGTTTTCTCGAATATAGCTTCGCACCTTTGACGCCGGCCAAGAGGGGCGATAGGGACGATCGGAACGCAGAGCGTCCCAAACATCTACCACCGCGAACATCCGCGCGGCAAGTGGGATTTCCTCGCCTTTCAAACCGCGCGGGTAGCCAGAGCCGTCAAATTTCTCATGGTGGCAATAAGGAATGTCGAGCGCCGGTTGCAAAAATACGACGTCGCGCAACATTTCATTTGCGTAATCGGGATGGCGCTTGATTACGGCGAATTCCTGTTCCGTGAGCCGATCCGGCTTATGCAGGATCGCGTCCGGAATTCCAATTTTGCCAATGTCATGCAAAAGAGCACCACGACGAATATGCGCTATCTCCGTCTCGGGCAGCTTCATCGCGCGGGCCAGTTCGACGGTCAATTGGGTAACGCGCTGACTGTGCCCCTCGGTTTCCTTATCTCGCAAGTCAAGCGCGAACACCCAGCCACGTAGAGTGGCTTCATAAGAATCTTGCAACTCTTGCAGCGCATTCTGAATTCTCCGGTAGCGATTCAAGCGCGTGATCGTTCGCAATCGTGCCCGCAGTTCGATCCGTTCGATCGGTTTCGTGATGTAGTCATCAGCCCCAGCTTCAAGCCCCTTCACGCGTGATTCACTGTCGTCCAGTGTGGTGACAATCAGAATTGGCACATCGGCCAGCTTTGGGATCGACCTTAGACGCCTGGTAACTTCAAAGCCATCCATTCCTGGCATCATCACATCAAGGAGAATTACATCCGGGCAAAGTTCCTCGGCTTTGACCAACGCCGACGGACCATCAACACTGAACGCGAGGATGTAGCCTTCTTGAGCCAGGAATTTTTGCAGTGTATTCCGCACTCCGACATCATCGTCAGCAATCAAAACCACGCTGGGTGATTTCATGATCTTTCCCCAATTTTGTTTATTGATCGTCAGGCGGTGAATGGTCATTAACAAGGCGAAGATTGCCGAGCCTGAAGCGTAAGCAAAGGAGCACTGCATCGGTGCAATGCCCCTTCGCTTACGCTTCAGGCTCGGCCGCGGGTCGCATTAATTGATGGCATTCACGCTCCCGGCTCGCCAAAATACCAGCTTCTCTACAGAGCCGTTCGCATTCGATTTTCGCGGAATCGCGAATCAAGAAACATTGGCGACGAGCATCACTTTGTTATTGGACAGGAGTGTTCGCATCT
Organism: uncultured Planctomycetaceae bacterium; assembly: GCA_963790585.1. GTDB lineage: Bacteria > Planctomycetota > Planctomycetia > Gemmatales > Gemmataceae > CAWBOY01. The sequence continues at coordinate 142,110 of CAWBOY010000007.1, forward strand.
GGAGGATCAAGGCCGCGAAATCAATAGGTTTTGAAAGGTATGCATCCGCGCCAGCGCTGAGACATCGCTCGCGATCGCCTGGCATTGCCAATGCCGTAAGTGCGATGATGGGGATTGTCTTAAGAAGCGCGTCACTGCGTATTTCTTGAATGGCTTGTAGTCCATCTACTCTCGGCATCTGAATATCCATCAAAATTAATTCGGGCAAATTCTGACGAGCCGAAACGACCGCTTCGTAACCATCGCGGGCAAGGCAAGTTAGAAAGCCTCGCGTCCTCAGAAAATGCGCTAAAAACGTCGCATTCGTTTCGTTGTCCTCTGCAATCAAAATCATCGGTGAGGCATCCTCGCAGTTATCTGAGCCTTCGGCGAACAAGTCCGCCAGGGTCGGTAGCTTCGGCTGATCAATCGGGTGTTCCTCGAAGGAGCGCCAAGGCAAACGAACAGTAAATCGGCTTCCTATCCCGGGCTTGCTTTTAAGCCGCACGCTGCCGCCGTGTAGGTCAGCAAAGCGCTGCACGAGGGTAAGGCCGAGACCCGTGCCCGGGTAATGGCGAGAAAGTTTACTATCAAGCTGAGTAAATGGCCGAAACAGGCGCTTTTGATCCTCCTCGCTTATGCCAATTCCTGTATCCCAATTAACAAATTCAATAATGCCGTCGCCACAGTCACCCACCACGTCCAGACCGATCTTGCCGCCTTCCGCGGTAAATTTTGCCGCGTTACTTAGCAAATTGACGAGTATCTGCTTCAGACGGCGTGCATCGGCCACCATCGTAGGTTCGTTGATGGCCAATTTGAGTTTGACTTCTTGCTGGCGATCTCGAGTCAGCCGGTCGATCAGGCGGAGGCTCGCCTTGCATACTTCTTCTATGGAAATAAGTGAGAATTCGAGCTTGATCATGCCAGCCTCCACCTTGGCCACGTCCAAAATGTCGTTGATTAATGACATCAGATGCCGGCCGCTTTGAAGAATGAGGTCAATTGCATTGAGCTGGCAGTCCTCCAAATGGCCGTAGTCTAACTCTTTCAAACCTTCGGACAGTCCTAGTATGCCGTTGAGTGGCGTGCGCAGCTCATGGCTCATGCTCGCCAAGAACTCGTCTTTCATTCGACTCGCTCGAAAAAGCTCCAGATTGGCATGAGCCATCTGCATGGAATTACTTCGTAAAGATTCCTCGACCATCTTCATCCGAGTGACATCGGCCACGGCCGCACCCACGGAAATAATCATCCCGGCGGCATCGCGAATTGGAAAAAAGCTGGCGAGAAGGTCATGCCTGTTATTAGAGTGGATCGGTACCGCTGCTATTATCTCGAAGCCAGTTACCGATTGCCCTGTTTGTAGTACTTTCCGAAGAACGGGATCAACCAACTCACCAAGGTAAGGCAGGCTTTCGCTGAGAGTTTTGCCAAGCAGGGCGGCAGCTGGTCGTTGAAAGATATCAATCAAGAAGCGATTAATCCGAACAATTTGCCGCTCTCTATCGAAGAAAAGCAAGCCAATCGCCGCGTTATCCAGCATTGACTCCAACTCCGCCGTTCTTTCGGCCACGCGGCGTCCCAAGTTGGCATTGAGTGTGAGAACCTGGTCCTCAAATCGCTTTCTCTCGGTTATATCTCTCAAAATGCCAACGAAATGATGCACTCCGCTAACTCGGACTTCGCTGACGCCAAGCTCCAGTGGAAACCTGCTCCCGTCCTTGCGTTGTCCAACAACTTCCAGGCGACGTCCGGGGACGCGCTCTGGATCTGGCTTGAAGCAAAGAGAGGCGCGTTGATCGTTTTCGGCGTCAGGCATCAAAAGGCGAACATGTTTGTCCAACATTTCCTCGGCCGCGTAACCAAACGTCGTTTGGGCGGCTTGATTGGCTGAAAGGATCTGTCCGTAAATGTCGACTGTGATAATAGGATCAATCGCCGTATTGACAGTGGCACGGAGTTCGGCTTGGCTTTCGAGCAGCGCTTCCTCTGTCTGCTTTCGGTCCGAAATATCGGCTTGGGATATGACAAGAAAAAGCGACTGATCGATTTCAAGGCGCGTAACTTGCGCCTCAAGCCATCTGCGGCCGTCTGAAGCCGCGGTTGGGTATTCGATGTTGAACTGCTGACGCTCTCCTCTTATCATCGCGCGAAGGCCATCAGCGAAACGAGTGCCAAAATGACCATTAGGATCATCGGCATTGTTGCAGATCTCGAGGTAATTCATACCAGGAGTAAGGCTAGGTCCGTCGACTCCGTTCCCTTTTACGAGTCGCTCCCAGGCCGAATTGACCGCGACAATGCGTCCGTCGCTTCGCAGCACGCAAATTTGTGAAACCAAGGCGTCGAGAATAGCACGATTGAATAGTGTCGCCGCGCAGTCACCATTTATTCTGGCATCTTTCGGCTGTAGGCGATTACGCGGCTCGTCGAAGATCTCTATTAGTTCATGAGTCATAATCGACTCTCCTTGGACTGTAGGCGGTAGCTGCGCGGAATAGGAGTCTAAACCAGAAGCTCCTCTCCCCGGTATTCAGGTATGAAGGGAAGCTTTTTAGGCGGCCACGAACACAAAAGTCATACCTTGACTCCAAGAGCGCTAAACAAGCAACTTGAAAATGTAGTGACATAGTCACAGCTTCATTAGGGCACCCTGTGTTACAGCGTAGGTCCTTTGCTCAGAGGTGAGGGCGGTTTTGGTGAGGTCTGCCTTCCGGAGCTTCGCCCCGTCCCACAAAACGCCCTCCAAATTGGCGTAATGTAGATCGGCGCGCAAAAATTGGCTCCATTTAGGATCGATTGCTTCAAATTCGCGTCGACAAGATCCGCTTGAGTTAGGTCCGCGCCCCGTAGATTCGCCATGCTAAGATCCGCCTTGCGCAGATTTGCTTCAACCAGCTTAGCTTCGCTTAATTCTGCGCCATGAAAATTGCTTCCGATCAGGTCGCTCTTACTCAAATCAGTTCCGCAGAGCGCCGCCCATTGGAGGCCGGCTCCGGTGAGTACGGCTTCGGACAGGATTGCGGCGTTTAGGTTGCATTTTTGAAAGTTGGACTTATTCAAAGTGGCCCGACTAAGCTTGGCGCCGTGCAGGTTGGCGCCGCTCAAGTCGACTAAGTTCATACGCGCGCTGGTCAGGTTTGCGTCGACCAATTTACTTTGCCTCAGACAGGCGCCATTGAGATTGGCACCTTGAAGATTTGCCCCGGTCAAATCGGCGCCGTTAAGGTTTGCTCCTTGAAGATTCGCGTTTTGAAAATTGATGCCGACGAGAGTGGCGTTGCTCAAATCGATGCCGGCGAGCCAAATTGGCTGCGGACTATTGAGGAGCTTGTACAAGTCGAGGCGTGAAATCTCCATGTACGGTCCTCTAGGGAATGATTCCAATAACGAGATATTTCATATCCCGATCGTATATATGTTGTTACTTTATGGTTGTAACACCAATACAATCGGAGCCAGTCGCCAAGTAAGTTTGTTCAGTTCGGAATACCTAAGCGCCACCGCAAAATTACATTCGCGCGGATTTGCTTCGGGCAACCCTCCGCACTGATCAGTATTAATTTCGCTGTCTATAAGGGAATCCGCATTTTTTTGGTTTTCCCGACATGCGATCCAAAACCCTCTCATCTACAGTAAATGGGTGTGCGAGGAGCTTAAAGGACAGTTTGTGGGATGGTTCGTGGATTTTCCGCCAGGATGGGATACGGCATCTGGCGGTATTTCAGAGCGCATCCGCGTGACGCTGCTCGTTCGAGGTTCGGCATTCGATTTCACCTGTCGGCTTGGTAGTCGAGGTGGCGCGTTATTGAGCGCGCAGAAATGGCTGCGCTGCGCGCTTATTTTGAACAAGGATGGCTGCGGGAAGGTCGAATTGGAAGCAAAGGTGAATGCAAAAAAACGAGATCTTAAATAGGTCGCGATCCGCGTCAACTTTGAATGGCTGGCTTTGCACCGAGCGACCGCAGTATGGTCATGATGGTCTGGCGGGTGAACAATTTACAGTTCTTAACAATTTTACTCGGCACCAAGACCTTGCCGGTTTTACCCACTTTCCAGTTCGCGCACTGTGTCGGCTGTCCCGTTGTGCGGATGACGACCTATTTTTCCGGATGTGATGGCCGATCCATCTTTTTAGGCGAAGGGTATAATACCTGAATACGCAAGCAAACGGCGAAGGGCGCCGTTCGTTCCCCTTTTGTCCGAACGTGAGAAGCCGGTGGCGCAGGTGCGGGATGATGACTGGATCGTCAAGGCCCAAGGCGGCGATCGCGCTGCTTTCATGGAGCTGACGGAACGTTACTGGGGCCGGGTATATAGATGGGTGCTATCGCTATCGCGTTGCACTCATTTATCCGAGGATGTGACGCAAGAAACTTTCCTCAAAGCCTGGTGCAATCTAGCTTCGTTTCAACCCGGCACGAGCTTTCGAGCCTGGCTCTTCCGCATCGCTAGCAATCGATTTCTCGATTTGCGGCGTGGCGTCCGCGGAAAGCGACCGGAACAGCTGCCTGAAACGCTGGTTTCTCAGGAGCCTGGACCGATCGCGGTGGCCTTGTCGAATGAATGTCAGACTCGCTTGAATCAGGCTTGCGAGCTGCTGCCAACATCTTTACGCTCCGCGTTTCTCCTACGAGTGCGCGATGGGCTAGAGTTTGATGATATCGGCCGCATTCTCGGTGTTTCCCCCGAGACGGCGCGCTGGCGGCTCTTCAAGGCTCGGCAATTTTTGCTGAACCACATGGGCGAATACTTGGACGGATCGCCGACATGAAATGTCCGGTAGCTAGAACCTGGATCATGCTAACCGAAGTCGAGGAGGAGTTGCCTCGCTCGGTCGCGCGCCATCTCGACAAATGTTCACGCTGCCGCAAACGCCAACAACGCCTCAATACCCTCCATCAACAAGTTGCGGCGGCCCCTATCCCCAGTCTCACCCCCGATCTTCGCGCTCGTTTGGCGGCAGAGTTGGAAAAACTGCCTGGGCCGGCTCAAGTACAAGCGACGCTTCCGTTTACGCCTACAGTGCTGCCACCACGCCTGCCCTATTTGCGTGTCGCAGCTTTGATTCTGTTTTCGTTCACGCTCGGTTGGTTTGCCACGAATCTTCAAAGTGGCAAGCAGAATCCCACGATTCCATCGTCCGATCAGAGCGGGGACGAATTGCTGGCTAACGACTTGTTGAAATGGAATCGACAATTGATCGGCAGCGGCGATGCCGAAGCACGGTCGTTGGTGTTGCTTGACATCGCCAAAGCGCTGAGCGGTCGCTCCACCAAGGCGGCTCGCGACGGCGCTGTTGCGGACATACCGTTGTTCGTGGATCTCCATCGCCGCGTCATTCGGTTAGGGGTATTGCCTCAAATTGGCAAAATTCCCGAAAGCAAACGTGACTCGCTCGTCAAAATGGCGACGGAGCACTGCTTCACGGTCGAAAGCGAAATTCACGACATCATCGATCATAATGAGAATGGCAAGTTTGCCGATCCGCCGTTGCGACCCTTGCTGGCGACAGTACAAAAAGCCAAGGAATTGCTGGCAAACAACGCGCCCTGGCCAATCGATCAAAACACGCCTTTGCCCGATTCCGCCGGCCCCTGGCAAACTCTGCTGAATGTCCTCGTTATGCAGGCGCTGCGCCTGGCTGACGAGCAAGATCCCGTCCGGCGCGAAGGCTACGGTAACCAATTGGTGGCGATCGAACAGGGATTACACCGCATCAGCGGCGCTTTCGACGTCCTGAAACAAGAGCGCCAGGCGGCGTTGACGCAGCCCGGACCGTTGTCCCTCTCGGAGCAGAAGCGGGTAGAAGAGCTGGAAAACAACCTGACGCGAATTCAAGGCGAATTGGCCCGAATGAAGGGTCCACCGGTTGGCATTCGACCGGCGATGAAGACCGAAAAAAGTGGCAAGGAATCCATTAATAAGGCAACGAAAGACAGGCCGAATTCGCCACCATGATCGACTTTGAGTTTCCACTAAAACTATTGGTCGCTTGACGGATATTAACGCTCGGCATAAGGTTATATTTCAAGCCCGCTGACGTGGACGCGCACAAACGTTAACAATTGTCCTCCCTAACTAAGGATTTTAAGCGTCGTTATAACATGGTAGGATTTGGCCGTGGCGAGGGATGTAATTCTCTCGACCACGCTTTTTCCGTATCCGGTCGGCTTTTTACGCGACAATTCGCGGCGGAAAGCCGAAGATGTGGATGGACTGTATCGTCGGCTGTGGTCTGAAGGATCGGTTCGCCCGCCTTGAATCATTCGTTTTGGGCTGTGTACGATTGCCTTGAAGTTTTCATTCCTCCTTGTCTTATTTCGTTATTGATAGGATCCCCCATGCTGCCATTTTCCTGGGCCCGGTGGCTGCGCTCTCTGATGCGTCCCCAGGTGAGAACGTATCGCAAGCCGCGCCGCCGTTTGAGCTTGGAGCATTTGGAATCCCGAATTACGCCGACGACGTATATCTGGACCGGCGGCGGCGCCAATAATCTATGGAGCAATCCCGCTAACTGGAGCACGAACTCCGCTCCCACCGGCGTTGCTTCTTCTCTGGAAGACCTAGTCTTCCCAGCTTCCCCAACCGCCAGTGTCACGCAAAATGACCTGCCGCTTGTCGGAGGGGTCAAGCCCACCTTTGATTCAATCTCTTTGCCAGGAAGCGGCTACACGCTGCAAGGCAACGCCATCATCCTCGGCAACGTCTTCAACTCGGGCAGCGGTTCGATCACGGTCGGTCAAAACGTCAGTCTCGACACGATTTCGCTCGACATTCAGCTGGGCGCCACACCGGGCAGCGAGCAATTCATTATCGTCAACGCCGGCGCCACGCTCAATGTCTCGAGCCACCTGATGGGCCCCGCCAATTCGACTTTAGCGAAAGAAAACACCGGCACACTAATCTTATCGAATGACAACTCACAGCTAAATGGCCCAATCGCGATTGACGCCGGTATTCTTCAAATAACCAACGCCAACGCCCTGGGCAGCGGCAGTTCATCCACGACCGTCGCAACCAACGCTCAGCTTCAGGTCAACAACGTTCTTGGCCCCATCAATGAGGCCTTGACGATCAATGGCCCCGGCCCTTCCAACGACGGCGCGCTCCTCAATCTGGCCGGGTCGAACAAGTGGGCCGGCACGGTTACGATGGCGAGCAATTCGTACATCGGCGCGACCGCCGGCGTCCTCAACATTACAGGTGTGATCAGCGATTTGGGCGCAGGCGCCAGCGTAACCAAAGTTGGGCACGGCGAAGTAATTTTCGCCACCGCCAACACCTATCGTGGGCAAACAACGGTTGACGACGGCATTTTGGATATCCAAAATCCGCTATCCCTCGGCACGGCCGACAATACAGCCGCCACAAGCACCATCGTCAACCAGAGCTTGACGCAGTTTGGCACACTTCAAATTGATGATCCAACTGGCGTCGGCTTCACGATTACCAACGAACTGCTGACGCTCAATGGCGGCGGCTACAACCCCGGCACGGGCACCTTAGGTGCTCTCTACAATTTCAGCGGCAACAATACCTGGGCTGGCAATATCATCATTGGCAGCCCCAACCCGGTCGGCAGCGCCGCGACGATCGATGTCGCTCCGAAGACTACTCTGACCGTGACTGGCAATGGTCCCGGAGCCAGCGGCGTTCCCCAGGTGGCCATTACCAGTCCGAACGGCGCGTATGCCGTTAACAAGACAGGTACTGGCACGCTCATTTTCACCACGCCTAATACCTACACCGGAGCGACCAACGTCCAGGCTGGCATTTTGGAAATTAAGGACTCCGACGCACTCGGCACCGGGACTGTTACGGTTTCCAACGCTGCCACTCTTGAACTCGCCGTAGATAATTTGAAGGACTCCGTTACCGCGGACACCAAGCATTTAACCGTAGCGAACACGCTCAATCTCCTTGGCTTGGGCATTAATGGTGTCGGAGCTCTCTACAGCCACACCGGCATCAATACCTGGACCGGCCCCATATTCCTTGAGAACGGTAGCGGCGCCGTCGCCATTGGCGTGGATCCCGCTGCGAATCCAACCGGAAGCCCTTACAACTATGATGTCTTGGCGGATGGAACCGTCATTGACGACAGCCTGAAAATTACAGGCAACATCGGCAATTTCGGCGCAGGCGCGGCGATACAGCTTTCCGAACAATTGAATAAGGTGGATGCCGGGCAGCTAATTCTTCCCAAAGCCAACACGTATAACGGTGCGGAAAATGGCACCAGCACCGACATCCAGGCTGGATGGGTGACGATCGAAAATAGCAAATCGCTTGGCTTGCTCCTGTCAGACCCAACGATCAACGCCAAAATCCTAAACGACGTCGGCCTCACGGTCGAACCGGTCGTGCGCGTCGAGGGCGGAGCCTCGCTCCATATCTTGCCTCTTTCCGGCAGTTTCGATCTCGTCAACAACTTTGTCCTTTCTGGCGTTGGGCCGACGATTGCCGGCTACCCGTTGGTAAGCCAAAAGGGCGCGCTTATGAGCCTTTCGGGATCCAATATCCTGGAAGGCAACATTCAGCTTGGCGGAACGGTCGGCATTGGCGTGGAGCAAGTGTTCTCCTCCAATCCGAGTGCTGTCCCCGCCGGCACCTATTCCGCGAATTACTTCAGCCAGCTTGTGACCACCGGGCAGCTCTCGGATGGAGGCGGCCCGAGCGGCGTCACCAAGTTTGGCTCGCAACGCTTGATCCTCCAGGGCCCCGGAACGTACACCGGCGCTAACGATATTAGTGCGGGCGTGCTGCTCGTCCAAAATAACACCGCCCTTGGTGCGGGCGGTAGCTCGACCACGGTTGAGAACGGTGCGGCCCTCGAGTTCGGCACCAGCATTGCCGCGGAAAACGGCGGTATCGCCTCCGGCATTGACGTGTTCAATGAGCAGCTCATTTTGAACGGCACAGGCAATGCGAATTTCGGCGACAACACGGTGACTGTATTCTCGTCCAACGGAACTTTCGGCCCCGCCGCCGATACGCTTAGTCCCATCGACGTACTGTGGAATGGGCCGGTCACGTTGAACACGGCTGCTGTTTTTCAAGTTCAGCCTAACTCGCGCATCAACTTCATTGGCACCATTGACGACTCTCCAAATCCCTCCGTGAGCGGCTCTGATATCACCCTCACTGGCGGTGGTGAACTCGCACTCGCCGGGGTTAATACCTATCGCGGCACTACATACGAAAACCAGGGTGTTTTGACTCTGGAAGGCAATCAATCACTCGGTTCGACGGGAATCTCCACCGTCCAAACCTTTGGCTTCAATGGCGCCCTGGCGAATCTAACCAAGTTCAAGCTGACCTTCAACGGCTCGACGACCGCACCGCTTCTTTATACCGGTACAGCTGCCGACATAGCGACGATCCAGGCCGCTCTCAACGCACTGCCTACCATCGGAGGGGCGACTGATGTCGCGGGAACCGCTACGGTTTCCCAGCCAAGCAGCGGCATGTTTTCCGTGACTTTTGGCGGATCGTTCATTGGTTTCAATCAAACACAGCTGACCGGGCTGATCTCGTCCGGCCCTGGGACGATTTCCGAGGTCCAGACTATCACGCTGACCGGTGCTGTCGCCAATTCGACTCAACTCACACTGACATTTAACGGCGCGACCACGGCTCCATTGCTTTACACAGGCACGCCTGTCGACGCCGGCACATTCCAAAACGCGCTCAATTCACTTTCTACAGTGAATGGCGTTGGCGGTACGGTTACAGTAACGCGAGCTGGTAACGGGATATTTAATATCTCGTTCGGTGGCACACTGGGCGGGTTTGGCCAAACTCAAATCACTGGAGCGGTAACCACCGGACCTGGCAGCATTCTCGGAACAACAGGTGTCACAGGTGCTGGCGGCACGGTGGTGGCGGCGGGCGCCTCATTGCAGCTTCAAGGTAGCGTGACGATCGCCGGCGAACCTTTAATCGTGCAAGGCAGTGGTATCAGTACCTCGCCCAACGTACCCGAACAATGGTTCTCTGTAGGCCCCGCGCCGATCACGAACGGCGGCAGCCCTGGCAATCAAATCAATACCGGCCGAGTCACCGCAGTTACAGTCGATCCCACCGACAACAATGTCATTTACATAGGCACGGCCGGCGGCGGCGCGTGGAAAACGATCGATAACGGCAAGACGTGGCGACCTCTGTTCGAGAATCAAAAGGCACTCTACGTCGGCGCCATCGCGATCGATCCAACCAATGCCCAAACAATTTACCTCGGCACCGGTGATACGAATAATTCAACAGATAGCTTCTATGGCACGGGCGTTTACAAATCGACCGACTCTGGTATTACGTGGAGTCTCCTCTTAGGATCGAGTGCCAATCCGTTCGCCAGCCGAGGCATCTCGAAAATCATTGTCGACCCGAACAATCCATCAAATATCTTCGTGGCAAGTGGCGATGGTGGACCATCGGCGCCCGGTCAGGACGAAGTCCAGGATTTCGTATCGGCAGTAAGTCCAATCACTCTCTCCTTTGAAGGTGTCACGACCGCACCGTTCAACTACACCGGCAATCCAGCTACCGACGTTCCCGTTATTACTGCCGCTCTGCAAGCTCTTTCCACTATCGGCGGCGTTGGTGGCATTGTGACCGTTGCGTCTGACGGCGCCGGCGGTTACACCGTAACGTTCAGCGGCACGCTTAGTAACCAGTCCCTGCCAATAATGGTTGTGAATCCTGGACCGACTAACACAGCCATCGCCATCACGACATTTGGCTATCCGCCGATGGTAGTTAACGGAACCTTGGCTGTAACCGCCTCCAACGCGCCAGGAGTCTGGCGCTTCGACGGCACCTCCTGGTTCGACATGACAGATGTGGTCTCACCGTTCCGCAGCACCACCTACGGCCAAACGCCCTACACCGCGCCGCCACCACCCGCGTCGAATACCGGTTTGGGTCCAGTCAACACTCCGGGGCCTGACGATAATTATCTCATAACTTTCCCGCAGACCGATGCAACGTGGACAGATCTTAGCCTGATCTATACGGATACATCGAATCTTGGTTTGCCCCAGCAGTTCTGGCAGCCAGTGTTGTACGCTGCCTTGGGTACCGCGGAAGGAAGCCCAACGGGTACATCCAGCATTGGCGTCCTCACAACATCGTATAACGGCGTCTTCTGGTCCGAGAATCCGGAAGGCTCGACGATGCCTATTTGGTACGTCGGCGATCCGGGCGGAACCGACCAGGTTCCTGCCACGTCCCCCACGGCCCCCGACAATCGCCCAGGCAGCGAATACCCCGTGGCTGACTTCTCGACTTACAATTACAAGAATGGCACGCCCGCAACGATCACGAATTCCACGATCAAAGTGTCGGCCGTTGCTGGCGGCACATTGAATTCCACCACCGTGTTTTCGACGATAGCCGGTATCGGCGGCGGCCTGCTCAACGTCGAATACAGCAGCGACGGCGGTCAGCAGTGGAAAAACCTTCCTGGGTCAGGCACGAATCCGCCCAATTATTTGGCGTTCGAAGGCACATACGCCAACACATTGATCGCCCAGAACGCAACGACTGTTGTAGTCGGCGGACAGCAGATCTATGTGACCACCAATACCGGTACACAATGGACTAATATCTCGGTCGATGCCAACGGCAACGGGCCGCACGGCTCTGATCACGCGATGTATTTCGATTCCCAAAACCGCCTCATCGTGGCCACGGATGGAGGCGTTTGGCGCCTGTCCGCCTTGGTGGGCGGCACCTGGACTGATTTGAACGGCAACCTGGCGATCTCGCAAATCAACGGCGTCGATTCCAATCCAGACAACTTCAACCAGCTGCTCGCCGGCGCTCAGTCGAACGGCACGGAGACTTACGATAACAATCCTGGCTGGACGCAGGTGGACGGTTCCGGCACTCAGGGCGGCGGCAACGTCTATATCGATCCGAAGAATCCACAAAACATGTACGCCGTGCAAACCCAGCTCGGCGCCGATGCCATGGTCCGCAGATCTTTGAATGGCGGAGCGAGTTGGTCCACGATATATCCCAATGCCACAACGGCCGCCACTTCGACATATGCGACCGTGTCCCCGCTCGTGCTCGATCAGATAAATACCTCGCGCCTATTGCTCGGCGGCACCAAGTTCACTGCCGGCAGCCTGGAGGAATCGACCAATCAGGGTAACACCTGGATTAATCTTAAGGTGCCGAACGCAATTGCAGCCGTGACTGCAATCGCGATCGCTGGCTACCAGGGCACATACGTCGCCGATACAGGCTTCACCGATATCTCCGATCAAGGTGCGAATACCTATGATCCGAACACCATCTATGTCACAGACGGCAATAACATCTATCTGACAAAGGATCACGGCCAATCTTGGGTGAATCGAACAGGCACGGTCCCCGCCAGCGCCATTCAAGCTCTCGTAGTCGATCCTCGCAACCGCGACACATTGTATGCGATCCGCAACGTGTTTGATTCGGGCAATCTCGTATATGAGTCCACCGATGCTGGGCAATCCTGGACCAATATCACAGGCAATTTGCCAAACGAGCCGGTCTGGTCGCTCGTCGTCGACCCGAGAACCAGTTACCTCTACGTCGGTACCGACATCGGCGTTTATACCTCGACCAACGGCGGGACGACCTGGACTCGATTCGGCGCCGGACTTCCCAATGTCCAAGTCAAGGTTTTAACCTTGAATCAGACGACGGATACGATGCTGGCCGGTACCTATGGGCGCAGTGTGTTCCAGCTGTTCCTCGATGCGCCGCAGACCAACGTTAATCCGGCAAATGGCGCCATGGTCGCGCTCAGCGGCTCATCCGTGTGGACCGGGCCAGTCATCTTGGGCGCGGCTACGACATTCGCCGCCGACGGAACACAGTTGATTCAGAACGGCCTGTCGACCGCCCAAATCAATATCCTGGGACCGATCAGCGATCTCGCTCCTAACGGAAACTTTTATGTAACGAAGCAGGGCGAAGGCAACGTCATATTCTCCGGCACGAATGTTTACGGTGGCGTGACGGAGGTCCAGCAGGGCGTCTTGATCGCCCATAACCCGAATGCCTTAGGTAGCTCAGCCCCGACGGCCGGTACGATCGTCGACGTAGGCGCCGCCCTGGAACTTGAGTCCAATCTCAATTTGGAGCCGATCCAACTGAATGGTGACGGAATCCTATTTAACGGCCACTACACGGGCGCGCTGCGCAGCGTCAGCGGTAGCAACACCTACACCGGCACGATCACGCTGAACACGAATTCCACCATCGGCGTCGACTCCGGAAGCACGTTGACCATCGGCAACAACGGGCAAGGCTCCATCACCGATGGCGGCGCGGGCTTCAACCTCGTCAAAGAATTGACCGGCACATTGTTCCTGGACGACTCCAATAGCTACGGTGGCTCCGGAGTCTTCCAACTTCCCAATGATTTCAACGGTGGAGCGACCGGAACGACATTCTCCGCCGGCACAGTGATCGCTCAGGGCGCTCTCAACGTTGCGAATAACCTAGCTTTGGGAGCGAACACGACGACGACGGTCCTTGATGGCGCTCAATTGCAAATTCAAGGAAACACGACGATCGGCAACGAGACCCTCGTACTGACCGGCACCGGTATTTTCGGCTCGGGAGCAATGGAAAGCGTCAGCGGAAGCAACACTTGGACAGGCCCCGTGACGTTGTCTTCGTCGGCCAACGACGCTGGGTTTGCTCCGCCAACCACTCCGCTATCCAACGTTGCGATCAATGTCCTTGCCAACAGCCCAACTGATAGCCTCACCTTAAGCGGCGCCGTTGGCGAGATCTCGCTGCTGCCGCTTGGTATCATCAAACTGGGCACCGGCAAACTCGTGTTCTCGAACTCCAATACCTATGAGGGGCCAACCTTCGTCACTGCCGGCGTGCTCAACGTTCAGGACCCGAATTCACTCGGCCTGATGCGCGATGAAATCCAGAATATTACTGTTAAAGGCGGAAATCAGAAACTCGTAATCACCGGGCCGCCTACCGGTAGCTTCACGCTTTCCTTCAACGGCGCAACCACGACGCCTTTGGCCGGAAACGCAAACGCTGTCACCATTGGTTTAGCTCTAAACGCTCTCAGTACCATCGGCGGCGTGGGCGGGAGCGTTAATTTGACCCCCACGGGCCCCCAAACCTTTACCATCACGTGGGGCGGCGCTTTCGCCGGTATGACAGAGCCCCTCATTGTCGGCGCCGGCACTGGCGGAGACACGGCCACCGTTACGGCGCTCGGTTCGTTCAAAGTGACCTTCAACGGAAAATCAACCGCCAATCTGCCGTACGATATTACTCCTGCTAACCTCGCAACTGCTCTCGACGGTCTGAGCTCGATCGGTGGCGCGGGCGGGTCGGTGAACGTAACGCAAACGGGCAATGTGTATCAAGTTGACTTTTCTGGCAGCTTGGGTGCTTTGCCCCAGCCATTAATGACTGTTACGTCAAACAACGGCACCGTTTCATCGGTGGCCCGATACGTAACCGGCAGTGCAACGACCTTCACAACTGTCTCGTCTGGCGCCACGCTGCAGATGCAGGGCAACAACTTTGCGATCTCGACCGACATTCTCACGCTCTATGGTCCAGGATTCGGTAATGCCGGCGCACTGGAAAATGTCAGCGGCAATAATACGTGGGCGAATTCGATCATCCTCGCCAGCGATAGCTCGATCAGCGCGGATGGCACCTCGTCTTTGACGATTAGCGGCATCATCCAAGATCCGTCGCCTGCACCGTCACCTGTTGCCATGCTTACGAAAGTCGGAACAGGTACAGTCGATTTGACAGCCGCCAACACTTACACCGGCTTGACCAATATCCCCAAGGGAACTCTTCTCGTCGATGGCACCATTGGCAACGTAAATTTGGATGGTGGCGAGCTTGGCGGCACGGGTACAGTCGGCACCGTGACCTCTGCTGTCACCGGCGGGACCGTACAGGTTGGCGATAGCTTGACTAGTCCCGGAACACTGACGAGCGGTGCCGAAACGTGGAACGCTGCGACGACTGTGTCCGTGGCTCTCAATAGCACTGCGGCAGGCCAGTTTAGCGTTCTCAATGTCAATGGAAATCTCGCCATCAGCGGCGCTACCCTTGCGGGCTTTGTGGCGCGGGCGTCAATATCGGGGACACGTTTACCATCATCAATACGATCGGTGGCACTATCTCCGGCACGTTTACGTCAAGCTTCGGTCCTGACACTGCCTTTATCGGCGGCGACCAATTCAGTGTGACGTACAACGCAACGAGCGTGGTTATTCAGCGCGTACTGGAAGCCGCAACTGTCGGAATCACTTCTTCGTCGAATCCATCGGTCTTCGGTCAACCAGTGACGTTCACGGCATCGGTAACCACGGCTCCTTTAGGAAGCGGCACGCCGACTGGGTCGATCACCTTCTACATCGATGGCGTACCGCAATCGAGCAGCGTGACGATGTCCGGTGGCAAGGCGAGTATCACTCTTAGCAACTTGGCCGTCAGTGCGGTTCCTCATTCGATTAGTGCCAGCTACAGCGGCGACGGCAATTTCGCAGCGATTCCGGAACCCGTGGTCGTGCCGTTCAGTCAGACCGTCAATCAAGCGAGCACGACGACGACAGTCTCGGCTTCGCCCATCAGTGGCGACATCTACGGCCAGACGATCACACTGACCGCTTCCGTTACCGTCAATGCGCCGAGTGCTTCTGGCATTCCCGACATGGGTACGGTCACTTTCTATGACGGATCGGCTGCTACCGGCATCCTCTTGGGTTCCGCGCCGCTGACCGCGGGCTCAGCGTTCATCAACGTTTCGAACCTAAGCGTAAATACCGCCGCGGGACACACAATCACCGCGGTCTACAGCGGCGACACCAGCTATGTCGCAAGCACGGGTACGCTTTCAGGTTATCAAGTCGCGCCGGCCGGAACGACGACCACGTTGACCGCATCGCCGGCGAGCGGTGATGTTTTCGGTCAGACTGTCACGCTGACCGCCACGGTTTCGGCGACCCCGGCCGTCGACGGCGGTACTGTCAGCTTCTATGACGGTTCTATCACGCCCGCCAATCTCATCGGGACGACAAGCGTCGACACAAGTACAGGTATTGCCTCCATCTCAACCAGCAATCTGAGCGTTAACACCTCCGGTGGACATACTCTCATTGCTGTGTACAACGGCGACACGAATTTTACCGCCAGCTCCAACTCGATCTCCAATTACCTTATCTCGCAGGCTAACTCGACCACGACTGTAACCGCCACGCCGGCGAGCGGCGACGTTTATGGTCAAAACGCGACTTTCACGGCCACGCTTGCTTCCACCCTGACGGGTGCGCCTGCGCCGGCTAGCGGTACGGTGACCTTCTATGATGGAGACGTCGTCAACGGCACATTCCTCGGCAGCTCTACTGTGACCGTGAGTAACGGCATCGCGACGGCCACATTGAACTACGCGAATCTATCAGTTAGCCCGACAGGCCATACGATCACGGCGGTTTACTCGGGCAACGGCAATTACATATTCAGCGCCGGAGCGCTGTCGAATTACATCGTGTCGCCGGCCGCCACTACAACCACTGTCGCTGCTAACCCAGCGCCTGGAAGTGTATTTGGCCAATCGGTCAATTTCTCCGCCATCATCACTTCGAACAGTCCGAGCACGCTCACGCCGGATGGCGGCACCGTCAATTTCTACGACGCTGGCACCTTAATCGGCAGCGGCACTGTCATCGTAAGCGGCGGCGTGGCGAAGGCTCAGCTCAATATCTCGTCGCTCAGCGTCACAAGCCACAATATTAGCGCCACGTACTTAGGCGATGCAAACTTCGTCGGCAGCACGGGCGTGCTCTCGAACTACACCGTGTCGCTGGCGAATACCACGACCACGCTAACGGCTTCGCCATCTTCGGGATCGTTCGGGCAACCCGTGACCTTCACGGTAACTGTGGTATCGAAGGCTCCGAGTCGCGCTAACATTGACGGCGGTACTGTCAGCTTCTACGACGGTTCGGTTTCCACCGCTAATCTCCTCGGAACTGTGCCTTTGGTTGTCACGACCGGTGTGGGCACCGGCACATTCACCACGTCGAGTCTCGCGGTCAATACCACGCCGGGTCACACAATCATCGCCGTCTACTCAGGCGATTCCGAATTCGCTACGAGTACGGGCAATCTATCGAACTACCAGGTGGCCAAGGCTGGAACGATCACGACGGTCGGCGCCTCACCAAGCTCGGGTGATATATTTGGCCAGCCGGTGACTTTGACGGCTAGTGTCACGACCAATTTCACCGGCGGACCGATGGCAGATGGTGGCACCGTTAGCTTCTACGACGGCGTTGCCGGCAATGGACTCTTCCTCGGCTCGGCGCCGGTCAACACGACTACAGGCATCGCGAGCCTCACTACGTCACTACTTTCCGTGAATACAGCTTCAGGCCACACTATCACTGCCGTCTACTCAGGCGATACGAACTTCGCCGCCGGCAGCGGCTCGCTGACGAATTACCTGGTATTCCCAGTGAATACCAGTACGACAGTCACCGGTAATCCAACGAGCGGTGTGTACGGCCAGTCTTCCATCTTCACGGCGACGATCGCTCCGACCACGACTGGCAGCCCCGTTCCGAGTGGTGGCTCGGTCACGTTCTACGACGGATCCGCCGCAACCGGAACTCAGCTAGGAGTGGGGACAGTAACCGTGCTCAATGGCGTCGCCAGCGCCACTCTCACGGTAGGTAATTTGGCCGTTACCCCAGCTGGTCACACAATAACCGCGGTCTACTCCGGCTCGACAAACTTCTCGGGCAGCAGTGGGGCGCTCGTGAATTACATCGTGGCGCCCGCCAACACGACGACTTCGATCGCGGCCAATCCCGGCAGCGGCGATGTCTATGGCCAGTCTGTGCTTCTGACAGCCACCGTGGCGACAGCCGGGATCGGCGGCATTCGGCCGGACGGCGGCACTGTAAGTTTCTATGACGGATCTGCGGCAACCGGTACGCTACTTGGCTCCGGAACGGTCAATGTGAATAGCGGCATCGCCACGCTGACAACTTCCGCCTTGTCTTCGACCTCGGTAACGGGCCACACCATCACGGCCGTATATTCGGGAACCACGAACTTCAAAGGTAGCTCGGGCTCACTCACGAATTACGGAGTCGCCGCGGTTCACACCACAACCACAATCACTCCGTCGCCGGCCTCAGGAGCAGTCTTCGGTAGTTCCGTCACCTTGACCGCCAAGGTGACAGCCAATCTTCCGAGCCTGGCAGTTCCGGATGGAGGAACGGTTTCGTTCTACGATGGTCTACCCGCCACCGGAATCTTCCTCGGGTCGTCCGCTGTCAACCCGACAACAGGAACCGCCAGCTTCACGACGACTAAGCTTTCCGTGTCGAGCAGTCATACGTTGTTCGCCGTCTATTCGGGCGATACGAACTTCGTGACCAGCTCCGGCGGTATAACGGGCTATCAGGTTACGGGTGTCGGCTCAAAAACCAGCGTCAGTGCTTCGCCGGCCAGCGGAGATACCTACGGGCAAAATGTGACGCTGACGGCTAATCTCACAGCTGCCACGACCGGTGGGCCTATCCCAGATGGCGGCACCGTTCGATTCTACGACGGCACGACGAGCGGCACTTTGCTTGGTGTGGCGAACGTCGTAGTCGCCAACGGCACGGCGACGGCGACGTTGAACACGACTGCACTGTCAATCAGCGCGACCGGCCACACCATCACCGCCTTTTATGCTGGTGACAACAACTTCACCTCCAGCTCGGGCTCTCTGTCGAACTACGTTGTCGCCCAGGGGGTCTCAGTAACCTCGGTGTCGGCCAACCCCGTTGCCAATCCTACTTACGGCCAGGCGGTATCGCTCATTGCGACGATCACCGGTCAAGGTGCGAACGCGGCCCCGGTCGATGGCGGGACGGTGAAGTTCTACGATGGAACGGCGGCATCCGGCACACTCTTGGGAACCGCTACTGTGAATGCGACGACGGGCGTGGCCACATTGTCCACCTCGACGCTTGCCGTCACCAGCAATGGCCACACAATCACCGCAGTCTACTCGGGCGACGGGAATTTCCTCGGCAGCACAGGTACGAAGACGAACTACACCATCGTTCGTGCCACGACCAACACGTCCGTTACATCCGCGGCCAACACCGTCGCTTATGGTCAAGCGGTCGTGTTCACTGCGACGGTTGTACCCGTGACGGCGGGACCGGTGGCGCCAACTGGCGTGATGTCGTTCTACGTCAACGGCAACTATTACTCGCAGGCGACTGTCACCAACGGTAAGGCGATAATTTCGATTCCAGGGCTGACTGTCGGCACCTGGTCGGTCACCGGTTACTATGTCGGTGATTCGAACTACTCCGGCAGCTACAACGCGGCCAACGCGGGGGTTGTCACCGTCCAGGGCAAGGTGACTGAAACAGTAACGGTATCCACGAGTCCAATCAATTACGGACAATCGGCTACTGTTACCGCGGTCATCGCCGCTTCGCCGACGACACCGTTGAGCTCTTCAACTTTGGCCCCGACCGGCGTCGTCTTCTTCTACGTTAATGGCACGTACTTTAATCAAGCAACCCTAGTGAACGGTCGCGCCAGCGTGGCCACCCCGACGGGACTCCTTGTCGGCCCGTCCACATTCACAGCCTATTACCAAGGTGACAAATACTTCACGAGCCTCTATAACGCCGCGGCATCGGCGACTTTGATCGTCAAGGGAGCCACGTCGATCGCCCTCGTTTCGACGTCGCCCAGCCTTATCACTGGTGTTCCGCTTACTTACTCCGCAACCATAAAGTCGGTTTCGCCAGCTTCGGTTACGCCGACCGGTCCCGTCTACTTCTTTGTGGATGGCTCCTATGTGGCCACAGCCACGCTTACGAGTAGCGGAGTAGTGAATTTCGCCGTAATGCTCACCCCTGGAGTTCACACTCTCACGGCCTACTATCCGGGAGATACGGACTTCTTTGGCAATCAAATCACCATCGACGAGACCATCTCCAATAGTGGACGTTTGAACTAAGCGGTTCTCTATCTGCCCCGAGCGTGCCACGCTCGGGGCAGATAGGTCTCCTACCTTTTCCCATTGTTTTGCCGCGCCCGTCAATTCCTAAGAGCCTATCCGAAGTAGAGTCGAGAAGTGGCGCGGTGGTTTAGGTCGAGTCCAGCGGTATCCGGCCCTTTCGTTGGCCGGTGCCTCAATCTCCCGGCCATGCCCCGTTTCCACTTCCCGCTCGTCGAACCGGACGGGCCCTATTAAGGCATCCGGCTCTCGGACAAGGTAACTCATGCGTTCGCTCACAAGACGCGAGGTCGCGGTCGCCCTGGAAGCCACACTAATCCCAGGTCCTCACGCAGGTAACGATCCGAATAACACTGTCGGGCCGTACCCTGCACGCGGTGCTTCCGACCCAGCCACTGACGGAGCCGTTGACAGGTGTGCGCCATCACCTGCTTCATGGCCGGGGCCGTGTTACCGAGACAAAAATAGTTCGCCCAGCCCACCAGTCGGCTGTTGACGCGAGTTATTAACGCCCGGCAAGACAACCACTGCCACGTTCGGCTGGTCTGATCGCGGATCACCTCACAGATCCCGTGGATCTTCTTGACGGCCGGACGGGGACCGATGTAGCTACGCCCCGTCTTCGGCGACCAGTTCCGACCGAACGTGTAACCCAAAAACGAAAACGTCTCGTCCGGCAAGCGGCAAACCCGGGTCTTCGTCTCGTTCACCGTCAACCGCAGCTTCGACATCATGCGCCGCATCACCGCCTCGGCTTCAAGAGCCGTACCACGGCAGCAGATCACAAAGTCGTCCGCATAATTGACGATACGCGCCTCAAGACGATTGGCATGCCCGTTTGTCTTCCAGCCCAGCACGAAGCGACGCATGTAGAGATTCGCCAGCAGCGGCGAGAGCACGCCCCCTTGCGGGGTGCCGCGACCCTCGTCCTTGTTGCGAGTCGTTCGACGCTTGTCCCCACGATCTCCAAGGTCTTCCACCGGTGCCTCCAACCAGCTTTTGATCAGGGCCAGTAGTAGCCCGTCACTAAGCCGTCGGCTCACCGATGCCATTAACTCGGCGTGGGGATGCTATCGAAGTACCCACTCAAGTCCGCATCGACAATCTCCGTATGCCCGTTGTCTAGCAACAATTGGACCTGCTCGATCGCGTCCAGAGCGCTTCGGCCTTGCCGATAAGCAAATTGTTCCGGCTGCAAGTCCGCCTCGAAGATCGGCTCCAAGACGAGCAACACAGCCATCTGCACGACACGGTCGCGGATCGTTGGAATGCCCAACGGTCGCTGTTTGCCATCCGACTTCGGTATGTACACCCGTCGGACTGCTTGCGGGCGATACGCTTTGTTTCGGAGTTCTTCCGTCAGTTCACCCAGCCAACGGTCCAGCCCGTACTCCTCAATGTCCGTGAACGTCTGGCCATCCACCCCCGCCGCGCCGTCGTTAGCGGCACAGCACAGGTACGCATGGCCCAGCACATCGGCCCGGTACACCTTGTCGTACAACGCATAGAACCGATAGGTGGGTGCTCTCTTCGCTTTGGCATGCAACGTCTCCTGGAGTTTCCGAACCGTATCGGGAGGTGTTAGGCTCATCACCAATCTCCTGGCTCTCTTTCCTTCGGACGCTGTCCTTGAACCAAGGCCCCTTCCCTCCACCGGCGTTACCCGGCTTCAGCGGTACTACGAGCCTCTCCGCCACCCCAAGCGGCCCGGCCTGTCCCTCGCGGGCGTCCGGTTGGCACTGCTGCCACCGCAGGGGGTTTCCCGTGTTGCGTTAACTTTCCTATGCCGACATGCCGTCGCCATTACCCCGGTGGCAACGCGGGTGGGGCTAAAGTCGTTCCCCCTGTATCCTCGCGTCTGCGGCCTTCCCCATCCCTTTGCTGGGTCGGCTACCACATTACCCGTTTCGAGGCCTGCTCAGCGTTCACTCACGTTACGGCCTGCCTGCTCGCGGAGTCGCTCAAACGACCCTTTCCATCGAAGGCTTCGACAGTTTCGTTACCTCCACTGCCGCTCCGATTGCTACCGGCTGGAACGACCAGTTGCCGGGTGGGATTCGCACCCACTGAAAAGTCACGCCTTGGCACGGCGCACAAAGGGGTCGGGCACCATTGTGCGAAGCACCCTTCGGGCCGTTCCGGCAATGGTACCCGCCCCCTTTTTCGGATACGACCCCTTTTTCGGATAGGCTCTAACCTGAAAAGCCAGTTGCCTCCTTCGCTATAATTGTGACAGCGAGGGAATTTCCATGCGCAATGCTAATAACGTCGTGTGTCTTATTCTTGGTCGTCGTTCTTGTGGCGACGCTGGCCTTCCGGTCGCGCGGCGACGACTTATGGGTTAGAAAGGGTGTTCCGATGGGCGAAAAAGTAAAGAAAACCGACGAAGAATGGCGCAAATTGCTGACAGAGGAGCAATTTCGCGTTGCCCGGGGTCACGGCACCGAGCGAGCCTTTACGGGGGCGTATTGGAACTCGAAAGACGACGGCGTCTACCTCTGCGCATGCTGCGGTCAACCACTTTTCGACGCCAACACGAAATTCGATTCGGGCACGGGCTGGCCGAGCTTTTGGCGCCTGCCAACGAAGATTATGTCGCTCTCAAAAATGATCGAAGTTTAATGATGGCGCGAACTGAAGTACTCTGCAGCCGATGTGACGCTCACCTGGGCCACGTCTTTCCCGATGGGCCGCAACCGACCGGTCAGCGCTTTTGCATGAACTCGGCAGCACTAAAGCTGGTGCCTCGCGATGAGGCGGAAAAAGGGAAGTAGTTGCACGTCGCGAATTCTCACCAGGCCCGAATCGCCAGCGCTCGGGTGCCATGCTTTGGTACTCGAAAGCATGCTTTGGAGTACCAAAGCATGGCACACCTGCGCTTGGGGCTGGTGAATACGCATCGCCATCACTGCCCCCATTCCTTCGCCACTTTCTCGGCTCCGCGCATCACGCGTAGCAAATTCCCGCCGAGAATTTTGATGATGTCGTCCTTCTTATAGCCGCGGTTGAGCAATTCCTGCGTGATATTGGGATAGCAGGAGACATCCTCCAGCTGCGTCGGCACGGAGTTGATGCCGTCGAAATCCGAGCCCAGGCCGACGTGATCGATCCCCGCAACCTTGATGATATGTTCGATGTGATCGACCACGGTGTAAACGCTGCCCGTCGGAATCGGGTTGGCTTTCTGCCAGGCTTCGAGGGCGGCCTGGAATTCCTTCTCATCGGGATACTTTCTCTTCAGCTCACGTGTCGTCTGAAACATTTCGCGCATGGCGCGGGCCGCTTCCGGAACGATGAACCCGGAATAGAAATTGACCATGACGACCCCGCCATTCTTGGCGACCAGCTTCAACACATCGTCGGGAACGTTGCGAGGATGTTCAGCCAACGCGAACGCCGAGGAGTGTGAAGCAATCAACGGCGCCTTGGTGACGCGCAACGCATGTTTCATCGTTTCCGCCGAGACATGGGAGATGTCGACCAACATGCCTAGATGATTCATCTCCAGCACGACCTTTTCGCCGAACTCGGACAGGCCATGACTTTTGGGCTTATCCGTAGCTGAGTCAGCCCAATCGAGCGTCTCCGAATGCGTCAACGTCATGTAGCGGACGCCGAGAGCATAAAGCATACGCAGCACGGGCAACGAATTATCGATGCCGTGGCCGCCTTCGACGCCGATGAGCGACGCGATCTTGCCTTTTTTGCGAATGCGCACGATGTCATCGGCGGTATAAGCCATCTCAAATGTGTCCGGATAGGCTTTTACCATGCGATGGATGGTGTCGATCTGTTCGAGTGTCTCGCGCAGGGCGGTTTTCTTGTTGGTGCTGGCCGGGACATAGGCCGCCCAAAACTCGAGCGCCGACACCGCCTTTGACGAGCCGGGGAATGTCGGTGTGGATACCCTTCTGGAGCTTGTTCAGATCGAGCTTGCGAAAAGAGAGGTCTTCCTTCTCGCGGAACTGCCACGGCAAATCGTTGTGGCCATCAATGAGGATCGCTTCCGCCATAATCTGCTTGGCTTCGTCCGACACAACAATCGGGCCGCGCGATTTCTGCGCGGGGCTGTCTTTCTTGTCGTCCGCCGCTCCCAAGGAGACGAAGCAGAACGATAGGGTGCAGAGCGAGAGAAGTAGGAGGAGGCGGGTCATTCTTGAGGGTCCGTGGGGTGTCAGGGCAACGTCGTTAAGCCTATCCCAACTTCGTAACTGTGTCCATTCTCACCGAGCCGGCTGAGTATTGCGGTCGCGCACGTAGTATTCCTCATAGCCTAGCCGACCGACGACCTTGCTCATATGACTCACGGAAAGTCTCAGTGCCGCTCCCGGTTCCGTCAGACGAACTCCGCCAACAAGCGTGGTGCGCCGGCTAGACTAAATTTACGTGTGGCACAGACATTCCTGTCTGTGCAGCAAAAGGCACATTCGTCGGTTCCCGCACAGACAGGAATGTCTGTGCCACACGTAAATTTAGTCTGGAAAGTGCAGTAGGCCCAGCAAGAGGGTTTTCCCGTGCGTGCCGTTGACATAATCCGCAAGAAGCGTGATGGCCATAGTCTGACGAAGGAAGAGATCAGCGCCTTTGTGCAGGGGGCCAGCACTCACAGCTGGCCGGAATATCAGGTTTCCGCGCTGCTGATGGCGATCGTGCTGCGCGGCATGGAAGCGCGGGAGACGGCCGACCTAACCGGCGCGATGGTCGACTCCGGCGTCAAGCTGGACCTGTCCGACGTCGCTGGCCCCAAGGTCGACAAGCACAGCACCGGCGGCGTCGGCGACAAACTGTCGTTGGTCCTCGCGCCATTGGCGGCCGCGTGCGGCGTCATTGTGCCGAAAATGTCGGGCCGCGGCCTGGGCCACACCGGCGGCACGCTCGACAAGCTAGAATCGATCCCCGGCTATCGCGTCAATCTTTCCCTCGACGAGTTTCGGGCTTCTTTGCACAAAATAGGCATCGTCGAGGTCAGTCAAACCAAGGACATCGCGCCGGCGGACAAGATACTCTATGGCCTGCGCGACGTGACCGGTACAGTCGAAAGCATCCCGCTCATTGCCTCGTCGATAATGTGTAAAAAGCTGGCCGAGGGTATCGAGGCCGTCGTTCTCGATGTGAAATGCGGCAGCGGCGCATTCATGAAAACGATCGAAGGCGCCCGCGACCTGGCCAGAGCGATGGTGGCGATCGGCACAGCGCAAGGTGTCCGCTCGCGCGCGCTCATCACTCGTATGGAAGCCCCCTTGGGCCGAGCCGTGGGCAACTCAGTCGAGGTGATCGAAGCGATTGAAACGCTCAAAGGTCGCGGGCCGAAGGATGTGGAAACGCTGTCCGTCTTGTTCGCCTCGCACATGGTGCATCTCGCGGGCATAGCGACGACCCTGGCGGAGGCCGAGACAAAGGTAAGGGCGGCGCTGACATCCGGCGCGGGCCTTGAAAAGCTAAGACAAATGATCGCCAACCAGGGCGGTGATCCCAAGGTCTGCGACGACTACAAACGATTGCCCGAGGCCCCACACCGTGAGTTCGTGAAAGCGGAGCGATCGGGTTACGCGCACGGTTTCGACGCGATGGCCGTGGGTCGAGCCATCGGCATCCTCGGCGCCGGCCGCGATCGCGTCGAGGACTCGGTCGATCATGCCGTCGGGGCGATCGTACTGGCCGGGCCCGGCGACGCGGTGAAATCGGGCGATGTATTAATGGAGATACACTATCGCGATCGTGCGAAACTGGGATCGTGCCTGGCCTTGTTGAAAGACATGTGCAAAATCAGTGACGACCGGCCAAAGGAAATCCCGTTGGTGTTGGAGACGATTGCGTAATGCTTATTGAGCCGCAGACGGAGCGCAGCGCAGGAAGCTACCCCGAAAATCGCGTCCCCCTACCCAGGGTCGCGAAGCGCACCCTGGGTAGGGGGACGTGACTTTTTGGATAGCTTCCTGCGCTGCGCTCCGTGCGCGGCTCGTAAATACTAAGAAAGATCTTTGATGGAATCAAACACCGAATCCAAGCCGAGCGCCAAGCCCACGGAGGTTCCTCTCTCCCTCGGCCCGCCAACCCCCCTCTCCTGGCGTCTCGCCCTTACCCTCGTCGCGCTTCTCCTCACCGTAACGGCTGTTTTCGGCGCCGACGTGCTAGGACCGCGCGGTCAGTCCGCGCTCGGAGTCCTGTGTTTCCTTACCGTGGCCGCGATCTTTTCGACGAGCCTGCAATCGCTCAACTGGCGCACCATTGGCTGGGGGTTCGCGCTCCAATTGCTGTTAGTGCTTTTCGTCCTCAAGTTCGAGATCAACGGCGTCCGCCCAGGATTCGAGTTTTTCAAAGCCATCGCCGATGTCGCCAAGCAATTTCTCGCGTTCTCGGACGTCGGTGCCCAATTCGTGTTCGGCAAACTCGCCGATCCGAAGGGCGGCGACTTTATCTTCGCCTTTCGCGCTCTGCCGACGATCATATTCGTTTCGTCGTTCTTCACGCTGCTTTATCATTTCGGCATCCTACAGCAAGTCGTCCGCTTGCTCGCCTGGGTGATGCGCTACCTGATGGGCACGAGCGGCGCGGAGACGCTCTCGGTTACGGCCAACGTTGTCATGGGCCAGACCGAAGCTCCATTGATGGTGAAGCCCTACATCGAGCGCATGACGACGTCGGAGCTACTCACGCTCATGGTCGGCGGGATGGCGCACATTTCCGGCGCCCTAATGGCAGTCTACATCGGCATGGGCGCGGACGCGGTGGCGATCCTCGCCACCAGCGTTATGGCATCGCCATGCAGCCTCTACATGGCCAAGATCTTGCTGCCGGAGACCCGGATACCCGAGACGGCCGGAATCGTGAAAACGGCGCCGATCGAGAATCCGCATGTCAACGCCATCGACGCCGCGGCTTCAGGGGCGTCGGACGGTGTCCGCTTGGCGATCAATATCGCCGGCATGTTGATCGCGTTTCTCGCCTTCATTGCTCTTTTTGACTACGTGTTGCAAACGATCTGCTTTTCCCTCAATTACTATCTTCTACCGAAGGATTACTCGGTTCCTGTATTGACGTTGGCCAGCATCTTTAGCTTCGTCTTCGCTCCGATAGCCTACTTGCTAGGTCTCAATGGCACCGATGTGCCGAAGATGGCTGACCTGCTCGGCCTGAAACTCGTGGCCAACGAGTTCGTCGCCTTTACGAAGTTCAAGAATTTCGCCGATGTCGGAGATCCAATGAGTGCCCGGGGCCAAATTCTGGCCACTTACGCCCTGACCGGCTTCGCCAACTTCGCGTCGATCGGCATCCAGCTCGGCGGTATCGGCGCACTCGCGCCGACACGCCGCGCCGACCTGGCCCGCCTTGGGCCGCGCGCGTTGCTCGCGGGCTTTCTGGTGACGCTCGTCAACGCGGCGATCGCGGGGATGTTTTTATGAGAAGGGAGAATACAGCAATGCAAAACGACCTGAGCCGCCTGGTCGAGGCAGCGCGAGCCGGACGGCTCAACGCCCACGCCACCTTTTCCAACTTCAAGGTCGGCGCCGCCCTGGAATCGGACGATGGCCGCATCTTTACAGGCTGCAATGTCGAAAACGCCAGCTATGGCTTGACGGTCTGCGCCGAGCGAGTGGCCGTCTGGAAAGCGATTTCGGAAGGCGCGCGTAAATTTACAAGAATATGTGTGACCGCCGATGTCGATGCGCCAACACCGCCCTGCGGCGCTTGTCGACAAATCTTATGGGAGTTCGGCGGCAACCTGGAGGTGATCCTCGCCAACTTGCACGAGGTCAAGGGAACGCATTGGATGAAGGACCTACTGCCGTTCCCGTTCGAGGCAAATTTGTTTCGGTGAGATTGCTATTCAGCACCTTGCTCACCAGCGCCAGCGCAAGCGCGGGGTTCGGAGCCTTCGAACCCCGCGCTTGCGCTGGCGCTGGTGAGCAAAAGCGCTCTGATTAGTCATCATCATCCAACAGAAAATCCGCCGGATCGAAGTTCTTCGAGGCACGTTTGTCTTTGTCGGGCCGCGGCATTTCCAGGCCGGCACGCTCGAGCAGCGACGTGCCCATGAAATCCTCTTCCATCTCCTCGAGCATATTTCGATTCGACGGCAACTCGTAGGAGATCGTGTAGCGGCGCTTGCCGATAGTGATTTCGTCTTTGGGGTGTAGCAACTTTTCCTGCGTGCGCATGCCATTGACCTTGATGCCATTCGTGCTATTCAGATCGCGAATATACCAATAGCCGTCGCGAAAGCGGAACTCGCAATGCATGCCTGAGATATTTGGGAAATCGAGCTGAATATCACACTTCTCGCGGCGGCCGACGGTGAGGACTTCCTTGAAGAGCGGGATCGAGTCGCCTCCGCCGCTTGGCACCAGTTCCCCTTGAATCGTTTCCATCATAGTTTGCCTTTCGCTTGGGAGAAGACAGATCACGTTTCCGTCGGCAGCAGCCACGATAAGAAAGATGAAAGCGCGGCAGCCCTATCCGACCGGATTTGGCCTTTATGAAGTATAAATCACAAATGGGGAAGTGTGCAGAAAAATTCCGCGGAAAAGGACTAAAAACCGAGCCTGAAGCGTCAGCGAAGGGGCTTATAAAGTAGACGCGGCATCTTGCCGCGTATTAGTGGTGGCTCTTTACGCAGCAAGATGCGCGTCGTACTGGATTAACGCGGCAAGATGCGCGTCGTACTGGATTAACGCAGCAAGATGCGCGTCGTACTGGATTAACGCAGCAAGATGCGCGTCGTACTGGATTAACGCAGCAAGATGCGCGTCGTACTGGATTAACGCGGCAAGATGCCGCGTCTACTTTATAAGCCCCTTCGCTGACGCTTCAGGCTCGGTTCTTGAAGGGTTACTTAGCCTTCGCCTTCTTCAATGTAAAAAAGAAGGCGTTATTGTCTTTCGTCGACTCGAACTTGGCCGGTCGTTTGTTGCCTTCGACGACGTAGCAAATCTTCAGGTTGTCGCCATCGACTGAAATGATGCCGATAGCCTTTCCTTCTTTCACGGGCCCGTCCTTGATTTCCATGTCGATCGTGGCAGGTGTCGCCTTGTCGTCGATCTTGAATGCCATCACGAATTTGGCGTCTGGTCCAGCTGGGACCATGACCTTGTCTTTTTCAAATGTCACGACCCCGGCCAAATGATCCTTCTCGACTTTGTCGCCCGAGCGCATGCCTTCGACGTAGGTCCAGTCGCCGACCAGCTTGGCGGCGTCGAACTTGGTTTCCTTTTTGTCATCGGCCAATGCCACGAGACCAAAGCAGAGCGCAAGACTGAGTGATAACAGAGTTTTCATTGTGAGTTATCCTTTCAAGGAACAATTGAGCCGCCGATCAATCGGCGAAGCTGACGTGTTCACGCATTGTAGGATTGGGCTACGAAGCGGCCAAGAGGCGGCGGACTGCTCGCCTCGAAATGAAGGAGCTTTAGCGCGTCCAGCTGCCGGTCCGCTGCAAGCTCGTATTATTCGCCCCGATTGAGCCCGCACCGGGTGCTCCATCCAGTCCGCGGGCCAGATCGTACGACTGCATCTTCAGATCGCGGCGCGTGAACATCGAGTCGAACTGCGCTCCCTCGAACTTGGTCGATTGCACGTTATAAAACCGCATCGTCATATCGAGCTTTTCATCGGGATAGCTAAAGCGCACCATCGACGGCAGGACCGCGCCGGTGGCCTTGTCGACTTGCACGGCATCGATGTCGGCTCTGCAGATCACCTTGCTGTTCTTGTTCATCAGCAGATGGCCCGTAACGACCGGCTTGCTTCCGGTAGCGTTGCGGTTGAACATCGTGACTTTATAGATCGGATCACGCTGGGCGGATTCCGACGTCTCGATCAGGCTAACGACAGCACCCTTGCTCTGGACCGTGCATTTGCTGACGTCATAATCCGCGAGGCCCATCGCCTTCACGACCATATCCGGCTGGAAGGGGAACGGCATATTCTTGACCGAAGGCAGATCTCTATACGAGCAATGGAACAGATAGGGCGGATCGGCTTTGCTGATCCAGTACCAGAATTCTTCATCGTTCGAACCCATGTCGACGCCCGATTTGCCCAGGATATTGGCTTTGAGGCGGAAGCTCTGGGGCTTCTGGCAGGCGACGAGGCCATCAAGGCCGAACGACTGCCCATTCTGGGAGGCCGTGACGTCGACACCAGCTGTGAAGGCTTGGAGCTTGCGCGAATTTGTATTGAGATAGCCGACTAGCTCGGCGGCTGTTGGCTCCTTGGAAAGCGTCGGTTGATTGGACGGGGGAGTCGGTCCCGGCTTCATCCAGGGCGCGACGCATCCTGACACCAGCAACAGTGTGCCGAACGCAAGATAGGCGGTGAACTGTCGCATCAGAATACCCCTGGGTCGGGATGTAGGAGAGAATTACTCCCAGCCGAGAGCTTGGAAGACATCCTCTTGCACACGCATGGTCTCGTCGTCCGAGAGGCCCGGATTGACGACTCGGTGCCGCGTACCCGTTTTCGGTTCACGCAGCGTCAGCAACTCGACATTACCCTCGGTCGTCGTCTCCTGCAACGCCAGTCGTTTGCGCCGCAGCAGCAACAGCCCGAGGACATAACGAAAACTCTGGCGGCTCGGCTGATCCTGGCCTTCGAGCTTCTGAAAACAATCGAAGAGGAGATCGTCGTCGATCGTCAGCCGGCGCCGACCTTCCGCTCCAGGCACCCGGCCGGCCCAAAAGCTGAAGGCATCCGCCGGTTCGCCCTGCCAGGCTTCTGGGCTATAATCAGAGCGAACGAACTTGCCGTCCTCCGCGCGTAACACGCTGAAGCACTTTTCGCCCGGCTTCAGTTCCCGGCCTGTGACGACGCAACGCCGCCCGCTCGATTCTATCTTGAAGTCGGTCATGGCTACATCCTGTCGGAGCAGAATCGATTCCCTTCGACCTCCACGTCCGCAACTAATCCTATCGTCACGCTTAGCCGAAAAACAAGCAGATGTGTGAAATGAGTGGGCGAATTCGAGGGGACAACGAACGGACTATGCGGCCTGTGTGAGGTGTAGCGTCACACGCTTGACTTCGTTTATTGATCTTCAAGCCATGAATGTCATCGATAACGGAGACTCGTTGCCGAGCCTGAAGTGAAAGCGAAGCGGCACTACCTCGGTATGATGTCCTTCGCTGACGCTTCAGGCTCGGCTCTCAATGACACAAACTGACTGAAGATCAATAAACGTTTACGGCTCTATTTCAGGCACCTTCGCAATTCGTCGGTAATTTCGCTCGGCGTGCCGTTGCCCCAGCCGGGATGAAGCAACCGCACGATTCCCGCTTCATCGAGAAGGACCATGCTTGGCGTCCCTTCGACGCTGTAGGTGAACAGTAGGCCTGCACCGTCGAGGACCGGAAAGGTCAATTTCAAATCGTCTCGCTGCTTGAGAACGGTTTGCTTGTTCGAGGAAACCGACATGCCCACGATCTGCACTTTGCCGTGATAGGTCTCGCTCAAACGCTCGCCGAAGCGGAGCACTTCGGAAGAAATGGGAGCGGTTGGGCTATAGAAGATCAGCAAAGTCGGCTTACCTAGCAGCGACTTGAGGCGTGTCGTCGAACCCGTTGCCAAATCAGTTGCCAAGAAATCCGGGGCGATATTGCCGACGGCGGCAGCCGCGCGACCCACATTCGTCGGATCTTCGCTCGGCGGCGCTGGCGGCGTCTCGCCGCGCCTTGCGGCTTCGACACGTTTCTTGACCTGCACTACCGCCTCCCGATACGGCGTCCGCGCCGGATGCTGGTCGAGATGGGCATTGATTCGTGAGAGCAGCGTGTTCAGCTGAGGAGCATAACGGGTCGGATTCATGACCCACGGGGCGGCACTTTCGGCGAAAGCACGTGCCTGCTGGATGTCGCTCGCGCGCTCTTCGTAGTCGCCGTTGTAGCTCATGCTACTATCGAGATCGTAGCGCAAAAGACTACGATGCGTCGGCACCTTGTGCGCCGGATCCCGGCGCTCGATCGTCCGCTCGACGCGGTAGGCGAAACCGGTTCGCACTCCCATCCAGACAATATCC
Source organism: uncultured Planctomycetaceae bacterium (assembly GCA_963790585.1). GTDB lineage: Bacteria > Planctomycetota > Planctomycetia > Gemmatales > Gemmataceae > CAWBOY01. Next base: position 174,134 of record CAWBOY010000007.1, read on the forward strand.
TGGCGGTGCCACGCCGCCCGATCGGCCCGCGGCGCGTCCCAGTCGTCGGACTGTTGTTCGCCGACGAGTTTCAGGCACGACGCGCCGTTCACCTGCTCCAGAGCGGTCACTTTCCAGCTTTGGCCTGGTTTGCCATCTTCCCTGACTTCCCAGGTTTGATCGATTGCCAATTTACGCGCCGGCAATTCGAGAAAGGCGCCACACTCGATCGTCGGCACGCCTTGCACGGGCACATTTGTGATCGAGGGGTCGGCGATGACCTTGCCGCGGATGGTGACCTTCGCCAGCTCCAATCGAACCGACGAGGGCATCGCGTCGCTTGCTCCCGCCGGCCGGCCAGGCGTTATTTCGCGCGATTTCAGGATCGTCAGCAACGCGACCGAGGCCTCCTTTGCGGCTGTTTCCAGGACAAAAACGCGGGACTCGAGTCGATAGGAGCGTGTGAATTGCACACCGCTGCCGGAGGAGAACTCGTCGATTGTGCCGCGATAGTAGAGTTCTTGGCCGCGCGTCAGACGAGTTTCCGGCTGCCATTCATTGCGAGGCATGGCCGCCACCGAACCCGGTCGCTCCGGAAACTGTGCCGGGGCCAGGACGCAACTGTACAGGAACAAGGTCGCGATCATGGTCCGTATTTTCCGCTAAGGCCAAAAGAGATCGTACGCCCCGGGGACACAAGCCCGGACGCGGCTGGGCACTATAGCAACGGCCTTCACCGCGTAAAGAGATGTTTTGCAGGAGTAGTATCTCAAAGCCCTCCATCCCTGCGTCACCGCGCGATATGTTGAGTTGGAGGGTTCTCCCTCTCTGGTTGCTGCTTTCTCCGCGAGGATCTCTCCGTGCTGACGCTCATGCTCCTTTTGTTGCTAACTGGTGTCGTTCTCAGCGTTCTTTTGGCGGCGTGGACGATCTGGTATCAGGGCTACATCTACAGTCAACCGGTCGAACAGATCTACTGGCGCGCTCCCGCCGCTGGCGGAGCCGTCATGCTCTATATGATGTTCTGGGTTTTCCTCAACTACGCCTTCCCCGGCAGCTTTCGCATCTTCACGGAGCATAGCGCCAATCGCACCACCGATTACCTGCCGGAGTTGAAGGCCGTCTATCAAGGCAAAGAAGCGACCTATAAAAAAGTAGTTACCGGGCCTGGTAGGGTGGAATATCGAAACGGCGAGCAGAAACTGCTGACACCGTTGGAAAAGATCACCATCGTCGAGGATGAAAAGGAGAGTATCTTCGAGCCGGACCGTGATGAGAAGGGTAACGTAAAAAAGGACTTGGGAGCATCCTACCTCATTTATCGCGACAAACAGGGCCGCACCATGATGAACGTCGGCCAAATCACCACGACGCAGGGCGGCAGCGTGGTTGCGAATCTCATCGTGAATCTTCTCTATATCGGAGTCTGGTTTGTCGTGCTCTGGGTCGTGTTGAATTTTCAATCGGCCCACGCCCTCATCCAGGCGTGCGTTATCTCAGTCGTGATGCTGCTTTTCGTCATGGCGCCGTTCTTGACCCGCGCGGAGCGGCTAGGTGAAGAGACGGCCAAGGCGAAGGCGGCCGCGAAAGCGAGCACGGCCAAGTGAGAGACTCTTCCATAAGCCCCTCGCCCCGTACTCGCAGGAGACTGTGGCCGGGGTCGGTACTCCGAACCCGGTTCTCCAGAATCGTTAAGGCCACACCGGGGTCGGTACTCCGACCCCGGCCACAGCTTGCGATTTATTGAACGAACTTCCGATTCAGAACACCAGCCCCAAGCGCAACGTTTCAACCCCAGGTTTCCCGTCCCATGCTTCCGCGCGAAGTCCTTCGACAGATCCGTCGCCTGCAATTGAAAGCCCGCCGCGCCGTCGAGGACGTTTTGGGCGGGGAATATCACTCCGTGTTCAAGGGGGCCGGCATCGCTTTTGAAGAGGTCCGCGCTTATGAGCCGGGCGATGACGTGCGCACCATTGATTGGAACGTGACCGCCCGCGCCGGCCATCCGTTCGTCAAACGCTACATTGAAGAGCGCGAATTAACCGTCGTTCTCGTCGTCGATTGCAGCGGCAGCAATCAATTCGGCACGCGCTCCCAGCAGAAGCGCGAGGTGGCTGCGGAATTGGCCGCGGTGCTCGCTTTCAGCGCCATCGCCAACAACGATCGCGTCGGCCTCGTCCAATGCACCAACAAAGTAGAGCAATTCGTGCTACCACGGAAAGGAAGCCGCCATGTATTACGGCTCATCCGCGACGTGCTGTTCTTTCGTCCGAAGGAGCAAGGCACCTGTCTGCGCGAAGGCCTCGACTTTCTCAATCGCATTCTGCATCGCAAATCGGTGGTCTTCCTCTTCAGCGACTTTCTCGATAGCAATTACGAGCAAGCGTTTCGCCGGACGGGCCGTCGGCATGATCTGATAGCGGTGCGCGTCACCGACCCGCGCGAGCGTGATTTGCCCGCTGTGGGTCTGGTCGATTTGGAGGATGCCGAGAGCGGGGCGCATATCCTAATTGACACGAGCAGCCGGGCTGTTCGGGAGGCCTATCGCGCCGCAGCCGACGAGCGCTCGGAAGCCGTCCGCCAGCTGGCGCGGTCTTCGGGCGTCGACCTCATTGAGGTCGACACCGCCGGGGGCCATCTCGACGCGCTGATCCGCTTCTTTCGCCTGCGCCAGGGTCGGCGCCGGAGATCATGACAATGGGGATCCTCTTTCTCTTGTTAGTCCAATTTCACGCGCCCGAGAGCGAATTCGTTTGGCTGCCGCCACAAACATTCGGCGCCATCGAAGCTCGACTCGGTGTCCACGTCAAGCAACCATCGCCCGCTCCCGGATACGCCCTAGTGACGCTGCGCCTGGAAATCGAAGGGCCCCCTGGGCTCGAAGGGAAGCCCGCTGTTTTGGCGAATCCGGCCGAGATTTGGGACGTCGAGCGAACCACGGAAGTCAGGCCGATCAAGGGTAGACGGCTCGAGACACAAACAATCCAGCTTACGCAACTGAAACCTGGCTTCGCGCCACTTCCAAACGTGTCGTGCGAGTTTCGTGAAGACGTGCGCGCGGCGTGGCAGAAGGGTCAGTGGTCAGGAATTTTGGCCGAGACACGCGAAATGCTACGGCCACTCGAGTCGCCGCCGGAGCCCGAGGTAGATCCGCCATTCTATTGGTTGCTTTGGCTCGCGGTAGGCTGTGTAATCGGAACGGTCGCCCTGGTTTTTTCTCGTCGCCGATCTCGGCTGAGGACTGCCCTGCCGACCGCAGAGGCTCTCGCGCTGGAAGCGTTGGATAAGCTCCAGCATCGATTGCTCACTGCACACGAGACCGACACGCGCTGGCTTTATGCGGACGCATCCCAAGTCCTGCGTCGTTACCTGGCCGAACGCTTCAATCTTTCCGCACTTCAACAGACGACGAGCGAACTCGCGCATGCAGTCGCGAGTCTCGACGCATTACGCGACAGAAAGCCACAAATTGTGGCCATCCTGGAGCGCTGTGATCAGGCACGCTTTGCCCGCGAGGGATTTCCACCTTCTGAGTCTCAAGCATTTCTCGACACGGTGCGCGGCCTCGTTGTGCAATCGAATTCGTAGCGGAGGCCTCGGCGCTTGAGGCAGGTCGGGCACTTCAGGGGCAACACGAAGACGGCGTGCCCCTGGCAATTCATTCCAATTGACGAAGTTGGGTAAAGTTCGAGCGCCGTGGTAACCGATACTGTACTTGAGCGATCACGGGGTTTGGGCGTAATGCAGAGACACTGTCGCTTGGCCTTGGATCGTTCTATCGACATTTTCCTCAAAATTGGCACACGAAGCCGCGGCTCGACCCAAAGCGGTGGCTCCGGGCACCAGGAGTAATCAACCATGACTCGACAAACGAAAGTCTTCGCCGTGTTCGCGGTTCTCTCGCTCGGCCTCTGGGGCTGCGCTCAAGGCAATGGCGTTCCTCAGGCTCAGTCTGAACGGATCAAACAACTCGAAGCCAAGTACGCACGATTGGAAACACAGTCACGCGGTATTCAAGAGGCCCGTGAACAGGCCGCGCACGAGGTGCTGGCCTTGCGCGAGGAGACGGCAAGCCTGCAAAAAATCGTCGAGATGCAGAAAAACGTGATCAAAGAGCGTGATGCTCTTCGTCTTCAGGTCGACGCCCGGACCGTCGAGCGCGACATGCTGAAAAACGGCATGCAAACGCTGCTCCGTCAGGTTGACACCGCTGCTCCAGCCTCCGAGCCAACGCAACAGACCGGGGCGATGACGAAGCCATCATCTAATTCATGAAGGTAGACGCGGCATCTTGCCGCGTAAAAACGAAAAAACGTGAGATGCCGCGTAAATATGTAAAAACGCGGCAAGATGCCGCGTCTATAAACGAAGCGACGCGAGATGTAGCGTTAACAAGGAGAGACGCGGCAAGAGCCGCGTCTACTTTGGTTTACTTCCCATCCTTCGGATAAATGATGATCGCCTCGCGGCGCCATTGGGCCACCATTCGTTTCATCTCGCGCTGGAATGTCTCCCCACGCAGCTTATCTCGGATCTGTTTTTGAGTCTTTTCATCAAATGGCATCGGGCCCGCATACTGGCGTTTCACTAGCTTGATAACGCGACAGCCGCGGTCGGTCTCGACGACCGCCACTTCGCCGTCCTTCATGCTGAACAATCGTTGTTCCGCCTCGGGAGGTCGAATGTCGCCGCGGCGTTCGCCTTCGCCTTTGCAGCCACGCAGGCTGCTATCGCCGTTATCCAACGATTTGAAATCGAGGAAGTTGTTGCCCTGGCGAATTTTGCTCGCGATGCTCTCGGCTGCTTCACGCACCGACTCACGCGTTGGGTGCTTGGGGTCGGCCGTGCTCAGGAACAGGTCGAGCCATTGCACGCTGTCGACGGCTTGGAACTCTTCGGGATGCCGCTCGTAATAATCCTGTACCTGAAAATGACCGATCTGATCGACGTAGCCTGAGACACGGTTGCGCAAATACTCCATCGCCATGAAGTCGCGTTCCCAGCGGCGTTTGACCATGCCTAGCTCTAGATTTTGCGACTTGAGGAACGCCTTGAATTCCTCATCATTTTTGAGCCCCAGCTTCTTTTGGATGGGTCGCAACCATTGCTTTTCAAACTCCTTGCTGGCGATTTCCTGGAGTTTGTCGAGCACTTTGGGGTTGTTCTTTTTGAGCGTCTCATCGGCGTTCATCAGCACAACTTCACGATCGACGATTTGATCCAGCGTCGTCTTGAAAATTTCCGCGCCGCGCCGTGAGCGCTCCGGCTCTGGGAGTTGAGCGATCTCCGCCATCTGTTGATAGCTGGCGGACGTGACTTCCATTTCAAAGATCGTTTGATGGTTCACCAGCGCGATGACGCGCGCGGTCGGTGTTTCGGTCGTCACCGACGCCGGTCGATCTGGTCGCAGGTCCACGACCTGTTTGATATTCGGATTTAGGTCTGGCTTCTGCGATCTCACGAGAAGGTCGATATTTTCGCCTTTGCCCGTCTGCGCGATGTCATGCGGCAGATCACCGGGCACAAGCTGGATCGCGTTGCTACCGCAACCGGTCGCCAGGAAGGCACCCACGATCATGGCTGATGCAGATTGCCAGTACCAGGCCATACAGTGTCTCCCTGGCGGCTCGATGCCTCGAATACGTGATTGGAATCTATTAGCAAGGGCGCAATGCAATCCAAGATTGGGGCTTATAGCGTGGCGTCGGCGGAATGCAAGAGCGACAATCGCGTTCCTCTACCGCGCGGCAACCGTCGCCGTCTCGCCAAACGTCGCCTGGCGCCAGGCGAGGTCCAATTCCTTGAAGCCCGACAGGCCGTAATACTTTCGCAGAGCAGGCTCATAGCCGCTCTCCATGCCTTCGCGCAAGAACCGGCTAAAGACAACGGCCCCCTTGCGCGTCGAGAGGAATTCGACGATCGAAACGCTTTGGGCGTAAAACACACCGACATAGCGACCTTCGGGATAGTCAGGCAACTGAAGCAAGGGACCCGTCGAGAAGAGCTGTTGCTGTTGCGCGAAGCCGGAGAGATTCTTGAGATGCCGATCGATGCGCTCGCGGGGCTCACTGAGGACGGCCATACCTTCGTCGGCCCAACGAGGAATGTCATTAGCCCCAAATCGGCCGGCAAGAACGACATGCGTCGTCTCGTGAGGCAGCACGCATAATAGCATATTGGGATTATCGCAATGCACGTCGATGCCGCGGCTCACGATCTTGTCGCTGTTCTGAGCACGATTGATCGAGGAATGGCCCGGTGAGCTGGCAGGCGTATGCGTCGCCTCGGCGTAGTCTTGACCGGTCGCGTGCAAATAAATGTCACAGCGCGGCGTCCAGGTTCCGCCGTCGTCACCAAACCACTTCACCGAGGCCTTGGTTCGGGCCTCTTCCACGACCTGGGCCACCCGCTCGGCAAACTCGGGCTTCTGATTATGGAAGATCCGAAAATTCGTCGTTTCGGCGAGAGAGTAATTTTGACCCTGTTTACGCGGCGTGTGACGGACCGCGACGACGCTGCTTGCCTCGTTTTTCCGAATCGCTGATCCTGGCTGGCCCTGGATGCGCTTGAGAAGATTGTTACCTTCGCCTTCGAGCTTCGGCGCGAGCGAAACCGCGACACGAACTTCCTGTTCGAGCTGCTTGGGGGCGGGCGTCTTTGGGTCGAGCTTGTCGAGCGCTTGCTGCACGGCGAAGAGTCGACAGTAACCCCACTGGGCCCCGATGCTCGCACACTCGGCCGGGCAGAGGCGATGGGCCTGGGCGAAGAGCAGGGCCGCTTCATCGTACCGGGTCGCCAGAAACGCCTGCGTGCCTTTTTCGACCAGGGCACGCGCCTGATGATTCTCGAGACTGTTTTTATCGCTGAAGACGTCGTCCGCCTTGCCCCGCGCGACGATGACCTCTGAGGACTGCGCTCGTGCCGTCGTTTTTTCCGTCGGCGCGGCGGGCGCGACGGCTACCACAACTGCGGGCGCCATTGGCGTTACCGCCGACTGCGGCGCCGGCGCGGGATTTGTCGCGATCGAAGACGTTTTATCGAGATTGACCGGCGGAACCGTGGCGACAGGGGTCGAAGTCGCGGCCACGCTGTTTCGCACTAATCGTGCACCGGGGTCGATCACTTCGAGTCGCTCTTGATAGCGAGCGACGTCCGCCATTCTATTAGCCTTTTTGAGCTCCGCTATATAGCCTAAATAAGCATCGCGGAGCGCTTCCACGTAGCGCCGATTGCCATCGATCAAATGGACCCTATTTTCGAGAACTTCGACTGCCGATCGATAATCGCCCCGCTGCAGATATTCTCGGCCTTGCTCGAAGGCCTTTTGCACCTCGAGGGCGGTCATAATCTTGGCGTGAGGATCGGCCCCGCCTAATTCAGGTGGGCCGGCGAGAGCCAAGGTAGCGCTGAGCGCGCAGCAAGACAGCGCGAGAATAAAGCTGGCGCGAGCCATAAGTGCTTCCTTGCACGAGGTTCCGGGTCTGCGGAGATCAAGGACCTCCAACGAGCAACGAACCGCTCAGCGCGGGATCGGACCGCAGGCGTTCGGACGGGATGGAATTCGAGGAGTGGATCGAGAGAGGCTGAGTCGGCTCGTAGCGAATCGCAAAGGCTCCGGTAGACTTACGGGGTCTAACCGATCGCACCATCCTGGCACGAGGTGCCCTCACGACGGTCGCTACCTTAGCGAGGGGGGTGAGAACGTACAAGACGAGGTTTTTTTAAGGATGCGAAGAAGCCCCTCTCCCCCGATGTACGGGGGCGAGGGGAGCTTGTGACACCGCTTCACTCCGCCTTTTGTCCCGCGCCTTCCAGAATGTCCCCGACGTAACGTCGCACTGCGCTCACGTCGACGCTGACCGCCATCTCGACGTTTGGTTTCTCTGGGCAGGACCAGCGTGTGTCGATCAGGCTCAACCCGCGCGTCAGGTCGCCGCGGAGTTCGATGTCGACATAGACGGACTTGGTCGTCAGCACGTCGGGTTTGGACACGGCCACCACGCCGAGAACATCGAGCAAGTAAAACCCCTCGATGCCAAACAGGCCGGACGAGGCCCCAATCCCAAATGGCACGATCTGGCTCAAAAAACGGGACGCACGCGATTCCGGCGCCGGCAGATGTAGCAGGTCGCGCGGCGAGAAGATCAGCTTGCGCGTCACGTCGAGCGGGAGCAATAGCACGGGTGCGCCGCAGCGAATCACCTGACGCGCGGCCTGGGGATCGCACGCGAAATGAAATTCGGCGGCGGCGGTCTCGTCGCCCGGCTCGCGCCAGGCGCCACCCAACATCACGATCCGTTCGACCATGTTCACCAGCTCCGGATCCCGGTCGAGGGCCCGTGCGAACGTCGTGGCCGGGCCCATCAGGATTACTGTGATTTCCTTGGGATATTGACGGATCAGGTCGCTGATGAGCTTGTCGCTCGGATGCGGATGATGCAATTGGGCACAAGGGAGATCGGCTCCGCCCAGGCCACATCGGCCATGCAAATTCGTGGCGCTGATGTCGTAATTCACCGGGATGGCCGCTCCGAGCCGCGGCCAGCGCGGCGGGTCGAGCGACTCGATCAGAATGTGGACGTTCCGCGTCGCCTGTTCCGCGGAGACATTGCCCGCCGTGGCCGCGAGGCCAAGGACCTCGAGGCATGGATCATGCACCGCCAGGGTAACTGCAAAGGCGCCGTCGATCCCCGGATCGTTTACCAGCAAAACCTTTTGCGGCATTGAACCTCTCCATTATCGTTTTATGCGAGCGCTTGATGTGATTTCTCGGAGCAGGTCAAGGGCGCGGCCTTCATGAATGATCGCGCGCGCCTGCGCCACTCCCGCTTTTAAGCTCGTTACTTTTCCGGCGACCATGAGCGCGGCCGATACGTTGGCCAGCACCACATTCAGCGCAGCGCCGGGCTGGCCTTTCAGTACCGATCGTATGGTCGCCGCGCTTTGCTCGGGGCCGTCGGCTCGAAGTTCGTCCAATCGGCAGGACTCGAGGCCGAAGTCCGCCGCTGTCCATTCGTGGCTCGTTACTTTGTCTTCATGCACTTCCCGGACCAACGTCGGCGCTGACAGGCTTACTTCATCGAGTCCGTCTCGACTGGAGACAAGATAGGCCCGGCTCGTTCCAAGCCGGGCGAGGGCGCCGGCCATCGGATCGAGCCACGCCGGTCGGCCGACGCCGAGCAATTGAAATGTCGCCCCAGCTGGATTCGCCAGCGGGCCGAGAAGATTGAATATCGTTCGTATCGCCAGTCGGCGTCGCAGCGCCGCGATCCCTTTGAGAGCGGGGTGATAATCCGGCGCGTGACAAAAGGCGATGCCGTGACGCTCCAGGCGGGCAGCTGCTGCCGCCGCGCCGCCGTCGAACGGCACACCCAAAATGCCGAGAACGTCGCTCGCTCCCGACCGGCTCGAGATAGCTCGATTGCCATGCTTCACCACCGGAACGCCGGCGGCCGCGACGACGATCGCGGTGGTCGTGCTGATGTTGAATGTGCTCGAACCATCGCCGCCAGTACCGCATGTGTCGAGCAATGGGCCGCGCAGCGTCGCCAACGGCACCATCTGTTCGCGGATAACCTGGGCTGCGGTGGCCAACTCCTGGGCGGACTCCCCCTTCATTCGCAAGGCGACGAGCAGCGCCGCGGATTCCGCCTCCGCCAGGTTTCCCGCCAAAAGTCCCTGAATAAGGTCCCGCATCTCCGCGGTATGGAGGTCGCGCTGCTCGACCACCGCAGCCAATACTGCGTTAAACCAGACAGGTTGCGATGCATCGGGAGGCATTCGGAAAGACCTTATGCGAACATTTCGACTTGTTCCTCATTTGTTGACAATAACGAAAAAAACGGCGATTGCCAAAAAAACTCTTGCGTGTGTACGGACGTCTAATATACTAAGATTCAGTGTAACTATGCTTTCGACGAAGCGCTGCCAATCTCGGCCGCGCACAAACAAGCCCTTCGCCCCCTGTCTCGGAAGGAGTGAATCGTGGTGGACCAAAGCACCCTGACATCGCGTCAGAAAGAGATTTACGAGTTCATCCGCGGAAAAATCGAACTCCGTGGCTATGGCCCCACGGTGCGGGAGATCGGCGAAGCCTTTCAGATCAATTCGCCCAATGGCGTCATGTGTCATCTCAATGCGCTGGTGAAAAAAGGCTTGATTCTGCGTGAAGGCGGCAAGGCCCGCGCGATTCAATTGGCCGACCATCGGCCGCCCGGAGGCACCGAGCTGCCGTTGCTCGGTCTTGTCGCGGCCGGTGCGCCGATCGCCGCCACGGAATCGAGCGATGAGAGACTCAGCTTCAGCGACCTCTTCAGTGGACCCGACCATTTCGCGCTTCAAGTGCGCGGGCAATCGATGATCGAGGATCACATCGATGATGGCGACTACGTAGTAATCAAAAAGCAGGAATCGGCCGAAAACGGCGCTCGCGTCGTGGCCATGATCGAAAACGAAGTGACGCTCAAGCGTTTGCACAAAGACAAGGGTCAAGTTTGGCTACAACCCGCCAACGGCGCGATGCGGCCGATCTTGATCGATCCCGAATCGGATACGAAAATCCTGGGCGTCCTGGTCGGCGTGCTGCGGAAATGTTGACACAGACCTCACGGCATTGTCCAGCGCACCGGAATCGTGAGCGTCTGGGCGACCGGCTTCGCCAGCTCTACCGTAAGTGTCGACTCGCCTTCTTTTCTTGCGGTGGTCTCGATCGTCACCTTGATCGAGACCAGTCCGCCGGGCCCGCGCGACCACTCGGCGCGAATGCCAGGCTCGAAACAATTCAGCTTGGTAACCTCAATCTCTTGATCGTCGATCGGCCTTAGCAGCAACAAACGAGACTGTGGCGATCCAGTAACTCTCTGAAATATCATTTCCTCGGGCACCACCCTGACATGGGTGCGGGCCCGCTTCTCAATCCTCAAGGGCACGACCAGGCGCGGATAGGTGGGGTCGTCGGTTTCGATCAAGATTCGGTCCTCATGCCGCCCCTCGGCCAATCCCGATTGAACGTCGACCGTCACCAACCAGGTCAGTTTTCCGTCCGCGTTTCGCCGCGGATGGCCCGGCGTGATGTGAATGTACGGCGAAGCAACCGAAGCGCCCGTAATTGCGAAGGGTTTATCACGCAAATCGGTCACGATGATTTCGTGCGATAGGGCGGACGAGGTCGAAATGTTCAAGGCCGCCGGCGTCACCAGGATTTCGGTTTCGATGCGAGCGTTTAGAGTTAGTTTCAGCTCGCGCGTCTCCGTGCCGCAGCGATATTGAACCCGCGCATGCCACGTCTGCGGCCCGGATGCCTGGGTGAGCGTGTTGACTTCCAGAGTCAATTCGCTTTCCTGCCCCGCCTTCAAAACAGAGCGGTCGGCCGAGGGGGCGAGGCAACCGCAGCTGGGCGTGAGTCCCGTGAGCGTAATCGTCTCTGTGCCCGTGTTGATGAGTAGAAAGCGATGCACCAGCGCGGCACCACATTTCACCGCGCCAGCCTCAGCAACTGGTTTATCACATTGCAGTTGGGCAATCGTAGTGCTCGTGAACCCTAGTGACAAACCAACGATTAGCAGTATACGCGACAGGTATCGGCGCATTGGCATCTCCGGCGATCTTGGAACAAGAGGCCGGTGAAATAACACACGCGTCTTTTTGGGGCAATGCCGGTTCTGAAGTGCCTCACCAACCCCATCATTTACGGCCGACTCTCATCATCAACCACACCACGACCCCGGCTGTGACGATTCCGGTCGCCTGGAGGCCGAGCGTAATCTCCTCGCTCCAGCGGTCCGCCAAATTGCCGAAGACCAGGTTGCCCAAAGGTAGCGCGCCACTAAGGACCATGGACCAAATACCGAGAAGAAGTCCCCGGTTGTGAGCGCTGGCCCCCAGTTGAATCACAGCCTGGCCGGTGGCAAAAAACAGGATCAGGCCGCCGCCCAGGATGGCACAGCATACGATCGCCAGCGGAAGTGATGGCGCCAGCGCCAGCCCAAAGAGACCGAGAGCGGCAAGCGCGACGCCGATGCCAAGATAGAGGCGGCGGCGCTCCGCGCTGGTGAAACCCGCCATCACCAACGAGGCGAGCATCGCGCCGACGCCGACGGCGCTGAGCATGAAACCGACGCCGACCTTGCCGGTGTCGAAGCGATGATCCGAAAGACCTGGCAACAGAGCCAAGGTCGGCCAGCCAAAGAAACAAAGCACGCCGGCAAGCATCAGCACCCGGGCCAGTTCTGGCCGTTCCGTCAAGTAGCGAAGACCCGAGCCGGTAGGAGCATTGTCGCTCTCTTTGGCGACACGCAGTTGCGCGATCGGATCCATCAAGGCCAAAGCCGCCAGCACCGCGAGGAAGCTCAAGGCGTTGAACGCAAAGCAGGCCGCGGGCCCCAGCCAAATCATCACGCCGATTGCCACCGCGGGGCCCACGACACGCGCGAGGTTGAAAAGCAAGGAATTCAACGCCACCGCGTTTACCAGATCTTCCATGCCGACCATATCGACGAGAAACGACATTCGCGCCGGCAGGTCGAAGGCGTTGATTAGCCCGCCGAAACAGGCGAGGACCAGCAGCGACCACGGTGAGATCGCGCCGAACCAACCGGTCGCCAGGACGGCGAGCAGACTCGCCTGAACCAAAAAGCCGGACTGGCAGACGAAGATGAGATTGCGGCGCGGCACTCGGTCCGACAGGCTGCCGCCCCAGCCGCCCAGGAAGAACGTCGGCAGGATTTGCACCGCCCCAATGATCGACGGCCAAAACGATTGGCCGGTCTGTTCGTAGGCCAGCTGCATCAAGGCCGGCGTCTGCATCCAGGAACCGAACAGCGATACCATCTGCCCAAAGAAATATAAGCGATAATTGCGATGCCTCAAGGCGCGAAAGGTGCTTCTTCCGAGCTTCACATTTGGTGTTTTCGAGAGGGGCTGCGTCGAGCGAATTTCAGAGGCAGGGGATGAAGGTGACATACATGCCACGCTACCCAGATGGGCCTTCCGATTCAAGACGGTTTCGAAGCTCGCTCGCGCGTTGCCCGAACGCGGTCATAAATGAGTCCCACGATCTGGTCCAGTAGATCGACATATTCGGTCCCGGCAATTTCCTGCACGCGCTGCATTAGCCGGCGCCGTCGCTCTATACGCTCGACGAAACCATCCACGCCAAAGGCGCTTAGCCCTGCTCCGTTATTCTGGAGCGCGAGCAGCTCGGCTAACTCGTCGGCACGGAGCTGGCTCGCGCGATCGGGGTGGCGTTGAAGCCAGGCAAGCAGCTCGGGCTGGGTAACTTGGTCGAGCAGTCCACGTAGATCATCGCCAGCCGGCCCGGATGGTCGCTCGCGCATGCGCGGCAGGAGATGTTCGATCGGAACGGTGCGGAGATCGTTGACGGATAGGCCAAGGGCCTTGGCGCACGAGCTGATCGTGGCGTTCCGTAACTTACGTTGCTCGCCCCGTAGCAAAATTTGTCGGACGGTGTGGCGATTGAGTCGCGCGATCCGAGCGAACTCTTCCTGGTTCCAGCCACGTTCCTCGACCAATAGGCCGATTTTTGTCGCCAGTTCGGAAGACTCCGAGGATGAGATACCTTCGCTCATGCCGCGATCGTACAGGAAAGAGGTCGGGAAGGCGAGCGGCACGGCAGCCTGACGCCGCGCCACTCGCTTAAATTCCCTTACTTGTTGCTTTGCAAGTTTTCCTTGACGTAATTCAGCACCTCATCCGGATGTTTATCGACGCTGACCTTGTCATAGATCTTGCGGACGGTCCCCTTCTTGTCGATGACGAAGGTGTAACGATTCGCCATGCCACGATCGTTGAGAACGCCGAAAGCCTTGGTCGCCTTTTTGTCGGAGTCAGCGAACAGTGGGTAGCTAAGTTTTTCCTTTTCCGTGAACTTGACCTGGTCTTCGAGCTTGTCGGTGCTGATGCCGATAAGAACTGTGTCATATTTCGCGAAGTCCGCCGCTTTGTCGCGGAAGCCGCAGCTCTCGATTGTGCAGCCCTTGGTCATCGCCTTGGGGAAGAAGAAAAGAACGACGTTCTTGCCCTTGAGATCCTTGAGGCTCATCTCGGTGGCGTCCTTCTTGCCCGGCAGAACCTTTTCGATCTGCGTCGCCTGCAGCTTAATGTCTGGAGCAGGCGAGCCTTCCTTGATCTTCTCATCTTCCGCTCGGACAGCAGACGTCAAAGCGAGCAGAACACCCAATCCAAGCAGGGACAAGTAGCGTGAAGCGCGGATAACCGACATAGCCGAGTCTCCTTGTGTCATTTAATAGAGCCCCCGACTTCCGGGGGTAAACCTAAAACACGCAGCGCCGTTATTGTCGGCCCTTGCCGCCTCAATCGCAAGATGCCGAGCCGAGAATGCATGGACTTCCCAGAATAGCCAAAGAGTTGAAGAACGAAGGAAAGAGATAGGAGATGCGATGCTCATCAACACGGACCAGGTGCCGCCGCTCGAATCGTATCATGCTCTGATCGGCCTGGTGACGCCCCGGCCGATCGCCTGGGTGACCACGATCGACGCCGAAGGCCGCATCAATTTAGCTCCGTTCAGCTTTTTCAACGTCTTCGGCTCTAACCCGCCGGTCGTCGTTTTCTCGCCCGGCCTCAAGCGTGACGGCACCAAAAAGGATACGCTGCGCAACGTCGAAGAAATCGGCGAATTCGTCGTCCACGTCGCCATTGCCGATCTAATCGAGCAGGTGAATTTGTCGTCCAAGGAGTTGCCGCACGGCGAGAGCGAGGTCGATTTGACGGGACTGAGCCTAATGCCGTCGACGCGAGTGCGTCCGCCGCGCTTACGGGAGGCGCCGGCCAGCCTGGAGTGCCGCGTGCGTCAAGTCGTGCCTGTCGGCAACGGGCCGGGGTCGGCTAATTTGATCATCGGTGAGGTCTTGACTATTCATATCGCGGACGAATTACTCGACAGCGCTGGCCGCGTCGATCCGCACAAGCTACGCACCGTCGGCCGACTCGGCGGCGACTACTATTGCCACACGTCGGACCTATTTACCATGAAGCGGCCATGAAATCGTCAGCTCAACGGCAGCGGCTCCTCGTCCCAACCGTCATCTTGGGGCGTTGGGCGCTCCAATAAAACCCATTTACCACCTCCAAAGGAGCCATCGTCCGCGCTGAGCGGCAGCGGTTCCTCGGGAATCGGCTGGGCATCCTCCGCCTCCGGCACGCGATGCCATTGCAATGGCTTGCCATCGTCTCGCACGATCCGTTGCGAGCCGTCTACCAGCTCCTCGAAGATCAATGGCATTCCCACCAACGCCGCCGCTGGAAACAGCTCCACCCGGCGCCGGGCTTCTTCGTAAGTGGGATACGACTCGCACACCCTCTCGGCGGTCGTTTGGATCTCCACGATGAACAAGGCAGTCTCTCCGTTGTAGTAAAGTGCGGATATAAGTATCGAGGCTACTGTTGATTGTAAGTCAAATAGGAGGCGAGCTGAATGAGGCACCAATTATTGGTGTTACATTAATGGGCATGACAGCTACTCATTGAGGAACCGTAATTCCGGTAGCTGCGCACTCCGGGTTACGCAATGAGTTGAGAATTTCAATCTATAAAGGGAGTGGATCTCACAAGCCGCAAGCGCAGGTTTCTTTTGCGCCGAACTCCGCGCTTGCGCTCGGGACTGGTGTGAATTGAGCGGTATCGAAAATGAACGTTCTATTACGGGGACGGCCATTCTTAACCCTTTATCTTTGGCACCTTAGCACCTTCTTTTCGAGCCTTCGAAAGGCCAATAGCCACTGCCTGTTTCGGATTTGTGACCTTCTTGCCGCTCTTGCCGCTTTTCAGCTTGCCTTCCTTGTACTCGTGCATTGCTTCTTTCACTTCCGCCCCTGCCTTCTTCCCATATTTTCGAGCCATGACGCGCTCCTTTCTGAAACAGTGGTGCGGCTCACCGGAAGACACAATGTCTCTGCTCCGGCACCGCTAGCCCATTATTTTGCAAGCCTTGTGCCGATCGTGACATTTTGACAAATGAATGGCATACAAATTGCTCACGCAATTACATGTTGAATTTCTCTCCGGGGCCCGCTGAACGCGCTTCAGACGGGATGCTTTTGGTGCAGTCATGTCATCAACCTCTCTTCTGAACAAGAGTGACGAATACGCCCAGATATTGGCGCTTTTGAGGTCGCGAAGCCAGTCCACCGTCGCCGTTGAGCCGGAAACCTTCGGATCCGATACCAGTTGGATGCGGCCTTGGGGTCTTAAAGTAATACGGCAAGCTCAGGAAATGGTCATCGTCGCAGAGATCCCTGGTTTTGAGCCGGACGAACTGATCGTGCAAATTCAAGGCGACAGGCTGAGGATTTTCGCCGATCAAAAGCAACCGGTCCAGGGCCGAGTCCGCTGTGGCCACTTCGAAGAGTTTCTGCAAATTCCACTGCGGACCGACCCGGCACAAGTGAGAGCGTCGTATCATGACGGCGAGCTCGAGGTCCACGTGCCCATCGCCGAAGGGACTGAAACCAAGCCATTGTCCATTCAACTCGAATCGAGTTGGTACGGTCCCAATCGACCATAGACCGATTCGCTGCTTACATATCGCAAATCCCCGTTCTCTCATTCGCCTGGCGCTTCAATGAGCCAATGTTTCAGACATAATGGCTCTTTGAAGCATTTCGTCCTTATTTATTAACTTAATCAAACAACTTTCAAAGTGATCAAAGCTCTCCAGGGCCTTGGCTCGCGCGGGCTTGATTTGATCCGCCGACGCTATTGGTTTGTCTCCCGCGCACTCATCTCGCGCAAAAAAAGGAGGGGATCTGAAATACAGATCCCCTCCTTTTCATTGCGGCAATATTTGATTTATGTTGAACGTCATAAATCAGCTAGCGTTGTGCCAGTTGCCACTCTCCGACACAGTGTAATCCGCTCCGCTGGTCGAGGCCTGGTCATAGGCGCCAGTCTTTTGGATCAGATTGACGTAGCCAAACCCCATCGTGCTGTAGGTCTGGTTGTCATCATAGAACGTTCCAGTATTACCCTGAGCCTGGAAGGTGTTGACGCTTCCCGTATCCGACTGGGGAGAAACAGTCGTTCCCGAGCCGTCATACAGGTTAGCGGTGTCGTTCTTCGTTGCCTGGGCAGTCACATTCTTGAAGCCGTAGCCAGCTGCTACGTAACCGGTGCCGTACATGTAGGAATATGCGGTCGTCGAGGTGAATGTATTGCCGCCAGCC
Organism: uncultured Planctomycetaceae bacterium; assembly: GCA_963790585.1. Classification (GTDB taxonomy): domain Bacteria; phylum Planctomycetota; class Planctomycetia; order Gemmatales; family Gemmataceae; genus CAWBOY01. The sequence continues at coordinate 191,314 of CAWBOY010000007.1, forward strand.
AAAGAGCCGACAAACGTGGCTGTGTCATTCGCGCTCGGAGCCGATGTAGCCTGAACAGAGGTAAAGCCCACAGCATTGTTGAAGTAGGTGCTGCCCGAGAGATAGCTCGCCGTCGGCGACGAGTAGAAGATATTGGAGCCGCCCGTATCCGACAGGTAAGCATAGTCATTGCTGCCAGCCGAGGCGTAGGCGTTGACCTTGCCAAAGCCGACGACTTGTTTGAAGAAGCCTGGTCCCTGAATATGAGCATCCGTCGGCGTGGCGACAAATACGCTTGAGGCTCCGGCTTGGTCATACAGGTACGCTGTGTCGTTCGTGCCTGGAGCCGAGAAGGCAGTGACTGCCTGGAAACCTACAGTCTCGTTGAAGTAGCTGTTGTCGCTTGACGTCAACGTGCTGCTTCCTGGATGAGACGTGAAAATGTTCGTACCCGAGTTGTCGTAGAGGTAACCGGTGTCGTTGGTGCCGTTTACTTCGCGGGCGGACGCGGTCTTGAAGCCAGCTACGAGATCTTCGTACCCAGTTCCCGAGAGGACGCTGTAGGTCGGCGAGGCAACAAACGCGTTGCTGCCGCTGCCATCATACATGACTGCGGAGTCGTTGGTGCCGACCGCGGAAACGCCGTTCACTTGGCCGAAGCCAGTAGCCGTTTCAGAGAATGTGCCGCCAAAGAACGTGCTCGACCCAGGGGTCGAAACGAAATTGTTGCTGCCCGTGGCGTCGTAGAGCGTAGCGGAATCGCTGTTGCCGCCGATGCCGGTGATGTTATTGACATTCGTTACATTGACTTGGTAACCGGTGCCTGTCATGGTCGCGGCTGCCGGGGACATCACGAGCGAATTTGTGCCTTGCGTATCGCCGATGATTGTGGCTGTGTCATTGCCGCCGCCACCCATGATGTTGATCGTGCTCACAGGGGAGCTATTGACGGCGTAGGTGGTACCATTGACAACGATCGAGTCTTGCGTCGGATCGGCGGTAAAGGTGAAGGTATCGTCGCCGGGCGTGCCATACACATTCAAGGTCGAACCGTTGCGAACGATGTTCGGGTTATTCGCGACGTTGATGATAAAGTTCTGTTGGAATGTCTGGTTATTTTCGTCGGTGGCGTTCACGAGAATGCTGTAGCTCGGCTGAGTTTGATTATCGAGGGCGTCGTTGGTAACCAGTTGATTACCACTGATGGCGAACTCGTTGTTGCCTGAGGAGCCGGTGCCTGGAACCAAGGAATATGTGAAGGTGTGGCCACTACCGTTTTCCATCGCGGACAGCGTTCCGACCACTGCCCCGGGTGGACTAAACTCTGGGGCTGTGTTGTTCGACAGCAACAAGGCGCTTATAGGAGCGGGAACCAAGCGGTTTTCCAGTTCTTCTACATGGAGTCTCGGCTTACGGATCGTCGTGCTCGCCTGACGACGAGTCGAAGCAACGGACTTGAGCCCGAACGTTTTGGCCAGAGCTTGAATGAACGTGCGCATGGGGGAACTCCTTCTTCAGATAGAGGCAGTAATTGAGATTGTTGGTTCCAAGACGATCGACTTGCTCGCTACCATAAGATGGCTGGCGACGAGCTAATTCGCGTCGGGACACGTCCAACTGCTGTCCCATCGCAATTAGATTTGAGGTATGAGGCTTACCTCGTGATCGTGCTTGAGAGCCGGTCCAAGTCAAGCAGCTTATTCCACTCTCGCAGACTTCGCTGTTACTCACTTGATCCCGCTGTCAAGTTGGGAGAGTGATTAGCAATCGATGTGCCAGGAAGAGCTTTCCATTGCGAAATTTCAAAAACTGCGAAAAACCACGACTTTTCGTCAATTCTTCCATGCATCTGCGTTTCAGAAGTCTGAATAGTGAGAAGCAAGGTTCCTGCTGTGAAGAAATGTGAACGTCTTCAGTAACAAAACGCGGTACTATATGAAAAAAAACAGAGAAATCACATAGAGGCTAAGTGCACTTGCGATTGATAGTGTCCGTACTCGCCTATGGTCGACATGCGAATTACCCCCCTATTCACGCAATTTAAGGCAAAAAACCCTTTAGATGCATTGCGGCTGAGAAGGATTCCCGAAACGGTGATATTAGAAAGGAATTTGACAGAGGGAGAAAAGCGTTTCTTCGTACTGAGAATGAAAAGGCGCGGCGAAGATAAATAGTAGGCGCAGGAAATCTCCTATTGCGATCCAAAATTGTAAGACTGTTTGGCTTTGAAAATAGTCTCACCTATCGATCTTGCTCACTAGCCCTAACCAGGCGGATTTGATTTTCCATCTCGGTGGTGGGGGTGGTACCCACGTGATATTTGGCGCGACGGTCGTTGCCTCATTGTAACCTTAAACAGAACAAGGTGTTAAATTGACAAACCGTGGCGCCACCACAGACACGTTTTTTGGCACGACGGTCCCCCATCGAAGGCGGCGAGGTGAAGCGCGCACTCGCCACACACCGAACTTAGTGAAGTTACACAAAATCTCCTTGCCACTCTCCTTGATCGTTTGCAAAACGATCGAAGAAAACGGCCTCAGCTGCGCCGCAGGTATCGGTTGTGGCGGTTTTTCCGAGCGCAGACGCCTGTAAAGACGGATTAATGTATTGCACCGTACAATTCGCTAAGGTAAATTCTCTAGACTGGGCAAAATGCACGACCTGCGTAGTTTAGCCAAGCTCTTGGCCTATTCAGAGGTTTAAGTGTTTCTTAAGCCGAGATACGTTTGCTCGTTATTGGGAGAATCGCCATGTCCGCGCTCGTTCCTTCTTGGCTCAAGTCGATTGCAGGCACGCGAAAAGGTCGCAGCCGACCCAAAAAGCCGCAGCCACGACGTACCTCGCGACCTATGCTCGAAGCCTTGGAGGACCGTTTGACTCCGACGCCGGTCGTGACTACAGTCACTCCGAATGTCGCGTCAACGCTAGGCGGGCGAACCATTGAGATCGACGGCTCTGGCTTCACGGGAGCAACAGAAGTCGACTTCGGCAGTACGGCAGCAACTAATTTGGCAGTAGTCAACGACGGCGTCATCACGGTCACCGCCCCAGCCGCCGCCGCGTCAGGCTCCGTCGATGTGACTGTCGTGACGCCGACAGAGACCTCGGCTACGAGCCCCGCCGACACGTTTACCTACGTAGATCCAGTGCTCGCTCTTGTGCCAACATCGGGAAGCACCCAATCGACAACTGTAAACACACCGTTCGGCTCCAGCCTTGTGGCTACGCTGACAGACCAATACGGCGTTCCTGTGAGCGGCGCCACAGTGACGTTTACGGCTCCGGGAACAGGCGCGAGCGCTGTATTCCCCTCAGGTTCCACGGTGACCACGGACAGCAGTGGCTTGGCCACGGAGCCAATCACCGCCAACACGGTTTCGGGATCGTACGATATTTCAGCTTCTACCGCTGGCGTCGGAGCGCCGATCACGTTTACGAGCCTGACCAATCAAAGTGACGTAGCGGCGTTTATCACGGCCACAAGCGGCAACAACCAGTCCACGACCGTCAATACAAGCTTCACGTCGCCACTAAAGGCGACTGTTACCGATCAATATGGCAATCCCGTTAGTGGTGTTACCGTCACATTCACGGCTCCAGCTACCGGCGCGTAGCGCGACTTTCCCAACGGGAGATACGGCAGTCACCGACAGCAGCGGCGTGGCGACGGATACCATCACCGCGAACACCGCCGCGGGCGCATACGGTATCTCCGCGTCGGCATCGGGCGTTTCAACGCCTGCATCGTTCAGTAGTCTCACAAATACCGCCGATGTGGCGTCGATGATCTCCGTTACCAGCGGCGATAATCAGAGCGCCACGGTCAATACTCCTTATAGTGCGCCCCTTGTGGTGACTGTAACCGATCAATTCGGCAACCCCGTCAGCGGCGAAAGCGTGACGTTCGCCGCGCCAGGCGCCGGAGCGAGCGGAACGTTTCCGACCGGTGCGACGGTCACGACAGGTGCCAATGGTCAGGCGACAGATACTCTCACCGCCAACACCGTGGCCGGAACCTTCGGCGTCACGGCGACTGCAGCCGCCATCCCGACTCCCGCTGGTTTTTCCAGCCTAACCAACACGGCGGATGTGCCCGCTTTTGTCACGGCAACGAGCGGCGACAATCAAAACACAACCGTCAACACCGCCTTCAGCGCCCCCTGGTGGCGACGGTTACCGATCAGTTCGGCAATCCGATTTCGGGCGTCACCGTAACGTTTGCCGCCCCAGGATCGGGCGCGAGCGCAACGTTCCCGACGGGCGCTACGGTAGTTACCGACGTGAACGGTCAAGCGACCGAAAGTATTGGTGCAAACACCATTGCAGGTACTTTTGGTGTATCCGCGTCTGTTACCGGAGTATCGACGCCAGCCAGCTATGTGAGCCTTACGAACAACGCGGATGTACCCGCATTCGTAAATGCCACGAGCGGAGACAATCAGACCACAACCGTCAATACGAATTTCGCATCCCCATTGTCTGTAACCGTCACCGATCAATTCGGCAACCCGGTAAGCAATGTACTCGTAATGTTTGCTGCCCCGACCAGCGGGGCTGGCGTCGTTTTCCCGTCCGGCTCGACGGTGTTCACCGACGCCAATGGCAATGCCTCTGACCCAATCAGCGCCAATACGGTTGCTGGTACTTATGGTGTCACAGCCTCCGTCAGCGGCCTCGCCACTCCGGCCAGTTTCGTCTCTCTTATGAACACACCGGACGTCCCCGCTTCGGTAACTGTCAGCTCCGGCGACAGTCAGACGGCGACTGTGAACCAAGCCTATGCCGCTCCTCTGGTGGTCGTCGTACAGGATCAGTTTGGCAACCCAGTTAGCGGCGTTTCGGTCACATTCGCGGCCCCAAGCAGTGGCCCAAGCGCTACCTTCCCTGGTGGTGACACGGTAATCACGGACGCCAACGGCCTGGCTACCGAAAACTTCGCGGCTAACACGGTCGCAGGCACCTACAGCATCACGGCTTCCGCCAGTGGGGTTTCTTCTCCAGCGAGCTTTGTCAGTTTGACAAATACTGCCGACATGCCCTTCGCGATCGCCGCCACGTCCGGTGACAATCAAAGTGCCACTGTAAATACAGGCTTCGGTGCTCCGTTGGTGGCCACGGTCACCGATCAGTTCGGCAACCTAGTTAGCGGTGCGTCCGTTTCGTTCGTCGGTCCCCTATCAGGCGCCGGCGCCACTTTCCCCTCCGGCGATACCGTGCTTACCGATGCCAATGGTAATGCGACCGAGCCGGTTTCCGCGAACACAGTAGCCGGCAACTATCCGGTCACCGCGTCTACATTCGGAGTGTCGACCCCTGCCACCTTCGCTTCGCTGACCAACACCGCCGATGTCGCCGCTACGATCACCGCTACATCAGGAGATAATCAAAGTACCCTCACCAACTCCGCGTTTTCACAGCCGTTGGTGGTGACAGTTACTGATCAATTCGGCAACCCCGTGAGCGGCGTTCCCGTTAATTTCAACTTCCCCGTGTCTGGCGCCAGCGCCAGCGATTCCATTGGCGGGTCAGCGACGACGGATGCGAATGGCCAGGTGAGCGATATCATAACCGCGAATTCCGTCGGCGGGCCGTTTAGCCTGACCGTCCAGGCAGGGGGAGTCGCCACGCCGGCATCGTTCAACAGTCTGACGAACAACGATCCGCCCATGATTACGAGCGCGAACAGCACCGTCTTCACAGTGGGCTCTGCCGGAACCTTCTCGCTGACTGACACCGGCTTCCCGACTCCAACCGTGAGCGAGTCGGGCGCCCTGCCGACTGGAGTGACATTCGATCCCTCCACTGGCACGCTGAGCGGTACACCCGCGGTAGGCACAGGCGGCGATTACGGAATTACTTTTACAGCGACCAATGGTTTTGGTACCGACGCAAGCCAGCCCTTCACTCTGGAGGTGGATGAGGCACCGACCATTACGAGTTCCACGACGTCTCAGTTCACGGAAGGCGCGACCACAACTTTCACCATAACTACAGCTTCGCATTTCCCGGCGGCTACGACGATTACGGAAACAGGCACGTTACCAACGGGCCTTTCGTTCGTTGACAATGGCGATGGCACGGCAACGATCGCAGGCACACCGTCTGTCGGTTCGGCGAATTCGTATCCGATTACGATCACGGCTAGCAACGGCATCTCCCCCGACGCGACGCAAGCTTTGGTGTTGGTTGTGAGCCCACAACTAGTGCTGACCGCGCCCCCTCTCGCGCAAGACACTGTGGGCGTGGCCTACAATCAGACCATCGGTGTGACCGGTGGCTCCGGCGACAGTTCTCTCGCCTATACAGTTACAGGAACGATTCCGGATGGCTTGACAATCAGTCCGGCCTCGCCGGCGACGAATTCGTTTGCGATCACGGGAACACCGACCGTTGCAGGTACATTTACAATAGACGTGACCGCTACCGACTCGATCGGTGCCACGGCCGCCCAAAGCTATAGCGTTGTGGTCAATGCTCCAGTCTCGTTAACGGCGGGACCACTTCCGGACACATCCGTCGGAGCGCCTTACAATCAGTCGATCACGACGACCGGCGGCACCGGCGACTCGACGCTGACCTATACGATAACCGGTACGGTCCCAGATGGCGTGACAATCAATCCACCGTCGCCGGCCACGAATTCCATCACGGTCAGTGGTACGCCTACCGACGTGGGCACGTTCACAATCAGTGTGTCCGCGACGGATTCGCTAAATTCGGCCCCCGCTTTACAGACTTACACCGTGACTGTAAACCCAGGCGTGACCTTAACACCCTCGACTTTGCCGGACGACACGGTAGGTGTACCCTACAACCAGACAATTTCGGCGACCGGTGGTACAGGCGACAAATCGTTGGCCTATACCATTACAGGTACAATCCCCGACGGCCTGACCATTCTGCCGAGTTCCCCAGCCACCAACTCGTTAACCATCAGCGGCACGCCGACCGTGGCCGGATCGTTTACAATCAACATATCGGCAACCGATTCCACGAACGCCGCGCCTGTCGTGCAAAGCTTTACGATCGTGGTCAATGGCCCGGTGACGCTGACGCCCGCGACGTTGCCGAACCCGACCGTCGGTCTGCAATACAACCAGACAATTTCCACAACGGGCGGAACCGGAGACGCCACGCTGACCTACACGGTCACTGGTACCGTGCCGGACGGCTTGACGATAAGTCCCGCATCGCCGGCGACAGGTGGTATTACGATCACGGGCACGCCGACAGATGGCGGCACGTTCACAATCGCTGTCTCCGCGACCGATAGCTTGAATGCACCGGCAACCCAACAAAGCTACACGCTGGTCGTCAACCCGAATGCACCTTTGACGATCACACCCACTTCGCTGCCGGACGGTAAGGCAGGCGCCGCCTACAGCCAGAACATCCAAATCGGCGGCGGCAAGGCCCCCTATCAGTCGTTGACGGTAGATGGGTTCAGCAGCGGCGGCACCGGTCTCGCTCAGCCCACAGTCAATCTCGCCGGCGGTACAGTAACCGTGAGCGGCACGCCGACGGCGGGCGGCACTTTAACCTTCACCGTGGATGTGATGGATGGTAACGGACAGACTCTGTCGCAAAATTACACTCTGACCATCGACCAGGCGCCTACGATCACCAGCGCGGCCAGCGCTTCTTTCTTCGAAGGCGTGGCCGGTTCGTTCTCCGTGACAACGGGTCATGCTTTCCCCACTGCCACGACGCTGGCGGAGGCCGGAACGCTTCCCTCCGGCCTAACTTTTGTGGATAACGGCAATGGCACGGCAACTTTGGCCGGAACGCCAGTGGCCGGCTCTTCTGCCGTCTATCACATCACGATCACGGCCTCTAATGGCATAACACCCGATGCGGTGCAAGCCTTTACCTTGACTGTCGGCACCGGGACCACCACCATCGCAATTACTGAGGCCACCCCAGGCAATTCCAATGGCTTCCGCGATATTGCGTTGGCAGCCACCGTCTCGAGTTCCTCGGGAACCGTCACGGACGGCACGGTCACATTCACGATCTTGGCGAGCAACAATGGATTGATTGGCACCCTCCCAGCAGCCGTGGTCAATGGCGTTGCTACGGCGACCTTCTATGTGAATCAGTCGCTTCCAGCCGGAACATATAAGATCCTGGCCGTTTATTCGGGAAGTGCGGCATTCACCTCCAGCATGACGACGGCTAGCGTCACTTTGAAGGCCCCGACGCCTGACGTTTTCGCGGTTGGTGCAGGCGCCGGCGGATCTCCGTTGGTGCAGGTATATTCCTCTGTCACGGGCATCTATCTCTATACGATTGATGCCTTCGGGAATTTCCAGGGCGGCGTTCGTGTGGCGACAGGATTGCTCAACGGCCAAGACGTTATCATCGCCGCCGCGGGACCAGGCGGTCTGCCCTTCGTGAATGTCTACCTGGGCGACACTGGCAAAATGATCTCTCAATTCCTCGCCTTCGACGCGGCTTTCGCTGGCGGCGTTTATGTCGCGGCGGGCGATCTCAATGGCAACGGCGGTCTGGAGATTGTCTCCGGGGCCGGCGCCATCTCCTATGGCCAACCGATCATAAGCGTGAAAACCATCTACGGCGGATTCCTCGCACCCTATACGCTCGCTTTCGACGCAAGCTTCCACGGCGGTGTGCGGGTCGCGGTCGCCGATCTCGCCGGGAATGGCAAGCCCGACATCGTGGCCACCGCTGGTCCTGGTGGCTTCCCCTTCGCGCAGATTATTGACGGCAGAACGTTCGCGCTGGGTGTCCGCTTCTCCGCATTCGCCTCGGGCTACTCGGGCGGCGTCTTTGTGTCGTCCGGTTATTTCGATAACTCGGGAGTAGAGCGCCTGGTCTTCAGCACCGGTACGAGCCCGACGCCAACCATCGCTATTGAAGATGGTCTCGGTAAGTTCTTCGCGGAAAGTTCGAGCGTTGCACCCGGTTTCACCGGCGCAATACCGGTGTCCACCATACTTGGCGGGGCTCTTGGACAAACGGAAGACGTCATCCTCATGAGTTCGGGTGCTGGCGGCGACGACCTTATCAAAGCGTTCGACTCGTTCCTGAATCCTCTGTCCACGACGTTCCCGACCTTCCCCGGCTTCGGAGGTGGATCGTTTGTCGGCTAACTGAGTCGAGCCATAGTTCATAAATGAAAAGAAGAGAGCCGCCGGGTTTCGTCCCGGCGGCTGTCTTCTTTTTGTTCGTATTCATCATGCTGACGCGACAGCTTCCACTCTAGACGATGTCTGACGGTCGACCTCTGGCGGCATAACCCAGTAGCGAGATAACGAACAGTACCAGGAAGATAAAGAACACGATTCGTGCCATATCCACCGAGACAATTTCAACGCCGGTAAAGCCCAGGGCGCCCGCGATCAACGCGATCAAAAGAAAAAGCAACGCCAATCTTAACATGACTTCTCTCCCTAAAAATTTCTGAATTCGGGTTGAGTACCAGTGTAAGGCACTCACAGTAATGGAGTAAGTAAGCATCTGTTGTGCCGTTCAACGGAAACCGGAAAAAATGGCATCCTATTGCCCAATCGTCATGATTAGGGCTTGGCCCGGGCATTGTCTTGCGCACAACATGCGCAGTCAAATTCCTCTCAGCTTTGGTATTTGTACCATATTTCGGGAAAATTGTGGCGTTTGAATGAAATCCAAAATTTGCAGCCTTTGGCATTTCGCTTGCGTTCACCCCCTTTCGATACGAAACACGGAAAGGGAACACACTGAGGCAAATTTGCCCATGTTGGAGATTGATCCATGAAATACCTTTATTGCATAACTTCTTTGGCTGCTCTGTTCCTGGCGGCTGGCTGCGGCGGAGCGCCTGATAGTCGAAAGGTCATGGATGCGAAGCGTGATATGACCGAGGCTGATCGCAAAGCCAAGGACCTGGCGGAGCAAAGCGTGCGAGCATCCGGTTCCGAGAAGGAGCGACTGGAGCGTGAAGCGCGCAAGGCGGAAGACGAAGCTAAAAAGAAGCAAAGAGACTTTGAAATCGCGAGAATGTCCTATCAAAGCGACATGCAAGCGAAGCTTGACGAGCTCGATCGCAAGGCGGCGGACTGGAAGGTTAAGATGGAAAAAGCGACGGGCGATGCCAAGAAGAAGATGCAGGACGAGCTCGATCGTCTCGAACGTCATCGTGTGGACGTGCGGCGGCAGTGGACCTCGCTGAAGGACGCATCCGCCGAGACCTGGGAAAAGCTTAGCCGCGATACCAGTCGAGCTTACGACGAGCTAAAGACTGGTTTTGAAAAGTCGGCCGAGCAGTTTAAATGAAGTAATCGGCGTCAACAATTGAGAACGCAAACGCCGGTGATTGCTCACCGGCGTTTTTTTATAAGGAAATTTCATGCTCAGGATAGAGCAACGGCATGCACGTTGCTATGATAAATCGGAAAGGAGCACGACCATGACCCGAACCCTTCCCGAGCAGCCCGAAACAAACTCGAACTTGCCTCGACTGCTCATCGCTGAAGATAACGAGCTCGTCTGTCGCCAGTTGAAAACTGTTTTGGAAAGTGACTTGGGTGTCCAAATCGATACGACGGGCGACGGCAAACAAGCGCTCGCCGCCTTGAAGAAGAACAAATACAGCATTTTCCTGACAGACCTGCAGATGCCGCTTCTTGACGGCATGAAGCTGATACAAGAGATCGCCAAGACAAATATGCCTGTGACCACTGTCGTCATGACCGGCCACGGCTCGATAGATGGCGCCGTCGAAGCGATGAAGGCAGGAGCTTATGACTTCTTCACAAAGCCGCTAAACCTCGATCGACTCAAGCTGGTTCTTGCGCGTATTTTGCGCGAACGAGCACTGGGCGATGAGGTCGCGACCTTGCGCGATCAACTTCAAACCCGTGACGTGTCCGGGCAGGTTCTGAGCAAGAGCCCGCGCATGCACGCGATACGAGACTTAATCCAGCATTTGGCCGAGACCACGACGACGGTGCTGATTGAAGGCGAAACGGGCACGGGCAAAGAGATGATCGCCCGCGCGATCCATCAGGCCTCGATGGCGCATCGAACAGGCCAGCTTATTCCGGTCCATTGCGCTGCGCTACCGGAGAACTTGCTGGAGAGCGAGTTATTCGGTCATGAAAAAGGCTCGTTCACTGGGGCCATCAATCGCCGCATGGGACGCTTCGAGCAGGCGCACGGTGGAACCTTGTTTCTCGACGAAGTCGGCGAAATCCCGCTATCGATCCAGGTCAAGCTGCTGCGAGCGCTCCAGGAGCGCCGGTTCGAGCGCGTTGGCGGCACGGAATCGGTGGAGATGGATGTCCGTGTCATTGCTGCCACGAACCGATCGCTGACAAAGATGGTAAAACAAGGAACCTTCCGTGAAGATCTTTATTATCGTGTAAATGTCGTGCGTATCGAGTTGCCCCCCTTGCGCGAACGTGTCGAGGACATCCCGCTTTTGGCCGAATTCTTCTGCGAGAAGTTCGCCCGCTCAGGCGTCGCGGCTAAGACAATTGCCCCGGCCGCGATGGAGGTTCTGCTGAAGCACCCTTGGCCTGGGAATGTCCGGGAGTTGGAAAACGTCATGGAGCGGGCGTGTGTCATTTGTCCCGGCACCACTATCGAGCCGGAGCATCTGTCGACAGACCTTCTCAATCCTTCCACGAGCGTTTCCCCGCTCCGAATTGACTTGCAAAGGCCTCTCCCCGAGCTACTGCGGGAGATCACGACGAATTTTGAGCGGCGCTACATCCGCAAAGCCTTGGCGAAGACCCGAGGCAGCGTCAGCCGTTGTGCTCGAATCTGCGGTCTGTCGCGGCGTAGTATTACGTCAAAAATTGCCGAATATGGAATCGATCGGGCGGACATGCAAAAGGAATAGGGTTACTGCTAGCGCTTGCTCACCAGCCCCAAGTGCGCAGCGCGGGGTTCAGCGGCTCCGAATCCCGCGCCTGGCGCTTGGGGCTGGCGGAAAAGCGCACCCAAGGCAAAGGCACCCATGAGACTCTTGAACCGCAGTATCTTTCAAAAGGGGTTACTCGCTATGAGTATCCCCATGCTCGCCCAGATCCTCTTTTTGGTGGTCTTGGTCTTTGCACGTTTTAGGCAACAGTCCGCTCAGGACTGGGCGATTCATAGTCAGGAGGTGATGGTCCTTGCCGAGCGGTGTAACGTTCTCGTCCGTCAAACGCAGGCTCAGATGCAGTCTTTCATTCTCACCGGACAGGAGCGGTTTGAGCAAATCTACAATGCCACGCGGAATGAAATGCCAGTAGCCTTTCAAATGCTCCGAGAACACGTTAGCGATAATCGACTACAGCAAGCCAAGGCGGAGGAACTCTGGACGCGCGCCAAGCTTTCGAGGCTTGGATGGACGAAACCATTCAATTAGTGCATGAATCAAAACGCGCTGAGATTGAGGCCCGTGTTAGCGGTGGTCAGAACCTCGATCTTTTGCAGCAATTTTCTAGCGTTTATGACGAGTTTTTGAATGAAGAGAGGCGCCTGGACCGAGAGCGGCGGCAGCGCCTCGACGACACAATGTGGATGCAGAGCTGGATTCTCGCCGGTGGCGTCTTGCTCGCTCTCGTCAGCGGTGGCGCTCTGCTTTGGGGCTTTAGTCGGTCCATCGCCGGACGCCTGCAGGTGTTAACGGAAAACACGCGCCGTATGGCCGAGGGCAAAGAATTAGCCCCGCGCCTCAAGGGGCGTGACGAGTTGAGCCGGCTCGATCACTTCTTCCATCAGATGGCGGAAGCGCTCAATCACAAAAACCAAGAAAATGAAATGTTCGTCTATAGCGTCTCGCATGATTTGCGATCGCCCTTGGTCAACCTCCAAGGATTCAGCCAAGAGCTGTCGATGACGATCCGTGATCTCCGCAATCAGCTGAAAAGCAGCGAGGTCCCGTCCTCCGTACGCGACCGCATGGCAAAGGTGCTCGATCGCGATGCGGACGAAGCGATCCGCTATATACAAAGCGCCGTCACGCGGCTGGCGTCGATCATCGACGGCCTCTTGCGACTTTCTCGGGTGCGCCGCGTCGAATATCATTGGAAATCAGTCGACGTCGGAGCGATCGTTCAGCGGATCGTCGAGTCTCTGCACATTTCCGCGCGGGAAAAGGGGCGCAGATCCGTGTCGGTCCATTACTTCCGGCTTGGGGGGATCCCTCGGCCATCGATCAAATCTTCGCGAACTTGGCTATAAACGCTCTTAATTATCTCGATCCTGCGCGGCCGGGCCAAATCGAAGTGGAGAGCTATAAGGGATCGGGCAAACATCAGGGCATGAACGTTTATTTTGTCAAGGATAACGGACGGGGCATTCCCGAGTCGCAGCACCATAAGATCTTTGTAGCGTTTCAGCGGCTTGCTCCAGAGGCCGCTGCGGGAGAGGGCGTCGGCTTGGCGATCATTCGCCGTGTAGTCGAAAGACACGGCGGCCACATCTGGCTCGAATCAACCCCAGGCGTCGGTAGCACCTTCTTTGTCGCGCTGTTGTCGCCGGACCAAGGCCGTTCGGCCGACGCTCCTATCGACGGAACTCCTATGCTATATAGGAAGCTGCCGAGTTGAGCGTCCGGCAGTATGTATTACCGAGCCTGAAGCGTAAGCAAAGGGTATTTTGTATTTCAAAAATCAAAAGGCTCTTCGCATACGCTTCAGGCTCGGTAATACAAACGACAGCCTCTAAATCGGACTTCATGATAAGGTTGAATCGATGCTTCCTCAGGCCATACACATAATTTTGGCTGAAGACGACGACGGACACGCTGTACTCGTACAAAGAAATCTCGAACGCTCCGGATTGGTTAACGGCTTCACACGAGTTCGCGATGGCCAGGAAGCCCTTGATTTTCTCCGCGGCGAAGGGGCGTTTGCTGGAAAGACGTTGCCAGATCAGGTGCTCTTGCTCCTCGACATCAACATGCCGCGTGTCGATGGCGTGGAAGTGCTGCGGCAGATCCGCCTCGACCGGCGCATCGCGACGGTTCCTATCATCGTGCTGACGACCACGGATGATCCGCGTGAGATCGAGCGCTGCTATCAGCTGGGCTGCAATGTGTATGTGACCAAACCCGTCGACTATCAGGCTTTCATCGAGGCCATTCAGCGACTTGGCTTATTTCTGCAGGTAGTCGCTGTGCCGCGCAATGGCTCCGGTTCGTGATGCCGCATGATTGTGAGGGTAAGGCCGTGGACGAAAGGAAGGTGCAAGTTCTTGTCGTGGAGGACGATCCCGGGATACTCCGTTTGCAACAAAAGCGCTTGGAACGCGATGGCTACGAAGTCAAAGTGGCAACGAGCGCGGCGGAAGCCCTGGAACAGGTTCGCGCACACACGATCGACCTGCTCCTTCTTGACCAAAATCTTCCCGGCGGCGTCAATGGGCTCGATTTCTATCAGCAGATAAAGCAAGCCGGCTACGATATGCCCGCGATCCTCGTCACCGGCTTTACCGGCGAAAGTATCGTCCTGCAGTCGTTTCGGGCTGGAGTATTTGACTTCATTCCGAAGACACCGGATTATCTTGAATACCTGATGCCCACAATCGATCGCGTCGTCAAAAAGCGACTGACGGAGTCGAAACTGGTCGAGTCTGAGACACGTCTGGCCAGCATCATCCGAACGGCGCTCGATGCGTTTCTTACCGTCGATGAACAGCATCGCATCGGGTTATTCAATCCGGCAGCGGAAAGTTGCTTTGGCTTGACGAGCGCTGAGGCCGTCGGGCAGCCAATTGAGCGGTTTTTTCCGTCCTGGGCGGATGGGCTCCCCCAGGGGGAGGTGAAGCCAGGCCAACGGCTGGTGCGTGGGGAAACGATAGGAGTACGCGCCGACGGATCTCATTTTTTCGCTGAGCTGTCCATTTCTCGGGTAGAGGCGGTCGGCCGCCATTTCTGGACCTTGGTAGCGCGAGATATTAGCGAGAGAAAAAAGGCGCAAGAGGAGCGGGAGCGCCTCATTCGGGAGCAAGCGGCCCGCAAGGAAGCTGAGGCAGCCCATGACCGCATGGCCGCCGTGGCGCGGGAAAATGATCGACTTTATCAAGAGCTTCGTCAAGTCGATCGGCATAAAGACGAGTTTCTCGCCATGTTGGCCCACGAACTCCGCAATCCCTTGGCCCCGATCCGCAATTCTTTGCACCTCATCCGGCTCAGCCCAAACCCACTTCCTCCGGAACTCCAAGAGAATTGGGCTATCATAGACCGCCAGGTTAACTATCTAGTCCGCCTTGTCGACGACTTGCTGGACGTGAGCCGAATCAGCCAAGGCAAAATTCAGCTGCAAATGGAGAATCTCGATCTCGCAACGGTAGTAGATCGGGCTCTGGAGAGCAGTCGGCCGCTCATTCATGCCCGCGAACATACGATCAACGTGTCTGTGGCAAAGGAACCCTTGGCGATTGAGGCCGACCCAGTTCGCCTCGTTCAAGTCCTGGCCAACCTACTCAATAACGCGGCCAAATATACACCGGAAAAGGGACGTATTGATCTGAGCGTCGAGCGCGAGGGTGATCAGGCCGTGGTCAAAGTACGCGACACGGGCGTCGGCATTAGTCCAGAAATTCTGCCAAGACTGTTCGACCTCTTCACCCAGAGCAAACGCTCCCTTGATCGGTCTGAAGGCGGGTTGGGAATTGGGCTTACACTGGTCCGGCACATAACGGAGATGCATGGGGGTACAGTCGAGGCCTCGAGCGCGGGCCCAGGGTTGGGCAGTTCGTTCACCCTCAGGCTACCGATCGCCTCGAACTCGTCGCCCCGGGCACCAAAGGCTGTATTGCCGGCCCTGACCAAGGCGTTGCGAGCCGTTCGTGTTCTGGTGGTCGATGACAACCAAGACTCGGTGGCGACTTTATCTCGGCTGCTGCATGTTATGGGAAACCAGGCAATGACTGCGCACGATGGTGCTCGCGCACTCGAGCTCGCGGCGAAGTTTCGGCCCGACGTCATTCTTTTGGATATTGGTTTGCCTGGGATGGATGGCTATGAAGTGGCGCGAAGGATTCGGTCTTTACCAGGCCTAGAGTCGACGGTCCTGGTAGCTTTGACAGGCTACGGCAGCACAGAGGATCGGCAACATTCGGAGAACGCGGGGTTCCATGCCCACCTTGTAAAACCGGTTGATCTAGACGAGCTTGGCGAGATTTTGGCGAACCCACGAGCGCTGTTGGATCGAGCGCAAGAAGAATAAATACATCGACCCAACAGTTCGCGTCGTGGCTGGTGGCATATATCAGAGCCTCTCCGAAAAATTGCGTTCCCCTTCCCAGGGTGCGCTGCGCGACCCTGGGCTTCGTTATAGAACGCCTTCAGCGTTCTCAATGCAATCAGTTGATACCTCGGTCTTAGAACGCCAACGGCGTTCTATATCAAAGCCCAGGGTCGCGCAGCGCACCCTGGGTGGGGAAGGCAAAACTTTCTGGAGAGCCTTTCAGTTGATGGAATGTTGCGGTATGAATCCAGCTTTTCTCACTCCGGATTTTGTTGGCTCCGGATCTACAGCGACAACGGGTTGCGGCACACAAGAAAGGCTGTGTCGCAAATAACAATTCCAGCTACAAAAGGGGCGTCGGCAATGCGGGCAGAAGAGAGTCACTGCCCGCAGCAGACGATCACATTCTACGCAGGTACGATAACTGTCCATGTGTGCCTCAACTTTCAAATACCGATCCTTGGTATAAGAGCTACTTCAATCGCAGCGGCCCGAACAAAAGAATCGAAGTCTTGAATTGACTCCTAAAAGGACGCGGCAATGGAAGATTATGTTTCTGTTCCTGTTCCCATGTTTTGAAAAAGCGGACGGCGCGGAAAAAGCCAGCCGTGAGCATGCTCTACGGACGACTGGCACCGCGCCGCCTTGGCTAACCGGACTATTGTTTCATTCGCTTAACGGCGCTGGATAGCGGTTTGCGAATGACTCACGAAGAGAGGAGCGGTTTTCAGCAACGAGAAGAGTTTGCGTTCGACCTGTTGCGCTGGCGTGAGCCGCGCGCGGTCGTCCGCAATCAATTCCTCATCGTAACTCGAATAAGCTGGTTCGCTCATCGCGTTAAAACCCAATTCGGGTTCAAGAGTAATCTCGTTGTAAGACATGGTTCGCTCCTCTCGGGGAAATCCTACACCTTATTACACGTAAGCATAAAGTGTGCCAAATCGGATTTTCGCCCTAAAGGAGCATTTCGAGAATTATCAGAGAATCTAACAAAAAGCTCGCGTTGAGACAGCGCGAGCTAGCTGGCATGGAGAGGGGGCCGCAGTGAATTGAAGGCGTGTTAGAGCCTCGGAAACGCACGATAATGAGTGAAAAACGTTGCGGATGCGATTGCAATGCAATACATTTTCGAGCGCGAGCATCGCCGCGCCGGCGTCGATGCCGACCATATCGCGAGCGACCCAACCATGATCTAAATTAATGGAACTGAAGCCGTAGCGGCCGAGGGAAGTGACGACTTTATTGCGTAAAGCCTCGCATACGTTTGCCCACACTTGGGCGGGGCGATGCGCGATTGACGCTAAAGTCGCGGTAATATGCGCCGTGCCGTCCAGCCGCTCGGCTGGCGAGTAACAGCGATAAGCGAACGAGTCCGGAGGTGGGGCGGGGCCATCACCTGCCGAGAGTCCCCAAAATTTTCGATACGTGCTAAACTGATCGGACGCGGCGCGGCAGACGCGATAATTGGCCTCCGTCGCATGGTTGGCGTCGGCGACTAAATCGATGCCGCGCGGCTCATGCCACAGCCGCAAATCCAATAAGTCGAGCCCATATTGGAAGACAAATAATCCTAAATCGGCGCTGCCAAAGCGCAGCCCAGCTTGCGAGCCTGGGAACGATTCCAATTTGGGCCAATGCGACGCCGGCCAGGCTCGATTCGCCGCCGCGCCAGCAGCCAGGATGTAGAGAAACACCGTCTCGCCATTGAGGCGATCCCAGGCGGAGCTTAAGAATTGGCCACGTTTATCGAGGCCATGGCACAGGAGGCCGCCTAAGCCATCGGTGCCGGGAACGGTCCAATACTGCCAATTGATTCGGTGATAGAGCTGGTCCGCGAGGCCTTCGATGGCCGCGTCGCTCAGAAATCGTGCCGCCCACAGAGCGCCGGCGACGAGCCAACCCGAGTCTACGGTGCTGCGCGTATCGAAGCCAATAACGGTGCCGGTTTTAGAGCAAACGAAATGCGGCAGGATGCCCGCATCCTGGGGCAAGTCGTTCAGAACATGCTCCAAGCAGCGCCGTACCCGGCGAACGGCTTCGGCGTGAGTTAGCATGTGATACGGTTCAGCGGAGGCGAGCGCAAGCGCGATTAGCCCCATGCCGGTGGCGGCAATGCTGCACAGCCCGTGCGGCCGCAGCGGGCCATGATTGGCCTGGCGATCCAGGATCAGGCCGTCGCTGGTTTGGTTTTCGAGGAAATAGCGCAAGGCAAGTCGTTGCCAACGCAGCAGTTGCGCGAATTCGCTCGAAGAGGCAAATGCCCCTCTTTGTGAGGTGCTGTCCGGCGCCGTCCCTGTCATGCCCGCATTCCCTTGCGTTCGGATGTCTTGAGCGATCGAAAGCAGTCTACTGGACGCGCGGGGCGGTCGACCAGTCCAGAAACGCCGATGCATTAAATTCATCGCCCCAAGCGCACGCGCACATCATGCGTCTTGCCATCGTCTTCTAAAGCGATCTCTTTGCTCGATGACTCCGCGCCATCGACCCATATTTGTGTTGTAGCCGACAAATGGTTAGGAGGATTCTCAACCTGAATCTGATAGGTCGACGTTTTATAACGATAAACGATCTCAAATCCACTCCAGGTCGACGGTACGCAGGGCTCGATGCGCAGTTTGTCGCCGTGGCGCTTAAAACCCAAAATCGTTTCTAACCCGACGCGATGGAACCAAGCTGCCGAGCCGGTGTACCAGGTCCACCCCGCCTGCCCGACATGCGGAGGCAAGCTATAAACGTCCGCGGCGATGACGTAAGGCTCGGCGTGATAGACAGCTACTTTCTCCGCGGTGTCCGAGTGACGAATCGGATTGAGCAAGTCAAGCAGGCCCATGGCTTGGTCGCCGTCTCCTAATTTGGCGACGGCCTTCACAAGCCATAGGGCGCCGTGTGTATACTGACCGCCATTTTCCCGAATGCCGGGCAAATAGCCCTTGATATATCCGGGATGGAGGACCCCATTGTCAAACGGCGGTTCGAGCAACAGGATCATGCGGTTGTCGCGCCGCACCAAATGCTGTAGAGCCGAGGCGATGCCATGACGAGCCCGCGCTGGGTCGGCCCGGCCGCTAATCACGGCCCAGGACTGAGAAAGGGAGTCGATACGACATTCCGTGTTCAAGGACGAGCCCAGAGGAGTTCCGTCATCGAAGTAGGCGCGGCGATACCATTCGCCATCCCAAGCCTGCTCGTCGATAGCTTTGGCCAAGGCCTCGGCCCGGTCCACGCATTTCTTCACAGTGCCCGTATCGCCACGACGTTCGGCGATGGGCTTGAAACGATCGAAGCAGACGATCAAAAACCAGGCAAGCCAGACGCTCTCGCCTTTACCTTGGATACCGACATGATTCATGCCGTCGTTCCAGTCGCCCCCGCCGATCAAGGGTAGGCCATGGCCGCCGCATTTGTCTCCCTGTTCGAGGGCGCGGCGGCAATGTTCATAGAGGGGGGCCGATTCCCCCGAATCTTCAGGCGATCCAAAGCTATCCTCCTGATTCGCCTCGAGAAGGGGCGCCCGTAAGAAGGAGATCTTTTCGTCGAGAATCGTGGCGTCGCCGGTTACATCGACATATTGGGCGGTGACATAGACGAGCCAGAGAAGATCGTCGGAACAGCGCGTGCGAACGCCGCGCCCGGTCGGCGGATGCCACCAGTGCTGGACATCTCCTTCGACAAATTGGCGCGAAGCGGCCCGCAGAATTTGCTCCCGGGCTTCGCGGGCGCTGCATCAAGAAGCGAGGCGACGTCCTGCAATTGGTCGCGGAAACCATATGCGCCGCCCGATTGATAAAACGCCGACCGGCCCCACAAACGACAGCTGGTAACTTGATAAAGAAGCCAACGATTCAGCAACAGGTCCAGCGCCTTGTCCGGTGTCTTGACCTGGACGGCATTAAGCAGCCGATCCCAATCCTCGACAGTCGCCTGAAACGCTTTCTCCACCTCACCGGCGCAACGATAGCGCTCGACCAGATTTCGAGCTGCGTCCGCATCATTTTCTTGGCCCAGAAGAAATACGACTTCGCGTGTTTCCCCAGCAGCCAGCTCGAGTTTCGTCTGAATGGCGGCGCACGCGTCCAGACCTGCTCCGGTTCGGCCCGACAAATTGGTCCGCTGCAACGCTGCCGGCGCGGCGACGGAGCCGTTGCGTCCCAGGAATTCCGTTCTATCGCCGGTGACCGTATGCGGCCTGGAGGTAACGTCCGCAAAGGCGACCGCACTGCTGTAGGCTGCGTTGAAGGCGTTCCGAGCCAGCACGATGCCGCTGGCTGCATCCTGTTCAGTGACGATATGCAACCCCACTTGCTCCGTCGTGGGGCCTAGTACCAACTCGGCATAAAACGTCGCCGACAGTCGGAGTGCGCTGCTGCCGCGGTTTCGCAGCGCCAGTCGAACGATCTTGATTTTGTCATGCGGCGGCACAAACAGCGTCAGCTCCTGCTCCAAGCCGCCTCTGGGCTGGCTGAAGACGGAGTAACCTTGCCCGTGGCGTATGGTCGTCGGAGCGGCTCCAAGAACGGGTAAAGGCGTGGGCGACCAAATCTCCCCTGTGTCTTCATCGCGCATGTAGACCACTTCACCGGGACGGTCGGAAACAGGGTCATTGCTCCAGGGAGTTAGGCGGTTAGCCTGACTGTTGCCGACCCAAGTGTATCCGGACCCGCTATCGCTGATGAGGAAACCAATGCGGCTATTCGCGATCACATTGATCCACGGCGCTGGCGGCGGAGCGGCTTGAGATACGAGTACATATTCTTTTCCATCGGGTGTGAAACCGCCAAAACCATTCGGAAATTCGAGATTGGCTTGCGGAGCCGGCTGGGAAGGCGTGGCTTCCCCGTCGCGCGAAAGACGTCGGCTTCCCAATCGCGGCGGCAACACTACGGATTGTTCCAGAGCGTCTATTTGATCGCGCACGCTGCCAAGCTCGCTCGATAGGACCACACGCGCGGCGGCATTGAGCAGCGTCTGGTCCTCATCCGGTATTTGCGCCGTCTTACGAACGTAAACGCCGCCCGGCCGATCAATAAGATCACGGGCGTCGCTTAAGCGCACCATCGCCTGCGCTTGCTCGTAGAGTTCCTCCAGGTAACTCACGGGGCGGACAATCAGAATAACGAGATCGACGGTCAAGCCCTTGGCGCACCAGTAGGCATGAACCGCAAGCATTTCGTGGACGAGCGACAGTCCCTTTTCGTCGCGCAGCCGCACCAGCACGATGGGTAAATCTCCAGAGATGCCGTAGCGCCATAAACTGGACTGACCCTGGCGGTTCGCCTTCAACGTACCCTGATTGGCCCGGAGCGCGGTGCCGGGTAACAAAACGTGTCCGGCCAATCTCTGATACAGGTGAGCTTCCTCGATGGATAAATTCAAATGCCGCAGCTCGACGCGGCTATGAGCCCAGGCCAATTCAAAAGCCCGCGTGACCACGGGCATAGAATGGAATTGGTCCGCCAGGGCGAGAGCCTCCTCGCGCGTCTCCGCAACGCCGGTGGCAAAGGCCATGGTTACTGACCCACCGGGAGTCAAGCGAACTCGATGCCTTAGGCTGAAAATCGGATCAAGCACAGCGCCGACCGTTCCCGATAGCGGCCCCGCGTTGCGGTCGAGAACCACGGGATTAGCTGGCGTGCGCCGGCGCCCGAGAAAGCGGGCCCGGTCCGTTTCATACTCAATGGCACCGATTGGGATGGCCTCACAAGCAAGTACGTGTATGGCCCAAATAGGCTTTTGGCTTTCGGCTCGAGGGCGTCGGCGACAGAGCAGGGCACGCTGCGCCGGCAACCATTCCGTCTCAAGGAATAGCTTGCCAAAGGCCGGATGCGATACATCGGCGGCATGTTCGATCAACGCCACCTCAGCGTAGCTTGTGATCTCCAGCTCGCGCGTTTTCGCATCGAGATTTGTCAAGGTAAGGCGGCGCACTTCCACGTTTTTTTCGAGGGCAACCGTTATCTCCAGGTGGGAATTGATGCGCTGGTCGAGCCGTCGAATCTCCGCCTTGTCAATGGAGTAGATCACTTCATAACGTGTAGCGATACGACGGAGCGGCTGATGACCGGCAGACCAGGTCGCACCGCTATGCAGGTCGCGTATGTAACAATACTGGCCCCAGTCGTCGGCCGTGCGGTCAGCGCGCCAGCGCGTCACGTCCAGACCGCGGCACGAACTAGAGCCCGATCCGGAGTTCGTGACCATCACCGAATAGGTGCCATTGGACAGCAGAAGCGTTCGCGGCCGTGGCGTGTCCGCGGTCGTCAATCTTCGACTCACCGGGACAGGCCCGCCATCGGTGGCAATCCGGATCATTTCTTCCGTCGTGTGTGCGTCAATCAAGGGCGCCTCGGCCGGAACGCGCTCCTGAAGGAGCAGCTCGGCAGCGTGAGCCGCCGGCTCGGCCATAAGGCGGCGCGGCATCGGATCGTTCAAGAGTCGATTGGCGACGGCCAGGAGCGCCATCCCTTGATGATGGGCCATGTACGACTGAATTACTTGTAAGCGTTGTCCGGGAGGTAGCCGATCGGCCGTATAGTCGATTGCCTCATAAAAACCGTATGGCCCCTCGCCACCCTCCGCCTTGAGATAATCAAGATTTGCAAGTGCAGCGCGAGGATCCACGGCAAGCGACAGAAGCGTGGCGTAGGGTGCGATTACCAGGTCCTTACTGAGCCCACGCTTGAGACCCAGTCCGGGGACTCCGAAAGATTGGTATTGGTACGTTTGTTGTGCATCGAGAACATTGAACGCCGATTCCGAGATGCCCCACGGCACGGCGTTCTGACGTCCATATTCGATCTGCCGGGCGACCGTTGCTCGGTAGGCGACGTCGAGGAGTGTGCCGGAAGGCGGCTGAAGCAATAGGCGAGGCATCAGGTATTCAAACATAGTGCCGCCCCAGGAGATCAATCCGGGCAGACCCCCAGCCAGCGTCGATGGCCGGCCGAGCTGAAACCAATGCTTGCACGGCGCCTCATTGCGGGCAATGACCAGATAACTCGTCAGGCACGATTCCGAAGCCAACAGGTCATAATGCGACTGATCAAGCTTCCGTAGCGCGACGTTGTAGCCTATGGAGAACAGATTGCGGCTGTTGTTGTAGAGGAAGCGAAAACTCATCGCCGAGGCGAGAGCGTCCGCTCGATTGGCGAGACGACCTAAATCCTCGTCCCAATCGCTCCGAGATGAGCTTGTCAATTCTTCGCGGCGGTCTTGAATTTGGCTGATTAGCCTTTGTACCCATTGCGATAGACTCGATGACGAGTTCAACGATTGGGACTGAGGCAAGAGGATGGACCACTGTTTCTCTAGATCCGCCAAAAAAGGATCGGCGTTTTGTAGATCAACCCCACATTTTGCCATCAGCGGGCCGCTCGCAGCCAATGTTGTCTGGAAATTTTGGAGGCCGACTGCTGTGTCTTTATTCAACGAGGACCGTAGAAGATCCACCTCCAATTTGATCTGATCAAGCGTGTCCTGAAGCCCGGCGATGACTGTAGCTGGAGTAAGCTGCTCTTCACGCTTTTCCAGGAGACCTTGTTTGAGAGTGAGAAGACAGCCTAACAAATTACCGCTATCTACCGTCGAAATGTAGACCGGTTCCAGAGGCTTCAACGTAAGTGTGTCGTACCAATTGAAGAAATGTCCCTGGTACCGGTCCAATTTTTCGAGAGTGTTCAGTGTATCGCCGATACGCCGACAGAGAGCCGGCAGGCTGAGGTAACCCAGGTCATGGGCGGCAAGCGTCGATAGCAACAGTAGGCCCTTGTTCGTAGGCGAGGTCCGATGAGCCAGCTCGCCCTTAGGGACTTCCTGGAAGTTATCTGGAGGCAGCCAATGGTCTTCGGGGCCAACGAAGGTCTCGAAGAAATTCCAGGTTTTGCGCACGATGTATCGAAGCCGACGCTGCTGTGGCTCTTCGAGAACGGCTTTTGAACTTGGCAACGGCAGGCTGACGAAAAAGGCAATGAGCGGCGAAAAAATCCAAACGAGAAGAATCGGCAAGGCGACGGGTAGCGCGGCGGGATTTGCCCATGCGACCAAAGCGGTCATGGCGATCGTTAAAGCGGAGGTAGCTCCCATACTACCGAGGAAGTGGAGGAAATGGCCTCCAAGGCGCCTTTCCGCCGCGTCCGCCGTTTCCCACTCGAGCAAGTGACGTTTCGAGATAAACAAGCGATACAGAGTCCGAGCGACGGCATCCACCATAAGCCGCGCCTGGTCTGCCAGAAACGCGATGGTCAATACGACGTGACCCGCCGTCGAACTAATGCTGTCGCGCAGTTGCGTTCGGGCGGCAAGTCCGACACGGCCCGTTAGAATGGAGATTGGTATGTTCAGAACTTGCAATAACAGCGGCAACGCGAGTGCCGTCAGTGCTAGCAGGGTCCAACAAACAGGCCCTCCAGGCAAAAGAGTCCAGCCGAGGATCAGCAGCGTCACGATCGCCGGTGGCGTCAAGCTGCGCCGCAAATTATCCAGCAGCTTCCAGCGCTCGAGTAAAGGAAACACATTGCGTTGCCGCGCTCCAGAGGAGGTAGGAACCGTGCCGCCGAGCCAGGGCAACATCTGCCAATCGCCGCGCGCCCAGCGGTGCTCGCGGCGGACGTAGGCATGATAGCGAGCGGGAAAATCATCAAAGACTTCGACATCCGTGACGAGCCCGCAGCGCGCGAAGTTGGATTCGATAAGGTCATGACTAAGGATCTGATTGTCGGGGAATGCCGGACCTGT
Organism: uncultured Planctomycetaceae bacterium; assembly: GCA_963790585.1. Lineage (GTDB taxonomy): Bacteria > Planctomycetota > Planctomycetia > Gemmatales > Gemmataceae > CAWBOY01. The sequence goes on from CAWBOY010000007.1 coordinate 216,210, forward strand.
AACGGCCTCGAACGCGTCGATATCGTAGAGTCCTTTGCCTGTAAATGAACCGGCGGCGAAAAGGTCCATGTACACATCGGAAACGGCGAGCGAGTACGGATCGACTCCCGCCGATCCCGCCAGCAGTCGAGCGAACAACGAGCGAAAACCGGCGCGGTAGAGATAACTGACGCGCGGCTGCAAAACGCCATAGCCAGCGACGACCCTTCGTCCATCCGGACTGAGTTGCGGTCTATTCAGGGGATGAGCAAGGACGCCAATCAATCTGCGGGCGGAGTCTCGGGGTAAGTTCGTATCCGAGTCCAGCGTTAACACAAAGCGAATCGGCCCCAGTTGCGAGACATCTCCGGTTTTCACCGTAAAGCTCGTATCGCCCGCGCCGCGCAGTAGCCGATTGAATTCCAATAACTTGCCGCGTTTCCTTTCCCAGCCCATCCAGCAGGTCTGGCAGGGGTTCCATTGCCGGCGTCTATGGAATAGGTAAAAGCGATCGGGCCCGCTGCCCGCATGACGCGAATTGAGTTGACGAATCCCCTCCTTGGCGGCGGCCAGACACTCTTCGTCTTTTGGCATCGTTTCCAATGGCGCATCCGCGAAGTCAGTGAGCAAAGCAAAATACAAATTTGAGTCGGGATTCGCCAAATAATGGAGTTCGAGCCGTTCCAAGAGCGAGGCGACATGCTCTTCTCGTGCGATTAGGCTCGGTATCACCAAAAAGGTCGTGAATTCTTCGGGCACGCCGTTGCGGAAATCAAGACGAGGCAACACGCGCGGCGGCAGCAAAATCGTAATCAGATGATTCGTGAGCCCAACCGCGATTTCGCTGGCAGGGAGAAGCGTTGCCAGCAGGGCCAGGCAAATCAAACCGGCGCTGCCTGTAATGGGAAAAACTGCCGCGAACACGAACAATAGAATCGAAGCATTCAGTCCAAAATAGGTCAGACGTGGATGAGACGTCATGGCGTCGCGCAACGCGTCGCGCCAGCGAGGACGGTAGCCAAGCGAGCGCTCGAAGTCCGGCCGCCCCTTATCGATCAGATAATAACCGAGGTGAGCGCGTTTGGAGTCATTCCTTGTCTCGTTGGCGCGCGACAGAGCTTCCTCGGCCACATTTATTTCGGTGCGCTCTGCGCCTCGGGCCAATTTTTCGATCGCGCGGCGATAATTGTCGCGGGTCGCGAAGTCCTGGCGCTGATAAACGCCTGTCGGATCGGTGCGCAGCCGGGCCTCGACAATGCTGCAATGTTCAAAGAATTCGCTCCAGTCGAGAGCCGCCAACAGGCGCAGGCTTGTAACCGCGTTGCCAATCGAAACCTGGTCGGCGGCCTGCCGTTGCTGTTCGGAGCGAAGCGCGTCAGTCGTTGTCAGGCCAAATTGGTCGAGCCATTCTTCGAGCCGGACCGACGCGGCGCCCGCCACTGGGTCCAGATCGCGCAAGGCATGCAATAATCCGGCGACATAAGCGCCAGTTGGTTGGCGCGACGGCAGGTTCGTGGCTCCCATTTTTTGAACCCAGGACTGAGCGGCGATGCGCTCGGACCGAGATTGGAGCACTTGTTTGGCGAGCCGCCGCAGGTTTTCGAGCAGTGCCAGCCGCAGCATGGTTGGCACGCTCCAAAGCTCGCCGATCGTCAGAGGCGCTTTTTCCTGGTACGCTTGCACGAAGACTTGGATCTGCGATTCGTCGAGGCTGCTGTCCGTGTTCGCGATGAGAGCCAGCGCGAGCGCATAAACACGCGGAAAGCCCTTGAGAGGGCCCGATGCTAGAGCCGGCAATTCGGCATAAAAGCCGCGCGGCAAGTCCGTGCGCACTTCGCGAAGGACTTCTTCGATTACATAGAAATTGCCGAGTAGCCATTCCGCATCGGGTGGTAACGGGGCATGCCGGTCGAAAAATCGGACCAATTCGCGATGCGCATTGCGAAGAACGGCGTCATTTTGCCGCATTCTGCGGAAGAGAACACCACTTACGGGGTAGTTGGAAACGTTGGATGTCGTCGATAATTTGCGTGAGATTTCTTCGAGAATCTCGGGACCGCACAATTCGCCACGAATCGGTTGGTCGCCCTGAAGAAAATCGAGGCGCGGATCCCACGACGTTGATTTTACTACTGCGGGCAATACTGCGGAATCCACGGAACGCTCCTTCTTTGCGAACCACCGACATTACGCGAACATTTACCAGCCCGGAGCGCATGCGGCGGGTTCGCAGACTTGGCTCCGTCGCACCAGCTTGTTTCGAGGCGGACACTTTTGATTGCGACTCTCCCAAGGCGCCATCAAAAGTGTTTCCCTAGCTAAATAACGGACCTGAGGCATAACACCGTCCTAGCCTCCCTATGTTCCGCGCGGAACATTGCGTGCCGACCGTCGCGCCAAAAATGCACATGACCTTGGCGCGACGGTCGGCCAACACAACCCCTTGACAGCGTTGTTTTTGCGCTGCGGTCCGGACCGTCGCGCCAACATTCGCGTGTGGTACCCCCCCTGGCGCCGATCCATCTCATTCTTTCCGAACCCTCACAATGGATTGCATTGCGCGTACTCACACAGAACTCCCGCGCACGGTCCAGCCGACTGCCTTGGGAAACGGCTAAACTGAGATAGAGTCCGCAGACTTCACCCAGCGTGTATCTTACCAAGCCCAAGCGCAAGCGCGGGTTCATTGTCAAAGAACCCCGCGCTTGCGCTTGGGGCTGGTGGACTTTTGCTGCTCGCACTACGCAGAGGTCGTTTAGCAATCGGTGTGCCAGGAAAATTCTGCGGATTGCGAGCACAAATGCACGGGCGTGCGAAACGAATTGCGCATCGCTACGAACTCCGATGCGCAATGGAGAGAAGTGTGCGCGAGACCGAATGGGAAGAACCCTATTCCGCAGCCTTCATACGAATAATCAGAGCCATACCACCCTGGCGACGGTTTTCCGCTTCGATGCTTCCGTGCAGTCGTCGGCGTACAAGTGTCGCGCACGCGGCAAGACTGAGTCGACTGGATCCTTCCCGAGCGGTGATCGAGGTGTCAAATAGGTTGGCCAGCTTTTCCGCGGCAACCGAGGGCCCGGAATCCTCTACGCCGAGCAGGATGGTATCGGTCTCTCTCTTCGTCCATATTCTCACAGCGCCTTGTCCTTTAGGAAGGGCAGCCAAGGCATCGTGGACCAAGAAACGGACGGCGAAAACGATATCGATAGGGGAGCCGTCTACGACCAAAGGCTCTCGGGCGAGGTCGCAATCGATTTGAGTCACCCCGTCCGCGAGGCGATCGGTCGACTCAAAACCGGCGTCGTTCAAGATCGTCGAAATGCCATTTAACTCTCTTTCCGCCACCACTTCTTGCACGGCGCAGCGGATGGCATCGTTCACTTCGGTCCGATTTTCGCTACCGCGCTGCCGCGCGCCGCCGTCCTGCCATTCGCGGATAAGCGAGGTCAGCTTGCGGCTATGTTCTTTGATCGAGGCCAACTCTTCCCTCACGGCCGGCGGCAAAGTCTTGGACATTACCGCGAGTTGCAGGGTGACGACGTTCAAATAGTTGTTCACTTCATGAACCAGCGGTCCAGCCTTGAGACCAGCCTCAGCTACGTCGCGGCTGCTCCACTCCAATTCGTTGCGGTCGGCGCCTGGTTTCGCAATTTTGTCCGTACCCGTCTGTCTTCCCGCGCATGAATTGGGCTGGTCGAGGCTTGGGCCAACGTTGGAAAGCATGCCGGGGGGCTCCATGAAAGGTATTCAGAGGACCACGAACTGAGAAACAAGATAGAGACGGAACGCGACAGAGCCAATAAACCAGACAACATTGTAGTAAGCTCCGCCTGTAGCATTCCTCCTCATGCAAATTTTAAGCCGTCGCCATGCCATCGGCCGGTTTTGTCCGAAATCGTACAGATTCGGACCTGCGAACCTCCCTGCAACTCTTTTTGCGCAGCCTTGGACACCAAAGTGAGAACAGCTCCGCCAACCAAAGTCTGCGAACGGCTCGCTCGGAGGCATTTTTCCCGCCCATAGCGGCGATAGCGATTGCACCGAGGGATTCAAAAGCTCTCGGCATCTCCTTTGCGTTTGCACTCTGAGATGCAAAGGACTTCGCTCCTGTGATCGGTTCGCAAGGGGGAAGCCCAAACTCTCCAAACACGAGGTTCTATCATGTCGAGCCAACAACAAATGGTCACAGCGGTTTTCCGAGACCGTGCGAGTGCCGATGCTGCCTTCGACTGGTTGCATACGATCGGGTACAACAACAGCGAAGTAAACGTGCTTATGTCCGACAAGACCCGACGCATGCATTATTCGGATGATGCCAACGTCAAAGTGAATGCCGGCAGCAAAGCAGCCGAAGGCATGGGTATCGGCGGCGCCATCGGGACGGCTGTCGGTGCCGGTATCGCCGCGATTGCGGCGATTGGAACAAGTCTGGTTATCCCAGGCCTTGGCCTCGGGCTAGTCGTCGCGGGTCCTCTCGCCGCCGCCTTCGCCGGCGCGGGTGCGGGCGCCGTCACGGGCGGCCTGGTGGGCGCTCTGGTCGGCTGGGGTATTCCAGAAGACAATGCCAAGGCCTATCAAGAAGCCTTGAAAGACGGTGGCGTGGTCATGGGCGTCACCGCCCGCAACAGCCGCGACGCTTCCAATATCAAAGCCAAATTTGAAGAACTTCGAGCCAACGATGTTCTGTGCTATTCCTGTTAATGGCAGTCGATAATTTGTCGTAAAAGGGGAGGCGTAAGTTACGCCTCCCCTTTTTTGTTTCCATGCGGGTCGCTCACTAGCACAGGCCGTGGCCGGGGTCGGTACTCCGATCCTGGTGCAATCGTAGCAGATCTATAAAGCCGGGATTGGAATACCGACCCTCATTGGCATCAAGTTAAGGAATCGGCCTGTTTTTTCGCCCCGGCAGGGGCGAAGGGCTGTAGCCACGGGTGGAGCGAAGCCCGCCGCAAGGCGGGCGCAGCGTAACCCGTGGCTACAGGTGCGATTTGTGTGTCTTTCGCCCCGGAGGGGCGATGGAATCCGTCGCCCCTCCGGGGCGAAAGACAACCTGACTTGCATCGTACTACGGGTTGCGCTTCGCTCCACCCGTAGCTACAGCCCTTCGCCCCTGCCGGGACGAAAAAAAGGCCCGATTTCTTAACTTGAGCCAATGAGGGTCGGAATACAGACCCCGGCCACGCCCGGCCTAGGATTAGGAAATAAATTCGCCGCTGCAGCGCAATTGTTGCTCAAAAATTGTAACCTCCCTTGCTCACCATCGCTCATTGAAAGCGTCTTACAAATCGTGAACATTTTTTCTGGGCAAGCAAAGGCCTGAATTTTCACTTCGACAGGTGCTACCGGATGTTGGCACACCAATTGCTTTTTACTCACTCCAGTGGAATCGTGACGGTCGTGAGCGACATTCCAACGGTTGGAGTGAGCAGCCCCACGAGCCGAGTGCTTTCCAAATTTTTCAGAGGTAAACATCATGGCAAATCCAACTTCAAGCACGAAACCGGAAAACCGATTCGCGAACCAGGCCAAAGACGTGGCCTCACAGGCAATCGACAAAGGCAAGGACATGGCTTCACAGGCCATGGAAAAAGGGAAAGAGATCGCTCATAACGTTGGCGACATGGCCAGCCACGCCGCTTCGACGGTTGGCAAGCAAGCCGACCACCTGGCCTCCTCGGCCGGCAGCGGTATGAAGTCGCTGGCCGACACGATCCAAGCCCACACTCCGCGCGAAGGCATGTTGGGCAGCGCTTCCCAGGCTGTCGCCGGCACGATTCGTGAAGGCGGCAAGTATCTCGAGGAAGAAGGCCTTAGCGGCATCGCGGAGGACCTGACCAGTCTCGTCCGCCGCAATCCTGTTCCGGCCATTCTCATTGGCATCGGCCTTGGCTTCCTCATTGGTCGCACGTTGAGGAGCTAACCAATGTCCAGCGTTCTTCAAGACCATTCGGAGCAAAGTGTCACCTCGCTAGTAGGTGGCATTGTCTCCGATTTTCAAAACTTGTTGACGCAGCAAATTCAATTGACGCGCTCGGAGGTCGTAAAAGACCTCCGGGGCGCCAAGGCCGCTGCGTCGATCCTGGCTGCCGGTGGCGCAATCGCCTACATCGGGGCCATTCTGATCAGCTTTTCCTTAGCTTTTATGATTCACTGGTTGGCATCGCCTCCCGGCACAGACCTTGCCAAATTGCCACTTTGGGCGTGCCTGGCACTTGTCGGTGTGCCTCTCGTGGCGATCGGTGGAATCCTCATCTACATGGGTGGGAAGAAATTGGATTCCGTCAAGCCGCTCGAGGTATCCGCCCAATCGATAAAGGAGACCATAGAATGGAAAACGAACCAGCCGTGATCGAAAAACAGATGGAAGAAACTCGAACGGCCATGAACGAGAAGCTCGAAGCTCTCGAGTCGAAGGTGGCTGACACGGTTCAGTCCACGACGAGCGCCGTCCAATCTTCCACGGAAGCTGTTTCCGATTCGGTCTCCGCCGTCAAAGACTCCGTCGAAAATTCCGTCGAAGCCGTCAAGGAAACGGTGTCGGCGGTTACCGATAAAGTTCATGAAACGGTGCAAGCCGTCTCTGAAACACTTAATGACACCGTCAAGAGTATTAAAGAGACTTTCAACATCAGCCTGCAGACGCAGCGCCATCCCTGGTTGATTTTCGGGGGATCGGTCGGCCTGGGCCTGCTTGGAAGCCTGCTGATTCCAAAAACCCGGCATCATGGATGGATGTCGGGAAGCTCGGCTCCCGCGCCCACCAGCCCAGAGCCTGTCAATGGCCACTCGGGCTACACGCCGCCGACTTTTGGGCCCGAGGCGAAACGCTTTACCCAGATGGCTTCTTCGGAACCATCGGATAAGGCCGAGAGCCTGTCGTCCGCGGCCACGGGCTGGGTCGGCGAGCAGCTTACGAGACTGAAAGGTTTGGCCGTCGGCTCCCTTATGGGTGCGGTCCGGGACATGGCAAAGAAAGCATTACCGGAAGCGCTGGGCACCCGAGTGGCCGAAGAGGTCGACTCGATAACCAAAGGACTTGGCGCCGAACCGATTGCTGGGCCTGTCCTAGCGGAAACGAAATAGTCGGCGAAGTCGATGCAGTGCAAGAACAAAGGCCTTCCTCTCAGCAATGAAAGGAAGGCCTTTTCTTTGGTATTCAACGAAAATTATCCCTATCAAGCCTATTACCCCGGCATGAAATAAGGTCAACCACGAAAAACACGAATAGCACGAATAGGAAAACAAGATGCAGAGGGGAACGGTGGAGCATCTCGGGATCAGCGCCCTCTCGCTTCTTTTTATTCGTGCTATTCGTGCTTTTCGTGGTTCTCTGTATGCGGTTCTTTCGTGCCCGGGTAATAACGAGCATTTCAAAAAATTGGTACGATTAATCTGTTTTGAATTTTCAATTCGATTTTGATTGTGGAAAGTAAAATCTCAACGGCACGTTAAATGCTCTTAAATCACAGCGGCTTTCCCCTTTTGGGGATACCGGAACGAACAGGCATTAGGTTTGAACGAGGAGATTGAACCATGTTGCATTTCTTGAAGCATACGGCTATCACAGGTCTGTGTGTTCTTGGTGTGACTTCTTATAACCCACAAGCTCAGGCGGCGGACAAGGTTGCGCTGAGAAACCTTATCCTGAATTTTGGGACTGTAAGCGCCGCGGTTGAGGACAAAGCGCTGACTTCGGAAGAGTTCGCGACCAAGATGGTCGACTGCAACCGCTGTGAATTGGACCTCGCCAAGCAAGCCGCCAAAAAGGCTTCAAGCGCCGATGTGCGCAACTATGCGCAAATGCTTGTGGAAGATCATGAGAAGATGAGCAAAGACCTGAAGTCCTTCATTGCCGACAAAAAGATCGGCATCGTAACCGGGACCAGCAAGGAACACAAAGAGCAACTCGCCGAGCTGACCAAGGCCACCGGCAAGGATTACGATCAGAAATTCCTCCAGACAATGATTGAGAACCACGAAAAGGTTCTAAAGACGCTTAAGAGTTGCTCGAAGGACAGCAGAGACGCCTCTGTTCGCGATATCTGCGAGAAATCGATACCGACCATCCAAAAGCATCTCGACGAAGCCAAGGCGCTTCAAAAGAAGCTGTAACACCTGACGGAAAACGTCAAAGGTCACCATAAACGCGAAGGGGCGGGATCAATGATCCCGCCCCTTCGCGTTTTGTTTCCTAAAGTCGTGGCGGCACGTTTTCAACGTGCCGGGATTGACAACTATTTGTTGGCCGTCAACCATCACGGCTTGAGGCGAATCTGCAAATCGGTATTCTCGCCGGTAATTTCGACTTTGATGTCGGATGTCGCCTTATCATCGTACTTCTTGGGAATCGCAGCGGCCATCGCTTTGTTTTTTACCGGGCTGGGTTTCATGTAATCGAACGGATCGACTGTAATAACATAGTGGCCCGGCACGATGCCGTCGCCTTTTTTGTAACTAGCTAACTCGAATTGTCCCTTGCTATCCGTATCCGCCATGCCCTCGATCGGAATGCTGCCCGCCGGCGCCTCCGGATTGAACATCAGGCGGACCGACTTCAGTGGTTCGCCGTTAGGAAGATATGCCGTACCTTTACACGTTACAGTCGTCGGTAGCGTGGGTGCCTGAGCCGAGCATCCCGCAATATGCGCAAGTACAAAACTGATTGCGATGAGAAGCGTATTTCGCATGAAAAGGAACCTAAATATAAATGAAAATTGCCCGCCGCCCGAGTAGAGCGGCGGGCGGGGAAATGAGAATCAATACGCTGGGATGACTTCGCTGCCCGTCGGTGTGACGAGCATTCGGACCACGCGGCGATCGATGCTCTGATTCAGGAATTCCACATGGCCATCGCAGAAGACCGCATGCGCGCCATTGGTATGGAAGGAGAAGATTTCGTCGTTGTTACCGCAGTTATTCTGCGCGGCCCAGACGCAGTTCGATGAGCTGCCACCGAAGGGCGTCGGTGTGTTATTGATCGCCGTGCCCGAGTCATACCCGCCTGACTGGAAACCCGATACGCCATAGCCGTTGTCCGGTTCAGCCCAGCGCCAAAGGCGACGGAGTGCGCCATCGACAGGGTCGACGTAGGACGACACATAACCTTCGATGCGGCCGACATCTTCCGCGACGGCGATCGTGGAGCTTGTTCCGTCTTTGATCGACGTCATTTTCGTTCCGGTCATATTGACCACGCCGTTTTGCACATAGGCATGAATCGCGCCATCGGTCCGCGTCGGCTTGTTGCGGAGCCCCGTGACGGGATCGATGTCCGTGTAAACCGTAGGACCGTAATCGACATAGCCGTAACCTGAGCTGTCCTTCTCCGTGGTGGCAACCGGATTGCTTGGACATTGGTAGATCTTGACGACGTTTTGAGCGGCGAGCTGATTGTTGGGATACGCTGGATCGTTATAGCGATAGTTCAAATTCATAAGGTTATAGATGTTGCCCTGTTCCACGAATGGGAGAATCATCGTGAACATCGAGTGCATTGCGAAAACACTCGGGCCGGACGGCGCGTTGACGAAGTCGGTGCCTTCGCCTCCGGTCGGAAATGACATGTTTACTTCGTGATAGGCTTGCAGAGCGATGCCCATTTGCTTGAGATTGTTTTTACACTGAGAAGCCGCGGCTGACTCGCGAACTTTCTGGACGGCCGGTAGTAATAGCCCAATGAGTACCGCGATAATCGCTATTACGACCAATAGCTCAATAAGAGTAAAGCCATTTTTTTGCCGAATCAATCGCCTCGTCATTCCAAGAACCTCCGAACGGAATTAGTTTCAATCAGTGAACGAGAGGTTCATTCAATCGGAAGCAGAATTGTTATCCAAGGGGTGTTTGGGAAACTCATTAATCTATCTTATGTCCTTCGTGAATTGTTCATGCTTTCTTCTTTTCGCTGGTCTTGAATTTCTCGCCAGAAGCTCATTTGCCGCACAGCGAGCCGCCGCTAAGCAGTTTGGCTGAGCAAGTTTATTCCAGCTGAACGAAGATCCTTCTCAGCGCGACGAACCACGAGTCCACCGACGGATTCATGCTGGTCCGAGATGCTCTTCGTAGACAGGGAAGAGTTTGACAAAGATGCCTTCTTTGCCGATCGCCCTGAACGACTTTTCACTTTTCTCTTGCCAGCGTCCTACTTTGTGGTCCATACTGATTAGGCCGAACCTGTTTTTCAAATCGACCGTGTTCGTCGCATTCTTCCAGCCGCACCGCTTGGGCGACGGCTGCTACCGGAGATCCGCAATCATGGCTAAAGCTCGTGGCGACTTTTCCGAAGTGCTAGTCAAAAAAGGCCTCCTCGGGCCGGATCAGCTGCAAGACGCGAAAGGGCTCGTCTCCTCCGCCGGTATGAAACTGCAGGACGCCATCGTCAAGCTGGGTTACCTCACGCAGGAGCAAGTCGTCGGCGCCATCGCGGAATTTCATGGCCTCGAGTTCATCGACTTGACCGAAGCGACGATCTCGGTGTCGGTCGTCGAACTCGTGCCCGAATCGGTTGCCCGCGAAAACGTCATCCTACCGCTGAGCGAGGAGAATGGCGCGCTTAAGCTGATCATGAGCGATCCGAGCGACTTCGATACGGTTCAAAAACTGCAGTTCATCCTCAACAAGGACATCATTCCCGTCATCGCGCCACGCGAACAGATCATCGAAGCGATCAATAGGCACTACGGTCAGTCAGAAACGGAATCCGTCGACTCGATGCTGGCTGAGTTCACCGACACCGCCATCGATTTCACGGAGACGGAATCGAACAGCAACGCCCAATCCGAAGAACTCAATGCGCCGGTCGTGAAGCTGGTCAATCTGATCATTCAGGAAGCAGTAAGCTTGCGGGCGAGTGACATTCATGTCGAGCCATTCGCCGATCGTATACGCATCCGGTACCGGATCGATGGCATGCTCGTCGAGCGCGATAGTCCGCCGCGCCGCTTGCTCGCGCCGATGCTGTCGCGTCTCAAGATTATGGGTTCGATGGACATCGCCGAGAAGCGTCGTCCGCAGGACGGTCGAATCAAACTTAACTTAAGTGGTAAACATTATGATCTACGCGTGAGCATGTTGCCGACCAACAATGGGCAGTCATGTGTCATGCGTATCCTTGACCGTGGCAATATACAGGTGTCAATTAAGGACCTGGGCTTCGCCGAAGACGACTTCGCGCGCTTTCAGCAGATCATCAAGAGGCCCAACGGCATCTTCCTGGTCACCGGCCCGACTGGGTCAGGCAAGACGACGACACTCTACTCCGCTTTGAACGAGCTGAACCGGCCTGATCGAAAGATCATCACGGCCGAGGATCCAGTCGAGTATTACCTCCCCGGCATCAACCAAGTCGAGGTAAAGCACAACATCGGGCTCGACTTTGCCCGGATCATTCGCGCCATGTTGCGGCAAGCACCGAACATCATTCTCGTGGGAGAAATTCGCGATCAAGAAACGGCCGACATCGCTATTCAAGCGTCTTTGACTGGACACTTGGTTTTCAGTACGTTACACACGAACGATGCGCCTAGTGCTATTACAAGACTCGTCGATATCGGGGTCCAGCCATTCCTAGTAGCCTCCAGTATCATCGCCATCATGGCGCAACGACTCGTGCGTGTTATCTGTCCAAAATGCAAGGAGCCAGACATGCCGTCTGCTCCTGAGCTAAAGGCCGCTGGGTATACACCTGATCAGATCAAAAAAGCAACCTTCATGCGTGGCCGCGGCTGCGGACATTGCAACCATACAGGGTATCGCGGACGTATCGGCATCTTTGAAATGTTACGGATGACTGCTGCCATGCGCGAGTCGACCTTCAAACGTGAGCCGACGCAAAACGTCCGCCGCCAAGCCCGCCTAATGGGCATGCGAACTTTGCTGGAAGATGGCCTCAATAAAGCACTTATAGGTCGAACGACCCTCGAAGAAGTGCTGAGCACGTGCCATCACGAAATGATGGAACATTGATCGGCAGAGAGCGCGTCTGGTCACGCGCCTTCCCGCAAAACGGAGTGCGGATCTCCTTCCAAGGAAGAGGTCCAGCGCTCCGTGTTCTTATAGGTTTTTGATACTGATCCTATGTATAGATATGGGGCGACCAGTTCTCGATCAAAGGAGCATTCAGGCGCCTTATTCCTGAAGCTTTTTCTTGGTGGGTTCCAGGCTCGAGGCGCATAAGTACAGGTTGGGCCTCTTGTACTTTATGAGAATGTTTTCCTCTTTTTTCCATGACTTGATTGATCCGGATCTAAATACCTGGGATAATTGCTAGTGACGACTCTGTTTCTTTGGCAGAGTCCTCAGAGCGAATATGTCAGGTCGAGCCGATCAGGGACAGGTCTAGCCCATCTTGAAGTTTTGGCATCAAGCGTTTTGCGACGGGAGGGATCGTGGCCGCACCTGTCAGCACCATCATGATCGACAAGCTGTTGCAGACTGTCATACAGCTTAAAGCTAGTGACCTGCACATTGCTGTCGGTCAGCCGCCGGTGGTTCGCCACCACGGCCGCATGCGTCGTCTCGACACAAAGTTTCTCGACCCGGATGATACCACCGGGTTAATGAAGTCGATTACGCCTGATCGTTGTCAGCAAGAATTGCAGGAGCGAGGAGGCACCAACTTCGCCATCGAGTTTGTCGATGGCTATCGTTTTCGCGTGGCCATCTTCAAGCAACGCGGCAACATCGGCATGGTGTTGCGACGCATTCCGAGCCAATTCTTGACCTTTGAACAGGTCGGAATGCCCGAGGCCATCAAACGGCTCATCACCCGGCCGCGTGGTCTCTTGCTCGTCACCGGCCCGACCGGCTCCGGGAAGACGACGAGCCTGGCGAGCATGATTAACTTCATTAACGACAACTACGATCGCCACATAATCACGCTCGAAGATCCGATCGAGTATTACCACAAGCACAAGAAGTGTACAGTCAATCAGCGTGAGATCGGCGTCGATGTACCGGACTTCAAGGAAGGCCTGCGTCGCGCCTTGCGTATGGACCCGGACATCATCCTCGTCGGTGAAATGCGCGATCTCGAAACGATTCATGCGGCCATCGAAGCCGCCGAAACGGGCCACGTCGTATTCGGAACTCTTCATACGAGCGGTGCGTCTAGTACCATCAACCGCATCATCGACGTGTTCCCCAAGGAGCAGCAGGATCAGATTCGCACGCAGCTGTCGACCGCTCTCATCGGCGTGCTGTCGCAGACGCTGATGCCGAAGAAACCGGAGGGCGTCATCGCGGCCTACGAGATGATGGTCGTCACTCCGGCTATTCAGAACCTTATTCGTGAGAACAAGACGTATCGTATCGATTCGAGCATTCAGACCGGCCGAAAAGAAGGTATGTTTTTGCTCGACGAGAGTTTGTTCCGACACTGGAAGAACGGCCTGGTGGAGAAAGAAGAATGTCTCCTCCGCTCCAGTCGGCCGGCCGATTTGGCTCGCAAAATCGCCGAGGCGGAACGCGGCCTCTACGACGAGGATGAGGAAGACGAGGATGAGGACGGAGACGAAGCCGAGGAAGAAGGCTTCGACAATGATGACGACGATGAGGACGAGGACGATCGCCCGCCACGCCGCGGGGGCGATACGCGGATCAAGCGGTAAGTACAACTTCCCAAAATATAGGGAGCCGCTCTCACCAGCCCCAAGCGCAAGCGCGGGGTTCTTTAACCCCGAACCCCGCGCTTGTGCTTGGGGCTGGTGGGTTTCGCCGCAATAGGGACGGAATAGTTATGGCCACACCGAACGACCCGAGTCCGATCAAGAAGCCGGCGACTCCAGGCGCGCCTGCCAGCGGCAATCCGCCGGCGAAAGCGCCTGCGCAGCGCCGAAATCGACGGCCATCACTGGCAAAGCGCCGCCGCCCGCGGCGAGCAAACCAGCTGTTCCTTCGAAGCCGGGCATTACTCCTGAGAAGCCGGTCGGCAAAGGCCCGGTGGCGCCGAAAAGCCCGGGGCGAAGCCCGCTCCAGCGAAAAAGGCCTCGGCCGCGCCGAAGCAGGTCGGGAAACGCGAAGGCACTCGTAAGCTCGGACAGGTCCTTATCGACCTGGGCTTCATCGACGACAATCAGCTCTGGGAGCTGCTCGACGAAGCCAAGACGACGGGCCAACGCATCGGCGAAGTAGCCACCTCCCGCGGACTAATCAACGAAGAACAGCTCCTGCAGGCGCTCGCCGATCAAAGCAACCTCAAGACCGTCAACCTGATTGAAACCAAGCCATCGCCCGAGGCGTTGGCGCTCGTCCCCGAGACCATGGCCGGCGTCTATAAGATCGTGCCAATCTCCTATCGAGAGGGCATTCTCACAATCGCCATCGGCGATCCCAACAACCTGGGCGCCCTCGACGATCTCCGTAACTTGCTCGGTTGCAAGGAAGTCGTCGCGACCCTGGCCTCGCCCCAGGCTATCGCTGATTTGACCACCAAGGTCTATTCCGGCGCCAAGGAAGAGAGCATCGTCGACCTGATCGCCTCGATCGAGAAGGACCCAAGTTTCAGTCGAGGCCGTGGCCGAGAAACGAGCATCGATCTCGACGCCGAAATCGCCGATAGCGCCCCGGTGCGCAAGCTCATCAACATGGTGTTCCTCCTCGCCATCAAGGATCGGGCCAGCAACGTTCACTTCGAGCCGTTTGAAGATGAATACAAGATGCGCTATCGCGCTGACGGCGTACTCTATGAAATGGTGCCGCCGCCACGGCATTTGGCCAACGCCATCTCGAGCCGCATCAAGGTCATGTCGAATTTGAATATCGCCGAGCGCCGTTTGCCCCAGGACGGCCGCATCGAACTCAACGTCGGCGGCAACCCTGTCGATATGCGCGTCAGTATTTTGCCCACGATGTTCGGCGAAAGCGTCGTCATCCGGGTGCTCGATCGAACGGTGGTGTCGCTCGATCTCAACAAATTGGGTATGGAAGCGGAGATGCTGGCCCAATTTCGGCATCTCATCAACAAACCCAACGGCATTGTGTTGGTAACGGGCCCGACCGGAGCCGGCAAGACAACGACGTTATATTCCGCTCTCAACGAACTCAATGTCATTAGCGATAAATTGATTACGACCGAAGACCCAGTCGAATACGACATAGATGGCATCGTTCAAGTTCCAATCAACCATGACATTGGTTTGACCTTCGCCTCAGCCTTGCGGTCTATCTTGCGTCAAGATCCGGATAAAATTCTGGTCGGCGAGATTCGCGATCTGGAAACGGCACAAATCGCCGTGCAGGCCGCGCTTACGGGCCACACCGTATTCAGCACGCTCCATACCAACGACGCGCCGAGCACGATCACGCGCTTGCGCGATATGGGTATGGAACCGTTTTTGATTACGGCAACCTTGGAAGGGATCTTGGCTCAACGACTCGTGCGTAAAATATGCGAAGATTGCCGCGTCGAGTTCGAGCCGAGCGCGGAAATGTTGCTCGAACTCAATCTGTCTCCCGCCGACGCCAAAGGCAAGAAGTTCTTCTATGGCCGAGGTTGCGATCGCTGCAACAATACTGGCCATAAAGGGCGTATGGGTATCTACGAACTCGTCGTCATCAACGACGATCTGCGCGATCTGATCTCGCAAGGATCGTCGACTGACGATCTACGCGCCGCTTGCCGCCGGGCCGGCATGGTCACGCTACGTGATTCCGGTCTGCGAGCCTTGTACGCAGGCAAATCGACGATCGAGGAAATCGTCCGCGAGACGGTTTTGGATAGCGAATAAAGAACGGCTGAGCGGGATTGGGACGACAGAAATTATTTTGGGATTATGCATCGACTTTTGGGGACTTTGTGATGCCAACCTACAAATACGAAGCCATGGACACCAGTGGCGGCGAAGTCAAGGATGAAGTCGAGGCGGGGAGCGAAGAAGAAGCTCAACAAAAAATTAAGCAGCTGGGCTACTTCGTAACCAAGATCACCGAGAAGGCCGGCGCCAAAAAGGGCAAAGGCAAAACCAAGGGCAAGCGCAAGAAGGGCCAAACATTCACGTTTGGTGGAGTGTCCAGTAAAGCGCTGTGCACATTTACAAGACAATTTTCCACGCTTCAAGACGCCGGCCTGCCGGTGTTGCGCAGTCTGAAAATTCTCGAGCATCAGATGAAGCCGGGTGTACTCAAGAATGCCTTGATCGACGTCGTCGACGATGTCGAATCCGGCTCGACGTTGAGCGAGGCCTTTGGCAAGCATCCGAAATGTTTCGATAGGCTCTATGTCAACATGGTCAAAGCCGGTGAGGCCGGCGGTGCCCTCGAAGTCATTTTGCAGCGTCTTGCCGATTTCAAAGAAAAATCGCAGAGCCTGAAGCGCCGCATTACGGGCGCCATGATCTATCCCGTGGTCGTCATCCTGGTGGCCGTCTCGATCTTGACGTTCATCATGCTCTTTATCATTCCGAAGTTCGAGAAGATCTTCAAAGACTTCCGCATGGATCTGCCGGCCTTGACGCAGATGCTGATGGCGACGTCGCGTTGGTTCGTGCAGTATTGGTATGTTCTGCCGCTCTTCCCCGTCTGCATGTGGTTATTGCTCAAACTAATACGCATGAACAAGAGCGGGTCGTACGCGCTCGATCGCATGTATCTGTGGATACCGGTTGTAGGACCGCTGATCGAAAAGACGATCGTCGCGCGAACCATGCGAACCCTTGGTACGCTGGTTGCCTCCGGTGTGCCGATTTTGGAGGCGCTCGGCATCGTTCGCGAGACGTGTACCAACGCCGTCTTTGAACGTATGTATCAGCGCGTGTATGAGTCGATCCGTGAAGGCGATACCATCGCCCAGCCGCTCAAGGAAAGCCGGCTCGTCGACGACATGGTTATCAACATGATCGACGTCGGCGAGGAAACCGGCGATCTCGATACGATGCTTTATAAGGTCGCGGATGTATACGATGAAGAAGTGAACGTCATGGTCGAAGGTTTGATCGCCTTGCTCGAACCGATCATGATCGTGGTTCTCGGTCTCATCATCGGCACTATCGTTATCGCGCTATTCATGCCGTTGATTAAATTGCTCGACGGTTTGTCCAAGGGTTAATCGATGGTTTTATCCCAGGTCGTCGCGGCAGATGCGAGCCTGGTTTGTCAGAGCCTAGTACTCCGTCGAGCCTAAATTTGCGGGTGGCACAGACATTCCTGTCTGTGAAAGCAAAAAGCACAGATGGCACAGACATTCCTGTCTGTGAAAGCAAAAAGCACAGACAGGAATGTCTGTGCCACCCGCGGACTTGGTTTGACAGAGCCCGGCTCGCGCAGCGAGTTATTCATTACGAGGATCGATACCATGGTACGTGCATCGACCATCGCCAATCGTCGGCGCGGCTTTACGCTCGTCGAGCTCCTGATCGTCATGAGCATCATTGCCATTCTGTCGGCATTGAGCCTCTCGGTGTTGATGAAAGTACTCAGCACCGGTGTTCAGGCGACGGCGACCACGGAACTGCGCGAACTGGCTCAGGCCCTCGAAGCCTGCAAGACCGATTTCCCCAACTTGCGCTACATCCCCAGCAAATTGATTCTGCGTCGCAATATGACGACCTATAACCCCTCGTCGCCGGCAACGATCACCTTCGGAACGACGACCCTGGCGGTGACGGCACAGGATGAAGCGCGGTCGATGGAAACGCTCCAGGCGATGTTCGGCCGACAGGTGATGAACAACACAAACATTATCTGGACCAACAACTCCCTCGATACTGCCGCTACCAACACCGGCTGGGTCCTCTATGGCCCTGAGTGCCTGGTATTTTTCACCGGCGGCATCATGAGCGATGCGAACCCCGCTGTTTCCGGCGGCGTCATCACACCGCTTGGCTTTTCGACTAACAACGCCAATCCGCTTCAAGCCGGCGGGACACGAAAAGGGCCCTATTATCCCAATTTCAAGACGTCGCGCTTGACCCCTGCGATGTACGTGGAAAACCTCGTGACGGGCAAGATGGTCGCCACGGGCTTCTTCCAGTATCAGGATCCGTTTGAAAAAGGTCCGGGCCAGCCTGGCCAGCCGTATGCCTTCTTTAGCTCCTATGGCGGCGGCAGCACTGGGAATAACTACACCGTCGCTAATAAGAAGGCGGGCGATTGTTATACTCTGCCGGCGGGCAGCACGGTGGCCAACGGCTTGCAACCCTACGTTCAGCCGAACGGCGCCTTTTTGAATCCGAATACCTATCAGATTATTTCGGCGGGGCCGGATCTTTTCTTTGGCCCGGGCGGCAAGTGGGATCCCAAGAAAGGTGACTCGATTACTGTTGGAACTGGCGACAACCTCACGAACTTTAGTGGCTCGCCTCTCAAGGCTTCCAATTAAGGAACATCGGTCATGTATCTACATAATGGCCGAGGCACGGCGGCTAACCGTGCCGGTTTCACCATAATCGAAATGTTCATCGTCATGGCTATCATCGCGGTACTGGCGACTCTCGTCGCCGGGACCGTGACGAAAATTCTCATGGCCGGCATGGGCAGTACGACGCGCGACCGGTTGTCAGCCATCCAAAAAGACCTGGACAGCAAATGGGCCAAGGTCACCGACGATGCGCGGCACGAGGCTATCCCGAGCGCTGTTATGAATGAATTGATGAATGGCATCCAGGTGTCGCCAAATCAGCTTGCGGTCTTGGCGGGCACCGATGTCCAGGCAACGCAGCGGGCGCACGTGCTTTGGGTTAAATACCGTCAAATGCAGGCATTTCCGCAGTCGTTCACGGAGATATTCAATCCGGATCCCCTCAACTTGGGAGTGCCGCCGTTGTTTGATTACAGGCAAGTGCTTTCCAAAGCGAAGATCACGAAAGCCCTCAATAATCCGCCGCAGCTAATTGAGGAACTGGAGTCGTCGGCCTGTCTCCTGATGGCTTTGCAACATTTTGGCGCCAGCATTGATACGTATGGACCGGCCGTGGCCACCTTCCCGTATGGCAACGGCGCCTTGGAGGTCCGCGCCTTCAAGGACGCCTGGGACAACCAAATCGTCTTTTGTCGCTGGCCTGATAACAGCTCTCGCCTGAATCCAGGCGGCGCACAACCCGGCCAAGCGAACGACTCCGCCGATCCGACTGGACTCTTGCTCGACCAAAGCTGGCTCTCGAACACCTTGGCGAAGAATCTGTTCGTCAAGACGTTCCACCATGTCGGCAACAACACCGGTGGGAAGCATAGCTTCAATCTTCGGCCCGTCGTCGTCTCACGCGGCCCGGATCAGTTGCTCGGTCTAAGTTTCGTGCGGAGAAGTTTGAGTGCCGCCAACGAGAATCTTTTCTTTAGCACGATTGTCGCAGGGGATGAGCAAGACAACATCTACAGCACTTTACCGTAGAAGCGCCGCCGCTCGGTGAGCGGCTGGCTCGACGAATCTCTTTATGCGTTGGAGACGCAATTCCGCGCGACCTTGTCGCGCGGCCGGGGATGCTGTTTTTTGTGGTGTAGCAAAGCTGGTTTGTTGGCGAGCCGAGAGCGTTAGCTCCCGGAGAAAGTCAGAGCGACTGCAATGCCCTCCGGTCGCTTACGCTCCCGGCTCTTGAGGATATTTCTACAGAGTACGTGAAGATATGTTTTCCAGTTCCGACAGGAGTGATCCAATGCGACGCTCTCCGCAGACAAGACGACGTGGCTTCACGCTGATCGAGTTGATCGTTGTCGTCGCGCTGATCGGCATATTGGCGACCATGTTGTTCTTCTCGTTCCCGAGCTTTTCGGGGCAGAACACCGTCTCGTCCGCCGCCGATCGGATCGTCGGCGCGCTGTTGATTGCCCGGCAACGCGCCAAGCGCGATGGCCGCGTCACGGGGCTTCGCGTCTCACAAGATGCCACCGGCGCTTGGACCGTTTTACAATATGTGCAACAGCCTGACGATTTTGTCATTGCCAATTTGCCGACCGATCTATTATCCGGCACGATTGCCACGATGGGCCAGACTCCCATCAATCCTCCGGGGATTCCCAAAGCGGGCTACAAACCTCTTGGTTGGACACCGCCTGGACAACCGATGGCCAACACCATTTTCTTGAATCGCCGAAATACCAATCCAGTGAGTAATAAATTCATCCGTCTCCTGCCTGATTTTGGCTCCGACGATACGGTATTGCCAGGCGACTTTATTGAAATTTATGGCGGTGGACCGGTGCATCAGATCGTTGCCGTGAATTCTCCCAAGCAAGCGACCATTCCCTTTGAATCGCTGACCGTGTTCGGTACGAACCTGCAACCGCCGTTTCCCGCGACGCCCAGTCCCCTCCCCCCCACACCGTCCGTCGTCGGACCGGTGACTTATACCAGCGCGGCGCCGAACTACCGCATCATTCGTCAGCCGCGGCTCTTGAGCGGCGAAGCTCCAATTACCTTACCGACGCGCACCGGCTTGGATTTCTCTGTCCAAACGATCGGCGGCACCGCAACTGCATTGACCAATCTCTTGCCGACGCAGATCGCGCCTGCGCCGGGCTGGATAACAGCTCCCGAACTGCCGCCCGCTCCGGCATCGCTCTATTGCGACATTCTCTTTACGCCCAGTGGCGCGGTTACAGGCCAGGGGGCGAGTACAGGTCAATTGTATCTTTGGGTTCGCGATCTATCGGTGGACAACAGCACAAACATCGTCAACGGCTGGCCGGTAATCGTCGCCGTGCAGATGACCACGGGCTTTATTTCCAGTCAGCAAGCGAACGATCCTAACGATCCCTTCGCGATCACGCGCGATGGTCGCGGTGCAGGCTCGTGACTTATGGGAGGGCCGCTAACATGAATCGTCGTGGTGTTACCCTGGTCGAGGTTTTGGCTGCCATCTTCATCATGGGGATCGGCCTGCTCGCCCTTTTGACGCTATTTCCGCTCGGCGCTCTGAGCATGGCCAACTCCGTGCGCGACAACAATGCCGCCGCCGCGGGTTCGGCCGCGCTTTCGATCGCCCAGGCCTTTGATCTGCGCAACGATCCAAATGTGATTGCTGGCTTGCAAACTCCGCCATCTGTTGTGGTGGGTGGGTCGCTCGTTGCGGGCCTGCCGATACAACCCAATGGCCCCGGTTACCCAATCTTCGTCGACCCGATTTATGCGAGCTTCTCGGCCAATATCGGCTTCATTCCGCCTACTCAAGTAGGACAGGTGCCGGTAACACCCGGCATCCGCCGCATTGCTCCTTTTTTCAATAATTACACCGCCCAGGCCAAAACGTTCAACCTGCCCGCGCTCACTGATCGCTACTTCACCTATTTGGACGATGTGACCTGGGACGCCAACGGCATGCCGCGCGATCCGAGCGGCTTGGCAGCCAATCCGTCCGGCGTGCCGCAGCAAATTGATCGGCCCGGCTCGCTGTCGTGGGCCTACATGATTCGGCCCAGCCGGCGCACGGCCAATCAGGTGACCACGACTTTCCCGATCGAGCCACTCGCGGAAATGTCGGTTGTCGTCTATCGCAATCGGTCGTTGAACACGCTGACTGGGGAAACGCCATATCTGGCCCAGGGCGCCATGGGGAGTACGACACTCAGCCTGTTTTACCCAACGACTACGGACCTTCGCATCGGCGACTTCATTTTGGATACGACCTTTGACATCGCGGCCGACCCGCTGAATCCGACCACCAATTTCTTCGGGTCAGTCCACGGCTACTTTTACAAAGTGGTCGATATCCTCGATACGCCCAGCCCCTCTGGCGGGACACTCACCCTCACTTTGGCGACGCCATTGCGGATGAATGTGGTTTCGCAGGTGCCGCCGGGCAGCGTCATCCAGCCGACGACCGGCCAGGTGGTCCATCTGAAAAATGTCGTTGATGTACAGGAACGAGGCTTGGGGCCCAAGCCATAATTCGACTTTAGCCGCATTCGCCAGAATGCGGCAGCGCTGACTCGTGGCCGGGGTCGGTACGCCGACCCCGGCATAGCCCGAGCGGCTCCAGAGAACCGAGGTCGGAGTACCGACCCCGGCCACGCCTGGTTTGGCGAATGCGGCTACGGAAAAAAGCGACCAAAGCATCCTCGACCAACGGGAGCATCCATATTATGCGTTACCGACCAGGCACTGGCCCACGGCAAGGCTTCACGCTCGTCGAACTGATGGTTTCGATGGCTTTGATCCTATTCATCATGACCATACTCGCCGAGGCCTTTTCGGCGGGGACGGAGACGTTTCGCCGCCTCAAGGGGATCGGCGACCTCCAGGACAAATTGCGCATCGCCGGCACGATCCTCAAGCGCGATCTGGCGGCGGACCATTTTCAGGGTCGCGTCCGGATGAGCGATCCGAATTTCTGGCTCAATGGTCCACCCGAAGAAGGCTTTTTCCGCGTCTATAACGGTTCCCCTGTAGCCAATGTCGCGGGCACTTTGGTTACAAGCCCTACGGCGAATTATCAGATCGATGGCACCGACACGGCAGGCCCTCCCGTCTATCGGGCGACCGATCATGCGATTCACATGATGGTTCGCTACAGCGGCAAAACGGCAGGCGATGTGTTTTCCACCTCATTGCCTGGCGACTCGCCTCTGTTGGCGAACTTCGCCAACGGCATGGGCTACGACAGCCGATTTCAAGCGTTTCAAACGCCGATTCAGCCAACGCGCAATCCATTCATCGCCTATCGCTATCCCGCGGCCGAGGTGGCCTATTATCTGCGCCGCCAGCTCAGCCCCGCGGGAGTTCAAGATACCACCGATGGTTTCGTGGGTCTCTACACGCTCTGTCGCACGCAAAGGCTTTGCGTGCCGGATAACAACCTCATTGTGTCGCGTCCTCCAATTCCGAATGGCGCGCCTCCAACATTGGCCACGACGTTTGATTACTTTGGTATGAGCTGTTACACCGACCCGACCGTGGCGGCCCCACAGCTGTATTTCAATAATCCTCGCGATCTGACTGTGCCCGCGCGGCGCTTTGGTGTTTCGCCGCTGGTGACACTCACAACTCCACCGGCATTTACCGTGAGCAACGATCCGACGCGGGCCGGCCAATCGGTCATGGCGGGTACGCTCGGGTTTTTCGACCCGGCCACCACGCCTGTCTACCCCCTCGTTCGCGATATGTCGATCGTCGATCTCTCGGGGACCAAAAATTTGACCGCGACACAGCAATCAATCGGCACGGAAGTACTCCTGCCAGACGTGCTGTCGATGGACGTCAAAATCCTGATCGCCGGCGGGCTCAATTTCGTCGACCTGTATGATCCGACGTTGACGCCATTCAACTTCACCGGCAACGACAAGAATGGCAATTGGTCGGACTTCCGCAACCCAGCCTTCGCCGGACCCAATGGGCCGCGCGTTTTCGACACCTGGACCCAGGTGTCCGACAATGTCTTCGACTACACCAATCCACCGACGAAATTGGCCAGCGCCGCCGCTGTGCAGGGCGGCGCGTTGCCGCAAACCAATCCGGCGACGATTCCCCTCTGGAATATGAGTGTTTTAAGCGCAGTCACACCGCCCAAAAAGCCGCAGAACATCAACTTCGCGCTCATACCGATGTATCAGAATCAGGATCCGACCAGCCCTAATTTCGGCCAAAAGATCAGCATCCGGGCGATCCAGGTGACCTTGCGAATCTGGGACTCCAAAACCAGGCAAACGAGACAAGTAACTATCGTTCAGGATCTATAAATTCGCCTCCACGGCTCTGCCGGCGGCACATTATTCTTACTTTGGCGGGAGAGAACTCATGATACTGCGCACTCGATTGCCGCGCCCTATAGGGCAGCGCTCCGGCGTCATCTTGATGGTCGTCCTGTCGCTCTTGACCCTCTTCGCCATCGTCGGCCTGACGTTCGTCTTCTACGCCGATTCGTCGGCGGCGTCGTCGGACATCGCGCTCAAGGCGGAAAATCAGACCCGGCCTGACTACGATCCGGAAGCCGCCATGTCGTTCTTCCTCGGCCAGATCATCTACGATCTGCCCGACGACGCGACCGGTGTTTATTCCTCGTTCCGCGGCCACAGCCTGGCCCGCAATATGTATGGTTGGTTTTATCCTACCGATAGCAATCCCGGCAGCCCGACATTTGGCCAAGCCGTCACGCCCGATGGTACGCTTGACCCGGTCAGCGGCTTGCCCAAAGCCTACCAGGTCAATTTCGTCGATAATCCTTTCAACGGTACTGGTAGATTGCATACGACGACAATGCCGCCTTCGCCTACGAACATGCAACAATGGCCGACGATGTCGAACTTTGTCAATCCCGCCAATCCGAACGTTCCCAACCCGATCGACGATTTCAAGATCGTGAACTACACGTTCTTCGATACGGGCAGCTCCACATCGGGCGACTTTTTCTTTACCGACCCGAAGACGGGTAAGCCTGCGAGCCGACCGCTGCTGCGCGACCCGGAGCGCTATTTCCCAACCGTTGGCGTGGGCGCGAGCGCGGGTCCGCGGGCGGCGACGAACGGCGTCGTGGGAACGTTCACCGGCGGCTTCAATCCGTCGTATACCTACCCCGATAACAATGCTCTCTATTTGGCAGCCGTCAGTTCCGACGGTACGGTGCTTCAGCCTTCCTATCATCGAACGGATAATACTTCAGGCGGTGGTCAACTCAACGCGCCGGGGGCCAATTGGACACAGCCCGTGTTCGGGAAATACATGACGCTCCGGCCCAATCAAGATTGGCATCCTAACTTCTCGTTTCCTCCAGAAACATTTGGCGACGTCAAGAACCTGTTCTGGACCAAGGGTGGCAACGACAGCATCTGGATCGACGGCGACGGCCCCGTGCTGATTTCTCAGGATGGCCGCAAATACAAGATGATGGTGGCGCCCCTTATTCTGGACCTGGATAATCGAGTCAATCTCAATGTGGTCGGCAACGTATTGGGCTTTACGCAAACCAAAGATCCGACCACGGGCAAACTGATTCCGCAGCTTTACACCCAAACGAGCAATCAAGGTTGGGGACCCTGGGAAGTCAATCCCGGTAAGCTGGCCCCCGCCTCCTTGAACCTGGCTCAGCGCACCGCCCTCGAGAACGAGATGGCGCAGCTATTCCTTGGCAACCCAGTGTTCCAAGCCCCGACATTGATCAACGCCAGCCCAGCCGCTTCCAACCCAAGTCGCGTCGTCGGCCGTTATGGCGCCGCCGGTTTGCCCACGGGTCGAACGATCACGCCGGGCATCGGCAGCCTGCCTCATGCCCTGGTCGATTTTGACGGCATTTGGAATACGGGCCTACACCAAGGCTTGAGGTACTGCCACAGGCAATCCCAATCAAACCGTGAAAGCATTCTTTTTGCCTGGCCAAAATGTCAATGGCCCCGCCTGGACGAGCTTCCCCTTTTACGATCCCTCCGCTTATGCCAACGGTTTTTCCGCCGAGACGCAAGTCGGCGGCGTCGCGACCAATCCTGCCATCCACCCGCTTGTCTACAACGTTTTGAATCCAGCCCTCGGCAACCGAGCGTTGCCGATCTCCAGCACCGTGGCGATGCTGCGGAGCGGCGGAACGAATAGCGAGCAGATCCTCACCGATCTGGATCGTTTGCTCCCTATGAGTATGTCGCAGCCGCGCTTCCGTCAGATGGCCACGACCTTCAGCATGGACCTCGATCGTCCCGGGCTCACGCCTTACATGCGCGATACGTCGGTCAACGGGTTCTACCAATACTACTTACCAACGAACACCGTTGGAGCGACTAGTAAGTTTCCCTTATTTGCCGCCGCTACGCCGCCGAACCCATTCGCAACCGCAACGGTGCCCGTCGATATGTCGACACGCGGCACGAAATTGGGAACCTTTACGGCGGGTGGAAGCGGTGCCACGGAATACGACCCGAACACCTGGCAAGCGGGAACCAACGGCCAGGGAACAACCGAACAAAAGACCGGTGGGTTCCTCGACGCCTCCGTGCGCCGTATCGATCTGAACCGAATCTCCATGGCCAACTACATCAATACTCAAGGTAACTTGGTAAATACGAACTACGTTTATCCAACGCCTGACGCGACGAGCGGCCAAATCAATATGACGGATCTGCCGACCGTTCAAAACTTTTTCATAGCGCAAAAAGCACGTTGCGACCTGGCCCGCGACATTTTCAATGCTCTGCGCCAGTTGACCGGAGCGAAAGATCCTCGAGACCTCACCGCGAACACGACCTCACCGGAATACATGGCATTGCGCTGGTCGGCGCAACTCTCGGTGAACATTGTCGATTACATCGACGACGACGATATTAGCACGCCGTTTGTCTGGAATCCGGTTAACCCTACTTTCACTACAACCAATACGCCGGGTACGGTGGCCAGCGTGACCAATCCGTTTCCGGGAATCAACGACGTCAATCAAGATCCGCAGAATTTTACTTCGGCGGCCCAAGTTGGGCTGCGCGTCGTATTCGGCTTTGAAGCGCCGAAAGCAGTCATCAACGAGGCGTATGTCCAGTATGAAAACGCTTCGAATGAAGTCGTCACGGGAACAACGGCTACCAAGCCATTCCACTTAAATGCCTGGGTCGAGTTGCACAACCCAATGCTGTCTGGAAGCGCAACATTGCAGACCGCGCCTTTGAAGGACAGCAAAGGCAACATCCTTACCAATCCCTATGTTTCGTATCGTTTGCTCATGACCGATACGAATTCGGGTCTGGATGAGTCCACAGCCAACGGCAGGCAGAATGTATTGGGCAATCCGGACGCCACGAATCTAACAGTGCTTCCGACCCATCAGAATTACAACGTCGCATTCGGCGATACCAATCTAGCTTGGCCGCCGGCGCCGCCGAAAGTTGTCCCACCAGCAAAGACCCCACCCTCTCCGACGGACTGGGCTCCAGCGAACGCCCTGGCTACATTGGCACCCGCCGCTGGAGCGTTTAAGGGAACATCGACCTCGACTGCCACTTCGTTAACCGCGACCGGCTTTTATGTTCTCGGTCCACAGGTCGGGCACACGAAAAATGAGAATCCGAATCTCAATGCCTTCATTACGAATCGCTCGCCTCACATGACGCACCCCGTGCCTCTCGTAAATACGAATGCGAAGTCCATTGTTAAGCCGGACGTAGCGCCGGCGTCGGTCTCCTTTCTCCTACAACGCCTGGCATGCCCGTCGATACCTCCGAGCGCGACGAATCCCTACGTGCTGGTCGATTACATGGAGCAGGTTCCGGTATTTGACGTGCGAGAAATGAAGCTTTCCGGGAAAGTGGCCGCTCCGCCGCCCCCATCTTCCGAAGCCTCCGTCGGCCGCGTGCAGCCGTTCGACGCCGTGAGCGCGAGCACTACCATTCCGAATAATTCTAAGGCAGTCGTCACCGGCTCGCCCGGCAAGATGTTCCAAAAATACTACACCAACGCCAATCAGCCGAAGCATTCCTTCCTGGCGCACAATTACGACGTTCCCGGAAAGATTCCACCCAAGGTCACGGTCGCGTATGGACAGCCGAACCAAACCACAAGCGACACGCTCCAGATGCCGTTCTCGTGGCCGAATCATCTCGATAGGCAAGTGATCAGCCCGATGGAGTTAATGACGGTATGTGCCTATAAGCCGCATCAGTTCACCCACAATTTCATCGCCGCGGGCGCTGCCGTCGGCAGTGCGCCGAACGCACAACAGCATCTGGCCAATTGGACCAGCAATTCAACTTTGTTGTACCGCCTGTTCCAAGTGGTCGAAGCCGGTCCAAGAGCGAACGGTGCCGTCCTCAACGGTCGAATACCGGGCAAGGTGAATATCAACACCGTGTGGGATAAGGAAGTGTTCCGGGCCTTGTGCGACGCCCAACGCGCCAACACGTTCTTTGGCCCCAGCGCGAACCTGTCTGACCAGTTCGTCGATGCGGTTTGGGCGCAAATCATTCAGCAGCGTTCACCCAATGCCGCTCCGCCTATTCCGACGATTACTCTCAACGACACGCCGTTTTGGAGCATTGCCACGGGGCCATTCACGGGCACAACCGACGCCCTGATGCAGGTTCGAGGCCTGAACGCGGGCCAAGGCGCGATGAACGTGCTGACTCCAAACGCAACTAATACCAATATGCTCTTATTGGAGCCATTCAGCACCGGAGCAACGCCCACGCCGTTGACGTCTCATCCGTATCAACGGGTCGAGATGCTCAATAAGATCTTCAACAACCTCACGACACGCAGCAACACCTTCGCTGTGTTCCTGACTGTGGGTTTCTTTGAAGTGCTCGATGACACGGTTCGCCCGGTGCGGTTGGGTGCCGAGATCGGGGCGAGTGAAAATCGCCAGATTCGCCATCACATGGTGGCGATCGTCGATCGCACGCAACTACAGATTCTTAACTTCCAATTGCCCGGCGTAGCGCTCATACCGGATCCGGCGCATCCGACCCTCGATCATATCGAGGTGCAACCGATCGCGCTCGATCCCCTGGATACGAACGCACCGCGACAATACAGCTATATTCCACAAAGCATGATGCAACTCCCCTTGCCGCCAGGGGCGACACCGGTCACGAAGCCGATTAAGGACCCGCGCACGGGCCGCAATTGGACTCTGCAAGCCGGCAGCGTGCTCGTTCTCGATCCCGGGACGACGAGCGAAGAGACGGTCGTGCTGGAGACGGAACCAAGCAGTGTTGCCTTCTCCGGCGATCCGGCTCGATTGCGCTTCCGCATCTTGAAACAACACGGAGTCGTGGGTCCGAACGGCACGCGTCTCACCAGCATGAACGTCATCGTCCGTGGCAACCCTGGGCCGATGCCCAAGTACAACGCGCGACTCGATCCGACGGTGGTGCCGTTCGTAGCGGTCATTGATTGAGCGGGGTAAACATGTGGGCTCACCAGCGCCGCGTATGCTCGTCAGACCCAAGCGCAAGCTCGGGGCTAGTGCCCCGTCGAGGCTAAATTTACGGGTGGCACAGACATTCTTGTCTGTGCAGCAAAAGGCACGTTCATCGGTTCCCGCACAGACAGGAATGTCTGTGCCACCCGTAAATTTAGCCTCGACGGGGCACTGGTGAGCCTACGTAGGGTATTTACTATTCCCTTCGCCCCATTTCTCATCGTCGGCTCATCCGTTTCTCACAACTCATCAATAAGATTGCATATGTCGGCCCCGCCTGCCTGAAGTTGTCTGCGCAAACTACAAATAATCAACCTTTTGAAATGAGGTCGCGCTGATGCTGCGCGCATTGCTTAATCCGAGCCCTTTGAGCGTTTGTGTGTTGGGGATAGGGGGATCGATTCTCGGTTTGATCGGGCTGCTTCAAAAACCAACCGGCCGCCCTGGTTACGCGACCGCCGCGGGCCACCTAGTCGCCCTCGGATGCGTGAGCGCCTTGGCCCTGACGGGATTCGCTGAGGAAGTCTGGTGGCCGGCGCTCGGTCTATTGATGATTTCGAGTCTGTTCTCCTTGTCGCGATCGGAGTCGTGTCAACGAGTTGGGAAAAAATGCGTGCGGTTCGCGTTGGATCGCCGAACTCAGTGGGGGTGTTTGACGCTATCGGCGCCCTGTTTCATGGTCCTTTTTACGGCCTATGGCCTGCCGGCCGACATCCCCATCGTTGATCCGTCGATGTGCCGGGATTCACGGCTGCAGGCTCATGTGAGCGAGGAGCCCATTGCCTGGGCGCTGACTGACGCTGGCAAGCGCATCCCTTTGCATTCAGCAACCTGGGCCTATGAGAGCCATTTCAATGACGCGGACGAGGAAGAGTATCTTGGCCGGCAGCATCTGACATTAGCAGCCATTCGTACCGGTGAATGCGGCACGGAGACGAATTGCCACGGCTGGGTTTTCACGGGCGGCCGTTATTGGCTTCTCGGTAAGTACGTCGACACGATTCTCAATGAGAATAATTATTTTGCCGTCTTTCGACCGCGCCCCGGCGACGTCGCCATCTTTCGCGATGTCGAGGGCACGATCAGCCACTCGGCCGTCGTCCGCAGCACCACCGGCGGCTCGATCGTGTTAGAAAGCAAATGGGGCGGCATGGGGCGATTTCTGCATACGGTGGAGCATCATCCGTATTCGGAGTCGAAATGTGTCTATTATCGTTCGAGCCGGCACGGGCATGTGCTGAAGGAGTTCGGGGTTGAGGTGGCGGCGGCGGAGTGATGCGATGTTTCGCCGCAATACCGCTCGTCTAAGGGCTTAACGATGCGTGCCATGCTTTGGTACTCCAAAGCATGCTTTCGGGTACGAAAGCATGGCACCGAGCCCTTGGACGAACGGTATTGCGGCTAAACGCGGTCACTTCGCGACGGGGCCGAATTCCTTCGCTTTGATGAGTTCGGTACCGCTGGCGCGGGCGACGGCGTATTCAAAATTGGTGCGTTCCGTGGCGGCGGCGCCGACACGGCCTTTGGGATCGATGGCCAGAAAGGCGAGTTTGGCGGGGTGGACGCCGCGGCGCACGGCCAGGGCGTTGACGCGATGAACGGCCTGCTCGCAAGCCTCTTGCGGCGACTTGCCGGCTCGCATCGCTTCGACGACGAGAAGTGCTCCGCCGGCGCGGATCACTTCCTCGCCGACGCCGGTCGCGCCCGCCGCTCCGGCAGCATCGTCGACGTAAAGGGCGGAGCCGATTAGAGGGGAATCACCGACCCGGCCAGGCAGCTTGTGCGCTAGGCCGGACGTGGTGCAGACGCCGCCGAGCGAGCCCTTTTTATCGAGCGCCAGGACGGTCACGGTGTCATGGGTCATCGGCGGTCCATTTACGTCGCTCTCCTTTTTCGGCGCTTTGCGGCGCGCTCCGGGCTTGGTCCTCTCCCACTCGGCGACGCTCTCCGGCGTATTCAGCGTTTCCAGCGGAAAGCCCTCCTTCACGGCGAAGAGCTTGGCGCCGTTGCCCACGATGAGGATGTGCGGCGTCTTTTCCATGACGCGGCGAGCTAGGGCAGCCGCGTGACGAACATTTTCCAACCCCGCAACCGCCCCGCACGACATCGTCTTGCCGTCCATCACGCAGGCGTCGAGCGTAGTCGTGCCTGACGAATCGGCGATGCCGCTGTAGCCGACGGAGTGGATTTTGGGATCGTCTTCGACCAGCTGGGCGCCGGCGATGACCGCGTCGAGCGCAGGCTTACCGTCGGTCAAGAGCGGGTAGGCGGCCTTGACGGCTATTGTGCCGAAATTCCAGGTGGCGATGACGACGGGATCTGGCATAATGAGGAGTTCCAATAGGGGAAAATGGAATCACGACGATTTTTTATCGAGGGCCAATAACGTTTCTTTCGCTTTGGCAGCCAGCGTGTTGTTGGTGCTTTTCGTTAGAACCTCAATGGCGGGCCGCAACGGGGACAAGTCCAGGTCGGGCCGGGCCACGTGCAGGGTCTTGAGGGCGGCGAGCGTCTCGACGATCGTTTGCTGGACCTTGTAGCGATTCGGCTCTTCCTGGCCGTTTTTGCTCTCGCGCAGGTGTTTGTCGAGGTTTTGCTCGTCGAGCAGCTCGGCGAGGAAGCCAAGCTCCTTGTCGATCTGATGGCTGCCACGTCGACAGAGCGCCAGGGCCGCGTTGATACGGATGATGTAGCCGGGCGTTTCACGAGGTTGGACGGCGGCGTTCGGCTGCGTCTCGGCGAGGGTGTCGCTCAAGTCGTGGCCACGGCCGTTGTCATGGAGCAACTCGGTCAAAACGGCGTCGATCACCGCGTTTTCTTTGTCGGTGCCGTTCCAGAAGTTGGCGACCCAGGCGGTATACTCGCGTAAGACCGGGTCATCTGAGCCGCCGCATTTGCGCAGGGTTTCTTCGATGCCCATCGAGTCGCCGCGTTTTTCATCGCGGGCTTGCAGATTTTTCCAGGCAGGCTCCGCCCATTGCGTGAGGTTCGCGTCAGATCGCAGCTTATCCAATTTATTCATGAGATTGGACCGGTCTTCGAGCCGCATGGCGGGGAAGCCGGCCGCGTTTTGGCCAAGCATCGCCAAGGAAAAGAGCGCCTGGCGCCGCCGCCGTTCCAGCGGAGCCGGGTCCATTCCGTCATCTTGCTCGGCGACGCGGCGCAGGATCGGCACAGCCGTCGGGGCAATGAAATGGCCGACACAGGCGATCAAGTATTGGATATATTCGCGCTCCTGACGAAGCCGCGCCCGCTCAGCCTCTTTCTGCTCCGGCGCCAAATTGGCGAGTCTGTTATTCAAATCGCGTTCATTGGCTTCATTGACCTTGAGGGCCGCGTCGAGGCGTTGATCGAGCTTCAGCGCGAAATCGGGATCGGCGGCAAGCTTGGGATCGCGCGGCAACGTCTGCGCGAGATCGTTCGCCCCGCGCCAGCGGACGTCGGGATTGGGATTGTCGATTCGTTCGAGAAACGCCCGCGGCTCGCTTCCTTGCCCCCGGTGAGCCATTGCAAACAGAGCCAAAAACCGATGATGAGGACCAGGATCAGGCCCGGGACGAGGAAGAGTTCCAGAATGAATTTGGCGGTCGGCGGACGGACCGGCGGCAATCCTGGTTCAGGGGCGGCGACAGGGGCGTCGAAGTCGGAAGACATGCGAAAATTCTCACGTATTGCGGAAGCGACGATTCAGTGTCGTTGTAGGCGGCGGGGCGATTATTACCAGTCCCAACCGAACCCCACGCGCTCGCGCCTGGGGCTGGTGCGGTCCCGCGTTCGAAATTCCTTTCGCACTTGTGAATCTTCCTGATTCCCCTGGGGCTCTTGGTACATTAAGATACAAGCAAGAGACATTCTCTCCCGTCGCGCCGCAGAGGTTTCGCCGTGCAGATCACTGCTGTCTGTCCATTCTGCAAAGAGATCTACCACCTGGAAGATTCGCTCCTCGGGAAGGCGATTCGCTGTAAAAATACAGCGTGTCAGCGGCCGTTCGTCGTGCAGGTCGAGGCTCCGCCCGTGGCGAAAGAGAATGGTAGTCCACGGGTGCGAACCGAAGCGGCCGTGCCGTCGCCGCAGGTGTCGGGGGTCGTCGGCGAAATGGTCCCGTTTCTGCCGACCGTGGCCGAGGAACCGCGCATCACAGCACCGATTCCTGAACCGATTGAAGTGCCTGAGTTGCTGCCGGACTGGATGAACGCTCCGCCGCCCGTGCGCCGGGATTCGAGCGAACCGCAGCCCGCGCCGACGACGGCGCGACGGCCGACACGGCCTATTCAAAAGGCGGTGGAGACCAAGTCTGATTCCAAGCCAACCCGCGTCGAGAAACAACGCCCAGCGGCCGAGACGACGCCGGTTCCGCCGAGCGGCCCGGTCGAGATCGACGCGGGTTCCTGGGAGGCGCCGCCGCCGATTCGACGTGGCGCCGAAGCCGAACCCAAGGTCGAGGCGCAGCCAACACACGAAGACATTCCTCATGCAGGCCCGGCGACAGCGCGCTGGGCGCGCCGAATCGTCATCGCCCTGGTGGCCGTTGTCGTCCTCGTGCTGGGCTGGACGGGAGTCTATTTATTCCGCTTCTTCGCGGAGACCGAAACCCGGGAAGCGCGCGCAGCCAACCAGTCGTATGAGAGTGGAGCGTTCGGCGATGCCAAGGACCGCTTCAAACGGCTTGGGGAGCGATTTCCGAAGAGCGAGAAAAAGGACGAATATGCCTTCATGGAGGATGTCAGCGCGCTGCGCATGACGCTGACTGACATCAGCGATCCCATTCAGAGTCTAACCGATTTACAGAGCTTCATCACGCAGCGCGGCCGGGAGCCGTTCTGGCGCACCCAGGCGGCGGCAGTAACCGCCGACGCCGCCAGGAAGCTCGCCGCCGCGATCCAGCGCGAGGCCAAGAAACCAGGCCCACAGGCGAAAGACCTCAAAGAATCGGTGCCAAAGCTCCGCGATCTCGTCGGCGCGAATATGACGGCGCCTCAGAACACGGACCTCGACGCGGCAGTCCGTGAGCTCCTGGCCGCGGAGGACCTGGAAAAACGCCGGTCCGATACATTGACAAGGCTGGCGTCGTTTCTCGATGAAAACCGCCCCTTCCGAGCGGACCAGTTAAAAGCCTTTTCGTTGGCGCTGCGCCAGGAAGCGCCCCGAATCCCTGGTCTCGCCAGCGAGCCTAGGGTCGAAGAGATTTATAAGCGTCTCCTCGCGCGCCATCGACAGAGCGTTACCTGGGAACCGGGTCCGGCCCGCGACCAGATCGCGCTCGATGCCGCGGCCGAGGAAGATGCGCCGAGCCTATTCTTCGATCCTGCCTTGATTAAGGCCAGCGGCAACGAACGCGGTGAGGAAAAGATCGTTCTCGCGCTCGTTCGCGGCGTCCTCTATGGTCAGCATCGCGACACCGGCGATGTTCTCTGGGCGCGGCGCGTCGGTATCGACACGACCATGTTGCCTGTGCGCGTCCCCGCTTCCGGCGCCAATCCTGAGTTGATTCTCGTCATTTCGGCCGACACCAAGCGGATTGACAGCCTTGGACACGATGGGCCGGCGTCAGTGGCAGTATCAATTGAGTGCTTCGTGTTTAGGCAGGCCGCTGATCGTCGGTCGGCAAGCATATCTCGCCACGTTCGACGGCAAAATCCATGTCGTCGAACTGGCCAGCGGCGAGTTGTTGGGCACATTCAGCCTGCCGCATCGCCTCACCGTGGGGGGCACCGCCCTGCCGTCGATCGGCGGGGCACCACCCTTACGCGTCTATTTTCCGGGTGACGATCTTTGCGTCTACGAAATCGACATCGCGGAGAAACGGTGTACGGCAATCCTTTATACCGACCACGTCGCCGGGTCGCTGCGCGGCGAAGCGATCGTGGTCACGCCGGAGATCGGCGCTGGCGATAGTTTTCTCGTGCTCGCTCAAACGGTCGGCCTCGAGGATGTCAAGTTGCGGGTCTTCAAGCTGCCGATCAAGGAAGGCAACAACTCCGAACTCGAGATGAAGCCGGAGCCCGGGGTTGACGGCTGGACCTGGTTTCCGCCGCACGTGGACGGCGAAAAGATCGTGCTACTGAGCGATCTCGGCCGCCTCGGGATATTTGGCATCAAGCAAAGACTCAACAACGACCACCCGCTCTTTCCGCTGCTGGTCGATCCGCCGAATCAACGACAGGCAATTGCCCCGGCCATGACGCGTGGTTTTGATATTTCACCCTTCCTCGGAGCTGGGGCACGGCACGCCGAGAGGACGCGCGGCCAGGTCGTTCATGTCGAGGACCAGGATCACTGGCTCTCGCGCTCGGCCAGCTGCAACGACTGCGGCAAGCAATCGATTTTAGCAAGGGGGCGAGCGATTGCTCCCGTCTGGAACGCGCCGCTTGTCGTTGGGCTCGCCCGTTCACGCCGCGCAAGTGTTTGAAGACGAACGCACGGGGCGCTCCACGCTGCACCTGGTCACGCGTCCGGTCGGTCAACCGGTCGTGCATACGACGGCGGTTGACGACCAGGAAGGGGCGGTCCGTTGGCAACGACAAATCGGCCTGGTGCCGCAAGGCTCGCCGCTCATCCTCAAGAATCCGGACGATGAACCGTTCCTTCTCGTTCAGGATCAAGGATCGAGCCTATATCTGCTTCCTCCCGAAAACCACGCCTCCGACGTGCCCTTATGGCAAGCGGGCGCGGCCTGATCGCTGGCCCGCTGGATCACAATCGCGCGTTTCCATCCATGCTGATACCGACCGCTGACAACGGCTCGGCATATCAGATCGCAGCGCCCGATAAGGGCGAATCGATGGTCGTGCGCCAGGTTTATTGGAATACAAAAGATCGCAAATGGGATGTAATTACGACCACCGTGGTCGTGACCAATCCCACGGGCCGGTGCTCGCGGGGAAGCCCGCCCTGGTCGGTGCCGCGCTGATTCTACCGCTCTCGGACGGCAGCCTCGGCCGAGTCAAACTAACGGGGGCGAAGGTCAGCACACTCGAACCCGGCCTTAACTGGCGTGCGCGCAGCCTTAAGCCCGATGCGCGCGGCGAAGTTGTGTCTCTCGGCGGCGACCGCTTTCTCACGACCAACGGAGCGAATGGCATACGTGTCTGGGAATGGGCGCTGGACAAGTCCGAGCCGATCCCGCTTCCCGCTGGGCAGCCGGGACGAAGAAAAAGTGTCGCTCGATAACATCGTGGGCTCACCGTTGGTGATGCCTGGGAGTGCCGACGGTGCTCCGGTCGATGTGGTTGTTGCCGATGCGGGTGGGAGCCTTTATCTGGTGAAGCTGGCCGCCAACGGCGTGCCCACGGTGCGTCGAACCTGGAAGCTGAAAGGGAAAGTCACGTCTGGCCCGTTCCTCGGTTCGGCACCCGGTCAGGAGCTGCGCGTCGGCTGCGTGGTCGACGATAAGAATCTTGTTTGGATTGATCCGACAGGCGACCAGGAGCTATGGACCCACGCGGCGGAAGACACCATCGTCGGCACGCCCATTATCGACAGGGGGGCCATTATCCTCGCAGACGAGTCCGGCCTGATCGCCGCTCTCGACCCGGCAACCGGTCAGCCGCTCGGCAAAGGATATCGACTTCGGGGCACCATCATACCCGCCAGCGGGACGACGCTCTTCGGCACGAATCGCCTATTCCGGCCAGCCCGATTGCTCGTGCCGCTGACCGATGGGACGATGGTGTTGATTCGTATGGGACAGCTTATAGGGTTTTGAACGGCTTTCTGAAAAGTTGCGTCTCCCCCGCCGAGCCGTGGCCGGGGTCGGTACTCCGACCCCGGGTCTCTAGAGCGGTCAGGGCTACGCCGGGGTCGGAGTACCGACCCCGGCCACGGCTATTCATGCACGACGGCTAAGAGGGCGTTTATTAGGTCTTACACGCCATTTATCGTGGGCAAGGGTACTCTTTTATTTGGCAAGGGTGGTTGGTGGCATACTTGGCAAGCGCTCACGGATAACGACGTAAATCTTTTATTTCTATAGACTTGAGACAAATATCATCAAGTTGATAAGCATTAGCCAGACGACCACCCTTGCCAAAGTAGATTTGGCTGGCAAGGGTGGTCCGGCCGAGGGGGGTGGGCCTAATAAACACCCTCTAGGACCGCAAACAGATCTACTCAAAGACTTCACATCAAATCGGCTAGTCATCACATAAAATAACAGCCGTCTGAGCCGATCGTATTGAATTCCTCGTTCCCGTTGCCAACCCTATAGGTTCTGCATGCGCAAATCTATGTCTCTGTTTTCTTGGCTCAAGCTCGTGACGAGTCTTGTGACTCTAGTCGCGGTCTGTACCATCGGGGCCGGCGTGTCGGCGAAGTTGGCCGAGCGGGACGGACCCAAGATCGGCACGGAACGAAACTGGAAAGAGGCGCCAGCCATCGTCGAGGTCGATACGTCCGAAGACGTGTTCGCCATCGGCGACGTCCACGGCGACTACGACCGCATGATTACCTTGCTCACAGCCGGGAAAATCATCGCGGGGCGGCCCGGCCTTCCTGAAGATGTTCGTTGGACCGCTCAGAAATCGATCCTTGTCAGCACCGGCGATTTGATCGACAAGGGAACGCATTCGGTCGATGTGCTGACCTTCTTCCGCGCCCTGCAGGCGAGCGCGGCCAAGGCCGGCGGGCGCGTCATTGTTACGATGGGCAATCATGAAGCCGAATTTCTGATCGATTCCAACAACACGAAAGCCGCTAACTTCATCGACGAACTCAACAAACTCGACATCAAGCCGAGCGATGTCGCCGTGGGCCAAGACAAACTCGGTCTCGGCGCCTTTTTGCGGACCTTGCCCGTAGGAGTGCGCGTCAATGATTGGTTCTTTGCCCACGCCGGGAACACACAAGGGTTGTCGCTGAAGAAACTCGCCGAGACCATCGAAACCGACGTGAGCAAGAAAGGCTACAAAGTCAATGTGCTCTTGGGTGACAAGGGTTTGCTCGAAGCTCGGTTGAATATACAGCCTTGGTGGGAAACCAAGGAGGACCCAGGAAATGGTGAAAACCATCTGAGGGGCTATCTCGATACGTTAGGCGTCAAACACCTTGTGATCGGGCATCAACCCGGCAAGATCCAATTTGAGGACGGAACGACCCGTAAAAAAGGGGTTCCCTACCAGAAATTCAACGGTCTGATTTTTCTTAACGATGTGGGTATGAGCGAAGCCGTGGATAACAGTCACGGCGCTCTGTTGCATGTCCTTACCGGAAAAAAAAGCCGCGCCGAGGTGATTTACCCAGACCAAGCGATATCGACGCTTTGGCCGGGTTCGTGATAGTAGCCGAATTCGCTAGTGTTGGAGGGGCTGGTTTTCTTGCCGCCTTTTCGCATAATAAGCCAAAATAGCGATCCTTTTCGGCGATATTCCTTCCCCGAGGATTTTCCGTGGTCGATCGACCGTTACGTTTGCTCCCTGGCGTACCCATGTTGCTCGCGGTGATCGTCGCCTTTCCCGCGACCGTCGCCTTGGCCGCCGTCTTGGCCACGATGTGGCCGCCGTACATCTTATTTTGCATTCCACTGCTGATAGGCTGGTTCATTTGCCTTTTTGGCTTCAAGGTGGTGAGCCCCAATGAAACCAAAGTCGTACAGCTATTCGGCAAGTACGTGGGAAATGTGACGGACGTCGGCCTATTTTGGGGCAACCCGTTGTACTGGGCGACCAGCGTTTCGCAACGTCTACAGACCTTTGAGACCGGTCAGACCAACACGCCGGAACGCAAGGACGCGGCAGGAAAGGTCTATGAAAGCGCTACCCGTAGCCGCCAACCAAGCAAGGTCAACGATCGCGACGGTACGCCGATCGAAATCGCCGCCGTCGTGGTTTGGAAGGCAGTACGACCCGGCGAGGCGGTGTTCGCCGTTCAGAACTATGTCGAATTCGTGTACACGCAGAGCGAAGCGGCCCTGCGGAATTTGGCCAGCCTCTATTCCTACGACCCTCATGGCGAGGAGCGCAGCCTGCGCGGCCATACCAAGGAAGTTGCCGAAGAGCTGAAACGCGAACTCCACGAGCGACTCGACAAGGCTGGCGTGGAGGTTGTCGACGCACGCATCAGTCATTTGGCGTATGCTCCGGAGATC
This sequence comes from uncultured Planctomycetaceae bacterium, assembly GCA_963790585.1. Lineage (GTDB taxonomy): Bacteria > Planctomycetota > Planctomycetia > Gemmatales > Gemmataceae > CAWBOY01. The sequence continues at coordinate 255,024 of CAWBOY010000007.1, forward strand.
GCATCCGCGATGCTACAACGCCAGCAGGCCACCGCCACGGTCGCCGCCCGGCAAATCATCGTTGCCAATGCCGTCGGCATGGTTGAGATGGCGCTGGCGGAACTCCAATCGAAAGGGATTGTCGATTTCGATCCCGAGCGGCGCGCGATTATGGTTAGCAATTTACTGGTCGTGCTGTGCAGTCATTCGGGGGCTCAGCCGGTTATAAACACGGGAATGGTTCATCCATGAGTCGAAGGAACGCGCGGCTTGCGCCACCGGACCTTGGCAATGGCCATGACCAACGCGGTCGCGTCCTATTTATTCCCGCACCTCGACCATCTCAACGACATCGTCGAGCGGTATCCAAGCCACGCTGCCTTCGAGCATCGGTTTGGTGATTTTTTTCGGCCCCTCGACCTCGACGCCCACGACGAACGAGCGCCCCGCGATGGAACGGATCTTAGCGTCCTTGAGCGTGGCGGATAATTTGTCCTTGGCGAGCACTACAAGATAGCCTTTCGGGTTGATCGGCGTACCGTCGGCGGCTTCGGCGTTGAGGGCGGCGATTCGCGCCTTGAGGGCGAGCACATCGGGATGCGTGGGGCCATGATCCTTCAGCAGGGCATTTAGTTCCCCCTCAAGCGCTTTGCGCGTCGGGCCAGGCCTGGGGCGGTCGTCTCGCGCCCAGGTCGCGGATAGCATCAACAAAGCCAAGAGACCGGCCAACATGAGGATGCGTGACATGATTCCATCTCCCGTTGTCTAGTAAATAGAAATCGTGAGTTTTGCGGAATTCAGACGCGTGATGTCTCCAGAGCCACAACCAGCGGATTCGCGCGGCCGGCGCGATTTTTCACGGCCGTAATAAAGCCAGTCATATCGGACAAGTAGAGCGGGATCCAAATCGGGGATCCTCCGGCGATCGAGGCGACGCTCAGGTAGCGCAAGCCAAACAGATTTTGACGCTGCACGTCGCTCACCTCGGACCAGGCGATCGTGCGATAAGCCCCCCAGAAATTGTAGCACCGAACCCCATGATGCAAAACGTATACCGGGAATAGCGCGACAGCTACCCCAAACAGCAATCCGATCGTGAGCGCGCCTCCGATCGTTTCGGGGCCAGAGGTCGGCCGACCTTGCGCCCAAGAGATGCCGTAAACGATCGCGCCGATGATCCCAAAGAAGGTGAGAGTCCATTGCAATAGCACGACGAGGGAAGATCGAAATAGCAAGCGTTCTGATGAGTCCATGTGCCACCATGTCTGTCCGAGTCTGAAGCGTTAGCGAAGAGCATTTTATCCATTTGGACACCAATGTTCTTCGCTAACGCTTCAGACTCGGTAATGCGAGTGCTCTTCGCTGACGCTTCAGGCTCGGTAATACTGCCTTGCGACTTGATCGGCTGCCGAATACAAACGATCTATCGGCCCCTACCCCCGTCTACCCGCGAGCGCGGAGTGATGGCCCTGCTTAATCGCGTCTATTTCAATGCCGTCTTCGGGGCCATCGGCGGCCTGATTGGCTGGATGCTTTTTGGCGTCTTTGGCCATAAGGTCGTCGCTGAATCGTTTCAGGACTATCAAGCCCTACTCGGCGGCGCACTCATCGGCGGGTCGATCGGCTATTTCGTGGTGAGCGTCGAGGCGATCCGCGATCGCTCCTTTCTCCGTTTCTTCCGCTTGGCGACATTTGGGCTCGTTCTTGGTGCTCTTGGTGGCGCGCCGGGAATGTGGGTCGGCGATTTAATTTTACGCGGCGTGAATGCCTGGGTTTTGTCGACTGGGGCCGGCGCGGGCGGCTCGATGGATCGGCTTGCCTCGGTCCTTGCACGCGGCATCGGCTGGATGATCCTCGGCTCGGCCGTCGGCATGAGCGAAGGGATTGCATCATGGTCGCTCGGCAAGTTCAGCTATGGCACGGTCGGCGGCGCTCTGGGCGGCTTCTTCGGCGGTTGTCTCTTTGGCGTCGCTTATGCCCAGGTCATCGCTATCAGCGACAGTGGCTCGGGCGGTGTCGCGGCTCGCTTTTGGGGCGGACTGGGGTTGGTGATCTTGGGCGCTGTATCGGTGCGCTCTCCGCGCTGGTACGCGGCGTGTTTCAACCAGCGTCGGTGCGCGTCATGCGCGGCTGGCAGGAAGGACGCGAGTATCCGCTCGAAAACGCCGAGAATACCCTCGGCCGCGACGAGCAGGCCGATATCGCTCTGTTCCGCGACATGAAAGTAGCCAAGCATCACGCCGCCATTCGGCGCGACGGCAAACGCTTTGTTCTCGTCAACCTGGGAACGGACCCGGAGCAGACACGCGTCAACGATGAGCCCGTGGTAAAATCACGAGTGTTAAACGAAGCGGATCGGATTCAACTGGGCGGCGTCGTGTTGCGCTTTCAAAATCGAGGCGCTCGCACGGTTGGCCGCGACGCGAAACGGAGCGCTCGGAAGCAGCGCATTTGACGCATTAGCCTTCCCTCGCCCCGAAGGGGAGAGGGGCTGGGGGTGAGGGGCAAAGTCCGCGGAAACTTCGCCCCCTCACCCCAACCCCTCTCCCCCTTTGGGGGCGAGGGGCGTTTTCGGATACAGCGCATTTGACAGGTATTTTCGATGGTCCAGGTCTGCTCTCGTTGTCAGCGCGCCAATCCGCCGCAGGCGGTCTATTGCCATTTTGACGGCTTGGCGCTCACCGCGGGCGGCGGCTTGCCGATGCTGTTGCCGCGCGAGTTCCCCTTTCCGTCTGGGCGGCTCTGCCGTTCGATCGATGAACTGACACAAGCTTGTCACCTGGAATGGCCCGAAGCGCGGGCGATGCTCGAAGCGCGGTGACCTCTTTCGCTATCTGCAAGACGTCGGCCGTCATGATCTGGCGAACCTGGCGGCGGAAACCAAGGACCAGGCGGACGCGGATCTGGCTCTCTTTCAGTTCCTTTCCGGGATGCCGCCGGTTCGTGATACGGCGAATTTGCCTTCGCTCGACTTCGGGCCACGGCGGGTTCACGTTCCAGGCTTGCGCATCGGCGAAGAGCAATCAGTGACGATCACGGTTGCGAACCGGGGCCAAGGGCCGTTGTTGGGCCGAGTTGCCGTCGCTGATGACTGCACCTGGCTTCATCTGGACGGCACCCGGGAAGGTCGCGAATGCCCCGTAAAGGCCGACACGCGAGCAGACATTGACGTTGATCGTCGATACCAAGGGCCTCATCGCGGGGCAGAGTTATAGCGGCAAGTTGACGCTCGTAACCAACGGCGGCCTGGGCGAAATACCGGTCGGGCTCGACGTCGAAGCCATTCCGTTCGATAAGCCGCCGCTCGAAGGTGCCGACGACCCATCGCGACCTGGCGCTACGAATGCGAGCCAACCCGCGTGCGGCCGCGCCGCTCGTCGAGGACGGGTCGGTCGCCGCGTGGTTTGAGGCCAACGGCTGGACCTACCCGGTCATCGGCCCTGCCGTGCGCGGCATCGGCTCCGTCCAGCAGTTCTTCGAGGCGATGGGCCTGGCCCGGCCACCGATGATGGTGTTGTCGCAATCCGAAGTGACGCTCGAAGCGACTTCGGCGCAGCCAATACGAGGGTCTGTGGTACTGCGGACGCCGGAAAAGAAATGGGTCTATGCCGAGGTTCGAAGTGATGTGGCATGGTTGCGGCCGCTCGCGCCGATCTTCAGCGGGCCGTTGCAAACAACGATTGGCTTTGAAATCGACCCCGCGCAGCCTCGAAGAGGGCGACGAGATCGGCCAGCTCCAACTCCACGCCAATGGCCGAATGCCGATGTCCGTCCGTGTAACCGTGACAAAACCGCGAACAACCCGGCCAGCGCCGCGTTCGCGCCGAAGCGGCCCGCGAAGGCAAAATCGGTCAAAGGAACATCGGTCGCTAGCGCTGACGCCGAAAGCAGTGTTCTTCGAGCGCTGGCAATCGGTGCGGGCTGCGGCTTGGCCCTTCGGCTCTTGTTGATGCTGCCGGGAGATTTCTTCGCCCGTATGACGACGGCCGCGACAGATGGGCCGGCGACGGGAACGCTCGCGTTTTGGTTAGCTTCACCGCTGGCAAGCGATGAGGAAGGCTTTCTCAGCCGATTCATACTAGCTACGTTCTGGCTCGGCATGGTCGGCTGTGTCGCCGTGACTTGGAAACAGCGCCAAAGTCTACGCGATCTCTTTTATCCTCTTATGTGCCGGCGCGATGGCCGGCGCCGTGATCGCGGCAACGTTCGCGTTTCTACTCGATCTCTACGACGCCTTGCCGCGAGCCCTTCTTGGTCTTGCTGCCGGCGTCGACCACGGCACCGACGGCGACTATCGCCTGGCTGCTGCTCGCACCTTTGTGTTGGGCCATTCCAGGCGCATTGATAGGCGTAATGATCCACTCGCGCTCCATGGCAACACACACGCCAACCGAGCCTGAAGCGTAAGCGAAGGAGCATTGGAGTTAACGAAACGCAAATGTTGATTGTTGTGGTAGAGGCGCAAGCGTATCTGATTTTACCGTTCTCTCTTCGCTTACGCTTCAGGCTCGGCAAACGCGGATGCGTCGTGACGGTGCTACAGATTCACATAGATTAACTCTCGATCGCGAAAAGTTGTGCCGTGCGCCGTTGCGAGTCCAGGGCTGGTGTGCTACAAACAAAATCGTTGGACACCGGGCCATTATTCCTCACCATGAGATCCTCTCCCCGCTAACTCGGACCACGGTTCAACAGGCGCGACACTAATCATGCAGCCAACACCAGCACAGCCGAAAATTCATATCGAACGAATGATGTACCGAAGCTCGATTTCGGTGCAAGGAGAATCAGCCGCAAGCTATGCGCTCATCAAGCTGATTCCCGCCGGCGGCGGTAGCAGTCTGAGCGTCAACCTCGCGCTGGTTCTCGACGTGTCCGGTTCCATGTACGAGGAAGACGGCACCGGCATCAGCCGCCTCAAACGCGTTCAAGAGGCCGCCATCCTCGCTTTGAACAAACTAAGGCCGACAGACACGATCTGCGATCATCGCCTTCGCCCACAATCATCAGGTCGTCCTTCCCGTGACGCCGGTAGCCGAGCGGGCCAAGATCGAAGAGGTCATCAACCGCATCGACATGTTCGACGTCGATCCAGGCGGCACATCAATGGACCAGGGGATCCAGCATGGGATGCAGGAAGTCGAGAAAAACGCCGGCAACGGAAAACTCTCGCAACTGGTCGTCCTGACCGATGGCGAGACGTCCGGCGAGCAGGCCTGCCGGCAGCTGGCCGACAGGCGGCCCAGAAAAAAATTCGCTTCAACATCATCGGCGTCGGCACCGAATGGAACCAAAACCTGATCAAGGACCTCGCCAAGCGCGCCGAGGGCGATTGGGGCTATATCGACGTCAACGACGTCACTGCCGCCGAGCGTGTCTTCAAAGAACAGTTCGAAGCGCTGGCCTCCGCCGGCTTCCTCGACGTCGAGATGCACTTGCGTCTCAAGAAGGACGTGAAGGTCAAACGCGTCCGCCAGGTCGTGCCCGACATCAAGCAGCTGAGCGCGGTCGAGCCGGAAGAGCGGCACCTGGTCGCCAAACTGGGCACGCTGGAGCACGACAAGTCGAGCCGCTATATCCTCGACATGAGCCTGCCAAAACGGCCCGATGGCAAGTTCAGCATCGCCGACATCGAGATCACCTTCGACACGGGCTCCGGCAAGCGCGAAACGACCGGGCCGGTGCCGCTGGAGATCACCTACAGTGCCGCGAGCCAGGGCTATATCAATGCCGAGGTCGCGAAGCATATCGATGAGGTGCAGATCTTCGAGTTGAACGAGAATCTGCAAAAGGCGATCGCGACGAACAACACGGCGGAGGTGCAGCGCGTCGCCCAGAACATCGAGAAAAAGGGCGAGGTCATGGGCCCGCGTGCCGCCAAGAAGACGATGCTCGCCAAGCAGGTATTGCAAGAACTGAACGTCGGCGGCCGGGTCTCGAAGAAGACGCAACTGGCCGTCGACGACGCCGCCCGGGCCGCCGAAGAGGCGCCGGCCGGCTAAAAGGCTCTCCGATATGTCCCGCGCCCCCTTTTTGGGGAGAGAGGTTTGGGCGAGGGGTCGGTACTCCAACCCCGGTGTGGCCCGAGCGGTTCCAGAGAACCGGGGTCGGAGTACCGCCCCCGCCCCCGGCCACGACTCGTAAACGTCATAAACGAATTTCTTACTCAGAACATTAGATGCTATTGCGTCAGTCGCCTAATAAAATATCGATGCCCCCAAGCGGAGAATACGAGGTCAATATCATGCTCAAATGTCCGTTTTGTCATCATCAGAACGAAGACGGTTCGATGTTCTGCGAGCAATGCAAGTCGGACCTCGCGGGTGTGGCACCGGCGCCTGCGGCGGCCGAGGCCGAACCGGTCGCCACGCCGTCCTTGCCGCTCGAAGCCATCCCGTTCAAGATGCCTCGTATGGCTCGCACGCCCCGGTACCATTGGATGCGATTCCGCTTGCTCAGGAATCGGCGCCCGCGGCGACGCCGGTCGGCGACGAATCCTCGCCTGGCCTTCCTGCCCCGGGGACAGTCGCCAGCATGGCGGCCGTACGCCAACTCCAGCGGCTCCGCCGCCACCCGCGACTTCCGCACAGACCGTGCAAGATCTCGCCGCCAGGGCGCAGCCCAAGCTGAAGGTCAAACGCGGCCAGAAAATCGGCATCGAGTACCCCATCTACGACGGGCCGAACTTCCTTGGCCGTGCCGACGAAAAGCCAGTCGACATCGATCTCGAAGACCAAGAGCCAGCCGACCGCGTTTGGTGTTCGCGCCAGCACGCTTGCATCAACTTTGAGGGCGGCTCTCTGATCATCGAAGATCTCAATAGCTCCAATGGCACCTACGTCAACCGCACCCGCGTCTACCCCGGGACAGCAACGGCCGCTGAACGTCAACGACATCGTGCAGATCGGCAACGTGCAGATGCAGGTGATCGTCTGAGAGGACGGCATCCGCTCCCGTTTTGTCATTGGGAGAGGGTCGGCGCGAGTCCGTAGAATGTAGGGAAGAACGCTCGTCGGATTTGCAGCCTGCGGATCGGCGGCTCGAGGTCTCGACCGCCTGCGGGTGCTGCCCGCAAATAGGGATCTGCCTCTGTCCTCGACAGACTACGGACAATTCCCCATGCCGCAATTGTTCATATGCCCGCATTGCCGCACCCAATTAACATCTACCTGACGGTTCCGCCGGCAAGGCCTTTCGCTGCCCCAATTCCGCCTGCCAGAAAACATTCACAGTCGCCGCTGCTCGTGAACCGGTCGCCGCTGCCGCGGCAAAACGCCGGCTGCTCCCCGGCCCGCGCCGCCGATTGCTTCTGCGCAACCGCCCCGCTCTTCGTCATCGACCCTTCCCTTCGATCCGCCCAAACGGACGCCCTCGGCAAATCCAGGGAACGCCAAGACAGCTCCGCCTCGGCCGTCCACAACACATGCCCGGCCTGTGGCACGCCGCTACTGCCAGGCGCCATCGCGTGCATGGATTGCGGTTTTCTCATCGCCTCGACAGAGCCCGGTACGGTTGAAGGGGACGGGCCAGGCCTTATCCTTTGCAGCAATCCCGCTTGCGGCGTCGCCAACCCTCCGGGCGAGCGCAACTGCGTTCGCTGCAGCACCCCTCTGCCGACCGCGCACGGCACGATGCTCCAGGGCCGCTACAAAATCGATCGCTTACTCGCGATGGGCGGCTTCGGAGCAGTCTATCTGGCAATCGACGTCAAGAATGCTGATCGTCCGGTCGCAATCAAAGACATGATCTGTAGCGATCCGCAGGAATTTGCCATCCGGCTCAATTTCTTCCGCCGCGAATACGAGATCCTCAAGGCTCTCGAAAAGCTCACTATCGTTCCGCGGGTTTACGAGCTAATCGAGCTTAAGAGACTCAGCCCATCTGGCGATGGAGTATATCCGTGGTCGGGATCTGCTCAAGCTCATGGAGGAGAATGACAACAAGCCGTTCCCGCTCGACATGGTCATCGAATGGGCCACGCAGATTTGCGATGTCCTTACGCATATGCACACGCTGACCCCAGCCTTGGTTCACCGCGATCTCAAGCCGGATAACGTTATGTTGCTCGAGGACAAGCGTTCGATCAAGCTGATCGATTTTGGCACGGCGCGCGACCTGGGGCGGACGCATAAGGAAAAGATGGCTGCCAAAACGCGCGTCTATACCGAAGGTTACGCGCCTGCTGGAGCAAATCGCCGGAAAACCGGAACCGCGCAGCGATCTTTTTGCTCTCGCGGGGACGATGTATCATTTGGTAACGGGAAAAGCCCCTGAAGGCTCTCATACCGCCCGTGAGATCGAAGCGCAGCTGAATGAGCCGAATGCCATCCCGCGGGATCAACGCTGGTTCTACGAGCTAATCAAAATAAATCTGGCTGAGGATCTCAACGAACGCTATTTCTCCGCGCGGGAGATCAGAGCCGACCTGGAGAAACGCCGCGTCACACGCGAAATGACCTGCCCCAAGTGCAAGGCAGGTAACAAAGCCCGCGAACCCTATTGCGCCAAGTGTGCCGAGGCATTGACCGATCCGACACCGCCCTGCCATGCATTGCGGGAAAACCAATCAGATGGGTAGCCGGTGTTGCATTTATTGCGGCAATCGCTTGCGGTGAGGCGCGTCCCACCAGCCCCTAGCGCGAGCGCGGGGTTCTTTGACTCCGGACCATTAGTTTCCTCCCTCTCCGAGACGATGCGATCCCATGTCATCCTCTTCTTCCGACCCTCTGAAACCACGAACCATTGGATTCCTCGCGCGATTGAACGGCACCATCCCGGTCTTTCACGGCGGCAGCGGCGAAAATGTAAACAAGGTGGCCAAGGAAGGGGACGAAATTGTGTTCGAATGGAATATCCCGACCGATGAGTATGTCCCACTAAAGCCCAGCGACATTCCCGTCGCCGAGGCGATACCCGTTAACCTTTCGCCCGAAGACCTGTCGCACTTGCCGGTGGCCGAGGCGTTGCCGGTCGAGACGCCGGCCAAACTCCTCTGCCCGGTCTGTCAGTCGGAACACGACGGCCGGTCGGCGTATTGCTCGGACTGCGGCTACTACTTCTCTCCAGAAGATCTGCTGCCGTCGGGCGTGCCGAGCGCCGCTCCAGCTCCGGTCTTGTGGCTGCAAGATCGTTATGAAGTCGGCGCCCGCATCAATGATCGCAATGGCGTCGAGCGCTTCCATGCGCTCGATCACGGCGACAAAACCAAAGCGCCGGTTCCCGTCATCGTCGTTCGCCAAGCCTTGGTGCCGGCCGCGACGTCGATCGAACAGCAAGACACGGAAATCCTGCCGAGCTTCGACGATCCCGCGACGATTCACATCCAGCAAGATTCGGCCGTTTGGCCATGCATTGCCTGGGAAAGGCAGATCCTCAAAGCACTCGCCACCGCCGGGCCCATGGAATTGGCCCACTTCGAGGACGCTGCTTATGAATATTTGATCGAGGAAGTGCCCGACAGGCGCGAAGCTCTGGGACGCCTGGGACGATGCCGAAGCGGATGGCGAAAAACGTTTCGGTCTTTTGATCCAAGTGGCCGAAATACTTCAGACGCTTCATAAGCAGCACGCCATTCTCGAGGGTTTGCGCCCCGACGAGATAACAGTGACCGCTGAAGGCAAAGTGCGCCTAAACGATCTCGCGGACCTACTGCCTCTACCGTTGCCGCCGTTGACGCCCATTCGAGGAACGTTGTATACCGCTCCCGAGATCGCCGCCGGCAACGCGAAAGTCGATGCGCGCGCGTCGCTCTACAGTTTCGGCGCGATGCTATACGCCTTGCACCTAGGCCGTGAACTGTCGGATGTCGACTTCGATCGGCCCGGCCATCCGAAGCCTTTCATTCCGCGCTTTCCCGATATTCATCCCGCCTTTGGCCGGCTCATGATGAAGACGTTTCGCCGCGACGTCGAGGCCCGTTTTCCAACCGACGAGGCTGCGAAAGAAGACGCGACTGGCATGACCGAATTGATTCGCTCGTTGCACACACTGCGCCGCACACACGCGCTCGTCCGCATGGAGATTGCCTCCTGGACAACGACCGGCATGGTCCGCACCGGCAACGAAGATGCGTTCGCCGTCTTGCACACCTGCGAAACGCGGCAGGACGATGTCGGCGAGATGGCCTTGATACTTCTGTGCGACGGCATGGGTGGCTACGAGGCCGGAGAAGTCGCGGCGGCCCTAGCGATCCAGGCGCTGCGGAACAATCTTTTGACGCAACGCCCGTTTCGTCCCCTCGCGGGACATAGTAATTTCGCCACGGAGGCGCTGGGCGGTTGGTCAACTGCCGAAGGTCATGCGCAGACAACGCTTGATCCTGAAGTTGGCAAGCAGCTACTGAAAGCGGCGCTGAAGGACGCGAATAAGCAGATCTTCGCCGCCGCCCGCGCCCCAGGCACGCGCCGCCGTGGCATGGGCTGCACCGCCGAAGTCGTCTTCCTCGATGGCCGCAACGTCATCGTCGGCCACGTCGGCGACAGCCGAACCTATCATCTGCAACAAGGCAAGCTCGTCCAACTCACGCGCGACCAAACGCTCGTCAATCGCCTCGTCGAGCTAGGCGTGCTGACGCAGGATGAAGCAGAGAAAGACGATCGCAAAAATCAGCTACAACAAGCCGTGGGCGGCCAACCCGACGTCGAACCAGGTCTTTACTCCGCCCAAATCAAACCCGGCGACTGGGTCATTGTCTGCTCGGACGGCGTGACAAACCACGTTAAAGATAGAGACTTGGCCCAACTGCTGATGCAGGAAGCCTATTCGGCGGACACCGCGGCGCGCCGGTTGGTGAATCTGACGAACATCGAAGGCGCGACCGATAATGCGACCGTAGTCGTGATTCGGTGCTTGTAAGCGGCGCTTTTCGATTGTAAAGATTTGTAAATGCTTACTTACATTTAGGTATCAAGACCGCGCACCCTTCGTTTACACTTATCGCACTCGATAGGTCTAGGCTCTAAGCTAATCCAAAAAAGGGGAAGGGCACCATTGCCGGGTCAGGCCGATGGATGCTGCGCACAAACGTGCCTGCTTCATTATTTGGAAAGGCTTTTACAAAAACGCGAACTGCCGCGAAGGCTTCTGGCGGAGAATATGCATGGTTTGGTTTGATTGGCTGAAGTTTCGGAGTCGGCGTATCAAATCCCATGCTCGCAAGCGTCAGAGGCTTCCCTTCGTGAGGCCCCAGATCGAAGAACTCGAAACGCGGCTCGCACCAGTAGGCAATCTGACCCTCACCGGCATCTCGGTCGTCGACGGCAGCGATAATCCCGTACCCACTCCCAACGTCGGCGCCAACGTTTATATCCAAGCCAATTTCACGACTCTGAATCTTCCGAGTAACGCCTCGTACCGCATCTCTTTTACTGTCAACGGTTTAACTTACCAAACGGGCTACTTGACCTACGGCGCTGGAACGCTAGGGACCGGCTCTTGGTACGTATATTGGGGATCTTTTAGTACCGCGGGCGGCTCCAACGCCGTGACTGTCACTCTCGATCCGGATGAATCCGTCGCGGAGACGACCTACGCCGACAATTCGATGGACAGCACGTTTACAGGTATTTCGCCGTCGGTGGGCGGGGAGTCCTATAGCGCTGCGCAGATACGCGAGGCCTATGGCATCAATGGCATTCTCAATTTTGGTTCTGACGTGGCGGACGGTTCGGGCCAAACCGTTGCGATCGTCGACCTCTATAACAACCCGAATGCCTTCACACACCTCGACACGTTCGATCAACAGATGAGCTTGTCGATCAATTCGACCCAGAGTTTGTATCAACAGTATGGGCCCGCCTCATCCTTCGTTACCGTGTATAACGATTCAGGCGTGAACATCACAAGTAATATCGGCACCAGTGGCCAAAACGGCGTGCCGCCGGAAGATCCAACGGGCAGTTGGGAAGGTGAAGAGGATCTGGATCTCTTTTCCGTTCATTCCATCGCTCCGGGAGCGAAGATCGATTTGATCGAAGTCGATCCGGCGACCTCTCTCTATGACGCTAATGCGATCGCGGCGGCACTGCCTGGCGTGTCCGTGGTTTCCAATAGCTATAGTTATAGCGAGTGGAGTTCAGAGCAAAGTAATGACCTGGCCGATTTCACGACGCCAAATGGTCACACGGGCGTAACTTTCCTCGCCGCCACCGGTGATGGCGGTATATCGAGCGGTTATCCATCGGTTTCACCGTATGTGGTTGCAGTCGGTGGCACGGATTTGAGCGTGGTGGACAACGCCTACGGCGGCGAGACTGGCTGGAATTTTCCGACTCCCCGAACCCTGCTCAATGGCAGCACTTCCTATTCCCAGACCGGCTCATGGTCCTCGAAAACCGGCGGAGCCAGCGGCAGCTACGGCACGGCGACCGGTGGCAGCTCCGCGTCGGCGACGTGGACCACGACACTGGCGAATTCAGACGTAGGATGGGCGGGCGGCACGGAAGTGTCCGTGACCTGGACCGCCGACGCCGCCAACGCGACGAACGCAACCTACACAATCTACGATGGCACCCAGGCGTCTGGAACAGTTCTCGGAACAGTTGTGGTCGATCAGACCAAAGCCCCCGATGGAACCCCTGCAGGCGGCTATCAATACCAGGAACTCGGAGACTTCTTCCCTTATAGCAGTACTCTGACTGTCGTCCTTAACGCAGACACTGCCAACGGCACCGTGGTTGCCGACTCCGTGGGAATCACAGCGGGCTGGGCCGGCGCCGGTGGTACAAGCCAGTATATATCGGAGCCTTCCTATCAGCTCCCCTACCAGTCGACCGGATTTCGCACTACGCCCGACGTGTCCTTCAACGCCAGCGCAGACAGTACCTTTGATGGCTATTACGGCACAAGTACCGCCTGCCCTTGCTGGGCTGGGCTGATTGCCATCGCCAACCAGGGTCGTGTCGATGGCGGCGGTCCGACATTGGATAGCACAGCCAACCCCGAGCAAACGCTCGAAGCACTCTACAGTCTGCCGGCTAGCGATTACAACGATGTCACCAGCGGCTACAACGGCCTCGATGCCGGGCCGGGCTATGACGAAGATACCGGGCGCGGCAGTCCGATAGCGAATAGCCTGGTGCCTGATCTGGTCAATTATGGCCTCAAGCCAGTCGTCACCAGCGTCAGTCCGAACACGGGCCTGACGACCGGCGGCTACACCGTGACAATCAATGGCACCGGATTCGTCGACATCACGCAGGTGAGTTTTGGTACAGTCCCGGCAACCAGCTTCACGGTAGTCAGCAACACCCAAATCGTTGCTACCGTACCGGCGGAGTCGGCCGGAACGGTCGATATAACGGTTACAAAGACTGCCGGCGGTGTTAGCGATACTTCCGCCGCGGATACGTTTACCTATGGCACGGTGCCCTCCGTTACCTCGCAGCCAAATAGCCAGACGGTCACTACGGGCTCAACCGTGACGTTTACCGCCGCGGCAAGCGGCAGTCCATCGCCGACGGTGCAATGGCAGGTCAGCACCAATGGCATCACCTTCTCCAACATCCCTGGCGCAACGTCGACGACGTTAAGCTTCACCGCCTTGACTGGTCTAAACGGCTACGAATACCGGGCTGTCTTTACCAATACCCTTGGCAGTGTCACGACCAATCCAACTACTTTGACCGTCGACTTCGCCCCAACCATTGGGACTCAACCGAATAATCAAACAGTCGCCGCGGGCAACTCTGTGAGCTTCACAGCTACCGCCACCGGAAATCCCTCACCTACAGTGCAGTGGCAACTAAGCACCGACGGTGGTACGACGTTCTCCAACATTGCCGGTGCGACAGCAACCACGCTAAGTTTCACGGCCTCGGCAGACCTCAGCGGCAACGAATATCAAGCTGTATTCACCAACTCCGTCGGTAGTGTCCAATCGAGCGCGGTCACTCTTACCGTGGATACGGCCCCCGCTGTCACGACACAACCGCTCAGTCAGACGGCAACGTCTGGCGATTCAGCCACATTTACTGCGGCAGCGACCGGTAACCCGCTGCCGACCATTCAATGGCAAGTCAGTATCAATGGCGGTAACAGCTTTTCTAACATTGCGGGCGCCACCTCCACCACATTAACCGTCGCCGCGACATCGGCGTTGAACGGCGATCTATACCAGGCCGTATTTACCAATGCTGTCGGCAAAGCGACGAGCAGCGCCGCGACACTCACGGTAAACTTTGCTCCGACAATCATAACCCAACCGGCCAACCGTACTATTGTCGCCGGTAATTCCACGACTTTCACCGCGGCGGCAAGTGGTAATCCAGCAGCAACTGCGCAATGGCAGGTCAGCACAGACGGTGGGATCAGCTACACAAACATCAACGGAGCGACGTCTTCTTCCTTGACGCTCTCCGGCATCACCCAAAGTATGAGCGGCTACGAATACCAAGCCGTATTCACAAACGTCGTCGGCAGCGCCACGACGAGCGCGGCGATTCTGAGCGTAAACTCCCCGCCGCTCGTTACGAATCAGCCAAATAATCAGGCGGTAAGCTCCGGAACCACAGCCACATTCTCCGCTGTAGCCACCGGGACTCCTACGCCGACAATTCAATGGCAAGTCAGTGCGAATGGAGGCGCTACCTTCTCCAACATTAGTGGGGCGACCTCAGCGACTCTCACGATCCCCGCCACAGTTGTATCGAATGGTAACGAGTACCAGGCTGTATTCACGAATTCCGTCGGCACGGCCACGACGAGCGCGGCTATATTGACGGTTTACACGGTGCCCACCATTACAACTCAGCCGCGGTATCAAAACATCGCGACAGGCAACACCGTGACATTCAACGCCGCGGCGATTGGCAATCCGGCTCCTACCGTACAGTGGCAGGTCAGCACCGACGGTAGCAGCTTCTCAAACATCCCCGGCGCAATATCGCCCACACTTACCTTCTCGGCCACGCCTGATCTGAACGGGGACACCTACCAGGCTGTATTCACAAACGCTGCGGGCATCGCCACGACAAATGCGGCGAAACTCATCGTCTATACACCTCCAGCAATCACGACACAACCGAGTAACCAGACGGTCACTGCTGGCAATACCACAAGTTTCACAGCCGCCGCGAATGGAAATCCATTCCCGACTGTACAGTGGCAAATCAGCACTGACGGCGGCGTTACATACTCCAATATTACGGGAGCGGTTTCACCAACGTTGACTGTCCCGGCTACGTCCTCGTTGAACGGGGATGAATACCAGGCTGTATTCACGAATTCAATCGGCAACGTCACCACAAATTCCGCCAGTTTGACCGTAAATACGGCCCCGGCTGTCACCATTCAACCCAGCAGTCAAGCGATCGTTGCGGGTCATGCCGTTACATTCACGGCGGGAGCGAGCGGCACTCCGACACCCACTGTACAGTGGCAAGTCAGCACCGACGGCGGCGCCACCTTCGCGAATATCAATGGGGCAACCTCGTTGTCAATCACGCTGCCTGGCGTCACGACAGCACAGAATGGCAACAAATACCAGGCTGTCTTTACCAACAGTATCGGCAGCGTCACGACGAGCGCTGCATCGCTAACCGTGCAAACGGTGCCAATTGTTACGACGCAGCCGATCAACCAAACTGTCACGTCCGGCACTTCGGCAACATTCTCTGCGGCAGCGACCGGCAACCCAACACCCACTTTGCAGTGGCAAGTCAGTTCTGACGGCGGCAAGACCTTTTCCAACATAACCGGGGCCATTTCTCCGACTCTCACAGTCCCAACAACGCAGTCTCTCAGCGGCAACGAATACCTGGCAGTGTTCACGAACGCGGCCGGAACTACGGTGTCGTCCACCGCGACCCTTACTGTTCGGATCGCACAAGCCTTGAGCCTGACCAACAGTAGCGTTCTCGAATTCCGCCCCACCGGAACCACCGTCGGGACGCTCGTGGGTTTGGAATCTGGCAACGGACACACCTTTACCTACGGTCTCGTGTCCGGTATCGGCTCGACGGACAATGCCTCTTTTGCCGTGGTAGGTAATCGTCTGGTTACCAATGACGCATTTGACGTCAATACCAAGACGTCCTACAGCGTACGGGTTGGCTTCATTGATGATGCCGGCAACACGTACTCTCTTGCTTTCGCGGTCACCGTGACCGCTGACCCCAATCTTGTCCGTACCGGTAGGACTTTGAACGTCACGGGAACCTCCGGAAATGACACCTTCTCCTATGTGCCCGGGCCCGTTCGTCATTCGTTGACTCTCGATGGCGTTGCACTTGCGGTGGATAGCGCTTCGGTGGACGCAGTCGCGTTCAACGGCAATGGAGGCAACGACACGGCCTACCTGTACGGCAAATCGACCGGCACGAACACGCTCGTCCTCAATCCAAGCGGCGGCTCACTCTCCGGGACGAGTTTCACAGTCAGTGTTACGAAGGTCGGCACTATCCAAGCTCAAGGAAAGAGTAGCGATGTGGCGTACCTTTATGACACGAAGGGCCAGGACACATTCGTTTCAACGCCGGCCTATGGCTTCTTCGAGGGTACAACTTTCTACGACCAGGAGATCGGCTTCACCACTGTCAACGCATTCGCCGCAAGTGGGTCAAATGACACAGCCTACATGTATGACACGGGTGGCAGCAATGTCTTCGTAGCTACGCCGACATATAGCTATCTCTCTGGGGCCAATTACTATTTGCAGCCCGTGGGCTTCCGGGCGGTCAATGCCTATTCCACCTCGGCAAGTAATGACGCCGCCTATTTCTTCGACAACGGCGGCAGCAACACGTTCGTTGGCGCGGCAAGCTATAGCAACTTGCAGGGCAACGGCTATTTCAATCAAGCCATCGGGTTCAGATCCGTGACAGCGACTTCGGCCGCCGGCGCGAATGACATTTCTTATCTGTTCGGCAACGCGGCCGGCGGCAATGTCTTCAACGCGAATACCGCTCTCAGTTATATGTATGGGACCGGTTACCTCAATGAAGTGATTGGCTTTAAGACCGTATCCGCGATAGGATCGACGACGGACACCGCAACTCTTTATGATGGCGCAGGCGCGAATGTCTTCACCGGTCAAGGTCTGAGCGGCGATCTCGTTAGTGGCAACATTTCCGAGGAAGCGGCCGGTTTCGGCTATGTGAACATCGTGGCAGGAAACGGTACAACGGACAAATCGCTTCTGAATTCGATTGCATTCAGTTTGAAAAAACAGGGCAACTGGCATTGATAGTCGCCCGCTGAGAATGTGGCGGCACGTTTCCAACGTGCCGACGCGTAGTCGCCATGCTTTCGTACTCGAAAGCATGGCGCAGCACCGCAGAACCCGCAACGCACATCACGGATAGCTCGATTCTAAGTCCCGCCAAAACTCTAAGTCCCGCCACGGTTGGCGGACCTTAGGATTGTGCAATTTCCCAATAAAACACGGCAATTCGACGCTCAAATTCTAAGTACCGCCAAATTCTACGCGGAGAGCATAGGCAACCTTGCGAATAGGTTCTACTTCGTCGCACATCAGGGCGAGATGCAAAAAATGCCAGACCAGTTTGCACACCGGTCCTTGTCTTTAACATTCGGACCGACAGGATGTTACGCCGATCCGAGGGGGCGAGATGCAAACAAATCCACGCACAACCCCCTATGCGCAGCGCCAAAATTCTTGACGGAAAATCGAAAAATGCACTCCACCAAACGCACGTAGCTATGGTCCAATGGTGAGTGGGGAACGCCCGCGCCGTTTGTTGACCGCGTTCCCTCGCCCAGGTAAACTTCCGACATGGACTACACGCGCTTCTTTACCATCGAGCCGGGTAAACGAGAGCGCCGGTTCGGAGTGTGCGTGTAGGGGAGAGAGACATGAGACCGTCTCAAAAGCCAACGATTCCGCTGGAAACCCAACTCGGACTGTTGGCGATGCAATTCCGCGGCACACGAGACGAATCGGAACGCGACAAGGTTGCAACGATCTACGCCAATGTCGTGGATAAGTTGATCACAAGCGGAAAATGGGAAGAGATGCCTTCCTTTGAAGATATGCTACCAGATGAACGGATGCCGAAAGCTTTCTTTCGGTTCTGGTCGATCCCCATAAATACCTCATGGCTCGGCTGGCGTGAATGGAAAGCACTGAATTAGGATATAATATATCTTCTATAGGGCTAATAAATGGAGTGGACGGAGCAGGTCAGCCTCATTTATTAATTGGCTCATCCAGGTGGTTAAGCTGAAGGAATGCCACGACGATGAATGAACCTGATCCCCTTTGTGGTGGATGACCCCTCCCTTTGTGGTGGGCCTCTAATTCGGGGTCCGAGGCTTCAGATCTTTGAGGCGACCTTCATCACCGATCCAGCCGAGCTGGCGGCGATCGACGTTCGACAGAAGTTGGCAGAGAAAGCAATGGCACAAGCGGGACGCAATTCCGGCAAGCGCAAATCGCCCACGAAATCTAGGAGGCAGACTGTGAGGGAAATCTTCGGCCAGGGAGAGATGCTTTCGGCGCACCCGTGAACGAGTACGGGTAGCTTACATTTGGACGACGTGGCGGCGAGAGACAACACTCGTTTTCGGCATCCAACTTCTTTTTAGAGCGTTTCAATTTAACATTGCATACGCACAGCGGTCATGAAACCAACCCAAAATATTACTTTTTGTTACCTGATCCAACGCCCCTCCCAAAGCCGCGATGACCGTATTCGTCGTTCGTGCTGCCACGCTACGCAAGTAGGTCTTGGTTTTGGAAAACATCTCCTCGATCGGGTTCAAGTCCGGACTGTAGGCCGGCAAGGGTTCCACGATCGCTCCCGCTGCCTTGACCGCTGCCACCGCGGCGGGGCTTTTATGCGCTTGCAAATTATCCCACACCACAACATCTCCCGGACGCAGCTGCGGAACCAAACTTTTTTCCACGTAGGTTTCGAACACCAGCTGATCCGTCACCCCTTCCAACGCCAACGGGGCCACCACACCCGCCAGCCGGATCCCCGCGATCATCGTCACGTTCCGCCAAGAGCCAGGTGCCATCGCCTGCACTCGTTCGCCACGCGGAGCGCGGCCATAAGTTCGCGTCATGCCGGTGTTGACCCCTGTTTCATCGACGAAAACCAGGTGCTCGGCTGGAACGCTCGCCAGGGTCTCTTGGAACTCCGCGAGACGTGCTTGCGTCTTGGGTGTATCCCGCTCCTGAGCATGGAGGGTCTTTTTCTTACGTGTGATGCCGTGGCGCTTCAAGGCACGGGCGATGGTCATGAGGCAACAGGCAATACCCAAGCGGTCGCGTAACTCGGCGAGCGTGGCATCGGGCTGTTGTTGGACCAGTTCCAGGAGCCGAGCTTGGGCCTGCTCATCGAGTTTGGATGTCGGTCCAGGGATCGGCTTTGGGTCGAGGGAGCCGGTACGTCGATATTGTTGCAGGAGTCGAACGATGCAAGACAGGCTGACGGAAAAGATGCGGGCGATTTGACGGATGGGAAATTCGCCGCGTTCGACGACGGTGAGGATGCGTTTCCTCAGGTCGTTGGAATAAGCACGCATGGCAGTTACTCCTTTTGCTAAGGTCCTCTACCTGTATTATAAGTCGTATCGGATGCGTAAGGGAACCGCTCTAATCGGTCAGGAAAGAAGATTAAATGTGTCCGCCCCGAATGACATTGCTTTGCCGGCGGGTGTACGAGCAGATAGGATGGGAGCACCGGCATTGTTCACGGCGCTAATCGCCAATAAACCCACCTCAAAATGGGAAGCAAATGCGTAATCCTGGCCTTGAGGCGGTTCGCGGCCTGGCGGCTCTCGTAGTTCTGCTTACTCATCTGCCCGAGATTCCAGGCGTCCGGGCTGGCGTCGGGCAGGCCATCATGCTGCTGAACTGGGGAACCGAGGCGGTTGTCGTCTTTTTCCTGCTGAGCGGGACGGTAATCCGTATTTCGCTTGACCGAACGCCCAGGTCGGCTGCCAGCTTTCTGTGGACGCGCGCGGTTCGCCTTCTTCCGCTATACTTCGTCGCGGTAGCGTTTTCGGTGTTGGTCCTCTATGTTCATGATAATCCGCCGGACGCATGGACCATCATTGGCAACTGTTTATTTCTGCAATCCCTCCCGGGTTATGTATGCCCCTGTCTAGCTTCCAATCTGCCGCTCTGGAGCTTGGCATTCGAAGCGTTTTTTTATCTGGCGTTTGCGTTGACTATTGGCCGAGCGCAGCCCTTTCTTATTTGGATTTGGGCAACATTGGCGCTAGTGGCCGCGGCGACGTAAATCGCCGGATCGGCCGAGGGTGCCCTCGGCCACCTGCAACTCGTTACGGCATACTCGTCGATCTGGCTCCTTGGATACTTCACCGTGGACATTGCCGCTCGCTTCCCGCCGATGGGAACTGTCAGTGCATTCGCATGGCTCGGGCTTCTTCCGATGGCGGCGAGGGTCTCATTCGGTGGTGGATACTACTCGGCTGCCAAGCACTTGCTTGCGGCAGCGACTGTCGTTCCGCTGTTCGTGCTGATCATTCGCCGAGGCAAAGGTGACATGGATGGCGAGAAATCGCTATCTTGGATCGCATGGGCTGCCATATATGCAGCGCTAAGTGTACTACTTTTTGCCACGAGCAATTCACTGCTGGCTTCCAAAATCGTTTTTATTACCTTGCCGTTGCTGTCAGTCGCCGTAGGGGCTACTGTGTTTTTGGCGCAAAAGCGCCTAGCGATTTTGATCCCGGCGTCCCTATTCTTAGGTCAACTTTCGTACGCCCTTTACCTTTTCCACTACCCCGTCTACCGATCGGCAGACTTATTTGGCTTGTCGGGGCCAATTGGCGTCGCGGTATTAGTCCCGGCCGCGTTTCTGATCGCGCTCGTGGCTGAATTCTACCTCCACCCACCTATCAGTCGGCTGCTGGTTTTGGCGAGCCCAAAGCAGGTCCGAAGACTACCGCCGCCGGAAGCATCACACAAAACTTAGGACTCGCGCCAAAACATGTTGCCCTACAGTGTCGCTCAAACCGCATCTGGCAGGCAGACGCAGATTCACGAAGCATTTGAGCCGTTCCGAGTGAATGGTTTTACGGAATTCGACTGAGAACTCTGGTCAACTTTGGCCGTCCATCATTCGCGTTCGGAGGTTGCGTTAGGAAACACCCAGTTTCGTGGGATCCGCAGCGTCAGACTCGTCGCCGCGACGGTACCCGCCGTATCTTGACGGCGCAACAGTTAGAGTGCCGCTTGATATAGACTTCAAGTCACCAGATGTGGCAGCCAGACCAGCGCGCATCGAATCGCGAAACTTGCCAGGATCAAGGAAAGGACCGCAGGTAACGTGAACGCCACGCCCCCGCCAGTCCACAGAAGGCTCAGGGGGACGACTAGCCCGATGAGGAACAGAATTCCACCCACGGCCCATAACGTCCTTTGAGAATACAAGCGAGAAACAACGGGAGATAGGTCGAACGCAAGCAGCACGAGCGTGATCACATTGAGCAGGATCAGGAGCCCGAAAGCGGGACGTAGCGCCGTGACGGCCCGTAAGTCGTTCAATAGGGTCGCGAGCAAGAGCATCTCGGCGGTTCCAAGCATTATGGACGAATTCACGAAGTATGCTCCAAGCCAGCGCACGTCTTTCCAGCCCGGTTGAGCGGTCGTGCTGAACAAAACCCCTTTATAGCTGGCCGATCCAAAGCCGAAAGGTAGCCCGGCGATGAGGGCGATTTGGCGAACCCACCATCGGGCAAACGATCCACTTGGCAACCAGCCCAGGTAAGTGAGTGCGTCCAGGGCCACGATGATCGTGAGAAAGAACGACAGTGCTGTGAGGCACCAGGTGCCCAGCGACATCGGTGAACTCGGTTTGAACACGCGCAGCATGTGATGGAATCGGAGAGGATCGCCGAGGTCAAATACCAGGCATATCAGATCGGCGAACAGGAGAGCCAGAGCGATCGGATAGGCCCACAAAGTCACCGACGCGAAAGCCGCCGGCGCACCGAGGTCACAGACCGCGGCGGCCA
The DNA here is from genome assembly GCA_963790585.1 of uncultured Planctomycetaceae bacterium. GTDB lineage: Bacteria > Planctomycetota > Planctomycetia > Gemmatales > Gemmataceae > CAWBOY01. The sequence goes on from CAWBOY010000007.1 coordinate 276,951, forward strand.
GGAACAGGCCGACGGCCAAATTGTTGAGAAGTACATCCGCGACGACAAGCGCGTGCCATCCTGGTGCTTTGGTATTCTTTCGGTCGACGTAGGCGAGAGACCGAGATGGATTTCTTTCGGCGTGCATTTCATCCTCCTGACAGGAAGACGGCGGCCAGCAAAGCCGCGAGAGTCAGGAGTCCGGAAACGACAGCTCGGGCGTAATCTCCAGGCATATGGAGCCAGGGGTTGAACGGCTTTTCCGGTAGGCCATAGACCTCCGGCCGATCAACCAAGAGGTAAAAGGAATTCAGTTGCGAATACGTCTCCGTCGAAGTATCCCCGTAGAGATAGGCTTCGGCAACGCCTCGTGCCTGTAGATCTTTGACTCGTTGTTGCGCTCGTTGCCGCAACTGGTCCAGGGGGCCGAACTGGATCGACGCCGTTGGGCACGCCTTCGCGCAAGCAGGCACCAGCCCGTCCTTTTGGCGGTCGTAACAGAGCGTACATTTATGGGCATGGCCGTCAAATTCGCTGCGCACGACAACGCCAAACGGGCAGGCCGCCACGCAATAGGCACAGCCATTGCAGATTTCCGACTGGACGTAGACGTTCGCAAACTCATTGTAGATCAGGGCGCCCGTAGGGCATGCCTGCTCGCATGGAGCCGTCGCACAATGCTTGCATACATCGGACATCATCAGCCATCGATCCATTGATGGCACACTGGGCGGAATCGGCGACGGCTCCTGTTGTAGTAGATCCAACGAGAAGCGCGGTGCGGGCGATGGCGTCTCGCGTAACTGCTCGACAAACTTCACATGCCGCCAGGAGGTGGCTGAGAGTTCTCCTGTGTTGTCGTAGCTATTGCCCGTGAATTCAAAACCATCAGATGGAAGCTGGTTCCATTGTTTGCAAGCGACTTCACACGCTTTGCAGCCAATGCACACCGATGTATCGGTGTAGAATCCCATCGCCATTTGGAGGGCGGGAGCTTTGCCTCGACGAAATGGGCTCAAAAGGCGATTCAGAATACTTCCCAATCTTTGACGCGGCGGGTCATCGCCCGCGGGTAACCGTGTTACCTCCTGTTCTCTATTCCCCATGTCCAAACCTCCCTTCGGGCTGAGCGGCGTTGGGCGTCTCGGGGGTTGGGCCGCTCACTGTCGGTGGTACGCTTTTCGTCGCGGGGGATGGCTTGCCAGCTAACCTACCAGCCTGGATGCGGCATGAGAATGCCTTGCTCTCGTGCATGCTCACATTCGGATCCGCTACCAATGAGGTCAGGTCATTGGCGTTGCCGCCGACGGCCTCTCCGGCGAAACTCCAGTGAAAGGGTAGGCCTATTTGATGGACAAATTGGCCATCGATCCGCAGCGGGCGCAACCGTCGCGTCACCATCGCCCGTGCTTCGATCCGGCCTCGGGCTGATTCCACAGTGAGCCAACCTGCGTGTACAATTCCGAACTCGGCGGCTAACTCCGGACTGAGTTCGACGAACATTTCAGGCTGAAGCTCGTTGAGCCAACTATTGAATCGACTCATTGGTCCACTCAGATAGTGTTCCGTGAGCCGAAATGTCGTGGCCACGATTGGATATTCTGTCGAAGGTGTACGAGCCAGTTGGTTGCGTGGTCCATCGAATAGACGAACCTCGGGGCTACACGTCTGTTTCGGGTAGAGCATGTTGCCAACAGGTGATTCGACCGGTTCATAGTGGCTCGGCAGCGGACCATCCTTGATGGCACCGGGAGCAAAGAGCCAGCCAAGACCATCGGGCTTCAAGATAAACGGTTGATTTCCCGCGATCGCCGCCATGCCCAGAGCGCCGGGTGCTGGCCGGTAGCTCGGAGGCTTTTCCAGCTCGAAGTCGGGTACGTCCAGGCCGGCCCATCGTCGCGTCTGGTCGTCCCACCAGATAAGCTTTTTGCGCTCGGACCAAGGTCGCCCCTCGGGATCCGCGGAGGCACGGTTGTATAAAATCCTACGATTGAGCGGCCAGGCAAAGCCCCAATCGGGCTGGAGAGGGTTTTCGGTTAAGACACGGTCCCGCGAGCGATTGCAGTGCGACTTCGGGGTAGACGCCGCTGTAGATCCAGCAGCCACACGCCGTCGTTCCGTCGTCTTTCAGGTCCGCGAAACTTCCGAGCAGCTTGGGCTTACCGGACAGTGAGTCGGCCTCTGTTAGATTGTAGCCGTTGATTTCCTGTAGAACTCGCTCCAGGTCCGGCTCGCCCTCGATCCGGCTGAGTGTGCCATCGGGCAGGCGTGGTTGCTCCTCGAAGTCGTAGTCCCAGGTCAGCTTTAACAGCGGCTGGTCCCGAGGGTCAGTCGAACCGGCGTACAGGTTTTTGAGGCGCTTGCCGAGATTGTAGATAAACCATCCATCCGAGCGACTGTCACGCAGGGGATCCAGGGCTTTGTCGTGCCACTGGAGCATACGCTGGGTATTCGTCAGGCTTCCTTCCTTTTCCGGTGCCGCCGCGGCTGGTAGAAAGAAGACCTCCGTCTTAATGTCAGAGGCAGGTGGGCCAGTAGGATCGCTCTTCCAAAAGACGGCACTTTCCGTCTCGAACCAATCGGCGACGACGAGCCAATCAAGGTTTCTCAGCCCGGCTCTGTGGAGGCCGGCATTCGGGCCGCCGCCAGCGGGATTTTGACCAAACAGGAAGTAGCCTTTCACCTCGCCCTTGGCCATTTGGTCGAAGTAAACCAATTGTGAGTAGTCCGCGTCGACGCACGGCGACCAGGAAAAGCAAAAATCGTTCTTCGGCGTCGCGGCGTCGCCATACCAGGCCTTGAGCTGGCTCACGATGAACTTGCGAAAGTTGACCCAATAACCAGTCGGTAGTCCCTCATGTTCAACGTAGGAATCGAGCGTCTCATGGTGGGCGTCGGCGGTAGGTTGTGGCAGATAGCCAGGCAGCGTGTCGTACAGGGTGGCCAGGTCGGTCGAGCCCTGAATCGTGGAATGGCCACGCATCGCCATGATGCCGCCGCCGGGTCGGCCGACGTTGCCGAGCAGTAGCTGAAGAATCCCAGCCGTCCGGATCATCTGCACGCCTGTTGTGTGTTGCGTCCATCCCAGGGCGTAAACGATGGCACTGGTTCGGTCACGGCCGGAGTTGGAGCAGAGTAGCTCGGCCACGCGCACCAATTGCTCCGGAGTACAGCCACATACCTGTGAGACCATTTCCGGTGTGTAGCGCAAAATGCCGCCGCAGAATCTGGAAGACACACAGAGGGTGTTGCAAGGTCGGGTCGCGTTGGAGTTGCCCTTCCGGGGCATCGGTCATGTCTTTGCGCGGTGAGGAATGGCTCGTCGCTCCGCCTTGCAATCCGTGGCCGTGAACCCCTTGGTCCTCCTTCTGCGAACCCCCCTGTTTTCCATTGGCTTGGGAATGCTCGCTAGTCGAGCCGGCGTAGCCCCAATGGCCTTCCTGGGCGTCGTATTTACCTGGATCCGTGTCACTCTTGTATCCGCTGAATAAGCCGGCTAAGTCCTCTGTGTCACGGAAGCCATCCTGGATAATTGTCGAGGCGTTGGTGTAATCGAGGACGTAGTCTTTGAACCAGCGCTCGTTGCTCAATACGTAATTAACCAGGCCGCCGAGGAAGGCGATGTCGCTGCCGGCGCGTATGGCCACGAAGAGGTCGCACAGCGCCGACGTGCGCAGTGAAAGCGCGGATCGACGTGAATCAGCGTCGCCCCCTTTTCCTTGGCTTTCATCGGCCAACGAAAGCCAACAGGATGGGCCTCGGCCATATTCGAGCCCATGAACAGGATACAGTCGCTATTAGCCAGATCCTGTTGATAATTGGTCGCCGCACCGCGACCGAACGAAGCACCCAGACCGGGCACAGAAGCGGAGTGTCAGATCCGCGCCTGGTTTTCGATCGACACCACCCCCAGTCCACCGCCGAACAGCTTCTTGAGCAGGTAGTTCTCTTCGTTATCAATGGTCGCCCCGCCAAGCGTTCCCATGGTGCGCACGGAATTCAGGAGGCGGCCCGTTTCGTCGCGGGTTGTGAAATCCGCGTCGCGCACGGTCTTGACGCGGTAGGATATCTGATCCAGCGCCCAATCGAGTGACTTGATCTCCCACTTATCCGAATACGGGGCGCGGTAAAGAACTTCGGTTACACGATGCGGATTCACGGCAAGCTGAAAGGCGTTCGCCCCCTTCGGGCAAAGTGTCCCCTCATTGATGGGGCTGCGCAGGTCGCCCTCGATATCAATTATTTGGCCGCCTTTTGTATAGATGAGCTGCCCGCAGCCGACGGCGCAATAGGGACAAATGCCCTCGGTGACCGTGGCGCCGCGCAATCGAGAGGTCTTCGCGACCGTGTTCGGGCTATAAGGCTGCGAACCGGGGGTGAGAGGCAAGTTGAACATGGCAGCGCCTTTCGATGAAGAGTGGACGTCACGCTCTTTGCCAGTTTTGGTGGGTCGAAGGTTTACAGTATGGATAACCGGAATTGTGGTTTCGGAACGATCGGCGATGCGATTGCCGGTCCCACTCGAACACGCTCCATTCCACAATAAATGTTGAAGCGATCCGAGCGGACGAACCCGATCAAGGTTTGACCGAACTCTTGGGCAAGGTCAACCGCCAGACTTGACGGTGCGCCGACGGCAGCCAGGATTGGTATCCCCGCCATGACGGCCTTTTGGACCAGCTCGAAGCTCATGCGGCCGCTGACCAGGAGAATCGATTTGGATAAGGGTAGTCGGCCGGCAAGGAACTCGGCCCCGATCAGCTTGTCGAGGGCGTTGTGCCGGCCGACATCCTCATGGAGACCGAGCAGACAACCAGCCGAGTCGAAGAGGGCGGACGCGTGAAGGCCGCCTGTGCGGTCGAACACGATCTGGGCTTCTCTGAGTCTCTCGGGCAAACGCTGGATGACGTCTGAAGACACGATCGGCGCGCCGGAGACGAGCTGGGCGCGCGGTATAACGCGAATCGCGGCCAGCGAAGACTTGCCGCACACGCCACAGCTCGACCCTGAATGGAAATGGCGTTCCAGGCGGGCCAGATCCAGCACGACACCCGGCGCCAAGTCGACGCGGACCGCGTTGCTTCCGCTGCACCTGCGTACGCCTAACACCTGGCCGCGCTCGGTAATCAGGCCTTCGGTGAAGAGAAACCCCACTGCCAACTCGAAATCACTCCCCGGCGTTCGCATCGTGATCGAGACGCCGCGGTGGACGCGCTCGCCTTCCAAATCCAGCCCGACGCGAATCTCCAATGGCTCCTCGACCGCGAGCGTATCGCACCGCTCGGAAAGATCCGAACCGGCAACCCGGCAGATGCGAACGCTTGCCAGAGCACGATCGTTCTCGTCGTCATTCACGGTGGGATACTCGCAAAACGGTCGGCTAATGGCGGCCAGAGGACAACGCGGAACGCCGTAATTCTATTGACTATTGTGAAGTTATGCGTGGTTGATATGTTGGCGAAGCGGGAGCGTAAGCGACCGGAGAGCATTACAAGCGCTCAGATTTTCTCTGGTCGCTTACACTCCCGGCTCTAGAAGACAGAATACCTCCGGGAGTTCACGCCCCCGGCTCGCCAAAAGAGAGCCCAGCCAAAACCTCAAATAAAGGTCGCAAATGCGCCTCATACCGCTGCCACCTGCCGATCGAGCGTCGATAGACGGGTTGCTTGACCTGGGCGACGCTGGCGGTTCGGACCGGGCGGTTCGTCTCGTGGAACCGCAGACATTGGGGCTCCCATTCCAAGCCACAAAAAGCGATGAGTTCACGGCTGACCGTCTCCTGGTCGTCGATCAGGTTTTCGTAGCGGAGGTCAAAGATCGGCATTGGCAGGACGGCGGCCCAATGCGCCATCAGCCGCTCATACTCACGGAAATACAGCCCGAGATGACGGAGGTCGAGAGTAAACGGAGCCGGATTGCCGAAGTTTTGGAAGTAGCAGGACAAACAGGTGTCGATCGGATCGCGCCGACAATGGATGATCCTGGCTTTGGGGAACAACGTCGCGATAAGGCCGAGGTGCAGGAAATTAAAAGGCATCTTGTCAACGATTCGCGCCGCGTTGGCGTCGAGGCGTCGTAACTCCTTCAGGTAATCAGCGGCGACGGCACTTGTGATGTGCGCGTCGAACGCTTGAAGACTTTGCGGATAGATAAATGGCCTGGATCGTAGGCGCTGGCCGAGCCTATGGATGAGTAACGGTATATTTTGTAGCTCGCCGGCGCCAAAAACCTTGGAATGGCTCGCAAGAATTTGTTCGGCCAGCGTCGTACCAGATCGCGGCATGCCGACGATAAAAACAGGCAGTTCGCTATCGACGCCATGGGATGCGACGCGCGTGAAATAGTCTTTCGTAAAGAACCGGATGATCTGATCGACCTCATGACGGTGGGCTTCCGGATCGAAGACGACCCGCGCCGAGCCTCGATTTCCTTCCGTAACTGATTGCCGCTCTCATAGTTTGAGAAAGCCTCTGTCCAGCGGCCTTGTTTATCGAATAAATTGCCGATGGCGAAGTACAATCGACTTCGGTCATCCGGCCGCATATCGGCGGACAGCAGCAGCGCCTCGATCCGTCGGACGTCTTCATCAGGAAACGAGTATCGGCCGGACTGGGCCAAGAAGCTCAAGCTCGAAATCGCGAAGGAATTGCTCGGATCGCGTTCGAGCGTGTCGCGATAGACGGCAATGGCGTCGTCGAATTTCTGCTGTACTTCGAGAGCATAGGCGAGGCTGTTTCGCGCGGCCGAGTAGCCAGGGTCGATTTGCACCGCCTTGCGGAAGGAGGCGATGGCATCGTCGAGCCGATTTTGCTCACGGAAAGCCAAACCCAGGTTTTGATGGGCTGCCGCGTGCGCGGGTTGCAGCTTTATCGCGACGCGGAACTGCTCGATTGCGTCCTCAATGCGGCGGGCTACCAACAAAGCGCCGCCCAGATCGTTGCGTGTTTGAGCATGATTCGGGTTCAGTGCCGCCGTTTCGCTTAGGACGCTCAAGGCTTCCTCAAGCTGGCCCGATTGTGTCAGTGCCGCGCCCAAATTGCATCGTGCTTCAACGTGATCGGGAGCGAGCCGCACGGCCTCGCGAAGCGAGGAGACTGCTTCCGCATAGCGTCCTTGACGGCTGAGTGAGACGCCAAGATTGAAATGGGCATCTGGAAAATCGGGCTTTAGCCGCAGCGCGAACCGGCATTGCTCCTCGGCGGCTGACAGGGAACCTGTGCCAAGATAAGCCGCTGCCAGATTATTGTGAAATACGGGATTTGGCCCGGCAGCGAGCGCCCGGCTAATCAACTCGATCGCTTCGGCATATCGAGCCATTTGAAAGCATAGAACACCAAGCAAGTGCAGCGTCGGAATATGCCCCGGTGTTGCGGAGTTGCTCGCGATAATGTCCTTCAGCGTCGTGTAATTGGCCCGTTCGATGGTGCGTCAAAGCCAAGTCGAATTGTAGGGAAAGCGACGGCATGACGGCGACTCTACTAATCCTAGAGCACAAACGGGAATACAAGAGGCGATCATCGGAGAAAATGGCGATTTTGGCATTCTTTCATTCTATTGTGTATTATATGTTACGAAGGCATGAAAACCCCACGGAGGGGCGCAGCTCTCCAGGTCGGTTCCGAGTTGGCCCAGAAACACGATCGGTTCGACGATGAATAAGCCCTTCGCTCGGTGCCCTAGGTGTACGTCTAATCAGCTGAGCAAATCGCGGAGAAAAATCTTGGATTGGGTGGTCTGCCTATTCGTCAGGCCCGTTCGTTGCATCCGCTGTTTCAATCGCTTTTGGGTCAGCAATTTTAGCGCGATACAAAAGTCGTGACCCATGTTGAAGCAAACGGTGCGACCAGTCTCATTCTTTTTTCAGAATAGCTTCCGCCCGCTACATTTTGGCCGTCCGCCGGTTTCTCCTTAGGAGACGATGAGCCCCGGTTTATCCCGCACCTCGGCAAACTGCCGAAGGTTTGCTCTCATCGCAACAAGGGGAACAGCCATGCTGATGATCCGCAATTCTCTGATTGGACTGTCGCTTCTTCTCACCATTGGCCCCGGCGGTCTGCCCGCCCGCGGTCAAGAGAAAGTCGATCAAAAAACAAAGCCAGAGACAGGCGCGAAGTCCAAGCGCCTGGCCTATTTCGTCAAACACGGCTCCGCGACGGACCTTGCCGCCGTCCTCAGTAAGTATTTGAAGGGTGACGCCGACGTTCAAGCGCTGCCGACCACCTCGGGCAATGGCCTGCTCATTAACGCCGATGCCGCCGTCCTCGACGAAGTGGTCAAGCTTCTCGGCCAACTCGACCGTGCTCCGAATCGAATCGCCGTTGAGATTCTGATCGCTCGCATTCCACCGACGGTAGACAAGGATAAACCAGTTACGGCCAAAGAGCTAAATTTGAAGGATTTCAGCGGTACCGCTCTCGACATTCTCCCGCGCATCGAGGCCCTACAGAAAAAGGGCGAGATCACGTCTGTCATAAGTCACAAGTTCACCCTGTTAGATGGCCAACCTTCTTTGATGCGGCTTGGCGAGAATAAGCCTTCCGTGAGCGGTGTTCACACAACGGGCACGGGAGTCGTTTCCAGGTCGATCACATATCGTAACACGGGGATCGAGACGAAGCTAACGGGCCGAGTGACCGGCGATAAGAAAATCGATCTCGACCTGGCAATCACGGAGTCACGGCTTGTTCCCAACGAATCGATCCAAATCGGCTCCAACGCGGACGGCACGCCGATATGTGCGAGCGAAGTCTTGACGTCCCAGCTCAATAGTAAGATTCAGGTAGGCTCAGGAATGGCCGTTGCTGCCGAGGGTATGAAGACCAGCTCCAAGACCAGCAAGGAGCAGCTCCTCGTTGTGGTAACCGCGACGATTCTTGATGGCGACGGACCTGGCAAATAGCTCGCGCGGGTTTATCACTTTTGCTCTTCGCTCACCAGCCCGAAGCGGCAGCGCGGAGTTCTTCGACTCCGAACCCCGCGCTGCCGCTTCGGGCTGGTAGAACGGTCTCCTAACTCTTTGCCATGTGCCAGGCGTTGGGCTATGCTGAACGTGGCGTCGTCTCTACCGAGGGCCGAGGGACGGCGGGCTACTCACTTCCTCTTTTGGCCCTGGGAGCAAGTCATCATGAGCAATGAATCATCGATCGAAGCCCAGCAAAGGATTAAAGAGTTCTTGGCTCTGTTGCCACTGACGTCCGCGATCGCTGGTCTGCCTCATTCAGAGCCTGGCCGACATTTCAACGAAGGCCAAATGGAAGCCCGTGTCACGACCATGCGGATGGCGTACAAGCTCGCGCGGCAGATGTTGGTGGATGTCAGCAAGTGAGGTCGATTGACGATCTGTTACGTACAATTAGGCTGGCACGTATCCCACGGCTTCTCACTCGGGAGGTTCTCATGTATCGCTCGCTTCGCATGACCAGTCTGGTAATCATTGGCTTGGCCTTTTCGACCATGGCCGCCCGGGCCGACGGCTATGAGCCGATCGTCACTTATTACCCGGCCACGCCGGCCTTGGTCGCGGCGACGTATTACGCGCCCCAGCCAGCCTATTACTCGCCGCCTGTCGTTTATCGGTCTTATTACACCGCGCCGGTCTATTACGCGCCGACCGTGGTTGCATCGGCTCCGGTCGTGAGCTATGCCGCTCCCATCGCCGTGTCGACGTATCGATACGGCGTCCTGCCGCGCAGCACGGTGACGACTTACAGCTACGCCGCGCCTGTTCCGGCGGTGAGCCCCTATTACATTCCTGTCTATCGTTGAGCTATGGCCATTTCGTTGACTGCGCTTGCACTAATGAGCTGCCCACTGAGTAAGTGGCGTAACGACGTCGCCCCGCTTACTCAGTGGGCAGCTCATTAAAACGCGGCGCCACTTTCGCTCGCCATGCCTCCCCCCTCGCGATATACTGACTTTTTGGCTTTCGCCGGTCGCCGCGCTGCCTCTGGCGACCGCTCTCACCTGCTTGGGATGGGGAATGTCTACGTTTCAACCCTCCACGACTCTCCTCTCGCGAACTTTTATAGGCCTTCTGATCGCTCAGTTTCTTGCCGCGTTCAATGATCAGGCGATCCACGCCTCGGCCATGTTCTTCGCCATCAAGCACAAGACCATGACCGAGGCCGGCGCCATCACGTTGATGCCGATCCTCTTTTATGCCCCGTGGGCCTTGTTCGGCACGATTTCGGGCTGGCTTGCCGATCGGTATTCCAAACGGAATGCCCTGGTCATCTGGAAGATCGCCGAAATTGTCATTACCGGAGTCGCTCTTCTGGGGTTTTGGCTCGGCGCGCATCACATCGGCTTCCAGCTGGGCCCGATCGACCTTCGGCTTCAACTTGGCCCGATTCTCGTGCTGTCGACGGTTTTTCTCATGGGGACGCACAGCACGTTCTTCGTTCCGGCCAAATACGGGTGCATGCCGGAAATCTTGACTCCCCAGCTATTATCGCGCGGCAACGGGATGCTCGAATCCCTATCCTTTTTGGCGATTATCCTCGGCACCGTCTGCGGCGGTGTCATGTCGTATGTCTTTGGCACGCTCTATCCGGATCAGGAATATTGGATCGGCGTGGTTCTCGTTAGCCTGGCGATCATTGGCGCCCTGGCGAGCTTTATCATCGCCAAAATGCCGGCGGCCAATCCGACGCGGCCCTTTCCTTACAACCCCTTTTGGCCGATCTATGACAATTTGCGCGTCATGTTGCGGTCGCGTCCCTTGGCTGTCGCTGTCGTCGGCATTGCTTTTTTCACCTTCGTCGTCGCCTATATGCGGGCCGTCATGTATATGCATGGCCAGACGCGCAATCCGCCCTGGAACGAGCTCGATACGAGCCTGATTGTGGGCACGGTCATGTTCGGCTTGGGCCTAGGCAGCCCCTTGGCCGGCTTTCTCTCCGGCGGCAAGGTCGAGCTGGGCCTCGTGCCGTTCGGCGGCATCGGCATGGTTTTCGTTCTTGCGATTGGTTCTTTTATCCTTGGTTCCAACGCGGCACTCATCGTCTGTTTGATCCTCGTCGGCTTTTGCACTGGTTTCTATCTTGTACCTCTTTATACGCTACTTCAATTTCGCGCTCCGAAGCAAAGCAAAGGCGATCTGCTGGCGACCAGCAACATGATCAACGTTGTCGGCGCGATCGCCGCCTCCGGCTTATTTGCCGGTCTGATTGCGATGGCCAACTGGTCCGGTATTACGCCGACGATTCAACCGCGGGAGGATTACCGCGGAAAATTGGTCGCCGTCGAACGCGACGGGCATGGCCACATAACGCGGTTCCAGGTCGAAGGTCGACCCGAATATGTGGCCGGCGATGATCTCGTCATCAAGCGCCGCGAGGGGTATGAAGTCGGCCTCGAAAAGGGAACAGAGGTCGTCCTGGGCACATATAGGATGGAACGCCAGGGCAAATTGATCGACCACATTCTCATTCAAAGGGCAGAGTTTCCCATTCTGCCGACGCACGATCGGCAGCGCATCACCGGCTTCCTGTTCCTTGGCGCCGCGGTGATGACTTTTTGTATTCTCTTTCTTTTGCGCCTACGTTTACCCGATTTGTTCTTGCGCATGCTCATTTGGCTGCGCCGAGTCGCGGCGCGGCGGCGGATCACGGTCGTTGGGCTCGGCCAGGTTCCTACTTCGGGCGCTGTCATTCTGGCCACCAGTGCCGATAGCTTTGACACGTCGTTACTCGTCCTGAGCGCTGTTGATCGCTACACCCGCTTTCTCCTGGTCGAAGCCAAGGGCGAGTTTATGATGGGACTTGCCCCGGTGCTGGCGCGGAGCCACGGCCTCGGCGTCCTCAAACAAGAGGCCGCACAGGCGACCGAGTGGAATCGGGTGGAATGGCGCGCAAAAAGGCGCTAAGAAAGCGACAGATGGTCAGCTTTCCTTTGAACGTCGGCGATAGTACACGAACGATCGAAGAAATCGTGGAGAAACTCAGCATCGAGTACGCCGCTCCGATTGTGCCGACCTATTGCGCCGTCCAGGCCGCGCCGGAGCGGAGCACTGGACAAAATGTCTATGTCGTCTTTGGCGCTCCCATGACGGCTGGCACCCCAGCTCAAGCCGTCCTCAGCGAGATTCAACGCCTCGGCGACGAGCTTTTTGAGAACCTGCGCCAGGGTATTGACCTGGGCAAGGGCGAAGAACATTGAGGCCGTAACAGGATGTTTAAGCGGATCCTCACCAGCCCGGAGCGCAAGCGACGGGTTCGCAGACTTGGCCCCGCGCTTGCGCTTGGGGCTGGCGAATGAGCGCGACTGGAAGAGAATCGCTTCCTCTGAACTCCCCACGGATTTCCCCCATGAACACCAACCGCAGCCGTAGCCAAAAAGCGTTCGAGCGCACCAAAAGGTCATCCCCGGCGGTGTCAACAGTCCCGCTCGCGCTTTCGGCGGCGTCGGAGGCAATCCGCTCTTCATCGCGCGGGCCGAGGGCGCCTATCTCTATGACATCGATGGCAATCGTTACCTCGATTACATCGGCTCGTGGGGCCCGATGATCCTAGGCCATGCTCACCCGCGCGTCGTCAAAGCCGTCGAGGAAGCGATGCGGCGCGGTTCGTCCTATGGTGCTCCGACCGAGGTCGAATCGGAAATGGCGGAGTTGATCATCAAGGCTGTGCCCTCGATCGAGATGGTCCGCATGGTCAGCAGTGGCACCGAAGCGGCGATGAGCGCGATCCGGCTCGCGCCGGCTACACCGGTCGGGACGTCATCGTCAAATTCGCCGGTTGTTATCATGGCCATGTCGATAGTCTGCTCGTGCAGGCCGGCTCCAGCGCGACGACCCTCGGCGTCCCCAACAGCCCTGGCGTTCCCAAAGGCGCGACGGCCGATACCTTGGTCCTTCCCTTCAACGACACCCAAGCGCTGGCCGACGCTTTCAAGACACGCGGTCACGGTATCGCCGGTGTCATCATCGAGCCGATCGTCGGTAACATGGGACTCGTCGTGCCCTCGCCGGAGTTTCTCCGCGAGCTACGGCGGTTGACGCATCAGCACGGAGCGTTGCTCATCTTCGACGAAGTGATGACTGGGTTCCGCCTCGCTTTAGGTGGCGCGCAAGAGCTTCTCAATCAACGGCCCGACATCACGGCTCTCGGCAAAATTGTCGGCGGTGGCTTCCCTGTGGGGGCGTACGGCGGCCGAGCTGACATCATGAAAAAAGTCATGCCCGCCGGGCCGGTCTTTCAAGCCGGCACCCTCTCGGGAAATCCAGTCGCCATGGCCGCAGGTCTGGCGACATTGCAAGAGCTGCGCGACCATTCCCCCTACCAGCGCCTCGACCAGCTCGCCCAACGCCTCGCCGACGGCCTGACCAAAGCCGCCCGCGAAGCAGGCGTCTCCCACACCCTGAATCGCATCGGCAGCATGTGGACGTTGTTTTTCACATCCAGCCCAGTGGCCAATTACGACGACGCCAAAAAGAGCGATACCGCGAAATACGCCAAGTTCTTCTGGGCCATGATGGACCGCGGCTTCTATCTCCCCTGCAGTCAATTCGAGGCGGCGTTCAATTCCGTGCAACACGGTGAAGCAGAGATCGACGCGACGATCGCAGCGGCGCGCGAGGCGTTGGCCGGGTTGCGGTAAATCTTCGTACCGTTAAAAAATTAACGGCTTGGCCTTGTCTTCGTGAAATCAAGCGTTAAAATCTTAACGGTGATGAGCGGCGTTGTGGTTTAGTACCTCCATCCAGACTAAATTTACGAGTGGCACAGACATTCCTGTCTGTGCGGGAACCGACGAATGTGCCTTTTGCTGCACAGACAGGAATGTCTGTGCCACCCGTAAATTTAGTCAGAGAGTCGTGACCGGGGTCGGTACTCCGACCCCGGATCCCTTGCCCCGCAAAGGCTGTACCGGAGTCGGGGTACCGACCCCGGCCACGAATCGCTTCCGGCACGTTGGAAACGTGCCGCCACGGCCCTTTAGCTCGCCGCGTGAACCATTGGTACAGAGGAACCCCGCGATGCCAGAACCTTCCGAACTCAGTCGGCGCGAGCGGCAGATCATGGACGCCGTTTTCGCGCTCGGCGAGGCCACTGTGAACCAAGTCGTGGAATCGATTCCCGCACCGCCGACGGCCATGGCGGTTCGGCGGATGATGCACATCCTGGAGGAAAAGGGACATCTGCGCCGGCGCGAGAGCGGACGAGAGGTGATCTACGTTCCGCGCCAAACCAAAGACAAGGCTGGGCGCCGGGCTTTTGAACAGGTCCTGGAGACGTTTTTTGGCGGCTCCCTGGAAGGGGCGCTCGCCGCGCATTTGCATTCTCGTAAAGACCAGGTATCGCCCGAAGAACGAGCGCGGCTGATTGCTTTGATCGAACAGGCACAGCAGGAGGGTCGCTGAAATGAATCGGTTCATTCTTGTCATTGCCGGCATGTTTAGCGTGTCGAGTCTACTCCTTGTGGACTCAGCCGTCAAAGGTACGGCCCTCCTCATTTTGGCGATTGTAGCCGTTTTGATGCTGCGCCGCGATTCAGCCGCCACTCGTCACCTCGTTTGGCTGCTGGCGATGGTCGCGATGTTGGGTTTACCCGTGTTGTCGGCCCTATTGCCTCAATGGCGCGTGCTGCCCGGGTGGGCCAGCATGCCGACGCAAACTCACGTGGAAAATACAAATCAATTCCTTGCTATCGGCCATTCAGACTACACTGCCGACATATCGCCAAATCTGGAGCCAGCTGAAGCGGAACCGCCTGTTGCTTCCGCGGAGCCACCTGTTGCCGAAAAGGCAGATTCGCGGCCCGCGCTGATTACGCCCATGGCATATACTCAAACAGCGAATTGGAGCTGGATCAATGCCCTGCCGATGGCATGGGCGAGTGGATGTTTTGTACTCCTGCTTCGATTAGTCGCGGCCCGATGGATGCTCTGGAGATCCGAAGCGCACAGTATAGTGATGGTGTCGCCGAGCCGATCAACGACTACAACAAATGATCCACTCGTCGTTGCGTTGGACGCTGTTTGCGCCCAGCTTGAAATGAATCGGCCTGTTATACTATTAGTTCATCCGCATAAAATTATTCCTGTAGTCTGGGGCATTTTCCGATGCCGGCTGTTGCTGCCGGCCGCAGCCCGGGATTGGAGCGGTGAACAACTTCGCTCCGTTATGCTCCATGAATTGGCCCATATCAAGCGCCGCGATCCACTGGTACAACTTCTGACGCAGTTCGCCTGCGCTCTGCATTGGTTCAATCCGCTGATTTGGTTCGCTGCCTGGCGCTTGGGTGTCGAAAGGGAACGAGCCTGCGATGATCTTGTCTTGGCGAGCGGCGTACGGCCCTCCGCATATGCGGGACATTTGCTCGACGTCGTCACCGGGCTCACGAACGCTCGATGGACGCAATCCTGTGGCCTCGCCATGGCCCGCAAGTCATCACTCGAAGGCCGACTCGTGGCGGTGCTCACCAAAAACATCAACCGTCGCCGCGTTTCGTTGGCTTTGACCGGCGTCGCGCTGGTGATGTCGATCGGTATTGCCGTGCCGATCGCGATGCTGCGAGCCGCCGATCAAAAATCAACGGAGAAAGCGACCGACGCCTCCAAATCAGCGACCACGGACATGAAACCAAAACACGAATATGCTCAGGCACTGTTCCAGAAATGGCAGGCGAATGCCCGAACGGACGGGAAAATCCCTGGGGCCCTCATCGGCCAGGTCGGACGGGAGATCGATGGTTTCCTCAAGCAATATCCAGGAGATGCGAATTCTCCAAAATTGGCAGCGTTGCGTCCTCGGCTTGATGCGTCTCATGACTGGACTCAGGCCGACGCCGTAGCGCTTCTCGACGACATCACGGCTATCTCGACAGCGCCTGTCAGTTGGTCGGAAATACCAATGACGTTCGAAGACATGAAGAATATCAAGGCGGGCAAGAAACTACCCGACGAGCTAAAAACCGCCGCCTGGGGCAAAGCGACGGCCAACGGATTGCGTGCCGCGTGGCTGCTGGAACCAAAGGCGGACCAATACCCTATTGGCACGGTGCTGAAAGCGCGTGTCCTGTTCCACAACTCAGGAAAGGCCCCTGTCATCTTTACGACGGACGTTTGGCACCAATATGACGGCCACACCGCGCTGGATGGCAAGGGCAAGGAAATCCAGGTTTCCGGTACGCGCTACACAGGCATCACGCCTCTTGCGACCTACCGACTGGCGCCTGGCGATTACTGTGAGGTAACCGGCCACGGCATCGCTATCGGTGCGGGAAAATATGAGGAAGAATTTAGCACGGGCAATGTGGGTGCGATCATTGAAGCCAAGGAGGGCGATGAAGTCCGACTGACGCATAGCGTGAATGCGGCATCAGATGCGACCTGGTCCAGGCCTGGTGATCCGAAGGATCCCGTGGAGTTATGGAAAAAGAACATCGCCGACCGTGTGGCGCGCAAAGCGCCGATGCCGGCGCGTGCCGCGGACCGTGAGCAGCTTATCCGGCGCGTGACGCTCGATATTTTCGGCGAGCCGGCAACAGCCGAGGAGGTCTCAGCATTCGTCGCCGACAACGCCGCCGATGCTCTATCGACACTCACGGCTCGCCTGCAAGCCAAGCCACGTCTCGAAGTCTGGTCCGGCGTGTTGCCGACGGGCGAAACGAAGTTCCGCGTCAGCGCGGCAGATCCCGATGCCGCGAAAAAGCCGCGCACCGCGAACAGCCCCGGCCGCTACGTGTTAGGCGAGCGCATCCATTTGTTAGTAAGTCAGACGACCACAGAATCACAGCGAACTAATAAGGCAGTGATTGCCTTTCTTTCGCCTGATCCAAAGGTCGCCTCGCCGCACAAGCCCTACGAGATTTCACTACCGGATGGCCTGCGTTCTTATGGAATTGTCTGGGAGCAGGGCTCCGGCAGCCTGTGGGTGATCCAAAAGGGCGTCGTTCGAAAATACGACTTCAGCAACGCCGACTCCGTGAAAGAAACGCGCATCGAGCCCGGCACCATCTCTGACGTACCCGAAGCGATGCGCAGTTCACTGAGCAAGGCATTCAGTCTACCCACTTCTCCCGCGAAACCGAAGGATGCCGGCGCGGCGGACAAGCCGCAGCCGAAAGACAAATCAGCCAGGGCGCTCTTCCGGGCGTGGGAGGCGAACGCACGCAAGAACGGCAATTTCCCTGGCGGCCTCTTAGGTCGTTTAGGTGATAAGGTGAAAGAGTTTGTACGCAACAACACGGGTGATGCAAGCGGCGATTCCTCCGCGAAGAAAATGGAGCCGTTTATACCACGCCTGGAAGCTAGCCATGATTGGACACAGACCGAGATCATCGCCTTGTTTGATGACATCGCTGGAGTAACCTCCATACCGCTGGAAACCACACTGGAGGAAAACTATGTCAACACAATCAGGACCGGCACGCCTTTACCTCTGGAGTTAGCGAAAGCGCCGTGGGGCGAGGCGCAGCCTAACGGCCTGCGTCTGGCATGGTTATTCGAACCACGCGCGGCTGAGTACAGACTTGGCACACCTCTGAAATCACGTATCCTTTTCCACAATTCGGGGAAGGACACGGTTGTCTTCCGGACACGGACATGGCGCCAGGGTGAACATACAGCGCGTGATGCGAGCGGCGCTGAAATCAAGGTGGAATCCGTCCATTGGCTAACACGAGCGCCGTTGGTCCCATTCCGGTTGGCTCCAGGTGAGTACATCGAAGTCACCGCTACCGGAGTAGGCATTGGCGCGAACAAGAATGATGAAGATTGGCAGGGCACACGCGTGGGCTCCTGGATCGAACGCCAAGGTCGGCGATGAGGTGACATTGATAACGGCTCCAGTGGCCGCGAACGGTTGGAATGAGGCACTCACGGGGCCCGAAGGGGCCGGCTGGTGGTCCGCGTTTATTGCCGCGCGCCTGAACCGCGCAATGCCGCTCCCAACCACAGTCGATGAACGTACCCATCTGATCAACCAGGTCACACGCGAGCTGTTTGGTAACGTCGCGAGCGCGGAGGAGATCGCCGCCTTCGTCGCCGATGTGGAGCCGTCTGCTCTCGATTCGCTGGCGAAGCGTCTTGCGAGGCGGGCAGGCATCACCGCATTTTCTGGCTCGCTGACGTCCGGCCCAACGAAATTCCGGGTTCTCGCCGCCGACCCCGATGCAGCGACAAAGCCTCGCGTTGCCAGCAATCCGGGACGGTACACGCTGGGTGAAAATATCCGGTTCATCGTTTCTCGCCGCCCGGACGGAGAGCGCATCGTAAACGAAGCGCGCATCCAGTTTTTCTCAGCCGACCCTACCAAGCCCGCTCCCGGCGAGCCGCGCGAAATCAAGCTGCCTGATGGCTACGACACTTGGGCAGCAGCGTGGATCCGAGACGCGACCGTCCTTTGGGTACTTGAGAACGGCGCCGTTCGCGCTTTTGATTTCGCCGACCCCGCGAAGGTGAAGGAAACAGTCTACGGGCTCCCGACCGACGCGGACAAAATACCCAAGACGATTTTTGAGTCTTTACGATCGGCGTTGAACGCTCCAGGCGGACCGAAGCCGGTAACGGGCGGGCCGAAAAAGTAGGAAAGTGCATCCTCGACTCAAGAGCCTATCCGAAGTAGAGTCGAGAAGTGGCGCGGTGGTTTAGGTCGAGTCCAGCGGTATCCGGCCCTTTCGTTGGCCGGTGCCTCAATCTCCCGGCCATGCCCCGTTTCCACTTCCCGCTCGTCGAACCGGACGGGCCCTATTAAGGCATCCGGCTCTCGGACAAGGTAACTCATGCGTTCGCTCACAAGACGCGAGGTCGCGGTCGCCCTGGAAGCCACACTAATCCCAGGTCCTCACGCAGGTAACGATCCGAATAACACTGTCGGGCCGTACCCTGCACGCGGTGCTTCCGACCCAGCCACTGACGGAGCCGTTGACAGGTGTGCGCCATCACCTGCTTCATGGCCGGGGCCGTGTTACCGAGACAAAAATAGTTCGCCCAGCCCACCAGTCGGCTGTTGACGCGAGTTATTAACGCCCGGCAAGACAACCACTGCCACGTTCGGCTGGTCTGATCGCGGATCACCTCACAGATCCCGTGGATCTTCTTGACGGCCGGACGGGGACCGATGTAGCTACGCCCCGTCTTCGGCGACCAGTTCCGACCGAACGTGTAACCCAAAAACGAAAACGTCTCGTCCGGCAAGCGGCAAACCCGGGTCTTCGTCTCGTTCACCGTCAACCGCAGCTTCGACATCATGCGCCGCATCACCGCCTCGGCTTCAAGAGCCGTACCACGGCAGCAGATCACAAAGTCGTCCGCATAATTGACGATACGCGCCTCAAGACGATTGGCATGCCCGTTTGTCTTCCAGCCCAGCACGAAGCGACGCATGTAGAGATTCGCCAGCAGCGGCGAGAGCACGCCCCCTTGCGGGGTGCCGCGTCCCTCGTCCTTGTTGCGAGTCGTTCGACGCTTGTCCCCACGATCTCCAAGTTCTTCCACCGGTGCCTCCAACCAGCTTTTGATCAGGGCCAGTAATAGCCCGTCACTAAGCCGTCGGCTCACCGATGCCATTAACTCGGCGTGTGGGATGCTATCGAAGTACCCACTCAAGTCCGCATCGACAATCTCCGTATGCCCGTTGTCTAGCAACAACTGGACCTGCTCGATCGCGTCCAGAGCGCTTCGGCCTTGCCGATAAGCAAATTGTTCCGGCTGCAAGTCCGCCTCGAAGATCGGCTCCAAGACGAGCAACACAGCCATCTGCACGACACGGTCGCGGATCGTTGGAATGCCCAACGGTCGCTGTTTGCCATCCGACTTCGGTATGTACACCCGTCGGACTGCTTGCGGGCGATACGCTTTGTTTCGGAGTTCTTCCGTCAGTTCACCCAGCCAACGGTCCAGCCCGTACTCCTCGATGTCCGTGAACGTCTGGCCATCCACCCCCGCCGCGCCGTCGTTAGCGGCACAGCACAGGTACGCATGGCCCAGCACATCGGCCCGGTACACCTTGTCGTACAACGCATAGAACCGATAGGTGGGTGCTCTCTTCGCTTTGGCATGCAACGTCTCCTGGAGTTTCCGAACCGTATCGGGAGGTGTTAGGCTCATCACCAATCTCCTGGCTCTCTTTCCTTCGGACGCTGTCCTTGAACCAAGGCCCCTTCCCTCCACCGGCGTTACCCGGCTTCAGCGGTACTACGAGCCTCTCCGCCACCCCAAGCGGCCCGGCCTGTCCCTCGCGGGCGTCCGGTTGGCACTGCTGCCACCGCAGGGGGTTTCCCGTGTTGCGTTAACTTTCCTATGCCGACATGCCGTCGCCATTACCCCGGTGGCAACGCGGGTGGGGCTAAAGTCGTTCCCCCTGTATCCTCGCGTCTGCGGCCTTCCCCATCCCTTTGCTGGGTCGGCTACCACATTACCCGTTTCGAGGCCTGCTCAGCGTTCACTCACGTTACGGCCTGCCTGCTCGCGGAGTCACTCAAACGACTCTTTCCATCGAAGGCTTCGACAGTTTCGTTACCTCCACTGCCGCTCCGATTGCTACCGGCTGGAACGACCAGTTGCCGGGTGGGATTCGCACCCACTGAAAAGTCACGCCTTGGCACGGCGCACAAAGGGGTCAGGTACCATTGTGCGAAGCACCCTTCGGGCCGTTCCGGCAATGGTACCTGACCTGCTCTGTAGAAAACCCCCAGCTGCACCGTCAATTGGGCCGTATAATGCATTATGAGCACTACAACCAAATCGCCAATTGCCGTGGCGCAGCGGGCTTTGACCGTCGCTCGCAAGACATTGCGCGCCTTTGCCAACCGCTTCAGCCCCAAACGCTACACACAACACCAACTCTTCGCCTGCTTGACTCTCAAGGTCTTTTTCAAGACAGACTACCGTGGCATCGTCCAGCTCTTACGCGATCTGTCGGACCTCCGTCAGGTTCTTCGCTTGACGCACATTCCGCATTTTACCACACTCCAAAAGGCCAGCGTACGCCTGCTCCGGCGGCCCCGCGCCCGGCGGCTTCTCCACGCCACCGTGCGGCGGTTTCTCGGCCGTCGCCGACGGGTGCGCCGCGCTGCCTTTGACTCGACCGGCATGGACTGCGGCCACGCCAGCCGCTACTTCATCCGGCGACGCGGCAAGGGGGCAGCAACGAAGCAAACCGTACGCTACACGCGCTTTCTCAAGCTCGAACTCAGTGTCGATACCGACACGCATGCGATCCTCGGCGTCGCTACCAGTCGGGGGCCTCACCCTGACGTCGATCGCTTCGTCGGCCTGATGGATGAGACCTTGGCCACCGTTCGGCCGGAGCGAATCGTGGCGGACGCCGGCTATGATTCGGAGCCGAACCACTGTTACGCACGAGAGCAGCACGGCGTGAAATCCTTTATGCCTGCCAGCCACGGCCGCCCGAGTCGAACTCCGCCGAGCGGCCGCTACCGGCGGCAGATGCGTCAGCGTTTGGACAAGAAACATGGAGGCTATGGCCAACGTTGGCAGGCTGAGACTGTGAACTCTATGATCAAGCGACGTTTAGCGACGTCGGTAGCGGGCCTGGGTTTTCCTAGTGAATCTCGAGATGGGTGGTTGCTTGCTTTGACCCTAAACCTCATGCTGGATCGGTCAGGATGAGGGTTTTCTACGGAGCAGGTCAGGTACCATTGTGCGAAGCATCCTTCGGGCCGTTCCGGCAATGGTACCTGACCCCTTTTTCGAATAGGCGTTTATGATGTTTACCAGCTGTGGCCGGGGTGGGTACTCCGGCCCCGCTTTTCTGAAGCCGCTCGGGCACACCGGGGTCGGAGTGCCGACCCCAGCCACGGCTGGCGATTTAATGCACGAACTGCGATTCAAGACACTAGCGCACCGGTCGGGTAAGTGAATGCCTGTATAATATCTCTCGTTAGCGCTCGGTTGTGCTAATAATGAGAAGTCCGACCGATCAGGCAACACTTGCGACGCCGGAGCAAGCGGATGAAACCGTTCCAGGAGCGCGCCGACCCCAGGGTAGATGCCGAAGCATCGGCTCCCATTATTTCGGAATCGCTCCTCGGCCGCTACCAGGCGGTGCGCGCCGCTTCGGAAGTTTTTTGCCAGCCCTTGGCCGTCGAGGACTACGGCCTGCAGTCGATGCCGGAAGCCAGCCCGATCAAGTGGCACTTAGCACATACGACCTGGTTTTTTGAAACTTTTCTGCTGACGCCTCATCTGCCCGGCTATCGACCTTTCCATCCGCGGTTCAATTTTCTTTTCAATTCGTACTACAATGCAGTTGGACCTCGCATTGCGCGGTCCCAGCGCGGCCTGCTCTCGCGACCAACCGTCGCCGAGATTTGGCAGTATCGCGCTCATGTCGATGAAGAGATGGCGCGACTTTTGCAATCTTCGCCGTGCGATGAGGTCGCCTCGGCGGCTTTGTTGGGCCTTCACCATGAACAACAGCACCAAGAGCTGATGATTACCGATCTGAAACATGCCTGGGCCGCCAACCCGCTTCACCCTGTTTACTGCCAGTCACAGCGGCCCCCGAAAGTGCAGCCGTCGAGCGATCGTTTCTTTTTTCCCGGCGGAATTGCTTGGATAGGCCATGAGGGAGCCGGCTTCGCTTTCGATAACGAATCGCCAAGGCATCGCGTCTTCGTCGACGGGTTTCAGCTGGCGAGCCGTCTCGTTACCAATGCCGATTACCTGGAATTTCAAGCCGATGGCGGTTATGACCGATCAGAGCTATGGCTATCGGACGGCTGGGCCGCGCGCAGACGCATGGTTGGACGGCGCCTCTTTATTGGGAACAACAGGGAGGGGAATGGTCGGCCTATACTTTAAGCGGCTTGCTTCCTCTTGATGCGGCGGCGCCTGTGTGCCATGTCAGTTTTTACGAGGCTGATGCTTATGCGCGCTGGGCAGGCGCCAGGCTGCCATCGGAGTTCGAGTGGGAGATCGCTGCCGCGTCGGCCGGTGCAGGGCATTTTTCGGAGAGCGGTTTCTTGCAACCGATCGGCGCCGCGGCGGCCGATGATCGCGGACCACTTTACCAAATGTATGGCGATGTCTGGCAATGGACTTCCAGCCCCTACATCGGTTACCCCGGCTATCGGCCAACCGGCGGCGCGCTCGGCGAGTACAATGGCAAGTTCATGTGCAATCAATTCGTTCTGCGCGGCGCTCTTGCGCCACGCCGCGCAGCCATGCGCGTCGAACCTATCGCAACTTTTTCCCTCCCGAGACGCGCTGGCAATTCAGCGGCATCCGCCTGGCTGAGGACCCCGTATGAGTTTAATGAACCATCGCCCCTCGCCCGCGCGCAATCGTGCGCAGCCTGTGGATGCGTCTTTTCGGGCCGATGTGGTGCGCGGTTTGGGCGCTGCGGTGAAGGAGTTGCCCTGCAAGTATTTTTACGATGAGGCCGGATCGGAGTTATTCGAACAAATCACCGGCCTGGAAGAGTCACTACCTAACACGCACCGAACAAGGGATAATGGAGCGCTATGCTCCCGAGATGGCACGATTGCTGAGTCCGTCTTGTCTGCTCATCGAGTTTGGCAGCGGCAGCAGCGCCAAGACGCGGCGGCTGCTCGACTGCTTGCCCGATCTCGCGGGCTATGTCCCGATCGATGTTTCGGCGGAGTTTTTGCTCCGTTCGGCTCAGGCATTGGCCCAAGATTATCCCCGGCTCCGCGTCGTGCCTGTATGCGCCGACTTCACCAGCTTGGGCGAGTTGCCGCAAAATTGGGACAGGGCGATTCAACGAATCGTCTATTTTCCCGGCTCGACGATCGGAAACTTCGGCCCCGACGAGTCGATCGCCGTTCTACGTCGGGCGGCGACACTCTGTGGCCTAGGGGGCGGCTTGCTACTCGGCGCTGACTTGCGCAAGGATCATCGAGTCCTTGAAGCGGCTTACAACGATGCACGCGGCGTCACAGCTGCATTTAATCGCAATATACTCATTCGCATCAATCGTGAGCTCAACGGCGAATTCGATGTGAAGCAATTCGATCACCGCGCGTTCTTCAATGCCGAGGCAGGGCGTATCGAGATGCACCTGGTCAGTCGCCGCGATCAACGAACGCGTGTTGGTGAAACAGCCTTTTTCTTCACGCCGGCGAATCGATCCGGACCGAGTATTCGTACAAATACACTCTTCAGGAAGTGACCAGCTTGGCCGAGGCGGCAGGCTTCCTTCGCCGACACACCTGGACGGACGATCAAAATTATTTCAGCGTCAGCTATTTCGTAGTCAGCTGACAGGACCTCCATTTGCTGAGTAATGGAGCCTCACACAGGCTAAGGCGGCGCGTTTCGCCGTTGAAACGGCTCACTGTTGTAAGCGGCATTTTAGTTCCCAAAAATTTCGGAATTTCGCAAAAAAGATCCTTGCAAGAACGTCCTTGCAATCGACGATAGCGCGGCTTAAAATCCCACCTTCCTAGCAAGCATTGTAAGAAACGTCCGCGCGCGGGCGGGCGACGCTCCATTGATGGATGTCCGGGATTTTTGAATGCGCTCGAGCTCTGTGTGCCTGGATGACACCTTTGCTGAGGGGGTCCGAGGACCACTCAGGTTCTTCCCCCTCTTTTTGACCAGCCACCGGTCAATGCCTTGATTTTGTCAGCCGAATCTATGGCGCATCTTCGACGAGGATGCCCCTGTCTTGTCCCCAGCAAATAGGGAGTCGGCAAATGCGATCCGTCAAGCACTCCTTCCGTAAGCTTTGGTCATTCTTGCTCGGTGCGCATCCCAAAGCTATTTTGGCGCGGAACGCACGGCAAGGAGTGTATTCGGAGGCCGGTGACGCTTGCCAGTCGCCGCTGCCAAGCTTGCTCGAACGGCGTGGATTGAGTGCGCCGCCAGACGGTCCATTCCTCTCATTACGGCAATGGTTGCGCTGGCTTGCAGGCTTACCAATGGAGCGTGACGCGAGTCGTCTTTTTCATGGAAGCCGGCGCGTAAACACGCCTCTCTTGATGGAAGCACTCGAGCCGCGCTGGATGCTGTCGGCGGCGACCATTACGCCAAATTTTCTGGATTACGCGCCCGGGGCAACAGCTGTCTTCACCGGCAGCGGCTTTGCACCCAACGAAGCTGTGACTCTGCAAGTGACGCATACAGACACGGGTATACCGGCAATCGGCCAAAACCCCTGGGTCGTCAGCGCCGACCGCAGTGGGTCGTTTCGGACTATGTGGTATGTGAACCCGGCCGACTCCATCGGGGCTAACCTGACTGTGTCGGCGCTGGGAACTCAGGGCGATTCCGCCAACGCCACTTTCACCGACGCGTCGGTCGCTTCTTCGACCCTATATTGGGATCCCAATCATCAAGCGAGCGGCACCGGCTCCGGCGGCTCTGGAACTTGGGACACGACCACCGCCAACTGGTTCAACGGCAGCGCCGATGTCGTATGGAACAGTTCTGCCACTGCCGATTTCGGCGGTAGCGGTGGCACGGTAACCGTGGCAGCCGGCGGCATCACAGCGCGAACGATCGCCTTTGGCGCTACGGGCTACTCCCTTGCCGGCGACACTATTACGGTTTCCGGAGGCAGCGTCAGCGTTGCGACCGGAGCGAGCGAGACCATTAGCTCCGTGGTCGTCGGCAGCGCCGGTCTCACATTGAGCGGCGGCGGCAATCTAAATCTATCGGGCGCCAATACCTATACCGGCCCGACGCAAATCGTCGCGGGCACGATCAACACCTCCAGCAACACGGCTCTTGGCAATAACAACAACATCGCGGTCGATGGCGGCGCCACACTCAACATCCAAGGCCAACAAAGCTCCGCCGGCTTGCTTGCGCAGTATTACAACATCTATCCGATTTTCCCGAACGCGAGCAACTTCAAAAGCCTTCAGGCTCTCGACGCCAGCTTGACTGGGTTGACACCGTCCCTGACAAATTTATCCTCCGCCACGTCGTTGAACAACGCCTTCGATTTTGGCACCTACGGCACGGCCTTTCCCGCTCCCTTTAATACCAACGGGCCCAGCGGCGTCGGCGACTTCGAAGCTTTATATACCGGCACATTCAACGCTCCGACAGCAGGAACATACACATTTGACACCGGCAGCGATGACGGCAGCATGCTGTTTATCGACGGCAATACGGTCGTCAATAACAACTATTTTCAACCAGTGACGGCCCGCTCCGGCTCGGTGGTTCTTAGTCCCGGTCCGCACAGTATCGCGATTGCTTACTACGAAGGGGGCGGCTACTTCGGCTTATACGCCGATGTGACGATTCCGGGCGGTGCCACGGAACGGCTCCCCAACTCCTTGCTCAGCCCCGCAACGAATCTCCAGATCGGGTCGCTCGCCGGTAGCGGCAACGTCAATTTCTTGGGCGGCACACTTACAACCGGCGGCGACAACGTTGCCACAACTTTTAGCGGCACGATCGCCGGTGGCGGCGCTTTGTCGGTTCAAGGCGGCACGTTGACCCTGTCCGGTTCGAACACATACGTGGGCGCCACAGTCATCCAGGCAGGCGCTACCGTCAGCACCGCTAATGTTACAGCCTTGGGTAATAGCGCTCTCAACGTCGCGACCGGCGCCACTCTGAACGTTCAGAGTCCAGCCACCCAGGCCGGGTTGTTGGCTCAATATTATGACCTCAATGGAAACTCCCCGAATTCTAATACCTTCATAAGTCTTGCCGCGTTGAACTCCAGCTTGGCCGGTATGACTCCCTATTTGACGGACGTATCCTCAGCCACGTCCCTCAACAATTCCTTCGACTTTGGCGGCGACGGATCGGCGTTTCCCGCGCCATTCAACACCAATGGCCCTACCGGCGTCGGCGACTTTGAGTCTGTTTATTCGGGCACATTCAACGCTACGACTGCGGGCACATATTCCTTTGATACCGCGAGCGACGATGGCAGTATGTTGTTCATTGACGGCAATGTTGTCGTCAACAATAACTACTATCAAGGTTTGACGGCGCGCTCCGGTTCGGTCGCTCTGAGTGAAGGTCTTCACAGCATCGTTATCGCCTACTACGAAGGAGGCGGCGGTTTTGGTTTGTATGCCGATGTGACTACCCCCAACGGCACATCGCAACGCCTATCCGATGCCCTACTAGGAGTGAACACGAATCTACAGCTCGGTTCGCTCGCCGGCGCTGGTACCGTGAATATCAACGGCGAAACGTTGGCCACTGGCAGCGATTCCCTAACCACAACATTCAACGGCACCATCGCCGGCAGCGGCGGCTTGATTAACGATGGTGGCACATTGACGCTCTCGGGGACGAACACATATACGGGCGCTACGAACATAAGTTCCGGGACATTGACGATCGCTACCGACAGCGCGTTGGCGCCGGCCAACTACTACTGAGCGGTGGCACTCTTCAGACTAATGCCAGTTTCACCCTGAACGCCAATCGTGGCATCACAGTCGCCGCCGGTGCTATCAGCCCCGCCGCCGGAACGACTCTTAGTTACGCCGGCATCATCGCCGGCCCTGGAAATCTTGATGTGACCGGCCCAGGAGTATTGTTCCTTGGCGGCGCCAGCTCATACTCTGGCGCCACGACCGTCGAAGCTGGCACCTTGGAAATAGGAAGTGCCAGTGCGATTCCGGCAATTTCCGCAGTTACCATTTCGAGCGGTAGCACCCTCAATCTTAACGGTGTCAACCCAACAATCGGATCGCTGTCGGGCGCCGGCAGCGTCAGCCTGGGCAGCGGCACACTGACAACCGGCAATGGAAGTTCGACCGGTTTCTCAGGCGTCATCACCGGAACCGGCGGGCTCACCATTCAGGGCTCGGGTGTCTTCGAATTGGCGAGCGCTAACACTTATAGCGGGCCGACAGTCATTGACGCTGGCGCCACGGTCGACGCACTGAATGGCAGCGCTCTTGGCAAAAACAGTGCCATCACGGTTGCGACGGGTGCTACACTCAACGTCAGCGGCGGCTCAGGTCTGCTCGCCCAGTATTTCAACCTTTACCCGAACACTCCTAATTCCAACAATTTCGTCAGCCTCGCGGCTTTGAAGTCCAGTCTCGCCAGCGACACTCCCTATTTGACGAATCTGTCTTCGGACACTTCGCTCAATAATAGCTTCGATTTCGGCAGCGACGGCTCGGCTTTCCCTGCCCCATTCAACACGAATGGGCCCAGCGGCGTCGGTGACTATGAGGCCATCTATACGGGAACCTTCAACGCGCCGGTTTCAGGAACTTACACTTTCGATACCGCCAGCGACGATGGTAGTATGCTCTTTATTGATGGCAATACTGTCGTTAACAATAACTACTTCCAACCAATTACGGTTGTAAGCGGCACGGTCAACTTGACCAAGGGCCCTCACAGTATTGAAATCGGCTACTACCAGGCAGGCTATGCCTTCGGGCTCTACGCGGATGTGACGATCCCGAACGGCACAATAGAGCGCCTGTCCGATTCGCTACTCACACCGCCTGCCATCAACCTCCAAATCGGATCTCTCTCCGGCGGCGGGACTACCAATATCAATGGTTCCACGCTTACTATAGGCTCCGACGGTACCGCGACGACCTTCGGCGGTACTCTCGCCGGCACCGGAAACCTCACCAAGGTCGGCTCCGGCACCTTCACGATTACGGGAGCCAATGCCTATAGCAGCGGTACAACCGTGAGCGCCGGCGCTTTCATCGTGACGGGCGCGCCGGAAGTGGGCCTGTCTCGGTTAGTAGTGGCGCATCGATTGATGATGAAGTAACCAATACCAATGACAGCGGTCTTGGCTCGCTTCGCCAGGCCCTTCTCAACGCCGATCAAACATCGGGCCCAGGTGCAAATGTCGTCACCTTCGACATCCCAGGCGGAGGGGTACAGGTGATCAATGTTGGCAGCACCACCACTGCTGCTTTACCTATAGTTTCCAGCTCCGTGACCATCAACGGCACGACTCAACCAGGTTATGCCGGGACGCCGCTGATCGAATTGAACGGCAGCAGCGCTGGAGCCAATGCCACAGGCCTAACAATCAATGCCGGCAATACGGCGGTCGAGGCACTGAACATTGCCGGCTTCTCCGGCTCTGGCATTTTGCTGACTGCGAGCGGCGGAGACCTCATTGAGGCCAATTTGATCGGCCCGAACGCGGCCGATGGCATTCTCATAAACAATGGATCGACAAACAACACCATCGGCGGCGCCGGCGCTGCGGGGAACATCATCAGCGGCAACGGCGGCTTTGGTATCCATGTCGATGGATCCACGACCACCGGCAACATCATTACCGGCAACAGCGCCGGCACGATCATCAATACTGGTGGCGCGCTTGAACTCACTAACGGCGCCGCAGCCCTCATCGGCGGCGCGTTGACCGGCAACGTCTTGAATCAAGGTGTTCTGAGCTTCGTAAATTCGCCAAGCACCGTCTCGATCGCGGGGGCCTACACCCAGTCGTCCACTGGGATTTTGAACCTGAAAGTCGGCGGCACCGGTGCCGGCACCAGCTACGACCAACTCGTCCTCAGCGGCGCTGCAACACTCGGCGGTACGATCGATGTCACTATGACCAACGGATTCGATCCTGCTCGCGCATCCACGTTTTCGCTCATTTCGTTTGCTTCCAGCACCGGTAGCTTTAGCTTTAATGCCCCCAACCCCGGCAATGGCAATCAAATCTCGGAATATATCAGCCCGATAGCGGCGACGCTCTGCGTAGTTCCGACGGGGACAAGCGAATTTTGGGTCAGCCCGATTTCTGGCGATTGGAGTGCCGCCAGCTCCTGGAGCAATGGCTCCACGCCGGTTTCGACGGACCACGTCTACGTTCCGCCAAACGTTACTGTCACGCATAGCGTCGGCACAGATTCCATCAGCAATCTGCTCGCGGACGGCAGTATCGACTTGTCTGGCGGCTCGCTCACCGTCAACGGCACCTTGCAAGCGACTGTGCCTTTTACCGTTTCGGGCGGCACTCTAGCCAATGCCGATGTTACCTCTTCCACGACGATTCTCGGCGGCTTAGCTCCCAGTCCTGTCGGCGCACTCCAGGCGGTGACACTCGCCGGAACCATCGACCTGAGTCATTCACTAAATGGTTATCTCCAGATTTACGGCGGTTTGACTCTCAATAGCGGCACGATATTGATCGGCACGGCCGGCGACACAACGGATTGGGGCGATCTAGAGTTCGTAGGCGCTCAGACTTTAGGCGGCACCGGCACCATTACTTTTGGCGCGAGCGTCGAAGACTCCCTCTTCACAGGTGCCGGCTTGACGATCGGCTCGGGAATCACGATCCACGGGCAGACAGGCTATGTTGGCTACAATCCAAACGTTAGTTATGAGTACAACAATGTATTTATCAATCAGGGCCTGATCGAAACCGACGTCGCTGGCGGTGAAATCACTCTCCAAGGCGCGCTTCAAAACGGCTATGTCTGGAGTAACAGCGGTACACTTCAGGCCGGCAGCGGTGCTACATTGCGCCTGATGGGTAACTTCACCAACACCGGCTCGATAGCCGCCCAGGGCGCCACAATTCTATTGGGCGACGTCAACGGTTACGGTGGAACTACATTCACCTTAGGTCCAAGCTCCACCTACAACATCGTTAGCAGCACGGTTGAGGTCGAGGGTACGTTAATCAACGCCGGCAGCACGCTGACCCTCAATTCCACTACAGGTTCGTGGATCGTAAACCAAGGCACTATCCTCGGCGGCACGATCACAACGGCCAACGGTGCGGTGTTGCTCGGCGATAATGTTTTGACGAATCCCGGCTTGCTCGACGGTGTGACCCTGGCCGGCACTCTCGATTTGACCAAATCGGCCTCGGGCGGCATCGGCTTTACGGACGGACTAACCCTTGCTGGCGGCACGATCCTGATCGGCTCGCCCGGAGATACCGGCAACTTTGGCGTGCTGACCAACTACGGCGGCTCCGGGCCGACCTTGGGTGGCTTAGGCACCGTTATATTCGGCGGATCACCCTCCGACACAATTCAAACAGGCGCAAGCCTGACCTTCGGCAGTGGTATCTTGATTCACGGCCAGGACGGCTTTGTCGGCTACAATCCAAATTACAGCATTGCGCCGAATAACACATTTACCAATCTGGGCGCCATTGATGCCGATGTCGCGGGCGGCGAGATTACCCTCCAAGGCGCGTTGAATAGTGGATATAGCTGGAGCAATGTCGGCACGTTGTGCGCAGACAATGGGGCCACGCTGCGGCTAATGGGTAACTTTGGCAACACCGGGTCGATTACCTCTTACGGATCGACGATCCTCATCGGCGATAGCAACGGTTACGGAGCGACCAGCTTCAATAATAACGCTATGGTCGAGGCCATTAACGGCGGTACGGTCAATGTGGTAGGAAGTGCTGCCCCGTTGGTAGCCGGTACTCTCACCGGCGGCTCATGGGAGGCATTGTCGAGCGGTTCACTTCGGTTCGGTAGTGGAATCACTGTTCTAGCCGCAAATCTCCTGCTGGACGGCAGCTCTTCCACCATTTATGCTGGCCCGATCGGTACTACTAGTGCCCTTAACACCTTGGCGGCCATTGGCCCCTCAGCAAGCTTGACGATCCAAGATGGCTTCAACCTGACCGACTCGGCCAATGGACTCCTCAATGCCGGGTTGGTCACTGTCGGCCCGGGCAGCACATTGGCCGGCGCCTCGTCGACCTTCGACTATATTCAAACCGCGGGTAGCACGACTCTCAATGGCGGTGCGCTTAGTGCCCGGATAGTTAATATCCAAGGTGGAACTTTGGCGGGGCCCGGTGCAATCGTTCAGGTCCAACAGCTTATTGTCGTCGGCACAATTCCAGCAAACATCACAGTTACCTCTGCGAACATCTCCTATCTTCAAGTTGGTGGTCTAACAGGCACCGTCGTTGTTTCTGGGAATCTGACAAATGGCAGCATCACGACGCTGACTGGTCTTTTGCAGGCAGCCAACGCTACGAACGTCTCTATCGGCACTGTGTCCGGCAAATTCCTCGTACCGGAGACGGGGTCCGGCACTGGTGATATGAGTAACATTTCCATCGGTACAGTAACGCGCGGCGGCCTGGTTAGCGCCGGATCCATGCAGACCATGACTGTTACCGGCACGATGGCTGGGACACTCACGGCGGCTGGCCAAGGAACTATCACGGATCTAAATCTTGGTACCTTGGCAGGCACCGTCGATGCTCCCGAAGATACCAATGCCGGGTCCGGCATGATTACGGGCACAACGATTGGCAGTGTATGTCAAGGCGGAAGCCTCAGCACTGGTTCAATCCAAACTATGACCGTTACCGGCACAATGGCGGGGACGCTCACCGCAGCCGGTCAAGGAACTATCACGGATTTGAATCTTGGAACCCTAGCAGGCGCTGTCGACGCGCCGGAGGATACGAATTCTGGATCCGGCATGATCACGGGCACGACGATCGGTAGTGTGACGCCAGGCGGAAGCCTCAGCACTGGTTCAATCCAAACTATGACCGTTACCGGCACAATGGCGGGGACACTCACCGCGGCAGGTCAAGGCACCATCACGGATCTGAATCTCGGAACACTCGCTGGCACCGTGGATGCCCCGGAAGATACCAATGCCGGCTCCGGCATGGTTACGGGAACAACAATCGGTAGCGTGGCGCCAGGTGGTAGCCTGAGCACTGGTTCCATTCAAACGATGACCGTCACCGGCACGATGGCGGGGACGCTCACCGCAGCCGGTCAAGGTACGATCACCGATCTTAATTTAGGAACGCTGGCAGGCACAGTGGATGCGCCGGAGGATACCAATGCCGGTTCCGGCATGATTACCGGCACGACCATCGGGAGCGTGTCTCAGGGTGGAAGCCTCAGCACTGGTTCGATTCAGACGATGACTGTTACCGGCACAATGGCGGGAACGCTCACGGCGGCGGGACAAGGCACGATTACGGATCTCAATCTTGGTACCTTGGCAGGCACAGTGGATGCGCCGGAGGATACCAATTCCGGTTCCGGTATGATCACCGGCACGACCATCGGGAGCGTGTCTCAGGGTGGAAGCCTCAGCACTGGTTCGATTCAGACGATGACTGTTACCGGCACAATGGCGGGAACGCTCACGGCGGCGGGACAAGGCACGATTACGGATCTCAATCTTGGTACCTTGGCAGGCACAGTGGATGCGCCGGAGGATACCAATTCCGGTTCCGGTATGATCACCGGCACGACCATCGGGAGCGTGTCTCAGGGTGGAATCCTCAGCACTGGTTCGATTCAGACGATGACTATTACCGGCACGATGGCGGGCGCCCTGACCGCGGCTGGCCAAGGAACTATCACGGATCTGAATCTTGGAACGCTCGCAGGCACGGTGGATGCGCCCGAAGATACCAATGCCGGGTCCGGCGTGGTTACAGGCGCGACCATCGGAAGCGTGTCTCAGGGTGGCAGCCTTAGCACTGGTTCGATTCAGACGATGACTGTTACCGGCACAATGGCGGGGACGCTGACGGCAGCCGGTCAAGGTACGATCACGGATCTAAATCTTGGTACCTTGGCGGGCACTGTTAACGCCCCCGAAGATACAAGCGCCGGCTCCGGCATGATCACGGGCACGACGATTGGAAACGTGTCTCAAAGCGGAAAGCTCAGCACTGGTTCGATTCAGACGATGACTGTTACCGGCACAATGGCGGGGACGCTGACGGCAGCCGGTCAAGGTACGATCACGGATCTAAATCTTGGTACCTTGGCGGGCACTGTTAACGCCCCCGAAGATACAAACGCCGGTTCCGGCATGATCACGGGCACGACGATTGGCACTGTATGTCAGGGTGGCAGCCTAAGCACTGGCTCGATCCAAACGATGACGGTCACCGGCACAATGGCTGGGACACTGACTGCGGCTGGCCAAGGAACCATTACGGATCTAAATCTCGGAACACTCGCTGGCGCCGTGGACGCCCCGGAAGATACCAACGCCGGGTCCGGCATAGTTACAGGAACGACAATCGGTAGCGTGGCGCCAGGTGCCAGCCTTAGCACCGGGTCGATTCAAACGATGACCGTTACCGGAACGATGGCCGGAACCCTGACCGCGGCCGGTCAGGGCACTATTACAGATTTGAATCTCGGCACCTTGGCAGGCACTGTTGACGCGCCGGAAGATACTAATGCCGGATCCGGCATGATAACGGGCACGACGATCGGCAGTGTAGCTCAAGGCGGTAGCCTTAGCACCGGTTCGATCCAAACGATGACGGTCACCGGAACGATGGCGGGTACGCTGACGGCAGCCGGTCAAGGCACTATTACAGATTTGAATCTCGGCACCTTGGCAGGCACTGTTGACGCGCCGGAAGATACCAATGCCGGATCCGGCATGATAACGGGCACGACGATCGGTAGCGTGTCTCAAAGCGGCAGTCTCAGCACCGGTTCGATCCAAACGATGACGGTCACCGGAACGATGGCGGGTACGCTGACGGCGGCCGGTCAAGGCACGATCACCGATCTCAATCTCGGCACCTTGGCAGGCACTGTCGACGCACCGGAAGATACTAATTCCGGATCCGGCATGATAACGGGCTCGACGATCGGCAGCGTAGCTCAAGGCGGTAGCCTTAGCACCGGTTCGATCCAAACGATGACGGTCACCGGAACGATGGCGGGTACGCTGACGGCGGCCGGTCAAGGCACTATTACAGATTTGAATCTCGGCACCTTGGCAGGCACGGTGGACGCACCGGAAGATACCAATGCCGGCTCCGGCATGGTTACAGGAACGACAATCGGTAGCGTGGCCCCAGGTGGCAGCCTTAGCACTGGGTCGATTCAAACGATGACCGTCACCGGTACAATGGCCGGAACGCTCACGGCGGCGGGACAAGGCACGATTACGGATCTCAATCTCGGCACCTTGGCAGGCACGGTGGACGCACCGGAAGATACCAATGCCGGCTCCGGCATGGTTACAGGAACGACAATCGGTAGCGTGGCCCCAGGTGGCAGCCTTAGCACTGGGTCGATTCAAACGATGACCGTCACCGGTACAATGGCCGGAACGCTCACGGCGGCGGGACAAGGCACGATTACGGATCTCAATCTCGGCACCTTGGCAGGCACGGTGGACGCACCGGAAGATACCAACGCCGGGTCCGGCATGGTTACAGGAACGACAATCGGTAGCGTGGCGCCAGGTGCCAGCCTTAGCACCGGGTCGATTCAAACGATGACCGTTACCGGAACGATGGCCGGAACCCTGACTGCGGCCGGTCAGGGCACTATTACAGATTTGAATCTCGGCACCTTGGCAGGCACTGTTGACGCGCCGGAAGATACTAATGCCGGATCCGGCATGATAACCGGCACGACGATCGGTAGCGTGTCTCAAAGCGGTAGCCTTAGCACCGGTTCGATCCAAACGATGACCGTTACTGGCACAATGGCGGGAACGCTGACGGCAGCCGGTCAGGGCACTATTACAGATTTGAATCTCGGCACCTTGGCAGGCACTGTTGACGCACCGGAAGATACCAACGCCGGGTCCGGCATGGTTACAGGAACGACAATCGGTAGCGTGGCGCCAGGTGGCAGCCTTAGCACCGGGTCGATCCAAACGATGACCGTTACTGGCACAATGGCGGGAACGCTGACGGCAGCCGGTCAAGGCACTATTACAGATTTGAATCTCGGCACCTTGGCAGGCACTGTTGACGCACCGGAAGATACCAATGCCGGCTCCGGC
Source organism: uncultured Planctomycetaceae bacterium (assembly GCA_963790585.1). GTDB lineage: Bacteria > Planctomycetota > Planctomycetia > Gemmatales > Gemmataceae > CAWBOY01. Next base: position 312,562 of record CAWBOY010000007.1, read on the forward strand.
ATGGTTACAGGAACGACAATCGGTAGCGTGGCCCCAGGTGGTAGCCTTAGCACTGGTTCGATCCAAACGATGACCGTTACCGGAACGATGGCCGGAACCCTGACTGCGTCCGGTCAAGGCACAATTACAGATTTGAATCTCGGCACCTTGGCGGGCACCGTCGACGCGCCCGAAGATCCTAATGCCGGTTCGGGTATGATTTCGGGCACGACGATCGGTAGCGTCGTCACTGGCGGAAGCCTTAGCACCGGCTCCATTCAAACGATGACCGTTACCGGCACGATGGCCGGAACGCTCACCGCGGCGGGTCAAGGCACTATCACGGATCTCAATCTCGGAACGCTTGCTGGCACCGTGAATGCGCCCGAAGATACTAATTCTGGATCCGGCATGATTACCGGTACCACGATCGGCAGTGTTACGGGGAGCGGCTCTCTCAGTACGGGAACGATTCAGACTATGACCGTGACCGGTACGATGGCCGGGACCTTGATCGCGGCGGGGGCTGGCAAGATCAGTAACCTTTCGATCGGTGACAACTCCGGCACTGTCAGCGCCGTTCCCGATGCTAATCCTGGCTCAGGGACTCTAAGTCAGGTCAACTTCGGAACTGTGGACAGCAAAGGCGTCGTCAAAGGATTTGCAGCCAACTCATTGTCGGCGACCAATATCAATTCCGGTGGGCAAATCATCATTACGGGGACTCTCTCCAACTTCACCGCTACGAACCTCAACCCAGGATCATCGGTTACCGCGACGACCATTGACCATCCCCAAATTACCAACAGCGGCGGTACGTTGTCGGCTCAGACCGTGATCGACCCAGTCTTCAATAACTTCTCGGGCTATTACCATGCGACTGGCGATCTGATCTCGCCGGTATTCTCGTCGATTCTTTCCAATGGCCTCGTACAGGTCGATGGCAACATCATCGGCTCACTTAGCGTTGGCGGCAACGTCGATGGCATTTTCAACGTCGCCGGCAATGTCTTTGCCACCACTGCGGAAGAAGCGGCCAACAGCAGCTCCTCAGGCACAATCGGCGTCGGCGGATCGGTTGATCCGACGGGCGTCATTTCGATCTTGGGCAAACTCGGTGCCGGCGCAATCAACGTCACCAATAATTTATGTGGAGACCTCAATGTAACCGGAAGTGTTGGAGCGTTGACCGTTGGAGGTTATCTGTGTGCCCCCAGCGCGGGTGCGCCGGCGGGCAATGGTACGGTCACGGTAGGCGGCAACGTCGCGTCGCTGTCCGTCAGTTCCAATATGAATGCGCAATTCAGTGTCGGCGGCACGCTCGGGCCGGTAAGCATCGGCGGCAATCTCGGCGGCCCGCTCACTGTCGGTGGTGCGCTCGGCAATCTCAATGTCGGTGGGACGATTAGCGGCAAGATCACTGCCGGAAGCGTGCGGCAAGTTGATGTCGTCCAGGGACAGGTAGCTTCGCCGACTAATCCCATTATTTTGGATATCGTCGACGGCGGCATCGAGCGAATCGTGCGCGCCGATCCGGTCGGTACAAGCTCCTTGGCGAGTGTTACCTTCCGATACATTTACCAATCCGTTGGCTCTGGCGATGTGCTCGCTCCGGAACTCGCGCTGCAGGTGACGAACGTGAACGCCGCGGCAAATCATTTCGACCTGAGCTTACTCACATACAACGACGCCGCGAAATTTGACCTGGCGCTCGTTACCACGCCATCTGGAGCTTCAGGCATTCGTGATGTGGCGGTCGAGGGCGATCTGCTGACCGGAATCACTAAGGAGATGGCCTCTTACTTTGGCGTGCCTACCACCACGCCAGGCGGCGTCCGCCTGGCCCATGACAGTCTGGCAAGTGTGGCCATTCGTGACTATGCCCCGAACAGCGCCATTCAAGCCGCGACGATTCAGGCCCTCGCTTTCGGCTCCTACTCGGCCAGCAACGGCCAGATTCTAACCGGGGCCTCGGCACAGGCAAACGCCGCGGCCAATTTGCTTGCCACTGGCACCTCCATTGTGGCTGCAACCGATCTCACTGGTTTGACCGATACCTACCGTGTGCCCTTTGCCGACATCGCAGCCCAAAAAGTTGGCCTATTTATTGTCACGAACCCACACGGTGGGCAATTTGACAACAATAACGTGGCCTTCAAGGTGGAAGACACATCCGTCAATGGCACCGTCGAGGACGATCCCGCTCGTGGATCTGTGACTGCGATGGTGACCGTTGTGCCGACCTATAACAATGGCGGCCAGGCACAAAACTCCGTCATTCAGACCATTTCTTTGATTGGCGACGGCGGCTCGCTCTCAACGCAACAGGCGATAGCACAATCGATAACCAGTACCGGCCCATTGGGTGACGTGACACTGCAAGGCCCAATTACTACCAACATGACGGCCTCCAGCATTTTCGGCTCCATCGTCGTCAATGGTCCCTTGTCGAGCACCATTCAGACTACGGGGGTCCGAACCGACCCGATCACCGGAAAAGCGGGTGCCGACCCGAATAACGGCAACTTCGGAGTGGCCGGCACCACCTTCGCGATCAATGGGCCCTTTAGTGGGGCATTGATCGTTGCCGGTGATCTGGCGGGCAACACTGTGATCAATGGCCCCATGCAAACGGGCACACAGGCGAAAGTCAACCAAATCAGTGTTGGCGGCAGCGTCGAGGGTAGTCTGCAAGTCAATGGTCCGGTTAACGCCGGCAGCGTCATTTCCGTCGGCGGCAACTTGGGCGGCTCGACTACCGTTACAGCCTCCGGCGCGACGGCCGTCGTAACATTCCCGTATGCGGGGCCGCAACCTTTGATGACGGCAAGTCGCAGTGGCTTGCGTGGAACGAATCCGAGTGTGGCAATTGCCATGACTTCTCCAGGTGCGTTTCCGAATACGCCGGCCGTTCAGACCATCACTTTTGGTGGTACAATAACAAGCGGCACGTTCACACTTGTGTGCGACGGCGCCACGACCGGCCAGATTGCCTGGAGCGCCAACGCCGCTACTCTGGCGGCAAATATCCAGGCGGCCCTGAACGCGCTCGCGACCTTCGTTGTGAACGGCCCTCTGAGCGGTCAGATAACAATCGGTGGCAATGCGTACAGCGCAATGCAATTGAACGGGCCCATGCAATCGAGCGGCCTTTCCGTCGGCGGCTCGTTGAACGCCAATCTCACTGTCAACGGTCCGATGCAAGGAGCCAAACTGCAGGTCACTGGCAACATCTCGAGCAACGTCCTCATCGGCGGGCCGATTGACGCAAATAGCTCGATGGTGGTCGGCGGAAGTGTCGGCGTTACGCCGGCAGGCACGAACACGTTTACGGTTAACGGTCCTCTCAATGGCAAAGTCACGACGGCCGGCAATTTCAACAGTACCTTTGCGATCGGCGGCCCGTTGCAAGGTGGCGCCGTTTCCATCGGTGGCTCACTCAATGGCAATCTGTCAATCAATGGCCCGATGCAGGGTGGTCTGCTCCAGGTTAATGGGACCATCGCCGGCAACCTCCAAGTGGGTGGCCCGATCGACTCCAATAGCGCCGTCCTGGTCGGCGGCAACATCGGCGTCGCGCCGGCTGGCAGCACCGTGTTTTCGGTGAATGGACCGCTCGGCGGCAAGATCGTCGTTCTCGGCAACATCTATAGTGCCTGGACGATCGGCGGCCCATTGCAAGGCGGCCGAGTCGCTGTCTACGGCTCGATCCTGAGCAAATTGAGCGTCAACGGCGCCATCGACGGCGCCAGCGCCGTGGCTGTCGTCGGATCGATCGGCAGTGGTGCGAACGGCGCGGTTTTGACCTGTAGCAACATCCAAGGAATCGTCGCGGCTGGAGGCGCCGTCTATGCCGGCAATCTCGGTACGACGAGTAATGCTCTCTTCTATGGCGCCAATCTCGGGTCCGTCTCCACCAATGGACAAGTCATCGGCAATATCTTTACGTCCAATGGAGCGCAGCCGTCTTACCTCAAGTTCTCGGCGATCGAAACTAACTTGAGCATCTTAAGCGTCAACGCTACTACTGGTAACCTCCAGCTGAGCGCCAGTAATCAGAAGCCTCCTCACAACGCCCTGACCAATGCGGGCAGCGCTTATTCCCCGGCACAAATACGCACGGCATACGGGGTCAACAACTTGGCTCTAGACGGCAGCGGACAGACTATCGCTGTGGTCGATGCCTATGACGATCCGGCTATCTTCCAGTCTGTCGATGCCTTTGACCAACAGTTTGGAGCGACAACAGGTGGAGAAACGCTGTATCAGCAATACGGTTCCGCGATCTCCTTCCTGAGCGTTCTGGATCAGAATGGCCAAGCCGCACCTCTACCTGCAACCGATCCGGCGGGCGCGGGCGGGGACAATTGGGAACTCGAGGAAGCACTCGATATCGAATGGATCCATGCGGTCGCTCCGGGCGCGCGTATTGTCCTTGTGGAAGCCAACAGCCAGTCGCTTGCGGACTTAATGAGTAGCGTGGTGACTGCAGCAAGCCAGCCTGGTGTATCCGTAGTGTCGATGAGCTGGGGCTTCACGGAAGGTCAGTCTGTATTGGCCGCCGACGAAGCGGCTTACGATAAGGACCTGACGACGCCTGCGGGCCATCAAGGAGTGACGTTCGTGGCCAGCACGGGCGACTATGGCACGGCGAATCCCGAGTATCCAGCCTTCTCGCCAAACGTCGTGGCGGTTGGCGGCACAAGCCTCACTCTCAATGCCGATAACTCGTACAAGAGCGAAACGGCCTGGGGCGGCGGGACCGATTCTTCCGGTAGTTCCCTCGGCAGTGGCGGCGGCGTTAGTCAGTATGAGCCGGAGCCGGCCTACCAGCAGGGTGTTCAAGCCACCGGCTTCCGTGCGACCCCCGATGTTTCCTTTGTCGCGGATCCTCAGACAGGCGCATGGGTAGCTGACACGTATAATCTGTCCGGCGACAATCCATTCGAGGTGGCCGGCGGTACCAGCCTGGCAGCGCCAGGCTGGGCGGGCTTGTTTGCTCTCGTCAACCAAGGGCGCGCGGCGAATGGGCTACCGACTCTCAACAGCTCCACTTCAAACGAAACACAGCAAGATCTCTACAGTTTATCCCAAGGTGACTTCAACGTTATCAATAGTGGCAGCAACGGCGGCTACTATGCGTCTGCTGGATACAACCTGGTCACCGGCCTTGGCACACCGATCGCCAATGTCATGGTGCCCGATCTGATCGCGGGCAACTTCCCGGCGACCGGCCGAGTTGCGCCGCTTGGCACTTCATTGAATGCCAATGCCGGATACAACTGGATGGTGGCGACGAGTGCCGCCAGTGCGAACGTTTTGAGCGGATTCGCGCCGCTGACGCTTGCTGGCGTTGGACCCCAACACTCACCTAATGCGGTTGGTTCAGCAGCCATCGTGGTGAGTGTGCGCGGCGACTTTGGTGCGATTCCTTCGCAGAATGGGACTGTCGGCGTTGTTATGACATCAGGGCCTGCGAGCGCGGCAAACGCAGTCGTCGCGTCCGTATTCGGGGCATATGACTCCATAGTCCTTGGTGTGAGCAGTAACCAAGCGCTTCAGGCGCCCGCGATAGTCGTTGCACGTTCTTCGTCGTCATCGGCAAACGCGATGGTTACAGCCGAGGCCGCGCATGTTTACAACAACCTCGAAGGCGGTTTCTTCGCGGAATTCGGTGGAGGAGGTGCGATCCGTGAGGACAAAGACGACGCGATCGAATTAAGGGATGCAAATGACGCTTCGTGAATGGTCTGGGGTTCAAGAAATAGCCAACGGCCGCCGGGGTCGGTACTCCGACCCCGGGAGAGGCTCGTAGCTCCAGAGAACCAGGGTCGGAGTACCGACCCCGGCCACAGCTCGGGTAGGGTCTCAATGCAATATGGGGTATGATTTCTCTTCGATCAGATTGGAACCGAGCAACTCGTTGAGTTGTCGTTTTAGATGCGCGCGGCGATCGTTGTTGCGGTAGACGCCACGTGCAAGCTCGACGAATTCGGGGCCGAAATTGTTTTCTCGTTCGCATTGGCGCACGGCGTCTTCGATCTCCCAAATCTTCTCGTTGACTATCTTGAGTTCGGTGGTCAGGCGCTCTACTTCGCGAGTTCGCGGGATGGCTCGATCGCGGACGGCCTTTAGTGTCTCCCATTCAACCAGAATGTTTTCCAGCTTTGACACGTCGGCGATGCGCTCACTTTTAATGTGCAGGATGGTGATCTTGTCGAGTAGCTCGCCCGGCGCGATGGGCACGGGCAATCCTCGGGTGGCAAGGTGATTGCGCAGCTCCTCCGCCATGCGCTCGAAAACTCCGTCCCAGTCACCCCAACGGCTTTGCCGAAATAGCCGCATGGTCGGGTACCAGGGGCTGTCGTCGCGGCCCATGAGCCACGCCGATCGGCGCCGACGTGCAGGGCGAGCCAGACGGGCACGCCGAGGCCCCCGGCGAGGTGGGCGAGCGACGTGTCGCAGGTTACAACGAGATCGAGGCTTTTCATCACCGCGGCCGTGTCCATGAAGGCCCCGGCCGTTTCATCAAGGCGGCGGGCGAGATCGAGAACCGCCAGTCTGTCGGCGAGCGCGGTTAGTTGTTCGATGCCTGGGCCTTTTTGCAGGCTGATCAATGTCACGCAGCTGACGCGGGCCAGGGGAAGGAAAGCTCGCAGTGGAATGGAGCGGCGGCGATCGGTCAAGAACTTTGGGTTTCCCTGCCAGGCGATTCCCACCTTGAAGCCGGGGATAGCTGTGAGTTCCGCACGCCAGCGGTCGACGAGCGCGGGATCGGCATGGAGGTACGGAACAGTGGCGGGAATCGTCGGCAATGTGGTATTGAGGATGCCAGGCAAACTCATCAAGGATGCATGGACATCGCAGTCAGGCCAAGGCGAACCCGTGACTACAAGGTAATCGATTTCGGAGCAACGTCCCAGGAACGGTAGCATTGACTTCGGGCAGGCAACGATCACTGTGCCGCCGCGCTGTTTCACGAGGGCGACATAGCGAATGAATTGCAGCGTATCGCCCAATCCCTGCTCGGTGTAAAGCAGGATCTTGCGTCCCGCAAGTGGTGCCCCGTCCCATTTCGGCCTTGGAAACGTCGCCTCCTGAAATCCTGGCATGCGCAGCGCCATTCGTATTCGGGCCAGGCACGGGTGAAGTCGCCTGCCTGCAAATGAGCCAAAGCGCGATTGAAATGAGCCGGCACATGATCCGGGGCAAGCTCCAGCGCTCGAGCGTATTCAGCGAGCGCTTCGCCTATTTTTCCATCAAGAGCGAATACAAGACCGAGATTGATATAGGCGTCGAGGTAATCCGGTTTGAGGCGAATGGCTTCGTGGAAGCTGGTCGCGGCTTCGGCGAATTGGCCCAGCTCGGTGCAAACGACGCCAAGATTGTTGTGTGCCTCGGCATAATCCGGCTTCAGACGCGTGGACTCACATAAGTGGTCGAACGCCTCGGCGAACTTGCCGTTTTCCTTGAGAACATAGCCCAGGTTACTGCGCGCGATGGCATTGGTCGGCTGCAGCCGCGCGAGGTGGGCCCACGCGTGTTCCGCTTCCTCGAATTGGCCCAGCCGAAACAGGACGGAGCCGAGATTGTCCAGGGCCTCGGGATAATCGGGTCGGAGTTGGACGGCCTTTTGAAGGCTGGCGATCGCCGCGTCGGATTGTTCGAGCTGTTTGAGAGCGAGACCGAGGTTGTTGTGGGCTTCGGCAAACTCAGGCTTGAGTTCGACGGCACGGCGTAGATGATCGACCGCATCGGCCGGCCGACCGAGCATCGTCAGCGCATAACCAAGATTACAGCAGGCGTCTGGATAATCGGGACGGAGCTGAAGCGCCTCTCGATAACAAGCAACAGCGTCATCGAGGCGGCCCAAAAAATGATATAGCGTGCCGAGGTTGTAATGATACTCAGCCACGCCCGGGGCCGCGGCGATGGCCTTTTGAAAGTGCTCGATGGCCACATCATGCCGCCCGGTGCGGTAGGCGATTACTGCGCGTAGTTGTAGGGCGACCGCATTGCTCGGTTCCGAGGCGAGCAATGCGCGTACAGACCGAATCGGCTTCCTTGTATTCCTGTCTTTGAAAATGGCCGAGAGCCTTCGCGGTGGCTGGTGAGGTGGGGGCCGCAGGCGATGCGTCGTCGAGCTTTGGTGCAGACGCATCGGCTTCTTGTGTCAGCGTCGCGCGCTGTTTCTTGAGCTGATCGAGCCGATGTTGAACCAGGGCCTCACACATTGTCCGCCGCAGCCGTTCCTCGGGCGATAGCTCCTCGTGATATTCTCCTGGCGGCCTACAAAACTTTGCATATTGGACGTCATAAGAGTTACCTGGATGGCGGCAGTATTCAACGGTAGCGCTCGGCACCTCGGTACCGCGAAAAAGTTTATCCAGGAGGACGTTGTAATACACGTCCTCCTGCTTGAAACAGAGATCCAATTCATGGAGATACTGGCCTCCTGCGCGGCGCATCAGGTGGAGGTCGAGAAATCCGCCAATGAAGTCGTGACATTGGCGGCGCACGGCGAGGTTGATCACAATGCTGAATTCGATCTGCTTGTGCCAGTAGGGATGGACTGGATCTGCCAGCTTCACTCCGGTTTTTACGAAGTCTACTGCCGGGTCCGCGAGCTGTTTGCGGCACTCGACAATGTGATTTGGCAGAAACAGATCGTCACCGTCGAGGAACAAAAGCAGATCACCGCGAGCCGCGTCGACTCCGAGATTGCGGGCACAGCTTGGACTGGTAGCGCGCGGTTGGCTCAGCAATTTCCAGGTCGGCCGGTCGCGCGCGAAATCCGCAAGTATAGAGTTCGTGCCGTCGGTCGAACCATCATCGACCAATAGGACTTCGACAGGGACCGCTACGGATTCGCTTTTTGGCTCGCGTAAGAATGCGAGCGCCTCCTCCAGGCTCGCCAAAGTGCGACGAATCTTCGCGGCGCAGTTGTGCGCGGTCAAGATAATGGACAGGGAAGCCATCATGGGTCCAGAATCTGGCGTGAGATCGAGTACCGGCCAGGGTCATGGCCGATACGCCATGAGGTCACGCGCATGCGGATCGTCCCGAAGTGGCGCGAGTGCCGGGTCGTCGGCTACCCGATTGTGTTCCGGGAAGATCAAATCATGAAAGCCCTTATCGAGGGCCTCGCCCAGGAGAGCGATGGCGCGTTCGGCGTATTGCTTAGAGCGGCGCATGGAGTCGGCATTCTTGGGATCGGCCGCGGCCGTGCGCGCCGCCTGGCTAAAGACACACGCGGCGGCATAGAGCAATTGACCGTCGTGGCTTGGCGTACTGCCGAGAATATGCTCGGCATCGGCGACGGCCTCATGCGGATGCCCGCGTCGCGCCTCGATGCTGGCACGAACCAAGGCCACGCTGGCGAGCTTCGGGTCGCGGTCGGCAGCTTCGTCGCAGTCCGTCAGAGCCTCGGCGAACTCATCTCGATTGCGTCGAAACTCGGCACGCCGCAGGTAGGCTCGGGCTGTGCCGACGCGCGCCACCATTAAATCGTAGCATTTGACCGCCTCGGCCGACTTGCCCTGCTTGTCGTAGATTCCGGCTAGACTTATATACGCGTCTAGCCATGCCGGCTTGAGATCAATGAGCCGCTCGTAGTCGGCGGCGGCTTCGGCGACCCGACCCATCGCCCGATAGATGTCGCCGCGAACATTCAAGCCTTCGGGCTTGGTTAGAGGCAACTTTTCGACGACATCATTCACATCTTTGAGAGCCTGCTCCGGCTTGCCCTGCCACAAATGGATCTGACTTAACGACCATCGCACTTCAGCGTAATCGGGATCGAGATCGCGGGCTTTTTGAAGCGCTTCTAAAGCGGCCTCGTACTTTTTCCGGCCCAGCAAGATCGCACCGACGCGAAAAATCGGCTCAGCCTTGGTCGGCTGGAGCCGAGCGAGCTCGGACCAGTCCGCGAGAGCGGCGTCGAGGTCGCGCAGGTAGACGAGATTCACCACTGCCCGGACGCGCAGGTAGGTTAAATCATTATTCGTAATGCGGATGGCGGCGGAGTAATTATCGCGGACCTTAGCGAAGTCACCCCGACCGAGATAGATCCCCGCGCGAGCGATGTAAGTCTTGGCATCGTCGGGCGCAACGCCACGATCCGATCGTAATCGCGCATGGCCTCGTCAGGCAGCTTCATTTCCTGAAAAAGCTGGGCCCGGAGGAGATAGGTTTGCGTGTCGGTGGGATTTAGTGAGAGTGCCTGATCGTAATCGTCGCGCGCCTTAGGGTAGCGCTTGAGCAACCGATGCGTCTGCGCACGTTGCAGAAATGCCGCTTGATTCTTGGGATTCGCTTCCACCGCGCGGTCAAAGTACGTTAATGCTACTTCGGGTTGTTTTTGTGCCAACACGAGCATACCCCGGCCGACATACGCATCGGACCATTTGGGATCCAAGGTCAGAGCCTTGTCGTAGTCACGGAGCGCTTCGGCATATTGATTGAGCTGACGATATGCGTCGCCGCGTTGGGAATAGCTGGAGGCGAGATCAGGACTGAGAGAAATCGCGTGGCCGAAGTCTTCAAAGGCCCGCTCCTTGGCGCCGATGGCGAGGTGGGCCTGAGCCCTGCTGGTATACGTGTCGATGGCCCGATCGTCCCATTTCAAGGCTCGAGTGTAGTCCTCGATCGCCAGTTCGCGCTGGCCGAGCTGCCAATGACTGCTGCCGCGGTTGTGATAGGGCCAGGGAGCATCCGGCTTGAGATGAATGCAGGCTGTATAACCCACGATGGCGTCGTCATAATTCCGCAGCTGAAACTGACAGCTGGCCCAGTCGAGGTAGGCCCAGAAATGCTCCGGGCGTTGCTGCAAAAGGGCTGCATACTCACCGATGGCCTTGCGATAATAGTCCTGCATTCCCTTGAGATCGCCTTTAGCCTGAGCTGAATTGGCACGCAGCCGGTCGGCAACGCCATGCCAAAAATGATCTACCGCCGATGTGGGAGCAACCGCAAGCGCACGCTTACTGTCAGCCTGGCTCGCCTCAACGTCTCCCAAATCCCCCCAGTAGCCACTGCGATGAGCAAACAACACACGCGTGGGCGGCAAGAGCTTTTCCGCTCGATTCAGCCAATGAATGGCTTGCTGAGCGGCCTCCTTTTTCGCCCCTGGGCTTGATTGTGATGCTGTGTTGTTTTCGACCCAGGCGGCCAGCACGAATACCTCGAACGCATCCTCACGAAATTGCTCTTGCTGTTGCGGGCTCAAGGGCGGCAATCCGACCGCACCTGGGCCCTGATGACGTTCGATGTCGTCGTAGAGTTGAATCAGCTGATGGCAGTTGGCACGAGCCTTCTCGGCCCCATCCTTGCCGCCGAACAGTCCGGCATAGCGGGCTGCGTCAAGCCGTTTGCCAAATTCGGCGTAGAGAGCGACCTGCGCCTGCAAAATCCGCACTCGGGTGCGGAGTTCTGCCAATTCGTCCGCCTCGAGCGGGAGGTCGATGCCGCGCAACAGGTCCGCCGCACGCGCGTGGTTGCCCGCCTGAATTGACTCCGTTGCGTGGTCCATCCTTTGTTCGGTCCGCGTGCGCAGGTCTTCGATGGTCTTTTGTTCGCGCGCGGCGATCAGCGGTTTCGCGTCGTTCCCGTGCTTCGTTCGCCCACAAGACCCCGAAGGCTGCTCCAGCAATTAGAAAAAGCACCACGACGGCAGCCGTTAGCAGCGCGACGCGCGGATTGCGTTGGCACCAGCGCCAGCCTTTTTCGATTCGGCCCACGGGCCGCGCCATGATCGGCTCGCCGGCCAAAAAACGCCGCAAATCACCGGACAAGGCGCTCGCATCGGCGTAGCGTTTTTCCGGAGCCTTCTGCAAGCACTTCAGGCAGATCGTTTCCAGGTCGCGCGGCATCTTTGGCTGAAGGCGGCTGGGGGGCACCGGTTCTTGCTTCTGCACCTGTTCGAGAGTGTCCAGAACCGTCGTGCCCTGGAACGGCGGCCTCCCTGTCAGCATTTCGTAGAGGATCGCTCCCAGCGAATAGAGGTCCGATAGAGGGCCAATTTTTCGGGATTCGCCGTGCGCCTGTTCCGGAGCCATGTAGCTCGGCGTGCCCATCAGCGTACCCGAGCGCGTTTGGCTTGAATCGCCTTCGAGCCGCTTGGCCAAGCCGAAGTCGGTGATCTTGGGATCGCCTTCCAACGTCAAAAGCACGTTGGCCGGCTTGAGATCGCGATGAATGATATTTTGCCGGTGGGCGCTATCCATCGCGTCGGCCAGCCGTTCGACGAGCCGCGCCGCCGCGCGCGGCGGTTGAGGCTTGCCGCCGATATTCGCCGACAGGCTGCCGCCGTCGACATATTCAAGAGAGAAAAACGGCAGGCCGTTGTGCTCGCCCACCTCGTAGATCTGCACAATATTGGGATGTTTTAGCCTGGCGACAGCTTCCGCCTCGGTCTGAAAGCGGGCTAGTTGATCTTCCCCCGCATGGGCGCCGGCGAGGACCATTTTGAGCGCGACCAGGCGGTTCAATTGCAGCTGCCGCGCTTTGTAGACGACGCCCATGCCGCCGCGACCCAGCTCGCCGAGAATGGCGTGGCCGGCTATTTGGCCCCTTTTGTCGGGTGGTCCGACGAGGGCCGACTCGGAAAGCGAAAAGTCCGTCACGCCGACATCGCCGGCGCCGGCTCGGCCATAGTCGATCGTATTTGTCATCGGCGCCGAAGCGCCGCCCGCGGTCTTGTCACGTTCGCCCGCACTTCCGGGAGTAAAGGTCATTCGCCCGCGCGCCAGCGACGGCTTACCCCCCTTCATAGTAGCCGGAACAGCTGGATCGAGGGTCGCGTTCGAGCGAATCGCTTGGGACCACGTCCAAGGTCACTTCAGGGTCTGTAGCCAGCGCGGGCTGGACAGTATCGCCAAGGTCGATTTGAGAATCGGACCTGAACGAGAAATCGGATGCATCATCCTGTCCTACCCGACCAGGGATCACAGCATCGTTAACGTCCGCAAATTCGGTTCGGTCCTGAGCGGCGCCGGAGCGAACGACCGAAACGCGCTGTTCATAAATATGCTGAATCGCCTCGAGCATTCCACGCAACGCCGCGCGTTCGCCTTGAGCAACGCGTTCCAAATAGATCGCGAGAAGCGGCTTGTGACCCGTAGTTAGGCTCGCCTTCCAGGCCGCATCAAACTCGTCTCTTAGCCGTTCAAGCAGCGGATTGCGCGGCTGATCTCCGATGGAGGGATCCGTATGGTCTGAGGGATTCATGGGCAGCTCTGGGATCGAAAGTGGTTTCCCTCCGCAGCACCGAGCTCCTGCTACGCTGCTGAGAGCAAAGGCATCGTGTAATCGGAGGGCGGTGATTGTCAGGATAATTTCATTGCGCGCAGCGTCTACCGGCAATCGTCGATTTATCATGCCACGCGCGATCGCATTAGTCTAGCATATTCTAAGTTGTGATTGTGGCGGCACGTTTCCAACGTGCCGGAAGCGACAAGTGCCGGTGGCGGACGTGTTGAGAACGTGCCGCCACTATGACGACGCATCGGCACGTTGGAAACGTGCCGCCACTAATCGACCGGGAGACCGAAGCAATGGTGCAAAGTATCGGCGCTGTGATCGGCGGCTTTCTAATTATGGCCGTGTTGGTCGTAGTAACAACGGCGGTTGCTTCGGCCGCCCTGCTGAAAGCCCCCGAGCCCAATAGCCCGCAAAAGCCGAACGCGGTCTATTTGGCTGCCAATTTGATTTGTAGCTTTCTCGCTGCCTTGGCGGGTGGGTATGCCTGTTGCTGGATTGCCCCTTACGCGCCGATGAACCACGCCGTCGCGCTGGCGATTCTCATGGCGGTGATGTCCGTACTCACCGCGATCACGAGCAGGCCAAACAACGGCCAACCGCAGTGGTACCCGTGGGTCATCGCAGTCATCGGCGTGACGGGTATCTTGGCCGGCGCCGCTTCGTGGCTTTGGTTCAAAGGAAGCAGTCTCTAGGTAGTTCGGTGGGCAGCGCTGCGCGGCGAGCGACGAAGGCCGCAGTGTCATCGCTCGCCGCGCACTCCGTGTCTCAAGGCTTGCCCAGTTCGCGCCAGGTCTTCGCTGTCAAATCGACTTCGTAATGCTTGGCCGCTCTTTTGATATTCGCAAACGCTTGCTCGCGCTCCTCGTCGGTGACGTCTTCTACTTGATTGAAGCGAGCGATCGCGTTGCGGACATGCTTGGCGTCGGTGAGTGGCTCCTTCCGTTTCTTGGGAAAGGCGTAGACGTTGTCTGGTAGGTCGCTTTGTTTGGTCAGCTTGCCATGTTTCTCATGCGCTTTCCACGTCGCTCGTTTGGCCATGATGGAGTCTCCCTCGCTTAAAAATGTAGACGAGGCCGCCGACCGCACGCCACAAGCGGCGTAGATAGGCCTCGGCGCCCAAATGCGAGAGGAGCAAGAATTGTGCCAGCAAAAAACAAGGGCGAGTGACTCGTCGCCACTCGCCCTTGTTTGTTATCGCAACTCGACAGACCAGTAGGCGTTTTCGAGGAAAGTACGCCAGGACTGGTATTTGTTATTCGAGAGTTTCAAGTTTAACATCGGGCTACGCTTCGGCTTCTCCGGCTTGCGGATGAGGTGCATGTGCGCCTCTTTCGGCGTCCGGCCGCCTTTGCGTACATTGCAGGCCACGCAGGCGCACACGATGTTTTCCCAGGTGCTGATGCCCCCTTGAGAACGTGGCACGACGTGGTCGAGGCTCAGCTCGGTCGTCGGGAATTTCTTGCCGCAATACTGGCATAGATTGTTATCGCGAGCGAAGATGTTGCGGCGGTTGAACTTGACCGTCTGCTTGGGCAAGCGATCGTAGTCCATCAACCGGATGACGCGCGGGACCTGAATCTCGGTCGACACAGTCCGCACCCAATCATCCTCGTCCTGGCGAAAGTTCTGAGCGCGATATTCGCTCAGCTCGCGCCAGGTAGCGAAGTCATACGTGGCGAACTGCCCATCTTCCAGGCTCACCACCTCGGCCAGATCCTTGCAAAGCAAACAAAAAGCTCGACGAACGGAGATGATGTGAATAGCCATGAACAATTTGTTCAAGACCAGCACACTGGCGTCCAAGGCGGAGTTCGGACTGGAGTTCATGCGATCCCCTTAGTCTTAGTTACGCGCCAGACTGACACCCCGAGCGACAGACCCAAGCACGCTCTCAATACGAGGCCAGCGCGCCCGATCAGGTTCGGGTATAATCTATACTAACAAGGAAGAGTAACCAGCGGCAAGGAAACGCACGTTCCGGCTCCCGAACTCTCGTGAAGATTTGTTGAATACAAACGGATCCTCTCTCCGACCGCGCTTCCAATTGCGGCAGAAATGCCCGGACGAAGTGGAGAACACTCGCCATGCCCGACAGCCCTCGCCCAGAACCGCTGCCTTCTCGCCAATCCGAGGATCGCCTCGCGCACGCTTTGATTAGCCGTGGGTTGCTGACAAAAGAAGACTATCATTCCTTGAAAATCGGCGACGGAGGAGAGACGACGCCCGAGGCCTTTCTGCAACGTCTCGTGCTGGCCGGGCTGCTCACCAGCGGCCAGGCGCGCCGGGCCATGCGCGAATTGCCCAATCTGCTGACGCAGCAGATCCCTGGCTATGCCCTGCTCGAAAAAGTCGGCAAGGGAGCGATGGGCGTCGTCTTCAAAGCCCGGCAGTTGAGCATGAATCGGATCGTGGCGATCAAAGTGTTACACCCCAAGCTGGCCGCGAATACCGAGTCTCTCGAACGCTTGCGGCGCAAGGCGCACACGGCGGCCAAGCTAAGTCATAACAATCTAATTCAGGCCATCGACATCGGTTCGGCAGGCCCCGTTCACTACTTCGTCATGGAGTTCGTCGAAGGGAAAACCATTCGCGAGGAACTCGAAAGCGGCAAAGTCTACACGGAAAAAGAGGGGGTCGAGATTGTTTTGCAGATTGCCCAGGCGCTGTCGCACGCCGGCCGGCGCGGCCTGGTTCACCGCGACGTCAAGCCGGCCAACATCGTGATAACCAAAGAAGGCCTGGCCAAGCTGGCGGACTTGGGTCTAGCCCGAGCCGAATGCGACGACGCCTTGGTCAAGCAAGAGCGCGGCCTGACGATCGGCACACCCTGGTACATCGCACCGGAGCAGATCGAAGCGCGCGAGGACATCGATGCTCGGGCCGACCTCTATTCTTTGGGAGCGACGCTCTATCACATGGTCACCGGCCGTGCGCCGTTTCCGAGCCTCGATCTGGACGAAGTACTTCGCGGCCATCTGCATGAGGAACTGACGCCGCCCGATCACATCAATCAAAACCTTTCGTCCGGCCTGGGCGAAGTCGTCGAATGTCTCATGGCCAAGAATCGGGACAAACGCTATCGCAACGCCGATGATCTGATCGTCGATTTGGAATATCTCATGAACGGCGCTTCGCCCAAGCTGGCCCGGTCGCGCCTGGAGGCAGATACACTCAAGGGCCTTCAGGAAGGCGAAACGGAAAACGAAGACGATCGAAGGCCGAAGCCCGCGCCGCTCGCATGGTGGCTCGCGGGAATACTAGGTGGGTTGCTTGGGTTGAGTTTGTTGTTTAACTTGTTCTTGTTGCTGCGGAGATAAAGGGATTTACCACCGGAAGGACACGCCATGTCATTGAAAGACGAAGCAGGATTTTCGACGCGAGCCATTCACGCGGGGCAAGACGCCGATCCAGCCACCGGGGCGACGGTCGTGCCAATCTATGCCACCTCGACCTATACGCAAGCAGGACCGGGACAACACAAAGGTTACGAGTATTCGCGCAGCGGCAATCCGACGCGCGAGGCGCTCGAGACTTGTTTAGCCGCGCTCGAAGAAGGGGAACGGGGCCTCGCTTTCGCTTCCGGCCTAGCGGCGACGACCGCGGTATTTTCGACGCTTCGGCCCGGCGATGAAGTCGTCGCCGCGGCCGATATGTATGGCGGCACCTTTCGCTTGCTCGAACGCGTCTTCAAACCCTGGGGTCTCGTCGCGCGCTATACGGAGGACTCGTCCCCGGCCGGCTTCGCCAAGCTCCTCACTCCCAAGACAAAAATCGTCTGGATCGAAACGCCGACCAATCCGCTCTTGCAGCTCCTCGACATCCGTAGCCTGGCCGAAACGGCGCACAAAGGCGGGGCACTCCTCGCCGTGGATAACACGTTTGCTTCTCCCTACCTTCAACAGCCATTGCGGCTCGGCGCCGACATCGTGGTTCATAGCACGACAAAGTACCTCGGCGGGCATTCCGATGTTGTCGGAGGAGCTGTCATCGGCAGCCGCGAATTGCTGGGGCCGATCGCCTTTTACCAAAACGCCGCCGGCGGCGTCCCGGGACCGTTCGATGCCTATTTGACATTGCGTGGTTTGAAAACGTTGGCGGTGCGCATGGAGCGACACTGCGCGAACGCCCAACAGCTGGCCGACTGGCTGTGCGGTCAAGCGCAAGTGGAAAAAGTCTACTATCCTGGTCTCAAGAATCATCCCGGCCATGAACTGGCAAAGAAACAGATGCGCGGCTTCGGCGGCATGATTAGTATGCGCTTGAAAGGCGGCACTGAGGCCACCAAACATTTCCTAAGTCGAACGCGACTATTCAGCCTCGCCGAGAGCCTCGGCGGCGTCGAATCGCTCGTCTGTCATCCGGCGACGATGACGCATGCCAGCATACCCGTCGAGATTCGCACGGCGCGCGGCGTCGACGACGCTCTCATTCGCTTGTCGGTTGGCATCGAAGATGTGGCGGACCTGCAACGGGATTTGCAACAGGCAATGGGGTAGCACACAGTTCCAGATAGCCCTCGCCCCTTTCGGGGCGAGGGAAGGCAAAAAACGCCTAATTAGAAACTGTAGTTAATGGGGAATCCATCGCGCGGATTCATCAGGTTCGAAAGCGGGTAGTTGCGAATATCGAGCGGGAAAACGGTCCAGTCTTCATTGGGGTCGGCCGGGATGGTGTTCGAGATGAAGTGAACCGAACCATCCGCGAAGACAAAACCGCACACCTGGTCGTGTTGGCTGCTGAACGCAAGGCGTTGGTCGTTGCCTGTAGTCCATGTCGTACCAGCTGGGGGAATCGGCGTGAGGCCGTAACCGCCGCGGCCTTCAAAAGAGCACGACGACGTGCTGGAACGCATGAACGCCGGCGCGGCGACGTTATAAACCAAGTCGCGCTCGCCGATCATGACCGTGTTGCTCGATCCATCGCCGATGCCTTGGACCGTGATATAAGCGGGATTGCTATTGCCGTCAGGACCAAGCAAAGCGCGGTTGGCCACATAATTACTCTTCGAGCAAGTGACTGGGCCAAAGTTGGTGTTGAGCGGGATGCCGATATCAGACGGGCATTGGTAGGTCTTTACGACGGTCTGTAAAAGAGCATTCTGCGCGGCATTGTTGGCATAAGTCAGAGTTACAGTCACGTCAGGATTGATCGAGCTGTACAGAGTTCCTTGTTCAAGGTAAGGCAAAAGGAGCAGACTCCAGCTCCAACCCGGGCTCGGCTTGACCGTTGGCGACGTGAGCCAGCCGGGAGGCAAGTAGGTGCCTGAGTCTTGATACATCTGGCAGGCAAGACCCATCTGCTTGAGGTTGTTCGAACACTGCGATTTGGCGGCCGCTGCCCGGACTTTTTGGATGGCCGGCAGAAGCAGGCCGATCAGCACCGCGATGATCGCAATCACCACGAGCAGCTCGATCAGCGTGAACGCCGTCACATTTCGCCGTTGCTTAGAGAGAAGCATTTGGACCTTTGGAAGAGGAAGGTGAATGTAGGACGCGACTCAGCGACGATTATAGCGGTGCAAGATTAAAAAATCATGAGAAGGCATAAGTACCCGCTGATGCGAGCCGCGCCCGGCTGACGAATAGAAATCGATCCCATCATTTGCCGAACGGCAGTTTGCCCGCGCCGCGTGGTTTCGCTTTTTCGTAACCGCCGACTTTGTCGTAGACGCGAACGTAATCGACCACCATCTCCGCCGGAAACGCCGTCGTCTTGTCGGGGTTGCCTAAGAACTTGCCACCCACGGCCACATTCATGACGATATAAAAGGGCTGATCGAATGGCGCCGGCCAGGGATTGAGGTCGTCTTCCTTGGTTGGCTTTAATCCATTGATTCCATCCCTCTTACCGCTGCTCCACCAGAACGAAGTTGTCGAATAGAGATGGCCATCGACCAACCAGCGGATTTCACCCGGCTCCCACTCGAGCGTGTAGGTGTGGAAATCGGCAATCGTGCCTTTGTCAGGAAAATTGTATTCCTTGCTGATCTCCGTATTCGCCGGCCAACTGGAGCCGAAATGGATGGTCCCGAGAACCTTGTTTGGTTCTTGGCCGCGCGCCTCGGTCACGTCGATCTCACCGGATGAAGCCCAACCTCCATATGTATTGTCTTGGGGTAACAACCAAAGGGCCGGCCAAATACCCTTGCCCGTGGGCAGCTTGGCGCGAAACTCGAACTTGCCGTACTTTTTGCTGAAGAGCGAGCTGCCATCCTTTTTCCGCGTCTTGAGGCGGGCCGACGTGTAGCCACATCCCTCGCGCGATTCCTTCAGCGCTACTATGTGAAGCATCCCGTCCTTCACGAAAGCGTTATCCGGCTCGCGTGTGTAATACTGGAGTTCGTTGTTACCCCAGCCCGAAATCCAGGTATTGGAGTCGTAGTTGTAGAATCCGTTACTCGTGTCGAAATCCCACTTTTTCTTGTCGATCTCCTTGCCGTCGAACTCGTCGCTCCAGACGAGCTTCCACTCCGTCGCTGGAGCCTCCGCGGCATCGTCTACACTGAGTGGTACAAAACCTACAAGGATGACCAGGCCAAGAAAACCCAAGCCCCAGCGCGATCCATTCATTTCGTTCCACTCCTTACGCCGATTCCAATGTTTCCATAATGTCGTGACAGACCGGCCGAAGCGATCCACCCGGGTCATTTCGCGGTCGGATCCGCTTGCATCATACCAAGAACATTACTTTCCGTGTCCTTGATATATGCCAACCAACCAATGCCGGGGATCGGCATCTTCGGTAGCGCCACTACCGCGCCCAGTTCCAATGCGCGTGCGAACGATTTATCGAGGTTGTCGACATCCACCGTACAGACGTAAGCGATGACGGGGTCATTGCCAACGGCCGGGTGTTGCGGATGCCGAGGAACCATGCCGCCATTGATTCCGCGCGCGCTGTCCGGACCGGTCTTGATAAGCCAATACGGCATTGGCCCATCCCATTTCGTGAACTCCCAACCGAAGAGCGCCGTGTAAAACGTGACCGCTCGCTCCGGATTCTCGGCATGGATTTCAAAGTGAACGACACGAGACATTTGTTTCTCCTCAGATAGTGAATCCCTTTCGTAGCCGCATTCGCCAGAATGCGGGCGGCCCCTCCAAACATTGCTTACCCTGAAGCAGCGCAATATAGTGCTATGGACTGTTCCGACATACTTTATGACAAATCATCGGGCTGGACACACAAGGGGAAGAACAATGACGGCGCAAAAATTGATCGCCATCGCGACGCTTTTACTGGCATCGAGCGGATTCGCCCAGGCAGAAACCAAGGTCGAGCTAAAAGGCACGCATCTCTGCTGCGGCCAATGCGTCCGCGCGGTCGGCGACATACTCAAAAAGGTCGACGGCGTATCGGGCAAGTGCGACCAAAAGGCCAGCACAGTAACCATTACCGCGACCGACGACGCCACCGCCCAAAAGGCACTCGACGCCCTGGCCGCCGGCGGCTTCCACGGCACAACCGACAATAAAGATCTCAAGGTCAAGGAAGACAGCGGCGTAGCCAAAGGGAAAGTGAAAACTCTAACCCTCGAAGGCGTCCACAACTGCTGCGGTTCATGCAACACCGCTATCAACGCCGCCGTGAAGAAGGTCACGGGAGTGACCGGCAACACCGCCAAAGCGAGGAGCGACACCTTTGACGTGACCGGCGAATTCGACGCCGAGGAACTGGTCACCGCGCTCAACGCCGCCGGGTATCATGTGAAGGTGAAGAAGTAGGTCCCGCCTCCGTTCCCAGGGTGCGCTTCGCGACCCTGGGCTTCGATATCGAACGCTTTCAGCGTTCTGAAACAACAAGGACGAGCCTGTCTTAGAACGCCGAAGGCGTTCCATATCAAAGCCCAGGGTCGCGAAGCGCACCCTGGGTACAGTAGGGGCAATTTTCCAACCATTGCCACTCCCCGAGAATGAATACGCAGCGCCAAAAGACCGTCGCGCCAAAAATGTACCACCCCTTGGCGCGACGGTCTGTGCGCTCAAACACCTTGACAACATGAACCTTACGTCGACACCCAGACCGTCGCGCCAAACAATTCACGAGGCACCCCCCTTCCTCCGCTCAATCGCATTCCCAAAAAAACCTCCATACTCCTCTTCTCATAACGCACATCGATCGGGTGAAATCAAGAAAATCATCTACACAACCTTTGATGTCGCACAATCATGCCCGACACTCCGAAACTGATGATCCCGCTGACCCAGGTCGTCCCCCGGACTCTCGATTGGCTTTGGCCCAACCGCCTCGCCCTCGGCAAATTGGCCATGTTCGATGGCGATCCCGGGCGCGGCAAATCGCTCGTGACCCTCGACCTCTGCGCGCGCATCACCACGGGCCAGCCCATGCCCGATGGCACCGGCGCTGATGCACCCGCGAACGTGGCCATCATCCAGGGCGAAGACTTCGCCGCGGACACCGTCGCCCCGCGCCTCTTGGCGCTCGGGGCCGATCTCGGGCGCGTCTTCATCATCGATAACGAAAGCCTGCAAACGCATGGCCCCTTCACCTTGCCGTCGTGCATCGCCACGCTCGAGGAAACCCTCATCCTCCATTCGCCGCGTTTGCTTATCATCGATCCAGTCATGACGTTCCTCGATCGCGATGTCCTGTCCTGCAGCGATCAAAGTGTACGCCGGGCCCTGGCCCCACTGGGCCAGCTCGCCGAGAAACACCGCTGCGCCGTAATACTCATCCGCCACCTGAATAAGACGGCATCGAAGCGCTCCATCTACCGAGGCGGCGGTTCCATCGGCTTCAATGCCATCTGCCGCACCAGCTGGCTCTTCACCGACGACCCCGAAGACCCCTCACGCTGCCTGTTGGCCCAGGTCAAGAACAACCTCGCCAGCCCTCAACCCACCTTGGCCTACCGTATCGAACGCGACACCTGCGCCCCGCCCAAACTCCAATGGCTCGGCCCCACGCCGTTGACCGCCGATCAACTTCTCTTGCAAACGCGCCACAAGTCCGAAGGCCCGCCCACCCACGAACGCGCCTGTACTTTCCTCACCACCCTGATGGAACCCGGCCCTCAGCCCACCAACGTGATCTGGGACGCCGCCCGCCCCCTCGGCTTCGCGAAACGCACCCTACAAAGAGCCAGTAAAACCCTCGAAATCCGCTCCCTGCGCGTCTGGGACGGCGAACAACAACTAACCTGGTGGCTACTCCCCGGCCAACGCCTCCCCGACTCCATCCCCCCCGAACACCGCCCCGACGACCTAGATGATCTGTTCGCCGAATTAGAGAAAAAATACCCCGTCGATCCGCTTGGCACGATGAATGATGTTGAGGATGGAGAATGACCGTGGCTCACGGTTCGCAATGACGGTGGGACAGATCCAGAAAACTTCCTTATGCGCCAGTCTACTAAAAGCACATAGGAGTCAACTGCCGACCGACTCCGTAGAAAATGTGGTAGGTTGGCGAAAGAAAAGAAGAGGACCGTGGACGCAGCTCGTTTCTGTAACTTGGTAGAGAAGTAACATAGCGACCGTTGTCCCGTGAAGGAAGATCGAGCTGCGTCTTCTTTGCTTTCCTGAACAGATTTGCAGGTTTGGTGGCTCATTTTCATAGCAGCAAACCTGACCCCTTTTCGTTTCAGGGAAGGATTGACGCGTCGGTCAATGTAACCGATGTACGCAAGGCACCGACGTGCCCGTCGGAAATCCCTGGAATTCCGTTCGGTGAAAGTGCATGCAATGCGGCTCGATTCCGATGGTGACGTTTGATTGTCTGTTGCGCCCGATGCGCTATTAGTTCGCGGTCATGCTTTCGATAAGACGATGAACCTCGGTGCATGGGTGACAATCGCACGGATGTTTTTTTCCGATGGGGTCGTAGCGCTCTTTGAACAACTTCTTGGCGTTCTTCAACGCAGTCGGCGTGAGGTCGTAAATATCCTGGAAACAGTTGTCCCCTTTTTCGTAGTCGGAGAGTCCTTTCTCCTTGAGGCGGTTCCTCGCGGCGGTTCCGTTCACAAGCGTGCCGGTGAAGTACTCGAAATGCAGCAGTAGCCAGAACTCCCACGCGGGATTTGACACGGCGGTTTTGAAGTCTAACGCGTGAGCTTGATCAATCGCCGCCTTGGCGGCGGTAAACCGAGGCAGGTTCTGCGGTCCTTCGGTGTCGAACACGACCCACACTTCGTCGTATGGATCTTCCGTGTCCTCATCGTTTTTGATAGCTTTGGCAGCCTCCACGACACTCTTCGGCATCGACCCTTCATGAGGGGCGATTGTGATCTCGATCAGCCATGAGCGCAAGAATCCGCCGCCAGCCTTCAAAATAGAGCCGTGACGATTTACCGTCCTCAAGTGCGATGAGGATCCTCTTCCGCTTGTTCCTAGTTGCCAGGGGCCGTAGCAAGCCCGCCATCAGCTCTGGGTCGAGCGGCTGCGTCTTGTCATCCTTCGGCTTCTTCTTGCCCCCCTTCTTCTTTTGTGATTGGCGGGAAATCGAACTTGCCGAAGAATGGAATCGCTCCATACCGTCCTCGCAGGTAGCCCTTTTCAATCGGGTCTTCGGCCCGAACGTCCTTAATGTCGTGCAGGGAGTACAAATCCGTGGCCCCGATCGGGCTCTTTTCCGTAAACCACACTTGATCTCGTCGGAACAGTTGCCCGCCGAGCAAGGATGAGTCGTGAGTGGCAAGTATAAGCTGCGCCCCTTTTGGGTTCAGTTCCGGGTCGTGAAATACTCGAATGATTTCCCGCGCCAAGGCCGGGTGAAGGCTCGTCCCGAACTCATCGAGTACCACCACCTCACCAGCCTGAAGTACTTCGTAGAACGGGGCTAGGAGCCAGAAGAGACGCTTTGTGCCCTGCGACTCCTCTTCAATTGGGAATCGGGCCGTGAAGCCACCTTCTCCAGTGTGAACGAAGTAGGGATCGTGTTGCTCCTCAGTGATCTCACGGATGTGGCCTACTTTTTCGCTTTGCTTCGGCTTGACCAGCGTTCCTATCCTGCGAACCTTCACTTCTGAAACCTCGACTTCGACGCGGCAAACACCGAGGTCCGCATGACGAAGAAAGGCGTCGACCCAGGACCGAAAATGTTCGTTCTTTTGATAAAGCAAAGCGGTCCTGGGCGGTCCTCTGTGAACACTCCATGGCGGGTAGGGCGAGTCCCAGAACCCCCCCCTCATGCCAAGGTTTCTGGCCAACCAATGGGACGGCTCGGAAAGCGTTGGGTGGTCGAAAGCACTGAGAACCGCCATTACCGGGATCTTGTCGCCGGCCAGTTCTTCCACCGGTTTTTGGAGCTGCCGGTCGAAAGTCCGGTTGAACTCGACAGTTTTTCCAGCCTGCCTCTCAAACCACTTCTGCTTCCGGCCACCACATTGGTGTACGTTTAGGCGTTCCTCTACTACACGGTCACCCTTTTTCGCAAGGGTGTAGTCGTATAAGGCACCTCTCATGAGAAATCGGACCTCGAAGCGTGTCGGGTGCCCTTCACACATAGGGTCCAGGGCAAACGGAGTCGCCGAGGGAAACATGGGGGCAGGGCTTTGTAAAGGGCTGCCGACCAGACCGCTCAGGCAATTCATGGCCTTAAGCAAGTTGCTCTTCCCGGAGGCGTTCGGGCCGTACAGCGCGGCCGAACATAGGAGCGACAGGTCCAGCTCTGGCACCTCTTTGACGTTGTTCGGGAGTTCCTTGCCAGGCGAGGCCGTAAGCAGGAGCGTCTTCTTTTCTTTGTACGATCTGAAGTTCTGGGCACTGAACGAGACGAGCATCCTAGTTCTCCCCAAATAATGAGAAAGAATCGGGGAAAAACAGCGAAACCTTCTCGTTAATTGTACAAAAGCCGACCTCGAAAGCAAGGACGCTCTTCGACGTGAGGGAAAAGCGAGAACAAAAAGGAGGTCGCAGATCGTTTTTTCAAATTGGTATAGACGTAAGCCTGCGACCGTTGCTCCATCTAGGCAAATCGAGCCGCGTCTTCGTTTCTTTCCGTCAGGAGCAATTATAAACTATGGGAAGCCTCACTCATTACCTGAGAGTCACAAATGGACGTGGCCGATCCTATGCCTAACAAAGTCATTAAGATTGGGCTACTCGCGTTCGCAACATTTGCGTTTTTTGTGGTGTTTCTTACGTGTTGCGGCGAATTCGATCGGTTTTGCAACTCGGACTGGGACGCGCCAACGAACGGCATCTACTTGATGCAGCTACGAATAGAATTAGAAGAACAGTTACCCGACCGTAGCACATTGGAGCAGGCGAAGGCGTGGCTTGCATCTCGTGACTTCAAGGGATGGAGGTTTGGTAACGCCACTTCTGATGATAAACGTGTCGCAATTTGCCTGAGTGTAGTCATTCCCAATGACAGCTTTCGGTACAAAGCCGAAATCCGCATTGAACTTCTTTTCAATTCAAATGGACAACTTCTCTACCGTTTGAGTAACAGGGTCGAGTATGCTTTCTGACGCTAGAACGAATCGTAGGAACGGAAAGGAACATAAAGGGATCGGGCTAACTTAATGGCATTCAGGACGCCGATCGTTTCATCTGAACTCAGGGAAGATCGAGCTACATCCTATTTTCTTTCCTGAGGTTCTTCAAATCCAGTGGCCGCTTGTCGATCGGGAATTGCCGCCGTAATGCCATGCCTTCGTGGTTGACGGGTGGCCGCCTCTTATATGCCCCTTCCAGGTAGTCGGCCAGTTGCTTGTTTCGCTCGGCCAGGTCCACGATACTGGGCTGCTCGGCCTCTACACACTTTTTTCTTTCTATTTTCACGGTCATTGACATCAAAGAAACACATTGGACCCATACTCTGAGGCCGGTACCCGCGCGCATAGTGCAAGGCACTCTTGATCGCACCCCAAGGAGTTTGGCATGGGATTCCGTCTGGCCGTTTTGCTCGTTCTCGCCCTTACGGCGCCGGCGGCGGCGCAGCCGAATTACAAATTCTTCGAGCCGGTGCAACCAGCGCGTGCCACACAGGTGATCGCTCACCGCGGGATGCATACGCTCGCTCCGGACAACTCCCCAAACTCCGTCCTCGCCTGTGCGAGCGACTATATCGAATGGGCCGCGGTCGATATTCGGCTCACCAAGGACGGCCGCCACGTCGTAATTCACGATGACAATCTTGAAGGCTGTACGGATGGCAAGGGCAAGGTCGCCGACTTCAATCTGGACGACCTCAAGAAGCTCGATGCCGGTAGCTGGTTTGCCCCGCGCTTCAAGGACGCCCGCTTACAGTCGCTGACGGAACTACTGACCGCCGCCAAAGGGAAAGTGAACCTGTGCCTCGCATGCAAGAGCGTCGACCCGGAGCTGCTGGCAAAGGAAATCATGGCAGCCGAGATGGAAGGGCAAGTGGTCGTTTGCGGCTCAGCGGAGCTATTGGCCAAAGTACAGGCGGCTGCGGGGAACAAGATTCCGAGGATGGCAAAGTTCACACCTACGACCATGAGCTTTGACTCGTTCGTGAAGGATGTCGCCCCGGCCGCGGCAGAGATCGATCCCGCTGATGTGACTGCGGAGTTGTGCAAAGCATTTCATGCAAAGGGGATCAAGGTACAGGCTAACGTTCTCGGGGAGAAGTGGGACAACGCGACGGGATGGGCCAAAATGCTCGACGCGGGCGTGGATTGGTTGCAGACGGATGACCCGGCTGGTGTCCGGTTTACCGAGGTGCGGCGGCGCATTCCGCAGTTTCCGGTGAAGATCTCCTATCACCGCGGCGCCAATCGCTACGCGCCGGAAAACACGATCCCAGCGCTTGAAAAAGCGGCGGCTCTGGGAGCGGACTACATCGAAATCGACATCCGCCCAACGAAGGACGGCAAGTACATGCTGCTCCACGATGGCACGCTCAACCGCACCACGGGCGGCTAAAGGCCCGATTCGGGAGTCAACCTTTGCTGATGTCGGGAAGCTCAGTGCGGGAGCGTGGTTTGGCCGTCCCTTCGCCGAGACGCGTGTGCCGCCGCTCTCCGACGGCTTGACCGCGATGGGAAAAACGTCACATGCCTATCTCGACGCCAAGGATATCACACCAGCCGATCTTCTCGATGCGATGCGTAAACATGACCTCGTCGAGCGCTCGGTGGTTTATCAGTCAAGAGACTACCTGGCGAAACTGAAGGCCCTGGAACCGAAGGTCCGGCCTTTGCCGCCGCTGCGGCGCGCAAACCAGTTCGAGCAAGTAGCGGCCATTGCGCCGTACGGCTTCGACACCGACTGGTCGATCCTGTCCGCCGAATTGATTGCGAAGGCCCACAAGGCGGGGATCAAAGTCTTTTCGGATGCGATGGGCGCCAATGAGAAAGTCGAGCAATACCAGAAAGCGATCGGTTGGGGCATCGACGTGATTCAAACCGATCACCCTCTGCGTGTGCTGCGGGCGATTGAGTTGTTCAAGCAACACAGCCCCTGAGTCCGAACCCGGCATTGACGAGTTGTACCCCGTGTTGATCTTACTTCATTCCCATGGATTCGGAGAATCTGCAATGAGTCCTCACCATCGACCGGTCCGCTCCGCGTTTACGCTGATTGAATTGCTGGTAGTGATCGCGATCATCGCCGTCTTGATTGGGCTGTTATTGCCGGCCGTGCAGAAAGTACGTGAATCTGCCTCGAATGCCCAGTGCAAGAACAACGTCAAGCAACTGGCGACTGGCCACTCACAACTTCGCGAACACCTACGGCGTACATCCCGGTTAACTGGAATTGGCCAGCCGTGGCTTCGTGGGGAGGAGCGGGCTATCCGGCCTCCGCAAACTACGGAGCTTCGAGTTCCCCGGACGGCGCTCCGGGCACATGGGTCGTTCATTTGTTCCCCTACATCGAGCAGGGCAACCTCTTCAACACGATCCAGGCCACGAACAACACCACCTACAGCGCCTACGCGGCGGCCTGCTCTGGTCAGGTCGTCCCGATGCTGATCTGCCCGTCCGACCCGACGTCCGGCAACGGCCTCTCGAACACCACCAGGGTCAACAACATCAAAGTCAGTGTCAATAACAACTTCGGCCTGTGCTCCTACGCGGCGAACGTGCTCGTCTTCACCCCGACTCCGGGGTCCTTGACAACCTCCATGAAGGTCAACGGCACTTCTAACACCTCCATCATCGCGGAACGCTACACGTTCTGCTTCGCGGAAGGCTTTGGCTCCGGCCTGGGGACGCTCGATGACAGCCACCAGGACAACTACTACTACACCGACTGGGGCTACATCCAGTGTGGCAGCGGTTCCGAACAACAGGCAATCGGCTACGGCTGGCTCACAGTCTATAAGGAAGGACTTTACAATTGTATTTACCCGGGCGTCCCGGGAATTCCAGCGGGGTATTTCCAGGGTGGCTGCCCCGGCGTGGACTTTGATCTCTCCTACGTGAGTTCTAAGACCGGGAACAGCAATCAGATTATGCAGGTCCGGCCGACTATGAATCCCCCGAGCGGTGCGACCATCCCGAGCGGGGCCCTGGTCACAACGACGGATCCGATGGGTTGTACCAGTTTGTTGACCCAGACGGCTCACGATGCCATGAACGTTGGCATGGGCGACGGGAGTGTGCGTTCGGTTTCCCCTTCGATCAGTCCAAGAACCTGGCGAATCATCGGCAACGACCCCGCTTACTGGGGCCAGATCGTCGGCTCCGACTGGTGAGCCGGCAATGAGATGACCCGCCCTCAGGCCAGCGCGAACGCGCGCTGGCCTCGACGCAGACCGGATTGTTGAAGTCCTTGCTTATCAACAGAAGGCCGCGACGCAGCCAACTTTGTCGGAGGGGTCATGACGCTGCTCAAATATCTGCTCATCGGTCTTTGTGCTGGACTTGTCGCCGGCTGCTCCTCCCCGCGGCCGAGCGGGCTGATCAGGAAATGATCGATCTCCAGGTGGTTGGCAAGTTACTGAATGCCGCTGCGCGCCGGCTCGGTCACCCACCAGCCCGGCTTTCCGAATTGGAGTCTTTCCAAGGGAAGTACGAAGAGGCTTACAACTCGGTGAAGGCCGGGGATTTCGTCGTTCTCTGGGGAACGCCCCTCCAAAAGGCCGGGGAACCGGGAAAGCCAGCGATAGTACTCGCCTATGGTAAAGACGTGCCGACCGCCGGCGGGTATGTTCTGACGTCTGCGGGAAAAGTCACCAAGATGAGTGCCGCCGAGTTCGCCTCTGCCCCGAAGACCAAAAAGTAGCCGGATAGCTGGAACAGAAAATGCAGAACTGGGCGACCGGTCGTTTCAAGAGCAGGGTGAGACGGTACGTCCATAAGTACTGACGAAAAGGACGAACAGAAAGGAGGACGCAGCTCGTTCTGTCATTTTGGTAGAGAGGTAAGGCTGCGATTGTTGCTCCGTCAAGGCAAATCGAGCTGCATCTTGCTTTCTTTTCGGCTAACCGGTTTTCTGTATCCCGGGTTATAATGATCGAGAACGTCTCGTTCCGCCAGCAATCATTACACCCGCCCAATTGTTGGAGATCGAACCATGAAACCGATTCCAATTATCGACGAATTAAGAGAAACTCGCCGACGACTTGCCGAAGAGCAACTGCTTGATGTCGAGCGTTACGCGGCCATGTTACGGCAAGTAGCTAATTCCTTGCCGGGCAAGTATGTGGACACGCCACTCGTGCCGCCTTCGACATCGCCAGCGAGTGGACATGTGAAGAATGCCGGTTAGAATATCGCCGTCCCCAGTCGTTTCCCGGCAGTCCAAGAGGAAGAGGAAAGAGGACGCAGCTCGTTCTGTCAAATCAGTAGAGACGTGAAGCTTTCCCCCCAATGTTCACGGCTTATATACCGGACTCAACAATTCGCTCTTCTGGAGCTTCAGTTTGACCTGAACTTCCGCGCCTTCCGCCAATTCGACGTGAAAAGCATCGCTCGAAGAAGCCTCTCCTAAAAAGGTAAAGCCGGATTTTGCTGGCCAGATTTTCACAAGCGGGTTCGTCTTGTCCTTGACATCAAGGAGATCCATAGTAAATTCGGGAACCTTCTGACCTTTTTTCCCGTACCAGATGAGCGTGACTTCGATATGCTTTGGCCCAACGCGCTCGACGAGTACCTCGGCCTTGTCGTTCATATCCTTGAGCTTCCACTTGTATAGCTGATAATCCTTACCGATTAGCGTGTCAGGGATATAGGAGCCATCTTTGAGGGTGTAACGACTCGTTGCCGCATTCCAGCGTATATCCAGGGCGGCTACATGTTTCTCGATCGACTTCCATTCTTCGTCCGCATTTTCTCCGAACCCCGTCCTGGTCCAATCCCAACCCCTGGGGCGACGATAGACGGAACTGATCAAGCCCAGCAGTTGATTTCTGATCCGGTGCTTGCCGTCGGAAATGTCTTCGTAGACGCCGCCAGCATTCGTGGCCCAAGAATCCATTACGCCGAGCGGAGACTTGCCTGGCATCAGTGGTTTTTCGCGTAGCCGGCCCTTTTCTCGGAAATAAGCGAGATCCGACTCTGGCCCTGGCAACATTCCACGAATGCCGGAAGGGCCAGATTTTAGAAACAACGGAAGGTCATCCTGGAGCAAGATGGGAAGGCGTGGAAATCGTTTTGGATCTTTTGAAAGCGCTGGCGGCCACAGCGGCGGCATGAATCCGGTATCAGCGGGAACATCGAATAACACGCGCAGCACCAAGCAAACGCCCTGACGACCGGAATTCCCCTGTAAAATACCGGTCACTCGGCAATACTCACTAATTGCCGCCAAAGCCTTGTCTTTGCCGAGGGGCTGAAGTGCATTAACGATTTGAATGACTGTGAGCGGGTTGTAGGAATCTCCGCCAAGAAATGATGGAGCCTTATAGATCAATCGAAGAAGAGACCGCAGTTCCTCCTCCGGTAAGAGCTTGGGATCGGGCGGCTCGCCTTGGCCGCCTACCGTATATTGCACTCGCCGATCCGGATCGATGGAAATGCAACCAAGAGTGCCCAGGCCCAAATGGCGATCCGTCCCATATCTCCAAATCTCTGCTGTTCCCACTATTGAAAAGCCGCCGAGATCGTCCGCTGTTTGAATATCGTCCGGTTTGCCTAGGAGAGAGAGAACTCCCTTCTCCGACATTCCTGCTTTGATCGTGGCCATCGCCGCCGCGAACTCACGCCGCGTTTTCGGAACTGCGTCTTCGGCTAGGGTCAAAGCAGGAAAGCCGACGAAATCGTTCGATTTCGCCGGCTTTGGGTCTTCCGCGTGCAACAAGGGAACGATGAGGAGAAGGGCAAAGAGAATTCGCACTCGCTTCATGGTCATGCTCCCTTTGTTAGATCATGGCACTCGATTCGTATTGATGACGACGCGCTTTACCCCATAAATGCTACGCAAATTCCGAGCAAACGACATCAGGAGGCAGAAAGAGGTGGGGTTCAATTATCGGAGGGGCATTCGTTCAGCATAACCACCTGGATGTGCCAAACAAACTTTACCTGCACTGTGAGAAAAGGGTGAAATCTTGCGCATCCGGGAGCGTAAACGGCCGGAGCGCGTTACGCTCACTCTAAGTTTCTCCGGTCGCTTACGCTCCCGGCTCGCCAAGATATTATCACGCCTGCGGAGCCTGTTGTTCGCCCTCGGCTGGTGGCGGCGCAGCATCGGGCTCGTCTTCTTTCTTCTTCGCTTGCCAAAATGCGGCGAGTTCCGCGAAGGTTCCGAGCGGCGTCGCCCCGGCAAGCGCTGATTGTGACAGGTCCGCTTTGGGCGGCTGGCGGCGCGGTGGTTTCTTGGCGGGCGCTGGCGCCGCGGTTGGTGTTGGCGTGGCTCCCGTGGTCGGCTGACCTTCCGCCTGGGATTGTTGATTTTCCTGTGGCGGCGTTGATCCAGCTGTTTCGTTCGGCTTCGGCGCTCCGCCTCGCTGCGGCAGCTGACGGCGCGTTTGACCGCGCGGCGTCTGCGGACGATTCACCGGCTGCGGCGGTCGGCTCGGCCCGCCTCGTCCCGGTTGCGGCCGATCGCCTCGTGGCTGAGACTGTTGGCCATCGCGGCGCGGCGGCGGCCGATCGCCTCGTGGTTGCGGCTGTTGCCCATCGCGGCGCGGCGGCGGTCGATCCCCTTGCGGCCTGTTTCCTTGCGGCCTATCGCCCTGCGGTCTGTCACCTTGGGGCCGTTCGCCCTGCGGTCGATCCCCTTGTTGGCCTTCGCGCGGCTGGCGATTTTGCCCCTCGCCCTGGCCCTGATCGGGGCCGCGCTGGTTGCGTCGCGGCGCCGGGCCACGGCGCGGTTCCGGTGCTTTGCGCTCAGTGCCGGGAGCAATCATGCTCAGCGACACACGCTTGCGTTCATTGTCGACACCCAAGACCCACACAGTCACGACATCGCCGACCGCGACGATGTCATAGGGAATCTTGACGTAGCGATTCGCCATTTGGCTAATGTGAACCAGGCCGCTGTCTTTCAAACCGATGTCGATAAACGCACCGAAATCGACCACGTTGAGTACGGTGCCCTTAAGCTCCATAGCGGGCTGCAAATCTTCGAGCTTGAGGATGCCCTTTTTGAAGACGGGCGGCGGCAAATCCTCGCGCGGATCGCGGCCCGGTCGAGCAAGCGAGTCGAGAATGTCGCGGACGGTGGGCACGCCGAGCTGCAAGGCCGCAGCCACTTGCTCCGGCGACAGGGTCTTGATTTTATCACGCAGCTCGTCGTTCTTTTGCCGGTCCGCCAACGCCTCGGGACCGAATCCCAATTCGCCCAGAAGCTGGCGAGCGGCCGGGTAGGCTTCCGGATGAATCCAGGTGCGGTCGAGAGGATTGTCGCCGTCGAGAATCTTAAGGAATCCGGCAGCCTGGATATAACGGCCTTCGCCGATGCCATTGACCTGCAGGAGTTGCTCGCGACTCTTGAAAGGGCCGTTATTCTTGCGATACTCGACGAGGTCGCGGGCCACAAGTTGATTGAAGCCCGACACGTGCCGCAAGAGCGGCACGCTCGCGGTGTTGAGATCGACACCGACGGTGTTGACGCTCGACTCGATGACGCCGTTCGAGAGACTCGCGCAAATGCCGGGGATTCACGTCGTGCTGATACAGGCCGACGCCGACATGTTGTGGGTCGATCTTGACCAGCTCACTCAGCGGGTCCTGGAGGCGTCGACCGATGGAAATCGTGCCGCGCAGGGTCGCGTCGAAATTGGGGAACTCCTCGCGCCCGATCGGGCTCGCGGAGTAGACGCTGGCGCCAGCTTCGTTGACGATGATATACGCCAAATCGGCGGGAGCATCCGGCAATCCTTCCAAGATCAAAGCTGGGTTTGGGGGCGGAGCAGCCTCAGGAGTCGGTGCCGATGCTTCCGCAGTCACGGGCGCCGGTGCTTCGGTCGTCGGTGCCGATGCCTCCGAAGTCACGGGGGCCGGCAAATCGCCTGGAGTTGGAGCCGGTGAATCCGGAGCTGGAACCGGTGCCGGTGAATCTGGCGGCACTGGCGGCGTATCAGGTGGAGGTGCCGCCGGCGGCGAATCCGGCACGATTGGGGGAGCATCAGGTGATGGAGAAGTCGCCGCCGCAGCGATTACTTCCGCCGGAGCCGGCGGCGCCGGTTCAGGTGGCAGCTCGCCTCGACGCCGCGCGTCGAGGTTGGCGATCAATTCGGAAATCACTTCTTCCGTCTCCCGGCAGGCGGTGCCGTTGCCGATCGCGATGACGCTTACTTGATGCTTGCGAATCAGCTCTTCGAGCCGAATACGGCCTTCGAGTTTCTTGGCCTGGCCACCCGTGTGCGGATAGACGACGCCGTCTTCGAGCAGATTGCCCGTTTCGTCGAGCACGGCGAGCTTACACCCCGTGCGGAAACCGGGATCAACCGCCAGAACGCGCTTACCTCGCATCGGCGGAGCGAGGAGCTTGCTTCGCAAATTGCGAGCGAAGACGTTGACGGCATGATCCTCTGCGCGATGCGTTAATTCGCGTCGAATTTCTCGTTCGAGGCTCGGCACGAGTAATCGAGCCAAAGCATCTTCGGTCACATGGCCGAGAAAATCCGAGTGCGGATGAGTGCGAAAAATTTCTGCCGGCTTCGTCTCTCGCGCGCCCAGCGCGAAGGGCAATACGGTCGCCGTGATGTGCGTGCGTGGAGCGTGGCGAGAAGGCGGTGGAGGCGTTTCGGCAGACGCGGCGGGCGGCGCCGATTCGGTGTTCGCCTTCGCTTCAGGAACCGCATCAGTCGTCGCCGTGACCGGCGCAGCGACTTCCGGAGTAGCTTCCGGGGCGGCGGTTGAACTTGCCTCAGCCGATGGCGTCACGTCTGCTGCAGGCGGCGAGTCCTTCGGCGCCTCTGGCACCGGTTCATTCGCTACCGGAGGCTCACTGGCAACCGGAGGAGCCGCCGGTAACGGCGGCAAGGTTCCCGGCGGCGGAAGTGGTAAACGCTCGAGGGCGACCCGCATTCCCGTCTGAGAATCCCAGTCGAATTTCACCGTCAGGGCGTTTTCTTTCTCGCCACGGTTGATGGCAAGCGTCCGATGCGGCGGGATATGTCGTAGGGGTTCCGCGAACTCAAAATAATCTTTGTAATCGAGGCCCTGGCCTTCGGCCAGCTTTTCGCTCTTCTTTGTACACAATCGCCCCGTGTCCCATAATACGGCACGCACGCCAGCGCGCACGTCGGACGCTTCGGCAATCAGTTCCGCCAGGATATGCTGTATGCCCAGGAGAACATCATCCGGCGTGTTCAAGCCCTTTTCAGGGTCGACCAGGTGCGCCGTCGTCTCATCGAGGCTGCCGACGGCTGGATCTTGATACCAGATCGCCAGGGCCAGTGGTTCGAGTCCTTTTTCGCGGGCTGCCGTGGCGAGGCTGCGTTTTTTTGGTTTGTAAGGCAGATAGAGATCTTCGAGCCGTTTCGGATTTTCGGCCGCGACGATGGCAGCGCGCAGGTCGTCGGTCAGTTTTCCCTGGTTATCAATCGAGCGCAGGATTGTCTGTTTGCGTTCCGCGAGTTGTCTGAGCAGCCCGACGCGCTCCTGGATGATGCGGAGAACTTCTTCGTCCAGCTCGCCGGTGCGCTCCTTGCGGTAGCGTGTGATGAACGGGATGGTGTTGCCTTCATCGAGGAGTTGCACGACATTTTTGACTTGCTCCTTGCGGATTTGCAAGTCTTGGGCAATGCGTGAAAGATCGAGAGGTCCGAGATCGGCTGGGGGGGTCATGAGAGTTGTCTGCACCATTCGCCTGGGATCCCGCCCCCTGCCTGGAGGCTAGTTAACGTGGCCGCCCCGCGTGGATTCAAGGCGCGCAAGGTCGGGTAAATATACAAAAAAGAACGCATTTGGGAGTCTGGCCCGATCGGGATACTCTCACGCAATACGAGAAACGTGTCAATACGGGAGTACCAGGGGGTTCGGGCCGGAAGACTCACGCGGCGCCTGTTCTGGTGATGTTATATGGAATTCAGACAGTGGTCGTGCGGTCCAGTTTTGAATAGTGGCAACAGGTCCCGGGCAGAGACTGGCTTGGCAGGCCGCTCCGCGCTGTGGCCGCACGTTTTCAATGTGCCGATACTTGACCTTTGTCCGGATTTGGCCCGCTTTCAACGCGCCGACATCTATCACGTGTCGCTTTCGACACGTTGAAACCGTGCCGCCACAACCACGACTTCATCTTGACCGGGCCCACTACTTTCGTTATTCCGCCGTGCCTTGAACAGTGATATTTTCCGCCACCGGAGGGAACCGATGAAGCAATTCGCTTGCCTGAGAAT
The DNA here is from genome assembly GCA_963790585.1 of uncultured Planctomycetaceae bacterium. GTDB lineage: Bacteria > Planctomycetota > Planctomycetia > Gemmatales > Gemmataceae > CAWBOY01. Next base: position 348,463 of record CAWBOY010000007.1, read on the forward strand.
AGCGTTGCTCGTCGTGTTGACAGCCGGCTGTGTCGAGCGTCGCGTCCATATTACGTCTGATCCACCGGGCGCGCTCGTGTATAAGAACGGGCACGCTCTCGGGCCAGCGACGCCCTGTGATGATTACTTCCTGTACTACGGCAAATACGAATACGATCTGGTTCTCGACGGCTATCAGACTTTGCACGTGGTCGAGAATCTGCAAGCGCCGATTTACGAGTACCCTGGCATCGATTTCTTGTCCGAACACGTCTGGCCGTTCCATGTGAAGGACGATCGGCGGCTGCACTACGTCTTACAGCCTCTGACGAAAGATCCGCCGGACGCGATTTTGAAAAAGGCTGTCGAATTGCAGACGCGCGGCCTGGCGATCGGTCAACCAGGCGGCAATCCGTCGTCGGCCGGTGTGCCCATCGTGTCGCCGACGCCGAATGCGCCTGTAGCCCCGCGCGGGACGACTGCATCGTCGGCACCGCCGGCTGCTCCGGAGCCGGTCAACGGCTCTTCGCTCGGCCAACCGACGCCAGTACGGCCATAAACTCAGGCTCCCAAAAGTCACGATCGGGTCGGCGCGGGTCGTCCTCGCTCTTGCGGGTGTTGTCACAGTCGCAGTCAATGACAACGATTCCCTGTGGCAGCAGGGCGACGCCAAGAACGACGAAGCGGATCCGGTCCGGCGTATTCGCCACCTGCAGCCGTAGAACTCGGCCGTCCAGATTGCCAAGCGTTTTGGGCGGTTCCGCCTTGCGAATCGCCTCGTCTTTCGCGTCGTCGATTTTTGTATCAGGATAAAGATAGGTGCCGTTCTCGGGGACCTTTTCCTTCATACGTTCTAGCAGATCTTCACGGGCGAATTTGACGGCATCGTCGAGGTTCTCGGCTTTTTTGTCGAGAAGAATGACTTTGATATGGGCTGCCTTGCCGGCATTCCGTTGCCGCGGCGTCAAGCGCGGGTCGTGCCCAATGCAGCGCCAGTTCTGCTCCCTCCGCTTCTTCCGGAGTCCAAACCTTGTCATCGTAGCGAAGCTCAATGGGGGCTTTGACGCCATGGAACAGTGTCGTCTTGCGCGGCGCCTCGCTCCAACCTTCGCGAGCGTCGAGGATCGTGAACCGCTGACGTAACGCCGGCCATTCGGTAGCTGCCTTGTCTCGTTTGTCCTTCTCTTCATCCCCAAGCAGCGGCGCCCAGGTAATGAGCCAATAGGCATAACCTCGGTAGCTGGTCATCCAGCATTCGCCGAAGCACGGGATGTTATCCAGTTGCCGCGTGATACCACGAAATTGAATGACTTGCGCCGGCTGTCCTCCGAGCTTGTCCGCGTCGTTCTTGGGCTTGAGATCGTATTCGAGTTGATCGAAATAGATTCGTAGCTTGGCGAGTCCTTCGCTGAACACTTCGGCATCGCTCGGATTGCGGCGTTCGTAATCCCGATAATACAAAGCCAGGTAATTCGCTTGCCCAGCCGTCGATTTGCGAAAGGCATATTGAATCGGCTTGAACGCCTGGACGATGTCGAGCGCCTCTTCCCAATTCCGGTCTAATGCCTTGAAGTGAAAATTGGCCGTATCGCGATTCTGAATATCCCTTACGGACGGCTTATGGATCAGAAACAGAATGAGCCAGCAGAGGGAAAAGGCGCAGCCGCCGAGCAGAAGAGTAAAAAAAGATCCGAGTAAGATTTTGGCGGGCAGAGAGCGGGCTCTCGGCTTGAGCCGACGGGATGTCGGAATGCGAACCAGGGGCGAAGCGAAATCGATTTGGGTGTCATCCGGCGCGGGCATTGGGGGCGACGGCAGCTCGGCCGTGGCTTCAGAAGCGGGCAATGCCACGGTCGCGGCCGGCAGAGCCTCGGTAGAACCTTGCGGCGGCGTGGCAGGCTTCGCGCGAAATCGGAACGACGTGCCGCATTTCGGACAAGTGAGCGTTGTGACAGCGGTAATGCTGATGAGATCGAAAACTTGCGTGCAATTCGGATTGGGGCAAGGAAAAGTCGCGGCCATCGAGCGAGTCTCTGAGATGTCGATTCGATGCGGCGCATGCCGCGCCAGCCGTTCGCTCCTATTCGTCTCCCGAAGGCTCATCCGCCTCGGGTTCGTCAGCTGATGGTCCGTGGCCGGCAACCTCAGGAGCGGCAGGGCTTGGTTTTTGCGGGGCCGCCGGCGCTCGAACCGCGTCGCCTAAAAGCCATCCTGGGTAGGAGAGAGGTTCGCGTGCCGCGGGGTAACGATCCATTCGGATCCCCTTTGCGGCCGACGGAGCATCTTCGTTTGGTGTTGGCGCGGCCGTTGTCACTCGCGCGCTTCGGGGTGTTGATGGGGTGTTTCCCAATCCGACGGTGAACGTGCTTATTGAAGCATCGTCGCGCGGACGGCTTGAAGTTGCAGGCGGAGCGCGTCTGGCGTCTGGCGTCAGGAAGGTGGGAACGAGGGCGAGGTCCGCTTTCAGGAGCGGCATCAACTCAGGGACCAGAGCGGGCAGGTCGAGCCCGTCCAATTTCAAATACGACGAATCGGTCAGCGGATCGCCCGCGAAGATCTCCGTTGCTCCTTGAGGAGCGAGCAACGCGGCGGAATCGAGGATCGGCGATTCGTTATATCCCAGCCGTGCGGAGGCGGCCAACCCATTCGTCGAGTTGGTTTCGCGCGGCGTGCTGGCGGCAGCTAGGTCCGCGGACGCGACGCCATCGCTTGCCGGGCCGAAATATATTGCGCTTAGCGTATCCGTCTTTGCCGGCCGTGCCGCGTCGTCGCTTGTGGTAAGGGCCAAATTTTTTATCGGCGAAATTGCTTGCACTTGCTGAACATCAACGCGTTGAGCACTTTGATTAGCACTCGGCGCCGCGACAACGACTGTCGTCGCACTCTTCGGCTCGACGGCGGCAGCAGGCGCCGTTGGTCCAGAAGCCGTGCCGGATTGGGTCGGCGTCGACAATACTTGCTGAGTTATCGGCGTCTGCACCGCCGAACTCGTCGGCGTCTGTGTCTGCTGCGTGATTGGTGTTTGCACCGGAGTTGTGATCGGCGTTTGGATCGGAGCGGAGGCCGGTGTTTGGATCGGCGGCGAAGACAAGGTCGGCGGAGCTACCGGAGTTTGCGTCGCGGGCGTCGACGTCACGGGAGCTGTCGGCGAGGTTTGTACCGATGGGCTGACGGGCGCCTGGATGGACAACGAAGGGTCGGAGAGCTGCGTCGGTGTCGGATTTTGTATTTGGGTGGGCGTTGGACTCTGTACTTGTGCAGTATTCTGCGTCGGTGTCGGAGACGCCGACGTTTGCTCCGGAGCGGGTGCTTGAGTCGGAGCTGGGGATTGACTTTGCGTCGTCGGAGCTGGACTTTGTTGTTGCGTCGAAGTAGTTCCGTGTCCGGGAACAGGCGTGAAAACTCTCTTCACGCTGGAGGTCGAAGAATTCGATACGCTGGAGTCCAGCTCGGATACCGTATCGGAACTTAGCAATATATCTTTGGGCGTGATGGACGAGAAAGTCGTGTCGCCTTGAGATCCGTCATCGGAACTCGACAGCGTGGCTGGCGGCGACTCAATCCGCATAGCGTGAATTGGATGGGCGACAACAACAATCACATGTGGTGCGGTTTTGATCGGTATTGTGCCGTCTGTGGTCTTCGGAGCGGCCGAGATCGTTACGATCGACGTCGAGAACGGCGTCGTCGGGACCGACGAAGGATCTGTACCGTCATTGGAGACGTACGAACCGAAGTGGTCGACGTTCCCAAGTAATAATGAGGCCGGGTGAAGGCTCCAGTTGACGCTGAGCAGTAAACGATCTGATAGGGATTCGAGTCGCAGAGTGGCGAAATTGGGGTAAGACGATTGAGTTGAATGGTTGAAAAACCGAACCGCGCTGGACCACAGGTCAAGAAGGAACGAATCCCTTTTGGACAATCGACGTGTTCGCGTGATCGGCGCGGGCTTCATACGAGAAGACCTCAACTCGATGGGCCGGAATAACTCTCAGCCATTTTCACGAACCTGGGGTTCCGCCGTAAGGGTAGAAGCGCTGCGTCGCGCTCCACCGTCTCTTTCCAAAATAAACCCCGATCCCCGTCCGGGAGTTCTATCAGCGATTGGCTCAACAGCCTAAGGGCGCGATCCTCGTAATCTTCGCGGTTGCGTTTGCCGCGCGGCGTTTGCTCGAGCGGGTCCGCTTCGGCCTGCTGTAAGGCCTGGGCGAAAATGCGACTCGCGTTGTACAGTGTCCGCGCTGGCTGCGGCCCGCCAAGGCGAACAGCCGCGTCTGCGTCTGCCGTCGCTTCCCGATACTTGCCTAATTTTACGAGAGCATAGCCCCGACCATTGTATCCATCGCCAGACGCCTTGTCGATCTTTATCATGCGCTCAAAATCGTCCAAAGCCAATTTCCACGCTTCGAGGAACAAATAGCTCCAGCCACGTCCGGCGAGGGCGGCCATATCATTAGGCATTTGGTCGAGAACTCGCGAGTAGTCTTCCGCGGCCGTTTTATATTCTCTGATCGCCGTGCGTGCCCGCGCACGCGCACGGAAGGCCCAGGTGTCGAGCAGTCCGCTGGTCCCGGCAGCTTTGAAATAGCCGTTCAATGCCTGTTCCGCAGCCTGAAAATGTTTCTGTTCCAGCAGTCCCTCAGCCCGCAATCGATAGGCTTCCGGATCGGTCGCGTCGATGGCCAGGATCGCGTCGGCCGCTTTCACGGCGTCGGCAGGCTTGTCGCACTTCAAGGAAAGCTGGCTAACACGCCGCCAGTCCTCGATTGCCGAAGAAGATTTCGCGTCATCGAGCAGCTGACCTTTTGCCTGCAGCGCATCGGCGAGCGCGCCAGCCCAATCGCCGCGCTCCTGGCGCAGTCGTGAACGGCTTCGATAGAGAGCTGCCAGCATGCGCGGCGGCTGTAGGGCAATGGCGCGGTCCAATTCGGCAGCGGCGTCATGCCACTGGTTCTTTTCCTGATAAGCCCGAGCCAGGTTTACATGCCCGGCATATTCAGTCGGTTGCAACGCGATAGCTCGCCTTAAATCAACGATGGCCGCGTCTAGCTGCTTTTGGTTGATTCGACTCACACCGCGAGAGTTTAAAAGAGCATAAAGAGACATTTCGTCCGGATGTGCGGACAGGAGCTGTTCCGCCGTATTGAAATCCGCGTCGCTTGCCGCGAACTCGCGCAAAGAGCTGAGGACATGGCCACGCTCCAAGCACGGCTGGATCTGGTTTGGCCTTAGCTGAATGCAGCGATTCAGATGTTCGCGTGCCAGAAGCAGCGGCGTGGGATTGGTATCATATTGGGTCAATTTGAGATAGCATATAGAGATTACCCGGTGCGCCGCGTAGAGATCCGGTTCGCGTTCAAGAGCATGTTCTAGAGCGACAATTGCTTCGCGCCAACGCTCTTCGCGGCTGAGGTCGCAACCGTGAAGGTAAAACTCGAAAGCGCGCGTGAGGCTCGGCGCTTCCACGTGTGGCAATGAAATCTTTTCAGCGCCAGAACCAAGCAGAGCGCGGCAGCGGGCAATCCCCACGTCAATCAACGGCGTTGTGACCAGTGTGGCGGCGCGATTCAATAGCCGCAGCGCTTCTTCGATTTCCGCCTGATGCGCGGCTTCCAACTTTGAACTCGCAACGGATGCACGCAGCGAGCCGGCCAGCTCGAGGAGCATCAAACCGCAGCCCTCGCGCACCTCATCCCTTTCCGACTGCGTGAAATGGGTGGAACTATCCGCTATCGGCAGCGAGCGTTCCCGCAGATTGGTATGAAATAATGCCAATGCTTGATCGATGGCCACGCGGGCTCGTGCATGACTCGCCGCCGCGGACATGCCGATAAAGGGGGTAGTCAAATCGGCTACGTCATTTCGATAGGCCCGGAACAGATTTAGGCGCGACTGGTCCGTCAGACGGGCCGTGATTGAGCGCTCCAGACCTTCGGCGCGTTTGGTTAATTCTCCAAGTCCCGGGCTAGTAGGATACGTGGCAATCGCCGGCAGGAGAAGATTCTCAAACGCCGCTACTTGCTGTTGTCGCGCCTGTTGCCAATTACGGGCGTTGATCTCCGTTTCGATGGAATCGAGCGCGCGTTCGATTTCTTTCAGCGTCATCTCGCTCTGAGCCTTCATCAGCTCAGCACGCAAGTGAACATAATGCGCAGTGACGAGAACGCCGAGCAGCAGGACCGCCGTTGCGGTCACGGCGGCGATCGTCGGACGCCGTTTGACCCACTTCCACGCGCGTTCCCATACGGGAGTGGGTCGCGCCTTGATGGGATCACCGATCAAATAACGGTGCAAATCGTCAGCAAAAGCCCCGACGGAGGCGTAGCGGCGCCTGGGATCTTTTTGCAGACACTTGAGGCAGATGGTTTCCAAATCGCCGGGGATGCGCGGTTGAAATTGGCGCGGGGGAATCGGATCCTGGCATTCGACCTGATTCATCGTCTCCCAGACGGACTCGGCATGAAACGGCGGCCGACCGGTCAGGAGCGTGTAGAGAATCGCACCGAGCGAATAGAGGTCGGTCAGAGGGCCGACGGCCGCATGGTCGCCTCGGGCCTGTTCCGGCGCCATATAGCTCGGCGTGCCCAGAATGGCGCCGCTACGAGTCTGTCCGGAGCCGGAGCCGACGAGCTTCGCGAGGCCGAAATCGGTGATTTTGGGGGCGTACGTGGACAATTGCGATTTGCCATCACTCCCCGCGCTTGCGAATAGGGAAACAGCTTGGGGATCCGATGTGGAACCTTCCGAAAGGGTATTGTCTTTCGTCCCATCGTAATTTCGGCCTTGGATACCCGCCGCGGCATAGGGCAGCATCACATTCGCCGGCTTCAGATCGCGATGAATGATGCCGCGCTGATGAGCATAATGGACCGCCCGAGCCAGCGTTTCCGTCAGCTCCGCCGCTTGGCGCGCCGGTTGTGGAACTCCTTGCAAATGATCTTCGAGGCTTTGGCCAGTCAGAAACTCCATGACGAGATAAGGCCGACCCTGGTGTTCGCCGATGTCGTAGATTTGCACTATATTCGGGTGTTCGAGCCGGCCCAACGCCTCGGCTTCGCCACGAAAGCGGGCCAAACGTTCCTCGCCATCGCGGCCGCCTGGATAGATCATCTTCAAGGCGCCGAGCCGATTGAGACCTCGGTGCCTGGCCTTGTAAACAATGCCCATGCCGCCGCGACCCATCTCCTTGAGGATCTCGTAGCCACCTACATCCGACGGGGTTTGGACCAAATTGTCCGGTGGGCTGAGGTCAGGCTGGGTCGTCGACAGGTCGATCTTGGCTTCGATGCTGGTTGGGAAGGGAAATTGTTTCGCCAGCCGCGCCTCGTACCGCGGAAAGCGGCCACGATATTCTTGTAATTCCGGCTGCTCGCCGTATTGCCGCCGAAGCCGGATTTCACGAGTTAGCAGATCGATTATGACGTCATCTTTGCCATTCAATTCGGGATGCTGCGCGAGGTAAGCCTCGACCGGTAACGGATTGCCCCGCTGCCAACCCGCTTCCTGCGCGAGGATTAACTCTTCGTTGTTTAGATGCTGGCCATTCAATGACGGGCCGTCCACGGTGTCGGGATTGGTGTTGAGGTCATCCATCGTTCGACCCAATTGGGGCGGCAATGGTCGAAGCTAGGTAACGATCGTAAACTGGAATCGTTTAGCCGCGACCCGAAGGGGAGCGCTTCCGAGTTATCCCTGATTGCGTCATTATAAGACGAGAGCGAGTATCAATTATGTCGGATTCGTATCTTGCGATTCAAGTTGTGATGATGCCGCGCGATACGAATCCTCACGGGACCATCTTCGGCGGCGTCATCATGAGCTATCTCGATCAGGCCGGCGCGATTGGTGCCTGGCACGAAGTCGTCAAGCTCGGCGGCCAGCCGCCCAACCTCGTGACTGTGGCTATGAACCGAGTCGAGTTCAAACAGCCGGTGCATATCGGCGATGTGGTACGTTTTTTGACGCGCTTGGTAAGGATAGGTCGGACGTCGATCACGATTCAAGTTCGAGCTGAGGCCCTGCGCGGCCTCGAAGTCCTGCAAGTCACGGAAGCGGAAGTCGTCTATGTCGGCCTCGATCCGACATGCCCCCAGCGCAAGCCGAAGCCCTTGTTGGATTAATTTCCCTATATAGCCCCCGGTTTGCCGGGGGTGAACCACCAACTACGCCGACCCATTTTTCCGCGCTTGCGATTCCGCAACCTGCGCGAAGCTGCGCCAACTCCGCTTCCATTGCCGATTGTGTGCGAATGGCCTGCTCCAACTGCGAATTTGTTTGTTGCAATTTAGCCTCAGCCCGCACCAACCGTTGCTTAAGTTCACCGACAGTGCGTTGCAAATCACCCGGCAAAGGCAGTAGTTCCCCTGATACCAATAGCGCATCCAACCATCAAGTCAGCGCCACCTCAAGGTCCAGCCCATCGTTGATCGTCAAGCGCCCCGCTTGGTTCGGCTTGACGCTAACATAGCGCCGTTTGTTGTGATGGTACAGCGATAGCTCCTGGTTATCTGGGTAAAACAGGAGATAGTACGGCACCTTCAACTCGCGCTCATACTTCTGCATGTTCTCGTCGTAATCTTTGCGCTTGCTCGTCTTTGAGACGTATTCCATCACGCAGAACGGCTTGACCTTCTGAACCGGAATGTCGAAGCTGCCGTCGGCCTTGATCGGCTCGGCGCAGATAACGATCATGTTGTCCGGCACGACCTGACCCGGCTTCTCGCGATTCGCAATGGGATACTGGATCAGCAATTCGTTGAAAAGTTGCACATCGGGTCGGCGCGCTGGACGAGCGCGAGACTCTCCAGCGTGATGGTGCGCTGCGTTGCCTGAGCGGTTGCTTCCATGAAATGCTCCGGGGGCAGGCTGCGCAGATATTCGCGAGCGTATTCCTCGTAGGCCAACTGCAGCAAAATCCGTGGTTTGTTCGATGCCATCGGACGTCTCCTCGACCGTGGTGCAAGCCATTTACGTATATTGCCCCCGGCTTGCCGGGGGTGAACACCGATTTATCCTACCGACGCACGCGTTACATCAGTCGCCACATTGCACCCAAGTTGACCGATCCGAAGGAGGCTTTTAAAGTAGAATAGGTAAGAAAGTCCGATCAGCTCCATCGTCTCCGGGAGTCGTCCGTGTTGCCAAAAAAGGGGAACGATCGAAGCAATTTGGCCTGGGCCGGCGGCTTCCTGCTCGCGCTCGTCGCACTCGTGGTAATCGGCCTTGCGATCTTTTTTTGGTCCTTCTATCAGGATGCACCCACGGTAGCGCTGCGGTATGGCGAACTGGTTCAACTCTGTTATGCCGCCCGACACAACCCCTCGATTGTGCTGCAAAAGGTGAAGGTCAATCAGACGGACATCACTGGCGAAGTCGCCCTTTCCGATCCCGTGAGCGATGGTGATAAAAATGGCCGAAAGAGTCAGGTCATTCACTTTCGCACGATGAGGCTAGGGCTGGAAAACGACCAAGGGTTGCACACTTTGCTCAAAGAAGTGGTCGGCCCCGGCTACCAAGGGGCTGACGAAGAGTGGCCGTTCAAGGGGGTCGCATCCGCACTCCTGAGCGTGCTGCTCATGGCTTCGGTCGGTGTGATTCTTCTCTACTTTTTCCGCTGGATGGCTGGCGGCAGCGGCTCGCCGCTTTCGTTTGGCCGCAGCCGAGCCAAGCTCTACGCGCAGAAAGACTTGAAGCTCACCTTCGCCGACGTCGCGGGCATCGATGAGGCTATAGCGGAGCTGCGTGAAGTTGTCGACTTCCTCAAGAATCCAACGAAATATCAGATCCTCGGCGGGCGGATCCCCAAAGGCGTTCTCCTCGTCGGACCACCGGGAACGGGCAAGACATTGCTCGCCAAGGCGGTTGCGGGCGAAGCGGAAGTGCCGTTTTTCGGCATGAGCGGTTCCGACTTTGTCGAGATGTTCGCCGGCGTCGGGGCGGCGCGCGTCCGTGACCTGTTCGGCCAGGCAGAACTCAAGGCCCCCTGCATCATTTTTATCGACGAACTCGATGCCTTGGGCAAGGCACGCTCCGCTTCGTCGATGGGCGGCCACGAGGAACGGGAACAGACGCTCAATCAACTGCTCGTCGAGATGGATGGCTTCGACAGCAATCGCGGCGTGATCATCATGGCCGCGACCAACCGGCCTGAAACGCTCGATGCCGCTCTCCTCCGTCCCGGTCGGTTTGACCGCACCGTCGTCGTCGATCGCCCTGATCTTTTAGGCAGAGAAGCGATCTTAAAAGTCCATGTTCGCAATATCAAGCTCGACCCGGATGTCGACCTACGCCGCGTCGCCAGCCTGACGCCCGGCACAGCGGGAGCCGACCTCGCCAACATCATCAATGAAGCCGCCCTGATGGCGGCCCGCGCTGGCAAGGATCACGTCGGCATGATGGAAATGGAGGAAGCCATCGAGCGCGGCGCCGTCGGCCTAGAGCGCAAGAGCCGCATCATGAATGCCGAGGAAAAACAGCGCGTCGCCTATCACGAAGCAGGCCACGCGCTCGTTGCCTGTTCACTCCCGAACACCCATCCGGTACACAAAATATCGATCATTCCGCGCGGCGTCGGTGCGTTAGGCTACGTCCTGAGCCGGCCGGACGAGGATCGCTATCTCATCACGCAATCGGAGCTGGAGAGCAAGATCAAGGTGGCACTCGGCGGGACCTTGGCCGAGGAGCTTATCTTCCGCGAGATTTCCAACGGCGCTACCAGCGACCTGGAGCAAGCGAGTCGGATCGCCCGTGCCATGGTCAAAGAGTTCGGCATGAGCCGCATGGGTCGCGTCAACTTTGAAGAACGCGGCGGGCCGATGTTTCTCAACGGCGGGCCCAACGGCGATGGCGATCGAGGCTACAGCGAGCGCACCGCGCGAGAGATCGACGTCGAAGTCCGCCGCATCATCGACGATTCCACGCTTGACGTGCGGTCGCTGCTGCTCAAAAACCGCATCGCCCTGGAAGAGATCGCACTACGGTTGATCGAAAAAGAAGTGATGGACGGCTCCGAACTGAGGCTGCTCTTGGGCAAATACGTCGAGATGCCGCCGGTTCATCCGGGGGTGCCGTCTATCACGATTGCACCGGGCGAGGCGAATGGGACGGTTTGAGAATTGGCCAAAGCAAGGGAATAAAGTGGTGCCAATCCGTATCATGGCTTAGGGATTGTTCCAGCCGTCAGCACACGGAAAACCGACCCATGATGACGTTGACCCGCCCGCGCTTCGAACTCCGCCAGGACCTCTTCCGCGTCGATGAGATTCTGAGGCCCGAACCGACGCGCCTGCCGAAACGCACCAAGCGTGTCATCGCTGTCATGCCGGCCTACAACGCCGAGAAGACATTGGCGGCCACGGTGGGCGATTTCCCAGCCGGTTCGGTTGATGAAATTATTCTTGTCGATGACGGCAGCAAGGACAGGACGGTCGAGGTGGCGCGCGAAATGGGAATGACGGTCATCGTCCATCCCAAGAATCGCGGCTATGGCGGCAATCAAAAGACATGCTACCGCGAGGCCCTCGACCGCGGCGCCGATATCGTCGTCATGATCCACCCGGATTATCAATACGACAGCCGCGTCATTCCCCACGCCGTCGGTTTTCTCGAACTCGGCATCTGCGACATGGTGCTCGGCAGCCGCATCCGCTCGCGAGCCGAAGCCCTGAATGGCGGCATGCCGGTCTATAAATATCTTTTTAATCGCATGTTGACGATGATCGAGAATGTCGCCCTCGGCCAAAACCTCGGCGACTTCCACAGCGGCTTCCGCGTCTATCGTCGCGAGGTGCTGGAGACGATCCCATTCGAGAAGAACTCCGACGATTTCGTTTTCGACACGCAATTCCTGGCCCAAGCCGTCCGCTTCGGCTTTCGCCTCGGCGACATTCCGGTGCCGGTGCGTTATTTCGACGAGGCGAGCAGCATTAACTTTCGCCGCAGCATGAGGTATGGCATCCACACGCTTGGTGTCATGGGTCAATACTGGCTCGATCGGATTGGCATCGTCAAATCGGGGCTGTTTAAGATTGCGGAAAGCGACACGAGAAGCTGACTCAGCAGCCCGAACCCGCTACGTCCGCCGCCGCCGATAAATCTCGCTCGCGCAGCAGCACTTCACGCTCGCCTTCGGTGAGGCTTTCCTTTCCGGTGCGCGAGATCTTTTCCAATATCGCATCCATCTTTGCTTCGAGTTGATCTTCATCCGGATTGAGTGACGCTGACACTCCAGCTGGTTGCAACGGTTCTTTCTCTCGATAGAGTCGCAACTTCGGCCGGTTCCAGCGCTTGCGCCAGTTCGTCAAATCGGGAATCCACGGACTGATGCGCAAATGAAAGCGATAATAGAGCAACGCGAACGCCGCGGCACCGATATGACAGACAGCTGCGACACCATCATAGTGGCCGAAGAAATGGAGCATGTCCTTGAGGACGGCGAAACCGGCAAAGAGCCAGATCGGCACGGGCAGGACGAACATGATGAGAATGATCTGACCGGGGTAATGGCAAGCGTAGAGCAGCAAGATCGCGGTGATCGGGCCATTGGCGCCGAATGTTGCCGCGTCTGACGGGTACGCCCGCATTTTGACGGCGACGAGGAACGAGATGGCACTCGCCAAGATCGCCGTCAGATAGAAGCACAAAAACTCACGAGAGCCGTAGATGTCCTCTATGGCGTGGCCGAGCCACCACAGAAAGAGCATGTTGAAGACGATGCCGAAAATATCCCTGGGCGGATGAATAAAGGCAAATGTAAATAGGCGCCAAACTTCACCATGCATCAGGTCGGGCAGGTTCAAACTGAGGGCTCTTGTGAATGAACCTTCGCCCTGGCCGGGTTGATAAGACAGGATTTGAATGAGAAACGCGAAGAGATTGATGCCCAGCAGCCATTTCGTAACAATGCCACGATCGCGGAAAGAGCCGAGAAAACTAGGGCTGTCGTTGCGATAATAGTCGCGGTCGTAGAGGCCCATGACCGTGGCGCCCTTTTTGATAGGAACTGCTCGCCTGCTGAGGGCGGGAGAGCGAAGCCATCTGAGTTTAACACATTATAGCGACAAACGGAAAGAGACGGCCTGAGAAGCCCGTGTCCGGCCAGCGCGCAACGTCCGGCTCGCCGGCGTGTTTTGTATGGGTGCGAGAGCTTCGGATGCTGGCGGGCCGCTCAATGGGCTGATAGGATCATGGCGGTGGCGTTGTCGAAACTGGCTCAGGTGACGGCCCAGAGGGGCTGCCCGAGGACGAGGCGCGTGGCGTCATCAAAGAACCTGCCGGATGCCTTGGCCGAAGAAACGCAGTGGATCGCCCGCGCTCAAAAAGGCGACCGGTCCGCTTTTGCATCCCTCGTCGAACGCTATTGGGACCGTCTTTATCGCTGGATCTATCAACTTGGGCATGACTCGCATATTGCCGAAGATCTGACGCAAGAGACCTTCCTGAAGGCGTTGGCCCACCTGACGAAATTCAAGCTCGGCACCAAATTTGGCGCCTGGCTCTTCCGTATCGCGCACAACGCCTTTGCCAATCATTGTCGGTCGACAGCGCGGCGGCGCGATGCGCTGCCGGAGGATCTGGAAGGGCGCGACGGCGGTCCGCTCGCGGCGGCGGTCACCCGTGAATCGCTCGCAGGCCTGGCAAATGCACTGGGTCGTGTACCCACTGACTATCGGGCGGCTTTGCTGCTGCGCGTCGAAGAAGATTTGTCGTTCAAAGAGATCGCCGCCGTTCTCAATCTGACCGAGGAAACGGCTCGCTGGCGCGTTTTCAAGGCACGGCAAAAATTGCTCGAATTGCTCGCGCCCGACAGGAAATGGAGAAGCCATGAATTGCCCAGTCATCCGACGTCAATTGCTCGCCCTGGAAAGCCTCGATCGGCCGACCGCGCCGATCGCCGCCCATCTCGCGGATTGCCCGTCCTGTCGCGTTTGGCAGCGCCGGCTCCTGGCCGTCGAACGGCAGCTGCCTTTGATTCCGGTTCCACAGAGCCAGGCACGGGCCCAGTTCCTTCAGCAGCTATGGGCGCCGGCGCCTGCGCGTCGCGTCGCGCCCGGTTCAGCCGATCACAGCCCGTCTCCCCGCCTGGCACAGTTCGCCGCACGAACGGGCTCGTCAGAAACTTGCCCTCGCCACTGCCTTGGCGGCGACCATGATCGTGTTCGCCTTCGGCTTTTGGGCCTGGTCGCCTCACAAAGCGGACGTTGTTGAAACGGCTCCCACTTATCTGGCTCAGCTGGAACGAGAGCGCGACGAAATCGCTCAATCCGCTCGCACACCGCACGAAAAGCTCAAGCACACCGCTCGTATGGCGGAACGCCTCTGGCGCAACGCGCGAGATCTGGCGTATAAATCAAACCCTAATCGTCTGGCCGCGCTCGTGGACGTCTATAGCCGGCTGGTCATGAACGACATGCCGACGTATGCACGAGCGTTAACGCCGATCGATCGGCAGGAAACGCTTCATGACATCCGCGAACAGTTGACGCGGGCAGACAGCGAATTGCGCGGTTTGATTGCCGAGGCACAGTTGCAGATCGAGGTCGCCAACCAATTGCAGCGGATCGCCCAGGCCGCTCGGGAGAGCCATGCGACGTTGGGGGAGCTTTTGGTGTAATGCTGCCCAACCTGGGTGCGGACGCTTTTCCACACTACAATCACCTCACACCGGCTCTCCCATCCCGCGGCGAGGTGACTCACCATGAGATCTCTCTTTACTGTACCTAGCGCTTTTCTCCTTTGCATCTCGGCTTTGGCTGCCGATCCGACGCGGGTCCTCCCCGAGGGTGAGACGCCTAAAGATATACGTCTTGGCAAAGCCAAGACGCTCGACGACCGCAATTTTTTCTTCAAACCGCCAACTAACATCCAGTCCTGGGAATTGCGACGGCGGGAACTCAGGGAGCAGGTCCTCGTCGCCAACGGCCTTTGGCCGATGCCGGAGAAAACGCCGCTCAATCCGGTTATTCACGGCAAGATTGACCGCGATGACTATACGATCGAAAAAGTCTACTTCGCCAGCAGGCCCGGCCATTATGTGACCGGCAATCTCTATAGGCCCAAGGGCAAGACCGGCAAACTGCCGGCTGTTCTCTTCGCTCATGGCCACTGGAACGATGGCCGGATGCATGACGCGGGCGAACGGGAAGCCAAAAGTCAGATGACGCAGAAGGGCGAGCAGACGATGAATAGCGCTCGCTATCCGCTCCAGGCCCCCTGTGCCATGCTCGCGCGGATGGGTTGTGTTGTTTTCACCTATGACATGGTGGGCTATGCCGATAGCTTGGCGATCACCCATCGCGTCGGTTTTACCGATGCCGAGGCCGATCTTCGTTTACAGAGCTTCATGGGTATGCAAACCTGGAATAGCGTGCGCGCCCTCGATTTCGTCACGTCGTTGCCCGATGTCGACGACAAGCGTATCGGCATGACCGGCGCGAGCGGCGGCGGTTCCCAAACGTTTGTCCTTTGTGGCATCGATCCTCGGCCTGCCGTGGCGTTTCCGGCTGTCATGGTCTCGACGGCCATGCAGGGTGGCTGCGTCTGTGAAAACTGCGACTATCTGCGTGTCGGCACCGGCAACGTCGAGCTGGCCGGCCTGTTCGCGCCCAAGCCGATGGCCATGAGCGGCGCTAATGATTGGACATTGGAAATCGAAACCAAGGGATTTCCCGAACTCAAGGCCCTTTACAAACTCTATGGCGCTGAAGACAAGGTCCTGGCCAAGTGTTGGCCACAATTCGGACACAATTACAATCAAGTCAGCCGTGAATTCATGTATGGTTGGTTTAATAAGTATTTGGGCCTTGGATTGACCGAACCTATTCATGAAAAGCCATTTGAACCTGTCCGGCCCAAGGAACTCTCCGTCTTCGATGCCGAACATCCGAAGCCGTCGGACTTCCTCGACGCCGAGCGGCTGCGCAAGGTCATGGCTGAGGCCTCTGATAAACAAATACAGGCATTGATTCCCAAAAAAGGTAAGGAATCGCTGACACCGTATCGTTACATCATCGGAACCGCCTTGCGCGTGATGGTCAACGACACGTTGCCGACCCTGGCCGAGGTCGAATCCAAACGAGTCGGCGAGCCAGCCGAGCTGGAAGGTTACAAAATTAATCACTGGCTCCTGGCCCGCAAAGGCAGCGGCGAGCAGGTGCCGGCATTGACTCTGCAAGGCAAACAATTCGATGGCCGCGTCGTCGTCTGGATCCACCCTGATGGCAAGGCGGGTCTCTTCAAAGATGGCAAACTCATTCCCGAAGCCAAAAAAATCCTCGACAGCAACGCCGCGATCGTGGCCATCGACGTCCTTGGAACTGGCGAACTCAAACTCGACAAGATCGTCGTCAATAATGCCTATGCCGGATTCACATTCGGCTACAACCGTTCACTCTGCGCCAATCGCGTCCACGACATTCTGACGGCGGTGGCCTTCGCGCGTGGTCTGGAGAATGCCAAAACCATCGATCTTCTCGGCGAAGGCAAAGCCGGCCCCTGGGTCTTGCTCGCCCGCGGCCTTTGTGGCGACGCCATCAAGCGCACCGCCGCCGACATGGACGAGTTTCGTTTCGAAAAAGTGCGGACGACCAACGACGAAATGATGTTGCCAGGCGCGTTGAAATATGGCGGTCTACCGGCGCTCATGGCGTTGGCAGCGCCGGCGGAGTTATTCGTCCACAACCATCGCGGCACCGGCACCGGCCAATGGCTCAAACCGGTCTACGAAGCAGCCGGAGCGATCGACAAGCTCAAACAGGAGCCGTTAAAGGAGTCGACCGCGAAGGTCGTCGAGTGGTTGTTGCGGTAGGTGAGTCGTGTCGCTGTCCCAGAAGCCCCTCGCCCCCTTCGGGGGCGAGGGGAGGCTTTCCCGCCATCGCTATCTCCGCAATTCCTGTCCTTTTCTCATTGCTCGCTGCCGCTGGCCGTCTTACATTGCTTGCTATCACGAATTTTTTACTCGGACTCAATCGGGGAGCTGCCTCATGGCGAACGGTGAACTCAACGCCGGTCTTGCATCCGCGCCACCGCTGGAAATCGGCCCGCGGGTTAAACTGTCGATCATGATGTTTTTGCAAATCGGCATTTGGGGGGCGTGGTTTTCCGTTCTCGGCAATCGGCTATCCGCCATGGGGTTGTCGGATTATACCGGCAGCATGTTCGGTACGATGGCGCTCGGGACGATCTTCGCACCGCTATTCGTCGGCCAGATCGCTGATCGCTACTTTTCCAGCGAAAGGTTAATGGCGGCGCTGCATCTGCTCGGGGCGGTGTTTCTCTATTGGTTAGCCATTATTCCGCCGGTCGAGGACGTGAGCGATCAAGCCTTGGTTGCTTCGACGGCTTCGACTTTTTACTGGGTCGCTTTGGCGTATGCTCTCATTTATTCACCGACGCTTGCGCTTTCCAATTCGATCGCTTTTTCACACGTGCCCGATGCCACACGCGACTTTCCGACCATTCGCGTGATGGGAACGATTGGCTGGATTGTCGCCGGCCTGGTGGTCGGTATAGGGCTGCAACTGTTCTACGCCGACCCGAAGTTGACGAATGGACCTATGTTGTTGGCGGCAGGGATGTCGGCCGTGTTGGGCGTTTATAGCTTTTTCCTCCCGCCGACGCCGCCGAAGGGCAAAGCGGGCGACGCGCTACCGTTCTTGAAAGCACTGAAGCTACTCAAAGAGCCTTCCTTTGCGGTCTTTTTTGGCGTGTCCTTCGTCATCACGATCGTGCTGGCCTTTTACTACAATTACACTGGTCTTTATCTTGAAAAACATATTGGCGTGAAGGATGTGGCCTCGACCATGACGATCGGCCAGTGGTCCGAGATGCTGCTCTTGCTATGCCTACCTTTGATGCTGAAGCGATTGGGCATGAAATGGGTGCTGGCTCTCGGCATGTTGGCCTGGGGTCTGCGTTACGGAGTATTTTCCATTGGCGGCAGCTATCCCTTCGGCGTCTTCTTCTGGCCGGTCATCATTGGCCTGACGCTGCATGGCGTCTGTTACGACTTCTTCTTCGCGGCCGGCTTCATCCACGTCGATAACGAATCCCCAAGCGACATCCGCGGCAGCGCCCAATCGTTGTTCGTATTTCTCACCTACGGTTTGGGAATGTGGCTCGGCAGCGAACTCTCCAACGAGGTTTATAAGAGAAATACCATCAAGGAGCTGGCCAGCGATGGCAAGTTCATCGACGTAACCAACTGGACGCAATTCTGGGCCTTCCCGAGTATCGGCGTGCTAATTGCCCTGGTTGCATTTGTTGTCTTCTTTAACTTGAGGCCAAAAGATCGGCCGACCGATTCCGCGGAAGTTTAGGCTGGCATTTCTCCAATCTAGCCAGCTTGCGTAATCGGTCGTGGCCGGGGTCGGTACTCCGAGCCCGGATCTCTGAAACAGCTCTTGCGCCACTCCGAGGTCGGAGTACCGACCCCCAACGCATCAAGTTAAGCCTTATGCTCGCGGTTTTCGCCCCGGAGGGGCGACGGATTGTAGCCACGGGTGGAGCGAAGCGCAACCCGTGGTAAGGTTTAAGCTAAGTTGTCTTTCGCCCCGGAGGGGCGACGGATTCCATCGCCCCCTCCGGGGCGAAAGACAAACAAATCGCATCCGGTCCACGGGTTACGCTTCGCCCGCCTTGCGGCGGGCTGCGCTTCACCCGTGGCTACAGTCTCTCGCCCCTCCGGGGCGAAAAACAGGTTCTATTCCTTAACTTTATGCGTATGGGGGTCGGAGTACCGACCCCGGCCACGGCTCTTACCCAAACCCCCTGGTCTAAGTGCGTGGCGGGATAAGAAGTGCGCGAACCACGGCAATCTCGCCATTCGCGGCAAAGTTTCTGCAACCGGCCATCCGATCTAACTGTCAAGAGCGTCTTTGTCGCCCTTTCCGCTCTCGGCAGGAGACTCGTCATGGCCGGCGCTCGCTTGTGGAAACGCTTTCGGCATCTTTGCTTGGCGGCCGGCCCGTGCTGCGTCGTCGGCTGCGGGGCGACGATGTCCGGCAGTCTTGACTATAGCCAGCTCAATCCCGCGCCGCCCACTCCGATCGTCAAAGCGCAAGCAGCACCGCTGGCTCCGTCCACCGCGCCGGCGCAACCAGCACCGCAAGCCGCTGGAGTCGTGCAGGTGTCCGCGCTCGAAGTTCAGGGCGACAGGCCGTTGCCCGTCACGCTGGACACGGTTTTAAGGCTGGCTGAAGAACACAACCCGCGCATTCGCCTGGCCCGCGAAAAACTCCACGAGAGCGAACTCGACGCCCCGGGCAAGCAGGCCTGGGTGCCCACCGTCACGGCCGGGGTCGGCTATTTCCGTCACGAAGGCGGCATTCAAGATTTCCAGGGGAACCTGGTCCATTCAAGCTACGGCAGCCTCTTCCCCGGCGTGGATATCCAAACAGAATTTGATTTCCGCGAAGCGACCTTCCGGCAGGTCGAGGGGGAGCGCAAGGTCTGGCAGCAAAAGGGTGATCTCTCGAAGACGACGAGCGAAAACCTGGTCGATTCGGCCAATGCCTATCTCGATTTACTGCTCGCCCAGGCGCGGAGTTTGTGGATCTCGAATTGGAGCGACTGCAGACCGGCATACTGAAGGTGTCCGAGTCGATCTACAAAACCGACAAACAAGCGGAAATCCTCGTCGAAACGATGCAAGCGGAGATGAGCAATCGGCGGCAGGGGCTGGATCAGGTCCGACAACAGGCCGCCGGGGCGGCGGCGAATCTCGCTTATCTCCTCGGCTTGGGGCCAAACGCCAAGCCGGTGCCAATGGACAAACTCCTGGCCCCAATCGATCTCGTCGACATCGGCTCGTCGGCCGACGAGCTGGTGGCTCGCGCGCTGGCCAACGGCCCTGGCGTTCATGAACTCGAAAGTCTGCTCGCAACCGTGCATCGCGGCATCGACCAAAGCCAAGGAATCACGAGGCTATTGCCCGTCGTTCACCTTGGAGTCGTCGAAGGGGCCTTCGGCGCCGGCGTGGGCGGCAGTCTCAGCTTCGACAATCGGCTCGATATTGGTTTGACAGCGCGCTGGAGTTTGACAGATTTGATGAATCGGGATAATAAACGCGCCAAGGTCGATAGCCAACGTCAGCAAGTCGAACTCACCTTGGAAGACCTACGCGGCGGCCTGGCCGCCAAGGTCCGCGAGGCCCGCGAAACGATCGTGCATGGCCGCGATCAGATCGCAAACCTCACCGAGCAAATCAAACACGCGAGCAACGTCTATCGCTTGAGCAAACGCCGTTTCGACGAAGATCGTCGGCAATACTTCTCAGAGATATTGCAAAGCATTCGCCTGCTGGAACAGGCGCATTTGCAGTATTTGAAAGCGATCAACGATTACAACAAGGCTCAGGTGCGTTTAATGGTTTTGCTTGGGACGACGGGTAAGGAATGCAAACAATAATCGCCGCCGAGAAAGACCGGCGCAAAGAGCCGCGCACGCAGTAAGCGGGTTAGGCTAAGCCCGCTTACTGCGTGCGCGGCTCATTAATTGGTCACGCCGCCGCGGAACCCGTCGCTCGCACGGTCTTGAAAAAGTCCGCGAAGACGCCTTCGACGTAGCCCAGCATCGCATCGGTCAGGCCTGGATAGACGCCGATGAAGAAGGCGTCGTTCATTATCTTTTCAGTGTTGGTCAGATCGCCGACGACACGGTAGTTGACGTTCTTGAATGCTGGCTGACGCAGCAGGTTGCCGCCGAAGAGCTGGCGTGTCTGAATCTTGCGCTCTTCGAGATAGTTTACCAATTCCGACTTGGAAAATGGCGCGTTGTCTTGCAACGTGATGAGCAAACCAAACCAGGATGGCTCGCTGTTCGGCGTGGCCTGGGGCAGCATCAGGAAATCGGAATACGACGACAGCGCTTTCACGAGACGCGCGTGATTGGCGCGGCGGGCGGCGACGAAGCCGTCGATTTTCTCGAGTTGCTTGCGACCGATCGCGGCCTGGATGTCGAGCGGTTTCAGGTTATAGCCAAGGTGGCTGTAGATGTATTTATGGTCGTAGCCATGTGGCAAATCGCCAAGGCTCCAGCCAAAGCGCTTATTGCAAGTGTTATCTTTGCCAGACGGGCACCAGCAATCGCGGCCCCAGTCGCGGAACGACTCGGCGATCTGCTTCAGCCGGCCGCTGCCGGTGAGGACGGCGCCGCCTTCGCCCATCGTGAGATGGTGGGGCGGATAGAAGCTCTGCGTGGCGAAATGGCCAAAGGTTCCGGTCTTTTTGCCGCCGATAGGTCGCGCCGAGAGCGTCGCAATTGTCTTCGACGAGATAGAGGTCGTGAGTCTTCACGAGATCGAGCACGCCGTCGAGGTCAAACGGATTGCCGAGAGTGTGCGCGATCATGACGGCGCGTGTTTTGGGCGAGATAGCGTCGTAGAGCCGTTCGACCATGACGTTGGCGGTGTCAGTGCGAACATCGACGAAAACGGGAATGCAGCCATTCTGGACGATCGGTGCAACCGTGGTCGGGAAACCGGCGGCTACGGTCAATACTTCATCACCCGGTTGCAGCGGCCGATCGAGCTTCGGGCTGGTCAAGGCGCTGAAGGCGATCAGGTTGGCGCTCGACCCGGAGTTGACGACGAGAGAATGGCGGACGCCGACATATTGCGACAGCTCGTGCTCGAAGGCTTCACCCTGTGGCCCGAGCGTGAGCCAGAATTCGAGCGTGGCATCGACCGCGGCGACGATCTCTTCGGCGTCGAAGACTCGGCCCGCATACGGCACTTTGCTTTGGCCGGGCAGAAATGCGCCGGGCTTGTGCCGGGCCTGGTAATACTCACGAACCTGGTCAAGAATGCGAGCGTGCAGCTCTTGCCACATGACGGCTCCTGGATGGATGCAATGAACGGGAATAGCGATGTACGCGAACGATCGAGGTGAGACATCACGCAGCGGCGGCATTAGAAACGATTTGCCGAGGTCGGACAAGAGCAGTCGCCGCCCTGCGGGCGGCACGTCGGCCACTTAAGACCGAGTCATCGCTCCAGTAATAGGCCCATTCGCCGTAACGCCCGCAACAGAAGATGTTTTGCTCGGCGAGATAGGCCTGGACGATGGCCAAATTGGCCGCCCGCGCGTGATCGAATAGCACATTCGCGAACGGTACGATCTGCTGGCGGGCGACGAGAATCCGGTCGTCGGAATGAATCAGTTCGAGCCGACGCAGATCGTCGAGGACGCGCGGCAGAATATCCCGACTTTCGAGAGGGCGATAGGGCGAGAAGTAGACTTCGGCCTGGATGCTGCCACACCCCGGCGGCGCCATGTTCGGCGACAGGCGATGAGGGAAGTGAATACGTGAGGTCAGCATGTCCTCGTCGTAGACGTAGCCCCAATGGACGTTGGGAAATCCGCTATCGCGCGCAACGCCAATGTTGACGAGGACGACGGAAGTGCAAACGAGCTTTTGAGCGGCCTCGGCGACGGCCGCGGGCACGTCTTTGATAAGGCCAATTAAGATTGGCAGCGGTAGAGATGAGATCAACAAGTCGAAATCCGACTCGAGGCCGCTGGCGAACTCCAGGCGGCGCTTGACGAGATCGACGAGAAGCAATTCTTGACCGAGATGGAGCGCGCCACCTGCGGGTAAGACGGCTTGCGCGTAGGATCCGAAGCCGCCATGAATCGGATAGCGAAACTGCGTGATGTAGTGAACGCTGGCCTGCTGGGGCGACAGGGCTCCGCGGATGACCTCTTCGAGTTTCGGCGGATAGACGCGCGAGCCGACCCAATCGGTCGAAAGATTGGCGGCTTCGGTCGTCCAGTATTTGCGTGTGTAGCGAAACGAGAACTCCTCGCTGAACGCACGGCCCAGGCTCTTGTAACACCAGTCGGCGTAATTGGCGATCTCTTTTGTGTCCGATTGGGCTTTCACGAAGTCGAGAAGACAGGACGCGACGAGTTCGCTGGGCAGGCCATGCAAGTGGCATTGGGCCGGATGGGGAATCGTCCGGCCGCGCCAAAAGTTGGTCACGGCGGCCTTGTGATCGAGAAATTGGTGATGGACGCCCCGGGCGAAGAGATCCTGAATTTCCGGCTTCTTGGTGAAGGAAACATGCGGGCCTTCGTCGAACAGAAAGCCATCGAAATTGTGCGTCGAAGCGTGGCCGCCGATGTAAGGGTTTTTGTCGTAGATCTCGACCGAATGGCCTGTTTCAACGAGAGCTTGGGCGGCCGCAAGGCCGGCGAGACCGGCGCCGAGGACGGCGACTGAGGCATTCGATGGCATGCAGGGGGCCTCTCGTTTTATGCTGCCTGCGCTACGCATCGTCGTCTCGCGCCTCTAGAAACGCGAACAGTTCTTCACGGGCCGCAAGGGCGGACATCGGCGCATAAGGCACTCCGACGGAGCGCATCAATTCGCCCTGGCGATACGGCATCGCCCCAAAAACAGGGCGGAAACCGGCGTGGCACTCTCTCAGGTAGAGGAGCACGTCTTTCACCCGCGTCTCGACTCCCGTGCATGAGTTGTAAACGCGTGCCGGGCACAAACTCCGTAGCCGAGGCAATGCTGAGGACGTCGTGAACCACCTTCTCGACGCTGACGAAATCGCGCGTCTGCTCGCCGGGCGTCGTCGGAAACTCGCGGCCGAGCGCGGGCGTTGTTGATCGCATGGCTCAAAAACGAAAACGAGCCTTGGCCGTTGCCATAGACCAAAAAGGGCCGAATGACGCAAGCCGGGAACGACTCGGAGGCCGCCTTGGCCAACACCATGTTCGTCGCCGCGAGCTTGGCGACGCCATAGGCGGTATTGGGAATCTCTTTCGTCTCCTTGCTCTGCGGACAGAGGGCATTGCCATACTCGGCGTTGCTGCCGATATGGAGAAAACGCCCGATCTTGCGCGTCTTGCAAGGCCTGGATCAGATTGAGAGCGGTAAAGAAATTGATGTCGAAGGAATCGCGGTAGATGGTGCGATTGGTCGATTGATCGATCTTGCCGGCGACGTTGATGACGACGTCGAAGCGCCGCCCGGCCAGAGTGGCGAATAGGTCGCGTCGCGGTCGAGCAGGTCGAGCGGCGATGAGCGTTGTATTGCCGGGGACAGGCGCGGTCCGCCGAGAGATGATAGATACCTCCCGAGCGCCGACGGCAAGCAGCGCCTCCACGATGGCCCGGCCGATAAAGCCGACGCCTCCAGCGACGAGAACGGTTTTGTCGGCCCAGAATTGCGGAAGTTGACGGAGGTCATGGTGCATGAGGAATGCCTCTCGACTTTGCGCGTACGTTGTGGCGGCACGTTTCCAACGTGCCGAAAGCGACGAGAGCCGTGGCCGGGGTCGGAGTACCGACCCCGGTTTAGCCCGAGCTTTTTCCGAGAACCGGGGTCGGAGTACCGACCCCGGCCACGACCTTGACAGAGACGACGTATCGGCACGTTGGAAACGTGCCGCCACAATTTCTGTAACAGTCGTTTATGCGGCGTGCGACAGAATCGCACCCGCATATCGCAGGTTCCACGCGCTTGGAATACCGGAATTGGCCTGGCGACCATCGTGTGCATCAGCGAATCCCAATGGCGCATGTTGTAGAGTTGGCTCTTCAAGAGCCCGACGCGGGCGAACGGATAGTGAAACAGGTGGGCCAATCACCTTGCGGCCGAACTGATAGATGTTGAAGGAGCTTTTGATATTGTCGTCGTACTTCTTGGCGACGGCGGTTTCGGCGATTGTGTAGCCCGCCATGCTCAAGAGCAGAATGATCTGCACGTCAAAATAATAATTGTCATCGCACGCCGCGAACGGGACTTCCTTGAGCGCGGCACAGCTGAACACGCGGAATCCACTATACCACTCCGCCAGCTTCAGACCCGAGGCGATGTTTTGCAGGCACGACAGGCCCCAGACGCCACAGCGACGGAAGAAGGGAGTCTGATCCTGTTGTTCGGCTTGCAAAAAACGCGTGCCATAGGCCATGCCGGCGTTTTTGTGCATGAGCAAATCGATCAGAGGAGGAACCTCGACTGCCGGATATTGCCCGTCGCCATGGAGCATGGCGACGACGTCATAGCCCTGCTGCAGCGCATGGGCATAAGCAACCTTTTGCGTGCCGCCGTAGCCAAGGTTTGTTCGGTTTTTGTAGACGTTGACGGGAAAGGCCCAGCCGCCGCGCAGGTCGTGGCTGAGTTGCTCGGTCGTGCCGTCGGTGCTAGTCGTTGTCGAGCACCATGACCTCGGCACAGTCCTGCCCAAAAGGGTCGGGATCGACTCGAGCACGCCGCGAACGTGGTCTTTGACATTCCACGTCGGTATGAACACGCAAACCTTCATCGTCTGCCCCCTAAGATGATCGGACCAAGCTTCCCGCCGCGGCGATTCCCCCCGCAACGACAGGAAGCGCACGCTCCTTCGAGCGGCACGAACGCGACTCAACGATGCTTCAGCGCCCAGTCATACGGAATGTGATTGTCCAACGGATCGCAGCGCGAGATCTCGTCGGGATGATGCGGGATCGTCGCGCAGTTGGCGACCAGGGCCATCTTGTCGCCGATTCCCTTGAAGCCGTTCCAGCACCATCGCCGGCACGGTCACGAGGCAGTAATTCGATTCGCCCAGGAAGATTTCCTGCACCTTGCCCATCGTCGACGGAGTCGGGCCGTTCGTCGTAGAGAACCATTTTGACGTGGCCGATCGGCACGGCGTAGTTGAGCGTCATCTCCTTGTGGATGTGCCAACCCTTGATGACGCCGGGATAGACGGCCGAGAAATAGATCTCGCCGAATTTTTCGAAACCGGGCGTGTCGCAGCGCATCATATGCAGGATCTTGCCGCGCTCATCCGGAATCTGCTTAAGCGGCTCGACGCGTACGCCCGCGATCATGGCTCGCTCTCCTTGTTTCGATTCGTGAACCGAAGTAGCTCGCGTACCAATCGATCGTCTCGGCGAGGGCCTCGTCGAGCTCATACGATCGGCGCCCAGTTCAGCATCTTCCGTGCCTTGGCGGCGGACAAGTATTGATGCTTGATTTCGTTGCTGGCTTCGCCGCGAATGTCCGGGGTCAGCTTGGAGCCCATGACCTTGAAGATGCGCTCGACCATCTGTAGGGCCGTCACCTGGATCTCGGTCGAGAAGTTGAAGGCATGGCCCACGACTTCGGGTTGCTTCGCCATGCACTCGGCCAAATGGAGATACGCGGCCGCCCCGTCCTTGACGTAGAAGTAATCACGCACGAACGTGCCATCCGAGCGGATCACAGGCCGTTCGCCGCGGAGAATCGACCGAACCGTTCCTGGGACGATGCGATTGAAGTTGAGATCGCCGCCGCCGTAGAAATTCCCACAGCGCGTCGTGCAAACGGGCAGCTTGTAGGTATTGTGATACGTCAGGGCGAGAATGTCCGTACATGACTTGCTGGCGTCGTAGGGATGGCGGCCTTCGAGCGGCGCATCCTCGGTATAAGGCAGCACCGGCTGATCGCCGTAGGCCTTGTCCGACGAGGCGACGACGACGTGCGGATTGTAGCCGCAGCGCCGAGCCGCTTCGAGAATGCACCAGGTTCCCTTGATGTTGGTCTCGAAGGTCGAGAGCGGGCTGCGATTGGCGATGCCGACGATTGTCTGGGCGGCAAGATGCATGACGGTCTGGATTTCATATTCGGCGAGAGCGCGCTCGATGCCGGCGTAGTCCTCGACGCAGCCGCGCACGATGTCGATCTTGTCGATCAAGCCGCTGCGCGACAGCTCCGAGCCGGCGACCTGATCGCGGATCAGGCCGACAACATGGGCGCCTTTTTCGAGCAGGGCGCGGACGGTCCAGGTTCCGACCAGGCCGCTGCAGCCGGTGACGAAGACGCGTCGGTCACGCCAGAAAGTATCGGTCGGCTTCATGCTTGTTCCTTCTGCTTAAGATCGGCTCTAAAGCCCCTCGCCCGCGTACTCGGGGGAGAGGGGGCGTTCATCCGTCACGCCGCGCGGCGCAGCGGCACACTGTGTCCCACACCTTCCACGGCGCCTTGTCGTCGTCCCAAAGCTTGTTTAGGTATCCGTAATCGCGGCTATTATCCATCGGGTGCCAGAAGCCGTGATGCTTGTAGGTCATCAACTCGCCGTCGGCAGCCAGGCCTTTAAGGGCTGTTGCTCGAAGACGAGAGTCGGGTCGTTTTCGAGGCGCTCGAAGATGTCGCGTTCGAGGACGAAGAAGCCGCCGTTGATGTAGCCGCTGGAAACCGGCGGTTTCTCGCTGAACTGCATGACCTGATCGCCGTCGAGCTCCAGTTCGCCGAAACGGCCTGGCTGGCGGACGCCGGTCACGGTGCCGATTTTGCCGTGGGCCTTGTGATAGCGAACGAGCGCGCGGACATCGACGTCGGAAACGCCGTCGCCGTAGGTCATCATGAAGCGATCGCCTTCGATGAAGCGCTCGACCTGTTTGAGCCGACAGCCGGTCATCGATTCGAGGCCGGTCTCGACCAAGGTGACGTCCCACTCTTCGCCCATCGACGGCGGATGGATCTGCACCTGATCGGGATGGCCGATCTTGACGGTGAAGTTGTTCTGCGACAGATGATAGTCGAGGAAAAAGCGTTTGATGACCCAGCTCTTATAGCCGAGGCAGAGCACGAAGCTATTGAACCCGTAATGGGAATAGGTCTTCATGATGTGCCAAAGAATCGGGCGATGGCCGATCGGAATGATCGGCTTAGGGATGTCATCCGCCACGTCACGGATGCGCGTACCCATACCGCCGCACAGGATCACTACCTGCATGACCCTATCCCCCAATGATCCCGCGACGAATCACGGCCTACACAGCTCCGCAAAAGTCGGGGGACGATAAGAACCGGGCTTTGGTTTGTCAAGATGGTAATTCGGTCGTGATGTCGGTCTTGGCGAGCCGGGAGCGTTAGCGACCGGAGCGAATCAGAGCGAGCGTAACTGCGCTCCGGTCGCTAACGCTCCCGGCTCTTGAAAACGGAAACACCGGTCGCTAACGCTCCCGGCTCGCCAAGACGATCACAATATCTCTTAGTTCGGCTCGCGCGCTGGCAAGCCTTGACGATTCTTCCGCGCTTGCCGAATAAAGTGCGTGCTACTTGTGTACGGTCGCTGACGAATCGCGAGACTTTGCGGACTGCGTAATAGCGGCGCAATGTGTCGGGACGGGCGGTGGCGGAGATCGTAGGAATACGCGAGGCGCAGTTCGGCGGATGTGCTGCCTTGTCCTCTCCCCTGTTCGCGCCTTAAATGATAATAGAAAGATGACTGATCCCTGGGCCGCTGCCTGAGGCCTCCTCCGGAACAATGTACCATGAGCCATGGCACTGTTGCCAATCGCGATAATTTGGAAGCGATCGAAGCCGCCCACAACAATGGCGCAAAGCCCCGGAATGCGGTCGATCCGAGCTGGCGCAACTTTTTCGAGGGGTTTCGAGCTTGGATTGAGCCAGTCGACACCGCCTAGAATCGACCGCTCAGATCAACATCGTCCGTCTCATCCTGGCCTATCGTGACTTGGGCCATTTTCTCGCCAACCTCGATCCTTTGAGCGAGCCGAAAACCGGCTATCCGCTCCTCGAATCTGAGCGAGTTCGGCTTCACGGACGCGGACCTCGATCGGACGTTCGATACCAGCCCCTTTTTGCGGCTTGCCCAGCGCCACCTTGCGCGAGCTTCTCGCCGCGTTGCGCGAGACCTATTGCCGCACCATCGGCGTCGAGTACATGCACATTCAGGACACGCGCATAAGGCGCTGGCTGCAAGAGCGGATGGAGCCCAGGCGCAACCAACCGAATTTCCAGCACGCCCAAAAGCTGCGGATATTAGAGAGCCTGCATTACGCTGAATTGTTCGAGAACTTCCTGCAAACACGCTACACCGGCCAGAAGCGCTTCTCCCTCGAAGGTGCCGAGACCCTCATCCCTTTGCTCGAAACGCTTGTCGACAAGGCCCCGGACGCCGGGGTCAAGGAGATGATCATTGGCATGGCTCATCGCGGCCGGCTCAATGTCCTCGTCAACATTCTCCGCAAGCCCTACAAGGAAATCTTCGCCCAGTTCGAGGAAAACTATCTGCCCGATTCCCTCGACGGCGACGGCGACGTCAAGTATCACCTCGGCTTCTCCAGCAACCGGGAGAATGCCAAGGGGCAACAGCTGCATCTGTCATTGACGCCGAACCCGAGCCATCTCGAAGCGGTCAACCCGATCGTCGAAGGCCGAATCCGGGCCAAGCAGACGCTGTTCAATGACACCGAACGGAAGATGGGGATACCGATCCTGATTCATGGCGACGCCGCCTTCGCCGGCCAGGGCTTGGTCGCGGAGACGCTGAATCTCTC
The DNA here is from genome assembly GCA_963790585.1 of uncultured Planctomycetaceae bacterium. Taxonomy (GTDB): domain Bacteria; phylum Planctomycetota; class Planctomycetia; order Gemmatales; family Gemmataceae; genus CAWBOY01. The sequence goes on from CAWBOY010000007.1 coordinate 377,721, forward strand.
GAAGCTGCAAGGGCTACACGACCGGCGGGACGATTCACATCATCGTGAACAATCAGATCGGGTTCACGACCTCGCCGCTGGACGCGCGCTCCTCGACCTACTGCACCGACATCGGCAAGATGATCCAGGTGCCGATTTTTCATGTGAACGGCGAGGATCCCGAAGCGACCGCGTTCGTGACGGAACTCGCGCTCGAATTCCGCCAGGCGTTCCATAGCGACGTCATCATCGACATGTTTTGCTATCGCAAATATGGCCATAACGAAGGCGATGACCCGTCGTACACACAGCCTTTGATGTATGCCAAGATCAAGAATAGGCCGACGCTTACGACGATCTACAATCAACGGCTCGTCGAATCGGGGGTCTTGACGCCCGCCGAGACCAAGGACCTGCGTGAAAAGTTTGAAGGCAAGCTGACGGCCTCGCTGGACGAAGTGAAAAAGGGACCGCAGCAGTTCCCATTGATGCATGGTTTCGACGGCCCGTGGAAGCGCTACACGACGCGCTATTCGCACGCCCCGATCGAGACGGGAATTCCGGAAGCGACGCTGCGGCTAATCGCGGATGGGCTGCTCAAACTACCGGAGACATTCACACCCCACCCGCGCATCTTGCCGATTTTTACGCCCTGGCGCCAGGACCTGTACGACCGCAAGACGGTCCTATGGCCCTTTGCGGAGCTGCTGGCGTTCGGCTCGCTGCTTCTCGAAAACACGCCGGTTCGTCTGAGCGGCCAGGATTCGCGGCGCGGCACGTTTAGCCAGCGCCATTCCGTCGTTTATGACGCCAAGACCGGCCAACCTTACGTGCCGCTCAACCATCTGCAGCCGGACCAATCGCCCTACCAGGTCTATGACAGCCTCCTGTCCGAATTGGCCGTACTCGGCTTCGAGTTCGGCTACTCGCTCGACGCTCCTGATACGCTTGTCCTCTGGGAAGCGCAGTTCGGCGACTTCGTCAACGGCGCCCAGATCGTCATCGATCAATTCGTATCGTCCAGTGAATCGAAGTGGCAGCGCGATAGCGGGCTAGTCATGCTGTTGCCGCATGGTCACGAAGGCCAAGGGCCTGAGCATACCAGCGCCCGGTTGGAACGATTCTTACAGCTGTGCGCGGAAGACAATATCCAGGTGGTTAATCCCTCGACGCCGGCCCAGTATTTCCATTTGCTGCGCCGCCAGATGAAACGGAATCTCCGCAAGCCCTTGATCGTCATGACGCCGAAGAGTCTGCTGCGTAAGGCCAACGCCGTCTCGCCGGTCGAGGAGCTGATCTCTGGTCGCTTCCATGAAATCTTGGACGACGCCATGGCGGATCCAGGCAAGACGCGGCGCGTGCTTTTGTGCAGCGGCAAGGTCTATTACGACCTGGCCGAGCTACGCGAATCGGTCGGCGCTCATGACATCGCCATCGTCCGCGTCGAGCAGTTCTACCCGCTTCATGAAGACTCGCTCACCCGGATTCTGCGCCGTTATCGCAAGGCGGAATACGTTTGGGTTCAGGAAGAGTCGCAAAACAACGGCGGCTGGAGCTTCATGGAGCCGCGCCTGCGAGCGCTGGGCTTCAACGTCTCCTACGTCGGTCGTGACGCCAGCGCCAGCCCGGCGACCGGTTCGCAAGCGGTTCACAAGCGTGAGCAAAAGGAACTCGTCGAAGCGGCCATTCGCGGCGAGGCGCCGCATGCGGTTCGCGCGAGCAGTTATATCACGCCGCGGCCACGGCCCAGCGTCGAGCCGTCAGCGCCACGCGAGGAGCGCGTGACGGCGCCTTTAGGAAAATAGTCCATAGTCCGTAGTCCGTAGTTAGAGGCTCTCTGGAAAGTCGCGTGCCCCCTTCCCAGGGTGCGCTTCGCGACCCTGGGCTTTGATATGGAACGCCTTCGTCGTTCTAAGATAGGCTCATCCTTGTTGTTTTAGAACGCTGAAAGGTAGGGAAGGCTTTCCAGAGAGGCTCCTAGTAGCAAAAGGATCAACCTGGATGTTTTTCTACTAACTACGGGCTACGGACAAATAACTACTAACTTCTTTCCCACCGAGCATTCATGGCCGTCGAAATCAAGGTAACACCCAAGGGCGAGTCGATCACGAGTGCCACCGTTTTGCGCTGGTATCTGGCAGGCGGCGCTGCCGTAAAGACGGGCGATCCGGTGTGCGAGCTGGAGACGGACAAGGCGACCGCCGACGAATATGCACCATCGAACGGAGTCCTCGCTATCAAAGCGCCTCCGGGGACCAAAGTCGCCATCGGCGACGTGATTGGGTCGGTTGATCCGAACGGCGTGCCTTCCGCAACGCCGGCGACGGCCCAGCCCGCTCCTAAATCCGATAGCAATTCGACGGCAGATCACGCCGCCCGCGAATGAGACGCGCACCTCGCCCGCCGCCACAGTTTTGGTTGGTACCAAAGGGCTCGACGCGTCGAAGATTCCCGCTACAGGGCGCGGCGGCGTGGTCACGAAGAGCGATGTGCTGGCTTCGCTCGAAGCCGCGCCGAAAGTGGTCCTGCCGCCGGTCGAGACCAAGCGCTTGCCCGAGCCGCCGCCGATTGTCGCAGCCAGTCGCGCCGGCCGTGCGCGAGACGCGGCAAAAGATGTCGATGATCCGCCAGCGCATCGCCGAGCGCTTGATCGAAGCGCAATCAAGTGCCGCCATCCTGACGACGTTCAACGAAGCCGATATGTCGTCGGTAATGGCGCTGCGAGCCAAGTATAAAGAGGGCTTTCAAAAGAAGCATGGCGTCGGCCTGGGATTCATGAGCTTCTTCGTGAAAGCTTGCGTCGAAGCCTTGAAGGCGTTCCCGGCGGTCAACGCTCGGATCGACGGTACCGACATCGTTTACCAGCACTTCTATGATTTCGGCGTCGCCGTCAGCACGGAGCGAGGACTGATGGTGCCGGTGTTGCGCAACGCCGACAAGTTGAGCTTCGCGGCCGTCGAAAAGGGTATCGCCGATCTCGCGGTCAAGGTGCGCGACGGCAAAATCGCCGTGAGCGATCTTCAGGGTGGCACATTCACCATTACCAACGGCGGCGTCTTTGGCTCGCTGTTGTCGACGCCGATCCTGAACCCGCCGCAGAGCGGCATCCTGGGAATGCACTCGATTCAGAAACGCGCGGTCGTGGTGGACGATCAAATCGTCATCCGGCCCATGATGTACCTGGCATTCTCCTACGATCACCGAATGATCGATGGCCGTGAGGCCGTCGGCTTCCTGGTGCGCGTCAAGGAGTGCATCGAAAATCCTGATCGGTTGTTGTTGGAAGTATAATAAAGTATCAACTCGTTTAGCCGCGAGCCGATAGGCGAGCGCGTTGGATGGCGCGATTCGAAAAAGCGCCATCCAACAGTGCTCGCCTATCGGCTCGCGGCTAAACGATGGGGAGTGTTTGCGTATTATGCCCGACCAATATGACCTCATCGTGATCGGTTCCGGCCCAGGCGGCTATGTCGCCGCGATCCGCGCGGCCCAGCTCGGCATGAAGGTCGCCTGCATCGAAAAGCGCGCCACGTATGGCGGCACGTGCCTCAACGTCGGCTGCATTCCCAGCAAGGCGATGCTCGATTCGAGCGAGCTATACGCCCAGGCCAAAACACACTTTTCCAAACACGGCATCCAGGTTAGCAACCTGGCTCTCGACCTCGGCACGATGCTTGGCCGCAAGGACAAGGTGGTCAAAGGCCTCACCGATGGCGTCGCCTATCTGCTGCGCAAGAACAAGATCACCGGCATCATTGGCGCTGGCCGGCTGCTCGGCAAGGGACAAGTGGCCGTTAAGGGATCTGGTAAAGACGAAGTCGATCCTTGAAGGCAAGCATATCTTGTTGGCAACCGGCAGCGAGCCGGTTGCGCTACCGCCGCTGCCGTTCGATGGCAAGCATATCGTTAGCTCGACCGAGGCCTTGAGCTTCGACAAGGTGCCGCCTCATCTCGTCGTCGTCGGTGGTGGTTACATTGGGCTGGAACTAAGCTCCGTCTGGAGTCGGCTCGGCTCCAAGGTCACCGTGGTCGAGTTTTTGCCGCGCATCCTGCCGCTCAGCGATGGTGAGATTGCCCAGAAACTGTTCGAGTCGCTCAAGAAACAGGGCCTGACGTTCCACATGGATACGAAGGTCGTCGGCGCCACGGTCAAGGGGGACCAGGTCATCGTGAAGGCCACCTCGAAGGGGGCCGAGCTGTCGTTTGAGGCGGACAAGGTTCTCGTGGCCGCCGGGCGGCGGCCGTTCACGACGGGGCTCGGTCTCAAAGAGGCGGGCGTGACGCTGGAAGATAAGAGCGGCCGGGTCATCGTCGATGAGAACTTCCAGACCAGCGCTCCCGGCGTTTACGCTATTGGCGATCTTATATTGGGACCAATGCTGGCTCACAAGGCCGAGGACGATGGCATCGCCTGCGTGGAACGGATCAATGGAATCAAAGCTCACGTCAATTACGACACGGTGCCTAGCATCATCTACACCTGGCCCGAGGTGAGCAGCGTCGGCTTCACGGAGGAGCAGGTCAAGGAGAAGGGGCTCGCCTACAAGGTGGGCCGATTCCCGTTCACCGCCAATCCGCGCGCCAAGTGTATGGACGAAACCGAGGGCCTTGTCAAAGTCATCGCCGACGCCAAGAGCGATCGCTTGCTCGGCGTCCATATCTTCGGCCCGCGCGCGTCCGACATGATCGCCGAGGCGACGACGGTGTTGGAGTTTGGCGGTAGTTCCGAAGACATCGCCCGCATTTGCCACGCTCACCCGACGCTGTCCGAGGCGTTGCGCGAGGCGGCGTTCGACGTCGAGAAGCGGTCCATTCATCAATGAGGGCAAGGTTTACCGAGATCCTATCGGCGTCAGCATCGGATTGCCTTAGCAACGAAATCAAGGTCGGACGTCATTTCCTCTCATGTCGGCTATTCTGGGCCGCGACATCTCGGCACAATTACTTAGGGCCAATCGTATCCACTCTCCCCCGATTACCGGGGCGAGGGGCTTTGATGGCTAGAAGTGAGAGTGCCGCATGATCGATCTCTTTCTAAATAGCTGGTTCCTGGCTTTGATCGCGGGCACTCCGACTTCCGAGCCGTCGAACAGCGACGATGTGAAATCGCCGGTCGCGGTCAATGGTTCGTTGCGGCGCGACACGGAATTGATCGTCCAGATCCGCCGTGCCTTGGCTCGGGACGAGGCTCTCGCCAAGGCGAATATCCGTGTCCAGGTGCGTGAGGGAACGGTTTTGCTGAGCGGTCCGGTGCCCGATGGAAAGCTGATCGCTCGCGCCGTTCAGGAGACGAAAAAAATACGCGGCGTTTTGGAGATCAAGAATGAACTCCGCGTCGTGGTCCCCGTGGTGGAGTTGCCCCTCGTCTTCGGCCCGCCGGCAAGCGAGGCCCCGACCAAGACGACGACCGCCATGGTGCCGCGTGAACCGAAGGATGAAACAGTGTTGGTCGTGAAATCGCTTGGAGATTCGCCGGGTCAGATCACCCTCGGTGCGCCGATTCTTCCCGCGCCGAGAGATGCCGGCGCTCCAACGCGCGTCGTTTCCTACTCGGTTACCCGCGGCGAAGTGTCGAGTTTGACCGCGGCTATCGAGGAAGTTCGCAAACGAGATCGGGATTATCGCATAATTCAGGTCGAAGTGCGCAATAACACCCTGGTTCTTCGCGGCGGCGCGAGCGGCAACGTGCTGATGGCGTTCGCGCGGAATTTGCGCGGCATTGAGGGTGTGGAGCGGGTTGTCATCAACACGAACCAGGCACGATAAGTACGGACCGCGGGCGCGCTGACGGAAACGGCGGCTACTCAGAGGCTGTCCGGAAGGCCACGCCTTTCCAGACAGCCTTTCAGAGCCTAGTGCCCCGTCGAGACTAAATTTAGGGGTGGCACAGACATTCCTGTCTGTGCAGGAAAAGGCACATTCGTCGGTTCCGCACAGACAGGAATGTCTGTGCCACCCTAAATTTAGTCTCGACGAAGCACTAAGGGTTAGGGCGGCCTTAGCTGATGCCGCGCGGCGGGCTTACGCCGCGCCGCTCGCCTAGGCGACGCTGGGTTGCAGGGATTTCGGCACCGCCGCGCTATTCGGGCTGAGTAGCGACTGCCACAGGCTCGCGAGGAACGCTTCGACTTGCTCGGGCGGCGCGAACGAAAACGCGAGCAACATCATTAACATGCTGAACATCACCAGGCCCATGAAAAGTCCAATGCCGGTGTGCAGCATCACCGCGCACAACAGCATGACCCAGCGCATCGACGGAATCCAGATCAGGAACGGCAAGCCGATCTCGGTCACGAATGTGAAGACGACGCCGCCGGTCATGAAGATTTCCCAGATCCAGCGATGCTGCGCCATCCAGGTGAGCAGGCTCATATAGGTCGGGTTGTCCATCGGCGCGAAGGTGGGATTCAGGAACGTGAACCACAGAGCGGTTCCCGACCACCAGGTCGAGCCGGTCAGCTTGGATAGGCCGGACGACAGGTAAATGAAGCAGAAATGGATCTGCGTAAGGCGGATGGCGAAGTTCGCTGACACCGACGGCATCACCGGGGGCGGCTCCTCACCACGCAGCCGGGCGCGACGGCAGACCAGCCAGCGATCGAGCGACAGGCAGGCGCCGGAGGGGCCAATCATCAGATAGATGAGCATGATGTTCATCATCGTGTCCATGCCGAAGGTCGTCGTGAGTGCCCGCTGCGTGTAGTTCATCGACGCCAGCCACACGAGGACCGAGGTAGTGCGGGTCCAGAGGCCTATCATGAACAGGAAAGCGACGACCAGGACGCAGCCATGAAAGGTCCAGATCCAAAAAGGATCGGTAATGTTGAAATAGATCGACCAGTAGTACGTGCCACGCAGCTGATGAGGCGGGCTGGTCCAGTCGTTAGGCATGACCTCGTTGACGATGCGATGCTGGAGGAAGTCAAATACTTCGGCATCGATCCACGCCCTGGGGCCGACGTAGCCCATGAGATCGACACTATAACTGAGAAAGACGTAGCAGACGATCATGCCGACGAAAACGCGAATGAGGCAAAGCGTCGTCGGGTTGGCCGGTGTGAACCAGAAGTCGTTCCAGGCTCGCGCCACGTCGCCCAGCATCGCCAGCGGGTTTTCCGAGGCTGGACGCGATTCGTTCGCGTTTGCTTTCATGGCTTCTCCTCCACGGCGAGTAAAGGGTTCTTGCTTCCGGCATGAATTTCCAGGCTGTCGACGATCATCGGTCCGGCCGTACTCTGCTTACGAATGATCGGCAGATGCCAGTAGAGAAACGGGTCTTGCCGGCCGTCCTCGGTGAATTGGCCATCGGGCTTGAATTCGCCGTAAACGAAAGGCACGTAGAGTGTTGGGTCCCATGGCTTCAGATTTTGCGCAGCTGTTCCGGCGACAACATTTGATGAATGACCCGGTAGGCTTTTACCGCTTTTATCGCCACGTCCGGCTCACCATCCGGATGCGGGTAGTCGTTGCAGATTTTCCGAACATAAGACGCGATGTAGACCTTGGCCATCGGGCTTGGCTCGAAATACTGCTGATTCGACAGGTCGACCTCGTTCTCCGGCGGGATCTTCTTGATGATCCCGGCGCGCCAGCGTTTCGCGCGCAACTCTTGCATTCGCGCGGGGGTCATCTCGCGCTGGGGCATCGGGGCGGCGACCGAGGGGCCAATGGCGATCATGCGGGTGTATTGCAACGGCAGGGTCGAGGCGGTGCGCACTGGCAGGTTGACCCAGCGCGACGATTCGTCGGCATACTCGATGCGAAACCAGATCAGGTCGGGTGGCCCCGGGTCAGGTGCGTAGAAGTGATAGGCATTGCCGAGGTACAGGAAACCCTGATAAGGCCGATAGAGATACTCCCAGGCTTTGTTGGGCAGCCAGGGCGGCATCTTGCCGAGCGGATCTTCGCGCATGATCGAGACGAGAATGCCGCCGAAATGATAAACGATCCACAAGCTGAGCAGGACCTTCCGCGGCACCGGCGGCAAGGCCACGAGGATCGCGCCGGCTACTGTAACTACGATCAGGGCCGTCATCAGCATCTTGCCCGAGTCCCATCTCTGCGCCATGCCCAGGTAGGCGAGCATGGCGATCAACGCGGCGACGACGAGTACGCCGGCCGAACCGAGTCGAGCTTCGAGATCCCACTTGGCCGTGGACAAACGCACCTGAATGGCGCACGCCGCGAGCAACAGGCCGACGCCGATCAGGGCAACGCGCAACGGGTTCCAGCTTTCGCTGAGAACGCCCTCTCGATCGTGAAGACGACGATTCGGCGGCAGCTCGAAAGGATGCACTTCGATGCCGCCGGCGCACGGTTCAAGGTAGTCTGGATAATTTGGGGCGGGATCAAACGTCATTTGCGCGAGCGCCACGCCGGCGACTGTCAAGACCAGACCAATGCCAAGAAGGAGCCAGGGACGGTAGGTTCCCCAGAGTTTCTCCAATATAGATTGTGCAGGGGCAATTTGCGTCATGCGGGGGCCTCCTCGAACGGGTGTTTCAGCGGCGCCGAGCGCCAGAAGCCCCTCGCCTCCTTTAGGGGAGAGGGGTTGGGGTGAGGGGGGGTCAAGTTTTCGCAGACTTTGCTCCCTCACCCCCGACCCCTCTCCCTGAGGGAGAGGGGAGGATGGATTGGCCCTCTTCCCCTTCGGCACGAGGGGAGCTTCTGATAAGAATACCCGATCCGCCGGCCAGAGCAGCGCGGAAGCGAGAATTTTTTCGCTCGGCAATGGTCAGACAGAACGGGTTAAATAGACGGGGTTCTTGATGTACGTGATCGCGCCAAATCAGCCTAAAAGACGGGCGTTTGCGTCGTTAAAGTCTTCGCAGCTTACCTAGAAAGTGCAACCTAGCCTATCTCTGAAAACTATTTATTTTTGGCAGTCAACCTAAATTGTTGTTGACGGCCCTTCTTTTCGCCTCTACCATGCCCTCACGCTCGATAGAACTGCTACGACCGTTAGACTCTGAATCTCTCCCAACGATTCGCTTGAGTCTCGTTTCCGTGGTTCTTATCGAGGGGAGAAAAAGGTGGAGTCAGCTCTCCCAAGTCGCCGTCCACCTGGCTAACGTTAGCCCTTCTCCTTTTTTCTACCTTCCACCGGCCTTCTTCCCCAGACGGCTCGATTGACGAACGTAGGGTCGGGTTCCTTTGAACGAACGAATAGGAGATCTCGAATGTACAGCGTAGTAATGATGGTGGCTCTGTCGACCGGTGGCGAGATGGCGGACCTCGGTCACAAGAAGGGTGGCTGTGGTTGCAGCGCTCCGGTTGCGACCTGTGCGGCTCCGGCTGCCACGTGCGCTCCCGTCGCGGCGGGCTGCGGTCATGCGAAGCATGGCGGGTTGCTCAAAGGCCACGGCCACGCCTCGGGTTGCGGTTGCGGCACTGCTCCGGTAGTCGGCGGCTGCGGCGCTCCGGTTTACACCGGCGGTTATGCTGCTCCGACCGCTGGTTGCTCGACCTGCGGCGGCGGTTACGCCAGCGCAGCTCCGGTTTATTCAAACCCAGGCATGGGCTATGCCAGCGCTCCGGTCAGCAGCGGCTGTGCAAGCTGCAACAGCGTTTCCTGCGCTCCAATGACGTTCGGCGTCAACGAAGCCGTTGTCCTGGCCCCGGCCACCATCACGGTGACCTTGCCGGCCGACGCGAAGCTCGTCATCAATGAGATCGCGACGACCTCGACCACCGCGACCCGCACCTTCATCTCTCCGGAACTGAGCTCGGCCAAGGAGTACACCTATACTCTCCGCGCGGAAATCGTCCGCGAGGGCAAGACGGTGACCATGGAGAAGGTTGTCGATGTCCGTGGCGGCCAGGCCGTCGGCGTGGCGTTCAACGACGTTCGCGAAGCAGTCGCCGCTCGCTAAGCTCAGGCGCTAAGAAGTGTTGTCAACGCGAGAGGCCGACACCTGACGAGGTGCCGGCCTCTCGCGTTTTTCGGAGTATTCTGTCCTGGCGAGCCGGGAGCGTCAGCGACCGGAGCGAGTTACACTCGTTCAGATTTTCTCCGGTCGCTAACGCTCCCGGCTCTTGAAAACGTGCTCCGCTCGCTGACGCTCTTAGGCTCCCGGAAGCTCAAAAACCCCGCGCAGCTGCGTCGCCAGCCACTCCCACTCGGCGGGGGCTGTCGCGGGATTCATCCCATAGTTCCCTTCCAGGGTGAATACGCCTCCCTTCGCATCCTCGATCCGAAGCATAGTTGCCAATTGATAGGTTGTTGACGTGGCATGTGTATTTGCGTCGTGCGTCACGTGCTTGCGCCATTCTTGTAAGGCATTGATCGCGGCGAGGTCTTCCCGGGCCCAATGCTTTTCGGTCGCGCCGAATAGGCCCTCGCGGCGGACGGTCAGCTGGTCGTCGCGCACGGTGATGATGACGCGGCGCTTGGCGAGATGCAGCCCCACTAGCAAGAGGATCAGTCCGACGAAGAACGGCAGCCCCAATATGGCCGCGAAAATCAGCGCGCCGGGGCCTTGCCAAACAGCGACCAAGAACAGGCTCATGATGAGTAGCATTCCGAACCAAAGCAGGCTGAAACAAGTCATCGCATTCCAACGGCCCGCGGACGGGATCGTGAAGACCAAGCCATCATCTTCCTGAACGACGATCCGGCTCCGGGCTGGCTGCTCGGCGCGCTCGCCGCGGAAGTCGGTCCATTCGACGGCGACTTCGATCGGCGCCGCGGGCTTGCGCGCGTTCAGTCGCTCCGCGATGTCGGAGCCGAGGTACCAGAGCCAGCCATAGCTATATCGGGACGCAAGCGAGAGGAAATGTCGATTAGGACCGATGGCCAACAGCTCGGCGGCTGTCTGCTTGGCATCGGACAAGACGACGAACTTCGTCACCTGCGCCGTGGGCCATCGGCGCCGTGCAAAGGGAAACGCGCCGAGCCAGGCCGTCGCGGTAAGTTCATCGGGCGAAAGGAGGATTTGCGTGTTTCCGAAGAGAAACCAGAGCGCATAAAGGCCAATAATCGGACCGAGCACGAGCATAAAAGCGAATACTGAGATAATTCCCACTACCACACTATTTACCGGGTTGGCGAGGAGTATCCCGCCGGCGATGAAGATTCCGGCTACTCCTCCGGATGTCATGAGCAGGGCGGGCAGGAGCAAAACGAGAGCAAAGGCGAACGCACAGCCGCCTTTCCAGACAGGTAAGTCGTAGCGGACGCCATCGCCGAGTTCCTGGACACGGATTTCGGGCGGGAAGCCTTCGATCATGGGACTGGCTCGCGCGAGAAGAAGGGAGGATTGATCTCGATATATCAAAAAACCTCGCCGCGAGCGATCATGCTCCCGGCGAGGCCGATGAAAAAACGAGGTCATCTCCAGGAACGGAATACGTGCAGTTCCTTTCCTGGTAAGAAAGATGATAAATCTCTCAGAGGTGGGTTGTCAAGGGGCATGAGCCGCTCATGGGAAAAAGGTGGCGCAGATGCGCACTCGCATTTGCCACGGACGGACGTTCTACGCATGATGCCGTCGAGTCAAATCTAAGGCGTCACGAGTCACGAATGATTTAACTATATTCTTTACTTACATTTGCGTCATTTGTGAAGATTATGTGAATTCGTTCAGGGGTTGTGTGTGTTTCGGCGCAACGAATTTTCGAGGTTTTCTCATAATTGGCGGATGGCCTGGTTTTGCCCGCTTCGTGCGCTGTGCTCCGTGCATGGGTGTGCATCTTTTACTTGGGTGACTTTCAAGCCGCCGCTCGGTGGGGCTGGGACCAAAAGCCGTCCCAGATTTTGCCGCCGCTGACATACAGAGCTCGTAACGCTGCCACCGTGGCCGCTCCATCCTCGACCCAACGCATGCCCGATCCCTTCAAGCGTGCGCCGATGATCTTGCAACCCGCTTCCGTCGGACCGCTGCCTATGTCCCAGCCGTTTCTCCGATACGTCGGATAATCGGTGCGATGGCGATTGTTCTTGAAGTAACCAATTAGTTTCCGCAACTCCTCCTGAACTTCCGCCGACGCACGCGGGGGCAACGAGATTGTCTGCAAGTGGGTGAGCAACGCTTCGCCCCCGTGCTCATACAAAATCCCTTTCGCCTGATCTTGCCACTGTTTCCGGGCCTCTTCATCACGGCCATACAAAACCTTCGCGAAGTCACACAGGTGTTCGGCGGCGTGATACCAATCCAATATCGTCGTCAAATAGTCGGCCAAGTGTCGTTGCAACGCCTCCTCCAAACCATTGCCGCCGTCGGTCACTGCAATCAGTTCGCTCACCTGCTTGATCCCTAGCCCCCGTGCCTGCGACCGTACTTGCTCCGCTAACGCATCCAGTTCAAAGTCGACCAGGTAACGCGTATGCTCTTTCCGCGGTGTGTACAGCAACGCCGTGTACAACATCCGATGTTCTGCTTTGCCGCCACCCGCTCCTTGCATCGGCACGCTGAACGCATCCAAGCCCACATAGGCCGTCGGTTGGCCTTGCGGCCGCGACGCCGTCCAGTGCGGCTCGGGCTGGATCGGCTCGACCATCCGCCCTTCTTTTTGTTGCGCCCGCAAACGCTCGCCTTGGCCCTCCGTGGTTCGCAGCACTGTCGAGGTCGACACACGCACTCCCGAAAAGCGTTTCAGCACATCCTCGGCTGCGTCGGCAAAGGGTAACAGCGTCCCGGCCAAACAGACCAGGGGAACCAGTCCCGGACTGATCTCGTCCATGAGCCCCAACGCGTCGTCGTAGGGAATAAAACTCTGCTTGCACCGACCGCAGTAGTAATAGGCTCGCCGAACCTGCATCTCCCCATGAATCGTCAGGACCCGACGTTGTTGGAAGGAGTGAAATTTCGCCGCATACGTGCAGTCTGGACAGGTGACGCTACAACCTACGTAGCCCTTTTTTTCCGGCTCGCCAAACTGGCTTGCCGGACCTCGCTGACCAACTTCTGCCCCGCGTCCCGAAACTCAAAATCAATGGCACCGAACTCCTGCGCTTCCGGCACATCGACCGCCCGCTCCACCAACTGGCGAACCGTGGCATCGACCAGAGGCTGAAGCTCTTTCATAAGGGCTTCGATTCGTTGTTCGCGTGTTTGGTTAGCGACAGCAGAAGCGGGTTGGGTAGGCATGGCTTCGCTCCCATTTGTGAAGAATCAAAGTAGATTTCCAGCTTCCCTTTAGCTTACGAGCAACCATGCGAATTTCCCACCCAAGTAACAGCTGCTCACCCTCCGTGCATGGCTCTTTGGGTTTCTCCTTGACACTCTGTTTCACCTATCCTTATTATGCCGAATGGAATTGAGTACTCTCCCTCGCTACTCCTCTCCTCTCCGATTGCCCATCCGTGCCTGGAGGCGTCATGTCGCGTCGTGTCCTGGTCTTTCTTTTTGCTTTGGCATTCGTGAATGTTGCTGATGGCGCTGGTGTGCGCATTGGCGATACAGCTCCGAGTTTCAGCGCGCTCAAAGGCGTGGATGGCAAGGAACATGCATTGGCGGATTATAAGAAGGACGTCGTCGTCCTCGTAATCACCTGCAACTCTTGCCCGGTTGCCCAGGAATATCAGGAGCGGCTGGTGGCCTTCGCCAAGAAATATGATGGCAAGCTAGATCTCGTCGCGCTCTGTGTCAGTATCGCGCCCGACGACAATTTGGATAAAATGAAAGAAGTGGCGAAGGAGCAGAAGTTTAATTTTCCGTATCTGTCCGATCCATCGCAGACGATCGGGCGGCAGCTGGGCGCGGTGACGACGCCGGAATTTTATGTCCTTGATAAGCGGCGCAAGGTGGTCTATCACGGCGCGATGGATGATCAGATCGATGAGAAGAAGGTGAAAGCGAAGTACCTTGAAGACGCCGTCGATGCGGTGCTCAAGGGCGAGAAGGTTCTCAAGTCGGAGACGCGGTCGCGCGGTTGTGCGATAGAATATTCGCGGAAGTGAGCAACGCGACGCCTAAATTTGGGGTCTTACCATGACCGTTCGCTACCTGGCCTCTCTTTTTGGGTTTATTGGGATAGGTCTTCTCGGTTCCTTCGTCTTTGTTACCGGGAACTCAAACGCGGAGCCGGCGAAAGAAAGCGGCGACGTGTCTCTCAAGACAATCGAGTATCCGCAGCTGGTCGAGGCCGTGAAGCGCAGCGCGGCAAGGTAGTCGTGGTCGATATCTGGGGTATCTTCTGCGAGCCCTGCAAGAAAGAGTTTCCGCATCTGGTCGAGATGCACGCAAAGTACGGCGATAAAGGGCTGGTATGCATGTCGGTCTGCATCCCGCAGAAGTCGACAGAAGCGGATCGGCCCAAAGCTCTTACTTTCCTGAACGACAAGAAAGCATATTTTTCCAATTATCTTCTGGAAGATGGTTGGACGGTGTGCGACATTAAGTGGGGCATCGGGAGCGTACCGGCGACGTTCGTCTTCGACCGGGAAGGCCGGCGCTCGAAAAAGTTCACCAGTGAAGACCCAGAACATCCCTATGGGATGAGCGATGTTGAGAGTCTCGTGAAAGATCTGCTTGGCCCGAAGAAATGACGGGCGGGCAGTTGAGGGCCTCTACTAGTTTTAATGTAGACGCGGCATCTTGCCGCGTCTGAATCTGAGTATACGCGGCAAGATGCCGCGTCTACATTAAAGACAGGAGAGAGTTCATGACTCGGTACTTACGGATGCTAACCCTAGGCCTGGCAGCGACGCTGCTTTGCGGTCCGGCGTTCGCCGCGGACGCGGGCAAAAAAGACACGATCAGCTTTGGCTTGCTGCAATCGGTCAATGCCAAAGATGTCGAAGCCAAGGCCAAGGCGTGGCTGACCGCCACTGGCAAGTTCGACGCCAAGTCGTTCGACGCCGTCTGGTCGTCTGCCGATCGGCCTCTCGTGGACAAGCTGGCTGACACCTTCGCGCTCGGCGATGACAATGCCGCCAAGCTGCTCAAGCTGGCCCGCGACCCGGAAGCTCCCGCCCCCGAAGGCGTCCCGAGCTACCTCAAGGACACAAAGGTTCCCTCCTTTGTCCGTGCCAACCTGACGGTTGCCTATGCCAAGGCTCTCGCCAATCGCAAAGTTTACGAAGACGCTCTCGAAGCTCTTCGTCTCGTCAAAGCCGATCAGACCATCGAGCCGGCCGCCTATTTCTTCAACAAGGCTGTCTGCGAACATGGCCTCATGATGCAGCCCGAAGCGACCGACAGCATCGTCCGTCTGCTCGAAGACGTTTCCGAAGTTCCGGAACGCTACAAAATGGTTGCGGTTCTGATGCACTTCGACATGCAGAGCTGGCAGGACAAGGATCTCGGCTGGATCGCTCGCAAGATGGAAAACATCCATCGTCGTCTCAATCTCACCCGTGGCGGCGAGAAGACCCAGAAGATCGAACGCGAAGTCGTCGTCCGTCTCAATGAAATGATCAAAGAGATGGAAAACCAGAAGAAGGGCAACTGCAGCGGCGGCGGCAACTGCCCCAACGGCGGCGAGAAGCAGGATGGCCCGAACAGCATGAAGCCAGGCAATCCGCTCGACGACAGCCGACTCGGCGGCATCAGCGGCCCGGGCACGGTCGACAACAAGAAATTCAAGGAACTGGCTCAGGTTTGGGGCAAGCTCCCCGAGAAAGAGCGAGCCAAGGCGATGGTCGAATTGACCCGCGATCTGCCGCCGAAATATCGTGACGCCATCGAAGCTTACCTCAAGGGCATCGCCCAGGAAAAGAAGTAAGCCGGTTGTTTCTCGGTTAGTTCACACTACAATAACACCCGGACAGCCCCACGCAGGTTGTCCGGGTTGTTTCGTTTCAGTCCTCTCACAAGGAGAACGCACACGTGAAGAAGTCTCTCTTTACCGCAGCTGTCAGCCTGTTCGTGTTGGCCGGCGTCGTGATCGCGGCCGAAGGCCTGAAGTCGGGCCCGCAACCCGGCGAGACCCTCGCTGGTCCGTTCCACCCGCTCAACATCAACGGCGACAAGGCCGGCGAAAAGAACTGCCTTTATTGCTCGAATGGCAGCAACCCGGTCGCGATGATTTTCGCTCGCGAACCGAACGAGAACCTCACGAAGCTCATCACCAAGATCGACGCTTGCACCGCCAAGAACGACGACTGCAAAATGGGCAGCTTCGTTGTCTTCTGCAGCGCGGACAAGAACCTCGAAAAAGAACTCAAGACGATGTGTTCCGAGACCAAGCTGAAGAAGACCGTTCTCAGCATCGACAACCCAGCCGGTCCTGAAGGCTACAACGTCGCCAAGGACGCGGACGTCACCGTCGTTCTCTACGTCAATCGCAAGGCGAAGGCTAACTTCACCTTCAAGAAGGGCGAAATGAAGGACACCGACGTCGAGAAGATCATCGAGACGATCCCAACGATTCTGCCGAAGAAGTAAATTAGTCCGTAGTCCGTAGCAAAAAACGACAGGGGTCGCGTCAACCGTATGTGGGTGACGCGGCCCCTGTCGTTTTTTGCTACGGACTACGGACCAAATTTACCGGTGGCACAGACATTCCTGTCTGTGCAGCAAAAGGCACATTCGTCGGTTCCCACACAGACAGGAACGTCTGTCCCACCTGTTCACGCACAGACAGGAATGTCTGTGCCACCCGTAAATTTAGTCTGGACAACGGACTATATGTAATAATCTGTCCCATCATGCGTCCGCTCGGCGGCGTTGCGGATTTGGTCGCTGAGGGGTTTGGGGGGCGGTAGGTAGCGACGGCCTAGCGCTGTAAGGCCGAGATAGGCAAACCACGATACGAGCATGGCGATCAGGCCCATGAGCGCCGGCGTCGCCGAGGTGTCAGCGGAGAAGATGAAGCGGATGGCGATGAACATCATCAAGAGACCGAAAAAGAGCCGTATGGTCGCTTGCGGAACGCGCGGCTCCAGGACGGCTCCGAGATAGGCGCCCAAGGCAAAGGCGCACGCGATACAGACAGCCGCGTCGAGACGCACGCGGCCTTTAGAATAGGCCTCGAGCGCGGCCAAGAGTCCGACGGGCGGGACGAGAATGGCGAGGCTCGTGCCGGCGGCGGTGGAGTAGTCGAAGCGACAGATCCAGATCAAGGCGGGCACGAGAAGAATACCGCCGCCGATGCCGAGGGCGCCGCTGATGGTGCCCACGATGGCGCCGATGAGGATATAGGTCAGGATGTTCATGGATGTCTCGTGTATAACCCCCGGCAAGCCGGGGGCTATAGAAAGATTTACCGCTTCGATGTTGCCTGTTGATTCATATCCTTGGTGAACATCAGTAAACCCATTCCTTCGGGTCGCAACGTAGCCTCAGGCGTTTCGGCGGGCAAGGACCAGGCTTGTACGCCGCGATTCGGCAGGACGCGGACGACGTTGAACGCCCAGGGGTTGCCTGCCGTGATCGGTTCGCTGGTCAGCGACGCCAGCGGGATCGCCACTTCCGCGACCCAGACACGCGGCTCGGTGTGAACGGCGACGAACCAGCGCGGGTCCCAGGTCTTATCGCCCCAACAATCCTCGGCGACGCAACCACGCTGATCGATCTGCAGCTGGAAGCAAGTAGAGTAATCGCGGTCGAGGTCGATCACCAGACTGACTCGGTCGAATTTTCGCAGATCTTCGTGATGCTTGCGCGTCGTCGCCGGCGGCACCGACATCCCCTCGGGATGGAAGCAACGCACCGCGACATAGAGATACTCCTTGTCATACGCCAGCTTGACCTCGGTCGGGTAGTCTTTGTTGGTGTCGCCGGTGGCGTTTTGGAGTAAGCGGACCTCTTTGTTTTCTTCATCCTTTACCGGTTCACCGTTGACGCCCTTGGCCTGCAACGGCGTGATCGATTGCCAGAATGGCTCGTCGAGCTTGCCGTCGAGCATCGGCCGGCTATCGATGGCGCGGCAATAGGCAGTCGGCTTGGGCGGTGGGCCGCTGCGCTTGGCGAGCCAAAGCTCGGCGAGGGCGGCGCTGCGCCACGGGCCTTCCGGTTGCTGTTGCGCAAACTGGCGATACCAACCCAAAGGCGTCTCGAAGTCGCCGAGATGGCGGCGGGCCGACTGCAATGGAAACTGGATCGCCGGGTCATTGGCGAAGAGGGGACCGAAGCCTCGAAGGCGATTCTCCAAATCGAGAGCGCCCTGATACCACTGCCGCGCGGTCGCCCGGGCGCCCTGCGTCAGGTCGGTCTTGCCGCGCGTCATTTCGAGCAGCTCCTGTGCGTCTTCGCGCGGATCGGCTCGCCGATGACTTTGACTTCGGTGGTCTTCGTCCCGAAGTCGGGAACGGACGACGGTTTCCGCTCGCCCATGAGCGAGGGCAGCGGCGCTCGCTCCTTCGACACGATCTCTTCCTCGCGGACGACGAGGAACTGGCCCAGTTCGTGCCGATGCCGAGCCTCGCTGCTGCTGTTGTGCTTGAGCAGCCAGCGGAAAGCGTCGATCGTCAAAGGTTGAGCGGGATAGCGATCAGCCAACAAGAGATACGATTCGCGGGCCAGGCTCCATTGCCCCTCCCGTGCGAACTGAGTGGCGACAGCATGGATGGCGCGGGCGGCCTGCGCGTCGGGCAGGTTCGCGGTCATCGGGCCGATCTGGGCAAGCAGACGATCGGCACTGTTCAGGCCCTTCATCGGCGTCTCAGCGAGCGAACGGAGCAGGGCCGCTTGCCGGCATGCCTTGATCTCGGCATCGGTGGCGCGGTCGAGGCCGGTCATGGTTCGTCGGCCTTCGCCGCCGGGGGCGAGGTTGGTGCCATCCATCAGATGGGTGTGCGCTGCCGCGTTTTCCAGATGATCGGCCAGGAGACGGAAGCCACGCTGTGCCGGGGCTGGAGCGGCATCCGTGCAGAGAATCAGGCTCGCCTCGCGGACGAAATCCTGCGGACTGGTGCCAAGGGATGGCTTGATCTCGGTCAGATCGAGCATGACGTTGGCCTGGGCCCGACCGCGCCAGCAGGCATAGAGTTTCTTCGCCTTCCAGGGATCGAGGCCGAGGGTGCTGCACTGTTCCGGGAAGCATTTCGGATCGCCGGCTTGACGGAAAGCTTCTTGCAGTGCCTCGGCCAACATCGGCTCGACCGCGTATTCCGAGGTTTCACGATCAGAATTATCTGTGACGATGACATCGGGCCGCCACATGCGCAGGGCTAACACCAATTGGCGCACCAGTTGATCGGCCGCGCGACCGCCGTGAAGCTGGTCCCATGCGGCGAGGATGGCTTGGGGGTCGTTCGTGGGAATGTGCGAGGGTAGCGGGAACTGCCAGAGCATCTCACCGCTGACGCCGCCCGCCAGACGGACGGCGGCGTTGTAACGCATCATCTCGGTGGCGCGGGCGGGAGCGGCGTTCGTGAAGTCGGGGCCGGTCACCCGCAGAGCGGCGGTCATGTAACCGTCGACGCCGCCGAGGACCGCGACCGTATCGAGCGCTGTCGATTCGCCCCGTGAGTGAACCATCAGGGCCGGGGTGCGCGGGCTGGCGCGGTGTTGGATTTGCCATGTCTTGCCGCCATCGCCGGTGGCCAGGATTTGACCGAGTTCGCCGACTGCCCAGCCGTGTTGCTCGTCTTTGAAGAAGATGCCATAGAGCGGCAACGGTTGCTTGGTGGCGATGACCTCCCACGATTTGCCCTGGTTGCGGCTATGCAGCAAGGCCGAGCCGGGCCGGCCGACGATCCAGATTTTCGAGCCAACCGCATGGACGGAATGGAGGTCCCAATTGGCGCGCATCTCGGGAGAGAGGCCGACGTCGAGTTGGGGCCATTCCTTGGTGCCGCCGTCGTGAGTCATGAGTACGAGACCGCCGTCGCCGACGGCGATGCCGTTTTTGTCATCCATCATGCAGAGGCCGCGCAGGTTACGGCCGCCGAGCGAGTCGGTGTCGCCATTGACCAGGTGGTCGCCGCGCAGGGTGGCCATCTTCATCCAGGCGCCGGCGAGGATCCCCGCGCCGCCTGGGCCGAAATGAGCCGCAAGCCATGAGGCGGTGCGTCGCCCCGGTACCGGCTGCCAGTTTTTGCCGCCGTCGCTGGTCTGATAGAGACCGCTCGGCAGCTGATCGGAGCCATCGCCCGCGAGGAAGCCGATTTTCTCATCGACGAAACGGACGAAATTGAGGCCGGGCAGCGAATTGCCGAGGAGCCGTTTCCAATTCAAGCCGCCATCGCGGGTGAAGAGCAAGATCCCCGCGCTGCCGCCTTGAGGCAGCTCCTCGCGGCCAGCGATCCAGCCGGTATAAGGATCGAGAAAGTGGACCGAGCGAAGTGAAGCCCGCACGCCGGTCGACTGGCGTTCCCAGTTACGGCCGCCGTCGATCGAATGCCAGACTACCCCCTCATCGCCAACCACCCATCCTTCGTCGAGGTCGTAGAACTGCACGGCCCGCAACGCCGCGTCGTCGAAATAGCGCAGCTCCGCCGCGCGAGACCAGGCCGGCGCTGCCAAAAGCAGGATTCCGGCGAAGAATGTCGAGAAAGACGATAGGGGTCGCATACCAGGCCCTCGTTAAGGGATACGGGAGGGCTTGCTTAACGACTGCGAAGAATTGGGTCAAGAGTAAGAGAAAGGCCTGTGCCTCCCGATCCAGAGAGATTGACTTTGCATCCTGGCGGGGAGGGGGGTACCCGCGTGACGTTTTGGCGCGACGGTCCTTGTCTCATTGTAAACTTAAACAGGACAAGTGGTTAGATCGACGGACCGTCGCGCCAACGTGTAGCGCATTTTTGGCGCGACGGTCCTCCGTTGAGCCGTGGCCGGGGTCGGTACTCCGACCCCGGTTCTCTAGAGGCGCGAAGGCCAAACCGGGGTCGGACTACCGACCCCGGCCACGGCTTGCGGTTTTTTGAACGAACTTCCGACTCAGAATACTGGCGAGCCCAGAAAAATGCCCCCTCAAGTTTTCCCCTTCGCGCCGTCGATACCCTAATACGGTAGAACCCCTACGTCTTGACGCAATCCGGTTGAGGCCGGCGCGGCAAGGCTGACGGTCCACCGCCTTTGGTGCGGGGGAGAAACGGGAACATGGCCTCTGATCTCATTCATCGTCGGCTCAGACGGACCATCGGCTTGCTCAGCCTGGTCCTCGGTGCCTTCGTGGCCGCCCCGGTCTTCGCCGCTCCGCCAGCTCCGGAAGGACCGTTTTACTCGCGGCAATGGTCGTTTCTCATTCCGTTCAACACCGACCCGGGCGGTGAGAAATCGATCAATCGCGTCTACCTGCAATGCAGCGAGAACATGGGCCGGAGCTTCCGCGAAATCGGCGTCGGCAAGCCGACCGACAAGTCGTTTAACTTTACGACCGATCACGATGGCTGGTATTACTTCGTCGCTCAGACGCTCGACACCAATGGCGTCTATCATCCCGCCAAGCTCGACCTCAATACGCCCTGTTTGAAAGTCTGCGTCGATCGCACGCCGCCGCGGGTCAATGTTTACCGTGCCATCTCATCGCGCGACGGCAACGCCGCGTTTGAATGGGACGTCAGCGACGACACCTCGGGCATCAAGAACAGCTCGCTCACATTCGACTATCTGCCGCCGGGCGGCCGCGATTGGCTACCTTTGCAGACGATGCAAAACTCGATCGGCAATCATGCCTGGAACGCCGCTGCCGCCGGCACTTACCGCGTTCGCATGAGCGTCGCGGACAACGCCGGCAACACGACGACGAAAGAGATTACTCTGACCCCGAGCGGCGCAGCAGGCGGTGCGGGCATTGGTGCGGCACCTGTCGGCATGAACAACAACACAATTCCGCCGCCCTACACGCCGACGCCTGCCGACAACAATCGCGGCGACGTCCAGCTTGTCAATGTGCGCAAGTTTTCGCTCGATTACAACATCGATGACGTGGGCGACTCGAAGGTCAAGGAAGTCGAAGTATACATATTAAGAGACGGCAAATGGGATAAATACCCTGAAGCAGCTCCTGAAAAGGGGCCGTTCACCGTCAGCGTGGACAAAGACGGCCGTTATGGCTTCACGCTCATCGCCAAGAGCGGGGCCGGCCTTTCCGAGCCGCCGCCGCGCCTGGCGACGGATAAGCCACAGTTTTGGGTCGAAGTCGATTCGGTGCCGCCGGTGGTCGAGCTGCGCTCGCTGGAAATGGGCACCGGGCTTTATCACGGCAAACTGACGATCCGCTGGACCGCGAAGGATCTTCATATCGCCGCCCGGCCGATTAACCTTCAGTATGGTCCCACTCCCGAAGGCCCGTGGAAGCCGTTTGCCACGGAGCTATTCAACGACGGCGTCTACGTCTGGGACATTGTGGCCTATAATGCTGACAATGGCCGCGACCCAGATAAGAAGCTGCCCGATCTCGTCTACATTCGCGTCGAAGCCGTCGACCAGGCCGGCAACAGTGGCTTCGCCGTCTCGACCCAGGCGAAGCCGACCGACTTGAAGATTCCCAAAGCGCGGGTCATCAAAGCGATCGGTGCGAACGCGGGGCCGATGAATCCCACGAATCCGATGAGTCCGTGATGTGAGTATGTAGTTTCCGCATTCAAGAGCCGGGAGCGTCAGCGACCTGAGAAAATCTGAACGAATGCAATGCTCTCCGGTCGCTGACGCTCCCGGCTCTTGAATGCAGAATCCTCTGCGGTCGCTTTCAGCTCAGTAAGACACCCATGGACAGCCTCACCTTCCTCGATCGCCCCGCGAAAGCCAAGCCCCAGCCTATCTACGTCCTGCACGGCGATGAGCCGTTTCTAAAACAGCGCGTCGTCGAGTCTCTGCGCACGCTGGTCCTCGGCGCGGAGGGCGGCGAATTCGGCCTATCAACCTACGCCGGCGATAAGGCGAACTACGCCGAGATCTTTGACGAATTGCAAACGCTCCCTTTCCTCAGTCCGCGCCGGCTCGTCGTCATCGAAGAGGCCGACACTTTTGTGACGCGCGAGCGTGCGCGGCTCGAAAAATACTTTGCTGAGCCGACGGCCCGCGGCGTCCTCGTGTTGACCGTGGCCACGTTTCCCGCGACGACAAAGCTGGCCAAAATGCTGCCTGACGCGGGGTCGATCGCGTGCAAATCGCCGCCGGCGGCCAAGTTGGTCGACTGGTGCGCGAAATGGTCCGCCGCCCATCATGGCAAGCCGTTGACACAAGACGCGGCGCGGATGCTGGTCGATTATGTCGGCGCCGAAATGGGGCAGCTCGATCAAGAGATGGCCAAGTTGACGAGCTACGTCGGCACCGCCGCGAAGATCAGCGCGAAAGATGTCGATGCGCTCGTAGGCAACCGCCGCGCGGAATCGACCTGGAAGATCTTCGACCTGATCGGCGACGGGCAAACCGCTCAAGCTTTGGCGTTCCTCGATCGCTTGCTGACCCAAGGCGAGGAGCCGATCAAGCTACTCGGGGCGTTCAGCATGCAACTGCGGCGCATGGCCCAGGTCGCGGCCCTGAGTGGTCAGGGTATTTCCCTGGGTGAGGCGATGGATCAAGTCGGCGTGCAACCGTTCGTGCGCCGCGGCCTGGAACAGCAAATGCGCCATCTCGGACGCCGACGGCTGGCGCAGCTCTATGATTGGTTAGTGCAGACCGATCTCGGGCTGAAAGGTTCGAGCGACCTGCCAGCCCGGACCCAGCTGGAACGGCTGGTGATCCTGCTGGCTCGACCTCTGGCGCCTGCGCCTACGAAGACATAACATGGCCACGAAAACCCCTCTTCTTCTCATAACCCTGGGCGATGTCGCGGGCATCGGGCCGGAGATCGTCGCCCGCGCCTGGCCCGACTTGTTGCCGCTGTGCCGACCAGTGGTTGTCGGCGATCCGCTCTGGATGCGGCGCGGTCTCGAGCAGGCCGGCTTGAAAACTGAAGTGCAAACCATTCCTCATCCGAGCGAAGCCACGCCGACCGCTGAGACGATTCCTTGCATCCAGGCCACGACGCAGGATTTGTCGCGGATTCGGCCCGGCACGATCACCGCGGCAGGGGGTCGAGCGGCTTATGACTTCCTCTGTCAGGCGATCGACTGGTGCCTTGACCACAGCGCTGACGGCATTGTCACCGCGCCGCTCCATAAGGAAGGGCTGCACGCGGCAGGGTTGCCGTATCCTGGGCACACCGAGATTCTCGCCGAGCGCACGGGCGTCAAAGAATTCGCCATGGTCCTCGCGGTTGGCGACCTCGCCGTGGCGCACGTGACGCTGCACATGGCCCTTCACGACGTGTTTCGCCATATCACGACAGACGCGATCCTGGAAAAGGCACTCTTGCTCGACGGCCTGCAGCGCCGATTGCTCGGTCGTCGGCCACGCCTTGGCGTCGCCGCGCTCAATCCTCACGCCAGCGACGGCGGCCTATTCGGCGATGAAGAGGCGCGACTTATCGCTCCCGCTGTCGAACTAGCGCGGAGCCGCGGCCTTGATGTGAGCGGCCCCTGGCCGAGTGACACGTTGTTCGTCCGCGCCCGGCATGGCCATCTCGACGGCGTCGTCGCCATGTACCACGACCAGGGCCATATCGCCTTGAAACTGCTGGGCGAAGGCCGCGCGGTAAATATCAGCGCGGGTCTGCCGATCGTTCGCACCAGCGTCGCGCACGGAACCGCCTACGACATCGCGGGAAAAGGAATGGCGGACGCCGGCAGCCTCGTCGAAGCAACGCGTGTCGCCGCAAGGCTCGCGGCGACACGGTGACTACTGCGCCGTCCAGACTAAATTTACGGTGGCACAGACATTCCTGTCTGTGCGGGAACCGACGAATGTGCCTTTTGCTGCACAGACAGGAATGTCTGTGCCACCCGTAAATTTAGTCTAGGCGGCGCACTACTGCGTATTGAGACAAACCCGGCTTGTTTTTTCCCCACCCTCTCGGCATCATCCCGCGTCTTCCGATCGTCCATTGGCCGTTTGCTGGGAAGGGGCGCGGATGCCCAAGCGCGATGCGAACCCGACTGTTCTTTACCTGATCCGCGATGGCGCCACCGAAGGCGGCATTGGCGTCAAGCAGGCCGAGGCGACGCGCGACGTGCTTGGCATCCGGCCAATCGATCACTGTTACAGCTCCTCTTCGCTCCGCTCGCTTCAGACCGCCACGATCGTCGCCCGACCGCATGGGCTGGAGCCAATCGCGCTCGAGTCGCTCGCGGAGAGTGATTTCAGTCACTGGGATCGGTTGGATTGGCAGGCGATCCGCGTCGCTGATCCGAGCGGTGAAGTGCTCGTTCGCTTACAAGCCCGGGTGATGCCGGTACTCGATGAACTCTTGCGGCGTCATCAAGGCGCTTCGATCTTGGTCGTCAGTCCTTATCTGGTCAACTTGACCTATCTGGCCGGCTTGCTCGGGTTGTCTTTGAGTTGCGGGCCGCTGATGCAGCTCGATCCCTGTGGCATTTCGGTCGTGCGGAGCGACGGCGCGAAGGCAGCCGTCAGCACCCTAAACGCCGCGTTTCACCTCCAAGGCGTCGCGGCCTGAAAAAGCGTCAGACTTCCCGTCGAACCCCTCGCTTACCGCCGATTTACCTAAAGTTTTCCTCATCTTTTCATTCTTGAGCCGTTCTCGACAGTTTCATGAAGAAAACACTGGACAGGGCGGAACCTCGCGTCTAACTTGTGGTTAATACCTTTAGCCGCGAAGCCGGACAGGCTCATTCCGTGCGCGGCAAGGCTATTGGCAGCAGGTTTCTATTCGAGCCAACGACCACCGGCATGGGGCCGGAGGTTTTTTTCGTTGTGGATAGTTCGCATCACAGGGGAGTTACTCACATGTATCGTTTGTTCGCAGGTGCCGCTCTTGCTCTCGTCATGGTCGTTGTGACCGCGTCCGCCAAAGAGTACAAGAACGCCACGATCGTGAAGGCGGATGATGACAGCATCACCGTCAAGTTCGAAGGCTCGGACAAGGAAGTCGTCGTCAAGCTGAACGACAAGACCACCTTCGCCAGCGTCGGCAAAGATGGCACCGAGAAGGAAGCCAAGAAGGAAATGTTGGCCAAGCGCCTCGAGAAGGCCAAGAATGGCACCAAAGCCACCATCACCACCGAAGGCGATGACAAAGAAGATCCGGCGAAGGACAAGCTCGTCGCCAAGAAAGTCGTCACCACCGGCGGCAAGGGCAAGGGCAAGGACACCGCCAAGAAAGACCTATAATCGATTCGGATCTCCGAATTCCGCAACAGGCTCGGCGATCTTCGTCGAGCCTGTTGCGCTTGCGGATTTGTCTTTTTGAAGTTCTTGGCTCGCTGGGGGTTCTCGTTTCACACAGGAGTAATTCCCATGTATCGTATGTTTGCTGGTGCTGCGCTTGCTCTCGTCATGGTTGTCGTCACCGCGTCGGCCAAAGAGTACAAAAACGCCATGATCGTGAAGGTCAGTGCGGATGATGACAGCATCACCGTCAAGTTTGAAGGCTCTGACAAAGAAGTCACCATCAAGTTGAACGACAAAACAACCTACTCCCGCATTGGCAAAGATGGCACCGAGAAAGAAGCCAAGAAGGAAATAGTGAGCGCGACCTTTGCAAAGGCCAAAAATGGCGTGAAGTCCAATATCATCACCGAAGGTGATGACAAAGAAGATCCCGCGAAAGACAAGCTCACCGCCAAGAAAGTCGTCATCACCATCAGCAACAAGAACAACAAGGGCAAGACCAAAGACTTATAGGCGAATCGGGTCTCCGATTTCCACAACAGGCTCAGCGAACTTCGTCGAGAGCCTGTTATGCTTGCAGATGTGTCTTTTTGTGGTCCCTGGCTCGCCAGGGGTTTTCGTCTCACACAGGAGTAATTCCCATGTATCGTTTGTTTGCTGGAGCCGCTCTGGCTCTCGTCATGGTCGTCGTGACCGCGTCGGCCAAAGAGTACAAGAACGCCACGATCGTGAAGGCTGACGATGACAGCATCACCGTCAAGTTCGAAGGCTCGGACAAGGAAGTCGTCGTCAAGCTGAACGACAAGACCACCTTCGCCAGCGTCGGCAAAGATGGCACCGAGAAGGAAGCCAAGAAGGAAATGCTGGCCAAGCGCCTCGAATTCGCCAAGGACAAGGGTATCACCAAGACCACCATCGTCACCGAAGGCGATGACAAGGAAGATCCCGCGAAGGACAAACTCGTCGCCAAGAAGGTCGTCACCAGCGGCGGCCGCGGCGGAATGGGCAAGGGCGGCAAGGGCAAGGACACCGCCAAGAAAGATCTATAAGCGAATCGGATCTCCGATCAACACAAGAGGCCCGGCGACCTTCGCCGGGCCTCTCTTTGTATAGCCCCCGGCTTGCCGGGGGTGGCCCTTCTGCGATGAACGCCCGGCACCCAAAGGAGATTTCTCAGATGAGCCGTTTGCTCGCCGCCACCGGGCTCGCATTCGCCTTGGTTGTCGTAACCGCGTCTGCGAAGGAGTACAAAAACGCCCAGATCATGAAAATGGATGATGAAAGCATTACGGTAAAGTTTGAAGGCTCGGACAAAGAAGTCATAGTCAAGGTGACCGACAAGACGACATTCCGCTTCTTTCCCAAGAATCCTGAGCAAGATTACAAGTCCGCGAAGGAAAAATACGCGAAGGTTGTCGCCAACATTGTCGAGAAGGTTAACAGAGGAATGAGAGTCACAATCACGACCGAGGGCGATGACAAGGAAGATCCGGCAAAAGATAAGCCTGTCGTAACGAAAATCTTACAGACAGGAGTCAGAGATAAAGGCCCAACCAAAGACATGTTTCGCAAGGATATATGATCGGATCAATAATAGGGCATCTTTATATAGCCCCCGGCTTGTCGGTGGTTTTGAATTCACCCCCGGCAAGCCGGGGGATATAAAAAATCCATTCAGCTCTTCGCCATCTCGCCATCGACTGACGGGGCAACCACACCGTTGGACTCGGCCCTTAGGATCTGGTCGATCTCCTCGCGCAGCAATTCCTCGCGCTGGAGCAAGGCGGCTACGAGGCGTTCCATCTTATCGCGGTGCAGGCTCAGCAGCTCAAACGCTCGATCGTCGGCCTCGCGCAGTAGTTGCTGCACCTCTTGATCGATCAGGGCGGCGGAACCTTCGCTGAAGTCGCGCGCCTCCTGAATCTCTTTGCCCAGAAAGACGTGTTCCTCGCCGACGCGGAAGGCCATCGGGCCAAGGCGTTCGCTCATGCCCCAGTGCGTCACCATGTAGCGAGCGATGCGAGTCGCTTGTTTGAGATCGCTTTCGTGGCCCGAATACGTTTGGCCATAGATCAGCCGATCGGCGGCTCGCCCGCCCAATATCATCGCCAGGCGCGCTTTGTAGTAATCCATACCACGATGGTGCTGATCCTCGTCCGGCGGCGTCATGGTAACGCCGAGGGCTTGGCCGCGCGGAATGATCGAGACCTTGGCCGGAGGGTCGGCCTTTGGCTCCAACCAACCGACGAGAGCATGGCCGACCTCGTGATAAGCCGTCATCCGCTTTCCTTCGGCCGACAGAATCTCCTCGCGCTTGGCCCCGAGCAAGACGCGATCGGCGGCCTTCTCGAAGTCCGATCGATCGATGCGGCTCTTGCCCTCGCGCGTCGCCAGCAAAGCCGCTTCATTGGCGAGATTACGCAGGTCGGCACCGGTCATGCCGATCATGTTACGCGCGACCGCTTCGAGGTTCACATCGTCCGTGAGCGGCTTGTTACGCGTATGGACTTTGAGGATCGCCAATCTTCCTTGCCAGGTCGGGCGATCGATGGTGACGGCGCGGTCGAATCGACCGGGCCGCAAGAGAGCCGAGTCGAGAACATCGGGCCGATTGGTCGCGGCCATGACGATGACCGTTTCGTTGGGCGTGAAGCCGTCCATCTCGCTGAGGATCTGGTTGAGCGTCTGTTCCCGTTCGTCGGAACCGCCGCCGACGCCGGCGCCGCGCATACGACCGACGGCGTCGATCTCGTCGATGAAGAGAATGCAGGGGGAATTGTCCTTGGCCGTCTTGAACATATCGCGGACGCGGCTGGCGCCGACGCCGACGAACATTTGAATGAATTCCGAGCCCGAAATGCTGTAAAACGGCACGCCGGCCTCGCCAGCCACCGCGCGGGCCAACAAAGTCTTGCCCGTACCAGGCGGGCCGACCAGCAGCACGCCTTTCGGCACGACCGCGCCCAAGCGTTGGAACTTCTCTGGCGAGCGGAGGAACTCGACGACTTCCTGCAACTCGCTCTTGGGCCCGACCATTCCGGCCACATCTTCAAAGGTCACGCGCCCTTTGCCGCGCTCGTAGCGTTTGGCGGGGCTTTTGATGTAGCTATTGAGGAAGCCGCCGCCCATCGAATCGCGAAACCGCGGCAGCAAGAAGACACCGAACAGCAGCGCGAGAAACACGATCGTCATCATGACATAGAGAAACGTCGTGAACCAAGCGGGATATGGGTCGCTTTGAAACCAATGGAATTTCTCCGGGTCGCGCGCCACCATCTTGTCGAGTTCGTCCATCACG
This sequence comes from uncultured Planctomycetaceae bacterium, assembly GCA_963790585.1. Lineage (GTDB taxonomy): Bacteria > Planctomycetota > Planctomycetia > Gemmatales > Gemmataceae > CAWBOY01. The sequence goes on from CAWBOY010000007.1 coordinate 407,001, forward strand.
GGCGATTTCAATTCGATGACTTGCAGCCGGGCAACGGTGAAGCGGTTGCTCGAGCCGAGCTTCGATTTGAGGCGGACTTTCAAAGGGCTGTCGGGCAGCTTGTTGAGAGCCTCCTCATCGAATTCACCGTAGATGGAGTCGGTGCCGACGAAGTTGATTTTGCGGATCGCTTTACTTGTGTCTTCGTTTTTGAGGACTTGATAGAACTCGCCCCATTCAAGTGTACCAGTGGTGAAATTGGCATACCCAAACGCCAGAATCCCCGAGAATATGAGTACGACAAGGACGAGCCAAGGGATGCCACTCGGAGCAACCTGCGCCTCCGGCCCCCGCCCTTGCTCGGAGGTGTGCTGTTCGAGCTTTCGGGGATATCGGGGGGCATCAAAAGATCCTCAGCTTGCGCAACGTCGTATTCGGCGAGAGAGAGCGTCCAAGCCCTCCGGCGGGAAAAGGCTTCACTCTAAGGATAGCAAACCACTTATAGGCTGACTACGGTGCGCTGCCAGCCAGGAATTGGGATCCGAAAAGAGTGCGGGACTTGAGCGATGCGATGTTGCGCACTGCTGCGCAAATGATTGCCCTCTGAGAATGTGTTTTTGCCTTCAATCAGTTCATGTCCATCGAGAACCAAGCCTGAAGCATAAGCGAAGGAGCATTACATCAGTTTAATGCCCCCTTTCGCCTGCGCTCCAGGCTCGGAGATGTTCGCCTTTTTGATTACATTCACTGCCTACCGGCCCGCGGATTAAAAAAAAAGCCGGCGGAGTGTGCATCCGCCGGCCCTCGAAACTATCCTAACTTGCGATTTCTTACCCGCGTCCCACGCCCACGAGCCATAGAAGCACGAGGACAAAGAGGGGTACACCCATCAACCAAGCCAGGATAAATCCAGCTGCCGCTTGAGGTCTCATGATCGTTCTCCTTATCAGAAGTTCTGGCCCGGCTCTTGGCCGGGGAGTTACCAATCGAACAGAAAAGGGCGACTTCTATAATCAACATCCACCGTGTGGGGATGATTAACCGAAACGAAACCGTTTAGCGTCGGCCAAGGGTCGACGCCGTTGTGCCGTTGCCCGGTATATCCGTTATCACGCTTGATCGCGCGGTTCGACGAAGGTGATGGTTGAAAGTCATCGGTTCGCCCGAGGCCATCCAACCGCCGATGACGGAGCCGATTAAGCTCACGAGCAGAGCCGTGACCGCTGCGAGAGCGGAATTGCGCGTTGCTTTGCGGGCATCCTCATCGATACGGCGTTGGGCTTCCAAATCGGCTTGGGTTGTGTTGGTAATGGTCGCGTTGTTGTTCGGGGCAGCGGACCAGGTCGTGTTGTAGTTGCTAAAACCACCGTACCAACTGCCGAGATAGGTCGCGCCGCCGGCCGTGCCCGCAGCCATAATAATGGGTATCGAAACGAGCCAGGCGATAGCCGCGTGCAACATCGCGGGCTCGGAAAGTCGGAAACCACCGATGCGGCCAGCAACCCAACCACCGATGACAAAGGCGAAGAAAGCCGACAGGACGCTGCAAATCGCCGCGCCCCAGGCTACCTTGCGCCAATCGACGATACGTGAATCCGGGCCAATCACGTGCGCGCCCAGCGCGATGCCAGAAAGGCCGAAGATCACTAACAGTGCCAGAGCCGTGAGCGTTCCCACCCACACCGCGCTCCAGCAAACAGGCCAGGAGACCCAGGTTTCCCTGACGACCTCCCGCTCCTCTGAATTGGCAAAATCAATTCTTGATTCCATCGTTAAATCTCCCACGAATTTCAAGGCCAAGGGCAGTGGTCAATTCTCTTCCAATGCCGACTGAGAATGCGAATTGTGTGCCAAGTGAGGAAGATTATGAGACAGGATATAATCATCGCATGAAACGCATGTCGCTGCGCCGCTTTGGGCGGATCGTCGCCGACGTCATGGAGACGTTGCCCGCTCCGATCAAAGCGCATCTAGATAACGTCGTGGTCGACGTCGAGGACGAGCCGGACCTGGCGACCCTGCTGCGCCGGTTTCACGGACGAAGAAATCGAAGCGGGCGAGTCGTTGCTCGGCCTATTCGACCCGCTCGAACTGCCACTTGGCTACGGCAGCGATTTCGTCGACACCACCGATATGCTGCATCGCTTGATAATCTTCAAACGGCCACTGGAAGAAGAGTTTCCCGACCGCGACCAGCTCTTGATCGAGATTCGCAAGACCGTGATTCACGAACTAGCCCACCACTTTGGCTGGACCGACCGCGACCTCGAGCGCTTCGACGCAAAGCCGGATCCGTTCGGTGACTCGGCATCGCAAAATTCATAGATCGGCCGCTCTCTAGCTCTATCGGGTGGACGAATGCTCCGCGCGGAACATTCGCGCCGGGTGGACACTTTCGATTGCGCCTCTGCCAAGGCGCAGGCCTGGTTCAAAAGGCGTAAGCTGCAGGTCACAACGCGGATTCGTTTCATTCGACCCCCCCCATAACCCCACCGAACGAATTCCATAAGTTGAATCTCCCACGTATACAAGGACTTACGTTTGCAACGCATATTTCGTTATTCGACACGAAAACTAGCCCCGCGCCCTGTTTTACGCCAAACTTCTTCAAAAAAACTCGAAAACTGCTCTTCTACAAACGCACAAAACTATTCTCAAATCAAATGTCGGGTTCGGACCAAAAACGCGGATGTAGCCTTTGTACAGGGGATCAATGCGCTGCGGAATCGTTACAGGCGATCTAGGCAGAAGCGTACACATAAATATATGTTGATTTGAAACTAAGAACCAAATCAACATAATTTCAACCATCGATGCGTTCTTCCTTAGCAGTCGTCTGTTCCGCCTGATCTCCTGCGCACAAAGCCGAACACCGATCTCGCCGAGACCGGAGACTTGGCTTACTACCAGTTTCACTTCATTGAGGACCGTTTCATGGTATCTCGCTGGAACCTTGGCATCTTTGGCAAGAAGTCGAACAAGCGCGCCCACCAAAAGAAGAGCATCAGCCCGACGCGGCGGCTCCGGTTTCGACCGCAACTGGAGTGTTTGGAAGAGAGGACGGTGTTGTCGACGGTCAATTTTAATTTTGATGTCACAGGAAGTGCCGTATCGAACCAGCTATCTGGCGTCAGTGCTCCTGGGTCCAAATGGTTCACGCCTACGATGGTTAGTACTGCATATGGCTTCAATCAAATCTCTTTTGAATATGGAACGGTTAGGGGAGACGGTACGGGACAGACGATCGCCTTCGTAGAAGTCGGAGACGACCAAAATATCCAAACCGACCTTGCCACTTTTGACTCCACATATTCTTCATATTTCTCCGGCTATTCCACTCCCACCATACAGAAATATTCAGAATCAGGAGCGGCCGCACCGTTCTCGACTATAGTTGATCAGACCGGAGGTTCTCAATTAGAGACCGCGTTGGATGTTGAATGGGCGCACGCTATGGCGCCAGGGGCAAACTTAGACATCGTAGAGATGACTGGTATTCAGTTGTCCGACGATATTACAGCCATACAGACGGCGGCTGCCTTACCGGGTGTTAGCGTGGTTTCCGTAAGTGTCGGCGCTACAGAAGACGGGATCAATCAGGCTACCTATGATTCTATGCTTTTTCCTCCTACAAGCCATAATGGAGTAACAATTGTTGCTGCAAGCGGCGATTCGGGAGTATCGACTTATCCGGCCGCCTCGCCGAACGTGCTGGCAGTTGGAGGCACTGATTTGACGTTGAACCCGAATAATAATAGTAATGCGTGGTACTCGGAAACAACTTGGAACACTTATTCTTATAATGCACCACCTGCGCATCCAACAGGCGGTGCATCTGGAGGCGGCCAAAGTCTATATGAAGCCGACACCAACCCCTATAACGCTAGTTATCCAAATACTCCAAATATCTCTTATCCAGATTATCAAACCAGCGTCCAACTTCAGACAGAACATTCTGCAACGAACGCTCGCATTGGTCCAGACGTCGCGTATAATGCCGAAGACGATCCAAATGGCACAAATAACGGAGCTAGCACTTATTCGGTTTGCGATTCCTACCCTGGTGTTTCTATCAACAATAGCGGCTATGTTGCCGGCAGCTCTACTCAGCCTTGGTTTAGCGTCGGCGGCACCAGTGCTGGCGCTCCGCAATGGTCAGCCCTGATTGCTATTGCCGACCAAGGTTTGACAATAGAGAAATATGGTAGTAGTAATAGCTCAACTATTTATTCGCTAAACGGCCGCACTCAAACCCTGCCGAGAATTTATTCTCTACCAAGCACGGATTTTCATGACATCACTTCTGGCAATAATTACGAACCAAACAATCCAAACCAGACCAGTTACTCCTCCGCTGCGCCGGGCTACGATGAAACGACAGGTCGTGGCAGTCCAATTGCCAATAAAATCGTGGCCGATTTAATATCTCCCACGATGGCATTCTATCAAGGGTCTGATGGTAGCCAGGCTTCCGACAATATCACTCCTAATTCCACAAACACGACAGTGCTACCCGTAAATGCAGCTTCATTTAGCTCCGAGGCGGTTGGCCATTACGGCTCTACGAAGTCACCGGTCGTTTTCGCAATCGGCTCAGACGGTCACCTCTATTATCAAAAATTCAATGCTAGCGGAAGCCCGATTACAGGCTACCTGGCGGTCGGCGTTAATATCACATCGTTCGCAATCGATTACGATAACTCAGGCAACCCCTTCCTCCTTATGGTAGGCGCCGATGGTTATGGTTACACAGAAGATTTTGATTCTAATTGCATACCGCTTTATGGACCCAATTCGTTCGACTCTTCCGTTAAGATCACTTCGGTCGCCGCGGGGCACGACTCTTCGGGGAACCCAGAAGCATTCTTCATCGGGCCACTCACTGGCGGCTCCGGCAATCTTTACTATCAGCAGTTCGCATTAGGAACGGTATCTGGAGTATCGGTACAGGTGCCATTGCCAAATGGTAGTCCAACGGCTGTAACGTATGGATCAGGGGCAAAAATTAACCTGAAAGCTATGAGTGTGGCCTCCGATGTAAGCGGCAACCCAGAAGTGTTTCTAATCGGCGCCGATGGAAATGGTTATTCCATCGATCTTAATTCGTCTGGCACGACGATTACCGCAGGTCCCACGCCAATCTCTGGATCCATAACTGGAATTGCCGCGTGGAGTAAAGCCGTGCTTATCCTGAAGTGTATTTCATTGGGCCGACTACCAATGGCTCCGGAACTCTTTACTACGCGCTCTTCAGTGCTTCAGCAGAGACTGGACCGTACGCTGTAATGGTAGCAAGTAATAACGTAACCTTGCAGTCGATGAGCGTTACCACAGACACGAGTGGCAATCCAGAATTGATTATCGACAATTCCAGCGGTTACGGATATTCTCTCGATTTCACGTCCAACAATCCTACCGAATCTGGCGCTATCACCCAGGGGTCTGTCAATTCGTCCGCCGCGTCGCTAACCAGTAATTTGGTAATCGCTTTTGGCGCCAGCGGCGCGGTTTATCACTCGACTTTTTCTTCCACGACAAATAGCTACTCCAGTCCCGCTCGCGACACGGTCGGAACGATCGCAAGCAGTGTCGGATACCGCAACACGTATGACGATCCTATGGTCTTTGCCGTTACCACGGACGGGTACCTGGCCGACGCACAACTTACACTCCAGGGAGATCCTGCGTCAGGTTACAATTACACTACTGATCCCGCCAGCATGGTAACCGTTGCATACACATACAGCGGTGCTCCGATTGTCTTTTATATAGATCCGACCGCCTCAAACGTTTGTAAGGAGCTATTGTTAAACCTTGGCGGCGGCTTAACTAACCCAACAGAAGTAGGCATAAGTATTTCAAATGTGGCATTCTCGTATATTACGGCGGGCCACGACGGCAATGGTAACCCGGAGCTATTTGGAATAAGCGGCGGTTATCTTTACACTGTAACAATGGATGCCAATGGCGATATAAACGGAATAAATGGTGGCGCTATGCAAACCATTACCGAACTCAAAACTTCAGGTGGCCAACCCATCCAGGCAGCGTCTCTTACCGTTAGTTATAACGAGGTTTCTTCAAGTTATGTAAACTTCTACGGAGCACCTATGATCTTTTACACTTCGCCTGGGCGTACCTCGGTTAGCTTCATAGAATTATATCAACAAAGTGGCCAAGCGCAGGGGTTGGCAGATCCATTTTCGCTTTCCTCACTCTCCTCCGGATCCACTTACAGTGAAATCGCGGCTGGTCACGACGATTACGGCAACCCGGAACTGTTCCTTTTGGCAGCATCGAGTTCGTCATCGACTCTTTCCTATATTCAGTTCCAAGGGTACTGGAATTCGCCATCGTATACTCTTTATATAGGCAGTCCAATTACCTTATTGAGCAATTCGGCGACGAACTTCGGTATCGGATATGATGTAGCCGGGGATCCAGCGATATTTTTCACGAATTCGAGTACCAATGTATCGCTCGAGTCGCTCTATGCCCCGGGCACTCCAAATGGTAGCCCGACCTCGCTATTACCCACTACTTGGAATTACACTAATTACACTTATGTGACGACAACTCAGCCTGGTTGATTGCGGTCAAAGCACCGGTGTCGGAAGTGATTCCGACACCGGTGCTTTTCTTCTTTTCGTCACCCATTCACATCAGTGAGACATCGCAAGCGCGGTGTCGTCAGAAGCGCCTCCACACTGGCGCGTTAGTCTCGATACGTAGGTTGGCCCCGCCTCGACGATGAACGGCCTCACTTTGCCTGATTTCTTTGTTTGGACCGCAGGCCGATTGTCGCAAACGCGAGACACTTATCGTCCGTTACAATTCCGACGAATTCTCTATACCGACGATTCATCGCGAGCGTCGAAGCGTCAGCCCGAGGTGGAAGCCGCGAAAACATCAGCGCGTTCGTAGCTCCCACGTCGAGCTTACGCCTCGACGCTCGCCGCGTGTAATCGTTTACCATGCGACTAGACACATAAAAGTTTGCCTATATGATAACTTCACCCCACGTTCATAAATTTTGCGGGAACTATCTGCTGCACGGTCGCGTCAGTTGTATCAGACAAGGGATATAGTGCGGGAAGTGTGTAAGGGTTTCGGCCAGCGCATTGCTGGTCGATTAACTCGCCCCTACCTCTTTCTGTCTGGTCTCCAGCGTCACCACGGGAACTAGGTGCTTTTTTCGTTCATGGTATTTTCGCGCTTTCGTTTTTCACATCTGCTAATATACCGTGAACGGGACTGGTTGTGTACATCTGGGAGTGTTCATGTCTTCATTCAAGCGTTCGCGACGCCCACGGGTGTCGTCGTCTCTCCGTTCGTTTCGTCCCCTCCTCGAAGAACTTGAAAATCGTCTGGCGCCGGCAGCAGTGCGTGCCGCCGTCGATTCGTCGTTTTTGTTTCAGCCTTCGACCAGCTCGCTGAGCATTCTCGGGCCAACCTCCGGCGCAACCGCTGAATTGGCCAGCACTTCCCACGGCGGCGTGGAGATCACTCTCAATGGCCAGGTTTATTCCAGCGACACGACTTCGCCGCACTTCGACGCTGCTCTGGCGGGTGTCGTCGCGGCCAATCTGCGTTCCGTCAGCCTGAGCGGCGGCGGCACTGCGGATAGCCTCGTTCTCAATCAATTGACGACGGCGGGCGATCTCTCCGTCAATACCGACGGCGGCATCGTCGTGGCGGGCGCTGTCACGTCAGCCGGGCAGCTGTCGCTCTCGTCGACCGGTCTCACGGTCACCGGCTCGGCGCACGCGCATATTTTACAGCTGAATAGCTCGTCGATCGACGTCGAAGCCAGCGGCAGCCTGGCGGCTCAAAGCGGCAGCAACGGCGGCGCAATTCAGCTCCATACCAAAGACTTCACCAATCTCGGCCAGGTTCATGCCGATGGCGCCAAGGGCGGCGTCATCACCATTCAGACTTCCGACGTCATGAACGCGGGCACCCTAAGCGCTTCCGGCAGCGCGGGAGCCGGCGGTTCGATACATGTCGCTTTCCTTGATTCCTATATTGAGACGGCCTCGGCACACACGAGCGCAACCGGCAAGGCTGGCGCTGGCGGTCAGGTCACGATCGATGGTGGCGCCTCGGGCCGACTCTTCACCAGTGGCCAATTCACCGCCACCGGGACGAGCGGCGGCCATGTCGACCTCTTTGGCCAGGATGTCATTCTGGAATCAGCCACCGTCAGCGCCTCGGGCCTGGCCGGCAACGGCGGCCAAATTCGCGTCGGCGGCGACGTTCACAGCAGCAACCCGACCACCGTCAACGCGCAGACCGTCGAAATCACCGGATCGACCATGCTCCATGCCGACGCCGCCGGCACCGGTTCGGGCGGCCGTGTCGTCGTTTGGTCCGAGGTCGAAACCGATTACGCCGGCGACATCACCGCCCACGGCTCAGGACTCGGTAAAGGCGGCGCCATCGAGATCTCGTCTGGTGGCTTGCTGAAAGACGATGGCACGGCGGAAGCCGGCGGCGGCGGTAAATTGCTGCTCGATCCGAAGAACCTCATTGTCGATGCAAACGTCGGTGTGGCCCCGCAATTCTCCCTCATCAATCCCGGCACCGGCGGCGGCGTCTTTGGCGCTCAGGTATTGACGCTCGCCAATGGTAACATCGTCGTCACCGATCCTAAGGTGAACAGCAGTACCGGGGCGGTCTATCTCTTCAATGGACAAACCGGAGCGTTGATAAGCACACTGTCGGGCAGCACGGCGGGCGACAAGGTCGGTGGCAATGGAGTTGTGGCTATAGCGGGCACTAACAATTTCGTCGTTAGCAGTCCAAATTGGCACGGTAACATAGGGGCCGCTACGTTCGTCAGCGGCGCGACAGGCCTCAATGGAACGATCTCGGCGGCCAACAGTTTGATCGGAACCACGCCGGGTGATCTCATAGGAACTCAAGTTCTCTCGCTCGGCAACGGCAATTACATAGTCGCTTCTCCGAACTGGAATGGCGTTGCCGTAAACGGAAGCTTTAGCATCGGCGCCCCGACCGTCGTTCATGCCGTCGGTGCAGTGACGGTCGGCTCCGGGCCTACTGGGATCTCAGGAATCGTCTCCGGGAGCAATAGTCTCGTCGGTAGTTCATCCGGCGATATGGTCGGAACCAACATAATAGTGCTTGGCTCACAAAGTCTCGTGGTTGGAAGTCCAAATTGGAGCGGCAATCGAGGAGCGGCGACTTCTATATCGATTCCTATGTCAGTAGTCGGCCCTGTTTCTGCGGCTAACAGTCTGATCGGCTCCACGTCCGGTGATTTGGTTGGTAGTCATGTCGTCGTCGTGGCCAACGGGAATTATGTAGTCGCTACGCCGACCTGGAGTAACGGCAAAGGTGCCGTTACATTTCTCGGCGGTGATCCGAGTGTGCCGACATCTTTGGGGGTCGTGACAGCAAGTAACAGTCTGATCGGCAGCACCAACGGAGATCAAGTCGGCTCGATAATCACACCACTGTTGAACGGCAATTACGTCGTAGGCAGTCCGAATTGGAATAGCGGCATGGGAGCGGCAACGTACGATGGTGGCCAATCCTTTGCCCTAGGACCGGTTTCTTCGAACGACAGCCTTATCGGTAGCACGCCAGGCGATCACGTCGGGGCGATTATTGTGCCAATGCTGAGCCCTAATAACCCAATAGGCACCTACAATTATGTGGTGGGCAGCCCAGATTGGAACGGAGGAGTCGGCGCTGCGACCTGGGTCAATGGCCGATTTCCTGGCGACAGCACTATCAATTCATCAAACAGCCTTATCGGCAGTGGTCCTGGCGATCACGTCGGTGCCAGCATAACCATCCTGACCAACAATGACTATGTTGTTGGAAGCCCGAACTGGAATTACTCCGTAGGCGCTGCCACTTGGGGTAACGGCGCTACGGGCATTGTCGGTATCGTGTCCTCGAGCAATAGCCTCATCGGCTCGTTGCCAGGCGATCAAGTCGGCCTATCCGTCACTGCTCTCGCTTCTGGAGACTATGTCGTTGGCAGCCCCTATTGGAGCGCCTTCACGGGCGCTGCTACATTTGGCAATGGCACGACAGGCACCGTTGGTGTCGTCTCCTCCAGTAACAGTCTCGTCGGCAATAACCCGGGCGACTACGTCGGTCTCTATGTGACCGCCGTCGGCAACGGCAGTGGTAATTATGTCGTAGACAGTCCTTATTGGTACGGCTCGCGCGGCGCGGCGACCTTTGGCACCGGCAGTTCCGGCGTCTCCGGCTTCATCAACGTCTTCAATAGCCTGATCGGCAATCACCCCAACGATTTGATCGGCTCTTCCGGCACTTTTCAATTGGCAAACGGCAACTACGTTGTGACCACGTCCACCTGGAACGGCAACACGGGAGCCGTCACCTGGGGCAGCGGAACCACCGGAGTCAAGGGAATCGTCTCGTCAGCCAACAGTTTGGTCGGAAACAACGGCGACGATGCCATTGGCTCCAGCATCACGTTGATTCCTAGCGGCGTCGCCGGCGATTATGTTGTCAACAGTCCCAACTATGCTGGTAGAGAAGGGGCGATAACCTACATCAGCGGCCTTAATGGCGCTACATTTGACGGAACGAACACCATCGATCCGCAAAATAGCATTATTGGCGCTTCCACATTCGCCGGCCTAACGGCCAATCAGGCAAGTAATAATTACGTCGCCTCCTTCATTCATGCCGCGGGTGGCGCAGTCGATGTCGGGATTACGTCCGCGGGACAGATCGGCTTTAGCACGGCGCTGTCACAGACAATTACCCTGGCTCCGTCGTTCCTGGCCCTGACGCTCGACGCTGGCACGGATGTCAATCTCCAGGCCAGCAATGACATCACGATCAATTCGCCGATCACCGTGACGCCGACCGCCAAAGCCGGCAACCTGACCATCGACGCCGGCCGCTCCATCATCATCAATGGCTCGATCAATACGGGCGGCGGCGCCCTGACCCTGATCGCAAACGACACCGTTGCCCGCGGCGTCGTCAATAGTCAGCGCGACCCTGGCCCCGCCAATATCAACATGGCGGCGGGCGTCGTCTTGAACGCGGGCAACAACCTTCTCACCGTCGATGTCGCGACCAGCACCGACAAGACCAATAACACCAGCGGCGTCACGAATCTGCAATTGCTCGTCGCCAATACAGTCGCGCTCACCGGCTCGACCAACTTTGGCGTCATCGTGAACGGCAGCTCGCCCGGCGACGGCGTCACTGCTGGAACTTACACGCAGAGCAATATCACCGGGTCGATCAACTTGAATGGCGCGACGCTTTCGGTAACGCGCATCGCCAACATCCCGGTCAAAAACACATTGACGATCATTCACACCTCCGGGGGCATCACAGGGACCTTCCAGGGTTTGGCCGAGGGCGCCACCTTTACTTCGAGCGATGGCTCACTCTTCTCGATCTCCTACCAGGGCAACGGCGGCAAGGATGTCGTGCTGACCGCGGAGGCGAGTCCGACGCAGCTCGTAGTCACGCAACAGCCGCGGCTAACGATCCAGGCAGGGTCGGGCTTTACCTTCAGCATCACAGCGGAGGACAACTCCGGCAACGTCGCCGCGAAATTCAACGGTATGGTAACGATCGCTCTCGGCGCCAATCCCGGCGGCAGCACGCTCGGTGGTACGCTGACAGTCCAGGCCGTCAATGGCGTGGCCACGTTCAGCGGCATCACTCTAAACCGAATTGGTACAGGCTACACCATCGTTGCGACCAGCGGTTCCCTCGCGCCGGCGACAACGGCGAGTCTCACAGTCGTCGCCGGCCTGCCGGCCCAGCTCGTCGTCACGACGGAACCGCCGACTTCCGTCACAGCCGGTACAACCTTTGGTTTGTCCGTCAGCGCTGAGGATATAGCCGGCAACCTGACTCCCTATAGCGGTTTCGTAATCGTGTCGATAGCCGCGAATCCAGGAAACGATACCCTCGGCGGCATGGTCACAGTCGACGCGGTCAATGGTGTCGCGAACTTCAGCGACTTGAGTTTGATTCGCGCAGCCACCGGTTACACGCTCCAGGCGACCAGCGGTTCGCTGACGGCAGGCTTGACGACGCCGATAACAGTAACAGCCGGCGCGGCCAGTGAACTCGTGGTCACGACGCAGCCGCCGACTTCCGTCATCGCCGGCACCGGCTTCGGCGCGACGGTCAGCGCGGTCGACACCTTCGGCAACGTCGATACCACCTTTACCGGCAAGGCGGTCACGGTGTCTTTGTCCGCCAATCCAGGCAACGATACCCTGGGCGGTACTTTGACCGCGCTGACGACCAATGGCGTGGCCACATTCAGTGGCCTGTCGCTCCACCTCGCCGCATCTGGATACACCTTGGGGGCCAACAGCACAGGCTTGTCTTCGACGACGAGCAATGCCATCAGCGTCACCGCGGGCGCCGCGATCAAACTCGCCGTGACGACCCAGCCGCCCGCCACCGTCACTGCTGGTATCCCATTTGGCATGGCCGTGAGTGCCGAAGATAGCTTTGGCAACGTCGACACGACGTATACTGGTATAGTCGTGGCGCTCGCCTTTAGCAGTCCATTTGTCACCCAGAAGTCTTCGGTTGCGGCGGTAAAAGGCGTCGCAACTTTCACCGACATACTTATCAGCAGAGCATTTGGCAGCGGCCAAACGATCCCGGTTACCAGCGGATCGTTGACCCCAACAACAACGTCGGCTTTCACCGTCGTTGCTGGCGCGCCTACCGGCCTAGGGGTGATTACCCAGCCGCCGGCTTCGATCAGCGCTGGTTCACCCTTCACAGTTGCGATTGGTGCTTTCGACAACCTTAGCAACCTCAATCTGACCTACACAGGCCTTGTCACCATTGCCCTGTCCAACAATCCAGGTAACAGCACCCTGGGCGGCACTCTGACTGTCGCGGCGGTAAATGGAGTCGCGACATTCACGAACCTGACCCTCAACCGACCTGGAGTCGGCTACACGCTCACTGTTACTTCTGCTGACCATTTGGCACCGAACACAACCGACGCCTCGACCGTCGTCGTCGGACCTGCGAGTCAAGTCGCCGTCACGACACAACCGTCGAGTTCGGTCACGGCTGGCTCCAGTTTCGGTCTGGCGGCGACGGTGGAGGACATCGCCGGCAACGTCGTCTCAGGATTCTCGGGCAATGTGACGCTTTCGATCGGCACCAACCCGGGCGGCGGCACTCTCAGCGGCACATTGACCGCTGCCGCGGTCAATGGCGTCGCCACATTCTCTGGCCTCAGCTTGAACAAGTCAGGCGTCGGTTACACGATCCTGGCCAGCAGCGGCACCTTGACTCAAGGAACCAGCAACGCCATTACCGTAGTCGCCGGAGCTGCGACGCAACTCGCCGTCACCACTCAACCGCCGACGGGTGTCATCGCCGGCAGCCCATTCGGCATGGCGATCAGCGGCGAGGATAGCTTCGGCAACGTTTCCACGACCTTCAACGGCACTGTGAGCTTGGCCCTTGCCGCCAATCCGGGCAGCGCCACGTTGGGTGGCAACCTATCAATCACGGCCGTCAACGGCGTGGCGACCTTCAGCGGACTCTCGCTCAACAAGATCGCCTCGGGCTATACGATTCAGGCCTCCAGCGGATCGTTGACCTCGGCCACCACTGGCACCATTCTTGTCTCCGCCGCGCCTACCAAAGTCGTAGTCACCACTCAACCTTCGAGTACGGTCGGCGCGGGAGCCGGCTTCAGTGTGATCGTCTCCGCCGAGGACGGGCTCGGCAATCTCGCGGCTGGATATCAGGGGAACGTAACGATTGCCCTCGCCAACAATCCTGGTAACAGCACGCTGGGCGGAACTCTGACGGTTGCCGCGGTCAATGGCGTGGCCACGTTCAGCGGCCTGACTTTGAACCACCTCGGCGCCGGCTACACGCTCCTGGTGACAAGCGGTGCGTTGACTTCCGCCACGACGAATAGCTTCACGGTCATTCCTGGGCCCGCCAGTCAATTGTTGATTACCGCGCAACCGCCCAACTCCGTCACGGCGGCCATTGGTTTCTCCATGTCCGTATCGGCAGAGGACAGCGTCGGCAACGTGGCTACCGGCTTTTCCGGACCCGTGACCATCTCGATCGGCACGAATGCGGGAGGCAGCACACTCGGCGGCACCATAACAGTCAACGCGGTCAACGGCGTGGCGACCTTCCCGGGTTTGACCTTGAACAAGGTCGGCTCGAACTACACGCTCATTGCCAGCAGCGGCACCCTGACTTCGGCGACGAGCACTCCTCTCTCGGTCGTCGCCGGCGCTGCCGCGCAGCTGGCCTTCTCGACGCAACCGCCGAATCCAGCCACGGCCGGCACCGGTTTCGGCCTCACCGTCTTAGCCCAAGACAGCTCCGGTAACTACGCCAATACCTTCTCCGGCAGTGTGACCGTTTCGATTGGCAATAATCCAGGAAACAGCACGCTCGGCGGTATCGTGACGGTCAGCGCCATCAATGGCATTGCCACGTTCAGCGGTTTGACCCTGAACAAAGTGGCCACAGGCTACACGCTCAAAGCGAGCGCTGCCAGCCTCACCGCGGGGACCAGTAGTGCCTTTTCCGTCATCGCGGGAGCAGCAACGCAACTCGTGGTCACTACGCAACCGCCCGGCTCTGTCACGGCGGTCGTCGGCTTCGGCTTGGCGGTTTCGGCGGAGGACAGCTCCGGCAACGTCGCCACGACCTATGGCAATAATGTAACTTTGTCGCTCGGAGCCAATCCGGGTTCTAGCACACTGGGAGGCACGCTCACAGTCACCGCTGTCAATGGCGTCGCGACCTTCAGCGGCTTGACGCTCAACAAAGTCGGCACCGGCTATACCCTGAAAGCCAATGATGGCTCGCTGACTCAGGGTGTTAGCGGCGCCTTCAACGTCATACCAGGTGCGGCGACACAACTTGCGGTTATGACGCAGCCGCCAAATCCCGCTACCGCCGCGGTCGGGTTCGGCCTGGCGATCGACGCCCTCGACGTGGCGGGCAATGTCGCCACCGGCTTCAATGGCGGCGTCACTGTGGCACTGGCGGCGAATCCAGGTTCGAGCACGCTCGGCGGCACTCTCACAGTTACAGCTACCAACGGGGTTGCCTCATTCTCCGGTCTGACACTCAATAAAGTGGCTACCGGTTATACACTTTCGGCTACCAGCGGGACTTTGACTCCAACCACTTCCAACGCCTTCAATGTCATCTCCGGCGCCGCGACGACGCTTACCGTAACGACGCAGCCTCCAACGACCGTCACCGCCGGCATCAATTTCGGCCTGGCAGTCACGGCCTTCGACGTGGCCGGCAATCTCGCCACGGGCTTTAGCGGCAATGTCACCATGGTGATTGGTACCAATCCCGGTGGCAGCACGATCGGCGGCACCTTCACGGTAGCCGCATCCGCTGGCGTGGCGACCTTCTCCGCCCTGACACTCAATAAAGTGGGGACTGGCTACACTCTGACGGCGACGAGTACCGGCCTGTCGCCCTCCACGACGACGAACTTCAATGTCATCGCCGGCGTCGCCACGCAGCTCGCCGTCAATGTACAGCCGCCGAGCCCGGTGACTGCCGGTGCCGGCTTTGGTTTGTCGATCAAAGCGGAAGATAGCTCGGGTAACCTCGCCACCACATTCGCTGGGCCAATCACTGTAGCGATAGGGACCAATCCCGGAGGCAGCACACTCAGTGGTACCCTGACCGCGACGGCATCCGCTGGCATCGCCACCTTCTCCGGGCTATCGCTCAATAAATCGGGAGTCGGTTATACGCTCGCGGCTACCAGCGGCTCGCTCACGGCAACCGCGACGACTGGCTTTAACGTGGTCGCGGCTGCTGCAACCCAGCTCGTCGTCACTTCGCAACCGCCGAGTTCGGTCGCAGCAGCCGTCGGCTTCGGAATGACCATTAGTGCTGAAGATACATTCGGCAATGTGGACACGACCTACAGTGGCAACGTGGCCCTCGCGCTCGCCGCGAATCCGGGGCCAAGCACCCTGGGCGGCACGACGACGGTCGCAGCCGTTAACGGCGTGGCCACCTACAGTGGATTGACGCTCAACAAAGTCGCAACCGGCTACACGATTCAGGCCACGGCAGCGGGTTTGACGCCGATCACTACCAGTTCCATAGCCGTCGTGCCCGGTGTGGCAACTCAATTGTTGATCACCGCGCAGCCTCCAAGCAATGTCACGGCCGGCTTCACGTTTGGTATTGCGGTAACCGCCGAAGATAGCTCCGGAAATGTGGCCACGAACTTCTCGAATAACGTGTCCCTGGCCATTGGCAACAATCCCGGAGGCAGCACGCTTGGCGGCACGACGACTGTCGCGGCCGTCAACGGCGTGGCTACCTTCTCCGGTCTGACCTTGAACAAGGTTGGCACCGGTTATACGCTCGTCGCCTCCAGCGGCACGCTCACCACCGCGACAACGAGCACGATCAAAGTGAACGCGGGCGTTACAGCTCAGCTCCAGGTGACGACACAGCCGCCCGCCTCCAACACCGCCGGCGTGGGTTTCGGTTTGGCGGTCACGGCCGAAGATAACCAGGGCAATCCCACCAGCAGTTTCAACGGCAACGTAACCCTAGCCATTGGGAACAATCCTGGAGGTAGCACGCTTAGCGGCACGACGACGGTCATGGCCGTCAATGGCGTCGCCACCTTCGCCGGCCTCAGTCTCAACAAGACCGGCACGGGTTACACGCTCGTCGCATCGAGCGGTGCGCTCACTTCGGGCACATCGGCCGCGTTCAACATTGTCGCCGCCGCCGCGACGCACCTCGTCGTCACGGCACAACCACCAAGCCCGGTCACCGCGGGCGGTGCCTTCGGATTGGCCGTCAGCGCTGAGGATGCTTTCGGCAACGTTGACCTGACGTATTCCAGTAATGTCTCTGCCGCGCTGGGGAACAATCCTGGAGGTAGCACGCTTAGCGGCACGACGACCATCGCGGCTGTCAATGGTGTGGCCACCTTCGCCGGTTTGTCCCTTAATAAATCAGGAAATGGCTACACGCTCACCACTACGAGTGGTTCTTTTACGTCTGTCACGACGAGTGCCTTCAACGTCGTCGCCGGCACAGCGACTCAGCTGGTCATCACCACGCAGCCGCCGGGCTCCGTGACCGCTGGAAATGGCTTCGGCCTAGTGGTCACGGCCGAGGATAGCCTTGGGAACAAGGATCTAACCTACACCAGCGGCGTTACAATCGCCTTGTCGAACAATCCAGGCGGCAGCACCTTGGGCGGTACGACTACCGTATCGGCCGTCGCCGGCGTCGCCACGTTTTCCGGCCTGACGCTCAACAAGGTTGGCACGGGATACACGCTCAAACTGACCAGCGGCGCCTTGACCGCCGCGACGACGACTGGCATCAATGTCGTTGCCGCCGCCGCGACGACCTTGATCGTGACGATTCAGCCAAACGCAACTTATGTCACGCTGGACCCAATCACGGTTCAGATCACGGCTGTGGATAACTTCGGGAATACCGATCTCACCTTCTCTGGCAACGTGACGGCTGCAATCGACTTCAATGCGGGAGGCGCCACTCTCGGAGGCACCTTGGTGAAACCAGCGGTCAACGGCGTCGTCACATTTACGGATCTTACATTGAACGATCCTGGCTTCAACTATACGTTGATATTCACCAGCGGATCGCTCACACCGGCTGTCACCCAACAGTTCGACGAAACGGGACAGTCACACTAATGGCAAACCGCGTGTCACGATTCGGTTATTGATCGTCAGTTAGTGAATTGGCATCAATAAGACGAAGATTACCGAGCCTGAAGCGTAAGCGAAGGGGCATTACACCGATGTAATGCCCCTTCGCTTACGCTTCAGGCTCGGTAATACAAATGCCCCTTCGCTTACGCTTCAGGCTCGGTTCTCAATGACACTAACTGACTGAAGATCAATAAACATTACATGATAGCGCCACGAGGACGATGATGTCATTTCCCTATTGCCGATCTTTATTGACCCTTTTATTATCCATTTTGTGGATGGCCCATGTGGCCCACGGCGAGGAGCCGAAACCCGGCGATACGCCGCGCGTCCACGATCCGAAGCTCGAAATGACGCTTTTCGCGGCCTCGCCGGATATCGTTCATCCCATCGGCGTCACCTTCGATAGCAAAGGTCGGCTGCTCGTCGTCGAAAGTCATACCCACTTTCGGCCCGATGGTTACAAGGGGCCGAAGTTCGACCGCGTGCGCATTTTGGAAGACACCAAAGGTACAGGCCGAGCCGATCGATTCTCGACGTTCTACGAGGGCACGTCGGCGACCATGGGCATCGCGACCCATCCGGATGGCTCCATCTATCTGACGACGCGCAACGAGATTCTGCGGCTCCGCGACACCAAGGGCGACGGCAAGGCCGACGATGTCCGGCGCATCGCTTTTCTCGAAACCAAAGGGAATTATCCCCACAATGGCCTCTCCGGATTGACCTTTGACTCGCGGGGGAACCTCATTTTCGGCATGGGCGAGAACCTCGGCGCGGACTACAAACTGACCGGCGCTGATGGCACTACGCTCAAAGGTGGCGGCGAGGGGGGCAATGTCTACAGTTGCTCCGCGGAGGGGAAAAATCTTCAGCGCATGGCTACTGGTTTTTGGAATCCCTTTGGTCTCTGCTTCGACATATATGGTCGCTTGTTCGCGGTGGACAACGATCCAGACGCGATGCCGCCGTGCCGAATGGTCCAGGTCGTCGAAGGCGGCGACTATGGGTTTCAGTTTCGCTACGGGCGATCCGGCCGGCATCCCTTTCAGTCATGGGACGGTCAACTACCCGGCACATTGCCGATGGTCACGGGCGTGGGCGAGGCTCCCTGTCAGGTATTGAGTTACGAATCGGATGGATTGCCAAGCGAGTATCTCGGGAGCCTGCTCGTCGCCTCCTGGGCCGATCACCGCATCGAGCGCTATGAACTCAAGGAGCGCGGCGCCTCGGTCGCCGGCGAGATCAAGCCGTTCGTTCAGGGGGGCAAGGACTTTCGCCCCGTCGGCATCGCCGTGTCACCAAAAGATGGTTCCCTGTTCGTGACGGATTGGGTGAAGGCCGATTACACGCTCCATGGCAAAGGGGCGGTGTGGCACATTCAGGCCAAGAAAGCCAAGGCCGAGATAGCGAAGCGACCTGAGGATGCCAAGGAGGCGCTATTCAGTTACCATCGCCCACTGCGCGAAGCCGCCGCGAAACGGTTGGCGAGCGGTCCAGACCGCGCCTGGCTCCGCGCGAGGCTTGGGAACGATAATGTCCGCGTCCGCGCCGCCGCCTTGACGGCCCTGGTCGATTACAGTTTGAAATATCCGCTCGATCTGGAACCTATCGCCGAAAAGGATCCTGTCATCCCGCTCCGAGCCTTGGCCGTGCGCGGGATGCATAGACTGCTCCGCGATACGCAGTCGTTTCTCAGAGAAGGCTACCCACCGGCCGTCCGGCTCGAAGCGATCAACTCTGCCGATTTGCCGCAGCTTCTGAAACTGCTACAAGATCCGGATCCATTTATCCGAAATGCCGCGGTCCAACAATTGGCCCACAATTCGGATCTCCTAACTGCTATCAACCTCAAGACCGTGACCGATCCCAAGCAGCGCGTCGGCTTGCTGCTTGCTTGGCGGGCCTCAGGCAAACTGGAGGCGCAGCGATTGTTGTCCTCGTTTCTCGCCGATATGGATGAGGATGTGCGCTTTCTCGCCGTCAAATGGGTGGCGGACGACAAGGTCGAAGCCTACCGCTCGCAGCTCGCGGAGGGTCTCAAGGACCCAAAGCTCAATGTCCGTCTCTTTTTCGCGTACTCGGCGGCACTGGCCCGGCTCGATGGCCGCGAGGTCAACGAGGCTCAGATGGCCGGCTACTTTTTCGATCGACTCCAAGACGCCAACAGTCCGATTGCCTTGCGCGTGTTGGCCTTGCAGATGATTCCCTCCAATTTTGCCAAGCTGACGCCCGAGTTACTTGGAGGTTTCTTGACCCAGGGTGAACCGGCTCTCCAATTGGAGGCGGCCCGGGCCTTGGGTGCATCGTCTTCGCCGAAACGAATCGTGCTCCTACAGAACGCCGTCAAGAATCCCAAACTCGGCGACGAAGTGCGGGCACAAGCTCTCGTCGGCCTGGCGGGTCAGGCTCAGGAAATGCTCGATGATCTCTTGGTTCTCGTGCGCGGGGAGAACAGGATTCTGCGCGAAGAAGCGCTGCGTGCTTTGGTTGGTACCAAGCTCGAGGCTAACCAGAGGGCGGTCCTGGAGGAGGTGGCCAAGAAGCAGCCGGCCGCCGCGCCCTGGTCGCGCGGGTCCTCGGTAAACCTTTCGCCGTCGGCCGACCGGCAGCGACCAACCTCGATGCCTGGCTGACCCGCGTCGACGCCCCTGCCGACCCCGCGGCGGGCCGACGAATCTTCGCCCACCCGAAATTGACTGGCTGTTACCGATGCCATCGCGTCGAAGGCCGAGGCGCCGAAGTTGGCCCGGATCTAAGCACCGTGGGGCGCAACTCCAAGCGCAATATCATGGAGTCGCTCCTCCAGCCGAGCGCACTCATCGCCCCCTATTATCAATCATGGCACATCGAAACGAACGACGGCAAAGTACGAACAGGCTTGCTGGTGAAGACCGATCTGGATGTCTACACCTATCTCGATGCCAAGGGAGAGTTGTTCAAGCTGAATACGCGCGACATCGTCGAGAACCGGCCCGATCCGAAGTCGATCATGCCGGATGGGCTGATCGATTTGTTGACGGATCAGGAGATAAAGGATCTGTTTGCGTATTTGTGTTCGCGGAGATAACGGTTTTCCAAAGAGAATCACAGTTTTCAAGAGCCGGGAGCGTCAGCGACCGGAGTGTGTTACGATCGCTCAGACTTTCTCCGGTCGCTGACGCTCCCGGCTCTTGAAAGGCAAAATACTCGTAGGCTTCCGGAAGGAGATCCCCATGCGTTGCCTATCCTCCATGGTACTCGTCGTCGCTCTCGCAACCGCGGCTTGTAGCCCGCCGAGTAGTGGGTCCTCGGGCTCGGGCAAGGGTTCCGGTAACACCGATCACCAAAACTATCCGCCATGCCATCCCGGTTGTTTTCCCGCGGGAACGATGGTCGACACGCCCGATGGACCAAAGGCGATTGAGACGATTCGCGTTGGAGACATGGTTATCGTCATCGGCAGCGCCAAGCCGGGCAGTGTCGCCGTCCGTTCGGTCTATCGGACGGACAATCGCTTGATCGAACTACAGACCGATGCTGGCAATCTTTTTACGACGGAGACGCAGCCTTTCATGCTCGTGACGGGCGAGTTCCGCGCGGCGGGTGAGCTGGCGCCGGGCAATGCGATTTTGCGTTGGGATGGCAACTATTGCATACAGGCGAATGTGAAAGGTGTGGTTTCAACGGAGCGCGAAGCGCCGGTGTTCAATCTCATCGTCGGTGACTCGGCGACGTTTGTGGCGAATGGTTTCCTGGCGCGCGGGAAGCCGCCGGCGGTGGAGTGAGAAATGCACAAGCGCGGGACGCAACCGCGCCCCGCGCTTGTGCATTTCTCAGCTCGGCGCATGTCAGGCATACGCGTGCTGGCGCGTTTCCATCTGTTGCTTGAAGCGTTGTAAATCGTCCGAGATCTGTTTGCCCGGCTCTTCGCCGAAGGCCCAGGCAAGCCACGAGCCGAGTTTTCCGGCTGGTGGGTCGTACTTCAACTCCACGCGCACATTCGTGCTACTTCCACCTGGGGCGGCCGAGAAATGAACGGAGCCGGCGTTGGCGACGGTCGAGCCGTCGAGCGAGCGCCAGCCGATCAATTTGCCCGGTTCGTCGGTGATGATCTCGGCGTCCCATTGAACCGTCATTCCCGCCGGAGCCTTGGCAACCCAATGCGATCGGTTGCCTTCGCTCTTCACGGAAACCAGGTGCGTCATGAACTGAGGGAGCTTGTCGAAGTTGCGCCATTCGCGGTAGAGTTCGCTCGCGGGACGATGGACGGTGATCGAGCGGTCGACGCGCACGCCTCGGCCGGCGGGAATGCTCGTATGCTCCGGTTTGGAATCCGTGTTGACGCCAAGAGCGGAATAGAGGCTGCAATGGCCCGTCATACCACGGTAGATGAGACCGCCGCCGAGGATCGCGAGGCCGAAGCCGCCGAGAGTGGCTTGCCGAAGGCCGGCAAGAGCGAGCAGGCCGCCGCCAGCGATGGAGGCCCAACGTTCGACCTCGCCCACATTGACGCAAGAGGAACTACCGGACAGAGCGCATGTGGCACTTTGGCGCGCATTGAGGAGAGTGGAAGCCATGAATTGTGCTCCTTGCTGTAGGGCTGTTGTTATCGGAATCACGGGTTGCGCGGTGAGCGCCGACGAGACCCGTTCATTTTCATGAACTTCGCAAATGGCGTGCCGCATGGATTCACTCGTTTAGCCGCAATACCGTTCGTCGAACGGGTTGGGTGTCCTGTTCACGTAGGCGAGATGCAAAAAATGTCACCCCGGTTTGCACTGCGCTCCACGATCGTAACCTGTTGACATGATTGATATTGTAGCGCGATACCTGGGCGAGATGCAAACAAATCCTTGTACAACCCCCCCTTGCATCTCGGTGGGGCATGACATCCAACTCCTTCGACGAACGGTATTGCGGCTAAACGAGTGAAACCATGCGCATGAGATGGGCCCGCGCCGTTGCAATCGCCGGGCCGCACTTGCATAATGACTCGACTAGCCCGTATGGAGAATATCGAATGCCGAAACGCTGCGCATTGCGCTTGTTCGTCTTTGCATGGTTCCTGGCGACTCTGCCTGCGGCGCAAGCCGGCTCGTCCAACAGCTTGCTCGATCTGTCGCCCGACGGCAAAACACTCTTAGCTACCAATACGGATAATGGCACTATTACTGTCGTCGATATAGCCGCCCGCAAGGCGCTGCGCGAAATCGAGGTCGGCGATCGGCCCGAGTGCGTGGCGTGGATCGGCGCTGGACCCTTGGCTGTCGTCACACTCTATCGAGACAACCAGCTCGCTTTCGTCGATGTCGTCGCTGGGAAGGTTCTCAGCAAACTGACTATCGGCGCTGAGCCTTATGGCGTCGTCATCACGCGCGATGGTCGGCGCGCCTATGTCACGCAGGAATATCCCGGTACGGTAACGGAGATCGACCTCGAAGCGCGCAAGGTGTTGCGCTCGTTCAAGGCCGGCTCAATGGTCCGCGGCATCGCGCTCAGCCCGGATGAAAAGCGGATCTACGTCACGGAGTTTCTCACGGCGGCCCTGATCGCGCTTGATCGTGAAACGGGCAAGGTCCTTGATCGCTGGCAAGCCCACACCGAGGACAACCTCTGCCGCAACGTCGTCATCCATCCGACGCGGCCCAAGGCTTACGTGTCGCACACGCGCTCGCGCATCGAAGTGATTCATGGCAACGGCTCGATCGTGCCGCACCTGACCATTTACGACCTCGTCGCCGCCAACAACACGCCGCGCTTCACCTCTTTCGCGATGGACACCTTCAACGGCGTCTATGTCGTCACCAATCCCTGGGAGGCGGCTCTTTCGCCCGATGGGACGCGGCTCTACACGATCTACGCGGGTACGAACGATATGAACGTCGCCCAGGTCATCGACGATGATTATCGGGAGATCAAGCGCCTCGGCCGGGCGGCGACGGTCGGCCAAAATCCACGGGCGATCCGCGTCAGCCCCGACGGCAAAACCGTCTACGTCCTCAATGCCCTCGATTTCGATGTTCGCATTCTCGACGCGAACTCGCTGCGGTTGCTCGATCAGGTTAAGCTCTGCGACCCGCCCAAGTCGCCGGAGTGGGTCCGTGGCAAAATTCTGTTCAGTACGGCGCGGCATCCGATGAGTTTGCGCGGTTGGGTCGCTTGCTCGTCGTGCCACCCCGACGGCGCCAGCGATGGTCGAATCTGGCACAATCCCGAGGGCTTGCGCAAAACGCCGTCGCTCGCCGGCCTGGCGCATACGCATCCGCTGCACTGGTCCGCCGACCGCGACGAAGTACAGGACTTTGAATATACGATTCGTGGCAAATTGATGCAGGGTGCCGGCCTGTTGCGCGGTTCGATCAAACCCAAGAATGGCCCTGACTCCATCGAGCTTGAAGAGCATCTCTCCGGACGCTCCAAGGACCTCGACGCGCTGGCGATTTACACCAATTCGTTTGACCCCGTCCTGTCGCCGCATATCCCAGCGCCCGGCAAGTTGTCGGAGCCGGCTCAGCGCGGCAAGTCACTGTTTTTCAACGACACCGTCGGTTGCGTCAAGTGTCACAACGGCCCGTATTACACCGACAGCAGCCTTATCAAGCCGTTCAAGCTCTACGACGTCGGCACCGGCAAAGACGACCCGAGCGAGAAGATGGGCCCGAAATACGACACCCCCACCTTGCTCGGCGTCTATCGGACCGCGCCGTACCTGCACCACGGCAAAGCGGCGACCTTACGCGACGTGTTGACGACCTGCAACAAGGACGACAAGCATGGCAAGACGAGTCATCTCAAGGAAGCCGAGATCGACGACCTCGTGGAGTTCTTGAAATCGCTGCCGTATGAGACACCGCCGGACGAGACGCCGAATACGGTGAAATATCGGCTGCAGGCGAAGAAGAAAGAGTGAGAAGTATTTCTTTCTTCCAGAGCCGGGAGCGTAAGCGACCGGAGAAAATCTGATCGCGTCTGACACTCTCCGGTCGCTTACTTACGCTCCCGGCTCTGGAAGAAAAAACGCTGACGCTCCCGGCTCGCCAAGAGAAATCGCTGACGCTCTATGGAGATTCGCATTGAACCCCGAATGGCGCAACCGTTATGAGTTAGCTCTCGAAGTCACTCATGCAGCCGCGAAGCATGCGCTTGGTTTTTTCGACGGCACGTTCAAGGTCGAGACCAAAGCCGATATGAGCCCGGTCACGATCGCTGATCGCGAATCGGAGCTGCTGTTGCGGAAGGCGATCACCAAGGTTTTCCCGGACGACGGCTTTCTCGGCGAGGAGTTCGGCGATACGGCGGGAACGACAGGCTATCGCTGGATCATGGACCCGATCGACGGCACGCGCAGCTTCGTGCGCGGCATTCCCGTCTGGGGCACGCTCGTCGGCCTCGAATACAAGGGCGAGCTGATCGCCGGCGTTGCCGAGGCTCCGGCAATGGGGCAATACTGGCACGCCCTGCGCGGCAACGGCGCCTTCCGCGGCGACAAGCCGATTCATGTGTCGGATAGTTCGGACCTCAAACAAGCGCTCGTCTTTTACTCCGGTATGCAGTGGTTCGTCGAGGCCGGGGCGTCGGACATATTTTGGGATCTCTGTCAAAAGACCGATCGCCAGCGCGGCTTCGGCGACTTCTATGGCTTCGTCCTTGTCGCGCAGGGTTCGGGCGAGATGATGGTCGAATACGGCGTCCACGCCTGGGACGTCGCCGCCCTCATTCCGATCGTCGAGGAGGCCGGCGGGCGCATGACGACTTGGGACGGGACGTCTTCGATCGATCGACCCGATTCGCTGGCGACCAACGGCAAACTGCATGACAAAGTCTTGGATATTCTGCGACCCTGGAAGAGAGCTTGAACATGGCTGTTCCTTTATCCGCCGATTGGATCGGTGACACGACTGGATTTCTCCGCCTCATCGATCAGACGCTGCTTCCGACCAAGGTCGAGTTCCGCGACTGTCGCACGGTTGAAGAGGTGTGGGAGGCGATCAGGAGCCTGCGCGTCCGTGGCGCACCGGCCATCGGCGTCGCTGCCGCCTTCGGCGTCATCGTCGGCGTTCAGGGAGTCACCTCAAAAAACGACTATGCACATCGTTTGCAGGAAGTGACGAGCTATCTCCGGACCAGCCGGCCGACGGCGGTGAATCTCTTTTGGGCGCTCGATCGGATGGATCGGGTCGGCACCACGCTCGGCGCGGACATGACGCCGTTACAGCGGACCGAGCGTTTATTGCGCGAAGCCTGGGAGATTCAGGAACAAGATCGGCAGATGTGCAAAGATATTGGCCGAGCCGGCGCCCCGCTCGTCCCCGATGGCGGCGGCGTGTTGACGCATTGCAACACGGGCGGCCTGGCGACCGCGGAATATGGCACCGCCCTGTCCGTATTGTTCACCGCCGCCGAGCAGGGCAAGCGCTTCATGGTCTTTGCCGACGAGACGAGGCCACTCTTGCAAGGCGCCCGCCTGACGGCCTGGGAGCTCCAGCAACATGGCCTGCCGGTGACGCTGATCTGCGACAACATGGCGGCGCAGGTGATGAAAGAGGGCCGCGTGCAAATGGTCGTCGTCGGCGCTGACCGGATCGCCGCCAACGGCGACTCGGCCAACAAGATCGGCACCTACGGCGTCGCCGTTCTCGCCAAGGCGCATGGCATCCCTTTTTATGTGGCCGCTCCGTCGAGCACATTCGACCTGACTCTGCCCACCGGCGACGGCATTCCCATCGAGCTGCGCGACCCGCGCGAAGTAACGCACGGCTTCGGCAAACAGACCGCTCCAGACGGCGTTGCGGTTTACAACCCAGCGTTCGACGTGACACCGCAAGCGCTGATCGCGGGGATCATCACGGAAAAGGGAGTTATCCGACCTGTCAACGCGGAGACAGTGCGACGCATGTTGTCGGCGTGATCTCGTTTTGGCGAGCCGGGAGCGTCAGCGACCGGAGCGCGTCACAGTTGCGCAGATTTTCTCCGGGAGCTGACGCTCCCGGCTCGCCAAAACAAATTTCCTCTCGACAGGATTGACACCGAAATTCCGTCGGCGACAATGAATCTGAAAATTCGTTCTCCGGGATCTCTAACTCTCCTTTTCTCCGGGCTCTTCCCCCGAGGATTATTCACCATGCCGATCCAAGTCGCTTGTTCTAAGTGCAGCACTGTCTACAACTTGGCCGAAAAGTTCGCGGGCAAGAGCGTGCGCTGCCAGAAATGTCAGACCGTCTTTGCCGTGCCGGCGGAGGAAGAGGTGCCGACCTTGAACGTTGTCGCCGAGCCGCCGCGGAAAGCGCCGCCGGCGTTGGCGCCCGTCCGAAAGGCTCCAAGACGCGCGAACGACGACAACGACGATCTGCCGATACGGAAGCGCCCGATCCGGAACGAGTCTTCTGGAGGCATCCCGCTGCCTTTGATTCTCGGCGGCGTCGGCGCGCTCATCGTCCTCATCGGTGGGGTCGTGGTCGTCGTCATCCTGATGATGAACCAAGGGCCGAGAGGGAACGGCCAGGACCAATTCGCCAACAACGGCAATCAGGGGATGCAGGGACAGAACAATTTCGTCCCGAACGTGCAGAATAATCCGCAGCCAAGGCCACAAAACAACAATCCGCAGCCGCAAAACAATAACAACCCCAGGCCGCAGAACAACAATAATCCAAACCCCGCCAACCAGGGCCTCGGCATGACGCCGTGGAAAGTCGATAGCGACGCAGCCGGGAAAGTGGTCACGCTACCCGATAACGCTCGCGGCACGATCCCGCTTACAGGCTTCGATCCGAAAATGGCCTTTCCATCGCGGCCCAGTCCATTCGTGATGGTCAGCCAGTCTCAAGGGGCAACGAACATATACGAAATATGGGATCTTCTTAATTCCAAGAAGGTCGGCTCGCTCATTATTCCTGGCTTTCTTCCCGAGCCTTACGTACTTAGCGCTGACGGAACTCTGTTTGCCAACAAAGCGCAGGATGGCGCCAAGAATTACATCGAGGTCTGGTCTACGGCAGGCACTGGAAAGCGCCTCGCCCGCATTCTGCCGGCCGAAGGAACATTTGTCGATTTTCAATGGCTTGATTTCGTGGACGAAAACACGTTGATCTCCATGCGCCGAGACAAGCTCGATGAAGTGTTCCAGGTCTGGGACATCAAGACGCAATCCCAGCTGCGGCAATTCACCGTGCAGGCGCACAACGACAAGAAAAAACTCGCTCTCAGTAACAATGGCAAGTATGTCGCTGTCGTCAGCCGAAATAGCGACCGTATCCTGATCTACGACACATCCACCGGCAATTTGACCGGCGAGGCCGAGATTCAAAAAGACACTTTCGCTCCTGATTGTCAGGGATTGGCGTTCTCACCCGATGGCAAAGCGCTGGCGGGGATGTTCAACCTCATCAATACTGGTCGCATCATCGTCTGGAATCTGGCCGATGGGCAAATCAAGTCGGATCATCGGTTCTCCAAAACGATCCAGGATTTGTCGGGTATGGGGTTCAATTATAAAGGCCACACTCTCGAATGGCTCGGCGATGGGTCGGGCTGGATCTGTTATGGCGCTGCGCTGATCGACGCGGAGAAAGGCGCGCTGTTTTATAAAATCCCCGTGGCCAACGCGTTTGACACGACGCCACGGCGGCTATTCGGCCTGTCCAAAATAGTGGGAGTCAAAACGGGCGCGCAGAACAAGAAAATGCTGGTAATCGATACGCTGCCCAAGGACCAGCTCGCGGCGGCCAAAGAAGCCGTGGCCTCCGGTGAGGATCCGGCGGCGACGAAACTTCCCAAGGCGAAGGAAGCCGACTGGGCGACGACGCGCGTCGTCGCACCCGGCGCTGGAGCGTGGAAGGCGTCGGCCGATCCAGCAGGGGCCGGCAAGGCGTTGGCCAAGAAAACGACGCTTCAAGGCAAAGCAGGCGACCTGGCGCGAATCTCCTTCGCCGGGCCGGAGGCGGGACAGGCCGTGGTCTTCTCGACCATTGGCACGAATGCCGCCAGCGCTCAAAAGCAGATTCACATCGATCGTTACGATCTCGTCGGGGCGAAGTTTGTCAACGGCATGGACCTGTTCAAAGCCGAGCCGCAGCAGGGCCAGCAGTTGCAGATCGACGCCGACGTCAGCCCGGATGGAGCGTTCGTCGCCGTCCGCGAGCCGCACGACGGCAAGCGCGTCGATGTCTGGTCAATGGCCGACAACAAGCATGTCGTCGGCTGGCTGCCTTACGACAAAGAAGGCGATCCTCTCGTTCGCTGGGTCGGTTTCCTCGACGCGAAACATGTCTTGACGCTCAATGGCGCGGGCAAGCTGGTCCTCTGGGATCTGCCCGATTGCAAGGCCGTCTGGTCGCTCGATGGTTGTAAGCAGCGCCCGGTCCTCAGCGCCGGCCGAAAGTATCTGGCCGCGTTCACGAGCGCTTCGATCGACCTGTTCGATGCCGCCGGTGAAGGCCAGGGCAGTTTTCAGGGTCAGGACTTCGCCAATGTCTGGGCGAGCGCGTTCAAGCCGGACGGCAAGGAGTTCGCTGCCGTCGTCCAGAAGACGGAGGGGGGCACAGCGCTCGTTCGCTGGGATGCCGCGAGCGGGGCGGCGCTGGGTGAGTTCCCGATTCAGATGGTGTCGAACGATGTCTATCACACGGAGCTGAGGTGGTGTGGTCCCGATCAGCTGATGCATCAGACTCAGCTGATCGACCTGAAGCTAAAGATGGTGCCGTTCCTTTACAACATCCCTGGCAAGGGCAAGCCAGCCAATGGCTCGCCCGACGGCCGCTATTGGTACGCCGTCGCGGCGCGGGACGACACGCAAGCGACGCTGACGAACCAGACTTTCCCTGACGCCGCCGGCAAGGCGTTGGCGGCCGACGTGGCCGCGAAGCGGATCACGCCGCTTCTCAGCCCCGGCATGTCAGTGAGCGTGCGCATCGAGGGCGCTGCCCCGTCGAGCATTCCCGATTTTCAAAAGACGATCACCACCAATCTCGAGCGCAGCCTCAAGGCGAGTGGTATGGTGGTCGATGGTAAAGGAAAAATGACGCTGATCGTGACGTTCGCCCCGGAGAAGGCCACCGGGAAAAGCCAGGTCTACCACACCATTGGCCGAGGCACGGGCAACATCACGGTTAACGAACAGCTGGTCGAGGCTCAGACCGTTCTGAAAGACCAGGCTGGCCAGGTCCTTCTGGAGCGCAAGCAATCCTTCAAGACGCCACAGCCTCACTTCGTCAATAATCGCAACAACGAGGACTTGAACACTTATCTCGGTAGATTGCTTTGGCAAAACTGCCAACAATGGGCCAATTCGATGGGCGTGCTCTCAAGCATGGTCCGGACGCCCAGCGGCGTCCAATCTTTGCCGCAGCCCGTCACGCTGACGGGAATATGAGCGGATCCTTTATATAGCCCCCGGCTTGCTGAGGGTGAATTACGTCTGACAATCGGTTACCAGCGTAATTCACCGCCGGCAAGCCGGGGGTTCTATAGCAACATATTTCGATAGATTGCCTGAGCTAAACCGTCTATACTCCCAGACGCCCAGGCTGAATCAGCTTATTAGAATTCGATGAATCCAAAAAATATGTAGGCGCGGGGGGCGAAAAACCGCATGATAGAAGCATCCATTGCTCTACACGCTCGCGCCGGACCACGCCGGCTCGGACCTGCTGCCCGCTCGGACAGCCCTGACGGATCGCACGTGAGGGGACTCGATGACGCTTAGGGATCGGTCTACTCAGGACGAAAGAGCCCCCGCTCCTGCTCGGCTGGCAACGCCTTCCGGCTCTGCTCCCTCTCGTTCATGGGAAAATCTGTTCGCCCTCGCTCCGCCCGCGCGGCAACGCGAATTGCTCGCACTCGCCCAAAATCAGGGCGGTTTACTCCACGCTCATCAAATCCAAGCGATGCCGACGCGCCGGCCGAGTCTGGCCGCGCTGTTGAGCGGCCAACTCGACGAACTCGAACCACTCATCCCGCCCGTCGTCGAGGGAATCGATCCCGC
The DNA here is from genome assembly GCA_963790585.1 of uncultured Planctomycetaceae bacterium. GTDB lineage: Bacteria > Planctomycetota > Planctomycetia > Gemmatales > Gemmataceae > CAWBOY01. Next base: position 437,673 of record CAWBOY010000007.1, read on the forward strand.
GCTCGATCCACGGCAACGCGAGGCCGTCGCTCGCGCTTTGTCGACACCGGATTTCTGTCTGATTCAGGGCTGGCCCGGCACCGGCAAGTCGCGCATCATCCGCGAAATCATCCTCCAGGCGACGGCTCGGGGCGAACGTGTCCTGTTCCTAGCCGCTTCAACAGCTGCTATTGATCAGGTGCTCGAATCGATCAACGGCAACACAGATCTCTTAACGCTGCGGTGCCCGACCCCAGGCGAGCGGCCCGAAGACATTTCGCCCTGTCTGCGGCGGCTGTCGTTCACCGACCAGCTGCGCTCGTTCGAGGATCAGACGGTCCGGCCCGCCCGCCAAACTCTGGCCGAGGCGGTCGGCCGCCAACAGGCACGCAGCCGCGAAGAGGCCGTTTGGTCCCAGCTTCATGCCTTGGCCAAGCAACATCAGGAGATCGCCGCGCAACAGGCGCGCTTGACCGAACGCCGGGCCGCCGTCGCCGACGCGGTGGCGACCGAATGTGAGGCAGCGCCCGAGAGCTTGTCGCCATTTCAATTGCGCTGGCAACAATCCTCCCGCCGCTTCAACACGGAGACCGCTCAACTCGAGACGACGCTCAATGCCTTACGTAGCAAGGCCGAGGAGGCCCGGTCGCGCCAGGCGACAGCGGCGACCGAACTTGCAAAGCTACAGCCCTTGGCCGATGCCAAAAAAGCCGGACGCTGGTGGTCGATCGCTTACTGGCGCGCCGGTGCGGCTATTATCGGCCAGATCGATGCGTTGCTGCGGGCGGTCGAAGCGGAGAAGGCGGACGTGGCGCAACTCGACATTCTTGTCGAGGAACAAGCCGCGGCACTGAATCGGCATCGCGCGGCGGTGCGTGCCGAACTCGCTCAGCTACGGGAAAGCGAAATCGCCAGCCGACAAGGTTCGCTCGGGGACGAACAAAGTGCCCTCGATAACGAGCAACGCAAGCTAACCGAGCAATGGCAATCAGCGCTCGCGCTGCTCTGTTCCGACACGCTTGCGCCGACGGAGCCAACCGTGGCCGCCGTGGCTGCGGCGCGGGCCGCGCGCGACCAGGCGTGCGCTGACGAGACACGAAAACACCACGAAGCCCGGCAATGGGCCGAAGCGCTCGAGCAGGCTCTGCCCGGTTTGCCCGATCGGCTGCGCGACGGCGCCAGCGTTGTTGCCGCAACGACGGCGGCCTTCCTGAAAGATCCGCATTATGGAGAACGCGCCCAGAATGCTTCTCCCTTCGACTTGCTGCTCATTGATGAGGCGGAAACAATCACCGATGCCGAACTCCAGGCCGGCGCTCGACGGGCGCAGGCGCTGGGTGCTCGTCGGCCAACCCGACCTCGCCGAAGTCCATCGCGTGCCGTCGCGCTCCTCTCTCTCGGGCAATACGCCGCTGCCCGGATTGCTGCGCCTCAGTCTCTTCCAACGCCTATGGAGCCGGCTACATTGCGACGCCGGTCGGCTTGACTGCGCCTGGCACAAGCGCGGCGATCGACTTGTCTGTTGCTTGCGACCTCTCAGTGCTGAATTGATGCCCTATGTCGAATGCGAGCCAGTCGCCGATCGTCCCGAGATCGAGATCTGCATCGTGAGCCCACCGCGCCAGACACCCCAGCTGGCAGAGGTCGTCTTCCCCGGCTCGATGAGCATCCGAGAAGCAAAAGAGTATATCTATCGGGAAATGGAGGAACTCTCGATCGAAGTCGACGGTTCCACCGTTACTTGGGTCGAATCGTCGACAGGCCCAAGCCTGTGGTTGAGCGATCGCTCAGGTGTCTCCCCTCTCCCTCTGGGAGAGGGGTCGGGGGTGAGGGCTGACCCGCGCCAAAACTTAACCCCCTCACCCCAACCCCTCTCCCCCTTCGGGGGCGAGGGGCTAGGTCGTGCTCCGATTTCCTCCTCAGAGGACAAGAAGCTTCCTGACGATACTGTTGCCGTCTCGCTGTGCCAGGGAGTGACCGAGCAGGTCGGCTCGCACAGCTCATTGGAACGGTTACCTTCGCAAACGGTGCGACTCGACTTCGATCGCTCCGTCGGTTGGGATCTCACGAAAGCGGCTCATTGGGTCGAGAAGCATTTGCACCTTCACCCGCTTGGGCGAACAGTGCAACTCAACAGGCCGCATCGCATGTGCCGCGAGCTGGCCCGCGTTTTGGCGAGTATCCTAAGTGAAGACGAAGGTGCCGACGCCGATGCGGCGACGGCCTTCGAGTTCATCACCGTTCCGAGTCTGCCCGTCGATGAGCCGCGCCGCTCCAGCGACGGTGAGAGCCAATTGCGCAACGGTGGCGTGGCCACGGCGGTCAAGCCGCGGATCGCGCGCGGCGGGGCTGGCCTGGAGATCGACCTGAGCGATCCGCGCCGGCCAGACGCCATGCCCTCCGAGCTGCGCGCGTTGCTGCCGCGACAAGGGCTGGCCAATTATCTCGAAGCGCTCGCCGTCGTCCGCAGGCTCGAAAGCCTGGTCGCCGACCCAGCCTTCCATGCCGAGGCCATCGAATGGCAACGAGCGCGCGCAATCGATTGTGAGCAGCGCTCGTCTAGCCAAATATCAGCTCACAGCCATCATCCGGCCATCGCCGTCATGGCGCTTTACCCCGCCCAGGTCGAGTTATTGCGGCTCCTCATCAAGCGCTCGCCGCTCTTGGCAGCGACCGACTTGACCATCGAAATCGGCCTGCCCACGGCCTTTCGCCAGCGTGAATGCCTGGCCGCCCTTATCAGCTTAACGCGCAGTCATAGCCATCGCGCCGTCACGTTCGGCGAAGGGCCCAAACAATTGACGCTAGGCTTGACCCGCGCCTCCAAACGCCTGATCCTGTGCGGCGATCCAGGCACTTTGGCTCGCCGCGCCCAGTGGAACGGCCCGGTCGACCACCTCGACGAAGCCGATTCCGCCCACGAGCGCGGCTTGATCGCCCGTCTCCTTCCCCACACCCAGGGAGCCGTCAATCGGACTGGCCCCGCTCGCATGAGAGAAGGCAGCAGCGTATGACCGCTGCCGCGGCGCTGTTTTCACCTCCGAATCGGTCACTGTTGGCATGGTCGCGCGACCTCGCCTCCAGGCAACCGCGCCGATTGTGGGTCGCTTCCCTCTGGTTTCACCATGTCGAGGCCATGGCGACGGTCGCCCGCCTGACCCGACTTGACCCCCTGCGACTCGCCCTACTAAAACGATTGCTGTCTCCATCGGCGCACGCGGAGCTACCTCCTCTCGACCGCCTTTGGTCGGCCCACTTGCTCCGGTCGCTAAGCCAAGACGGCCTCATCGAACTCGGAAACGACGGCCCGCAGCTAACCCCGGAAGGGCGAGCTGCCATCACGCAGGGTTCGTTTACCACGCGCGTCGAGGAACGGCGCTCATTCACCTTTCTCGACAACACCGCGTGTCATCGACCGCCGCACTATCTGCATTTGCACCGCGCACTCCACAGCGCGGCCAAGGCCCCCGAAGGCTGGACCTTTGACCCAAGGCTGCTATCCGGCTGCGTCGCCCAATCGGCCGCCTGGAAACAGGCTCATCAATTCCCCGACGACATCCTCGCCATCCCCCTCGCCGCCGATGCCGCATCTTGGCAACGTATCGTCATCGATCATCCGGAACAGGCTCCCCTGGTCCTGATCGAGATGGCCGACGGCTCCGCTGCCTCGACACTTCACGCCTTCACCATTCGCATGGAGAACTGGACTCTGTTCCGCGACGCCCCGCTCTTTTCCCTGCCCACCGACTGGCGCGACGTCCTCCCCGACCTCAACACCGAACCGACCCTCGACGACTGGCGCCACGCCTGGCTCGCCTGGTCGCAACCCCACGGCATCCCCCACGACGAAGCCGCGAAATGTCCGCTGTCGTACACGCCAGGCAAGGTTCACATAAAAGCATCGAAGCGACTTTTCGACATGCTAAGGACACAAAAAGGCGAGCCGTTAAAGAACGACGCCTGTCTCCTCGCCGGCAACAACCGCTGCCGCCTGATGGCGCTTTTAGAGATTGAGGCAAGCGTTGGAGTTGGGTCTGAGGGGTGACGGAGTATTTGTATTACCGAGCCTGAGGCGTGAGCGAAGGGACACTTCTTTTTTTCTTTTTATACACTTAGACCTCAAGCTTGGACGCAATGCCGCCGCGACGAATCCGCGGGATCAACGGCAACATCGCCAGTAGCAAAAAGGCTCCAAAAAGATATGGCAACAAATGATTCGCCGTTGCTTTGTACAAACCGAGCCCCGCGATCGGGCCCAAGATCCGAGCGAGTGCCGATGCCGATTGATTCACGCCCAGGATCTCGCCTTGTTTCTCCGGGTCGCTGCGGCGTGAGATCAGGGCCTGCGCCGACGGTGTCAAAAGTGCGAAACCAACAACCGCCAAAGTTAGCGCTATGAGTTGGCATGTCAATAATGTGGGAAAAGATGCTAATTGACTCGTAGCCAGCCAGCTCACGCCGCCGAGACTCAATACCCCAAGGCCCATGAGCGTCAGACCAACGGCGATGAACGTCGTCTCCGTGACGCGATTGGCCAAGCGTCGATAGATGACGCCTTGGGTCAGCATCAACACGAAACCAACATAAGCGAACACGAGAAAGTTGTTCTCCAATTGCACGCCGAGCACATCCGAATTGAGCAACGATAGCGTCACTTCAAAACTGGCGAAACCCAGCGTCGCCAGGAAGAACGTCAACACCACCGGAGCCACGGCAGGATTGCGGAACACCGTGACGAGCGCTTGCGTGTCGAGCCATTTTTTCGCAGTCGGTGCCGCGCCGAAACGGCGTGTCTCCGGCATCAAGATGATGCCGAGCATCAGGGCGATAAAGGAGAGACCGGCGGCGGTGTAGCCGATGATGCCGAAGTGATTGGGAAACCAATAAAGCGAGCCGGCCCCGAGGAGCGGCCCGAAGGTAAACCCGATGCCGAAGGCGGCGCCGATCAGGGCCATGCCATGTTTCCGCTTCTCCGGCGCTGTCGAGTCGGCGATGACGGCCTGGGCAGTCGAAATCGTCGCGCCGGCGATGCCGGCGCCGATCCGAGCGGCGAACAGCAACGTCAGCGCGAGCGAAGCCGCCTCCGCCGTGCGCGGCAAATCGGAGGCATAGCCGAACAGCGTGTAGAAGATTACCGAACCCACGAGACCAACCAACAACACCGGGCGGCGACCGATCCGATCGGAAAGTCGGCCCCATACCGGGGCGAAGATGAATTGCATGGCCGAGAACGAGGCCATCAGCAGACCCACGATCAATCCGCCCGTCGGCGAATTTTTGCCGCCCGGGACGATCTGCACGACATACGAATCGCTATAAAGCGGTAGTAACGGCAGGACGATGCCAAAGCCCAGCAAGTCGACGAAGACGACGAGGAAGACGATCAGCAACGGCCGCCAATTCGTGCCGCTCGGCGGCAAAGCCGACGCGGGCTGAGTAGTGTTCGGAGCGGGGGAAGCGGCTTCAAGGACTGGTTCGGACATCGTTCGCCTTCCAATGCAGCTGCGCGTGGGGTTCCGTACCATATTGTTATACCGCCGCCTGTCGCTAATGACGAGGACGCCGCCCGCACCCGCGTAATCCGCAAGGTTGCGCGGTTTCAACGATTTTGACGATACGGCAACGACACTTTGACTCTTGACGATGCCGCAAAGGTCGATCATCCTTGAGAGGATACCTAATCGCGTTCCTCGCCAGGCGGTAGATCATGGATAGCCAGGTCATCGGCGCTCAGATCCGTGCCAACCGGGCGCAACGGCTCACGACCAAGTCCGACACAGCCTATCTCGTGATGGACACCGAGAGCATCCCCGACGGTCGGCTGCTGGCCCAGGTCAAATATCCCGACGACATTCTCACTCCCGAAGCAGCGATCGAGCGCGCCCAGGCCGAGGCCCGCGAAGCATCGTTCACCGGCTCCGACTTTCTTCCGGTCACGTTTCAAATCCCGATCTCCGTCTGTGTCTTGCGTGTCGCCGCCGACTACACGCTGCAAAAGCTGACCTGCCTCGACGCACCGCAATATCGCACGCCGGAAATCGTGCGTCTCTTTTGGATGGGAGTCGCTCGCTACCGCGCCAAGCTCGTGACGTTCAATGGCCGAGGCTTCGATCTGCCCCTGATGGAGCTGGCGGCATTCCGTTACGGTTGCCAGGCGGCGGATTATTTTCATCGCAGCCGGGACCGTTATCGGGGCAATCAGATCGACTTGTTCGATTGGATGTCCAATTTCGGCGCTTGCCGTCTCCAGGGCGGTCTCAATCTGCTGGCGAAATTGTTGGGTAAGCCCGGCAAGATGGGAGTCGCCGGCGATCAAGTCTATGAGATGTACCGGGCCGGCCGTATCCGCGAGATCAACGACTACTGCATGTGCGACACGCTTGATACGTATTTTGTCTTTTTGAGAACACGCGTGCTGACTGGCGAATTGTCGTTGGAAGAAGAGCAATCGTTAATCCATCGTGCTCGTGCCTGGATCGCGACGCAAGCTCTCGACACGCCGGCACTGGCACAATATCTGGAGAACTGGGAGGAGTGAGAGACTGTCCGTCACGCCCGCCAAAACGCCGCAAGCCCGCGTGTCAAAAAATAACCAATCCCTTCGAGCGCCCGCCGGCTTCGTCCCGCTTGCACTGTGCGCCCTCGCAAGCGCTGCCATAAATACTGCAAACCAAAACCAAGCCCTTTTAAAGGCATCTCGCCAGTCAAAACCAATTTATAGAAAAACAAAATGAACAGCGGACAACCCGCCGTTCGCAACGAATGGGTAATTCCAATGACAGTATTGGCATACGCATAACCAACATGACGTTTGCTACTGACGCTGCCGTGATGCAGAATCGTCACGCCAGGATAATAGAGGACCTTGCTCGTGCGCCTCACGCGCTGACAGAGGTCGATGTCTTCGCCACCGAAGGTGAATCCCTCGTCCCAGCCGCCGCATTCCTTGTACAAGCGCCGGCGCATCAACATCGCCGCGCCCATGAGCACTTCCACGGAGCGCACACGGCCCAATTCCCGATCTCGGCCGCGATAGCGACGATACGCCGCCCGAAACAGCCCGGTCCAGCGGAACAGCATTGTATGGTGCAAAAGCGCCGAAACCGTCGGCTGCGCTCGACACGTAAGCTGCGTGCGCCCGCGTGGGTCGACCAGGCGCGGGCCGATAATACCCGCCTCCGGATGCTTCCGCGCGAACGCGATCAGGCGCCGCAACGCACGCTCGGGCACCTCGGTATCGTTGTTCAGAAAGAACAAATACCGCCCCCGCGCCGCGCCGCTGCCTGGTTGTTCCCCCGCGCAAACCGACGTTGCTTCGATTGCGAATCAGCTTAACCCACGGAAACGCGCGCTCGACCAACTCGGCGGCGCCATCTGTCGAGGCGTTGTCAACGACGATCACCTCGACGCGGAGTTTCTGAAGCATGGGATCGAGGGAGAGCAGGCAGGTTTTGAGGAGTTCTTTGCAATTCCAGTTGACGATGCAGACAGAGACATGGGGACGAAGAGGGCGAGGACGTAGCGGAGCTTGCGACGGGGATTTATCGAGCTGCCGCGAAAGGGGATTCATGCTCACGCCGCCTTCCCGTTCAAACACTTGCTCTGCCACTGTTCCCGATCGAGAAACGGCGCGAACGGCCGATGACCACAAAAGAGGCTGCCGAACCGATAACGCATCCGCTGCCAAAACGGCAACGGCATTTGCGCGTATTGATTCACACGCGATTGATAAAGGGCATACTCCGTCGCGCTGATCGGCGGATGCTCCGGCCCGAACGCCAACGCCCACACATTGGCCGGCCGCTTTTTCGGCCCGTGCCAACCGATGATCTTGCTCGGATAAGGTTGCAACAGCATCTCAAGCGCCTCCGGCGTGAAGCGCCAATAATCGTTGGGATGCTCATGAATGCGAAAGTAAAACGGCGTCGAAACGAGAAACGCCCCATCGGGCCGCAGCACGCGCTGGATCTCGTCAAAGCCCTTCCAGAAACGCTCGACATGCTCAAACGTACTCAGAGCGAGCACGGTACCGATGGACGCATCCGCCTGCGGCAGCCGCTCGACGTCGGCGACGAGATCGACGCCTGGACCGGGCCGTTTGTCGATGCCGATATAAGGCCGACCGGGAAAGCATGACCGGAGATCGCCGATCTCTTCCTGGCCATCGACGAGGTACGATCCGACTTCGAGAATCGGTCCGGGCAAGGTAAAAGTTTCGGACACAGCACGCGCCAGGCCGCGCAGAAACGGATTCATAGTCTCACTCGCAACGGCTTCACGGGAGCGGCACCGGTAGACTGCGCATCCTGGGGTCGATTGAATGAGGAACACTTAGTACCATCGCTATGGTTTCGCTGTCAACCGCAGGCATTGACGCCGGCTTGATTCACAGCGTATCGTCCCTATCGTTTCCTGAGACGACCGATCCTTCGCGGAGCCGCCTTTGTGAGCACTCTAATCTCGACGGCATCCCCGGAAACGGCCACCCCCGTTCTCCGCAACGACCTCCTCGCCTTCTTCCATCGGGCCGCCCGCCCCTCGGACGAATGGCGCGTCGGCGCGGAGTTCGAGAAATTCGCCGTTCATCGCGCCACCGGGCGGCCGCTGACCTACGACGAATCCGGCGGCATTCGTGACATTCTCTCCAGCCTCGCCGACCGCTTCGGCTGGGAACGCCACCATGAGGACGGCAATCTCACGACCCTACTGCGCCCGGCGCAACCGTCTCGCTCGAACCCGGCGGCCAAATCGAACTATCGACGCCGCCCGCTCGGCACATCGGCGAGATCGACGCCGAGCTAACGCGCCATCTCCACGAACTCCGCGCCGTGAGCGATCCCGACCGTGTCGCCTTTCTCGCTTGTGGAGTCCAGCCGTTCATCAAGGCCGAGCAAATCGCGCTGATGCCGCGGCCGCGCCATGCCGTCATGGCCCAATATCTGCCGCCGCGATCGTCAACCGCCCATCAGATGATGCGCGCCACCGCCAGCATCCAGGCCACCTTCGACTACGCCGACGAAGCCGACGCCGCCCGCAAATTCACGACCGCCCTCAAGCTCGGCCCGATCTTGAATACGCTCTGGGCCAATGGCCCCGTCTATGCCGGCAAGCGAACCGGCACCATGACCGACCGTGGTCGCATCTGGCAAAACATGGACGCCGACCGCAGCGGCCTGCTGCTTCCCTTGCTCACCGACGGCTTCTCCTTCGAGCGCTGGATCGAATATATCCTCGACGTGCCGATGCTCTTTCTGCTGATCGATGGCCGTTATCATCCCGCCGGCCGCCGCACCTTCCGCGCTTTCCTTGACGACGGCATCGACGGCCGATTCCCCACGATGGACGACTGGGAACTCCAACTGACCACCGTCTTCCCCGAAGTGCGCCTCAAGAAATTCCTGGAAGTCCGCGGCGCCGACGCCGTCCCGCAACCCCTGGCCGTCAGCGTCCCCGCCTTATGGAAAGGCCTCCTCTACGACGCCGAAACCCTCGCCGCCGCCGCCGACCTGGCCGACGCGATCAGCCCGAAAGAAATGCCCGCCCTCTACGAAACAGCTTACAAAAAGGGCCTAGCCACCGAATTCCAAGGCCGCACCCTCGCCGCCTGGTGCAACGAACTAACCACCCTGGCCGCCGAAGGCCTGACCCGCCAAGCCGAAGACTTCGGCATCCCCGACGAACGACCGTACCTCGATCCCATCTTTGCCATCCTAGAGCGTGGCCAATCACTCGGAGCCGAGTTTGGGCATTCATTTTCCGAGCATGGCCCGGCAACCGAGAAGATGGTCCGGTGGTTTGAGTACAGCTATTCTTAGCGCCGCATCCGTGTTCACAGCCCCTGTCCTACGCAATGTTCCGCGCGGAACATCGTGTTCGTCGTCTTTCGCTCCGCGAAGGACGACACCCCCTGCGCCCCGCACGGAAGCTCGATTCTTAGCCCCGCCAACATTCTAAGTCCCGCCAACGGTTGGCGGACCTTAGAATGATGCAATTTCCCGATAAAACACGGCAATGCGAAGCTCAAATTCTAAGTGCCGCCAAATTTCGCACGGAGAGCATCGGCAGGTTTGGGAAAAGTTATACTTCGTCGCACAAGGGGGCGAGATGCAAAAAATGTCAGACCAGTTTGCACACTGCTCTTTGTCTCTAACATTCCAAACGACAGAATGTTACGCCGATCACAGGGGGCGAGATGCAAACAAATCCGCGGTCAACCCCCCTTGCGCAGCACCAAAATTCTTGAAGGGAAATCGAAAAATGCACTCCACCAAACGCACAAGACTCTGGTCAAATGGTGATGGGGGAACGCTCTCACGTTGTGGGACGCTCGCGCAATCGTGATCCCCATGATTCCGTCCGGGAACAGGAAGACATTTTATGGCGATGACGATGAAAGATTTAGGAATCGACCTATTGAGCGTCCCGGATAGGCTAGTGCTCTGTCAACGCTTGATTTTGGGGTTGGTAACGAAAAATATGGCGAGAATTCCCAGTGAGGGACGGCAAAGCGACCCCAATTCTTAGCGTTGACAGAGCACTAGATCTGATTGAGCAGATCTGGGACAGCCTGCCCCAGGCAATGGCTCCGAACGAGGTGCCGGAATGGCACAAGGAAGTGCTGGCGACGCGGCTCGCCGAAGCCGAGGCTAACCCCGGCGGGGGCGTGCCCTGGCGCGAGGCGCTGGCCCCGATCCGGACCCGCCAACCATGAGGTGATCGAGACACCGGCAGACGAAAGGGCTGGATCCCGCTGGGCTTAATCTAAAACATCACGTCACTTCTCGACTCTACTGTCCGTCTCCTTTTGTTCGCTCAGCCGGCTTCGGCCCCACGGCCGGACAGGTCACCGATGACCTCGCTGACGCCCTCGTGGTCGAAGAACACCGGCACTCTGCCTGGCCCAACGAAGATCGCCAGCCCCTCCCGCACGGCCAGCGCGTCCGGGTAATCGACCTCGTAGCGATTCCCGCTGACTGTCGCCACCGTGAACGGCTTGAACGGCGTCCGGTGCTTGAACGCCCGGATCGTCTCCGTGAAAGTCTCTCGGTCCATCGCTGCCCTCCCCGCTGCTCATGAATCCTGCCGATTTATGATACGGCGTCGAGGGGACCTCAACAAGGCAACGCCTCTGTCGCGTCCAGATCGTGCAGATCAAGGTTCATTGTCCAAATTTCCGTGTATAGCCGCCGGCTTGCCGGGGAAACCCTGGGGAGATGCCACCATTTCGCGCCCGCCGATATTTTACCCCCTGCAAGCCGGGGGCTATATACGGATGGCATTTAGACGGCGCGGTTGCGCGTGGCAAGCGGGTTTTCAAAGACCGCCAACATGCGACACGCCCTGGCCATTTGTTGACCGTGTTCCATCAGCCGGGTAAACTTCCGACCTGGATTACACACACTTCATCACCATCGAGCCGGGCAAGCGGAGTGGCCGGCCGTGTATCCGCGGCATGCGGATCACAGTGCGCGACGTGCTGGAGTACCTCGCCGGCGGGATGACCGTTCCGGAGTTACTCACCGACTTCCCCAAGCTGACCAGCAACGACATTCGAGCCTGCCTGGCCTAACATGAGACCATCTCAACAGCCAACGATTCCGCTGGAAACCCAAAGCGGACTATTGGCGATGCAATTCCGCAGCACACGAGACGAATGAGAACGCGACAAGGTTGCAACGGCCTACGTCGATGTCGTGGATAAGCTGATCGCAAGCGGAAAATGGGAAGCGATGTGCCCGTCCCGATTTGACTTTTGGGCCTCAAAACGGCATCGCCACGGTTTCAGCGCCGCTCCGTGTAGCGAGAGCGGGTAAAATGTCATCCGCGGAGTACGGTAGAAAATGTACAGAAGCGTCTGCGAACAAAAAGTTGGCACCACTAAAATGATGGCTCCAGAAATGGAAGACATCGCATGAATCCTCAACCCCGCCAGGGACAAAATGATAGGGGCCACGAGGACACGTCGGTTCTCGATAGCTTTGATTGTATTCTCGCACTGAAATATAGGCGTCTAGACAACCGGTGTGCTGTTGTCCAACTCCCGCGTACCACCAACCGAAGTGGTTATCACTGCTCGCCGGACGCTCGCCTACCAATAGCGTTTGACTAGTTCCGTCCTTTATATCGACAATGCGAATGTGCGAATCGTAGAATAATATGCCGTTATTAAAATTGGATCCAGAGACGCCCTGATAATGCGTAAAGGCAGCTGTTATATTTTCCGGTTCGCTAATGCCAATCTCGTGACCATCTGACGGACAAATATAGAGAGGAAGAATAACGGAAAGCCCGGCGTGGGGCGGAACTGACCATCTCGGATTCGCCATAAAGTCGCGCTCGGCCCGACCCCAAAGCGGGGTTTGCTCAATATATGGCAATATTCGCGTTTGCCAGCCCATATAATGATAGGGAAATAATGGACCGCCGGTACCTGGGGGAAAACTACGACTTAAATCATGGTAACTCTGGAGGGCGAGGCCCATTTGCCGTAGGTTATTTTTACATTGCGAACAACTCGCGGCATCGCGTGCTCGCTGTACTGCGGCAGCGACTAGAGCCGTCAAGACCGCGATAATACCAAGAGCAACGCACAACTCAATTAGCGTCATGGCACGACGTGCGTTACCCGATTGGCGGACCATGGCATCTTTCCTTCCAGGATTCAAGCATTGGACCCGATGCGTCGGCGCCAGATAACAAAACTCCCTAGTATCAGCACGCCACACGCGATGCCAATCCAGATATAGGTCGTGGTCGACCAGCCCGGCTTTCGGACAGCGGTATCCATTCGCGGTTGGGAAACCGAAGCTTCCAGCATTTGAAACATGCGAGGAATATCCCTGGGCAACAGGGACTCTTGCTGTTTTAATCGAAACATGGACTGACTACCGGGGCGATCGCTGGTTATCTGCGTTCCGGCTGGTAGAGTTAGCTCAAAGTCCTTTTCGGCGGGATGATTATCGACATCGAGTTCCGTGACGCGAATGTCCAGAAGCTGAATCGGTGATTTTTCTGGAGAAAGCATTCGCACGGTATGCATGGGAAACCAACGGTCGCGACTACAGAGCTTTGCTTCAAGCATACATACCTGTAGACCTAAGCGGCTCTTGCCACCATTTTCGATTTGATAATTAAATTGCTTAGGAAGATAGCCCTGTAGCGGATCCAGCCAATAGGTCTGTTCTTCGCCCGGCGCAGGAATCAGCACAAATTCCGTCACAGGCTTGCCGTCGAGGAATGTTTGACGGCTGCGTACAAATTTACATGCACCCTCGTCGCATTTATGAAACATGCTTGCCGGCGATTTCTCGCGCCGATAGCCCATAAAGCCCATAGACAATGGAACCAGGTCTTTCTTCTGATATGGGCTCTCACGATCACGTAGCTTTGCCGATGATAAACCCGGCGCAAAATCAACCGTGTCACCTTTGTTGCTCACAAATCCAAAGAAGACCCAATCAATTGGAATTGCGGCAACTCCATTCTTAAATTGCTTTGGATCGGGTGGCTTCGGCTTTTCCGGCGTTCCAAAGGTTTGCACTTTTTCATTTTCTCCGTCCACCACTATAATGTGATCGTATTGCCGCACGTTTTCATACTCACCCTTCAGGGCCTTGGCAACCGAATCCGCCTGAGCCTTTGTGATCGTAAACCGACATTTATAAAACGGAAAGGAGTCAAGATTGGCTTGGCACGCGAGCGCGGCCACGCGAGCCAGTTGTTCCTCGGATTGCGCGTGGACGGTATTCGGAATACTCAATGCACAAAGGAGGAAAACGCCACGCGATCTGTGTGCGAACGCACGCGAATTCGACATAAAGGGTCCCCATTCGACTGTAGCGGAAGTCGTAAGGCTTTCGCTTACATCTGGTCTATGTCGCGGTCTTACGACGTCCGCTATAAATCTGTCGTAGCGGACGTCGTAAGACCGCCGTTTGCAGCGCTGTTCACAACCGAAGGTCGCAACAGCATTAGGATAATTCGAGACCTTTGGTCGTTCAGGTTTCGAAGGCATGAGGCCTTGCCGTAACGTGAGCAATTTAGAAAGAGCCTGGGAGATCGTCCATTGGTATCAGAAGCAGCCTTAGGCGCTGCGAAATAATAACCTAAGCAAATTATCGTTTTGGATTGACGGTGTAGTTCCCGTTTCCATGAAACCGCGCCGGCGTGATCTTTAACGTCGCCAACTCCTCGTCGCTTACCTTTATTCCAATGTCATACTCGCGTCGATCCAAGTCCGCCTACACCGTCAATCCAAAACGATAATTTGCTTAGGTTATTATTTCGCAGCGCCTTAGCCGGCCTGCAGATCTAAGGCTAGGATAATTCTTTAGACTTGGGTCGAAATACAGGCACAAACCTCGCCGGAGGCACCATACTGACTCCGCGCGGCACAAACGATTTGGCAGCTGGCCGCGAAAGATAAGCTTGTTCGTTCAGTAAAGAGGAGGTCGGTGAGTACCCTAGAATTTCCACAATTCTCGGCATCGGCGCTCGCGGTCCTCGACCAGCAGCCCTACGACCCTAATGCCCGAGGAAAGTACGAGTGGCTGTCGGGGGCGCTAGTTTGGTCGGACGAGTTGCCGGGACTGAGTTCGTCGGAACGGGCTATAGACTCGCTCCATCGGGTATTCCGTTTCTTAATTGCCTATCGGGGTTCGATCACTGTCGGCGAGGAGCAGGCAGCGTTTCGCCCGATCTGGGAACAGGTCGTGCAGCACGCCCCGAATTGGCCCGGCCTCCGAGAAGAGCGTCGGGGCGACCAAGCGCGGCGTCGACTGCTGGCGGCAAAGCGCCAAGAATCGCGTTGCCTTGAGGAGTTAGAGCAGCGCTTTGAGCACGGCGATGCCGAATAAGCCGCTATGCGGACCCCGCCATGCGAATGAATGTTCTTCGCGCTTCCAACGGCAAGCCCGAAGGAGCCAGCCAGTGAACTTGGCCATTTGGCGAATGGAGGGTGGGCAGATGGGGCACGACATCAGCGCATACGTAGGCTCTTCAGCTCCTGCGGACCCATTTGATCAATTGTGACCGAAGAATCGCTCGCCGGACTTCGCCGATTAAGGTGCGCCTTTCCCTCTTGAAGGCCGATATACGGTTCAGCTCTGGTTTTATCAGCACCAAGGCAATGACGTCCTCAAGGCAGAAATTCCTTCCGTTGTCGAAAATGATGGAGGCCAAGCCAAAAAAAATAAATCTACCAAGCGAATTCAGGGCCCAAGGCTTCAGATTTTTGAGTCTACCTCCATCACCGATCCAGCCGAGCTGGCGGCGATCGACGCTCGACGGAAGTTGGCAGAGAAGGCAATATTGGAAGCGGAACGCAATGTTGGCAAGCGCAAATCGCCCAAACGCAAGTGACTTAGTCGAGACTAAAAACGGGAAGTCGTATTCCACAGAACCCTTCGAATCCCGCCGAAACTGGGCTGCTCGTTATGCTATAGAGCCGCGAAATGACGGCTTTTTGCCTTAACTTAATGCCATTCGTTCCCGACCCCTTTTTCGGATAGGCTCTAAATGAAAACGCGCTATCTCACAGCGCTCGGCTGCCGCCTCGCGGCTAAACGAATGTGTCCAACCCTCGCATTCTCTTGCATCGCGCCGCTTTATGCTTTATCGTCAAATCACGCACTACCCCACCTGAACTCTCCCCGAGGAACTCATGCGTTCTCTCCTCTTTTGCAGCACTCTTCTTCTCGCTCTTTTCTGTTCCGCGACCGCTTCCTCCTGGCAACAAGATCCGCTGGCGGCGCATATCGCACCGGGCAATCCGCTGGCTCCTGACGATGAGCGCAAAGGTTTCCAGCTGCCGCCCGGCTTCGAGATGCAGCTGGTCGCGGCGGAGCCGGACATTCATAAGCCGATGAATATCGCGTTCGACGATCGCGGCCGACTCTGGGTCACCGACACGGTCGAGTATCCGTATCCAGCGGCCCCCGGGGCCAAGTCGCGCGACACCGTCAAGATCCTCGAAGACTTCGGCCCCGACGGGAAAGCCCGCAAGATCACGACCTTCGCTGACAATCTGAATATCCCGATCGGCGTCTTGCCGATGCCGAACGCCAAGCCGCAGGACGCGCTCGTCTACAGCATCCCGGCCATCTCCCGCATGCGCGACAGCAAAGGGACGGGACATGCCGATGAGCGACAAGTCTTCTACGCGGAGTATGGCTTCCGCGACACCCACGGCATGACGAGCGCTTTCAATTACTGGATCGACGGCTGGATTTACGCCTGCCACGGTTTCTCGAATACGTCCACGGTCAAAGGGAAAGACGGCTCGCCCGTGACGATGCAGTCGGGCAATATCTATCGCTTTTTGCCCGATGGCTCGCATGCAGAGCAGTGGACGCATGGGCAAGTCAATCCATTCGGCTTGACCTTCGACCCACTTGGCAACCTCTTCTCATGTGACTGCCATAGTCAGCCGATTTATCTGCTGCTGCGCGGGGCCTATTATCCGAGCTTCGGCAAGCCGCACGATGGCCTTGGATATGGCCCCGAGACGATCAATCGTTATGACGACTCGACCGCGATCGCGGGCATCGCGTTCTATGACGCCGACCATTACCCCAAGCCATATCGCGGCGACGCCTACATCGGTGACGTCGTGACCTGCCGCGTCAATCAATTCAAGCTGGAGTGGCACGGCTCGACTCCGAAGGCGACGAAAGTGGACTTTTTGAAGAGCAAAGATCCTTGGTTTCGGCCCGTCGACGTCAAGCTCGGACCGGACGGAGCCTTGTACATAGCCGATTTTTATAATCGGATTATCGGGCATTATGAAGTGCCGCTGAACCACCCAGGCCGCGACCGCGAACGAGGCCGCATCTGGCGCGTCGTCTATCGCGGCGCTGATGGCAAGGGCGAACCCAAGGCGCCGCGCCAAGATTGGACGACGGCGAGCGTCGCGGAGTTGGTCGACGACCTCGGCCATCCGAACATCATCGTCCGCACCAAGGCGACGGAGCAGCTGGTCGAGCGCGGCGAACCCGCCGTCACGGCCGTCAAGCCATTGTTTGAACCGACCGACAAGAAGCCGGACGCCGCCATGGCCCTGCGACAGCTTCACGGGCTATGGGTCTTGAAGCGCTGCAATGTGCCGATGGAACCGTTCTTACGCGCGGCAGCGCTCAACCCCGACCGCGGCGTGCGCGTCCATGTGCAACACATCTTGGCGGAGCTGTCGACCTACAACGAAACGTTGCGGCACCTCAGTTTTGACGCCCTCAGAGACGCCGATCCGCAAGTGAAGCGAGCGGCGGCAGACGCACTCGGCCGACATCCCGCGCCCGAGAATCTACGGCCTCTGCTCGATCTGCGCGAGCTAATCCCCGCCGAAGACACACACCTGTTGCATGTCACACGTATGTCACTGCGTGACCAATTGCTGGCGCCTGGAGCGTGGGAACAGGTGGCAAACCTGAAAAACCCCGAGGCACAGGCAATCGCGGACGTATCGCTCGGTGTGCCGAATGCGCAAGCGGCTCATTATTTGCTCGGTTACGTAAAGACGAGCACGAACAATGCGGATTGGGTGACGCGCTTCGTGCATCATATCGCCCGTTTCGGCGATGCACCGACGACGGCGGGCTTGCTGAGCTTCGTCCGTGACAGCCAACCAAATAATCTCAGCTTGCAAGCCGCTCTGTTCAAAGCGCTCGAACGCGGCACCCAAGAACGTGGCGCCCCGCTCAGCGCCGACGCTCGCCAGTGGGCAGGCACGCTTGCCGGCAAATTGCTGGCGTCGAAGCAATTGAACGAGATTACCGCCGGCATCGATATCACCGGCACGCTCAAGCTCACGGAACAGCAGGAGCGACTGACCGACTTGGCGCTACAAAAGGCAACGCCCGAGCCGACAAGAAACGCCGCGCTCAAGGCCCTCACCGTTCTCGATGGTGCCAAGAACGTCGGCACGATCGGTAAAGTTCTGGCCGACGCCGAAGCGCCGCTCGGTCTGCGCGAGGAGTCGGCCCGGTTGCTCTCGGGCATCAACGAACCGGCGGCACGGGAACAGCTCGTCACGGTTTTGGTTTTGGCCCCTGCCCGTTTGCAAAATGTGATCGCCGCCGGGCTCGGCGGCACGAAAGAGGGAGCCGAAAAACTGTTGAGCGCTGTCGCCGCCGGCAAGGCGTCGCCACGTTTGCTCCAGGAGCGCTCCGTCGATGTGCGGCTCAAGGAATCACAGCTGCCGGACCTCGCCAAGCGCATCGCCGAGCTGACGAAAGGTCTGCCCTCGGCCGACCAGCGCCTGAACGACCTGATCCAGAAGCGCCGCGAGGGCTTCGTCAAAGCGAAGCCGGACGCCGCGCGCAGAGCGCCTCCTCTTCGAGAAAAATTGTGCCAACTGCCATCAGGTCGGCGGCAAGGGCGCGAAGATCGGCCCGCAGCTCGACGGCATCGGTCTCCGCGGCCTCGAACGCCTGCTCGAAGATACGCTCGACCCCAACCGCAACGTCGATCAAGCCTTCCGCCGCACAACGCTTACCCTCAAGAACGGCAAGGTCATCGGCGGCCTGCTCCTCAAGCAAGAGGGCGAAGTCCTCGTCCTCGCCGACGAGCAAGGCAAGGAAGTCCGCGTTCTGGAAAAGGATGTGGACGAACGTGTCGTATCCCAGATGTCGCCCATGCCGGCAAACTTCGCGGATGTGATCATGGAAGCGGAGTTTTACGATCTGTTGGCGTATCTATTGACGCAACGGCCAGCGAAGTAGTTTTAATTTATATAGCCCCCCGGCTTGCCGGGGGTCTTGAATTCACCTCCATAGGCATCAAGTTAGGCCTTGTGCTTGCATTTTTCGCCCCGGAGGGGCGAAGGGCCGTAGCCACGGGTGGAGCGAAGCGCAACCCGTGGTACGATGCAAGTTAAGTTGTCTTTCGCCCCGGAGGGGCGACGGGATTCCATCGCCCCTCCGGGGCGAAAGACACACAAATCGCACCTGGACCACGGGTTACGCTGCGCCCGCCTTGCGGCGGGCTTCGCTTCACCCGTGGCTACAGCCCTTCGCCCCTGCCGGGGCGAAAAAACAGGCCCGATTCCTTAACTTGATGCCTATGGGGGTCTTGAATTCACCCCCGGTAAGCCGGGGGCTATATACGTTAGAACTCCAAATGCACCCGCAGTGTACTCACTGACACCGGCCCCCGGTCTTTGTTGTACGCGGGATGATTGATCTCCTGGAAATCCCCTGTCACGAAGATCCCTTTGCAGATTTGACAGCTATAGTAGAACTCCAAAATCTCTTCCGGGCCATAGTTGATCTTGCCGTCGCCGATGATGTAGCCGTAGCCGCCATCGCCGAGGTAGTCTTTGTGAGCGCCGGACAGGCCATTGATGACGCCGCCTAGGCCGATCTGATCTTTGGGCCGGCGCCACTGGGTACCATAGAGGGTGAGGCCGAGCGACGCGGTGCGGTCGATTTCGGTGAAGGCCCATGTCTCGGAGTGGCCGTCGTTCCAACCGAGCCGTCCAAAGACACCGAGGTCCTTGGTAATCTCCTGATCCCAGCTCATGCCGCCGCCATATTTGAAGCGGTAGGTCCGCGTCTGCGTGACGTCTGGATTGACGGGCATTTGAGCGATCGCCTCGCCGTAGTTACCCATGTGAGCGTGGTTCAAAAAGCCCAGGAAGCGGATGTTGCCCGGGCAGTCGTCGATCTTGTAGCGGCCTTCCCATTCCAATGCCTGGCCATTGGCGTTGAAGACATTCGAATCGAACTCGGCGCTATTGGCGGTTGCAGGCTCCGCCAGGATCGTGTAGTTGAGCGCCCAATCCTTTTGGTTGTATTCGACGCCCATACCGAAAGAATAGCCGCGGACATTGGCCGGATAGTCCCAGGCGCCGTTGTACATCAGGCCCCAGTTCATGAAGCGCATGCGCGGGTCGTGGCTATATTTGTTGTCGTCGATGATGTCGGTGTTGGCAAACTTGCCGATCGTAAACGTGATCCGATTGATGTCCTGAGAGCCGGCGATGACGTTTGGGGCATCCTCGACCTTTTCCTGCGCGCCGCCAAAGCCGATGGTATGGCGATAAAAGAGCCGGGCGATATATGGCGTCGGCTCGACTTGGCCGACGCGCGTGATGTCGCCATTCGGGAAGCCGGCGACGCCGGTGACACCGCCGAACCCCCTGCCGCCCGCTTCTTCCGGATTGAAGACGATGTCGCCGAAGCTGCTGCCCGACTCCCAAAGGCGCGCCGCGAGGAAAAGCGTGCCGGTCTCCGAGGTGGCCGAATCGGCATAGGGCGGCAGGCTGTTCATGCCGTTGTAGGGCGCTTTGAAGGCCGGGTGAACCTGGGTAATAATCGTCGCCTGGGCATGACCGCTAAACCAGAGCGCGTCCGGTTCCTTGTCTTTGTCCTTATCCTTGTCTTCGTCTCTCTTGTCGCCTTCCTCGGTCGGATCTTTCTTCTCCGCCTTGGGCTTGTCTTTGTTCTCGTCGTCCTTTTTGTCACCCTCGGCGGGCGCTTCTTTCTTATCACCGTTGCCCTTGGCTGGGTTCGGCGGCATCGGCTCGTCCGCCCTCGTCAGCACGATCTCGCTGCGCGGACGATTGCCGAGCCCCACTTCGTCGCCCTTGTCGGCCTCTTTGTCCTGGCCCTTGTCTTTGTCTTTATCCTTGTCTTTATTTTTGTCGGCGCCGTTTGCAGCGTCATTCTTCTTTTCGTCGTTCTTCTTCTCGGGATCTTTCTTGTCGTCAGTAGGCAATGGCTCATGGAACGATTGCACATAAGCACACACCGCCTGCGGCAGCGTCCGCGGCGCCGGCTTCTTTTCGGGTGGAGGCGGGTTGTCCTGCGGCAGGTCGGCCATGTGCATGGTCTGGCAACCTGTCAAACAAAACAGGAAGAGCAAGACGGGCAGCCTGGGAAAGATGCTCTTCATGAGTGACCCCGGAGGTCTCGCGCGCCGCCTTCGCGCAGCGGCGCTCCCCAACACTCCGGTTGTATCGACTGTAGCGGTTGTCGGACTGAGATAAATCCGCGTCGCCGATGAATCCATCGCCCTATTTGACAAGACTCCCCAGCGCCTCGTCATAACTCGGCCACGGCACATTGGGGAACAGCGCGCGCAGCGCGATGAATCGAGCGACACATCGCGCGGCCGTGGTTCCGGCGCGGGAGCCTGATCGCGCGTCGCCGCGACGATGCCGGCGCTGCTGACACCGAGCACCTTCGCCAGGCGTTCCCCCATCTCCAGGCGGCTCAGCCGTTCGGGCCCGCCGAGATGAAAGGTGCCTGTATGCATCGATAGGGCAAATGCGATCAAGCCGCGCGCCGCGGTAGGCAGATCGAGCGGCGTGCGCCATTCGTCGCTGAAAAGCGTCACCGGTTTGCCGCCGCGCAGGGCTGCAACTTGGTCATCGAAAAAGGATGGTTTGCCGTTGAGCGAGGGGCCGAAAAGGAGGCTTAGCCGAGCTATGGTAGTGCCTGGCGCGAAGTGCAAAGCCAATACTTCGCCTTCCGCTTTCGTCCGGCCATATTCGGATAAGGGACTTAGAGGAGAGTCTATAGGATAGTTGCCGCGCTGACCGTCGAAGACCATATCCGTGGAAACATAAATAAATCGAGCTTTGGCACTTTGGGCGAGACCAGCAAGAGCGCCCGTAGCTTCAAAGTTTACGTGACGCGCCCGCCGTGTGTCACGATAACAGTCGGCTACCCGCGCCATCGCGGCGGCATGGAGAACGACATCGGGCCGCGCTTCGGCAAAGGCGTGTTCAAGGCAAGGGTCTTCGAGATCGATCGGACGAAGCGGCACGCCAAAAAGCGACCCGCTGCGTGACCCACTCCACGCAACGACCTCGATTTGAGTAGACACCGCCAATTCACGCAAGATATACGCGCCAAGCTGCCCGCTGGCGCCGGTGAGAAGAAGACGCATGAAATGAGGCCGCCGAGGGTCATTTGAAAGAGACTCTCCGGAAAGTCGCGTCTCGCCGACCCAGGGTGCGCTGCGCGACCCTGGGTCGGCGAGACGCGGCTCACCAGACAGCTCCAACAACTCCGTCATGAACCAGATTGTCGACACAAGCCGCCCAGGATCATTTATAAGTCTGCTCTAACAAAACCGGCTCGAATTTGAAGCCGCTCTGGCGCACCTCGAACTTTGTCTCGAATACATCGTCGATCGAATGGCCCTTTTTCTCGGCCAGCGTTTTCTCCATTTCGTAGAGCTTGTCTTCCAGCTCCTGCGGCATCAGGGCGACGAAGTGATCGACCGCCGGGCCCTTATAGTCTGACCCCTTTAATACCTGCCGAACGGAAGCAGGATCGAAATCCTTCCAATAGATACGATTGAGATCCGCGACGTTGTCGACTTTCTTGACGCCGGCGGGCCAAAAGATCGCTTTGTATCCTGCTGGATTCTTCGCGGACTTTTCCGTAGGAATGGCGATCACAGCGCCGAGCCCTTTGAGCTGCTCGAAATAGGAGCCTCCCTTGGCGGTGTTGAACGACATTACCCAGCGCAACATTCGTTGCTTGCGCTTACCCATCGTGTCAGCGCCCTTGTCGGTGCCACCCTTGCCGCCGTCTTTACCACCATCTTTGCCGGGGCCGCTGTCTTTTGGACCATCGCGTCCAGCGTTCTTGCTGATCTTGCTGACTGCGCTCATGAGATCGTTTTCGCTCTGCGTCGCGAAATCATTGAGGATCCAGGCCTTGCTCTTGTCGACCTTGGCGGATTGCAAATAGTCCGTGAACTTCTTGTCTTCCAGCCATTCTTTCGGTGCCTTCCTGGCGATGCTATCGACGTCCAGCACCGGCGCTGCGGGGGTTGGCTCATTGTGTTTTTCCCGATTCCCATCGGCCGGCCCGCGCTCTGGCAGGGCTGCTTCTGTCTTCGTCTTGCCTTTCAAATCCTTGGCGCCGTCGGCCGTTCCGCCTCCACCGCCGCCGGATAATGTGACGATCCCCTGCGAAACCTTCTTCGGCGGTTGATTGAACCCGGCCCAGGCCATCAGATAGCCAATCAGAACCAACATACCGATGACCAGCGCGTGAATGGCCACGGAACCGATGCTCGACAGCGAAAATTCATGGTGCGGCGAATAACGCTTCCAGAGCCGCTCATCCGGCGGTAGTTTCCACCCGGTATTGGCTGTCTTTGCCGTCGTCGGAGTCGTGTTGGCCATTGCTCGCCTTTTTGTCATGAACCAGCTTTCCCTACCCAGGGTGCGCTACGCGACCCTGGGCTTTGGTTGAGGAACGCCTTCGGCGTTCTAATGCCGGTTGGCCCTCCGTCTTAGAACGCTGAAAGCGTTCCTCATTCAAAGCCCAGGGTCGCGTAGCGCACCCTGGGTAGGGAGGACGCGACCTTCCGGAGAGCCACGTACACAACCCGCCCGAGGGTCATTTATAAGTCTGCTCTAACAAATACGGCTCGAATTTGAAGCCGCTCTGCCGCACTTCGAACTTGGTCTCGAACACATCGTCGATCGAGTGGCCCGCGCGCTCGGCTCGTTGCTTTTCCATCTCGTAGAGCTTTTCTTCCAGCTCCTGCGGCATGAGCGCAACGAAGTGATCGACCGGCCCCATTGTGTAGCGCCGCTCCGATCGTCACCACCTGGCGGACCGAATTGGGATCGTAATCTTTCCAATAGATGCGATTCAGCTCGGCGATGTTGTCGACCTTTTTCACGCCGGCAGGCCAAAAGATGGCTTTGTATCCGGTTGGATGAGCTGCCGTCTTGGGCGTGGGAATCGCGATGACAGCGCCAAGCCCTTTGAGCTGCTCGAAATAGGCGCTTTGCCCGCGCGAGGTGTTGAACGACATCACCCAGCGCAACATTCGTTGTTGCCGCTGGTTCATTGTGCCGCCGCCTTTGCCGGGACCGACCCCGGTGCCTTCGCCGCCGTCTTTCCCACCGTCCTTGCCGCCATCTTTGCCGGGGCCGCTGTCTTTCGGACTGACAGGTCCGGCGTTCTTGCTGACAGCGCTCATCAGATCGTTTTCGCTCTGCGTCGCGAAATCGTTGAGGATCGAGGCCTTGCTCTTGTCGACCTTGGCGACTTGCAAATAGTCCGTGAAATTCTTGTTATCCATCAATTTCGGCAATGCGTTCATGGCGATGTTCTTGACGTCCAACTCCGGCGCGGTGGCGACCGGCTCATTGTGTTTTTCCGGATTCGCTTCGGCCGGCCCGCACTCGGCCGGGGCTGTTTCTTTGTTTGGCTTGCCTTTGACGTCCTTGACGCCGTTGGCCCTTCCGCCGCCACCGCCGCCGGATAGGGTGACGGCTTCGAGCGGCAGCTTCTTCGGCGGTTGATTGAACCCAGCCCAGGCCATCAGATAGCCGATCAGCACCAGCATGCCGATGACCAGCGCGTGAATAGCCACGGAACCGATGCTCGAAAGCGAAAATTCGTGGTGCGGCGAATAACGCTTCCAAAAGCGCGCATCCGGCGGTTGTTTCTTCGCGGCAACGGCAGTCTTCGTCGGCGTCTCAGTCGTGGTAGCCATGGCTCGACCTGATGGGTTGAAGGGATGTCAGGAGCCTCGGACCCAGAAAGGCCCTATCGACTAGTATAGCTTATCGGAGAGAAAGGTGGGGGGACAATCGAAGTAAATTTGTTTAGCCGCGAGCCGATAGGCGAGCGCTGTTTGGTAGCGCTATCTAACAGCGCTCGCCTATCGGCTCGCGGCTAAACAAATGCTCTCCAGCGTCATAAGATAGCCCCCAAGTCATTTAGGAATCGCCCGACTTACGGAGCAAGTCTGATCTACCCAAGGAGAACGACGATGAAGGGTTTGCTCAGTGTAGGAAGCATCTGTCTGATCTTCGGCACGCTGGTCCTCGTTGGCCGATCATGGTCGGAGCCTGTCAAGGAATCACCCGCGCCGCGGACACGCGTTGCTGTGTTTAACATGGTTTATGTGCTCAAGAATTATGAAATGGCCCAGGCCTTCCAAGACAAGATGAAAGCGAAATTTGCGGAGTTTCAAAAACAGGAAGGAGAGATCCGAACAAAAATTGAGGAGATAAAAAAGACCACCTCGGATTTCAATTTAACCGCCGAGCAACATGAAAACGCGGATACGGCCCTGAAGGCAGCGACACGCGAACTCGAGGATAATAATGAGAGAGCCAAAAAACTATGGGAGCGCAAGTCGACAAAGAGACAGTCACGCTGTTCGTGGTCATAAATAAAGCCGTTAAAGGATACGCTAAAGAGCATGGGATTGATCTTGTGCTATGCTTTAACGATAGCCCGGAGGACGACCCGGCTTTTCTTAATCCGGCGGCGGTCGCGCGAAGGATGCAGACTCTGCCCTGCATGCCAATGTATGCAGCGCCGGGTATGGATATCAGCAACGAGATCCTCACGCTCCTGAATGACGATTACCGCAAAGAGAAGGATAAGAAATAGAGCGCCCCAGTCCCCCTTGCCCCATTCGCGGATGCCCTCTATCATGCTATTTCTTGATTTAGGGCCATGCGAAGGGACGGAAAAGAACGATGTCGATCGATAAAAGCCTGCGTCGCAAGAATATGTTGGCCCGGTCGCGCAACGTGCTGACGCGCGGCAAGCGCATCCTTCAGCTGCAAAACGAAGAGCGCTGGAAAGATGGCCGTAGCCCCTACGGCCTGCCGAAAGTGCGAGTCTTGAAGCTCAAGGCCAAGGCCAAGGTCAAGAAAGAAGAGAAGGCCGAAGAGGGCGCCGCTGCGGCAGCGCCTGGTGATAAGAAGGAAGCCGGCAAGAAAGAAGCGGGCAAGAAGTAATTTCGGCGATATTGAACGCGGAACCCCGCGCTGGCTTCTGAGGCTAGTAAGTTTTGCTTTACCAGCCCCAAAAGCCTGCGCGGGGTTTCGTTTTGACGGAAATCCTAGTGTCCTGAATCGTCGTGGCCGGGGTCGGTACTCCGACCCCGGTGAAGCCCTCGCGGCCCCAGAGAACCGGGGTCGGAGTACCGACCCCGGCCACGACTGGCAAACATCATAGACGAATTTTTGACTCGGCACACTAGCGCTCAAGGCCTCGCCGCAGTGGCCGGCACGTCGGGCTCCTTCGGCGCGACCGGCGGTACAGCGACCCGAGGCTTCGGAGCGACCGGGGCTACCGGCGTCACCAATTCGATATAGCGCCTGATGAACTGACCATCCGCGCTGGTCTCGTCTGCCGGTTTCGTTGTTGGCTTCGGAGCGACTGGCGGCAACGCGGCCGGAGCGACGGCTGGTGGTGTGAGTACAACCGGCTTCGCGGGCGCCGGCGGCGTGGCCAAGATGTCTCCCAGCAACTCAATTGCCAGGATTCGTCCCGCTGGATCGAACGCCGCGCTCTTCACCTTACCGCTTGGCTGAGATTTCATCTCTTTGCGCAAACTTTCCAGCTCCTTAAGGATCTCGGCCAACTTCTTTTCCAGGTTTCCGATGCGATCCTCCGCGCTGGCAGGCTTGGCCGGCTGCGCCGGACTGCCGAAGACGTACTTGCTCTCCACCTTCGCGCCAGGTGTGGGAACGGTCTTACCGTCGGGCACTACTTGCCAGATCACGCGGCCTGTGGTCCCAACAGCGGCTCCGGGATTCGTTACTACTTTGCCTTCTTTCGCGTCCCAAATCACGACCTTGCCTGGGATTTCGGCAGGGTTAGCCGGGTTGGCGACCGTTGGCGGCTTGACCGCGGGAGTCGGAGGAACCGGTGCCGTTTTCTTCGCCTCGGTCCCCGCTAGTGGGATCTCGATGATGAGCTTGCCGTCGCGCTCGGCGATAATGACATGGGCCGGCAATTCCAACACCTGCTTGCCGTCCTTCTGGAGGACGATCACCTGCCGTGTCGTCTTGGTCGGATCGCTCGCTTCGACCGTGGCGACGCGCTTTGCTTCGACTTTCGACTTGGCCGCGGCCTCTTCGGCGGTGGCTCGGTAGAATTCCGCTCTATGTTGCGCTGCCAACTCTTGCGCTCGAGCATGCTCTTGTGCAAGGAGGACTTGGGCTCTGGCCTTCCTCTCGGCGGATTCACGGTCGGCTTCGGCCTTTTTCATCATGTCTGCTATCCGGGCGGCTTCGGCCTTTTTCTTGGCCAACTCGGCCTGGAGTTTTTTCAACTCCGCTTCGAGGGCAGCGATGTCGCCATCGGCCTTTTTGTCATCAATCAGAAGCGTTCTTACTTTGAATGGCGAGGTTGCTTCGGGCTTGGAGTCTTGTGCCCGCGTATCTTGGGTCGGCGCTAGCAGGGCCGCGAGGCCCAGGATCGCCGCGGTGCCATGCCAGCCGCAACCGCGCGGCCATGTGCCAGTTCGATTCATAGGAGGTCTCCATTTTGTCATCAAGAACCGAGCCTAAAGCGTGAGCGAAGGTGCGTTACACCAACGTAATGCTCTTCGCTCACGCTTCAGGCTCCGAAATACAAATGCTTCGGGAATACAAACACTCTTCGTCGACGCTTCAGGCTCGGAAATCAATTCAATTCTTGATTCCCAGGTAACGACTCCAACTTTCATTCACTTCGGCTCTCGCGTCGGCGCTTGTCTTTTTGTCCTTCATTTCGCGTCGGAGTTGTTCGAGTTCTTTCATCAACTCACCGAGGTGCTTCTCCAGGTTGGAGATTCGTTCGTCGGAGTTCCGCGGCGGAGTTCCGGGCAGGCCACTGTTTGGAGTCACCGGAGGCCTGCGCCTGAAAGCCCGGTCGCGCTCCGGGGTGTGCCGCGCCCTGGTCCATCCGCTCGCGTCGGCGGCTCCGTCACCGAAGTCCTTGGGTCGCTCGCATTGGCCGTGGAGGAACTGGGGCCGCCGCTCGGCCTCGTACCGCTAGTGGAAGTGGAGCTTCCGGGTCGACCAGAAGTACTAGTCGATGTGGAGGATCCGCTCCCCCCTCCACCACTGGTTGTCGTTCAACGCGCGCTGCTAAGTGTGACTTCGATGATGAGCTTGCCGTTTCTTTCGGCAACGATGACATCTGCCGGCAACTCGACGGTTTCGCCGTCTTTTTCCAAGATGTATTGGGGTTCGCCCATGCCTGGTCGCGTGACTTTCCGCGCTGTTAGATTTTGCCCTGCCACGGCGCGGCTCACGATCAGGCGGTCGATTTTGGACACGACGGCAGCCCTCTGTTCCTCAGCCTCCCGACGCTGCT
The DNA here is from genome assembly GCA_963790585.1 of uncultured Planctomycetaceae bacterium. Taxonomy (GTDB): domain Bacteria; phylum Planctomycetota; class Planctomycetia; order Gemmatales; family Gemmataceae; genus CAWBOY01. The sequence continues at coordinate 465,731 of CAWBOY010000007.1, forward strand.
TTTCCTTTTGGGCTTCGACTTCTTTCATCATGGCGGTGACGCGCTGGACCTCAGCCTGTTTTTGGGCCAGCTCGGCCTTGAGCTGCTGCATCTGCGCTTCGAGCATTCGTAGTTGGACATCGTTCAGCTCCTGTGCCCGGGCCGGTCCACCCGCTTGCAGGAGCGCTCCGACAGCCAGCAGCGCGAGAGCGCCAAACCGGCTAAAAGAGCGGGGAGAGGTGCTTGACAGGTTCATGTACAATCTCCATTTGGGGTCACGTACAGTGGTCGCAATGTTTATTATGGTTTCGCTTCCTTCATCTCACGGCGCATCTTTTCCAGCTCCGTCATCAACGCTTTGAGGCTTCGCTCTAATTCGGCGATGCGGGCTTCGTCGGCATTGGCCGTCTTCGGAGCTGTTGAATTGGACATTGGAATCTCAATGATGAGCCGGCCATTGCGCTCGGCCACCACCCAGGTCGCAGGCAATTCCAGGACGGTCTTACCGTCCTTCTCTAACAGCAGCACTTTTTTGCTGCCCGAGGCGGCGGTAGCATAGCGGGCGAACAGCGCTGACTTCTTTGTCTCTCCGGTCGCGGCCAGTGCTTTCGCCGCCCAACGGTCGGTCGTCTCCTCACTGCGGATCTTGTCGAGTTCGGCTACCTTGGCCACACGCAAGGCCTCGTATTCGGCTTGCAAGCGCTTGACCGCGTATGGATCGGTGGGATTGCTCTTGATCTCCTCCAGCTTCGCGTCGAGCGCTTTCGCCTTTCCTTCGAGTTCCAGCTTCGCTTGAACCTGTCTCAGTTTGCGGCTCACGGCCTCGGCTTCGATCTGCTTGGCGTCGAGCGCCTCTTTCATGAGATCCAGCCGTGCTTTGAGCGCATCCAATTCGCCGTCCTTGACGATGATTTGGATGTCATCCTTCGTCTCTACCTTGGTCTCGTCGAAGGCCCAAGCTGGTAAGGCTGGGAGCAGGATAGCGCCGAGACCCAGGAGCGTCAGCGTGCCGCGCCAGCCGAGGTTGCGCGGCGTGGTGCCGGATAGGATCATCCTTAACCTTCTTTTAAGATCTGCCACAGGACCTACGCCGCTGGCCAGGACCGGTAGGGCGGCGCACGGCTCGGAGAGGAAATCCAGCGTCTCCAGGAGGGCAAGCGAATACGACCGGCCGGAATTGGGTAATGTCGCCATCACCCAGGCGTCGCAACATTGTTCCTCCGCCTCGCGCAGCTCACGCCGGGCGAACCAGGCGACCGGATGCCACCAGTAGATTCCGAGAGCGAAAAACTCCAGGTAACGGACCCAATGATCGCGCCGCCGCAGATGAGCCAGCTCATGGAGTAACAGTGTTTCTAATTGTTTTTCATCGATCAACTCAGGCAGATCGCGTGGCAACAGGAGCCGCGTCGGGCCAAAGGCGGACCAGAGCATCGGCGGCAATCGGCCGGGTACGAGCCAAACCTCCGGCCCATCGCCCAGGCCGAGCTTGCGAGCCAAGCCGCGCGCCTTGAGCCGCAACGGCGACGAGGCCGGCGCGGCATGGCGCAGCAGCAGATGAAATCGCCGCATACGATAGGCGGCCAGCCCAAACCAAACGCCAGCGCCGGCGAGCCAAACTCCCAAAAGCGGCATGGGCCACCACGGGGACGTTGCGACCACGGGCATAGGCGCTTCCGGCGCTGCGACCGGGGCTTCCTCTGTTTTGGCTGGGTTCGCATCGGCGAGCGCTTGATTGACACCGGCCACAATCTGCACGTCGATCGGCAACGGCTCGCCTGACGGCTCCGCATCCGTTCGCGTGGCGACCGACGAGCCGGTCATCGGCCAAGGCAAAGGCACACGCACCAGCGGCGGCGTCACCAGCTTGAGCAAGACCAGGAGCCAAAGACCATGAACCACGGCAGGCCGCCGACAACAAAAACCGACGACGACGGCGATCAGAGCCAATATCAACGCTACGACCGCGTTGCTCAGCCCCACTTGCAGGAGCATATCCATTGAAGAGTTCCTCCATCACCCCCGCGCGAGCGCTTGGGGCTGGTGAGATGCCGCTTACTTGGTCTTCTTCTCCAGATCATCGATGAGGTCACGCAATTCCTGACGTTCGCTGGCGCTGAGCCGGCGCTGCCGGACGAGATGGGTCAGCAGCGGCGTCAGCGAGCCACCGCAAAGTTTCTGAGCCATATCTTGGAGTCGGCGACCGATGAGATCCTCGCGTTCCATCGTCGCATGAAATGTATGGGCCGCGCCTTGCGCTCGCGGGCCACGAAGCCCTTGGCTTCCAGCCGATCGAGCAGCTTTTGCACGGTCGCATATTGCGGCGTCCCGCCGTCGGGATAAAGTGAGTCGGTCAGCTGCCGAATCGTCGCCAGGCCGCCGTCCCAAAGGGCTTGTAGAATCGCCAATTCCGCGTCCGTGACGTCTTGTGGGGTTCGTGCCATCACTCTCCTCTCTTTCGTCAGACCGAATGTCTGAGTGGCATCGTAAGACATTCTGACTGATATGTCAAGCGGATTCGCATGGGTAATTTTTGAAAGGAACACGGGGAGCTTGTCGTTGCCCAACTTACAGACGAGAATGTCCCCAGGCGCGATTGTCCTGACGATTCTCTCCAGAGGAAGCAAGTTATGCGAAAGTTGATTGGTTCTCGAGTGCGAATGGGCGCGATGATTCTTGCCGGCGTCGTCTTCTTTGGCGGCTACGCTTTGGCGCAGCGCTATCTCAATGGCATCGATTGGCCGGAGCCGCCGATCGTGACCCCGGGCGAAGGCACGGCGCCGCCGTCCGACGCGGTCGTCCTCTTCGACGGCAAAAATTTCGATGCCTGGGACGGCGCCAAAGATTGGAAAGTCGACGCCGACGGCGGCTTCACGTCCAAGGGCGTCATCCGGACCAAGGAAAAATTCGGCGACTATCAACTACACGTCGAATTTGCCTCTCCCAAGGTGGTCAAAGGCTCAGGCCAGGGCCGCGGCAACAACGGCATCGGCCTCATGGGCGCCCGCTACGAAATCCAGGTCCTCGACTCCTACGACAACAAGACCTACCCCGAAGGCCAGGCCGCCTCGGTCTACAATCAAAAGCCGCCGATGGTAAATGCCTCGCGCAAGCCCGGCGAATGGCAAACCTACGACATCATTTTCACCACACCGCGCTTTGAAACCGACGGCAAACTCAAGAAGCCCGGTTACGTAACCGTGATCCACAACGGCGTCGTCGTCCAGAACCATAGTGAGATCCTCGGCGGCACCCACTTCGACCGCGCGACGGAATACACCAAGCACCCGGAAAAGGAGCCCTTGGTATTGATGCACCACGGCGACCCGGTCCGCTTCCGCAACATCTGGATTCGCGAGATCAAGGAACCCGTAGGCAAGCCGGGCAAGAAGGGATTAGAGGGGAGGCCGTAGGCTATAGAGCCTGAAGGCTACCGAGCCTGAAGGCTACCGAGCCTGAAGCGTCAGCGAAGAGCCCCGGGTTGTGGCATGGTCCCCGAGTTGTGGCATGGTCTCCCGACCATGCCACTGTCTTCGACCGTAGGTCTCCAACATCACCCACACTCGTTGTCGCCACAAAAAACGGGAGACCTTCGGTCGGATCCTGTGGAACGGTCAGGAAACCGTTTCACTATAGAGCCTATCCGAAGTAGAGTCGAGAAGTGGCGCGGTGGTTTAGGTCGAGTCCAGCGGTATCCGGCCCTTTCGTTGGCCGGTGCCTCAATCTCCCGGCCATGCCCCGTTTCCACTTCCCGCTCGTCGAACCGGACGGGCCCTATTAAGGCATCCGGCTCTCGGACAAGGTAACTCATGCGTTCGCTCACAAGACGCGAGGTCGCGGTCGCCCTGGAAGCCACACTAATCCCAGGTCCTCACGCAGGTAACGATCCGAATAACACTGTCGGGCCGTACCCTGCACGCGGTGCTTCCGACCCAGCCACTGACGGAGCCGTTGACAGGTGTGCGCCATCACCTGCTTCATGGCCGGGGCCGTGTTACCGAGACAAAAATAGTTCGCCCAGCCCACCAGTCGGCTGTTGACGCGAGTTATTAACGCCCGGCAAGACAACCACTGCCACGTTCGGCTGGTCTGATCGCGGATCACCTCACAGATCCCGTGGATCTTCTTGACGGCCGGACGGGGACCGATGTAGCTACGCCCCGTCTTCGGCGACCAGTTCCGACCGAACGTGTAACCCAAAAACGAAAACGTCTCGTCCGGCAAGCGGCAAACCCGGGTCTTCGTCTCGTTCACCGTCAACCGCAGCTTCGACATCATGCGCCGCATCACCGCCTCGGCTTCAAGAGCCGTACCACGGCAGCAGATCACAAAGTCGTCCGCATAATTGACGATACGCGCCTCAAGACGATTGGCATGCCCGTTTGTCTTCCAGCCCAGCACGAAGCGACGCATGTAGAGATTCGCCAGCAGCGGCGAGAGCACGCCCCCTTGCGGGGTGCCGCGACCCTCGTCCTTGTTGCGAGTCGTTCGACGCTTGTCCCCACGATCTCCAAGGTCTTCCACCGGTGCCTCCAACCAGCTTTTGATCAGGGCCAGTAGTAGCCCGTCACTAAGCCGTCGGCTCACCGATGCCATTAACTCGGCGTGGGGGATGCTATCGAAGTACCCACTCAAGTCCGCATCGACAATCTCCGTATGCCCGTTGTCTAGCAACAATTGGACCTGCTCGATCGCGTCCAGAGCGCTTCGGCCTTGCCGATAAGCAAATTGTTCCGGCTGCAAGTCCGCCTCGAAGATCGGCTCCAAGACGAGCAACACAGCCATCTGCACGACGCGGTCGCGGATCGTTGGAATGCCCAACGGTCGCTGTTTGCCATCCGACTTCGGTATGTACACCCGTCGGACTGCTTGCGGGCGATACGCTTTGTTTCGGAGTTCTTCCGTCAGTTCACCCAGCCAACGGTCCAGCCCGTACTCCTTGATGTCCGTGAACGTCTGGCCATCCACCCCCGCCGCGCCGTCGTTAGCGGCACAGCACAGGTACGCATGGCCCAGCACATCGGCCCGGTACACCTTGTCGTACAACGCATAGAACCGATAGGTGGGTGCTCTCTTCGCTTTGGCATGCAACGTCTCCTGGAGTTTCCGAACCGTATCGGGAGGTGTTAGGCTCATCACCAATCTCCTGGCTCTCTTTCCTTCGGACGCTGTCCTTGAACCAAGGCCCCTTCCCTCCACCGGCGTTACCCGGCTTCAGCGGTACTACGAGCCTCTCCGCCACCCCAAGCGGCCCGGCCTGTCCCTCGCGGGCGTCCGGTTGGCACTGCTGCCACCGCAGGGGGTTTCCCGTGTTGCGTTAACTTTCCTATGCCGACATGCCGTCGCCATTACCCCGGTGGCAACGCGGGTGGGGCTAAAGTCGTTCCCCCTGTATCCTCGCGTCTGCGGCCTTCCCCATCCCTTTGCTGGGTCGGCTACCACATTACCCGTTTCGAGGCCTGCTCAGCGTTCACTCACGTTACGGCCTGCCTGCTCGCGGAGTCGCTCAAACGACCCTTTCCATCGAAGGCTTCGACAGTTTCGTTACCTCCACTGCCGCTCCGATTGCTACCGGCTGGAACGACCAGTTGCCGGGTGGGATTCGCACCCACTGAAAAGTCACGCCTTGGCACGGCGCACAAAGGGGTCAGGTACCATTGCCGGAACGGCCCGAAGGGTGCTTCGCACAATGGTACCTGACCCCTTTTTCGGATAGCCTCATAGGGGGACCACATCATGCTTGCGTCACCCTCAATCGAAGTGCGTTCTGCATGTCCTGTTCCGCTTCGTCTGCTTGCTTGTGAAGTCCAAGGCTTCGATAAGCGAAACGCAGTACGTCGAAGGGACCCTCGTACCACCCAGGCAGGTGCCGAAAGCTCGTGCGATCTCTGCCCGACTGGATGCCTTTGAAGTGGCCCAATGTGACGGCCATCTGTTCCCAGCAAATTGCGTTGGAGTATTCGCCTAATTGATAGCAACAAAATCCCGCCAGCCAGGCCAGCTCGGGAAAGCTAGGCTGCTTACCCAATCCAAAGGCACATAGTTGGATTGCTTCCTGGTAATCATCGATTTGAGAAAGACAACTGGCTCCCTTGTAGCACGCCCAGGCGGCTTGTTCAGCCCAACCATCGAGTGTCGCGCAGCGCCGGTAGGCGTCCACGGCTTCACTGTGTTTTTTCAGATCTTCCAATGTCTGACCAAGGTAGTACCACCAACGCGGCTCGTGTGGCAGCTGGAGCGTTTCCGCACGAAGAATCTCCAGGTCGCGATTTAGCTTGCTCGCGGTTTGGTCGGCGTTTTTCGGCAGCTCGCCAAATGTCACACCGGCTAGAATGCCGCGTTGCGGAGCGGTCGCTCCTATCAAGGCTTCATGTGTCCGTCCTTGCCAGCTCAGATGCGTGGGCACGCGCATGAGCCGTTCCTTGGAATAGGAACCGCCTTCGTAGGGAACCAGCCAAACAAGAACTTCTGGATTATTCTGGAGAAGTGAGTTCAGTTCCGCGGGCGAGTTCAGGCCTGAAAACGAAAGCCGCTCATCCGTATCCACCGTCAAAGCCCACTGTCCTCCATGTGCCGCGGCTCGTTCTAAGGCAAAGTTCCTGGCCTTGGCAAAGTCCCCACACCAGGGAAAACGGTCACATAGAAATTTAGTACCAGCTTCTCGTTGGACGATTTCCACTGTCTTATCGTTAATACCGGTGTCAATGAGCAGGAACAGGTCCACCCAATCGATGACACTGCGAATTGCGTCGGCAACCTGGCTCTCATTGTTGCCGCTGAGCATCGTGGCTACGATTTTCGCAGGAGTCATCGTGGGTGGGCTCCTATTAAAGCTCGAAATACAATATCCCAAACAAGGCTAAACTTAAGCTACTTTTTCTATGAGCACGGAAGCGTTCACGTTTGTCTGAGTACCTCCAGCTAAGGTCTGGAGAAGGACTGCCGCGGCTGAGCTATGATTTCGCAATGTAACAACATCCCCAGCAGCCAAAGTGACCAAAGATTGCCCGTTGTCTTGCTGAGTGCCAGCCCCAGAGCCATAGTCAGTTCCAGGAGCTTCCACCCCATTTACAAATATGGCAAATTGGGCCGGAGTCACGCTCGTAATGGAGTAATTTATCGAGTAGATGCCCGGATTGATAACTTGAATCTGAGATGTTCCAGGAGCATGTGTAATCCCCGCCGAGAGAGTACCACTCGAACTAAAAGTAACATCCTGTTCGATGGCAACGGTTTCAGCAGCTTCGTTAAACACATAGCCATATTCTGCAAGGCCGCCAGCCGGTCCCGTGGCACCTGTTGCACCAGCGGGGCCAGCCGGGCCAGTGGCACCTGTGGCGCCAGCTGCTCCCGTAGCTCCGGCGGGACCAGCGGCTCCCGTTGCGCCTGTCGCGCCGGCCGGACCCGCTGGTCCGGTCGCTCCAGTAGCTCCAGTAGCTCCAGCCGCGCCAGCAGCTCCCGTTGCTCCAGTCGCTCCAGCCGGACCCGCTGGTCCAGTCGCTCCGGTAGCTCCAGCCGCGCCAGCGGCTCCCGTTGCGCCAGTAGCTCCTGCCGGACCCGCGGGTCCTGTGGCCCCCGTGGCACCTGCTGGCCCTGTAGCTCCGGTCGCTCCGGTAGATCCAGCCGCCCCTGTAGCCCCGGTCGGCCCGACTGCTCCTGCAGGCCCAGCGGCACCTGTTGCTCCGGTCGCTCCCGTTGCCCCCGCTGCTCCAGTGGCTCCTGTTGGGCCGGCGACTCCCGCGGGGCCCGTGGCGCCTACAGCTCCTGTGGGACCAACTGGACCCGTTGACCCAGTGGCCCCCGTCGCCCCAGCGGGACCTGTGGCTCCAATCGCGCCAGTAGGGCCAATAGGACCTACCGGGCCGGCGACGCCCGTAGGCCCGGTCGCGCCTGTTGCCCCGGTCGGGCCAGTAACTCCTTGCGGACCGGCCACGCCTGTGGGGCCGACGGGACCCGTAGCTCCGGTAACACCTTGTATTCCTATTGGCCCCGTTGGCCCTGTTGGCCCTGTCACTCCGACCGGGCCAGTCGGACCCGTCGGCCCTGCTGGAAAGAGAATGCCCGGAAGGAGAGCCAAAATTTCACTGATAATCAGTGCAGGGACCACGCGCTCTTCCAGCCCTTCCAAATTTGGCTTGAAACTTGGCTTGCGCGAAGGTGTACGTACGACCTGCGCCTTCTTACCATACATATGACTAAGCATTTTCCGGAGGTCTAGAGTCATGGATCGATTCTCCCTAAATGTGACCCGCCCTCGGCAGGAATGCGAATGAAGGTAGGGCCACGAATGGCATGAGGCTTGAAATGGAGGAGCTAACGGGAAGCCCCTCGCGGTTAGAAGCGGAATTCCATGTTGAAACTGATGCCCTGGGCCCAGAAGCTAGTGTCGCGCACTTGGTACGTGGGACGATAAGGTCCAGCCTGAGGATTGAATCGAGTATCGGTGGGGATCTGGGTGCCGCTCAAGCCCGTATCAATCTGATCCCCAGGCCTAGCGACCGAACTCCAGTACAAGTAGTTATAACCAATGGAAGCTCGAATATGGTCCGTGATGACGCAGCCGACGCGGATTTCGGCTTCGGGTACCACGGCGAACTCATCATGGGTAAAATGGCCGCTGTTACTGCCTGAGGCCAAGAAGCCAGCAGGAGTTGTCGTTGAGGTTCCATTTGGAGCTGTTATGACCGTAAAGCCATGAATGTCGACGACTTCATGGCTAACGCCCATTGCGAGCTTACCCATGGCGCCGACAAACAGACGACCCCTACGTATTTCTCCTCGGGCGCCGATTTGTGGTCCATAGAATGTGCTGTGAGTATCAAATTCATCGCCGATGGCTATGTTGCTGCCGCCAAAGAACGGTGTACTCGCTGGTAACGCTGGATTTACCCTTGAGCTTTCGGAAATGCCAATGTTTTCATCCAGATCGAGATAGCGGAAACCAGCTAGTAGTTCCATGCGGTAATACCAGCCGCATCCTGTGTTGCATACTGTCTCGCAAGGAGGGCAGCAACAGATGTTGCAGACGGCATTGAGTTCCGCTCCCTGAAAATCGCTATTGTAACGCAGGTGAACGTCTCCGGCCGCGATGCCGGGAAAAGCAATCAGTTGTGCATTTTCAAGGCCGGTGAGTACATCGACGAACGGGCGGGTAATTACGGTGGATCCGAAGACGCCTGTGGACGCGGTGTCAAACGAGGCCGTGCGCGAGCCGAGGAAAAAGTAGCTGCCCTCGATGCCGCAGGTATGGCAATCGTTGAGCCAGAAACCGGCGGTGAAGCGAGCACCGGAGCGCTCGTCGTCATCTAGGTTGGTGCCGCCGAAGAGCACGACCGTGCCATTCTGACCCAGCGCCCTGGGAGGGGCGCTGCGCCCGGGGTCGAGGTCGTGATTAGAACGGGAAGCCGGCTATCTCTTGTCCACCAGTGTAAATAATCGACGTCTATCCAGAAGCAGCCAGGATTTTCGCAGATCCAACTGGGCTTGGCACAGCCTTCGATCGGGCAATCCGCCATGGTGCCTTCCACAGCGCATGCCTGCGGAGAAGATGCCACACTGTTCGGTGCATATTGGAGAGGCGGAATCATTGCGGGCGATTTGGATAAATTGCCTGGCGAAACAGCAGCGGGTTGAGGAAGGCTCTCTGGCAATTTGGGGGCTTCGGGTTGTGCCTGAATGGAGCCTAAATCCATCGCTAGGATGAGAATCGCGGACAAGACCCTTTTCATGGGTACTCTCCCAGTATGACCAGGGCCGCGGATGTCCCCCTTGGGGATCATATTCTCCGAAGGCTTGGTAACCTGTGCCTAAGAAGCGCAAAACTCTTATGTTCGCTCCTGTACCAAATATCGGAGAATGGGTAGGTGTTGAAGCACTCGATTATTGAGATTTCTGAAGAAAGGAGTAATGAAGTGCTTTTTCAAAGGCGCGTGAATTCATGTCCCAGCATAATTGGCTGTTGGGCTTCGAGATAACGCCTTGATCCTAGGTGTTACGCCAACTTGCCCGCTCGCTGCGCAGTTTCTGATCTTGCAAAGCGAAATAAGATTATGCGTCCGAAGTGATTTCGAGTAGAATGAAACCATTCTCTCCCAGAAAACGAAAAAGGCTCATGTCGCCACCTCTCCCGTAGCGAATGAGCCGTTTTCGTTTGTTGTCTGTGCTCTCTCTCCCAGAGTCAGACGAAAGAGATAGAAAGCACGTCGCGCACCAATCGGGAAATCAACCTTGTTTTTGGTACATGCTTAGATCACAAGCCATTGTATCATAATGACTTAAAGCGCTGAAAAATTTCGCGTGGCCATTTTGGGTCGCGCTGTCGAGCCGTAGGAACGCCTAGTTCGAGGGCATTGGTTGCTTTAGCAAGCAGCATCGTTAGCGCGAATGCAGCGCGATACGATTGCCTTCGCTGTCGTGAATGACGGCCCGGAAGCCGTGCGGCCCGATTTGGTGCTTGGGAATCATCACCTTGCCACCGTTCGGCTCGACGACGGCGATCGCCTCATCAAGCCGGCCCTGAGCATTCAGATAGATCAGCGGCCCGGTCGTGCTCGGTTTTTCATTATCCATAGTGAACAGGCAGCCGCTGACGTCGGTATCGGCGTGCGGCAAGAGGGCGAACGCCATTCCAGGAAACTCCTGCTTTTCGCACGGTTTTCCAAGCACGGCGGAGTAGAAACGCATCGCCCGATTGAGGTCCAATACCGGAATATCGACCCAGACGATTTGATTGGCCACGGCATTCCTCCTGTAAACGTCGATCCGGCGCGGCGGGACCACCCAGCCGACGCAGATCGCGAAAGAGTCTAGCACGCGGAGTGAGGAAATGCACTGTAATTTTGTGCAGATAGGAGGAGATTTGTCGTGGGGCGTTCATGCCCCCCGCTCAATCAATAAACCGCCGCAGAAACGCCACGCCTGACGTGAGATCCCCGACGCGATCATCTCCGCTCAGCCGCTCTATCACGAGCCAGCCGTGGTATTCGATCTCCGCGAAAACGCCGAGCAGCGTCATCCAATCGATGTCGCCGTGGCCTAGGGGTACTTCGCGGGCGGCGCGGTTGCTGCTGGCGGCGCGGGCGTCGCGCGCGTGGGCGTGGACGATCTTGCCGGTCAGAGCGCGCAGGCTGGCGTAAACGTCGATGCTTTGTTGCAGCAGATTGGCCGGATCGAAATTGACGCCCAGGCTGCCGGTGTCGAAGCGGGCGAGGAAATCTCGCAAGACGGCTCCCGATTCCAGGCCGGTCTCCAGGGCCAAGGTCGCGCCGGTGCGGTCGCCATGACGGGCCAAGGTCAGCAACGATTCCTGGAGGACCAGCGCGCGGCGTGGTCAGATCCTCGGGAATTTCGCCCGGCTCGATGACGACCAGGCGCGGGCCGAGATCGTAGCTCAATGACATCACTCGCTGCACATGCTCGACGCGCGGCTGTTGGTCCTCAGTCACGTCGAGGCCGCGCCGCAGCGGACAGCCAATTGCGGACAGCTCCAGGTTATGAGGCGCAGCAAATGGCGAAACTCGCGACGGCCCGTCTCGGAGAGATTCTTGGGCGACAGCTCATCGACGGCATCGACCTGGATGCCATGAACGCCCAACTTCCCCGCGGCCGTCAAGGCGTGGCGCAACGGCAAGCCGAATGATTCGAGACGGACGCCGAGTTTGATCCGTTGCATGGGGAGAGTCTCGGTTTTCGGTTGACGTCTTGGCGAGCCGGGAGCGTCAGCTCCCGGAGAAAATCTGAACGAGCCTAACGCGCTCCGGGAACTCACCAGTACTTTCAACATTGCAAAAACGACGCAAGGCAGCTGCAATTCAAGTGTTACGCCTAGCTTGAATAAGGAGCTGCCAATGCGTCTCTTTCATTCTACCATCACGCCCGCCGTCATCCATGCCCAGGCCAGACAGGTCCTCCAAGCAAACCTGCAATGGGCACCCTGGCGCGACTCCGTCAGCGTTCCACAACTCTGGGATTTGCTCTTACTCATGGCCGCCTCCGGCAAATCCCTGTTCGCCGTCGTGCGACGCTTCTTCCCCTTCAGCCATGAGACTGCCCAGCGTGCCGTTAATGCCAATCTGCCAAGTATGGAACGTCTCATTCAAGCGATCGTTCAGTCGTTGCACGACACGATCCAATTCTCCCGGAAAGACCGTCAGCGATCTTGGCTGCTCGCCATCGACACCAACTACGTCCCCTACTATGGCAAACGCAACCCCTTTGTCGTTGGCGGACCCAAGAAGCAAGGTACCCAATGGTTTTACTGTTTTGCCACTGCCGTGTTGTTGCACAAGCATCGCCGCTATACCATCGCTTTTGCCCAGCTCACATCCCAGACTAAACCGCATGAAATAGTTCGGATGCTGCTCGATCAAATCGTCACCAAAGGCCTGAAAATCCGCGGTGTGGCCTTGGATAGCGGCTTCGACAGCGGCGAGACATTGCTGTTGCTGCAAGAACGCCAACTAGCCTACGTGGTACCGCTGCGACGCAAAGGCACCAGCCGCACTAACGCTCGCAACCGCTGCTTCGAGGGCCGTCACGGCCAGATCCGTTGGGTGAACTGGACCACGGAAAAAAGCCGTCGCCCGGTGCGGACGCGGACGCTGCTTTGGAAAGGCCAAGCCCGGACTATGGTCTTCGCGTTCCACGGCTGGACCGGCGACCGGGCGTGGAACATTCATGAGCAGGCCCGCCACCAACAACGGCTCTACCGGAAACGCTTCGGCATCGAAACGAGTTACCGCCAAAAGAATCAAGCCAAGGCGTTCACAACCAGCCGTAATCCGGTCTATCGGGTGCTGCTGGAGGGGATGGCGTATCTGCTCCGTCAACTCTGGGTGGTATTGACGGAGGCCCTGGCGCGAAGCCGAAACGTCGGTGCCAACCAGTGGATGGATGAGCTACCCATGCAAAAAATGCTCGAATGGCTCATACACGCACTCGCCGCCCTCTATCCAGAAGAACTCTCAATCCCACTAACCTAAACGAGTTACATACAATGACTACCGTTGAAAGTACCTGTCACGCTCCCGGCTCGCCAACAGCGCAGCGCCCGTGCGTGAAATACGACAACGGCTTCACCAGCGCCCGGAAATCCTCGCGCGGCAGAAAGACCGTTCCCCAGCGCGGGCTACGTAAGCGCATATGCCGGCGGTAATCCTCCGCCGCGACGGGCGCAGCAAATAACGCGCACCGCGCCAGCAAAAGAGGCCGTCGGTGTCAGCCGGCAATTCGACAGTCGGTTGCAAGTGGTAAGCGAACACCAGCACGCCCTGATAGCCGGAGCCGGAGAGCTGCGCCCAGCGCACCAGGCCATCGATGTCTTCGAGCGTCGACCAACATTCCCAGACTCGGCGCGGGTTTCGCTCCGTGCCGCCTGGGAAGCGTCGGCCTTTGACATCGACGACGAGACGGGCGCCTTCGCGGCCAAAGAGGATGAAATCGAGGCTTTTGATGGGCGACAATCCAAGCAGCGAGCGGCGCGATTCGTCGACCGCGATGTACGTGAGGCCTTGCTCCTGCATATAGGCCTCGACGGCTGCTTCATAGGGGTTGGAGCGCTTCATGGCTTAGCTCGCGTCAAGGGAGGCACGCACCGCTTTCACGACCTCCGCGTTGGTCACCGCCGTCTCGGTTCGCTTTTGCAGATCCTTAATCTTCCATATCCCCTTGTCAAACTCCTCCGGCCCGGCGATCAGCCCCAGGCGGAAGCCGCGTGACTCGGCGTATTTGAATTGGACACCCAGCTTTTTCGCCTCGGGATAAACCTCGACGCCGATCCCCTCGGCTCGGAGCTTGCGGGCGACCTGTTGATATTCCCCGAGCCGTTCGGCGGCGAACTGGAGGACCAGCACCGGGGCCGGCGTCGCGGTTTTGGGCAGGAGCTTTAGCTCCTCCATCGCGGCGAGCAAGCGATCGAGGCCGAGCGAAGCGCCGACGCCGGGGAGGGTTTGTTTCGTATACATCCCGGCGAGATTGTCATACCGGCCGCCGGAGCAGACGCTGCCGATGCTCGGTAGATCGGTGAGAAACGTCTCGTAGATGGTGCCGGTGTAGTAATCGAGGCCGCGGGCGATCGACAGATCGATCTTGAGCCGGCTCGCATCGACGCCCGCCAGCGCGGCGACGGCCAGCAATTCACGCAACCGGCGAACACCTTCGGCGGTTCGCTCGTTGCCGCCGAAATTGGCTTCGACGCGATCCAAGATCTCTTTATTGTCGCCCGCCGTGCCCGCCAGCGTCAGCACCTTCTCCGCCTGCGCCGCGGCGATTCCCTTCTCGCCCATCTCGGCGATGACGGCTTCTTTGCCGATTTTGGGCAGCTTATCGAGCGCCGCAAGCAGGCCCCCGCTTGACCAGCCAAGCCGAGCGACTCGAGTAGGCCGTTGAGGACGAGTCGGTTGTTGATGCGCACGGTGAAGCGCTCGAAGCCGAGCGCCGCGAGCAGGTCATGAATGACAAGAGCGGTTTCGATGTCGCTGGCGTTGGACGTGGTGCCGATGGTGTCGAAGTCACACTGCCAAAACTCGCGGTAACGGCCATGAGCCGTATTCTCGCCGCGCCAGACGGGGCCCATCGCGTAGCGCTTGAACGGCGTGCCGAGCTTGCCGATATTCTGAGCGGCGAAGCGGGCGAAAGGGACCGTGAGATCGAAGCGCATGGCCACGTCGCGGTCGCCATGGTCGCGGAAGCGATACATCAGCTTGGCCGACTCTTCGCCCGCCTCGCCGAGCAGGATTTCCGCGTATTCGAGGGCGGGCGTGTCGAGCGGAGCGAAGCCATAAGAGCGATAGACGCGCCGGCAGGTCTCCAGCAGCTTCTCGCGCGGGATCATCAATTCCGGCGGATAATCGCGGAAGCCTTTGAGGGTTCGCGGTTCGATCAAGTCGGCCATCATGCGTCCTAAAGGAAGAAACAGTTGAATTCACACAGCGGGCTTACGCCGCGCCGCTCGCCGGTAGCGCTTTCAGCGCCGATTCTTGTAGCGGTCGCTGAATTGCTTCATGAAGCGGCGCTCTTCCTCGGTCAGCTTGGCCATGCCTTCGCTGGAGATCTTCTCCAGGAGCGAATCCATGCGCCGTTCGTCGGCTTCGCGGGTTTCCATCTCTTTGAGCGCCTTTTGCTCGGCGCGGCGCTGGCGCCAGCGCTCCCACCAGCTCGGCTGTACCTTGAGGTTGGGCCCGTCACCGTCGAGACTCGTGTAGCCTTGCGAGAAATCGTAGCCGCCCAGCGATTCGTCGCCGCCGGTTTCGAGTACGATCCACTGCCGCTTGCATTCCTGGTAAATCCATAATACCAGGAACACAGCCAATACTTGGTCCATCACGAGCGCATACGCACCCAAAACCAGGACCACGACGAAACCGGCCACGACGGCATACAACGTCGCCTGGCGATAGCCCATGTACGGCCACAGACAACATTGCAGGATGCGACCGCCATCCAACGGGAAGCCGACGAGAACGATGTTGAAAGCGAACAGCATTCCGTTGACCCAGAACAAGCGCGTCACGAACACCGGGAGAGAATAGACAGGAAAGAACTTCTCCTGGCCGCCCCAGGTCGTGAGCGGCACCTGGTCTCCATCTCGGAACGGGAAGCCGCCTGGCAAGATATTCCAGGCCGGCTGCAACATGTCGGGAGTAAGCACGAGCAAGACCAAGACGCAGAGCAGGCAGAGGACGACGTTCACCAGCGGCCCGGCAATCACCATGATCAAGTTGGCCCGCGGCGTGTGTGGCACATCGACATAGGCCAAGCCGCCCAAAGGCCACATCAGGATCTCATGCGCATCGCCATGAACCAGCCGGGCGCCGAAACAATGGCCGAACTCATGAAGCAAGACCGAGACGAAAAGTAACGCGAAGAGAATGGCCAGATCTATCCAGAGGCCAGGGATGGGCTCGCCGACGGGCGGCTTATGGAAAAACTGGCGCAACATAAGTGCGGCCGCGACAAACGGAAAGAGGAAGTGGACCCGAATTGTGATCCCGAACAACCGGCCGATCGGAAAGGACCAACTCATCAGATCGCGCATCAGGCTTCCCACTCCGTGGATAAAGAGCGTCCGCTCACCTGATTGATTTTAACAGCGACAGCCACGGAAGGCGAGCGGCAAGTTGTGGCGGCACGTTTCCAACGTGCCGGACGCGGGGGAGGGCACGTTGAAAACGTGCCGCCACAACCTTCTTTTAATCCTTTCTCACGTCACGCCGCCGAGCGGTTCGTCACGCCCATTTTACGCGCCTCGGCCAGCGCTTCGCGTATGCGCGTGAACGGCTCGATCAGGTCGATCGTCGATTCGATCCGTTTCAACAACTCGCGCAGCCCCTCGACTTCCGTGGTGAAACGGGCATGGCCATAAATGGGGCCGCGTTGGGCGCTCGGCGGCAAAATTAGGTTCGGCGCGTCGGCGTTGTAGGTGTCCTCCAGGGGTGCCAACCAGACAACGGGTACTTCCAGCTTGAGCCGAAGGTCCAAGACCTCTTCGCGGTCGGTGAAGACGAGCCGCACCGGGCTGCCGGCTTTGTCAACCAGTGTCTTACCGATCAAATCGGCACAAACGTAAGAAACCAACGTCGGGCCATAAAGAATCTGCTGCACCTTGTTGGGCTGGACGGCGCTGCTCAAGCGAAACTCGAGCGGTCGGCCCCAGTCGTTGGTCACCAGATAGCCGCCCAAATACCCCGTCGCTTCGTGCAAAACCGTCAGAAATCCCAAGTTCGTGGCTTCGGCACTCATCAATGATGCTCCTCGCTTACGGACGACCGCGGGACACTTATTAATCTCGGGACAATGGGGGACGGACTTGAAGGCAGTTGGACCTTCGAGCCTACCAAGGAAATGTCATGGGTCTGCAATCGAGGCGTTCGTTTTTTTCGGGCGAATCCCTAGACGATCTGTAATCCGATCGTCATAGTAAACATTCCTTCGCTCGTTCGATTTCGGCCTGATGTTTGGGGAAGTTCATGTCTGCCGATCCATCCTCTGGTGCCGCCGATAAGGAAGCCCCGAAGCTCTCGCCGGTCGAGGCAATGAAGGAGCAGAGCCGTGGTCTGCGCGGCGGCATCGCGGAAGAGTTGACCAAAGACAGCGACCATTTTTCCGAATCGGACAAGAATCTCATCAAGTTTCATGGCTTTTATCAGCAAGAGGACCGTGACGCGCAAGACTCGACGCCAGGGCGGCCTGGGAAAGCACCATATGTTCATGGTGCGCTGTAAAATCCCAGGCGGCCGCCTGACGGCCGACCAGTATCTCTCACTCGACGAGCTGGCGGGGACCCACGCCAACGGCACCTTGCGGTTCACGAGCCGGCAGGGGATCCAGTTCCACGGCGTCCTCAAGGATTCGCTCCGCGACACGATCGCCGGCATCAATGCCACCCTGCTCACGACGCTTGGCGCCTGCGGCGACGTCAATCGCAATGTCATGTGTTGCCCCGCCCCGTTGCAAGATGGCGTGCGCGAACAGATGCAAGCGACCGCGACGGCGTTAGCCGACCATTTGGCACCGAAGAGCCGGGCCTATCACGAAATTTGGCTCGATGGCAAGCCGGCAGCCGATCCCAATGCCCCGGCCGAGCCCGAGCCGATCTATGGCAAGGTCTATCTGCCGCGCAAGTTCAAAATCGGCATCGCGCTGCCCGAGGATAACTGCATCGATGTCTACGCCCAAGACCTTGGCCTGCTGTCGATCGTCGAGAACGGCGCGGTCGCCGGCTACAACCTGCTGATCGGCGGCGGCATGGGGATGACTCATGGCAAGGCCGAGACGTTTCCCTATATCGGCAAACCGATCTGTTATGTGCCCTATTCGCAAGCGGTCCCGAGCGCTGAGGCCGTGGTCAAGCTCTTCCGCGATCATGGCAACCGCGCCGACCGCAAGCGGGCGCGCATCAAATATCTCGTCCATGATTGGGGCGTCGACAAATTCCGCGAAGTCCTGGCGAGTTATCTCCCCGAACCGCTCGTGTTGCCGAAGGAAGTCGACGTCAAAGCCGTCGACCTCCATCTCGGCTGGCATCCGCAGGGCGACGGCAAATGGTTCTTCGGCCTGAGCGTCGAGAATGGCCGAATCAAGGACGATGGCGAACGCCGTTTGCGCATCGGTTTACGCACGCTGATCGAGCGCATGAAGCCCGCGCTGCGGCTCACCGCGTCGCAGGACATTCTGCTCTGCGACCTGGAGCAATCGGCGCTGCCGTTCATCGAGACGATGCTCAATCATCACGGCATCCCGCTACCGGGTAAAATTTCGGCCGCGCGCAGCTTTCACTGGCCTGTCCCGCGATCCCGACCTGCGGCCTGGCCATCTCGGAAGCCGAGCGCGCGCTGCCGTCGATCATTGATGAATTGGAAAGCGCCTTGCGCGAGGAAGGCCTCGGCGACGAACCGATCGGCGTCCGCATGACCGGCTGCCCCAACGGCTGCGTAAGGCCTTACCAAAGCGACATCGGCATCGTCGGCCGCAGCGGCGAAAAATACACCCTCTACGTCGGCGGCCATCCCCTCGGCCATCGCCTCAACTTCGAGTTAAAGGATCTGGTATTGCGCAACCAGATCGTGGCGACGTTGCGGCCGTTATTGCGGCGGTTCAAGGCGGAGCGGAGCGAGGGTGAAGGGTTTGGGGATTTTTGTCAGCGGTTGGGGGTTGAGGAGGCGCGGGGGATGGTTGGGGTGTAGCGTTTAGAAATGGCACCTCTACTAAATGCGGCTCATCGAGATCATTGACAGCCGTCTTTACCAAGGTTACGTTGCGATCTACGGGCCGTTGAAGATGGGCTTTCGTTCATGAAGGACTGGCATGCCAGGAAGGATCGATTTTCGATTTGCGTGGTGGAATCTGGAATCGTTCTCCCATTTTACAAAGGAGAAAGCGGGGGAAGACCGATGGCCGTCAACTCTTGAGCAGTATCAGGCGAAATGCGAACGGATAGACCGCGCGTTATTGCATCTCTGTAGCGACAGGCCTCCGGATGTCATGGTATTTGGGGAGATCACGAATCAAGCGGCTTTGGACCTCCAGAAGCGGATCTTTCCGAATCACAAGCTGTTTTCCCTCGACTTCGAGCGACCCCGGTCAGAATTGGAAGTAGCATTCCTTTATGCTCCGGCCGCAGACTTCGAGGAACAGTCACCCATTGTGGTTCCCAGGATGCCCCGTGGAACTCGGCCAATGGGTGTCCTCGACTACCATTCGTCGAGCCATCGGATTCGGATCATCGCTTGTCATTGGGCAGCCCGTTTCGATGAGTCCGCAGAAGACCGTCATTCTGATATGGCGAAGCATCTGAACGGGGAGATCTACGAGTTTTTGCATCGCGCTCCCGATGGCGAGAAGCGTCACGTTTTGATTCTTGGAGATTTGAACCAAGAACCCTATGAACCTGCTATACAAAGACGGCTGCACGCAGCGCGCGAACACGATCACGCTCGTCGCAAGGAACATTATTCCGACAAGGATACGCAACGAACTCGGTTGTATAATTGCGCATGGCGGTTTATGGGTGAGAATAGACCCCATGATGGTAACTCGTCCTCTGCGCGGAATGCAGGAACGTATTATTGGGAAAAGAAGAATTGTTGGCGCACAATCGATCATGTCATCGTGAGCGGGAGTTTATTGACAGAAGAGGTTCCCTTTCTCGACGAGGCTCGACTTCACGTTGTTTTGGCTCCATCGTTTGTGGGCGACGATGGGAGACCAAGAAAATTCCGCTGGAATGGCGGCAGACCAAGCGGTGTCTCGGATCACTTGCCTATCCTCGGGCACATTGTACTGAAAAGAGATTAACCACCATGCCTAATTTTGAAGAAGCATTAAAGAGCAGTCTCCTAGGAGTAAACGAGAAGTTTCGACATGCAGACGCTGATCTGCACGAGGAAGTCAACGGCGCGTCGATGGTCATTGAAAAGCTTACGGACGGCAAAATCCGCCTTACACTCAGCAGGCGCAAGGAAGACTCAGAGGGTGTCTTTTACGTGCTTCGGATTGAACCAGGGAACAAATATGGCGAGGAAGTTGGGGGGATTAAGGTGTCCTCCAGCGGCTATCCCCTTGGCGTCGCTGCACGCGCAACGGATGTCACTGCGGATGAGAATTACTTGTTTTGTTTGAAGGATCGACCTGCAATCGGCAAATACTTCGCGGAGTTGGCCTCGAATCCAGATTCGCCGCTCGTAAAGAAGTTGGCGTTCCTGTTAAGATGTGAAGCAACAAAGGAGTAGGAATGATCTCGACAATCTGCGCGCCGCCGACGTTGAAGGAACCATGATGCTTGTCTTTCCTTCAGAAACACCATGCGAGATGAAGATGGAATTCTTTAGGAATGCGCGGTGCGCCGGTTGACCTTCGAGGCGCTTTACAAGTTCGCCCTGCGACTTAGGTTGCGGACCGAGGCAAAGCGATTGGATGCTTCCCGAAATCACCTTTGAGCCAGCCGTGGTAACCCATGCACATGCCGTCGCCGTTACGCAGGTCCACCTCGGAAAGCAGGCCGTCGTCTATTGAATCCTTGCGTTTTGCCATGCGAACGAAGAAGTCCATGTACACTTTGCTACTCGCGTTCCTTATTCCAGCCGAGACACCGTCGATGACCATCATCAGCCCGTATACCGCGTCGTCGATTCCCTTTTGAACTGCGGCCCGCGTTTCATCTGAGAGCGCAGGGCCGATCCTTTCCCTTGCGTAGCGTCTTACATCCTCAAAGAGGATAAAGCCGGCGGCATGCTGTAACCAGAGTTCGCGGGCCCGCGGTTCGGATGGCGGTTCGGCAAGCTCATACTGCGACGTAGGCATTTGTTCCTCCTGGCTGGTCGGACGAAGAAAGTCATCCGTCGGAGCCGCCTGCAATACCGCCTTACTGTGCGGAACCGGTTTCGCCGCGCTCATTAGGTGTGACAGATGATTCCGCACGGCGCTGTTGATAATCCAGAAAACCCTGCGCATCTTTGCGGACGTTCGCCGACCAACGTATGTCCGCGGCGACCGACCGAAGCAGGTCAACTAATCCCACTCCGCCGACGGACCCAATCCCCACATTGAGGATGCGATTGACCATTAAAATAGGGAAGTGCGTCGGCTGTCGCTGAACGGAAGTGAGGACGAACCGGCTGCTATCGGGCTGAGCTTCGATGCCGTGGAGTATGGACCAGAACACGCCAAAACCATCACTCTCCGGGAACCTTTCGTACAGCCTGAACCAAACATCCAAGTGAGCGGGAGCATCCGCCAAAGAGAAGTATTCATCGACGAGAGCTTGTAATATCTCAAGGTCCAGGTCATCGGGGTTCACAGGAGCGAGAGCGTCGATTTCCGAAACTATTTCACGGATGTCCCGACTCATCGGTGATTCTCCCCTGGAGCGCGAGGGCGCTCGATCGCCGATTGGGGATTCTGTACCCCCACCCAAGAGCCCATCGGTAATTCTCCCCTGGAGCGCGAGGGCGCGCACTGATTAACATTTGACCAGAGCACGGTGCGTTTTGCGTAGTGCAATTCTCGATTTTCTGTCGAAAAAGCTGTCACCATGCAAGGGGGGTACTCCGAGGATTTGTTTGCACATCGCCCTTCGGCACGTTGCAACGTCAATGAAGTTACCATGTTAGAGCACAGGGGCATTATGCAAACCGGTCTCACATTTTTTGCACGTCGCCCACCTGCGCGTCGCTGGTCGGCCGCTCGTTAGGGGAAGCACCTATCGCAAGCTAGGGACAAATTTTTGCGTAAAGACTTAGGCATGGTCACCACGCGGCAGTTGGCAATCCTTAGAAAATTGGTTACGAAATGGCGTGTTTTATCGGGAAAACACTTGATTCTAAGGATTGCCAACATTGGCAATCCTTAGGGGATTTGGCAAACCTTGGAATCGGCACCTTGCTTCCCTATCTTCTCCCCCTTCTCAACAATCCTCTTCTCCCGCCTCTTCTCATTCTTCCGGTCCTTTCCATTGAACCGCCGATGCCGATCCTGCCGAAACTAGGATAGTCGAGATCGTGATGAGTTTGGGTAGAGTAAAGGAGCGGCGATGGCACACGAACGGACTCCGGCCCAGCGTCTTGGACGCGGCTTGGTTTATTTCTTGGCGGTCGGCTGCCTGATGGGGGCGGTGGCTGGACGAGCGAGCGCGTGCCGACGGTTCAGCAGATGCTCGTCTACAAGCCCCGGCAAGACGGCATCAATTACACCATTCCGACGCCTGATGCCGAGGCACGCTGTAAGGTCGATCCGCTCAAAGGCGGCTCCGGCAGCGGCTGGATCTTGCGCGACGAAGCCGGCCTCCCTCTGCGCGTCTTCTTCGACAGCAACAACGACGGCAAAGTCGATGTCTGGTCGTATTACAAGGACGGCACGGAGGTTTACCGAGAAATCGATACCACCTTTGTCGGCAAACCGAATCAATATCGCTGGCTCAACGCCGGCGGCATGAAATGGGGCGTCGACGAGACGCGCGACGGCCATATCAAATTCTGGAAAGCGATCTCTGCCGAGGAAGTGAGCCAGGAGCTGCTGACCGCGCTTCAGAAGAATGATACGGCCAGGTTCCAGGCTCTTTTGGTAACCGAAGACGACATCAAAGCTCTCGGCATGCCGGCAGACATGGCCGCGACCACTGCGCGACGCCGTCAAAAAGGCCCCCGCCAAGTTCGCGGACACGGTTGCCAAGATGACCAAGGTCAACGCGAAATCGAGCTGGCTGCACCTCGAAACCGCCGCCCCGTTCTGCTTGCCTGCAGATCAGACGGGAGCACGTGTCGACATCGTGCGCCATGGCAAGGGCACGGTCCTGATCGACGTCGGCAACGGCAACGAATGGATGCAGACGGGCGAGATGATCAAGGTCGGCGAGGCCTGGAAGCTGGTCAGCGGGCCGTCGCCCGGCACGACGACCGAGACGCCGGCCGCGACGGTCGCCCCGGCGACGCAGAAGCTGTTCGACGACCTGGCGGCCCTCGATAAGCTCGCTCCAGCGTCGAGCGCCACCGCCGATGCTGCCGTCGTCACGCATCATTTGAAGCGCGCCGACCTGCTCGAAAAGGTCATCGCCGCGGTAGCGGAATCGGAACGCGAACAATGGATTCGCCAACTGGCCGATAGCCTGAGCACGGCGAGCCAAAGCAGCCCGGTCGCGGATACCCGAGCCTTCACGCGCTTGACGAGTCTCGTGAAGCAACTCGCCGCGTCGCTGCCGACGCATAACCTCACGGCTTACGTGACCTTCCGCGAGATGCAAGCGGAATACGCCGCCAAGCTCAATCAGCCTGCCGCGAAGTTTGACGCCGTGCAGAAGGAATGGATCGAGCGACTGAGCAAGTTCGTCACCACCTTCCCGAAAGCCGAAGACACGCCCGATGCCTTGCTCCAGCTCGGCATGGTGAGCGAATTCCTGGGTAAGGATGTCGAGGCCAAGAACTGGTACACCCAGCTCGTCAAGAACTTCCCAGGAACGGCGTATGCCAAAAAGGCCGAGGGCGCGAATGACCGCATCGACCTCGAAGGCAAGTCTCTCAAACTATCGGGCGCTTCGATGAATGATCCCGCCAAGATCCATGACATCGCCCAGATGCAAGGCAAGATCGTGATCGTTTACTACTGGGCGAGCTGGAACACCCAGACGACCGGAGACTTCGTCAAGCTGAAGGCGGTCCTGGAGGCCAACAAGGGCGTCGAACTCTTCTGCGTCAATCTGGATACGAAGCTGTCGGAGGCCCAGGAGTTCGCTCGCAAGGCCCCGCTGCCCGGCATCCAGGTCCACCAGGAAGGCGGCCTCGAAGGCAAACTAGCCACCGACTACGGCGTCATGGTCCTGCCCACAGTCTTCATCGTGGGCAAAGACGGCAAAGTCGTCAGCCGCAATGCCCAGGTCTCCACGGTGGATGACGAAATCAAGAAGTTGACGAAGTAAGAGTGTACCCCAGAAGCCCCTCGCCCCCTTCGGGGGCGAGGGGAGACTTGGGACAGTCTTAGAGGATGATTATTAAGTCCATCCACTGGGCCAGACCACCCTTGCCATGCCAAATCACTTTGGCAAGGGTGGTCGTCGTGCTGATGTTGATCGACTTGGTAATGCTTATCTTAACTATAAAAAAATAAAAGACTTACGTCGTATTCCGTGAGTGTCTGCCGAGTGTGCCAGGTTCCACTCTTGCCAAATAAGAAAGTAGTATTGTCCCCGATAGACGATGCGGGGGCTTAATGAACACCCTCTTGGAAATACGCCCCAGCCTCGTACTCGGCACCACGCCGGGGACGAGGCTTTTTTGTTTTTTGGGAAAGAAAGGATTGAGTAGAATGGATTCGTAGCTTTGTCTAGGAAAGGAGCCGCTATGTCGACAGAAGAGTTTGAAGACACTGTTAGGAGATATATGTATCACGAGCCTCCCGTGCCATTCGTCTTTGAATTAAACGACGGCCAAGAGATCGTGGCCGTCGATCCGACATTGGTGCTCTTTAATGAGGGAGCGGCTTGTTACATTGGATTTGAACTGGAATTGCTGAGTTTCTCTTACGACGACGTGAAAACGATTCGGCCGTTGTTGCAAGGGGTTGCGTCATGACGACGGACGAGTTCACACGAATCTTGAAATCGCTCGGAAAGCGCCGCCCCTTTCGGAACTATTTCATAGAGTTGGTCAGCGGCGATCGAATCGAGATCAAACACCCAGAAGCGATCCACGTTCAAAGTGGGATGCTCGTGTACTTATCGCCGAAATATGAAGCTCGCGTCCTTGTAAGCGCAAGCGTCTGCCAATTAAGGACTCGCGCCAAAACAAGTTGCCGGCCATCGCCGCCGAAATGCCGTAGTTCTTGGCCAGGGCGAAACCAAATTCGGTAACTTATTTTGGCGCAAATCCTAATTATCCCGAATCCCCCGAAAACCGCATGATGAAAACCCGGGTGTCACGTCGTCTCCGTCGCCTCTCCTTCCGTCCGGTGTTGATGCTGCCGCACGATCTCTTCCGCCCGCGCCAGGTCATGGGCGGCGACCCACACTTCCGCCGTCAGGCCTGAAATGTCGCTGATGCCGCCTTCGAGAAAGTCGCCGAGCACCTTGCATTGAACGCCCTCGGCCTCGAGAGCCTGCTGCCAGATGTGGGCCAGGACGGGGTTTGGCGCGTGCGCCAGGCGAACCATTTCGTCCTTCGTTTCTGAATTCATGGCATTTCTCGGAGTAGAGCAAGGGGGACGAACAGCGGGGCCTAATCTCACGGTAGCCCCAAGCGTCGGTGCGGTCAAGTCTCGGCACTCCGCGAATTGTGAGCCCCTTGCTCTCCCGTTCCGCGTGGACTACGATGCCGCAAGCATTCGCGGGACAGAGGGGATGGTACATCCGCTCGCGCGGATCGACACAACACGGGAGACTCTCCATGAGACTGGCATTATTCGCGGCCCTGGTCGTTGCGCTGGGGCTCAGCGCCACGGGCACGGCCCAGGACAAAGAGAAACCGAAAGAGAAGGCGAAAAAGGTCATCTTCACCGACCCAGGCGAGGCCGGAGCCGACTACGCGACCCAGGGCGAGTACCTCGGCGAAGCCAAAGGCAAGGGCAAGCTCGGCGCCCAGGTCATCTCGAAATACGAAGGCAAGTTCGAGGTCAAACTGCTGCCGGGCGGATTGCCGGGCGACGGTTGGGACGGCAAGACGCGCATCGAAGCCAAGGGGACGACGACGACCGACGGCAAGACGACCTTTGAAGGCGGCGGCTGGAAGGGCGTGATCGTCAAAGGCAAGATGACGGGAATGACCAAGGACGGCGAGGAATTCGCCCTCGAAGCGGTCGCGCGGAAAAGTCCTACCCTCGGCCTCAAACCACCTGGAAACGCCAAGATCCTCTTCGACGGCACCAATACCGATGAGTGGACCGGCCCGGCCAAGGTTGTCGATGGCACGCTCATGCCCGCCGGCGGCGACATTCGCACCAAGAAGAAGCTCGGCAGCTACACGCTCCATCTCGAATTCCGCCTGGCCTTCATGCCCAAGGATGGCGGGCAGGCCCGCGCGAATAGTGGCGTCTACATGCAGGACCGCTGGGAGATGCAGCTCCTCGATAGCTTCGGCCTCAAGGGTGAGAACAACGAATGCGGCGGCGTCTATTCGCAGTACAAGCCGCTCGTGAATATGTGCCTGCCGCCGCTGGCTTGGCAGACCTACGACATCGACTTCACCGCCGCCAAGTACGATGGCGACAAGAAAGTCTCCGACGCCGTCGTCACCATCAAGCACAATGGCGTCGTCGTGCAGGACAAGCAAAAGCTCGACAAAGGCCCAACCGGCGGCGGCGACAAGGAAGGCCCCACGCCTGGATCGATCCGCCTGCAATACCACGGGGATCCAATTTGGTTCCGTAATGTGTGGGTTGTTGAGAAATAGTCCGTAGTCCGTAGCAAAAAGCAGAGAGCCAGGGTCGATTCGCCAACAAAGGGATGGCGTCAACCCTGGCTCTCTGCTTTTTGCTACGGACTACGGACTACGGGACAGGCTCGTTATCTCTCTTGCCGCTCCGATTGAGACTTTCATGCTTTTCACGCACCAGCGACGAACGCCCCATTGATATCGTTCGGGAAGGCCGTGAACGAATTCAGCGTTCCAAGGGTCACGCCATCGAACACATGAATCAGTGAGGGGGATTGGATGCTTGAACCGGTGAGGATATCGCCCGAAGCGAAAGCCCCGTTCGCATCCGGCACGGGGACTGCCGCGACGAAAACGCCGCCGCCCACTGTGGAGCCGTATGGCGTGAACTGGGTTGTTTTAGCCTGACCATACGGATCGATGACGAAAACGGTCGGGGGCTCACCAGGGCCCGCACCCACGACTAGTCGTTCACCCACCGCTGTGGGGACGATAGCGGTGGAGTAGCCGTTTGCGTAGCCGTTGATCGGACCGAACGTGGTCTGGAGCGCGTAAAGAGTAACCAGATCGGTGACCGAATACACATTGATCTTGGTACTCACCGGAGCAAGGTAGCCGCTCGCGGGGAGTACCTGCGAAGTCACCAAATCGGGTGTTCCCGTGCCATATAAATCACCTGCTGCTACCATGACGCCATTGTCGCTCTGAGAACCCGGGTAGGGCTGGAAAAATGCATCGCCGTTGCCGAAAGGCGGTGTGTCCGCGTAAGTAAAGACAAAGGTTTTGACCAGACCATTGCAATTGGGGTAGGCACCTGGACCTGTAATGATTTCCCAGCGCGCATCACCATTAATGTTTTGCGTCAGAGGTGCCGAAGCGACATAGACGCCGCCTGTGAATAAGGAATCGTAGGCCAAGAAACTCTGCACCAGCTCACCGCTCGTCGTAAAAATCCTGATCAGCGGCAAACCGCCCGGCCCCGCTGCCGCGATGATCATCGGCGTACCCGTATGCACGAACGCATCGATGGGGTCATTACTATTTCCATACACGGCCCCGACCGCCACGCGCACACCACCCTGAAATGTTCCGAAAGGAGAAAAAGTGGAGACGAGCGCTCCCGCGGAGGAATAAACGCTGATTGCCGAATTGACATTTGGGCCGGAACCGATGGCATAGAAGCCGAGCGGATTTGCGGGCGTCTTCTCAACAAATAAAGATTGGCTCTTCGAGATACTGGTAAAAGAATCCCGAATGCCGACGCCATCGTTGTACTGCGCTTGGACGGTATGCACTCCAACCGACGTTCCAAACTCAGAAGGCAGGAACGTGGTGCTTATGCTTACCGAGGGGCCATCCGTCTCGGAGAAGGGGAATTGGGTAAATGCCAAGAAATTATTGTCGACGAAGAAAGTTACGTCCCCCAATGGTGGCCCGTACATCGCTGGCTGAGTGACTGTCGCAGTCAGCGTGACTGGGTTCGTTGAATATGTAGAGCTACTACTGAGAACCAGACTAGTGGTAGTTATTGGAACCGTGAGAACGACTCGGTCTTCAAGAATCTCGAGAGTTGGTCGGGAGCAAGCGGATACGTCCGTAACACGAGCGGAGCGACGACGGGGCGTATGGGTGAGAGTGGGCATTGGTCCGCCTTCTTCGCTAGGCATCATGGAGGCAAAATGTTGATTGCTGGCTCGGCGTGATCCGGATCTTTGCAAAGCATGAACTACTAGACCACAATGCAAAGTGACGTGCAAGAGGGAATATGCTAAAATAGGAAAGATGGGGCGATAAGGAGCCCCGCGCAATCCCGCCAACCGACCTGGCGATCAAACGAGGGCTCGGTCTCATCACCGACGACCTGTGGACCTTAGGCCACGGCGGGTTCCCTGTCTTGGCAGCCTACTTCTCCTTGACCGCGTTGATCTGGTTTTCCTTGGAGACGTAAATGTGGATCTCACTTTTCTCCGCGCTGAGACGGCGACAGTCTAAATAGCCAGTGACGATAACTGTCTTTCCTTCGAGGGACTTCAGCAGGGCATCCAGGGGGCGGTTCTTATCCTCGGACCGTTGCAAATGGACCAATACCTCCACATTCGGGAAAAAGACATCGGCCGTCCGCACCGCGTAACCGTTGCCCGCCGCTGTTAGCTTACCCGTCACCTCGATCTTGACCGAGCGTGCCGGCGTTTCAACGGGCGGATCTTTGTCCGCTGCTTGCGCCAGCGCTGGTGCAACAGTGGCCAGGGTGACGAAACAGAGTACAGAGGGCAGCTTCATGCGATTCTCCCGGTTTGAGGTGATGGGCTCCGACAGGCGTATTCTATTCTGGCTGGCATACATCGGGGTCAGGAATTGCACTGTAGGACGGCTCGTATGTTGGCGAGCCGGGAGCGTCATCACGCTCCTGGCTTCCCAAAACATCGATCGATTAATATCGCACCTTACAAACCTCCACCTCCTGATTATGCTTCTTCAATATCGCCGTATGTCGCTCGCTTGTCTCGTGCGGCGTGCCGGCAAATCTTGTCACGACGACATTGACGTGCGTCTCGCCGCCGAGCAGGTTGGGGTTGATGCCGAAGTAGTGGACGATGACGCGATACTCGCCCGGTTGGGCTTTGGTCACTTGATAGCGCTCGGGGCCATAGCCTTGGGTCTGGTCCTGCGATAGCTCGCCGCCGTTTTTCGTGCGGTTATGGCTGTAAAAGCATTTCTCGCCATTTGGCTCGATGACCCAGAGATCGACATCGGTGGCGTCGGTGTTCCAGGTAATCGTCACGCGCAGATCGCTCGGTTTTTGGCCCGAAACGAAGCCTTCGAGCCGGTCGCCGAAGCGCTTGGCCAACTCGCCGGTGACGGCCTTGGTGTTGATCGCCTCCTGCATCATGCGGGCGTATTCTTCGCGGACGACGATCTTGAGCGATTCGCCGAAGCGAGCGTCCCAGGTGCCGGAGAGGATCATCTCATATTGCAGGGCGGCCAAAGCCGGTCGGCCGCTCGCCTCAAGGGAACGAGCCAGGTCGCGGTAGCTGTGTGGCTCAAAGGGCCGCTGCTGTTGCACCCCGGCAAAGAGACGCACGGCATGGGCTGCTTGGGCCATATCAAGCAGGCGATAGCCGACCAGGCGCAGCGCATCGTCTCGACCTGGATTCTCCTCGACAATGCTCGACAAGACGCGAATCCCACCAACCCAGTCGCCGGCGCGGCGCGGCGCTCGGCTTCATCGATGTAGACGGAGAGGTCGCCACGATCGCGCGCTCGGGCTTGTAGATACGGTTGATAATCCTTGGCATAAAGCAATGCCCCCGCGATTTCCGCCGTCGGCAGCTCGAAATCGGCGTCCTTGAGCAGCGCGAGCAGCTTTTGCACCGACGGCTCGTCATTGAGTTTGACCTTCGGGCCGACCTTGGCGAGCCAGCGGTCGAACGCTTGCCGGGCCGTCACCGGTTTGGTGAAGGTGGCCCAGGCGAGACTGAGATAGGTGCCGAGATCGCTCTTGAGCTTGCCAGCCTCCTCGTCGAGTTTGAACCGTTTGTAATCGGCTTCCGATTCGAGGACGAGGAAGGATGTCAACTTGCTGGCGATGGCGAATTGCTGACAATAGGCTGTCACCAGGCCATCCAGCTCCGGATCGTTGAGCGCGATCAAAGCGGCGACGGCCAACTCGCCCCAGGCCCGCGGCGCCAGCTCGCCTGTATCGGCAATGCTCACCGGAAATTCCTGGTGGATCTTCTCACCACGATAGGTCCCCTCGACGATGACCTTGGTCGCTCCGGCTTCCGCGAATTTCCCGGCCAGGATCAGCTCGCCGCCGGGATAGACAGCGGCCTTGCGGCCGGCGACCAGGACATCGCGTGCCACCGGGCCGCCTTCGAAGCGGACACTGGTTACCTGGAGGCAATGGCTGCGATGCGCCAGCGCCACCTTGGCCAAATCGCCACGGCCATAGCATTGGAAAATGCCACCGCCGTTGCGCGTCAGGGCCTCGAACAGCTCGGTGTTCTCCGCGCCGATGCCGGTGCGATAGCAGTAAAGCAGGCGTGGATTCGCCGACTGCTGAAACTTCGCGGCCAGGGCTGGGATCTCACCCTCGCCCCAGGTCAGGTTGGCATCGGAGAGCAGGAAGACGTTGAGTGGCGTTCCCGGTTTGACGTCGAGTTTATTCAACTTGTCAAAGGCCGCCCCGAGATCGGTCGCCCCTTCCAATACGAGACCATCGAGCGTGGCGAATAGCTTATCTCGGCCCGCCTTGTCGTTGGTGAACCAGCCGTTGGGCAAGGCCCAGGCGGCGCCGATGTTGAAGGTCAAAACATTGAATTGCTCTATTGAGGAGTCCTTTTCGAGGATATTCTTGAGCAGCTCCATGCTGATGCCAAAGCGATCGGGTTGTTCGCTCAGCGACGTGTCGAGCAGAAAGACCGCATGGCGGGCGAACGGCTGATCGACCTTGGCCTCGGGCAATTCGGGCCGAACGCGGGCATGGACGTAATAGGGCTCGTTGTCGGCCCGACGACTGCTGGTCGCCTGAACGCGGGCCTGCGCCGGCGTCGCCATGAAGACGACCTGGCCTTCGGCTTTGCCGCCCTGCCAGAGGCGCGTGAAGACGAGTTGGCTGCCCTCTTTCGTCGGCTCCGCGAAGGCGGGTTGCACCTGCGGCTTGAGGATATCGGCCGCGTTGGCGCGAAGCGTGAAGCGCATCTCCTTCAGCTCCCGATTCGGCAGCGGATAGCGATACAGAATTTGCTCATTGACGATCGGCAATGTCTCTTCATAGGCGAACACGACGCGGTTGAAGCCCTGCGGCGCGATCGGGAAGACGCGACCTCGGAACGTGTTGCCGCCCGCGTATTCGAGCAGGGCCGGGTCGATGCGCTGGCGGACGATCTCCTCATAAACTTCGCGGGCGCGAGCCTGATTGACGACCTTGCCCTCTTGCAGCTTGCCCCAATCGGCGGTGTTGACGCGCTTGACGATCTCGCCCGGCGGCAGCATGGCGAGGGCTGTATCGGTCAGCGCCGTCTCGCCGGGCCGACCCGCAAAGCGCGGCGGCACGGTGTCGCGCGTCTCGCCCGAAAACATGCCAAAGTAGGCCGGGCTGGCCCCCGTCGGCAACGGATATTCAAAGGTCCCTTCGAGCCGCTTCGGATGCGGATTGCGGAACACATGATCGACCACCGTCCGCGCCCGCCCGCCCTCAACGAGAACGCTGACATGCAGGCTGACGAGTTCGAGCGAATTGCCATCGCCGACATAGACGCGAGCGAGGCTCGGCTGAGCGGCGTCGCGGTGCCAGACTTCAGGAGACTTACCAGAAAGTTTATCGAGCTTGTTGAAGTAGGCGTCGATGGCCTCGCGATATTTCTCAGGCATCTCGCGCTTGATCTCACCGAGAGCGCGGTCACGGTCTAATGCTGGGAGTTCACCCCATGTGGAGGAGAGGCTCTTGAATCGTGCCAGGCGAATGGCATCGACCGTCACATCGGTTTGGAGGAGGAGGATTTCGGCTTCGACGGTAGGCTTGCCGTTGATGGCGGGTTCTGCGGGTGTTGGACTGTCCTTTGTTAATTTGCCGCGCTGGCCATCGCTATCGGCTTTATCAGAGTGAGTGAGAGCATTGCTCTGAGACTGTGGTCCATATTTATTAATGGCGATACTTCCTGTCAGGCCCTCGTCGGAGTTAACTCCATTCCCAAATAGCAAACTGCCGTTGCCATTGGGTTGTTGGCTCCTCCACGGATTCAGGTTTTTCCGGTCCAAAGGATTTTCGCCGCCCGGCAGTACCCTAATGTTATCTGTAGCCAAACGGATAGGCCTCTCACCAAAACCGCCTCCAGATCCAGGTGGCGATTGAATACTACCGAACCCAGATGATTTATCGGCCCCAGTTCCACTTATAACAATCACGCCTAGATCAGGTAATGATTCATTTCCGACTGCCTGGCGTGGAGCACCATGTTTTTGAAAGTGCCCGGGATCATTCGGAATAGGGTTTTGAGTTCCGCTAACAGTAAAGCCAATTCGGCTATTCTCTATGGCCTCCTTGACTCTTCGCTCGTTAAGAAGGCCTTCCGTGGATCGCGAGGCAAACAATCCGCGTCCTGTGTCGGAGTTGCGAGGCGGGGTCATCCAAACCAACACCATGCCGATTAGTATCAACGCAGCAACCGCCACGGCTGTCGGATAGCGTCGATACCAAGGCCGTGGAGACATCGGCCCCTTCGACAATCGCCGTGCCTTGGCAATCGCCCGATCACTGGCCCCAGCCGGCTCAGGTTGGCCCTTGACCGCATCGACCGCTTGACGCAATGGCTCACTCAATTCCTGATCGCCATGATCCGGATTATTTGTCTGATTATTCATCCTTATTCTCCTTTGACCACGCCCAACAAGGCGGCTTCGAGCCGACCGCGTGCCTTGTGCAAGGCGGCGGCGACGGCGTTGACTTGAACGTTTAGACTTACGGCTATTTCTTGATAAGAAAGATCTTCAAAGTAGCGTAGACAGAAGACTTCCGCTTCCCGTCGCGGCAGCTCGGCCACGGCGGCACGGAGGCGATCGGCTAACTCCTTGCTTTGTGCCTGCTCCTCCGGCCCGTCGTTGTTACAGGCCAGATGGAGCCCGTCAAGAGACACGGAGGCGCGCCGTTGCCGCAATCGATCGAGCGATCGATGCGACGCCAGCCGACGCAAGAGCGCCGACCAACAACGCACCACTTCCTTGCGCTGCATTTGATACGCTTGCAGAAAGACTTCCTGCGCGACGTCCTCGGCATCGTCGGCCTGGCCGAGAATGCGCCAGGCCAGACGAAACACCATCGGACCATGCGTATCGACGATCTGGTTCCAGTCGGCCACCGTTCGGATCTCCTTGCCCGGTCGGTGCGAGGCTCCTCTGGAATAGAAGACGAGAGCGGCGGGGCTATGTTACTTTTTTTGGGGGGAATAAAGACGGGGAATCTGGCGAGCCGGGAGCGTCAGCTCCCGGAGTTTTCTTGCTTTGGCGAGCCGGGAGCGTCAACTCCCGGAGAAAATCCGAGCGAGTCCGACTTTCTTCGCGAGCTGACGCTCCCGGCCCGCGGCTAATCAAACGCGCTTTTCATCCCGTGCCGAATTGCCGATCGCCGGCGTCGCCCAGGCCAGGAACGATGTAGGCTTGTTCATTGAGATGGCTGTCGATCTCGCCGAGGTAGACCGGCACATCGGGATGGGCTTCCGTCAGCGCTTTTACTCCTTCGGGAGCGGCGATCAGGCCCAGGAACTTGATGCGCCGGGCGCCCCATTTTTTCAGCAGATCGATCGCGGCGATCGCCGAGCCGCCGGTGGCGAGCATGGGGTCGAGAACGAATGAGACATCAATGCTCGGGACCGGCGGCAGCTTGTTGTAATAGGTGACAGGTTCCAGCGTTTCATGATCGCGGTAAAGGCCAAGGTGCCACATGCGCACCGACGGCAACAGTTCCAAGACGGCCTCCGCCATACCCAGCCCCGCGCGCAAAATCGGCATACAGGCAACGCGCTCGCTGATGCTCCGGCCTTCGTGCGGAGCCAGCGGCGTCTGGATCATGACCCCGTGGGTCTTCAAATCGGCGGCCGCTTCGTAGAAGAGCAACAGCGTCAGCTCGCGCACCAGGGCGCGAAACGTGCCCGGCTCGGTCGCGGTCTTGCGCAGCAGCGTGAGCTTGTGCAGAACGAGCGGATGATGCGAGACGGTGACGGAGGGGGGTGTCATGGTTGGGATTCCCGGGTTGCTTATTTCGTTTTCAATACGCGCACCACTTCACGCACAATCATAAGGTCCTCGCGCGTGCCGATCACCAAAATTCGCGCCTTCGACCCAGGCAACGCGATATCGACATCGGGTTTGCATACGGCATTTGCTGTCTTGTCCAATTCCAGGCCGAGATATTCCAGGCCCCGGCACGTCTCCTCGCGCACGGCCGCCGAATGTTCGCCGATGCCGGCGGTGAAGACGAGAGCGTCCAGCCCGCCGAGTGTCGCCGTCATCGCGCCGATGGTTTGTTTGAGACGATGAACGAATATCGCGATCGCTAAACGCGCTTTATCGTTGCCTTTGCTGGCAGCTTCGGCAACGGCGCGCATATCGCCGCTGACGCCTGAGACGCCGAGCAGGCCCGATTCACGGTTGAGGATGCGTTCGAGGTCGTCGGCGTTCAGGCCTTTTTCCCGCAGAGCATGGATGAGCAAACCCGGATCGACGGAACCACTGCGCGTGCCCATCATCAAGCCATCGAGCGGCGTGTAGCCCATCGAAGTATCGACGCTTTTGCCGTCGCGCACGCCCGTCACGGAACAGCCATTGCCCAAATGACAGACGACCAGGCGCAGCCCTTCCGGCTGGCGTCCGAGCATTTGCGTAGCGCGGCCGGTGCAATAGGCGACGCTGATGCCATGAAAGCCGTAGCGGCGCAGGCCCCAATCGTTGGTCCATTGCGACGGCACGGGATAGGTCCGCGCCGTTTCAGACAGGGTCGCGTGAAACGCGGTATCGAAGACGGCGATCTGTGGCACGTCGGGCCAGGCTTGCTCGGCAGCGCGAATGCCG
The DNA here is from genome assembly GCA_963790585.1 of uncultured Planctomycetaceae bacterium. Lineage (GTDB taxonomy): Bacteria > Planctomycetota > Planctomycetia > Gemmatales > Gemmataceae > CAWBOY01. The sequence continues at coordinate 500,623 of CAWBOY010000007.1, forward strand.
TCGAGATTGACGCGATTGTGCAGCGGCGCCATTTCGCGCAGTTGTTCGAGGCTGGCGCGTGTGGCGTCGGTTATGCGCTCGCTCCGCACGTGGTTCGGCCCGCCGTGAACGACGCGATGGCCGACGGCGGCGACGTCGTGAGTGCCACCGAGCAATTTGGTCAACTCGCTCAGGACTTGCTTGACGGCCGAGGCCGAATCGTTGGCTGGTTGTTGACTGATGACCGGTTCGGCTCCAGCTCGTTTCAGGGTAAATCGCGCGGGTGAGGCCGACCAATCCTCCAAGCCTTCCACCAGCGTCTGTTCACCTTCCGACTCGATCAGGCTGAATTTGACCGTACTCGATCCCGTATTCAGGACCAGGATTTTCATGATGCGATGTCCTTCCGGCGACCAAAAAACGGCGACAAATCTGTAGGTTCACGAGGGAGCGTAGCCAACTTGGGCTGCAAAACCATATCTTATAGAGATGCGATTGTGCATAACACCACGATGGTCTAGGCTATGAGTTTTAGGCCTAAAACCTTTACCGACGGAGACTGACCCATGTCCGAACAAACGCCGCGTCCGACCAGCGTCGACCCGAATGCCGCCCAGGCACAACCGGAAGTCGAACTCCATGACAAGAATGCTCACGCGGCCTACTCCAATTTCGCTCGCGTCACCGCGACGCCGGAAGAAGTCATCATCGACTTCGCGCTCAACCCCAATCCGTTCCTCAGCGGCAAACAAGACATCGACGTCAACCATCGGTTGATTATGAACTTCTACACGGCCAAGCGCCTCTGCAGCGCTCTGATGATGACGCTGCAACGGCACGAGCAGACCTTCGGTCAGATCGAACTCGACGTCCGCCGTCGCGCTCAGCCGACGCCTTCGACGGGCATCACCAGCAAGTAATAAGGCATTCTGGAAGGTCTCGCCGCTCCCACCCAGGGTGCGCTGCGCGACCCTGGGCTTTGTTATAGAACGCCTTCGGCGTTCTAAGTCAGGCTCATCTTTGTTGTTTTAGAACGCTGACAGCGTTCCATAACAAAGCCCAGGGTCGCGCAGCGCACCCTGGGAAGAGAAAAGCGCTGCCGGGTGGCGAGACAGATCCCGCCCGGCCTCCCACTTCTTCGCATCTCTCAAAAAATACGATCGTCGCAGGGCCGCCCCCGGCAAGCCGGGGGCTATAGTAATGCTTGCGGTCGGCATGTCTAATAATGTCTAATTCAATGTCAGTAGCGGGCCTATCAGCGTCCAATAACCTCATTTTAGCACGATAAATAGGCACAAATCGCTCAAAATCGCTTGCTCGATATAATGTACATATTTATAGTATACCGAAGAGAAGATTGCACCGAATCGACAGGGACGCGCAGGCAAAGATATCGAGCGCGGAGGCGAACATGGAAAGCTGGCGACGAGTGTGGCGCGAAGGTTTGGCCCCCCTGGTGACCGAGCACAGTTTGGAGGCCCTGGGCCGTGCGCTACGAAACGATGACGATCGACTGATTCAGGGTTCGACGACCTATCCCTTGCCCTTGCCGAGCAACGAAGAGGAGGCCGTCGAGTCGGCCTGTGCCGTCAGCTATGTCGGCTGGCAAGGCGAAGGGCTCGAAACCGTCGGCGAGGTCGAGGAGTTCTTCGCCCGCATGTGCTTCCAAGTCGACAGTCGCCTCGGAGAACCGAACGGCTGTCGTTGGTTCCTCAATTGGTACGACGAAGTGCCGCGCGAGGAGATGCGGTCCCAACTGTTGGCCGAAGTGATGCGAAGCCTGGCTCACGTTCAGGCGGAAGACGACGAGAGCACGGAAAGCGAAGCCGCGTAGCGATCGACAAACAACGAATTTTTCACCCAATCAAGACAGGAGCGTATCATGCAATGCCGTCATTGTCAGAGAACGAAAGCCAATCGTCCGCGCGGCCTCTGTTGGTCGTGTTACTATCGGCCGGGCGTGCGTGACTTGTTCCCGTCGACGAGCAAATTCGCCCGCCGGGGCATTGCCGACTATTGTGGCAAAGCGATCATGCCCGAGCCGACCGATGCGTTGCCGGGCACGTTGGAAAAGGTTGAGGTGTTGGAAGCCCGGGCGCGCCGCGGGCAAGCACTCTGGCATCCGCTTGATGCGACGATCGAGAGAGTTGGGGAGTGCGCGTATCAGAGTGCGGTTGGGGTGGCGTAGACACTACTGCTTCGTCCAGACTAAATTTAGGGGTGGCACAGACATTCTTGTCTGTGCGGAACCGACGAATGTGCCTTTTGCTGCACAGACAGGAATGTCTGTGCCACCCCTAAGTTTAGTCTGGACGGGGCACTACGTACGCTGCCACGCGCTACGCGGGATCCCAGACGAGACGACCGGCTTCGCTTTCGCGGCGACGTCGGTCGTCTTTTTACCTATCCGGGCTTCCACTTGGTCAATGATCTCGCGCAACACCCGCGCCGAATTTTGAATCCCGGTTCGCTCTTTCGGCGTCAGCGCCAATTCGATTTGCTGACGGGCCCCGCCACAGCCTACCACGGTTGGCACCGATAGGCAGACATCGCGGACCCCGTATAGGCCTTGTTGCAACGTGCTGACCGGCAACACACGGCGACTATCCAGAGCGATAGCCTGCACCACTTCGCGGATCGACAAGCCCACCGCAAAGCCCGAGCCGCCTTTTAGCTTTATCAGGGTTGCCCCAGCTGTCTTCGTCTCCTCGAAGACTTCGCGCCCAGCGCCGGCGTATAGCCAGGCCATTGATCCAGCGGCAGACCGGCGATCGCAGCGCTCGACCAGATCGGCACCATGCTATCGCCATGCTCGCCAAGGATGAGGGCATTTACTTGCGTTGCCGGCACCTGAAGCCGAGCGGCGAGATGGCTGCAAAAGCGCACGGTATCGAGCTGCGTTCCCAGCCCCAAGACGCGCTGCCACGGCAAGCCGGAACGCTGCACCGCCAGATAGGTAAGCACATCGACCGGATTGCTCACGATTACCAGATACGCCGATTCCTTCAGCCCCGCCGCCTTGACTTGATCGAGCAGCGTCAAAAACAGATCGACATTGCGATTGATGAGGTCGAGCCGGCTCTCCTCCGGCTTGCGCCGCAGACCGGCGGTGATGACGACGACATTACTCGTGGCCACATCGTCCATCGTCCCGGCGCTGATACGCTGGTCGGCGGTTAGCGACGAACCCTGGAGCAGGTCGAGCGCCTGCCCCTTGGCCAGGTCCTGATTGGCGTCGATCAGACAGATCGAGCTGACGACGCCGCCGCACTGGAGAGCGTAGGCGGCCATACTGCCGACAAGCCCGCCGCCGCCGATGATGCTGACTTTCATGGGAAATCCTAATGACGAATCAGGCCGTGGCCGGGGTCGGTATTCCGACCCCGGTTCTCGGGAGTTTCTCGGACTTCACCGGGGTCGGAGTACCGACCCCGGCCACGACTTCAAATGTCAAACCATGGTCGTGGGGCGTTTGAACGATTCCAACAGGGCCATCTCATCGAGACGAGACGCACGGCGCGACGCGCCAAATGTCACCATCGCAAACAAGAGAGAGGCCAAACTAATGATGCCAGCCACGCCCCAAATAATGGCAAGACAAGCAATATAGAAGCCAGGCGCAAAAAAGGTGTTATTCGGACTCGTCATCGTCATGATCAAGCCACCCGAGACGACGGCGGCGAGAAAGGTCGGTATGCCAACACCCACGCCGGCGATGTTCTTGATGATCCGATTGCGCGCCGCCTCGGGATCGTTTTGCGATTTGATCGCGTTTAAGAGGTCTTTTAACTCGTCTATCGTGTTGACCTTGATTCCCAGGCGCTTGACCAGGTTGCGAACATCGTCGAGCGATTCGATGATAAGGCTCATAAGGCTACTCCGATATTTATGGGGACGGTGACTTGTCCTTAGATCCCTCGGTTAGCGAAGCTGGAGATGCCCCGTTGTCGCCGGACAGCGACCGCACGACCTTCTTCTTCTCCCAACCAAAAAGCGACACCCGAATCAACACCGTCGCAATGCACGCCACCCACCAGCCGGCCCAGATCCAGCCAAGCACGGTCCAGAGCGTCGTATCGCCCAACACGTCGCCGAGCATCCAGAGCACGGCCGACGCGATGACGGCGGAGCCGCTCACTGACACGAGTACCAAGGTGCTCGAAAAGCTCGCTTTGGTCGACTTCCGCCACGGCGGCGGCGGCAACGGCGGCGCGTCCGGCCGACCAGCCGCGCCCGTCACGCCTTGCTCATCCCGGCCAAAATAGCCGCGAAAGTGCCAGCCGAAGATCGTTACCTTGGTCAACACCATGCCGAGCAAACAGACAAACCAACAGCCCCAGACAATCTTGAGCGTCAGTCCGAGTCCCCAGCCGTAGTGGTCCCAGTCGCCGACCCACCACAAGATCCCCGTCGTCAGCAAGCTCGCACCGAACAGAGAGAGGACGACAATCGTCAAAACGAATCCCGCTATTCCAGACCGCAACTCAGCCATCGATTGCCCCTGTCACAGTGTTCCTCCGCACGCGCTCGTTAATCACGCGCTCGCCAACGTCGCCATCACCTGATCGGTAATCGCCTTTACAAGGTCTTCCATATCCGCATTGGCCGTATGGCCATTCTTCGTGGGCGTCGTCGCGCACGCCTTGCAAGCCGCGCTCGCCGCCTGTTCCCGCGCGAACGCCACTGGCTTCGGCACATACGTCGAATAGCCCTGGTCGAAACTGCTCGGGCCGCACAGCTCGCAGCTCTCGTCGCGGAACCGTACGTCATCGTACCCCAGTTTCTTCTTGAGATCCAGCAGCTCGCGCGTCTGGCCCTCGCTGAAGTAGTTTATCCTGCCCAGCTGCTTGGCCAAGATCAGGATGCGACAATAGGCGTCGATAATCTCCGTGTTGAAGTACGCCTTCTCTAGATCCGGCCCAAACGTCACAGTCCCATGATTGGCGAGGATGACCGTGTTGCAATCATGCACGTAGGGCAAAACCGAGTCGGCGAACTTCGACGCCCCCGGCGTCTCGTAGACCGCAATCGGCACCTCGCCCAAGAATACTTCGACCTCCGGCAGCACACATTTTGGAATCGGCTCACCCGCCACCGCGAAAGCGGTCGCATGAGGCGGATGGCAATGGACGACGCCATGGACGTCCGGCCGGGCCTTGTAGATCGATAGGTGCAACAGCACCTCGCTGGTGCGCCGCTTGGTGCCGGCGAGCTGTTTCCCCTCGTAATCGACCTTGCAGATGTCGTCCGGCTTCATGAAGCCCTTGGAGACCATCGTCGGCGTGCAGAGCACTTCGCGCTCGTTGAGGCGAATGGTGATATTGCCATCGTTGGCCGCCGCGAAGCCACGCTCGTAGACCCGGCGGCCGATCTCACAGATCCATTCTTTTTGTTGGCGTTCAGTCATCATCGGAAGCTCTCCTCAACGATCCGCAAGCACAATTTGATCGAGAATACAGGCACAATAGGCATCGACCGGCTTCTTCTCGGGAAAGAACGGAGCCGCCGCCTCGCCGCTCTCGCTCAAGGCGATCCGCGACCCCAGGCCGGCGCCGAGCTGATCGTAGATCACCAGGTCCTCACCATCGGGCACGTCAGTCTTAAGAGCCTTGAGGCTATAGGGCACGCCGATCAACCAGCGCGCGCCCTGCAATGTCCGGTGGACCCGCGACAGCGTCACCGTGCCGATCACCTTAGCGATGCGCATGGCCGTCTAGCTCCGTCAATGTTCGGGCCGTGAGTGGGGGACACGGCCGACCATTAGCCCCATAAAGGCTACGTAATATCTGCAAAATCTCGTAAAACGTCCGCCCCGGCATCTCAATAGCCAGGAGATTCGCTCCGAGGCTCGACTTCGCTCGCGCGGCCTGGCCGATCGTGGCAATCCCGACCGCGCGCACCGCTCGAACCTTGTTGGCGATGCAGCAAAACAGCCCGGGATCCTGAGTGAAAACCGCCAAAGCCTTGAAGTCGCCGCGTGAAAGACTCTCGGCAAGCTCCTTCGACCAAAGGCTCGGCTCCACTTCCTTGCTCGACGTCAGCGGCTGCGCCCCGATCCCTTCACGCCCCAATGCTTGCAAAGCCGCCGCCACGGCCGGATACGCTCGATCGACCGCGTAGCCCCATTTCGTATCGCTTATTTCTTGCTTCTCACGCACCACTTCGACCGCGCGGCGTTGCAGCTCCTCTGTCGCCGACGGCGTGACGACCGTCGCCGCCGACACGATCAAACGCCGCTGCCCTTTCAGGTTTCGGCGCAGATCCTCCTCCGCGAGAACCCGACCCGACCAGCGCAGGATGGCAGCGTCACCGTTCATTCGTCGGCAATCCCCAGGACCATCCACCGTGCCGGCGAATTCTTCGCTTTGACGAGTTGGCGAATAGATCCGCCTTCACTGGTCAAAATCACCCGCGACCCTTGCGCCGCTCCAAGGTTATCGATCGCCAACACCGGCTCGCCGTCGGGTTTGTCGCCCGTGCCGAGCATCTGGACGAGCAGCAGGCGCCAACCCTGGAGCGAGGGGTGTTTCACGGTCGAGGTTGCGTGGCCTACTATGGTGCCGATTTGCATGGGGGACTCTTGTGAACGCGCACATATTATCGCTACTATTTTCAAGAGCCGGGAGCGTACGCGACCGGAGAAAATCTGAGCCCGTGTAATGCTCTCCGGTCGCTTACGCTCCCGGCTCTTGAAAACCAAATACCCCCTCAGACCACCCTCATCGCCCTCACCGTCGTCGACCGCCTCTGCCGCGTGAACGTCAACGGCGTCGTCACTCCTTCACCTGTCGGCGTGGCGATGCTGAAGCTCAAATAGCCCTCGCCGCCGACGCCGAGGCCGGCCGTGCTGGGCCCGTTTTGGATATACAACGTCACATCCATTTCGCGGCCCATGCGTGTGATCGTTTCGAGATTGCGCGAATGGATGATGGCCGTGTGGCGAAAGCCATGTTCGTATTTCTTGGCCAGCGCCATCCCCGTATCGACGTCCGGCACGCGGATGAACGGTACGAACGGCATCATCTGTTCTTGATCGACGAAGGGGTTATGCTCGTCCGTCTCGCCGAAGAGGATCTCGGTGTCGGCCGGGACCGTGACGCCCGCCTTCTTGGCCAAAACGGCGGCGTCCTGGCCGATAAAGTCCTTGTCGACGTGGAGCTTTTTGTCGTCGCCCATCGTGAAGGCGACCTTGGTTAGCGCATCAATTTGTTTGGCGTCGAGCTTGACCGCCTTGTGCCGCGTCATCGTCGCGCATAGCTCGTCGAAGATCGACGCCACCGCGAAGACTTCCTTTTCACCGATGCAGAGGAGATTGTTGTCATATGCCGCCCCCGCGATGATCGAGCGGGCGGCGTTGTCGAGGTCGGCCGTCTCATCGACGACGACCGGCGGATTGCCCGGCCCGGCGACGATGGCTCGTTTCGGGCTGCGCAGGGCCGCTCGCCCCACGGCGGGGCCACCGGTGACGCAGAGCATTTTGACGTCTTTGTGATCGAAGATCGCCTGGGCGCTTTCGAGAGTTGGTTTCTCGATAATTGTTATGAGATTGTCAATTCCAATCGCTTTATGAATCGCTTGATTGAAGAGCCGCGTTCCCTTGCAAGCAATCTTGGCTCCGCTCGGATGCGGATTGCAAACAAGGGCATTGCCCGAGGCGAGCATATTGATCGCGTTGCACGCCAAAGTCGGCAGCGAATGGGTCACGGGCGTGATGACGCCGATGACGCCGAAAGGGGCGAACTCCTGCAACGAGACGCCGTTCTCACCGCTGAAGGCTTCCGTCTTGAGAAATTCGACTCCAGGCACGCGGTCGGCGCAGATCTGCAATTTCTCGATCTTGTGATTGAGCCGACCGATACGCGTCTCTTCAAATTCCTCACGCCCGAGTGCCTCGGCTTGCTCGCGGCAGATACGACGAATGCACTCAACGGCCGTGCGCCGATCGGCGAGGCCACGTGCCTCGAAGGCACGCTGCGCCGTTCGCGCCGCGGCCACGGCCGAGTCGACATCCGTAAAGACGCCGAAGGCCGCCCCGCCGTTGCTCATCGGCGCGGCCAGCCCGCTTTTGACGCGCGACAGCACTTGCGAAACCACATTGCGAATCAGATCGTCGGTGACTTGCATCAATCGAACCTCATGAGCGCGGCGTTATTCATCACGCGCCGAAAAGAGCGTTTTCCCCTCGACATTGACGCTATCGACGATGCCAATGATGACGGCATCGATCGGCAGCTTCTCCGTCTCCGGGGTTAAGCGAGCGCTGGAGCCCTGGACGATCAAAACCATCTCGCCCAAGCCGGAGCCGATGGTATCGACGACGACAAAAGTCCGCCCCGTGCCGATGAGCTGGCCTTGCCCCTGAGGATCGACGCGCAGCGGCTCGACGGTGAGCAGCTTGTGCCCCGTCATCGAAGCGACCTTTTGCGTCGCCACCACCACGCCATTGACCCGCGCCAGGAACATTGGGAACCTCGTATGTAGACGCGGCATCTCGCCGCGTTCTTAACCCAATCGTAGACGCGGCATCTTGCCGCGTTCTTAACCCAATCGTAGACGCGGCATCTCGCCGCCTAAAACCAAATCCAACGCGGCAAGATGCCGCGTCTACGTTTTAATGCCTCTGTTTCAGCGCCAACAGCTCGCGCGCCTGTCGCGCCACGATGTACTCCTCATTCGTCGGCATGATCCATAATTGCGTCCGGCTCAATGTCGCATGAATCGGCGCCTCGCCCTTTGCGCTTACATTCGCATGCGAGTCGAGCATGATGCCGAACCAATCGAGGTTGGCACAGACAGCCTCACGAATCGTCGCCGAGTTCTCGCCGATGCCGCCGGTGAAGACGATGGCGTCGGCGCCGTCGAGCAGCAGTAAATAAGCCCCGATATAGTGCCGCACCACCGCGACATAGACATCGATCGTCAGCCGCGATACCGGCCCCCCTTTGGCCGCGTCTGCTTCGATGTCGCGAAGATCGTTGTAACCCGACAGACCCAGCAGGCCCGAACGGTTGGCCAGGTCGTCGAGCACTTGTTCCAGCGTTTTGCCGGTCGCCCGCATCACCGCCGGCAACGCGAACACATCGAAATCGCCCACGCGATTGTTCTGCGGCAGCCCCGACTGCGGGGTCATCCCCATGCTGGTGGCAACCGAAAGCCCCTCTTTGATCGCGCAGATCGAGCTGCTCCCGCCCAGATGACACGAGATAATCTTGGCATCCGGGTTGTTGATCAGCTCGCCGGTTCGCTCGGCAATATAGCGATGGCTAGCGCCGTGAAAGCCCCAGCGCTTGATGCCGTGCTTCACCGACCAATCCAGTGGGACGGCATAGAGATACTGGGCCGGCGGGATCGATTGATGAAACCCCGTCTCGAACGCCGCGATCAGCGGGATCTCCGGTAATTCCTTGGCCAGCAGTCGCATGGCCTTCGTGTAGGGCGGATTGTGCGCCGGCAGGATGTCGCCATATGCCTCCATCGCGGCCAGGAGCGATTCATCAACACGATGCACGCCTGTAATTCCCTGAGCATGGACCGCTTTGAAGGCGATCGCCGCCAGCTCCGCCGGACTTGACAGACAGGGATGTTTCGGATCGCTTAACTGCGCGAGACAGAGCCGCACCGCCACTGCATGGTCTGGGGCAACGGTGGTCAGCTCTTCGCGCTGCTCGCCCACCTCGACGAAACAGTTCGATTGAGCCGAGCCGATGCGCTCGACGCCGCCGCGGGCCAGCAGGCGTTCGCTGGCCATGTCATAGAGCCGATACTTGAAGCTGGTGCTGCCCAAGTTCGCAACGAGAATCTTCATGATTCGATACACCGCCGAAAAGCGCGTCTCCCCTGTTGTCCGCCGTGCAAATCAGGGCGAGGTAACATTCTCGGTTATTTACCAAGGAATGTCTCTAAGACAGCGCTTTCCGGCCGCGGAATTACATGGGCACTGACCAATTCACCGTTAGCACTCGCAGCCTGAGCGCCGGCGTCGACGGCGGCCCGCACCGAGCCGACGTCGCCGCGGACGAAGGTCGTCACGAAGGCATTGCCGATCTGCACCTGCCCCGCCAGTGTGACGTTCGCCGCCTTGCACATCGCATCGGTCGCGGCGATGGTGGCGATCAAACCCTTGGTCTCGATGAGCCCAAGAGCCTCGCCGCCGTTTTTGCCATTGTTGGCCATGAAAGATCTCCAATAATTGTTATTTACGCGAAACAATCATCTTATCCCGCGACTGCTTTTTTCCCTTCGAGCGGCAAGATCGAGCCGAGGTCCTCGTGAGGCCGCGGAATGACTTGCACGCCGACCACTTCGCCGACGCGACCGGCCGCTGCCGCCCCCGCATCGATCGCGGCCTTGACCGCGGCCACGTCGCCGACGACGTAGGCCGTCACCATGCCGCTGCCAATTTTCTGCCAGCCGATCAGCGTGACGTTCGCCGATTTCAACATCGCGTCACTCGCCTCGATCAACGGCACCAAGCCCTTGGTTTCGATCAAACCAAGAGCTTCCATATGTGTTCCCGCCATAGCATCTCCGTAGTTATTCGGTGTTGGTTTCTTGCCTTTTGACTAATTAGCATTATTTGAATAATTCAAATCCGGTCGCCCGCCCCACATTGCAAGCATTGCCTTCATCCGTATCGAGATGCACTTCGAGCTTCGCCGACGGCGCGACGCGGACGAGCAGGCCTTCGAGGACGCCGCCGCAATCGCTTTTGATACGTAGATTCAAGCGGTCGCCGTCTTTGACGCCGTAATAGGCCGCGTCCGCCGGGCCGATGTGGACGTGGCGTTCGTGGCGAATGACACCTTTTTCGAGGTGAATCATCCCTTTTGGGCCCATCAGATAGGCGCCGGCCGCGTCGCGGAGGTCGCCGCTCTTGCGGACCGGGACATCGAGTCCGAGCGAAATCGCATCGGTGAACGCCAGCTCCACCTGGCTATGATCGCGGCATGGGCCGAGAATCCGCAGGTTGGCGATCATCCGCTGCCTGGGCCCGAGCAGCGTCACCGCTTCCTCAGCCGCGAAAAAGCCATCTTGATAGAGCGCCTTCATCGGCGTCAGCTTGTGGCCCTTGCCGAACAGGCGTTCGAGGTCTTCTTGCGTCACGTGACAATGCCGCGCTGAGACGTTGACCACGAGCTTCGGGGCCGAAGGCTTGGCCGGGCTGCCGTTGGCCGTCTGGCTGCGCAACAGGTCGCGGACCAGGCGTTCGACCACGGATCGATCCAGCGTCGCCGCACTCATTGTTCGGTCTCCTCGCCCGCCACCAACAGCCGCGCCGCCGTCTGTTCCAACATCGCCCGTTGTTCCGGCGTCGCCGCCGCGTCGATAATCAGAGTATCGACATCGGCAAAGTCGCATAAAAAGGCGAGCGCTGACCGCCCCAGCTTGGTATGGTCGGCCAGGACCACCACTTCATCGGCGCAACGCATCATCTGCCGTTCGGCCTCGACCAGTAGCAAATTGCTGTTGAACAGCCCGCGAGTCGTCACCCCCCCGACACTCAAAACCGTCTGATGCACCTGAATATCTTCGAGCAGCCGCACCGTCATCGGCCCGAGGGCGACGCCCGTGCGCGGATAAACGTAGCCGCCGAGCATTACCAAATCCGTCTCGCGGCAATTGGCAAAGAGATTGGCGATCGGCAGACTATTGGTCACAACTTGGATGGGTCGGCCCACCAGGAGCCGCGCCACTTCGAGCGTCGTCGTCCCGCCATCGAGCAACACCGCATCGCCGTCACGCACCCGCGCTGCCGCCAGCCGCGCGATGAGCCGTTTCTCGTCGAGTTGCCGCGTCGACCGCTCCTCAAACGCCGGCAACGTCGCCGCATCGCCGACGAAGATCGCCCCGCCATGCGTCCGCCGCAGCGTCCCTTCGCGGTGCCAATGATCGAGATCGCGTCGAATCGTCGATTCGGACACCTGGATCTTCTGAGCCAACTCCGCCAAAGCGACGAAGCCGCGCTCGCAGACGAAATCCAGGACACGTTGTCGCCGTTCCTCGACCAGCACGATAGACCCTGCTCATTCTTGCTAGATTAAAGCTCGTCCGTGAGAGGAGGTGCTAGTTTATGGGCGTTATAGACTACCTGTCAAGCGTATTCTTCCAGAATTGCCCAGATTATTTGAAAGATAAAGTTTGTGCAGAATGCCTGGATTGACAGAGTGTTAGAGTCGCTCTGGCAAACTTGTGAGAAGCGAACTCTTCCAAAAAGTAGCTATACTATAGCTACGTGTCGTCTCCGCGATTTAAGGTAAGTTGTTGCCGATTCGACAGCGCGTTCTCTGAGAACGCCGATGCTAAGATCTCTTTATCTCAAGAATCTGACGGGTTTCGCGGAAGCCGATCTTCGCTTCAGCGCGCAATTGAACGTGATCGTGGGCGAGAACAGCACAGGGAAATCTCATCTACTGAAGGTGCCGTATTGCGTTCTGGCCTCGAGTTGGGAGGATTCGCGCCGGGGAAACGGCGCAGCGCCACAAAACAGACGATGCAGCCTAAGATCGCGGAGAAACTGGTGGCTGTGCTTCGACCAGAAAATCTGGGACGACTGGCCCATCGTCGCGTCGGCGTCAGCCGCTGCGAAATAGACTGCCGCTTCGACGATAAGAAGCTCGATGTCGATTTCGCTTTCACGACGCGCAGTCAATCCGAGGTGACGATTGCGAAGCTGCCGACTGCGTGGGTCTCAAAAGCTCCCGTTTTTCTGGCCACGCGCGAGCTGCTTACGATTTATCCGGGCTTTGTTCCCATTTACGAGAGTCATTATCTTGAGTTTGAGGAGACGTGGCGCGACACCTGTTTATTGCTGGGCGCTCCTGCCATCCGAGGTCCGCGTGAGTCGCGAATCAGAGAACTGCTCGAACCTCTCGAGCAGGCGATGGAGGGCAAAATTATTCTTGATAAGAATGGCCGGTTTTATTTGAGCACCGAGGGAAAAGGCAAGATGGAGATGCCCCTGGTGGCTGAAGGGCTGAGAAAGCTGGCCATGATCGCAAGATTGATCGCGACCGGATCTTTATTGGACAAGGGATATTTGTTTTGGGACGAGCCTGAGTCAAACCTCAATCCGAAATTGATACGTCAAATTGCTTTGACGATTTTGCATTTGTGCAATAACCAAATACAAGTGTTTATTGCCACGCACAGCCTATTTTTGATGCGAGAACTCGATATTCTACTCAGCCAGCAGGAATCGAAAGAAATCAAAGCGCGATTCATCGGCCTTCAATCGGACAATGGAGTGATCACAGTCGAGCAAGGCGACAGCATTGATGACCTAGGTGCGATTACAGCCCTGGATGAAGAGCTGAAGCAATCGGATCGTTACTTGGAAAAAGAGCAATCCTCCGATGCCCACGCTCATTGAAGGCAACCTGACTTTTGTATTTCCGAACGGTTGGAAGGCGTCCAAGTTTGATGACTGGTCGTACTACCGCAATCAGTTTCAACGTCTCGTGTCCGGCGTTCGCGTGACTTGTGGACGGTGTGGTGTGGATCTGCGCTGCGCAATGCGGCACCGCTATGAGCGTAGGCGTCAAAGCCGTCGATTTCTTGGCCCTCAATCCGGGACAGACAAGTTGGCTCATCGAACTCAAGGATTATCGTCAGTCACCTCGAACCAAGACCATCGATCTCGCCGACGAAGTAGCATTGAAAGTGCGGGACAGCCTGGCAACGCTCGCGGGTGCAGCCATGAATGCGAACGGTCCTCAATACTTCGCCATCTCCTGCCCCTGCGTTCCCATTCTTGCATAGCCCCCGGCTTGCCGGGGGCGCGCCGGGCGAACCGTCTTGACATCCAGCATCTTCGAAGGCATCGGCCAAGATCGGTAGGTTTTGAAACGTTCGATCGTCGTAGATCGTTTGCGCCAGTTTGACGACCGTGCTATTCTTCCAAACGAGCCAGGTTGGGTCGATGGTGACAGGGCGAAATGGATTGCCGAAGATGTCGCGGAGCAAGCTGGTTTGTTGATTATGGATCTCATCCATGAACTTTTGGTGCCTGGCTACTTGCTCTTCCGTTGCGACGTTCTGCTCGCCACTGCGACGCAGATGGTCCCGAATCCGCTTGGATTTCTTGTCCAAAAGGTCGAGCCTCTCGACACCATTGAAAGGCGAGTCTTCTTCCCACCCGGGCAAATGCTTTCGCTTTAGCTCATTGAGCAAACGCTGCGCAACGAACGGTGGCGGGCCTCGTCCGGTATCGTTCTCAGGTTTTGCTATCTTCGTGACAGCGACCAGTGCCTTTTTAAAGTCCGCTTGTCCCACCAGCCCGTCGGCGAAAAGCTCGGCGGCGTCAATCAAATTTTGACATAACTGGTCAAGTCGGCTCCAATAATCAGGACGGTGCCACCAGGCTATCACGTACAACCAAATCTTGCGCTTACGCCTCTTCCAGGGGCGTAGATGACGCAGCATCCAATGAGCGGAGTAGCAGGTTAGCCATTCCTGCTCCGTCAATCGCTTCCTTACTGGGGATGGCGTACGGCGCTTCTTTACCAAGACCTATTCCTTATCCTTGATTTTAACCTCGATCGTTTCCTAAGACAGAGATCGAGTATACCCTATCTCCGGTAAGGTTCCCACACTCCTCAGCTCCATAATATGCGTATAATCCGACACACCCGCACCCTCACGAAAACCCAATGCCGCATAAAATCGTAACGCCTCCGCCGTCTCGGCGCGAGGTCGAAGTGACGAAAACGATCTCGCGGCCCCACTGGTGCGCTGATTCCTCCCATTTTCCAACTTTGATATATTATCAACGAGCGACGACGATCAAATGAGGAGAATCCGATGCCGCTAGACCTAATGAACGACCCTAAGTCGAGCCGCGCTGGTTCTGTCGAATCGATCGAACAAAAGTTCATGCGCTTGCGAGACGAGTGGAAGACCAAGCGCGGCCATCACTCCGACACGGTTAGTCTCGTTACCCACGCTGCTTACCAACAAATCATCGGCATGGGGCGCGACGCCGTTCCCTATCTGCTCCGCGAACTGGCGCTTGCCCCTGATCGGTGGTATTGGGCGCTGCGTGCCATCACCTGCGAAGATCCCGTGCCGACGGAGGCGCGAGGCAATAGCAAGGCGATGGCGCAGGCATGGTTGGAATGGGGCGCGGCACAAGGGTATAAATGGTGATATGCCGGAAGAATACTACGACAGGGATTTTCCTAATTTAAAAAGGACTGGCGGCGCGAAAAAAACAAGCTCGCCGGCGGACTACAACTGCATTGCGTTCGCCGTCTGGGATGAGCAAAATTGGTGGTGGCCGGGCGTCACCGAGGATGAATACTGGCCTCTGCCAATTCCAGATGAAGTTACTATTCAAACATTTATTGAAGCATTCGCCACACGAGGATTTTCCGTCTGCACTCCTGATGGTGAACCAGAAGCCGGCTATCATAAAATCGCCCTATTCGCCAAGGACGACGGAACGATAACGCACGCCGCCCGACTCGAAGACGGGAAGAGAATGTGGAAGAGCAAGCTGGGTCCTCACGAGGACATCGAGCATGTACTCGAAGGGCTTGAAGGGCCTTGTTACGGGAAGATCGTGGCGTTTCTAAGAAAGCCGGTCACGCAGCCGTCATAGGCTTCCATGCCAGCGTCCTCCCAACCGTTGTCCTTGGCAGACCGTGCCAATTGGAGCCGCAGCTCGTCCTCGGTCCAGTCGGAGTCGTCGATAAGTAGGTGTTGCTGTTCTTCGGTGAATTCGATCATGGTTATCTCAACATTCTAAAGGGCTGATGCCGCGCCGCTCGCCTCAGTTCTTCAACGAATTTCTGATTGAGCCCAAGACCTAATCCTTATCCTTGATTTTGACCTCGATCGTTTCTGAAGAGAGAGTTCGCTCATAGGCACTTCCCGGTAGGGTTCCCACCAGACGTACTTTGAGCTTCTTCACATCGCGAGGAAGGTCCGCTATGGGGATCGCTATGGTGTCTGATGTCATGCCCTTCTTCAGAGGAAAATCCCGCTCCTCTTTACTGAATGGCGACTGATGGAGTAAATAATGTTGTTGCGCCAAAACTTTGCCGTCCACTGTTGTGACCACAAGCTCCAAGCCATCGAAAACCGAAGCAAAGTGGGAGCGGACGGTAAGATCCTTACCCGTCGCGTTGTCGAGGCTCACCTCGCAACGGAAGAGGATGTCATGGTCAAGCCATTCGGCAGACGCCTTAGACAGGATCAGGGAAACGAACCCCGCTTTCTCTTCAGCCTGCAAAGAGCCGACCGCAATGGCAGTAAACGCTGCCAGAGAGAGGAGCGAGACCGTTGCACGGTTGAGCATAAAGTTCTCCATTAGCATCATGGGGCGGCGAAGCTGAACCACTTCGAGTTATGTGTAGACATTCTATTACATCTTCATAGACGAAGCGCGTGTAACCGAGTTTGCCGAGGGGTTTCCGTTTTCGTAGCCGCATTCGCCAGAATTCGGCTACAATGCGAGCGTCACGATTCAGCGCAAATTCACCAGCTCCATTTGGTGCGTGCAATCGGACACACCCGCACACTCACGAAAACCCAAAGCCGCATAAAACCGAAACGCCTCCGCCGTCTCGGCGCGAAGTCGAAGCGACGAAAACGATACTCGGGCAGCCGCGACTACCTCCTGAACGAGCCGCCGGCCAACGGCCTGACGTCGAAACGCGGTCAGCACATACAGGCGGCGGACGCGACCGACGCCTGTACATTCTGCATAGGGATCGTTGTTCAGCCCACAGACGCCGATCACTCTCTCGCCATACAGGGCGACGAACAAGGCCTCACCGGGCAGCGCGAATTGGTTGCCGCCCGATTGCCAGTCCTCTACGAGTTTGCGGACAAACCGAAACCCAGGCTGCTCACTTTCGGCGACGAGTTCGGCGAAGAGAAGGGGCGATAGGGTGTCGATGCGCGAGATGGTGATGGTGGTCATGGGTAGTACGCCGTCGGCCCGCTAATTCCGTTCCTCCAGCGTTTCGGTCTACCAATCTATGGCGGGCGGTACTCAGGCGGTCTAGGATCGCGACACACCTTCCTACTGACCGTCTTTCGGATCGGATGCTAACTTCGCCGCATCTCGCAACCATTGGTCTTTGCTCTCGACAAGCTCTTTCAAGGCGCCAGCACTTTTTTGTTTGTCCGTAATTTACCAATGAGCTTGATTTCTCGGGAATCTTCGTATTGTTCAGGGTTGTCGCTGACAGGCCGAACTACCAGGTGAGCTCCTCCAAGCCAAACCAAAGCCCGCAGTTCTTTCATTCGGTCGTCCGAGAGCAGATCAGCCTCCCATTGGGCTTCGGTTTGAGCAGGAATCGCAGGCCCGCAAGTGAAGTGACGTATATAGTATTTGTTTCTTGAAACGTTGCCATTAGAGTCTTCGAGTCGTACCACTGTGAACTGACCGCCAACATAGGCGTAGTACTGTGTACGAATGTTTGGGCCCGGCCCACCGCCTAGGCCTGTCTCAAGCTTCAGCATCGGATACTCTCCGTCGTCCCATTTTTCCAGCTTCGCGCCGTGCAGATAACAGCGGTGGCCCGTACTGAGCGTTGTCTCGGAAAGCACCTTTCCTGCTTTGTCTACCGTTGTGATCAGAATGTGCGTCGAGCCGGGATGAGATATAGTCCGTTGTGCTTCAAACAGCACATAGATAGCGTCTTTGTCCTTCTTTTGAAATTCCCACATGCGCCAAGGAATTATGCTATATAGCTCATCATAGTTTCGTTTGGGCACGAGTTTGGTAATCGTTTCTTGAAAATCCTTGACTTGACTTTTATCGAGCGTTTTTAGGTCCTTGCCAACATGAGTTTTGAGGATTTCGAGCGCAGCTTTGGCGACCTCGGGCATTGGATCGTCCGCTTGGGCCTGACCACAGCCCGTAGAGAGGATACATCCCAATAGCAAACAAGGAACCATCAGTATTCGCATGAAGAACTCCAAATACAAAGAAGTATCCGTTTTTATACAAGTGTCCGCCGTTAAGGGAGTCGAAAAAATCGCTGGTCTGAGGTAGCACCAATACTGTTCGGTACAGAGTTTGCCTTTTTTGGAGGCGCCGGTAGGATTACGATCCAGAGTGCATTTACCCCGAAGGGGTTTCCTATCAAAGCCCAGGGCAAGCGCAGCGCCGCCCTGGGTGCCGATGCGCGAGATGGTGATTGTGGTCATGAGGGGTCGGCCGTTGGATTGTTGAGAAGCCGATCTCATCACGACCCGAAGGCCGGCCACAACTCCTCGGGATGAACATCGAGAACCTGAGCGAAGCTTGCAACCGTCTTTCGCTGCGGGCGGCACGCGCGGTTAAGCATCATCGAGATCGCCGGCTGGCCTAGGCCGACCTTGTCCGCCAGCTCGGCCTGGGTTAAGCCCTTTGCGTCCATCAATTCACGAAGCCGACGCGCGAAGAAGTTCTCTTCCGCGTCCATACGACCCAAAACTTGTTTCGCTTCGGAGTTGACGGCAGGCGCTCGCGATTCGGCCTCGGCGAGATCCATCCCAGGGAAGCCCTTTTCATCCGCATTAGGAAACAGGATCTCGGCCAATAGCGCGGTGGTAGCTAAGCGATCCTGCTCGTCGAGTTCGCCGCTGTTTAGTTGTTTGAAGAGTTCGACGGCTTCCGCGCGAAGCTCGTCATGGCATTCCATAAGTGCGAGAATGTATGGCGACGCGGCTTCAAGGTTGGCAGGCGCTGTTAATGAGTTTTCTACTGGTTCAAGGGCCGTGTGCTTCATGGCTTAGCCTCCTTTAGTCACGGAAACCAAAGGTAAAGGGAAATTGCAGGATTCAAAAACGCCTATCACACGCGACCGTACATACGAAGAGCGAGCAATCGCCTTGATGCTCGAAATCGTGAGATCTCATTCTGAGTCCAATCGTTGCGACGCTTTGGCAAAGCCTCCAAGATCCAGATCACGCGCAGCGGCCTGGTTTCTCCTTCGATAGGTTCCCAATCGCGTGGCGGATCGAAGAAGACGATACGGATGTTCCTTTGACCGCCTATATCGTCGTCCAATCGCATCTCATAAATGTGCAGACCTACTAACGCTTTAATACCTTCGTAACTATGGTCGAATAACATGCCTGCAGGATGGAGATGCCGCTGATCCCAGAAACGAAGTTTCAGAGCCTGCCGGCGTACCTCAAAGCGAGCGCGTAGTCTCGGGCCAAGTTTTCCTGGCTACCTGGAGGCCGTGTCGTGTAAATCGAACGAAGTTGGTTCCGGTGATCATTGCCAGTAAAGCCTCGCTCGGCTCTTATGTGATAATATCACAGATTATCGGGAGAAACAAGCCGTCTTCATCACATTATCACAGAAATGGTAAGAGGGGGGTACCCACATCCATTTCTTGGCGCGAAGGTCCGTGGCGAGACACAAGTCCAATACAAACAATTGGGTCGTGGCCGGGGTCGGTACTCCGACCCCGGTTCTTTGCAGACGCTCGGGCTAAACCGGGGTCGGAGTACCGACCCCGGCCACGACCGTGGACCGGCTGCTGCTTTTGAACTTCACATCAATAAACGAGCCGATAGCACTTCCCTATTCGAGCATCCTTTCGCATCTTCCCTGTAGCCCATTTCCTGATTTTCCATCGAAAAGTCACCGTGGCGCCAAAGGGGGTACCCACATCATTTCTTGGCGCGACGGTCCCTGGCGCGGCGCAATTCCAATATAGGCAACAGGTTACATCGCTGGACCGTCGCGCCAAGGGGTAGCGCACTTTTGGCGCGACGGTCTGTCGTGACGCTTCGCCGTCGCAGCGGCCGGACGACGGGATCGATCTTCGTTCCCCTTTCTGTCCTCTGGTAGGCATCCCCACGCTCATTCGCGGTCATCTCCCTATCATAAATACAGGTGGACATAGGCAGTGGCGAAAGGCAGACGGATGACGGCGGCGTTTCTCGAAGTGATCGGGTTGAGCAAGCAGTACGGCTCACGCCGCGCCTTGGACAAGGTCAGTTTCACGGTTTCGGCGGGCGAAATGTTCGGGCTGTTAGGGCCCAATGGGGCGGGCAAGACAACATTGCTGTCGATCGTATCGTGTCTTCTCGGGGCGGATGGCGGCGAGGTGCGGCTCGATGGGCGGACGCTTGATCCGGCCGATCGGTCGGCGCGACGATTGATCGGCGTCGTGCCGCAGGAATTGGCGGTCTATGCCGAGCTGACGGCGCGAGAACCTGACGTTTTTCGGCGAGTTATACGGCATTCGCGGGGCCGAGCTGCGGCGGCGGGTCGACGAGATTCTCAGTGCCATCGGGCTGGCTGACCGAGCCGATCAACGGGTGAGCACCTTTTCCGGCGGCATGAAACGACGGCTCAATCTGGGGTCGGCTCTGGTCCATCAGCCGGCGCTGTTGCTGCTCGACGAACCGACGGCGGGCGTCGACCCGCAGTCGCGGAATCATCTCTTCGAAGAGGTTCGACGGCTCAATGCGACCGGCGTGACCATCGTCTATACCAGTCATTACATGGAAGAGGTCCAGGGGCTTTGCACGCGCATCGGCATCATGGATCGGGGCCATCTCGTCGCCTGTGATACGTTGCCACACTTGCTGCAAATGCTCGAAGGGATCATTCGCTTTCGCCTCGGTCCGAGCCGGTCGGACCTGTTTTCGAGGCTCGGCGACTTGCCGGGCGTGAAAGCGACGATCGACAAACAGCAAGTGGAGCTGCGCTGCCGCGATGTGCCGGGGACATTGATGCAATTGGGTAAGCTGGGCATCGACGCTCTCGACATCACGATTGAGGAGCCGAACCTGGAGCGCGTGTTCCTGCACCTGACGGGGACGAAGCTGCGCGATGATGAGGAATAGCGAGGAACAGCGATGGCCTTCTGGATCTTGGCGAAAAAGGAACTGCGGCTGCTCCTGCGTGATCCGATGGCGGCGGCGCTGTTGCTCGGCATGCCGATCTTGTTCATTCTTGTCCTTGGTCTCCTCCTGGGAGAGGGCTTCGGCCAAAAGCCGGACGATCGGTTGCGGATCTCGATCGTCGATCTCGACGATGGGCCATGTCTGCTGAGGGGGGCCGACCATCAGGAGAAATGGTCGGAGGTGGTGCGCAAGGATTTGGCCGACACGGCGGGTATTCGCGTCGAAGTGATTGACGATCTCGAAACGGCGCATCAACTTGTTGCGGAGCATAAACGCGCTGCTGTCCTCGTTTTCAATCCGGGCTTCAGCGCCAGCGTCAATCGGTGTTCGTTTCTCAAAGACGGCATCAATCCGTTTCATCGGGACGGCGTGTTCCTCGATCCGGGCCATGTCGATGCGATGCTGATCAAGGACGCCAAGCAGCCGGGCGCGTCGTCGATCATCGATCAGGTCGGTCAGGTGACGCTGTTGCGCGTGCTATTGCCATGGATGATCGGCCAGGCGTTCGAGAAATTGAGCCAGCCGGAATTCATTCAGTTGTTGGGCGATGAAGTCAATCTACCGGTGCCGAGTTCGTTTCAAGGGCCGCTCATGGTCATGAGCAAGGGGACGCTGCGTGACAAGATCTCGCTGAGCCAAATGCTCAAGATCGCCTCGGAGAACAACGAAAAGACGGGCAACGAGTTTCGCATGAAGGTCGGCGCCGGCGTGCAGGCCGCGCTCGCCAAGCAGTTCGAGAAATACAACCTGACGGGCAAAACCTGGGCCTCGCTGACGCGCTCGAAAGACCAGGCCGGCGCTGGGGCGGAGGTGTCGCCTTATGTGAGCCGTGACGGCAATGGCTTCCTCAATCGCGGGGCGCAGGCGCTATCAAGTGCTGGTGCCATCTTATACCGTGATGTTCGCTTTTTTCCTGGTCCTCAATGTTGGCTGGGTCTTCGTCACGGAACGGCGGCAAGGGACGCTGCGGCGTCTGCAAGCGGCACCGATTACGCGCGCCGAAATCCTGCTGGGTAAGCTCGTGCCTTATTTTCTGCTATCGCTGTTCCAGGGACTGTTCCTCCTTGCCGCTGGCCGACTCTTGTTTGGTATGCGCTGGGGCCCGGCTCATTGGTCGCTCCTGGAACAATTGGGTTGGCTCATGCCGGTGATCTTTAGCACATCATTGGCTGCGATGGGCATGGCCGTGCTGGTGGCGTCGGTCTCGCGCAGCGAAATGCAGGTGACCCTTTACGGCGCTGTACCCGTGCTGGTCCTATCGC
Organism: uncultured Planctomycetaceae bacterium; assembly: GCA_963790585.1. Classification (GTDB taxonomy): domain Bacteria; phylum Planctomycetota; class Planctomycetia; order Gemmatales; family Gemmataceae; genus CAWBOY01. The sequence goes on from CAWBOY010000007.1 coordinate 522,726, forward strand.
TCATCGGCGGCTGCATCTTGCCGCGCGAATTGATGCCCGAAGAGGCACAGCAGATGAGCCTGATTACGCCGCAGGGCTGGGCCTTGGCCGCGTATCGGGAGTTTCTCGATGTCAGCCCCGGATATGAGCCCAATCAGGCGATCGTATTGCAAGCGTGCGGCGTGTTGTGCGCGTTTGGGATTGGCTTTTTGGGGTTGTCGTGGTTGCTGTTGCGGTTGGAGTGATAGGCAGGGCAATCGCATCTAATCCCCCATAAAAAGGCCAAGAATGGCCTCGCGCGTTTCGTCGTTCCAGCCTGCTTGCAAGCGCTTCTTCTCGATGCCGCCTTTGGTCGATTCGTCCTGCCGCAATAACGAGATGACCCAGCGTCGTAACAACGCCAGGTTCCCTGCCGCATGGCCCGTCCGAGCACGATTGCGATCCTCCGCAAAATACATGTCCAACACCCAATGCAAGCCATTCTCCACTCCCCAATGACTCCGTATCGCTCCCGCCATCTGCTTCGCCTTGGGTTGCAGGCTGCTTATAAAATAACGCACCTCCGACTTCTCCACTCCACCCTCCTGGTAGCTACGCGTGCAACGGGCGATGCTCACCAGATCCCGCCAATCCTCCTGATGACGCAACGTCTTGGGTACCGCCATCGTCTGCGTCCAGCGCAGTTTCCAAGCGACCGTGCCCCTTGTCCTGCTCCGTGTGCGTTTGCACCGTTGCCGTGCTACGACCCTCGTCCACGGCGGCAAACGCCTCCACGATGTCCTGCTCCAAATGCTCCTGATTCCCTTTCACCGCCAGCACATAATCGGCTCCCTTTTCTCGTATCTTGCTGGCAATCTCTTTCTGACATCCCATGGCATCCAAAGTCACAATCGCTCCCGTCAATTCCAACACCTCCAACAGTTTAGGAATCGCTGTGATCTCATTGGATTTGTCATCGACCACTTCCTGACCCAAAAGCAATTGGTTCTCCGTGGCCCAGGCGCTAACGACATGAAGCGGATGCTTGCTCTTGGCTCGATCCAACGTCGCACGAGCCGTCTTGCCGTCGATGGCCACCACCTGGCCGGACGTACTCCGTTCGAGGCTGGTCACCCAGCTCAGAAAACACTCGACAAAGGCTTTGCCATCCAGGGCGGCGAACACACGAGCGAAGGTGTCATGCGACGGCACGCGGTCGGGCAGATCCAGGAATTTTTCGAGCCAGACGCGCTTGCTCTTGGCGAACTTTTCCATGGCCACGCAATCGTTGGCGCCGCTGACGACAGCGCACAGGGCGATGAAGAGGATGTCCAGCAGTCGGTGATGCTTGGTACGGTTGATGCGTGGATCCTGCAACTGGGCAAAAGCGGCAAGAAAGGGGGTTGCTTGGGTCTGCGCCATGAGTCTTTTCCTCCGTGAAACGGGTACGTTCCACCAGAATCATTCGCAGTAACCTTGTCCCTGACAACTGAACAGCCAATAATGAACAGGCGTTTAGATGCGATTGCCCTGGAGTGATAGGCACCCGCGACGATGGCGATGCGCTTCAGGAGCCAGGTGCTTCAGCGACCGGAGCGCGTTACGCTCGCTCTGATTCTCGCCGGTCTCTGACGTGCCCGGCTCCTGATAAGTCTTGATCTTTCAAGACACCGTTCTAGCTTTCCAGATAGCCTTGAGCGTTCGGAAAGAATGCGGAAGGCAGCATGCGTGCCATGCTTTGGCAGTCCAAAGCATGCCTTCGAGCACGAGGGCATGGCACGCAACGCAATAATTTGCCAAAATTCCGCGGTGCCGTTTCGTTGATTTCGTCGCATTCATAATAGATCCCCTTTTCCTTCCTGGCTCGAGATGCGCCGTGAGCGAAGAAACACTATTCCACAAAGTCCTTGCCGTTTCCGTTTCCGAGCGAGCCGCTTTTCTCGATGCGGCCTGCGTCGGCAAGCCTGAACTCCGCGCCGCCGTCGAGGCGCTTTTGGCCGCACATGACGACGCCGGCAATTGGCTCGATCGACCAGTGGCCGGCGTCGGTCTCTCGATCCATTCCTATCATGAACAAGCCCCTAATGGTGATACCGGAGCCGACACACCGCTGCCCGGTAATCTGCCGATGTCGGCGGCCGCCGCTACGGATTTCCGGCTTCAGATTGATGCCGGCGTCGTCATTGCAAACCGATACACACTCCAGGAAAGAATCGGCGAAGGCGGCATGGGCGAAGTCTGGGTCGCCAAGCAGACCGAACCCGTCAAACGGCGGGTCGCACTAAAACTCATCAAAACCGGCATGGACTCCAAGGCCGTCCTGGCGCTTCGAGCACGAACGCCAAGCCCTGGCGATGATGGATCATCCCAACATCGCCAGCGTTTTCGACGGCGGCATGACGCCCACCGGCCAGCCCTTCTTTGCTATGGAGCTGGTCAATGGCTTGTCGCTCACCAAGTTCTGTGATGCAGCCAAGCTGACGCCGAGCGAACGACTGGAACTGTTCATTCCCATTTGTCATGCCGTGCAACACGCCCATCAAAAAGGCATTGTTCACCGCGATCTCAAGCCGGCCAACATTCTCGTCACAATGATCGATGGCCGGCCTGTACCCAAGGTCATCGATTTCGGCGTCGCCAAGGCCACAGCCGGCAAATTGACGGAGGAATCGCTGTCGACGCACTTTGGAGCCGTCGTCGGCACTCTGGAATACATGGCGCCTGAGCAGGCGGGTTATTCGGGTGACGACATCGATACCCGCGCGGATATTTATTCGCTGGGTGTGATCCTGTACGAATTGCTCATCGGTCTGCGCCCCTTTGAAGCAGCGCGCCTCCAGAAAGCGGCGTACACGGAGATGATTCGCATCGTCCGGGAGGAAGAGCCCTCTAAGCCCAGTACGCGCTTGTCCACGAATGAATCGTTACCCTCGCTGGCGGCGCTTCGACAAACCGAGCCCAAAAAACTCATGGCGATGTTGCGGGGCGAACTCGACTGGGTCGTGATGAAGTGTCTGGAGAAACAACGGCATCTCCGCTATGAAACGGCTGACGGGCTGGCCCGCGACATCGAACGATTCCTGGATGATGAACCTGTGGAAGCACGACCGCCCTCCATTGGCTATCGGTTCCGAAAGTTTCTGCGCCGCAACAGAACCTCGACGGTGACCGCCGGCCTGGTTTTATTAACTCTCATCTTGGGTATCGTCGGCACGACCTACGGTATGCTTCATGCCGAGAATCGACGCATCGAAGCGGAATCGGCCAAGGAGCGAGAAGCTGAGCAACGCGCCAAGGTGGAAAAAGCCCGCGACTATGCGCGTGAAGCGCTCGATGCCATGACGTCTTCGGTCACCGGAGATTTTCTTATCACGCAAACAGGAATCAGTGAGGAGCAGAAGCGATTCCTGACGCAAGTTTTGACATACTACAAAGAGTTTGCCGGAGAAACGGCGAATGACGAACGATCGCGCGCTCGTACAGCTTCGGCGGCTTTGCGTGTCGGATTGATTGAGCAGAGAATCGGTCGCCTGGTGGAATCGGAGGCTGCCTACCGACTGGCCCGCAACCGATTTATCGAGCTTGTCGCTGAATTTCCCAATAACGATGACTACCGTTCTAATCTGGCTCGGAGCCGTTGGAATTTGGCCCTGCAACTAGCTCACGTCGGCAAACGACCGGAAGCAGTAGAGCAGCATCAAGAAGCGATTCTCTTACAGGAGAAATTGGTAGCGGAGTCGCCGACGAAAGTAAGCTATCGCGACAATCTCGCTGCCAGCCATAATAGCTTGGGCATGGTACTGAGAGACCTGGGCAAATGGCCCGAAGCGGAAGAGCACTATCGCAAAGCCTTGGCCCTACAGGAGAAGTTATCTGCCGACGCTCCGAGAGCGCCACGGTACAGACACGACCTGGCGCACACCCATAACAATTTAGGCCTGCTTTTGACAGATTTGGGCAACTACAAAGAAGTAGCGAAGCAATACGAAAAGGCCTTGGTTATCCGAGAGAAGCTCGTGGCCGAGTTTCCAAACGTCGCCGATTATCGTCGGAATCTCGCCAGTACTCACAATAATATCGCAATACTCCTAAACCATCTGGATCAGCGAAAACTGGCGGAAGAGCAGTATCGAAAGGCCCTCGTCCTCAAGGAGCAATTGGCAGCGGAGTTTCCGGGCATGCCTGAATATCGCCAGGATCTAGCACTCAGCTATAACAACCTCGGTGGGCTATTGCGGGAGTGGAATAAAGCGCCAGAGGCGGAACAACTGTATCGAAAGGCACTGAGCATCCGCGCGGCTCTGGCGGCCGAGTCCCCCACCGTACCTGAATACCGAGACTATCAGGCGACGACTCACAGGTCATTGGCCGCTCTATTGACAGATCTTGGCCAATTCCAAGACGCGGAACAACATGCGCGAGAGGCCCTTTCGATCCGTGAAAAACTGGTTGCCGACTTTCCGTCTATACCGTCCTACCGCGAAAATCAGGCTGCGAGCCATAATATCCTTGCAACAGTGCTTACCAAACTAGGCAAGCGGCCACAGGCGGAAGGACAGTATCGCAAGGCCGTGGACATTCGCGACAAATTGGTAGCCGAGTTTCCAGCGATTCTAGGCTACCGAAAGGCTCAGGGAGCCAGTCATTACGATCTAGGATTGGTTCTCAAGAATCTAGGAAAGCGGCCTGAGGCGGAGCAAGAGTTTCGGAAGGCTTTGACAATTCGAGAGAAGCTAGCCAGCGAGTTTCCCACAATCGCTGTTTACCAAATTGACTTATGCGCTAGCTATTTGAGCTTCGGTAATCTCTTTGTTTCCGACACGGATCCGAGCAAAAGTCTTGTGTGGCTCGACCGATCGATCGGCTTATTGACGAACTTGCGTGAAAGGAATCAACTACCGGACATTGCCCTGAAGCTTCTCAGCATCAGTCATGTGAATCGAGCCAGGGCTTACGATCGCCTCAAGAGGTATGAAGAGGCTACACGAGATTGGGACAAAGTCGTCGAATTCTGCTCGAAGGATGAGCGGCGTGGCTTTCGGTTAGAGCGTGCCATGTCGCGGGCCAATGCCGGTCAAGCCGCTGCCGCGGTAGCGGAAGTTGACGAGCTTGCCAAATCATCGGACTGGAGCCCTGTTCAAAAATACGACTTCGCCTGTGTCTATGGCATCGCCGCCGGCAAAGTTTCGGATAAGAGGGAAGCATACAGTGTTCATGCCGTTGAACTTTTACGAAAGGCTATGGTGGCCGGATACAAGGAGGTCGCCCACATCCGGAAGGACCCCGACCTTGATTCCGTGCGCGACCGAGAGGACTTCAAAGCACTACTCAAGGAAATGGAGAACAAATCTGCCGCCAAACCGGAGAAGCAGCCATGAGCGAGGAGACGCTGTTTCATCAAGCGCTATCCAAGCCAATAGCTCTGCGATCGGCTTTTCTAAATGCGGCTTGTGCCGACGACCCCACCCTCCGCGCCGCCGTCGAAGCCCTCCTCGCCGCGCACGACGCCGCCGGAAATTGGCTCGATCAACCTCTCGTTGAGGTCTCTCCGACGATCCATTCCAAACCTGGATCAGCCCGCGCGAATAATCCGGCACCCGATGACTTACCAAAGCCGGACGCCATAACTACAGATTTCCGCCTCCAGATCGAAACCGGCGTCGTCATTGCAGGCCGATACACACTCCAGGAGAAAATCGGCGAAGGCGGCATGGGCGAAGTCTGGGTCGCCAAGCAGACCGATCCCGTCAAGCGACGCGTCGCCCTCAAGCTCATCAAGACCGGCATGGATTCCAAGGCTGTGTTCGCGCGCTTCGAGCAAGAGCGCCAGGCACTGGCCCTCATGGACCATCCCAACATCGCCGCCGTTCTCGACGGTGGCATGACGTCCACCGGGCAACCCTTTTTCGCCATGGAACTGGTAAATGGCTTGCCCCTCACCAAATTCTGCGACGAAGCCAAACTGACACCTAGAGATCGGCTCGAATTATTCATACCCATCTGTCATGCCGTGCAGCATGCTCATCAAAAAGGCATCGTTCACCGCGATCTCAAGCCGGCCAACATCCTCGTCACAATGATCGATGGCCGGCCTGTACCCAAAGTCATCAATTTCGGCGTCGCCAAAGCCACAGCCGGCAAATTGACGGAGGAATCACTGTCGACACAGTTCGGCGCCGTCGTCGGCACGTTGGAATACATGTCGCCCGAGCAAGCGAGCTTTTCCAACGAGGATATCGATACGCGCGCCGACATCTATTCGCTCGGCGTGATCTTATATGAGCTGCTCACCGGCCTGCGTCCCTTCGACGCCAAACGGCTGCAAAAGGCGGCGTATACCGAGATGATTCGCATCGTCCGGGAGGAAGCGCCCTCAAAGCCGAGTACGCGGCTGTCGACGGATGAATCGCTGCCGTCGTTAGCCGCGCTGCGCCAGACCGAGCCAAGGAAGCTCATGGCCCTCTTGCGCGGCGAACTCGATTGGGTCGTGATGAAGTGCCTGGAGAAACAGCGCGATCGGCGTTACGAGACAGCCAATGGTTTGACGCGTGACATTCAACGCTATCTTGCGAATGAGCCGGTCGAGGCGCGTCCACCCTCGGTCGGCTATCGGCTCAACAAATTCCTACAGCGGAACAAAGGCGCGGTGTTCGCGGCCGGCCTGGTATTTTTGACTCTCGTCGGCGGCATCGTCGGGACGACTTTCGGTATGCTCCATGCCGAGAGTCGTCGCATCGAGGCCGAGGAGGCGCGCGGCCGCGAAGCCGCGCGGGCCGAAGGAGAACGGAACGCCAAAGAGCGAGAAGCCGCCCGCGCCGAAGGAGAACGGCTGGCGAAGGAACGCGAAGCGTTACGCGCCGACGGCGAACGCAAAGCCAAGGAGTTCGCAGCCAAGCAACAGGCCAAGGCGGAAAAAGCCCGCGACCGCACACACCGCGTACTCGAGGACATGACCTCGGCGGTTACTGGCGATTCGCTCGCCACGCAGAAAGAACTCAGCGACGAGCAAAAGAAGTTTCTGGCCGAAGTCCTCAGCTATTACAAAGAGTTCGCCGGCGAGACAGCAGAGGACGAGCCTTCCCGGGCCCGGGCGGCATTGGCTGCGCTGCGTGTCGGTTTCATCGAGTATCGCCTCGGCCGCAAGGGCGAGTCGGCCGTCGCCTTTCGCCTGGCCCGCGATGGGATTGAGCAACTCCTGGCCGAGTCGCCCGGAAAGCCGTTGTACCGCCACGTCCACGCCATCGCTTACAACAGCCTGGGAAATCTGACGGCCGACCGCGGCAACCGAACCGGCGCTGTGACGCCATTGCAGCAGGGCCTTGAGATCCTGGAAAAACTGGTCGCCGAGTTCCCCAAGGACGCCAATTATCGCAAGACCTTGGCCGCCAGCCACGATAACCTCGGAAACCTATTGACCGACCTGGAGAGACGACCGGCGGCTGAGCCTCATCTGCGTAAAGCCTTGGAGATCCATAAAAAGCTAGCCGCCGAGTTCCCGGATGAGCCAAAGCTCCGCCAGGATCTCGCCCTCAGCCACAACAACCTGGGCCGGCTCCTGAACGCCATGGGGAATCCGCGCGAGGCCGAGGTGCAATATCGGCAAGCGCTTGACATCGGGCTGAAACTGGACGCCAAACACCCCAAATTGCCGCATATCCGCGAGGAATTGGCCGTCTGCCACCAGAACCTGGGAAACCTGTTGCGCCTGCAGCGCAAACTACCCGAGGCCGACGAGCAACTGCGCCATAGCGTGACCATCCTGCAAAAGCTCGCCAACGATTACCCATTGGTGCCGGCCTACCGCGAATCACTCGCACAATCACACGCCAGCATCGGGCACTTGCTGATCGATCAAGGAAAGCGCCCGCTGGCTGAGGCTCAGCATCGGAAAGCCTTGGTGCTGCGCGAAGAATTGGCGGCCGAATTCCCCTTGATGTCTAAGTACCGCCAGGAGCAGGGCTGGAGCCATAACAACCTGGGAAACCTCCTCGTCGACCTAAAAAAGCTACCTGAGGCGGAGGAGCAGTTTCGCAAAGGTCTGGCCGTGCATGAGAAACTATGTGCCGATTTCCAATCCGAGCCAACCTATCGCCAGGAGTTGGCCCGTAGCCTGGGCGATCTTGGAAATCTCTTGATCGACCTGGAGAAGTGGCCCGAAGCGGAACAGCATCTCCGCAAGGCGGTCACGTTCTACGAGAAACAGGCGGCCCAATTCCCGGGCAATCAAAGTTTCCAAATCGACCTCGGCCGAAATTATGGCAACTTGGGCAAAGCCATCAACGAGCGCGGCAAACCAACCGACAGCCTGGAATGGTTCGAAAAAGCGATCCGCGCCTTGACGGCCGTCTATCAGAAAGACCGCCAATCCGCCATGGCCCGGCAGGCCCTCCGCAATAGCCATTGGGGCCGAGCCAAGGCTTACGACCGTCTTGAGAAGTTTGCCGAAGCCGTCAAGGACTGGGACAAGGTGATCGCGCTCACTCCCAAGGAAACGCAGCCCCGCTACCAGGTCGCCCACGCGATCTCACAAGTCAAAGCCGGCCGCGTCGCGGAGGCCGTGGCCGAGGTGACCGCGCTTTTGACCCCCGACCGCGCCTGGCCCGTGCATAGGTGGTACGAATGCGCCTGCGTCTATGCCATCGCCAGCAGCAAGAGCACGGACCAAAAGCAAAAATACGCCGATCGGGCCATGGAATTGCTGCAGCGGGCCATCAAAGGCGGTTATAAGGACGCCGCCCAGCTAAGAACGGACGCCGACCTCAACGCCTTGCGTGAGCGAAGCGACTTCAAACAACTGCTTGAAGGACTAGAGAAAAGCGCTACCACTAAACCAGCCGGGTGAGCGAGAGGTAAGGACGGGAATTCGTTTCATTCACCCCCCATACACTCCCCCGAACGAATCCTGAACGAACTAAACAATTGACTCTTCTTACGTTCGCACAAGGGCTTACGTTAATTTGCACGTTTCGTTTCCTCCCTGCGCTGGCTCACAAGCCCCAAGCGCAAGCGCGGAGTCTTTGACTCCGAACCGCGCGCTTCCGCTTGGGACTGGTGAGCCAGCGCGCGCTCAAGTCCGCGACAGCCAAAACGCTATCTGGCGTGGCTGGAAATCGAGAAACGAAGAGAGGTTGGGTAAAATGTGCCGTTGCGCTTGACTCGCGTCGATAAGTTTACTACGAAGAGATTACTTTCAGCCATACCAAGGCCAGGAAGACACTGCTGGAATGGTTTTCAAAGTCGATGGAAGTGGCCGACAGGCAACGCGTTCCGATAAATCGGGTCATGCGGAATGTTCGTGGGCTTAACTCCGTGTCGGGCCCAAGATTTCATCGATCTCCGCGATAGTTCGTTCGTGCCGGTGTCGATAACGTGAGGGACAGCGGGATAGAGCCCTCATCCCTGTGGAATTCTTGATCGAGGACACACTGATGTTCGGTGGTACACTGCTTGTTTCTACCTGGCTGGAGGCGGAGCTGGGGCGCCCCCAGACCGGGTCGCCGCTCGATCCCTCGTCCCCTTTGAATCCTCGCGCCCGCGATGAAGACGAAGACGAGGACGTTTCCGGGAACGGCGAGGACACAGACGACGAGGATGACGATCTCGACGACGATGACGACGACCTCGACGATGACGACTTCGACGACGAGTTCGACGAAGACGACCTCGACGATGACGACTTCGATGATGACGACGACTTCGACGATGAAGATTTCGACGATGAAGATTTCGACGATGAAGATGATGAAGACGAAGAGGATGAAGACGAAGATGAAGCCGACATAGACGAGTGACATCGGCCTGTCAGCGTAGATGATTTCGATCAAGCCGGTCGGTCCGTGCGTGAGCGCTCGTGACCGACCGGCTTTTCTACTATGCAGCACGGGACTTGCTTTGCACTTCCAGCCGAGACGGTTATAATCAGCTTCAGGTTCGGGGCAGGGTTTCCTATCTCGGAGCCCGCCAACCACCCGATCGACCTCTCACGCAGGGGGAGCTATGGCGCAGCAAGGCAAGCACTTCAGTGAAGGGTCTGAATCGACTCCCGCCGGCAAATCACAGGCTCGCGGCAGCGATCAGAGTCAGCTCGATTTCGAACTCGAATTCTTCGGAGGGGTTATCGCTCAGCAACCCAGCTACGTGGATGTTCTCCGCGTCATGGGAAATCTGCTTACTCTCAAAGGACGTTTCGCCGACGGCCTCGTCATCGATAAGCGTCTGGTGCAACTCCGCCCGAGCGATTCGCTCGCGCACTATAACCTCGCGTGCAGCTATGCACTACTCAAGCGCCCCGAGCAGGCGCTCAAGACGCTGCGCCGCGCGATCGAGCTCGGCTATCGCGATTTTCGCTACATGAGCGAGGACCACGACCTCGACGCGATCCGCCACGACCCGCGCTTTCAGCAGATGTTGCTGGAATATGAGGCGATTTGAAAAGACGGTCCGGACAGAAAAGCTGGGATCTTGGCGAGCCGGGAGCGTCAGCGACCGGAGGTTTGTTTTCAAGAGCCGGGAGCGTCAGCGACCGGAGAGAATCCGAGCGCTCGTAACGCTCTCCGGTCGCTTACGCTCCCGGCTCTTGAAAACGAAAGATCCAAGCGGAATCCATTTCACACATCACAAATCTGAAACGCCTGCGCCAACGACTTGTACGCATCCCGTTTCGGCAAAAACTCTTGCGCCACGAAGCCCTGGAAGCCCGTGGCCACGATCGCTTTCATGATTGCCGGATAATAGATCTCTTGTGAGTCGTCTATCTCGTTTCGGCCCGGGTTGCCGCCGGTGTGATAATGGCCGATATATTCCTTGTTGTCCTTGATCGTGCGAATGATGTCGCCTTCCATGATCTGCATGTGATAAATGTCATAGAGCAGCTTGAAGCGCGGTGAGCCGATCATCTTGCACAGGCTGACGCCCCATTTCGTGGTGTCGTACATATAGTCTTTATGGTTGACCTTGCTGTTCAGGCCTTCCATCAACACCGTGATCTTTTGCTCCTCCGCGAATTTCATGACGCGCTTGATCCCTTCCGCGCAATTCTTCATCCCCTCATCGTCGGCCATGCCTTTGCGATTGCCGGACATGCACAGGACGTTGGGAATCTTCTCGGCGACGGCGAATTCGATGTCGGCGCGCAGGGCCTTCTCGAATTTGTCGTGATTCTCCTTGCGATTGAAGCCGTTATCGATCGGCGTGGCCGAACGCATCACGGCGCAGGTCATGCCCATGCCCTTGACGGTCTTGATTTCTTCCGGGCCGAGTAGCTCGATCGAGGTGTAGCCGAGCTTCTTGGTCTCGTCGGCAAGTTTTTCCAGTTTGATGTTCGGATAGCACCACTTGCAAAGCGAATGGTTGACGTTGCCTTTGGGTTTGGGGCCGTCCTCGGCGGCATAGATGCCGGCCAACGGCGTCGCCGCGACCGCGCCTAAGACACCAGCCTTCAACGCGGCTCTACGACTGATCGCATTCTTTTTCATGATGATGTGCTCCTTGGGAAGCTCGCATCCTATCACTGATACGTTGCTGTCGTCAACGAACCGGATCGCCGATTTTGCCGATTTTTTCGCCTGGCCGGTCGGCCTTCGCCTGTCACGATTTGCCCGCGCCGCTATCATAGCAGTTGCTCCCAACGACCGGCGTTGCCGACGCCGCATATAGGATCATCCCCGTAGGTTCCGAGGCCACTGATGCGCGACGCTTCGCACTCCTTCCTTCAAAAGCTTCTCGACACCCCTTCCCCATCCGGCTTCGAGCGCCCCATTCAAGACATCGTGCGCGACTGGGCCCACGCCTACGCCGACGAAGTGCGCACCGACCGCCACGGCAATGTTATCGCGGTCAAGTACCCCGCGGGCGGGGCCAACGCATCGTTGCCGCGCGTCATGCTCGCCGGGCATTGCGATCAGATCGCCTTGATGGTCCAGCACATCGACGACAATGGCTTTCTCTACGTGCAGCCGATGGGCGGCTGGGATATGCAGATCCTTCTGGGGCAATACCTTACGGTATGGGCTAAAGGAGGTCCGGTAACGGGTGTAATCGCCCGCCGTGCGCCGCACCTGATGACGGCGGACGAGCGAAATAAGGTGCCGCAGTTCACCGACGTTTGGATCGACATCGGCGCGAAGGACCGCAAAGACGCCGAGGAGCTGGTTTGCTCCGGCGATCCGGTGACCTTCGCACTCGGCTATCGACCGCTGCGCAACGGGCTGTCCGCATCTCCCGGCATGGATGACAAGGTCGGTCTCTGGACCGTCATGGAAACGCTCCGCCTGATGCAGGGGCATGAGCTCAAGGTCCCGGTTTATTGCGTCTCGACCGTCCAGGAAGAGATCGGCCTGCGCGGCGCGACCACGAGCGCCTATGGCATCGACCCCACCATCGGCATCGCCGTCGACGTTTGCCACGCCACCGACACGCCCGGAAATGACAAGAAACTACTAGGCGATACCCGGCTCGGCGGCGGCCCGGTCCTTTATCGCGGCCCGAACATCAACCCGCGCGTCTACGACCACCTGCACGCCTCCGCCAAGGCAAAGGAGATCGGCGTCCAGCTGCGCGGCGTACCGCGCGCGACCGGCACCGATGCCAACGCCATCCAATTGAGCCGAGCAGGTGTGGCGACAGGCCTCGTCGGCATCCCGAATCGCTACATGCACAGCCCAGTCGAGGTGGTGAGCCTCGCCGATCTGGAACACGCAGCGCAATTGTTGGCCGAGTTTTGTTTGACGCTGACGCCCGAAATGGATTGGACGCCGTGAACGATTCGTCCGAAACGTAGACGCGGCATCTTGCCGCGTTTCACGTAGGTAGAGCCGTGGCCGGGGTCGGTACCCCGACCCCGGAATTGCCCTAGCGGCCCCAAAGAACCGGGGTCGGAGTACCGACCCCGGCCACGGCTCCCCGAAGGGAGAGAGGGGCTAGTCCATCCTCCCCTCTCCCTCAGGGAGAGGGGTCGGGGGTGAGGGTGGCAAAGTCCGCGAAAATCCCACCCCCTCACCCCAACCCCTCTCCCCCTAAAGGGGGCGAGGGGCTTATCCGAGACCCCCATGCTCCCCCTCCTCATCACCGGCGTCTCCGGCGTCGCAGGTTACAACGCCTTCTTGAATCTCCATGCCCGCTTTCCCGGCCGGGTCATCGGGCAGCGCCCCTCCGTTACCTGGCAGCTCACAGGACCAGGCATCGTCGCGGTCGATACCGAAGATTACGCCGGCCTGGAACGCCTCTTCGAGGAACAGCGCTTCGCCGCCGTGCTGAACACGACGGGCAATTGCGCTCTGAAATCGTGCGAATTGGATCCGGCCATGTCCTGGCGGACCAATGTGCTCAGTGCCGCCAATGTCGCCAAGGCGGCGCGGCGCTTCGATTGCCGGCTGGTGCATCTTTCCTCGGACCTGGTCTTTTCCGGATCAGCACCGACACAGCCCTATCGCGAGACCGATGCCGTCGATCCAGTAACCGTTTATGGCAAAACGATGGCCGAGGGAGAGCAGGAGGTAGCTCGTATTCATCCCGGAGCCGCAATCCTGCGGATTTCGCTGCCGATGGGCCCAAGCTTTAATCGTCACGCCGGCGCGATCGATTGGATTCAGTCTCGCTTCCGCAACGACCGCCCGGCGACCTTGTATTTCGACGAGGTACGCTCGTGTACCTATACCGACGATCTCAACGACGTCTTCGAGCGCTTCCTGCTCAGCGACGAGGCGGGCCTTTATCACCTCGGCGCCCCGCGTGCCGCGACCCTTTATCAGATTGCCCAAATCGTCAACCGTGTCGGCGGCTACAATCCCGATCTTTTAAGGGGCTGTCCCCGCATCGAAGCGGGCCCCATGCCGCCGCGCGCGGGCAATGTGAGCATGGATAGCGAAAAGCTCTACGATTTGCTAAGCCGATGCCCATTCCAGAATTGGCCTGTCGGCGAGGAGTTGTTCCCAAGCGACCGGCAATGGCACTATCGCCGCGAGAGCGAACAACCGGGGTCGCTGGCATGGTTGAAGGAGCGGTTGTATCGGTATCCGAGGATGCAAATTGTGTGAGAGGTGGCGCCTTCACGAGCCGGGAGCGTCAGCGACCGGAGCGCATTCTGTATTCACGAGCCGGGAGCGTCAACGACCGGAGCGCATTATACTCGCTCTGATTCTCTCCGGTCGCTCACGCTCTCGGCTCGTGAAAACCCTTTACCGCTCCTGCACATCTTTCTTCTTCGCATCCGCTCCCGCCTCGCCGGTGCCCAGCGTCTCCTTCAACTTCTTCACGGCATTCTCCAGGGCGTCCAGCGCCTTCTTGGTGGCGCCCTTATCTTTGGCGTCCTGGAGGGTGCGGAGACTTAACTCCAGATCCGCGAGCATCAAAGCCTCCCTGGCGCGGACTTTCACGGCATCTTCTTTTGGTGAGCCTGGTGCCTGGGCGTTCTTCGGGGCGACAGCGTCGGCAGCTATTCCACGAAGCTGAACCATCGCCTTGCTCTTGGCTTCTTTCTCTTGCGCTGCTAGTTGGGCATTGGTCTGAGCCACCATGCTGTTATATGCTGCTTGCTCTTGGGCGATCTTGGAGCGCGTCAGTTCTTGGTTGTGGGCGGCAGCCAGCTCGCGCATCGCGGTTTCCTGGGAGCGAACTTTATCCAGGGCCAACTCCAGGCTACGCCGCAGCAGATCGTTTTCTTTCCGCAATGCCTCAAGCTCGGACTTGCCTTTGCCGTCTTGCGCCAGCGCTGTGCCCGCTCCGATTGTCGTGTAATACGCCACGCCGCTGGCGCCGACGGCCAGGACCATCAACACCGACGCCGTAATCATCTTCAGTTTCGTTAGGAACATGGTCTTCATCACTCCCGTAGTTAGAGCGGCCGCTGGCAGAGCCAAAGCCGCCGTTTGTCCCGACGCGAATTGCAACGCCACCTTGGCCGTCGCCAAGGCCAACGATAAGGGAACCTCCGCGATCGCTCGCCCATCGGCGATTGCCACCGCCAACAACGACGCCGACAATGGGAACCCGCGCTTCGCCAGACGCTTGGCCAACATCTGCCGAGCCGTCGACAATCGACTCAACACCGTGCCATGCGGCATCCCGAGCAAGCGAGCGACCTCCTTGCGCATGCGCCCCTCCAGATCACAGAGGATGACAGCGGCCCGGTATTTGTCCGGCAGCTGATTCAACTCCTGATCGAGCAGTACGCGCCAATCCTGTACCTCAATCGGCGCGACCTGGGGATGAGGATGATTGCCCATCGGCATCTCCCGCGCTTGCCGCCGATCCTTGGCCGCCTTCGCCTCCAGAGCCGCCCGATAAGCCACGGAATAAAGCCAAGAGCTGAGCGACGCCCGCTTGGCCACGGAGGATGCCTTCCGCGCCAAAATAAAGAACGCCGCCTGAAACGCATCTTCCGCGTCGTGGAGATGCCGCAGCACGCGCTGACAGACGCCGAGCACCATCGGCCCGTGCCGCCGCACCAACGAAGCGAACGCAGCCTGGTCTTGCCCCGCAAGGAACCGGCTCAAAAGCTGGCTATCGCTGACATCACCATCCGCTGACGCGACGAGCCGGCGCAGATGTTCGACGACGTTCTTCACCGTGGGACCCTCCATTCATGCGGGCGCTTCGCTTCTACCTTTATAGAGGGGAGTGGCGGGGGGAGGATTCGATGATTTTTCTGGGATGAAGTTGAAAGAGGGAGATAAAACGAGCCGGAAGCGTAAGCGACGGGCATTTTGATTCCAAAATGAAATGAACCACGAATAACACGAATAGATACAAGAGAGAAACGAACGAATACCTCGCTCCACTTCTTTCTTTTCTTCCTTGTATTTATTCGTGTTATTCGTGGTTCATTTCATTTTGGAATCAAAATGCCCGTCGCTTACGCTTCCGGCTCGTCAAAGGCAATCCGATAGCGCCTACTTCGGCAACTCCTTCTTGTTACCCACGGCTGGCTCACTCGGCTTCAGCGATTCTTTCAACTGCTTCACGGCTGCCTCCAGCGCATCGATCGCCTTTTTCGTTGCATCTTTATCCTTGGCGCCCTGGAGGAATTGGATGCTCTGCTCGAGAGCGTAAAAATTGCCATATTCCGTACTAAGGAGAGTCGCCTCAGCAGCCGTGCCCGTTTGGGGATTGCTCTTGGTTTTGGGAGCAACATTACCTTGGGTCGCGGGATTGAAATGCCCAATAATATTCCCTGGCTGGACGGCCAAATTACCGTAAGCCCCAGTTAATGTTGGCAGCGATGTTCCCACAGTCGATGTATATGGGTCCAGGTAGATTATCCCTTGGGTGACGTTGGCGTTTTTCCGGTCCGCATCTCGGGCAGCCGTCATCTCACGCAGCGAGGTTTCCTGAGTGCGGACTTTGTCCAGGGCCAGCTCCAGGCTGCGGCGCAACAGGTCATTCTCTTTTCGCAACGCCTCCAGCTCCGATTTGGCATTGCCATCTTGAGCCAGCGCCGTTCCAGCGCCGATTGTGGCATAGTAAGCCAAACCGCTCGCGCCGATGGCGAGGGCCATCAGAGCCGACGCCGTAATCATCTTGAGCTTTGTCATTAACATGGTCTTCATCACTCTCGTAGTTAGAGCGGCTGCCGGCAGGGCCAGAGCCGCGGATTGACCAGAGACGAATTGCACGGCGGCTTTGGCCGTGGCCAGAGCCAACGATAGCGGAACCTCGGCGATCACACGGCCATCTGCAATGGTAGACGCCAATAGAGATCCGGATAGCGCCAGTCCATGCCGCGCCAGGCGCTTGGCCAACAATTGGCGAGCGGTCGAGAGACGACTCCACACCGTTCCTTGCGGCATCCCCAGCAACTTGGCCACTTCCTTGCTGGTCCGCCCTTCCAGGTCGCACAGGACGACCGCTGCGCGGTATTTATCAGGCAACCGATTCACTTCCTGATCGAGCAGCAGACGCCAATCGGGAACCTCGGGCGACACCGCCGCGGGATACGATACATCACCCATCGGTAGCTCTCGCGCTTGTCGCCGATCCTTAACCGTCTTCGCCTCGAGCGCGGCACGATAGGCCACGGAATAAAGCCAGGAACTCAACGATTCCCGCTTGGCCACCGAGGCCGCCTTCCGCGCCAGGATGAAGAACGCCGCCTGAAACGCATCCTCGGCATCATGCAGATGACGCAGCACGCGCTGGCAGACGCCAAGCACCATCGGCCCATGCCGCCGCACCAACAGGGCAAACGCAGCCTGGTCTTGCCCAGTGATGAACCGTCCCAAAAGCTGGCTGTCGCTCAGGTCACCCTCAGGCGACGCAACAAGCCGGCGCAGGTGTTCGACGACGTTCTTCACCGTGGGAACCTCCATTCGTGCGGGCGTGTCGCTTCTATTTTAATAGAGGGGGAAAGGGCGGGATTCTTCGATCAGTTTTTGGTATGTTGGCAAGCGACCGGCGCATTTTGTCTTGGCGAGCCGGGAGCGTCAGCTCCCGGAGCAAATCTGAGCGAGTGTAATGCACTCCGGTCGCTTACGCTCCCGGCTCGCCAGCATACCAGCTATTCCGCAAAGGATCAGCAACCGCCTCGCCACTTAACTCGATTCAATCGAATAGCCCTTCTTACTCGTCTTATTCTTATACGGCCTGTTGCGCCGTGAACGAAAACAATCCCCCGGCAAAGCGGGGGCTATATAAAAACTGCGTCGACACTAACTTTCCTCTCCTGGGGTATCTCGATGAAGCGCATTATCCCTCTCCTACTCGCCTTCGGAGTGCTCTCCGTGTCAACTGCCCATGCCGGCGACATCGGTTTCGTCGAGGATTTCGCCCTGGCCAAGGATCGGGCCGAGGCGCTCAAAAAGCTGATTCCAGGCACCGAGGACTATTACTACTATAACTGCCTCAATTATCTAAATACCGAGCAATTCGACAAGGCCGAGGCGCTCACGAAGCCTTGGTTTGAACGCTTCAACCAAACACCGCGGCTCACCGAGATTCAGACGCGGCACGCGCTTTTGACCTACGAGAAGAATCCGCAGAAGTCGCTCGACTATTTCAAAACGCACCTGGGGCTGACCTTCAATCATCAGAAACTCATTCAAGGCGGCTCGCCGAGCTTGCCGACGGCCCTCGATCCCAAGGTCATCTCGCGCGACGTGCTGCGGGCCTTTTCATTCGCCCATTGGCCCCAAAGCGTCGACAATTTTGAGGATGTGGCCCTCGACTGGCTGGCGCCCCAAGAGATCGGCTGGGAAAGGCTCCGCAACCTGCTATCGCGCCTGCAACGGCCTGACATCGCCAATCTGCCGCAATTGATCGTTGCCGATCTCAATCACGCTTACTCCGGCGGCTTTGGCTCTTTCGCCATTCATCGCCAGCTCACCTTGGCCCAGCTCGACGAGCTGGCGAAGCTCAAGCCCGATCTCCTCAATCAAGTCAACTACGTTCAGACCTACCTCACGAAACTCCATCCCAACGACGATGAAGACTGGCGCCGCAACCCGGCTCAGACGCGCGCCTATCTCGATCGGCTGATTGCCTTCGTGCGCAGGCTGTCTCCGGTTCACAATTCTCTGAAGGCCCATGTTCTCTATCATCGCCTGGTTCTCGATCAGGCGGCGGGGACGTTCGACAAAGCCTTGTTTATCGAATATCTGAAGCTGCCGCGCCGCCAGGGATACATGGCACGGGCCATGCTCGAAGCGGTCGCATCGCAGCAAACGCCGGCTGATCTGAACGCGGATTACACACCCGGAACCATGCTCCCAATCGTGGGTGGCGACGAAGCCCTGGTCCGGGCCTACCTGAAACATTTCCTGCTCGACGCCGCCTCGCCCGCGGAATTCGAGCCGTATATCAACGATATCTATCTCAAACACCTGTTCGCCGAGGTGAAGATCGAGAACGGCTTGGGTGAGCCGGAACAGTGGGCGTCTATGCTGTCGCCGGAGCTGTATCGCCAATTGAAAGACCGCATCGACATCGACTTCGCGGCCACCAACAAGACCGCCTTCCGCGCTGAGGAAGCGGTGGCGCTCGACCTGTATATCAAGAACGTGCCAACATTGATGGTCAAAGTCTTCGAGGTCAACACCACCAATTTCTATCGCACGCAAAAACATGAGGTGGACACCGCCATCAACCTCGATGGACTGATCGCTAACTCGGAGAAGACCTACACCTATACCGACAGCGCGTTTCGCCGGATGAGTCGTAAGTTTGAGTTTCCCCAGCTGGCGAAACCGGGCGTCTACGTCATCGACTTCATCGGCGCCGGCAAGAGTAGCCGGGCTCTCATTCGCAAAGGCCGGCTGCGGCCGCTCGTCTCCTCCAGCACCGCGGGCAACAAACTCAGGATCGTCGACGATGCCAATAACCTCGTCCAGGGCGCGAGCGTATGGCTCGGCGGTCAGGAATACACCGCCGACGAAAACGGCGCGATCTTTATCCCCTTCAGCACCAATCCGGGCCGCCAGCCGATCGTCATCACCAAAGGCGACTTTAGCAGCCTCGATTATCTCGAACACCAGGCCGAAAACTACGCACTGATCGCCGGCATCCATGTCGATCGGGAATCGTTGCTGACCCAACGTATGGCCAGCGTCATTGTGCGACCCAGCCTGTTGCTCAATGGGCATCCAATCTCGATCAAACTGTTGGAGGAGGTCAAGCTCCGCATCACAGCCACCGACCAGGATGGCATCGCGACGTCGACCGAAGTGCCGAACTTCAAGCTGTTCGAGGACCGCGAAGCCGTCCATGAATTCCGCGTGCCGCCGCGGCTGATGTCCCTGAATATCGTGCTAGTTGCCCAGGTGAAAAGCCTGAGCCTGAGCAAGTCGATCGACCTGGCGGCAGGGCAAGCGTTTGGCCTCAATGGCATCGCCAGCACCGACAAGATCGAAGACCTCCATCTCGCCAGCTTTGGGGGAGTCTATGTGCTCGAATTGCGCGGCCGCAGCGGCGAGCCGCGCGGCGATCGCCCGGTGCGCCTCCAGTTGAAGACCCGAGAGTTTCGCCAGCCTGTCGACGCACTCCTCAAGACCGACGCGGCCGGCCGCATCACGCTCGGCGCCCTGGAGAATATCACGAGCGTCACGACCTTTGCCCCGGACGGAACGACACATAGTTGGAGCCTGCCGCAAGATCGGCATACCTATCGCCAGGTCATTCATGCTCAAGCCGGCGCAGCGCTGTCGCTGCCGTACCTCGGCACCGCCAAGGAGCCGGGCCGCGACGAGTTCGCCCTGTTCGAGATGCGCGGCACGACGATCTACGCCGACCGCTTCGACGCGCTCACCCTCAAAGACGGCGCCCTTGACCTAAAGGGCCTCCAACCAGGCGACTATCAGTTATGGCTGAAAAAGACGGGCGAGATCATCCGCATCGGCATCGTCGATGGCCCGGTCCGCGCCGGCTTCGTCCTGGGTCAACGCCGCCAACTGGAGTTGCCCGGATTGAACCCATTGCGGATCGATAATATAGCGGTTGAGGCCGACACCGTCACGATCAAGCTCGGCGCCGTCTCGCCGACGGCGCGGGTCCATATTTTCGCCACACGCTATCGCCCGGCTTTCTCCGCCTTCGCGGATCTCGCCAAAGTCCGCGATGCCGAGCTGGGAGGGGTCTATCCAACCTTCGCGGAGTCGCTCTATCTGAGTGGCCGCAATATCGGCGATGAATACCGATATGTCCTGGACCGGCGCAATCAAGCCAAGTTCCCTGGTAACATGAACGAACGGCCAGCGCTGTTGCTCAATCCCTGGGTGCTGCGCTCCACAGAGACCGGTGAGCAATTGGCGCAAGCAGGCGAGGCCTACAAGAAAGTCCTCAAGGAGCAACCAGCTCAGAGCATACCGGCTCCCGCGAAACCGCCAGCTGTCGGTTTTGGAGACATGGGCGGAAGAGGTGCCGGCGGCCTGCCAGGTGGCGATTTCGCCGATCTCAATTTCCTATACGACCCATCCTCCGTATTGCTCAATCTGGTGCCGGACAAAGACGGTCTGGTCAAGGTGCCACGCAAAGCACTCGGCGCCCATTCCATGATCCGCATCGTCGCCGTCGATCCACTGACGACGACCGCGAAATCGATTTCTTTGCCGGAACAAAACGCCCAGTTCGTCGATCTACGCCTCCGTAACGGCCTGGATCCCAAGGGACATTTCACTCAGAAAAAGCAGGTAAATGTCCTGGTCAAAGGGCAGCCATTCACGTTGGCCGACGCCGCGTCGAGCCGATTCGAGGTCTACGACAGCCTGCCGCGAGTCTACTCCCTGTATTCGACGTTGTCCCATGATCCCAAGTTGGCCGAGTTCTCCTTCATTCTCACCTGGCCGAAGCTCAAGAAGGAGGAGAAGCAGACGCTCTATTCCAAGTATGCTTGCCATGAGCTGAACTTCTTCCTCGCCAAGAAGGACCCGGACTTTTTCAAGACCGTCGTGCAGCCGTATCTGGCAAACAAAAAGGATAAAACCTTCCTCGACCATTGGCTCCTGAGCGATGATCTCACCGCCTACATGCACCCATGGGAACATGCCCGGCTCAATTCCGTCGAACGAATCCTGTTAGCCCAGCGCCTGGCCGGCGAACCGGCGCGGACCTCGCGCCATCTGAGCGATCTGCTGCGCCTGTTGCCGCCCAACGCCGATCGCAATCAGATGCTGTTCGAGACCGCCCTCAAGAATAGTGAGTTGAGCCTCGGAGACAGCATTAAACTACAAGTGGACCGGCTCAGCGAGAAAGAGAAGCTAGGTTTGGGATACAAGCCCGACTCAGCGCTTTTCGACGGAGCGCAAGCGTTAGGAGGGCTGAAGGCTCCGGAGAGTGCGGCAGGCGGAAGGGGCGCCGGCAAAGCCGGGGCCTCCCTGTCTAAGACACAGGAAGCCGAACAGAAGGCCTTAAGCGACCTCGCCAAGAGTATCGAATCCCGCAACGGCCGTAGCGAAAAGGACAGCAAGGACAAAGCAAGCAAAGACGCTCCGGCCGAAGGCAAGGGAGACGATAAAGAGCAGCTATGGGCGTATCGCGAGGATGACCGGGCGAAACGAAGGGCCCCCGCTTCCCTGTTCCGCCGCGTCGAGCCGACGCAGGAACTGGCTGAGAACAATTACTACAAGCTGCCGATCGCGCAGCAGCTCGCCGGTCTGGTCGGCGTCAGCGGCTTCTGGGTCGATTACGCCAAACACGATGGCAAAACGCCGTTTTTATCGAGCCATCTCGCCGACGCCTCACGCAACTTCACCGAGATGATGTTCGCGCTGTCCCTGCTCGATCTCCCCTTTGAAGCCGGCAAGAGCGACCTGGTGTTCGACGGCGGCAAGATGACCTACACCCCCGCCGGCACCGTCCTTGCCTTTCATGAGGAAGTCAGGCCTGTCGCCGCTCCCGACGGTAAAACGCAAATCCTCGTCAATGAAAACTTCTATCGCGCCGGCGATCGCTACCGCGATGAGAATGGCGAACGGTTTGACAAGTTCGTGACCCAGGAGTTCGTCATCCACACCGTCTATGGATGTCAGGTGGTCGTGACGAATCCGACGCCGTCCCGTCAACGCCTGAGCGTGCTCATACAGATTCCCGTGGGCGCGATCGCGGTCGCCAATGGCCAGCCGACGAAATCGGTATTGCTCGACCTGGAGCCATACCGCACGCAGATCGTCGATTACCAGTTCTACTTCCCCAAGTCGGGTCAATTCCCACACTTCCCGGTTCAGGTAGCCAAGGCGGAGACGCTCGTCGCCGCGGCCGCTCCGTTCACGTTCAACGTCGTCGATAAGCCGACCAAGCTCGACACCGAATCGTGGGACTACGTGTCGCAGAACGGCACCGACGAGCAAGTGGTCGCCTTCCTGAATCGTGAGAACGTCAACGCGCTCGACCTGGAGAAGATCGCCTTCCGCATGAAGGACAAAGCCTTCTTCGAAACGGTCATCACCCTCCTGGAACAACGCCACGTCTACAACGCGACGCTCTGGTCCTATGCGGTCCTCCATAACATCACGCCGACAGCCCGCGAGTATTTTGCCCATCTCGATCAGGTCGTCGCCTGGTGCGGCGGCCCAATCGTCAGCCCGCTTCTCGTGGTCGATCCGGTGGCGCGGTATCAGTATGAGCATCTGGAATACAAGCCGCTCGTCAATGCCCGCGCTCATTCCTTGGGCCATGTGCGGCAGATCGTCAATGGTCGATTCCACGAGCAGTATCACGAGTATCTCAAACTATTGACCTACCACCCGAAACTAACGGATAACGATGAGCTGGAGGTGACCTACTACCTGCTCCTCCAGGATCGCGTCGCCGAGGCCCTGGAGTCTTTCGCCAAGGTCAACGTCGACAAGATCGCCACGGTGATGCAATACGACTATTGTGCCGCCTATCTCGATCTGTATACGGAGGAGACGCAGAAGGCGCGGTCGATCGCTTTGAAGTATGTCAATCATCCGGTCGACCGCTGGAGGAACACCTTCACCGCTCTGATCAGCCAGCTCGACGAGATCGACGGCAAAGCGCCAATCTTGGTAGACAAGGACAATCGCGATCAAGAACAGGCGCGATTGGCCGCCAAGGAAGCTAACTTTGAATTTACTCTCGATGCCAAGACGATCCATTTGACCTGGCAGAATATCGAGACGGTGCGCGTCAACTACTACCTGATGGATGTGGAGCTGCTCTTCAGCCGCAATCCATTCGTGCAACAATCGGGCGGCCAATTCTCGATGATCCGCCCGAACGAAACCAAGGAGTTTACGCTGCAGCCGGGCCAAACCAAGTTCGACATCGCCTTGCCCGAGAATCTCGTGAAAAAGAACGTCCTGGTCGAGATCACGTCCAACGGCAAAACCAAGTCGCTGCCCTATTACGCCAACGCCATGACCGTGACCTTGAACGACAACTACGGCCAGGTCCAGGTCATGGACGCCACCAGCGGCAAGGCCCTGCCCAAGGTCTACGTCAAAACCTACGTCCGCCTCGCCGACGGCACCGTCAAGTTCCACAAGGACGGCTACACCGATCTACGCGGCAAGTTCGACTACGCTTCCGTCAGCACGCCCGAGACGTCCCCGATCGTCAAATATGGCATTTTGGTGCTGAGTGAAACCCAGGGCGCCCTCATTCGTGAGGCGAATCCGCCGCAACAATAATGGTTTCTATATAGCCCCCGGCTTGCCGGGGGTTCGGCGGGGCATTCGGGGACGCTGCACCAACAGGGGCAGCGTCCCCGAATGCCCCGGCTAAACGCAATACGGTGCGGCGAAATGGATAAAAAACTTTTTGGATAAAAATAGGATGGGATAGGGTTTTACGCCTTGTTATCGAGGAGGGACCAGTTACCATACCGATACCTTGAGGCTGGACTCAATTCCACAGTGAACGGAGCATCAATGTTCAATTCTCGTCAATTCTCGTCAATTCTCGTCAATTCTCGTCAGTTCTCGTCAGTTCTCGTCAGTTCTCGTCAGTTCTCTAGCATTTCTTCTCTTCTTACTTAATCCGAGTCAAAGCTACGCTCAAGCAGGAGCCGGTTCAGGCGACGATGGCGGTGGATGCGCTCCTCCTCCTGCTGATTCGGTTCAGACGGTCGGCGCTTCCCAAGGCACTGGTTTGCAAATTCAATCAAGCGGCAATTATACGCTTGCGACCGGGCATACTTTGGCGTCAATTACAATTATTGCGACAGACCCTAAAACAGGACAAGTTAACTTGATAAATGTGCCTATTACCCTGGCACGGTAGTTGCTCACTAATCTAGAATTACAAGTACCTCAGCCCGAGCTTCGAGGTGTTACTATGTCTATTACTCTTCCCGATGCCCGCCATCTCTCGGACGATTCGTTGGAGACCTTGCGTTTGCGTGCCTTGCATGGCTTGGAGCTTGGCTATTCCGAAACCGATCTCGCCGAACTCCTCGGCGTCCGCCGCGAAACCATCTCCCGCTGGAATACCGCCTATTACGCCGAAGGCTTGGACGCCCTGCCCGGCGGGCGCACCGGCCGGCCTTTGGGCTCGGGCCGTATGCTCTCCGAGGCCCAAGCTCAAACCATTCGCGACCAGATCGACTACTTCTCGCCCCAGCAAGTGGGCCTGAAACACGCCCTGTGGACACGCCAAGCCGTCGCCGACCTCATCCGAAGAGATCTCGGCATCGAACTGGCCCTACGCACCGTGGGCAAGTATCTCCAACGCTGGGGCTACACCTCCAAAAAGCCCGCCCGCAAGTCGCGTCACCAAGATCCCGATGAAGTCGAACAGTGGTTGCAGGATACCTATCCGGCCATCGAGGCCCAAGCCCAACGAGACAACGCGGAGATTTTGTGGGCGGATGAGGTTGGCGTGCAGGCCGACCACCATCCCGGTTCGGGTTATGCCCGCCGGGGCGAGCGTGCCACCATGGAGGTGCCGCAACCACATCTGCGGGTCAATCAGATCTCGGCGATCAGCAATGAGGGCACGGTGCGTTTTATGACGTACAAGGGGTCGTTCACGGCGGAAGTCTTTCTCCAGTTCTTGACTCTCTTGATCAGTGGGGCGAAGCGGAAGATTCTGTTGATCGTGGACCAGTTGGGCTCCCACACCAAGGCGGAGGTACAGTCCTGGGTAGAGGCGCATCAGGAGCAGATCGAGTTGTTTTACCTGCCGACGTATTCGCCGGAACTCAATCCGGTGGAATATTTGAACAATGACATGAAGGGGAACATCAACAAGGCTGGCCTGCCGCCGGACAAGCCGACGTTGCAAGAGCGGTTGTTCGGATTCATGAGGAAGTTGAGCGGGATGCCTCGACATGTTATGAGTTATTTCCTTCATCCGCAGACCCAATATGCCGCTCCAATGGAATTAGGTTGATCTAATTTCGTGCCGGGGTAATACGGCTAATCTTACTGCGACCGGATGGTCGGGCACAATTACTGTTTATGCCGCCTCTTGGAATGTTTCGTCCTCAATGACTACTACTGATGCGGCGGGGAAGATATATTCAGTCCCAGGTAGTGGGACAATTAATAATGTGGTAGTAAAATAATATATTTTGAAGATATTACAAATAGTTAGTCTATTTGCTAATGGCCAGATCCACCTAATTTTCGGCATATTTCGCTTCAAGGTTGCCGTCAAATCACATGAATCTGGCTACATGAACCGCGTTCTTGCGAGATCGCGAGACATCCCGTGGGGCAAATTAGGTTGGCTTGTCGAGACTTCTCTCCTTTTCCCCAACGCTACGCAAGGCTCTGAACAGACCTGTGTAAATGCTTATTCGCGTGGAAAGCCGACTTTCGATGCCGACTTTCACCGTCTAGATCAGTCTCTGATGGCTCGGCTCCGTCCGCTCGCCATACCGCCATTGGCTTTCAGTGGATCGATCTTTACTGCATATACCCTAATATTACCACGGCACGAAATTAGATCAACCTAATTCCATTGGAGCGGCATATTGGGTCTGCGGATGAAGGAAATAACTCATAACATGTCGAGGCATCCCGCTCAACTTCCTCATGAATCCGAACAACCGCTCTTGCAACGTCGGCTTGTCCGGCGGCAGGCCAGCCTTGTTGATGTTCCCCTTCATGTCATTGTTCAAATATTCCACCGGATTGAGTTCCGGCGAATACGTCGGCAGGTAAAACAACTCGATCTGCTCCTGACGCGCCTCTACCCAGGACTGTACCTCCGCCTTGGTGTGGGAGCCCAACTGGTCCACGATCAACAGAATCTTCCGCTTCGCCCCACTGATCAAGAGAGTCAAGAACTGGAGAAAGACTTCCGCCGTGAACGACCCCTTGTACGTCATAAAACGCACCGTGCCCTCATTGCTGATCGCCGAGATCTGATTGACCCGCAGATGTGGTTGCGGCACCTCCATGGTGGCACGCTCGCCCCGGCGGGCATAACCCGAACCGGGATGGTGGTCGGCCTGCACGCCAACCTCATCCGCCCACAAAATCTCCGCGTTGTCTCGTTGGGCTTGGGCCTCAATGGCCGGATAGGTATCCTGCAACCACTGTTCGACTTCATCGGGATCTTGGTGACGCGACTTGCGGGCGGGCTTTTTGGAGGTGTAGCCCCAGCGTTGGAGATACTTGCCCACGGTGCGTAGGGCCAGTTCGATGCCGAGATCTCTTCGGATGAGGTCGGCGACGGCTTGGCGTGTCCACAGGGCGTGTTTCAGGCCCACTTGCTGGGGCGAGAAGTAGTCGATCTGGTCGCGAATGGTTTGAGCTTGGGCCTCGGAGAGCATACGGCCCGAGCCCAAAGGCCGGCCGGTGCGCCCGCCGGGCAGGGCGTCCAAGCCTTCGGCGTAATAGGCGGTATTCCAGCGGGAGATGGTTTCGCGGCGGACGCCGAGGAGTTCGGCGAGATCGGTTTCGGAATAGCCAAGCTCCAAGCCATGCAAGGCACGCAAACGCAAGGTCTCCAACGAATCGTCCGAGAGATGGCGGGCATCGGGAAGAGTAATAGACATAGTAACACCTCGAAGCTCGGGCTGAGGTACTTGTAATTCTAGATTAGTGAGCAACTACCGTGCCAGGGTAATATCTTGTGTTGAAGCGCGGCGGGGATGAGTGAGAAGTGTCGGATTGTCTGACCACTCTTAACGACCACGTTGTTGTGTGGCAAATAAGCTCTTAGAAGTATGATTTGAAGCCAAGAAAAGCGCTAATAAGTTCATTACACAAGATCCATATTTTCGTGTGCCGCCCCCACGATTAAAGAGGCATCCAAATGTCGCATAAACCAGAACGTTTCGCTTTTACTCTTATTGAAGTATTTATAGTAATTGGAATCATTTTCGTTTTATTGGCTCTCGTCTTGCCGGCCGTGCAGAAGGCACGTGAGGGTGCCAACATTGTCGCCAGCAAGAATAACCTACGCCAGATTGGATTTGCCGTTCAAAATTTTGCAGGTAGTCACGACGACCATATGCCAAGCGTGATTGCCAGCAAGGTGGGTAACGGTCCAGGGCAATCGCATCTAAACGCCTGTTCATTATTGGCTGTTCAGTTGTCAGGGACAAGGTTACTGCGAATGATTCTGGTGGAACGTACCCGTTTCACGGAGGAAAAGACTCATGGCGCAGACCCAAGCAACCCCCTTTCTTGCCGCTTTTGCCCAGTTGCAGGATCCACGCATCAACCGTACCAAGCATCACCGACTGCTGGACATCCTCTTCATCGCCCTGTGCGCTGTCGTCAGCGGCGCCAACGATTGCGTGGCCATGGAAAAGTTCGCCAAGAGCAAGCGCGTCTGGCTCGAAAAATTCCTGGATCTGCCCGACCGCGTGCCGTCGCATGACACCTTCGCTCGTGTGTTCGCCGCCCTGGATGGCAAAGCCTTTGTCGAGTGTTTTCTGAGCTGGGTGACCAGCCTCGAACGGAGTACGTCCGGCCAGGTGGTGGCCATCGACGGCAAGACGGCTCGTGCGACGTTGGATCGAGCCAAGAGCAAGCATCCGCTTCATGTCGTTCAGCGCCTGGGCCACGGAGAACCAATTGCTTTTGGGTCAGGAAGTGGTCGATGACAAATCCAATGAGATCACAGCGATTCCTAAACTGTTGGAGGTGTTGGAATTGACGGGAGCGATTGTGACTTTGGATGCCATGGGATGTCAGAAAGAGATTGCCAGCAAGATACGAGAAAAGGGAGCCGATTATGTGCTGGCGGTGAAAGGGAATCAGGAGCATTTGGAGCAGGACATCGTGGAGGCGTTTGCCGCCGTGGACGAGGGTCGTAGCACGGCAACGGTGCAAACGCACACGGAGCAGGACAAGGGGCACGGTCGCTTGGAAACGCGCTGGACGCAGACGATGGCGGTACCCAAGACGTTGCGTCATCAGGAGGATTGGCGGGATCTGGTGAGCATCGCCCGTTGCACGCGTAGCTACCAGGAGGGTGGAGTGGAGAAGTCGGAGGTGCGTTATTTTATAAGCAGCCTGCAACCCAAGGCGAAGCAGATGGCGGGAGCGATACGGAGTCATTGGGGAGTGGAGAATGGCTTGCATTGGGTGTTGGACATGTATTTTGCGGAGGATCGCAATCGTGCTCGGACGGGCCATGCGGCAGGGAACCTGGCGTTGTTACGACGCTGGGTCATCTCGTTATTGCGGCAGGACGAATCGACCAAAGGCGGCATCGAGAAGAAGCGCTTGCAAGCAGGCTGGAACGACGAAACGCGCGAGGCCATTCTTGGCCTTTTTATGGGGGATTAGATGCGATTGCCCTGGGTAACGGTCAATCTCTTTACGTATCTTTGCTCCCGTTCATCGAGCAAGGAAATTTTTATCGAGCTTACACTGAAGGAAATAATCTGAAGGGTAGTGCGTTTACTGTTGACACCTATATTAGTCCGGCCGATCCGACAATTACAGGAGCCAAAAACGGCATGGGTGTGTCGAGTTATGGGGCCAACGCACAAGTGTTTCTACGTGATCCGCGCTTGACGAGTGCGTTCCCAGATGGAAGTTCTCATACTATCGCCTTCACCGAACATTACGCACAAAATTGCGGCATAGCAGATTTTAATTGGTTTGTGCATTTTCCGAATCTAATAGAACAGCCTGGAAAAGCGGCCGTTCTTCTCCATCGCACTACCTTCGCCGATAATGGAGCCAATCTTCGCTGGTTCACGCCTAACAATAACAAAGCCTATATCGACGCGATTCCGGTTACAAGCGGCAGCCCTCCCGTAAGCACCAGCTCGATTCCCGGCTTAATGTTTCAGGTGCAGCCCTCGGTCGCGGATTGCGATCCGCGAATTCCACAGACGCCGCATCGCGCGATGCTAACGGCGCTTTTCGATGGCAGCGTTAAGAGTTTGACGCCGGACATTTCACCGAGTGTATTTTGGGGTGCCGTTACGGCTGGTGGTGGTGAGCTGTTGGGGGATTTTTGAGTGATTTGCGAGTTTCCTTATATAGCCCCCGGCTTGCCGGGGGTTGTGCGGGGCATTCGGGGACGCTGCACCAACCGGGGCATCGTTCCCCTTCGGTCGCGGCTAAGCGGCGCGGCCGCTGAAACCTGGTTCACCACAGGAGAATTTTCTCACGCCCCCCGAAACGCCGGACACCATTTCCATTGGCCTCCACCCGTTCGCGCTGATACACTTCTGAAAAGCGCTCCCCTTCCCCAGGGGCTTTCTCGCGCTTTCACGGAGGTGACACCATGTTTCGTCTCGAAATGGGCTCGTCCTCACGCCGCTATTGCGATGGTCTGAGTCGCCGTAGCTTTCTCACCCTGGGCGTTGCGGGCATGGCGGCGGTTGGCTTGCCGCAGCTCTTGCGAGCGCGCGAAGCCTCGCCAAACGCGTCGAAGAAGACCTCGGTCATTCTCATCTGGCTCGACGGCGGGCCGGGTCACATGGATATGTACGATATGAAGCCGGACGCTCCGGCGGAGTATCGCGGCATCTGGAAGCCGATTCGCTCGCGCGTGCCGGGCTTCGACGTGACCGAACTGTTTCCCCTCCAGGCGAAGATCACCGACAAGTTTTCGATGGTCCGCTCGCTGCACGACGATTCGGGCGACCATTTCGCGGGTGGGCATCGCATGCTCACGACGAAGGATATGGGAGTTAGCGGAGCCAATAACACTGGTAAATTCCCTTCGATCGGCGCCATCGTCAACCGTGAGTTAGGCGCCCGCAAAAAGGGGATGCCCGGCTATGTCGCCGTGCCATATGGCATGAGCATCGGCTTGCGGCCCGGCTACTTCGGCGGCAACATGCTCGGCACGCAGCATAATCCCTTCGAGACGGTTTCCGACCCGAACGACCCGAATTTCAAGGTCAGCAACCTGAACCTGGCCGCCGGGCTAAACGTCGATCGGCTCGATGACCGCCGCTCGTTGGTGAAGCACTTCGATCTGGCGCGGCAGGAGCTTGATACGCTGGCCGAATCAAAGGCGATGGATCGGTTTTCGCAAGAGGCCTACGAGTTCGTCACGGGTCGGGCGGCACGGCATGCGTTTGATGTCAACAAGGAAGATCCGAAATTGCGCGACCGCTATGGCCGGCATAAC
Source organism: uncultured Planctomycetaceae bacterium (assembly GCA_963790585.1). Taxonomy (GTDB): domain Bacteria; phylum Planctomycetota; class Planctomycetia; order Gemmatales; family Gemmataceae; genus CAWBOY01. The sequence continues at coordinate 553,626 of CAWBOY010000007.1, forward strand.
TGGGGGCAAAGTGCCCTGTTGGCGCGCCGCCTGGTCGAGGCCGGCTCGACCTTTGTCACCGTCCATCTAGGCGGCTGGGATCACCATTGGGACCTGCAACAGGGCTATGAGAATTACCTGCCCAAGGTCGATCAAATGGTGGCCGCCCTCTTCACCGACCTCGAAGACCGCGGTCTGCTCGACTCGACGCTCGTCGTTCTCTGCGGCGAGTTCAGCCGCACGCCGAAGATGAACGACGGCGGCAACGGCGGCGCCCGCGCAGCATGGGCACGCCCGGCCGCGATCACTGGGGCGACGCGATGTTCTGCCTGATGGGCGGCGGCGGCGTCAAAGGCGGCCAAGTCATCGGCTCGACCGACAAGCTGGGCCAACGACCCGCCACACGCGCCGTCACGCCATGCAACATCCACGCGACTATCTACGAAGTTCTCGGCATCGATCCGAAGCTACAGCTCCTGGAGCCGAACGGCCGGCCCGTGTCGGTACTCGATGACCCGACACCGATACGGGAGTTGTTGTAAAGAACAGTATTTGGCGAGCCGGGAGCGTTAGCGACCGGAGTCAAAGACTCGGTTGATCCATCAGGACAAATTCATTCACAACCTCCGGTCGCTGACGCTTCCGGCTCGCCAAATATGGAAGAACTCCGGTCGCTGACGCTCCCGGCGCGCCTGTGTGCGGTGTGCAAGCGAACCGCTCTAATCCGAAGATTCGACGGGTGTGCATCTTTTACTTGGGTGACTTTCAAGCCGCCGCTCGGTGGGGCTGGGACCAAAAGCCGTCCCAGATTTTGCCGCCGCTGACATACAGAGCTCGTAACGCTGCCACCGTGGCCGCTCCATCCTCGACCCAACGCATGCCCGATCCCTTCAAGCGTGCGCCGATGATCTTGCAACCCGCTTCCGTCGGACCGCTGCCTATGTCCCAGCCGTTTCTCCGATACGTCGGATAATCGGTGCGATGGCGATTGTTCTTGAAGTAACCAATTAGTTTCCGCAACTCCTCCTGAACTTCCGCCGACGCACGCGGGGGCAACGAGATTGTCTGCAAGTGGGTGAGCAACGCTTCGCCCCCGTGCTCATACAAAATCCCTTTCGCCTGATCTTGCCACTGTTTCCGGGCCTCTTCATCACGGCCATACAAAACCTTCGCGAAGTCACACAGGTGTTCGGCGGCGTGATACCAATCCAATATCGTCGTCAAATAGTCGGCCAAGTGTCGTTGCAACGCCTCCTCCAAACCATTGCCGCCGTCGGTCACTGCAATCAGTTCGCTCACCTGCTTGATCCCTAGCCCCCGTGCCTGCGACCGTACTTGCTCCGCTAACGCATCCAGTTCAAAGTCGACCAGGTAACGCGTATGCTCTTTCCGCGGTGTGTACAGCAACGCCGTGTACAACATCCGATGTTCTGCTTTGCCGCCACCCGCTCCTTGCATCGGCACGCTGAACGCATCCAAGCCCACATAGGCCGTCGGTTGGCCTTGCGGCCGCGACGCCGTCCAGTGCGGCTCGGGCTGGATCGGCTCGACCATCCGCCCTTCTTTTTGTTGCGCCCGCAAACGCTCGCCTTGGCCCTCCGTGGTTCGCAGCACTGTCGAGGTCGACACACGCACTCCCGAAAAGCGTTTCAGCACATCCTCGGCTGCGTCGGCAAAGGGTAACAGCGTCCCGGCCAAACAGACCAGGGGAACCAGTCCCGGACTGATCTCGTCCATGAGCCCCAACGCGTCGTCGTAGGGAATAAAACTCTGCTTGCACCGACCGCAGTAGTAATAGGCTCGCCGAACCTGCATCTCCCCATGAATCGTCAGGACCCGACGTTGTTGGAAGGAGTGAAATTTCGCCGCATACGTGCAGTCTGGACAGGTGACGCTACAACCTACGTAGCCCTTTTTTTCCGGCTCGCCAAACTGGCTTGCCGGACCTCGCTGACCAACTTCTGCCCCGCGTCCCGAAACTCAAAATCAATGGCACCGAACTCCTGCGCTTCCGGCACATCGACCGCCCGCTCCACCAACTGGCGAACCGTGGCATCGACCAGAGGCTGAAGCTCTTTCATAAGGGCTTCGATTCGTTGTTCGCGTGTTTGGTTAGCGACAGCAGAAGCGGGTTGGGTAGGCATGGCTTCGCTCCCATTTGTGAAGAATCAAAGTAGATTTCCAGCTTCCCTTTAGCTTACGAGCAACCATGCGAATTTCCCACCCAAGTAACAGCTGCTCACCCAGATTCGACAAAATCGGAAGAAATAGCTTGACCATTTAGACTACAGGGTGATAACTTCAGCTCATCCGAACTTACTCTAATACTTCGTGGGTGCGATACCGCCTTGCAAAACCTCGTTAGAGGCGCCCAAGATGCCTACTCCTTTCCGAACGAGAATCTATTTTACTGCCCTTTGTCTTTCCTTGCTGGGAGCGTTGGGTTACTTCGTGTTCTACAAAAAAGAAGCAGGTAGCACGACTTCAAATCGCTATCTTTCACTCAATCTTGCGCCGCAATCGCTCGAGATGGGCAATGTCTGGGAGACGCATGCCCACGTTCATCGCATGACAATTGAAAATGTAAGCGATGCCGCCGTTTCGATATCTTCCTTTGCCCTTTCGTGCTCTTGTACCACTATCGAACCAAAATCACTCGACATCCCAGCTCGAGAAAAGCGTGTAATAACAGCAACGGTCGACCTTACTCCGAAGAATGCGAAAGACCAGGATGCTGAAAGTTTTCCGTTCTCCTTTTCGATTACCCCAATTCTAGTTGGCTCATCGGCGCGGCAGGATTCCTGGGTTGTCAAAGGATCTGTTCGTCCGGTTTTGCGATGCGACCCACCCAAGGCCTATCTTGGCGTAGTCTCGACGCTCGCCGACGCAGTAACTCCCTTTGCAGTCAATGTTTCTTCGAAGGTGCCGCTGAAAGAGATCGTTGCTTCGATCGCCGGAAACCGGTTCGGTGCGACGGTTGTAAAGAACGATTTAAGAACGCAGAAGTATGTCGTGCTCGTTTCGCCAAATAAGTTGCCTGGAGGACTCGGCCTTATCACCGATGAACTGATTTTATAGCCTGTCTCGGACTCCCAAGAGGCATTGGGCAGCAAAAAAATCCCCCTATCCTTTTTGCGCACGGAAGATGTGATCGCGTCTCCGCCAAGCTTACTAATTGGAAATATCTGTCTCGGAAATTCCGCCAAGGAAATCGTTACGCTTCTATCTCTCACGGGCAAACCATTCGAGATTGTCGGATGTTCGGTTACCTCGAAGTCAGCGGATTCTCCCTGCGTGGTGACGCCAAAATTCGAGGAAAAGCAGATTTCGATCGACTTCACTCCCACGCAAGTAGGAAGATTAGCCTTTGATTTGACAGTCGAAATCAAGCCTGCAACCGGGACTAAGAAGTCAATTACGATACCAATAGTAGCATTTGTTTCCTCTCAGGAATAAGGCGGCGGCCAAGCCCATGATACGTTTATTACGAGAACGGATCCCTTTTGTCCTATCTATCGGCATCGTTCTATTGGGCGCCTGCGGCCAGGGCAATCGCATCTAATCCCCCATAAAAAGGCCAAGAATGGCCTCGCGCGTTTCGTCGTTCCAGCCTGCTTGCAAGCGCTTCTTCTCGATGCCGCCTTTGGTCGATTCGTCCTGCCGCAATAACGAGATGACCCAGCGTCGTAACAACGCCAGGTTCCCTGCCGCATGGCCCGTCCGAGCACGATTGCGATCCTCCGCAAAATACATGTCCAACACCCAATGCAAGCCATTCTCCACTCCCCAATGACTCCGTATCGCTCCCGCCATCTGCTTCGCCTTGGGTTGCAGGCTGCTTATAAAATAACGCACCTCCGACTTCTCCACTCCACCCTCCTGGTAGCTACGCGTGCAACGGGCGATGCTCACCAGATCCCGCCAATCCTCCTGATGACGCAACGTCTTGGGTACCGCCATCGTCTGCGTCCAGCGCGTTTCCAAGCGACCGTGCCCCTTGTCCTGCTCCGTGTGCGTTTGCACCGTTGCCGTGCTACGACCCTCGTCCACGGCGGCAAACGCCTCCACGATGTCCTGCTCCAAATGTGTCAGCAGCGTTTTAGCATGGGGCCAAAATTCCGCGGTGGCCCGGGCCAGGGCGCGCAGGCAGGATCGCGGGCCAGGCCGCGCGCTTTCGTAGAGGGCCATAGGCGTGCACTGTCCCGGGCCAGCACGCGGCGTGGTTCTTTGGTTGGGATTTTGTGATAGGCTTGAAGCACTTCCCAGCGCCACTCGGCGCCAAAACGCCTCGGAGCCAGGCGCAACCTGGCCCCGAGACTTGACCGGCGGGAGCAAGACCTCCCTTGGGCCCACCCTCATTTCAGCATTTCTGTGGCCAACGGCCAGAGGCACCATGTCTTCGTCGAACGCGGCGTTGTTTGCTCAAGGGTTGTGAGCGACGCTTCACGCCGGCGCGTCCTCAGGCGCGCTATTGCAGCGCGGCCTGTCGCCGGGAGGCACAGCGGTGGCGACGCTGGCAGGCGAGCCAGCGTTATCGGTCCACCGAGCGAGGCCAAGAGCGGCGGCGGGAACAGAGCCGGCGGTATCGCGAGCGACAGCGTCAGCAACAGCGAACCGAGTCAGCTGACGAAGCTTTGCCGCGCGAGGGCCAGCGCCCAGGGTCTGCGTGCGATGATTTTGCCAGGCGGCCCTGCGATCGACCGGGTTGTTATGAGCTTTTCCCGATCGCCGATGAACAATCGTGCAAGCGATTCTGTAGTTTGGCCTGCCGACTGGCGTTACGTCGCGTGTTGGATCGTGAGGCGCGCTATCGGTCGCGGCGTCGGCGCTGGCGTTCGGAACGTGTGACCGAGCGTGTGCGGCCTCCAGATACGTCGTGACCAAGTCTTTGCAGATATTTTTGAGCGAGCAGCCAGGATAAAGTGCCTCCACCCCAAACCGGAGAGAGGAGCGGGCGGTCGCGAGAGCGATTTTGCGTCCCCCGTTTCCTTTCTTCGAATGGAGGAAAGAGGGAGGTTTGGTGGAGGGTACGTACATGGCTTGGAACGACGGTATCTCACGACCGGTGATGCTTGCCGACCTGGGCCAGCACTATCGGCGTTATCGCCTGACCGATTTGGAGGCGGAGGAAGCAATGGCGGGATCGCTGCGTCGTTGGGGGCAGTTGTCACCGGTGGTGGTGTGTATGCGTGAGCAAAAATTGGAACTCCTCGACGGCTTCAAGCGTTATGCGGCGGCACGCCAGGTAGGTGGGTTAAGGAGTTTGAGCGTACGAGTATTGGAGGTGGATGAGCCGACGGCAAAGGCGGCGATTCTGGGGTTGAACCGTGGTCAGGGTCCGGTACGGGAGTTGGAGGAGGCCTGGGTTGTCCAGGGGTTGGTACGTGACGATGGGATGACGCAGGTGGAAGCGGCCCACTTGTTGGGCCGACACAAGAGTTGGGTGTGTCGCCGCCTGGCGTTGTTGGAGCGGTTGAGTGTGGCGGTGAAAGAGGATTTGCGTTTGGGATTAGTGGGTCCGTCGTTGGCCCGTCAATTGACGCGGTTGCCCGTGGGCAACCAGGAAGCATTGTTGGAGTTGACGCGCCGGGAGACGTTGACGGCTCAGGAAGTGAGCGGCGTGATCGAGTTGTTGCAAGGTGCCAGTGACGAGCAGGCGGCGTTCGTGCTGGCGAAGCCTCGTGAGGCGTTGGCTCAGGTAAACGGTATGCCGACGGCATTGCGGGATCCACGTCTGAGTGGAGCCGGGAACTGGCTGGCGAAGCATTTGAGACAGGCTTTGGAAACACTGACTCGTCTGGAGAATTGGCTTCGGACGCCGAACGTGCTTGAGTTGCGAACGCAGGATCGTGAGATCCTCCAGCCGATATTGGCGCGTGTCGGCGATCAGTCCCATGTGGTGGCGGAGTTGGTGTTGGGACCGGACCTCAAGCGTATGAGGCTGCCATGAATGAGGCGTTGCGTCTGGAGATCGTGCAACGGCGTCAGAGTGGGATGTCGTTGCGTGCCATCGCGGAAGAATTGGGCCTGTCGCGTGGCGCCGTGACACGCGCGTTGGCACAGGTGCAAGCTCAGCGGGACGGACGGGTCGCCCGGCCCCGTCCACGCCACAGCATCATTGATCCCTTCGAGCCGCTCTTGAAGGAGTTGCTTGCCAAGTACCCGAATCTCACCACCATGCGCGCCTTGGAAGAGTTGCAAGCACGCGGTTTCACTGGCCAGTACACCGTCGTACGTCAGCGCCTGGGATTGTTGCGGCCACGCGCCGCGCGGCCACCCGTGCCGCGCTTCGAGACCGGGCCAGGGATCCAAGCCCAAATGGACTACGGCGTCTATGACATCGACTTTACACGTGAAGGCCGCCGGCGTGTGTACCTCTTCAGCTATTTGCTCGGCTACTCCCGCCGGCAGTATCTACGCTTCGTGGAATCGATGGATCTAACAACGACCTTGCGAGAACACGTACATGCCTTCCACCATCTTGGCGGCGTCCGCGGGTCTGCCTGTATGACAACTTCAAAGCCGTGGTGCTGCGTCATGACGCCGATGGCGTTATCTACAACCCCAAGTTCCTGGCCTTCGCCACGCATTACGGCTTCCGGCCACAAGCCTGCCGCGTGCGCCGACCGCAAACGAAGGGTAAAGTCGAGCGAAAGATGTTCCACGTCGAAAGCAGTTTGCTCAATGGTCGCACCTTCGACACCCTCGAGCATCTCAACGAGGTGACCACCTGGTGGCTGCACAACGTCGCCGACATCCGTGTCCTACGCGACTTCAAGGAGACGCCACTCCAGCGTCACCAACACGAACAACCACACTTGCTGACGCTGCCGACCTGTGACTTCGACACCGCCCAGGTCATCTATCGCCACGTGAGCGTCGAGGGCTACGTCACCCATCGGCTCAACCTGTACTCCGTGCCGTGGACGTACATCGGCCAGGTGCTACCTGTACGCGTCACCGAGAGTGAAGTCGTCATCTACTCGATCGGTCTGGAGGAGATCGCACGCCACCTTCTCGTGGCCAGCTCCCACACGGGCGTTCGCCAGACCAACAAGACCCATCATCCCGCCGACGACCCCGGCCAGCGTGAACTGCTGTTACGGCAACGCTTCACGGAACTGGGGCCGGTGGCCGTACAGTTCCTCGACGGCTTGCTCGCCAAGCAAGTCCAGGGCAAACTACAGGCCCAGCAACTGTTGGCAGTGGTAGCCCACTACCAACGCAAAGATGTACAGGCCGCCTTCGAGCGTGCCGTCCGCTTCGGCGCCTACTCCTTGGCGGCAATCCGACGCATCCTTGCCGCGACCGCCAAGCCCAAGCCGCTCCTGGAGGAACTGGCCGATCTGCATCGTGACACGCTGGACCCGTTGTTGCGTGCCGACGCGGTCGGTCCACGGCCAACCAGCGACTATCAGCATTTGCTCTTGCCTGAGGAAGCCGCCAATGACGCCTCGTCCCAAGAAAAACCGTTCAGCGAAACCAACACCGACGCCACCTCTGCGTGAGCAGATCCTCGCCGACTTCGCCACGCTGCGCGTCCCCATGACTGCCGAACAGCTCGATGCCGTCGTACTCGACGCCGAGCAAAGCGGCCGCTCGCATCTGGAGTTCCTGTACCGTTTGCTCACCGACCAGGCGGGCTTGCGTCGCCAACGTAGCATCGAACGACGCATCAAGGATGCCCACTTCCGCGAACTGAAACCACTGAGCGACTTCGATTGGAGCTTCAACCCGTCGCTCCCACGGACGCAACTTGAAACCTTGGTTGGCTGTGACTTCGTCCGCCGCTGTCAGAACCTGGTGTTCGTCGGCCAATCCGGCTTGGGAAAAAGTCGGCTGATTCAGAACATCGGTCAGGCCGCTTGCGTGCAGGGCTATCGCGTCTTTTACACGACCAGCGGTGCTCTCCTGGAAGATCTGACTGCGGCCTTGGCCGACCAAACGATCCACGACCGTGTACGCTTCTATGCCCGCTTCGAGTTGTTAATCATCGACGAATTTGGTCTGGACCGCATTGAACGCAGCCTGTGTCCGCAGGCCGCCAGCTTGTGGTACAAGATCATCGACGCGCGGAGCCAACGGGTCAGCACGGCGCTGGTGACCAACATCGACTTCGAGTCCTGGGCCGAATACCTGGGCGATGCTCCCCTGGCGATGGCGTTGTTGGATCGCGTCGTGGACGGCGCAACCATCGTGAAATTGAAGGGCAAATCCTATCGTGTTCATCGCGGCCCCGAAGAGCCGTCCGCCAAGTAACCGCGCCAAGGATAGGACCTCGCCACGCTCACCCCGCTTCGCCGGGCAACTCCTGTTGGCCTCATCTCAAGCCGCGAAAATGGCCTCACTTCAAAACGCGATCAACACCAAATGCTCCTGATTCCCTTTCACCGCCAGCACATAATCGGCTCCCTTTTCTCGTATCTTGCTGGCAATCTCTTTCTGACATCCCATGGCATCCAAAGTCACAATCGCTCCCGTCAATTCCAACACCTCCAACAGTTTAGGAATCGCTGTGATCTCATTGGATTTGTCATCGACCACTTCCTGACCCAAAAGCAATTGGTTCTCCGTGGCCCAGGCGCTAACGACATGAAGCGGATGCTTGCTCTTGGCTCGATCCAACGTCGCACGAGCCGTCTTGCCGTCGATGGCCACCACCTGGCCGGACGTACTCCGTTCGAGGCTGGTCACCCAGCTCAGAAAACACTCGACAAAGGCTTTGCCATCCAGGGCGGCGAACACACGAGCGAAGGTGTCATGCGACGGCACGCGGTCGGGCAGATCCAGGAATTTTTCGAGCCAGACGCGCTTGCTCTTGGCGAACTTTTCCATGGCCACGCAATCGTTGGCGCCGCTGACGACAGCGCACAGGGCGATGAAGAGGATGTCCAGCAGTCGGTGATGCTTGGTACGGTTGATGCGTGGATCCTGCAACTGGGCAAAAGCGGCAAGAAAGGGGGTTGCTTGGGTCTGCGCCATGAGTCTTTTCCTCCGTGAAACGGGTACGTTCCACCAGAATCATTCGCAGTAACCTTGTCCCTGACAACTGAACAGCCAATAATGAACAGGCGTTTAGATGCGATTGCCCTGCGCCTGCGGCCACCCCGTTCATGCCCAGAATCGAGTCACGATTGAGGACATCCGTGCCGCCTGGGAAAAGCGGTCGAAGCAGATTCGCTCCGCGCGCTTTGCGTGGACATCAAAAAGGACGGATAGCGCGGGATACTTGACGGACTTCATCTATAGAATCAGAACAAAGGAAATGAAGGTGATACCTCCAAAGGATACCGTTTTGGAGGAAACATCGACTTTAGTCCTTGATGGCAGTAACTTTCGATGGGAAATGAATGGGTATCAATGGTCTCAAAGTAATAATACTTATGAACTAAGGCCGTATATCAGCGTTCAAAAGGGATTAACAGGTCAGAATTTAAGGCCGATCGTCGAAGCCGGCAAATATCCTAGAGGCAGCGTGAACGTGCCCGCACGTAGCCTGGACGCTCGGTCGCCTAGCTTGACGACGATCATGACTTGTGTGCGCGGAATGACTGACGAATGCAGAACATATGATTTGAATGATTATTTTATAGCCAATCAGCGTGTACGCATCAACTCCGTAGATTGCGTCGAACTCCAGAGCTCGCATGCCAGAGCGGAAAAAGAGTTTCTCCACCTCATTCCTTCGCAGGATTTTGTCTGTGCGCGGGTGGCCTATGCCTCTTCTCGACAAGTAGACTTTTCAATTGATGCAACTTATGCCAAGGCGCCATGCGGGGAGTGGTTGCCAAAGGAGTGGAGCAGAATATTACCCTGGCACGGTAGTTGCTCACTAATCTAGAATTACAAGTACCTCAGCCCGAGCTTCGAGGTGTTACTATGTCTATTACTCTTCCCGATGCCCGCCATCTCTCGGACGATTCGTTGGAGACCTTGCGTTTGCGTGCCTTGCATGGCTTGGAGCTTGGCTATTCCGAAACCGATCTCGCCGAACTCCTCGGCGTCCGCCGCGAAACCATCTCCCGCTGGAATACCGCCTATTACGCCGAAGGCTTGGACGCCCTGCCCGGCGGGCGCACCGGCCGGCCTTTGGGCTCGGGCCGTATGCTCTCCGAGGCCCAAGCTCAAACCATTCGCGACCAGATCGACTACTTCTCGCCCCAGCAAGTGGGCCTGAAACACGCCCTGTGGACACGCCAAGCCGTCGCCGACCTCATCCGAAGAGATCTCGGCATCGAACTGGCCCTACGCACCGTGGGCAAGTATCTCCAACGCTGGGGCTACACCTCCAAAAAGCCCGCCCGCAAGTCGCGTCACCAAGATCCCGATGAAGTCGAACAGTGGTTGCAGGATACCTATCCGGCCATTGAGGCCCAAGCCCAACGAGACAACGCGGAGATTTTGTGGGCGGATGAGGTTGGCGTGCAGGCCGACCACCATCCCGGTTCGGGTTATGCCCGCCGGGGCGAGCGTGCCACCATGGAGGTGCCGCAACCACATCTGCGGGTCAATCAGATCTCGGCGATCAGCAATGAGGGCACGGTGCGTTTTATGACGTACAAGGGGTCGTTCACGGCGGAAGTCTTTCTCCAGTTCTTGACTCTCTTGATCAGTGGGGCGAAGCGGAAGATTCTGTTGATCGTGGACCAGTTGGGCTCCCACACCAAGGCGGAGGTACAGTCCTGGGTAGAGGCGCGTCAGGAGCAGATCGAGTTGTTTTACCTGCCGACGTATTCGCCGGAACTCAATCCGGTGGAATATTTGAACAATGACATGAAGGGGAACATCAACAAGGCTGGCCTGCCGCCGGACAAGCCGACGTTGCAAGAGCGGTTGTTCGGATTCATGAGGAAGTTGAGCGGGATGCCTCGACATGTTATGAGTTATTTCCTTCATCCGCAGACCCAATATGCCGCTCCAATGGAATTAGGTTGATCTAATTTCGTGCCGGGGTAATATGTATGTCCTCCGACCAGAAGTGTTGGCAACGATTTGATTCCAAAATGACTAGCGTGGAAGTTAATTCACACATCGATGAAAAAGAGCTTAGTATTGAATATCCTCCAAACACCTTGATTTCGGATTCGAAGACAAAGAGCTTCTCTTTATCGCAGGAGGATGGTTCCAAGTTAGTCGTTTCAAAGGCCAACTTGCGTAAATCGCCCGCTGACTTGCGTGCCAGTGTTCGCACAGAAGCGGAGAAAAATCGGTTGTATTTCGGAGCGGCTGTTTGCCTATTAGTCTGCGCTCTATGCGGAGCGACCGTGTTGACGTATCGCCGATTTAAGCGCCGTTCGCGCGGCTAGTGACGACCTGTTTTGGCTGTCTGACGTCTTTTTATGGGAGGTCTTGGTATGATTCGTTCTGGAAATGTCTTGTTTTTGGCTCAATGCTTTGTTTTGTTTTGTTTGGATTGCTGGCCGTGCGATTGGGAGAAGTCCATGCCGATTGTTCGGTGGATTGCCATGAAGTCTTTTGCTATACGCAGGATTTCGGAGGTCCGATTAGCACGTGGGAGCTTGCTATCGTCGACTGCCTCGGCTGCGTGGGTGGAAATTGCTCGAGCAACGTATATGCCGGATATACTTGCCAACAAATGGGCGACTCCAATTGGATGAGGAAAACCACCTTTGAGCAGTACTGCCCAACGATTCCGGGAGGAGAATTGACGTTCTACGAATGCGATCCAGTTAGGAATACGTCAGATTGGGTAGAGACAGATTGGTATGGTTGTATCGCGCCCGCCGGGGCTGGAAGTGGGAATGGGTAAAATGTTGGACCTATGATAAAGATTTCGCCTGCTGCTTAAGGAACTTAATGAATCGCGCACAATCAGGCGACCTCGTTAATGAAAGATTTAATCCAGCATTTAGCCTATGGTTCTGAGCGATTCAGGAGGGTAAAATGGGCAACATCAGGAGTAGGCGAGGTTTTTCGTTGCTAGAAGCGATCCTGTCGATTAGTATTTTACTATTATTGGCAGGATTGCTTCTTTCCGCAGTCTTCCATGTGCGTGAGGCGGCGTCCAAGGCAGCATGCTCGAACCAGCTTCGACAAATCGGCCTGGCATTGCAGCAATACCACAATGCTCACAGTTTATTTCCTCCTGGAATGACTCATTTGCATAAGTCGAAACGCTCCAATTATGCCCCCTATGGACCTGATGTGGATTCTTTTCCATTATTGCATTGGCACGCTCGTCTTCTGCCTTATCTCGAGCAGGAAAACTTGTGGGCACTCACGGTGAAAGCATTCTCTATTGAGCCAATTTATTTGAATAATCCGCCGCATGAGGCAAGAAATCAAGTAATTGCACTGTTTCAATGCCCAACTGAGGATCCTAACATCGAAGGTGCATTTAATTTCCCAACTGCAACTTCGTACATGGGTGTTGCAGGAACCAAATCAAGGGCGGAAAACGGCATACTCTTTCTTGATTCTAGAGTTCATCTTTCCGACGTTACAGACGGTGCGTCCAATACCCTGATAGCTGGGGAGCGCCCAGCAAATCGAGAAGCTCAGATCGGGGGCTGGTATGGAAATATCCCGGGAGGGTACCGATTGGATGCATATCTCGGCGTCGTTGAGGACGACGTTAGAATTGGTTGGTTGGACGGCTGCTCAAACATATCTAACAAATTTGGGCCAGGTTCCGTCTTGGACAAATGCTCCCTAATGCATTTCTGGTCCGTCCATTCTGGCGGCGGTCATTTTGCGTTCGCTGATGGGTCCGTCCACTTTCTCCCTTACTCTGCCGCACCGATACTTCCCGCTCTCGCGACGCGCGCAGGCGGGGAATCCGTGGCCGTTGCCTATTACTGACAACAGCGTTGAGAAAGTTACGAAAACCGCCGAATTTACGGCGGTTTGTCTTGGCGAGCCGGGAGCGTCAGCGACCGGAGTTCTACAGTATTTGACGAGCCGGGAGCGTCAGCGACCGGAGCGCATTACACTTGTGCAGATTTTCTCCGGTCGCTAACGCTCCCGGCTCTTGAAAACGTTCTCCGCTCCGGTCGCTGACGCTCCCGGCTCGCCAAATTGTGTATTCCCATCTCCTCCGATAGAATAATCACGTTCGCCGTCCGGACCATGTCCCGCGATCGATCTCTCCAAAAATTTGGGGTACCGTAATGGGCCCGCAGAATAACCTTGGCGCGCCAGCGCCCGCGGATTGGCATGAGCGCGAGAACACTCTCCGCGCTGAAGTGGAACAAATGCGTTGCGAGCGCGATCAGGCGCTGGCCGCCCAGCGGCGCTGTGAAAAAGACTATCGGCAATTGACCGAGGCGTTGCCGCAGATCGTCTGGGCCACGAAACCGGACGGCTGGCATTTCTATTTCAACCAGCGCTGGTTCGACTATTCCGGCCTGAATTACGAGCAAAGTGTCGGCTTCGGCTGGAGGACGCAGCTTCATCCGGACGATCGCCAGCGCTCGATGGACTGTTGGAGACAGGCGATTGCGACCGGCGAGACGTATGAGATTGAATATCGTTTGCTCCGAGCCGATGGCTCTTTTCGTTGGTTTTTGGGCCGGGCGCTGCCGTTGCACGACTCCAACGGGCAAATCGTGCAATGGTTCGGGACGTGTACCGACATTCATGCTCATAAACAGGCAGAAGTGGCATTGCGCGAGAGCGAGGCCCGGCTCAATCTGGCTCTCGAAGCGGCACAGATTGGCACCTGGTTTTGGGGGGTCAAGGATAACACGATCCTCTGGGACGATCGCATGCACGACATTTTCGGTCTGCCGCGCGGCAGCTTCGCGGGAACCTACCAGGCCTTTGAAGCCTGCGTCCACCCAGACGACATCGAGCGCGTCAACGATAGCGTCACGCGATCGCTGGAGTTCGACGAGCCGTTCGACATCGATTACCGCGTCATCTGGCCCGATGGCTCCGTTCACTTCTTGACCGCCCGCGCCGCCGTGTTTTGCGATCCCCAGGGCCGTACCGTGCGCATGTCAGGCATGTGTCTCGACATCACGCATCGCAAACAGGCCGAGGCCGAGCTGGCCTACGAGCGCTATCTGCTGCATAGCCTGATGGATTCCGTGCCGGATAGCATCTACTTCAAAGATCTGGATAGCCGCTTTCTGCGTGTCAATCGTGCCCTCGCCGAGCGCTTCGGCTTCAGCGATCCGGCCATGGCGCTCGGGAAAACGGACTTCGATCTCTTCACCGACGAGCATGCACGACCCGCTTTTGAAGACGAGCGCGAGATCATTCGCACCGGCAAGCCGATCATCGTCAAGGAAGAAAAGGAAACCTGGCCCGATGGCCGGAGCCGCTGGGTGTCCACGACCAAGCTGCCGTTTCGCGATGCCGACGGCAGTATCATCGGCACGCTCGGCATCTCGCGCGACGTGACGGCCCAAAAGCAAACGGAAGCCGAACTCCAGAAAACCAAGGAGGCGGCCGAGGCGGCCAACCGCGCCAAGAGCGAGTTCCTGGCCAACATGAGCCATGAGATTCGCACGCCCATGAACGGCATTATCGGCATGACCGCGCTGACTCTGGAGACGGACCTCAACCCCGATCAGCGCGAGTTCCTAACAATGGTCAAGGTTTCCGCCGACGCCCTGCTTTCGTTGCTTAATGACATCCTTGATTTCTCCAAGATCGAAGCCGGCAAACTGGAACTCGACCCGTTCCCTTTCCTGCTCCGCGACACCTTGGAGGACACGATTCGTACTTTGGCCCATCGCGCCGAGGAGAAGGGGCTCGAGCTAGTCTGTCATGTAAGTCCGGACGTGCCGGATTCCTTGGTCGGCGATGCCGGCCGGCTGCGGCAAATCATCGTTAATCTCGTAGGCAATGGCATCAAGTTCACGGATGTCGGTGAAGTTGTCGTCGATGTCTCGACCGGCTGGCGCCGCGACGACGAGGTGGAGCTGAAATTCGCCGTCAGCGACTCGGGCATCGGTATTCCCGCGAATAAAATACCGCTTCTTTTCCAGGCCTTCTCACAAGCCGACTGCTCGACGACACGGAAATATGGAGGCACCGGCTTGGGCCTCGCCATCTCGCGCCAACTGGCAGAGCTGATGGGTGGAGTCGTCCGGGTCGAGAGTACGGAAGGCACAGGCAGCACGTTTCATTTCAGCGCGCAGCTTCGGCCTCCAGAAGGGCTGGCACGAAGGCTCCGCTTTGCCGTCGGCGGCATTGATCGGCTTGCCAGTGTTGATCGTCGATGACAATGCGGTCAATCGGCGTCTGCTGGTCGAGATCCTGACGAACTGGGGCATGAACCCCAGCGCGGTCGCCGGCGCGGCCGAAGCCCTGGCCATGTTGGAACAGGCTTTGGCCGATAAACATCCCTTTCCCCTGGTGCTCGTCGATTGCATGATGCCCGATATCGACGGCTTTATGTTGGCCGAGAAAATCAAGGACCATCCCGAGCTGACGCGAAGTACCGTGATGATGCTCTCTTCGGCGGCCGCTTCGTCGGACCGGACCCGATGCCGCGAGCTGGGCGTCGCTGCCTATTTAACGAAGCCGATCAAGCAGTCGGACCTGCTCAATACGATTCTGACCGGTCTCGGCGGCGCGCCGCGGCCAATCGCGCGACCTGCCATGGTTGCGCCGCCGCAAAGCCATAAACCGCTGCGCGTCTTGCTTGCCGAAGACAATTCGGTCAACCAAAAGCTGGTCGTGCGACTGTTGGAGCGGCGCGGCCATTCTGTATACGTAGCCAAGAATGGCCATGAGGCGATAGCAGCCTTTCGCCGGCAGCCGTTCGATTTGGTCCTGATGGATATGCAAATGCCCGGCATGGATGGCTCTGAGGCGACCGCCGAACTTCGCGCCCACGAAAAGAAGACAGGCGGGCGCGTGCCCATTATCGCGCTGACGGCCCACGCCATGAAGGGCGACCGCGAACGCTGCCTCGCCGCCGACATGGATGAATACCTCACCAAACCGCTTCACGCGGAACAGCTCTGGGCCGTCATCGATCCCTTATCCGACCATCCACCGATCGAGCCGACCAGGCCGGCCGCCGAGACCAACCACGCGCCGCCGACCTCCATGAAAGTCTTTGAAGTCGCGACGGCTCTCAAACGTGTCAATGACGATCGGCCCTTGTTGAACGAGCTGATAAAAATGTATCTGGAGAGCGCCCCGCAAATGCTCATGGAGCTGCGCACCGCCTTGACGCAACAGGATTGCGTGCGCCTCCATCGCGCTGCCCACACTCTCAAGGGAGCCATCGGCATATTCGAATCAGCCACCGTCCTGCCCGCGACGGAGAATTTGGAGCATATGGGCAAGGCCAAGGATTTGTCGAAGGCGCAAGAGGTGTATGAAGCCGTGGAGGCGGGCATGGAACGATTGCGGCCGGAGTTGGTGGCGTTTTTGGAGGGGGGGAAGAGTTGTTAATGGTTCTCTGGAAAATCGCGCCTCCCCCACCCAGGGTGGCGCTGCGCGACCCTGGGCTTTGTTATGGAACGCCGTTGGCGTTCTAAGATAGGCTCATCCTTGTTGTTTTAGAACGCTGAAAGCGTTCCATATCAAAGCCCAGGGTCGCGCAGCGCACCCTGGGTCGAGGTTTCCCACGAGCAAATCCATGAAACCAGCCACCGACATCCAAATCGACGCCGTGTCCTTCTCCTTCGAAGACTTCCGCTATCGCACGCCGATCAAATTCGGCGGCGCCGTGCTTGATCGCGTCACGCTCGTCAATGTCGAGTGCCAGGTTCATACCAAAGCCGGGGCGATGGCGCGGGGGTTTGGCTCGATGCCGCTCGGCAACGTCTGGTCGTTTCCATCGCGGACGCTCGGGTACAACGAAACACTTACTGCCATGCGGTCGCTGGTCGGGCTGCTCGCCGGTCTTTATGGTGGCTGCCGCGAGACGGGCCATCCGATCGACTTGACTACTCTTTTGGAGCCTGAGTTTTTCCGTCTCGCCGAAGAGGTGACGCGAGTCCAGAATCTTGCCGAGCCGATCCCACGGCTCTGTACTTTGGTCTGTGCCAGCGCCTACGACGCCGCTCTCCATGACGCCTTTGGCAAAGTCCATAATCTCAATTGTTATCACACCTACGGGCCTGAATTTTTGGGCCACGATTTGGGCCATTATCTCGGCGCTGAGTTCATCGGCGACAGGCTTGATCGACACATCCGCCGTGAGCCGCAGGCGCGGATGCCGCTTTATCACCTCGTCGGCGCCTTGGATCCGTTGACACATGATGATGTAACACAACCTATCGGCGATGGCTTGCCGGAGACGTTGGGCGAATGGATCTCCGCCGATGGCCTGACGCATCTCAAGATCAAGCTCAACGGCGACGACCTGACCTGGGACGTCGGCCGCGTCCTCGGCGTCGAGCGCGTCGCGGCTGAGGAGCAAGGGCAACGCGACGTCACGACCTGGCATTATTCGCTCGACTTCAACGAGCGCTGTGCCGATGTCAATTATCTATTGGAGTTTTTGAGAAAGATAAAGGAACAGTCTCCCGCCGCCTTCGAGCGCATTGCCTACATCGAGCAACCGACCGCGCGCGATCTCCATAAGAACCGCCATAACGTCATGCACGAAGCCGCCAAACTGCGGCCGGTTGTCATCGATGAATCGTTACTCGACCTGGAAAGCCTCCAACTGGTGCGCGAAATGGGGTACACCGGAGTAGCGCTGAAGGCCTGCAAGGGCCAGACGCAATCGCTGCTCCTGGCCGCCGCGGCCCATAAATATGGCATGTTTCTCTGTGTCCAAGACCTGACCTGCCCTGGAGCGTCACTCATCCATTCCGCCGGCCTGGCCGCCCATGTCACCGGCGTCAGCGCCATCGAGGCCAACGCCCGGCAATATGTCCCCGCGGCGAACAAGCTTTGGGAACCACGTTTTCCCGGTCTTTTCCGCAGCAATGATGGGACAATGCATACGGGCCAGCTCACGGGGCTAGGGCTCGGAGCGAAATAACAACGGCATGGATTCCTACTCCGGCAACGCCTGCCCTTTCGTCTCCGGCGCGAACCAAATCAATATCAAGCCTACAACATACACCAAACTAATTGTCGCCCCCGCGGCGGCGAAGTTGCCGCGGAACACCTCCTGTGTCAAATAGCCAGTAAAGAGAGCGCCAAAGCCGGCGATGATGCGGCCCGAGTTGAAGCCAAAACCCTGGCCCGTGGCACGGACTCGAGTCGGGAATAGTTCTGGAAGATACAGGGGCAACCAACCGTAAAACGACGCGGTCAGTGCTCCCGTGAGGAATACAACAAAGAAGAATGTGCCATCCACGGATTCCGGCTCGGCTCCTACCTGTGCGGCGGGCAGCCAGCGGAATAGGAGGGCGCAGATGAAGAGAGAGCCAAGGCAGAGTGAGAAATAGACGAGCCGCCGGCCGAGCCTGGCCCCGAGCAGGGCGGCGACGACGCAGCCGAGCATCGCCCCGAGCGCGGAGCATATCTGGGCCCAATCGGCCATATCTTGGCGATGCGTGCGCTCGCGGACCCAAGGCGGAATCCACTGGACTGAGCCCCAGGTTCCTACAAGTGCGGTTCCACCTAACAAAGCGGCGAGTACGGAGCGACGCCACAGGGCCGGCGTGAAAATGTCGGCGAGGCGAGCGCGCGGGCCGGAGGCGATGGCGTGTTGCCATTTCTCCGACTCCGGGACGAACATACGGAGGAGGAATGTCAAGACGGCGGGGAACGCACATAGGCCGAGAACCCAACGCCAACCGCCGGCGTCCATGGATGTGCCGTTGGCCTCCAAGATTTTCACCGGGATCACAGTCAATAGATAGCCAGCGTTACCCGCCGCTCCAATGAGGCCGGCAAGTAGCGGACGATACTCCTTGGGCCAGCTCTCCATGACAAGCGCTACGCCAAGCGCCCATTCACCTCCCATCCCTAGGGCCGAGAGAAACCGTAGTCCCGCCAGTTGCCATGCCTGCATGGCGAAACCACACAGGCCGGTGAAAGCTGCGTATGTCAGCACGCTGATAGCCATGGCGTTGACGCGGCCGAGCCGATCGCCGAGCCAACCGAAGAACCAGCCGCCGAACGCAGCGCCGAACAGAAACGCCGCCGTGATGCGGCCATTCCACAGGCCGACCTGCTGATTGATTATTTCGGTGCTTGCTTCTTTGAGATGGAGGACGTCGATGAGGGCCGGTCGAGCGATGAGCGGGAAGATGCCCATCTCGAAGCCGTCGAACAACCAGCCGAGCAGCGCTGCCGCCAGCGTCAGCCATTGGCCGCGCGTGATTCGCATGAGGGATGGCCTTTTTCAGCGGATTTATTGATAGAGATTGGCGTGCCATGCTTTCGTACTCGAAAGCATGGCACACACTAAAACAGTGCCTTTCGCATTCTTTCCGAACGGCCTTACTTATCTTTCTTCTCCGCCTTCTTCGGGGCAGCGCCGAACTTCTTGTCGGCCTTCTTCATGGCGGCTTCGTAGGTCTTGCGGGCCTTTTCCCAAGCCTTGTCGCCTAACGGCACCGAGCATTCGCCCATGCCTTTGCACTTGTTTTCGCCAGGATGCTCGCCGCAGCCGCCCTGGCCGGCACATTCATTCATGCCATGACAGGTGTGGGCTTTGGCGGTGGCGCACGCGCTCATGCCGGCGCAATCGTTTTTCGTGCCGGCGACTTCGCCTTTGCAGCTGGCATTGAGGCCACGGCAAATGTGGGGATCTTGAAGGAACAAAGGCTTGGCTACGTCCTTCTTCTTGGCCTCTTCTTTTTTGTCGTCAGCCAACGTGACGCCAACGCCGGCAACGAGACCAGTGAGGGCAGCGGTGGCCAGCTTTTGAAATTCGCGACGATTCAGCTCATTGGGTTGCATGACTCTTCCTCCTCGAATGCCTTGGGGAAACCAGCGGCGAAATGCCGCGACGACAAGAAAAGCGCCCGCGCAAATCGGACTGCGTTAATCTAGCGGGTTCGATAGGAAAGTCACGATTCCGTTGCCGTGCTACACCTTCGCATACTGCTCCAAACAAAGCTCCACGACCCTCTCCCAGGTGAAATGGCGCCGCACATGGTCAACCGCGTTACGCCCCATTCGCTCGGCCAATTTAGGATCATCGCGCAAGCGCGTCAAAGCCTGCGTCAGAGCCGGTACATTATAAGGCGGCACGACGAAGCCGGTCTCACCATCCTTGTTGATCTCCGGCATACTGGCGACATCGGTGCAAACGCCCGGAATGCCACAGGCCATGCCTTCCAACAGCGTCTGGCCCAATAATTCGGGCACCAACGTCTCGACGCCATAGATCGTGCGATAGACGCTCGGCAGAACGACGCACAAGGCCTGCTGATAAGCCGCCACCAATTCGTCATCGGAACAGCCCTGGCGAAAGACCACATCCTTGCCGCGCGCATGCGCCTGGAGTTCGGCGTGGTATTCGGCATGATAGGGCCGACCGAGGATATGCAGTGACATGCCAGCCGGCAGGGCATCGATCAGGGCGTTGATCCCCTTATGCGGCATGAGCCGGCCGACGAATAAGATCGGTTTCGGGCCAGCCTGTCGTGTCGCGGCAGGTCGAAACCGTTTGGTGTCGATGCCGCCCCAAATAACGGTGGCCCGCTTGTTGTTGTCATGCCCGTAAATGCGCCGGCTATAGTTACTGATATGGAGATGGCCATGATAGAGCCGATCGGTCGACACGTAGCCGGAGATGTCCCAACCGCCCCCGCCCAATTCGGTGACGAAGACGCGCCGGCCCATGAGTCGGCCCAAGATGGCCGAGAGACTGTTGGTCATCACATGCTGCTGATGCAAGTGGAGAACGTCGAAGCGGGACAACAGCGGAAATAACTCAAAAGAGAACGGGTTCGTTCGTTGCCCGCGCAGGTGCCACGGTTTAGCGAGAACTCGGATCCGCAAATTCCCCATTTGCTCGCGGCTGGCCGTCGGGCCGAAGCTGATTAGCTCGGTCGGCGTGACGTCCGCCATGTGCCGGGCCAATTCGAGGACGTAACGCTCCGCCCCGCCGAAGATGCCGCCGGCCCCGCCAAATAAGGCCGGTACGATGTGAACGACTCGAAGTCCGCGGGCCATGCGTGGTCTCGGAGGATTCAGGTTGTGCTTCATGGCTGCAACAGCCGTCTCACTTCCGCCGCGGCCAACTCCCTCGGCGCAACGCTGCCGCGCAGCAATTCCCAGGCATTGTCGATTTCACTGCCGCCGGCCATGACGACGGGCGGCAACGCTGCCTGAGCAGCGTCAGCGCTAATACCATATTGCCGACAGCGCTCATCGACCGCATCGACCAGCCGCAATTGCTCGCGCTGTCTGGTCTCGAAGCTGCTCATTGTATAACCGACGCTGCGCGGCATTTGTATCGAGACTAAGACCAACAAACTCACGATCCAGACGCGATTATGCGTCGGCGACCACGCGCCCGCGCTGGCAACCAACCCTTGCTGCCAGCGCGGCAAACCGCCACAGATAAACAAGACCAGCCCCACATGCGAAAAGACCTGATAGCGACTCCAGACCGCGATTCTCTCATAAGCAAATTGGGAGCGGATACCATAGATCAGGAAATAGCTCGTGAAAATAAACGCCAGCCCCAAAAGCAAAAGCGACCGGCGCGACGCCAGGCGCCACCACCAGGCGCCAGCGCCGATGAGCCCGGCCAAAACGAGCGGTAGCAGATATAAGGGACAAAACAGATCAATAATACCGAAGGAGCCGAGCAGGAGATTATCGACAAGCGAACGACAACTATAGACAAGCGCCGAGTCCGCGTGAAACACCTGCAGCGCCGTCTTGCCGTGATAATGCGGCGTATGCAAGATCGCCTCGGCGGCGCACGGCGCGCTGACCGCCAGGAACAAAGCCGTGCCCAACAAAGGCGTGAGGCAAAGCAACAGCGAACGCCAGCGCAGCTTGGAGGCGAACGGGTCCGCTGTCAGCAACAAGTAAAGCGCACACAGCGGCCCAGCCAAAAAGCCGATGCCAAACCAGCTCGGGGCCAATGCCACCCAGAAAAGACACAAGAGCAACGAGCGAACCCGCCCGCCTTGCCGCCAGCGCTGCGCCGCCAGCAGACCGAGCAACAGGAAAATAAGCGCAATCAGGGTGAAGCTGGCGGCATACCAGCAGACGGCTTCCTCATATTGACTCGTCACGCCAAAGAACGCCATTCCCACCAGGCCATAGACCGGATGCCCCAATTCGCGCTGCAGAAAAAGATACAGCAGCCCCATCGAAACGAAGACCGCCAACGCTCCTTGCAGCGCCAGGACAAAGGGCAGTGCCGACGCCCGGCCCGCAAGCTGCACGAGCGCCCAAGTCGTCAGCCGTGGCAACGGGCTGACATGTTCATTGATCGGCACCCAAAGATTGCCGCAGGCCTTGTCCCAGGTCCACGATTCGCGCACATGGCCAAAATCGTCGTACCACAGCATCGGATACGTCAAACGCGGCAACCGCGGGACGAGGGCAGCGAGAAAAATCAGCCCCGCTAACAGCGCGACACGCCGAACGCCCCACGAGTTATTGTGGGTCCCAACGGAGCCTGAAGCGTTTGCGAAGAGCATTTTGTATTACCGAGTCCGAAGCGTAAGCGAAGAGCCTTTTGTATTAAATAATTCAAAATACAAAAGGCTCTTCGCTTACGCTTCAGGCTCGGCTGGTACCGCCTAAATCAATGCCACGTCCCATACTTCGTCAACGTATAGTTGATCGCGTTTGTCGTCGCCTGGTCGGACGTTCCATTCGCGTCAACGATGTTGACGTAGTTAAAGCTCGTAGCCTCCTCCGTGAAACTGCTATTCGTCAGCGTGCCGCTCGATCCTTGGCCCGCGAAGGTATTCGTCCCCGTTCCATCATAGAGCGTGGCGACATCGCCGCTGGTCGAGCCGGAGCCGGTCGCGGAGACCAGCTTGAACCCGACGGCATCATTGACGAAGCCGTGGCCATACATGTAGCCATATCCCGCGGTGCCGATGTAGACATTTTGGCCGGCGTTGTTGCCGAACAAATAACCCGTGTCATTGGCGCCCGTGCCGGCCGTGCTATCGACGGAAACAAAGCCGACCGCTTGATAGAAGTACCCGCTTCCTTGCAGCGAACTGAGTGTTGGTCCGCCGATGAAAGTGTTGGTCCCACCAAAGTCAAAGAAATAGGCGGCATCATTGCTCGTGGGGGTTGTAGCCGTCGCGGTAACGTTCTTGAAGCCGACGACCTGGTTGAAGTAGGTCAGACCTTGCAGGTGGCTATACCCAGGCGTGCCGACGAAGGCGTTGTTTCCGGAACCGTCATAGAGATAGCCGGTGTCGTTGGTGCCGGCTGCGCCAAAGGCATTGACGGCGGTGAAACCGACAGCCTGGATATAGAAGCCGCTGCCGGAGAAGGTACCATACGTGGGATAGCCGACGAACGAGTTGCTGCCGCTTGTGTCGTAGAGATAGGCCACATCGCCGACTTTGCCAAACGCCTGGATATTTTTGACATTGTTCATGAACACATTGTAGGCAGCCCCGTTGAGCACGCCGACATTGGTATTCACCTGGAGATTATAGGTGCTGCTCCCCGGTTGGAAGATGGCGGTATTGGCCGTGATGGCGAGCAGAGTCACGACGCCATTGCCGTTATTGGTCTTGTCCGTGCCGCTCATGAGATTGACCGAGAGCGTACCGGCTCCAAGATTGATCGCCATGCCTTTTTGCATGGTGATCGTCGCAATGCCCGGATCGCGCTGACTATCGACGACGCCATCCGCGATGCTATCGTTAGCGATCAGAGTCAAGTTGCCGCCGGCCGTCGTGATGTTGGCGTTGATCAAAATGCTGCGCCCGGCCATCAAGGTCAGGCTCCCCGCCGTGCCGGTCGGCGTGGCGATGATGGGGCTATTGATAGTAATATCGTCGTTCGCCTGTAGGACGACATTCGTACCCGCATTGAGGCTGCGCGTCACGACAGCGGGAGTGAAATTCACCGTCTGACTGGAAGCGGTGGCATAGGTGAACAGATTGATGTTGGGTTCGCCCACGGTGACCGAACCTCCATTCAGTGCAACTGGGAACGCCACGACGAACGAACCGGAAAGGCCTCCAGGTCGAACGGTCGCGCCCACACCGGTGTTGATCGCGGAGCCGACGACGCTGTTTTGAGCGGTGACGACATTCTGACCATCAATGGTCACGCCGTTGGTTCCGTCCGCCCAAGTCGCAGCGCCGGTGACTAGGTTCCAATTTGGGCTGTCGACCACGTAATTTCCATTGTTGAGGGCCAGCACGCCGCCGCTGCTGACGCGATCGCCGGCGGCGGAACCGATCAGGCTATTGGTCGGCGTGATCGTGCCGACAATACCCGTCGTGCCGTTACCCCACGTGGCTTCGCCGGTCGCCGAACTATAATTCGGACTGCTTACGACATAATTGCCGTTGCCAAGGGCCGTGACTGTGAGAGCGGTCAGCGTCGCACCGGCATTGGATCCGATAAGGCTATTCGAGCTAGAGACCGCACCAATGACTCCTGTTGTGCCACTGCCCCAGGTGGCGGCACCTTGAAATACGTTCCAGTCGGGACTGGTGACGACATAGTTTCCATTCGTCAACGGTGTAACGCCAGTCGAGCCGACCTGATCACCGGGCGTGGTTCCAACCAGGCTATCTGCCGCCGAAATTGTACCTGTGACTCCCGTCGTGCCGCTGCTCCATGTGGCGGCCCCTTCTTTAGCATTCCAATTGGGACTACAGACGACGTAGGTACCGTTACTAAGCGCGGCGACACCGTTTCCACCTACCATATCTCCTGCCACGGAACCGACGAGACTGTTGGAGGATGAGATGGTGCCGACAATACCGGTAGCGCCATTCCCAAACGTCGCTGCTCCTATATTGGCAGTCCAATTAGGACTTAGCACGACATAATTGCCATTTGTCAGGGCCGCTACGCCACCCGAACCAACCTCGTCATTGGGCGTCGAACCGACGAGGCTGTTGCTGGCGGAAACGGTGCCGTCAACGCCGGTCGCCCCATTGCCCCATGTTGCGGCTCCACGCGCGAGGCTCCAGTTTGGACTATAGACGACATAGTTGCTGTTACTCAGCTCGGTCACAAGAACGGAATCAGACGGATTCCCGGCATTGGAGCCGATGAGACTGTTCGAGGCGCTGATCGTTCCGGAAATACCGGAAGCACCATTGCCCCAGGTGGCCGCTCCCATCAACAGATTCCAGGTGGGACTCTTGACGACATAGTTGCCATCGGTCAGAGCAGTGACGCCGCCTTCGCTCACCAAATCGCCGGCGGTCGATCCTACCAGGCTATTGCTGGCGCTGACGGTACCAACGGTTCCGGTAGCGCCATTTCCCCAAGTAGCAGCTCCAAGGTCGCCGTTCCAGCCTTGACTACTGACGACATAATTGCCGTTCTTCAGGGCGAAGATCGAGCCGCTGCTTATCTGGTCGTTACTCGCGGACCCTATGAGGCTATTGGCGGCCGAGATAGTGCCGTCGACACCCGTCGTGCCGCTGCCCCAAGTGGCCGCTCCAAATCCGCCGTTCCATTTCGGGCTGCCGACGACATAGTTGCCGTTCGAAAGCGGCTCCAAGAAAATGGGCACGTTGTCGCTGGTGCTACTCCCGACGAGACTATTGGAGGCGGAAACGACGCCGCTGATGCCGGTCGTGCCGCTACCCCAGGTTGCCGCGCCTTTGCCGCCGCTCCAAAGAGGACTATTGACGACGAAGTTGCCGTTGGTCAGTTCGGTGACGCCGTCGAGCGCGTTGGATCCTGAGCCGACCTCGTCGCCAGTGACTCCGCCGGTGCTTCCTACCAGAGTGCTAATCAACGCACCCGTCTGACCGTTGAACAGATAGACCGCGCCCATGAAGTTATTCACGATCGGGTCGGTCACGATGATATTGCCCGAAATGAGCGTGAGCGTCTGTTTGCCGAATAACCCGCCCGAGCCTGGATTGATGAGCTTGAACTGCGGGAAGACGCCGGTGGAGGAATCGATAACGAGATATTTCGGATCTAATAACAGCGTTCCATCTTTGCCCGCATCGCCGGAGCCGCCGTAGTTGAGCTGATTGTGCGACGAAACTTCGATCGAACCGCCGCTAGAGCCGTTGGAGCCTTGAGCCAAGATGTTACCCAGGAAATCCGTCGTCTGCTCCGACCAGACGACGACGTGGCCGCCGACGGAGCCGCTCGCGTTCAAAAGGGTCGTCGGAGTGACATTTACCGTTTGGGCATTCGGCACATTCGGATTGCTGCCATGGGTATCCCCGCCGACGCGTATGTTACCGCCATTACCGGCCGATCCCGAAGCATCAATGCTTCCAGCTACAAGTTCTATGTCCTGACCAAAGAGGCTGATCGCTCCACCGTTCGCTCCCGTCGCCGCGAAATGTCCGCTCGAGAACAGCCGTCCAGTCGTGCCGCCATCGATCGTCACCTGGCCGCCATCACCTGAAATTCCGGAAGATGTCGCCAAAGCGGACGCGGTGTCGATATACGACTGTGAAAAGTCAATTTGAATCGTCCCGCCTGTAGGTCCATTCGCGTCAATCGTCCCAGCATTAAGAACGTCGCGGCTGTTGATAGTAATGCTGCTCGCCGACTGGATTTGCCCGACACTGATGAAATAATCCGCTGTGGCAGCTATTGATTTACCAGTAATGTTGCTTTTTGCTTCTATATTGAGCAGACCGCTGCTCACAAATGTAATTACCTGTGCGCTGACGTTACCCTGAACATCCAAAGTCGCGGCTTTGATCGTCACGTCGCTGCCAACTTGGAGATTGCCATCCACCGTGACGCTACCATCGCTAGTGATCGCTAAACCGGTCGACGAATTGAGCGAGTCGAGGGTGAGAGCGTCGCCACCAGTTAAGTTGATGGCGTGCAAGGAAGTCGCGTTCAGTCCCAATAGATTGGCGTCGTAGAAAGGAGAATTGGGCTGGCTCGAATGAACTTGTCCCGCGATCGTTACGCTAATGCCGCCGGCACTCGTTTGGGCTATTTCAGCGGCTTGACCCGGCGGATTATTCAGCAGTGACAAGGTTCCTATGGTGTTGTTGAAGCTCAAACCCGGGGGTGCCGAGCCATCCGTCGATCCTTGGATGGTGGAGGGTGTCAGGCGGTTTTCCAGTTCTTCTAAGCGCGGTCGGAAAAGCGCGCGCGAGCGGAGAGAGAAGGACGCTGGGGACGTTTCGGAGAATACATGGAGTCCTCGAAGTGAGAGAGGGGAAAAGTGACTCAACAACCTCCGAAGCCGAGGTGGCGGGAGAAAGTGTTCGAAGTGAGGAGCAAAAAGTGTACCGTAGAGATGATTTGACTACGTTATATAGCCCCCGGCTGGCCGGGGGCAAACAAGAACCCCCGGCAAGCCGGGGGCTATATAACGGCAAAGGCTATTTCCCAACCTCGATTTTTTCCACCTTCTTGGTGGTCTCGATGAATACGACCGACGTATATTTGTCCTTGTCCACCGCTAGGATCAACGGCGAGCTGAACTTAGCCGTTGTCGGCTCCCCTTTCTTGGCCGTGAACTCCACATACAACGTCTTGTCTTCGGCGGTCACCTTCTCGACCTTGTAATCCACGATGGCGTTGCCGCGCATCAATACGGCGACCACGAACAGTTTGTCGAAGGCGTCCTTGGGTAAAAACTTCTGCATATTGCCGACGCGAGCGCTGCCGAAGATCTTGCCGAACGCCTCGCCATCGCTAAAGGCGAGATACGACGAGTCTCCCTTGAGGCCCGAGTTGTTCTTCTCGAAATAGCCGTTGTAGACGATGTACTCCACCTTCTTTCCCTTGGCCGCGTCGTCGGCCAGGAGAGGGAGCGTGAAAGCAAACACAAATCCGGTCGCGCATAAAGATGCAAGCGATGTCTTCATTGGATGGTTTCCCTTCTTTGTGAAAAGGCGATATTCCATAGAATACGGACTCAATAGCACGTACGAGGTTTATTTGGGTTCAAACCCCCGGCAAGCCGGGGTCTATATAACGATGCGAGACTCACTCATGAACATTCCTCAAAGCCAGGTAACGCGCCGTCAAATCCTGGCCGGAGCCGGCGCTTTAGCGCTAGGAACGGCTGCCTCGGCGCCTTCGGCTCAGCCGCCGACAAAACCCGTCGAGTGCCCGACGAACGAGGCCGTGCCGATCAAAGGAGAAGCGGGACCCGGTTTAGAGGCCTTTGACTCGGCCATGCTCCAGATCATGGATCGGCATGGCATTCCCGGATCAGCGCTCGCCATCGCCAAAAATGGCAAGCTTCTGCTCGCCAAAGGCTACGGCTGGTCGAGCCTCGCATCAGGAACGCCGGTAACGCCCGAAACGTTATTCGGCCTGGCGAGTCTATCGAAGTCGATCACAGCCGTCGCCACGCTCAAGCTGGTCGAACAAGGCAAGCTCGGTCTGGATGATCCCGTTTTTGCCATCCTCAAAGGGATTCGACCGCCGCTCGGCACAAAGGTGGACCCTCAGCTCGCCGAAGTTACGGTGCGGCATTGCCTCAATCATTCGGGCGGCTGGGATCGCGGCGCGGTCGGCGATCCGGTGAATTGGCAGCCGCAAATTTGCCGCGCCTTTGGCCTGCGGCCACCTTTGCGAGCCGACCAATTTCTATCTTTCATGCTGACGCGGCCCCTCGAATTCAAGCCGGGCACGGACATGAAGTATTCCAACGTAGGCTTCATTATCTTGGGCGAAGTCATCACCGCCGTCACGGGACAACCTTATGATCGTTTCGTCATCGACAACATCCTGAAGCCGATGGGTATCACGTGCGCCGGCCTTCATGGCTTCGATGGGGAATATGCCAAGGACGAAGCCCATCGCCATCTCTCGGGAACTTACGTCGCGTTGCCGCCGATGCAACTGCCAATGATTAGCGCGGCCGGCGGTTGGTCAGCCTCGGTTGTCGATATGGTTCGTTTTCTGACGAACTTCGATGGAACTCGCGGCATACCGGTCTTGAATGAAAACACGCGCCAACTCATGGTCGGGCCGCCGCCCAAACCGCTCAAACCGCGCGACAACGGCACCTATTTCGGCCTGGGCTGGGACAGCGCCAAGATAACGGACAAACTCTACGCCTGTTACAAGGAAGGCAGTTACCAAGGCATGCGCACCTTCATGAAGCGCCTCGATAACGGCGTTTGTTGGGCGCTGCTTTACAATGCTAGTATGGAATTCGATCCACAGGACACACAAATCGCCAACGGCACGGTTCAAGAGGTCCGTCTGATCATTGAGGCGATGAAGACACATCCGGACGTGGATTTGTTCAAGAATTATCCATGATGAAAGTCGCCCTTCGTTCCGCGAGAGGTTGTCTTTCGCAGAGTATCAGCAAAGTCGTCTTTCGCGGAGCGAAGGGCGACTTTCATTTCTCAAAAAACTCTTCTTCCAACAACGCTCGGGCTCCTTCCGCTTTCTTTCCGCGCGCTCTAAATGGATTGCATTGCGCGGACACACACACAACTCGTGCGGACCATCCACCCAAATCCGTTTGGAAACGGCTAAACTGAGATAGAGCCACGAAACCCGAGACTCCGCCAACGCTGACGCCCGTCAGTATTGCTATTTCGGCTTCATCAAGCAATTCCCAAAAACTCCTCTCCCAACAAGGCACATCGGTCTCGTAACCTCATCTTATTACGATCCATCAAGGCGGACGCCGTGAAGGCGGACCACAAGCCGTCGCACCCATTCGTCTGGAGATGGACGTCGTCGATTAATCCAATTATCTCCCCGGAACCTCCCGAGACTTTTCTCATGTTCGTTCAACTATCCAAAGACCTATTGGGCCGCAAGGCCGGCGAACGCCTCGATGTTGATGAGGCCGATGGGCGTTCTCTTCTCCAAAGCGGCGCTGCCGTAGCCGTGGCCGACGATCCGATTTCCCCCGCCGTGCAGCGAGCGCTCGACGGCGCCGTCGGCCGTTATTCGCAGAGCCTTGATTCCGCCCTGAATCAGGCCCTCAAAGCAATCGCCGAGGCGCAAGGCCAGGCTCGCAAACACGCGGTGCCGGCTCTCTTCGGCACAGGCGGCGACGGTGAGCCGAAGAAGTCGTTTGGCGATTGGGCCTTGGCCGTCGCCCGCAACGATCGCCACTATCTCGAAAAACATTATGGGTCTCATTTCAACGAATGGCGCACCAAGGCCGCCTTGGGCGAAGCCAGCGGCGTCACCGGCGGTTACACTGTGCCGACCGAGTTTTATCAACAGCTCATGGTCCTAATGGCGGAGGATTCGTTTATTCGTCCTCGCGCCTTCGTACAACCGATGGGATCGGCCACGTTACAGATACCGTATCTCGACGTGACCACGGCGCAAGTCGCCGGTGTCAGCCCGTTTTTCGGCGGCGTGCAGATGTATTGGACCGCCGAGGCTCAGACGCGCACCGAAACCGAGCCCCAGTTCAAACAACTGGAACTCAAAGCCTGGGAACTCTCCGGCTATAGCGTCTCCAGCAATGTCCTTTTGCAAGACAGCACGATCGGCCTGGAGAAATTCCTCCTGACGCTGTTCGCCAAGGCGATAGCCTGGTTCGAGGAGTATGCCTTCCTCCAAGGCAATGGCGTCGGCAAACCACAAGGAATTCTGACAGCCCCCGCGACCGTATCCGTGACTCGAACCACGGGAAGCCAGGTGCAATTCGCCGACGTCGCGGGCATGTGGAGCAAGCTGCTCCCCTCTTCATGGAACAAGGCCATCTGGACCTTCAGCCCCAGCGTCGTACCTCAGCTCTTGCAGCTCAAAGACGGTGCCAATCGCGCCATCTTCATCAGCATCGACGCCGGCGCGACGAAAGCGCCGAACTGGAGCCTGTTGGGCCGCCCCGCCATTCCCACGGAAAAGGTGCCAGCCCTGGGCACCAAGGGCGACGTCATGCTGATCGATCCATCCTATTACGTCATCGGCGATCGGATGCAGATCGAGATCGCGGCTAGCGAGCATGTCAATTTCCTGAAGAATCAGATGACCTGGAGAGTGGTCGAGCGCATCGATGGCCAGCCGTGGCTCGACAAGGCCATCACCCTGCAGGATGCGACGACACAGGTCAGCCCGTTTGTGGTGTTGAATTGATTCCTGAAAATCCGGAGCCTTCCTCATGTATACTGAACAACTTACCCAAGCACTCTCGATCGCGGCGACGCCGATCTCGCCGCAAACTCTCAATAATTCAACCGCCTCGACAGGCAACAGCGGCGTCGACATGAGCCGATTCAAGCGTGTCCTCTTTATCATCATGGTCGGCAACGTCACGAGCGGCGGCTCGCTTTCGGCCAAGGTGCAAGAGTCGCTCGATGGGTCGACGAGTTGGACGGATATCGCCAATTCATCGATAACAGCCATCACCACGTCCAGCAAAGTGGCCACGATCGAAGTCCGCGCCGATGAGATGACCAAACGCTACGCCCGCTGCACGTTGACCGAGACGGGCAGCCAAAACGTCGTCTGCGCCTGTGTCGGCCTCGGCGGCGAGGCCGTTTTGAAGCCGGCCAGCAATCAGGATGTGTCGGCCAGCGTCGCGCAGCGACTGGTTGTGTAACTGGCCTATCACAAAAAGGCGAATCGGGAGCGTAAGCAGGTATTGTCTTTGGCGAACCGGGAGCGTCAGCTCCCGGAGAAAGTCACGCTCGCTCAAATTCTCTCCGGTCGCTGACGCTCCCGGCTCTTGAAAACAGAATACGACGGCCGCCTCCGCTCCCCGCGCCAAAAACATCGAACAAAGGACCACCCCCATGGCCTCCGGACAAGCGATCGCCCTGTGGAACACCTACCGCACGCTCGACTGTCAACCGACCGGCGTCGTCATCAAGGCGACACCGGGCGAAGTCGGCGGTTGGTATCTCAGCAATCAGGCTACCTCCGTGCGCTTCATAAAGCTCTATGACAAGGCAACCACTCCAAGCTCGTCGGATACACCCAAGCTGACGATCGAAGTCCCCGCCGGGGCCGCCGCCAATTTCCTCGGTCCGGCCGGCATCGATTTCACCAGTGGGATTGGTATTCGCGGCACGACTGGCGTTGCCGATGCCGACACCGGCGCGCCTACGGCCAACGATCTGGTTGTCAATCTCTTCTACAAGTAGAAGGAGGATCACGACATGTTACCCATACTTGGAGTCGGCAAATCGTTTACCTCCACTACTTTGCTGCTCAAAGATTCTTTCATCGATACCAACGGCACCAATCTCACAGCCCACATGATGGACCTTGGTCCCGGGTGGACCGCGAAGGATAGTTCTGGGGCCAGCGATCCAACCTTCACGATCCAGGCCAATCAATGTCAGGACTCGACCTCCGCCGCTCGTGCGGCATGGTCCAACGCCGGTCATGCCGATGCGACCGTCAGCGCCAACGTCGGTTGCGATACGGGCGATCCCAATAACATCGCCCCCGGTTTGGCCGCGCGTGTCACCGATGCGAACAATCTGTGGGTCGGCCAATTCCTTGGCAACGGTACGATTCAGATCGTGGAAATCGTTTCGGGAGTAAGCACCGTTCGGGCTTCTTCTTCCTTCGCGCCGTCGAACCTTGTGCTTTATCCGTGTGTTCTCCAAGTTTCCGGCACGACGATCAGCTTCACGGTAAACAATGGCACGCCGATCAGTTATTCGACCATGAGCAGCGGCGCCGGTGTCACGAATTTCGGCCTCAATGACGGCGGCGGCAACGGCGGCCGGGCTCGACTCTGGTCCCAATTTCAGGTGACTAACCCATGATGATGGCCTGTATTGTCACACCCTGGATCGGCTCCGGCACGACGAAACCGTCCACCGATCCCTACCGGCCAAAGCTCTTTGACGATCATCCTCTGACCGATCAAGGTTCGTCCTGGAGCGACATCACCGGCACCGCCCTTGCCAATCTGATACCGTCTCCAAACGCCTTGGTCGTTCAAGTCGTCTGCGCCGACGCCTGGCTCCAGACCGTCAGCAATGACCCGAATTACGCCCCCGGCATTCTTTGGAGTCAATCGCTATGAACGCCAAACCGCCAGAAAAACTCCATGATGAAGCGGAGTTTCAAAACCTGAGAAATCACCTGATCAATAAGCTCGGCTTTGCATCAACACTGGTCGACGCCGCCATCGGCACCAAGGCCGCCGGCCGAACTTATCGACAGATCACGGTGACGCTCGCGCTCTGGCTGCGAACGCGACCGCATAAGTAGAAGCTGCGTATTACCCAGGCGTGAACGAGCCGCACACAGAGAACCACGAATAACACGAATAGCACGAGTAAAAAGAATCGCCAGGGCGCTGATCCCCAGACGCTCCACCGTGCCCCGCTGCATCTTGCTTTCCCATCCGTGTTATTCGTGTTATTCGTGGTTTACCTTCTTTCGTGCCGGGTAATAGCACGTGTTGATCTTCTCAAATTCGATTTATTCCCTGAGACAAACCCATGTCCGCCAAAGACCTCATCACTCTTTCACGCGCGTATCAAGCTCTCCAGGGCATTTCCGGCCAGGACTCGCTCGTCAGCACACTTATCACGGCTGCCAGCGATGCCGTCGAGAAGTATTGTTGCCGTTATTTCCTCAGCCATGCCTACGACGAACTCTATAACGGCAACGGCGACCGCCGGCTTATCTTGCGCCAATATCCGATCCAATCGATCCAAAGTGTCCGGTATAGACCGGTGACGGTTCTCAAGATCATCAACAACAATGTCACGCAAAATCAGCAGGCGCGCGTCTGGATCACCTCGACCGGCTTGCAATGTTGGCGCATGGCCTCGGGTTCGCCCACGACCGAGACGCTGCTGACCTGGGCTACCTATCCAACCCTGCAAGCTTTGGCGACCGCCGTCACAGCGCTCGGCAACGGCTGGAGCGGGCAAATCATCGGCGATAGCAATGATTATGGCGCCTGGCCGTCGGCCGACCTCTATGTCCCGAATAGCTATGGCGACGCCCTCGCCGGCTCCGGTACTTTGCAAAGCCAGGGCGCCATACAAGCGCGCGGCGCCAACGCCGAGCTGAAGATGCACACCTACGAACTCCAAGGCTACCAGTGGGACGCACGCGGCTGGTTGCTTCGGGCCATTCCCTACACCGACCCGGATCTATTGCACCCGGAAGACCTCATTTGGCCCGTCGGCATCAGTAACTTTCGCGTTCAATATACGGCCGGCTACACCACGATTCCGGAGGCGATCCAGGAAGCTTGCGCCGAGTGGGTCTCTATCCTTTTTTGGAACACCCAACGCGATCCTGGTCTTTCGTCACAGACGATCCCCGGCCAAATCGCCCAAAGCTGGGGAGCGATCGGCGGCACCAATTTGACACCGCCGCCACAGATCGCGCGCTTGTTGGCGCCGTATCGTCGTTTGAATGTGGCGACCGATCAGGGATGAGGTGAAGGCCGGTTAAACACTTTGAGAGGTCCGTCCCCCAATGCCTCTTCTCTCCCCAACAAACCTGACTTTCGACCTCTATCGTGGATACACAGCGGCGAATCCCTACAATCCGCCCAATCGTCCCGCGGCATCCGCCGGCATTCAGGGTATTCTCAAGCACCATGTTCGTTGCGGCCGATTCGGCTATCGCATTCCAGGGCAGAACAACGCTCCTATCTATTGGACGACCGTTCTGCTGATCCCCATTGGCCAGCAAATTCGCGATGGCTACAACAGCGAGCTGAATACCTTTACGGTCAGTAACGGCGACACGGTGATGGCCTATGATTATCCAAACCCGGGCGATTGCTGTGCCTTCAACGTCGTCATGGTGCAACGAAAAGCGCGCGGCACAATCGGCGACCATTTCCGCTGTTATCTCGATCGCGCCCAGCCATTGTGGGATTCAACCTGCCCGGATCCGAGTCAGGGCGGTGGGCCTGTTATCAATCCTTGCTGTCCCGAAGGAATGCCGGCGACCCTCTATGCGTCGGTCAGCGATCCGACGAATAGCAACTGCCCCTGCGTCAATCCGACGACGATTCCCTTGACTTACCACTCCTCGGGAGTCTATTGGCTAGGCAGCGCCACCCTCGGCAGTTGCTTGCGGAGCATGTCGCTCCGCCTGGTATGTGCCTCCACCTATTTCTATCTCGATATTAGCGTTTCCGACGATTGCTCCGGCCCTTGGTCCGACATTAGCGGCACACTTGTATCCTGCTCGCCGTTTCAATGGTCCACCAGCTTCGTCTACGACAGCATTGGCGGCTGCCGTTGTCCCCATACCCCGGCGTCGCTCAACATCACGATTACGGAGTGACCATGGTCGCGCCCTGCCAACATGATCCGCCGATCCCAAAAGTATGCCGATTATGCAAACTCCTGACGACGGACGCTCGCTATCAGGCGCTATGGGCAAACTCCGAGCCGATCGTACCTCCGCAGGCACCGACACGGTCATTACCCTGTATCTTTCTCGGCGACGTCCGCGATCGCCTCGGCTGTAGTTGTCCAGGCCGTTGGCTGCGTGGCTGCGATCTCCATGAGACGACCACAATCAATAGTTGTAAAACGTGTACAGATTACCTGAGTGAATAGTCATGGCTCTTATCGTCGCAGCAAACGTGAGCGTGGATATCTACCGCACGGCCAATCCGAGCGCGCCCTATACGCTGGGCACGTTCAGCGCCACCGTCAAAGGCTACCTCAAGCCAGCCATGCAAAACGGCAGATTCGGCAGCGCCTCCTGGCTGAAATGGACTCACCTACTCCTTTTGCCTCCAGGAACCGACATCCGCGACGCCTACAATAGCCAGCTTGATCCCTCGCGCGACAATACCAAGGGCGATACCGTCATCGTTCACGACGGCACATCGTCCACAACCAAGGTGGCGTATTATGTCGCCTTCATTGAGGAGGTCGCTCGTGGCTCGTCGGCGGTCCACCTGCGCGCGTATCTCGATCGCTTCCAACCCAACGGCTGGCCGACCGATGCGGTGTAAAATCGTTGGCAACCGGGCCGCTACTGACCTCCGATTTTCTCCTCGTATCGGGTAAACTACATATTCAAACCCGATACCGGAGCTTATCTTCATGCGAACCCTGTCCATGTCCCAACCTGGGGCCAGCTTGCTCGTTGCCGGTTGTAGATCCTTGGAGACGCGCTGCTGGCATACATCGCACCGCGGCCCCATCTTGATTCATGCTGCCCGGTCCTTCCCCGAGTATGTCTACCAGCGCTGCTGTCGTGAGCCGGTGCGGTCGCTGTTGCGGTCAATTGGAATCATCCGCCCGGAGCAGCTCCCCCTTGGAAAAGTAATCGGCGTCGCCGACCTGGTTGACTGTATTTTGGCGGAGGATCTGGAAGACGTCGCCGAATCGGAGAAGTGTCTCGGCAATTTTGGACCCGGTCAATGGATATGGCGCTTTGAGAATGTTCAAGCGTTGCCGCAGCCTATACCGGCGCGAGGGCGGCTTGGTGTGTTTGAATTGCAAGTTCCATTACCTTTTGAGTTGACCCATGATCTCGCAACCCCGCAACCGCATCAAGTCTCACATCCGTCTTCGTGCCGGCGACCTGGTGCCGCATGAACTCAATCCGCGCCTTCATCCCAAAGCGCAACGCCGCGCTCTGGAGGAACTCTATCGGACCATCGGCTTCGCTCGGTCCCTCTTGGCCTACGAGCTGCCCGATGGCCGGCTCAAGTTGATTGACGGCCATCTTCGCGCCAACCTGGATCCCGATCAGGAGGTGGAGGTCGAGGTTCTCGATGTCACCGACGCCGAGGCCCGCGCGTTGCTCCTCTCAATCGACCCGCTCGCCCAGCTTGCTGATTATGACGCGGGCTTGCTCGACAACCTGAGGCAACAGACACCGACCGACTCCGAGATCCTCAACGAGCTTTGGCAATCGATCGCCCAATCCAATGCCGCGGTCGATAAGGCCCTGGCAGCCGCGCAAGCCGAGGATGAACCGCCAGTGCCTGAGCAGTTTCTCATTCTCATCACCTGCTCCAATGAAGAGGAGCAAACGGAGCTCTTGCGTCAATTCACGGAGGAAGGTCTGACGTGCAAGGCATTGTTGAGTTAGCGGAAAATTCATCCGTCGGATTACGTCCATGCGCCTCCATATCGCCGTCGAGTCCCCTATCATCGAATCACCGCGCAGTCGTGCAAACGCGCGGCTTGTTCGATCTGCCTCCAGAAAAAACTTCGCGTCTCTCCTGGGATGTCGATTTGCCCCTGGACGATTTCTCCTGGTCGATCGGCCTCATCACCGGCCCGAGCGGCTGCGGCAAATCCACACTCGCCCGGCGACTCTGGCCCGACGCGATTGCGCCTGCACTCGATTGGCCGACGGAGCGCTCTTTGCTCGATGCCTTTCCGGAAAAGCTCTCCATCAAGGAAATCACGGCTCTCCTGTCCACTGTTGGTTTCTCCAGTCCTCCAGCATGGCTGCGGCCCTTTGGAGTTTTATCCACAGGCCAACAGTTCCGCGTCACCTTGGCCCGGATGTTGGCTGAGGCTCTGGTGAAGCCGGGACCACGGGCGCCGATTGTGTTTGATGAATTCACCAGTGTCGTCGATCGCACGGTCGCCCGGATTGGGAGCGCGGCATTGGCCAAGGCGGTGCGGGCCTACAGGTTTCCGTTCGTGGCGGTCACCTGTCATGAGGACGTCATCGAGTGGCTTCAGCCCGATTGGATTTATTGGCCCGCCGAAGGTCGCTTCGACCGGAGGGTGCTTCGGCGAAGGCCGACCATCGAACTCGCGCTCGTTCGTTGCCAGACATCAGCGTGGCCGTTGTTCGCTCCGCATCACTATTTGAGCGGCGAATTGGCCCGGTCCGCCATCTGCTTTGTCGCTCATTGGCAGGAACGCCCTGTGGCTTTCAGTGCCTGGTTGCCCTTCGTCGGCAAAGGTCCGAAAGCGCGGCGTGAGCATCGCACGGTGACTTTACCGGATTATCAAGGCGTCGGCGTCGGCAACGCTATCTCCGCCACGGTCGCGTCCCTGTGGCGCGGCCTCGGCTATCGCGCCCTGTCGACGACGACGCATCCCGCGCTGATCCGCTCGCGCCAACGTTCCTCACAATGGCGCATGACTCGGCGTCCATCCCTGGCCACGGGCCGCGATGGCCGCATCGGTTTGAGACACGCGACCACACGGCTCACGACCGGCTTTGAATATGTGGGCCCGCCGATGGCCAATGGACAGGCGCGGGCGTTGCTCGGTTAGGAACTCCATGTTCTCCAACTTTTCCTACCTATCATGAAGCCCAGCCGTCTGCCACCTACAGCTGAACAACAACTGGCAATCGCGGCCTACATCCGGTCTGGTGTTTTTCCCCATGTCGCAGCCGAGGCTGCCGGCGTCATGCGTGGTCAGTTTGATGATTGGCTTCGGCGCGGCGAGATGAAAAACGCCGGCCTGGCGCTGCGCGAGTTCGCCCAGGCCATGCGTCAAGCGATGGCCCAGGCCCGCGCCAAAGCTGAACTCGAGGCCTTCAACGCGCCCCCTCGACTGGCTCCGCTCCGGCCCCGGCAAGGAGATCGCCGACACTCCAGGTTGGACGTCAACCGTGAAACCAGCTCCCAAAGCGAGCGCGGCCGAAGCCGTGACCCTGAGCCATCCGGTATTCCAAGTTTTCCTTCACTTCCTACTGGAGAAGCTCCTCCCTTGGCCCGAAGCTCGAACCTCGATCGCGCAAGCCATTGAGGAAGGGCAGCTGGACAAGTTGCTTGCCGAAAAGAACTGTTTAGCCGCGAGCCGGTAGGCGAGCGCTGTGCCGTAGCGCTATTTGAAAAAGCGCTATCGCACAGCGCTCGCCTGCCGGCTCGCGGCTAAACTTATGCGCTCGCGCCTACCCCCCTTGAACGCCGCCGCCGCCGTGTTACGATAAAGATATACTATAAATTTGTACAGTAGTCCTCGCGCCAGCCGAGGTACGCCGTCCGTCGCCGCACTTCGATGAATCTTCCTACTCTCGCGCTCTGCATTCATTGCGAGCAGCGGCCGCCGCTCAATTCGGTGGGCCTTTGCGCTGTGTGCCGTGCCTCCAAGGGGATCCGCGTCCTCTATCTGAAGCGGCGCGGCTGGTCGCCGCAATGGGAGGCGCACTTGCGCCGCCTGACCGCGCGCGCCGGCCTTGGCCTGCCGCTCTTCGACACGCCGCGCTCGAAATAACACTCCACATTTACATAAAAAGAGATCTTAATAAAGAGGTTCACCATGCGCGCTTTGAGCATCCGAGATTTGCAGGATGCCTCGACCGAGACTGAGGACCTGGACCAAAGGGAACCTATTCCGCGCGCAGCCTGTCGCAACGGCAAATAGCGGAGACAATGATGGAAGCTCGCTGTCCCCTCTGCCGAGCGACGCTGCACGTGCGCTTCGATTGCCTGGGGCCATATTTTGAGTGCTTATGTGCCGGCAGCCGAAGAAGCACCGTCCGCGCCCATTGAATAGTTAGCCCCCGGCTTGTCGGGGGTTTCTTCCTCTATCGACGGGACTGTGACCAGAGCCACTGTATAGAGAGGTAGAATCATCTTACGGCATTTCGGATAACAGATATATAGCCCCCGGCTTGCCGGGGGTTCTTGCTCACCCGCCATAAATGGCGGGCTATATAAAAGCGACGAAGGATCTATTCCTTGCTCAAGCATCTCGCTCTTCCAATCTTAACAGCGCAGCGCATGACCCAGCGCGGCCCTTGGCTCGCGCTGGGCGGCCTGATTCTGTTGCTTGTCAGCGTGCGCACCGCACACGGCTTCGGCTTTGTCACCGGGCTGATGCTCGTCTTCTGCGGCACGCTGGCGTTTTGCTTTCGCCTTTGGCTCCGCGAGCGCGGACTATGGATGCTGGCGGCAATCGCCTTTTTGGTCTTTGGTATGCTTTACGCAATGATCGAATATGACAATCTCAAACAGCGCTGGAACGGCAACGGCCGATGGTGGGCTCTTCTCGATGGCGCCTTGGCCGGCATCGTGGTTTTGCGAACGGTCCGTTTTCTGCTGACTGTGGTCATGGTAAATCGGCAATTGTCGAATTTTTCGAGAGTCGTGGTAATAGAGAAACGATCCGGAGGTGTTAGCGACGGTGATTAAGCGATGCATGCCGAACTGGAAGCGTAAGTGAAGTGCATTTGAATTTGCGAGCCGGGAGCGTCAGCTCCCGGAGAAAATCAGAGTCGACTCTAATTTTCTCCGGGAGCTGACGCTCCCGGCTCGCAATGAGAGAATCACTACTTCGCCAGCTGTTTCCCGGTCGCCGCGTCGAAAAGGAATGTATCCTTATTACTATCTACCACAATCAACTGCTTCCCGTCCGCGGAATAGTCCGCGGTCATCATTTGTTTCTGACCTTGCGTCTTCCAGAGGACCTTCATCGAAGCCAAATCCCAAACGGTCACGGCGTTATCCGAGGCCTCGGTCACCATCCGTTTGCCGTCCGGCGACACTGCCAAAATGTGATATTTCTTTTCGGCCTTTTCCGGCATCTTGGCCGTCGTCCGTGGGTCGCTGGTCGATTTCTCTACCCCAATCGTCTTGAGAACGGCTACATGATCGCCTTCGGCGATGTCCACCACTTTGTTGACAACCTTGCCAATGGAATCGTAGGCGCCAACATTAATGATCGTGATCCGGCCGCAGAACATTGGTTTTGGTTGGAATCGGACCACATCCAGGGTATCTCCTTTCTTCACACCGGCGTCGCTGCCGATCGAAATAAGCATGGAGGAATCGTCCTTGATCTTCTGGATTGTGCCGATAATGTCCTTATACGCCGTTGGTTTCTCTGGCACGGGTTTCGCTGGAGCAGGATCGGCCTTCTCCTTGGCTTTGGCTTCCTTCATTTTCTTTATCAGTTTCTCGACTTCGTCCAGGGCGGCCAAGGAAGCGTCTTTATGGCCGAATTTTTGCTCCGACTCTTTTAGGACCTTCTCGACATTATTGGTCACTTCTTTCACAATTATGTCGGCAATGTGTTTTTTGTATTCTGCTTCGACCTTTTCTTTGAGTATTGCTTGATCCAATAGCGTACTATCTCGCTTTGCTTGTAAGGCATGCCTATCCTTTAAGATCTCTAGCACCTGCAACTCTCTTATCATTTCCTCGATAATCGCATCTTTTTTGGCCAATTCTTTCTTCAGGTCTTCGACGTCCACCTGCAGATTTTCCCTTATTAGTCTTTCTTCGATTGCGCTTTTCGGCGGCGCCTCTTTCGTGTCTTTGCCCTGGGCGGACGCTGATTGCGTCGGCATATACGAGCTTATGACACCTATACCAGATCCCAAAAGACCGACTGTTACCAAGAGACCGGCCGCGATCTTGAGCTTTGTCAACAACATGGCTTGGAGTACTCCTTGAGATAAAGCGGCGACGTTGGTGGATAGCGCCGTGGCGCCGGCCACCTGGCCCAGAGCGAACAGAGTTATTGGTTTGGCAGAGGATAAGAGAACCGACGTCGGCACCGCTGCCGAGGTCGCGTTTTGCGAGAGCATGGCCGCGAGGGCGCTGGCCGTCACCGTCACGCCGTGCTGGGTCAGCCGCCGCGCCAAGAGGTTCCGCGCCCGCGCCAGGCGGCTCGCCACGGTTCCTTCGGGCAGACCGAGCTGCCGGGCCGCTTCCTTGCGGCTCTTGCCTTCGAGGTCGCACAACACCACGACCGCCCGATATTTCGCGGACAATCGGCTCAGCTCGCGGTCGAGCAGCGGCTGTAGCTCGGGCCAGAGGTTCGGTTCCGAGGTTGCGAGTTCGGGCAATAGGAGACTTTGTTTCTCGCGGGCCCCGCGCTTGGCGACCGTCGCCCGGGCTTTCAGCGCCGTCTGATGGGCCACGCCGTAAAGCCAGTTGGCGACCCTCTCGCGCGGCACGATGGTCGAAGCCCGGCGCACCAGGACAAGAAATGTCGCCTGGAACGCATCTTCCGCGTCATGGCAATGCGTCAAAACACGCCGGCAGACGTTCCAAACCATCAGGGCATGCCGGCCCATGAGCACTTCGAGCGCCGCGGCCTCACGCCGGCTGACGAAGCTCTCCAACAGCTGCCCATCGGTCATCCCCGCCCGCTCGCGCATCAGGATCAGGCGGCGGAAATGCTGGATAAACCGGCTCATCGGACTGTTCGCCATGCGGGGTCCTCGTGCGGGAGGTTTGCGGCGGCCTCTATATCTTTATTACCCGATGGGCGCGGTTTGATCCGTATTTTCCTTATATAGCCCCCGGCTTGCCGGGGGTTCTTGCTCACCCGGCATAAATGCCGGGCTATATAAATACAATGTCCCAGGAGGGCGACAGAATGGGCTCCGACTTGATTCACCTCGTCAACGTCACACGGCGTTATGGCTCATACACCGCCCTCGACGGCGTCAGCTTCGACATACCACATGGCCGCACCGGCCTTCTCGGCCCCAACGGCGCCGGCAAATCGACGCTATTAAAGATCCTCCTTGGATTATTGCCGCCCACTTCAGGCACCGGGCATGTCCTCGGCCAACCGTTAGGCGGCACCGACACAAGCCTGCGCCGCGCCATTGGCTATATGCCGGAGACTGACGCGCTCGTGCCCGGCTTGCGCGGCGCCGATTATGTCGCTCTCGCCGGCGAACTCTACGGCATGCCGCGCCGCGAGGCCCAGCGCCGCGCCGATGAGGTGCTGACCTATCTCGAACTCGAAGACGCCCGTTATCGTCGCCTCGAAGAATACTCCACCGGCATGAAACAACGGCTTAAATTGGCACAAGCCCTCGTCCACGATCCGCCACTGTTGCTTCTCGACGAGCCGACCAGCGGTCTCGACCCGTCGGGCCGTGACGCGATGTTGCGGCTCCTGCTCAGCCTGGGCCGCGAGCATGGCAAATCGTTTTTGCTCTGCACCCATCTTCTGGGCGACGTCGAGCGCGTCTGCGAGACGGCCATCATCTTGAACAAGGGAAAAGTGCTGCGCCAGGGCAGCGTCGCCGAGTTGCGGACGCGGCGGCACGATCATTATCGCCTACAATTGCAAGGCGATCTACCTGCATTCCGCGCCGGTCTGGACCTTGAAGGCGTCCAGCTCCTCGCGGACAATGGCAGAGGCGAATGGCGCATCGCCGCCCCACCCGGTTACGCGACGCGCGGCTTGTTCGCCCTGGCCGAGCAACGTGGCACCGTGTTGCGCGGCCTGAAGGCGGATGATGAGGATTTGGAAGAGCTGTTTCATCGGGTGTTGGCGGAGTAATCGTTCCTAGTGCCCCGTCCAGAGTAAATTCACGGGTGGCAAAGACATTCCTGTCTGTGCAGCAAAAGGCACATTCGTCGGTTCCCGCACAGACAGGAATGTCTGTGCCACCCGTAAATTTGCTCTGGACAGAACATAAGAAAGGACCCTATCGCATGGACCGCAGCGCCGCGCCGACGCTCCTTCATTACCGCCCCTGGGTCGGCACCTTTCGGCCGCCGCGGACCAGTATCTGGCCGATCGCGCGCGTCGCCCTGACGTTGCTGTGGCGCCGCCGCCTCTTTTGGCTGCTCTATGGGCTCGGTCTGCTCGTCTTCTTGCTCTTCTTTGTCGGGCAATACCTCGCGGCGTATGCCGAAACGTCGACAGGCACCGACACCGGCTTTCGCAAGCTCATCTATACCTGGTTCAAAATGCTCGACGGCTCGCCCGCGGCCTATGCCACTTATTTTCTCTGGCAATGCAACATCGTCATGGTGATGCTCGCGCTGGCCGGCGCGATCGTCGTCGGCAACGATATCCGGTTCGGTAGTTTGCCGTTCTACCTCTCCAAGCCGGTCGGCCGCTGGCATTATCTGCTCGGCAAGGGGCTCGCCGTGGCCGTCGTCGTCAACATGCTCACGACGATTCCGGCGGTCTTGCTCTATGCCGAGTTCTCCGTCCTCTATGATTGGGCCTATCTGTACCATGAGCCGCAGCTGCTCGCCGGGATCCTGGGCTATGGAGCCGTGTTGACGCTCGTACTCTGTCCGCTCCAGCTGGCGACGGCGATTTGGCTACGGCGGCTTGTGCCGATGATCATGCTCTGGACGACGCTATTCGTCTTCTGCCGCCTGCTGTCGGTGTCGCTCGTCGACCGGCTCCATTTCGATGTCCGTTGGCGCTTCATCGATCTGTGGAACGATCTCTATCTCGTCGGCAACGCCTGCCTCCAGGTCCCTCCCGATACTCTTCGGCCGCAGCCCCAACCGCCCTGGACCGAGGCGGCCTTTCTCTTGGCAGGCGTGAGCGTCGGCTGCGTGACCTATCTGATTTATCGCATTCGCGGCGTGGAGATCGTCAGCTAATGGGCAACGAACTCGCGCTGGAAAAACCTGTACCCCAAAGCAGAGCCGAGCCTGTGCTGCTCTGTCAGCGCGTCTCCAAGTGGTATGGACCCGTCATCGGTGTCAATCAGGTGACACTGGAGCTGCGCCCCGGCATAACGGGCCTCGTCGGGGCCAACGGCGCCGGCAAGAGCACGCTCATGCGGCTCCTTACCGGACATTTGC
Organism: uncultured Planctomycetaceae bacterium; assembly: GCA_963790585.1. Classification (GTDB taxonomy): domain Bacteria; phylum Planctomycetota; class Planctomycetia; order Gemmatales; family Gemmataceae; genus CAWBOY01. The sequence continues at coordinate 597,940 of CAWBOY010000007.1, forward strand.
GGCCCGATTTAGGCTTTATCCAGGTCTCAGGCCACGACGTCTGGAGCGCCAGGGCCAAGCGGCATATCGGCTACTGCCCCGAGGTCGATTCGTTTTACGAGGAAATGTCGGGCCGCCAGTTCGTCGAAGCGATGGCTCAGCTCTGTGGCTATTCGGCCCGGGCGGCGCGGCAGCGCACGGAGGAACTCCTGGAATTGGTCGGCATGGACGATCGGGCCGAGCGGAAATTGGCCGGCTATTCCAAGGGCATGCGCCAGCGAATCAAGCTGGCCCAGGCCCTGATCGACGACCCCGAGCTGCTGGTCCTCGATGAGCCGCTCAGCGGCATCGATCCAGTAGGCCGAGCCGAGTTCGTGGCCCTGTTTCATCAGCTCGCGGCACGCGGGAAATGTCTCCTCGTCTCCAGCCATGAGCTAAATGAATTGGAAAAGCTAACGGAACAAATCGCCATCATGGCCCGGGGTCGAATCGCCGTCGTCGGCTCTGTCGCCGAGATCCGCGAACGCCTCGACGATCACCCGCTGACCATCTGCATCGAGATCGACCCGGCCGATGCGGGCGGCCCGCGCGGCCTGGCCGCCGCGTTGCTGCACCTGCCCGGCGTCGTCGCCGTCGAGCTGGCCGAGGGGATCGACGGAGCAGGCCGATTGCTCGTGCGAGCGCGGCAACCGCGACAATTCTTTGAACAATTCGGTCGGTTGGTGCTGGAAAGGAATCAGATCATTCGTCGCCTGGAGACTTTGGACGAATCGACCGAAGCGGTGCTTGGATACCTGCTGGGTGGTCGGGCTTGATCTCGTCTTCAATCGGTGGCGGAACGTCAGCGAGACTCTCCTCCGGCGGCGGCGTGTCGCCGACGAACAACACGGTTAGTACCAAACCAATAAAGCAGCCGGCGAGAGCATAACCCAGGCCCGTGGCCCAAGGGACAGGCCCCGCATTGGCGAAATCGGCGAAGATCGACTGCGCCCCGACGCCAAAGCCAACGATCCCTCCCGCCAACATGCCAATAGCCTGGCGAGACGCCCCCTCGGGTTGCTGGTGGTGGTCGTCGCTCATTGAGGATCCTCGATTGCATTCGCATTCGGCGAGCGTCGCGGCGTAAGCGCGACGTGGCATCCCATCGACGCAAACTCCCACGTCGCGCTTACGCCGCGACGCTCGCCGAATTACGCGGGAGCGAACATCTCATCCACCGCCATGCGCCATCCGGGCACGGCTGGCTCCGCATCGGCGACATCACCTTTATGATACACAACGACAGGATTCCGAGCATCACCACGATAGACTGCGACCGTCTCCGCCAACGGATCGACATCCCACACGACCAACGTCCCCGCCTCGAAATAATCCTCGCGCTTGGCCGCCTGTTCCTCGAGTGCGGTGGGACCATAGTCGTTCTCGCTGCGCACCTCTACGGCGAACGTCGGCGGGCCTTCAATGAAGCGCATGCGTTTGGTCGGGCGCGCACCATCGTAGTAAGATGCATCTGGAGAAAACGATTCGCGAGCCGAAGAGATTTCAGGAATGGCGTAGCCGACGCCGTCCGCCTTGGCGACTCCCTTTTTCGTCGCTCGGACATGCATTAAGAGGCTAACAAAGATCATATTCGCCACGTCACTAGGCAAATCGCCGGATGCCATAAATTCCACGATGCTCCCATTGATGAGCTCGGCTTTCCCTTCCACGCGATAGAGATCGTCCAGCGTTGCCCGAGTCGTGGATGACATGTATTTGCCCTCTCACATCTTTTGTCTGTCTCCTTATTATCGTAGCCATCTATCGACGAGGATCAATTGAGTCCATTTGGTATTCTAAAGCTTGACAGCCAACGTGGGACACCTTCCTTCGTGACGGCGCTCGCTGAGAGAGTGTGCCATAAGGTCGTGGCGGCACATTAAAAACGTGCCGCCACGACCTTATGGCACACTCTCTCATCCTTAACGACCTTCCTTCAGCAGGTCAGAGACCCGCGGAACGCCGACGGCTGGCGCCAAAGATCAGCGTATCGAAGCAGAAAACTCCGAAGTATTGTTATTCGCATCCGTCGCGGTCGCCGTGAAAAAGGTGTCGCTGGACGGCGGGAGTGGACCGAAGAAAGTGAACGTGGCTACGCCGGCGCTGTTCGTTCGCACCAGTTGAGAACCGAGGACGAAGCGGCCCGAGGGACCACTGGCGTCGCTGGCAAAAAAGTCGATGGTAAACGCGCTGCTCGGCGTGCTGGTCAGGGTGCCAGACAACTGTAGGCCCAGGGCGAACTTCATGACCGATGTCAGCACGGGAATCGCTGGGCTCGAGTTGGCCAATGGTCCCAGGTTGATTCCAAGGAGGGCGTTGCTGAAAATGGAGTTTTCCAGGATGGCGTTCTGATTGCCCGAGCTGACGTTGACGCCGTTGCCGCTGTTAAAGGCGATGATATTCGCTGGACCGCCCGACGTGCCATTAGTGCCGTTGGAAGAGCGGCCGATGATGTTATTGGAACTCTTGCTGATAAAGACGCCATCGCCCCCGTTGGGAAGGGCGACGAGGCCAGTTGGATCGGTGCCGATGAGAGTGCCAACCACCGTATCGCCGGAGGTGGAGAGCATCTCGACGCCATTGCCCAGATTGCCGCTGATAAGTGTGGGTAGCGTTGGATCCGTCGAACCGATGGTGATGGAGTGGGTGCCAGCCTCGACGCTCACGCCCGCTTGATGATTTCCGAGCGCCACCGTGCCGTTCACGTTGGTGCCGATAAAGCTGAAATTCACCGCGACGTTTTGCGTGTTGCCATTGATGTCGACGCCGTACAGGGCATTGGCGGAAATCAGGTTGTGTGGCGTGACGCTGAAGGTCGGCTGCGGGCCGCCAATGACGATGTTGGAAGCGTTGCCGTCCACCTCCACGCCATTGCGCAGGTTCCCCATGGCAGTCTTTCCGTTGGTATCGGTGCCAATGAAGTTTTGGACCACCTGGACACCTTGGGCCGACCCTCCAATTTCAATGCCGTCCTTTCCATTACGGCTGATAATGTTGGTCCGAAGGAAGTTGTTGCCGCCGGTGGAAGTGATCAACGCGCCGTCCAGCCCGTTGCCAAGATTCATCTGCGTGGTAAACGCGGCGATGCCATCGAACGTGTTGAAGGAGGTAAAACCGCTGGCCGAATCCTGAACTACGATGCCGTTCAGACTGTTGGCCGCATCGACGTTTCCGAGCGGGATGACGCCGCCCATCACCGTGTTATTGGAAGTCCCTTCATCAATAACGCCATTGAGGCCGTTCCCTAACGGAGTCGTGTTGTCCGCGCCGATTCCGAAGAAGTTGGCCTGAATCGCCGTGTTGTTGGAATTGGCCACGCTCAGTCCGTTGCCGCCATTGCCAGAAATCACATTGTAGAACACAAAGAGTGCCATATCCCAAAGAGATGCCCCGGAATGTACGGACGGAGTACGCCACCGTCCAAAACGGCTTCACAAGAGAGTTGTGGAGTAGCTTACTCGGAGCCACGAGCCTGCCTCTCTCGTTGGTGTGATCACCTTGTCGCCATACTGGTATATCAGGGGAGCGACCCCATGGTGCCGTATCAGGCGTTGGTGATCCGAGAGAGCGCCATGCTTTGATAAGGGTTCGCCCCTTGGGGTCATTAGGCGTTCTCGGTTCGTGGACCTGGTTCAGCTGGGATCTACTCCCCTGACTCTTCCGATTCTATCACGCCGATCCCCAGGCGTGCCAACACGATCGGCAGGATGTCCCCGAGTGGTTGAGGACCACGCCGATGACCGTCTTGGATCCGTTGCAGTTCCTCGGCCAGCGGCTTGGCTTCGGCCGCATGTTCTCGTTTCGGTAGTTGGCCGACGGCCGCTTGCAGGTCACGTAGCACCTCGACCATGCCGCTATCGTGGTCGCGGTGGAAGGCCGTCAGTTTGTCGAGGATGTAATGACGGCCTTGGATGCTTGGGTGGCGAAACACTTGTCGGCCAGCCACCATCTGGAAGGCGATGCGACAGAACCGCAAGGCCACCTTGACGCGGGTGTGTCGTGGGTCTTTTCCCTGAGACCGCCATTGCGTTGCCAGTACCTGGAAGTGATGGTTACACACGATCAGGTTGTCGGCGATGCCAAGGATGGCGGCGCGGAGCGAGCGGTTACAATTACGCACTAGTGGGCCATTGGCTTTATCGACTTGGTCGCTCTGATAACGCGATGGCCGCAGGCCGGCCCGACCAGTGATGGCTTTGGCATTGGCGTAGTGTTCGATGGGTCCCATTTCACCCGCGAAGTCGGCGGCACTGACGACATTTATGCCTGGGAAGGACAGCAGCAGGATGTAGGGTGTGCGCACTAATCGAGCAGCGATGTCGCGCTCGAGAGCCCGTATTTCCTGGGATTTTTGAATACGATCGTGATAGTAGGCCAAGGCAATGCGGCGGTGCAGGTCGGCGGCGACATCGCCGGGCGTGGCTTGATCGGCCCAGTCGAGGACGGCCTGCACGGTGCGTTGTTGGAAGCGAATGCTGGCTAGGCGCAGCGACTGACATAGGGTTGTCAGTCCTGCCTGGCGGAGTAGCTCGGCAGTAGGAAAATGTTGGAGGAGATGCCAGGGGATGGGGCTATCCCAAAGATCATCAAAGCAGGCGGCAAAGCCCGGTAGGCAGGCATCGAGGTGGTCGCGGATTTGGCAGTTGAGGGCAGCGCCTTTGCGGACGAGATCGCGGCGTTGACGGATGAGCAAGAGCAGTGAAGTCCAGGCTTCGTCACGAGTGGCTTCGAGGAGGCGCAGCCGGTGACGGTAGCGCGGTGAATCGCTGACAGGTCGGTGTCATCAGTCTTGTAGCCGGGATCGACGGGCTGACGATACTGCTTGGTGACGAAGGGATGGAGGATGCGTGTTTCAAAACCGGCGGCAGCAAAGGTGCGTTGCACGATGCGGTGATAGCGTCCGGTACGTTCGATAGCAATGAGTCCGTCAGCTATTTGGTTAGCGGCGAAGGCTGCGCGGACCTGTGCGACGGCCGCGGCGAGGTCGGGCCGAGCATGAGCCACGGTGGTGGGCGGGATGAGGACGCGGCCATAGAAATCAGCGACGAGAAATTTGGAACGAGCCTTGGCGCAGTCAAAGCAGACGATGCCGAAGTGCTCGGGCCCGACCTGCTGGACGCGAGGATGAAGAACGCCGCGCGGCTTACCCAGGGAGGTCGTCGGACGTCGAGAAGAGGAGCGTTTGCGGGTGCGAGTAGTGGCCATGAAACCTGCCTCCGATAAAAGAGAGAGGGCTCGTCTCATTGTGGCAGATGGCTCGCTGGAAGGGATCTTTATTGATTAAAACCCACATACCAGGGGTCGGTCGGTTCGGTGCAGCCGAGGAGCGAGTTGTAGCTCGCGTTCAGGATGGCCACACCGTCGAGCGTGTTGCCGAGGGCGGCATCTCCAGACGCTGTCGTGCCGATGAAGTTGCCGCTCAGCGCATTAAAGCCAGCGTTGGCATTGATGAGCACGCCATTGGATGCGTTCCCGGAAATGAGATTTCCCTGTGGAGGTCGAATGAAGATGCCCCCCGTCGGGTCGTTGCCGCCGGAAGCTGTTCCGCCGACGAGATTGCCGGTTGAACTAGCCGTGATGAGCACGCCATTTTGAACGTTACCGAGATTCGTATTTCCCGTGACATCGGTGCCGATGAAGTTCATAGCGGCGACGTTGTTGGTGGAGCTATTGAGGCTGATGCCGTTGCCGCCATTGGCGCTGATGATGTTCGACAACTGGAAGCCGAGATTCACGGTGGCCTGGTAGGGGAATTCACCCTGAGAGCCGATGATGATTCCCACCACTTGATTGCCAACCACCGAATTGGAACTGGTGATGTTGGTCTTGGGATCAAGTCCAGGATAGTTGAGGTTCGCGTACGTTGCATTGCCGAATGAGTTGTCGGTATTGCGCAGGATCGAGACCCAAGAACCCTGGGCCGCCGCGTTCGAGCCGCTTTGAACCGAATCCGCGCTCAGCGTGTAGATCCCCTTTTGGACGCTGCTGATGCCCTCGAAATGAGTGAGGTAATTGGCCCCGGCTGGGCTACTGTAGGAGGCCCAGTTAGAGAAGAGGCCCGTGCCGGAGTCGTAATCGACGAGAAACGCCGTCCCGAGCGGCTGATCCTGATTCGTGAAGTTGTTGACCGCGGATTTGCTGTAGCCGCCGCAGATCGTGTAACTCGTACCCCCGTTATACCAGATGCCGTAGGCGGTGTTGCTCAACGATCCAGGGTAAGCGATGTCGCCCACAAACTTGTTGGTGACGGTGTTATAAAGGAAGGCGTGGCCCGGACCCAATGGCAGGTTGAACATGCCGTGAGCGATAGGGCTATCGTAGTTACCAACAGCCAAGCCTCCCATGGTACTATGGACGTAGTTGTACACCGCGCCTGGATAGTCGATCGTAGTGTATTTGGCGGGGTTCGAGAGATCGCCGGTCGAGCCCGTGAAGATAAAACCGTTTACAACGACAGTGCCAGGCGTCTTAGGTCGGTAGACCCCGACAACTTGAATTTGTCCATTCCCAAGATTATTGGGTCCATAAACGCTTGTATTCGCGCCGAGAGGATCGTTGACAAGGTAACTGGTGCCGACACCGCCAATGGTGCCCTCGAACAACAAGCCATTGGAGCCAGACGTTCCGGAAATGAGGTACTGGCCCGTGGTGTCGGCACTTCGAATGCCTTGCCACAGAGTCACGACCGGCTTGACGTTGTTGGAATTGTTGTAGGTGATCGTGGTCACGGGATTGCTGTGTCCGACCAGGTTGTAGCTGGCATTTTGGACCCCCACGCCATCACTGCCATTGCCGAGCGCTCCGGTTCCGTCAGCGGACAGGCCGACGGTGTTGCCGGCGACGTTGTTGCCCATGGTGTTGCCGTTCAGCAGGATGCCGTCGGCATGGTTAGCGGAGATTACATTTCCCGTTGAACCACCAATGACATTCCCCGAGCCACCCGTCACCAGCACGCCGTTGGCGACGTTGCCGCGGTTGAGCGTGCCGGAAACGTCAGTTCCGATGTAGTTTCTCTCGATCTGGTTGTAAGAAGAACTTACGAGGCCAACGCCGTTGTTGCCATTGTCGGAAATGATGTTTCGAGCTTGCGCCGTGGTGCCGCCGATGAGGTTCCCCGACGTGGCGTTCAAGTCCAGGCCGTCCGTGCTATTCCCGGCGGCTGTCGTTCCATCCAGTCCCAGGCCGATGTAGTTGCCCGTGACGACCATCGATCCGCCGCCCTTTATGGTGACGCCGGCACCGGTCGCATCGTCAAGCGCCAGTGAGCCGAGCCTCGAGCCCGCCGCCGCGGCGTCAAAAATTAGACCACCAAAGTGGTTGAAATTGACCGCGACCAAAGGTGTTCCAGCAAACCCCGGTGCTGTAGTCCCGTCGATGTTGACGCTCGCGGTAATGTCCGGCAGCGCCGCGGTCGTGAGGGTGATCGTACCGGTGACACTAAATGCAATGGTGGCACCTTGAGATTGGGCGTTCGCTCCCATAATGGCCTGCCGCAACGAGCCCGCGCCACTGTCCAGCAGATTGGTTACTGTCAGGGTGCTTAGGAGAGAGCGATCCTCCAGTTGCTCGAGTCCGAGCAACGGCCGGATCCTTTTCGATTGGGGTTTTTGCGATTTCGAACGCTTGGGAATAGGGGAGAGTGCCATCGAATTTCCAGAGATAAAGGAATGATCGTCAATTAACTCCATGGCGAACGGGCAACGCCGGTCAACATACTTCCTATATTTCCTATATTGCCCATATTTACACTATATTTTGTGTTGTTAGTCATCGGACTGCAAGCATTATTTGCAGAAAAACAGGGATTACGCCGGTTTCTTGACGCGCCTGCGATGATGAGTCGGGACTAATCTCTTGAATCCCAAACTCTCTCACAAGCATGATTCAGCCGCCGCCCTTCTTCGCCTAATGAACATCCGTTCAATATCCCTCACCACGACTGCTAACCCTATCCCCTTAATCGGCAAGCCTTTACATCACGCCGAAACCCCTTGTTCTTACCCCCTCTTTCCGCTAAAATGGCTGTTTGACAAAGGGGTCCGCCTGAGTACGGAAAGCGCCAACCGATGCCGACGTTTGTCGACTGGATCGACTTGCCGGAAAACGACTTCGCGCGACAGGCCGTCGAGCGCGTGGCGGCGTGCGTCGCCTCGGGGCGCGGAAGCGTACCATCAATCCGCTCTTTCTGCATGGGCCAAGCGGCACCGGCAAGACGCATCTCTTGTCGGCTCTCGCCACCGCCGTCGCCGCCAACGCCCCGGATCGGACGATCGCCTTGCTCGACGCCACCGACTTCGACCCGATGCGCTCGACCGGCGCGGAGACCGAAGACGACCTGCGGGCCGCCCGGCAAGCCGATGTGCTGCTGATTGAAGACCTGCAACATCTGCCGCGCGCGGTGCCGAGGCGCTCGTACAGACACTCGATCGCGCCCTCGTCCGCCAACAGCAAGTGGTTCTGACGGCAACGCTCGGCCCGGCTCTATTGGCCGAACTGCCGACGCGCTTGACGAGCCGGCTTGCCCAGGGCCTCGTTCTCGCGCTACGGCCGTTGTCGCCCGAAAGTCGGGCCGCCTTTCTGACGGCGCGGGCCAAGCAGCGACGGCTCATCGTCGATCCGTCGGTCCTTGCTTGGATCGCGGGCCAGGTCCCCGGCAGCGCCCGGCCTCTCGATGGCGCCCTGAATCGCCTCGAAGCGCTCGCGCGACAGCTGGGTCGGCCGGCCACGCTCGAAGAGGTCCAGGCTGCCTTCCGCACCGAAGCCGAAGTGCATCGGCCCACGGTCGAGCGGATCGCCTCGCGCGTCGGCGATTACTTTCATCTGGAGCCAAAGCATCTGCAATCGCGCCGCCGCAACCGCGAAGCCTTGTTGCCGCGCCAGGTCGGCATGTATCTCGCCCGCCGGCTCACCGGCCTATCGCTGCAACAGATCGGCGCCTACTTCGGCGGCCGCGATCATTCGACCGTCCTCCACGCCTGCCGCAAGGTCGAATCGGCCCTGAATTCCGACCTCGCCCTCTCCGGAGCCGTGCGTCAATTGCACGCGGATTTGGCCTGACGCAACACGGTGGAAAAGCCGTTGCTCAAACGTTTGTTCCTGGATCGAGGCTGTCGAGGAATACGACCGAGAATTGGAATGTCATCGAAGCGATGGAAACGATGATAAGGATTCGTCCAGCGAGTAACAATCGGTCAACAGGTTTTCCACATAGGGTTGTTCGGACGTAAACAGCGACGGCGTTAAGAGAAGCGAAAGAATTTCTGGAGCTATCAACAGAGAAGAGCAGGGACTTTACTACTGCTACTGGAGATTAAAGGATCAAAAGTATTCTGTCTTCAAAGAGAATTCGTTTAGCCGCGAGCCGTGAGGCGAGCGCTGTTTGTTAGCGCTATCCAACAGCGCTCGCCTGTCGGCTCGCGGCTAAACATCCTGAACGAGCACCCACTTAAGAGACCAGCCAATGAAAGTGATCTGCGGTCGTGAAGCCTTGTTGTCCGCTTGCCAGTTGGCCAGTGCCGCGATCCCGACGCGCGACGTCAAGCCGATCCTGCATAACATCAAGGCGATCGCCGGCGAAGGCCGTTGCACCTTGATGGCGACCGACCTGGAGATTGGCATTCGCCTCGACGTCCAAGGCCTCGTGATCGAAGACGCCGGCGAAGCGATCCTGCCCGCGGCCCGCTTGATCTCGATCTTGCGCGAGGCCCGCGACGAGAAGCTGCATATCGAGGCGAGCACTACCTCATGCATCGTCCGTGGTCAAACGATTGAATTCGAGATGCCGAGCGAGGATCCGGCCCAGTTCCCCGAATGGCCGACCTTCACCGAAGAGCACTATCACGAGATCAGCGGCGGCACGCTCCGCGAGATGATCCGCCGCACCGTCTTCGCCACCGCGCCTGAGACGGGCGCTACACGATGACCGGCGTTCTCTGGGAGATGGAGGGCGATGTCGCTCGTCTCGTCGCCACCGACGGCAAGCGCCTCGCGCTGACCTCGGGCACGGCGACCGCGCAAGGGGGGCATACGACCAAGGGCCAATCGCCCGTGGTCCCGACCAAGGCGATGAGCCTGCTCGAACGCAACCTGGCCGACGATGGTACGGATCCAATCAAGATCTGTATACGCCCCAATGAAGTCCTATTCCGAGCGGGCCGGGCCGTCATCTACAGCCGGCTCGTCGAGGGCCGCTTCCCGGACTACAAGATGGTCCTGCCGAAGAAGGCGGCTGTCAAAGTGAAACTGGAGGCAAGCTCCTTCCTCGCCGCCGTCCGTCAGGCCGCAGTCATGACCGACAAGGACAGCAAGCGCGTCACTTTCAAGTTCAGCAAGGACAAGCTGACCCTGGAGGCCTCCGGCATCAACGCGGGCCGATCCAAAGTCGAGCTTGGACTGGAATACGACTCCAAGCCGATCGACATCGGCTTCAATCCGGAGTTGCTGGTGGAGATGTTGAAAACGATTCCCCAGGATGCCGAACTGTTCCTGGAGTTGAACGACGGAGCCTCGCCGGCGTTGTTCAAGTATCAGGGGAATTACTCGTATCTGGTGATGCCGTTGACGTGATGGTTCATCGACAGAAATGCGAGATTAAGAGGATCCCTCAATGTCCCTCAAACGCCACATCCCGCCGCGCGGCCCGGAAAAAGTCGGCGACGTCCTTGGCCGCCTGTTCACCGTGCGCGGCTGGGGGCGGCGCCAGGGCCGGCTTCATCTGGAGAAAGCCTGGGCCGAAGCGGTCGGGCCGGATCATGCCGCACAGACGCGCGTCTCCTTGCTGCGCCGCGGTATCCTGGAGGTTGTGGTAGGTAATGCCGTGTTATTGCAAGAATTGGCCCATTTTCACAAACGCCGGTTGTTGGAACAGCTCCGTCGGCTGCTGCCCACGACGCCGTTGACCGACCTGCGCTTCTGCGCCGGCGTGATCGAGGAATGATAGTGGCGAGCCGGGAGCGTCAGCTCCCGGAGGTCTTCAAGAGCCGGGAGCGTCAGCGACCGGAGCGCGTTACGGTCGATCAGACTTTCTCCGGTCGCTAACGCTCCCGGCTCGCCAACATTGAGGAGATAACTGTGCCAGAAGAGACACTACCGATAACTGCTCCCCAAGCTCCCTCCGGCGGCCAAGCCAACGAAAGTTACGAGACGAGCGACATCCAGGTCTACCGCGACACCGAACATATCCGCAAACGACCGGACATGTATATCGGCAATACCGGACTCAGCGGCCTGCACCATCTCGTCTACGAATTGATAGCCAACAGCGTCGATGAAGCGCTTGCCGGCTTTTGCAAGAATATCCGCCTACGTATTCACCTCGATGGCAGCCTGTCGGTCCACGACGATGGCCGCGGCATCCCGGTCGAGGAGCACGCCGAGGAGAAGAAATCGACACTCGAAGTCGTCATGACCGTGGTCGGCGCCGGTGGTAAGTTCAATAAGGGATCTTATAAGGTGTCCGCCGGTCTCCACGGTATGGGAGCCAAGGCCGTCACCGCGCTGAGCGAATATACCGAAGCTCAAGTGCAGCGTAACGGCCGGACCTACATGCAGGAATACGAGCGCGGGAAGGCCGTCACCGAGGTCAAGGACATCGGCCCCGCCAAAACGACGGGTACGCGCATCAAGTTCAAGCCCGACCCGGAGATCTTCAAGGAGCTGACCTTTGATTATCCAACTCTCGAAGACCGGCTGCGCGAGTTGGCCTATCTCAACAGCGGCCTCAATATCACCATCCATGATGAACGGGATAACAAAGAGGCCCAGTTCAAATACGAAGGCGGCCTCGTCGAATTCGTCAAGTATATCAACCGCATGGACGACGCCTTGACTCAGCCCGTATTCATCGAAAAGGATACCTCCATTCCCATGGCCGACGGCGAGGTTGGCACGGCCCGCATTCAACTGGCGATGCAATACATCAAGTCCGACGATCGCCGCGTCCGCTGTTACACGAATAACGCCTACAACGTCAACGGCGGCACCCACCTGAGCGGCTTCTATTCGGCCTTGACCCGGACTTTCAACGCCTATAGCACCAAGGAAAACCTGTTCAAGCATGTCACGCCGATCGGTGACGACTTCCGCGAAGGCTTGACTTTGGTCCTCAGTGTCCAGATTCCCGACCCCAAGTTCGATTCGCAAGAAAAACGCAAGCTGAGCAACCCGGAGGTGGAAGGCCCGGTCTCCAGCGTCGTCAATGAACTCTTGGGCAAATATCTGGAGGAGAATCCGAAAGAAGCCAAGATCATGATGATGAAGGCCGCCCTCGCCGCCGAGGCCCGCGAGGCCGCGGCCAAGGCGCGGAAGGCGCTCAAGGATCGCAAAAGCATCCTCAATGGCGGCGGTCTGCCCGGTAAACTGTTCGACTGCAATCAGCGCGATCGCGATCGCGCCGAGCTGTTCCTCGTCGAAGGCGATAGCGCTGGCGGCTCCGCGGTGGAGGGCCGGGATAACAGTTTCCAGGCGATCCTCCCCCTGCGCGGCAAGCCGCTCAACGTCGAAAAGGCCCGGCTGGAGAACATGCTCAAGAACGAGGAAATCTGTAGCCTGATCTCCGCCATCGGCATCGACATCGGCGACAATCCGGATATGTTAAAGCTGCGTTACAGCAAGATCATCATTCTGAGCGACGCCGACGTTGACGGCCAGCATATCCGCACGCTGCTGTTGACGTTCTTCTATCGCCAGATGGCCCAATTGGTGGCCCTGGGGCACATTTATGTGGCGCGCCCGCCCCTCTACAAGGTGACTCAGAAAAAGACCGTCCGCTTCGTCGCCGCGGCCGAGGATATGCAACGCGAACTGCTCGAACGCGGCCTGGCGGGCACGAGCCTCCAGGTTTTGCCGCCTCCCGAAAGCGGCAAGGAACCGCGCATCTTCCAGGGCGACGAGCTGGCCGCCTTGGTCAAGCTGATGGCTCGCCTCGAAGACGCTCTGATCATCCTCGAACGGATGAGCATGAACCTGGGCGAAATGCTGCCCAGGACTGGCGACCGTGGCTTGCCAACGTATCGAGTGTTATTCGCCGGCCTGGTAGAATGGTTCTTCACCACCGAAGAAGTCGACGCCTTCCGCCAGCGCCAGCAGGAAAAACTGGGCCATGAGCTCGTCCTGAGCGCTGACGTTCCCGAGGAGAGCGAAGACAAGGGTACAAGCCAGGTCTACGAGATGTCGGAAGAACCAAAAGTCCGCGAGGTCAACCGCGTCTCGACGAGTTGCGGAAAGTGGGGCTGACACCAGCCCACCTGGCGACAGCCCAACGCCTCGCCGGCCGCGAACCGCCGCCGCGGCTCATCCTGGAGACCGGCGACCACACGAAACTCCTGGACCACCTCCGCGAATTGCCCGGCCAGATCCGCCGCCTCGGCGAACGCGGCATGACCGTAACGCGCTTCAAAGGCCTCGGCGAAATGGATCCTCTCGAACTGTGGGACACAACCCTCGACCCCGAGAAGCGCATCCTCATGCAAGTCCGCCTGGAGGACGCCCTCAAAGCGAATGAGATGTTCACGACCCTGATGGGCGAAAAGGTGGAGCCACGGCGCGAGTTCATCAATAAATACGCGCTGGATGTGAAAGAGATCGATTATCACGGGGCGTGATGGATGGATGTGCATCATCCCCGTGTTATGGAACGGTCTCCTGACCGTTCCATTTGACGTGACCGCAGGTCTCACGTTTGTGAGAAGGTGGCTGACGTGGGATGAAGAGTAATGCCTGGAGACCTTCGGTCAGAGCCGGTGGCATGGTCAGGAGACCATGCCACAACCGTGCTATCCCGCAGCGCTCGCCTACCGGCTCGCGGCTAAACGGTCCTTCTCACCGCAAGTTCGCCGTCAAATCGTTCAAATCCTGTGCGAGGACTCCATGCCGTTTCAGAACCGCGCGCTCCGTGGAATCAAGTACAGGCGCGACACCGACATATTCAACCTGCCAGCCCTTATATCGGGGCATTGTATCCAAAAACCGACTTACGTGACCTTTGAAGTTGTTGACATCGGACAACAACTTGGACGGTGAGCGTTTGCACGAACCGAAACGTAGGATCTCGTCTGACTCATTCACGGCTACCAGATCGATCTCCGTATCAGTTCGATCCCAGTAACCTTGAACGCGCTGCGTCAGGGGAAAATCGCCTAATCCTTTTCGACCGCGCTCTTCGTACAGGTGGCCCGTTAGTTTTTCTAGTGCCCCGCCTTCGACATCTTCCAATCGTTCGTCGGCTTCCTTGATAAGCTGCGCCATCGGGCGAAATGCGATCGCCGAAACCGGATTGGCCAGAGCCGCCAACCAGGAGCGGAGGAAGTTGTCGGTCACATAATAACGGCTACGCTTGGCCTCCGGCTTAGCGAATACGGGTAGTTTCTTCTCGATCAGTTGAAAGCGCTCGATCAAGACTTTGAGGTAGCCGCCAATTTGTGTGTCGGGGTTGCCGCTGGCTTCGCGGATGGCCTGGACAAGTTCGCTATGGGCTCGTCCAGGATGGCGCGCGACATACTTGAGAACGACATCGTAGCGGCCGCGTAATTCGCGGAGAAACCAATTCTCAGCCTCCGTGCGCAGAGGCGAGGAACTCTCGAAGAAGATGCGACGTAGCAGGTCCGTTCGGTCGGCGGCCAGAACACCCTGCTCGTAGCAATCCCGATAGAATTTTGGCACACCTTCGAAGAGATTCCACAGAAACAGCAATCGATCAGGCGACGTATCGGCATGGTCGCGCAACAGCGACATCAGCGAGCCGATGTCCAAATGCGTCAAGTCGATCGTATCGGTAACTCGATTGAAGAGCGGTGCCGTTCGATCTTCGAGCAAAGCCATCATCTCAGTGTGAATCGACCCGAGGACAATGAGCCCTCCGGAGACGCGGCCCGCCTTCGCGGACAACCGATCGACGGCTGCCTGTAAGAGAGAGCAAAACCCTTGATATCCCTTGCGGCTGAAATACTGAAACTCGTCGAGGATCAAGACATACCCGCCTTCCGCCATCGCTTCGAACGTTTTGGCCAGCTGCGTCAGGTCCATCGGCCGCGGGTAGCGGTCGTTCGGCACCTGGAACGTGTCGAAGGCATCGTTCATGGCTGAAAGGACGCCAGCGGGTTCCGAGTCGGGAACCTGGACATAAAACAGCGGCTTCGTGGAGTGGATCGACTCCATCGCTTGTTGAATCAGCGCCGTTTTGCCGATCCGCCGCCGCCCCGTCACCTTGGCGAAGAACCAGCGGTTGCGGCTCAACATTTCAGTCAAGACCGCGAGCTGATCGAGGCGACCGTAAAACTTCCAGGGTTTCATAGCAATCCCGTAAAGTAAAGCGGCTTTATCTCTTTAAGATAAAGCCGCTTTACTTTAACTAGCCAGAGCGACGTGTTCAAGTAGATAAATCTCGCCTCACGGTGTTTAGCCGCGAGCCGATAGGCGATGCGGCGCCAAGGGGGGTACCACACACGAATCTTGGCGCGACGGTCCAGGCCGCAGCGCAAAATCAATGCTATCAAGTGGTTGTGTTAGCCGACCGTCGCGCCAAGGTCATGTGCATTTTTGGCGCGACGGTCAGCAGGCAATGTTCCGCGCGGAACATTGGGGGCTAGGACGGTGTTGCGCCGCGATTCCGTAATTTAGCAGAGAAGCGATTTTGATTGCGCCCCGGGGAGAGTCGCAATGAAAAGTGTCCGCCTCGAAACACACTGGTGAGACAGAGCCTGCATACCGGGGTGACATTTTTTTGCATCTCGCCTGCCTGAGCAGGACGCCCAACTCCTTCGACCAACGGTATTGCGTTTAGCTGGGAGCCGGTAGGCGAGCGCTGTGGGATAAGCGCCATTTGTGAAAGCGCTATCCCACAGCGCTCGCCTGCTGGCTCCCAGCTAAACCGCTTCCATTTGCTGGCGCCGATCCCTAAACTGCAATGGTGGGATTTTTACCTCGGTCAGTGACGACCGGAAACGGATCGTTTTACTGGCAAGGGATGAATTTCCCTTCGTGACCGAGGGCGGATGATGCACTGGAAGCGAGCCTCGGCGGTTTCGCACTACGGCCTCGCCGTCGTCATGATCGGAATGGCCACGGGCGTGCGGCTCCTGCTCGATCCCATCCTTGGCGACAAAGTTCCTTTCGCTCCCTTTTTCCTGGCAATTCTCGTGACGGCCTCGGTCGGCGGCTTTGGCCCGGCGCTTTTTGCCACCGTCCTGGGCGCTTTGTCTTCGGCTTACTTTATCTGGCCGTCTGACGGAACGTCACCCGCGTTGAATTTGAATCAGCAAGTCGGCTTCGGCCTTTATCTGGTTGCTAGCCTTGGTATCGGCCTGGTCGGCAGCGTCATGCGCGCGACACGGCGAAGTCTCGAAGCAACCTCCCAAGACGCGTTAGAGCGACAACGGCAGCAGGAGCAACTCGAGGAGCGAGCACGGCTGGCATTGTTTGGCAAAGACGTCGCTCTCGCCCTGAATCAGGCCGACACATTGCCGGACATGTTGCGTCACTGTGCGGCAGCGACGGTCAGTCATTTACACGGGGCGTTTGCGCGCATCTGGATCCTGAACGAAGCGGACAATGTCCTCGAACTCGTGGCCAGCGCTGGGATGTATACCCATTTGGACGGCCCGCATAGCCGCGTGCCGGTCGGCAAATTCAAGATCGGCTTGATCGCTCAGGAGCGTAAACCGCACCTGACCAATTCTGTCGTCGGCGACCCGCGCGTGGGCGATCAGGCATGGGCCAAGCGCGAAAAGATGGTGGCCTTCGCCGGCTACCCCCTCTTGATCGAGGATCGACTCGTCGGCGTCATGGCGATGTTCGCGCGCCAGCCGTTATCGGAGGCCACTCTCGAAGCGATGGCGTCCGTGGCGAATGGCATCGCGTCGGGCATCGAACGCAAACATGCCGAGGAGCAACTACGCGAGCAGCGCGAGTGGCTGCGCGTCACCTTCGCCAGCATCGGCGACGCCGTCATCACCACCGACACGATCGGGCGGGTGACATTTCTGAATTCCGTAGCCGAGGAACTGACCGGCTGGGACCAAAACTCTGCCAAGGGACAACTGCTGGAGACCGTCTTTTCTATCGTCCATGAGCAGACCCGGCAGTCGGTCGAGAACCCGGTTGCCAAAGTGCTGCGTGAAGGCCGGGCCGTCGGCCTCGCCAACCACACCGTCTTACTTGCCAGAGATGGGACGGAGAAGCCAATCGACGACAGCGCCGCCCCTATAAAAACCGAGGATGGAACCATTCTTGGTGTCGTCTTGATCTTCCGTGACTTTACCCAGCAACGTCTCGCGGAACGCGAATTGCGCGAGAGTGAGGCCCGCAAGAGCGCCATCCTGGCGACGGCGATCGACTGCATCATCACGAGCGATCAACACGGCATCATTCAGGAGTTCAATCCCGCCGCCGAGCGGACTTTCGGCTACACCCGGGCCGAAGCAGTCGGCCGCGATATGGCGGATCTCATCGTTGCGCCCGCGCTGCGCGAGCGGCATCGAAAGGGGATGGCTCACTACCTGGCCACCGGTCACGGCCCAATCCTGGATCGGCGCATCGAGATGCCGGCCCTGCGCGGACGGCACGGAGTTTCCCGTCGAGCTGGCGGTCACGCGCATCGCTCCCGATGGTCCACCGCAATTCACGGCATATCTTCGCGACATCAGCGAGCGCAAGCGCAGCGAAGCCGTTCTCGTCGGCCAAAAGCGGGTTTTGGAATTGCTGGTCCAGGGTGCGGCATTGCCCGACGTCCTTGATGCCCTATGCGAGATCGCGGAAGGCCAGAGCAAGCGCAACCTCATTGCGACCGTGTTGCTCGTGGATGAGGACGGCCAACGTTTGCGGGCCGTCGCCGGCCGGCGCGCGCCTGCCGAATACTCGCGAGCCGTCGATGGTGTTTCGATCGGGCCGCGCGTCGGCTCGTGTGGGACCGCGGCCTATCGCGGCGAGCCCGTCATCGTTGCGGATATTGCCACCGACCCGTTGTGGGCGGACTTCCGCGATCTGGCGCTTGGCCATGGCTTGCGGGCCTGCTGGTCCACCCCCATTTTCTCTCAGCACGGCAAGGTATTGGGCACATTCGCCGTCTATTTCCTCACCCCGCGGCGACCGACGGCGGAGGAGCTGCGCCTCGTCGACATCTTGACGCGCACCGCCGGCGTCGCTGTCGAACGACGCCGCGCCGAGGAAGCGCTGCGCGAGGCGGACAAGCGCAAAGATGAGTTCTTGGCTACACTGGCGCACGAGCTGCGCAATCCGCTCGCCCCGATGCGCAACGCCCTGCAAGTGATGCAGCTGGCCAGCACCGATGTGAAGGCCGTCGGTCAGGCACGCGAGATGATCGAACGGCAAATGCGCCATATGGTCCGGCTCGTGGACGATCTACTCGACGTGTCGCGCATCACCGGCGGCAAGCTGGAACTGCGCAATCAGCGCGTCGATTTGGCGTCGGTTGTCCGCACCGCCGTCGAAACGAGTCGCCCGCTCATCGCCGCGGCGGGCCACGAGCTCAGCGTCTCCCTGCCGCCCAACCCCATCTATCTCGACGGCGACCCGGTGCGGCTGGCGCAGATATTCTCGAACCTGCTCAACAACGCGGCCAAATACACCGAACGCGGCGGCAAGATCTGGCTCAGCGCCGAGCGCGAGGGCAGCGATGCCGTGGTCACGGTGCGAGACACCGGATTGGGCATTCCCAAGGAAATGCTCGGGAAGGTGTTCGATCTCTTTACACAGGTCGACCGCACACTCGAAAAAGCCCAGGGTGGACTGGGCATCGGCCTGACTTTGGTTCGGCGTCTGACCGAGATGCACGGCGGCAGCGTCGGGGTCAAAAGCGAAGGCTACGGCCACGGCAGCGAATTCGTCGTGCGCCTCCCCGTTGTCTTGTTGACACCCACCCACGAAGAGGCCGCCACCATCGAAAACGAAAGCCCGAAGTCGCGCCGCCGCATCCTGGTCGTCGACGACAACAGGGACTCGGCCATCAGCCTGGGAATGATGCTACAATTGATGGGCAACGAAGTCCGCACCGCACACGATGGCCTGGAGGCAGTGCAGGCCGCGGAAGTCTTTCAACCCAATGTTATGCTACTGGACATCGGCTTGCCCAAGCTCAATGGCTACGAGGCGGCACGACGAATTCGCGAGCATCCTTGGGGCGAAGAGATTGTCCTCATCGCCGTCACCGGTTGGGGCCAGGAGGAAGACAAGCGCCGCTCCAAGGAAGCCGGCTTCAACTTTCACATGGTCAAACCCGTGGAACCTACGGATCTGGAGAAACTCCTGGCTGGTTTGCTCATGACGCGCTAAGCTGAGGCTCATTCGGGGCAAAAAACAATGGCAAAAGTCTTAACTTGATGCATATAGGGTCCAGGGATTTAGCCTCTATCCGCAACAAATTCAGTAGTCGAGCCTTGTATTTTGCCCCGGAGGGGCGGCGGACTGTAGCCACGGGTGAAGCGAAGCCCGCCGCCAGGCGGGCGCAGCGCAACCCGTGGGATTCTTCGTCTGTCCCATTTTTCGCCCCGGCAGGGGCGAAGGAGCCGCCATGCCCGGCACTTACTCCCAAATCCTCCTTCACATCGTCTTCAGCACAAAACAACGCAAGCCGTGGATTACATCAAACATCGCCGAACGACTATATCCCTACATGGCAGGTATCATTCGCTCAGAGAGAGGCACACTTTATGACATCGGTGGCGTCGAAGATCACATTCACATCTACATGCGAGGGCGACCGGATGAGTCGATCTCAAACCTGATGCGAACATTGAAAGCGTCGTCATCGAAATGGATTCACGACACTTTCCCCATTCTGGGTGCGTTCAACTGGCAAGAAGGATATTCCGTGTTCTCAGTCAGCAAGTCGCAAGAACAAGCCGTCAAGACCTACATCACGGGCCAGGCCAAGCATCACGAGAAGGAGGATTTCAAGTCCGAACTTCTGCGATTACTACGCCTCCATGAACTCGACTTCGATGAACGGTATGTTTTCGATTGAGCGCTCTTCAAGAAGCACGATTCCTCCGTCCCTCCGGGACGGACAAGGGAATGTCCTAATCATCCACGGGTTGCGCTGCGCCCGCCTGTCGGCGGGCTACGCTTCACCCGTGGCTACAGCCCGTTGCCCCTCCGGGGCAAGTTCACTCCCCGCGCAAGCTGGTGACCCCGCGCTGGACTTCTTCGCAGGCGTCTACATCCTCGTCTGGAACGTAGCCTTTGCGACCACTCGCGCCCCGTCATTTATCCTTCGGTTTTGAATCGTCCTTCGGTTTCTCCAAAGGCCTCTGGAACGCGCGCTCGACGGCGTCCTTGACATCGGTCGACACCGGATGATCGCGCCACAACCAGCGCATCATATCAGGGAGGATGGCGCCTCCTTGCTTTTGACCATGCAGGCCGATGCCCCAGACGTAGTTGACGTCATAGCCCTTTTTCGTGAGGGCATTGACCAGGCGAACGTTTTGATAAAACCAGTCGCGCTTGGGGTCGTATTCACCTCCCGCCCGGAGGCCGCGGTTGTCGTTGCGGCCATCCTGAAAGAAGGCACGAATCGGTTTCTTTTCCGCAGCCAAGACACGCTCCGGATAGACATGGCCGCCGCGCAGATTGACGAAGCTGCCGACAATGCTAATCACTTTGCGAAATTGATCGGGCCGCTCCCAGGCAACCGAAAATGCCGCGATCGCTCCTGAGCTGGCGCCGCCGATGCCATGCTGCTCCGGATCTTTGGAAATGTTATACTCCTTATACAAGACAGGCAGCAGCTCATCGCAAATGATCTTGGCATACTTGTCGTCCGGAGTGTTGTACTCCGTTGGACGATTGGTGTTGCGATCGCCCCAGTCGCGCGGCGTCGGCTCCGGCTGCTCGGCCGTTCTGCCTGGATTGATGAACACCACGATCATGACCGGAATCTCTCGGCGATGTATCAAATTGTCCACCACATTTTGAACGCGCACGTCGCCCTTGTCATTCTTGAACGCCTGGCCGTCGTTGAAGATCATCAGACTGGCAGGTTTCGTCTTGTCGTACTGCGCGGGGACGTAGACCCAATAAGTGTGCATTGTCTTGGGATAGACTTCACAGGGAAGGGTCAGCGGGCCAACCATCTTGCCGTGCGGGACGCCTTCCTGCTCCAGCGAGTCAGGGCCCAATTTGTAGAAGCTGTCGAGATTCTGGGCGTGGGCATTCGTTGCCAGTAACGCGAATGCCAGTGTGAGTGCGGCGGTGTGTTTCATGGAGTATTCCTTTTGTAATGGTTCGTTGAGAGTCTGTTTCATTAGCCCTTCGCCCCGGTATTTTCGGAAATAACGTTTAGCCGCGAGCCGTCAGGCGAGCGCTGTTAGCGATCGTTATTCCGGTATAGCGCTCGTCTGGCGGCTCGCGGCTAAACGTTTATTTCCGAATGCTCTTTGTATCACGCAATCCACAAGTCATGACAGGCCTGCTCGTAGCTCGATTCCAGGTCCAGAGGGACGGCTCGCTCCGAGCTTAACCAAAGCGGCAATGTGGGCAAGGCTTGACCAATAGTCAATTCGTACGACCAAGCCTGTAAAATCGTTCGCTCTCCGTGCATCATCAACCGGCAGGAAGCCGCGTACAGAGGAGGAGACTCGCCAAAGGTTGGATCGGCGTGGCCAATGAAGGTCAGGAGATCGGCATAAAGATTGAATTTTAGCACGGTTACCAAATCGATGATGCTCACGGCGACCCCCTTTTGGAGGAGCGCCGCGCACTTGGCGACAAAGATATTGCGGTGTTCTGAGCGATCCTTATTTGCTGGGCTAACGATTTCGATCGCCGCGACCAGATGCCGCCCTTTGCGTGCATCGTAAATCCGGACCTCGTACTCATCGTATTCAGCCAATTTGGTCTCGACAGAAACAGTTGGTTGAGGCGGAGCCCAAACAGTGGTCGCCACACCGCCTCCGCTCCCATTGATTTGGGCATGGAGGAACTCATCCTTCTCAAAGGCCGCGATGTCGACTTCGACTTGGGAGCCAGAATGCACGCGGGGCTCGGCCGTATACGCCGGAGGTAGTTGTTTCCGTAAATGTTGAACAATGACCGCCGGCCATTGTCCGTGAAATCCTTCCCATGTCGCCAGACTATCGAGCGGCGGCCGAAAGTGATCGCGTAAAGGCATTTTTTGAGCCCCCTCGAACATTTTAGCCTACGAGCACTGTTGTACTCTTCATATCCTAATCCTCCTTCAGTTCCAAGCGCAAGTAGTCGTACACCACGCCCGTGGTGACTTCCCCAGCGGGCACAGTGAGCTGCATCTCGTTTTCACCTTTTTTCAACAGCGCCGCGTCGAATTTCAAGGTCAGTTCCTGCCAGACGCTCTTATTGGTGTTGTAGCGCAGGGCGTTGGTCGGCGTTGGTCGAAGCGTGCCGGCGCTCTTGCCGTTGACCTTGACCTCCAAACCGCCATTGCCGTCGGCTCCCGCCAAGGCAACGCGCAGCGCCCCCTCGCCCTTCGCCGCGTGGTCCATGTCGAACTTGATGGTCCAGGTGGTCGCCCGTCCCCGGCCGTAGATGCGCCAGGGGCCGGAGGTGTTTGTCTGTGGATAGGTCTCTAGGGATTCGGCCTTCACCCAACCGAAGCGCTGGTTGGCGGGATCCTTCGCCTCCGGATTCATCCAAGCCGTCGATGTGGCATGGGGCGTCTGCTGAAAGAACCAATCCTTGCGATAATCGCTTTTGCCGATGGTGTAAGTGATGTCGTTTGGGAAAAGCAATGGATAGCGCAGGCCCCAGCCCCAGAGCCAATAGTTTTCACCATCTCCCTTGAAAAACTTGTCGCCAGCCCGGGTAGGGTAGCCGATCTCCCAAATCTGCCTACCATAGCGTATCGGCTTCCATTCCAGTTTCTTCAAATCAAGCGTCTTGCCAGCCTCGACGGTGATATCGGTCCGGGCAAATTCACCCAGCACGCCGTCGGCAAAGGCATGCAAGGTGTATTTGCCTGGGCGCACTTTGGTAATCGTAAATTGGCCATCCTCGGTTCCATCATTCCAGAATTGATAATGCTTGGCGTCATGCACCCAATCTCTGGCGCTGCGCCCGCCCGCTCCTGTTTCATCGGGATACGCCAAACCGACCGTCAGATGGGGCAGCTTGGTCGTGGCCGCCTGTGCGTCGTCGAGTACCAGTTGGCCCACCACTGTGCCGCGCTCATCCTTGTGCGGGTAGTCCACGCCGTTGACCCAGTCGTAAGGCCACTTGGCGGACTCTTTCTTCGCCTGGCTCAGAGCGTCTTGCCACAAGGCGGTCGCGTTGTTCTTCCAGGCCGCCGGCAACGTAGGATTGCCAGCGGTCGCGGTCAACGCATCCATGTCGGCTTGGGACGGTGTCTGAAAGCTCTCCAAGGAATTCAAATAAAGGAACATCGGGCCGATGACCTTACTCCATTTTTCGCCGGCCGCGACGTTACACGTCGCCCCGCCGCCGTAGTGTGTTCCCCTCCAATAGTTGAGGATGATCGGATCCGGGTTACCGTTATCGCCGAAGTGACAGACCAACTCCTGTTTGGAGGCGCCGCCGCTGAGGTATTCGATGGTCGGATTGATGAACCAAATGCCGACATGTTGCTTGGTACTTGACCAGCCATAGGCAGGAATCTTATATTGGATGGCGTTGTAGCTGTATTTGTGCTCGACCGAATTCTTGTAGATTCCCTTGGTCAAGATGCGCTGCTCCTTGGCATGAACGACCACACCCGTACCCCAATCCCTGGGCGCGCATTGCAACATGTTGCGATCGGCATCGACCGAGATCCAGTCAAATGTTTGATTGATTTTGGTGATAAAGCGACTTTCCGGCATTCGAAGCGGGCCATAGGTCTCGGGATGAGAGAAAATCGCATAGACATAAATGCCACTGTCGCCGCGGCCCAGCGCGTAACGAATCTCCATATCGCAATTCACCGTACCGCCGCCCGGCGCGCCGGGAGAGCCGGGCGTTAATCCCGCCGTTGGGTCGCCTTTGGTGACGCCCTTGATGGAGATCTCGCCGCGCTCGCCGCCGTTTTTCGTCGGGTCAATCGTGATCGATTGCGACAGGCCGCCGACCTTCGACGCCGCGGACGGATCCTGCTCCCAATACCCGGCCCGCCCCTGCTCGTGGCCCATCGTATCAAGGCCCTTGTAGATCAGCGACTCGAGATCGCCGTTGCGTTTGTTGACGCGCGCGGTGACGATGCCATTGGTCAGCGTAAAACTTTTGCCATCGTCGGTAATGGTGACGCCCGTTTTGACATCGGGCTTGGCGACCACAGGAGCGGGATCGGCCGCATTAAGGAGCGGCGAAACCGGGGCTCCTGCGAGTATGGCGGAAAGGACAAGCGTACATAGGCCGGCAAATCGAGAGGTATTCATCGCTGGACCGCATGGGTGGAATTTATCCTGTGCCTGGCTGCCGATTATTTCACGCAGTGCGGGGCTTGGCAACAAATTTATCGACGCTTACCAATGGAATGGAAGACAATGTAACAGGGTGTTAAGCCGCGTTCGGGCCACTTGGATGGTGACCTCGGTTGGCGCGTTCGGATCGTCGCGCCCTTGTACTAGATAGTTGCGGTACTCGCGGACCTCGTGAACATCGTCTCGAACGTCTTCTGAGATTGCCCGGCCCTGTCTGACGCCCCCAGTCCAATCTATGAGGTTACGCGTACTAATTCGGTCGTCGGCTTTGTCCGTGATGCGACGATGATAGGATCGCAGCGCCGTCTCGAACTCCGCCCACATCCTAATCAGATAAGTTGACTCGATGTTGCTGGCAGCCTTGACGAGATCGCGGGGCGACGTCCTATTCGGTAATTGGGCAACGTTGGCTTGAACAGTTTGACTGTAGTGGTTAATCGCTGCGATTACCACGTAACACTCGCGCTCTCGCCCTTGACCCGGTCTATGAAGGCCTGACGTTCAGCCATTGGCAGCCATCTCGTCGAGGATCGCGACGATAGTCTTTTCGGAGTAAGGCCGGGGCGTGTTTTCGATAACGCTTCTCGCCACAGTTGGGTCGGGCCGTTCAGCGTAATGCAGGATCCATTGATCGCCCTCGAGGTAGAGGCTCGCGATATCGTCGTATGCCGGTGCTACATACAGGTCGACCGCCCCATTGGCGCCCGGGACAAAGCGGGCGACCGGGTTCAGGACGACCTCGACAGTGTCTTTCTCCATGAGCAACACCGGAACTTTGTAGGTCCCAAGCTCGCGTTCGGTGACCGTTTTGTCGATCCGCCGAGTCCGCCAGCCAGCCGCCTGGGCCCAGCCTTTGACCTCGTCAACCAGCATGTTCAGGCGGCCCAGCCACTCGCTCTTTACAGAATCCGAGTCGACCCTTAGCCTTGCTTCGCCTGTCGCCATTGCCTAGCCCTCCTCAGATCGACTCAGTTGGGTTGGCCCGCGTATTGAGGCCAATGCAAGTATATACGAATACACGAACAGCTCGCCACCCTCAAAGCAAGCGAGCGAAAAACCTCATAAAATGCCGCTATTCCCCAAAGGCGGAGAGATTTCCATGAAACGCTTACGCTTCGTGATGATCGGCGGGTTTCTCGGCGCCGGCAAGACGACCACGCTCGCTCGGCTGGCGCGCTTTTATCAAGCGCGCGGGCAAAAGGTCGGCCTCGTCACCAACGATCAGGCCCAGGATCTGGTCGATACGACGAGTCTGCGCGCTCAAGGATTCTCGGTGGAGGAAGTCGCGGGCGCCTGCTTTTGCTGCCGTTTTGACGACCTCGTTGGCAAAGTCAGTCAGCTGGAAACCGAGCAAAGGCCCGACGTCATCCTGGCCGAGCCGGTCGGCAGTTGTACGGATCTCGTGGCCACCGTCGTCCAGCCGTTGCGCGACCTCTACGGACAACGTTTTGAAGTGGCGCCGTATCCCGTGCTGTTCAAGCCAAGTCATGGTCTAAAGATTTTACGCGGAGAAACAGGAGCGGGCTTTTCTCCCAAGGCGGCTTACATCTTCACCAAGCAGCTTGAAGAAGCCGATGCCATCGTCATCAATCGCGTCGATGAGATTGACGCCACGACCCTGCAGGAGGTCAACGGCCGTGTGAGCCGCACCTATCCCGGCGTGCCGATTCTGCGGCTATCGGCCAAGACGGGCCAGGGCTTCGAGGCGCTGACCGAGCTGCTCGATCAGCAGGGGGCGTTCGGCAAGAAGATTCTCGACATCGATTACGACACCTATGCCGAGGGCGAAGCCGAACTGGGCTGGCTCAACGCCGCCGCCCGAGTCAAGGCAGGCCAGGTGATCGACCTCGATAAGCTGCTGCTCGAATTGGTCGGCAAGCTGCGCGAGGACTTCGCGGGCGTCGGCGCTGAGGTGGCCCATCTGAAAGCGATCGGTCTCGAAGGCGGCGCGTTCGGCGTGGCCAACCTTGTCAGTAGCGCTGCCGGGCCGGAGCTGTCGCTGCCGTCGCGCGCGAAGGCGTCGTCGTTCGAGCTGATCGTCAATGCGCGCGTGGCGGCCGATCCCGCCATGATCGAGGGCCAGGTGCGGCGGACGGTGGAGATGGTCTGTTGGAATTATGGGGCGAATGTGGAGTTTGGGTCGGTGCAGAGTTTCCGCCCCGGCCGACCGATGCCGACGCATCGGTATGCGACGGCGAAGTGATAATAATGTCTCCCCTCTCCCTTAGGGAGAGGGGTTGGGGGTGAGGGGAAATCTATGGCAGACAAAATCCCATCACGAGAACTTGCGCGCCAATTACGCCGTCAAATGACGCCGGCAGAAAGCATTTTTTGGCGAGCTCTTCGTGGTCGTCGCTTTGCAGGATATAAATTTCGCCGCCAACACCCGATCGGACCTTTCATCGCTCACATGGCCTGTCATGAATGCAAACTAATTATTGAGGTGGATGGTTCGACTCATTGTGGCGAGGAACGGAAGGATCGGCTAAGAACAGACTACCTTCAATCGCAGGGCTGGATGGTGGTCCGATTCTGGAATACGCAAATTTATGAGGAATTCGAGCCAGTTCTTGAAGTGATATTTCGTGAATGTGAGGCACGTAATCCCTCTAATTCTTCAAGTGCTGGTGTAAAGACGAATTCGGCGGAAACGCATCCCCTCACCCCCAACCCCTCTCCCAGAGGGAGAGGGGAGAAAGCAGGCTCGGTTCGCCCGTGTTGATGCGTTTCCACTCACTCTTTGACGCGGCTCAGGTATTCGCCGTTGCGGGTGTCGATCGCGATCAGTTCGCCGATGCCGATGAACGCTGGGACCTGGATCTTCAGGCCGGTTTCCAGCGTCGCCGGTTTGTATTGGGCCGACGCGGTGGCGCCCTTGATCGATGGTTCGGTATCCGTCACGCGCAACTCGACCGTGGCGGGCAATTCGAGGCTGAGGGCCTTTTCGTCGTAGAAGGTGACTGCGGCTTTATTTTCTTCCTTCAAATACGGCATCAGATCGCCGATCATCTCTTCCGAAAGCGTAATCTGATCGTACGTTTCCGTATCCATGAAGACGTAGCCGTCGATGTCTTTGTACAGGTACTGCATCTCGCGCTTTTCGAGATAGGCTTGCTCCACTTTGTCTTCCGGGTGGACGCGCTGATCGAGGACAAAGCCGGTCTTGATGTTCTTAACGCGGATGCGAAGCTTGGACGGCAGATTGCCCGGCGTCTTCAGCTCGCGGTCGACAATCTGATAGAGTTGACCGTCTTCACCGACGATCACCATTCCCTTACGCAAATCGACGTATAAAACCGAGGCCATGGCCCCTCCCTGCGCAGCGGAGAAACGAACGAATAGCGACCGTCCGCATGACGCGGGTCGATCCGCCACCAATTTCGCATGGTAATGAAAGCGGGCAAGATGGTCAAGATTTGCCGGATTGGGCGGCGCCAGGTGTAGCTAAATTCCCTGTGGTGAGCTTGGGTTTCAGCCGCCCTGGGCGCTCCCGGCCGCGCCGAAGATTCGAAGGTCGCCTTTCCTTTTTCTCCTTACTTGGCTAGAGAACCGCTGCGCACTCAAGCACACACCTCGGTTTGGTCGATACCTGAATCACGTAAATCTCTCTTGCCATGTAAACCGCCCAATCGCCTCGGAGGGGACGGCAGATGGTTTTCTGTTCGCCGATCTTTCTCTTCGCTTTCTTGCCAGTGGTGTTGGCCGTCCACTTCCTGTTGCCGCGCGTGCTGCGCAATACCTGGCTGCTCTTCGCTAGTTTGTTCTTCTACGCCTGGGGCGAGCTTGGCTACACGGTCGTCATGCTCGGGTCGATTTTATTCAACTATGCGCTTGTTCTCGCCGCCGAGCACTTCCGCAAGCGTGGCTATGAACGTGTCATAATCGCGCTGGCGATCGTGGTCAATCTTGGTGTTTTGATAGCTTTTAAGTATGCTTACTTTCTGGCCGCCAATCTCGACGTCGTCTTGAGTCTCTGCCACCTGCGGCAAATCAAGATGGAGCCGCTTCATCTACCGATCGGCATCTCGTTTTTCACCTTTCACGCCCTGTCGTATGTGGTGGACGTCTATCGTGGCCGCACGCCGGCGCAGAAAAATCCGATCGATTTCGGTCTCTATATCACGCTCTTTCCGCAACTGGTCGCCGGGCCGATTGTGCGCTACACCGATGTCGCCGCTCAACTGGCGCAGCGCGCCGTGACCGACTCGTCCTTCGCGGGAGGCGTGCGGCGGTTCATCTTCGGCCTGGCCAAGAAGATGCTGATCGCCAATTCCCTGGCGGCGGTGGTCGATCATGTTTACGGCTGCGAAACTTTTGCCCCGCTCCTGGCCAACGAGATGACTTTCGGCGCCGCCTGGCTTGGCTCCATCTGTTACATGCTCCAAATTTATTTTGACTTCTCCGGCTATTCCGACATGGCGATCGGCCTCGCCGCGATGCTCGGCTTCACGTTCAAGGAAAATTTTGAACATCCGTATATCGCTCGCTCGATCACCGATTTTTGGCGCCGCTGGCATATTTCGCTATCCACCTGGTTCCGAGACTACTTGTATATCCCCATGGGTGGCAATCGCGTCGGCCCAGTCCGCTTGGGCTTCAATCTGTTGACCGTTTTCGTCCTATGTGGCCTGTGGCATGGAGCCAGTTGGACCTTCCTCCTGTGGGGCCTGTATCACGGCTTGTTCCTCGTCCTCGAGCGCTTCGGCCTGGATAAAGTGTTAGACCGCTTCTGGTCTCCCCTGCGGCATGTTTACACGCTTCTGGTCGTGTTGGTCGGTTGGGTATTGTTCAAGGCGACGAACCTGGTCCAGGCAGGCCGGGTGTTGAAAGCCATGATCGGCCTGGGCGCCGCCAACGGACCGTATCTCGTCGAACTCTTGCCGCGCGACGCCGCGCTGGCATTGGTGCTTGGCGTGGTCTTTGCCTGTCCCGTACTCGCCTGGCTGGAGCGTTGGCAACTCCGCTTGATGTTTTTCCTACGCGGCATCTGGAGTGGGCCGGCTGTGTTGCGTGGAGCGTTCGTCCTGGCGGAGCTGGCCACCTTGAGCATCCTGTTCGTAGCCTCCATAGCGGAGCTGGCGGCGACGACCTACAACCCGTTTATTTATTTCCGGTTTTGAAATAGCGCTTTCCAACAGCGCTCCCCTCCGGATCGAGGCTAAACATCGAGGACCGACTCATGATCGCCAGGCAGGCGCGAATCTGGATGCGTGATCGAGTGCAAGCTGTACTCTTCGTGCTGGCCTTGGCAGTGCCTTTGATTTTGTCATGGACCCGAAGCGAGACGCAACCACTTCCGGAAAATCGTCTGCCGGCGCCGCCGCCGGCCTGGAAAGCGTCCCGTAACTTCCCTCATCAATTCGAAGCCTACTTTCGCGATCGCTTTGGCTTGCGCGACGATCTTGTGCGTGCCCATAACTGGCTCAAGGTTGGGCTCTTCGATCTCTCACCCGCGGCAACCGTGACTCTCGGGAAAGATGGCTGGCTTTACTATTCCGGTGAGGAAACGCTCTATGATTTCCAGGGCCGCCGCCCCTTTCACGAAGAGCAGCTGAAACACTGGCAGAGCGCGCTCGAACATCGCCGGGATTGCCTGGCCCAGCGTGGCATCCGCTACCTCTTTGTAATCGCCCCCAATAAGCAGACGATCTATCCCGAGTTTCTCCCCGACGAATGGAACCGCCCCGGCGTCACGCGGCTCGATCAATTCGTTGCCTTCATGCGCGTTCATTCCGATCTGGAGTTCATCGATCTGCGCCCCGCGTTGCTCCAGGCGAAGCAACGCGAGCAGATCTACAGCAAAACCGATTCGCACTGGAATGACCGCGGCATGTATGTGGCTTACGACCAGATTCACACAGCTTTGGCCAAGCGCTTTCCCCAGGCGCGACCCTGGCCGCGCAGCGACTTCTTTGATGTGCAAGTCCCCACGACCGGGGGTGACTTGAATAGCATGTTAGCTCTGAACAAGCCGTTTGAAGAGGTGTGGCAAGGCCTATTGCCACTGCGGCCGCGCATCGCTGGCATCGCCGATGCCCACATGACGGATCGGCAAAAGAGCTTACCGGAAGTTTATCGCCCGGATGCCTATGAAATCGCCGATCTCGCTTTGCCCAAGGCCATCGTTCTTCATGATTCGTTTGGCTTGCCGCTACGACCTTATCTGGCCCCGCATTTCCGCCGAGTCCTGTTCCTCTGGCAGCGCAACATGGAGATTTCGATCCTCGAACGCGAGAAGCCGGATGTAGTGATCCAGGAAATGTGTGAGCGCTTCCTGTGGGACCATCGCAGCCTGGAGACGGAACTGGATTGAGTCCGCATCTTATATAGCCCCCGGCTTGCCGGGGGTCTTTCCATGAAATAGCCCCCGTTAGTCCGTCTTCTTCTTCACGCCGCCGATGTTATGTGTATCGTCAAAATAGGTATTGCGGTCGCGGATGATCGCCTGGGGAATGAGCGCTTCGCTCTGCGTTTTGAGGCCATCCATTTTCTTGATAGCCGTGCCGATGGCCAACACTTCCACGAAACTGCTGCTGATCTCGTAGATGTAGATTTTCACGCCGATCACCGCGTCGGCGCCGATTTCGTTAGCTTCCTTTTCTATGTGGTGTATGCAATTCTCGCGCGCCTCATAGATCAGTTGCGTGACGCTCGACACTTCGCCGCGTGCCATTCCCTTGAAGAAGGCTCCTATTCCCTGGCTAAAGCCCAGCGAATAGACGGAGGTGCCCAGCATCAACCGCATCGGCGCGTAGCCCATGCGTGTCAAGTTCCACAGTTCCTCGCCGGTTAGCTCCGAAGTCGCGGGCCGCGTCGGCGAGCCGAGGCCTGGATGATAGGAGGCGGTGCCGACCATCAGCATTTCTTTGGCTCCGACATCGATCGGCAGAATGTGGGTGTGGATGTCGACCACCGCATTGGCGCCGCGCTCCAGAGCCTCCTTTTCGATCCGTTCCAGCGCGAGATGGCGCGTGTGGTTGTACATATCGGAGAATTCCTTGACCTCGCCGCCGGCGAAGCCGCGCAGCGCGCCGAAGAAACCACGACTGAGGCCGAGCGCGTAGGCCACATTTCCCATGACAAAGTGCCGCGGCTCGTAGCCAGCATCGACCTGGCAATAGAAATCTTGCCCCGTGCAAGCCGTGGTAAAGAAGTCGCCATGATGATCGAGACCTTTGATCGATGAGCCGATGGCGACGAATTCCTTCAAGCCGCTCAGCTGCTTCAGCTCCGACGTGACGCCGGTGACGCCGTGAGCGCCAAGGTCGAGTGCCTCCTTTTCGAGCCGCTGAATCGCCGCATGACGGCCTTCGGTGATGAGCTTCGTGAGGTTCTCGATCTCACCGCCCGAGAGCGTCTTCAACCCGCTCGACAGCCCGCCGAAGAATCCAAGCGACTGGACACTATTGCCGACGACAATGCTACCCGGCACCCAGCCCTTTTGGGCGAGACAGTACATTTCGTTGCCGGAAAAGCCACTGATAATCATGGGGGTGTCCTGTAAGGATGAAGAACGCTGGTCTAGTTTCTTATTCTCGCGCCGAGGCAGAGCATTTTGATTCACAGACTATTCATAAACGCCTCCACCGCGTCTTTCGCCTCAACCAAACTCGACCCCGTTTCCTCGCGATACACCTTGATCGCTTCGATCTTGCGTTGCGGATCGCGGGCAATCTCCTTCACGCGCTCGGATACGGGGCGTCCCTGTGTGATGTCGACGTTGTGGTGGTGTAGGAGCGCAGTGAGTTTTCGCTCAATTCGTGCGAGTCGATTGTTCATCGCGCTAGTGAGCAGGAAAAGTGTGCTCAGGACTATAAGGCCAAAGATGGGGAGGATGGGATCCATTGTTGTGTTCTCCGAGGATGGAAGTGCTTCTGGCTCAATGGTCTTTAGATAGCGCTGCCCTTGAGACCGTTGCTAGTTGCTGGAATCACACCGATCCATTTCTTCCGGCTGACGATCAGCTACTTTCCCTAATGCCTGCCGAAACAATTTGTGATCTCCCTTGGACGCACGGTCTGTCAAATACTCTTGCGTCATTAAAGCGGAGAGCTTTTCTGCCAGGGCCAGCGTGATCAATTGATTGAGAGACACTTGCTCCTTCTGTGCCAACTCACGGGCTTTGGCGTGCAACGACTCTGGTAGGCGAAGACTGATTGTACTCATGATAACTCCCCTATTTCGATCAGGAACTCGCGTGGCGTCAGAACGCGCACGCCAAATTGCTCCGCTCCCTGGAAATCAGATACGTTAAAGGTGATAATTGTGGCCCCGCCGGAGGAAACGGCGAGTTCGAGTACCATATCATCTGCCGAATCCTTCAACATTGGTCGCCATAGGTAGTAGATTGGGCGATGTTTTGCTACTTGGCAGAGGTAGTTTAGGATAGCTTGGAGATCGGCCTCATTAAGGAGCGTGTCCCCAAGCAAGCGTAGGCCAACTTCTTCGTATTCAAGAACCAAAGGAACCGAGACGTTTATTGCGAACTTCCCACCGTCGATCACGTTAATCAGCCGATAGGATGCACCGCGCCGTGATCGAAGCGCAGCGACAAACACATTCGTGTCGATTACAATTTCAGGAAGAGCCATATTGGTATCATATATGATACCAATGACTGTGGCAAAGCAACTCTATTTCCCCTTCTCACATCGCACAAACTCCTCGTAGCATCGAGACATGAATCTTTCTCCCTCCCTGGCTTTCTTTCTCGATCCCTCGCTCCTGTTCCGCGCGCTGGGGCGGGACGCGGATCCTTGGCAGCGCGAGCTTTTGCTTTGTACCGACCCGCGTATTCTGCTCAATTGCTCGCGGCAAAGCGGCAAATCGACCACGGTGAGCATCCTCGCGTTGCACACCGCTTTGTTTACGCCCGGCGGCCTCGTGTTGATCCTGTCGCCGTCGCAGCGCCAGAGCGCGGAGACGTTTCGGAAAGTCTTGGACGGCTACCATGCTCTCCACAGGCCGATCCTGGCAACCCATGAAACACAGTTGCAATTGCAGTTAGCCAACGGCGCCCGCGTCATCTGTTTGCCCGGGCGCGAGGAAACGGTGCGGTCGTTTAGCGGCGTCAACTTGCTGGTGCTCGATGAGGCGGCCCGCATTGCGGACGATCTCTATCGCTCGGTTCGGCCGATGTTGGCTGTCTCGGGAGGCCGGCTCGTCGCGCTCAGCACGCCCTTCGGGCAGCGCGGCTGGTTTTATAAGGAATGGATCAGCGCCGCTCCCTGGAAACGGGTGTGCGTGACCTGGCGCGACTGTCCCCGCATCCGTCCGGAGTTCATCGACGAGGAACGCCACTCCCTCGGTCTCGCGTGGGTGGCTCAGGAATACGAATGTTGCTTTATTGTCTTACACGGTCTGGTTTATCCTGATTTCCCGGTGTCGGTCGTCGACGAGATGCCGGAACCCACGGGCAAACCATTCGGCGGCATCGATTTCGGCTGGCGCAATCCCTTCGCCGCTGTCTGGGGCAGGCTCGACCGCGACGACATCCTCTGGCTGCGCGGTGAGCGCTACCTGAGCGCGACGCCGTTACATGAACACGCCGCTGCCTTGAAGAAGCTCGGCTCGGTGACGTGGTATGCGGACCCGGCGGGCCGCACGGAAATCGAGGAGTTCCGCTCCGCTGGCCTGGCCGTCCGCGCCGGCGAAAATAGCCTCGGCCCCGGCATTGCCGCGGTCACGGCTCGCTTACGCACCGGTCGGCTCAAAGTGTCGCGCAGCGCTTGCCCCAATCTCTTACGCGAAGCAGCGCTTTATCGCTATCCCTCGGAGGCGGAACGCGGCGCCCTCGGCGAAGCGCCGGTCGATAAAGACAATCACGCCTTGGCCGCGCTGCGTTACCTGATATCGCGGCTCGATGCGCGCTTTATGGCGCGGGTGCGGAGGACCGGGGTGCAGCTGGAGGACAGAGTCGCGTCAGCGCCGGAGGATGAGAATTTGTGGACGCCGATGGGGTGAAGGGTGTTTTCAGGAGCCGGGAGCGTAAGCGACCGGAGCGCATTACACTCGCTCAGATTCTCTCCGGTCGCTGACGCTCCCGGCTCCTGAAAACC
Organism: uncultured Planctomycetaceae bacterium; assembly: GCA_963790585.1. Classification (GTDB taxonomy): domain Bacteria; phylum Planctomycetota; class Planctomycetia; order Gemmatales; family Gemmataceae; genus CAWBOY01. The sequence continues at coordinate 632,417 of CAWBOY010000007.1, forward strand.
GCACTCATTTACGGCTTCGCGAACAGTGTATCGCTCAGTTCCGTCTCGGCCTTGTATTCGAGTACGTCCGCCGTCAGGAACTCCTTGCCGTCATGCAGGACCTTGATCTTTTGCGCCATTTTCAGACCGTTCACTTCTTTATAATCGCTCGGGAAGCTCTCCGCGTTGTATTCGGCGCCGCCTTGTGGGTCCTTCTCGCGGTGCTCGGTCTTTGCTAGTAAATGCGTCTTCTTATCGAAATAGAGGCTCATATCGCTGTGCCCCTTGCTCTCGACGCGGATGCCGATCACGTCTTGGCCTTCGACCTTGGATTCGCCGATGGTCGAGATCTTCAGGTCCTTATCGGTCAGTAGCGGCGTCAAGCGGACGATGCGCGAGGTGTAAAAGCGTTCCTTGACGGAATCCATCATGTCCGCGGTCATGTCAATTTTCATGTCATTGATCACCAGCCAGCCTTTGTCTTTGTTGATGATCTGAAGCTGTTTGATCTGCTGGCCCATCACCTCAACGTCTGACTCGATGCGAGCGCGGTCCGGCTCCTGGAACGTCGACGTCGCTTTGAGTTCGATTTCCAGCCCATGACAAACACTTTGCCTTTCATCTTGCTGGTAAAGGCCTTGGTCTGGTCCAGTTTCTCGGCGCCGCCCATGGCCTTGATCGCTTTCTCGACGACCGCCTTGGCATCGGCGGCATCGTCCGCGCGCACGGTCGCGGCGGCCATCAAAGAAACAGCGCAAGCGGTCAGGACAAAAGATGCTTTGCGAATCACGGGAACTCCTTGTGAAATCTTGACAAAGACGTGAATAGAGACGGCCACGCTCATGGCGCCTCCGCCGCTCGCCTGCCGTTTGCGAGCGTTCTCTATCGTATTCGATACGGAATCGGGATTCTTGCGGAAATCTTTGTAGAGACGACGTAGGGAGACCCCCGGCAAGCCGGGGGCTATATGAATACAATACGGATCTTATTTTTTCGTATCGGCCAGCTTCTTGCGCCACTCGTCCGCTTTGTCTTTCTTGTCCCAGGCGTCGTAGAGTTTTACCAAGCGCTCCAGGGCTTCCGTGAGGCGAATCTTGTCCTGGTGGCGCAATTTCCCTTCGCGCTGTTTTATTCCTTCATAGCCGGCGAGCAATAGCGGCTCGGCTTCGGCGTATTTCTTTTGGCCAAGAAGAATGGCGCCCACGAGCGACTTGGTGTTGAACGTAGTCCAAACATCGGGCTGATTCTTTTCGCGAATCGCCAAGCAGGCACGCACCACGGGCTCGGCGTCAGACCACTTTTGCTGCCTTATCAGATTCGACCCGAGATCGGCCATCGCGCTGGCGAGCCGTGGATGGTCCGGGCCGACTTTCTTCTTGATCAGCTCCAGGTTTTCGCGATACAGCGGCTCGGCCCTGGCATATTGGCCGGTAGCATCGAGCGCTCCTGCCCAGTTGCTCACGCTCGCAAACGTGTTCGGGTGGTCCGGGCCGAGCTTGGCCTTTATTAGTTTGGTCATCTCCTCGAATAGCGGTACAGCCAGGTCGAGCTTGCCAATGCTCTGATACGCCAAGGCGAGGTTGTTCATACCGGTGATCGTTTTGGGGTGGTCGCCGCCAAGCCCCTCTTTCGACCGTTTGAGCATCTCCTCCAGCAGCGGTACCGCCAAATCGTTCTTGCCGACGATTATATACCCATGAGCAAGGTTATTCATGACCTGAATCGTGTGCGCATGATCAGGACCCAGCTTGGCCCGGCACAACTTCAACGTCTCTTCGAGGAGAGGTATGGCTAGATTGGTGTGGCCCAGAGCCTCCTGGACGAGAGCCACATTGTTCATGCTTTGGAGGGTATCGGGGTCATCAGGGCCCAGCTTGGCCTTGCGCAGCTTCAGCGTCTCCTGGGCGAGCGGTAGAGCCAAATCGTTCTTGCCCGCCGCCTGGTAGCCAAAGGCAAGATTGCTCATGCTACGGAGCGTGTCGACGTGCTCGGGACCCAGCGTGGCTTTCCGCAGCTTTAGCGTTTCCTGGAACATAGGCAAAGCCAAGTCATAATTGCCCTCCGCAACATAGTACCCGGCGAGATTGTTCATGCAGGAAAGGGTGTCGGGATGTTCCGGGCCCTCAAGAGCAGTAAAAGTCTCCAAAGCGCGCTTCAGCAGGCCAATGGCCTTATCCGAATAGCCAAGCCCATACTGGGAGCTGGCCAACGTCATCTGCAATTTTGCCACCGCGACCGGATCGCCGACCGCTTCGCCTTCGAGTTCCTTGGTCGCCACATCGAGACGCTCGCCGAGAATCACACGCAGCTTTTTGCCTTCTTTTTCCTCAGCGTTCGGATCCAAGTCCTTGAAGACCGAGGACAGGATCTCGTTCCCTTTCTCGATTTGCTCCAGACGTTTTAACGCCTTCTGCTCATTCGATTCCGCGATAACACGTTGACGTGCTTCCCCGTACATGGCCCAGGTCGTGCCGACCATGCCGACGAGCAGGGTCAGCAGGATCAACGAAGCGCCGACGACCGCACCACGGTTGCGACGTATGAATTTGCCGACACGATAACTCCAGGTTGGCGGGCCAGCCGACACCGGCTCGTGATTGAGAAAGCGCTCCACATCGGTGGCGAAGCCGTTCGCCGTGGCGTAACGCCGCTCGCGGTCCTTCGAGAGCGCTTTCATTACGATCCAATCCAGATCGCCTTTGACGAAATAGCTGAGACTCTTCGGCTCAGTGTGGCGCGCGGCGGCTATGGAACCTTGACCTTCCACCGTACTCAGGCGCGAACTCGGCTTGGGCGGCTCCTCCTCACGGATGACGCGGACGATTTCGTCCCAGGCCGCTTTCGCCAATCTCTTCTTTTCCAGGGGCGTCGAGCCAGTCAGCAGCTCGTAGAGAATGACACCGAGTGCATAGATGTCGGCACGCGTATCCACATCGAGATCGCCTCGGCCTGCCTGCTCGGGAGCCATATACAAGGGCGTGCCAAGAACCTGCCCGAGCTGTGTGAACAGGCTCTTGTCTGTCAACAACATGTCACTCATTGCCTTGGCCAGGCCGAAGTCGATGATCTTGGGCACCGGTCGGCCATTGTCCGATTCGACGAGGATGTTGGTCGGCTTGAGATCGCGGTGAATAATGCCTTTTTGATGGGCGTGTTGCACTGCATGGCAGATTTGCTGGAAGAGCTTGAGCCGATCGTTGATACTCAAATGTTTTTGGTCGCAAAACTGAGTCAGGGGAACGCCCTTGACCAGCTCCATAACGAAATAGGGTTGCCCGCTGGGCGTCGTTCCCGCATCGAGAACCTTGGCAATATTCGGATGGTCCATCAGGGCCAATGCCTGGCGCTCGGCCTCGAAGCGCGCAAGACATGCCTGGAATCCATTCCCGCTTTGATAAGCTTGACCGCCACCTGCCTCTTCACCGGTTCGGTCTGCTGGGCCATGTAGACCGAGCCCATACCGCCTTCGCCGATTACTTCGATGAGCCTGTACTTCCCGGCGATTAAGGTGCCGATTGCTAAAGATCCTGGATCGACTGTGAAGCTGGCGTCGTCATTTGGTATGTACGCTCCGGTATTCTCGATGGGACTTTCATTGGTCGCTCCGAGCCAGCCGCCGGAGGCAACGTAGGCCTTGAGCAAGGAGTCGACACGTCTGTACAGCTCGCTATCGCCAGAACAGGCTTCAGCAAGGTACGCCGCACGGTGAGCTTCGGGCTTGTCAATGGCGTCAAGAAAGATCTGTTTTACGCGTTCTGGATCGACGGGCATGGCGAGACTCCCGAAAATAGGGCCTTTATTCCCATGCGTAAATTGTGCCGTTTGAGAATCATAGATCGGCGAAAATAATGGGGGACGCTTTGGGGTGGAAGACCCCCCGGCAAGCCGGGGGCTATATGAATACTCAGCGCAGCGACAGGACCTGCACTTCCAACGACTTCTCGAAGCCTTTCAAGATCTCAGCGAACAGGGGGTCAACCAAGCCGCGGCGGCCGGCTTCGTGCCAGTTGATGTCGGGCGGGAAATCGATCGATTTGAGCAGGATGAGGCGTTTGGCTGACACCGTCTTGGCGAGAAACGCGGCGACGGAGTCGCTGGCGGCTTCCCAGAGATGCGGCACCGTGGGAGTGCTTGCCGCCTCCAGTTGCCGCAACAAGGAATACGCATCGAGAATCGGTAACTTACCCTCTGTCCAACACATTTGCAGATCCTCTTTGTTGTCGACTACGACAGCTTCGGGCAGTAGAGACGCCAAAACGTGAGCGTTTAAGGTGAGGGCGTGCAAGGCGAGCCAGTGGGCGCGTTCTTCGCCTAGATGGAAGCGCTGATCGAAGACACGGATCAGATCAGTCGTCGCGCCGCCGCCGGGGATGAGGGTGATTTCCGGCTCGGCGAGTCCGGCAAGGAAGCTCGATAAGCGCGAAGCGAGATCGGGCAAGTCGAAAAGACTGCCGCCGACTTTGACGACGGTGCGCGGCATGGCTTAGCCTTCTTGCTCTTGGCAGAGGACGGCCACGGCGTGGGCGCAGGCTGTTATCGAAGCAGCTCCGCCGATGCGCTCGCCCAGAGAGATTACCGAACAGGGCGGCACGACGCGTTGTCTTTGCAGCACGGCTCGCGCCAGAAACTCGCCGGAGCCGGAGAGAATCACCGCCTTCGGCAAGTCCGGCAAACGGCGGGCGACGCGCTCGACCCCCTCGGCGAGATACATGAGCAGCCGCGAGTGAACCTCCTCGACGAAGACGAGCCGTTCTTCGAGCGAGCAGGTTTCGAGGTCCGCGCCGAGCATCCGGGCCACGCGCGCATGAGCATAGGCCTTGGTCGCGGGTCGGCCATCGGCGGTGTCGCGGTCGTTCGCATCTTCGGCGATGTCGCCACGGATCAGATAGACGTCGAGGGTCGTGGCAAAAAGCTCGGCCGCCGCCCGGCCGGCGGTGAGAGCGCACAGCGGCGTGCGGCGGCTGCCCTTGTAGATCAGCTCAAACGACTTGAGCCTTTGTGGGTCGGTTCGGCCGCGCGGGACCGGTTTGCCGTCCATGAGTGGGATGAAGTCCGCCGTGGTCGAACCGATGTCGATGAGCAGGGCCGGGCCTTTGGGAACATAGCGGCCCGCGAAGGTGGCTAAAGCGTACCAGTTGGAAGCGGCCGTCTGGAGCCAGTGAATTCGCGCGGGTGCGGCATCGGTGAAACGGCCGTTGGTTTGCCAGACGCGGACCGATCGGCCCAGCGCGCTCGCTTCGACGGCATCGAGAATCGCGGCGACGCCTTGGCGTTTGTTTTCGTAACAATCGCACAGCTCGCCGGTCATCGTGACGGCGATGCGGTCGGGATACGGCAATACAGTGAGCAACTCGGTCAAGACTGGCGCCAAGCCGGCGGGATCGCGCCAGAGGGCGAAGGAGCGTGAATAGGAGATGCCGTTGCTCCAAGCCTTGATATTGGCGCCGCCGATGTCGAGGCCGAGAGTGGTCATGATCGACAGTGAATGGACGACAGAGCCTGAAGCGTGAGCGAAGAGCATTGTATTTTCAAAATGCGAAATGCTCTTCGCTTACGCTTCAGGCTCGGTAATACGAATTCGGTAATACGAATTTCCGCGCTCACGCCACCACACGATTGCGGCCCTTTTCCTTGGCTTCGTAGAGTTTTTCATCCGCCTGGCGGATCAGATCCGGCGTCGTCAGCGACAGGTCGCCCTTGGTGAAGGAGACGCCGACGCTGATGGTGACGGGGAACGCTTTGCCTTCGTATTGGAACTTGTGTGTTTCGATCTGAGTCCGCAGGCGCTCGGCCATCTGCACGCCGCCCTCGAACGTCGTCTCGGGCAGGACGACGGCGAATTCCTCGCCGCCGTAGCGAGCCATCAGCTCGTCTTTGCGAATGCAGCGCTTGAGCGTGGCGGCCATCTCTCTCAAGACGTAATCCCCTCCGAGATGTCCGAGATCATCGTTGATCTTCTTGAAGCGATCAAGGTCGAACAGGATGAGCACGAGAGGCCGCGAATAGCGAGCGGAGCGCGCCAGCTCGCGATCGAGAAACTCGAGGAAGTAGCGCTTATTGTGGATCTCGGTCAAGGCGTCGATGATCGTGAGGCGGTAAATCTCTTCATGATACTCGGCTTCGACGTTGCCGCCGGCGAGGAAGCGATAGATGCAGTTGCCGATGCGAAGATAATCGCCGTCTTTGAGCTTGGAAAGAGACGCTGGCACGTCGTTGACAAAGGTGCCGTTGGTGCTTTGCAGATCGACGGCGAAATGGCCGTCCGCGCCCGATTCGATGCGAGCATGGCGGCGTGAAACGGAATGATCGTTGATGACGATATCGCAATCGCTGCCGCGGCCCAGAACTACGGGAGCCTCGCCAAGCGGGTAACGCGAGCCCATGCCCGGTCCGGTGGGGTAGATATGGATGATGCACGCGTCACGGCGCGTCGTCGAAACCAGGCGTTCCGCTGGTGTCAGCCTGGTTTCGGTCGATTTCTCCATTTTGTCACTCATACGCATTACAGGGCTGCGCAATCTCGTCGCTGAGATTGGTGGACTTGGTCGGTCTAGAAGGCGAGAGTTCTAGTATGTAATCGATTATGAGCGATCGATCCCGCTTAGCCTATCCGATTACGGCTGCCATGCCAATAATTTGTGGCAGAAAAATCGAGATGGGATGTGTCGTCAGGGAGCCGCGTTGCTGTCTTGGCGAGCCGGGAGCGTCAGCTCCCGGAGAAAATCTGAGCGAGTGTAGTGCCCTCCAGGAGCTGACGCTCCCGACTCGTGAAGACAAAGACCGCATTACTTCCCGATATTGATCCTGACCGTCGGCGTCTCGGGCTCCGACAGGTCGACGACGACCGGTTCGACGGTTTCGTCGATGCCGCTATTGCCGGCTAAATCGCGTGCCGTCAGCTTGAGGTAGACCTGGAACGGAATGGTCGGCGGCACGCGCCAGGTGTAGCTGCCGGTGTTCGGCAGTTGCGGCGTGCCGATGATGTTCCAGGGGCCTTCCTTGCGTTCGGCCCATTCGAGGGTGATCGGGTTTTGAGCCAGATTGCGATCGCTGGCGTGCCAGGCAAGGATCAGCGAATCGCGGCGCATCGGGTCGGCTTTCGGTTCGAGGAGTTTCACTTCCGGCGCTGTCGTGTCGACCTCGACGCGAACTTGCGGCACGTCGCCGCTGCGTGGCGGCGGCTTACCGCGGCCAGCGCGGCTCTTGACGACGAGGAAAAAGCCATAAACAGTCGGGTCGGGCTTATTCAGCTGTACCGTGACTGAGCCACGGACCGGCTGGCCGGGCCGCAGATCGGCAGGCATCGGAAACCCAGCTGTGTTGTCCGAGGGTGACAAGGTCCACGTCTTGCCGTTGTCGAGCGTCACCCAGACATCGACGCTGCCAAGGCCCGAAGGGCCAAACTTTTCCACCTCGAAATCGAGCTTCACCTGACGCTTGTCGATGATCTGAACCTCAGGCAGAGAGGTCGTCACGGATGCCGGCATCGGCGCGGTGTTCGTGGTCGAGTACGTCGGATTCGGCGTCGGCGGCAACGTATTGATCCGTTCCGGAACGGGAGGAGGCACCGCGTCCGCGTTGCCCCAGCTGCTAGTAGTCGCTGGACGAGCGCCAGTGTCGATCGCGCCGGTTTGAATCGTCTGCTGCGTCGCCGGCGGGACGACGATGCCGGACCCGACGGCGGTTTGAACGGGGCTGCTGCCGACGCTAGTTACTGAAGTACCTGGGGTTGTCGCCAGGGGCAATAACGAAAACAGCGGCACGCGCTGCTCACCCAGGTTGCCGGCCAGGTCTTCCACCGACAGGCGCACGGTCAGGGCCGAACGGGTGTTCGGCTTGAAGGTTGCTTCGCCGCGCGGGCTCGGAGTCGCCGCGACCGGCGTCCACTGATCTTCAGGCATGTCGGCCGTGTGAAATTCCAGCTTCATCGTCGCCGGATTGGGATTGGTTTCGTCGATCTCCCAGCTTGCCTGGACATCCTCGCCGACGCGGTTGGCTACAAGACGCACCTGTGGCTTTTTGGTATCGACGACGATCCGTTGTCGTTTCGCTTCATAAGGGCTGCGCGGCTCCATCACATTCGCCTTGGTGATGACCGTGACGACGAACCAATAGGTGCCGTCGCGGTCGGCGTGGAAGGGAAAGCCCTTTTCGTCCGGATCGACGGAGGCGCAATTCTCAAACGTCTTGCCGTCATCACGCGAGACATAAAGCTGAACTTTTTTGATGTCCGCGAGGCGGTTCTTGTCGAGATTGATCGGCAAAACGAAATCGGCCATACCGATATGATTAACCTCGGACGCGCCTGCTCCAGGGTAGGCCAGCAGCAACAGCGCCCAAGTCATCGTTCCTATTCCCATCGCAGCAACCTCCGCATGAGCGGCTCGTGGTCCGAGGTGTAGTGCGCCGGCGTTCGCATCGTGACGTATGAATTGAATCGGCTTTAACGGCGCGGATCTTGAGAAAAGTTGGGGCGGGGGGAAATTGATTGAAGTGCGGGAAACGCTCTTTCTTCAAGAGCCGGGAGCGTCAGCGACCGGAGGGGATCTAAGCGAGCGTAACGCGCTCCGGTCGCTGACGCTCCCGGCTCTCGAATGCAATGCGGACAACGCGATTTGCTATCCGGTCCGACTTTCCCCGTTATAATTCCTGTGCGGCGCCCTCGTTCGTTTCACCCAAGATTCTCCTGCCCCGCACCGCTCGAACACCGACGCCCGGCCGATAACTAACTACATAGGATGATCGAGGCCTTGCGCCCCGATCCGCCCCATGGGAAGGGAGCAGATACACCATGCGCCGTTTACTTTGTTTGGCGAGCCTCTTGTTGCTCGCGGGCTGCCAAAACCTGGTCGGGCCACGCGATCGCAGTACAATACCAGCAGGCCGGGTCGACGATCCACGATTGTCGATCAGCCAGCAAGAACGCAACGGACGCGAACGTCTTGCTATTCCGGAAGGCTCGGACGTGGGGCCGCGAACCTATATGGAATCGCCCTGGACGAAATGACCTTCAGCTCGGCTCCGTCAGCATCGTTTGAGGTGCATCATGCAGCGGGTTCGCGTGGTTGCTTTCATGCTGTTATTGTCCGGTTGCCAGCTACCCCCCGAGCAGGCGCCTTTGCGGCCTTTGCCGGAAAACGAACCTCAGACCTATCAAGAGCTCTATCGCCGCGCCCGGCGCCAGGCGGAAGTGATAAACGCTGCCTTTTATGACAATCAGTGGGTGACCATGGAAGATACCGCGAAAGGTCTACAACAGACCGCGCGCTATCTTGCCAAGGCTACCGAGATTCCCCCGACGCTCAAGGACCAAGCCGGCCGGCTAGTCGAGCTGCAAGTCGTCTCGGAAAAGCTGAGTAGGGCAGCCGTCGCCAAGGACGAGAAAGCCGCGACGGCGGCCCAGACCGAGCTGACGAACCTCATTCGCAAGATCCGGCCGCCAGACGATTTACCACCAGCGCCAATCCGCGATCCGAAGCCGTGAACGCCCTACTTTTCTTCAAGAGCCGGGAGCGTAAGCGACCGGAGAGAATCTGAGCAAGGGTAACGCTCTCCGGTCGCTTACGCTCCCGGCTCTTGAAAACATTCTGCGCCGCATTTCCCCTGCAGAAAAATCCCCCATCGGCCGATACAATATTCCTTGCCAGATGTGAGAGAGGCGATATACTTCTCACAGCCTCTCTATTGGGGTCTCCTTTAATCGGTATGAGGACAGAAGGTTATGTCGAGCAGTGTAGCGACGGAAGTGGACTTTATCGAAGAGTTGCGTCTCCGCCGATGGGCACGTGAGAACTATGTGCCAGCCGAACAGCGTTGCGACACGCTGCATCCGGTCGTTCTCGACGAGATGCACCGCAAAGAAGCCGAGAAAACACACGGAGAGACCGTCTTTACTTGCGCGTAACCCAAACGCGAATACTCTCTCCCGCACCGGCCCCGCTGTCTGCCCCCTCCGGCAAGATCGCGGGGCCGGTGTGTTTTCGGGGGTTCGCTGTACAATGGATGAAAACCCGCGACCCGAATCGGGGCTGACCGTCCTCTCCTCCCAGGGCCCGTCTCATGCTTCTCGACCGTCTTCGCTCCATCGTCGGCCCTGCCGGGATGATCTCCTCTTCCTCCGAGCTGCTCGTCTACGAATGCGATGGCTTCACCATCGAGAAAAACAAACCTGACGTCGTGCTCTTTCCGACCACGACCGAAGAGATAGTAAAGATCGTCAAAGTCTGTAATGAATTGAACGTGCCTTTTTTACCGCGCGGCGCGGGCACGAGCCTGGCGGGCGGCTGTCTACCGGTCGGCGGCGGCGTCGTGATTTCGCTGGCTCGGATGAAAAAGATCCTCGAAGTCGATTACCGCAACCGCTTTGCCATCGTCGAGCCGGGCGTCGTCAATGTCTGGCTCACGAATCACTTGAAGCCCAAGGGGTATCACTTCGCGCCAGATCCGTCGAGCCAGGGGGCCTGCACCATCGGCGGCAACGTCGCCACCAATTCCGGCGGGCCCCACACGCTCAAATATGGCGTCACGGTAAACCATGTCCTCGGCTTGGAATTCGTCCTGCCCGATGGCCGAGTCGTCGAAACGGGCGGACCGACCGAAGACAATCCGGGCTACGATCTGACCGGCGTGATGGTCGGCTCCGAAGGGACTTTCGGCATCGCCACGAAAGTCTGGGTTCGCATCACGCGCAATCCGGAAGCGTATCGCACCCTCCTCGGCGTCTTCGAGAATGTCGACGACGCCACGGCGACGATCAGCGAGATCATTGGCACCGGCATCGTGCCGGCTGCTCTCGAGATGCTCGACGGCATGATCCTGCAAGCGGTCGAGGCGGCCTTTCATTTCGGCTTTCCCCTCGACGCGGGAGCGGTCCTCATCATGGAAGTCGATGGCCTTGCCGCCGGCCTGGATGCCGATGCCGAGCGTATTACTGAGATAGCCCTACGCAATCATGCCCGCGAGGTTCGCAAGGCCAATACCGAAGCCGAGCGCCTGTTGCTTTGGAAATCACGCAAGCAAGCCTTCGGCGCGGTGGGCCGACTGGCTCCAAGCTACTGCACGCAAGACGGCGTCGTGCCGCGGACTAAGCTGCCGCATATGCTGCGCGTCATCTCCGGCATCGGCGAGAAGTATTCTTTACGCATCTGTAATGTCTTTCATGCCGGCGACGGCAATCTGCACCCCATTCTCCTGTTCGATGAACGCGACGCCGACCAAGTCAAGCGCGTCCTCCTGGCGAGTCATGAGATCCTCGAAGAGTGTATCCGCGTCGGCGGCAGCGTTACCGGCGAGCACGGCATCGGCGTCGAGAAGATCGATTTCATGTCGAAGCTATTTACGCCCGAAGACCTGGGGATGATGGTGCGCTTGCGCAATGCGCTGAACCCCGAAGGTCGGTGCAGCCCGCGCAAGATGCTGCCGACGGCGGGCGCGTGTATTGAGCAAAGTAAAGTAGGCCGCCGGGCGGCGTTGTAATCTGAATGTAGACGCGGCATCTTGCCGCGTTCCAAAGTAGACGCGGCATCTTGCCGCGTTCCAAAGTAGACGCGGCATCTTGCCGCGTTCCAAAGTAGACGTGGCATCACAACGAGGGGCGTCTGGTGGAACGGTCAGGAGACCGTTCCACAGCGGGTCTACGTTGGGCACGCGGCAAGATGCCGCGTCTACTCCGCCGCTTCCGCGGTCACCGCCATGATGATCGGCGCGCTCGAATCGGGTCCTTTGACGAACTCGATTTGCTTAATGATCTCGGCTCGTTGCGGTTGAATCGTCAGATAGCGAATCTGTTTACCCTGCGTCAGGGCGAACGCGAATTTCGAGCCGGGGACGTCGACGCGGCGGATGTAGTCGGCGAACTGTTCGCCGTTTTTCAGGGAATGGTCTTCGGTTTTCCCGTCTTCATAGTGCAGCCGCACGATCAACGAGACGGAGCCTTTTTCGCTATAGGGGAAGCCCCAGCCGCTGACGCCGCTGAGCATGTGAATCGTTTTGACCTTGGCGTTGCAGTCGAGCTTGACGCTCTTGGGCATCTTCGTCGCCACTGTGCCCAGGGGCGAGTAGAGCATGACGACGTTTTTGATCCGTTCCCCGTTCGGATCGACGACGTTGAACGGCACGCCCTCGAATGTTTTGGGTTTCCAGTCGCGGAAGGCGACGCTCTGGCTTCGATCCTCCTCGTCGAAAAACATTCCCTTGGTGCTGACGATGGTGGCGACCTTCTCCAGAGGCAGCGACATATATTTGCCGCGTTGCGTGAGAAACTCCAGCAAGTCGGTCAGGTCTTTGCGGCTGACCTGCTTCTCGAAGCCATCGGGCATGAGAGACTTGGGAGATGCCTGAAGTTCGTCGATATCGGAGCGCAGCACGGTCTGCTTCTTTCCTTCGGCGTCGAACATCTCGATCGCGGTCTTGGACTCCGAAGCCAGCAAGCCGACGATGACCGTGCCCTTTTTCAAGGTCACGGTGTAGGTGCGAAAGTTAGCTTCGACGCTCCGACTCGGGTCGAGGATGTCGATGATGAGATGGTCCTTGGGATGGACCGCGACGCCGGTCAGGTCCGGGCCGATGCGCGTCCCTTCGCCGGAATGGACGTGGCATTTGGAACACTGATTTTTGAAGATGATCTTGCCAGCCGCCGCGTCGCCCTTTTCCTTGGTAATCGGCATGTACTCGTCCAGAACCTTGACCCGATCGGGGTTTGGCAAAGCTCCGCCGCGACTGAGCAAGGTGGTCGCCTTCGTCCGAATATCGCGGTTCGGATGACTCGTCAGTCCTTGCTTTTGATCGAGCGTCAGTTCGGCCAACTGAATCTGCCCCTTGTCCGCGCTCGCCAGCAGTTCCTTGGTCCACTCCGGTTTGCTCAGGAGAACGCGGAGGCTCGCGGCACGCAGTGACGGGGTCAGGCTCGCCAGCCGATCGAGCAGCATTCGGCCGGTCTCGGGCGCTTCGCTGACGCGGAGCGAATCGAGCAGGCCGGCGGCCAACTCCGGAGCCGTGGCAGGCGTGATCAATTCGAGCAATGTTGTCGACACATCCTTGCTAGTGCCCGCCTGGGCGACGAGTTCCTTGGCCGCGGTAAGGCGATCGTCGGTGGAAAGTGAGTCATTCTTGACGCGGGCCAACAGCGATTTCGTCGCTTCGGCGGCGTATTTCTCGAAGCGCTTACTGCCCCAGACGGCCGCCAGGCGAATCAAGGTCGAGCGCTGTTCCGGGGCGAGCCGGGCGAGGAGGCGTTCCAGGTCGGCCTCAGCCTTGTCGTCGAGTTTCGGCAGTTTGCCGCTGGGCCAACCTTTGTTCAGGCCGCGCAGCACGGCATCGACGAGCTTCGGCTCCGCATCTGCTAGACCGGTGATGACGCCGCCGACCGAATCGATCGGCCCGCCCCGCGCGTAATGCTCAGCCACGATCGCGGTCACGGCCAATAGCTTGGGCGACACTTCTTTGTTGGCCGAGAGCGCCTTCAAAAAGCCAGCGCTGTTGTTAGCCGCAGCGCACGTCGCCGCGTCGGGAATCCACACATCCTTGGTATTGCTCGGCTCCGACAGGACGGCGACGATCGCTGCGCCGGCGCCTGGGGTCGGCGGTTGATCGGCCAGGGCGAGAAGAGCCGCCAGCCGAACCTGGGCATCGCTATCCTTCGTCGAACCGGCGGCGAGGATGGCAGCGACCGACTGTTCCGAGCGCGGCAATACTTGTAAGGCATTCCGCCGCACGCCCGCGGAGCTGTGCCGCAGGTCGGCGATGGCAACCGCCGTGGCCTCGGCATTCTTACCATCGAGCGCGCCGAGCCCGTGTATGGTCCACAAAGCATGAATGGCGCCGACGTTCAGACCGATGGCATCGACGTCAGGCGACTGAGCCAATTTATACAGAGCAGGCAATATGTCGGTTTTGCCGCGTTCGACCAGCAGTCGTTGGGCGTGACGGCGCCAGAACAGGTTATCGCTTTTGAGGGTCTCGACGAGTTTCTCCGGCGCGGCCCCGGCGAGCGAGAACGCCTTCTCTGCCGGCGTGGCTTTGCCGTCATAGACTATCTTGTATATCCGCGCATGTTTCTTGTCGCGCAGGTCTGATTCGTAGGCTGCGCCCTTGCCGGTGTTGAAGCCGTTGGGCGTCGGGTTGTGTTGGACGATGAAGTTGTACCAATCGATGACCCAGACGTTGCCGTCCGGCCCGACCTCGGCCATTACCGGGGCCGTCCATTCATCGTCGCTCGCCACGAGATTAAAGGGGTTGTTCGAGCGGAAGTTGCTCCCCTCGCTGCGCAAGACGAAGGTGCCGACCAGATGCCCGGTCGGCTCGGCGACGAAAGCCGTGCGGTTCCAATACTCTTGCGGATAGTTGCGCGCCGTGTAGAGCGCATGGCCCGCCGCGGCCGTGTAACCGCCATGATAATCGACCTGGCGCACCTTGTCGGTCGCCGGCTTGAACGCATTGGAGTCGGCGATCGATTTCAGCACCAGCGACGGCGCCCAACCGCGCACGGCCTCATAATAGCGATTCGGAATCGGCATATAGATGCTCGGGTTGCCATTGGCGGTCGACCCGAAGATCAGGCCTTCCTCGCTGATACCGAGGCCCCAGGTGTTGTTGTTGGTCGAGCGGATGAACTCCATCTTGGAGACGTCGGGCTTGAAGCGATAAAAGCCTTGGCGAAACTCCACGGTCTCATTGCCGAGCCGGACGCGCGAGTTGTTGTAACCCTGCATGCCCCAGATCCAGTTGTCGAGGCCATATTGCATGTTGCTCGCGCCGCCGTGGGTGTCGCGTTGCGACCAACCGGTGAACAGCACTTCGCGCACGTCGGCCTTGCCGTCGCCGTCGGTGTCCTTGAGGAATACCGTCTGCGTCGCGTCGTAAACGATGGCCCCGCCGCGCGCGAACATGATGCTCGTCGGGATGCTGAGATGCTCGGCGAACACCGTGAACTTGTCCGCCTTGCCCGATCCGGTGGTATCCTCACAGATCACGATCCGATCATGCCCTTTCGTCGGTGGCTGCAGCTCGTTGGGATAGTCGAGCGTCATGGCGACCCAGAGTCGGCCGCGCTCGTCCCAGTTCATGCAAATCGGCTTGCCGAGGCCTAGATCCTTTTCCGATGCGAATAGTTCGACATGAAACCCCTTGGGCACACTTATGTGCTTCAATGACTCTTCCGGCGCGGCCGGTAGCTGCATCTTGGTCAACGGCACGCCCTGGCCGCCGCGCGGCTGGTAGTTCGGAATCTTCTTGCCGACATCGACATACTCGAACGGCTTGAGGTTCTTGGGAATCGCCGTCATCTCCGGCACGGGGAATGGCTTCTCGAACTGCGTCAACTGCGTCGGCGCTTTGGTCGAAACCGGAGTGCCGCCCACGGCCCAGCGCACGCCGCGCTCAACGAGGTCGTGGAAGCCAGGATTACTAAAGGTTCGCTGGTCATGGCCCCAAGCGGTGTAGAAAATCCGCCCTTTTCCCTGCGTCCTTACCCAAGTCCAAGGTTCCTGGCCGGTGCCTTCCTCGCGGACCTCGAGAACGGTGCGATTCGTCTTGTTGTGTTTGGTATGAACATAGGTCTCATCCCAGCTCTCGAAGCCCTTGAACCCCTTCATGATCGGGTGCTCCGGCTCCGTCACGATCGTGCGAAAGGTGCCGGTGCCATGCCGCTGAAACTGAGCGCCGACCAGGTCGATATATTTCGGCGAGTTGAGGAAACAGTACGAAGCGCAATGGAGCGGGATAAAGCCCTTGCCGCCTTCCACATAGTCGAGCAGGGCCTTCTCTTGATCGGGAGAAATTTTGGTCGTATTGGCGTAAATCATCAGCCCGTCATACCCGGCAAGCATTTTCGGGTTGAGGTCCTCGACTTTGTCGGTGTAGGTCAACTCGATGCCGCGCTTCGCCATGACCGGCTCGAGCTGTTTGAAGCGATCCAAGGGCTTATGATGCCCGTTGTCGCCGAGAAACAGGATCTTGATAGTCTTCGGCTTCTCTTCCGCTTGGAGGAACCAACCGGTGAGAAGCAACAGCGGCAAAACGACGCAGAAGAGGCGGTTCATAGGAGGAGGTCCTTATGCCTAAAAGCCCCTCTTCCTCTGGGATAGGGGTTGGGGTGAGTGGTTTGAGTTTTCGCGGACGTCATCCCTCACCCCCAACCCCTCTCCCAGAGGGAGAGGGGAGACGCAGTATCATATTTATCGTCCCGGCCCCGGTTCGGCTGCCTTCGCCGCGGTCGTCCGTAGATTAGCGTTGTCGCCACGGATCGCTTCCAGCTCTTTTTCCAGGCAGCCGCTATCCGCTTTCACCCAACATTTTTTTGCCAATTCCGCATAGCGTTGGGCTTCCTGCTGCCGCCCTTTGCGCTCGCATAATACTTGCAAACCGAGGGCAGCCCGGACGCTGCCGGGGTCGTGGGCGAGTGCTTCGAGATAGGCCTCTTCCGCGACCTCGTCATGACCTGATTGTAGGGCCGCGAGACCCCAAAGTTCCATGTAATAGGCGCCGTTGCCCCAGGCATGGTGGCCATAGTCATCCTTCGAGCGCGTGACGGCTTTCTCCAGCAGCACCAGCCCCTTTTCCGCTGCCCCTGTTTGGCACATATAGAGACCTTGCGCCTCCCACAAACGATATTCCATTTGCTTGTCCTGTTTGCGAGCTGACAGGCCTTGCTGCAGGACTTCGATCTCGGGAAGAGCGCGAGCCGAATCGCCCTTTTTGAGATAAACCAGGGCGCTCAGATAACTCGCCATGTTCTTGTCGCTCTTGCGATAGTGGTCGGCGATCTTGAGGGCGCCGTCCCAATCGCGCGCGGCGAGGTGGAGGCGGAACCAGGGTTGCCAGGGCGAATAGCCGGCGGCTTTCCCTTCGGCCTCGATCGCCTTGCCCTCGGCGAATCGGCCATCGTGCGCCAGCGAGACAAGCAAGATCTCTAAATGGTGGGAATACTGCTGATCTTCACGGGCCGTGACGCCCATCTCTTTGTGATAAGCCCGCTCCAGTTCGATCGCGTAGGCCGATCGGTCGGCCGTCTTGTTCCAACGGCCGATGCGCGTCGCCAGGTGAGCCTGCATGTGATACGGATGCGGAATGCCGGGCGACGACTTGATGTAATTCTCGGCGTTGACCCAGCCGAGCGCGGGCCGCTTGTAGTTTTCGTAGAAGTGCAACAGCTCGTGATTGGCGCCGGGATGGAGTGGGTTGATCTGAATCAGGGCCTTGTAAAAAGGCACCGCCGCAACCTGCCCGCCGAAGAGATTTTGGCCGCCGGCCAATTGGGCGCGATAATACCAGCCCTCTTCATCTTCATCGTGGACGGCCAAGAGATTGTCGATCGTGGCGATCGCCGCCTTTTTGCGCGCTCCGAGTCGCCCACGCCGGGGGCCTGGCCCGATTCCTGCATACTCGCCCAGATCAGCTGCTGCTCGCGATAGCTCGCCTTGTCCTTGAGGTCGTTGGCTCGCAAGAGAGCTTTCGTCGCCAAGGGCCGTTTGCCGTGGCGCTCGAGCGCGATAAAGACCCCACCAGGCCATCGCGCATTCGGGATCGTGTTGCACCGCTGTCTCGAATGAACGAACCGATTCAAGCCACACATAAGAGTAATAATATCCGAGGCCTTGATCGAAAAACGCCTGGCAACCTTCGGAAGTCGTGCCGATCTTGTAGGTCAGCAAACAAAGATTCGGCGCCAGCTTGCTCGGCGCCAAACCGGGCAACGGCAGCTTGGACAAGCCAGGCACCACCAAGGCCACCGCATTGGGCCGCACTGACCCAGGAGCTTCCTTGGGCGCAGTTGATTTCAGGATCGCCTCGCTCTTACCCGCCGGCTTGACGACAGTCTTGGGATGGTTCGTAGACCACCAATGCGTCACACGGCTCGTCGATTGGGCAAACGCGCCTGAGCTGGTTATGAGTAACAGCAAGAGGGCAGCGACGAGACGAGGAGAGAACGTCATGGCGGGGATACCTCGGAGGAAATCGATCCGTGTATCCTACTTAGAGAGGCGGCGTGATGCCACAAGAATTCGTTTAGCCGCGCGGCACGATGGTCTTTCGGCACTTCAACGAAGCGCGCGGCACCGCTTACGGAGTCGTCTTCGCCATCGGCTCGATGGGCAGCCTGGTAATCTCGCCCATGATCGGTGCCTTCGCCAACAAGCGGACGTTGCGGCAAGCCCTGCGGATCCTAATGGTCATCGCTCTCTTCTTGACCGCCGCCGCGCTCGTCTTCGCCTTGACGGGGAAAAAGTAGACGCGGCATCCCGCCGCGTCGAGAGTGTCAAAATCGTCACTACCATTACCTATTTGGAGAGGATTCAATCGCTTCGCGCCCGCGAGCGCCCAGAATTCGTTTCATCACACCCCCACAACGCCCTCGAAGACTCTGTCTCGCCCGTGTGTTTCGAGGCGGACACTTTTGATTACGCTTCCGCCCAGGCGCAATCAAATGTGCCTCACTGCTCAATTACCGACTCGAGGCATAACACCGTCTTAGACTCCCAAAGCTTCGGGCGGAACCGGCGTGCCGACCGTCGCGCCAAAAATGCAGATAGGCTTGGCGCGACGGTCCGCCGACACAACAACTTGACAGCATTGATCTTGCGCCGTGGTAAGGACCGTCGCGCCAACATTCGCGTGTGCCACCCCCCGGCGCCGGATGTCACAGGCGCTGCCTTCTTTCTGAACCCTGTCCATGGATTGCATTACGCGCAAAAAGCGATCGCAACCCTCCGCGAATCCGTTTGGCAACAGCCAAACGGAGATAAAGTCCGCCTCGAACAAATACTCGAAGTCGCAACTATTTGCCGCACAACGAGCTAATTACTTCAATCGCCCAATTCGTTACGTCCCACGTCTGCTCAAAGAGATCCATTTTGTCCACGTTAAGCAGATTGTCTTTCCAGGGGCTTCATCCAGCCTCAATGCCACGTCCCAACCTTCGTCAGCGTGAAGGAGATCGGACTTAGCAATGCTTGATCAAAGCTCCCCTGGTCTTGCACGATCGTAACGGACCCAAAGTTCGTCGCTTCGTAACTGAAACTTCCAACGGTTAGCGCGCCGCTCGCGCCTTGGCCAATGAACGTATTCGTCCCCACCCCATCGTTGAGAGTCGCCGTGTCGGTGCTCGTCCCGGTGGCTATGACCTGTTTGAAGCCAATCACATCATTGAGGTAGCCAGTACCGTACAGATAGCTCTCGTAGTTGGAACCATTAAAAGTATTCCCGCTGGCTGCTCCGTAGAGATAGGCGGCATCGGTCGTACCGGCCTTCGATGTGACGTGAACCGCCTGGAAGCCGACGGCTTGGTTGAAGTAACCCTTACCGGTCAACGAACTGTAAATAGGCGTGCCAACGAATGTATTGCTGCCACTTGTGTCGAAGAGATAAGCTGCATCATGACTAGACGCCGACGAATAGGCATTGACCGCTTTGAACCCCACGGCCTGGTTGAAGTAGGTGGTACTCGACAAGTAACTATAGGTTGGCGTCCCCACGAAGACGTTGTTGCCGGGAGTGTCGTAGAGATAGGACGTATCGTTCGATCCGCTCGCGGCGAAGGCATTCACCGTCTTGAAGCCGACGGCTTGGTCGTAGAACCCGGCCCCTTCGAAGAAGCTGTAGGTCGGCGACCCAACGAACGCATTTTGACCGCTGACATCATAGAGATAGGCCACATCGGAGGCGTTACCGATCACGTTGACGCTATAGGCGCTGCTTACAGTGATCTTGGCACTACTTCCGGTAAAGCTACCGGCACGTGCCTTGAGGGCAAGTGAATTCGTGCCTGTTGGATCGTAGACCGTCAAACTGCCCGCTGTGATACCAGCCATCGTGATCGCGCCTGAGCCATTATTGGACTTGTCGGTGCCATTGAAGAGAAACACATAGAGACTGGACTTGGTGTTGATCGTAGTCCCGGCACTCATGGAGATCACGGCGTTACCCAGATCGCGCTGACTATCGACGACGCCATCGGACAAAGTATCATTCGCGGTGAGAGTCAGCGAGCCATTGCCAGTGTCTATGTTAGCATTGATGAAGATACTACGGCCGGCCTGGAGCGTTAGATTGCCCACTGTACCAATCGACGAGGCGATGATAGGACTATTAACCGTGATATCGTCACTGGCCTGGAGAGTGACATCGGTACCCGTATTGAGCGTTGTGGTGATAAAGGAAGGGGCAAATGACACCGTTTGACTGGACTCATAGGAATAGACGGAATCATTAACATGTGTATAGGCGATGACGGTATAAGGCTTGCCACCGTCATAGGTGAAGGAATCGGCTGTAGGCCCAGTCGACAAAAAATAAAAGCTTGTCAGGGTGTTCTGAGAGGTAACAGTGGTCTTATCGTCCAGTGTTTTTCCAGTCGCCCCGTTAATCAATGTCTCTGAAGCGGCGCGATAATCATTATCCGGCCCAGAATATACTAGAAAGTCACCATCGCCGAGCTCGTGTATACCAGCACCAGAGATTTCCAAACTATTCGTCGGCGTGATCGTGCCAACGAGTCCTGTCGACCCGTTTGCCAAGGTGACGGCTCCGACACCTCCATTAGCCGACGGACTGAGAACGACGTAATTACCATTCGTTAGGCCGCCGACACCGGCGGAGCCTACTTGATCGCCCACGGCGCTTCCAATGAGGCTATTCGCGCTCGAAATAGTGCCCGATACACCTGTGGTCCCAGATGCCCAAGTTACCGCACCGAGGTTGCCATCCCAATCGTAACTGATCACCACATAGTTACCATTTGTGAGACCAACGATCCCTGGTGTGGAGGGATGATCCCCGCCACCGACCAGATCTAAAGCTGTACTGCCAATGAGACTATTCGCGGCTGAAATAGCGCCTATTGTCCCCGTGGCTCCGTTTCCCCAAGTTACGGCACCGCGATTCCCATTCCAAAAGGGGCAATCCAAGATGTAGTTTCCATTCGCAAGGGCCGTTACGCCACCGTAGGCATAATCGGAGCGCGCCCAGGGAGCGATAGCGTCGGCTGAACCGCCGGTTAGGCTATTGGATGCACTCACATATCCGACCATTCCGACGGCACCGTTTCCCCAGGTCAATGCGCCTTCTTTGCCGTTCCAAAAGGGGCTATCGACGACATAATTGCCATTCGTGAGAGCCGTTATACCCATTTCCCCAATACGGTCACCCGTGGAACCAGCAATGGTTCCGACGAGGCTATTGGCGGCGGAAATGGTTCCGACGACACCGGTGGACCCGCTGCCCCAGGTTGCCGCTCCTACTCCGTTGTTCCAGATCGGACTGGAAACAACATAGTTACCATTTGACAAGACTGTCACGAGGCTAGCATCACCGACAAAGTCGCTGGCCCTGGATCCTATGAGACTATTTGCCGCCGAAATTTGTCCAATCAGTGGCACGGACCCATTCGCGAAAGTTGCAGCGCCGGCTTGGCCGTTCCAGTACGACGAGGTGAATACATAATTGCCGTTCGTTAGGGGGACGACACTCGGACTCGGATTCGGCTCAAGACTGTCGTATTCAAGCGATCCTATCTCGTCGTTCGCATTGCCAATCATACTATTCGATCCCGATACAACTCCAGTCACCCCAGACGTGCCGCTACCCCAAGTTATTGCCCCAGATAAACTGTTCCACAAATAACTATCGACGACATAGTTCCCGTTGGTGAGGACCGTCACGGATTCGCCAACTTTATCGCCCGCCGTCGAACCGACCAGGCTATTTGCCGACGAAATGTCGCCGATTTCTCCGCCGGGTGTCGAACCATTTCCCCATGTCACAGAACCCGTGTTAGCATTCCAATCGGGAACACTGACAACATAGTTGCCGTTAGGGAGAGCAAAGACACCACCGGAATCTGGTGAAGCGCTACTTTCATGCCCGTAGCCATGGGCCGAATTTTGGCCGATCAGGCTATTACTTTCGGAGACCACTCCGCTTACACCGGACGTACCACTTCCCCATGTCGCGGATCCACCAATTTGGTAGGCATAACCCTGTTCAAGATGAGCTGGTGGAATGATGACTAACAGGACGCTCCATATAACATAGTTACCATTCGTAAGCGAAGTCACGGAGCTATATCGATGCTCGTTTACATCGTCACTGGCTGCGCCTATCACCAATGTACTAATAAGGGCGCCTGTTTTTCCATTGTACAGGTAACTCGTTTGGAGGGTGCCGGTGTCGGATGAATCGAATGAGACGATGTTGCCGTTGCTAAGAACAGTGGAACTCACACTCGAATTAACGGCGGGATACTGACCAAATGCTCCCGCCGAAGTATCGATAACCAGATATTTTGGATCCAGTAATAGCTTGCCCCCTTGGCCTGCGTCCGCCGTTCCACCGTAGCTGAGCTGGCCATGAGACGAGATTTCGACGGAGCCTCCGGAACCCGAACCCGTGCCCGACGCCGCTACATGCCCGGTGTAATCGGTCGATGAGACGGACATGACCTTGACCTTTCCGCCCTGACCCACACTGCCCGAGACATCCAGTTTGTCCGCGATCAGCAAAATGTCTTTGCCAAATAGGTTGATCGAGCCGCCGCTCGTGCCCGTTGCCGTCATGCTGCCACTGCTAAAGAGTCGGCCAGTGCTGCCACCGTCGATCGTAATCTGGCCGCCGCCATTGGCCGACGTTAGGGCTGCAACCGTATCGTTGTAGGACGAGGTGAAGGCGATCTTGACCGAGCCACCAGGCGCACTGATCCCACCGGCATTCAGATAATTGCGAGCGCTAATGGAGATAGCTTTGCCGGCTGAAGCTTCAATCGTTCCCACGTTGACGAAGGAGTCGGTTGTCGCCGTAATCTTGGATGCGTTGAGACTGCTATGGTTGTCAACGTTGATCAAGCCGCTGCTGGTCAGGGTCAGGTCACTCGCGCTAAGCGATCCTTCGATGGTGAGCGAGTTGGCGTCTATCGATAGAGAGCCGTCAATCGAAAAAGCGCCGGTCAGCGTTAGACTGCCCTGCGTGCTGATTTGATGGAGATTCGCGGTAGACAGGGATGTGTCCTTACCATCGACGCTCACCGTTACGATGCCGGTACGATTCTTGGATAGTTGTGCCGTGTTTCCCAGAAGCGTAAGGGTCCCGGTCGAGCCGTCATAGCTCACCGGTCCTTGTGGTGAAGTCGTAAGGCCAGAGCTGTAAACAGCGGGTGCCAAACGGCTTTCCAGCTTCTCCAGATTTGGACGAAAGAAACGAGTCGACTTGCGAGTTGCGACGTTCTTGGGCGAAGGCATGGACCACTCCGATCACTACGGTTGATTACGAAAAAGCTGAAGGGATTAAGGAATTTCGTCAGAAGTGGGAGTGAATCTAAGAGATGGATTAAGACGGGTCAAGCAAAAATGCCGGAAAGAGAAAAAGATGAGGCGCCAGGCGAGCGCTGTTTGATAACGCTATTTGAAAAAAGCGCTATCGCACAATGCTCGCCCAACGACTCGCGGCTAAACAAATTCATTTACCCCTTCAGCATCTCATCATGCCGCATGCCGCTCGGCGGATTGTCGGCCTTGTGGCAGTTCGCCAGGGCAGACCTCGCGCCGGCGTGCTGCTCGGCGTCGTTGTCTTCCCATTCGATCGAAACGGCACCGTCGAAGCCGACGCGGTTCAGCTCGATGAAGATCTCTTCGAGGCTGTTGGCGTCGCGGGCCGTGCCGGCCGTGACGAAGTTCCAGCCGTTGGTCCAATGGCCCATCGGACGATGGCCGCCCAGCCGACCGGCGCGGCAATGCTCTTGCGCCACCCAGACGCCCTTGACGTGAGCACAGTGGATGCGATCGCCGAACTCGCGGATGAAATCGATCACCGAGACGTTTTGCCATTCCATGTGCGAGCCGTCGAGGTTGAAGCCGACGACGCTGGCATAGCCGGCTTTGTCCATGGCCGCGAGATAGTCGTTAGCCGATTCGAGGTCGCCCATGGCGCGCTCGCTCGGATGGCATTCGAGGTCAAACGTGACGCCATATTTCTTGCAGGCGTCGAGGACGGGACCGAAGCGTTCCACGAGCAGCTGCAAGCTCACATCGCGGACGTCGGGGATGGCATGGCCCTCAATGTTGCCCGGCAACGGCGGGAAGAGGAACCAGTGGCTCCAGCAATGGGCCGGCGAGCCGACGAAGCCGGGCAGCGCGACCTTGCGATTCTGGAGCTTGCCCAGGTAATGGGCCAGGCGAACGCAGGCGAGCAGGTCGCGCGTCGCCTCTTGATGCAAAAGTTTGCCGACGTCGTCGGGGACGAAATACGGATTGGTGCGCGGCGGCTGGTTGCCCTTGTCACGCCAGGCCTTGTAGGCCGCCCGTGCCTCGCCTTTGCCGATGAACTGTAGCGTCTTGGCGCTCGGCTCGTCGCCCAGGGTCTGCCCCTGCAAATGGGTGGCGACGGTAAAGATCTCTAAAGCATGCTTCTTGGCCAGCGCGACGCGCTCCTTGGCATACGCCTCGGCCCCGGCATCGGTGTCGCATTGGCGCAGGTCGAGTTCCCAGCTCGCTTCCTCCCAGCCATCGAAGCCGCTGTCGTGGAGGAATTGAACCCAGCGGCTCAAACGGCACGTTGCCGAACTGCCCACGAACCAGGCCGATTTGGTGATACGAGCCTTTGCCGAAACGATGCGACTCGGTTTGCTTAAAACCCATCGTAAGCACTCCCTTTTGTTGCGAATTCCTTGGATGGCACGGATGCAGTGTCGATGACTATATCGCGCTCGATTGGCGCTGCAAGGGAATTGGCGCGTTTCACGCTCCGCCGTTTGGCCCATTTAGCCGCGGCGCCGGATAGTGGCCGCTGGGCCAACCCATATCACGCACCGGCGCGAGAATCGCCTGAATCTCCGCAACCAGCTTGGGATCCGCTGGCGCCTCGAGCGCTCGCAGATTCGACTCGACCTCCGACAGTTTCGACATGCCCGCCAGCGTCACCGGCACGCGGTCGTCATGGAGCGTAAAGCGCAACGCGACATCCGCCAGATCGACGCCGCGACTCTGACAAAACGCGGCTGCTTTGCGAGCCGCTTCCTTCATCGCCAGCGGCGCGGGATGCCACGGCGGCGGCCCGGACTGCGTCAGCAGACCCATCGACAGCGGGCTGGCGTTAATCAAGCCGACGCCGCGCTCGGTCGCCAACGGCAATAGTTCCGTCAGCAAGCGCGTGTTCTGCAAGGTGAGATGACAATAGCTTAGCACCAGATCCAGCTCGCATTTCTTTATGGCCTCGGCCAACACCGGCAGCGGATAGCCACTGACGCCGATGAATCGGCACTTGCCCGCCTTTTTGAGCTTGTGCAGCGTTGGGATCGTCTCGTTCCAGACCTTTTCCAGGTCGGGCGTGAACTCGATGTCATGCGCGATGAAGATGTCCACGTAATCCGTGCCGAGCCGCCGCAGCGATTCGTCGAGACTGGCGGTCATATGCTTGGGCGTGAAATCAAACACCGCCCGATCGATGCGCCCGCCCTTGGTGCTGAGAATGACGCGCTCGCGCCAGCCGCCGGCGAGGGCCCGGCCCAAAACCTCCTCGCCCTTTTTGATGCCGTAATAAGGGCTGGTATCGACCAGATCGATCCCGCGCTCGACCGCCGTGTGAAAGGCCCGGATGCTCGCGCCTTCGTCGATGTCGCCATAAACGCTGCCCAGCGGCGCGCCGCCAAAGCCCAGCGCCGGGACCATAAGACCCGTCTTACCAAGTGGGGACCGTCGCATGGCCGAGCCTCCGAGTGCCGAGTGATTTCGTGTCGCCCTCTGCTATCTTATATAGCCCCCGGCTTGCCGGGGGCGCGCTAGGGCGAACGCAATCCTGCTTGCATACGGGTGCAGGTCGACCACGGCGTTAACGGCAATCAAATGCAGAAGGTCCATTGTGTTCGCCAACCGAGCCAAACCGCTCGTATCGATCAAATAGGCCATTATTCGTAAAGCCCTTCGCTGCTGACCGCTTCATTGGAGAGGGCCACGCCACAATTGCTCGCGGCGGAGAGCAAACGCCGCTCCCATTCATCACGCGGTTGAATCTGTGGGGCGGGCGAGAAAGCGCTCGCGCAGAGCATCAAGGGCTAATAGCTCGGGGGAGACGCCTTGTTTGCGAGCCTGGTCATTCAACGCGGCTTCAAGATCGTGACCGAGAGTGATTACCATTGCCGGTTATCCTGTGCCTCAGATGCTTCATCGATTTAACACGCCCCAATTTCCTATCTTATATAGCCCCCGGCTTGCCGGGGGCGCGCCAGGGCGAACACAATCCCACTTCCGCTCTCTCAATACTTCGCCATCCCCTTCACAACGTTCCCGCTCCGGCGGTTGATCTACGATACCACCACGCCCAAATTAGCCCCGCGAGCAGCGCTCCGACCGTGTAATAAACCACGTCCAAATAATCCGCCACACACCGATCGCCAAGCCAACCTGTCGCCGGCAGCCAAATCTCGAAGATCCACGACCAGAGGATGAGCGGAATCACGATCTCGCCCGGCTGCGGCGGCGCGTCGTGACCACGGAGCCTGACGACGCGCTGGGCGAACAGCATGATCGGCACCCAGAAAGGAATGCAAATGAGATCGTTTAAGTGTTCGTGAACGAAGCCTGTCTTCCAGATCGATTTCAAGACGAATCGATTGAGAAAATAGGTGGCTACACATGGGAGGAACAGGGGATCACGCAGGTAGCGGAAGGGCACGGGTCAATGTCCTGATACATGAAGGGCGCTTATCACAACCGCTGCGAGAACGGCGAAGACAAGCGTGGGAATGTGTATCATGAGCGTTTCTACCAGCGTGAGTTGTTTCGCCGTTTTTTTCTTCATTGGTAGCAACCAAATGGGGAAGGCAAATAGACCTGCAAGAAGGCACACCTGTCGAATGCCGACCGCGCGTTGATTGCGGCTGAATTCCCAGATAGAAACACTTTCCAATTTAAGGTTTTCTCTGTCAACTTCGGGGTTGTCGTTATCAGCGTACAAGTCGGCGTCCAGCCCAACGCCTCCCGGTTTGCCATCCCGTCCAAGCGAATAGAGCTTATAAAGATCGCCTTTGATCTCATAATGGATGGGCCGGCACCACATGTCTATGGGAAAGCCCGTATCGTCCACGAAAACGGCTTCGTCTTTCACGATGTCCAGATTCATTAAAATGGGAGGCAAGCTCCCGGTTTTCTCCTTATGCTCTTCAATCGCTTCACGGAGTTTCTTAAGCATAAGCCGCGAATAAATAAGATCATAGCGGCGCGAAAACTCACCTCGATAGGTCAGCCAAGCACAAATATACGCCGTTCCAGCGATGATTATCGCCGTTAGGACGCAGAGCGCAAGACGCGCCACCCAACTGGAGAGCCTATGTTCGTCGAACATCTTTCGGTCCCATGGTGAGGAGGGTGTCCGACTTCGTCATTGCTAATACTTCGCCATCTCTTTCCCCTGCGCACCCATACGCTTCATGATGTTCCCGGCGATCTCCATCATCATGCACAGCTCGCCGCTCAATGTCCTGATGGGAGATGAAGAACACTTATCGCGACTGCCACGATAACGGCGAAGCCGGCTGTGAGGCCGTGCGTCATAATAACCTTAATAGGCGAGAGCCGATTCTCCATTCTTTTTTTCAATGGCAGCAAGCAAATCGGGAAAGCCAGTAAGCCTGCCCCCAGGCATGTTCTCTGTATGCCGATTGTGTCTACGTCGAAAGTGAATTGCCATAATGTGAGTCCTTCCATTGCGGATTTCACCTTGCCAGCATGAATGTCAGCGTCCAACCCATAGCCGCCCGGTTTGCCATCACGCCCGAGCGAATAGAGGTCGTAATTGTCGCCATCGACTTGATAAAAGAGAGGCCGACGCCATGCGTCCAACGGACGCCCCAGATCATCCACCCGAGCAATATGCTCCTCAATGTCCAGGTCCGCTAGAGTTGCGGGCAGGCTTCCCGTTTCCTCCTTATACTTCGCAAGCGCGTCGCGGAGTGACTGAATCGAATCTCGCGTATAGACGACATCATCTCGGAAGTAGATAAAGTTTCGATAGCTGAGCCAAGCACAAATATACGCCGTTCCAGCGATGATTATCGCTGTCAAGACACACAGGGCGATGCGTGTCGGCCAACTCGAGCGCTGATGTTCGCTGAACATCTATGGGTTCCGTTCTGAAGATTCTGTCCGGCTGCCTTGATCCTAATACTTCGCCATTTCCTTCCCCTGGGCCCCCATCCCCTTCATAATGGCCCCCGCCGCGTCCATCATCATGCGCAGCTCGCTGCCGATGGCGATGAATTGCCAGCCTTCCGCGATCCTGTGTTTCGCTTCCTCGACGCTCATGCAGTGATAGCCGGCCGCGACTCCATGTTTCTTACAGGTGGCGAGGATGTGGGCGTTCGCTTCGGCTGTGGCCTGGGCACTTGGTGGTTTGCCGTCTTTGCTACGCATGGAGGCGGCGAGATCGTTGGGGCCGACGAAGATGGCGTCGATGCCGGGGACGGAGAAAATGGAGTCCGCATTCTCGACGGCCTGGATATGTTCGCACTGGAGGACGAGCAACAGTTGCTCGTTGGCGTGGGCGAAATAATCAGGGCCGGTCGTCTGAAAATTGAGGGCGTGGACCGCGCCGCCGACGCTGCGGTTGCCGACGGGCGGATACAGAGCCGCCGCGATCGCGTCCTCCGCTTCCTGGCGGCTATTCACCATCGGCACGACGATGCCCATCGCCCCATTATCAAGCACGCGTTTGATATGGTCATGCCGATTCGCCGGCACGCGCGCCAGGGCGACACAGCCCGCGTCGGCGATCGAAGCCCACATGTGGGTAGCCGTCTCCCAATCGACGAGGCTATGTTCGATGTCCACTGTGAGCCAATTGAAGCCGATGCGCGCCAGGAAACGGCACGCGGTGATGCTACCCAGCGTGAGCCAGGTGCCGACCGAAGGTTGACCGGCCTTTAGGGCTTTTTTGACGGGATTGATGAGCATAGTTCAAAACTCCTGTTGTAGAGTCAATTTTCACAGACTACCGAGCCTGAAGCGTAAGCGAAGAGCCTCATATAGTAGACGCGGCAAGATGCCGCGTTGGCGTGGTGTCACGCGGCAAGATGCCGCGTTGGCGTGGTGTCACGCGGCAAGATGCCGCGTTGGCGTGGTGTCACGCGGCAAGATGCCGCGTTGGCGTGGTGTCACGCGGCAAGATGCCGCGTTGGCGTGGTGTCACGCGGCAAGATGCCGCGTTGGCGTGGTGTCACGCGGCATCTTGCCGCGTCTACTTTTCAACACCCAATATATCGATCCCCGGCTCTTCATAACGAATATAAAGCGCCTCCTGGCCCAGGCGTCGCCCGGTCTCCCGAACCACTTCCCGAAATCGGCCCAACCGACCGGCCTCGAAGCTGATGATGACCAGGCGCACCGGCTCGCGTTGCATCAGGCCTTGGCCATCGATCCAGCAACCTTCACACTCCGCTCCGAGCGTCGCGCCGCCGAATTCCTTGGCGAGCAGGGCCACGGCGTCGTCCCATTGGCGCTCGGTGAAGGGGTGATCGGGGTTGCCGCGCGTCGGCAGGTGGATTGTCGCTTCGAGCCGGTGCGAGAGGTTGGCGTGGGACGGCTTCGCCTGATACCCGACGAACATTCCTCCCGCGATGGCTCCGATGGCCAGCAGGCAGAAGCCGAACAAAAAAGGCCGGGACTGCATCATCGCGGGACCCGGCTCCTTTCACGCCTTCGGGCGCAACAGGCCGACGATCTCTTCAGAGACTTTATCGAGCTTTATACGCCGTTGTTCCAGCGTGTCGCGGTCACGAATGGTCACGGTCTGGTCTTTCAGCGTGTCGTGATCGATCGTCAGGCAGTACGGCGTGCCGGCTTCGTCCTGACGGCGGTAGCGCCGGCCAATCGAGCCACCCTCGTCGTAGTAGACATTGAACTGTTGCTTCAGCTCACGATACAGCTTTTGCGCGATCTCCGGCATCCCTTCCTTCTTGAGATGCGGCAACACGGCCACCTTGAACGGCGCCAGGCGCGGATGCAGCTTCAAGACGACGCGCTCGGTCATTTTGCCGCTATCGTCGGGTGCCTGGTCTTCGCAGTAGGCGGCGCAGAGGAACGCGAGCGTGCCGCGATCGGCCCCTGCCGACGGCTC
The DNA here is from genome assembly GCA_963790585.1 of uncultured Planctomycetaceae bacterium. GTDB lineage: Bacteria > Planctomycetota > Planctomycetia > Gemmatales > Gemmataceae > CAWBOY01. Next base: position 662,486 of record CAWBOY010000007.1, read on the forward strand.
GATGACATGTGGGATGTAGCGTTCGCGCGTGATCTCGTCGTAATAACGCAGATCCTTGCCGCTGCCCTTGTGTCGCGGCTTCCCTTCCGCATTCAATTCGACGACCAGCTGGCCATCCTTGCGAACGAGCTTCCCTTCCGAATGACTTCGCAAATCGAAATCGCCACGATGGGCGATCCCCTCCAGTTCGCCGAACTCGCCCGGCGGCAAGAACGGGAACGCATATTCGATGTCCGCCGTGCCACACGAATAGTGGCTCAATTCCTCGGCATGATGCTCACGCAGCCGCAGGCGTTCCTTGGATAAGCCCAAATCGAGATACCATTTGTAGCGGCGATCGCGCCAGTATTGATACCAGGCCGGCGACGCGCCGGGATGGCAGAAAAACTCGATCTCCATCTGCTCGAACTCGCGCGAGCGGAAGGTGAAGTTGCGCGGCGTGATTTCGTTGCGGAAACTCTTGCCGACCTGGGCGATGCCGAACGGCACCTTGACGCGGCTGCTGTCGCAGACGTTTTTGAAATTGACGAAGATGCCCTGGGCCGTCTCGGGCCTGAGAAAGACGGTCCCCTCTTCGCCGCTGAGAGCGCCGGCCGTCGTCTTGAACATCAGGTTGAATTCACGCGGCGGCGTCAGTGAGCCGAGTGCCTTGGCTTCAGGCGCGAGCGCCTTGTCGAAATCCTCGACCTTGACTTCCGTCAACGACACGATCGGACCATCCCATTTGAGATCCGCAATGTTCTTGGCGCGCAGGTCGAAGAACTTGAGCGCCCGTTGCTCGGCCGCCTTTTCCCCCTCCTCGCCGCCTTCTTCAACCGCGATGAACACCCGTTGCCCCTTGGCCTCAACCCATCGGCCTCGCACCTGATCGTGGCGATAGCGTTTCTTGGTCTCCTTGCAATCGACCATGAAATCGTGAAACAGATCGTAATGGCCCGAGCATTTCCAGACCTGGGCATGCATGATGATCGAGCAATCGAGGCCGACCATTTCATACGCCTCGGGCGACCCATGCACCGGGCTGAGGTCGTCATGCCCCGTGACCATGTCGCGCCACCACGCTTCCTTGACGTTCCGCTTCAGCTCGACGCCAAGCGGCCCATAGTCCCAAAAGCCATTGATGCCGCCATAGATTTCGCTGGACTGAAAGAGAAAGCCGCGTCGTTTGCAGAGAGAGACGATCTTATCCATAGACATAATGAGAGATCCTAAATCGACCAATAACGGTGGCTCCGTGGGCGTTCGTCGGATCTGTGTATCATACTTGACACAGCGTTGGTGGCATCCCACCAATCATGGCGCAGCGTCACTGCGCATTTCACGAGTCGTGAGCGTATCGCGGATATGTAGAGTAATCCAGAGCCGCTTATAGTAGGTTAAAACGATGGTATGCTCGTCGCCATGAGCGGAGTTGCCTGCAATGATTAGAGGAAGTAGCGACAAAGAGACGCGACGGGTTGATGCAATGCAGTCCCGAGGTAAACGATGGAACCGATCTTGCGATCCTTGGTCCTCAAGCGATTTCGCAGCATCCCTAGTGAACTGGTGACCTTTGCGAATCCTACTTTCCTTGTAGGACAAAATGGATCGGGAAAGAGCAATTTTGTCGATGTCTTTTCCTTTCTCGCAGAGGCCATGACCTCGCCGCTGCAGGCCGTTTTTGATCGTAGAGGCGGTATTTCCGTAGTTCGCAATCGCAGTTCTGGGGCAAGTTATCCTCCAAATCTGGGTCTGAGCGTCGATCTCGGTCATCTCAACGGAGACATTAAATCCGCATACTATGCTTTTGAAATTGCAGCACTAAAAAACTATGGGTTCGAGGTAGTGCGTGAGCAATGCGTGATTGAACGACGGAATGGAAGTCGCGATTGGTTCGATCGGAACAAGAAGAGTAAGCGAAAGTTCGATTCCTCGCAGGGCAAGCTGGAGCCAGCCCTAGAACTCAACGCCTTAGTTTTGCCGCTGATCGGCGGCGACGCCCGTTTCAACGCGGTGTTTCGCTTCCTTTCTTCAATGAGGGTCTACTCGATCGAGCCCTCAAAATTACGCGAGATGCAAGAACCGGATAGTGGGACCAGCCTAAGATCGGACGGTAGCAACGCGGCAAGCGTATTGGATGAAATTAAACGACAATCCCATGAGAATTGGGAACGGGTATGCGAGTTATTGGAAACAGTTGTGCCTAAAACGACAAAAGTCCAATCCAAAAAGCACGGCAATAAACTATCACTTGAATTCACCCAGCGATGGGCGGCCAACAAAAACGCAAGGTTCGACGCATTTAGCATGTCCGACGGCACATTGCGCGCGCTAGGATTATTGACTGCTGTATATCAACAACCTGCTCCAACGGTGATCGTCGTTGAAGAACCCGAGGCCACGATCCACCCTGGAGCGCTAGGCGCAATTCTTGATTTATTGCGCCACGCCAGCCGTAAGATGCAAGTCATCGTGACGACGCACAGCCCCGAGTTGCTTGATGCAAAATGGATCGAAGACTCCAACATCAAAATTGTGAGCTGGTCCGAAGGTGCCACGCGGCTCAGTGGTGTCTCAGATTCGTCTAAAGAAGCCCTACAGCGTCACCTGATGGGGGCCGGTGAACTCTTGCGGTCCAACGCCCTAACACCGCCCGCGGACTTATTCGTTGGTCGAGGCGCGGTGGAGCAGCTTCTTTTTAAGGAGCTGTCGTGAACATACAACCAATCGTCGAAGGCCATGGCGAAGTCTCCGCCGTGCCCGTTTTGCTCCGTCGCCTGCGCAATGAAGTGGTGGCATTTGGCGTGGAAGTAAACGGGCCGATCCGCCGAAAACGTAGCGAATTGATCGATGAGACGAAGCTTCGACTGGCGATCCGTCTAGCGCGGATTCAACCTGCGTGCGCAGGAATCATCGTGCTTCTCGATAGTGACAAGGACTGTCCAAAAGAACTTGGACCACAGATTCAAGCATGGGCAGAAAGCGAGTCCCAGCCAATTCCCTGTGCTGTCGTACTCGCGCATAAGGAATTTGAGGCTTGGTTCTTGGCTGCGATGGAATCCTTGCGCGGCGTCCGCGGAATCCGAAACGATGCCGAATCCCATCCAGAGCCCGAGACACCGCGCGGAGCGAAGGCGCAGGTTGAAGCCAGGATGCATCCCGGCTACAGTTACAGCGAAACAGCAGATCAAGCCGCAATGACGGCCAAGATGGATTTGTCGCAGGTTTACCATCGTAGCCGTTCCTTTCGAAAGTTTGTAAGTGCCTTCGGCAAGGTAGTGGCCGCAATGGGTTTTGATGCGACGTCGTGGCCTCCACCTGTGTGGTTTAGCGGGGGATAATAGTTAGGCGTTCTAACTGCCGGTGACTTGCTTGCAATTCCGTAGCGACGCAAAGATGGAGACCACCTCATGCTCGAATCGCTCTGGCTAATCCACCCGGACGCGAAAATGTGCCAGGCCTTCCGCGAGCGCTTCGCCGGTCTGCCCGGTGTCCGCGTCATCCAAACGCGATTCGAGGAGATCGAGCCACACGATTGCTTTGTCACTGCAGGGAATGCGTTTGGCATCATGACGGCCGGGATCGACGCCGCGGTCACTCGTCGCTTCGGCTCGGCGTTCATGGATCGAGTCCAACTTCACATCATGAATCAATTCTACGGCGAGCAGCCAGTCGGCACGGCCTTCCTTATCGAGACAAACGATCCCGCGCTTCCCTGGCTGGCTCATGCTCCAACCATGCGCGTGCCCGGCAGCATTGAGGGCACCGACAAAGTCTATGCCTCAACCTGGGCCGCATTAATGGCGATTCAAGTCCATAATCAATCGGCCAATCATAAGATCAGAACCGTCGCATTCCCAGCTATGGGAACAGGATTTGGTGACGTCCCCTTCAGCGAATCAGCGCGACAGATGGCCGTAGCCTATCGCCATTATTTGGAGCCACCGCATCGACTTGACTGGGATTTCGTCGCTCAACGTCAGCTGGCGATTTGTTATGATGGCGGAAGGCAGGTGGTACGATGAGACAACTCCAAACGAGGACCGCGCGCAATTGGTTTTTCCGTTGTGCCACTCCTCACCGATCCTCCAAATACGCTGCCCCCTTGAGAAGCTCCGCCAAATGGGTCCGTGGCACCTCATTGTGGCTCAACGTCGACTCCTTGGTTTCGCGCACCACTTTGACATTGCTTAGCTTCCGCTCTTTGGCCATGCGCTCCAGTTCCATGGCGGGGAACGACGTCCCTGACGGCTCCTTGTGGTCGAAGGGATTGGTGGGGCTCACGGGTAGTTTGGGGTCTTTGCCGACGTCTTTTTGCGTGAAAATGTAGAACATACTTACTTTGGTGCCAGGGTGTCCCTTGGCCCAGTCGGACCAGAAGTCGGCGTCTTTGTCTTTGACTCCATAGATGGAATCGAAACCCCAGCACTCTTTCAGCTTGCCCTTGTAACCATCGTCAGCGCCCAAAACCTGGGCGAGCCGACGGAGCGGCACGCCGCCGCCGGAGTGGGCCGCGAAGATCAGGTGGCGAATCGTCGGGCGCTCGGCGAGGCCGACGTGTGGGCCGTGGCGCCATAGGCCATCGAGGATTTGGTCGAGGAATTTTTGGACCTCGCCGTCGTCCTTGAGCTTGCCGACTTCGGCGAGTGGGCCAAGCGTGGGCACGGCCAGGATCACGTTCTTGCCGCTCCGGTTGATCTCTTCACGAAAGAGGAAGCTCTTGAGGACAGGATGCTTTGGGCTATTCCAGTATTCAACAACCGACGTGGCCGGCTTTGGCCTGTTGATGTCGTAACCACGCAGGAAAACAACCAGGTCGATCGTCTTGCCGACCCGGTATTTTTCGGGGACGAAGACGCCCGTCAATTGAGCCTCCACGCGCGGCACATCCAAGGGGATCGGCAGATACAGAGACATTTGCGGTGGCATGGTATCACGACGGATCGGCTCGTCGTTGTTGGCATTGGCGGCGGGTTCGTTCATCGAGCCGACACAGGCGATCAGTAGGAGGAGGGGTGTACATGCAAGAAGGATTGAGCGTGTCATGGGTTTCTCCAAATTCTTTTCCGTGTCCTCGTCGCCGATTATCATAGCCGCACAGGTTCGTATTGGCGAACCGGCAATTCATGACAGATATGTGATATAGTGGTGACTACATATTAACCCGGCACGAAAGAACCGTACGCAGAGAACCACGAATAATACGAATAGCACGAATAAAAAAGAAGCGACAGGGCGCTGATCCCGAGACGCTCCACCGTTCCCGTCTGCATCTTGCTTTCCGATTCGTGTTATTCGTGGTTGACCTTCTTTCATGCCGGGGTAATAGCGGCCAATCGGCCTATGCGATTTCACGACAAAGAAGAGTTTGAATTGCATCTGATCCTCAACGACTTTTTTGGGGGGAAGCCGCTGTGGCCCCATGGAGGTTCCCTCCCATCTCCGCAGTCGCGGAGCCCCATGTTCGCGGCTGTTGGGCGCTTGATGCGATTTTGAGGAAGTCGTGAGGAAACCGAAGGTCTCCAGGCGGTCATGGTAGCGGCGATGCACCCGCCATAATTGGCGGGCTATATAACGTAGTTATGGATGCGGCAATCTTTACACCTGGGCCAACGCCCAACACTGTCCGAAGCGCGGACGGCAGAGTTCTGACGGCGCCGGAAGGTTGGGTTCTGCTGCCGCCGGGTGACGCAGCGCTCACGCGCCGGGTGAAGGCTGGGGAGCATTGGGTTGTCCAGGAGAAACGAGGGCGGAAGGTTTTTTCCAGGGGTGTTTGGGCGCCGGCGGTGACGGTTGAGCGCATTCGAGCGGAATTGGAAGTTGAGCGCTCGACGGAAAGTTTCGCCAAGAAGAAAGATGCCGACGCCAGGCGCCGTGACAAGGTGCAGGCGGAGTATGTCGAGGATTTCTTTGGAGCCGTGGTCACATTTTTGTCTTTTCATCCGACACATGCCGAGCTTGCCGATCGTCTTGCCAAGGCGGTCACGAATCATGCCACGCCAGTCAGCAGCGGCACGGTTGCCCGGACCAAGCGCATCCCCGTGGAGCGCCGTGCCGAGGCCGCGGTGATCGCGTGGCTGCGCCATCGCACGACCGGCTATGATGGCATGGCAATTCCGAGGGAAAAGGGCAAGCGGCGCGAGGTCCGGCGTATGTTGGCGAGGCGGTCGCAGGAGTTGTTGGAGAGGTATCGGCGGGGCGAGCAGGTGTTGGAGGGGTGTCCGCTGTGGAGCGCAATTACCGAGCCTGAAGCGTAAGCGAAGGGCATTTGTATTTTCGTAATACAAAATGCCCTTCGCTTACGCTTCAGGCTCGGTAATATGACGGGCCGACTCTTACAACTCGATCGCTTGCTCCTCGGCGATGCTGCGGAGCTTTTTCATCGCCCGGGCGTTGAGCTGGCGGACGCGCTCTTTCGTGATACCGAACTGTTGGCCGATCTCTTCGAGGGTCATCCCCTTGGCGTGATCGTCCAGGCCGGCTCGCATACGAATGATCTCGCGCTCGCGTGGTTCGAGATATTCCAGGAGACGGTTGACGCTGTGGGTCGCGCGCTCGTGGGTGGCGACGATCTCGTGCTCGTCGGTCCGGTTGTCGGGAGCGATGTCGAAGACATCCTCGTGACCCGTCACGAAGCGTTCGCGGCGGTGCTTCTCGTCCGGTATGCTCCGGGCGAAGTTCTTCATGATGGCCCAGCTCGCATAGGTGCTGAACTTGAAGCCACGGCCGTAGTCGAACTTCTCGACGGCGCGGATCAGCGACATATTGCCGTCCGAGAGCAACTCGAAGAAGTTGTCGGTCGGGTTCATGTGGCGCTTGGCGATATTGACCACGAGCCGCATGTTGGCGTTGATCAACTGATCCTTGACGACGTTGGCTTCCGCTTGAAGCTCCTCGATCTGGCGGAGCGTCTGGATGCGCACTCGCGTCGGATCGACCTCGGCGCTCTCGGAGCCTTCCTTGCGCATCTGGTCGCGTAGTTGGCTGGCCTTGAACTTGAGGTAGTTCATCTTGCGGAACAGGTGCTGCTCTTGAGCCTTCGAGAGCAGCGGGATTTCGTACATCGAGGCCAATTCGGGCGGCACGTCCTTGGGGGCGTGCATCTTCTGGCGTTGCGCCTCGTAGGCTTCGAGTTCCGGCATCGGGCCGGCGAACTCGGTATCGTTGGAAGCATCTTCAAACGATGGATGAGCGATATATTCTAATGGCGACTCCAACAGGCGTTGTGCGCGTACTTCATTGATGACGCGGTACATCGATCCTGGGGAGCGCTGGAAGCGTTTGGCTAAAGTATCCACGTCCATTCCCCTTCGATAAGAGTTATAAATCACGAGTTTCGTATCTTGATTCAGCGGCCCGCCCAGTTGTGGAAAGAGCGCCTGGTCGGGATGCTGGCGGTCAAAGTTTTTAATGGTGTAACGAACGGTTTCGGCGGATCGGCCCATCTGGCCGGCGATGCATCGGCTCACGTCACTGAGACTGCCGCCGCTGATGCATAAGTTTTTGGCTCGACATAAAATCTCCTCTCGTTCGATGTCACTGAGCTGGGAAAACTGGCTGCCCCGTGACACACGGTCTTCATTCCGTGCCATGAAGTCTTCGATCGCCGATTGCTTGAAGACAAGATGGCGGCCGGCCCCTTTGGGATCGCGGCGGCCTTCCAGGCCAAGCTTGCGCCAACGGCGAATCGTCTTGGTCGATACTTTCAACCGTTTGCTCAATTCGTCCAATGTCACCATTGGGTCGTCGAGCAAACGAATAAGCTGATGCAAATCTTCGATCAGCGTCGCGCCGTCGAAGAGCAGATCCGGATGAGCGTCCGGGCGGAAATCGGTTATGCGATAACAAACGTACTGGTACGGGTATTGTTTGGCCGGATCGATCTCCGTCACCAATTTGCGAGCGCGGCCAGCCTGCTCCTGGCGTTTGATCTCAGGGGCGAAACGCACCTGTTGATCCGCCAGCTGCTTCAAGGCTAGATGATGAAAGATACTCATGGCCGCTACTCCTTGTATCCAAGCCCGCTGTCGCTCGCTCCGTCGTTGCCAGGTTGATCTTCGACCCTGGCCTTCTATTCCTACGCCGCCATGAACCACGCCGGGCTTCGGCGTTTCGAGGATTTCTCAAGTTCACTGCGCTTTCGGACGATCCTTATCAGATAGACTCTAACTCAGAGAGTTATCGCATCCTTTGGGTTCGCTGTCGCATTCCTCTAGACAGCCTGGCCCTCTTTGGGTATTTGCTCCTCTTCCCTCTAGAGTCCTCTTCGTCTCGAAACCCGATTCCTTCAACTTCGTTGGTGAGTTTGAAGCTTCCTTTCGGACGAGCCTCTAAGAGCAAACGCCAGGCCACTCATCTAAACTAATAGACGAATGATCCACCACTTCCACTCGGGAATTTATCACAAACGCTTACTTAACCTGGATTTCGGACGAGAAACGCCTCGGAAAAGAGGCGTGATTTTCCGCTCGGAGCAGTTTGGTTTGAAATTCTTGACTGGTCAAGTTTACACTAATCGTGTTCAATCTTGCAATCCCAACTGCGTCGAATCGCTGCCCTCAACCTTGCCGCGACCGGTACAGATTGCGCCGCCTGCGCCTGCGCGTGAGCAAATTACCATGAGGTAATGAGTTATGGCGTGCGCTTGTGGTGGCTGCCAAGTCGGCAGGGGGACTGTCAGGGGGAACTGTCTTCAAGAGTTATTCCATCTTGGCGAGCCGGGAGCGTAAGCGACCGGAGAAAATTTGAGCCAGCGTAATGCTCTCCGGTCGCTGACGCTCCCGGCTCTTGAAGACAGAATGCTCTTGAAAACCAATTGAAACTCCTTTTGTTTGAGTAAAACTATGACCTCTCGCACATTGCTGTTTCCCTTCTGCCTCCTTTTCCTTTCGCACGCCGTCGCACGCGCAGCGGACGACGCCATCCGACTGCACGAATCCTGCCCTGTCGGCTACGAATATCGCGTCAGCACGCGCGTTGAGCTTTCGGGCACTCTCGTGGTGCCGGCGGAGAAAGACAAGCCAGCGCCCAAGCCGATGGCCATTCGCGGCGACAGCGCAATCGAATACGACGAACGGGTACTTAGCCTCACGAAAGAGGGTGAGGTGGGCAAGACGGCTCGGATCTTTCAGCGCATGGACTTTCATCGTACGCTGGGCGATCAGGAGCAATCGAGCAGCTTGCGCCGTGAAGTGCAGCGCATGATCGTCTTGCGCCAGGGCCATACCGAGGTTCCCTTTTCTCCCGATGGGCCGTTGACATGGGGTGAGATCGACCTGGTGCGAACCGACGTGTTCACGCCGGCGCTCGTCGGTCTGTTGCCGAGCAAGCCGGTCAAGATTGGCGCTACCTGGTCGGCGACCGAAAGTGTCGTCAAGGAACTGACCGATCAAGAAAAGATCGAAGCCGGCAGCCTGGAATGCAAGCTCGAGCGCATCGACGCGGCGACCGGCCGCCGTGTCGCCCGGGTTGCCTTTAGCGGCACGCTAACCGGCTCCGGCGAAGATGGCCGCAACCGCCAAAAGCTCGAAGGCTACTTCGAGTTCGATCTGGTTTCCAACCACATCCGGTATCTGTTTCTAAAGGGTATTCACACCCTGCTCGACATGAACGATAAGGAGGTGGGCCGAATCGAAGGCCGATTCGTCCTGAGCCGACTGGTCGGCACCAAGAACGCCGAGTTGAGCGACGAGAAATTGAAAGCAGTCACGCAGGAGCCGAACGCCGAAAATACGCTGATGCTCTACGACAATCCCGACCTGGGCGTGAAGCTGCAACATCCGAGGCGTTGGAAGGTGGCCGGCGTTCGCGGCAATCAGCTGATCCTCGACACGCCGGATGGGGCAGGCCTGCTCATCACGGTCGAGCCACTCAACAAAGTGCCGAGCGGAACTCAATTCCTCACCGAATCGCGCGATTGGCTCACGGGGCAGAAGGTGAAGATCCAGCGGACCGAGCCGGTGCGCTCCGTGCAAGCGACACCAGCGCTTGAACAATTCGCGTTGGAAGCGGAGATCGGCGGCAGACCGACGCTGTTGGATTATTACGTCGCCCGGCAGAGCAAAGGCGGCGCGACCCTGGCCGCGACGCTACCAGTCCGTGACCTTGCCGAGCTGCGCAAAGAGGTCGAAAAGCTGGCGAAGAGTTTGGTGATTACGAAGAAGTGATTTGGTTTTTCCATAGCCCCCGGCTGGCCGGGGGAGCTACTCCGCTTCTGTCGTTATTTGGAGATCTTTATTCCGGCAAGCGTCTGCAGCACGTATCCGCCTTCCGCTTGACCATTCGTCTCCATCTGAGGAACAAGGCTATCCCAAAAACCGGCGTTTTCCAACACATTCCTGACGCGCAATAGGTAGATCGGCTCGACAAGCTCATTTGCCTTCATGCAAGGGAGCACAACATAGAGGTCCGTCTCTGGGTTGCGAAACATCGTGTTATGGGTCTTTATTGTCCCACCAACGGCATCAAGCTCAAGGGACTCGGCTTTCCAACCATGCCTTTCGAGCTCCTCGCGCAGCTGTTTGTATGTGATTTTAGCCTTCATGTTTGATCTTCCCTTGAATTTGTTTCAGGACAGCCGCCTTTCGTTCCCGCATGTAATCGACCGTTTGTTCCGTGAACTTATTCTTGACGGGAACGTGAACGGTCATCGACTTCGCGTTTGATTTCGGCTTCCTTCGGGGTGCTGGCAGTGCAAAACATGTGGACCAACAAAAAAACCCCCGGCAAGCCGAGGGCTATATAAATAGAAATTCACCTTACGATGTCTTCTTCGGCGCCAGCATCGCGACCATGCGCTTGCCTTCCATACGCGGCATCTGCTCGACTTTGCAAATGTCGACGAGCTTTTTCGAGGATGTTGTCGAGGATGCGCTTGCCCTCGTCGATGTGTTGCAGCTCGCGGCCACGGAACAGCACGTTGACCAACACCTTGTCGTTGTGTTCGAGGAACTTGCGCGCCTGGTTGATCTTCGTGTCCACGTCGTGATCGCCTGTCTTGGGGCGCACGCGGATCTCTTTCAGCTTCTGCTGATGGACCTTGGCTTTGTTCTTTTTGTGGGATTGCTGATAGCGCAATTTGCCATAATCGAGGATTTTACAGACGGGCGGGCGTTCGTTGGCGGCTACCTCAACGAGGTCGAGAGCTGCCTCGCGGGCCAGGTCGATGGCCTGTTGGGTCGGTACGACGCCGAGCTGCTCGCCGTTGACACCGATGAGGCGCACGGGACTGATGCGGATCTGATCGTTGATCCGAAGGCCCCGATCCTGTTGTGCGTTGCGATCGCGATCTGCTGGAGGACGAATACCTCAATCTCCTAAACAAACGGCTGAAGGCCAGGTTTCAGTCGATAAACGACGGACCCACGCGATTGGGAAGAGTTTCAAGGTGGGTCACAACAAACTTTACCATCCTCGCGCCGCGCAGGGAAGACCATCCGCCGGATTCGCCCCTGTTTTGGTTCTTGACAATCGCTCTCCGCCCGGTAAGCATCAGGGATCGGTCTTCGCCCCTATTTGCTTGGAGAACGCGACTGTGAAGCTCCGCTTATCCCTCCTTTTTGTGGCCTGTTTCGGCTCGCTTGCCTTTGTCGGCCTGCCGTCGGCGCGGAAGACCCGAAAGCCTGGGAAGTCGAGAAGGCTCTCGAACTCGCCGGCGACAACCGCAAGGAGCTGGTCAAGGCGTTAACCGAAACGCCGGCGGAGCAGCGCAAGGGGATGGCATTTCTCGTCGCCAATATGCCGAACGGCGATCTGAAAACTCTAAAAGCCGACTTCTTGCTGGAGAATGTGCGCCTGGCCTACAAGGCGCACAACGAGACGCCCTGGGGCAAGAGCGTGCCGGAGGAGATTTTCCTCAACGACGTGTTGCCGTATGCGAATGTCGATGAGTCGCGCGATCCGTGGCGCAAGGAGATGTACGACCTCTGCATGCCGATCGTGAAAGACTGCAAAACGCTGGGCGAGGCGACGCATCAACTCAATTCGATTATTTTCACCAAGCTCAAAGTCAAATACTCCACGCAACGCAAGCTGCCGAATCAGAGCCCCAAGGAGTCGATCGAGCAAGGCCTGGCGTCTTGCACCGGGCTGTCCGTGATTCTGAGCGACGCCTGTCGCAGCGTCGGCATCCCGGCCCGACTCGTCGGCACTCCACTATGGGCGAACAAGCGCGGCAATCACACCTGGGTCGAGATCTGGGATGGCCGTTGGCACTTCACGGGAGCGTGCGAGGCCGACCCCAAGGGCCTCGATCGCGGCTGGTTCGTCGGCGATGCGGCCCAGGCCCAGAAAGACTCGCGGCTCCATGCCATTTACGCCACCAGCTTCCGCAAGACCGAGACGACCTTCCCCCTCGTCTGGGCGCCGAATCGCAAGGATGTCTATGCGGAAAATGTCACCGATCACTACACGGCCAAGCCGGAGGCCCCCAAGGAAGGCCACACGAAGATCATGGTCCGGGTCTGGAACGCGGGCAAGAAAAGCCGTGTGACCGTGCCTCTCACGATCTTCGACAAGACCAGCGGCAAGGAGATCGCCCAGGGCGAATCGCGCGGCGAGAAGGATGACACGAACAACATCACAACCTTCGAGCTTTTGAAGAATCACGACTATCTCATCCATGTCGGCAAGCCGATGCGCATCGAGCTGAGCTTGAAGACGACCGCTGAAGACCAGACGATCGTCGAAATCGAAGTCCCGGCCAAGGACGATAAGAAGCCGAGCGATCTAAGTGAAATCGAAAAGGCTGCTTCCGCCTATTTCAGCGCCAGCCCGGAGAAGCAGGCCGAATGGAAATTCGACGCGAAGCTCAACGCCGAGCTGACGGCGAATGAGGAAGCGGTCCGCGCGGCGGTCTGGAAGGCGTATCAAGCCGCGCCAATTCACGCCGCCCAGAAAAAGGACTACGACGAAAATCAGGTCCGCTTCGAGAAATACCAAAGCGCCTATGTCGTCCGCGAAGTCGGCAAACGGCCCGAAAAGGGTTGGCCCCTGTTCATCGCCATGCACGGCGGCGGCAATGCCCCGAAGTCGCTCAACGACAGCCAATGGAAGCAGATGCAGACCTATTACCGCGATCAGAAAGACGTGACCGGCTATAAATACTTGGCCCTAAGAGCGCCTAATGATACCTGGAATGGCTTTTATGACACCTACGTGCCACCGCTGATCTACAACCTGATTCGTCAATTCGCTGTCTTCGGCGACATCGATACGGATAAGCTGTTCATCATGGGCTACTCGCACGGCGGCTATGGAGCCTTTTATATCGGCCCCAAAATCCCCGACCGTTTCGCGGCCATCCATTGCAGCGCCAGCGCCCCAACCGACGGCTCGATTTCGCCTTTGACATTGCGAAACACGCGCTTCACCTTCATGGTCGGCGAAAACGACACCGCTTATGGCCGCCGCGAGCGCTGCGAGAAATTCGACGCCCAGGTGCAGAAACTCAAGGACGAAAACAAAGGTGAGTTCCCCGTCGAGTTCGAGTTCAAGAAAGGCTTCGCCCACGGCGGCTTGCCCGACCGCGATAAGATCAAGGAGATGTACCCGTATACGCGCAACTGTGTGCCGCGCCATTTGACGTGGGAGCTGACCGATAGCGTGGTCAAGGATTTCTTCTGGATCTACGTGCCGACCCCGTCCGCCGGCGAGAACGTGAACGTAAAGCTCGAACACAACACGGCGACGATCACAACCAAGGGCGTCAAACAATTTGAGCTATGTCTTGATTCGAGACTTGTCGACCTGAGCAAGCCGTTGGAAGTGACGCTCAATGGCAAGAAGCACGAAGTGAAGCTGCATCCCAGTTTGTTGACGTTATGCCAATCAATCGTCCGCCGCGGCGACCCGAAGCTGGCGTATACGTGTCAGGTCAAGTTGTAATTTATAGTGCCCCCGGCTTGCCGGGGGTGGGCCCGCGAAAAAATACGCGGGCGATACATTAAAATGGGAATAAGGTGGAACCCATGATCGAGCTGACCCCTAAACAAGTGGAGGCACTGGAATCGGAAGCGCAGCCCATTGCCGCGCTCGATCCGCGAACCGGGCAGATATACCGCCTCATTAAGCAAGAAGTGTATGAACTCGTGCGGGGAATCGTCGCTCCTTTCAACAAGGGGGTAGAGGACGACGCAGCCATGGACGTCTACGAGGAATACCGGAAGAAATTATGAATCGCGGAGACGTGGTAGTTGTAGATTGGCCATTTAGCGACTTGTCGGGTAGCAAACTCCGTCCGGCGGTAGTCGTGCAAGCTGATTTTCTGGACGGTATTGTAGACGACACGATCTATGTCAAGGTACAGAGTCAGCAATATGGCATTCCTGATACCGAAGTGGAACTAGACCCGGCAGTAGAAAGTTTCTCAGGCCTGAAGCACCGCTGCTATGCCTCGTGCAAGGACATTCTTACGCGAGAGCAGACGATGATACATCATACTCTCGGCTACCTTTCGGCTGCGGCTATGAGAGAAATTGGCAAATGCCTAAAGGCGGTTCTGGAGCTGCCATGAGAGTTTTATCGCGCTGAAATTTATATAGCCCCCAGCTTGCCGGGGGTGAACCTTCAATGCCACTGGCAGGCAACTGCGTAAAGACGCGATCGCGATTTGGGGTTCACCGGAGAAAACTTCGGGTTGAGCGTTCCGACGGTTAGGCCCGGCTCACCGGCTCCGACGGCTTAATTCGTGCGACACCGGCTGGTGCTCGGTCACCCGCTTTTTTTGATTCGGCGGGCGTCTGCGGGGCGACTCTCGGCGGACGCCCAAGGCGTGGAGCAAGATCGACTCCAGGTCGGACTACTTGGGAGGTAAAGGCCTGGACGGGAGTCGTGCCTTCTTGGAAGGTATCGTCGTTGGTAGGCTTCAGGTCGTCGCTCATCATTGTCTTCCCCCGTACTTAGCGGAGAAGTATTTGGGTGTCGCACACCCAGGTATTATCGCAGAACAACTCTAAAGTATAAAGCCCTGGCCTCTCGAATGAACAATCTTCGATAGTCAGGGCAAGCTGGACAACCGTCGTGCGATCCGGGAATCGGAGTTGCCTGACCTCTGTATTCCAGACGAGTTCATCCGTCTCCGCAAAGCGTATATCTACGAAGAATGGCACCTGGCCGAGCCCTCTGATTAACTGGGCAAAGATGCAGAACCTGCCGTGGCTGTAGGGATAGCCCGCATCTGGCTGTATCGCGTTGAACAGCCCATACAAGTCCACTTTCCCGTTGCTATATCCAACGTGGTAATCGCAAAGCGACATGGCTTCGGCGACAGGTACAACCGATGCCACGTGATCTCCTCTAACTCCGCTTTGGTGCCTTTACCGAGTCTGAAGCGTAAGCGAAGAGCATTTGCATTTAATTATTCAAATGTGAAATGCTCTTCGCTTACGCTTCAGACTCGGTAATCATTTCTCCAGTTCCCGCACAAACAGATTGCCGACCTCCATCTCACCCTGCGGGCGCAAGCCAAACCGACCCTTGGCGGGCGGGGGGAACACCGACAAATCGGTGGCACTCTGATTATTCAGCGCAATGCCAATTACTTCACCTTTGATCGTGAAGCGCAGACGGTTCCAATCGTTCGGCTTGAAGTCCTTAAATTTTCCCTGACTATTCCGTTGGGCCATGTACGTGTTGCCTGCTCTTTTGTTGGCCGAATAAGACCCGTCAACGTTCATCATCACGATTACATCCTCGTCGGAGCTGTCGTCGTGTCGAAGTACGAACCAACAAGGCTTGCTATCCTTTTTCGGAAACTTGAAATCGACGATAAACTCCGCCGGCCCATACTCCTTGTCAGTGAACAGCTCCTTCCCCTTGCCATCATAGCGCAACACCCAATCGTTCGGCCGCCAATGTTTCTTCGCCTCGGCGTCCGCTTTCCAGCCTGTCAAATCGATCCCATTGAACAGATTCTTGTGCCCTTGCGCCACATCCGCGATCTCGTCCGGCTTTGGGTTGCTTGACGGCAGCTCCTTGATCTTGAGATTGCGGAAATGACACTCAGCCCCCTCCGACTCCAGGGCGAGATAGCCCTTGCGTGGTTTGCATTCGCTGACGCCGGAGACTTCCTTGCCGTTGACGTGCAGCTTGATCGTGCCGTCCTTGGCGATCACCTTATAATGGTTCCACTCGCCGCCGCCTTTGGTGCGGTTCTCGCTGGGCAGGCAGCGCGCCCAACCGTGCGGATGGGGCCGGTCTGGCTTGCAGGTCGCGCCCCAGATGCTGAAGAGGTCGCCCTGGCTCGTGTAGTAGCCTTCCTTTTCGAGGTTGACGAGAACCTGGACTTCGATTCCACGAGTATAGGGAGTGCCTATAGCGGAAATCGGATCGGCCCAGACGAAGAAGCCGGAGTTGCCCACATCTTTTTTGTTGACGTGCATCCAATCGAAATCGGCAATGAAGTTTTCATACTGCTTGGGGGTGCGCAGAAAGCCGGTCGGATGCCCCGTGGTGATGACCTCGCCATCCTTGACGAAGAAGGTGCTCGGGGCACAGTTGGCGTTGACCCAGCCCGACAGATCTTTGCCATTGAACATCGGCACATAGCCATCGTCGTCCTTCTTGTCGTCCGCCGAATAGGCGGAGACGGACGCGAGGGTAACGAGCAATGCGGGAAGCCAGCCTAGAGTTTTCATGAGGGTTCCTCTGTGAGTTGCGGCGATGTTACGGATCGTGTTCGCTTCAATTGTCTTTCCGTGCCTCTCCCGTCCGACTATAAAGCTCCGTCAACTCCGTCAAACGGTGCAGCACCGCTTCGTTGAGCGCCCCTTCCTGGAACCGCCAGGTCCAGTTGCCGGCCGGTTGGCCGGGGGCGTTCATCCGCGCCTCGGTGCCTAGACTCAAGACATCTTGGAGCGGCGCGACGGCCAAATTCGCCACGGAAGACCAGGCCAGGCGCATCAAATCCCAGCTGATGTCGGCGCCGACTTGCGGGGCGTACCGACGCATGAACGCTTTTTCATTGGGACTCATGGTCGCGTACCAGCCGCGCGTCGTGTCGTTGTCATGGGTGCCGGTGTAGACGACCGTATTCGGCTCGTAATGGTGTGGCAGATAGATATTTTTCGGATCGCTAAAGGCGAATTGGAGGACGCGCATGCCGGGCAGTTGGAACTGGTCGCGCAGCGCTTCGACCGGCGGTGTAATCAGGCCGAGGTCCTCGGCAATCAGCGGCAGGCCGCCGAGTTGATCGTGGAGGACGTTGAACAGGTCAGAGCCGGGGCCGGGAACCCAGCGGCCCGCCTTCGCCGTCTTCGCGTCGGCTGGGACCTCCCAGTAGGCCTCGAAACCGCGGAAATGATCGAGCCGCACGACATCGACTTGCCGTAGCGAGGCGCGTATCCGGCCGACCCACCAGCTGTATCCCGTCCGCTTCATCGCGTCCCAGTTATAGAGCGGATTGCCCCACAGTTGGCCGTCGGCTGAGAAGTAGTCAGGCGGCACGCCAGCGACATGCGTCGGTCGGCGCTGTTCGTCCAGATAAAACAGCTCCGCGTTGGCCCAGACGTCGGACGAGTCGGCGGAGACGAAGATCGGCAGGTCGCCGATAATGCGGACGCCGCGCAGATGGCAATGCTCGCGCAGCGCCGTCCATTGGCGGAAGAAGAGAAACTGGCGGAATTGATGCAGGCCGACCGCATCGCGCTGCTTGTCCAACGCATCTTTGAGGGCAGCCGGATCGCGCTGCACCAGCCCAGGCTCCCAGTCAGGCCAAGAAGTGCCGCCGTGCGCAGTCCTTGAGGGCCAGGAACAGCGCGAAGTCATCGAGCCAATCCGCCTGCTCGTGACAGAACAGGTCGAAGTTATGCTTGAGCTTGGCGGCGGCGCCGTTCTTGTAATTGTGCCAGGCGAGGGCGGTCAGCCGTAATTTCAGTTCGCCCGCGGCCTCATAGTGGACCGGGCCATCGGGAAAATGGATATTGGCCAAATCGTGCTGTTGGATAAGGCCATCGAGAGCAAGGAAATCAGGGCTGATCAGAAAGGGATTGCCCGCGAACGAGCAGGTGGCCTGATAGGGGGAATCGCCATAACCGGTCGGGCCGAGCGGCAACACCTGCCACCACGCCTGACGAGTGCGAGCCAGGGCCTCGACCCACGCATAAGCCGCTGGCCCGAGATCGCCGATGCCAAAGCGGCCAGGCAACGACGTGGGATGCAGCAGCAATCCCGACGAGCGCGTCGGGAACACGTTGAGAGTCTCCGGCTTCACGGCGCGTCCCTCCTGGAAAGGGGTAAACATAAGGTGGAGCGCGAGGGAAGGCAAGAGATGGGGTGGTTCTGGTAGTGCGATTGACAGAGTGGTTTGGAGAGCCGGGAGCGTGAGCGACTCGAGTGGTCCTTCTTCAGGAGCCGGGAGCGTAAGCGACCGGAGAAAGTCTGAGCAAGTGCAATGCACTCCGGTCGCTGACGCTCCCGGCTCTTGAACACAAAAAGCTCCGGTCGCTGACGTTCCTAGCTCGCCAAGAGGACGGTTTCTGGCACCCAATTCGCGCAATTTGAGGCGGTTCATTACCCATCAAGCTATTAAAATGATCCAAATATAAAAATAAGAAGGGGTCCCGGAAGCTCTTATTCAGAGTTCCGAGACCCCTATGCGAGCCCTAAGATCGGATGCGGGACGGTGTTACCCCGCCGTGCTTTTCACATGGCGGTTATTATGAGGCACAAGGCTCGGTGAACCCTCACCATTGCTGGTGGCCTCGTCGGCGTTTGATTTTAGTATCAATGCCACGGCGGCAAGTAGGGCAATCGCCGTGAATACAATCATTACCATCCAATCGCTCATGGCTCCTCCGGGAATCATCCAAATAGGTGATTGTGAGTCGAGTCATTTCGATATTAGTCCAGGCCCGGCGTCCATTGGGCCAGGCGGGATTATGAAACCGCAATCTCCAGGCCAAACGGCGCGAAAAATTTGAAAATAACTACGTTTCATACACGCCCGCGGGCCCGATCCAGGGCGTCGGCCACGGCTCGTCGCGCCAGCGTATCGAAGTCGATCGCCTCCAGGCGGCGCTCGATCGCTTTTTCGATCTCGGCCAACGGCGTGAACGGTATAACCCGCGCCGGCAGCAGCAACGGCATCGTCAGCCCCAGCGCCTTGAGCAGGTCGGGCGACAGATCGACCATGCCTTTGGAAACGGCCTCGACCAGGGCGTCTTGATTGGCGGGCAGGAAGACGCAGGCATATTCCAGGAGCAGCCATTCATCGATGACGAGAGACACCTGCTCGTTCCAGCCGTTCTTTTGAACCTCCGCTTTGTCCGGTATGTGAACCTTCGTCGGCAGAAAGCCGATGCTTTTGCCATTGAGCAGCCCGGATTGGATGAGCGCGAGAATCTGATCGGGCGCCCAGGTTTCACCCGCGGGCCAGGCTTCGGGTCGCGGCGGATACTGCGTCTTGGCTTTGATGCCGATCCGGTCGCCATCCTTGACCCGGCGCCGCCATAGCGATCGCCCAACCGGCGGCAGTGCGTACGCATGACCCAACGTCACAAGCGGATTGCCCTGAAATTGGCTGTCGTCCATGCCCCGCGCCATGACAACCTCGCCGGTCCGATCGACGCTTTCCGTCGTGATCCACGAAACATCGCTGCGTTCGCCCGGATTCAACTCGGTCGGCGCCTTGGCCGTCACGAGATGGCGATAGCGATAATCCTCACCAGGAGGCAAAGTCTTGAGCAAGGCATCGAGCGCGCGGGCCTGCCTGTCGAGCATCGGAAAGCCGAGCGGTCCTTCGGTTTCGCCATAGCTGCGTGGAAATTCAGACATCGGAAGGCTCCAAAAGAGTGAGGGGGATTTTGGAGCAAGGATACTGTACAGATGTGCGTTGTTACCAGACCGAGCCTGAAGCGTCAGCGAAGGGCATTCGTATTACCCGAGCCTGAAGCGTCAGCGAAGAGCATTTTGTATTTCAAAATACGAATGCTCTTCGCTGACGCTTCAGGCTCGGGTATACAATGTCCATTCAGCAACTCCATAATTGAGGTGTCCTCCCATGCCTCTCGACCCAAAGCAGTCAAATGAGATCTTTCTTGACGCTATAGGTAAGCCTACCGGCGAAAGAGCCGGTTTTCTTGATAAAGCTTGCGAAGCAAACGCCGAGCTTCGCGGGCACATCGAAGAGATGCTCAAGGCCCATGACGAAGCGAGCCCCACGGTTGCGACGGCCAAGCCGGGGCCACTCGATGTCACGGGGCCGCATACGCCTGGCGGAAATGTCTCTTTCAGCTTCGACCAACCCGGCGTGCAGATCGGCTCGGTGATCGGCGGCAAATACCTGCTGCTCGAAGTCATTGGCGAGGGCGGGATGGGTACGGTCTATCGCGCCCAGCAATCCGAGCCTGTCAAGCGCAAGGTCGCGCTGAAGCTCATCAAGGCGGGCATGGATACCAAAGCCGTGCTGCGCCGCTTCGAGCAAGAGCGCCAGGCGCTCGCCCTCATGGATCATCCCTGTATCGCCAAGGTATTCGACGCCGGCAATACTCCGCCCGGAGGGGAAGGCGGCGGTTGTCCCTTTTTTGTCATGGAGTTGGTCAATGGGCTGCCCCTGACGAAGTTCTGCGATGAGGCCAAAATGACGCTGGCGGAGCGTCTCGAGCTGTTCGTCCCGATTTGTCAGGCGGTGCAGCATGCCCATCAAAAAGGGATTGTGCATCGCGATCTCAAGCCATCCAACATTTTGGTTACGATCTACGACGGCAAGCCCGTACCCAAGGTCATCGATTTCGGCGTGGCCAAGGCGGTTGCGGGCAAGCTGACTGATGAGTCGTTGTCCACGCAGTTTGGCCAGGTTGTAGGAACGTTGGAGTATATGTCGCCCGAGCAGGCGGGGCTATCGGGCTTGGACATCGACACGCGCTCGGACATCTACTCGCTCGGCGTCATTCTTTATGAGCTGTTGACCGGACTGACGCCGATCGACGTCAAGCGGCTGCGCAAGGCGGCGCTGCATGAGTTGATTCGCGTCATCCAGGAGGAAGAGCCGGCGAAGCCTTCGACGCGGCTGTTCGACGGATGAATCGCTGCCGTCGCTGGCGGCATCGCGGCACACGGAGCCAAAGCGCTTGACTGCACTGCTCCGTGGCGAGCTGGATTGTATCGTCATGAAATGTCTGGAGAAACAGCGCGATCGCCGCTACGACACGGCGAATGGTTTGGCGCGGGATATCCAGCGCTATCTGGCGGACGAGCCGGTCGAAGCCAGGCCGCCGAGCGCGAGCTATCGACTGAAAAAATTCCTGAGCCGTAATCGCGGGCCGGTATTGGCGGTGGCGCTCGTCGTGCTGGCTATGGCGGTCGGAGTTGTCGGCACAACTTTGGGTATGGTGCGCGCGACGGAGGCCCTCAAAGGGGAGGAGAGACAGCGTGGCATCGCCGAAACCAACGCCACGCAGGCCGGCCTGGAACGGGATCGCGCCGACGAGGAGAAACGGATCGCGCAAGCCTTCTCCGACTTTCTCCAGTCGGATCTCCTCCTCCAGGCGGCGAGCCTCTCTCAGGCAAACCGGGGTTTTCGCGCCGAGCCAAATCTAACAGTCAAGGAAGCTTTGGATCGCGCCTCCAAGAGCATCGGCGATCGCTTTCAGGATCAACCCTTGGTGGAGGCTGCCATTCGCCAGGTCATCGGCGAGGCCTATGGCAATGTCGGCGAAGCCAAGCTCGGCGTGCCGCACCTGGTGCGCGCCCGTGACCTACGCCTCAAGAAATTGGGAGAGGAGCATCCGCTGACGCTAAAAGCCGAAAGCGGCCTCGGCCTCTGCTATTGGCAAGCAGGTCAATATGACAAGGCGTTGCCACTCTTGGAACAGACCGTCGAGAAAAGCAAGCGATTCTTGGGCGTCGATCACGTCGATACTCTTCGCAGCATGGAGGATCTGGCGCTCGCCTATCAGTTCCGAGGTCAACTGAAACGAGCCATCGATCTGTTCGAGCGCGTCGCCGAGCGTATGGAGAGCGTCCTCGGCCCGGACGATATAGACACGCTGCTGTGCCTGAGCAACCTGGCCATCGCCTACCGGGACGACCAGCAAACCAAGCGCGCCCTGGAGCTTTACGAAAAGACGCTCGAAAAACGCCAACTCGTCTTGGGCAAGGATCACCCGCAGACGCTGAGCAGCTTAAACAACCTGGCGCTCTGGTACACCGACAATGGACAATATGAGAAAGCGCTCAAGGGCTTCGAAGAGCTGTTACCCCTGATGGCAGCGCGCCTCGGACCGAATCATACCAACACTTTGAATGTGTTGGCGAATCTCGGTTACACCCATCTGCGAGCCCACCATCTGGATAAAGCTCTCGCCATCCTGACCGACGCCGTGGCCAAGACCACGCAATACGTGGGAGCGGAACATTCTCTCACGCTGACGACCATGTACAACCTCGGCATGACTTACAGCGAGATGGGACAGTTCAACAAGTCACTCGAGTTGCAAGAAAAGGTATTGGCGGGGCGCCGGAAAAGCCTTGGTCTCGATCATATCGACACCATAACGAGTTTGGGAACCTTGATGAAGGCTGGTCTAACCCTCAAGCGACCTGACGTGGCGCTTCCCCTATTGCCGCTCTTTCTCGACGCTAAAAGAAAAGAGTATCTGAATACCCCCACCAGGTTTGCCAACATCCTCGCGGCCGTGGCCACGGACGTTATAGCGAGTGGTCAGCCGGAGGCGGCCGAGCCGCTGTTCCGCGAGTGTCTGGAATTGCGCCAAAAGCATGAAGGCGAGAGGTGGACGACTTATTACATCCAGTATTGTCTTGGAGCCTCGCTTTTCCGCCAGAAGAAATATGCCGACGCCGAGCCCCTGTTGATCGCGGGCTACGAGGGAATGAAAGCGCGCGAAGCAACGATCCCGGCAAATCGAAAAGGCGCCATCAACGAGGCGCTCCAGGGCGTGGTCAAACTGTATGAAGCCTGGGATAAGAAAGACAAGGCGGAGGAATGGCGGAAGAAGTAATGGGTAATGCGTCATCACTTCCGCTTGCCCTTCGCGCCGAAGATGCTGTTGAAAATGTCCTTATACACCTCACGGCTCAGCGCTCCGGCGATCGTGCGGGTAAAGGTCGTGATAAACGCATTGATAATGCGCATGAAAAGGCCCGGCTTCGATGCTCCGGCGCGCGTCACAGTCGTCGGCGCTGCTCCGCCTGTTTTCAGCGCCGTTTTTTTTTAATATCTCATACGCCGATTCGCTGTCGATCGCGGTTTCGTATTTGCCAAAGACGGGCGATGCCTTGATGATTGCTTGGCGTTGCTCCATTGTGATCGGGCCGATTTGGCCGCCGGGCGGGACGACGAAGGCGCGCTCGACGATGGCGGGCATGCCCTTCTCGTCGAGCATCGACACGAGCGCTTCGCCGACGGCGAGCTGGGTGATCGTCTCGGCGACGTCGAGATTGTCGTTCTGACGAAAGGTTTCCGCGGCGGCCTTGACCGCTTTTTGATCGCGCGGGAGAAGGCGCGCAGGGCATGTTGCACGCGGTTGCCGAGCTGGCCGAGAACCTTGTCGGGGATATCGACGGGGTTCTGCGTGACGAAGAAGATGCCGACCCCTTTGGAGCGGATCAGGCGGACGACTTGCTCGATCTTTTCGAGGAGGGCATCGGGGGCGTCGTTGAAAAGCAAATGGGCTTCGTCGAAAAAGAAGACGAGCTTGGGCTTATCGAGGTCGCCCACTTCGGGGAGCCTCGTGAATAGCTCGGTGAGCATCCAGAGCAAGAACGACGAATAGAGCGTCGGCGAACTCATCAGTCGGTCGGCGACGAAAATGTTGACGACGCCGCGGCCAAACTTGTCCGTCTTGATCAGATCCATCAGATCGAGAGCCGGCTTGCCGAGGAATTTGTCGCCGCCTTGTTGATCGAGGATGAGCAGGCCGCGTTGAATGGCGCCGACGCTGGCCGTCGATATGTTGCCATACTCGATCTTGTATTTGTTGGCATTCTCGGCGACATGGGCCAAGAGAGCGCGCAGATCTTTCAAGTCCTCTAATGGCAACGACTCGTCCGCCGCGACTTTGAAGGCGATTTGCAAGACGCCGCTTTGCGTGTCATTGAGATTGAGCAGCCGACTCAACAAAAGAGGCCCCAGTGATGCGGTCGTCGCGCGTACCGGATGGCCTTGCTCGCCGAAGACGTCCCAAAACTCCGCCGGACATTCGGAGTAGGCAAATACCTTGAGGCCGAGCATCTCGACCCGCTCTTTGATCTTTGGCTTGTCCGTGCCCGGTTGGCTGATACCCGAAAGATCGCCCTTGATGTCGGCGACGAAAACCGGCACGCCGATACGACTCAACCCTTCGGCGAGCCGTTGTAGCGTGACGGTCTTGCCCGTCCCGGTCGCGCCGGCGATTAGGCCGTGACGGTTGGTCATCCGAGGGAGCAGAAACAGCTCCGTTTCGCCCTTGGCGATGAGAATAGGATCGGCCACGTAGCGCTGCCTCCGCCGTGCTATAAGATCCGGCCAAAAGGAGTGTCGCCTTTCGCTCCGCGAAAGGCGACACTCCAGTATCCCCTTTATATGAACCCGCGCGTCACGCTTCCGGTCTGTTATCGGTTCGGGCCCAGGCGCGCGGCAACCAGGGCACATCGCCCCACGGCATCGGCGGCAAGCCTTGCTCGCCGCGCGCTTCGTTGATCGTCACGACGCCATACTTCAAATTCAGCTCGCGCTCCTTGGCCGACAGCTCGCGGTTGACCGGCACCGGATCCTCGCTCGCCAGGAAAAGCCGTCGGCTCGGGTCATAGAGCGGCACCAATTGTTCGTTCAGCTTTTCATCACGACGGCACAAGCGCGGCGTGATTGCCTTACTCATATGTTGATGCTCGGCGGCTTGCAGATTGGCCAGGTTCGTCTCGCTCGTCAGAAACGACAGCGGCACATGAAAGGCATTGGCGATGTCCTCTTTGGTCGCCTTAAGATCGGCCAGCGCGGCAAGGTCGCCCATCGAATGAGCGAGTAATTGGATCCGCAAAGCGCTCTCGGCGACGACGACGCGGCCGGTGCCGCCGCGACGAAACCGCTGATTCCATTGCGTCTCCAGGCGGTCGCGCTCCTCTTCGCCGATCACTTCTTCCGGCGAGACAATGGCGTCAGGGACGGCGTGATTGTCGAATTTCGCCCTTTTGAACGCGGCAAAGTCGCTGGTGAGGGCCGCTTGCTCATAACAGGCCCGCAATGGCGACAGGCCGCCGCGATACGGATCGCGGGGATCGGGATAGCGAAACGTGATCACCTCGTCAGGCCGAAAGCGCTGCTCCTGACTGCCGCTGCGATAAAGATAGAAATCGACCAGGTTCGGGCTATTCGGCTGACGAATCGGCGACATATTTTGCGCCGGCAACGGCCAGACGTCGCCGGAATGCCGAGCGGCCCTTGTTCGATATACCAGTAGGCGACGCCATGTATTTCTTGGGACAGCGTCGTATTTTCAAATAGATCGAACCCATTATGAATGGGATTCACCTGCGCCAGCAAATCGAGCAGGGGATGCTGCGTCACCTCTTCGATTCGATCGAGGCCTCGAGTCCAATGTTCGAGATGCGGCGTTGCTCGCAGGCGTTTGACCTGGAGAGCTGAGAGCGGCCGCGTCAAGCAGCGCGCCACCGGTTGATTGCCGCTCGTGCCGATATAGAGCTTGGGCGGAAAGCTGGCGCAGACGGCCGCATTGATGCTCGCGCAGGTCCAAGCGGTGTTCTTCAATTCATTGAGCAGCTCGTTTGCAGTAGGCGGCCGTTGTCGTCGAAAGGCATCGAGAAACCCTTGCCCCGGCGGCGCCGCCGCGAGAGCCGTCGGCATGGCCTTGGGTTGAAGCCAACCGACCAGGCGCGTAAGCAACTTGGCAAAAAAGGGACGCATGGGATCGATCCTTGGAAAGTGTGGAGAATGCGACGGAATTGTGAGACTACCGCGGTGAGGTGCGTTATGAGGAGGGGAGATTTGGGCGAGCGCAGGGGACTAAACGATCGTCTTCCACGCTACCCGCGGAAGCGGTCAGTGTGTTCTATATTCGTCCATTTGCTGAGGCAAAGGTGCCTCAACTAGCCTTCGTCCGCGGGCGACACTGGAACGGTCTCGCTAGATGCCAGATTACCCCTTGCTTGAGCATATCGTTTCGTATGCTTTGCATTCGCGTCGCGACAAGATCCCATCTTCCAGAAAACTCAACGGATCAACCAGCCATTTGCTGGGAAGCACCATATTGCCCCTTCCCGCCCACTCTCATAACAAAACAAGCGGTGCGCTCATCCTTATCGCTCCCTCTTTTCTTCGGAGACTAACATGCCCTCTCTCGTGGGCGTTTGCCTTTTGCTGACGGGGCTGATGGCCCCTCCGGATCCTGCTTTGAAGGCCGCGGAACTGAAGAAACTTGAAGGAGAATGGATCGTCGTGTCCATTACCTACGATGGGCTGGAGCCGCCGAAGGGTCTCAAGGAAATGACGCTCACCATCAAGGGCTCTACCTACACGGCGGTCGCGGTCGACAACCGAAAAGACAAAGACAGTTCATCGGAACCATCGAAAACAAGCACGCAAACCGGCTCGATCACGATCGATCCGAGTACGACGCCGATGCAGCTGGATGATAGTCCCGACCAGGTGTCGGATCCAAAAGCGAAAGAAGTGAAGAGCAAGAAAGCTATCTACAAGCTCGAAGGGGATAAGCTGACTCTGTGCGTTGCCAAACCCGGATTGGAACGCCCGACGGAATTCGAGAGCCGCTCGAAAAGCGGGGCTACGATTATGGTGTTGAAGCGAAAAGGGAAGTGAACGATAGCGTTCTCCGGTCAAGAAGAGGCATTCATGCGCGGTCGCGAGTTTCTGGCCCGGCTTCGTGAAGAGGTGCTCATCGGCGACGGCGCCTTGGGTACGATGATTAGCGAGCGCGGCATCAATCGCGAGACGAATTACGAACAGCTCAACTTCACCCATCCCGAGTTCATTAAGGATCTGCATTCGGCTTATCTCGACGCCGGCGCCCAACTCCTCGAGACGAACACCTTCGGTGCCAATCGCACCAAGCTCGCGCCGTTCAACGCCGCCGAGGAAGTGGCGCAGATCAACCGCGCCGGCGTGGCTCTCGCTCGCGCCGTGGCTGGCGATCGCGCCTATGTCGGCGGCTCCGTCGGCCCGCTGGCCGACCTCGTGATGCAGCGCGACACCGAGCCGTTAACCGACGATCAGATGCGCGAGATCTTTCGCGAGCAGATCGTCGCGCTCGCCGATGCCGGGGCGGATCTGCTCGTGTTGGAGACGTTCGCCGATCTGTCGCAATTGTTATTGGCTCTCGAAGTTGCCCGCAAGCATACCGATCTCCCGGTCATCTGTCAGATGGCCTATCACGAGCGCGGCCATACGCAAACGGGCGTCGGCGTGCAGACGGCTCTGGATTCGCTGATTGCAGCCGGGGCCGATGTCGTTGGCGCCAACTGTGGCCGGGGTGTGCGCTGCGTCATGGCCGCCGTCGAAGTCATGACAAGCACCAGTGATTGCCTCGTTAGCGCCTTTCCGAATGCGGGTTTGCCGGCTTTCATCGATGGCCGATATATCTTTGGGGCGCCGTTGCCTTACCTGACGGAAAGCGCTGAACGGATGGCCGAGCGCGGCGTCAATCTGATCGGCGGCTGTTGCGGCACCAATCCCGAGTACATTCGCCGCATCTCCGAACGCCTCAAGGGGCGCAAGACCGTGGTGCGGGTCCGCTCGCAAGTTCTGGCCGAACCGGTAACTGCGACGGTGCCCGCTCCAACGGAACCAGCCCGACCCGTAGGATCCATTCTTGACCGCTTTAGCGAACCGCCGACCGCGGGACGCCGGCCACGGCCTTTGGTCGTCGTCGAAATCGATCCGCCACGCGACCTACGCTTCGAAGCCGTCGTCCGTCGCTGCCAACAGCTGCGCGACATGGGCGTCGACGCGATCACGATGGCCGACAACCCGGTCGCCACGCTGCACATGGGCAACATGGCCCTCGCCCAGATCGTCCAGCGCGAAGCGGACATTCCGGTCATCGTCCACTTGACCTGCCGCGATCACAACTTATTGGGTCTGCAATCCCTCTTATTGTCGGCCCACGTCATGGGCTTGCACCATATCCTCGCGCTCACGGGCGACCCGGCCCGCGTCGGCGATCAGCCTGGGGCAACGAGCGTCTATGACCTCAACAGCTTTGGATTGACCGATCTCATTCGCAAGTTCAATAACGGCGTGAACAACGCGGGTATGTCGATCGGTCGGCGCACGCACTTCACGATCGGTGTAGCCTTCAATCCGAATGGCCGAAATCTCGCGGGTCAGGTGGCACGGCTGCGCAAGAAGTTCGTTGCCGGCGCTCACTTCGCCATGACGCAGCCGGTCTACGATCCGAAGCGCTTCGATGAAATGGTGCCCGCCGTCGCCGATGTCGGCGGCCCGGTTCTGGTCGGCATCATGCCGCTGTTGAGCGAGCGCAACGCCGAGTTTCTGCATAACGAAGTGCCCGGCATCAGCGTCACCGACGAAGCGCGCCGCCGCATGAAGGGTTTGAGCGGTAAAGAGGGCCGTCGCGTCGGCCACCAGATCTGCTGCGAGCTCATCGATCATATGATCGACCGAGCGGATGGCTTTTATCTCATTCCATCGCAGATCCGCACGGAAATGGCGGTCGATCTGATGAGTCATCTCCATCATCGGATGCCGCGCGAGGCGTAAACGTCTCCTGTTTGATCGTGTAACTAGTGCTCCGACCAGACTAAATTTACGGGTGGCACAGACATTCCTGTCTGTGCGGGAACCGGCGAATGTGCCTTTTGCTGCACAGACAGGAATGTCTGTGCCACCCGTAAATTTAGCCTAGACGGGGCACTAGGTGCCGAGCCACTTTACCTGCACTGTGCCGCGCAGTCGGGGTCCGTCAAATTCGCAGAGAAACACGCCTTGCCAGCGACCCAGCAGCAGGCTTCCTTCCTCGATGATCAGCATGACGCTTGGACCAATGAGACTGGCTTTGATATGGGCGTCGCTGTTGCGCTCCGCATGCCGAAAGCCTGGCTGCGTCTGAGGCACGGTGCGCTCGAGCCAAAGCAGCATGTCGTGGGCCACGTTTGGATCGCGATTCTCGTTGACAGTCACGGCGGCCGTCGTGTGCATGACATAAATGACGGCGGCGCCTTTCTTTATGCCGCGGCGCGCCAGCGCCACCTGGATCTGCGGCGTGATGTCTATAAACTCGTTGCGCTGTTGAGTCTCGACTGTGAACGTGTCCATGACTGCCTCGCATCGGCGTGCGAATTCGTGGAGTTCGATTGTGCCAATCGATCCAAGATGGCATTATAAACGACTGTTCGGACACGGTCGCTCATAAAAGAAGCCGACCGGACGAACAATCGGGAGGCCTCAGATGGCTCAGTCGTCGCGAATCATACTCCTTTTCTTGCTGCTTGCCCGGCCGGCGCTGGTCCGGGCGGACGATGACGCCAAGGCCATCATCGAGCGCGCCATTAAAGCTGGCGGCGGTGCGGAATCTCAATCGTCGCGCGTGCTGCATACGCGACTCAAAGGAACGAACTTTAACGGTAAACAGGACGGTGATGCCACGTTCGAGGGCGAGAATATCGAGGCCCCCGACGGCCGCGAACGAATGACTCTTCGGCTCGACCTCACGGGTACGAAGTATGTCATAATCAGCATCTCAGCAGGCAAAGATAGCTGGACGACCATCAATGACGAGCTAACGGATGCCCTGAACGATCCAGAAGTGGATGCCCAGCGCAACCACGTCAACCGCGTGCTCCGGCTATTGCCGCTCTTGCGTGACAAAGACTTTACGTTGACCGCCTTGGGAGAGAGCAAAGTCGAACGGAAGGACGCGGTCGGAGTCAAAGTCACCTGCAAAGGCCAGCCGGATGTGTCGCTCTTTTTCGACAAGGCCAACGGCCTCTTGCTGAAACACGCCGCGCGCATCAAACAGACCACAACGAAGAAAGTGGCTCTCGAAGAGACGTATTACAGCAACTTCCGCGAAGTCAACGACGGAGCAAGCGAGGAACGGGCCCTGAAGGAGGCCAAGCTAGCAACCGACGCCGCTTCGCTCATCAAAAATCTGCGCGATCAAATCCCCGACCCGGAACGACAGAAGCGAGCGATGGCCTTGGTGCGCCAGCTCGGCGATGATTCGTTCGCGGAGCGCGAGAAAGCAAGCGAGGAACTCCTCAAGATCGGCAAGCCGGCTCTGGTGCCCGTACGCGATGCTCTGAGCGATATGGACCTCGAGATTCGCCGCCGCGCCAAGGACATTTGCTCGCAGCTGGAAAAAGCGAGCAGCGAGCCGTCGGCCCTTGTCCCGACCATACATCTCCTCGCCATCAAGCATCCGCCGGGAGCGGTCGAGGTGTTGCTCGACCTTATCCCCACGGCCGACGCGGCCACAGCGCACATCATCAAAGGCGCTCTCGTAGCCCTGGCCGAGCGCGATGGCAAACCGGATCCGGCGTTGATCAAAGCCCTCGACGACAAAGACCCAAAGCGCCGCGCCGCGGCTGAAGCCGCCTTGGGAAAAGACGGCGGCGCATTTATAAAGAAGCCCAATCGACGGCTATATATGCGAGGCATCCTCCTGGCTCGCTCGGTCGCCAGCTTCACCGATGGCGTCCGCGACACCGTCCTGGAGATCGTCGAGGCGGAATATCGCAATCGGGCTGACGATAAGATCTTTCTCAAGAAGTGAGACACACGAGTAGTGCTCCGTCCAGACTAAATTTACGGGTGGAACAGACATTCCTGTCTGTGCGGGAACCGACGAATGTGCCTTTTGCTGCACAGACAGGAATGTCTGTTCCACCCGTAAATTTAGTCTAGACGGGGCACTGGTTTTCCTTTCTCTTTAACGCAAGGAGGCGACAATGGCACGAATGCTTTCTCTGATCGTTCTGGCACTCTTGCCAGGGCGCATGTTGGCCCAAGAAATAACCCCAAAAGAGATCGTCGAACGCGCCATAACCGCCCACGGCGGCATGGAACGGCTGGGCAAGGCCCGCGCCGATTGGGTGCGCGTCAAGGGCGTGTTGTGGATCAATGCCCACCAGTATGCCTTTACGGGCGAATCGATCGTGCAGCTACCCGGGCAGTTCAAGAGCACGACCAAGATTGCCACCGAAGGCGGCCCGCAGACCGTGTCGCAGTCCTATACCAACGAGACGGCGCGAGCGTTCATCAATGGCAAGGCCGAGGCCAAGATACCGATGAACACCGAGGCCGAGATCCGCGCGGTCATGCATCTGGATCGCGCCATCCGGCTCGTGCCGCTCATTACCGACAAGGATTTTCAGCTCATTGCGTTGGGCGAGGTGAAAGTCGAGGGTCGCCCCGCTCTGGGCGTGAAAGTCTTGGCCAAGGGCCAACGCGAGCTGCGTCTCTTTTTCGACAAGGAAAAAGGCTGGCTCATCAAAACCGAACACGCCCTCGACAACAGCACGGATAAAGAAGTGTTACAAGAAGAGTTTTACAGCGACTACCAAGACTACGCCGGCTACAAACGACCATCAAGATTGACCGTCCACCGCGAAGGCAAGAAAGTCCTCGACGCCGACGTGGTCGAGGTGAAGTATTATGAGAAGATTGAGGATGAGGTGTTTACGAAACCGTGAGGTAATCGGCGGCGCGAGCCTTTCTAAGGATTGCCAACGTTGGCAATCCTTAGAAACGTTGGCAATCCTTAGAATTCTGCTAAATCTTTGCAGGGAAATCACTTAATGGATTGCATTGCGCGCGCCGCACACTCAACTCCCCTGGACTGTCCACCCGATTCTGTCAGGAAATGGCCACGCTGAGATAGAGTCGACAATGATCTCAATCTTGCTTCGCCTCAGGTGCTGGCGGTGCAGTAGACGTCGTCTGTCCTGGGAGACGTCGTTTGAGTTCCCCCACAAGTTTGCGAAAGGAGCGGGAGGAATTCTTGCACTCCTCTAGATCCATCTTCGCGACGAATCGCGCCTGATCGACGGTTTCCTTGTACTTTCGTGACAAATGCTTCTTTAGCCATGATTTGCCCAGTCGATCTCCTTCCGGGTCTTTCGACTTTGGAAGGTCAGAAGCGAGACCGTTCTGGTCCCGCAAGGAATGAGCAGCAGCGGCGAACCAAGTCTCGAACATCACATTGGGCAACACACAGGCGATCTCGGTAGCAGGATCCGAACGCTCTTTTCTGGCCGTCGCTACTAGCGCCGGCGCCCTTGTCATCGGACAGTTTTCTTCGAGTCCTTCCGTGTCGACCATGATGAGCAACAGGCGGCGGAAATCGGTTTGCTCCGTGGTATGAACCGTGGCATGAAGCTTGATCGCGGCTGCTTTCACGACAGATCGCAGCTCTTCGCCTCCGGCAGAAAGCAATTGGCCCTGCTTTCCACGCCAGGGAATGACCTCAATGTAATCGCCTCGCAAGAGATCGTACCAAATCCGTTCTAGCAAGGTTCGTATCGCGCCATCTTCGCCATGCCCTTCCACAATGACGACAACTCGCAAAGGCATTTCAGACCCCTTGCTGCGTGAGTTGGTCTTGTCGTCGTAGGTCGGCCTCATCAAGATCGAGCCTGTCCATTCTTTGAAGGTCTGCCAGCGAGTAAAGCTCGTTCTCAATGATCTCATGACTGGCCGGATCCAAAGGCGTAAGCTGCGTCTTCCCATCCCGATTCCGAACAACAAGCACTTGGCCGGAGTTTATGTCTCGTCCAGACAGCAGGTCAGCGCTGTGCGTGGTGACGATGATCTGCGTCTGCTGGGTCGCATCATCTAAAGCGTCCACCAGGGCCCGCATGGCTGCCGGGTGTAACGCCGTTTCCGGTTCCTCGATACCAACAACGCTAGGACCAGAAGGATGATGGATTTGAAAGACGGCGATGAGCGCTGCCAACGCTCGAATTGTGCCATCAGACATGCTCGATGCATCGAACTCCTGTGTATTACCGTTGGCACCTTGGCGCACGGTGAATTTTACCGTCTCAAAATCTCCGTAGTGTTGTACATCAAAGCCGTCGACCTCCTCGGCGATCAGCTTGAGATAGTCTCGCACCCGCTCCACGGACGCGGGGTCAGTCTCCTTTAGCCCTTCAATTACACTCGCCAAGTTTCGGCCATCGCGTGCGAGCAACCAGCCGGGAGTGGGCTTCTGGACAGTTCGGATCGCCTCGGGATGAAAATTGTGGAACGCCATGAATCGCAAACCGTCGGAAAGGTCCAGGAAGGGTTGAAATCCAAGCAGGCTCAGGAGGCAGAGATCTGAGCGCCGATCAGCGATCATTCGCAGCGACTCCTCGGCAACCACCGACGCGAATTTGTCACCGTTCCAGCGCAACGCATTCACATTGCCGTAGGAGCTAATTGCTCCATTCCACGTACTGCTCTTTGAGGTGTTCGGTTGCGGTGCAGGCCGCCCAAGATCGAACCCACCTAGTTTTCCATCGGGATCGGCGGTCTCATGGGCGAGAACAAGCGATTCATGCGTGATGACGGGCAAAAAATTTATACCGCCCAAGACCTCCAGCGAATAGTGTGCTAAGAATGAGTTACCCGTGAGCTTGGGGTATTGCGCAGTCGAAGAAGGCGGCAAGTTCTTACTTTCGTCCGAAAAGCTTCGAGCAATGGCATGTCCGCAGGCGAAGCCAGCTTCAATTTCGATTGTGATCGAAGCTTGAGGTGCATTCCGCGAGACGACGGCGTTCCATCCCCCGCGTCGCTTTATTGCCTCGGCAACGCCTACATCGACTACCTCGGACAGGAACGCCAGCGCATCGAGGAAGTTGCTCTTACCGGCGGCATTTCGGCCAACGAGGATGGTAAAAGGTTGCAGGGGCACATCACAAAAATCGATGCTCTTAAAGTTGCGGATACGAACGCGCCGGAGAAACGCCGGCCTCGTCCACCGATCCTGCTCGACGTCTTCCATCTTGGTCTCTAAGGTCGGCATGATCCCCACCCTTCATCCCGATCGCCTGCAGGCCAATTCGTTGAATGATTCTATCACATTCAAGTTATGCGTTGTTGGAGTCGGATGGTATGTCGGTAAACCCCTTGGACCGTTGGCGCTGAACGTGAACCCGTTTGGCGAGGTATGAATGCAGAGTATAAAAGAAGACAAGAAGAAGCTGTTCACGAAATAAGTGCATTCGCCAGCTTCGAGTACCAATCCCACGAATCGGATAATTCAGGCAAGAGTCTCTTCATTGCCGTGAAGAACTGTATAGCTCCCTCGGCTAGGGGAGGTATCATTGAATCGATATTAAATCTCTGACTAGTTTCACCGACGGTCACTTCAACCGCATAAGTGGATATCGGCTTAAGGCGCAATCGAAGTGGTTGATCTGGAAAAAACGATTCATACTCTTCCCGGCGTTTTACTTTCGACAATCCTTCTAAAATGTAGGCCCATAGCTGATCAACTAAATCCAGTGCTCCATCCTGAATATATCTCGATTGTCAATTCGGCAACAAATCGCACCTTCTATGTAGTCCTTATCCGGCAGTGGGCCAGCAAATTCCGAAATAGGAATAAACTGCTGGTCCATTTTCACATAAGTATCGACTTCGCTTTCGTGCGTCACTTGCTGCAATTCTTTGTTGAGTTACTCGGCAGGAACAAAAAGAGGGACGCAGCTTTTTGGCTAACCTACCGGGTCAACTCAAGTCGTTTGTCCAATTCCGTGGACGATGATCCAAAAGATCGTCGCATCGGCGCAAACGTGAGCTAGGACCGGCGCTCCCAGGCCGCCCGCGCTTTGCCGCAAAATGCCGAGCAACAATCCATAAATTCCGGCGAGCGCCACGCCAAGGTATCCTTGTGGGTAACCCTGCGTATGTATGGCTCCGAACAGCACGGCTTGGGCTATGAGCGCACCACCGAGTTCCGATTGCGCTATCAAAGAGTCGAACAAGACGCCGCGAAAGACGATCTCCTCGAGTACCGCGTTGACTATGGAGAAGATCGCACCGATCAGAACCAAAGGCAAGGGCAGTCCGAGTGGTAGTTTCTCAGCTAGGGGAATCAGTTCGGGCTGAAAAATTACGTTGAAAAGAATTAAGACCGCTGAGGAAAGCAGAACGATCGCGCCCGTCGCCAACAAGATCGCTGGCCGCAGACTGCCGACCCGGTTCCAGCGAAGTGCTTGACGTAGCGGGGCGAACAGCACGACGATCAGGATGTAAGCGGATATCGGAGCCAGGAGATGCCAGGGCCAATTTTGGAGTTGGGGGAGGAGAAGAGTCAGAGCCAGAAGCAGTAGGAGCAGCCCGCCGTGGAGATCTTGGAGGTCAGCGGACGAGGATGTCATGGGCTTACCAGGTAAGTACACCTTCCCAGAAACGGAGGAACAGTCATCCACTCGGTGCCGACAGCCTTTCTAAGGACCGCCAAGGATGCTTAGTACCGCCAACGTTGGCGGTACTTCGATTTCGACGTAACCTATTTATTTTTATACTGTTATGGTCCGGCCATTCTTAGTGCCGCCAACCGCCACGCGGACAGGGTCATAGGCGACTTCTGTACATAGTATGCACAATTACAGAGTTTAGCAGGTGATTTATCGCTGTTCATTTCAGTACCTTTTCAACTTCCGACAGCTGTCTGCGACTCAAGCTGTTGGCGAAAGTCGTCGACTGTGGCCGAGGAGTAAGCTGATTTTAGTAAACGGCGCAAAACCGTCAGATCTTTCACTTTGTCAAGCGTGGGCAGCAGTTGTAGCCCTACGGCCCCATACTTTTCTTCAAGGTAAGACACAATGGAGTCGCGTACGCCGAGAATTTGTCCCTCGTTCAACAGTTCTTCCGCATGCTTTTCCTTTAAGAACCGTTCATAACTGGTCACATAAGGCATTTGTTTCTCCTTCTCGTATTGCAAGAGTTCTTCTCCAACAATCTTTTCTATGTCGCGAGGCAGATCCATCATCCAGTCGATGAGCCGGAACAGCTGGCGTATGGTCTCGGTGGTCAAGCCGCGATTGAGCAGTCCTTTTATTAATCGAATCTTTACGGCTTTGCGCGTCGCGGGGTCGTGCCGAGTGGCCATCGTTTGCAAGTGGGCCAGCGCAATCAAGCCGAAGGGATTCATCTCGGCTTCGAGGGCGGCTAAGTCTCGATTATAATCCAGAAGCTTGACGGTGGGAAACTCGAGCCGCAGGCGGCAGCCCCATAGCTCGAAGGTGTACTCGGTAGGTCGCCACGATGGGCGATCGTCGCCCAAAACAGCCAGGCTGACGATGGGACGCGAAAAACGGTCGAAGAGACGATAGTGATAGACGAACATGCGTTTGGCGAACTCTTCGTCCTGTTGGCTCTGAACTTCGATGTGAATGACAATCCAAGTCTCTTCACCATCGTTACGCCAGACGCGGACGACTTTGTCAGCCGTGCCGAAAGAGGTCAGACCCCCGCACAGCTCTAAACATTCTCACCTTGATCGACCAAAGCATCCTCCAAGTCCCACGGACATTTCTCCGGGGATGCCTCGCGCGCCAAACCCGTCTCCGCCGCTGCTTGCTTACGGGCTTCTTCATAGGCATCGTCAAAAACAGCGAGCGCAATGATTTGCGAGCGAGCCGCTTTCCAAGAGTTGACGCAGCTCTCGTTGCTGTTCGACGATCGTTCCCCGCCACGATCCGGATCTGTTGGCGGGCTGCATTCGCCACTTCAACAAATGCGCAAGTAGGATGACCAGACGGCTGAACACCTCTCGCCTATCCCGCCGGGCCATATCGGTTAGGTACTCCGCCAGATTTGTCGTGTCGAGTTGGTCAAAGTGGCCGCCGCGGATCAGCTCAGCCGTTTGATCCAGCCATGCCGTTTCGTCTGTCTCATAGAGGGCGGCCAAAGTCTGAGTCGCTGTTTGGATCACGACATCCTCTTCTCAAAACTCGCCGAACGTTCGACGATCGCGCGTAGGTGTAGCAGTGCATAGAAAGGCCATTATTCAATCCCCTACTTCTTCGAGGTCTCTAGTCCCCCCACGATTTTCCCCCTCTGGTATTCTGCCCTAGGCAATGTAAAATGCAATCGAGTAACACCTGACCCACCGGGTCGCCTTATTGGCGCCCATTACCATAGTTAGGGGATCTGTCATGGCCAAAGCTGCGGCCAAGCCGCGAAAGAAGCTGCCTCGGCAGCTGGCCGTCGTCCGCGCGGACAATTGCACGGGCTGCGAGGCCTGCATTGAGGTCTGCCCGGTCGATTGCATTTATAAAGTCGAGGGCGAGGAGCTGCCTGGGCTGCAAACCTCCGCTGTAGCAAAGTTCGATTCGCACGATCCTCGCCCCATGCCCTTCCACAATGACGACAACTCGCAAAGGCATTTCAGACCCCTTGCTGCGTGAGTTGGTCTTGTCGTCGTAGGCCCGCGTCATCGAGATCAAGCCTGTCCATTCTTTGCAGGTCCGCCAGTGAGTAAAGATTGACGAACGACGCCTGTCTCCTCGCCAGCAATAACCGCTGCCGCCTGATGGCGCTTTTGGAGATCGAACCAGGTATTGGCGTTGGGTCTGAGGGGTGACGGAGCAATTTGCTATTGGGCCGCGAGGCCAAATCCGTGTCCGCGATTCGAAAAAAGGGCTATAAGGCGTTGCGGCTTTGTCTCACCAGCTTGCCCGGGTGGACACTTTTGATTGTGCCTCTGTCAAGGCGCAATCAAAAGTGTTTTGT
Organism: uncultured Planctomycetaceae bacterium; assembly: GCA_963790585.1. GTDB lineage: Bacteria > Planctomycetota > Planctomycetia > Gemmatales > Gemmataceae > CAWBOY01. Next base: position 700,119 of record CAWBOY010000007.1, read on the forward strand.
GATAACTCTTTTCAGGGAAAGCACTTAATGGATTGCATTGCGCAAGCGCGCACACAGAACTCCCGCGGATTGTCCACGCGAATCCGTCTGGAAACGGCCAAACTGAGATAGAGTCTTTCGGCTGCGGCCCCCTTTTCGCTTTCCATCTTCAAAATTTCTCATGCTTCCGGCGTCAATGTTCGTTGTAGTGGCTGATTGGCAAAGTCATGACCTGTTTCAACCGACATAACAGAGTGCATCATTCCTTCGCGTGAGATCTGACGGATTTGATCCAAAACAAGCCGTTCATGGGACCATACTGTGGCGTAGGTAACTGGAGATTTATCGCGAGTAAGTCCCGACCATACTCCGTACATGACGCCACGGTCTTCTGCGCACCACGTAAATACTGCGACGAATCGCTCAATCGAATCCTGCACGAAGTTTATGTCTTGGGTAGCATGCACGGCGAACATGCTGCCAAACTTCTCGGCTTCGACGGTGAAATGGACCTGAAATGAGTTTTTAATGCGTCCCTTGAATAAGAGCTTTTCCGGGTCTGCAGTCGTCGATTTGATCGAACGCAGTGCTACTTCCTCCCACTTCCAGGCGGGCGGGAAGTTTCCCGTTCTATCGCAATCAATGTAATAAGCGAACGAAAACGCCTCATAGAAGCCAGGGTCGGTCGGCAGTGCATGACCAAGCCGGGCACTTTGCAAGCTGGAACGGTTATTGTCCGGCTTCATTAGTTGATTACGGATCATCTCGATAAAAGTCTGCGTAGCAAGAGGTAGTCGTGTGACAACCGAATCACGCGACAACACCATTAGCTGCACCTTATCGATAGGCCGTGAGTAGAAAAGCTGGTCCGACGCGACGAATCGATCAAGCTCCGGGTAGAGAGCCGGCACGAGACCATATTCACCAATCCTGCGCGAACAAATGCGACCACGAGTTCGATCGTATCGACTTCAATCCACTCGCCGCCGCGTAAGTGGTTGGGCCAGTCCAGCTTATCCAGCCCAAATTGGCTCTCATTACCCAGAATGATTATTTTTTTGTCGACGAGCCTTCCAAAGTCCGGATCAGATTCTTGCGCACGGCCCTCCCACAGTGCCTCAATGGAAGCGCGATCTTGTCCGATGAACACCACATCAAAGGGGGGACCGATGGTTGTCGATGACAACCCTGGATACTTCGTCCGCAGGCGCTCATTGAACCCCCAAGTTAGAGCTAGGTCGAGTTCGTGACTCTGAAGATCTCTAACAATCCGACGGAAGTCCATATCGACCCTGACATGAGGGACGAGTTTGACCTTTTGACCGAGTTCGTCCCGAAACTGTACGACTGCGGGAGTAAGTAATTGCGAAGTCAGCAGCGAGTGAGAGAGAGCGACACGGAGATCCTCACTTCCGCCTGGACGCCATCGATTCAGACGACGAACATCTTCGGTCAGCTTTCTACCATCCGCCGTCAGTGAATTCTCACCCCAGGCTTTCAACGCCCTGGAAATGAGAATGACGCCAAATTGTTTTTCAAGCCGATCAACACAGTCCGTGACGGCTGACACGGATAGAATGGGTTTGAAAGCTCTCGCTATCGCGCGAAAAGAAGTGTGGCGGCCATTCGTGAGATGGTCAGCGATCACCAAAAATCTGTCCAAATCGATCAACAGAGAGTGAGGAGCCCTTTTCTGCATTAGGATGGCCTCCATCTAACAGATTATTTACACATTCTTCATCTGTCCTTCACACGGCTTTCTGTAATTCTACTTTCTGCAATCTATAATACGGCTTAATGAAGCCGACAAGCGAAAAGATTACCTTAGGAATCATCGCTACTCCCATCATCATAATAGGATACGGCGATCGCTTGTAGCAAGTATTTTTCCAATTCGCATACAATCGTCGCAACTATTTACTAGACAAGCAGTTGCGAAGGAGGATCAAGTACGGATTGCTCGGACGGTTATTTTCCGCAACATAATGGAACACAATCAGTTACGTTCAGATTAATCTGGGACAAACGAGTAATTTCAGCGCTAATTCGAGCAATCCTCAGATTTTTTTAAAATGTTGTTGTAGCGTCTGCCAAATGTAGAGTATCTTTATTCTAGCCAAGCCGTATGTAACGCTTGCGTAAATAAACCAGCTGAGTTAATCGATCTGGATCCGATTGCGGCATAGAAGAATCGCAGAGAGGTGAGGAAATCGTCACGACCTGATTGACCGCGGGGGTGGCTTATGAACGACCGGGGGTTTCAGTCGGCATCTGCGTACTATGGAAACGTCGAGGAGTTCCTTGAGATGCTAATTTACTTGGCATCTCAATATTGCAAGCAATCGGGGAAACCGGTGGTCCCCGAAGAACGGGACTTGTATGAACTGGTCGCTCCGGCCAAGCAATTCTGCGACGCCATTCCACTCATGAACGTGAGTCCACGTCCGGATCTACTGCTCGTTCAGAGGCTAGCGGCTTTGGCACTCGGGCTCCGCGCTGCCTATCGAGCCCACCCTGGTACAGTCGAGTTGAGCTTTTTGCTTTCGACCGCGATTCTGTTCAAGTTCGGCTTTGACAGTGTCGGCAGCACAATGAGGCAGTCCTATGACGGCTATCAACGGGCTCTCGCAACCAATTCGTCCTTTGCTCTCACTGATTTTTTGACGACGAATTTTAGGAATCACTGGCTGGGATGAGACCTCGACTCCTCCTGTCCTACCCCGTTGTCACTCTGGAAGAGCTTCTGACTGAATGTCAATTGTTCAAGGGCCTTTTGGCGGCTCGATTCTGGGATCTGCTTTTCTAACATCAGCGACGCCAAAAGGTTCTTACCGTGTTTCATGGCAACGTCTAAGCCTGCACGGTAGCCTACTCGAAGAACTTGATCGAGATGGTTCCTCTGCTCAGGCATCATGAGCTTGTAACGCCTGAGAAACTCGCCGTCGGACAGGACGCCGGTAAATTCGGCCTGATGGTCTTGTACTGCTCGAACATAAAGCTTGTATGAAGCAAGCGCTAGCTCTTCACGTGTTTCAGGGGACATACGCGCCTCCTCAGGTGAATCGAATACTTGCAAATCAACAGCTTCGGCAATAACAGCATCTGTCGATCGATCCCACGATTGCTCAAGTCGTTGTCGCGTTTTTACGTGCCAAAATCAAGCCCCAAGAACGCGAATACGTGACAACTTCACCGTCCATCTTTTCCCAGCATTGCCCTGATCTGGTCTTTCAGACAGACTCACGAGAGCTCTCTGTCAAGGTTGACGTCACCTTCACACAATTGGTTCCCACCGTTACGATATGGTCTGTTGAATCGAAGAAGGGCAAGAGACTCGGTCATGCGCGAACCCGGGAATCAATGCGATCCAGCACTCCCAACGACTATACATAAACAGCATTATTCAACCATCTATTTCTTCGAGGTCGCTAGTTTGATCGGCTTCACAAATGGTTTGATGGCGGTTTCGTTAGGCGCTCTTTACGGCTTTGCGCGTGGCGGGCTCGTGCCGAGTGGCCATCGTTTGCAAGTGGGCCAGCGCAATCAAGCCCAAGGGATTCATCTCGGCTTCGAGGGCCGCTAAGTCTCGATTATAATCCAGAAGCTTGACCGTGGGAAACTCGAGCCGTAGGCGGCAGCCCGATTGCTCGAAGGTGTAATCGGTAGGCCGCCACGAATCTTTCCCCCTCTGGTATTCTGCCCTTAGCAATGTAAAATGCAATCGAGTAACACCTGACCCACCGGGTCGCCTTATTGGCGCCCATTACCATAGTTAGGGGATCTGTCATGGCCAAAGCTGCGGCCAAGCCGCGAAAGAAGCTGCCTCGGCAGCTGGCCGTCGTCCGCGCGGACAATTGCACGGGCTGCGAGGCCTGCATTGAGGTCTGCCCGGTCGATTGCATTTATAAAGTCGAGGGCGAAGAGCTGCCCGGGCTGCAAACCTTTGTCGATATCGACCTTGAACGTTGTATCGGCTGCGAATTGTGTGAGCGCTGGTGCCCGTGGGACGCAATCGACATGGTCGACACGCCCGACATCGCCGCCGCCGTTGCTGACAAGGGCGGTCCGCCCGATTACGTCGCGGCCAATCAGGAGCGTCTCGTCGGCATTGCGCAGATGCTGGCCGATCTCGCCGCCGAACAGAAGGCGGCTGCCGAAGCGGCCGCGGCGGCCAAGAAGAAGGCGTGATTTTCCTTATATAGCCCCCGGCTTGCTGGGGGTTTCGAATTCACCCCCGGCAAGCCCGGGGGCTATATAAATCAATTCAGGGAGGAACCCCATGAGCCGCCGTGGCTGCACGCTCGTTTGCCTTTTCGCTCTTGCTCTCGGCTCATGTCGGCCTGCTGGTCAATTCAACCCGATCAACCCGCGCACGGCTGAGAACGCCAAGTCGGACGCCGCGACTAATGACAAACACGCCGACGCCGAGCTGCCCATTGATCTCGAATGGGAAGACAACGCCGCCGCCAAGACTTCGGCGAGTCTTCCTCTCGTGTATGTCTCCGAAGCCCAGCAGCCGGAGCTTTGGTCCAAGCTCAAGACTTTTTGGAACGAGCCGGCCGCTTTGAGGCCTGACGCTCCAGCCGGCGATGCCTCCGAACGTGTCATTCATTTGAAAGTGCCGCTCGGCCTGCCAGACCCGACGCCGTTCTTGCCGGCGAATTATTCCCCCACGCTCGCCAAATGGGAGCTGGGCCGAGAGCTATTCTTCGGCAGCAATTATCTTGTTCCCACCGGAGTTTTGTCCTGCGCCACTTGCCATGAGCCGGCGCAGCATTTCGCGGACAAGGCGGCGACGCACAACGACTACAACGCGCCAGCGCTCGTCAATTCCCTCTACAATCGCCAGCAGTTTTGGGATGGCCGGGGCGCAATCTCGAAGAATGCGTCCAACAGACACTCGACGACGAGCGCGACAAACCGGACAACGATGGCCGGCGCCATGTCTGGGGCGGCGTCATTCATCGGCTGCGTGACAACGAGTATTTCGCCTCCCGATTTCGCCAGGTATTCGGCACACTGCCGACCCAAGAGAACCTCGGCGAAGCCCTCGCCGTTTATCTGCGGCACTCTGCTCTCGGGCAACTCGATTCTCGATCGCGCCCGCGTTCGGCAGAAAACACGCGGCAGTAAACTCGACGCGGAGTTGGAGGCGGGCGACTTCGAGGGTGTCCTGAGCGATGCCGATCTGGCCACGATGGACCGCAAAGACCAATCGAAGCCCGGGACGGCCGCGATGTTAGAACGAGGCGCCCAGCTCTTTTTCAAAAAGGCCGAGTGCCTCAAATGCCACGGCGGGCCGCTCTTCACGGACCAAGGGTATCACAACCTCGGTATAGGGCTCGAGCGCTTCAAAACCGATCGAGAGTTCGACCGTGCCGGCCGATTCGCGCAGGTGCCTCTCGGGGAAAAGACGCGCTCGTTGATCGGGGCCTTCAAGACACCGACGCTGCGCGGCGTGGGCCGAACCGTCCCTTATTTCCACAATGGCGAGGCGAAAAGTCTCGAAGAGGTTGTTCGGCGCCATGCGGTCGGCGGCAACTGGAATCGCTTTCTCGACCCGCTGCTGATCGAAGGCGGTCAACCCGGAGGCCCGCGCAGCCGCGTCTTGCCGTTGAGCGATGTCGAGATCGCGGAGCTGGCTTTGTTCTTGCGAGCGCTCGACGGCGACCCGGTCGCTGACGCGGTGCGAGCGCCGAAGTGAGACGCCGTAAACGTCCCCGGTTGTGGAACGGTCTCCTGACCGTTCCACAACCGGGGCAAAACGCCGTAAACCTCTGCTCCATCTTCTTGACCCCGCCGCGCGTTCCCTCTACCGTTGTCAGAAGTCGCGCTCGGGCTCATACTCTGTACTTCCGGATGATTTTCCATGGCTGCCGCCGCCGATAGACCGGCCTCGTTACCTGCTTCGCCTGTTAAAGCGCCGCCTGAGCCGGCCACGCCGGAACAATTGGCCCGATCGGCGGCACGGCTCGACGCGATCCTGGCCGTGATGGTTGTCCTCTTCGCATTCGTGCTTGCCTGCTTCCCGGCTTACAACAGCGATATTCTGCAGCAGCTCGCTGTGGGCCGTTTGGTCGCGAGTGGCTCGTATCCCTTTGGTTCGGATCCATTTAGCTACGCCGCCGACGGCTACGTGGTCAATCACTCGTGGCTCTTTGGCCTGGGCTCCTATCTGATTTATAAGATCCCAAATGTCGGTGGCGAAGTACTGACCGTTCTCAAGGCCGGCCTCATTGCGATGTTAGCTGTGTTGCTTCTTCGGCTCGCCTCGCGCAAAGGCCAGAGCCGATGGATACCTGTCGGTTGTGTCGCCTTGAGCGTGTTAGTGATGAGCGCTCGCTTCTTTCTTCAGTCGGGCTGCATGTCGATCGTCTTGCTGGGACTGACGCTTTACTTGCTGCGTTTGCCGCGCCTGCGCGCGAAGGGCGCGACGGTCTGAGTTCGCCGCCGAGCTATCGGGCGTTCTATTTTCTGCCGTTGCTCTGTGCTCTCTGGGTCAATGTCGATGCCTGGTTCCTACTCGGGCCGATCACGATCGCCCTCTATTGGCTCGGGGATGTCGTCACCGATCGTCTTGGGAAATCCAAGGACGGCCCGGATCGGCTGCTCCCTGGGGAAAGCAAGCATCTGGCGATCGCCTTGGTCGCCAGCGTTGCGGCGTGTCTGTTGAACCCGCACCATGTTTACGCCTTCCAATTGCCGGTGCAACTGGGTCTGTCGCCCGTCGCCCAGCTCGCTCAGCAGGAGCCTTTGTTCCATAATTTGTTTCTTTCCCCGTTCGATATGAACGAATATATGAAGCCGGCCAACGGCTATAACGTCGCGGGAATGGCCTATTTTGTGCTCCTGGTCCTTGGAGTCGTCTCATTCATTCTGGCCGGATTGGCGTCGCTCGATTCGGGCAAGGCGCTTGCCGGTTGGCGCGTGACGTTGTGGCTCTTCTTCGGCGCTCTCAGCGGTTGGCACTCGCGGGCGATTCCCTTTTTCGCCGTTGTTATGGGGCCGATCATGGCCTTGAACTTCGCGGATTATGTGGTGCGCTTGCGGGCGATGGACTACAGCCGCGACTCCATCGCTGGGCGCTGGCTCTCTGTGATCGTCGGCGCCCTCCTCGTCGTGTTGGCGATTCCGGGTTGGCTGCAAGCCGACCCGCAGAGACTCCGACATTTTGGTTGGGGCGTCGTTCCCGACCCGTCTCTCGAACGGCTAACGGTCGAGATCAACAAACTCCTACAGGAAGGCAAGCTGCCGGCCGACATCCACTGGTTTAACACGACGCCGGAAGGGTTGTATCACCTCGTCTGGTTTTGCCCGGGTCAGAAAGGCTATCTCGATCAGCGCCTGACTCCTTCGGCCGAGGATGCGGCCGCGTATTTCAAAGCACGGTTAGCGCTCAACGGCGGCGATAAGGAATCGGAAGCGGCCCCATCCTGGCGTGCGCTATTTCGATCAAAAAAGATTGATTATATCATTCATACTGAGTTAAACCCGTTCAATCCGTCCGTCATGCAGCTGCGTTTTCTGCGCTTTCCAGACGAGTGGGTTCAACTGGGATCCTTGTTCGCACAGGGTCGGGCGTCCGTCGTCGGCTGGCAAGACCCGCGCTCTGATCTGGTCTGGCCGCAACGACTGTTCAACGAGTCTTTCCGGGAACTCCGGCAAAACCTCTTTGTTCAGGCATTTGGGCCGGACTGCGTGCCAGCACCGCGAACCCGGCCGATACGCAAGCCGAACAAAATGGAATGGTATGAAGCCATTTGGCAGACCGAACCGGCATCACCGATCGAAGCATCAGAATCCGCTCTCTACTTCACCGAGTTCCGGGAACGAAGTCTGATACAGCGAGATCAGCTGGGCAAAGAATGGCAGAAGATAGGCAATCAGGCATTCCTTTCTTGCATGGTTATCGGATCATTGGGAGGGCCTCTTACCTCCATGACTCTGGTGCCCAGCTTTTCAAATTTTCAACTACTATTTGACGATGGGCCGCCGCCGGCGCTCTACCTTGCCGTCCGTGCCGCGCGGCGCGGCTTGCGCGCAATCCCGATGATGCACGCTCTTATCTCGCTCTCGGGCAAGCTTACTTTTCTTTGTTGCGCTTCACGCGCGAGCGCTGGATGTTGCAAAACACGCAACGGGAACCGGCGATTTCGCTGCGCTACGGCAACCTGGAGTGGCTGCTCATTCGACAGACGCAAGCACTGGCAGCGTTGAACCAGGCGGTCGAATTGAATCCTGATCTCATCGAAGCCCACGATATGTTGACCGAGCTGTATTCGCGGCTTATCGTCATGGATCAGCCTCCTGGTATTCCCGCTGCCCGCGGACAACGCCGTTGGCGTCCAGCGCAATTCCTCGATCTCTATGTCAAGCATCTCAAAGAGGTGGTGCGCCTGGCCAAGATGCGCGGCATCCTGCCCGGCGAGAATCCCCAACAGATGAACGACCGTTTTAATGGAATGGACAAACGTCTGGAACAAGCCGAGCGCGCGCTCAATAAGCAAGAGCAGGAATATGTCATCAAGGAGCAGCGCAATAGCGTCATAGACAAGGCTCTACAGGCTCGGGCGCTGGGCCTGGCCAACCAGGCCAAGCTCGTTCTCCTCGACGAGAAAAACAAGCCAGAAGACCGCGAAGGCGGTTACGGCATCTTTGTCACGATTGATCATCTGCTCGACATGGGCGATCTCGACGCCGCCCGCGAGCTGTTTTCACTAAGCTCCGCCGAAGCATTGGGCCGGCTACCGGAACAACAGATACCGAGCTACGAGTGGGTGCGGTTACGCCTCGCCGCGGCCTCGGGAGACTACGACGAGGCGGACAGCGCGCTCGCGGAATCTTTGAAAGTTCAACGCGGCCAGGGGCGTCAGTTCTTGGCGAACCAAGAGGTCTCGGCCTTATTTCACATTTTTGTTCCCGCACTAGTGCCGACGGCGCCTCAGGTTTCTGGATTGGGTGTCATGAGCTTCTTGCCTATCCTCAAGGACTGGCCAAGCTTGCGGAACGTTTCACGACAGGGGCGGGTAGCCATCGCCCGCCGTGAGGCCGAGCTGCTGCTTCTGCGTGGCTTGCTGGCTTTGGAAGCCGGCGCCATCAAGGATTCGCGCAAGTACCTGAGCGAGTCGCTCGCCCTCCGCCAACCGGGAGAACGTGTCCTCCCCTCGCTCTTGCTGACGTTAGGCCCTGCCGCACTCTATGTCTCCGATGCGACAGGTCTGCTGAGTGAAGGCATGGACTTCAATGGAAGCAGCCTGGGTGAGATTGGGTTGAGCTGGATCCAAAGCGTCGCCCGCTAACGTTTAGAAGCAATTCTGCTCGTCTTAGGGTTGTGTGCCATGCTTTCGTACTCGAAAGCATGCTTTGGAGTACCAAAGCATGGCACGCACCATTCAGCTGTTAGACGAACGGTATTGCGGCCAAACGGGCGGGCTGGTTTGAACAAAAACCCATCGAAAGGACCCATTACACATGCGATTCTTTCTTCTTTTCTGCACAATCTCCGTCAGCGCCGTCGCTCTCGCCAATCGTGATGCAAGCTCGGTCGCCGAACCGGAGTCGTTCAAGAACGGCGTCGTCGTCTGCGTCAGCGCCGCGGCGTCCGACGTTGGCCGGGCGACGCTCGAACAAGGCGGCACCGCGGTTGATGCGGCGGTAGCCACGGCTTTCGCTCTCGCCGTGACATTCCCCGCCGCAGGCAACATCGGCGGCGGTGGTTTCCTCATCTCACACCCAGGCAAAGACGGCGCGCCGACGTTTTACGATTTCCGCGAGACGGCTCCCGCGGCGGCGACGCGCGAGATGTTTGTCAAACGCGAAGACCGGACGGCTCATCGCCTCGTCGGTGTTCCGGGAACCGTGGCCGGACTCGCTTTGGCGCACAAGAAGCAAGGCAAGCTGCCGTGGAAAGACCTCGTCCTTCCAGCCGTGGCCTTGGCCCGCGACGGCTTCGCGCTCGATGCCTTCAATGCTTCGTCGCTGAACGATCTCGTCCGCCGCGCACGACGGCCCGAACACGCGGAATTGCGCCGCGTCTTCAGTAAGCCGGACGGCACGCCCTGGAAGACCGGCGATAAGCTGGTGCAACCTGACCTGGCGCGCTCGCTCAGTGCCATTGCCGAAGCGGGGCCCGACGGTTTCTACAAGGGCAAGGTCGCCGAGCTGCTCGTCGCCGAGATGAAACGCGGCAGCGGCCTCATCAGCGCGGACGATCTCGCCGGCTACAAAGCGGTCGAACGCACGCCCATTCATGGCACCTATCGCGGCTACGACATCTACGCTCCGTCACCTCCCAGTTCCGGCGGCGTCGCTCTCGTCGAGATGTTGAACATTCTGGAGAATTTCGACCTCAAAAAGCAGGATCGCTGGTCGGCCGAGACGCTGCACCTGATGACCGAAGCGATGCGCCGCGCCTATTGCGATCGAGCGCGCTTCCTGGGCGACCCTGACTTCGTGAAAGTGCCGGCGAATCTTACGACGAAGGAATACGCTAAAACGTTGGCCGAGACGATCGACCTCAAGAAGGCAACCCGGAGCGAGGATTTGGCCAAGGACATTCCGCTGACCGGCGAAGGGCAAGACACGACGCACCTGTCCGTCATCGACCGGGAGGGCCGAGCCGTCAGTTTGACCTACACCCTGGAGAGCCTCTACGGCGGACGAATTGTGGTGGCGGGAGCCGGCTTCCTGCTTAACGATGAGATGAACGATTTCAACTGGCAGCCCGGTGTCACCACTCGCACCGGCACCATCGGCACCGAGCCAAACGTCGTTGCGCCGGGCAAGCGCATGCTCAGCTCGATGACGCCGACCATCGTCGCCAAAGGCGGCAAAGTTTTTCTCGTGACCGGCAGCCCCGGCGGGCGGACGATCATCAACACAGTGTTGAACGTCGTCGTCGATGTCCTCGATTATGACATGCCGTTGCGAGCGGCCATCGACGCGCCGCGCATGCACCTCGCCTGGTTCCCCGATCAATTACAGGTCGAACCCGCCTTGCGAACGGAACACGCCGCCTCGATCAAACGCCTCGAAGAGATGGGCCACAAAATCAAGGAAGAGCGCAAACAGGGCGATGCCCATTCAATCGTGGTCGACCCGAAAACGGAGCGCTATATAGGGGCCGAAGATCGGCGCCAAAGCGGTAAGGTCTCCGGTTATTAGATCGATAAATGTGTGATTTTTGAGAACCTTAATGTCCCCCATTGTCCGCATCGAACACGCAACTTTCGTTCGCCCGGGCGGTGAAGTTGTCTTCCGCGATCTCAATTGGGACATTCTCGAAGGCCAGGCTTGGGCGGTCGTCGGCCCGGTCGGCTCCGGCAAAACGGCTTTGACGGATGTTCTGCTAGGTCGCTTTCGACTCGAAGCCGGCAGCGTGACGTGGCCGTTGCTCGACCGTCTGCGCGGCCCAGGGCCGCACGATTACCTGGCCCGCTGAAGTGATTCAGCGCGTTTCGTTCAAGGAGGAATCGCGGCTTTTTACCTATGGCCGACATTATTATCAGCAGCGCTTCAACTTTATCGAACCCCTCGACAACCTCACGCTCGACGCCTTTTTGCGCTCCGGCGCGACGGCCACCGAAACCGAACTCGACAAGACGACCGCTCTCTTTGGCATCGACGACCTGCGCTCGCTTTCGCTCATAAAGCTCTCCAACGGCCAGATACGCCGGGCCCGGATCGCCCGAGCGCTTTTGGCTCGACCTGCCTTCCTCATTCTCGACGATCCGTTCATGGGCCTCGATATTCAAGCGCGCGGCGAGGTCGCGGCTCTGCTCGGCAAGTTGCACGAGCAAGGTCTTCCCCTGCTTCTCATTACGCGGCCGGAGTTGATTCCAGCATGGATTACGGACGTGAAAGAATTGGGGAACGCTAGGGGAGCCCGTCGCGCCACCAACCCTTCTCCCCCGAGTACAGGCGACACGGGGCAAAATGTTCCGATCATCGAGTTCCGCAACGTCAACGTTCGCTACGGCGAGCGCGCTATCCTGCGTGACCTCACCTGGACCGTTCGCGCTGGCGAGCGTTGGGCTATTTTGGGCCCCAATGGCTCGGGCAAGACGACGCTACTCAGTCTGATTTGCGGCGACCATCCGCAAGCTTATAGCAACGACCTTTGGCTGTTTGGTCGCAAGCGCGGCACCGGGGAGAGCATCTGGGAGATCAAGAGCCGCATCGGCTTGGTTTCGCCGGAGATGCACCTGTATTTCTCTGAACCGCTCAGCGCCCAACAGGCGACGGCGACAGGCTTCTTCGACGCCTTGGTTTGTAAGGCGACTACACCCGAGCAAGACGCGGCGGTGCGGGAGCTTTTTGACTACTTCCACATATCCCATCTTTTAACACGTCTTTTTTCCTGTCTCTCGACCGGCGAGCAGCGGCTGGTATTGCTCCTGCGCGCCTGGTAAAACGGCCGCCGCTGTTGATTCTCGACGAACCGTTTCAGGGATTCGACGCGGCGCTCATCGCCCGCGTCCAGCAATGGCTTGCCGAGCGACTTCGGCCGGACCAGACGTTGCTTTTTGTGAGCCATCACGCCGAGGAGATACCGCCGAGCATTTCGTTGCAGCTGCGATTGGAACAGGGCCGGTGGTGCGGGAAATCGTGAGGAAATCGAGTAGAAGCGGTTTGAAATTGATGAGCAAAACGGGATTCAAGAAAGTTGTGTGAAGCTTCCAAAACGACTCGATGAAGGTCTTGTGAAACCTCTCCAAATGCAATTAGTTATCGTGGTTTTTTGATTCATCACAGCTAATACTTTCAGGGTAGCCCCGCCCCGGCGTCCGCTTCGTTTTTATTTTCGGAGACTACCAGATGAGCGTGAGTTGTTCCCTTTCGCAAGCAAGAGACACGAAGACAAGTCAGAAGGGAACAAAAGAGCGAAGAGGCGCTTTCACGCTCATAGAGCTTCTCGTCGTCATCGCGATCATCGCTGTACTCATCGGCTTGCTCCTTCCAGCCGTTCAGAAGGTCCGCGAATCAGCGGCCAATTCTCAGTGCAGAAATAATCTCAAACAATTAGGCTTGGCCGTTCAGAACTACGAAGGCGTTTACGGCGTCATTCCATTCAATGCCGTAACGAAAAATAATAGTCAGAGCCCCTATATTCCGTATTCCGCCGGCACACTCCCCACGCCCGGCAATGCCGGCGGCACGATCGGTCGTTGCAGCGGCCTCGTGCCGTTGCTTCCCTATGTCGAGCAGAATAGCATTCTTGGCATTTATACGTTTGCCGTCGACTGGAGCGATCCGGCCAACGTTCAGGCGATCACGCAACAATTCAAACTGTTTCGTTGCCCTTCCAGTGTGACGACCGATAATTTACTAATGGAATCGACGACCTATATCTCCGGAGGCAATAATTCGTTTGCCCCGCCCATATCTCCAGGCGCATCTACGAATATCCTCGGCGGCACTCTCTACCCGACCACGAAAATTGTTGCTCAGGGTTGGAGCGGCGACTACGCCCCCGCTACTCAGGTGAAGACGAAGAAGGATGCGACGGGAAAAGAGATCTCGGCTGGAAACGCTCTGCTGCTCCCCATCTATCCGGTCGGCAATCCTCCTTCGCCCGGCGCTATGCGTCAGAATACAGGCACACGTATGATTTCCATCAAGGACGGCACCACGCAGACGACCTTATATTCAGAGGCGTGCGCCCGCGACAAACAGTATTTCACCGGCGGCGTCCTTTCGACCGATCCCAAGCTCGACCCCCAAGCCGCCGGCAACACCGGTATGATCTGGGCTGACTCAGATAATCGGATCACGGTTACCGGCGTCGACCCGAACAATCCGACGGCCACCGGGGCATGTGTGATGAATTGCAATAATCAATCCGGCGATATTTACTCGTTTCACACCAACGGCGCCAACATCTGCTTCGCGGATGGCTCCGTGAAGTTTGTCAGCCAATCAATCACGCTTCAGACGCTGGCCGCGCTGGTCACTCGTCAGGGCGGCGAAATCGTCGATCAGAGCAGTTATTGAAATACCGTTTGCTCACTAGCCCCAGCGCGGGGTGTCAAGACTTTGAACCCCGCGCTGGGGGCTGGTGAGCAAACGCGGCGTTCGGCGATGATTTCACTTCCAAACCGCAAACCTCCGCAACATCTCAAGCCCTAGCTTTTGACTCTTCTCCGGATGAAATTGCGTCGCGAAGACGTGATCGCGCCAAATGGCGGCTGCGATGGGTGTCGGATAGTCCGCCTCGGCCGCGACCAGTGTCGGATCCTCTGGCACCGCATGATAACTATGCACGAAGTAAACGGCACCGCCTTCCGGAAAGCCCTCCAGGGGTGGCGCCGGTTGACGGATACGTAGCTGATTCCAGCCCATATGGGGAATCTTCAAGCCAATCTCGTCGCGGAAGCGGACCACCTCGCCTGGGAAGTAATCCAGCCCGCGATATTCGCCATCTTCATAGCTTGTCGTGAACAGGAGTTGCAGGCCGAGGCAGATACCAAAAAAGGGCTTGCCAGAGCGCAAATGATCCAAGATTGGTTCGACCAAACGCCCTTCGTGCAAGCGGGCGATGGCGTCGCGGAAAGCGCCGATGCCGGGCACTACGAGCTTTTTCGCTTCGCCGATTTGATGAGGATCGTCGCTGATCGTCGCGCCGAAGCCGAGGAACTCGAACGCCTTCTGCACGCTGCGAAGATTGCCCATGCCGTAATTGACGATGACGATGTCGTACATGGTGGGTTGCCTAAACAGGCGCGGGGTCGCTCGGGACGCCGCGTAATAAACGCAATAGAAATCCGGACCCGAGCAGGAACACCGCGCCGGCGATCGAAAAGATAGTTATGACGCGGGCGTCAAACAGGAGCTCGCGGACTTGCTCCAAAGCGGCGATGCGCGGCCATAGGTAGACCGCGAGCATAACGCCGGTCGCCAGAGCGGGGCCGAAGGCGAGTTCCTGACTTCCCGTCAGAATGAGCCGGAGAATGCCGAAGACCAAGGCCGCGAAGACGCCCAGAACGAAGCCGGCCAAGATCGGTTGCCAACCGAGAAAGCTGCCGGCCATCATCATCAAATCGGCATCGCCGAGTCCGAGCCCTTCGATGCCGCGGCCCAGCCCAAAGAAGAACCGTATGCCGCGCAGCAACGTCATGCCGACGAGCGCGCCGACGAGACCCGTCGCCAGGCCGAGCTGCCAGCTGCCGGGTGCTAGCCAGGCGGGCATCGGATACCAGACGGGCCAGGGGTAAAGGCCTGGTGTCGGATTGGGCGCCGGCTGCACATTGGCCAGCAGCTGGAAGGCGCTGGCCGGTTTCTTCACCAGCGGCTCGGCCTTGTCATTGGGGAACGGCCAGGCCAGCAGCGCCGAGCCGGCGAGGCCGACGATCGTGCCCGTGATCGTGACGGACAGCGGAATCTCCATATGTTCCAAATCCGTCAACGACGCTACCAGCAGAAAGCTAAATAATGTCACATGCCACAAAAAAATGGCCCATAGTCTCATATGTGTATAAGGCGGAATCAGCCCTTGCTGAATGAACCAGCCCTGTTGATGGACAAAAGGAATCTCGGAAACGTTCAGGATGATGTCGAGATAATAGATGCCGACGAAGCAGAGGCCGGTAAATAGCTCGACGAGAAAATAGCGAATCGAGAATGTGGCCCCGCAGGCACGGCAGCGGCCCCGCAGGAGCCAATAGCTGAGCAGCGGCAGGTTGTCGTAGCCGTGGATCGGTTGCAAGCAACTCGGACAGCGCGAACCAGGCCAGAGGACGCTCTTTTCGTAAGGCAAACGCCAGGCACAGACGTTGAGAAAACTGCCGAGACAGGCGCCGAACAAAAATACGAAGACAATCCAGAGCCAAAAAAGAGCTAACATGAGGCACCCGATCCTCCGAGGGGCTCATGGAACCGATTTAAGCCCTCCACGATCTCCGCCACGACTTGCTCCGGCAATTGGCCTTCGGTGGACACAGTCAGGTCAGCGCACGCGGCATAATGACTCGCTCGCGCTTTCAGCACTTCGACAATTTCTTCAATGCCGCCGACGGTCAGGTTCGGTCGGCGTTCGGCGGTGCGGACGTCACCTTGCATTCGCTTCCAGAGAGTCGCCACGTCGGCGGTAAGCCAGATGACGCGGCCGTGCGCGGCAAGCAATTCGCGGTTCTCGGGGCGCAGAATGACGCCGCCGCCGGTAGCGATGACATGGCCGCGCAGCCGACATAGGCCAGCTAAAATAGCGGCCTCCTTGTCACGAAAGCCGATTTCACCCTCGGTCTCGAAAATATCGCGGATTGTTTGCCCATAGCGACGTTCCAGGACGTCGTCCGTGTCGATCCATTGCCAACCGAGGCAGACGGAGAGCGCCCGGGCCACGGTGGTCTTGCCCGTGCCGCGATAGCCGACCAAAAAAAGCAACGGTCGATCTAGAAGCTTCGGAACGGAAGGCTTCGCGGCGGTCGACGCTGCGTCGAAAGTGTCAGCCACGGGATTAGGTTTCCTCTCGGTTCATAACCGGAGACAGGGCACGGCGAACGGTTTGGCGTAGCTGTTCCAGGCTGACATCCTGACCTGTAAACAGCTTGAATTGTATGGCAGCCTGCCGCACGAATAGCTCGACGCCAGTCAAAACTTGCGCGCTGCGCTGCCGTGCTTCCTTGACCATCAAGGTCGTCTCCGGCGTGTAAACCGTGTCGAACACGAGGATGCCAGGTTTGAAAAAGCTGGGGTGCAGCGGCGATTCATCGACATTCGGGTGCATGCCGACGGGCGTGCAATTGATGACGATGTCGCACAACACGCTATGCCGTCCGGCCCATTCGACGGTTCGGCAGCCGACCTCTTCCGCCAGACGGTGAGCGCGCTCGGCCGTGCGGCTGGCGATGGTGACGAGCGCGTTGGAATTCTGCATGGCGAAGGCGATGGCGCGGGCGACGCCGCCGGCCCCGAGTATCAATACCGTCTTCGAGGCCAGCGATTCGCTGCCGGGAAGGGCGGAAGCGTCCGGCTGCTGCAGGGGGTGGGCCGCTAAATGGTAGTTGAGCGTGTCGAGCGCGCCTGGTAATCGGTGTTCCAGGCTGTGAAACCGGTCGCGCCGCGGATCAAGGTGTTCGCCGCTTTGGTCTGAGTGACGGTCTCATCGCGGTAGTCAGCCCCTTCCGCGGCAGCCTCTTTATGCGGGATTGTCACGCTATAGCCATCGACAGGCAGATGGTCGAAGGCATTCAGAAAAACGGACAACGACTCGCCGCGCGGCAGGCGGAAGGGGATATAGACCGCATTGACCCCGGCCTGGCGCAGCGCCTGGTTATGGATCAGCGGACTGAGGCTATGATTCACCGGATCGCCGATCACGCCGAAGATGCGCGTCTCGCTATCGATCTTGGGGTAGAAATAGATCCTTTTCATCTCTTGATACGACGGTATTCCGGGTGCGATGCCGCGCTCGCGGTTGAACGCCGCATAGGTGAACGGCGCGCCAAATTTGGCTCCCAGCACGCGCGACGGCATCCCCAGATCGCCCATGCACAGAGCGATGGTCGGCTTGGGCGATTTCTTGATGATGTTGAGCAGTCGAATGTTGTCGAGCGTCGATTGGGCGAACCGCGAGCTTGATGACGTCGGCATCCTGCTTACACATGCTGGCATGAATCTCTTCGAGATCCGCCGGAACCTCGCGGACATTATGATAACTGACGATGCGCTTGACGCTCTGAAAACGTCGTACCTTGTCGGCAACATCGGTTTCGAGATCGACCCAGTCAAAGCCTGAGACGATCGCTTGCCGCAGCAGCGTCAGCCGCGCCTCTTCCGTCCCTTTCCACCGACCGCCATCGGCGGCGCGGCGGACCGTCGCCAGGAGCGCACAAGATTTGTTTTCGAGCAATCGCGTGAAATCGGGGGCTTTGCCGAGAATATCGAGCCGCAATTCGAGAAACTGGGCGCCGAGCTTGACGGCTTCCTGAATCTCGGCCTGAAACATTTTGTGCCGAGAACGGCCTATGACCACGCAGATCGGTTCAAAGTCGAGGGCGCTCACCGAACACACTCCTCGTCGTGCAATGCGGGGCCGACCGGCGCCAGAGCCGGAGTGAGAGTGCCCAGCAATCCTGTCGAGCGATGCAGTCCGCAATGGGATACTTTACAAGCGAGGCTGTGCGGTCGCAAGGGAGGGGAGGATCGTTGCGAACACCTTTTCAGCCCCTACAGGCTTCCACGCCAAGGTTCTCGATTTCCGCAACAATCCGATATACCCCAGCACCGCTACCGTATGCGATGTAAGATTGACCAAGCCATCCCGCCGCTCCCGCCACGGAGGAGATCATGCGCTTCTATCTCCCTTTATGCCTTCTTGTCGCTGTCTCAGTCTCTCAGGCCGCGCCGCCTGTCGATGAAATCTGGGAATTCGCCCAGATGGACGGCGCTCGCGTCGGCTACGTCCACACAACTACTACAGCCGATGCCGACGGCAAAATCCTCCATGTGCTGTCAGAACTCAATCTGACGCTCAAGCGTTATGGCTCAACGGTGCGCCTGCGCATGGAGCAGGGGCTCGACGAATCGTCTGCCGGCAAGATCTTCGGCGTGTCGATGAACCAGTACCAGGATAAAGAACTTAATCTGTCGTTAAAGGGCAAATTGGAAGCCAAGGGGATGCACGTCGTCATTGCCGACAAAGGCATCGATCGGCACCTGCGCTGGAATGACGAAGTCGTCGGTCTCGTCTCCCGGCCACGACTTTGGCAGGAGAAGAAGCCACGGCCCGGTGATCGCTTCACGTTGTTCGCCTACGATCCCGAAGTGAATACGGTGGTGACTCTCCAAGTTCAGGTGCAACAGCCTGAAGATGTCGTATTGCCGACCGGCCGCAAGAAACTGACGCGTATTGTCCTCACTCCGGACAAACTCGAAGGCCCTGGTTTCAGCGTGCAACGGCCCAAGACGATTCTGTGGCTCGACGACGCATTCGTGCCGGTGCGTCGGCAGATCGAATTGGATTCGATCGGCGTAGTCATGCTGACAACCACTACCCGAGAGTTGGCCACGGCGGCTGTAAGCATGGCACCAGGCAAAGCCGCCGATGTGGGACTGAAATCGCTCGTGGCCCTGGACCGCACCCTTGATCGCCCTTTGACGATGCGCTCCGCCACCTATCGCATTCGCCTCAACGATGATGATGACGCAGCGACCGCTTTCGCGAGTGATGCCCATCAGCAAGTCAAAAACGCCCGAGGCAATACATTGGATCTGGTCGTACATCCCACGCGTAATGGCTTCGGGCCTAAAGAGGGAGGGGCCATAGATAAAGAGTATCTACAATCGAATGCCACGATCGACAGTGACGATCCTCGCGTCAAGGCCCTGGCTCGCCGTGCTGCTGGAGACAAATCCGACCCTCTCTGGGACAAGGCCCAGCGGATCGAACGATTCGTGAAGTCGAACCTACGTGTTGATAACACGACGGCTTTCGTCCCCGCTTCACAAATAGCCCACGATCTCCGCGGCGATTGTCGGCAGAGTGCCGTCCTCACGGCCGCGCTTTGCCGGGCTGAGGGAATACCATCACGTGTCGCCATCGGCTTGCTCTACGTGGAGAAGGCAAGAAAGCCGTACCTCGGATTCCACATGTGGACGGAGGTGCGAATCGATGGCCGATGGCTCGGCCTGGATGGAACTCTCGGCCAGGGCGGCGTCGGCGTGGGCCATGTGAAGATCAACGATCATAGCTGGTACGATGTGCAATCCGAAACGCCACTACTGCCGATGGCACGAGTCGTAGGCAAGATGAGTGCGGAGATTGTACGGGTCGAATGACAGCTTTAGTTGACTTATCCCAACAGCGCTCGCTGAAAATGGACATGTTTCCATTTCCCGTCGCGCCGTTCCCAAACGCGCGTTTCCGCGTGGGCCGTCGTCACCGGCGTCCCCTCGACGCCGATCCGCTGGACCAACCGCACATACGCGATTACGGCGACATCGCCCATGAGGCGAACGTGAGGCTGAACCATCGTCGTCAGATGCCGGCCACGGATTCCGCCCAAGTCAAAGTAGTAGCGATGAAACGCCATCCCCTCGACTAACAGTCCATGCGACTCCGGCTCCAAAGCCGTCAATGAGGGATCGCACAACTCCTGATAGGTCGCCCAATCCCCATCGGCGATGCTTTCGAGCAGGCGTTGGTTGAGCCGTAATAATTCTTCGCTCATGCGTCAATTCTCAGGCGATAATCTTGTGCAACACGTTTCCATAGACGTCCGTCAGGCGGAACGGTCGACCATTGTACTTGTAGGTTAACTTGGTGTGGTCCAGGCCCAACAAATGCAGCATGGTCGCATGGAGGTCATGAACGGCCACGCGATCGTCGACGGCCTTGAGGCCGACCTCATCGGTGGCTCCATAATGGACGCCGCCTTTGATGCCGCCGCCCGCCATCCAGACGGTGAAGGCATTGGGATTGTGGTCGCGGCCCATCTGTTGGCTATTCTTGGGCCGTTGCGCCACAGGCAATCGACCAAACTCGCCGCCCCAAATCACCAGCGTCGAATCGAGCAAGCCGCGTTGTTTCAGATCGCTCAACAGCGCCGCGATCGGCATATCGGTCTCGCCCGCGAACTGGCGATGGTTGGCCGCGATGTCGGTGTGCCCATCCCAGCTCCGTTCGTTCTCCATGCCGCCGGAATAGATCTGTACAAACCGCACACCGCGCTCGACGAGCCGCCGGGCCATCAATACCTGTTTGGCAAAGTGCTTGCATTTGGGATTATCCAACCCGTACATCTGCCGAATCGCTTCCGGTTCTTTGTTGACATCGAGCGCCTCGGGGGCCGACATCTGCATTCGATAGGCGAGTTCAAAACTCTCGATACGTGCCGACAGCTCCGCCTCGGCTTCGTGTTCCTTCTGATGCTTTTCGTTGAGCTTCCTCAATAGGTCGAGCTGGCGACGCTGCCGCGCGTCGGTCAATGCCGGGCCACGCTCCAGATTGTCGATCGGCGCCCCTTGCGGATTTAGGGCCGTGCCCTGATAGATCCCCGGCAGAAAACCCGCCCCCCAGTTTTGAGCATGACCCTTGGGCAGCCCGCGGCCGAGAGTGTCGTACATGGTGACAAACGCCGGTAGATTCTTGCTCTCACTGCCAAGGCCGTAGGTCACCCATGAGCCGACACAGGGAAAGCCCATACGGCTCATGCCGGTGTTGATCTCAAACAACGCCGGCGAATGGTTGTTGGTCTCGGTGTAACACGAATGGATAAAGGCCATATCATCGACATGCTTGGCCATGCCCGGAAAGATCTCCGGAACCCACGACCCCGATTGCCCATGCTGCTTCCACTCAAACGGCGACTTGAGCAACGGCCCGACCTGATCGACGAAGAAGCCCGTCTTATTATCGAACCCCTTTAGCTCCATCCCATGCCGCTTCGCCAACTCCGGCTTGTAATCCCAGGTATCGACCTGGCTCGGCCCACCATTCATGAACAACCAAATCACCGCCTTGGCCTTCCCAGGGAAGTGCGGCTTTTTCGGCGCCAACGGATTCAAATCCGCCTCCGCCGCCAGCAACCCCTCTTGCTGCAACAAACCGGTCAGGGCAACGGAACCAAACCCCGCTCCGGCGCGCTGCAGAAACCAGCGCCGGGTGGGCATGAATGGATGAGAGTGATTCATGGAGAGTATTACCCTTATTGAGCAGCCCGCGGGTTCCTGTTGACAGCTTAACAACTTCGCGGCGGATGTGCCACCAATGCCGTGTCAAGCAATTGAATCGTCTTGCTATCGCGCTCGCCCCCAAAATACCTTTCGAGCACTCGCGCAAACACGGAATCTGGCGGCGTCATGCAGGCGAACAGCGTGGCACTCGACTTCAATTTCATGTCGTCAGGCGAGCCAAAAACCTCCAATGCGGACTTGCCCTCGACCAGAACGGCAGCTTTGGCGCATTCCAAAAGCCTTGGGCCAAGAATCGGATGATTTAGATACGCTTTGGCTTCCTCAATGCTCTTGATGGAGTAAATCTTCGCGGTCGCGCTGAAACCCAGGCCGTCGATCTGCGGGAAGATGAACCACATCCAGTGCGTATGCTTCTGGCCGGCGCGGATCTCCGAAAGGGCTCGTTCGTAGCAATCACGCTGGGCGCGCACGAAGCGCTCAAGATCGTAGGGGTCGTCAACGCTGGCTTCCGGGCGTGAACTTGTCATGGCGTTTCCAGGATAAGACACAACAACTTATCCATGTGATTGTATCACAAAACGAGCCAACTTCGCCAGGAACCAGCATTCGCAACGATGCTTCGGCCAAGACGAGCCTAACATGCCTGTGCGACTACTTGATCTCTGGTAACCCTGACAATTCGATCATCGGACGAATTTCAATGGTGCCTTTTGCCGCGGGCGGAATGCGTCCAGCGATGGCGATCGCTTCGTCTAGATTCGCGGCTTCAACGATGTAGTAGCCGCCGAGCTGTTCCGTTGTTTCGGCGAACGGGCCATCGGTGGTGATGCGGTTGCCGTTGCGGACGCGCACGGAGGTGGCGGTTGCCACGGGATACAGCGGCGATGCCGCAAGGAACTTCCCCTGAGCGGCGAGTTCATGGCATAGCTTCGTCGAATTCGCGATGCACGTGTCGTGTTCCTCTTGGGTCCAAGAATTCTCAGCGCTGTAAACGAGCATCATGTACTTCATGGCTTCCTCAATTGGTGATAACTTAATCCAAATCGATATGGACACAAAGGCAAATCAGGTCAGCTCCAAGAGTCGCTTCTTGAGAAAACGGCGTTCGGGCTCTTGTTGGGCCAAAGCCAAGGCGCGCTCGTAGGCCAATTTGGCCTCATTGATTTGGCCCAGCCGGCGACAAAGATCCGCTTGGGCCGCATGAGCCAAGTGATAATCGGCCAAATCGCCGCGCTCCAGGATGGTATTGATTATGGTCAGACCAGCATTCGGATGGTCACGCATGGCGACCGCCACGGCTCGATTCAGCTCGATCACCGGCGACGGCGCAGCACGCATCATTACGTCATAGAGAGCCACGATCTGTGCCCAATCGGTCTGTGCCGTGCTTGGCGCGTCGGCATGGACTGCCGAGATCGTCGCCTGAATCGTGTAGACGCCGAACCGACGCGAGGCGAGGGAACGCTCCACCAGGCGCTTGCCTTCGGAAATCAGCTCCTGGTTCCATTGCGAGCGGTCTTGATCCTCCAGGAGGATCAAATCGCCCTCAGGCGTCGTACGTGCCGTTCGTCTGGATTCATGGAGGAGCATCAACGCCAGCAACCCCATCACCTCGGGATCGGGCAATAGCTCGTGGAGCAATCGTCCCAAACGAATGGCCTCGGCCGATAGATTGGGCTGCGTCAGCGACTCGCCGACTGACGCGGAGTAGCCTTCATTGAATACGAGATAGAGTACAGACAGAACGGCGCCGAGGCGCTCCGGAAAATCCGCAACTGAGGGAATGTCGTAAGGGATATTGGCCTGACGAATTTTCACTTTGGCGCGGACAATCCGTTGGGCGATCGTGGACGGCGTCGTCAAGAACGCGGCCGCGATTTGGTCGGTGGTCAGGCCACAGACCTCGCGCAACGTCATAGCGACCTGCGCAGCTGGCGCGAGTGCCGGGTGACAACATGTGAACACCAGGCGAAGGCGATCATCCTCAATGTCGAGGGCGGCCCGTTCGGCGTTGACGTTCGCAAGCTCATTCACCCGATTCACAAGGGCATCACGCATGTTCTCCGAGCGAACGCGACGACGCAGGGCATCGATCGCCTTGAAGCGGCCTGCGGAGACAAGCCAGGCCCGTGGATTCGCCGGCATCCCGTGCTGCTGCCATTGCTCCAAGGCCGACGCGAAGGCCTCGTGCATAGCCTCCTCGGCGAGATCGAAGTCGCCAAGGAGGCGGACCAGCGTTGAGAACACACGCCGTGATTCACGTAGATACAAGTCGCTGATGAACTCGCGCATAGGCAACTCGGGCCACGGGGAGCATAAATCTTACATGCGCGGATGCGAGAACGCCTCTTTCATCGCGGTCTGCATTTCCGCGGGCGTCAGGTCCTTGAGATGGGTGGCGAACGACCACTTGTGACCAAACGGATCGATCACGACGCCGAAGCGGTCGCCCCAGAACATGTCGGTTGCCGGCATGGCGACTTTCGCACCGGCGTCGTGGGCTCGCTTGATAGCGGCGTCGCAGTTCTCCACGTAGTGATGAATGCTCACGGGAGTGCCTTTGAGGGCCGTGGCCGTGGACGATTGGCCGCCGCAGAATTCGGGGAAGTCGTCCACCAGGAACACGTAGCTCTTGCCGACACGGATCTGCGCGTGCATGAGCCGATGGCCGTCGGGCGCTGGCATACGACTGACTTCTTCCGCGCCGAAGGCTTTCTTGTAAAACTCGATCGCCTCGGTGCAGGGACTGCACACCAAGTGCGGAATCAGGCCTTCTTGGCCGGCGGGAATCGGCGGCGTGGACTTGCTCATGGTCATTCTCCTTGGAAAAAAGTGGTAAACGGTATTATCAGGGGTTATCGAAAGCCTGCTTGAGCGCGCGAATATCGAGCCTTTTCATTGTCAGCATCGCCTTCATGGCACGTTGAGACTTTTCCGCGTCAGGACTGCCCAACAATTCGGGCAAGATGGTCGGAACGATTTGCCAGGAGAGCCCAAACTTGTCTTTGAGCCAGCCGCATTGGACCTCGCTGCCGCCGGCCGACAGCTTGTCCCAATACGTATCCACTTCCTCCTGCGACTGGCAATTCACGACGAAGGAAATCGCCTCCGAGAACTTGAAATGCGGCCCGCCGTTGAGGCCGACAAACGTCTGCCCGTCCAGTTGAAATTCCACGGTCATCGCCGACCCAGCTGGCCCCGGCCCAGTCTTACCGTAGCGGACTACTTTGACGATCTTTGAATTCGGAAAGATCGAAACATAAAAGCCAGCCGCCTCTTCCGCTTGATGGTCGAACCATAAAAAGGGCGTGATTTTTTGGACGGGCATGGATCATTCTCCTTCTGTCGATGACATCGGAAAGCATTTTGGCCGCTGTTATCTATTTGTCGAATGGGAAGACGGCGAATCGACAAGGTGGCGGAAAATTTCACGAGCCGGGAGCGCCAGCGACCGGAGAGAATCTGAAAAAATGTAATGCTCTCCGGTCGCTGATGCTCCCGGCTCGTGAAGAGCGGAAGCGCTTGCATCAAACCCTTAACTTTGCCGTCCTCAATTTCTCAACACACCACGCCACGTCCTCACCTGTCATCTCTCCCGGCGGCGGCTCGTCATAGTGCAGCAATCCCGGATAGGGCCCTTCCTCGTAGCAGCGCGTGAAGGCCGCTTGGAGATCGAGGGTTACGTCCGCGTCATCCTTCCGCAAGGGAACCTTGATACGTGGCAGGCGGTTAGTCAGTAGGATCGGATAGACTTCGCGTTGTCGTTTGCGTCGCCGTAATACGACGGCCATGTAGTGCCAGGGGCGCAGTAGGATCCGTTGCGATTCGGTGACATTTACCGTGGGGGCGCCCGCTCGTAGTAGGTCGATCTCGACGATATTCGCTCGGCCATGCCATAATTCCGTGCGTTTCTGGAGATACGAACGTCGACCGTCACCGCGGGACTTGTTATCGGGGCTGAGAACTTCTATGGCGGTGACAATGCGATTGCCCGCGGCAGGCTCGATGATTTGGAGATAGGGTTGGCGTACTTTGTCATCGCGTAGCTTGAAGATAGCCGGGGCATCGGCTTCGAGGACCGCCGCTTTCGCTGCGCCTGTGTCGCCGGATGAAGATACGGAAAGTACGGAGACATCCGGGTAGATCGGTCGATCGGAATCGACAACGAATAGTCGATCCTGGACTAGCGCAACATAGTTGGGTCGCAAAAGCGGCATCAGGTAGGCCTGGATACAGATTATCAAACGATCATGAAAATCGGCCCAGATCGCGGGCGCTCGATGTATGGGTCCATTCCCGGAAAGGGTGCTGGCATGTTGTTGGACCTCCCTTAAGCTTAATCTGTATAGTAGACGCGGCATCTTGCCGCGTTAATGACCTTGGCCCGAAGCAGACGCGAAATCAAACAAGGTAAGTCAAATAACGCGGCAAGATGCCGCGTCTACCATAATGCTGACGCTTCAGGCTCGGACGCCCCGTCAATCCACATACACAAACTCATTCAACCCTAGCAGCACCTGGGCGAAGTCCGCCCACGCTAATTCCGCCGCATCTGTTTTATTATCGACCTTATACGATCTTATTTGTTCTTCAATGAACACCAGCGTTTCCTTCAGTTCCGTCGCTGTCGGCTGTCGGCCCAAGGTGATCAGGTAACCATTCTTCACCGCGTCGGCTGATTTACCCTCGGCCGGGGCGATACGCTTTACCAGTGCTTCCGCACAGGCGCGGACCTGTTTGCTATTGATCATGAGCAACGCCTGTGGGGCGATCGTTGTCGTGGTCCGCTGTTCGATGCCTTGGAGCGCGTCGGGGCCGTCGAAGAGGACCATGCTTGGGATGAGTTGGCTGCGCTTGACGAAGAAGTAGATTGCGCGGCGTTTTTGATTTGGGTCGAGCGTGCCGGGGCCATACATCTTGGGATCGAGTGCGCCGCTGGCGGCAAGCATGGCGTCACGGATGATCTCGGCCTCCAGGCGGTGTGGGACGCGGCGCCAGAGGAGCTTGTTCTCAGGATCCAGTTCGGCTTTTTTCGGGTCGAAGTCGTCGCCCTGGCGATAGACGGCACTGGCCATCATGAGCTTGTGAATCGGCTTGAGTTTCCAGTCGTGGGCGATCAGCTGATTCGCCAGGTAGTCGAGCAATTCGGGATGGGTTGGCTTTTCACCCTGGAGGCCAAAGTCGCTTGGCGTCGCCACGATGCCGCGGCCGAAATGGTGTTGCCACATGCGGTTGACAATGACGCGCGCCAGGAGGTGCCCGGCCCCCTGATCCACATCGGTGAGCCACGCAGCCAAGCCACGGCGCCGATACGAGAGCCGCGAACCTGGAGGCGGCTTGACTTGCCAGCGGGTCTCGTCGGTGCCGCGCTCCAGAACCTGAGCGAAGCCGGGCGACATGACCTCTTCCTTTTGATTGGGATCGCCGCGCTTGAGGAAGTGGGTCTCCTTGAGGAAGTCCTCTCCCTGAGTATGGAGCCGCACGGCCGGCAGGCCCTCGCTACAGATCATCGCCTTGTAGGTTTTGGGCTTGGCCTTGAGTTCGTGTTGCTTGACTCGATCGAGACATTTGTGATATTCGGGATCGCGTGCCGGGAACCACTTGGTAGTCACTGCTTTGAGGGCATCGACCAGTGGCTTGTGGTCTGCCTCATATTTCGCCAGGTCCTGTTTGTATGTATCTGGTTTCTCGGGTAGATCGATCTCCGTCCGCACGGTCGTGGTGAACGTCGAGAGCAGGCGGTAGTAATCTTTAGTGGGGATTGGATCGTATTTGTGATCGTGGCAGCGGGCGCAGCCGATGGTCAAGCCGAGCATGGCGGTGCCCATGGTGCGGACGATGTCGTCGAGTTCGTCGTAGCGTTCCTTCTCGACCTGGTTGGCGGTGATCTGCGTGCTATGGACGCCGGCACCGAGAAAGCCGGTGGCGGCCAAGGCGAGAGGGTTGTCCGGCTCCAGCTCATCCCCCGCGATCTGCCATTGGACGAATTTATCATAAGGAAGATCGTTATTAAGCGCTTTAATGACGAAGTCGCGGTACGGATAAGCCGTGGGCCGATCATAGTCATGCTCGAAGCCGTGGCTCTCGGCATAGCGGGCGAGGTCAAGCCAATGCCGCGCCCAGCGCTCGCCGTAATGCGGGCTGGCCAGAAGACGATCGAGCAGCTTTTCATAGGCGTCGGGCGCCTCGTCTTTGAGAAACGCCTCGATTTCCTCTGGGGTCGGTGGTAGCCCTATCAGGTCGAAGGTGGCACGGCGGATCAGCTTTCGCTTATCGGCCAATTTGCTCGGCGTCAGGCCCTTCTCTTGTTGCTTCGCCAGGATGAAGGCGTCGACAGCCGTCTTGCTCCAGGCGGCATCTTTATCTTTGACCGGCGGTGGTTGCGGATTTCGCAGAGGGGCAAAGGACCAGAACTTGCGGTCGTCGGCGCTGACAGTCATCGGTTTCTTGACGACGGCCTTGTCCAGCAATGGCTTGTCATAAGGCGCACCAAGATCGATCCAGACGGCGAGCTGCTTGAGCGATTCGTCTTTGAGCTTCGGCTCTTTTGGGGGCATATGTGGTTGGTCGAGGTGGGCGGCGAACTTGTAGAGCCGACTCTCGGCGGATTTGCCGAGGACGAGCGCCGGACCGTTGTCGCCGCCCTTGAGGAGCGCCTTCGCGCGAGGTGAGATCGAGGCCGCTGCGCGTCTTGTCGCCGCCGTGGCATTTGAGGCACTGGTCGATGAGCAGCGGTCGAATCGATTGGGTGAAAAGCTCGCGTCCCTTCGCCATCTTCTCGGCGTGGTCGGGCGCGAGGTCCTTGGAAGGCTGCTCAGCGGGAGCCGCGATCGTCACAGTTATCAAAATCACATACGCTATCGCCATCCGCCGCATCGCGCTCTCCCGTTGGGGCGTAAAACTGCTGGTTCGATATCAGCAGTTTACCCGATCGGGAGGCGACGGGAAACGTTATGGCTTTCGTTTCGGGCCCTGAAAAGGCGCGCTCACCTCAATTGTGAAGATTATGTGAATTCGTTCGGAGGGGTTATGGGGGGGTCGAATGCAACGAATTGCTCAACCCCTATTTCAGCAAAGGCATGCTTGCGCTTTGGGCTCGGGATGAATCAATGCCCCTTATCGCAGCCCAACATTTCTTTCACCGACTTCGATGGCACATAAACCCGATCGCCCGGCATCAGCTGATAGTTGGTCGTCACATCGCCGAGTTGCACGATATCGTGATAACAGACGGCCATGATGATGCGCTCTTGGCCGGGAGCCGTCGGACGGCTCACGATGATATGTTTGCGCGAGGCTCCGTCGGTTAGACCGCCGGCCGAGGCGACGATGGCGTCGAGTACCGTTTCGCGGCCCGTGTATTGAAAGGCGCCGGGGCTATTGACTTGGCCCAGCACGTAAAACACCTTGCTCACACGGCTGACGATGCGCACCGTCACGGCGGAGGATTCCTTGGTCTGAGACTTAATTAGCTCACGCGCGGCCAACTCGATCTCTTCCGTCGTCTTGCCGGCGATCATCAGTTTGCCGAAGCGGCCGAGTTGGATGGTGCCGTCGGGTAGGATCGGCTGATCGCCCGGCAAGCGGAGAGTCGATTCCGGGTCGGCGGGTTGGATCAACACAACATCGCCCGGTTCGAGGAGATAGGGCCCGATGACGCGCTTGTTCAGCTCCCGCGGCACATCGGGCTGGTCAAACTTTTGCTTCACGGCCTTGGCTTCCGGCGTGAGCTGATGCGCTGGAGAAAACGGCGATCGACCGTTGGAAAAGCTGTTGCAGCCCGTGAGCAAAATCAGCCCGGCTACGACCGCGAAACGATTGATCGCCATGATTGAAAGCTCCCCCACGCCAGGCGTGCGTTGCATGCCAAACGATTATCCGGCACTTGGGGGTAATATCGGCAGAATGGATCGTGACGATCAAATGGAAAGGATGGAAGAAGCGGAAATTCTAGGCGGCGGCTTGCAAAGACATGGCGGCGCTGAGAGGTTTGAACGCCTTGAGTACGAGCACCCGGCCAAACATTCGTTCGAGGATGGGCAACGGCAGCCAGCGACAGATATGAGGCACTTCGGAGCGACGGAGTTGGCGCTTGCGGACGCGATGCTCGACAAACGGACCGAATAGCCGTCGAATCGTCCAACGGCTATAGGCGACCGGCCCCGTCGGCGACGAGGAGGCGCGCGTCCAGGGGAGCCAGCTGCGGCACCAGAAGTCGATGTCATAATAGGCCGGCGTCACGGCCAACACCTTGCCGCCGGGTTTGAGGACGCGATAGATCTCGTCGGCCAAGGACTGCGGATCGGTGGTTTCCTGCAACAGGCCGGTGAGGCAAACCACATCGATCGAGGCCGACCTCAAGGGTAGGGTAGAGGGACCGGCATGAAGAAATTGACCGGGGAAACCGCGTAGACTGAAGTTACGCTGGACCAGGGCAAGCTGTTCTTGCGAGGAGCTACAGACACAGACTTCCGCGCCGTTACGGGCGTATTGGACCCAATCGGTACCCAGCCCCGCTCCCATGCAGAGGAGCGTTTCGCCTTTGTGTTTTTGAAATTCGAGAAGATGGGGAATCCAGCGACCATGGCGGGCGTGGCGGGCATGTTCGACGTCGAGAAACCACTGGAGCGAAAACGGCTCGGCGCCCGCTCGTATCCGCTGCATGCCGCCGAAAACCTCAGCGGCGACGAGGCGCAAGGTCAAAGCGGTAGCGGCGGGCAGCGTCGGCGCCAGCGCGAAATCGTGCGCCGATCCCGCGCGCGCGCCGCTCCACAATTGCAATTTCCCGGAAAACGAATCAGCCATGCCGTCCTTCCTTGGACAGGCGCGAGGAATCATTCCTCAAAGTCAATCGATGGGATAATGAATGAAGGAAAGCATGTCAAGGCTGAGTGGATGGCTTGGATTCATGTTTTGGTGAAAATAGTCTCACCGTGCATACTCAATCTCGCAACGTCCGCCATACCCCATCTTCCCCGCGCACCTCATTCGGCACAAAGCGCCCCTTGTACTCTGACGACCGGCAGCCTTCGACGTAGTAGCCCAAATGTACATGGGGCAAGCCGCGCGCGCGGCCTCGTCGACGATGCGGAGGACGTTGTAGGTGCCGAGCGACAGATGCCGGTGTTGAGGATCGTAAAAGAAGTAAATGGCCGATAGACATCCAGGTAGCGGTTCCCAAAGCGATGTTGGCGGGGCCGAGTCGGTCGCGCCGCCCCAGCCGTCTCGGGCGGGGCTTGCTGGCAGAGCATCGACATAGCCGACGCCGACGAGCTGACTCTCGTGATAGTAGGTCCATTCTTCCGTGGGAAAAGGATGATCCACGAACGATTCGGCATAGCTGGCTTCATCCTTGGCGGGATGCCGTGGCCAAGCCTTGGAATCGCTCTGATATTCGTGAAAGCGATCGTAGAGGGCCAATCGCGCAGCGTCGACTCGCGGCGGGCCGATGCGGAGTTCGACGACATCCTGGTTGGCCTTCCAGGTCCGCTTTTGGCTGCGGTCGGGCCGAAACGTGGCCACGGGCACACGAATCGGCTGGCACATACGGCAGCCTGAACAGGCCGGGCGGAACAGCATCATGCCGAAGCGACGCCAACCATCCAACATGCGGCGTTGATACTCGGCCGGCGTCATCGACGCGACGTGTTCATATTCCAAGCTCGCTAGTCGGTCCGGCAAGTAGCCGCACGTGCTCTGGGGGGCAACATAGCGGAACAGCGATTCCATGTCTCATTTCCGTTCCAGGTCTCGAAACGCCCTATATGTCAGCCAATCGCTCCACGAGCGCGGCAGATATTTTAGCAGCCGCACCTGCCAGGCGCTGCGAAACGGGAAAGCGTGATACGAGCGCCGACGCCGAATCGCCTGAATCATACGTGGCACGGCGTCGGTTAATTCCATCATGCCTGCATGGGCTGGGATTTCAAGCGGAGTCGTCATCGGCGTGCGAATGAAGCCGGGGCAAAGTGTCGTCGCCGAGATGTTGAACGGCCGCAGCTCGACCCGCAGCGAATCAAACAGCGCATTGACTCCCGCCTTGCTCGCGCAATACCCCGCCATGTGAGGCAGCCCGCGATAGGACGCCAAACTCGACAACGCCACCAAATGCCCGCGGCGCCGCTCGCGCATTCCGGCCAAGACCGCGTCGATACTATTGGAGACACCAATGAGATTGACATTCACCTGAGCCGCAAAGTCTTCCGCCTTATACTCCGCCGCTGGCGTCGCTCGCCCAATTCCCGCGCTGGCGATGAGCATATCCGTAGGCCCGACGCGCAGCTTCGAGGTCCGTCACCGCGGCACGAAGGCCCGCGAGATCCGTCACATCCGCCGTCGCCCAGGTGACCGATTTGCCTTTGAGTTCAGCGGCTAGAGAAATAAGCGGGCCCTCATGAAGATCGATGGCCGCGATGCGCAGCCCCTTCCGTCGCCAGCGCGACCGCGAGCGAGCGGCCAATGCCGCTGCCGGCACCGGTGATGAGGACGACGCGGTCTTGGAATTCGTGCATGCGGAGTTACTCTTTGCCAATGGCAGACCTACTAGCCCCAAAGGACAGCGCGGGTTAGGTTGGAGCTTCTGTTATCGCTCGCACCAAAGCATCCACGTAAAACGTCACCTGCAGTTTCACCGCGAACTCCACGGTGCGAGCATCTTCCGATACTATCTCATTCTCCGTCAGATCGTAGGCGCTCCCCGCCAGCTTGGACAGGAGGCCACGTCGATCGAGCATTTTGTCTGCTTTGGCATCACTCACGAGATGGCCGGCGTGATTGAAGATCGACGCGAGAGCGACGATTCGCATACCCGCGGTGCCGGCCACGCTCTCCGCGTTCGCGCGAGCGTTGGAGAACGCCACCGCCATCGCCGCCTTTACCTGATTGTCGTCGAGTCGAGAAATGAACAGGAAGATGGGAGCCGGGTCGTCCTGCGGCATCTCGTGCATTCGCTGCATTTGGGCCATCATGTGCTGGATCTGCTCTTGCGGCGAGTCCCAGGTTTTTGGTTCCTCAACCGGTTCGGGCGGCGCCACATCTTCATTGGCTTCAAACCGCAGCCTATCCAAGAGCACCAAGGCTTCCTCCGCCGACATCAAGGCGATATTCCATCGGGCGGTGAGAACCATGACTACATCGCGATTCCGTTCGTCTGTCGTCGGTTTGCCCTGTAACTTCCTCTGCGTCTTTACGGTCTCCGCCCGCATCTTCATCATTGGATCCATGTCGGCCTGGTCGGCAAAGTGAGGTTCCCCAAACTCAACACTTTCGGCACCGAGCCGCTTCAACCATTGCGGCGCCGCCTCGCGCTGCCGCTTCAGCTTGGCCAAACCCAGCTCCAATGTCGCTTCCGAGGCCTTCATGCGGATTATCATTAACAAGAACGAAGGGCGTTGCGCGCACCGACGTGACGCCGAAAGTGCTGAGGCTCATTCGAATAGTTTTGTCTTCGACCATGGGCTTGGCCTCCAAATAAAGATGGTATGTGTCCCCATAAAAGCGGGCACGATCACACGAACAGAATAGCCTGACCAATTGTTATATTAGGGAGTTCAATTCGATGGGTAAGGCGAGACAACTTTCGCTCACTTCGGCCTTCGCCTTTTCGGATCAAATAGTGCAACGTCAATAAGCGTGATTGCCGCCACGCCGACGATGTAGCAAACCACATCGTGCCAGGCGAATGTGGTTCCCAAAAGCCAGCGAACCAAGGGATATTGAGCAGCAAGCTGTGCCGGAACGCCAGTGGCTTGAAAGAACTCGATCGCCTCGCACACGATCAAGGCAACGGGAGCGACAATCCACCAAGGACGGCCCGAAACGAGAGCGATCGCAAGATAGGCTGCGACGGCGTAAAGCACATCGCCGAGGCTTTTGTCGTAAAGAGACCAGCCGATGGGATAAAGCCGCGAGAGGAGGCCAAGGGCGATCGTGACGAACAGGGCAACGAGGCGGTGGAGGATCATAATGGACAACCTCTCATATTTTCTGGGTCCGAGCAATAATCAATGGCGAGCGTCGCGGCGTCAGCCCGACGTGAACGCTACGAATGCCCCGACGTGCCTGTGACCAACACGTCCGGCCGATGGCGCGCCGCTCGCCATGTCTTTTTGCAAGATTCAGTTGACAGCGTTCTAATCGCGCCTATAATCCCCCTTGATGGGCTTGGCCGATTTTTTGCGCGGGGTGTTCATGCTGGCAATTATTCAATCAATTACCGAGGTCTGCTAAGCTCTATCCCATTTATTGACGCTGGATAGAGCCAAACCCACCGGGGTTTGGCTTTTTTGTTTTTACTTAGCCGGGCGTATAGCTCAGTTGGCTAGAGCGCAGCTCTGATAAAGCTGAGGTCCTTGGTTCGAATCCAAGTACGCCCAATGCGGTCGAATCATGTATTGAAATCGAAAAGGTGTCAGGCACCATTTGTGCGCAGCACCCTTCGGGCCGTTCCGGCAAATGGTGCCCGACACCTTTTCGATTTCAGGGGGTGTAGCTCAGTGGGAGAGCGCCTGCTTTGCAAGCAGGATGTCGTGGGTTCGAATCCCTCCATCTCCATCGTCGGACTTGCGAGTCCATGAAAAAGGTGTCGGGCACCATTTGTGCGCAGCACCCTTCGGGCCGTTCCGGCAAATGATGCCTGACACCTTTTTCATGGACTCGCGGAGGTAAATGGAAAAAGTATTGAAGTTCCATTGACACCTGTAGTCATGACGAATAGCATTGAAACTGTAAGAAGTTTCTGGCAAAGGACTTAAGTCGAAAACAAGGCTTAGGTTCCGTGCCGAAAAGGCCCGGTCTCTGATCGGTTCCTGTTCTTTGACAATTTGGCAGCGGTAGATTGTTGCGAGTCACAAGCAACGAGACTATGGATATCTTCTCAAGAGATATGTGTAGTCGTAGTTTCTTGAAATGATAGAGAACTCTTGTAAGAGCCTGAGAATAGAGTGGATTTTGTTACTCTATCCCACCGTGATGCAGCGGTGGGTGGTAACTTGGAAGTTGGTTGTCTGCTTTCTGTTTTGAGCTTTGGATTCATCCTCAATGGGGATGGAGTCAGGGGCGGCGGGGGGAGGCGATCAATGCGGCCAAGCTACTAAGGGCATGTGGGGGATGTCTTGGCACCAGTAGGCGAAGAAGGGCGTGGAAAACTGCGATAAGCCCGGCGGAGCTGTTAAACGAGCTTTGAGGCCGGGATACCCGAACAGTCCCGTACTGAATACATAGGTACGGGTCGCGAACCCGGGGAACTGAAACATCTCAGTACCCGGAGGAAAAGAAAGAAACCTCGACTCCGTCAGTAGCGGCGAGCGAACGCGGATCAGCCCAAACCACTTGGACTCGTCCGAGTGGGGTTGTAGGATCAGGCGCACGGATCTCATGGTACCCTAGCGGAATGTTTCTGGAATGTTGGACCATAGAGGGTGAAAGTCCCGTACGTGACAGGGGAAGTGAGCCAGCTTGACACCTGAGTAGGGCCGGACACGTGGAAGTCGGCTCGAATCCGGGAGGCCCATCTCCCAAGGCTAAGTACTCACTGGTGACCGATAGCGAAGAAGTAGCGCGAGCGAAAGATGGGAAGAACCCCGACAAGGGGAGGATAGTGAACCTGAAACCACATGCCTACAAGCGGTCAGAGCCCTACGGTGGTGACACCAGGGTGATGGCGTGCCTTTTGCATAATGATCCGGCGACTTACCGTCACGAGCCAGGTTAAGCGTTTCTGACGCGGAGCCGAAGCGAAAGCGAGTCTGAATAGGGCGAATAGTTCGTGGCGGTAGACGCGAAACCACGTGACCTACGCATGGCCAGGATGAAGTGGGGGTAATGCCTCATGGAGGTCCGAACTCATTAGTGTTGAAAAACTATGGGATGAGCTGTGTGGGGGATTGAAAGTATCATCAAACGTGGAGATAGCTCGTTCTCTCCGAAATAACTTTAGGGTTAACGTCCAGATAGTTGGCAATGGGGGTAGAGCGACTGAATCGGCTAGGGGGCCTACCCGGCTACCCTTCCGAACCAAACTCCGAATACCATTGTACCAAGTTTGGGCAGCTAGACGGTGGGGGATAAGCTTCATCGTCGAGAGGGGAACAACCCAGATCGCCCGCTAAGGTCCCTAAAGTACGCTCAGTGCGAAAGGAAGTTGGATCCCTGAGACAGCCAGGATGTTGGCTTAGAAGCAGCCATCATTTAAAAAGTGCGTAATAGCTTACTGGTCGAGGGATCCTGCGCCGATAATGAACGGGACTAAGCGTACTACCGAAGCGGCGGGTGTAGTAATACACGGTAGGAGAGCGTTGTGCCATAGGGTGAAGGGGTACGGACAACGGACCCTGGACGAAGCACAAGTGATCATGCCGGAACGAGTAACGATAAAACGGGTGAGAATCCCGTTCGCCGAAAGCCTAAGGTTTCCTGGGGAAGGTAAATCCGCCCAGGGTTAGTCGGACCCTAAGACGAGGTCGAAAGGCGTAGTCGATGGACGGCAGGTTAATATTCCTGCACCACTAATGAAGGTTGAGCACATACGGACGCTGGCTGGACAGTGGGCGCTCTGCTAGAAGGGGGCGTACCGCAAGGTGGAGGGCATATACGATCCCGAAGCCATTGGAAAGACAGTCAAGAAAAGCGTATGTGGGACGACATTGGTGTCCGTACTAAAACCGACACAGGTAGGCGAGATGAATATTCTTAGGCGCTCGAGAGAACGCTGGCGAAGGAACTCGGCAAATTAACCCCGTAACTTCGGGAGAAGGGGTGCCCCTTGGGTTGCAAGGCTCGGGGGGCCGCAGTGAAAGGGATCTGGCGACTGTTTACTAAAAACACAGGTCTGTGCGAACACGTAAGTGGAAGTATACAGACTGACGCCTGCCCGGTGTCGGTAAGTTAAGGAAGGAGGTTAGCCTTCGGGTGAAGCCTGCGACCGAAGCTCCGATAAACGGCGGCCGTAACTATGACGGTCCTAAGGTAGCGAAGTTCCTTGTCGGGTAAGTTCCGACCTGCATGAATGGCGTAACGACCGGATCACTGTCTCCGCCAGCGACTCGGTGAAACTGTAGTTGTTGTGAAGATGCAACATACCCGCAACTAGACGGAAAGACCCCGTGAACCTTTACTGCAGCTTAGTATTGGGTTTAGGCCCAGCATGCGTAGCGTAGGTGGGAGACGTAGAAGTTGGCGTCCCGGCGCCAGCGAAGTCGACCAATGAAACACCACCCTTGTTGTGCTTGAATTCTAACCCCGACCCATGAATCTGGGCGGCGGACAGTGCTAAGTGGGCAGTTTGACTGGGGCGGTCTCCTCCCAAAGAGTAACGGAGGAGCCCAAAGGTACCCTCAGCCCGGTCGGCAATCGGGCAAAGAGCGTAAAGGTATAAGGGTGCTTGACTGCGAGTCCCATCAGACGAGCAGGTGCGAAAGCAGGGCTTAGTGATCCGGCGGTGCTGGATGGAAAGGCCGTCGCTCAACAGATAAAAGGTACTCCGGGGATAACAGGCTTATCTCCCCTGAGCGTTCACAGCGGCGGGGAGGTTTGGCACCTCGATGTCGGCTCATCGCATCCTGGGGGTGGAGAAGCTCCCAAGGGTTTGGCTGTTCGCCAATGAAAGCGGTACGTGAGCTGGGTTTAGACCGTCGTGAGACAGGTCGGTCCCTATCTGTTGTGGGCGTAGGAAACTTGAGCGGATTTCTCCCTAGTACGAGAGGATTGGGAGGGACGTACCTCTGGTGTGCCAGTTGTCCCGCTAGGGGCAGCGCTGGGTAGCTATGTACGGCCCGGATAAACGCTGAAAGCATCTAAGCGTGAAACCCCCCGCAAGACGAGGTTTCCTGTTCTATACGAACGAAGGCTCCTGGAAGACTACCAGGTCGATAGGCCGGGTGTGTAAGTGGGGCAACCCACTCAGCTAACCGGTACTAACAGCCAAGCGCTTCGCCGCATTGATCCCCTCCCCGGTCCCTCCAAAGACCGGGCATATCAGGCTCAGGCAACGTTCTCCGACTCGAACAATCTACCACTGCCATTTGTATACAAGGCTCCATCCGAGCCTGAAGCGTTAGCGAAGGAAATCAAATACCCTTCGCTAACGCTTCAGGCTCGGATGGGCCAACGAACTTCCCGGTGAGCATACCTGGATGGCCACACCCGTTCCCATTCCGAACACGGCCGTTAAGCATCCAGGGCCAATGGTAGTCCTTCGCGGGCGAGAGTAGGTCATCGCCGGGTTTTTGCAACACCCCGCTGGGAAACCAGCGGGGTGTTGGCGTTTACGGTTCCCATCTTCACAATCTTTTCTCAGGCACGCCGTTTGCGATTGATCCAACTGGGTATAATGATAACAATGCTGCCGATCGTGTGAGCGGCCGAGGCCCTGACACGTCCCGAAAAACTCGTTCGCACTCTCCACGAACACCTTGCAGCCTTGATCCCCATGCCGAGAATCGTTCCGCGCGATGGCCCCATTGGGACCGAGCGGAGACACTGTTTCCCCAGGGAGTCTATTGAGCCGATGACGATGGCGGACGCTTTCACTGAGGACATAATAAGCCAGCCCGACAACCTCGAGCCGCGGCTCATCTACGCCGATTGGCTCGAAGAGAGAAACGATCCGCGCGGCACATTCATTCGACTCCAGATCGAGCGCTCCCGGCTGCCGGTCCGCGATCCGCTTCGAGAGGTGCTGAAAACGCAAGAGCGTGAGCTGCTGACCGATCATATTCACGCCTGGGTCGGCCCGTGCGGTAAACTAGTTGATGGTTGGCGCTTTCAGCGCGGCTTTGTCGAATCGATAAGGATCGACGCCGGCGTCTTTCTTCATAATGCTGCACGACTGTTGCGCCACTGGCCACTGCGTCACGTTCAACTCCTCGCGGCGGGGCGTTATCTTCCCGACTTGGCCCTTTGTCCGCACTTGGCACGTCTCGATTCGCTCGATCTTTCTTGCAATGCTCTCGACGTGAACGGTGTGGATGCCCTTTGCATATCGCCTTACCTCGGTAAATTGCGACGCCTGAATTTGTCGGAAAATCATTTGGGCGACGTGGGTCTACGGCGCCTTGCCCGCTGCCGGCGTATGGCGAGTCTGGCGCAGCTGGACCTGAGCGGGAACGCTATCTGCGATCGCGGCGCGGCTGCACTTTCTGAATCGAACGCATTTTTCGAGTCTTGCGCGACTCAACCTGGCAGATAACCACATCGGAGATGACGGCGCGGAGGCTCTGGCGGGCGTCGCATTTGGTCCGACACTGCGCTCATTGGATTTGGCGGACAATCATATTGGCTCGCGCGGCGTAGCGGCGCTACTGGCATCCGCGGGCCTCCGACGGCTAGCGAAGCTCCAATTGCATGGTAATCGAGCGCTATTTGTATAATGGCAGCTGGCCGAACCGCGTAGGCTCTTCGACAATTATGTCCGATCATTGTAATCCTGTTCCTGATTTCGATGCCCTCTATTGCGCTACCGATGCGCACGGCACTCCGATACCGGTCGCGGCGGTTGGCGGCGCGGAGCCGACCGTGTTACAGGCGCTGCGCACCGCATGTGATCGTGGCTGGGTGACGCCCATTGTCACGGGGCGCGAGGCGGACATGCGTCGCGCGGCGGAAGTGCGCGGGATCGATCTTGCTGGTTTCACTTTGATCGACACCGAAGAGCCAGCTCCGGCGGCGGTGGCCGAGGTCAAAGCGGGTCGCGCGAAGATGCTTATGAAGGGACAAATCGCAACGCCAGCTCTGCTCAAGGCGATGTTGGATTCGGCGAAGGGATTGCGCGGGCCGGGTGATATGCCAGATCGTCTTGATGGAAATTCAGCGCGACGGTAGGCGTTTTCTGCTGGCCGATACCGGCATCTGCATTCGGCCGACGCTCGATCAAAAGATCGACATTCTTCAAAGCGCTCTCGCGGTTGCTCATGGGCTCGGGGTCGAGCAGCCGCGTGTCGCGGTGATGGCGGCGAGCGAATCGGTCAGCGAGGCGATGCCGGAAACGCTCGACGCCGCCGAGCTTCAGCGGCGCAGCCAGGCGGGGGCGATTGCCGGCTGCGTCATTCAAGGGCCGCTGTCGTTCGACCTCGCCTATGCCGCCGACGCGGGGGAGAAGAAACGCATCCAGGGTCCGGTCACCGGCGCCGCCGATATCATGCTCTTTCCTGACCTCTCATCGGCCAACCTTACAGTCAAGGCGATCATGTATACCGCCGGCTGCCGCTTCGGCGGCGTTCTCTGCGGCGCGGCCTGTCCGGTCGTCTTCATGTCGCGCGCGGATACGACGGAGACGCGGCTCAATTCGTTGGCATTGGCGCTTGCATCCAGTGATCCTCACCTCACGGGTACAGGCCACGTTTCATTTTCTCCGTCGCCATCTTTTGCACACCCAAACTTAGCGCCGCCGTGCGCATCGCCAGCTTGCGGCTGGTCGCCAAGGTCCGCACTTGATGAAACGCTCGCAACATCAAGGTCTGCAGCTTGTGGTTTATCATCTCCTCATCCCAGAAAAACTGCTGAATGTCCTGCACCCATTCAAAGTACGAGACCGTCACGCCGCCGGCGTTACAGAGCACATCGGGGATAAGGAATATATCGCTATCTTTAATGATCTCGTCTGCGTCAGGCGTGGTCGGACCGTTGGCCCCTTCGGCGAGGACGCGGCAGCGAAGTTTGGCCGCGTTTTCGGCATTGATGACACGCTCAAGAGCCGCCGGAACCAACACCGTGCAAGGCATCGTCAACATCTCTTCCGGGTCGATTGCCTCGGAGCCGGGGAAATTGACCACCTTTCCGGTTTTGGCGACATGGGCATTGAGGGCAGCGAGGTCGAGGCCTTTGGTGTTGCGAATCGAGCCGAAGCGATCGCCGACCGCGATGATCTTGACGCCGTGGCGCGCCAGCTCGACGCAGGCGGCCGAGCCGACATTGCCAAAGCCCTGGACGACCGCCGTTGATTCCTCCGGCTTGAGATTGAGTTCCTTGAGAGCTTCGAGGATGCAATAGGTGACGCCGCGCCCCGTCGCCTCACGGCGGCCGACGCAGCCGCCCAGCTCGACGGGCTTGCCGGTAACGATCTCTGGGCAAGCGTAGCCGACCTTCATGGAATAGGTGTCCATGATCCAGGCCATCGTCTGTTCGTCGGTGCCAAGGTCGGGGGCCATGACGTCCTGGCGCGGGCCGATGATCGTGAGGACTTCCTCGGTGAAACGGCGTGTCAGACGTTCCAGCTCGCCGAACGACAGGGCCGAGGGATCGACGCTGATGCCGCCCTTGGCTCCGCCAAATGGCAGGTTCATGATGCCGCACTTCCACGACATCCACATAGCCAGGGCCGCGACTTCGCCGAGATCGACGCTTGGGTGATAGCGCAAGCCGCCCTTGGAAGGCCCGCTGGTCAGGCTATGTTGCACGCGATAGCCACAGAAAACCTCGGTGCCGCCATGATCCATGCGAACGGGAATGCTGACGATCATGGCCCGTTTGGGCAGACTCATGCGATGGAGTACGCCGGGATCGATGTCAATGACCTCGGCCACTGCTTCGAGTTGGCGGCAAGCCATCATGAAGATCGGCGATGTCGCGTAAACCGGTAACGGCGCGTGTGGGGCCTGGATAACGCCATTTTTGGCGGGAGAGAGAGCGGTCATGGGACCTCCATGAAAGGGGAGAGAGACTTATATAGCCCCCAGCTTGCCGGGGGTTGAACCCGCGACACTGCCGTGCTATATCCAAAACCAAAACAAATACACCCCCGGCAAGCCGGGGGCTATATAAGGAATTGTTTCTATTTAGATTATATCATGCCGGCGCCACGAAGACCGGCACCGACGTTAGCAGGTCCTTGACG
Source organism: uncultured Planctomycetaceae bacterium (assembly GCA_963790585.1). GTDB lineage: Bacteria > Planctomycetota > Planctomycetia > Gemmatales > Gemmataceae > CAWBOY01. The sequence continues at coordinate 741,559 of CAWBOY010000007.1, forward strand.
ACATCGGCGGTCTGTCGGCCTTCGACTTCGGCCTCGGGGCGCAGGATAATGCGGTGACAGAGAACACCGTGTGCGACGGCCTGCACGTCCTCGTGCGTGAAATAGTGACGGCCTTCGAGAAGGGCGCGGGCACGGGCACAACGGAGAAGACACAGAGCGGCGCGCGGGCTGGCGCCGAGGGCGACATCCGGATGCTCGCGGCTGGCTTCGGTCAGGTCCACAATATATTCGTGCAACATCTCTTCGCCGTAGACGTGAATCAGTTGCCCCTGAATGCTCAGAATCTCATCGGCGTTCATGAGCTGGTCGGCTTCGACGATCGGTTTGCTATGCAGATGAAGCATGGCTATCTCGCCCTTGCGGCCGGGATAGCCCATCTCGACACGGAGCAGGAAGCGATCGAGCTGGGCTTCCGGCAAGCGATAGACGCCCTCCTGCTCGATCGGGTTCTGCGTTGCCAGGACCATGAACGGCCGGGGCAGCAACAGCGTTGTCCCTTCGATTGTTACCTGGACTTCTTGCATGGCCTCTAGCAGGGACGATTGCGTTTTGGCCGGGGCGCGGTTGATCTCGTCGGCAAGCAGCACCTGGCAGAAAATCGGGCCTTTGCGCAGAGTGAATTCATTCTGTTTGCGGTCGTAAATGTAGGTTCCCGTCACGTCAGACGGCAGCAGGTCGGGCGTGAATTGGATGCGCTGATATTGCGTGCCGAGGACGCGGGCGAAGGTCTTCGAGAGGGTAGTCTTGGCCACGCCGGGGACGCCTTCGAGCAGGACATGGCCGCCGGCGAGGAGGGCGATCATGAATTGCTTGGTGACATCTTCCATGCCGACGACGACGCGGCCCACTTCGGCGACGACGCGATCGCGTAGCAACCGCATCCGCGCTGCCAGGTCGCGCACGGACGCGGGCACGTCTTGATGATTGGTGGAAGAGGCAAATTGAAGCGGTAGCGTCGGCGGTTTCATGAAGATGCCTTGCCTCCGGGTTGCAGTCGCAGCGCCTGATCTTTGAGGGCTCCTCGCAGCGTTTCGAGGTCGCTCAAGAGGGCCGTCCATTGTTTCTTCGTCACCGGCTTCGGATTCTTGCCGCGGGCCACGGTCCAGAGTCGTTCGACCATGCGGTTAAGGGAGCCCCGACCCCACCAGGTGCGAACAACGACTTTCGGCATAGTCTTCGGACACGACTCCAGCCCGAGTGCGTCCGCGAAGAAGGTCCGGGCCTGAGCCTGGGCCTCTTCGAGGAAATTGTTATCGCGAATCTGCGCCTCGTGACGTTCGCCCAGGACGGGACCTTCCGGTCGATGGAGCGCGACCGCGCGCGAGAATAGGGCCAAGCCAGGCTCGCGGCGAAACGATCCGGCCCAGGTAAAGCGATATACAAGATAGCCAAAGAGAATCATGCCTAAGAGCGCCGTCAAAAAGGGCCACAAGCGCGGCAGAAGCTTATTGATGGCGTCGTTGAAGACGCCGTTTTCGCCTCGGGTCTCCCATTGATGGAGGGCGGCGTCGATATAGGCGACGCCGTAGGCGCGGGCGTCGCGCGGCGACAGCTTGTTCTGCTTGACCGGCACCTCGAAGAGATTCTCGACGGTGCCATCGGTAAAGAGCAGGGCCTTGTTGCGTCGGCCGCCGTCCTTTTCGCTGAGCCATTTTAGAACATTCTGAGTGAATTCGACGTTGGTCGTATCCATCGGGGCCATGACGGAATTGATGAAGACGCTGTGATCGGCCATGACAAGGATCTTGCCCTTGCCTATCTCGCCGCCGACAGCGAATAGAGGCCTGGTGCCATCGGGAGGAACGGGAGGACCATTCTCGATTCGACAGCCGTCCGGCAGAAAGGCCAAATAGGAGATACCTGCGGGCAGTCCGTCCTTGCGAAGCGTTAGACACGTGGGCAAATCGGTGGCTACGCGGACATAGTTGGAGTTTTCCACTTCCAAGCCAGCAAACAGCCGAGAGGGTGTGTCACCTTTGGCAGGAAATAGAAAGGGTTGATAGTCGCGATTTTTATAACACCTTGGCGAATGTATGTTAACCAACACTTGGCCGTAGATATTCACGCCGGCGAGGTCATTTAAGACGTCGGGCAGGTCGCGCTCAGTCCTCGGGCTGACCTCCCAATCGGTGGCGAAGAGAATCGCGCCGCCTTGTTGGACGAAGTCGCGGAGGAGGGGCCGCCTGGAAGCCAGTGTTGCCAGGGGCGCTGGATCGCCGAGGACTATGAGAAGGCTATCGCTGTCGAGTTCGCCGGTGTTGCGGAGGGGCTGGAATTTACGCTCGAAGAGGCAACGACGTAAGATATGCGTGCCGGTGCTAAACCGGGCCTTGCCGGCCTGGGGCAAGAGCGGTTCCTGCGCGACGGCGATGGAAGCCAGGATGAGCGATAGAGTCAGGGCAAGCCAGGCGCGACGCCAGCGGAGCGCGATCATGCGCGAGCTACCCCCGCGAGATAGCAAAGGGCGCGGCGCGACTCGACGAGATCGGTTTCGCTCAGGACTTCCGATTCCGGGGCATAGCGTGCCTGTTCGTAGTGCCAGGCCAAGATCTCGGCTTCGGAGCGCTGAAGATCCGGATTGCTTGTTTTGCAATCGGCGAATTCGTGGGCGATCTCGACATGGTTGCGCGTGCAAGCCTCGAAACCGAGCAGGAGCAGTGTTAGATATTCAAATGCCTTGACAAGCTCGCCGCGTGTCGAAATGGAACGAGGATCGACCGGCCAATCGCCCAGGCGACGGGCCCTGGCTGACGCTGATTCTTCGCGGGCCAGCGTCATGACCTTCCACATCAGGTAGCCAATGACGCCGACGACGCCAAGCCACAGCAGCACATTGAGCAAGCTGGCGCCTGACGCGACTCCGCCCAGGCCACCAGCGCTTGGCATCGATCCGCCGCCCCAAGTTGGCATTTGGGGCATCGCGGGCATATTGGGCATCGAAATGTTTGGCATTGGCGGCAAATGCAAATCAGGCATCGAGAAGGAGGGCAGATCGAGCTTCCCAAGCGACGGCAAGCTTTCGTTCAAGCGGCCAAAGCCGCTAAAAAAATCCTTGTCCAAGCCATCGAACAGGAATCGATCGGTCTGGACGCCGTCGAGCAGCTCGCGCAAGGAAAGTTGATCGAAGCCGATGTCGCCCATGACTTCGACGAAGCGTTCGGCCATGGCGTCGACCCACTCCGGCTGATCGGACCCGCCATCCGCTTTGGTGGCGGGAGATTCTTTGGATTGGAGTTGCGGTTGCTGATTTTTCTTTACATTGATATTCGGATTCTCAACCTCGCCACCGTTGATTACTGGATCCGCCGCCTTCTTTTCGACGGCGTTTTTCATGCCCTGAGCTTGCGCCTTGAGGGCCTCGAACTCTTGAGGCTTTAGCTTTTTGAAACTATCCAGATCGAATTTCTTGGAAAGCTCCGCGAACTCTTCTTTGTTGTTTTGGTAGTAATCAAAGGCTTTCTTTTTCTGCGTCTCGTCGAGCTTTTTCAAGATGCCAGATTTCTCGAGCCTGTCGTAGAGCTTTTGGAAATCGTATTCATCTTCCGCCAGGCCGAGGCGCAGGGCGAGAGCTTTTTCGTCTAGGCCCGTGGTCGAAAGGCTTGGATCGGTCGCTGAGCGATGAGAACTACGCGGGTCTCTGCCCGGCTGAGCCGAACCGGAAACGGCCTGACACAGGAACAGCGCCGTCGCGAGCAGCAGAGTCGAACGAATACGGCGATTCATGGATTGGGCCTCACGACGGGAGACATGCGTGGCCTCGGAGAGTCAATCCATTCTAAGAGAGGGGCTGGCGGGATGCAAGCGGGGCTATATAAGGAGCATTTAGGGACGAAGCCGCTTCAATCGATCGAGGTGCCAGCGTTGAGCGAACGTGTTGCCCGACGCCTCGGCCTCTCGGACGCGCAGATCGTGCCACGACGCGCGAGTCTCCGGCCCCGGCGACTCACGCAACCAGGCGAGGCTCGCCGCGAGAGAGGGTGCTCTCTCTTGGAGGCGCTGGCAGCAGTCGTGCCAGGTATCGGGATCAAGCAATGCCGTCTCCCCGCCTGTAGGTTGGCGGCCGCTCAAGGCTTGTAACCACAGGTCGAGGAGATCGGGGTCGTCGGGCAGCGGCTCGGCGATGGGCCAGCGGCGCACTTCGCTGGCGGAAGAGGCGGTAACTACCTCGCGACTGTCCGGCGTGAAGTGTGCGGCCAGCACCTCGCCGACTTGGAGCAAAGGCGGACCAAGTGGCAAGCCGGTGGCACTGTCCCAAATTTGTGCCATCTTCTGCTTGCAAACGAGGGCAAGCGTCCGACCATCAAGGCTATATTCCATCGCGGTGACCGGGGCTGGCATCACCATCGGCGCACCGACAGCGTGGCCGGCGCGAATATCCCATTGCTGGACTAGACCGCCCGTGTAACTGATCGCGGCCCGTTTCTCATCGGGTCGAACGACAAGTCCGCACGGATCTCCGGTAAGAGGCATCGCGTCGCACAGCTGGCCCGTTCGGCCGTCGAGCCACACGAGGCGATGGCCCTCGATATCCAAGGCTAAGAGTTTTTCACCATTCTCGACGAAATACATCCCGCTCAACGGCTGGTCCCAGGAGAGCGCCTGAAACTCTCCCAGCGGCTGACCTTCGGCCGTGTTCCAGAGGCGAATACCCGCCCCGACGCCGGTCCATCCCGGCCGATATCGAATCGCGAGCCTGGTGCCGTCGGCGTTGAACGCCAGCATGGCAGGACAACTCTTCTCGGAAAGGGCATGTAAGATTTCTCCTGTCGAGGCATTCAACAGCTTGGTAGCACCCAGGCAGCCTACGGCGAGCGTCTTGCCATCGGGGCTGAATACGAGCGAGTGAATGAACGTCGACATTATCATTGGAGGAAAACACAACCGGCCGGAACGAGCCTCGCGGACCTGAAGTTTGGGCAAAATTGTGTCGTCGTGGTAGGCAGAAGGCGCCGTCGCCACGACGCGCTCGTCTGGAGAGAAGGCAACCAGAGTAACATGAGGCTGCCGCAGCAAGGCACCAAGCAAATTCCCCGAAGCTGTATCCGCGTGTCGGACAACGTCGCTATTGGCGGCGTCGCTAAGAAGTACAGTATTTCCGCTAGGCGCCACGGTAGCGGCATGAAAGGCAACGGGCGGTTGGCTGGAAGGGCTGGGTCGGGAGCGCGGGTTCGATGCCACGGTATTCTGTCTTGCCAGGCGGCTTAGGTCCCACGCCCGAAGCAGGCCATCCTCGAAGGAAGTGAGCAACACGGGCTCCTGTGGATAACATCCGCCATTTCTATCCCAGATCCTTAGCATGCCCGGCACACTGATGTCGCCGCCGCGCTGCCATCCGGTATCCAGGTCGTAGATGCGCACGCGCCTATCCTCGCCATGCGCGGCGAGGACTTGCCCATCGGCCATCAAAATAGTGGAGTACGCTTGCCGTCGCGCTTGCCAATGGTCGAGCAAACGGCCCGTACTGGTGTCCCACCAGCGCACGGAGCCGTCGCCCAGATCGCTCAGGTTGTCGCGATGTGTCGACAGGAACGTGCGCCCTCCCGGTCCTACTCGTGGTTCCTTGCCAAACGGCAGATGAACGGGATAGGGAATCAGCTGCCCCGTCTCGACATCCCAGAACTTGAGGACCGGAGCGAAAAACGGCTCCAGCAGCCGCTGCGCACTGTCGCCGCCTTCGGCTGGATCCGCAACGGTCACGGCAACCGGTTTGCCTTTGTGATCTTTGATGAGCGCGAAGTACGTGTAAGGAATGCAGGGGAGCTGAAGCGGATAGGAACTTCCTTGCTCCAAATTCCAAAAGCGTCGCAAGCCATCCGGCGGGCTCGCGTTCATCGCTCCCGACATGACGCACCGCGAAGATAGGATGGAGGAAAATAACGCGGGCCGCGCCGGGCCGGGCTGCAGCAACGGCACCGGACATTCGCGGCATACGAGTTCGCCGGTATCCAGGCGGCGCAGTCGGAGGCCGCATTTTTCTTCCGTGTCGACGCGGTTGAGAAGCAGCGTCGCGTCACCATTCACCACCAACGGCGACTCGTCGGCAGGAAGCGCCCAACCCTCGCGCTGGAGCTGGCCGGTGGCGGTAGCATGGAATTGGACTGGCTGGCCTTGGGTCAGCACGGCGAAGCTTGCGCCGTCTCGACCCATCGGGCGAACAGTCGTCTTTGTCACCGATATAGGCCCGCCGAGGCGAATGACGTAACGCAACGGCGCCAGCTGTTTTTCCCAGGCGGCCAGGTTCATGAGGACAACGCGCCGAAATGCCGCCGATTCGTCATTCCGAGGCGCCAGCCGCAGCGCTTCGACCATCTCAAAGAGGCCGACATCCACCGCGCCGGCTTCGGCCTGGCGCAAGGCCTCCTTGAACCGTAGGTGCGCCGCTTGTAAGTCGGAATGTTGCTTGGCCTGAATCGCGGCGGTAGCGGCCGATTCTTCGCGGTCGGCCCGCCACCCCGCTAATACCGCGAAATAGATCGAGAAGGTCGTTCCCGCGACCAACGTCACGAACACCGCGGCACACAACGCGGCGATAGTCCGATTCTTCATGACCCAACGGCTCAGTTGTTCCGTGAGGCCATGCCGCCGGGCGTGAATCGGTTCATCGTCCAGAAACCGTTGTAAATCCGCCGCCAGCTCGCCGGCGGAAGCGTAACGTCGCGCTGGCTCCTGTTCACACGCCTTCTCGACAATGGTCGCCAGGTCGCGTGGGATCGCCCGATCGAGCCGGCGCAGCGGTTTCACCTCCTCGGTCAACTTCTGCTTGATGAGCTTGGTGCGATCCGCCTCCGCGAAAGCTGGCCGCAGCGCCAGCAGCTCGTAAAGCGTGACGCCCAAAGAGTAGATGTCGCCCGGCGCGCCTGCCTTGGCTTCGAAGGCTTCCGGCGGCATGTAACGCAATGTGCCAAGCAGATCGCCGGTCTGAGTCAGCTCTTCATCGTCGAGGACCTTGGCCAGCCCAAAATCGGCGATCCAGACCGTGCCGTGCGGATCGAGGAGTAAGTTAGCCGGCTTAATGTCGCGGTGAACCACCCCCTGCCGATGCGCATATTCGAGCGCCGACGCCGCTTGCGCGCCCATTTGAGCGACCTGGCGCCGATACGCCGGCGCCTTCTCGGCGGGCAACTGTTCGCGCGGCGCCGAACGGACAATCGCCGTAGCACTCTCGGCAGCTAAGGCCGATTTTGGACTCACGATGTTAGTCGTCTTCGAGGCGTCGAGTTGGGCGTCATTGGCCGCGCTCATGTGCAGCGAACTTTTCATTTCATCGAGGAACGCGCTCAAGCTCCTTCCGCGGATGTATTGCATAGCGTAGTAAGACAACCCCTGATGCTCGCCGAAGCCGAAGACGGGAACGATGTTGGTATGGTGCAACCCGGCTGCGGCCTTGGCCTCGCGCTCGAAGCGCTGTCGATGGCGGCGATCCGATGCCGATGGCCGAGCCAACACTTTCAACGCGACTTCGCGGCCCAGCGCGATCTCTTCAGCCCGATAGACCACGCCCATTCCGCCGCGACCCAACTCGCCGAGCAGGCGGAAGCCCGGCACGATGGGCCAGTCGGATGGCTGAGTCAGGCCGCCCTGTTTCAATTCCGCGGCCAACGGCTCGAGTTCGCGTCGTAGCGCATCGCGCTCGTGTTCCGGGACCTTCGCCAAGGACGCTTCAATGGAAACGGCTTTTCCGCTGCGCCAGGCTTGCTCGAATTCACGGCAAATCTGATCCACGCGCATCGCCAAGGATAACGGCACGGCCGCGGCTCCCGTTTCTCCTTGCTTCATAGAGTCTCTTGCTCCCAAATCTGCTGGATGAGCCGAAGCCGCCGCTGCACTGTCCTGCGCCGCGCACTGCAATCGCGAAGCTATTTCATCGTCGGTGCAGCCTTCCATCTTGAGCACCGCTATGGACCGCAGTTCCTCATCCGTCAGCAGCCCCATGAGGTAGGCGCATTCGTCAGCCAGCAACACCGCCAGCTCGGGCGGCGGCTCCTTACTGAGCAAACTTTCAAGCTGCGCATGATCCGCCGCGCCGGAGTTGACCGGACGCTGCCCCTCTGCGCCGCCGCGTTTCTGGCGCTGTTCATGGTTGCGCAGGTCGATCGCCTTGCGGACCGTAATCATCATCAATAGCTGCCATAGCGCCCCACGGTCTTCAACGTCGGCAAATTGCCCTTTCTCGACGCCGCGACAAAAGCTGTCGAAAGCGCTGAGCGCGACATCCTCCTCATCCGCCGCCCGACGCGGCAGCGCACCAAGCTTACGCCGCGCCAGAGCGATCAAGCGCTGCGCAAAACGATCCCACAACGGCTGCACGCCGTCGCGCTCGCCTTCTTGCAGCGCCTGGAACCAGCTGGTGATCGACCCCAGCGAATCAGCCATGTTGGCCCACTCTTTTCGTCGTGATCGCCTTCGATAGCGAGACCGTCGCGCCAAAAACGTGTCTGGCGTTGGCGCGACGGTCCGTCAATCCAAAACCTTGTCCTGATTAGGGTTACAATGAGCCTCGGACCGTCGCGCCAAACTTCGCGTGGGTACCCCCCTCCCCACCGGGATGCAAAATCAAAATTCCTCTGTCACACCCCGTCGCTCTTTGTGGATTACCTTCTTGGATGCATTGTACATCATGACATAGCGCCCGTGGGACCCGTACAGATCGTTTAGCCGCGAGCCGGCAGGCGAGCCCTGTGCGATAGCACTATCAAACAGCGCTCGCCTATCGGCTCGCGGCTAAACATCGAGCACCGCTGGATAAAAAGTCGGCCTGGAAGCCGCCCATGCGAAGGCCTCTTTAGAGCACTTGCTGACGGAGGAACAGCCGTCAGGCATCCTGCACTCGCTAATGAGGCTAGACGCTTGGCAACGGGGGAATAGGGCCGGTAGGCGTTTTCATCGGGAACGCGCCTACCGGCTAACCCGGGTTATCCGGGGATGATCGCTACGCATTCGCGCCCCCTCGCGGTATCATCGAGCGCATGGCTACCGTGAAACTACTCGAGCGCGAAGAATACATCGAACAGGCGTACTTCTTCCGCGTCCTGCGCAAGCGCACCATCGCGGGTATGGCAACGCAGGAAATCCTCGAACAGGTCGATCAAGAGCTGCTTTCGACCACGCATCTCCCCTATGCCGTCCAATTCCTCGCGGCCGAAGTAAAGCACTCGGGGCTGCTCTCCTCCGGCTTCGCGCGGCTGCGGCATTATTTCACACCGTATCAAGCTTACATCATTCAAGGGACCGAAGACGAAAACCTGCGCTTCGGCACCGAAATCGCGCTGCTCGTCCTCGAGCGCGAGGCGGAGTTCCGCGCCGCCCGTGTCTCACCGGCTGGCCTGTTCATCTATCAGTTCGAAGTGATCTGTCGCAATCGACTTGGCTACAGCGACGGCTTGGCTGCCATGGCCGCCGACCCGTTCTATCCGCCGGAATGGTCGCAGTTCATCCAGGAGGCAACCCATCAGATCGGGCTAATCGATCTTAGCGATCTTTTTTATCTTCGATCCGAATTGGCGCTACAGGATAAGCTCCGGCAGGAGCCTGACTATATTGCGAAACATGCGGTCTTATTTGGCGAAAAGGAAGGCAAGATCGCGAAGGCGAACTTGGGCAAGGAGCCCCTCTACCTATTTGCCGCGCTCCAGCGGCAGCTCGGTTATCCCGAGGTGCCGCGACCGGTCGCGCCGGACAGTCTTCCGGCGAAGTTCGAGCGGCTCCTGGTCAAGTTTCACGAGCTGGAAACCCGCATGCGCGTCGTGGAAAGCGACATTCGCGGCCAACTCGATATGCACGAGCTCAAGGAGCTGGGTAAGCCGGAGATATTCAAGGACGAGCCGGAATTGTTCAAGAAAAGCTGATTGTCGCTCTTAGGCCGACGGGCGATGCTCGCAAAATGCCTGGAGGACATCGAACAGGTCCGGCGTAATGACGACTTCATCTTCCAAGAAATCGTTGAGCCACGCGAAATCGCGGCCCTTGGCCTCGGCCAGAAGCGGCAGCAGGTCGGCGAGACATACGCAAATCGTCGCTGCCTGAGCGTCCTTAGCCGGAAGTGCCTTGCGAGTCGAGTAGACGCGAAGATGCGCGGCCATGGGATTCTCCTCGTGTCAAGGCGTCCGTTCCAGGTGCCACAAGCGCTCCTGCCGTATAGCATCGACCATCAGGGTCATGGAACTTCGGTTCAAATAGGAAAGAGTCCGTAGTTCGTAGCCCGTAGCCCGTAGCAAAATCGGAATATCTCGCTTTTTCAAAGGCTCTTTGGCAAGCCACGTCTTCCCCACCCAGGGAGCCCTGCGCGACCCTGGGCTTTGATAGGGAACGCTTTCAGCGTTCTAAAACAAGTAGGGTAAGGCTTTCTTAGAACGCCGAAGGCGTTTCCTATCAAAGCCCAGGGTCGCGCAGCGCACCCTGGTTAAGGAAGGCGTGGCTTGCAAGAGAGGGCCTTTAAGAAAAGCGATATTCCGATTTTGCTACGGACTACGGACTACGGGCTACGGGCTGAATAACGAATGCCAACCACCTTCGCGGTACTTGGAGACGGCGCCTGGGGCACGGCGATCGCGCTCTTGCTCGCTCAGAAACCAGACCATCGTGTCACGATTTGGAGCCCGCGCGAAGAGAACGGTTTGCTCCTGCAGAAGCACCGTGAGAACGTTCGTTTGCTGCCTGGCGTGCGTGTTCCGGATTCCATTCGGTTGACGCTCGATGTCACGGTGGCGGTTGCGGAAGCGGACCTTTGGATCGCCGCGATTCCGACGGTTTACCTCCGGTCGGCTCTGTTGCCGGTGCGCGGCCGCCTGGCGACGCCGGCGCCGATCGTGAGCCTGGCCAAGGGTTTGGAAAACGAGACATTTCTGCGGCCAACGGAGATTCTGACTGAACTGCTGGGCATCGAAAAAGTCGCGGTCTTGAGTGGACCAAGTCATGCCGAAGAGGTGGCCCGCGGGCTGCCTGCTTCCGTCGTTGTCGCGAGCCGCGCTCCCGAGGTGGCGGGGCTCGTCCAGCGCTGTTTCAGCACGGAACGCTTTCGCGTCTACACGAGCGTCGATCCGATCGGTGTCGAGTTGGGCGGCGCTTTGAAAAATATCGTCGGCATCGCGGCGGGCATCTGCGAAGGGCTGGGCCTGGGCGACAACGCGCGGGCGGCGCTTCTCACACGAGGCCTCGCCGAGATCACTCGCTTTGGCGTTGCGCTCGGAGCCCAGGCCGCCACCTTCGCCGGCTTGGCAGGTTTGGGCGACCTCATAACGACCTGTGTCAGCAAGCATGGCCGCAATCGAGCCGTCGGCGTGCAGCTGGCGCAGGGCCGGCGTTGGAGCGAGATCTCGGCCGGCATGGAGATGGTAGCCGAGGGCGTTTACACCACACGCAGCGTCCATGAACGGTCGGCCCAGATGGGCATTCAGATGCCAATCACGGCCGAGGTCTATCGCGTCCTTTACGAGAATAAAGATCCGCGAAGTGCTGTCGATCACCTGATGCTCCGCGCTCATCGACAGGAGAATGAGCCGCTATGATCGGGCTACAAATCGCGTTCAAAGAGTGGGCGGTCATCTGCCGCGCCCTCGCCGAGGGGCACCAATCGTTGATCCTACGCAAAGGCGGCATTGCCGAGGAACAAGGCGAGTTCCGCGCGGAACATCCGCGTTTTTGGCTCTATCCGACCTATGTGCATCAGCAGGAGACCGGAATCATTCCCGCCGCCCGAGATCTGTTGCGGCAAGTCGAAGCCGACCGGCCCGCGCCGGGTCACGTCCGCTTGACCCACATCGCGGCGGTGCGCGACATATCCTATTATGAGGATCTGGATAAGGTCTTATCGCTCGCCGGGCAGCATATCTGGTCTGAAGAAACGGTACGAGCGCGCTTTGCCTATCGTCGGCCAGGACTGTTTGCGCTGACGGTGGCAGTCGAGCCGGCCAGTGAACCCCGCGAAATCATCGAGACTCCGGAGTACGCGGGCTGCAAGAGTTGGGTTGTGCTTCGGGAGAAAGACGATGGCCGTATCGCGTGAAGAACAAGTGAAAGAGGGCTGAGTTCTCTGTGAGAAGAGGACGCGGCCTCATAAAATATACCTTGCACTTAAGGGAGTGTGCCACCTGAAGCCGTTGACCGTGACATTGCACGTCCTATCGTTTGCGGGTCGTGGCCGGGGTCGGTACTCCGACCCCGGTTCTCGGAAGACGCTCGGGCTAAACGGGGTCGGAGTACCGACCCCGGCCACGACTTTCATGTAGAAAGATGCAATATACAGTGTCACGGTGAACCGCTCTAATGGAATGAAATACCCATGCAAGCACAGCCGCGCTCCGCGTTTTTGTTCCTCTTCCAGCTCGTGTGGATGATCCCGGCCCTCATCCGGATCTTTTTGTACGGTGGTCATTCGCCGGACGCGCTAAAGCCCGAAAAGAATGAGCCAGTCGTCAAGCTTGGAGTCATCCTCGTCTTCGACCAGCTCCGGGGTGACTACCCGGTTCGTTGGCAGGAGCTTTTCGGCGACGATGGCTTTCGCCGCTTGGGCAAGGACGGGGTCTGGTTTCAAAATTGCCACTATCCCTACGCCTGCACCGTCACAAGCGCGGGCCATGCGTCGATCGCCACGGGCACTTCGCCGGACGTTCATGGCATCATCGGCAATGAATGGTACGACCGTGCCGGCGGCGAGGAGATCTATTCTTCCTCCGACCCGCGCTACACTGCGCAGTGCCGCCGGCCCCTCCAAAGGCACCAAAAAAGGACGCGGCGGCCGTCGAGACAGAGACAAAGCGACTCCGCAAAGGGGGCGGTACGCCCGAACTGCTGCTAGCGCCGACGATTGCGGATGCTCTCAAAGACGGCACCGCGGGCAAGGGCCGCGTCTTTGCACTGTCGCTCAAGGACCGTTCCGCCGTCTTGCCTGGAGGCCGAAGGCCTGATGGCTGCTATTGGTTCGACTCGGTCGATGGCAAGTTCGTTACTTCCACCTACTACCGCGATCGCGTCCATCCGTGGATCGAGGCGATCAACACCGAGCGTTATGCCGACTCTTGGTTCGGCAAGAAATGGGATTACCTCAAGCCCGATCTGGATTATGTCAAATGGAGCGGCCCAGATAATGTCAAAGGCGAAGCCGGGGGATATGGCCAGGGTCGAACGTTCCCGCATCCCATGGATGGCGGCCTGACCGCGCCCGGGAAGAACTATTACGATTCCGTAACCACGTCGCCGATGGGCAATGACCTGCTTCTCGAAGTCGTCAAGCGCGCCATCGATGCCGAGAAACTCGGAGCCGGCGCAACATCCGACCTGTTGCTGGTTAGTTTCTCTTCCAACGATCTCGTCGGCCACTCTTGGGGACCTGACTCTCAGGAAGTGTTGGACATGACGTTGCGCACTGATCGGATCGTCGCATCGTTGCTCAAGTATCTCGATCAGAAAGTCGGCCCAGGGAAATATACGCTGACGTTGTCGGCCGATCATGGCATCTGCCCGCTGCCGGAGGTCGCCTCCGCTCAGGGCAAAACGGCCGGCCGTGCGATATTGAAAGAGTTCTTGGCTGGAGCAGAAGAGTTTTTGAGCAAGACCTTCGAGGGCGCCAAACCGAAGGCGAAAGGCAACTGGATCGAGGATTATATAGAAGAGTCTTTCTACCTGAATAAGGCCGCAATCAAAGCTGCCGGCGTCGAGCAGGCCAAAGTCGAGGAAGCGTTGGCGACATGGGTAAAAACGTGTTCGTTCGTCCAGACGGCCTACACACGTACTCGCCTGCTTCAGGGGCCGATCGAGAATGATCCGATCGGCCAACGTGTGCGCCGATCCTTTTACTCCGAGCGCAGCGGCGACGTCATGGTCGTCTTAAAACCGTACTATCTGATGTCTTCTCGCTCCACCGGCACGACTCATGGCTCGCCGCATCCGTATGACACGCATGTGCCGCTCATGGTTTTCGGCCCGCATCTCAAACCCGGCATTCGCGCCGACGCCGTGACGCCGCAAGCATGTGCGCCGATCCTAGCCCATGCGCTGGGGATCAAAGCACCGCTAAATGTGACACGCTGGTGCCGGAGAGTTTATTTGCGGAGTGAGCCGTTTAGCCGATTAAACCTCCGAATTCATAATAATAACTAGAGAACGCATAGCAATTTCCTCACTCGTGGGAGCCATAGTTATGAGCCAATCATCGCCGTTACAGTCACTGGTCGCCACGGGAACAAAACTCTGGCTCGATTCGGTCGACCCAGAGAAGGTCGCCTCGAATCGGGCGTCGGCGCGACCGGTGCCACTTCGAATCCGATCATTATTTCTGACCTAATCAAAACGGGTCGCTTCGATTCTGAAATCGTCGAAGCCATCGGCGACGGGTTGAACGACGAAGAAATCGCCTGGCGGGTGACCGATCATCTCGTGAGCCATGCTCAAGAAGTCTTTTTGCCCGTTTGGGAAAAGACCAATGGCGACGATGGTTATGTCAGCTTTGAACTCGACCCGCTGCTCGAAGACCCGAGCTGCAAGCTATCGATCAAGGAAAAGTCGGCCCGCTATATCGAGCTGGGTAAGAAATTTGGCACAGGCCATACCAATCGCATGATCAAGGTGCCCGCGACGCCCGGCGGTCTCGGCGCACTCGAGGAACTCTGCGCAGCTGGGATCACGCTCAACGTAACGCTGATTTTCTCAGAACAGCAATACATCACGGCTCGTGACAATGTGTGGCGCGGGGCCCAGCGCCGCGCCTCGCTCAAGAATTTCAAATCGGTCTACAGCATCTTCGTCAGCCGTCTTGATGTGTACACGGAGAAGGCCGTGCCGTCGCTGTCGCCGGCCGCTCAGGGACAAGTCGGCATCGTCAACGCCAAGCGTATTTGGAAGCTGAACAATCAATTCTGGGCCGATAAAAAGCTGCCTCTCAAGCAAGAGATGATCTTCGCCAGCACCGGCACCAAGAAGAAAGAAGACGCCCCCTGGAAATATGTCGCCGCCTTCGCGGGCTCAGACATCGAGACGAACCCGCCCGCGACCAACGACGCCGTTCAGGCGAGCAACCAGACGTTCACACGGCAGGTCGATCAGCTCCCGCCGCCGCAAGTCCTGGCCGAGATCGACGCCAAGGTGGATATGAAAAAGCTCGAAGAGACTCTCATGAGCGAAGGCCTCGAAAAGTTCGCCGACCCGTTCAAGAACTTGCTGAAGCTGATTGCGTCGAAGCGCGCCGCCCTGAAGCCCGCGGCAAGCCATTAGTCGAATGGATTGCGTCGCGTATCGCGCTGATTACCGAGCCTGAAGCGTAAGGGAAGGGTAATTGTATCGTAGACGCGGCATCTTGCCGCGTCGGACTAGATGGCATCGAAAGTACAACACGCCAACGAGGCAAACGGTCAACACGCGGCAGGATGCTGCGTCTACGATACAAATACCCTTCGCTCACGATTCAGGCTCGGTAATACAAAGCACCTCACCTTTTCCTAGCGCCACCAAATCGCCGCTATAGCGCCGCCACATCCGCTCATCAAGGTGCTCCGGCACTTCAAATCCCCATCGTCGCAACTGCCGAAAATAGAGCTGCAAAAATACCGGATGATAATCGCAATCATGCCGAAAAGTCGGCAGGAGCGTTGGTGCGGCGCCGCAACAGACGATCGAGCCGCGCTTCATCCCTGCGCCCGGCCGTTGCCCGGGCTTGCCGAAGATGAAGACGCTGCCCGCGATTATCGAGGCGCCAGGGAAAGCGCCGGTGTCGCCGCCCACGGCGATTAAGCCGCGGCGCATCGAACAGCCGACCTCATCTCCGGCGTTGCCATCGATCAAAATCTCGCCGCCGCGCATGCCAATTGGACTGCCGCGATAGGCCCCGCCCGCCAGATGTCCGGCGTTGCCGTACACGCGAATACGCCCGCCGCGCATCTCGGCTCCGAGCCAATCGTCCGCATGGCCAAAGACCTCAATGCTGCCGCCCGTCATCTCGGCACCAAGATGCATACCGACGTCACCGTGAATGGTAATTTGGCCGCGCGTCATCTTCGTTCCGAGCCATTTGACGCGGCGGCAGTCGCCTTCGAGCAGCAGTTGCTCATCGTCGCCGTTGCCTTCGATGGAGAAAAAGTCGCCGAGTGGAGCGGAGCGGTTGCCGTGTTGGAGGGGTAGCTGCGCGATCTCGGCTAGCGACTTGCCCGCGAGATTCTCGGGAGTCAGGCAGTCGGCTTCGAGGGGGATGGTGGTCGTGCCGTGAAAGTGGAGAGTTAGCATGGATGACAAGGTCTCGGAGGGGCGAACCCCCGGCAAGCCGGGGGCTATATAAAAGCAACCACCTACAGCCACAACCGTAGCCGCTCTCTCAGCCGCGGCGGCAGTTTGGCATCGACGACTTTACGGACCTCGTTTACGGTATACCGCGTACTCAGATGGCCCGCAATGATTAGCTCGTTCTCGAAACGGTCGGCCCGTTCGATGAAATCATCAATGTGCATATGGCCATATTTGTGGATCTTGTCGCGGCGATGGTTGGGCCGAATAAAGCTCATTTCGATGATGAGGACCTTGGCCTTATACACCGGATCGTAGGCGTCGAGGCCGATCGGGTTGGTATCGCCGGTGTAGCATAAAATCGGCGTCCGCACTTCGCGCGTCACCTCCGTGCCGCCGAGGCGCAGGTCACGAATCTTGTCGCCGGGCAGGCCGTGAAATTCCTCCTTGAGCTTGAAGCGGCGATCCCAGACGACGTAGCCAAGCGAGGGGATGGTGTGCGTCGTGGCGAAAGCCGTCACGACGTGTTCACGTCCCAACTCGATCTCCTGCCCCGGCTCGACGCCGATGAGTTCACAGATCTGCCGGCCTCGATCCAGGCGTTGCATGATGATCAGCAGCTTGCGTACATCCTCCACGGCATAGGCGGGCAGATAGATCTTCGGCGGCTCCATGCGCATCATGCGGCGGCGGGCCACATAAATCGGCAGAGCCGCGATGTGGTCGAGATGCGTGTGCGTGAAGAACCACGTCGGCGTTCCCATGAACTCCCACGGCTGAGCGCCGAGGTCGAACCCGAGCTTGAGTTCGGCTATCCGCCAATACGATTGAACGGCCGCGCGCGAGTAGCCTTCGATGGTCAAACCAGCGTGTTGACACGACAGAAACGGAGCATTATCGACCATGAACGCAGCCTCGGACTCGGAATGACCTCAAACTCGGCCCTTGCTTCGGCGAGGGGCCACTATAAAGATAACAAGACCGGCGACCAAGGCGATGGGAACCGCAGCGTCGCTCGTCTTCTTCCTAGGAAAGAGGCTGACGAGCGTATTGGGTTCGACAGACTGTGCATAAGAGCCTATCCGAAAAAGGGGACGGGCACCATTGCCGGGACGGCCCGCAGGGTGCTGCGCACAATGGTGCCCGTCCCCTTTGTGCGCCGTGCCAAGGCGTGACTTTTCAGTGGGTGCGAATCCCACCCGGCAACTGGTCGTTCCAGCCGGTAGCAATCGGAGCGGCAGTGGAGGTAACGAAACTGTCGAAGCCTTCGATGGAAAGGGTCGTTTGAGCGACTCCGCGAGCAGGCAGGCCGTAACGTGAGTGAACGCTGAGCAGGCCTCGAAACGGGTAATGTGGTAGCCGACCCAGCAAAGGGATGGGGAAGGCCGCAGACGCGAGGATACAGGGGGAACGACTTTAGCCCCACCCGCGTTGCCACCGGGGTAATGGCGACGGCATGTCGGCATAGGAAAGTTAACGCAACACGGGAAACCCCCTGCGGTGGCAGCAGTGCCAACCGGACGCCCGCGAGGGACAGGCCGGGCCGCTTGGGGTGGCGGAGAGGCTCGTAGTACCGCTGAAGCCGGGTAACGCCGGTGGAGGGAAGGGGCCTTGGTTCAAGGACAGCGTCCGAAGGAAAGAGAGCCAGGAGATTGGTGATGAGCCTAACACCTCCCGATACGGTTCGGAAACTCCAGGAGACGTTGCATGCCAAAGCGAAGAGAGCACCCACCTATCGGTTCTATGCGTTGTACGACAAGGTGTACCGGGCCGATGTGCTGGGCCATGCGTACCTGTGCTGTGCCGCTAACGACGGCGCGGCGGGGGTGGATGGCCAGACGTTCACGGACATCGAGGAGTACGGGCTGGACCGTTGGCTGGGTGAACTGACGGAAGAACTCCGAAACAAAGCGTATCGCCCGCAAGCAGTCCGACGGGTGTACATACCGAAGTCGGATGGCAAACAGCGACCGTTGGGCATTCCAACGATCCGCGACCGCGTCGTGCAGATGGCTGTGTTGCTCGTCTTGGAGCCGATCTTCGAGGCGGACTTGCAGCCGGAACAATTTGCTTATCGGCAAGGCCGAAGCGCTCTGGACGCGATCGAGCAGGTCCAATTGTTGCTAGACAACGGGCATACGGAGATTGTCGATGCGGACTTGAGTGGGTACTTCGATAGCATCCCCCACGCCGAGTTAATGGCATCGGTGAGCCGACGGCTTAGTGACGGGCTACTACTGGCCCTGATCAAAAGCTGGTTGGAGGCACCGGTGGAAGACCTTGGAGATCGTGGGGACAAGCGTCGAACGACTCGCAACAAGGACGAGGGTCGCGGCACCCCGCAAGGGGGCGTGCTCTCGCCGCTGCTGGCGAATCTCTACATGCGTCGCTTCGTGCTGGGCTGGAAGACAAACGGGCATGCCAATCGTCTTGAGGCGCGTATCGTCAATTATGCGGACGACTTTGTGATCTGCTGCCGTGGTACGGCTCTTGAAGCCGAGGCGGTGATGCGGCGCATGATGTCGAAGCTGCGGTTGACGGTGAACGAGACGAAGACCCGGGTTTGCCGCTTGCCGGACGAGACGTTTTCGTTTTTGGGTTACACGTTCGGTCGGAACTGGTCGCCGAAGACGGGGCGTAGCTACATCGGTCCCCGTCCGGCCGTCAAGAAGATCCACGGGATCTGTGAGGTGATCCGCGATCAGACCAGCCGAACGTGGCAGTGGTTGTCTTGCCGGCGTTAATAACTCGCGTCAACAGCCGACTGGTGGGCTGGGCGAACTATTTTTGTCTCGGTAACACGGCCCCGGCCATGAAGCAGGTGATGGCGCACACCTGTCAACGGCTCCGTCAGTGGCTGGGTCGGAAGCACCGCGTGCAGGGTACGGCCCGACAGTGTTATTCGGATCGTTACCTGCGTGAGGACCTGGGATTAGTGTGGCTTCCAGGGCGACCGCGACCTCGCGTCTTGTGAGCGAACGCATGAGTTACCTTGTCCGAGAGCCGGATGCCTTAATAGGGCCCGTCCGGTTCGACGAGCGGGAAGTGGAAACGGGGCATGGCCGGGAGATTGAGGCACCGGCCAACGAAAGGGCCGGATACCGCTGGACTCGACCTAAACCACCGCGCCACTTCTCGACTCTACTTCGGATAGGCTCTTGGTTGGCCTGCGAGGGGAAACGATGTCAACGACGACGATGATGTGGCTTTGCGTGGCGGTACTGATGCTGTTGGCTGCGCGCTGGCTGGTGTTTCAGGCAGGCTGTGCGATCGCCAACGTCACGCCGAACCAGGTCAAGTCGCTTGTTTTGCCGGGAATCGGCTGGGCATGATGGTCGGATTGGGGACATTGGCGATCGTTGTAGTAACTCAACTGCCTAGCTTGAATACGACGAATGGACCGACACTTCAGGGAATCATGCTGGCTCTCGCCGCGACTGTTGTCGTGAGTGCCATCCTTTTTTGGCCGATTTACAGTTTGGCCTTGCCCACCTCGGTCGCTCGGGGCCGCTGATCAGTGGCGTCGAGCAGGTTTTGCTGGCGCTGCTCGCTTCTCTGATTGCCGGTCTGGTGATGGTCATTTTGGCGGTGTATCAGGTCGCGTTTGTGCGGATTTAGCGTTTGCTCTACCAGCCCCAAGCGCAAGCGCGGGGTTTGTTAACTCCGAACCCCGCGCTTGCGCTTGGGGTTGGTAGAGCAAACGCGCGGAGCTGGTGCCGTTCCATGATCCTCGAAGGCATCGTTACCACAATCGCGGCCGACGGCGCGATCAATATCGCGCCGATGGGGCCGAAGGTGGACGATCTGTCGGCTGGTCCATGGCGTCAATTCGTGCTAAAGCCGTTTCGCACGTCGCATACCTATGCCAATCTGAAAGTAATTGGCGAAGGCGTTCTCCACGTCACCGACGATGTGTTGCTGCTGGCCCGCGCTGCGTTGGGTCGCATCGAGCCGCTGCCGACCTTGAAGAGCGCATCACGGGTCCGTGGATGGGTTCTGGCCGACGCCTGCCGCGCGTATGAGTTTCGCATCAAGCGGATTGACGACCGCGGCGACCGAGCGGAGTTGTGGGCGGAAGTCGTGCATGAGGAGCGCCTGCGTGATTTTTTTGGGTTCAATCGAGCGATGTATGCCGTGGTCGAGGCCGCCATCCTCGCGACGCGGACGGCCTTTCTACCGCTGGACCAGATTTTGGCCGACTACCAACGGCTAGCGGTTCTTGTTGACAAGACCGGCGGGCCGCGCGAACATGAGGCATTCGCGCTGCTGCGGCAGCATGTCGAGCTACATCGTTCCGTATAGCCAGCCAGTCGATGGAACTGAGCTCAAACGTCCTTTTTCCAGGCTTTGCCGATGATTCGCGTCCGCACCGCCAGCCGACTTCATTTTGGTCTGCTCAATCCCGGCGCGGCGTCGCCGCGCCGCTTCGGCGGCTGCGGGCTCATGGTCGATCGACCGGGGCTCGAACTCCTTGTCACGCCGGCTGCCCAATGGTCTGCAAGCGGCCCTCTTTCTGAACGGGCTCTCGAATTTGCTCGACGTTTCGCGGATCGCGCAGTCGGCGATTTTGCCGGTCTGTCCGCGCCGCCTTGTCACATCGAAATCGTTCAGGCAGCTCCCGAGCATCACGGGTTCGGTACCGGCACGCAATTAGGCTTGGCCGTGGCACGCGGCTTGAGTGTCGCCTGGGGACTGGAACTCTCGGTGGCCGAGCTCGCGCTGCGTGTC
This sequence comes from uncultured Planctomycetaceae bacterium, assembly GCA_963790585.1. Classification (GTDB taxonomy): domain Bacteria; phylum Planctomycetota; class Planctomycetia; order Gemmatales; family Gemmataceae; genus CAWBOY01. The sequence goes on from CAWBOY010000007.1 coordinate 762,493, forward strand.
GGCCGCGGATTACGCTCGGCCCTCGGTGTCTACGGCTTCGCGCGGGGCGGTTTCCTGGTCGATGCGGGGAAAAAAGGTGATGAGCCGTTGGCGCCGCTTGTCGCTCAGGTTGATTTCCCTGAAGAGTGGCGCTTTGTCCTCTCCTGGCCACGGCAGAAAAAGGGAATTCACGGCGCAACCGAGGCGTCCGCGTTTCAACGTCTCGAAATGGCCAAAAGTCCGGAACAAACGGACGCCTTGTGTCGCCTAGTCTTGCTGGGGATGTTGCCCGCCCTGCGGGAGCGCGACGCGGCGGGTTTTGGTGCCGCTTTGTATGAATTCAATCGCAAGGTGGGAGAGATGTTCGCGCCGTATCAGGGAGGCGTCTATTCCAGTTCATTTGTGAGCGAAATGGTGCGTTTTCTCAAGGGGCAGGGGGTCGGCGGCGTGGGCCAAAGTTCATGGGGACCGCTTGTCTTTGCGTTGGCGGAGAATGGGGAAAAGGCCGAAGCCTTGGTCGAACGGCTTGAAGGTGTAGCGCCCGAAGGCTCGCTCATGAGCCTCATCGTCCGCGCCGGAATTCTGGTGCTTATTGGGAGGATGGTGAAAGGGAACTGCGGCGAGAATAGCAAAGCGACAACGTTATTGAGCATGACCGAGAGCTTTCGCTCCCCGGCCATGCTCAACAAGGCCGGTCATTTACAGCGGACAATTACTCGGATACGGCCTTGGCGTTACCGCCGGATGCCTTGTCCTTCTTGGCCCCGGCTGGAGCAGCGCCGCCGGCAGAGGCGCCAGCGGTTGGGAAGCTCTTGGTCGAATCAGGGCCCGTTGCTTTTGGCGTGACGGGAGCGTCTTTCGAGTCGCCGCAACCGACAAAGGCGATGAATACAAAGGCGAGAGCAATGCTAAGGCCAGTACGATAGTTCATGACGACCGATTCCTCAAAGTATGAGTGGTTGGAAAAAGACAATATTAAGAACCTAGTAAGCTATTTCAGATTGGCGCAGGAACAAAAGAACCTCCTTGGGTTGATTCTCATCAACCCAAGGAGGACATCATTACCGATCCACCAGAGGAATAAAACCTCTTAGCGAATTAATAGTTGAAGGTAACGACAACTCCGTCCTTGTAACCATTCAAGTAAACCCAGCTAGCCTGGTCGATCGATTGCGTGATCGAACGAACCGAGCCGTCGCCGAATGCGAAATTGGCGATGCCTGTGTGCTGGCTCGAATAGAAAGACCATGCCGGATTGCCGCCGCCTGGCGGCCAGTTTGGATCGGTAGCATGTCCAGAAGTGACGGCGCCGAAGCAATCCATCATCGAGCTGCAAGACCAGGTATAACCAGTGACGCCGCTCGGGATACCACCCGAACCGCCCCAAGCGTTGTAGCCACCGGCAAGTTCACCGAACAGGAGCGTATTGCTCGTACCATCAGGTACATTGGCGAGCTTCGTTCGCGACTTGTAATAGAGGAGACCGTAATATTGCTGGCCATAAAACCAACCAGCACCGGCCATACCCAGATAGTTCGTGCGACCGAGAACGAGGCGCCCAGGTGCCGAAGAAGCAAGGTGACCACCTGAGGCGTTTAGTGGATAGTCGACACCGCCGGTACCGTAGTTGACCATCATAAACACGGTAACATAAGCATCCGCGTCAACCGATGGACACAGAAAGCTGCTGATGCGCGGTGATGCGCCATAAACGCCAGAAGCGTTGGTGGCTGGGGGGATGACATCGGTGCTGGTGGTTGGCGGGCGATTGAATGGATCTTGATAAAAGTAGGCATAGGTTGCTGGACGGAACGAGTAATTATTGAAAGCGTTACCCTGTTCCATGAACGGCAACATATAGACGAGCGCGCCGACACCCTGGCCGTCCGAACCAGCGGGAAGCCAGCCACCTGTGCCCTCGTACGCACTTGCGGCGATAACGAGTTGATGCAGGTTGTTGGAGCAACTCATCTTCGATGCGGATTCACGGACTTTCTGTACAGCGGGCAGCAGCAAGCCAATCAAGACAGCGATGATCGCGATGACCACCAGAAGCTCGATCAACGTGAATGCGCCGCGCTTACGCGGACTCTTCATCATAACATCTCTCCGATTTGAAAAGAGTGCGAGAAACAAAAAATAAAACGCAAAGCTAAGAGCTTGCTTCGATCAGGAATAGTATTTCCTGTGGACGTCAGGAGACTCGTGAACCGTAATATGGTTCAGGGTCCTGGGGAGGGTTAACACAACGGCAAACAGAATCGAATGCCCGAATCCGCAACCAATTGACTACTATTGGAGAGATGAGGAACAACTGGAAGGCCGGTCGCTACATCGATCAGGCAAGGCTGTGGAGAGAATAGACTGCCCTGTTGATGATATCAAATGTCTTCGCGAAAGGCTACCCCTTGGCGTCCCTTTTCTCCGTCCTTCTCCAATGTTTCACTCAATTCTACTATATAATATATGCGTGGAATGTATCACGCAACAGAAAAAACAGATTTCCCGAAGATTTCTCTACCGAGGGCCTAATTCAAGAGCACTAAAAGCATGCTCATCGCTAATCCTAAACACCGTTTACCAATGAAAGTTGCGGCGAACGTCGGGATTGACGACTTTTTCAATGGGCCATTTGCCTTGGCTAAGATCGACAATGGCTTCAGCTGCCGCGAACGCCATGTCGTCACGTGAACGTAAGTCCACTCCAGCCGCGTGGGGCGTAAGCACAATGTTGTCTAATGCGAATAGCTGCGAAATCGGCGGCGGCTCCTCCTCGAAGACGTCCAGCCCTGCCCCGGCGATCTTGTGCTCGCGCAAAACTTCGATCAGGTCAGCCTCGCAGACGAGGCCGCCACGAGCGGTATTGATGAGAAACGCGGTCGGTTTCATCCGCGCCAGCGTGTTCTTATTGATGATGTGTTTCGATTCGTTGGTCATCGGCAAATGGAGCGACAAAAAATCGGAGCGCGAAAAGAGTTGATCGAGCGACACGAGCTCGATGCCGTGCTGAGCAATGAACGCCTTGTCGGGAAATGGTTCATACGCGATTACGGGCATGCCGAAGGCCAAACCACGTAGGGCCACCGCTTTGCCGATGCGGCCAAGACCAGCGATACCAAGCGTTCGCCCGCGAACCGGCAAATTCGTCCCGCGCGGCCAACGCCCTTCCTTCACACCTTGATGTTGCGAAATCAAGTTCTTCGTGAGAGCGAGAATGAGGCAGAACGCATGTTCGGCGACCGCGTCCTGATTGGTCCCCGGAGCGAACGTGACCGCTGCGCCTGCGGCTGTGGCAGCGGCAAGATCGACGGCATCGTAGCCGACGCCCACGCGCGCAACCACTCGCAGCTGCGGATGAGCCGCAAACACTCGGGCCGAATAGAGTTCCGAGCCAGCCAAGGCGGCGACTACACCGGTCAGATACTCCAACAATTCATGCTCTGTCAGCTGGCGGCCCTTACCGTGATAAACCAACTCGAAGCCAGCGGCCCGTAAAACTTCGGTGTGCCGGCCCTCGATCTTGTGAAGAGGGCTCGGACCTATCAATACTTTTGGCATCGTTTATTTTCCTGATGTCCAGTCGGCCCAGCCGGGCTTAAGCGCACGCAAAGAGTATTTTGCATTTAGAAAATCCGAATGCTCTTCGCTCACGCCTCAGGCTCGGACGGAGTGTTCATGTCGATCACTCCTTTATACTCCGAACCGGGCCGCCGTCCGCAATCGTGTCAACCATTCTTTCGCCCGCGCCTTTTTTCGCCGATAGCACTCCTCCGCCTCGGTCAGGGTCACCAAGACGAACCGAACCCGGCTGTTTGGGCGTAGCTGCGCGAGCTTGTCGAGGTCAGCGCTTATGACTTGGGCCACCTTCGGATAGCCGCCGATCGTTTGGCCGTCGATGCCAAGCACGATCGGTTGTCCATCGCGCGTCACTTGCACCGCTCCGGGACAGACCGGCTCCGAGACGAGTTCGCGCTCCGGCAAGACCAAGGGGATCCCTTTGAGTCTTAGTCCCATCCGATCGCTCGCCGGAGTAACGTTATATTCTTGTCCATAAAACGCTTTTTGGTCGAACCAATCGGCTTGCACACCGGCTAGGGCGTGCAATGTATGCGCGTCGCTATCGATCTGGAAACCAGGATCAAGGGATCGTACCGCCGTGGCACTTGGGACGCATGGCAGCTCCGCGCCGGCGGCCAGCGGTTGAAACGAAGATCGACTGCCGAGAATCATCGGCGTTTGTATACCGCCCTGAATGCACAAATAGGCTCGCGCGCCGCTGGCAGTTCCACCGATCGTCAGAAGATCTCCTGGGCGCAGCGTAAATGTCTTGCCCACTTTGAGCGTCGCGGTCGAACTCGATGACGTCAGATCAAACGGCGCACCGAATAATACACAGGCCAGATCACAGGTCGATTCCAGCGTCGGCCCCGCCAGGGTGATTTCCAATGCGGCGGCATCAACATCGTTACCGACCAGCGCATTGCCGACGGCATAAGCCGTGCGATCCGCCGCCCCACCGATCGGCACGCCAAAGCCACGACTGCGCGGCCGGCCGAGATCGACGATGCGCGTAGCCAAGCCTGCGGTTAAGAGCCGCAGTCGTCCGCTGGGGGAGTCGATATTGTCCATCAGGCGCTCAAATCCCTTTCACGGTCCGTACCTCGAAGAGGTCCGTGCGCCGATCTTTCCAATTGAGCACGCTGCCCGACTGGCGATGTTTCTTGAGCAATTCGAGATCGAGATCCTCGAAGATCAGCATCTCGATATTGGGCGTACACTCGGCCGCGATGGCGTCGCGCTTGAAGGGAATGTCCGATGGCGTGAAGATGCCTGACTGTGCATAGTGGATGCCAAGGCTCTCGACGTTCGGCAAGTTGCCGACGCTGCCGGCGATGGCGACGTAGACATGATTTTCGATGCAGCGCGCCTGGGCACAATAGCGCACGCGTAGATAGGCGTAGCGCTCGTCCGTGCAGAACGGCACGAATATGATCTGCGCCCCCTTCTCGACCGCGATGCGTGACACTTCCGGAAATTCGATGTCGTAACAGATCTGAATGGCGATCCGACCTTTATCGGTGTCGAATACTTCGACCTTGTCGCCGCCCTGAACGCCCCACCAATGCCGCTCGCTCGGAGTGACGTGCAGTTTGTATTGCTTGCCAAGGGTGCCATCACGGCGAAAGAGGTACGAGATATTAAATAGCTTGTTATCCTCTACCGTGAAATGCGAGCCGCCGATGATGTTGATGTTGTACTTCACCGCCAGGCGCGTGAAGAGATCGAGATAAGCCGGCGTGAACTCGGACAGCTTGCGCACGGCCTCGGCCGGCGTCGGCGCCCGCACGAAAGAGAGAATCTGCGTCGTGAAGATCTCAGGGAAAAGGATAAAGTCACATTTGTAATCTGAGCTGGCGTCGAGGAAATACTCGCAGTGAGCGGCGAACGCCTCGAAGTTGGCGACGTAGCGCATCTGGTATTGGACGACGCAGACTCGCACCGGCGCGATCGGCATGAAGCGCTGCTGCGCGTCCGGCACGAAGTCGAGGTTGGCCCATTCGAGAAACGCGGCATAGCCTTTGGAGTCGCCGTCGGTCGCCAGGTAGCCGGAGATAAGCCGTTTGAGCACGAAGCCATTCGACAGCTGCGTCGTCATCACCGGATCGTAGATCGTCTTGTTGAGGACCTGATCGATATACTCGCGGGCAGTCATTTTATCGGCGTGTTTGGCGTAGCCGGGGATTCGGCCGCCGATGACGATGCGCATGAGATTCCGCTCGTGGGCCAGCTCTTTGCGAGCGTCGTAGAGCCTGCGCGCCAGCTTGAGGCCGCGATAGTCGGGATCGACCATCATTTCGATGCCGTAGAGCGTTTTACCATCCGCTTTGTGATTGCGGATGAAACCATAATCGCTGATCTCATCCCAATTGTGCCAGTTTTTGTAGAGTTCAAAATCGAGGATCAGGCTGCTCGACGAGGCGACCAGCGCCCTCATACTCGATGCCGAGCTGTCCTTCGGGGAAGACGTTGAGTTGCGAGTGAAACTGCTCCGAAGTCCACGGGTCCATCTTCGGGAAGCATTTCAATTGCAGGGCAACGACATCCTTGTAGTCTTCGAGCCGCAGCGGACGGACGATCAACAACTTCTCAAACTGATGCAGATCCAACTTACTCATATCGAGGTGCCTCAGAGGGTGTTTATTAAGTCCCACGCGCCGTTTTTCGTGGACAAGGCTACTCTTTTATTTGGCAAGGGTGGAACGGGGCATTCTTGGCCAGCGCGGACGAATCAAGCCGTAAATCTTTTATTTCTATAGACTTGAGACAAATATCACCATGTTGATAGGCATTAGCCAGACGACCACCCTTGCCAAAGTAGATTTGGCATGGCAAGGGTGGTCCGGCGGAGGGGGCGGGCTTAATAAACACCCTCTCAGAACTTCCTGATCTCGTGGCCACGCTGGGTCAGCGCTTGATGCAGCGCTTGTGCAAAGGCGACGGCTTGTGCATTGTCGCCATGAACGCACAAGGTCCGCACCTGTTGTTGTTCTATGAGCCACTCCGCTTGTTTCACGGCCTCGGCCGGATCGTGAACGAAAGCGTCCGCCCGAGAACGCGGCACCAGCGACCCATCCGGCAGATAGCGCCGGTCCGCGAAACCCTCGGCGATGAAGGTACGCCCTGGAGGACAAAGCGCTTGAAGCTTCGAACGCGGCAGCCCGAGCAAATCCATCTCAAACAGCGCCGCCGCCTCGGCGACGGGCCTGGCATAACACTCGTCTCGACAAGCCATATTGTAGAGGGCGCCGTGAGCTTTGAGATGGCGCAACTTCAAACCCACCGCGTTGGCGAGGCCGGCGAGCGCGCCAATTTGATAGACGCAGTCCGCGAAAATCTGCTCGGCAGGCAGCTCGAATTCGACGCGGCCGAAGTTTTGCCGATCGGCAAAGCCCGGATGCGCGCCGACCTGAACGCCATATCTGGCGGCGGAGCGCAATGCCGCGAGCGCAGTCGAGGCATCCCCCGCATGATAGCCACAGGCGACGTTGGCCGTCGTGATTAGGGGCATGAGCTCCTCGTCATGGCCGGAGCCTTCGCCGAGGTCGCAGTTGAGGTCGATGAGCATGGGTCGGTTTCTGTTTGGTAGGAGAAGAAAGCCGGCGTCTATTTCGTGGGCACGCCCTTTTTTCATCAAGCTTTGATGGTGGCGAAAAACCTGCAATACTATAGTGTCCGGCAAGCGCTCATTCTGGCTTTGGTCACGCCGCTATGTTAGATCTCGTTTCATCCAGTCGAGCCAAGCGTGGGTTACGTCCAGCCAAGAGCTCGACGACGCCCTCGGCGGCTGACGCCGCTTGCCTTCGTAATTCCGGGACTGCGGTACTCTCCCAATCCGTGGACTTACGTAACGTGCCGACCAGGAACAGGTCAGGCACTTCCCGTCCGTCGGCGGCAATGGCATTGCCGTCGAGTGTGGTATCGATCCCTAGCGCCAACTCATCGGGTCGCAGAAAACCGGAAACCAGCAGTGAGCCGATCACGGGGTTCGACTCCACGCTGTTCGATGGGGATGGTCCGGTGCAATTGATTACCCAGGAAGCATCCGATTCGATCAAACGGTCACCGCCGCGCGGGCGAATGACGAGGCTCACTACGTCGCCCTCCGCCTTGGCGGACTCTACATGACCCGTAAGCAGATTCACTGCACCACTTGCCAACTGCGCGTGAAATTGTTCGGCGACCGCCAACGCCATCCGGTGGCGATGCACTTCCCAGAACGGACGGAGACGAGAAAGAAAAACGTGCCGCTGGGCAGGCGCCATCGACTGCCATAACAATGCGGTGTGCGGGCGTAGTCCGTCTACGATGCTTCGCCAGTCGACGCCCGCTGGTGCCAGTTCACGCACCTTGCGCCGCAGCTGGCGCAATAGGATCCCGGTATGAACACCGCCGGGCGCAGCAATAAGTTCGGATACGAACGAACTCAAATCGACCGGCGCGAGCGGCGTATGAGAATGAGCGTTCGGCAACAGCCCGTGTCGAGAGACCAGGGTGATCGGCGCCCGGCGCGGCTTCTGGCTGAGCGAGAGTACCGTGTCTACCGCCGTCAGGCCTCTGCCTAGCACGATAACCGCATCATCCGGTCCGACTACATTCGTGGCAAACGGGCGCCAAGGGTCCGAAATGAAACGCGTCCGCTGTCCACTCCATCGCTTCGCAATCGGGTCCGACGGCGGACGATGGCCTACGCTCAGAACCACTGCATCGGCACACAATGAGGCTTCTTGCGCCAGATGCACCATCCATCCACCCGACGGGTGCCGGGCAATACGACGGACCTCGTCGAAGACCACGACCAATTTCGCCGAGTCACCCACCTCGTCGGCGGTGCTGAGCAGTGACTCGCGCACGTATTCTCCATACCATTGGCGCGGAAGGAAATCGGTGGGCCGAACCTCTCCGTAGCGCTGCGTTGCCCATTGAACAAAATCGTCCGGCCGATCAGGCCAGGCACTCATTCGTCCTGCCGGCACATTCAGCAGGTGAGCCGTTTCCCTCGTGCTGTATGCCAGGCCTTCTCCGATGGCTCCCCGCCGTTCAATCAGAATCACCTTGACGGACAACCCCGTCTTGTGGGCTTGGCGAAGGGTCTGAGCCGCGGTCATGGTGCCGCTGAAGCCCCCACCGACGATTACGACGGTCGATTGGCGACTCGAGCCCCGTCGCCGACGTTCAACCTTTGACACGGGTCGCGGTCGGAACTGTCGGATGTCACGGAGCGGTGGCGAATAGACATGTACGGTAACGAGCATTTCCCCAACCGCCGACGAATTGCGCACGGTATGCACGCCTGCGTCTTGCCCGGCCAGGACTTGCCCGCAATGAACTGCCGTCTCATACTGTAGATCAACGTAACCGTCGGGGGCCACTTGGTAACAGCCCTCGGTTGCCTCGCCCTGGACGACTTGCATCGCGCAAATGGACCCTGAATGATCGTGGGGAACGCTCGCCTGGCCTGGAAGCCAGGTCATCACCAGCAGATCGTAGGCATCCCGTACGACAACGGGAGCGCGATTGTAATTCCGCGGGTTTGGAAGAATATAAGCTGCTACATCAGCGGAAGTCAGGTTTGCTCGCTGCATCGCCTGACCCAGGGCAGCCAGAGTGGGCTCCTTGCCCAAACAGTCCAGCTCACGCACCAGATCGAGAAGACGGCCATTTAAGGTTTGCATCAAACTGCCACTCCTTGTGCATGGGCGGTGGCGGCTGGACAGATATTGATTCACCGAGTCCAGGTCCAGACTCGTGGCCTTCACCTAGAGTCAAGGTCGGCATCGTACCGCTGAGCCTTTCTAAGGACAATGCGGGGTTCCGAGTCTGCGGACCCGTCGTTTGCAGAATCTCACCAGGCCCAAGTGCTAGCGCGAGGTTCCGAGTCACTGAACCCGTCGCTGGCGCTCCACGTTTGGAAGCTACTGCTTCATAGGACCTTCACGACACGATAACTCCTTTCGCTAGTCATTCTGTTTCTGCCCTGTTACACCTTCGGCCGAAACGACTTCACCACGGTCTCGTTCGTCGTCAAATACGGTCCCCCAATCAAATCGATGCAATACGGGACCGCTCCAAACACCGCCAACAGGCAATCGCGGATCGCACTCGGCTTGCCGGGCAGGTTCACGATCAGCGAACTCCCACGAATGCCGGCGATTTGCCGAGACAAGATCGCCGTCGGCACGAACTTAAGCGATGCCGTGCGCATCTGTTCGCCGAAGCCGTCGAGCAGCTTATCGCAGACGGCCTCGGTTGCTTCAGGGGTGACGTCGCGTCGAGCGGGGCCTGTCCCACCTGTCGTGACGACGAGGCAGCACTTTTCGCGGTCGCATAACGCTCGCAAAGTCTCTTCGATCAAGAGCCGTTCGTCGGGGATAATCCGCGGCACGGGTTCCCAGCGAGAGGAAAGAATCTCCGTCAAACAAGCCAATATCGCCGGGCCGCCGAGATCCTTGTATTCGCCACGGCTGGCTCGATCAGAGACCGTGACGATGCCGATACGCGCGGAGTCGCTCATGAAGGTTCCTGCTCTCCCAATTATTGGACGACGTTTGTCAGCTTACCGATGCCCGTGATCTCGATACTTACCACGTCGCCGACGGCGAGCGTGAAATCATCCGGCGGCACGACACCAGTGCCGGTAAGGAGGATCACGCCATCGGGGAAACTCGTTTCGCGCCCCAGCCACGATACCAGATCCGGCAAGGTCCGCTTCATCGCGGCGACCGTCGTCGAGCCGTCGAAAACGGTGCCGTTGCCGCGTTCGATGGTGACGTGAATCGTGGTCTGTTCCGCCGACGGCAAATCGGCGGCGAGGGTGACGACGGGACCGAGAGCGCAGGCGCCGTCATAAAACTTGGCTTGGGGCAGATAGAGCGGATTCTCGCCTTCGATGTCGCGCGAACTCATGTCGTTGCCGATGGTGTAGCCGACGATCTCCATTTTCGGCGAGATCACAAGCGCAAGCTCCGGCTCCGGGACGCTCCAGCGCGCATCCTTACGAATGCGCACGACACCGCCAGTACCGACCGCGCGCCACGCCGGCGATTTGAAAAACAGCTCGGGCCGATCGGCGTTGTAGACCAGATCATAAAAGCGCGCGGCCCCCGCCGACTCGCGCTCGCGCGCTTCGCGGCTGCGCTTGTAGGTGACGCCGGCCGCCCAGATTTCTTGCGTATCGCAAGGCGGCAATAGCGTCACGCTGGTCAATGCCTCTCCCGTGGATTTGGCAGCCAACACCGCCTTGGCGAGTGCGGCGGGATTGGCGTCATGTAACACCTCGCTGAGCTTCATCGCCGCGCCGGTACCAGGCCGACGGATCGGATAGATCTTGTCTTGGTCCAAAACAGCCGCGATCTCTTCGCCGCTTTTGAGACGTACCTTGCAAAATTGCATTGGATAATTCCTTGTTCTGTTTACCTGCTCGACGCGGAATTTACTTCTTAGCAGCTTATGCTCGTCACGGCCTGTCTTGACCCCCGCTTGCCAAGTCTGTTATACCCGTCTCGCGACTGCCGCGCCCATGCTCTTGTTACGATCCTCATCCTTGCGAACCGGCTGCGAGGTTTGGCAGGCGCCTGGCTCTCACTCTGGGGATCCTCATGCGCATTGCGCTCTTCTCGAATCTCTTTCCTCCCCTCTTTCTCGGCGGATACGAACTCGGCGCGGCCCAGGTCGCCGAGACCTTGAAGCGCCGCGGCCATGACGTGCGCATACTTTCGTCGCATCATTACTTTCTGCAACAACCAAAGCGCTACCGCCAGGCACGCCACGACAGGGCGACGCGCGCCTCAATACTCGATACGGGTTTATGCGTTTTCGGCTCGATGGCCCATCTCATTCGACAGCGGCCACATGAGGTCGCCACCGGACTGATGCGAACATTTTTCGCGCGCCGTCGCTACCGTCTGACTCTGCAAGCCTTTCGGCCTGAGCTTTTTCTGCTATTCAACCCTCTCGGCGTGACCGCGCCGGTGATCGACGATTGCGTCAAGATGGGGCGCGAATTGCAGGTGCCCGTAGCCGCCTATGTCAGCGATCACTGGCTGACCGAATGGCCGAACGCCCACCCGTTTTGGTACTTGCTGCGCCGCATTCGGCAACGCGGCGGCTATCTCGCAGCGCTCGCCGACGGCCTCCTCTGTCGCCTCATGATGAGGGCCCGGCAGCTCCCCGATCTCAATCCCGGTTGCACACACTATTTTTATTGCAGCGACTTCATCCGCCGCGTGAGCGCGGGACGGACCAATCCACGCGCGATTCACCGCGTTCTGCCGTGGGGACTGCCGCCACTACCTAAGACTCCCCTAAAAGAATTTGAAAACGAAGACGAGACCGAGGCAGCCAAACTCCCTCGTTTTGACGGCCATGGATCTCTCTCAATCGTCCACGCCGGCCAATTGGTCGAGCACAAAGGCCTCGCCGTTCTCCTCCGCGCCCTGGCTCGATCGCGGCGTCCGCACCGCCTCACCGTGATCGGCGATGATCGCACGGAATACGCCACACATTGCAAACTGTTGGCGGACAAACTCGGCATCGGTCAACGGGTCCGCTTTCTCGGCAAGAAAAGTCACGAGGAAATGCCCGAGCTTTTGGCGCGAAAGCACGTTCTGGTGGTCCCCTCCCTGTGGGATGAGCCGTTCAGCATCGTCGTCCTGGAAGGAATGCGCGCCGGCCTCGTCGTCGTCGCCTCCGACACCGGCGGCACGCCCGAAGCGATCGAGGACGGCGTAACCGGTTTCCTCTTCCCGCGTGGCGACGACGAACGTCTGGCGAGCATTATCACCCGCCTCGAAGCCGACCGCGCGCTCTGTAAAACAATTGCCACCGAAGCGCGACAGGTCGCGCGCGAGCGCTATTCACTCGATCAGATGGTCGATCAAATGTTAGCCATAGTGCCGCCCGCCCTGGCGATTCCGAAGTTTGTACCAGCCCGCGCGGCGTGAGAAATCGACCCCACGCGGGGTGCTTCACTAATAATTGTTACTGTCGAAAAAAGGAGGCCTCTTCGTTGCGCGTGGTGCTGAATCGCCTGTCCGCCTCGGGTCGTCAGACCGGCATCGGCCATTACACGGCTCAATTGCTGCACGCGCTCCACGAATCCGGCGCGGTCGATCTCGAAGAAGTTCCGCAAGGCTGGGTCCGCAAAGCCCACACCCTCGGCGGCCGGCTGCGCACACTTATAGACGCGAAACCACGGCAAACGACAAACCCATCCAGCGCGCCCGCCCGCCCCAGTTGGCGACAACGACTTCTCAGCCTGATGCGGCGCGGCAGTCAGCAAGTCTTATTGAGCCATTTCCACTCCGTATGCTCCCGTTCGCGCTTTGACCTCTATCACGAGCCGAACAACATCCCGATGCCGAGCGACCTGCCGACCGTGGCGACGATCCACGATTTGTCGGTGTTGCTCCATCCGCAATGGCACCCCGCCGACCGCGTGGCCCTCTACGAGCGCGCGTTTCATCAAGGCGTCAAGCAGTGTGCTCACGTCCTGACCGTCTCCGAATTCGCCCGCCGCGAAATCATCGCCACGCTCCATGTTCCGCCCGAACGAGTCTCCGTGACCTACAACGGCATGAGGCTCAATCTGAGGCCCTTGCCCGCGGACGAAATCGCCGACTCGCTCCGCCGCCTCGACCTGCCCGAGCGCTATCTCCTCTATCTCGGCACGCTCGAACCACGCAAAAACATCCTGATGCTCCTGCGCCTCTATTGCTCCTTACCAGAAGCGATACGAAGCCAATATCCTTTGTTGCTCGTCGGCGGCTGGGGCTGGAACACATCCGAGTTGGCCGCCTATTACCACGACGAAGCCCGCCATCGCGGCGTCCGCCATCTCGGCTACGTCGCCGACGAACATTTACCCATTCTCTACAACGGGGCCCGCGCTCTTCTCTTCCCATCCTTTTACGAAGGCTACGGCCTGCCCCCCGTCGAAATGCTCGCCTGCGGCGGCGCCGTCCTCGCCTCAACCGCTGGCTCCATCGTCGAACTCGCCGGCCGTCACGCCCATCTCATCGACCCCCGCGACGAAGACGCCTGGCGCACGGCTTATTGCGCGTCACATCGGACCAAGATTGGTGGACCAGCTTACGCCAAAACGCAACCGACGCCGCCAAGCCCTATACCTGGCAACGCTGCGCCGAGGACACCTTGGCCGTCTATCGAAAAGTGTCAGGCCGGGCCGAAGAGAGCCGCGAAGCGGCGTAAGAGACATTTCAGTTGCGCTGCAAATGGACGTCGTGGTTAGCAACCTGCTCCCCTCGCATACAGTCGCCGAAACACGTCACCAAAATTCGTTTCATTCAGACCCCCCCATACACCCCTCGTTGTTCCACATAAGTCAGCTGCTCTGGAGCTTCGCGTGTGGCCCAAAACTTTCCCAGGCCCAGGCGAGGTCGTACATTCGTTGCATGCCGATCCAAAGCGTCTGCACTCCAGGTTCACTTTTGGGACGCTCCACGTAGCCGCCTAAACGCGCTATCAAATGCACCATCTCGCAAAGTCGCGGTACTTTTTTCGGAGGCTTTTGCTTGTGGACCGTCACCCATACTGCTTGCCATTCCGATGGCTCAAAGATCGCTTCGCAATCCATGTCCGGACAGTCGCGGCCCATGCGGCACACAAACAGCGTTCGCCAGGCGACGATCAGACATACCGCCAGGTAAGGCAACACCCGGTCCACAGGCTCGAAACGCCTTTGCTCAATTCGGCAGCCCGACTTCAACGTGCGGAAGAAAGCCTCAATGTTCCAACGCACCACATAATAACCCACCACCCTTCGCACCTGCTCCGGCGTGTCGATCGGCAGCGTCGTCACCAAGATCCATTCCAACGCCACTTCCCCAGGTGGTGGATTTTCTTCCCGGACCAGCACCACGTTTGCAGACACCGCGGGCATTTTTCGATCCGGTCGCCACGGCGGCCGCAAGGTCAACGGTGCCGCCCGCACTTCCACCTTGGCCTCGCGGCTCGCGCGACTCTGATGACGCCCACGATCTTCGAGCGGTGACTTGGCCTTTCGCTCGCGAATCGCCAGATCGACCTCATATAACACTGGCGTCGCCAGCACATGGTCACGCAAATAGTGCCCCGAGTCGTCGTTGGCTAAAGCCCGATCTTGGCAGGCGCGAATCAACCAATCCAATGGCCGCTCGCCACGCGGCTCGGCGAACACCTCGTAGATGTCGGCCTCGCTGTCAGCGACACAAAGGCACTGCGTCGCCGGTGCTTGTTGGGCCAACTCCCGTGCCTGACGCAGTCCGGTCAGCCAACGCATGCTCTCTTTCGCTTCGATTGGCTTACTCTTGGTTTTGGCACGTTTCTCCGACGGCGACGCATGGGACACGCCTTCGGTGCGATTGACAATCTCCGCCCAGGCCGTGCCTAACGGGATGCCCTCGGGTGTGAACGCCTGCATCTCATGCAACAAAAAGCCACGCCGCGAGCCATCCAAATCGCCGACGCCTTCCACGACTTGCTCCGGCCGGGTCAAGTCGATCTCGCTGCTGTCCTGAACCAACAACACCATGGGTTACTGAGCCAGGCGTTCGAGGGTCCGCTGACGGTGTGGTTCGAGAACCTTCTCAAAGGTGACTTTGGCGTTGTCAAAGAACCGATAGGCCGCCTGCATTTCGGCTCGGCCGGCACAGGCAGCCGGAATGCTCAAGTTCGGCCGACTGCCGAGCGTCGACAGCAGCAATGCCAGCCGTGCATCAAGGCGTTCATCCCCCAGATCCGCGAACGCCACTTCTTCCTCGGCCCAAGGCAGCATCATGGTGTCACTCCTTGACGGACATTTTTCCCCTTTCCTCAATGCTAGAATCGCCTATCTTCACCAAACTGCCAAGATCAGATGGGAAATTGTGTGGAACAACGAGCCATACACCCCTCCGAACGAAAATTTGCCACCACCGCAATCGCTTTATTAAGTCCGACCGATACCTACACCGCTACCCCGAGATGCAAAAAATGTCACCCCGGTTTGCACACCGCCTCTCCGCCTAAAACCATTGTTCTCATTAACTCATGGCAAACCTTGGGGCGAGATGCAAACAAATCCACGGACAACCCCTTCCACGCGCACTGATCCAGAGTCGAGCCATTATGCCGGTTTGCCAAGACTGGTAATCCAGATGGCAAACCAGTCAACTTGACGCATGTCATTGTTAAATTTGATGTTGTATCCAGTTTCGCGGGCCTGTTTGCCAAATTGTCGCAATGCTCGGTCGAGGCGCCGATTTGAATTTCTTATCTTTGCATGTGGTAACGACGCACGAAACTCCGAGAAAATGGGATTAGAATATCTGATAGGAGTTTTTGGTCGCCCGGGCGGTCGAAGAACGCTCAAAGTGCATTAGCCCGCAGCGTCCGGGCGCGTTCGCAGAACAGGTGTACGGATAGGCGATGGTTCAAATCTTGTTGTCCCGATTTGATTTCTAAATCTTGCGAATTGCATTGTCCTTCAGAGGTTTTTGTTGTTCCAACGAGTCGGATCGGGTGTGGTCGCCGCGATATCGATTGCCGCAACTTCTTAAGATACAAATACTTGGGCAGTTCGAATCCTGTCGCTACTTTTTGCTACAATTAAATCGGATGAGTTCTTTTTCGGGATTTTCATGCCTTGAACAACTCCTTGACAATGAGCAGAGAAAATGGGAGAGCGATCACGGCCCGCCGATAAATACCTGCTTTCCAGCACGACGACCGTTGCCAAGTACCGCGAACTCGCGGCGGCGAAAGATCGCGATGGAATCCTAGCCTTTATCAGGGAGCGTTTTTACGAACGGTACTTCGCGCAGTTGGACCAGATCAAGGAGCCCAACGGATTCTTCATCATGGCCGTATGTGCGCCGCTGGTCGAAGCCATTCAAGCATTCCGGAGCGGATGGAAAGACATCACAGAAAAGCGAGATAAGCCATACAAGGAATTCTTCAAGGATTACACAGAATTCGAGGTTTCCTCCGATCGGTCCAAAGAGTTGTATGACGCGATCAGATCGGGCCTATCGCATAACGCGGAAACATATCACGGTTGGAGGATCATCAAGTCCGGCAAAGCAGTCAACATAGATAAAAAAACAATTAATGCCCGAGCCTTCCTGGCCAAACTTCAAAAGAGTTTCGACAGCTATCTGGAGACCTTGGCGAAGCGTCACTGGGAAAGGAAAGAATGGGAGTATCCGTTCACGACCCGATTTTGCTGGCGGAATTCACGCGGTTCCACAGGTTTTTGGCATAAGTGAAGTAGGCGCGAAACCATGCAAGGCATTGGCACAACATTGAGTCAAGTAATTGAGAACGTGGCGCTGTTGCTGGCGACAGGTCGCCACCACACTCAAGATTCGCGCCACGAATTGACTTCCCACAACGCTATCCGTTCCATAACTGGTCTTACGCCACTGCACCGCGTGGCGGAGAGCACGCTCGGCAGCGTTGTTGGTCGGCTCCAGGCCATCGATGCGCACAAACGTCCACAAAGCCGCCTCCACCTTGAGCAATTGCTTGCAGGTCGCCGCCGTCTTGCGCAGGCGCACACCGAACCCGCCTCCAGGGCGGAGCGGGTCATGGAGCGGACTATCCTCATTTTGGATCGATATGTGCCGCGACTCAATGTGCCATCGCGGACGCGTTGCAACCACACAAATAAGTCCTGAGAACAACACAGCAGTTCTTCGCCGATTTTCGAGCCAGCGTTGCCGCGATCCACCATCGCTTGAAAATCGCGTTCCAAATGAGCCCAGCAGATTTGCCGGCAACGCAACGGCTGACCGTTATAGGCGCTCCAACGATCGGTGGTCAAAACCTGCTCGTAGACGGCACCCAATAATTCCTGGAACGCCGAGCGGCCCCGCGAACGAGCGATGTGAAAAACAGTTGCCAACGCCGTCACGGCCACCCACAGCCAGGCCCGTCGCTTTTCTTGCCGCCAGCCGGTTTCGTCGACATTGGCTGGTTGCGTATGGCAATAAGCACGCAGTTCCTCGACCACCGGGGCCAAAACTTCCGAGGTCTGCTGCTCCAAAGCACATACCTCACCAGCAGACAAGGGGATGCCGAACAGGTCGTGCATCAACGTCTCGACTTGCCGCTTGCTAATGCGGTAGGCACCGGTGAGCAAGGCGACGACTGCTTGCAAACGCGGTCCGCTACAGCCCCTGGGTACACCTGGAGGCAACTCGGCACAGGTGGTGACGCCGCAACAGCGGCAGGCCAGGCGATGAAGTTGGTATTCGGTGACATCGGGTTTGGGCAAGGGCATCTCGATCACTTGATGACGCAGCGGCATGGAGTCGGTGCCGGCAAGTGCACGGCCGCAGCGTCGGCACTCTTTCGGCTTGAGCGTCAGAGTTTGATCGGGCGGCAGCAGAGGCCGAGGGTGCAAAAGATGACCGGGTTGACCGCCGCGTGGCCGTCCCGAACGCGGCTTGGGCGGCGGACGCTTGACCGCGGGCGCGTCGCTGGACGGTGGCTTTGAGGAATTCGTGGAGTTCTGCCCGAGACGCTGTTCGAGTTCACGTACCCGCTGTTCCAACTGAGCGATGCGTCGCTCGTATTGCTGAATAACAATAAGCAATGCCGCTTGAGCGACGGGTGGGATCTGGTCCCATAACTCTTTCGGAATTGGCGGCTCGTTTTCCATGCAGCTGGCATAGAAAGTCTACATCTGGCAGGCAAGTTCGGGCTGTGAACGGATACGAATGGGAAAGTGTGCGGAATCGAATGAGCGGTATTCTTCAAATGTGTGAAGGCGGTCCAGTCCTCGACGAAGAAGACAGGAAAAACACATGAATATGAGCTAATAAAACTGACAAATCGAAAACCGTGATTGGGACATACCCGATTCGATCAACCCCTGATAGACTTGATGGAATGGGAACCGAATACCCGGCCTATGACCAATCCCTGCAAATTGGGCAGCGTTTGTTGGATTTGCTGGGGCTGATCGAAAGTGCGGAGCATTCAACCAAAACTCTGGCTTTGGCGTTGGGTGTCTCCGAACCGACGGTATTGAGGTGTCTCGCTGCGCTTCGCAGACGAGGTTATGAGATTCGTTCCCGTCGTAACGGACGCGGCTGGTGCTACGTTCTGGTGGGAACGCCAACCGAATCGGTTCCCGTTGTCCGCCGGACCCTGAAGTGACCATGAACGAGAACAACAGTGGACCATTTCACGCGAGCTTTCTACGAATTAAAGTTCCGCAACGCTTTCCTTGAGAAGCGAGGAGAGGCATTTCAGGATTTGTTCTCGTCGATCATGGAGAAGAGGTATCCCAGCGATTTCATCCGCACCCGGCCTTGGGGGAATCAAGGGGACCGGAAGAACGATGGCTATGTCCGCTCCACACGGACGTTGTTCCAGGTCTACGCACCGAATGACCTCAGTGAAGTGGCCACGTTAGCCAAGATCGACGAAGACTATTGGGGTGCGTTGCCCCACTGGCAAGATCACTTCGACACTTGGGTATTCGTCCACAATTCGGTGCAGGGACTTGGGCCCGGCGTTGAGCGTAAACTCTTGGATTTGGACGTGGGGCATCAGTCCGTTCGGGTGCGCTGGTGGGGCCGGGAGGAGTTAGGCAAAGTTGCGTTTGAGTTGAAGGAAGCCGACCTGGCGTCACTGCTGGGTCCAATCCCATCTCGGACGGACCTGATTAACATTCAGTTTCCCGAAGTCGAAAAGGTACTTCAGACACTGGAAAAAATACCTTCGCCGCAGCGAGACGTAGTTCGTCCCGTTCCACCCGACAAACTGAAGGCCAACGCACTTTCCGAGGCCGTCGCGCAATTGCTGATAGCTGGAATGGCGGCGAGCAACAAAATTCGGGATTATTTCAATAAGCACTACGATCCTAATTTGGGTGATCGAGTCGCGCAGGCATTTCGAGGTGAATATGAGTCGTTGCGAAACCGGCAATTGCCTCCTGACGACATCTTCGTGGAGTTGCAGCGGATCGGTAACGGCACGACGTTCGCCACGCCTTCGCGTCAGGCGGCTACACTGACCGCGTTGGCTTACTTGTTTGAGGCATGCGACATCTTCGAGCGGCCTCCAGAAGAGGTCGCATCATGATCCTTCCTACCAAACGTCTCAGTCAGGATCGTTCCCTACTGTACGTTGGAGCGGAGATACTTCGATTAGTGGATGAACCTAAGACGGTTTCCCGGCTCTGGCAGGATTTGCAGTCCGCACGGTCGGCCCAATCAGGGCTTGCACCGTTGACATATGACTGGTTCGTACTTGCTCTCGATTTGCTGTTTCTGATAAACGCGGTCAGAGTCGAGCGAGGAAGAATTGAGAAGGTGGCGTCATGATCCACCGCGTCTACAGCGACTTGGGAGGCTTCAAGGAGTTAACCTTCCGTGAAGGTCTTAACCTCGTACTCGCTGATAAAAGTCCTGGTGCGACGGATCGACAAACACGCAATGGGGCTGGGAAATCTAGCTTCGTCGAGTTGATCCATTTCCTTACCGGCGGCAACTGCAACCCTGATTCCATTTTCCGCGTACCGGAGTTGATTGAGGCATCGTTCGGCCTCGACTTCGACCTCGGAGGGCACCGCGTCGCCGTGGAGCGAAGTGGAACCAACTCGAAGGATGTATTCGTGGCCGGTGGCGAAACGGGCCATTGGCCAGTTACGCCAAAGCAGAAACGGAACTCAACCCGTTTAACGATCTCAAATACAAACTGGAAATCCGTTCTCGCTCAATTGATGTTTGGCCTCGCGGATGATGAAGAAGAGGATACCAAGAAGTTTACCCCGACGTTCCGCTCGTTGTTTGCGTACTTCGCACGCCGTCAGTCCTCTCAAGGGTTTTCCTCGGCGTTTCAGCAGTCGGGAAAACAACTGCCTTGGGATCAGCAGGTTGCTATCTCGTATCTCTTGGGGTTGGATTGGAGCATACCGCAAGGCTGGCAAGTCGTTCGGGAGAAAGAGAAAGGGTTGGAAGCAATCCGTAAAGCCGGGGCACAAGGCGTGTTCGGTGATTTCGTAGGCAAGGCGGCTGAATTGCAAACCCAACTCACCCTGCTCGAAGATCGCCATCGGCAAGCGGTCGAGAGGGTGAACAGTTTCCGCGTTCTTCCCCAATACAGGGATTTGGAACGCGAAGCGTCGGAGTTGACCCAACGACTCAACCTCTTGGCCAACGAAAACGCCCTTGATCGGCAACTTCTTGCGGAACTCGGAAAATCCATCGAATCCGAGACGCCGCCACCGTTGACCGATCTGAACCAGCTTTACCAGGAGGCGGGAGTTTCGCTGCCGGGTGTGGCGTTGCGTCGGTACGATGAAGTTCAGCGATTTCACGAATCCGTAATCGCCAATCGCCGTTCGTATTTGCAGCAGGAGCAACAAGACGCCCAACGTCGAATTGAAGAACGCGAGCGAGAGAAAGGCGAACGCGATAGCCGCCGGGCCGAAATCCTCAACATGCTCAAGACACATGGGGCGTTGGAACAGTTCACGCTCCTGCAAGGCGAGGTCACCCGCTTGGGTGCTGAGGTCGAAGGACTCCGACAACGGCTCAAGACGGCAGAAGATTTGGAGCGTGGCAAGACAGAACTTGAACTTGAAAGGGGCCGCTTGCTGACGCGGCTTCGGCAGGACTACCACGAACAGAAAGACCGCATCAAAGCGGCCGTTCTCGTCTTCGGGGAAATCTCCGAAGCGCTGTACGAAAGCCCCGGAAGCCTGACGATCAGCCCGGAATCGAATGGCCCGAAGTTCGACGTGAACATTCATGCCGCCAAGAGCAAGGGGATTAGCAACATGCAAATCTTCTGCTTCGACATGATGATTGCTCGGTTATGTGCGGAGCGAAAGATTGGGCCGGGATTCCTCGTTCACGACAGCCACCTGTTCGATGGCGTTGATGAACGACAGATTGCCAAAGCACTCGTCATTGGAGCGGATACCGCCAAGCGAATTGGCTGGCAATACATCGTGACTTTGAACTCGGACGCGGTGCCGCCGGAGTTCGATCCCACACCGTATATCGTTCAACCACGGTTGACCGACGCGACGGAAACCGGCGGGCTTTTCGGAGTGCGATTTGGGTAACATGGCTCTTGTTTATGTCAGAAAAATGTGCGCGAATTTCTGACACAATGAGAAGCCGGAAAAGGGGTCGGGTACAGCTCGGCGACGAGGCGATACTCCTCCTCGTCGAGCATCGGCATGTCCTGCATACAGCGCCAGCAATACAGCCATCGCATGACCAACACCCTCAAGCGGCACACCTTTTCTAGTCATATCGGTCTTAGTACCCAGCCTGAACGATGGTCGCCGCCGAGCAACCGACCGCGAGGAGGAATTCTCGGAACTCGGTGTTGATGTGTTCGTCGCAGCGGTTCACCAGGAACTCGACATCCTGAATAACCTTCAGCACGGTGCCACCCTTGTCGAGCGGCTGCGGGGACATGCGGGGGCGGTCGCAGTTGTGGATACAGTCGTGCCGCCGCTGGAAGATTGTGCGGAACCTCTCCTCGAACTGATCAATCGCAGCTTCCCGCGCCGTGAGCTTGTCCGGATCGGTCATCGCCAAGTAGTCTGTCCGCGAGACGCCAAAGAGCCGGATCTTCGCGTCCTGTCGGAACATCCAAGCGTCAAACTGGTCGCGGAAGAACTTATGCCCTTTGCGGAAGAACTTGTTGAACAGCGTTTGAACCGCGGACAGGCTGATAACGTTCTCCCGTTCCATCATCTTCCGCGCGGCCATCCGCCAGCGCCAGTTCTCGTTGTCGTACTTTTCGAGGATGGCGCGGAGGGGGAACTTGACCTCGTAGACCCATTCCGGGAGCGTGATCGTCGGTTGTCGGCTCTTTGAGTTGGCCGTCGCGGCGATGATGTCCGTGTAGGCATCACAGAAGTAGGCGTCGAGCGCGCCGACGGCGAACATCCAAGCGCTGCGCAACAGGTCGGAGCGAAGCAGCTTCTCGGCTGCAGTTGCGTGCGGGAGCGGGTCCGCGTGGATCACGATTGCACTGGCACGCGCAATGTCTTCCGTGAAGTGCAGGAGCGCAGTGGCGGGCACGGGTGGACTCCGAAGATGTCGGCTGGTTAGAGTCCGTCGTCAGTCCGCCTCGGCATAGCCGACTACTTGCTCGTTGTAATGAATCTTCTCGCTTTCCTCGTCGTACCAGACGTTCCTGTCTGCCGGGAAAACGACATTCCAGAGGTCGACGAGTTCCTCTGTCTCGAGCCCGCTACGGACGTGCCGTGCGAGGTCAGCTGCGGACGGCTCAGCAGACACAGGCTTCTCCGGAAAGAGTTCGGCGTAGATTTCCGAGAGGACGGTTGGCGTCGCCTTCTCGACGACCCTCGCTAGCCGCTCCGTGGCCTCGTTGGTTGATAACGCCGGCATATCTTGCCTCCGCACCAAACGTGTTCGGACACCAGTCTATGAGTCTATTGTACCTTTTGGCTATGCATGCCGCGACACCTTTTATGCTCCCGGAGCGCGGGCGCTGCAAATGGATGATTCCGCGGTAGCGCCAATACCAGTGAGCCAGAAAAGGTGGCAGGAACTTTTGTCTCATGTAGAAAAAGGTTCCCGACATTCCTGACAGCTTTTCTGGTTTGACACCTTTTCTGGTCCCACGTTTTGAGCGATACTTATCCAAGTTTCGGAAAAAACATCGCCCCTTGTCGATTTCGCTACGCCTCATTCGACAAAAAAGGGTGTCGCGAGGTTTCGCCGCTCGGTGCTGACCTCCGGTCCGGGTCGCAAACCAAAAAACCATAAGGAGTCACAACCATGCGCTTCATGATGATCGTCAAGTCCGCCGAGAGATCAGGCTTTCCGCCCAAGCCGCTCATGGACGCCATTGGAAAGCTCTCCGAGGAGGCGACCAACGCCGGCACAATGGTCGGTAGTGGGGGGCTGGGCCCAACCGCGCCGGGCGCCCGCGTACGGCTTACGCATGGGGAAATCAGCGTGATCGACGGGCCTTTCACCGAGACCAAAGAGGTCATCGGCGGGTATGCGCAGTTTGATCTTACATCGAAGGAAGAGGCCATCAAGTCGGCCGTCAAGTTTATGGAGCTTCACAAGCAACTCTGGCCAGGCTGGGAGGGCGAGACCGAAGTTCGCCAGATGTTCGGGCCGGAGGACTTCCCTTGTAATAGCTGACAAGCCCCTCTTCTTCGGAGTACCTCGGAGAGGGGGCGTGGCTTACACCGGCTGATGAAGATGCTCTGAGCGAAAGCGATGGTCGCTTCCGACGCCAAGAGTGCCATCGACCCGATTTGAACGAGGGAGATAAGGTGTCAGGAATGCCTGACACTTTTTCTGCTCTGAGGCACTACCAGAACCGCCACCACGGTCGGGGCGGGGTAGGTTGCTGGCCCGCAGCGACCTGTTGGGCCGATCGATACTCCTGCCAACGCCGCCGCCGCTCGAGCCAGAAAAGGTGGCAAGCCAGAAAAGGTGGCAGGCACGAATGCCATTAAGTTAAGGGAAAATCTGCCACCGGGGGCCTCAGAACCTTGGCAAAACGGCGTTTCTCGGTGCCCGAAAAAAGTGGTGCTCCTCGGCTAATTTCCTTAACTTAATGGCATTCGTGGCAGGCACCTTTTGTCTCCGCGGACATAAACCCTGAATGTCGCCGTTTTCAGATATGCGGAGCTATTTGCAACACTCCGTGGGGCGTCCTGACTACAGACTTCATTGAGCCTTTTATTGTTTCTAGATCGACGACGTCATTCGGACAAAGGGGGATCAGCCCATGCTTTCGACCTACATAATGGAGCCTCTCCCGATCAGCGAATGACTCGATTTCGTAACCTATTAACACAGCGTTCAAGATCTCTGTCGAAAGAAACCATTGATCAGGTTTCACGAATGCGGGGATTTGCATGGCCTCTATTTCCGTGACAAAAGCCCGCAGGCATTTTTGATAATCTGTTTTCCTCATGAACTGCCACCCTCCTCTTTATTAGGCGCTTCGGTTCGGCATTCGCAATTCACGATGTCCCCTATTCCCGCCTGAACCACGAAAAACCGAATGCCGCCGCAGTCAGGGGTGAGCAGCTGTTACTTGGGTGGGAAATTCGCATGGTTGCTCGTAAGCTAAAGGGAAGCTGGAAATCTACTTTGATTCTTCACAAATGGGAGCGAAGCCATGCCTACCCAACCCGCTTCTGCTGTCGCTAACCAAACACGCGAACAACGAATCGAAGCCCTTATGAAAGAGCTTCAGCCTCTGGTCGATGCCACGGTTCGCCAGTTGGTGGAGCGGGCGGTCGATGTGCCGGAAGCGCAGGAGTTCGGTGCCATTGATTTTGAGTTTCGGGACGCGGGGCAGAAGTTGGTCAGCGAGGTCCGGCAAGCCAGTTTGGCGAGCCGGAAAAAAAGGGCTACGTAGGTTGTAGCGTCACCTGTCCAGACTGCACGTATGCGGCGAAATTTCACTCCTTCCAACAACGTCGGGTCCTGACGATTCATGGGGAGATGCAGGTTCGGCGAGCCTATTACTACTGCGGTCGGTGCAAGCAGAGTTTTATTCCCTACGACGACGCGTTGGGGCTCATGGACGAGATCAGTCCGGGACTGGTTCCCCTGGTCTGTTTGGCCGGGACGCTGTTACCCTTTGCCGACGCAGCCGAGGATGTGCTGAAACGCTTTTCGGGAGTGCGTGTGTCGACCTCGACAGTGCTGCGAACCACGGAGGGCCAAGGCGAGCGTTTGCGGGCGCAACAAAAAGAAGGGCGGATGGTCGAGCCGATCCAGCCCGAGCCGCACTGGACGGCGTCGCGGCCGCAAGGCCAACCGACGGCCTATGTGGGCTTGGATGCGTTCAGCGTGCCGATGCAAGGAGCGGGTGGCGGCAAAGCAGAACATCGGATGTTGTACACGGCGTTGCTGTACACACCGCGGAAAGAGCATACGCGTTACCTGGTCGACTTTGAACTGGATGCGTTAGCGGAGCAAGTACGGTCGCAGGCACGGGGGCTAGGGATCAAGCAGGTGAGCGAACTGATTGCAGTGACCGACGGCGGCAATGGTTTGGAGGAGGCGTTGCAACGACACTTGGCCGACTATTTGACGACGATATTGGATTGGTATCACGCCGCCGAACACCTGTGTGACTTCGCGAAGGTTTTGTATGGCCGTGATGAAGAGGCCCGGAAACAGTGGCAAGATCAGGCGAAAGGGATTTTGTATGAGCACGGGGGCGAAGCGTTGCTCACCCACTTGCAGACAATCTCGTTGCCCCCGCGTGCGTCGGCGGAAGTTCAGGAGGAGTTGCGGAAACTAATTGGTTACTTCAAGAACAATCGCCATCGCACCGATTATCCGACGTATCGGAGAAACGGCTGGGACATAGGCAGCGGTCCGACGGAAGCGGGTTGCAAGATCATCGGCGCACGCTTGAAGGGATCGGGCATGCGTTGGGTCGAGGATGGAGCGGCCACGGTGGCAGCGTTACGAGCTCTGTATGTCAGCGGCGGCAAAATCTGGGACGGCTTTTGGTCCCAGCCCCACCGAGCGGCGGCTTGAAAGTCACCCAAGTAAAAGATGCACACCCCGCAGTCAGGTGCAACGGCTGGTTCGCCGCCTCACTCGGTCGATACGCGCAGCACGTCACGGGTCGAGTAAAGCACACTTCGCGCCTCATCTTCTGTGGGAATGACTAAATTCCCATGAACTGCCATGTTTCGGTGAAGCGCGATGACCTCCATTTTCTCTTTGAGCCCACATGGGAATGTGTACCCCTCTTTGGAAAGCCGATTGATGATGGCGTTCATTCCGGGTTTTGCCGGCTCCTTCGAGGAATGCACGCCGACCTTCTTCTCGTAGAGCGCACCAAGCACCGTTTCGATGGTCCGCCCACAGAGCGCGATGCAGCCGAGGAAACATGAGTTTTCGTAGCAGCGCACAGCCTCAGCGTATGACAGGCGAACCAATCGAGTGATGTCATCGGGCAGATATGTGCCCGGAAAAACGTATGCCATGATGCGCTGGGATTCGAGCCGGCGCCCGTCGTGGCGTTGTATGACGCCGTTTTCGATGACCGGATCAAGTTCGAGCTTGATCACGTAGTCCGGAAAGTCCCAGGAAATCCACTTGTTCTACGCAAAGTTGGCCTGAACCTCTTCAAACGCAGAGGTGCTCAGCGCCAAGGTGACGGGGATCTTTTCCATCCAGGGCTCCGATGTCAGCGAGGGTCGGTGCGTGTCACTACTTCCCAAAGGAGGATGAGACACGAGTCAAGCGACCGGGGTTCGCGTCCTTCTTGCCGGCTAACTTCTTTTTGACGCGCGTATGCGCGCCATAGCTTTTGGCGCGCCAGCGCGCCCTAAATCGGCCGAGCCCTCTAGCAAAGGTCTGCACGCCCTGGCAGTTCCATCACTAGAGCACCCGCAATGGCTGCTGTCAAGCATTCGTGTACCGAGCGAGTCGACGGGGGTGAGCAGCTGTTACTTGGGTGGGAAATTCGCATGGTTGCTCGTAAGCTAAAGGGAAGCTGGAAATCTACTTTGATTCTTCACAAATGGGAGCGAAGCCATGCCTACCCAACCCGCTTCTGCTGTCGCTAACCAAACACGCGAACAACGAATCGAAGCCCTTATGAAAGAGCTTCAGCCTCTGGTCGATGCCACGGTTCGCCAGTTGGTGGAGCGGGCGGTCGATGTGCCGGAAGCGCAGGAGTTCGGTGCCATTGATTTTGAGTTTCGGGACGCGGGGCAGAAGTTGGTCAGCGAGGTCCGGCAAGCCAGTTTGGCGAGCCGGAAAAAAAGGGCTACGTAGGTTGTAGCGTCACCTGTCCAGACTGCACGTATGCGGCGAAATTTCACTCCTTCCAACAACGTCGGGTCCTGACGATTCATGGGGAGATGCAGGTTCGGCGAGCCTATTACTACTGCGGTCGGTGCAAGCAGAGTTTTATTCCCTACGACGACGCGTTGGGGCTCATGGACGAGATCAGTCCGGGACTGGTTCCCCTGGTCTGTTTGGCCGGGACGCTGTTACCCTTTGCCGACGCAGCCGAGGATGTGCTGAAACGCTTTTCGGGAGTGCGTGTGTCGACCTCAACGGTGCTGCGAACCACAGAGGGTCAAGGCGAGCGTTTGCGGGCGCAACAAAAAGAAGGGCGGATGGTCGAGCCGATCCAACCGGAGCCGCACTGGACGTCGTCGCGGCCAGAAGGCCAACCGACAGCCTACGTGGGCCTGGATGCGTTCAGCGTGCCGATGCAAGGAGCGGGTGGCGGCAAAGCAGAACATCGGATGTTGTACACGGCGTTGCTGTACACACCGGAGAAAGAGCACACGCGTTACCTGGTCGACTTTGAACTGGATGCGTTAGCAGAGCAAGTACGGTCGCAGGCACGAGTACCTAGGGATCAAGCAGGTGAGCGAACTGATT
Source organism: uncultured Planctomycetaceae bacterium (assembly GCA_963790585.1). GTDB lineage: Bacteria > Planctomycetota > Planctomycetia > Gemmatales > Gemmataceae > CAWBOY01. The sequence continues at coordinate 790,401 of CAWBOY010000007.1, forward strand.
GCAGTGACCGACGGCGGCAATGGTTTGGAGGAGGCGTTGCAACGACACTTGGCCGACTATTTGACGACGATATTGGATTGGTATCACGCCGCCGAACACCTGTGTGACTTCGCGAAGGTTTTGTATGGCCGTGATGAAGAGGCCCGGAAACAGTGGCAAGATCAGGCGAAAGGGATTTTGTATGAGCACGGGGGCGAAGCGTTGCTCACCCACTTGCAGACAATCTCGTTGCCCCCGCGTGCGTCGGCGGAAGTTCAGGAGGAGTTGCGGAAACTAATTGGTTACTTCAAGAACAATCGCCATCGCACCGATTATCCGACGTATCGGAGAAACGGCTGGGACATAGGCAGCGGTCCGACGGAAGCGGGTTGCAAGATCATCGGCGCACGCTTGAAGGGATCGGGCATGCGTTGGGTCGAGGATGGAGCGGCCACGGTGGCAGCGTTACGAGCTCTGTATGTCAGCGGCGGCAAAATCTGGGACGGCTTTTGGTCCCAGCCCCACCGAGCGGCGGCTTGAAAGTCACCCAAGTAAAAGATGCACACCCAGTCGACGGGCTGGCCTGTCCGGCGGTGGTCCGTGCGAGACAGTAAAGGCGGCAGTTCAAATCTTGTCGCCTCGACTGATTCGCAAACTCAAATCCCGCCGCTGGTTGCGAAAGCGACTGGCGACGGGATTTGAACTTTCACGGCACGGCCCGGCGACGGGGAGTGGTCACTCAGGTTCCGGCGCCGTGCGCACGAAGCAGCTCGATAATCTCGTGATGCCCGCGCTTCGTTGCCCATGCCAGAGGTGTTGCCCAGCGCTCGGCATCCGCCTCCACGGCATCGGCGCCGCGCTCCAGGTACAATCGGACCAGCTTGATGCATCCCCAACGGCAAGCCCAGCCGAGCGGCGTCGAGTTGAGCAGCGAATCGCGTATCGTCAGCGACGCGCCGGCGTCGAGCAGCATCGTCGCGCGGTTGCGATGCTCCTCCTCGGAGGGCGCGAATGCTCCCCTTCGCCCCGCAACCGGCGTGGCCAGGTGATGCAGCATGGTATAGCCGCCTGCGAAGGGTGTATCGACATCGACTCCGTGCTCTAGAACGAGCTTCAAACCGTCGGGCATCTTGGCACTCATGAGCACGCCGTTCCACCACGGATCGTCGCGCTTCCGTGTGATATGCGGTAAGCAAATCCGAATGAATTCCGGATCGCCACCGCAAAGCAGCTCAGCCGCGGCCTTGAGCGTTAGCGGCTCCGGGTCATCCAGACAGTACGCCGTCACGCTCCCATCGAGAATCGCTTGCGCGGTCTTCAGGTCCGTCACAGTCTCGACCGTGAGCCGTGCTCCATGCTTGCGCAACAGCGCCTTCATCTTCTCGTCTTCGGCCCTGCCCATGGAGTCGCCGCAAGCGTACACCATCGCATTGACGTCGGCCCCGCGGGCCAGCAGCAACTCGGCGATTTCGTGACGGCCGCACATGGAAGCGAACCAGAGAGGCATGCCCGAGCTTTCGCCGCCATCGGACTCATTGGGATCGAGACCGAGGTCGAGCAATGTGGCGATCATATCGGGCCGGTTCGTCCGCACGGCGATGCCGAGCAGGCCGCCACGAAAGATGTGGATCTCGTTCGGGAGTCGACCTTCGCGATGCATCCGCAACACGGCCTCGCGGTCGCCGAGGGCCACGGCTGCGCGGGGCGTGAGGTCGGCTCCTTTCGCAAGCAGCAGGCGCGCCGTCTCGTAAAACCCCGCCGGATCGACGTGCACGTTCTCCATGAAATAGTAAAAGGAGGCGATTCCTTCGGGCACCCAGCCGGCGACAATGGCCGCAAAATCGAGCGGTGTTTTGCCGCTTTTCGGCAGATCATCACACCGTGGGTCGGAACGCGACGCGAGGGCGCCAGGCGATGCACCGTGGTCAAGCAGCCACCCCACGAGCGCGGGATCGTGCTTCCAGGCCGCGAGGTGCAGTGGGGTGATACACTCGACATCGCAAGCACCCACGAGCGCCGGGTCGGCTGCCATCAAGGCGATGGCCTCCGCGGCGCGGCCTTTGGCGATGGCCTCCCGCAGCGCATCGAACGCTGTGCGGGGGGACGCCGCCTCCTGGTTTGCGCGAGCGTGGCGATTCTCTTCCTCTCGCTCGATAGTGGCAACGATCTCGCTGTACTCACGGTCGACGGCGATGGCATGCGCCGAGGTGACGTCACGGTGTGGCCAGACGCCCAGGCGCGCGTCCGCGCCGAGTTGCATCAGGACGCGGGTCACTTCCTCATTGCGATTCAATACGGTGCGCTGCAGCGCACCGTCGCGCAATCCGGCGTGGTCGCGGATCAGCTCGGGACGTGTTTTGGCGAGTTGCCGCACGGCTGCCGCGTCACCGGTTTCGGCCGCCGCGAGCAGAGTGGGGAAGTTCACGCTGTCGACGTGGTCTTTGAGTGCGGACCAGCTCGAAAAGCCGTAAGCGCGCGCCAGCACCCGCTGCGCGTCGGCCAAAGCGAAATTCACAGGATCGGGGTTCCGTTCAAAGCGCTCGACTTCGGCGCCGGCCGCCGCTTTGCCGGCTCGATACGCCTTGACCAGTTCCTTGGCCTGCTTGCGGAGTTGGGCAAGGCTCGGCCGGGGCGGGAGAATGCGCGTGGGCGCAGGGTGAGAAGACATGACGTCCTCCTTTCCGCGGCTGTTGGCCGCATGGCTCGGTGTCCGCATCGCGAGCCGAAAGAAGGTACGTTGACGCTCAATCTCAACGAATGAGTCAGGTGGGCTCAGCCCTTTCCGCGGACACAGCAGCGCCCTGAACGCTTGGATTGATTGTATCCATCGGGATGCCCTTGAGAAGCCACGCGATACGGCTCGGCCAGTCTGCCAATTTTTGCACGAAAAGTTCAATAGCCGTCCTGTCGCCCCGATTGTGTTGCAGCGTCGTAGCAATCGTGTTGCGGTCGTGTTGAGCAGGAATAGAAAATGCCAGGAAAACATTCCAAGCGGGCAAACGACCATCGAAACGCAGATAGCCTTTTACGTGATCTTCACCCTCCAGTCGCGATTATCTTAAATAGCGCCAGTGTATCGGACCGATGGGTACGAGTTTAATTCGACCTTGTCACATTTCCTTCAGGAATTCGTGGACGAGCTGAACGGCCATCGCTCCCTCGCCGACTGCCGAGGCGACGCGCTTGACCGAGCCGGAACGTACGTCCCCCGCCGCGAACACGCCAGCGCGGCTGGTCTCCAGCAGGAAGGGCTGCCGCTGGCGCGACCAGTGCGGCGACGTCGCCAGGGACGCGCCCGTCCGCACAAAGCCCATGGCGTCCCGCTCGATCTCCGGCGGCAGCCAGTCGGTTCGCGGCATCGCCCCGATAAAGCTGAACAGGGCCGGAACCGAGACCGTCCGCTTATCCCCCGTCTTCTTGTTGGCCAGTTCGACCTCGCTGAGATGCCCGTCGCCGCGCATGTGCACGACTTCCGTGTTGAGCAACAACTCGATGTTGGGGGTCTGCTCAATGCGGTGAGCCAGGTAGCTCGACATGTTCTTGTACAGATCGTCGGCACGGACTACGAGATGCACCTTGCGTACCTGGCCGGCGAGGTAGACGGCCGCCTGGCCGGCAGAGTTGCCGCCACCGACGACCACCACATCCGACCCGCGGCACAACTGCGCCTCGCTCGGCGTCGCGGCGTAATAGACGCCGCAGCCCTCCAGCGACTCGCAACCCTCGACGCCCAGCCGCCGATACTCGGCGCCGGTGGCAATCAGCAGGCACTTGCCCGTCACCGTCTCGCCGCCGTCGACGTTCAGCACCACGTAGGAGTTGTCGAAGGTCAAGCTTGTGACAGCCATCGCCACCGGCAGTTGCGCCCCGAACTTGTTCGCCTGAAGGACCGCCCGCTCCGCCAATTCGGTCCCGGTGATACCGGTGGGAAAGCCGAGGTAGTTCTCGATGCGCATGCTGCGGCCGGCCTGGCCGCCCGGCCCCGAGCGCTCCAGCACCAGCGTGCGCAGACCCTCCGAGGCGCCGTAGACGGCCGCGGCCAAACCCGCCGGTCCCGCCCCGACCACGATCAGGTCGTAGACTCCCTGATTTAACGGCCGGCGCAGGCCGAGCGCCTCCGCCAGCGCACGATTGGACGGGTTGCGCAGGAGGACTTTGTCACCCCAGGCGACCACCGGCGTGTCGGCCGCGCCCAGTCCGAATTGCTTGAGCAGTTGCTGGACCTGCGGGTCGGCCTCCAGGTCGAACCAGGTATAGGGCACGCGGTTCTCGGACAGGAAGTCGCGCACCCGGAAGGTATCTCGCGAGTAGCGCGATCCAATCACGCGCAGCCCCGTGAAGCTGCCCGACCCGGTCAGAAGCTGGCGTCGGGCGATGAACGCCTGCATGACGACGTCACTCAGCTCGGGGTGATTGTTGAGCAGCTCGCGCAGGGCGTCGGATGACACCTCATAGGCCTCGCCTTCGGTACGGGCGACGGCGCTGACGATTGCTGGCCGACCCGTCACCTGCCCCACATCGCCGGTAAACTCGCCGGGGCCGTGGACCGTGACGGTCTTCGGCCTGTCGCTGGATTCGTCCACGATCTCTACTTCGCCCGATTTGATGACGAAGAACCGGGGATCGCGGTCGCAGGCCGCATAGAGCTTTTCGCCGGCATGGAACCGCCGCAGCTGTGTTAGAGAGCAGCGGTCCAGCGACGTGAGCTGGATTTCAGTGAGTTTCGGAAAGGCGACGGCATGCAGATCGTACTCGTCCATGCGGCAACCTCCTTAGGCAGGGCACCCCTGCTGCTTCCCTACCGAAGGTACGGCACGGCTTGCGCGGGCACGTCCACCTCGGCTTGATCGACGTAGCACCACGCCCAGCGCTCGCCGGGCTCGAAGGACGCCATGACGGGATGGCCTGTGCGGTGGGCGTGACGTGTGGCGTGGCGGCCTGGAGAGCTGTCGCAGCAGCCGACGTGACCGCAAGTCAGACACAGACGCAGGTGGACCCACGACGTGCCCGCACGCAGGCACTCTTCACACCCAGCTGGCGTGCGCGGCGGGGCTGGCTCGAGTTCAGTCTCATGTTCACAGAGCATGTTTGACCTCCCTCCAAAGGACTGAGAGATGGGATACCATTCCACATTGTAGGATCGGCACGCCGTGCTGGCCTGTGATGCTACCGGCCATAAAAGGTGTTAGGAATTCTTTGTAGAAAAGCTGGTATCTTGGCGAGCCGGGAGCGTGAGCTCCCGGAGAAAATCTGAGTAAGTGTAACGCACTCCGGGAGCTAACGCTCCCGGCTCGCCGGTCCGGCTGTTCGACTAGATTAAAGGCGGCATCCTGAGCTACCCTGCGGGAAACCTATAAGGAGGTGTGAGGGAGTGGCAAAGCTCGTATTCGGAATGATGCAATCGCTCGACGGCTACGTCGCTGGCGCCTCGGGCGGGCCTGGATCGGAAGGCTACGTCGCTGGTCTCGCGGCCGGGCAGGAATTGCCGCCGCCCGGTGTTTCGCTCGGCCGTCATTTCAACGATCACGTCCGCGGCTTGGCCGGCTGTTTGTACGGGCGTCGTATCTACGAAGTGATGCGTTATTGGGACGAGGATCAGCCGGACTGGGACGTGGGCGACCACGACTTCGCGGCGTTGTGGCGGGCGAAGCCGAAATGGGTCGTGTCGCGCTCGCTCAAGTGGGTTGGCGCGAACGCGACGCTCGTGGTCGGCGACGTCGAAGCGTTCGTGCGCCGGCTGAAGGCGGAAGTCGACGGCGAAATCGACGTCGCCGGGCCCGAACTCGCGGGGTGCCTCACCGACCTTGGTCTCATCGACGAGTATCGTCTCTACTTCCGCCCGTTTGTGCTTGGCCGCGGCAAGCCGTACTTCGCCGGCGCCAGGCCACCGCTCCGACTTATCGCCGCCGATCCGGTCGGCGAGGATGCGGTTAGGCTGACGTACGTTCCTATTTGATCACGCGGCTCGCCCGACGGACTGCGCCGGGGCGTCAGGTCCTCCTTGGGTCATTAAAGTAGAAAGGTCACAGGGCTCAGCATTCATCCAAAACGGAGGTTGCCCCAGCCGTGAATGCCGGCGACAAAAAGTTCAATCGCCGCCGTGTTATCCCAACGTTGACGGGACGAATTGAACTCTTGAGTTCCGTTCGTCCCGTTTTTTGTTTCGATTCGGGCGTGATGCGAACGGTCGTTCAGTCGCCGAGAAACTCTGAGAGTTGCTGCATGGTGCCCGTCCAGCCCTGACGCATCGAGCCGTGGAAAGCCGTGAAGAAGGCACGTTGGACTTTGGTGCCGTTGAACGGTCGGGCTTCGATGGTGACGAGTGTTCCCCTGCTTTTGCCTGCGTGTTCAACGAGTGTAACGGTGGTCCACGTCTCCGGCGGGAAATCGTCGAATCCCGGAAACGGCGCGGGAGTAATTTCGCCGCTGGCGTTCGAGAAGCTGCTGATGAACTCGAGCTTGTCGGGTCGATGAATCGTTTGAAAGACCCAGCGGCCCCACATCTCCATGCCTTTCGGATGGCTCATGCAGTAGTGGAACATGCCGCCGACGCGAAGGTCCACACTTGCGTGCAGCATCGTCGATCCCTTGGGACCAAACCATTGCAGCAGATGCTCTTGCTTGGTCCAGGCCTCCCAGACCTTCTCTCGTGACGCGTTGAAGACGTGGCTGATTGAGAAAGGAGGTTCGTGGTCAGCGCCAGCCGACATGCTCGCGAGGTAGTCCTCCAGATTCGCCAAGTGTTGCTTGCCGCCCTCCACCGCTCCATGGTCGTGGATGACGAAGTCACGTGCTTCCGCGGTTGGAAAGATCGACCGCATCGTGACTTTCGTACCGCTACCGTTCTCGCCGACACACTCAAAGAAAACCTCGGCTCGAAAGCTGACGGAGTCATCAATGCCTTCACCGCCGAGTTTGTAGACGAGTCGCGAAGGCTTATCAATTTCGATGTAGTCGATGCGATTTCCATAATCACGACCATCGGGACCGTGCATCGTGTAACGCCATGAGCCGCCCGGTCGGAAATCCATCGAATGCGTCGTGGTGGTGAAACCTGCTGGTCCCCACCAGCGACCGACGTGATTAGGATCAGTCCACGCCAGCCAAACCAACTCTCGCGGCGCGGCAAAGGTCCGGCAGATGATGATCTCCGCGGGTTTATCAAGATTGGCCTGCGACAACTGAGGATCTGCGGACATTCAGCGGCTCCTTTTCTTGCGTGAGGATGATGTGGGTTTAGCATCCGGTTCGGATTGCAGTTCCTTGAGGTAATCGTCGAGTCGATCGAAAGACTCTTCCCAGAATGCGCGGTACCGGTCGATCCAGGACGCGGCTTCCTTCAATGGCTTGGCGCGTAGCTTGCACGGTCGTAACTGGGCATCGCGCGAACGCTCGATGAGGCCGGCTTTTTCGAGCACCTTCAAGTGCTTGGAAATCGCGGGCAGAGTCATGCTGAACGGTATGGCCAGCTCTTTCACGGCCGCCTCACCTTTGGAAAGGCGAGCCAGAATCGCCCGCCGAGTCGGATCGGCAATGGCGGCGAATGTGATACTCAGGCGGTCGATCAACATTGTTCACCAAGTGGTTAATTAACTACTTGGTAAAATACGCCGTGCGCGGCCGCTTGTCAAGTTGAATCATGTCTTGGAGAGCCAGCTTGTCGAAGAGCTTCGGCGAAATGCGCGACTTTCCACGTCGAATGGCTTTTTTTGTTGTGAATCCAGTGATTCAATCGCGGCAAGGAAGTTCAAATCCCCGTTGCTCCGACTGCCTGCGTCCTATTTAATTACACGTAACCTATTGGCCAACAAGGTGCTCACAGGTTTCAAATCCCGTTGCCAGCCTCAATTTCGTTTGAGGCAAGCGTAGACGATGTTGAACGCCATTTATTTGGCGGAGGGTTGTTGATGGCCACGATCATTCGAGCCGTTTATGAAGGCGGTGTTCTTCGCCCTACCAAACCACTCGCCTTAAACGAAGGCGAGACTGTTGATGTGATCATTGCCCAAATGAATTTGCCTGGGCTAGAGGTACGAAATCCAACTCTCGCAGAGCAGGATTATGCACGACGGATTCGTGCGGCCAAATCTTTGGAGGAGATGTTCGCGGTCATGGTTACGGCCCCGTTGACGCCCGAAGATGAGTTTGACATCGGGAAAGAAATCAACCAGAGCCGACGAATAACTGGCTTTCGGATGCCGGATCCTGATCCATCTGAGGAGAATACTCAGTGAGTGCCGCTGTAGTCCTCAACTCGACGCCGCTTGGCATCTTGTGTAATCCTCGCGCCCCGCTTCCTGTTTTGGCCTGTCGGCAGTGGCTCGCCGATCTTATCGCCGCTGGCCGGCGCGTAATCGTCCCGGAGATAACGGATTACGAGATCCGGCGGGAACTAATGCGGCTCGGCAGCATAGTCGCCCTGGCGAACCTTGACGGCTACGGGCTGCAACTTGAATACCTTCCTATCAGCACCCCAGCGATGCGATTAGCAGCCAAACTGTGGGCTCAGGCACGAAATGCCGGTCAGCCAACGGCACCCGATCTTGCGCTGGACGCCGATGTGATTTTGGCAGCTCAGGCAATCACCTTGAATATACCGGTAGTCGTAGCAACAAGTAATCCCCGACACTTATCGCGGTTTGTGTCCGCTGAACTTTGGTCAAATATCGCTCCATAATCACCGCTATAGTGATAGGGAATAAAGTAAATTCCTAGGCGAACCATTGGTCCTGGCCAGAAAAAGTTCCATAGCCGTCTTGTCGTCCCCCACCTTGATTTGACTTGCACTTCATTTCATTAGAAATCCCGCGCGGCGGAGTTCCGAGTTCAGTAGCTTGAGAGTGGGATGTTCGCGCTTGAGTTTTTGTGCCTGCTTTTCGGCCAAACCGGCCCGATCCGTGTTGATCAGGGAATCGCGGAGTTCCGCCAACAGTTCGCCGATTTGGCGATAGGCCTCTCCCGTGCGCTGCTTCACAAGGCTTTCAGTTTCATGAAGCGTCCGTTGCGGATCCGCTGCCATGTCGGCAAGCCTTTTTGCTTTCTGGCGAGCCGCCTTTTCGGCGGATTTGCGATCCGCCTTTTGTTGAACTTCGGCGGCGGCAGCTTGTAACTCGGCAATCGTGCGACCTCGGTGGATGGTGGGCCACGCCGGGGTTTTCCGGTTCTTTCGAAATGCCGCCTGTATTTCCGTGCTCACCGACGACTGAGGATCAGCCATCAGCTGAGCAAGCCAAGCATCTTTGTCCGCCTGTGATTGGCGCTGAAGCCAATCCGCGTGTTGGCTTCGGAGATCAATCTGCCCAGCCAGCCGGGGAGAGTCCTGAGCCGCCGCGGCGATAAAAGCGTCGCTGAGGCCATACAGCTCCATCAATGCGAGCTGTGCGGGAGTGGGTTTTTCCAAACCCGCGGGGACCGGGGATTCCTTCGTTTGCTCGGGATCATGTTCGCCATCACAAGCCATGGCCAGATGGGCCAAATAGAGCGGTCTCAAATCGCCATCGAGAATTTCAGCGCGGAGCGGCTCGAGTTTATCGATCATCTCGTCCATTTCCCACAAGTCTTCCAAATCGCCGGGTTCATGGTACGGCTGGATGCAGAGGATTCCGCCCTGGCCCTGTTTGTCCTTCTCGTACCGCAACATACTGTCGGCGAAGTATGGCTTCGCCGCGTCATCGTCCGGCAGGCCGTGCGGAAACCGGATCAGCAGCTTGCGAATCCCAAAATTGGCGTAGTGGAGGTGAATATCGTAACCGCGCCGCAGCATCTCAAGAGCGTCTCCGCCGAAGTCACCATAGTGATATTCATTCTCGAAAGATCGCGCAGTGACCTCAGCCCGCGATGACTGACGCCGCATGTATTCCAGGTTCTTCGCGCTGACAGGCCGATCAATGGCTCGAAAAGCCACATATTGATATTCGCTCATTTACTCATCCCTAATTCCGCGATGATGGGGAGTGACGTGTGCCCGAAACAGCAATCTGCTCTTCGTCACTATTATCGCTATCCATCAGCGGTCTGTCACCGGGCCGACGACCGGGAAAGGTGAGGAATTGAATTTTGTATTCAGTCGGTTCAAGGTTCTGCGCGTTGGGGTTGTATAAATTTTTAACCCTCCCCCGAAAAACGGGGGAGGGAACCAGGCAGACAGTGCGCAACAAAAGAAATGCCTCCCCATCACCACTCGCTCATTCGCTCTTGCTCGGCTCCGAGGGCATCGGGAAGCGTTCCTGAATCCACGCTTGCCATAACGGCGTTTCGCGGGCGACGGTTGCGGCCGCCTGATCGCCGTAGAGGTAGAGGTTTAGCGCAACCATGACCTGCCCGCCGAAGCTGTAGGTGCCAAGGGCGGCTACGCCCGGCCCCGGCTTGTCGAGCCGCAGCAGCATGTCGTTCGGACTCTGAGAGGCGTATTCCACCACGCCGCTGAGCGCCGGGACACCCGCAGGCGCCGTCCCTCGCTGCCCGACGCTCAAGCCTTTCACTCCCAATGCCGACGTCAGCGTGTCCCACGCCTCCGCTTCCGTACCCGCGACGGGGGCCATCTTCTGCATGATCGCCGAGCGTTGACCGCGGAAGTACGTGAGATAAATCCGCAGGGTGCGGAAGAAGCCAGGCCAGCCGTTTTCGGTGCCTTCCAGCTGGTTGTCCCAATCGTCCGTGCTGGCGAAGAGGCTATTCACCACGCGGACGACGCAGACGCCTCCCGCGCGCGCTTCGACGCTCCACTGGGTTGCGATGGACGGCATATCGGGCGTCCAACCGCTGGATTCCCCGGTGAACGTGCGGGGCGGATCCCAGGCGATCACGACAGCGCGGGACTCCATGCCTGGGCCGAAGTTCATTTTCACCGCGACCGGCTTGCCGTCTTGCTCTTCGAACTCGGTTGGCACGAACCAGGACGAGATACCCGGCCCGGTGGCGATGGCTTGCCAGACTTCCTCCGGCGTACCGGGGACCTCGACTTCAACCTGGATGGAACGGCGTCCGGAGGGTTCTTTCTTCACGCTCATGTTGTCTCCTCTTTTTTCGGTGTGTTCAGGTTTATTATTTATTGATTTGGTGGCACAGACATTCCTGTCTGTGCCGAGATTAGCACAGACAGGAATGTCTGTGCCACTGCATCCTTCTGAAACATGGTGGCACAGACATTCCTGTCTGTGCCTGCTAGTCTGTATTGAGAATCCGGGCGTCGTATTCTTCAATGGTCGTAACAAGCCCCGCCTTGGTTGGGTTGTCCGCCATGTATTGTAACATCTCAGCAAACTCTTCCTCATCGCGAATGATCCGGTCCCAAGATTCGTCCTGCCAAAGAGAGCCCAATGTGCTCCTTGCTTGATTAATCAGCCGTGCCGATACTCCCTTGATTCCTTTCATTATGCGGGACAATGCGAAGTCGTTTTCAGGTCGAAGAAGCAAGTGGACGTGATCGGGCATAACTATCGCTGCAGCCAACTGGTAGTATTTTCCATGCCCTGCCTTGAGATGTTCAATCACCAGTTTTCTTTCGGCCGCCGTTAACGTGCCTTGTTTGAGGCGAAAAGTTACGCAATAGGTGCTGCCATCAATGTTCCAATGGGGGAGATTGCGGCGGCGTTTTCTCAGAGTGGATTCGTCCATGGCGTCCCCAAATAGGTGGCCTAGGAATTTCTGTTTTTACAAAACCTGGCACAGACAGAAATGTCTGTGCCACCATCTTATTCGCGCCGCTTCTTGGCCGCTGTCGAACGAATGACCACCGCCCCGCGGCCGGCGGGCGCGAACGGCACGAGATTGCGAGCGATGGCCTCTTCGATCAGGCACGCAACCGCCGGACGAGCGAGTGTGGACGCGCCTTCCACGAGAATCCAGCGCGTCTGGCTGGAACCCTGCAACAGTTTTTCAGGATCTGGCAATTCCTTGCCCTTATTGAAATACAGCTTCACCCCGTCCGCTGTCGCGCGGATTGCGAGAACGCCCTCGTTCCCGTGCTCGCTCGGTGAAAAGCTGATTACCACCGCACCTAAGTTCTCGTATTCGTACACCACTTCATGGGCGGTGGGCAGGCGCTTTCGCAGCGACCGTCGCATTGCGCTGATGAGCCGTAGATGTGCGGGCGCGAATTTGGCGATAAGCGTATTCAGCTGGGCTTCTGCCGCTCGACGCGCCACCGCGGACTGGGTGCTGTCGGGGGCCTCGATATCAACCGGGGCGGAACGGCGTCTAGAGGGTTCTTTCTTCACGCTCATTACGGCTCCTTAGGATTCGTGCAGTCTCACTTTTTCCGCTTATACGTGATCTTCACTATTGGCTGTTCCTTGCCGTCCTTGTCCACCATGAACAGGCTGAAGTTCAAGGTATCCGCGTCTTTGATCTCCGTGATCGACTTGAACTTGGCCGTCTTGCCTTGTTGCCAAGGGCCTTCTCCTGTCATGATCATGACTTTATTGTCCTTGTCCAAGTTGCCTTCCATGATCCTGGGCGCAGTGGCGAAGGAATCTACCCCGATGCTCAGGTACTTCTTCGTCGCCGGGTCGTAGGTATCCAGGAACTTGCCCTGGAACTTCATGCCGCCGAATTCACCTTCGAAGTCCCCAATCAGCCACAGCTCACCTAGACCCATCTTGTAGGTCATCGTCCCCTTGCCGCTCTCCGTCTCTGCATCCCAGGTGCCCACCAGTCGCTTCAAATGGTCATGTTCCTTCCCCGGCTTAGGAGGTTCCTGAGCCCGCGCCGAGGCCAGCAGGATCAGAAGGGCGACGCCTGTCAAAAGCACTCGAGTGTAGCATGGTAGCTTTACGTTCATGAGGACTCCTTGGGTTCGGATTTCTGCGGTAAAGGGTGCGCCACGACCACCACGCGATGCGCGCGGCCGCCGGGCGCAGGATTCATCGTGATACTTCGAAACGAGTTTCGTGATGGCTTCGGTGAGTTCGTTGCTGAAGGCCGCCCGATCCGACGGGGATCGGAAGCGAACCTCGGTGTCCACCGCCAGGGTGGCCAGGCGTTTGCCCGCCTCTGTTGCCCGACGAATGAGGTCGGCGACTTCGCGGACGACTCGCGCGCCCAGGGCGATGAGATAGCTCGCGGACAGCCGGTCGCGTTCCCGACTCGGATCGACGGCAACCGGGCCCATGGCGCTCGGCGAAACGACGTAGGACGACGCCGAGGCCACGAGCAGCCGTTCGGTCAGTCCGCCCCACTTCCGTTCTTGGGCCAACTGTACTAGTCCGTGCTTCTCCAGCGCGTTCAGGTGGTAGTTGACCTTCTGCCGAGCCAGGCCGACCCGCGTGGCCAACGTCGCCGCCGAGGCGGGCGTGGCCATGTGCGAAAGGAGGCGGCTCCGGATCGGCTCCAAGGCCACCGTCGCCGCCGCCGGATCATCAATGACTTGGATGTCGAGCATGAGGAGATAGTAGCATTGACAACTTTTGTTGTCAAGCGTGACCGACGGCTTTTCCGTCTGCGAAATCACTTTGTCAGTGTCCGCTTCGGCGCTGATGAGGATCCCTAGAACATTGGGACCGCGTCTATGATGGGGGACTGCGATGCGACGGCCTAGACTCCTCTTAGACAAGGTTCAATCGCCGAGCCGTCCTGCCGGTCTGACTGCGTATCACATCAAATTCCGTTGTTGGTTGCGAATGCGACGGACGACGGGATTTGAATTTTTTTAGGGTGGTTGTTCTAACGGTGGATTTCAAATCCTGAATAGAATCAGGTAAAATCTCGCCTTCTGAAACGGTGTCCATACGGACTGCGGATGCGGTCGAGCTGGCATGAAGCGATCGACATGAAACCCGATGCCTCAATAACGATCCGTGACCAAATCGACGACCTCTACCGCTCGGATTCGCGGCGCGTATTTGCTTCGCTTGTCCGATTGCTTAAAGATTTTGATCTGGCGGACGATGCCATGCACGAGGCGTTCGCTGCCGCCGTGGAGACTTGGGAACGAGACGGGATACCAGCAAATCCGCGAGCTTGGTTGATCTCCACTGGAAAATTCAAGGCGATCAATTCGCTTCGTCGGCAAGGCCGCCTGAAGGAGCTTCAGCCTGAAATCGCGTCGCGATTGGACGAAGTGACCGATGCGAATGTAGCGCGGGCCGCCACGGAGATCGAAGACGATCGCTTGCGTTTGATCTTCACCTGTTGTCATCCGGCCATCGACCCAACGCTGCAGGTGCCGTTGACGCTTCGCGAGGTCTGCGGACTGACGACCGAGGAGATCGCCCACGCGTTCTTGACTTCCAAGGCTACGATGGCCCAGCGAATCGTACGCGGCAAGGCGAAGATTCGTGAAGAACAAATTCCCTTTGTCGTTCCGTCTCTGGCGGACCTGCCCGAACGGCTGGACGCGGTACTTGCCGCCATCTATTTGGTGTTTAACGAAGGATATGCGGCCTCACAGGGCAGTTCACTCTTACGGGTCGATTTAACAGCCGAGGCGATTCGACTGGGCCGATTACTTCTCGAGTTGCTTCCCGATCCGGAGGCCAAGGGGCTGCTGGCCTTGATGCTGCTCCACGAATCGCGCAGGCAAGCACGTGTGTCCCAGGACGGGGAAATCATTCTGCTTGAAGAGCAAGACCGCTCCCGTTGGGACTATCAAATGATTTCCGAGGGCACGGCACTGTTGGAGCAAGCCCTTCGGTCGCGTCGATTTGGGGCGTACACGCTCCAGGCCGCCATTTCGGCAATTCATGCCCAGGCAGGTGCCGCCGCACGGACGGACTGGAATCAGATTGTCGTGCTTTACTCCGTATTACAGCGGATCGATTCTTCGCCGGTCGTCGAACTGAATCGGGCGGTCGCGGTAGCGATGCGGGACGGACCGGAAGCGGGGCTGGTCCTGATCGATGCGATTCTAAAACGCGGGGACTTGGTGGACTATCACCGTGCCCACGCGGCCCGAGCGGAGCTTTGTCGGCGCTGCGGAAAAATGTCCGAAGCGAAGAACTGGTATGAGCGAGCAATATCGTTGGCCCGGCAGGAACCCGAGCGGCGATTTTTGACTCGGCGATTGTCCGAAATCCAATTCTAGCCAACAATTTCCTGTGCGAAATGTGTCGGCGACTGACTCCTGGACCGATTGGGTGTCCCTGGCACCCAGGCCGTTGCCCTGGGCGGCAGAAATTAGCTCCACCCGCGCGATTTTGCAAATTGTTGTCGATTTGCAAGATTCTCGTTTGACTACTGAGTGAAAGTCGGAAAATGACCGACTTCAATCGCATCCTCATCCACCAAGTTCAGGAGTTCCGTCATGAAAGTTATGGTGATTGTCAAAGCGTCAAAAGCGTCGGAAGCGGGCAAAATGCCGCCCCCCGAAATGTTCGCGGCCATGGGCAAGTTCAACGAAGAATTGATCAATGCGGGAATCATGCTCACTGGTGGAGGACTGGCGGCAAGTTCTCGCGGTGCTCGTGTTCGGTTCTCCGGGTCAAATCGCACCGTCACAGACGGGCCATTCGCGGAGACGACGGAACTCATCGCCGGGTTCTGGATCTGGAAGGTCTCTTCACTGCAAGAAGCGATCGACTGGGTGAAAAAATGCCCGAACCCAATGATGGAAGACTCCGACATCGAAATTCGTCCGTTCCTTGAGCCGGAGGAACTGGCCGCGGCGATCGACCCCGCCGTGCCAGAAGGCGAAACCCGCGTCAAGGTCCGGGCTCAAATGGTTAATTGGACTCCCTGAGTTCCAACTCCAAGTCCCGCTCAGGATAGGAGAGTCACATGAAATACGTTTGTTTAGGGTTCATCGACGAGGCCGCGTTTGCTCAAATTCCGAAGGCAGACGCGCAGCGAATGATGGAGGAATGTTTTGCCTACGACGACGTCCTTCGGCGCGGCGGGCATTTCCTGGGGGGAGAAGCGCTCGATTCCGCCCGTAACGCGGTCACATTGAGGCTGAAGGATGGCGAGGTCCAGGTCACCGATGGTCCATTTGTGGAGACCAGGGAAACGCTCGGCGGCATTCTGCTGCTGGAAGCCCGCGACCTGAACCACGCCATCGCGCTGATGTCGAAACACCCAGCGGCGCGGATGTGGCCAACGACATTCGAGATCCGGCCGGCTAATGAAGCGATGAACCGCCTGGTCTCCGAGCGGAGCGCGGCGGTAGCTAAAGAGGCATGAACGAACGGTACATCTCATCCATAAATGCCTGGTGCGCCGTTGCGAAGGCCGTTTGCGGAGTGATTCCTGAATGAAGTTGCCGATGTCCAACTCGCCGTTCCATTTCCCTGGAACGGCGGTGTTTGGGGTGAAGAGAGAGATTTATCGGAAATCGTAAGACTAAGAGAATAGTGGTCTTGGCTCATCAAACCTTGGCCGCCCGGCGCGTTACTCCCCATGCGCCTTCGCCAGATGTTCCGCCGCGCGGTCCGGATTGATGTGCCAGCCGCAGTCGTCGCAGCTCGGGGCTTTTTCGTAGCAGCCATTGCAATAGAGCGGGCCGCCCAAGAAGAATTGTTCGAGGCGGGCTCGTGTTTCCGCCTCCAGGTCACCGGGGTCGAGGGGCAGGTTGAGCGTGTTGCCGCAGGCGTCGCAATCGCGCGAGGTGATCTCGCGGATCATGGGGGCAACGTGGTCATGGACGCCGCGCGGCACGACGCCCCGGCCATTGCAGAGGGGGCAGGCGACGCCGAGTTGGGCCTCGATCGCTTTGCGGATAAAAGCGCTCTTATTAGGCAATTTATTCAGCAGCTCGGCTAGCTCATTCTCGACCTTGAAAGCTACAATCGAAGTCTTCGCGGGCTTGCGCGTCATGGCCTTATCCTCAGGCGACAAAGAGCGGACGATCATTTGTTATTTTAGGCGAATCGGCGGCACAAGCAACGATTCGCCTAGAATGAGAGTAGGTCGGGGCTTGCGCAATTCGTGGCCAACGGGGAAGGGGATCGGGGGCATGCGTTTCACGCTTTGTGCATTACTCCTCAGCGCGCTCCTCTCCCTAGCGGCAGCGGAACCGCCGCAATCACCAATCTCGTTTACAAAAATCACGTTACGCGATCCGAAAATTCCACTAAGCAAAGCGCTCGAAGCGCTCGCGCGGCAGACCGGCTTTCGCATCGACGACAATCGCGGCGACGAGCCGCCAACACTGACGCTCGATCTCAACAATACACCGTTTTGGCTGGCAATCGACGAGATCGCCCAAAAGGCGCAGGCCCGCGTCGCCCTCTCTCCCAAGAGTGGAATCATCTCTTTGGTCAAGCGACCTGTTGAAGCACTGCCGGCGCTCGTGAGTCATGACGGACCTTTTCGCGTTGCCGTCAAAGGCATTCAGGGTTCGCTCGATTTCGATTCGGGCGTCAATCAATATACGCTGACGCTCGAAGTCGCCTGGGAGCCGTCGCTTCAACCTCTTTTTTTGGAAACCCGGGCTCACGACCTTGTGATGAAAGACGACTCCGGCAAAATGGTGCCGATCGCGGACGAGGGCAGCTCGATGGCCCCAGTGCATGGCTTGATCGCGGAGATATTCACCATCCCATTGCCGGCCCTGCCACGAACGACTAAAAAGATCGCTCTTCTCCAGGGCAAACTTTCCGTAATGGCCCCGAGCAAAATGTTGGCCTTTTCCTTCGCAACCCTCGAACAGATCGAGAAGGAACTAAAGGAAAACAAGCCGCCGCAACAGATGCAAGACGGCGTAACTTGTTCGATCGGCAAAGCCATGCTTCTCCGCGACCGCTGGACCGTGCAAATTCGTCTCGATTATCCACCCGGAGCAACGAAATTGGAAAGCTATCAATCGTGGATGGTGAATAATGAGATTTATTTGGAAGACAAAGACAAAAAGCGCCTGAAACCAAGCGGATATCTGATCGAGAGTTCATCCACGCGCGGCGCGGTTTTGACGTATCATTTCACGGATCAAGAAAAGATGCCGCGCGGCCTACCGCGCAACTGGCGCGTGGTCTATCGCACGCCGGCATCAATCGTGGAGGTGCCGTTTGGGTTTTCGTTCAAGGATATTACGTTGCCGTGAGAACACGGTTGGCCGTTTATCAGACAAAGTCTGTTCAGCTACACAGACGAGTCGGTCGCATTATCTCGGGTCGGGAAGCTCTGCCACGATTTCGGAAGAAAATGACGCGAATACTGGTTACAATACCATAGGCTTAGCTAACCGTGGCCAACCCGCAAAAGCCCTCGTTGGCGAAACTCTCGCCTTGGCGGTGAGGAAAGATGCATGAACGCATCGATAAAACGCGAAACGACCGTCGCACTTGGCTGGCAACTCGAGTCCGCCCGTCTCATTGCCTTCCCAACGGAATCGCCGCTTTTTTTGGACCAGCATTGGTGGCTAGATCTAACGTCCGGTCAAGCAGAGGGACTAACCTCCGCTCAAAAAAAGAACCTCCGCGAAGAACGTGTCAACTTCGATGGCGTTAGTCTTTCTCTGCGCATAGGCCCTACTTGGGTGGAGTGGTCAATTCAGCCGATCGGTGATTTGGAAGGGCAATCGGCCGCGTACCCGGTAATTGGGCCGTACTGGGAAAAAGTCAATTGGTTCGTCGAATTGCTGACACCGTGGCTGGCCAATCTACGCACGCCTCTTCTGCGACTTGCGTTCACGGGAAAGTTACTTCAAGCCGCCGCCACCCAGGAAGAAGCGTATCAAGTCCTAAGCACCCACCTTCGGACTTTGCATTTGGGCTCGAATCCAAACGATTTACTGTTCCAAGTGAACAGACGCAGGATTTCAACTGTGGTGCCTGACTTACCGATCAATCGCGTGTCCACTTGGTCCAAACGCAACCTTACTATTTCTGGGTCATACGCCACTCCGTTTAGTTGGCCCGATAACTGTTACAGTGCCTTGGAATTGGACATGAATACAGCTCCGGAGAGGCCTATTCCGCTGCCACAACAGTCGTTGTCTCCGCTTTTTCGAGAGCTAGCGACCTTTGGCGTCGAAATTGCACAGTACGGAGACATTCCATGATGAACTCCGTATTAGAAATGCCCGCCTTTGGAAATGCGTTCGCCTATAGCTTTCTTCTACAAGGCATCGGCGCCAATTCTACACAGAGTTACTCGCTGAACGATCGAGAGAGCCTCTTTCCAATGCCAGGGACCATCGAGTGGGGTCATCTTAACCGACGCCGAGCGGAGCTAATATGGAGAAAAGTACGCGGCGAGCTATCAAAGCGAGAAGAACAAGAATTAGATTGGCTCCAGCGAGAAACTTTTGCCGCGGTTGAACAGGCTTTTCCCCGTCCGCCTGCTAATCTCCGCCGTTTGGAGGAACTGGAACAGCGATTGAAAGAGAGGCTCGAGTCGGAGGGGCGTTGAATGGATCTTCCGAATCCGTTCGTTTTTCCGTCGTCCATTCCTACACGCAGACACGGGCCATTCGCCTACGACAATTACCGATCCTATAAGGATTGGTTACGCGACGAGTTCGTCTTCCGCTGTGTTTATTGTTTGGAGCGCGAAACCTGGCATCCCAGCCGTCAAGCGGCATTTGCCGTCGAACACATTATCCCAAGGGTCCTTCGGCCCGACTTGATTTGCGATTATGACAACCTGGCTTATGCTTGTCTACGGTGCAATTCATTGAAGCAAGACGCCCTAACGCTCGACTCGTCTAGAATCGCGCTGGCTGAACACCTCTCTTTCCAGCCAGACGGCACGGTTATGGGTCTCACTAATGACGGTCGAGAATTCATTCTGCTTTTTCATCTTGACCAAGCGCCGGCAGCTGAGGTGCGCATTGAGAAACTTATCGTTCGACAATTGAAAAGGCGCTATCCCGACCAACCAGAGGTCGATCAGCTCTATTGCGAAACGTTCGGCTTTCCCTCAGACCTCTCTGATCTTCGAGCGAAGCGACCAGCAGGTAATTCCCGACCTGAGGGAGTCGACGCCTGTTACTTTATGCGCAGGCATAATGGGACGTTGCCGGGAGTATACTGATTCCTAAAGTTCTAAAGAATCATCCCACTCTAACATTCACTCCAAAACCCACCGAGTCTGATGCGTAAGCGAAGTCGGTGACGCATTCCTCACGCCTACATCAGTTTTAGATCGGTTTTCGCGCCACCGCATACAGCGAATTGGATTTGTACGAAAACGGCTCCTCGCTTATCGAGCCATAACTCCGGACGTCCACAAATCCCGCCTCCGTCAGCATTTCGCAAACCTGGCGATAGGTATAACAGCGATGCGAAGCCTGACGTTTCACAGCCTCGCCGCCGCGAATGAGCGTATACTCAGTCAAAACGCGGCCTTGGGCGGGGTCGTATCGCTCATCCTCAATAAAATAAATGTCGCCTACCAACTCCCAATTGCGTTCTTGAAACTTCGATAAGCGCGATTCCAATACCATCGAATGATCCAAAACGAAACGATGCCCGGTTTCAGACTTTCAAAGACTGCTTTCAAAAACGCGGCGTTGCCCGCATCGTCGAGGTATCCAAAACTATTGCCGAAACAATAGGCGCCGTCGAACGCTTCGTGGAAATCGATGTCGCGCATGTTGCGCTGGAGCCACGTAATCGGCGGCAGGTTCGCGCCAGCGGTTCTAGCGGCGCTGAGGAACGCCGCGGAGCCGTCGACGCCGGTCATTTGATACCCCAGGCCCGCGAAAGCGAGGGCATGGCGGCCGCCGCCGCACGGGACGTCGAGAAGCTTCGCGGGCGGCTCGACCTGGAGCATCTTCTTGAGGAACTCAACCTCAGCGCGCGTATACGCCTCCGGAACGGCCCCCAACCACATCTCGACAATGAGTTGATCGTTGAAGAAATCGCGCCACCAATCGTCGGCTACGTTGAACACGAAGATCCCTTCGGTTAGCCGCCATTATTAGGTAGATTCGCCCTTTCGCTACTTTCTTTCGCCGTCATCATGCGGGACCAAAACGCTGTAAACACCAGGACAATGATTACAAAGATCACCGCTTTCTCAACCCAGAGATCAAGTTCGGTGAGCGTGCCCCAGCCCTTGCGCAGGCCCGTGGTCACCGTGATGGCGGCGACGATGAGCAAGCCTTCCAACAGAGCCCAAGGGAGAGCGGCACGCCAATGTTTCATGGGTTGATCCTGTCAGGTGCGGCTCATCTGGTTTCAATTACGCTATCGTAGCAGATAGAAAATGTCGGTCCGAGGCGGCGCCGCGGGGTCGGTCATATGGCCATAGACTTCCCAGCTGGGCCCCGCGAGAGAATGGCCCTGTTCCTTGCACCATTTGTGAATCGCATCGTGGGCTTGCTTGAGCAAATTGTACGGCCCGATATGCGCTACCGTGGCGACCGTGCCGGCGGGCGTGTTCGAGCAGACCACGCGATCATTTCCGACGAAAGATTGTGGCACCTCAACGCCCACTTCGAGGTTGAATGCGCCGTTGCTATCGTGATCGACGTAGAGAGCGACATGCCGGCCTGGGTTCGGGACTTGCGCGGCTTTGACGTAATTCCAGACCTCGCCGCACGCTGCGGTGATTACCTTCGAAAGTTCCGGGATGGTAGCCCGACAGCGGACGGCCGCGATGATTTGTGCTTCGACCTGTTGAATCGTCGGATTCGGCATCGCCGCTCCTTTTTCGACAACGAAGGGATAGCAGTGCGTGTTTGCAAATAGAAGACCGTGGCCGGGGTCGGTACTCCGACCCCGGTTCTCTGGAATCGCTCGAACTAAACCGGGGTCGGAGTACCGACCCCGGCCACGACCTGCAATTTATTGAATGAACGTCTGATTCAGAACAATAGGAGTCCGTGTTTGTACATAGAAGGTTACCGAAATTTGCCCTCTCGGCAATCCGGCACTTCCTTTGCCTCGTCTGAATGGTTGAAGGTATGACGAGAACCGTAACCAGCGCCTGTGTCAAACCTGCGTCTCCACCCGCGCCGCCGCCGGATTGCCCCCCTGGCGAGCTGCTCGTGCAGACCTTTAATCTGCTGCGCGATGACCTCGTCAGTACCCTTTGGTTTATGCTGGGCAATGGCGACGACGCTCAGGACGTCGCTCAGGATGTGTTCCTGCGGTGCTGGCGAGCCCAGGCGTCGTTGCCGGAGATTAAAGATCTTCGAGCGTGGATTTTTCGAGTGGGACTGAACGCTGCCAAGGATTTGCAGCGCAGCGCCTGGCGTCGCCGGGTGAAGCCGCTGCTGGGAGCTGAAGTGATACCTATGCGAGAATCAAACTCGCCCACGGATGGCCTGGAAGAAGAGGAATCGCTGGAGCAATTGCGCCACGCGCTTCTTCTTTGCGCCCGAAGAGAAAGAAGTCTTTCTTTTGCGGCAAAATGGTGAGATGACCTACGAGGAGATTGCGGAGCAATCGAACCGGCCGGTCGGCACCATCAAGACGCAAATGCGGAGCGCGCTACAGAAATTGCGAAAGGTTTTAGTGCCCTGTCCTGAATGATCGTTCAGGCATCGCGCGGCCAAACGCCATTCGTTTCGTGGAGTGAATCATGGATCGCTGTCAGGCCACCAAGGCACAGCTTTTGGAATATGTTTATGACTTGCTCGATGAGAGCGAGCAAACCGCGCTGCGCACGCATGTTGACGCTTGCCCCTCCTGCCAAGCTTCCCTGGTCGCCGTTCGGTCTCAGAAGACACTCTTGGCCGCGGCGGCGCGCAAGGAATTTCCCAACGTTCATTTCGTCGCCCCATCTCAGGAAACACCCGTCTCGTTACCGTTTCAGCAGCCGAAGCACGAACGACGTCGGAGCTGGCGTCGTTGGGCCGTGGCGGCGGCCGTGTTGTTGACCTGTGCCGGCCTTGGTTTTCCTGCTTACTTCGTGACCAATGACATCACACGAACCCATCAAGTCGTGGCCGATTATAAGAATGAACTCGATCGTACCCACGCTCGCCGTGAAGAGGCCGTCGAGCTATTGGCTGCGCTGCCCACGCAGTTTTCCAGGGAAACTGAGGAGCTGCGCCAGGTAGAACTCAAGGAAGCATTGAAGGTCGAGCTTGTCGGTGCGGCTACGTTGACGAATGGCCTCTCGAATACGCTGCAAATCCGCACGTCCAATCTCAGAGGCGAGGCTACCGGAGCAACCGTCACCGCGTTTCTCGCCGATGAACTTGGCCGTCGCGCCCCCCTCCTGCCGGTTCAACCGCGCCCGGAAGAATTAGGAAGCTATCAGGTTTCCTTGCCCATGGATCTGTCGCTATTGCCGACGAAGGCGCCGCTCTTGATCGTCGAAGCCTGGCGCGAGGGCGGGGCCAAGGTCGAGTTACGCCAGGGGCTGGAGATTGCGCCTCCGAGCGCTCAGACCCATCTCGTTACCGATCGACCAATCTATCGACCAGGCGATACAGTATATTTCCGATCTCTGACTCTCGATCGAGCGACGCTGCGGCCGCTTAGCGAACGCTTGCAACTGAATTACTTCGTCACGCCACCTTCGGGCGAGCCGCTTGTTATCACGGGCACCGATCAACTCGCCCAGGAAGACCCGAAGACTGGCAAGCGCACCGGCGTGGTCGGGCCAGACGGCAAGCCGACCTTTGGCATCGGCGCGGCCAGTTTTCGGCTCGCCGAAAACGCGCCCGTCGGTGATTACACCGTCACGGTTCGGCCATCGCTCGATAGCGTCGAAAGTGCGACCCGGGTCTTTCCCGAGCAGAGCCGAACCTTCACTGTAGCGCCGTACACGCGGCCACGGATTCTCAAGAAGGTGGATCTGGTTTCCGCCCCAGACGCTCTCGGCGAGGACATGGTCGTGCGTTGTGAAGCGTCAAAGCCGTCCGGTGAACCGTTGGCCCAACGGCCGATTTCCGCCTCGCTCCGCATTGATGGTAAGGACCTGGATGCCAAAGGGTTGCTCGCTCCGAAACCAATCACGGCGACGACCAACGCCAATGGCGTAGCCGAACTTCGCTTCAAACTGCCAACGCAAGTCGAGCAAGGCGTGATGAACCTGACCGTGCAATTCAGCGATGGCGTGAATGTCGAGTCTGTTGTCAAGTCGCTGCCGTTGATCGCGGGCCCGCTTCAGGTGGAATTCTTTCCCGAAGGTGGCGAGACGCTGCTGGCCGGTGTGCCGAATCGGGTTTATTTTCAGGCCCGAACCGCCTCGGGCCAACCGATCGACCTGTCGGGGAAACTTCTCGAAGACGGTCGGGCGCTCGATGTCGTCGTTCGCACTCTGCATGACGATGCTCAGCCAGCGCTCAATCAAGGGCGCGGCAGTTTCACGTTTACGCCTCAACAAGGCAAGCGCTATGCGCTCGAGTTGCCGAGCCGCAATGGTGCCGTCATCCGCGACCTGCCTCCCGTTCGTACATCTGGAGTTTTGCTGAGCGTTCCCGATGCCGTGGACGATGCGAACAAACCGCTCAAGGTTCTCGTACAGGGTCAACGTCAACGCGCAGTGCTTGTCGCCGTCTCTTGTCGCGGCATAATACTTGACACAGCGCGGCTGGCACCAAATGAAACGGAAGCCCGGCTGAATCCACGTTCCACCACCGGCGGCGTTTGTCGAGTCACGGTCTACGACGAGCCGTCCGCCGACAGATCGTCGCCGCGCCCGCTGGCGGAGCGGCTTATCTTTCGACGGCCCACGAAAACGTTGGACCTTGCCCTAAAGGCTGACAAGGATGGTTATGCCCCCGGAGAGACCGCCCAGGTTGCGCTCACTGCCCGCGATCAATCAGGAGTCGAGGTCCCGGCTATCGGTCTCGTCAGCGTGATCGATCGCAGCGTCTTGTCGCTGGCGAACGATCGTATTGCCCACAGTATGCCGGCCCATTTCCTGCTCGCGGTCGAAGCGAATCGGCCCAACGACTTGGAGAATGCCGACATCCTGCTCAGCTCTCAACCTGGAGCGGCCGCAGCGCTCGATCTCCTTCTCGGAACGCAAGGTTGGCGCGCCTATGTCGCGCCTGATTGGTCCTGGCTGTGCCGTTCGCCTGCCTACTGGCTGAGGATCGGCCTCGAGCAGTTACTGGCACCTTCGGAGGCTCCGTCCGACGCCAATCGTCTTCTCGTTCGCGCCGCCCACACGCCGATTGGCGGTCCAGCGTTTCGTGAATCGTTGGCCAAGATAAGCAATGGCTATCAAAACAAGGAAGTTCTGTTACGTAAACAATTTGTCGTTGCCCAGTTCAAAGTGGACTCGCTACGCGCGGATCCGGAGGTCCAGGCCGCGACCGCACGGCTCAATGACTATCAGCGCGGGCTTGAACGTCTGCGTGGTCTGGTACTGCCCCTGGTCACATTGGTATTGACGTTTACTACGGCGGGTCTTTTGTGGCGCTCACGCAAACACCTGTATTCCTGGCGGCCCGCTTTGATAACAGGAATCGTCGCCGTCGCCTCACTGTTGCTGACGTTGGGATGGAGGCCTCAAGTAGGAGTGCCCCTTCCTGTGGACTTGGACGATCGTGGCCACGTCGCTGACAACAGGCCGTCACCTTGGGAAGATAATCTTATCAAAGGGCTCAAGGATCAAAAAAAGGAAAGTAAAGATCATCCCATGCCAATGCTTGGTGCTGGCGGATTTGCGGCCGGCAGCAGGCCGGCGGCAGCCTCCCAAGTCGCCGGTGGAGCTGGCGGCGGCGGAATTGGGAGAGGGTTAGGCGATCCCCAGGCAGACGCCTTTGGCGGGATCGCTCGCAAACCAGCCGACGACATTGCGCGGCACAAAATGGCGAAGTCTTTAATTGTGCCAGGTAAGTCAAATCCCCTGCTCGACGATTTTCGCCGGCCGACCTTGGACGGCGAGAGCCGCGGCGGCTGGACAGACTCGCTCGCGCTCTTTAGCGACCAACCCGCTAAGTGGCAGGTTACAGGCCTCGGTAATAAAGACTCACGCGACCTGGCCTCCGCGAAAACCGATTCAGCGTCAACGCGCTGGAATCTGCCTCACGGTACCGTGCTTGACCGTGAGATTAAGGATCTACGTGGCGCGCAACAGCTCTCCGAGAATTTCTACTTCGAGAGTCGCCAAAACAATGAGATGAACAACTCCGTGAATTCTACCCAGGGCATGAACTACGCCTTCGCGGCGCCGCTGTTTTATCGCTCTTATGCCTACACACGACGGCCCGCTCTATCGAAACCGGATAGCACGGATACAGTCTACTGGCATCCGGTCTTGATTCTGCCTCAGGGACGCGCGAGTTTCTCCTATGATATGGGAGACGCCACGACTACCTATCAGGCCACCGCGCAGGTTCACACGCTCGACGGCCGGTTCGGCGCGATTACAACTCCGATCTCCGTGCGGCGGCCAATTAATATCTTAGCTGCCACGCCGCGCGAGATCGGCGCCGGCGACATATTCGATGTCGCTGTCAATGTTTCAAACTCCACCGCCAAGTCGCGCTCCGTGCGCTTGAGTGTCAAACAACAACAGCATCTGACGTTGCTTTCCGGCCCTGAGCCGATCTTTGAGCTTCGGGCCGACAGCACGACACAGCGGATCTATCGGTTTCGATCGACTGTACCCCAGGGCGAGGCAGCGCTCCAGTTCGAAGCTACGTCCGAAGGGTTGGCTCCGGAGTTGCTGAGTCGCAGCGTGAAGATCCAACTGGAGGGCGTCAGGATCTCGGGCATCGCCGGCGACTTCCTCGACAACCAAGCTTTGAACACATTGGTACTGCCGCAGAACGTCGTCAAGGGATCGCTTCGCGTCGGCCTTGAGGTGTATCCGCCGTCGCAGAAATCTTTGATGGACAATTTGGCCATGGCACCGAGCCAGCCGCTTTCAACTCCAGCGATTCAGAACCCAGCGCCTTCGGGTCCGGCTGCGCAAAGCCCGACAAAGCCGGCGACTGCGGGCGTTAACAGTACGGCCGTCCGCTCGGCTCAAGGCTCCGTGCAGGAAGAAAAGATACAATCGTCGAACTATGCTGCCAGCCGCGCCCCGGCCGTGGAGGTGGAACTCCTTCAGAAAGCCAAACAGTCCCTACAAGACTCGCGTGAGGCAAATGAGAAGCGGGTCGCCAATGACACCACGTTGGCATTGCTAATCTGGGCGTTGACAGAGGGCTCAGCCGGTGAGGAGGTGAGCCGCGAGCTGGAGGCCTTGGCGACCAAGGCACGGACGTCCGATGATCCGTATTTTCAGACCTTGGTGGCTAACAGCCTGATCAATAGCGGCCGCACGGCTTCGGCTATTGAGCTGCTACGCTCCATTGCCGCCGTCCAGAAAGAAGATGGCCGAGTGCTACCGACCAAGCAAGAGGGCAAAGACGCCGCGATCGAGACGACCGCGCTCGCCGCGCTCGGTTGGCTCCGTGCCAATCCCGGCACATTTCACGAACCCGCGCACCGCGCGATCCTTTGGCTCCAGACACAGAAAGAACTGCAGACGAACGACAATAACGATCGCCAAACGCTTATTTCGCGTAAGGCCCAGGACACCTTTAGTCGCCTTAACAGCCGGCCCGCAACCGCTGGCCAGGTCAAGGTATATCTGGACAATGTGGAACTCGGTAAGCGCTCGTTTCCCTCCAACGTCAACACCCCTATGAGTTTGAATATCGAGCAACCCGAGCGCTATCTCAAGGCGGGCGCCAATCGCCTGCGCACGGAAGTGACAGGAAACAACGTCTTTCCCTATTCCCTTAATTGGTCCTACCAGATCCCCGCGCCGCCCAACAACCCCGACGCTCCGCTGCAATTGACGACGACACTGGACCGGACAACGGCGAATGAAGGCGAGACGGTGCGCCTGGTCATCACCATTGAAAACACCCGCGGTAAGACGGCCGGCCCCGTCACCGCCGTCGTCGGCCTGCCCGCCGGCCTCGGCCTGCCCTACGACCTCATGCAGCTTCGCCAATATCTTAAACCACAAAATGGCAAGCAACCGTCGTTGACCGGCTTCACCCTGGAGGGCCGCGAGCTCCAGTTGAATCTTCCCGAAGTGGCACCCGGCCAAAAGCTGGAGATCCCGGTCGATCTCATCTGCCGCATCCCGGGCGAATATCGCGGCCCTTGCAGCAAAGCTTGGATGGCGAATCTGACGACCAAGAAAGCTTGGGCCGATCCCGTGCGGATAGAGATCAAATCGCGGGGAGTGGTGGTGACGAAGTGATAGGTGAACCTGCAATTGTGGCGCGGTCTCCACGCGGTCACGCCGTTGTAGCGCCACAATATGAGACGCATCAGAGCCCCGCGCCTGCGCTTGGGGCTGGTAAGGCGGTCACTGATGACAATCACATACTCACGACTTATCCTTCTTGAACTCCAAATAGATCACTTTCTTCTTCGCCGACTTGAGCTCCGTAGGCCGTTCCTTTAACTCCGCCTCGGCCATGCACAGTTTCAGGACATCACCCGAAATCTCGTAGATGCCAAGACTGGTCTCTTTGGCTTCCTTGACCAATGCCTCCTCGACGTCGATCGTTTTCGGCATCTTGGCGGCATCAGTTTTGAACGTGAAAGGGATCGTCTCTTTTTCAATCTGAACGGTTAGCTTGTTGTCCTTGAAAGTGAACTTGGCCTTGAGCAGGCCGACTTGCGATTCGCCGTTCTCATCCGCCTTGGTCACTTCCCAGGTGCCTTCCAGGTCGCTCTTGGGCTTCTCGGCCGTCGCCTTGTCGTCTTTGGGCTTGGCATCTTTCGTGGGCTCGGTTTTGTCTTTTTTGTCCTTCGTTTCCTGGAATGACGCCGCCGAAGAAATCGCATTTTCGGCCATGAATGTCAGCAGCGCAACAAGCAGTAAGGGCCAGCGAAAACGAACTATCATAGTCAAGTTCTCAATAAGTAACAGGAAATGGGTTGTTTTTGCACAACGCAGCATAGCGGGCTCTGGTCCGGCACGCAACGCCTACAACGGACCGCTGAACGTCACTTGAGTCCTGTAAACTTCATTTTTTCCCTGCTGCCTTGATCAAGCCAGTGTCAACCCAATTTACCAATCCTTGAACGTCGCCGCGCGAACCGTAGTCTACGACAAGGGTCAGTGTTCGGGCATGTTCCACTTGAGCCATGATAGGCATCGGCCCCTTCGCAAAGGTCAAATCACCCTTCCAGCCGAGATCGACGGATTTGCCGTCCACGAGAACGTCGACGCGCGCGCTGCCGAGCCGGCCGCGGCGCTCGTCGAGCCCGACGAGTGCCTCAAAGCGTTCGCAACCGGCCGGGATTTCATAAGTGACTTTGGATCGGCTATGCAGCGATAGCCCGCGATCATAGGTAGAGCCCGCCAGGCGCAAGTCGAGACCTTGGGCCGTGCCGTCGCGGCCGAGGGGCCAGCGCGGAGCCTTGTCGCCGAGAAAGGGGGTGAATTCATACGCCTTCGGCTCGAGATCGGTCAACTGTATCACGCGCTGCGACAGCCATTCGATCGATGCGATCTCCTCAACCGGGACCTGGATCGGCATGCCCCATGCGGTCGTCGCGGTCAGAAGTTTGCCGTCCTTGCAGACTGCGCTCGACAGCGTCAGCCTCGACCCGGTGCCCGCGAGGATCAAGCGCGCCTGCAAGCCTTTGGCTTTCGGTTTTTCCGCTAGATCCGTGCTTAGGGCCACTAGAGACACTTGAGATCGTTTAACTGTCGATTTCTTTTTGTCTACTTCGATGTCGATCCGGTCCGCCTCGAAGGCTTCCAAAACCCCCTCGAGCGTGTCACCGTTTCGCAAAAGAACCAAGTCCTTTTTTCGCTTGGCGGTCAGAAACTCGCGCCGGAACGCTTCCCAGTTGTCGACATTCGCGGGCGGACTAAGCCAAATGAGCGATACGAAGCCAACAGAAACCGACGCATCCTTTGCTTCCGCAGCCAGCGCTGATCGAAACACCAGCCGCTCGCCGTCGAGCCGCAATGTCTTGAACGGCACCTGATCGCCGTTCGTGAGGACGAGGTGATCGTAGCCCGGAGGCGGCGGAATCGGCATGCCGACACGCCTCAGTGAGCGTGCGTCAGCCCCGGCGATCTTCGCGCTGGGCTGACCACCCAGACGAAGCGACCAATCCGCGGATAGTTCTTCGAGCGTTCCTTGCACGGTCTTACCGTCGATCGTTCGCAAGACAAATAGCGACGGCTTCGGAGCCTCCGCGCGAACGAAGGTGAATACCGTAGTCAGAATAAGGACGAGAGGAGTCATTCAACGTTCTGAGGAAAAATCTGGAGGAACCGGAGTAGCGACGTCTTCATTTCTGCAGGATTGGCAAATAGTTGTTTGGCACCTGCAGGATGATGCACGCCATTGCCGTGGCGTAATGGGTATCGATGCCGTCCTCCCAGCTGCCGTCGTTCTGGCGGCAGGCGAGAAGCTCGTCTCGGATGGTGGGATACCAGTTCGCCCAATAGGAGCCGCCGGCGGTCCACATTGCCTGGACCGCGTAGTAATGGCCGTAGAAGTAATGCATCCGTTCCTGCCGGCCACTCACGAGGTTAATGCTCGATAGCGGTACGGGGCGGTTTTTGAGCATGAAATCGAGGCCCTTGGCAACCTCGGGGACGATATTACCGTCTTTATCCTTGAGGTAGATACCAGCGCGATTGAGCGCGGAGACCCCGGCGGCTGTGCGTGCGAAGCTCTCCGAATTATTCGCGCCGATCGGAACGGGGGCCTGATACCGGAAAAAGCCATCGGGCGACTGACACCTTTTGACATACTCGACGCAGGCCTTCACAACGTTCGAAGGAACTTCGATCCCGGAGTTGCGAGCCGCCCGCAGAGCCATCATTTGGCACACGGTAACCGACAAATCCGCTTCGTCTGGAAAAGGAATGTAGCGCCAACCGCCCTCGCGGTTTTGTGAGTGGAGAATCACCTTGACGGCTTGATGCAGCTTTTCGTCGACGCGGCGGCGGAGTTCGCGGTCGTGAATCATGCCCGCGACTTCGGACAGGAACAGAGTTCCAAAGCCATGGCCATACATAGGGCCTTGTTGAAAGGAATTAGGATTATTTAGGAAGCCGACCGGCGTTGTTCCTGCCGTCGTGCTCAAGATTGCCCGCGCGCAGTCGGTCACGGCTCGGCCGTAAGGCCCGCGGTTCGGCTGATTTCCCGCAGCCATGTAGGCCAAGCCGACGAGGCTTGTTACGGCAATGTGTCCCTGGCGCAGCCGCAGATTTGTACCGTACCCATCTCGGCTGCGCGATCTATAAAGGAACGCCAACGCTTCATCGATAGCCGTGTCGGTGCGCACGGTGACCATGCCGCGCGAGGCCGACCCGTCCGGCAGCGCCTCGCGGCTATCGGAGTTATCGCCCGGCAGCGCGAAGCAAGTTGTCGAAGCCCCCAGGAGGGCAGCTCCGCCGCGAGTTAAGAAACGCCGTCGATTCATCATCTTCCGTCCCTCGCTCGCGAATCACTTTTGGAGAATCGGCAGGTAATTGTTGGGCACCTGCAGAATGATGCACGCCATTGCCGTTGCATAATGGGAATCGACCGCGTCCGCCCAACTGCCATTGGGCAGTTGCGTTTCGAGTAACTGATCTCGAATGTAGGGGAACCACTCCATCCAGTATTTGCCGCCCGCGGTCCACATCGCCTGGACGGCGTAATAATGGCCATAAAAGTAGTGCAAGCTCGACCCGCCGCGACCGCCGAAGCCGCCGATTAAGGGCCGATGAGCCAGCATATATTCGAGCCCGCGCTCGACTTCCGGGACGTTAGCGCCGCCGGCGTCCTTGAGATAGATGCCGGCACTATTGAGGGCCGATACGCCGGCCGCCGTTCGAGCGAAAGCATCGCCGTTGGCGCGGTTCGACGTCAATTGATAGCGATACGAGCCGTCGCTTTGCTGGCATTTTTTAACGTATTGGACGCAATGGACGACCTTGGCACTCGGCACGCTGATACCGGCATTGCGCGCAGATGCAGGGCCATCATTTGGCACACCGTGACCGACAGATCGGCATCGTTAGGAGACGGCATATAACGCCAGCCGCCTTCGTGATTTTGAGCGTTAAGAATAAGCTGGACCGCTTGCTTCAGGCGCTCGCGAATCGTCACGCGCAACTGTTTGTCGTGAACCATGCCACAGGCTTCGGCGAGGAATAGGGTGCCAAAGCCATGCCCATACATGGCGCCATTGCGGTCGCCGCCGATGGGATTAAGAAAGCCAAGCCGCTCGGGTATTAGACGGAGAAGATACTGAAGCGCTCTTGTAACGCAGGTGCCGTAAATACCGCGGTTTGGCTGGTGGCCCGCGGCCATGAATGCCAATCCGGCGAGGCTCGTAATCGCCACATGGCTTTCGTAACGGCCATTGCCGAACGCTCCGTCCGTTCGGCCCGGCTCGCGCCGCTGATTTTGGGAGAGGTATCTCAGGCCACGATCGATCGCGGCGTCCGTGGCATCCGTGATCATGCCACGCGCCGAAGAGCCGTCCGGCAAAAATTCGTCTCCCTGGCCACCGGCGGGATTATCGCCGCCAAGCCCGAAGCAGGCACTGGCTGTACCGAGGAACGTCAAACCGCTGCGGGTGAGGAGACTGCGCCTGGTCATCATGGCTCATTTCCCCTTGTCCCGATTTTGAGCGGCAATGCTGCTGTAGTACTTGGAGATCTGATCCTTGTGCTTGGCCATGAACTTCTTGTCGGCGAAATAGGTATCCATTTCGGCTCGCAGGGCTTCGGGCAGATGGCCCCAGGCGTCGGTCTTGTTGTCGTCACGCGGATTAAGCGGCGGAAACGTCTTCGGGCTCGGCGGCGGTCCGTTGTTGCCGCCGCCATTGCCGCCTGGATTGTTTCCCGTATTTTGGGCCATCTGATTGCCCTGCCTTTGGCCGCGACCCTGTCCTTGGCCCTGCGCCATTTGCTGTCCCCCTTGTCCGCCTTGGCCTCCGCCTAGACGTTGACCACGGCGACTGTCGCGCCGGACCTGCTGTTGTCCTTGCCCCTGGCCGCGGCCGCCTTGATTTCCGCCACCGCCGCCTTTGTTTCCTTCACCTTGGTTTCCGCCACCACCGCCACCACCATTATTTTGATCACCTTGGTTTCCGCCGCCGCCTTTGTTTCCTTCACCTTGATTTCCGCCGCCTCCTCCGCCCCCACCGCCACCTCCTCCTCCGCCTCCTCCTCCACTATTATTGTCCTGAAGTAGCAATTCGAGATCCTTGATGACGTCATCCTGCTTTTGAATCAGGCCTTCATTGACATCTTTGCCGTCAAGCTGATCGCCGACGTCGCGCAGGTTGCGGCTGACGCGCTCGAGGATCTCCTGGTCATTGCGCTCCGGAGGAACGGGGCCATCTTCGGGAACGGGATTCTCTTCCTTCTTTTCGGGCTTTTGATCCTTGTCTTCCGGTTTCTGAGCGTCCTTCTTGGCCTGATCCTTGCGCTCCTCGGCTTTGAGATCGCCGTCCTTCTCCTCCGGTTTCCTGAGATCCGGCAGCACCGGATCACTGGCAGGCTTCTTCTTTTTAAGACGAACGGGACCGTCCTCGTCCTTTTTCGTGGCGTCCTTGGCGGGCGGGTCGTCCTGCCAATTCACGAACGGCCGAGCCTCAGCCAGGCAGACGAACGAGAACAAACCGGCCAGCAATAGTGACAGCAAACGCTTCATGGTTTCTTGTCTCCTTCGGCATTCGGCTTCTTGTCCGCCTCGGCCTCGCCGCCCGGCATTTCGCCCGCCGGCCGGCGCATCTCCTCAAACAGTTCGATAATGTCCAACTGATCGCGCCGCAAGGTATCGACCCACGCCTTGCCCTTTTCGTCCAGTTTGTCCAAGTCGGGATAGTCCCGGCGGAACTCTTCGGTCTTCTGTTTGACCTCGGCCTGAAGATCACGGAGCAACTTGATCTGGGCTTTGGGCGGCAGGCCATTGTCTTGTTGACCGCCTCCACCGCCACCACCTTCGTCGCCGCCATCGCCGGGTTGCTGTTCGCCACCAGCGCCTCCGCCTCCTTCGGGCGGCTGCATTTGATTCATCTCGTCCTTGATGGCGTTCATCACTTGCACCAGGCGTCGCAGGGCGTCACTTTGATGTTTCGCGGCCTCGGCGTCCGGCAACTGCTTCCCTTCCGGTTTCAGCATGACGATTTCATCGAACCGGTCGCCAGCCTCTTGCATCGATTCGGCGGCTTTCTCGACTAGTTTGCGGAACACCGGCGTCGAGTTCAACTCTTTTGCCAGCTCGCGCGTCTCCGTGCCAAGGCCCGTTTGATTGCTGCTTAGTTGCTTGAGATTCGCGGTCAGGACACGAGTCCATTGTTGCACATCTTTTTGGACGCGGCTTGCCTCGGCGTTCAGCGCCTCCTGCCGTTCCTTGACCCGAGCGAGCGCTTCGGCGACACGGCGTAATTGCTCACGACGAAGTTCGACTTCCTTTTCTTTTTGAGCGCGCTCGATTTCTTTACGGGCGTCATCCAGACGATCGAGTTCCGGCACCTCCGGCTTTTTGCCCTCTTCGAGCTTCTGCCGATTGAGTTCCATATCCTCGGCGACTTTTTCCATCGCCTGGGCGGCCCGGCCGGCCCGCAGCCGTTTGAGTTCTTGACTCAGCTGCTCGGCCTGCTGTTTCATTTTACGCTGCTGGCCTTCTAATTCCTGCAAAGCCTGCGCCCGTTTTTCCGGGTTGGCGATCTTCTCCGCCTCTTTGATCTTCTTCTGTAGTTCTTCCTCTTCTCGGCGCAGCTCTTCGAGCTTTTCTTGTACCTTTTGCAGATCCTTGCGTTGTCGTTCTAGCTCGGCCTCGCGGCGCTCCTCGAGGTCCTTGACCATCTTCTCCATGCCCTGAGTAATCTTCTTTTGCGTTTGCTGGGCATCATTGAGCTGGTTCTTCTTGATCTGATCCAGGGCCTTTTTCATATCGCCGGGGAGATTGCGCTCTTCCGCTTCCGCACGAGCCGCGCAGGTCCTTGGCCGTCTGTTCGTCGTTTTGTTGCTGGCGCTCCTCGGCCAACTTTTCCATCTTGTCGAGCATCTGTTTCGTTCGTTCTTCTAGCTTCTGCTGGGCGTCGCGCATGTTCTCCAGTTCTTGGTTCTGTTTCTGATTCAGTTCTTCTGGCGATTTGCCAGCGACGTTGTTTTGCTTTTGAAATTCTTCGAGCTTAGCTTGCAAATTTTTCTGATCCTCGAGCAACCGCCGCGCATCGGTCTTTACCTCCCTGGATGTGGCGCCGACTTCCAGCTCCTGCATCAGTTCACGGAAGGTCTTTTCGATCTCTTCTTGGTTCTTGCGCGTTTCGGTCAGCTTCTCCCTTAGCTCGCGCTGAAACGCTGGCTCGGCTTCCTGACGGGCCTTCTCCGCCTGCCGATTCAACTGGTCGGCTTGCTTCTTGAGGTCACGCGCTTCGGCCTGGAGGCGTTTCTTCTCGTCGCCGCTTGTCTGGTCTGCTTTTTTCTGGCGTTCCTCGGCTTGCTTGTTCTTGGCCTCGGCCTGTTTTTCGATCTCCTTGGCTCGTTCGTCCGCTTCAGCACGGCGATGTTCAGCGGACTTGTCGTTCAGGTCCGCGGCATTGCGCCGGGCTTCTTCGGCGCGAGCTCGCTGATCCTCCGCTTCGCGGCGCAGGTCCTGGGCCTGGTCTTGCAGACTCTTTTGCGTTGAGCCAGCGGCCTGTTCCGCTTGCTTTTCACGCTCCTCGGCCATCTTGGACTTCTGTTGAGCCGTTCGTTCGGCTTCGCGGGCCCTTTCCTCCATTAGCTCTTTGCGCTTTTCGCGCGTATCCGGATCTTGTAATTCGCTTTTCTCGACGGCCGTGGCCAAAGCCGGGTCAAGTTTTTCAAAGACCTGCTTATTGAGGCGATCCAGTTCGCGTGAAACCTGGTTCAACTTGTCGCGCAGATTTTTGTCGTCGAGTTGCTCATTCTGTTGGACCGTCTCGCGCAGCCTTTCGACGCGCGGCTTCAAGCCATCCTTTTCATCGTTGATGAGGTCCTTGACTTCTTGCTGCTTTTGCTGGGCCTGAGTGATGTCGTTGCGTTCTTTCTCGCTCAGTTGTTCGCCTTGCTTCAGTCGCTGTTCGGCGTCACGGATCTGCTGGGCGGCCTGTTTTTGCTTGTCATTGGCGCGGGCCAGCTGTTGCTGAATCTTGGTCTGCTCCTGATTCAATTCGAGCTTGAGGGCGTTGGGCCCGATGATGCGAATCTCGATTTGTTCGCTCGTGCCGGGCTGTTTGTTTTGGGTTACATCGTCATTGTCATCCGCGCAGGCTTGCAGGACGACAACATCGCCGTCTTTGAGCGGCGTGCCGTCGGGGTGGGTAAATTCTTTGAGCGGCAAGGGCCGTTTGATCTCGAGATGGGTCGGCGCGACACGCACTTTCTGCGAAGCGACGATGCCGGGACCGACGAGCAAGGCGGGCAGTTCGGCGGACGATTTCGGGCTGAACAGCTCGATGATTTTTGGGCTCTGATCGCGGCCGGTCTGATACCTGAGGTATACGGAGCGTAGGCCAAAAATAGGGTCTTGGGCGATGACGTGCAGGCTCATCACCGCCGTCGGGAGCGCGGCGAGATTGTCTTTCGATTGTGACGGGCGTTCGAGACTAATCGTCGGCGCTGGATCTGGCTTGAGGTGGACGTCAAAATACTGTCGCCCCAGGAGACCAACGTCGTTTTCGAAGGCCAACCGATAACGCCCTTCCGCTCCGGGACGAAAGGAGACGGTGAAACTCTTACGATCTTCGGCCAGGGAAACGGGAACGTGCAGCGACGAGCCGCCCGCCGCGAGCGCGAGTGGCCCCAGCAGCATCTTGACGGATTCCGGTTGATAAAACTCAAGGCGCACCCGGCTCAACGGTTGATCGGCCTGGCCACGGACGACGAACGACGACCCGGCGTCGGCTTCGAGATAGGCTTGTCCGCTACTGCTTCCTTCGCCCGGCTGCGTCGAGCCAGGTTTCCGTTTCTCGGAGGTGGTTTTTCCACTATAAGCGGGAGGGAAAATCTCCACTTCGAGCGATCCGGTGACGAGAAAAGGGGGCGCGAGAACTTTAACGAGGTAGGTCGCGCTTTCGGCATCGCCCGCCAACACGCGAAACCGGAAGTCGCGTTGGACGTTTTTGAGGGGAAAGGAGAACGAACCTTGCTGGCCATCGTCGAAGCCAACGGCGACCGTTTGCCTTTCCCAGTCTTTGGTCTTGCTCGATTCCGGCCGGGTCAAGACAGAGACCTCTTGCGGCAATATCCCACTAAGAGTACCGGAAATATCCAAGTTATCGCCCTGCCCAATCTCGATGGGCTGGGGATAATCGAGGGTGAGCCGCGTCCAGGCATGATCGCCAAACGGATCGAGGAAGCGAGCGGTAGCGGTAGCGGCCAGGCTGCCGCCGATCCAGAAAAGGAAGACCGTCAAGCCGCCCGCCACGGCCAAAGTCAAGCCGGCGAGCCGGAGATTGGCGGAAGGTATGATTTTGTTGAAGTCGCAGTTCTTCGCGGCTCGAGCGCCGCCGCACCGCTTCCTTGCGCAGACTCGGCGAGTCCCCGGTGGCGTCGGCCTGATCGAGAAATTGAACGGTACTCGCCAGCGAATCGTTCAGCGTCGGGATAGCGCCCCTCGACCTTGAGGGCGAGCGACAGGTCGTCATCCCGCGCGGCCAAGGGCTTGACAAGATAGAGAAACGCGAGCAAACCGCACGATACTAATGTCGCGGTCAAGGCCAGGGCGCGAATCAGCGCGGGCAAGGCCACGAAATAATCGAGCAGCCCGACGAAACAGCCGGCGGTCAACACGACGGCCAAGGGCCAGCAGGCCCCACGAAAGGCCGTCACGAGGCGCAGGCGCCGCGCAGCGCCGCCAGTCTCTGACGCAACGGATTAGATGCAGCGACCGGTCGAGCAAAGGCAGGCGCAACGGACATGCGGCAGTCTCCTAAGAACCCCCAATGCAAGCGCGGGGTTATTTATGTCGATCTGTCACGCTTAGAGCCTATCCGAAAAAGGGGTCGGGTACTATTGCCGGAACGGCCCGAAGGGTGCTTCGCACAATGGTACCCGACCCCTTTTTCGGATAGGCTCTTAGGGCTGATCTCCACTATAACAAATTCTTCTTCTTCCGCAGCAACCATTCCGTCGACACCAACGACAGTACCAGCATGTAGACGAGAATGTGGTTCCAGACCAACGACGGTGGACCGGGCACGTTGACCGAAGGCCGAGCGACGGTGGGTATCTTCGCCGGCAACTTGTCCGCATCGGCAAGGCTGAAATACTCGCCGTGCGTGTTCTCGGCCGCGGTCTCCAGCTCGGGCTGATTGAGCCGTAAACCATGCATTTCGCCCGGCGGCGACAAGACTTTACAGCTGACCCGAGGCAACGGCGCCGGCGGCGACTTGCCATTGTGCAGTTCGGTCAAAGTGAATGTGTAGGTTCCCTCCGGCGTGTCGGTCTCGACGCCTTGATACGTACCTCGGCTGCCCGGCGCTTTTACCAGTTTCAGTGGCAGGCGCGGCCGAGTGGGATTTGTCTGCTCGAGCGTCACTTTTACCGTTGAGCCCTCCGGCGGCGGATCGACATCGCTGGGATAGCGGACCGTCACTTTGATCCCTTGGCCGCGAGAATAGGGCACCTGCTGATCGAGTACGATCTCATACCGATCCGACCGATTACGCGACAGGAACCGTACCGTCTGGATCCAGAAACGGTTGAAATAGACCTGATCGTCTCGGAAACCCCAGCGCCATGTTTCATTGAAGCCGAACAGCATCACGCGGCCTGTCCCGACGAAATGCTGAAGCACCAGTGGCAGCTTGCCTTTCGATGTTCCCTGGGCCTTCTCTGACGGATGGACGGCCAAGATTTCGGCGGCCGGCTTGGCCTCGTAGCCATCGGCGTACCAAAACATGCCGCGCAGGCGACGCCAAATGTCGTCGTTCTCTTTTTCATCGGACGCGAGGCGGAAGATCGGATGGATTCGACCCGTCGGCGTCAACTCCAAGCGATAGGAATTTGGGCGGTCCCGGTCCTCACCGTCCGCTGGACGATCGCCGATCAAGTCGATGGGCAGCAGTTCCGCCAGCGGCGTATCCTTGTAAGCCTGCGGCGCATCGCGCTCGCCGGCGATCATGAGCAGACCGCCGCCCTTATTTTTCACGAAATCCTGGAGATCCTTGAGCCATTCCGTGCCGAGCTTCTTGTTGTTGCCCTTGGGATTGACATCGCCGAGGATGACGACGTCGTAGCCTTCCGGACCACGGTCCATCAGCTCGGCTCGCGTCGGAAATGAGCGAATGGCGCTGCGATCCTGGTCGGCATAGGCATCGTCGGCGTCGAGTAGCAAGACCTTCAAGTCCATCGTTTTGTTGCCCTTGGTACGGGCGCTTTCGCGCTCGAGCAGCGTCTTGATGAACCAATATTCGTCAGCGCCGGTATCCTTCGACATAAAGGATCCGAATTAACTTGCTTTCGTTCGCCTTGACGGCGCGTTCGATCCGGTTGTTATCCTTATCGACTTCATCTTCCTGGACCGGTGTCTCGATTTCGTATACCTTGTCGCCCGCCTCGGTCGGCGTGTATTGCAGTTTGACGGGCACCGCTTTTCCGGTCGGGTCGATTTCGACTTCCTTGCGGTCAAGGATTTTGGGATTGCCCTTCTCGCGCAAGGTGACGGGAACCTTTCGCGCCGAATAGCCGCGCACCGTCAGGCTGAGTTCGAAGTTGATTTTGTCGTTGACGTAGACGCCATCGTCGCAGCGCAGATCGTGCAAATAAACATCACGGACGTCGTGGGCGTCGCCGATGCCGACGAAGAAGAGCGGCACGCTCTTGAGCTGAGCGTATTTCGACGCTTTTTCGATATTCTCGCCTTCGGTAGTCACGCCGTCGGTAATCATGACGATGCCGGCAAGCGTCGCCCCGCGGAACTCGTCGATCACCTGGCGGATGGCGCCGCCGAGTTGGCTCGAATCGTTCTCTTTGCGAGCTTCGAGGCCAAGGATCGCGTCGCGGGCGCTCGGGATCTCGCCCGTCGTGTTGGCGTCTATCAGCCGATGCGTGCGAATGGAGCAATGGTAGATATGCAGGCGCACCTTCTTTTTCGTCACCAGCTCGGCGAGCCAATCGGGGTCGGACCGAGTGAGCAGCGCCTGGGCGAGCATCAGCCGCTCCGGCTGAGCCAGCAGCTCCTTGATTCGGCGCTGGCGATCCTCGGGCGTCAGCGTCGGGTTCGCTTTGGAGAGCCGTTTCTCCAACATGTCGCTGAGCGTATCCGAACTGGTCTCCATTAACTTCTTGGCTGCGTCGTTGACGCGCGGATCGCTGAATTTATCGGACGCGCTCATGCTGTGCGAATCATCGATCAAGATGACGACGTCCGGCCAACCCTGGCGCTCGAAGTAGAGCTTTACTTGCGGCAGAAGTAGGACCAGCATTAAGGCGAGCAGACCGAGTCTTAAAGCGCCAAGAAGGATCTTGTAAGGAATGCTTACATTCTTGCCTTCCTTGGGATAGATGACCACGAGCAGGACAAGAACGGCGGCGAACAGCGTTCCAGAGATCCAGGGATCGCTGACGGCGTCGAGGAAATAGGCGCCGAATTCGAGCCGCCAACGGCTGCCCTCGCCTTCATCGGGCGGCGGGACGCCCACCAGACTTTCGCACCAGCGGCGGAAGTCATCCGGCATGAAGCCAAGGAAATCGCCGGTTGCGAGGTTGTGAATCAAGACGCCACCGATTGCCAGCAACACAGTGAAAAGCAACCACGGCGCGGCCAGCAAAACCCAGTCCCATGCGCTGCTCTTGACCTGCTGCTGCGTCTGTTCCGCGCCGACCGCGGCACGGTAATGACCGAAGAGCCGGGCCAAAACCACTTCAACGACGATCAGCGCCAACGCGATCAATAAGAACCAACGAGCGATGCCGCCGCCGAGCGGCACGAACAACAACTCCGGTCCGCTATCGGGCCCGAGCGACCGATCGGTCTTGGCTATGTCACGCAAGACCTGAAACTTCGGCGCATCGTGGTATAGCTCGCGCAGTTCCTCAGCTGTGACTCGGGCCAGATTGCTTTCGCTGCTGGCGCCGGATTCGTTGCCTATCGGTGGATTGACGGCGAAAAGATATTCCTGCGGCGCTGAGCCGACAGTGATGCGATAAAGACCGCTTATGTCGGTGTCGAGCCAGCGAACGACGGTGGATTGGCCCAAATTCTTGCTGTAGACGCTGTCTTTGCGGGCATCGGGCAGAACCACTTTGGCTTCGGCGAGATCGAGCCGGTTCGGCAGGAACAACTCGATCGGATCGCCCGCATCCGAAGAACGTTCGCGCAGTCGGCCTGCCGCGGCGAACGGCAAGAGTTCAAGCATGAAAGCGGGATAGCTTGGCGACGACGGCCATGTTCCCCACAGAGCGTTGGCCGTCGTCGTCACCAGGACGACGCGGCCACGCAAGCGGGCTTCGGCTTTATCATCGCTGATAGAGCGGCGTACCTTCTGCAACTCCGTGCCGACGGGCGGGTTCCATTCGACGACGGCTGGCCCGCCTTCCGGTTTATTGGTCGGATCGCGGAGACCTAGGTCGCGCCCTGGCACGCGAACGGGTACGAAAGACAGAATGGTACGCGGCGCCGCGCCATTGGACGGCTTGCCCACGCTCATAAACTGCTGAAAACGCGGGGCCTTCAGAGTGTTCTGGTCTTCATCGCCGCGAAAAGCCTTGAGCGGCTCGGTCTCGAGCGCCTTGGGCCGCCAATCCAATTGGAAATTGAATGGGTCATTGTCGCCGGCGCTTTCGATGCCTTTCAGCGGCAACGGCAAAAGGCCGGATCCGTCCTTAAAAAGCTCTTCATTATAGCGTTTTAGATTGACCTGTGGCCCCATGAAAAAGACGATGCCGCCGCCACGGCGCGCGAGGTCCGTCAGCCGTTTCGCGGACGCCTCAAAAACCTCCGGCACGTCGCAGAGAAACACGCAATCGTAATTCGTGAGATCACCCAGAGTCGCATCATTAAATTGGGCATCGTCAAAACCGTGACGTGAATCGGATTCACGCTCGCGCTGTTGCCGTTGTCGGGATCGAGAGCGAAACGCAGCCAGCCCGCGGACTGTTGTTTGAACGGATGGCCATCGGATTTGCCGTTAACAACCAAGACCTCGACGCGTTTCTTGACCGTCAACACGACCTGGCGCACATCGTCGATGTCGAGGCCATCTTTCGTCTGCAGCGTCGCCCGTACCGCGTAGTCGCCCGGCTCCTTGAATTCATGGCGAAAGGTCTGCATGACCGACCCGCGCTCGACTCGTGGCAGCGTGATGGGATCGATCGAGTGCCAGGTAAACTCGGCATCATTCGCGGCGGCACGCGCCCGCCCGATGTCGAGCTTGAGTCGAACATTCTCGATTGATTCTGGTCCATAGTTGTTTATTTGGACCGAAAAAATGGCTTGTTGGCCGACAGTGACGAGGTCATCCTCAATGCGCAACGCGGCGAGGGCGAGATTCGGAGGCGGCGCTTCTGGACCCAAGTCGACGAGCACGGTAAGCGCGCACTGTTCAATCGACTTCAGCGACTCGGCGACCTCGGCGGGTTGCCGGTCTTCCCAGGTCGAGCGTTGCATATCGGTGAAGAAATAGACTTCACGGGCCCCGAACTTGCCCGGTGATTTTTTCAGCAGACCGTCGACGCTGGCCAGTGTCGCTTTGAGGTCGGCGTTGCTGTGCGGGAGCTGGATCCTTTCAATCTCGCGGGCCACTCGTTCGCGGTCTTCCGACGGCTCGGCGATGATGTGCCGGGCCGTCCGGCTCATAAGAACGACGCTGTAAGATGCGCGACTATCCTCGCGCACCATCTTGGCAGCGCACGCGCGCGCCTTGTCAAAGCAGGTGCCTTCCTCAAGCTTGACGCCCATGCTGTAAGAGCCATCGAGCACGAGGATTTTATGCGTTCGTTGCGTCCCACCGACGACGCTGGCGACCGCGTCGGGAAAACACCAGCGCCAGCCCGCTTCGGCCC
Source organism: uncultured Planctomycetaceae bacterium (assembly GCA_963790585.1). Lineage (GTDB taxonomy): Bacteria > Planctomycetota > Planctomycetia > Gemmatales > Gemmataceae > CAWBOY01. The sequence continues at coordinate 833,118 of CAWBOY010000007.1, forward strand.
AGCCGGTGACACTGATCATGGCGAGCGCGATCATTAGCAATAGCAGACAGCGCACCACCAGGAGGAGCCACTGTTCGAGCCGCATCCGCCGGGCATTCTTTTTCTGAGCGGCTAGCAAGAAGCGCATCGCCGCCCATTCGACGACCTTGAACCGCCGTCGATTGAGCAGATGAATGATGATCGGAATGGAAACCGCCCCGCCCGCGACAAGGGCAGCGGTTAACGGCGCTTCGAACAAGATCGCCAGCGGCAGCCAGAGCGCGAGAAGCACAGTCAGCGACTCCGATAATTAAGAAAGCAAAGAACGATCAGCGCCTTACTCCTATCGCCCCTGAATCGAGGGCGAGGCTCTTAACCGCGTTGGCCTCTCGTTAGACGATAACCCAAATAACTCGACAATGCGATTCCCAAATTTCCGTCCGTGCGTAGCTGTTTGTAATCGACGTTTTGGCTGCGGCAGCCGACTTCGACTTCACGCAAGAATGTATTCACCTCTTCGAGATAACCGTCGCGCAACGAGCGCGGGTCAGTCAATAGCTCTGGGTACTCTTCTAGACCACGAAACAGCGTCGCATCCTGAAATGGGAACTCGAGTTCGAACGGATCCATGACGTGCATGACGATGACTTCATGCCGCTTGTGCCGCAGGTGCTTCATGCCGTCGAGAATGTCTTTCAAGTCGTCGAACAAGTCGCTGAAGACGATCAAGATCGACCGTCGGCCGATGCGTTCGGCGAGGTCATGAAATATCGGCGCGAGGCTCGTCCGCTCCTTGCCGGCCCCCTTATTGAGGAGATTGACGACCTGCTTCATGTGCGACGTCTGGCTCGATGGGCGGAGAAACTGCCGAACTTGATTGTCGTAGGTCACCAGGCCGACCGAATCTTGTTGATGCAGCGTCAGGTAGGCCAGCGAGGCGGCGGCCATGCAAGCATAGTCGTATTTGCTGATGACCGGTCGGCCATCGTCTCGTTTCGCCCCCGAACCATACGCGCATCGACTCGCTGGCGTCGACGAGCAGCCAGAGCGAGAGGTTGGTTTCCTCTTCGTATTGCTTGAGATAAAACTTGCCGGTGCGGCTATAGACCTTCCAGTCAAGATGCTTGAGATCATCACCCGGGACATATTCGCGGTGTTGAGCGAACTCGACGGAAAAGCCGTGATAGGGGCTTTTGTGCATGCCCGAGAGGTAGCCTTCGACGACGAGCCGAGCCTGAAACTCGAGGCCTCGCACCTTGGCAAGCGTCACCGGGTCGAGATATTGCTGCGTGCTTTCGGGCATGGGAAGTTGATCTCAGGGGAATGGTCTTGGCGAACGGACCCGTATTACGCCTTCATGCTAATCCGCGCCAATTGACATCATGCGAACGGCCGTGACAAAAACGATGGGCGAGTCATCCATCACAGAAAAATAAACGACAAGCGGTCGAATCGACGCGACACGACTTTTACCTTTATTTAATGGAGGTTGAAGCTGATCTCCAAATTCATCCGCGCGCTCATGCAAGTGACGATCGATCTTACGAAATACAGCCGCCACCAATGGGCCTCTTCCTTCTTCCTTGGCTTGCTCGACGAAACCACGGATATTTTTCCGCGCCTCCTGCGAGTAAATGACCTTGAAGCGACGTACATCACCGTTGCGCTGGCTCATGCCAGCTCTCCCTTTTCTTTTCCCCATCCTTGTTCGATCTCGTCAAGCTCGCGCATCATCTCTTCAGAACTGACCCAGCCTTGCAAATTGTTCAAATCTGTGTTGAGGATTTCTTCATCTACTAAGTCGTCTCTCTCGCGCACCATCTGGTTGATTATGTCATCAAGCCCGTCGCCCTTCTTACGTTCTTGCCAAAGGTCCTCGCTTACAAAGACTTCGAATTCGCCGTTCTTCGTCCCTGTCGCGACGAGGTGATCCTCGATCATTTGCTTGATTTTGGTTCCTACCTCGTCGAGCGTTTTTCCCGTTGTGACACAATTGGGAAAACGAGCTGCTTTCGCGGTGTAGCCATCTTCGCTTTTCTTGGCAATTACGAGATATATCATCGCATCTCTCCTGATTAACCTGCCGCCACGCCCGCCTTCTGCTCGAGCTTCTCGTTTGGATCGCGTGGAATCAGATCGGTCAGCTTCCGCACGATGTCATCGGGGCGAATCCCTTCAGCTTCGGCGTTGAAATTGGTGATGATGCGATGCCGCAGGACCGGCGGCGCCACGGCTCGGACGTCTTCGCAAGAAACGTAATATCGGCCATGCAACACAGCCCGCGCCTTCGCCGCGAGGATGAGGAACTGCGTCGCCCGCGGGCCGGCGCCCCAGGTCACGTAATCCCTGACGAAATTCGGCACGTCGGCGGCCTTTTCCTTACCGCCGACACGGCTGCCCTTACGTGTCATGCGTGTGAACTTCATCGCATAGCGAATGACATAAGGCGCGACTGGAACCTTCCTTACGATGTCTTGCATCTCCAGAATATCCGTCGCTGACAGCACGCGATCGACCTTGGGAGATTTGGTCGAAGTCGTCATCTCGACGATCTTGAATTCTTCCTCCTCCTCGGGGTAATCGACGAAAATGTTGAACATGAAGCGATCTTGTTGCGCTTCGGGCAGAGGATAGGTTCCTTCTTGCTCGATCGGATTTTGCGTCGCCAGGACGAAGAACGGGTCGGGCAGCGTATGCTTGGTGCCGCCGACCGTCACCTGTCGCTCCTGCATCGCTTCGAGCAATGCGGCCTGGGTTTTCGGGGGCGTGCGGTTGATTTCGTCGGCCAGAACAATGTTGGCGAACAACGGGCCGTGGAGGAACTTGAAGACGCGCTGGCCCGTCGTTTTATCCTCTTGGAGAACTTCGGTTCCGGTGATGTCCGAGGGCATCAAGTCCGGCGTGAATTGGACGCGGCTGAAGCTCAAGCTGAGCGAGTCAGCGAGCGTGCGAATCATTAGCGTCTTGGCCAAGCCCGGCACACCGACCAAGAGGCAATGGCCCCGCGCGAAGATGGCGATGAGCAATTGTTCGAGGACTTCATCCTGGCCGACGATGATTTTGCTGAGTTCCTTGCGGATGCGGCGATAACCGTCATTGAGGCGCTCGATCGCTGCCAGGTCGTTATCGATGCGCGGCCAATTGCCGTCACCCGCGGAAGAGAGCGGTGCCACGACGGGCCGAGGCTTTTCTTGCGAATGACCTGGCCCCGAGCCCATTGGCGACACTTCGCTCAGTTCGTCAAGCGGTGCAGCCACGGTCGGAGTAGCGGCCGATTTCGGCTGCTCGCCGGACAACCACGCACCGCAGCCACAAAGGCGACGGCCACCAGGAGGAACTTGAACCACCAAACCGCAATTCGCGCAGCGTATGTTCATCGTGCTTTCGCTTTATGGTCTTTGAGATGGAAAAGTTGGCACACCTTTGCGAAGGCCCGCCTCTTGGAGGTAAGGGGCATTAGTGACAGTCCGACAAGCCTCCCCTTTCCCCGATTACGGGGGAGAGGGGCTTCTAGAAATTCGTCATTGCCAAGAGCCAGATGGAGCCCGCTGTGCCTACCGTAAGCGTTCCATTTGGGTTCACGCGGATCGAAGGAGTTACGCGACCCTTATTGAGGGACATATCCCATTTCGGCATGACGGCCAATGTCGTAAGCGACGGTGCATCGGCCCGCAAACGCGTCTTGGGCAGGTCAAAGTTCAATTTCTGCGTTTGCTGGCCCGTTTTCGGGTCGCGGCAGACCAACGGCCAAGCTATGCCTTCGCTTATTCCCGGCGTGGTCTTTATCCATTGTAACGCTCCGCCGAGCCAACGGAACTGAAAACGAACCGTCGATTCAAGATCGGGGCACGCCAGTAATGAATTGCCGATGCGTCGCGTTTGCCAGCTTGCGGCGGAGCTGGGAAGCGCTCGGTCCCACAGCAGTTTACCGTTTTGGAGCGACCGCGCTTGTAGGACCCCATCTTGGACAATGTACAACGCCACGTCGTCCACAGACCAATCGCGAACGTCGAGATGTTCCGTGCGTAATAAGAGCGCCGTCGGCCAACAAGGTCTTCCAGTATCAAGAGCAAGGCATTGGAGGCGATAACCGAGGTTCGTCGAAGCCAATAACAACAGCTTGTCTTTCGCGCGGAGAAGCTGTGGTGGCTGGCCATCCAGAGTGGTATTGCCTGGAATGGAATAAATCCAAACTGGCTCGGCCGCCGCCGGCGCTTGGAGCACAATTCGTCGCGCGCCTTCCGAGAAACAAACGCCTTGTGGCGTGACGACCGGCGGCCGGTTCCAAATAGGCCAGGTCGGCACGCTCATTTCCTGTAGAGGTCGCCCGTCGGACGCGTCCAAAAACCAACGGCGCCCTTGTCCCTCGAGAAGGACAAAGGAATCATGAGCCAAATATCCAGGTGCGAAACGACCGAGGTGAAGTACAGCACCAGGAGCCCAGCGATTCCAGAGCACGCGGCCGGTTTCCACGTCCAACGCGAACAACCGCCGGCCGTCTTGAAGTACAAAAAGCCGGCCGGAATCGAGTTGAAAGCCCGCGAACGATCCCGATTCCGGATCGCGCAGCCAATCCAGGGCCGAGCCGGTCTCGGCAAACGGCCCGAGCCAGTACCAAGCCGCCTGACCGTCTTCGAGTCTGAGCCACGCGATTCCTTTGTCGCCCGCTACAATTAGGCCATCGGCGTGGCACCCCGACCAGCGTGGCACGAAGCTGAGTTCACTGCTCCATCGTTTGCGGTTGTCAGGAAAGGAATAGCAAAAGACTGTCGCAGCCGAGGACGTGGTCGGCTTGATAAGAACGCTGAATGCCAGCCCTTGGACAGCATCCAGTTCCCCCATCTCTAAAGGCAACGCGACTTCACCGGCGGACAGAACGATATGACCGACTCGATTCAGTTCGTAAGGTTCCTCGGATTTTCGCGCCGTCGAGTCGATCGGCTTTCGATCCCGCGGTCGCCCTGTAACCCGCCGGGCCGCGAAGATACAGCCTTGTCGTTCATACGATTCGGCCAAGCCGGTTTGAGCAACATCACGTCTTTCCTTGTTGTCGATCCGGCTGGTCCATTGCATACGATCACACAATTGGCGGTAAAGTGTGGCCGCGGCTCCTGGGTGATCGGCTTTCGTGTGTTGGCGCGCCGATTCCAGGAGAACCTCCTGCGAGAAATCCGTTTCCGGAAATAGTTCGATGCCTTGCGCGAGGCGTCGGTTCTTTTCGCTTCTGAGACCGCGAGTATTTTGCGGGCTTTGGCTTCTTCGCGCGCCCGTGCCACTGGGTCGGCGGTCCGCGCCCATTGCAGTAACGATAAAGTGGCCCAAACGTCGCCATGCACGGGTTGTCCCTGCACGTCGAGTAATCGGGCCTCACGCAATAGTGGATCCGCCAGCACCTTGCGCCAAAGCGCGATTGCCCTAGCGCGTCCCCCGCGCTGCCACCAGTCGACGCCGCGCCGAATCGCGTCGAGACGCAGCAACGGCGGAAAATCCGGGCCGCAGGCTTTCTCTAGATCGGCTTCCGCTCGGGCGAATTCGCCGTCGTTAATCTGCTGGTGGGCCGTTTCGAGATAGACGCGCCAGCGCTGTTGTCGAGCCGTCTCGGATAGCGGGCCGTGTGCCACTCGATCAAGACATTGCAGAGCTTCAAACGGGTGCTTTAACGCGGCTTCGGCGCGTGCGAGCAACAGAGTGACGTGTCCGGGTACTTCCTCTTTGGCGGCATCCTGCGCAGCTCATCGAGCCGCGCCTCTGGAGGAACAAAGACATTCAAATCTTCGCGATCGGCGATCGCAAGGCACCCGTCGGCCCAGACGAGATTGCCCACCGGCAGATTGCGCAATAATGTCGGGCAATCGGGCGGTTGTCGGCCATCGCTTTGACGGACGGCGAGGACCCGCATGCCATTCCCATTGTTTACGGCTTTGCCAGCGCTCGTGGGCCAAAGAACCAGATCGCCGATGAGCAGCCCACGACCGACCGAAATGAGTCCGCCGGTATCGGGAAACAGCCAGCCTCCTTCATCGCCGCCATCGTGGGCATCGACGGCGCGCAGACCATACGGCCGTTCCCCGGCAATATGTTCGCCACGATCGGCCGGAGCGGTCGTGAAAATCAATCGGCCGTGTCCAACACCAAGCAAATGGACGACAGCGATCGCCTCGCGCTCCCAGATCAGGTCTCCGGTTGCCGGATCGAGGCATAATAACAACTCCGAATCGGCAGGTGCGACGTAAATCCGGCCATGAGCGGCGACGCAAGGCGCAGGTCGCGCTGGTCCGCGGGCGACTCTTCGATTTTGAACGGGCCGACCTCGTCCGGCCTGAGCGGCCCGGCGATCGCCAGCTTGGGCCGGCTCGTATAGCGCCTGCCCCACAACAGTTTTCCGCTTTGCGCCTCCAGGCCCACGATCGCGCCCGAATGCGAACAGTAAACGAGCGTCGAGCCGGCCAGTGTCAACAGGTGATGGCGAAGACGGGCCCTTTTTTGACCGCTGAATTCATTTGTCTCACAAACGTCGACACTCCAGCGCAATGGCGCTACCGCTGTCGCTTCGACGGGATAGCATTGAATAGCCGTGATCGTCCGATCGCCGACGACGCGCGTGGCCGCGATGTAAACCGAACCGTCGCGCACAACCGGCGCGCCCTCGAAAATAGCCGATTCTCGCTCGCTGGCCCTCACCTGCCAGCGAAGCCGCGAGCCGGCTTTGTCCGGGCTCAGATTCAAACACGTAAGCAGACTTTCATTGCTCTCGTTTTTGCGGCCGTCCTTCCCGCCCTCGGCACGAACGTCCTTGATCGATTGAGAGCCAAAACGAGCAAAAACACAATCCTCCGCAAGCGTGAGCGTATACCGCAAATCGGGTGGAGCGGGGAGATTCAACGAAGGCGCGAGGCCCGGCATCCCGACCGCGGCGTCATACCAAATTTCGCCCGCCGAGCCCTTTCGCAGATCATAGGCACGCAAAAAACGCGCGTCCGCCACGAGGACCTTGCCGGCAACGATCAGAGGCTGGAAGGCCATCGAACGGGCTTTGACGCTTAGCGGCGTCGCCTTCTTATTGATTCGCCCATCGCCCAGGCCGAGCGGTTGGCCGTTTTCCAGATCGAAGCGCCAGGTCGGCCCCGTGCGACACAATTCGCCGAGGTCTTCAAGGAACTCCGGCGCCGTCGGCGCTACCAGGCTTCGAGCGGCATCGCCGCCGAACGTGGACCATTGGGATGGCAGCGGCTCGCTATGGATGTAGCGGTCCGTCATTTCCTGTAGGAGATCGGCATAGACTCCTTTACGTCCGCCGAGCGCCTCCCTCTGCCTTGGCATACTTGGCCCGGAAGCCCGCAACTTCCGCGTTCGGATCGCTGAGGCCGCCCCGGAAAATTCGCGCCAGCAGCTGCATGGCATGGAGATGCGCAGGGTCGGCATGAGGATCTGGGTAGATAAGAGAGGACATATCCGTTGCGCCCAGCGCGGGCCGGATCATGCCCCACCACGAGAGCGCTTCGTCGAATCGGCCGCGCTCAAACGCAAGATCGCCCAATAATTCGAGCGCCCGTTCGCCATAGGTGGAGCAGAAGGCGAGATCGACGACCTTACCAAGCGCCTTGGTATCGCGCCGCGCTTCACCATCTTCGAGCCAAGCCCGTGCCTTGGGGTCGACGCGCTTGCGATAGACTGCCAACTGTTCGGGCGGGAAAGAGGCGACAAGAGTGTGATAGAGCCGGCGTGACTGGACACTCCGGTTCTTGTTGATCGGTATAAGGTCGCCGCTGGGTTCTTCCATGACGGCGTCGATTTGCGCGAGTGCGTTGGCCCAATCTCCGGCAGCGACGAGCTGCCGCACCTGTTCCAGCCGCTTGGCGGCAGCCTGTCTTTCGGTGGGAAAACCGGCGACCGGTTCGTCTGCCTGTGCAGCTGCGACGCAGACAACGAAAGCCGCCAGCATCAGCCATCGGCGAGCCATGGAGATACCCTTAGAAAGCCCGAAGAACGCCGTCGCTCGCGCCGGCCTCATTCTTTGCCAGGACTGCTGAGCACCCAGCCGAAATAAAAGAGAGCGACTCCCGCCACTGTAAATCCTAGCATCGTCCCCGGCGGAAGTGGATCATTCGGCACAAGATTTCCCGCCATCGCCAAAGGCAGCACGATCAATGCGACCAGTTGAATGAGCCGGCCAAGTTTCTGACGCATCGGTCGGCATCGCTCCTGTCGGAAAGTCTTTCGACGGCACTGCTCTGCATAATAGAGGATCTGCGACATCGAGTCTGGTCTTATTCTGGATCTTTCTTCACGAGGTGGAAGCGTCACAGTACGTTCAATTATTGCAGTTGCTTACCAGCCCCAAGTGCAAGCGCGGTGTTCGGTGCCGAAGAACACCGCGCTTGCACTTGGGGCTGGTAAGCAACTGCAATAATCTGCTTGACTCCCTGTGGAGAACCACTAAAAAGTGGATTCTCTGACTTCGTGCGTGCTTTCTTGCTCACGCTGTAAGCTACATCGGATGTAACCGCGCCCGAAAGACTTCAACCTTTCGTGCATTGAATACCTGGGAGGCTTGACGAGTGATCGCTGCCACCTCTTGCAAACAGACCTCTCGTTTATTCTATTTCCTTCCGATGGTTCTTCCCCTCCTCACCGGATGTGGGGACCGTGCGTATTCGCCAGCGCTGACCTATCCGACGCGGGCGGATCTGCTTGTAGTCAAACCGTCGAAGCTCGAAGATTTCTACGCCGACCCACCCGGCCAGCTCGATAAGAGCATCCAGGAGATGGTCGACCGCGCAAAAAAGAGGGCGATCCCGTTGAGGTTCTCGATCCCAAAACAATTGATGCCGGCAAGCGCCAGCAATTGGCCGCGGCGCTGCAGAGCGTCTTCGGCACCCCCGCGGCTCCGACGATCGCCGTCAAAGCTGACCATCCGGACAAGGATGAGATCGAAAAAGCTATTAAAGACATCCTCGATGTGGACGACATGTCCAAGGTGAACGAGCGTCTGGCGGCGGGTAGCGTCGTCTATCGCCGTCAATGTTTGCAATGTCATGGGGTTGCCGGCGATGGCCGTGGGCCGACCGGCGCCTGGGTAAACCCCCATCCGCGCGACTATCGCACCGGCGACTTCAAGTTTATCTCCTCTGTTATAGGCGGAGGCAAACCGCGGAAGCCGCGCCGTGAAGATCTAGCCCGCACCTTGCATAAGGGGATCGAAGGCACCTCGATGCCATCGTTTGCCTTATTGGCCGAGCAGGATTTCCATGACGTTATCGGTTACGTCATGCACCTGAGCATTCGCGGCCAGGTCGAGTTCGACGTGATGACCAGGCTCATCAAACAAGTTAGCCTGCTGGGAATCGATGGCGAAGAGGCCGAGACCGCGACGATTGAGACGACAGTCCCTGGTCTGCTCAAGGAGATCGTGGCCAGCCAGTGGGGCGCATCGAACAAGAGCGTCATCAAGCCGGAGCCGCCGAAGACCAAGGCCAACGACGAAGCCGAGATTACTGGCTCCGTCCGCCGCGGCTACGATCTGTTCGTGAGCAACAATCAGAACTTCCCCTGCATCGGCTGTCACAAAGATTTCGGCCGGCAAGTCAATTTCAGTTATGACAAATGGGGCACGCGCGTCCGACCAAACAACCTGACCGCCGGTGTCTATCGAGGTGGTCGGCGGCCTATCGATCTCTTCTGGCGCATTCGCGGCGGCATCGCCCCGTCCAATATGTCGGGTATCGCGGAAGTCATCAAGGATGACCAGATTTGGGACGTGGTTGCCTTCCTTCAAGCGTTGCCTTATCCGGCCATGTTGCCGGAGGATATTCGGCACAAGATCTACGGCGCCGTCCCAGCAGTTGGTGGCCCACCAGACGGCGTGATGAAGGCACATTGATCTCCGTATATAGCCCCCGGCTTGCCGGGGGTTCTTACTTCACCCCCGGCAAGCCGGGGGCTATATAAAATAGGTAGGAGTCGCTACGTGAAGCATATTTGGGCTTTGCTTTTCGGTGTAGTCTTCCTCGCCGAGCTGGGCATCTTCCTGGTCGCCCCCTACATGGGTTGGTGGATCCCGAAAAACGTCGCCATCCTGGGCGATGAAATCGATGGCCTGTTCAACATCATTCTCGCGCTCACCACGTTCTTCTTCATCCTGACGACCGTCATCCTTATTTTCGCCATGTATCGCTTCGAGACAAAACCCGGTCAAAAGGCGGCGTATACACACGGCAACAACCGCCTGGAGATCTTCTGGACTGTTATTCCCGCTGGCATTCTGATTTACATCGCCGTCGCGCAAATCTCCGTGTGGGAGCGGATCAAATATCAGAGTAAACTGCCCGCTCCGGATCAAGTCGTCCAGGTGACGGCTCGGCAATGGGAATGGCGCCTACGCTATCCCGCTTCACGCGATACAAACGCGGATATCGCTCTTGTCCCAGATGTTCGCGCCGATTGGGGTGAACGCTCCCAGGCCACGGACCTTCATATTCCGAATGAGCTGCACACCTGGAAGGATGCGAACCTCAAGGTGTATCTGAAGACGCAGGACGTTATCCATAGTTTCTTCCTCCCCAATCTCCGTTTCAAGCAAGACGCCTTGCCCGGCAAGACCATGACCTTTTGGCTCAATGTGAAAGAATCGAATACCGAATTCGACGAAAAAACGGGCCTCTGCACCGAACCGAAAGACAAACGCGACGCCTGGGAGATCGCCTGTGCCGAACTGTGTGGCGCCGGCCATGCTCGAATGAGAGGGCGGCTCTACGTGCATAAAAACAAGGAAGATTATCTCAAATGGCGTGACCACGCCTTTAAGCTGCAGCAAGAGACGGACGCCACCAAAACGACGCTCGCGCCGAAAGCAGCGAACGGCGGCTGATATTACCGAACGGTTCCCGCAAGACGATCATCCCCCTCTCCGGTGAGGTTTGTAATGAGTATTAGTCAGACCCATCCCGAAACGCACAGCGCTCACGAACTCGGGTTTCTGCGTAAATACATCTTCTCCGAAGACCACAAGATCATCGGCATCCAGTTCCTGTTCACAGGCCTGGTCATGCTCTTTGTCGGCGGCGCCCTGGCGCTGCTCGTTCGACTTCAGCTCGCTTGGCCTGGATCGACGTTCCCGATCATTAGCGCCTTTTGGCCGGCTGCCTGGGGCGGCAAGATGGACGAAAACTTCTACAACATGGCGTTCTCCATGCACGCCTCGGTGATGATCTTTTTCGTCATCATTCCGTGGTTGACGGGCGCTTTCGGCAACTACTTGATTCCGCTCATGATTGGAGCGCCCGATATGGCGTTCCCCAAGCTCAACATGATGTCCTACTGGTTCATGTGGCCTGCAATCTTCGTCATCTGCGCCAGCTTCTTTGTCGACGGCGGTGCCGCCGCGTCTGGATGGACCTCGTATGCGACTCTCGCAAGCGCGGCCATGCCGAATGGCCAGGGCATCAATTCGCCCGTCGCCCCGAATTCGGGCCTGGGCCAGGTGCTCTGGCTGGTCGCCCTACTTTTCGTCGGCATCTCGTCAATGATGGGCTCCGTCAATTACATCACGACCATCGTCAACATGCGTTCTCCCGGCATGACACTGTTCCGCATGCCGATGACAATTTGGGCCATGTTCATTACTGCCATCCTCCAGGCGACGGCACTGCCCGTGCTGACAGTAGCGCTCATCCTGCAATTGCTCGATAAGACCATTGGCACCTGTTTCTTCTTGCCGCCAGCCGGCTTATCAATGGGCAACTGGCAGTCGGCCCCCGGCGGCGGCCAACCGCTGTTGTGGCAACATCTGTTTTGGTTTTATTCGCACCCCGCCGTTTACATCATGATTCTGCCGGCGATGGGTATGGTCTCCGACATCATCTCGACTTTCGCACGCAAGCCGCTTTTCGGCTATCGCCCGATGGTTTATGCCATCGCCGGCATCGCTGGTCTTGGCTTCATCGTCTGGGGCCATCACATGTTCCAGAGCGGTATGGACCCACGCCTCGGCACAGGTTTCATGCTCGCCACGATCATGATCGCCCTACCCTCCGCCGTGAAGGTCTTTAATTGGCTCGGCACGGCCTGGGGATCGAACATCCAATACACAACCGCCATGCTCAACGCCTTGGCGTTCGTGGCCATGTTCGTCATTGGCGGCTTGAGCGGTATTTTCATGGCGGCCACGCCGGTGGACATCTACTTCCACGACACCTACTTTATCGTCGGCCATATTCATTACGTGCTGTTCATGAGCAGCATCTTCGGCATCTTTGCCGGCATCTATTTCTGGTTCCCGAAGATGTTCGGCCGGATGATGAACGAGAACATGGGCAAGACCCACTTTTTCCTGACGTTCCTTTTCGCCAACTGCACGTTCTACCCGATGCACATCGTCGGCCTGGGCGGCATGGCGCGACGCTATTATGACCACACGCAGTTTTCCACCTGGCAAGACCTCCAGCCGCTGAACCAGTTCATGACAGTGAGCGCCATATTGCTTGGCTTCACGCAGTTCATCTTCGTGGCAAATATCTTCTACAGCCTTTTCCGCGGCCCGAAGGCGGAACGTAACCCCTGGCATTGCAACAGCCTCGAATGGTTCGCCCCGTCGCCGCCGCCGCACGGCAACTTCGACACGCCGCCGATTGTGTACCATGGCCCCTATGAATATAGTGTGCCCGGCATGGATACCGATTATTTGCCGCAGACGACGCCGTTGCCGTCCGGCGTGCATTTGGGCGGGCATTGAGTTTGAGTCAGAGTTATCCGCTCTAAGCGCCGATGACTCACCAGCCCCAAGCGCAAGCGCGGGGTTCTTTGATTCGGAACCCGCAACCTCCAGATACGAGACACCTACGTGACCGGTCCCCAAGCTCCTCCACCCGCGCCGCCCTGGCTGCATGGATGGGCGATATTAACCCTCTGTTTAGCCCTCCCTCTCGTGCTTCTCGGCGCGGAAGTGACCACCAAAGATGTGGGCATGGTCGATCCCGTGGGCTTTTACTGGTTCTGGGATTTGATAGTTGAGTTTTTTCGGCGCAGCGGCTTGGGCATTCTGATCGAGTACGGCCATCGCATCGTGGCTTGGCTCGTCGGTTTCTGCACTATCGTTCTTGCGGTTGGGTTGGCTTTTACCTCGCCCAAGCCAATTGTCCGAAGGCTGGGCTGGGCCGCGATGCTGGCTGTCGGCGCTCAAGGAATTCTCGGCAAATACCGAGTCGATCTCAATGCGATCTTTGGTCGTAACCTGGCTCTCTTTCATGGCCTTTTCGCACAGTTGGTCCTTGCGACATTCGTCAGCCTGGTTTTGCTTACTTCGCGCGGCTGGTGGGAACCAATGAACTCCAAAGCAGATAACCCATCGCTGCGTTGCCTGACCTTGTCGATGACCCTGCTGGTTTACCTCCAGATAGTCTTCGGCGCCTTTATTCGGCATTTTCAGGATCCCATCGCGCAGCGGCTGCACGTGTTGGTCTCGTTTCTTGTCGCGGCACTCGTGCTTTTGGTGGTTCGACAAATCAATGTTGAGCATAAGGCCGAGTTGAGTCTAAGGAGAACTTCCTGGCTCTTACTTGGCCTTCTGGTCGTCCAAGTGAGCTTAGGTGTCGAAGCCTGGTTGCGTCGCTTCGGCTCTGGCGTACCAATCGATTTACAAACGAATGACCTTGGCCGCGATCTGGCGCGGACGGGGCATTTCGTGGTGGGAGCGGCCCTATTCGTGACTTCGGTGAGCATGGCCTTGTTGACCTGTCGGCCGGAAATACAGGACGAACGCATGCCAACGTTCGGGACGTCGACAATGGGGGGTGCCGCATGAAAGCCGCCACCCTTTGTGCCGCTCCTCCTACTGAGCCGATCGTCGAATTAACCCGCGCGGTTTCTTGATTACATCGAGCTGACCAAACCGCGCATCGCGGTGCTCGTCTTATTTACGGTCGCTTCCGGCGCCTTGCTGGCCGCCGGCTCGAAGGTCAACGGCTTGCTTGTAATCAACGCCGTCTTGGGGACGGCCCTGGTCGCCGGCGGGGCCAGCGCGCTCAACATGCTGATCGAGCGCAAACGCGACGCGCGGATGCGGCGCACGGAAAATCGTCCGCTACCCGCTGGCCGCCTCCAACCTCTCGAAGTGTTGCTGTTCGGCCTGGCTCTCGGCATTATAGGTGTGGTCTATCTTGCTTTGGCATTGCCGACGCCTTATGCGGCCATTGTCGCGGCCATTACCTTTATCTGGTATGTCTGCCTTTATACGCCGCTCAAGCCCTATACCACCCTCAACACGCTGGTCGGCGCTGTGCCTGGCGCTTTGCCACCCGTCATTGGTTATGTTGCGGCACGCGGGTCGGTGACGATGGAGACTTTGGCGCTCTTTTTAATCGTCTTCGTTTGGCAGCTCCCGCATTTTTTGGCCATCGCCTGGATCTATCGCGACGATTATGCCCGCGCCGGCCACCGCATGGTTCCGGTCGTCGATCCCGACGGCCGACGCACCGGCTTTCAGATGATCGCCTACTGTCTGCTGCTTTTGCCCGTGAGTTTGATGCCGCTCGGCCTCAACGTGGCTCACAGTTTTTATCTGGTAGGCGCGCTGTTGTTAGGCTTCGCCTTTTTGCGCAGCGCCTGGGTTTTTAGCCGGCTTCGTTCTGTCGCCGCGGCCCGCTCGGTGTTGCGTTTGTCTTTGGTTTACTTGCCCGGATTGCTCGTCGTGCTTATGCTCGACGGAGCGATTCATTGGCTGCTTAGTTGACACAGAAACCTCTACGGGTCACGATCATGAGCCATCCGACGACTCAGGAAGTAAAGCCGCTGAACATGGGCCTGCCGATGCCCAACGGCAAGTTGGCCATCTGGATGTTCCTGGTCACGGAGATCATGTTCTTCACGGCCATCATCGGCACTTACGTCATCCTGCGTAACGGCACGCCGAAACAGTCGGTCCATGCCTGGCCGACGCCCCATCAGGTACACTTGGTTGAGTGGATCGGCGCGTTCAACACTTTCGTGCTGATTCTTAGTAGCTTGACGGTCGTCCTCGCCCACCACGCAGCGCACAAGCGCGACTTCAAACTGGCGACCAACTATATCGCGGCCACGCTCCTCCTGGGTATCGTTTTCCTGCTAGTAAAAGGGTACGAGTACAGCTCCAAATTCGCCCACGATATCCTCCCTGGTCGCATCGGCGAGGCTTTGCCCAACTCGAATAAACCGGGTAAACCTCAAGAAGCGCGACAGATGTATTTGGACACGATTCACCGCGACAAGCAGTTCCACTATGTCGGAATGCAATATGTCGATCGCGTTCGTGGCCAAATCGAAAAGATCATTCTGAAGTCAGCCGGCAAAGACAAAATGTCCGATCTAACAGCTGAGGAGATGGAGAAGAAGGCCCCCTATATTGTCGAGTGCTACCATCTCTATCAAGCGATCAGCGACCCCAAGAAGAAGGAAGGAGCCAAGCCCGACGACATCTTCGTCGCCGCCATGACTCCCGCCGAAGTCGGCGAGAAGGTCAACCACATCCTGCATGAGGCCGAGGAGAAGGGCGAGACCCTTTATATCGCCCCGGCCATTCCCTTCGGCAACCTGTGGGCCTCTTGCTACTTCGCTATGACAGGGTTCCATGCCTTGCACGTCCTCGGCGGGTTGGTCATCTTTGCCTGGGTTGTTTGGGTTGGCATGCGTGGCAAGCTCGGACCGCAACACGAGCTGTTCCTCGAGTTGACCGGCCTTTATTGGCACTTTGTCGATGTCGTATGGATCTTCCTGTTCCCGTTGTTGTACCTTGTTTGATCCGAGTCACACTCCCGCGCGAATGGAGTTGTACCCTATGAATAAGTCCGATATCGATACGTACTCCGGCGACCACGCTGGACCTCCAGTTCAGGTTTACTACGGCATCGCCATCGCCTTGGCGGTGTTCACGATGTCGTCGTTTCTCATCAACATGCTGGTGACCGGTCACTTCTTCACGCCTGTCCTCGGCTTCGTGCTGATCCTCAGCGTCGCCTGCTGCAAGGCGGTCCTTGTCGGCGCTTATTTCATGCACCTGAAGTACGAGTGGGGCAAACTCTACTTTCTTATCATTCCGGTGTTCATCCTGGGCGTCATGATGATGATTGTGCTTCTGCCCGACATCGTTTTCGCCTGGTCCCCGAAATGAAGACGCGCGACGAATTGTTTAGCCGCGAGCCGGAAGGGGATCAGCTCCCCGTTGTGGAACGGTCTCCTGACCGTTCCACCAAACATGAGCCAAGTGGAACGGTCAGGAGACCGTTCCACAACAGCAGGGAGAGATCGTTCCACAACGGGGGGCTATTCAACAGCGCTACCCCTCGAGTCACGGTTAAAAAATTCGTCTTGATTACGATTCTCCTCGCAGGCTGCTCCAATCAGCGTCCTACCTCGTCCGCCTCCGATTTCTCCCCCTTACCGCTGCCAGATTTCGCGTTGACCGAACGCAGCGGACGAACGATCCAAAAGTCCGACCTGCTTGGCAAGGTTTGGGTCGCCTGCTTTGTCTTCACGCGCTGTAATGGCCCGTGCCCGTCCGTCTCGAGCACAATAGCGCGACTGCAACACGAACTCCGCGATCTCCCGGATTTTCGCCTGGTCACCATCACCGTAGATCCCGACCGCGATCAATTGAAAGACCTCAACGACTACGCCAACAATCGCCAGGCTGATCCGGAACGCTGGCTCTTTCTGACTGGCCCCAAGGCCGACATCGATAGACTAATGAAAGAAGGCTTTCACGTCGGCATCGAGCGCGGCGTCGGCGACAAGGGTGAGGCGAACATCGATCACAGCCCGAGACTTGTTCTTGTCGATAAGAAGGGCCAAGTGCGCGGCTATTTCAAAGGCTTTCTCGATCCCGAGATGCCCGACGGCGAAAAACAATACGAAGAGGGACTGAATCATCTTCGTGAGCAGGTCGCCGAATTGCTTCGTGAGAAACCATGATTCCACCGGACGCCTTTCCCGCGCTAAACGCCGGACTCAACGCGGCAAGCGGCGTGTTGATCGTTCTTGGCTATCTCGCCATTCGCCGCCGCGCCGTCAATGTCCACGTAACGTGCATGATCTCGGCGTTGATCGTGTCCGCGATATTTCTGACCTCGTATCTCTACTTTCACATCGTCATCAAGGGCGGCAAGCCAACGAGTTTTCAGGAACAGGCGCCCGACGCCCCTGACTGGGTCCGCTATCTTTATTTCGCCATCCTCGGCACACATACGATTCTCGCCGCCGCGACCGCTCCGCTCGCTCTGACGACGGCCTATCTCGGCCTACGCAATCGCCTGGCGCGCCACGTCTGGTTGGCCCGCTGGACGCTACCGATTTGGCTCTATGTTTCCGTGACGGGAGTCGTCGTTTATTGGATGCTCTATCGCCTCTATCCAACGGCGGGATAGAATGCCACGATAAGGGAGGTTTCTATGCGCTGGTCTTCGCTGTTACTCTCGCTCGTCGTCGTCCTGTGTGTTCAAGGTTCGCTCCGCGCTTGTCCGATGTGTGCCGAAGCGGTCACGCAGACGACGGGCGCTGATGAGGCCGACCAATTCCGCGAAGCCGAAGCGTATAACCTCAGCATCTATCTCATGGTGTTCATGCCCTATTCTTTAGTCGGGACCGTCGGCTACTTCGTGTATCGCGGCCTGCATCAGAAAGCCCAACTTGCGCAGCTCTCGGACGATGCGAGCGCGATGGCCCCATCAGGAGGTCTCTCATGTCCGCCTCCATCAACCGGCGTCATTTCGTTGCCGGCGCCACCAGCGCTGTAGCAGGGTTCGGATTCCTCGGGAATCTTCCCGAGCTTAGCGCGGAGGAAGTAAAGCTCAAGGCCGGGATTGTGCCGTTGAGTCCCGACATCGAGCCGCTCGTTCGCAAAATCGAGGAGACGCCGCGCGAGAAACTGCTCGAAGCGACGGTTCAAGAAATTCGCTCCGGCACGACGTACCAACAACTTCTCTCCGCCGTAATGTTGGCCGGTGTCCGCGGCATCAAGCCGCGACCCGTCGGTTTCCAGTTTCATGCCGTGCTTGTTGTCAATTCCGCTCACCTCGCCAGCCTAGCGGCAAATGACAAAGACCGCTGGCTGCCGCTGCTCTGGGCGATCGATAATTTTAAGGTTTCCCAAGCAACCAATAAGGCTAAAAACGACGGCTGGATGATGCCAGCGCTCGACGAATCGAAGCTGCCTAAGCACACACTTGCCCGCCAAGAATTTGTCGAAGCGATGGATTCCTGGGACGAAGAGCGCGCTGATCGCGCTATCGCCGCCTTGGCGCGGACCGCGAGCGCTACCGAAGTGATGGAATTGTTCTGGCGCTATGGCTGCCGCGATTTCCGCGACATCGGCCATAAAGCGATCTTCGTCGCCAACGCCACGCGGACTTTGAATACGATCGGCTGGCGCCACGCCGAACCGGTCCTGCGTTCGCTCGTCTGCGCGCTCCTCGAACACGAAGGTGACAGCCCCGCCAAGCGCGACGCCGAGCCCGATCGTCCGTTCCGCGACAATTTGAAACGCGCCAGCGCTATTGGTGAGCGCTGCTTCGGCGACAAGCTGTCACCCGAGGCGGCGACAGACCTCTTGGCCACCCTGCGCAGCGCCGATTTCAACGGCGCCTGCGAAGCGATCGTTAAACTCCGCAAGAACGGTATCAATCCGCAGACGATCTGGGACGGCCTGTTCCTCGCAGCCAGCGAACTGCTGATGCGGCAACCCGGCATCGTCGGCTTACACTGCGTCACCTCCGCGAATGCTCTCCATTACGCCTACAAAATGTCTGGTAGTGAAGAGACGCGTACCCTGGCCACACTTCAAGCCGCGGCATTTCTGACGATGTTCCGCAAAGCGATGCAAGGTCGCGGCAAGCTCGAAGATCTCAAGCTCGACGTCGTCGAAACGACAGATGCGAAGGGAAAGGCACCGTCGATCGAAAGCATCTTCGCCGACATCAACAAAGACAAGATGGGTGCCGTGCGCAAGACGATCGCGCTGCTCGAACAAGATCCAAGCCAGGCCAACAACGTCCAAGCCGCCGCGCGCCGCCTGATCTTCGCCAAAGGGCGCGATTCGCACGATTACAAACTCAGCTCCGCCGTGCTGGAAGATTATTTCCACGTCTCACCTCAGTTCCGCCCAAGGTTCTTAGCCGGAACGATGGTGCAGTTCCGTGGCAGCGCCGAGAAGGATAATGATTTGATTGCCAGAACCCGCGAGGTGCTGGCGAAGAGTTAGAACGGCCGCGATCGATACAATCGATCCTTTTTTCACGCCCAGACGCGGAGAGAAATACTCTTAGTATTTCTCTCCGCGCATAATGGGATGCGTTCTACATTTGAAGGGGCGGACGCACGGTAGTCAAACGTATAGAAAGTGATGCGATGCAAACGATGCCCCTCGAACAAGCCGATGGCCATTTGACGGAGATAATTGAAAAGCTAGCCCCAGGCGAAGAGGTCGTGTTGACTCGCCACGATAAAGCCGTTGCGACGATCAAGGCATCGTCACAGCCCGATATGACGCCACGGATGTTCGGTACTATGAAAGGAACTATTCTCCACATCGCCCCGGATTTCGATGAAATTCCGGAAGGGTTCGAGGATTATCTACCATAAGGGTTCTCCTCGACACAGATGCCCTGTTTTGGTCGATTGACGAGCCATCGAAATTGAGCGTCGCTGCCATGGCAGCTATCCGACCTCTGTCTAACGAAGTCGCATTGAGCGCGGCGACAATATGGGAACTGGCGATCAAGGTCGGGCTGAAAAAAATAGTGATGTCGATGCCGTATCGGCAGTGGATGGAGAAAGCCATTGTCGAACTGAAGTTAACTGCTTTGCCGATTACCATGGCGTACGCGGAGCGGCAGTGTTCATTGCCGTCGCATCACAGGGACCCATTCGACCGACTTATGATCGCCCAGGCCCTCACGGACCAGATTCCGATCATCAGTTCGAACACGGCCTTTGACTCTTATGGCGTCGATCGAATTTAGTAACCGAATTCACGGCATGGGCGATGCCCAGATACGTCGAACGTCGTCGGGATTTGTAGCCACTTCCAGAGATTTGAGTATCGTCGCAGTTGTGCGAGTTCGTGGATATTATCTATCTCAGGCATCAACTTCAGTGCCGCGTCGCCGAACTTAATTTTAAGCGCGGGTTCGATCCCTTCCTTCATCCCCTCGCGCAGACCCACGCGCTCCGGTGTTGAGACGAATGGCATTTTTCTCTCCTTCTGAATGTTATCTACTTCTTCCAAGTACAAGTCCACAAGCGGCGCCGGCAAGTGCATCAACCAATCGATGAACCGAAACAGCTCTGGGCCAACCATGAAAATATCACAAAATGACCTCGCAAGGCCGCGGATAACCTTGCATCATGCCATTCTCGCCGTGACTCCGCGTGAAATCTTCTATTCGTTCTCCGGATGTGCCTCCTGATTTTGGCAGTCGCAGTAGACCACCGTGCAAGGGGGGGTTGACTCGGGATTTGTTTGCATCTCGGTCCCCGGTGTAGACAGAACATCAATAATACCAATCGTTTAGAGAGCGAGACCGAGATGCAAACTGGATGCAGTTTTTTGCATCTTGGTCCTCGCATCCTGTCGTCTTTGCCAATGCTAAAGTCACGAGGCACACTCCTTCATTCTCCTCTTGACCCATTCGCGACCCACGCTATTGTGCCACGTCCCCAAAATGCCTTGAGCGGGAGGACGGAATGTTGCGACGTCGCTGGTATTGCAGTCTGGGCCTTGTCGCGTTCGCCGCGCTGCCGGGGTGTGAGAATCTGTCGGTGACGAATTGGCTGCCCTCAACGGACGGCATCGTACTGATGATGTCGCGCGATCTCGAGCCGGAAATCCTGGGGGAGTCGCTGACCTGTCTGGCACAGGATGGAAAGACCTATTTCGACATCAAGCCGGCCCTCGTGGCGCGATCATGGCTCGACTATCTGCACAAGTTGGGACTCCCAGCCAAGATGGTTGACGAGACGTCAATCCTGGTCGAATCACGGACACCTGACGGCCATCGCTTTACCATTACCGTCATGATTCTCGACCTGCCGCTGGGTGCCGAGCCGGACAAGACGCCGCCGCAGTGCAAGGCGTATTTGTCATGGGCTGAGCGAGACTATAGCTTCCGCGGATGGGATACGCTTACCAGCCTGGAACAGCAGCGGCTCGATAGTGGGAAGAAGTAGGAGCAAGAGGCATGCGCGCGCGCCGTTCTTCTGGGCATACCTTGGCGATTCTCACCGCTCTGCTCGTCTCTGTTGGATTGCATGGACTGCTGTTTCTCGCGGTTTGGCTAAGTCCCGCCAGCGCGATGCCAGCGCCGAGCAAGAGGCTCTCCGTCGAACTCGTTTCTCATTCCTCCTCCACACGCCCCTCGACTCGCAAAGTAGCGCCGGCAGCCGAAGAGGAAGAAGCCGACATATTCACAGCTTCCACACTAGCGCCAGCACCGGCATATCCGACAATAAACATTAAAGATCCTGAATTGACCGTCGGCAGCGCGTCGAAAGGCCCGGGACTCGCTACCTCCAAAGTGGAAGAATCGCAAGGTGCGGCAACTGGATCAACCGCTGGCGCAGCCGGCCTGGGGGCAGGCGAAGTCAGTCCATCGACCGTTGGCGGAACGGGTAGGAAGTGGTTCCCGGATGCGGACAAGGCGCGGTGTGTCGTTTATGCGATCGACCGGTCGTTGAGCATGGGCACCGACGCTGCATTCGCGTCGGCTCGGCTGGCCGTAATTGATAGCCTGCATCATTTGCCCGCGGGCACGCGTTTTCAGATCATTGCTTACAATCGCAAAGCCGAGCCGCTATCGATTCTCGGGCGCATGAATCTGGTCGAAGTCAGCCCAGAATCGATTCACGACGCGGCCCGCCTGCTCGAACAACTCGAAGCCTTCGGCAACACGGATCATGGTGCCGCTCTTGAACGAGCGTTGGTGCTCAAGCCTGACTTGCTTTATTTGGTGACGGACGGGGGCGATCTGAGCCCGACTTTGGTGGAAGCGTTGACAAAAAAGAACGGCGGCCGAACGGTGATTCATACCGTGGAAGTAAGCCGTTGGCAGGGGCCGACAGCGGGTCGGCCTTTGCAGGTGTTGTCAGCGCGGAATCGGGGGAGCTATCAGCTGTTGGCGCCGCGGTAGGGGAGGATTCGTCTGACGTTTACACGATCCAGTCCTTGCTTTCGCCAAGAATGATCTCGCGCATTGCCGCGATCCAGGACGGATGTGCGTTCAGGCACGGGCACTGATATAACTCCGCGCCGCCCGCGTGTTGAAATACCTCGCGAGCCTCGCGGCCTATTTCGTCGATCGTTTCCAGGCAGTCGACGGTGAAACCGGGCGTCACGACGAACACCCGTTTCTTACCTTCCTTTGCCAGCTGTTTGAGCTTCTCTTCCGTGTACGGCTTTAGCCATTCTTCTCGTCCGAACAGAGATTGAAAGGTCTGTGTCCACATCTGCCGAGGCCAATTTAGCATCTTTACCAAGGCCGCCGTCGTCCGCTTGACGTGCGTGGCGTAGTAGTCGCCCTCCTTGCAGTAGCTGATCGGAATGCCATGAAAGCTGATGACGAAATGGTCCGGCTGCCACGGCAACTTGGCAATTTCTTCCTGGATAATCGTGACGACAGATTCGAGATAAGCTGGGTGCAAATAGTAAGGCGGCACCACGCGTATCGTTGGTACGCGCGTCTCTTTGATAAGTCCCTTGAACAGGACATCCATCGCGGCGGCCGTGGTGGTGGCTGAAAACTGCGGAAACATCGGCATCACGATAATTCGCTCGACGCCGTCGGCGATCATCTGGTGGACGACCGACTCGACCGATGGATTGCCGACGATCATGCCGAAGCGAACCGGGACATCGGGAAACGCACCCTGCAGCAGCCTCGGTTTGCAACCGAGTATAGTGCATCAGCGGCGAACCGGTCTGACGATGCCAAATTCGGGCGTATTTTGCCGCCGACCGTGACGGACGGAAGGGCAAGATAAAGAGGTTCAAAATGAACCACCATTTCCAGCGCGGCACGTGGATGACGCGCGGATCGCCCAGGAATTGCCGGAGATAGGTGCCGCACGCCGGCGTGGTCGGAGCGTCGGGAGTGCCGAGCTGGATGAGAAGAATGCCCGTATCGCGCATAAGCTGATATCCCCACGGAACGTGGGGTGAACCTGGCTCAGCCTCCCGACGCCGCGCCTCAGAAAGGAATTAGCCCCACGTAGTCTATGGTAGGCGGGGCCTGGCGACCGACGTCATGCTTTCTTCTTGCATTCGGGGCCTTCTTGCGGGTCGGACTTCTCGGTGATGTGGCCTTCGCCAGCGTCCTTGAGCTTGGTCGCTTCGTCGGCGTTCATCTGAATGAAGTTGGCCCACTGAGCGGGGACGTTAGCTTCGACAAAGATGGCTTCCACCGGGCATTCCGGGATGCAGGCCTCACAATCGATGCAGTCGGCCGGATCGATGTAAAGCATCTTTTCATCGTAATAGAAACACTCAACCGGGCAGACCGCGACGCAATCAGTGTACTTGCAGTCATAACACGGTTGACAGACGACGTGAGTCATCGCGCACGGATCCTTTCACAACGATATTAACCCGACCTATCGAAACGCCGGGGCTGCGCACTTTCCGCTCGCGTCCGGCATAAGCCCATACTCTGCGTATCTCTAGCAGGTTTAGGGGGCATTGTCCAGCAAATAGCGAAGAGGATATTTCGCCGCTTTTCTTCTCAATTTTTGCGCGATCCTGCGCGGTCAAAGCTTCTGCTGTCGACCGCGCAACGCCCAGTCATCGTGGCCCAGTTCAGGCGCCGGTTGCGGCGTCGATTTGTGAACCGGTGCCGGCGCTTGTGTCTTCTGCAGGACCGGCCGATACGTCGGCGCGGCACGCCATTCCTTGGTGATCTTTTCCTGCAACGCCAAGATCGCGCCCATGCTCTTGAAATGTAGCCGGCGCACCCGTTCTTTTACTTCGACCATTTGTTTCAAGAACTTCTGCACCCACTTCACCTTCAGAGAATAAACGACCGGCCGAAATTCCTTGACAAGATCGCGCGTGAGCAGAAATTCTCCGAGGACTTGCCCCTCTTTCATGTTCTTGAGCGCTGGTATTTTCAATTCACGAGCCGCGATCAAGCTTTTATTCAGCGCCTGGTGCGCCTTGCGAAAGATGTCAATCACTTCAAGAAAGGTATCGGTTTGAATCGCTCCGCGTGCATTGCTCAAGAAATTCGTCACCCGGTTGAGCGGCTCGTCCTGTTCCAGTAACTTACGGCCGAGCTTTTGCAACTCTAAGTGGAATTCGTAGCGAGCCACCAATTCACTAGCCCGCGCGCCGCTAACTTCGAGAGCCATCTGGTAATGAATCTTGAACGCCCAGCTATCGAGTTCGGCGACCCAGGCTTTATCCTCGGCGATCTCGTCGGCTAGTTGGTCTAAAAGGCGGTCGGCCGCCCGGAGCTTGTACTTTTTGCCACGGAATAGGAACAACTCCGCATCGCGCTCAAAGTTGCCGTTTTGGACGGCTCGCAGCAGCTCGACGTCCTCGCGCAGTTTTTTGTGGACCCGCGCTTTCTCGACGAAGTCCTCGCCATAGAGATGTTCCGTCACCCGCTTGATTACGTCGCCGCGGCAGGGCCACTCGCGAACAAAGCGGCGGTTGAGTTCCAAATCACCCGGCTCGATAAATCGGCCGTCGTAAAGCCCCTCGTATTTCGAATCGTAGTTCGTCTCGGCATGTTCCTCGTCGATGAAACTCTGCACATAAGCCGCTTCCGTAAGGACGATACCGGGCAGATTGCGGAGGCGAAACGCCTTCTTGTAGAAGCGCCAGGTGACAGCCTCGCGCAGCTCCGCGCCTTTGTCAAACAGCAGCCAGGGCGACCGTTCGTCGATTGGGCAGCGGATGTAATAATCCTTGGCACTCTCCTCGCGGTCATATTTTTTCGGATGGGTCGCCCACATCTCAGGCTTCCGTTCATCGTCCGGCTCGAAGACCTCGGGCGATAGTTCGGGATCGTCCGGCAAAGGCGGCGGGATGCCGAGATTTGGCTTCTTGCGCACGAGCCGGAGGTAGGGGGCGGCCTGAGTCTGATGGAGGAAGAGATCTGTCGTATACAGTTCGTGGTCGGCCGCGGTGGTCAGATCGCCCAAGGCCTGCGACAGACATTCGTTGGCGAATTCGAGCCGGGCCAGCGCGTTGACGATCGCATCGCTGCCGGCGACGCTGACGGCCATCCGATCGGCGTTGAATTCCATTTCGCGCGACAACGACAGGTCGAGAAAATTGATGGCATAGTAACAGCCCGTCATGATTTGGCGGAACACCCAGATCAGGCCGTAACAAGGCAGACCGATGAGGAAGAGGTGGCTGTTCTCGTGCCTAATTCTATCGACCAGGTCGTCGAGCCAATCCCGACCGAAGACGATGTCACGAATTATGCGATTGATCACGTAGACATAAGTGCCCAGCTTCATGCTGGATTGAGCGAAATGGCCGAATTCATGGGCGAGGACCGCTTTGAATTCGCTCAGATTGAGGACGTTGACCAGCCCCATACCGATGAGCAGATTTTTCGGGACGGGAAGAAAAAGACTAAAGATCGACTGATTATAAAAGACGGCCGCGTTGACCTCCGGCGTGACAAAGACCTTGTGAGGAAACGGGGCGCCCGTTTCGTCGCAGAGCCTGGCAATGAACTCGAACAGACAGGGGTGATCCTCTTCGTGAATCTCGATCATCAGCGCCTTTTCTACCTGCTTCTTTTTGAAAAAGCCCTTGATCAGGTAAAGAAGCAGCAGGGCGCAGAAGGGACAGAGAATGAGCTTACCATAGATCGGCACGAAAAGGCCGAACGTCACCATCCAGACGCATAACACAATAAGGCCGAGGTACAGTACGAAAAAACAGAAAAGGCCGATCAACACGAGGATCGCATGGGTGCGATAACCTTCCGACGGCATGGTGAGCTCCGCCGGCACATCGGCGGGACTCGGCGGATAAAGCGACTCCGTACGAGCCATTGGCGATTCTCGTGGGGAGACAGAAGCGATGTCGCAAACGCGGCTGAATTATAAAGTAGGCTTCTTCGCCACACAAGCATTTCGGAACTTCCTTGCGGGCGCTCCGTCGTCCGGGGTATCATGCGGAAACCTGTCACCCAGTCGTTCGACGTTGTTCGAGGTTCTCCGATGCCGGTGTCCGTCTCGTGTACCAATTGTCGCGCTCCCTACAACCTCGCTGACGTCCTACGCGGCAAGAGTGTGCGCTGCAAATGGTGCGCTCATGTTTTCGCGGTTCCGCTTGGCGAACTCGTGGAACTGGAGATAGTAGACGACGATCGCCAATTAGATTCGTCGGCCTCGCCGCTTGTCCGAGCCAGCTCCAATCTAGCTCAGTTGGCTACGGCGGAGGAAGAGCCACGGATCAAATATCGCCGCAGGATCCCGCGCGACCCGCGTGCTTTGCATAAGCCGGCGAAGGTTCCTTTGTCTCTGATCGTCGGCAGCCTTGCCGCGCTGATTGTTGTGATGGGTTTCCTGATATTGGTCGTGTTATTGGTGACGTC
Source organism: uncultured Planctomycetaceae bacterium (assembly GCA_963790585.1). GTDB lineage: Bacteria > Planctomycetota > Planctomycetia > Gemmatales > Gemmataceae > CAWBOY01. The sequence goes on from CAWBOY010000007.1 coordinate 859,670, forward strand.
TACGGGACGCAGTTGGAGCGGCCAGCCGGCCGTGCCACAACGGCGAGTGGTCGTGGCCGGGGTCGGTACTCCGACCCCGGTTCTCTGGAGCCGCTTGGGACAAAACGGGGTCGGACTACCGACCCCGGCCACGGCTTTCAAGTAGTATAAGCGCGAACTTTCTAGATTAGCATCTCAAAGGAGAAGTCGCCATGTTCCGACGTTTCATTCTCGCGCTCCTATCGCTTGCGCTCGGCGCTTCCGCGGCGCGTGCCGAATCGTTCACGGTGACAGTGAAGGCAGTCGACGCCGCCAACAGGCCGGTTGCCAAGGCGGAACTTGGACTGTTCTGGTCTGCCAAGAACGGCGTAATGAGTTCGTCGACCGAAAAACCAATCCTCACCGATGCCGATGGCAAAGCCTTGTTGAGAGTAGACAATTGGAAGGAAAAGCGGCCCGTTATGGTGCTATCCGCTGACCGCAAGCTCGGCGGCATCGTCGGCGTGAGTAAAGAGGACGAAGGCAAAGAGGTGACGGTGACACTCGGGTCTACGATTCGAGTAAAGGGCAAGCTGGAATGCAAAGAGCTAGCGTCCAAGCCGAAATGGGCGAATACCAATGTCACGCGCGAAGGGTTTCGCGCCTCGTTCACGCAGGATCACGGCGAGTCGGCCATGTTTGAGTTCGTGCTTCCCGCCGGCAAATACACCTTCGGTAGTTACGGCACGGACATTGAACAAATCAAAAAAACGATAACGCTCAATGCCGATCAACCGCTACAGGATCTAGGAACGATTGATTGCAAAGCAGATGCGCAGGCCAAGCTTAAGGGCAAGCCAGCACCAAACTGGGTGATCTCCGATGCCCGAGGAGTGAAGGCTGATGCGAAGCTATCCGATTACAAGGGCAAATGGGTCTACCTCGAATTCTGGGGCTACTGGTGTGGGCCCTGTTGCGCAGGCAGCTTGCCGGAGCTGATCGAGTTTTACGAGGCTCATGCCGACCATCGTGACAAGTTTGAAGTGATCTCGATTCACATGGGTTCCAAGACATTTTCTGATTTGGACGAAAAGTTAGTAAACATCAAAAAGAACTTTTGGAAGGGTAAAGACCTCCCATTCCCAGTGTTATTGGACACACATTCAGCGAACGATACCGTGAAACTATATGGCATCCGCCATTTTCCGACTGGCCTACTCATCGACCCAGAGGGCAAGTTCGTCGGCGCGGTCGAGTTGTCCGAGCTAGAGGCGAAACTTCCTGCCGTGTCGTTGGGCAGCAAATGGGCCCGGTATCGTGATACCCAAATGAATGTATTTTGGTCGTTCGAGCCGAGCAAATACACGCTCAACACACTGCCCGAAACGATGAAACGCTGGACTGGTTCCGAACTCGAATTGGACAAGGAAGCGGTGAAGGACTGCGGCTTGCCGGCGGACGCTCCTCTGCCGGGCGCCCTCATTGGCGGCAACGTGACGTTTCGGAGCATCGAAGAACTCCTGCTCGCCCCGCACGGCCTGGGCTTTGCCCCATCGGTCGATGGCAAGAAGCTCCTCATCACCAAACGCCAGCCAACCACGGAACCGGAATCGTATTTCGAGAAATTGCACCGCCAGGAGCTGAACGAACGCCTCGACCGCGGCCCGACCGACAAGGAAACGAAAGAAGAAAAACCATTGGAGATCAAGGATCAATCGCTGCTCGACGCGATCAAGCTAATCGGCCAAGAATTCGATTTTCCGGTAGCACTGGATGCCAAAGCGGTGCATGAGAAGACTCTCGACCCAACGAAGAAAGTGAGCGGCACCGTCGGCCCAGGCGATCTCCGTAAATCGCTGACCCAGATGCTCGATCCGCTTGGGTTGACCATCGAGGTGCGGCACGAGGTGGTGTTGGTGACGCTGAAGAAGAAGTAAAGCGGCTACATACCAGCCCGGAGCGCAAGCGACGGGTTCGCAGACTTGACCCCGCGCTGGCGCTTCGGGGTCGTGGCCGGGGTCGGTACTCCGACCCCGGTTCTCGGAAGAAGCTCGGGCTAAACCGGGGTCGGAGTACCGACCCCGACCCCGCCCACGACTGTCCTGTAGAAATACGCAGTGTCACGGTGAACCGCTCTAATACCTTGTTTGAGGAGCTACCCATGAACGGGATCGATCCAAAAACCTCAGTCAAATCCCTCAGCGGCCTTCGCAAGGCTCTGGCCCTCCTCGCCGCAGTGATGTGTACTGGCGTCGCGCTGTATGCGTCACGCCCGGCACTGCCTTCCGCACCGACAAAATTTGGCAATATCGCCGAAGACAAGAAGCCCGCCGGCCCAGCGGACGCGGTGGCGGCGGCCAATGCGTTTCTCGACTCGCTCGACGCCACCCAGCGGGCGAAGGCCGTATTTGAATTCTCAAGCGACAAGAAGCCTAACTGGTCTAATCTCCCAGCCTCCTTCGTCCCGCGGAATGGCGTTGCGCTTGGTGAGCTGACCAAGGAGCAGCGCGTCAAGGCTTTGGACGTCGTAGCCGCGGTGTTGAGCAAGGCCGGATATCAGAAGGTCATCGACATCATGGACGGCGACCAGAAACTGGCCGATAACTCCGGCAAAGGCGGCGGCGGTAAGGGGAAGGGCGGCAAAGGCAAAGGCGGTCCGGGCGGGGCGATGTTCGGCACTGACTTGTACTTCCTTGCGTTTTTCGGCAAGCCGTCCGCGAAAGACCCGTGGATGGTGCAATTCGGCGGCCACCATCTTGGGATCAACGTCACCGTGATCGGCAAGAACTTCATCCTTACGCCGACGCACACCGGAGCCCAGCCCACTCTCTTCAAACGCGACGGCAAAGACGTGCGTCCACTCGGCCTTGAGGCCGACTCCGCATTCAAGCTGATGAGCGCCCTCGACGATAAACAGCGAACGAAAGCGATCATCAGCGATAGGCCGCAAGGGGAGTTGTTGCTGGGGCCCGGGCGCGATGGCAAAAAGATCGATCCCAAGGGGATCCAGGGTTCCGCGCTCACCGCCGAGCAGCAGGCACTCCTGCTCGAAGTGATCGGCGCCTGGGTAAACATCGTGGAGCCCGAAGCCGCCGCCGCGAGAATTGCCGCCATCAAGGAAAAGATCGGCGACACCTATTTCGCTTGGAGCGGCCAGACCACCAAGGGAAGTGCAGCTTACTTCCGAATTCAAGGACCGACCGTGGTGATCGAATACGCGCCCCAAGGCGGCACCGATCACATCCACACGGTAATCCGCAATCCCGAAGACGATTACGGCGCGGGGCTGTTGAAAAAGTGAGGTCCGACGATCCCGCTAATGCGAACCCATGCAACAATTCGTTGCGCGTCCGACAGACAACCCCTGAACGAATTCCTTGGCCAAGGAACGACACGGATGGCAGATGAAAAAACGTCCTAAGTAGTGTCATAGAAACAGGTTGTGTTCACACGAATCGACCAAGAGGATAAAGTGCTTCGACGGATTCGTTGCGCGCGCTTGTTACATGAAGCGCGAGGGAAGGAGCTTTACCTTGATGCTTCGCTCGACCACCGACGCAGCGGGATTTGCCTGAGATCGCTTGTGTGGCTTATTCTAGCGAGATAGAATTTGGCGCATGAAGCCAACCGTTTATATAGAGACCACTATCCCGAGCTATTTGACCGCTCGGCCGAGCCGGGACCTGATTCGGGCAGCGCATCAGCATCTCACGCGCGAGTGGTGGGCGCGACGCGATCAGTTCGAGTTGTTTACGTCGCGACTTGTGGTTCAGGAGTGTCAAGCGGGCGATCCGCAGGCGGCAATGGATCGGCTGACGGCTCTCTCTGGCATCCCTATTCTGGAACAGGAAGCCAAAGTAGAAGAATTGGCGAAGTCGTTGCTGCCTGGCGTGCCGTTGCCGGTAAAGGCCACGGCGGATGCTGTTCACATTGCCACGGCGGCCGTCAATGGGATGCAGTATCTGCTGACCTGGAACTGCTCCCACATAGCCAATGTCGTGCTTCGTCTAAAGATTGAAGCGGTCTGCCGAGCGGCCGGCTTTGAACCGCCACTGATCTGCACGCCGCAGGAATTTCTGATGGAGGCCTGTGACGATGATTGAAGACGATATCATTCGTGAATTGAGGGCCGTGCGTGAAGCGTACGCGCGGTTGCATAATTACGACGTGCATGCGATGGTGGCGGATCTTCAGGCTCGCAACTTGGCCGATGATTGGCCCGTGGTTAGTCATCCGCCGCGGCGTATCGAAGTGATTGCGGCACCAACGGCTGCGCCGAAGCAGCCGTTGCCTTCGACGGAACAGGTGAGTGACGGCTCATCGAAAGGCGACGCCGTGCCGGCGTGACGCCGGTTCGTCGGTGAGGGAGACGGGTCAATGAAAACGTTGAAGTAGGTCGCCCGGGAAGAGGACTGAGCTTGGTTGAATCATTGACAGGGGTTCCCTAAATTTGGCGCCTAGTTCTAGTCCGTCCCCTTCGTTGGCTGCCCCCGAGGCCGAAGAGATGCTTCGATAACCAATTGTTTCGCCGACTGTAAAACCCAACCGGTCTTCTTGCCGCGCTGGCCGGACGGATGTGGGAACCGAACCAGGATTACGTCGCCCCGCTTCATGGCTTCTCCGGCAGCTCGTCGTATTCATCCCAGTCCTCGTGCTTGACTCTCTCCCAAGCCAAGGCCTGAAGTTCCTCTCTTGTCCAGGGGCTGTCGTCGTATTCGTCCGTAAGGCGTTCGTATTCCTCGACGCGGAGCAAAACAAAAACCTCCTTGGTGCCTGAATTCACGACGCGCGGCGGAGTAGTGTCGGCATGCTGTAGGGCTTGGACTTGCTGGTCGGTGAGTTCGATCATGACTGCCTCTTTCCCGTTATTCTACCATCGTTAGCGACGCTCGTTGATTATCGTCTCAGAAAGCGGCTCGCCTTGGATCACGATCGGCTGACAGGGGGCGCGCGTGGACTCGCTGGGGAAAATAA
>CAWBOY010000008.1:0-506961 GCA_963790585.1 uncultured Planctomycetaceae bacterium
TGCTCCGTAGAAAACCTTCACCCGGACCGATCCAGCATGAGGTTTAGGGTCAAAGCAAGCAACCACCCATCTCGAGATTCGCTGGGAAAACCCAGGCCCGCTACCGACGTCGCTAATCGTCGCTTGATCATCGAGTTCACAGTCTCGGCCTGCCAACGTTGGCCATAGCCTCCATGTTTCTTGTCCAAACGCTGACGCATCTGCCGCCGGTATCGGCCCGTCGGCGGAGTTCGACTCGGGCGGCCGTGGCTGGCAGGCATAAAGGATTTCACGCCGTGCTGCTCTCGAGCGTAACAGTGGTTCGGCTCCGAATCATAGCCGGCGTCCGCCACGATTCGCTCCGGCCGAACGGTGGCCAAGGTCTCATCCATCAGGCCGACGAAGCGATTGACGTCTGGGTGAGGCCCCCGACTGGTAGCGACGCCGAGGATCGCATGCGTGTCGGTATCGACACTGAGTTCCAGCTTGAGAAACCGCGTGTAGCGTACGGTTTGCTTCGTTGCTGCCCCCTTGCCGCGTCGCCGGATGAAGTAGCGGCTGGCGTGGCCGCAGTCCATGCCGGTCGAGTCAAAGGCAGCTCGTCGCACCCGTCGGCGACGGCCGAGAAACCGCCGCACGGTGGCATGGAGAAGCCGCCGGGCGCGGGGCCGCTTGAGGAGTCGCACACTGGCCTTTTGGAGCGTGGTGAAATGCGGAATGTGCGTCAAGCGCAGCACCCGTCGGAGGTCCGAAAGATCGCGTAGGAGTTGGACGATGCCACGGTAGTCTGTCTTGAAAAAGACCTTGAGAGTCAAGCAGGCGAAGAGTTGGTGTTGTGTGTAGCGTTTGGGGCTGAAGCGGTTGGCAAAGGCGCGCAATGTCTTGCGAGCGACGGTCAAAGCCCGCTGCGCCACAGCAATTGGCGATTTGGTTGTAGTGCTCATAATGCATTATACGGCCCAATTGGCGGTGCAGCTGGGGGTTTTCTACGGAGCAAACCTGACCCCTTTGAGAAGTCGTACTGGAAGGAATGTTCCATTTCCGAGCGGCATTCAAGGTCGCGTGGATAAAGGTCTTCGAGTAGCGTGGGATTCGAAAGGGGATCGGGCGGCGTTTATCGCTCAGTGGGAGCGGCGGGGATTCGCCACCCCTCGAGGCGGGTGGAACAAATACGACATTCATCATATTCAGCCTAGGGAATTTGGCGGTACGAACGATTTTTGGAATCTTGTACCTGTTGAGCGAAACACGCATCAAGGTTTGTTTAACGACTTTTGGCGCGAGTTCACTGGTTTATAGCCGGAGGAAAAATGACCATTGCAGAGTCTATTAAATGGTTCATCCGACTAATGCGTGCTTTGTTTCATGGATGCCCAGGATCTTTAGTTTGAAGAATTCTTGATCGCGGAAACCGTAAGCCTGGCGTTTCATGAGTTGGATCTTATTGTTGGTGCCCTCCAACGGGCCGGTCGAGATCCGGTAGGTGTAGAAGTTCAGCACCCCTTCCTGATGCTCTTCGAGGGTGACGGCGAACTGCACCAGGATGCGGATCTTCGAGGCGCGGGCGCGGGCCAGCCAGTCCCGCAGCACACGGCGGGCGGTACGCTTGTCTGGCTGCGACCAGATTTGCCGCAGGTCTTCCTTGAGGTAATAGGCAGTGGCCAAGGCCTTGTTCAGCTCCAACGCCTCCTCCAACCGTTCCAGCTCGTTGCGTTCTTCATTGAGGTTTTCCGGGTTCTTGAGCAATAGCCAACGCGTCCCCTTGAGAACCTTGCGTTCCTCATCCGTGCTCGCCTGCTGATACTGTTGCCGACGCAAGGCCGTGAGCTTGTCGTTGAACAGCTTGACCACGTGAAAATGATCGAAGACATGTACCGCGTGGGGCAGGTGGTCACGCACGGCACGGATGTAGGCCGCCGACATGTCGGTGGCCACGGCGACGACCTTGGCCCGCGCCCGCCGCAGACGTTTCCAGAAGTTTTCCAGGGCTTCCGTGCCTTTGCCGTCGCCGACGTAGACCACGGCTCCACTACACAGGTTGAGTACTACCGTGACATAGTGATGGCCTTTGCCGATGGCAATTTCATCAATGGCAATCTCCCGGAGCTTATGCAGCTTGGGCTTGCCGAAGCGCTTTTGGAGGTTTTTGGCCTGAATCTCCTTGATGGTGTCCCAACTGACCTGGAGGTGTGTCGCCACATCCTTGATGGTCATGTGCCGCGACAGTTCCAGGGCGTAGCGCTCGAAAGAACGGGTGTAACGTTTCTTGGGATCGGCAAAGCCGACCTTGACCTGACGCACCGTATCACAGACGGGGCACCAGACCCGGGCAACCTCCAGAGTTACCGAGACAGGCTTGGAACCGATAGGGACCGTGCGGAAGGTGCGTTCCTGATGACCGCGGACCCAGACATTGTCGCAGCCGCAGTCGGCGCAGCGCAGGCGCTCGCGTGGTTGCTCGATGCGGAAGGTCACTTGACCCCCTTGGAAATTCTGACTGACATAGTGGTAGCCGACGATGCCGAAGCCGTGATAAAGTAAGCTCGTGGACATGTGTCTGCCTCTTGAGGAGTCTGTTCAGTAACTCCATGAGAGGGGAGCATGTCCACGTTTTCAAGATCTAATGCGCGCGTTTCCCGGAAGAACCTATTAAATTGATGAAACGCGGAGGTAGTCAGCTTTCTAAGCCCGTTGTCGTGGAGGGGATGCCTGATATGACATTCGACTGTTCCTTTAGCGTAGCGGGAGTGAACTCTCCAGTTATTTCACAATGGGTTTCAGCCTGCCCGTCTGACCTTGCCGACTTTTGGACGATCGCTAGCACTGCCAGGCTTTTTGAGGACATATCATATGGTCAGTGGGGCCTTGAAATTCTTGACCCACAGGCCGCAGCGACGGCGACTAAGAAATATCAGAGCCGGCGACACGAGGATTTTCTGGCGGGCGACTTGGTCATCGGTAAGTTTCTAGGTGATTCTGATTTGCTGATCATTCGCTGTGATCCAGCCTGTTCTGACTTTGGAAGTATTTTGGTTGCCCTACCCATTGATCGGCGAAATGAATGGTATAAGGTGGCTGACTCATTATCATCGTTTCTTGACATCTTCATTAAAGCGAGTGGCGATAAGGTTTGGGCAGTATCTTAATCTAATTAAGAAAAGATTAGTACGACTTCAAATTAAGCGTGCGGCCGATCCCGCTGTCGGCGGCCAGGGAAGAATAAAAGGGGTCAGGTTTGCTCCGTAGAAAACCTTCACCCGGACCGATCCAGCATGAGGTTTAGGGTCAAAGCAAGCAACCACCCATCTCGAGATTCACTAGGAAAACCCAGGCCCGCTACCGACGTCGCTAAACGTCGCTTGATCATAGAGTTCACAGTCTCAGCCTGCCAACGTTGTCCATAGCCTCCATGTTTCTTGTTCAAACGCTGACGCATCTGCCGCCGGTAGCGGCCGCTCGGCGGAGTTCGACTCGGGCGGCCGTGGCTGGCAGGCATAAAGGATTTCACGCCGTGCTGCTCTCGTGCGTAACAGTGGTTCGGCTCCGAATCATAGCCGGCGTCCGCCACGATTCGCTCCGGCCGAACGGTGGCCAAGGTCTCATCCATCAGGCCGACGAAGCGATCGACGTCAGGGTGAGGCCCCCGACTGGTAGCGACGCCGAGGATCGCATGCGTGTCGGTATCGACACTGAGTTCGAGCTTGAGAAAGCGCGTGTAGCGTACGGTTTGCTTCGTTGCTGCCCCCTTGCCGCGTCGCCGGATGAAGTAGCGGCTGGCGTGGCCGCAGTCCATGCCGGTCGAGTCAAAGGCAGCGCCGGCGCACCCGTCGGCGACGGCCGAGAAACCGCCGCACGGTGGCGTGGAGAAGCCGCCGGGCGCGGGGCCGCCGGAGCAGGCGTACGCTGGCCTTTTGGAGTGTAGTGAAATGTGGGATGTGTGTCAGGCGCAGCACCCGTCGGAGGTCCGACAGATCGCGTAAGAGCTGGACGATGCCACGGTAGTCTGTCTTGAAGAAGACCTTGAGAGTCAAGCACGCGAAGAGTTGGTGTTGTGTGTAGCGTTTGGGACTGAAACGGTTAGCAAAGGCGCCAACGTCGTGCGAGCGACGGTCAAAGCCCGCTGCGCCACGGCAATTGGCGATTTGGTTGTAGTGCTCATAATGCATTATACGGCCCAATTGACGGTGCAGCTGGGGGTTTTCTACGGAGCATACCTGACCCCTTTGTGCGCCGTGCCAAGGCGTGACTTTTCAGTGGGTGCGAATCCCACCCGGCAACTGGTCGTTCCAGCCGGTAGCAATCGGAGCGGCAGTGGAGGTAACGAAACTGTCGAAGCCTTCGATGGAAAGGGTCGTTTGAGCGACTCCGCGAGCAGGCAGGCCGTAACGTGAGTGAACGCTGAGCAGGCCTCGAAACGGGTAATGTGGTAGCCGACCCAGCAAAGGGATGGGGAAGGCCGCAGACGCGAGGATACAGGGGGAACGACTTTAGCCCCACCCGCGTTGCCACCGGGGTAATGGCGACGGCATGTCGGCATAGGAAAGTTAACGCAACACGGGAAACCCCCTGCGGTGGCAGCAGTGCCAACCGGACGCCCGCGAGGGACAGGCCGGGCCGCTTGGGGTGGCGGAGAGGCTCGTAGTACCGCTGAAGCCGGGTAACGCCGGTGGAGGGAAGGGGCCTTGGTTCAAGGACAGCGTCCGAAGGAAAGAGAGCCAGGAGATTGGTGATGAGCCTAACACCTCCCGATACGGTTCGGAAACTCCAGGAGACGTTGCATGCCAAAGCGAAGAGAGCACCCACCTATCGGTTCTATGCGTTGTACGACAAGGTGTACCGGGCCGATGTGCTGGGCCATGCGTACCTGTGCTGTGCCGCTAACGACGGCGCGGCGGGGGTGGATGGCCAGACGTTCACGGACATCGAGGAGTACGGGCTGGACCGTTGGCTGGGTGAACTGACGGAAGAACTCCGAAACAAAGCGTATCGCCCGCAAGCAGTCCGACGGGTGTACATACCGAAGTCGGATGGCAAACAGCGACCGTTGGGCATTCCAACGATCCGCGACCATGTCGTGCAGATGGCTGTGTTGCTCGTCTTGGAGCCGATCTTCGAGGCGGACTTGCAGCCGGAACAATTTGCTTATCGGCAAGGCCGAAGCGCTCTGGACGCGATCGAGCAGGTCCAATTGTTGCTAGACAACGGGCATACGGAGATTGTCGATGCGGACTTGAGTGGGTACTTCGATAGCATCCCCCACGCCGAGTTAATGGCATCGGTGAGCCGACGGCTTAGTGACGGGCTACTACTGGCCCTGATCAAAAGCTGGTTGGAGGCACCGGTGGAAGACCTTGGAGATCGTGGGGACAAGCGTCGAACGACTCGCAACAAGGACGAGGGTCGCGGCACCCCGCAAGGGGGCGTGCTCTCGCCGCTGCTGGCGAATCTCTACATGCGTCGCTTCGTGCTGGGCTGGAAGACAAACGGGCATGCCAATCGTCTTGAGGCGCGTATCGTCAATTATGCGGACGACTTTGTGATCTGCTGCCGTGGTACGGCTCTTGAAGCCGAGGCGGTGATGCGGCGCATGATGTCGAAGCTGCGGTTGACGGTGAACGAGACGAAGACCCGGGTTTGCCGCTTGCCGGACGAGACGTTTTCGTTTTTGGGTTACACGTTCGGTCGGAACTGGTCGCCGAAGACGGGGCGTAGCTACATCGGTCCCCGTCCGGCCGTCAAGAAGATCCACGGGATCTGTGAGGTGATCCGCGATCAGACCAGCCGAACGTGGCAGTGGTTGTCTTGCCGGGCGTTAATAACTCGCGTCAACAGCCGACTGGTGGGCTGGGCGAACTATTTTTGTCTCGGTAACACGGCCCCGGCCATGAAGCAGGTGATGGCGCACACCTGTCAACGGCTCCGTCAGTGGCTGGGTCGGAAGCACCGCGTGCAGGGTACGGCCCGACAGTGTTATTCGGATCGTTACCTGCGTGAGGACCTGGGATTAGTGTGGCTTCCAGGGCGACCGCGACCTCGCGTCTTGTGAGCGAACGCATGAGTTACCTTGTCCGAGAGCCGGATGCCTTAATAGGGCCCGTCCGGTTCGACGAGCGGGAAGTGGAAACGGGGCATGGCCGGGAGATTGAGGCACCGGCCAACGAAAGGGCCGGATACCGCTGGACTCGACCTAAACCACCGCGCCACTTCTCGACTCTACTTCGGATAGGCTCTTAGGAAAGTTCGAGTTTGACCCGTCGTGTCAATTGTGACGCCGCCCTACCTCGTAGGACCGTTAACATTAGCGAAAGGAGATTGACCGGGCCTTCGGCAAAGTTTACCATCGACTCCCAGATTACCCATCTTCCGGACTTCCGTGTCCGGCAAGCGACTCGTTTTTTGGGAGCGACTAATAAATGTACACCATGGTGTTGATGACCGCTCTAAGCACGACCGGCGCTGCGCCGGACAGCGGTCTCGGTCTCTTTTCCTGCTTGTTCAGCAAACACTGCAGCTGTGGTTACTCGAGCTATAGCTGTTGCGGATGTTGCGGGTACACGTCCTATGGCTGTTGCGGCGGATGCTGCGGCGGTTGTTATGGCGGGTATGGACCTTGGGGTCCGGCTTATAGCGGCGGCTACGGCGGCGGTATGCTCCTTGATGGCGGTTGGGCCGGGCCACCCTATGGCGGCTATTCGTACGCAACTCCCTACTACGGCGCGGGCATGGTCAACGCGAGCGTTCCCGCGGTAACGTTACCAGGGACGGGTGCCTTGCCGACGCTTCCAACATTGCCGTCGACGGGAGTTACCACGCCACCGCCGATGTCGACGGTGCCGACCGGTTTGGCACTTCCCGAAAGCAAGATTACATCTGATCCGATATCTAGCCAGAGCCGTTCGACTTGGAACGTCTCCGCCAGCGCTCCGGCGCGATTCGCCCTGTTTCGGTCGACCCCAAGTCCCTCGACCGCGAGACATCCCTCGGCGCGGCCCGGCACAACTGATTGTCGAACTTCCGGAAGACGCCAAGCTGTACGTCGACGATCGGCCCGTGAAAGTGAACTCCCGCACCTGTTCGTTCAAGACGCCGATGCTCGCCAAGGGTGAAACGTACTACTACGAACTGCGCGTCGAAACGACTCGCAACGGCAAATCGGTCAGCGAGACGAAGAAGGTCACAGTCCGAGCCGGTGAGGAGATTACCACGACCTTTACGATCAAGGATACGAGCCTGGTCGCGAAGGCGAAGTAGACAAAGGCGGTAGGTACTCTGTTTTCCCAGAGCCGGGAGCGTAAGCGACCGGAGAAAACTTGATCGAGCATAATGCTCTCTGGTCCCTGGCGCTCCCGGCTTTGAAAAACAGAATACCCAAATATTACTGGGTTTATCAATTAAGTGCATCTTAACAATCCCACCAAGCCAGTCTGACAGGTGAGTTCTCACCGCTGTCGGGCTGGCTTTTTTGCTTCGTGAGCTTAGGGAATGGGGCCGTTTTCGACGTGCTCAGGTGCCTTCAGGTAGTTGACACGTCTGATGTCTCTTTCTACACTGATTTGACATTTGAGCATTGACTCACCCTGTTATGGAACAGCCCCATGGCGCAAAAACCGAGGCGAATTCAACGGGCACGATTGCGCAGAGCACTGCGCGTGCCTCGTCGGTTAGCCGAAACCTGCAGGGGTTGAGAAGCCAGATCGATAAGCTCGATTTGCAGATACTCAAGCTCGTGAATGAACGGGCGGCCATTGCCGGGGAAATCGGCAAGCAGAAACACGAGACGGGAGAAGATTTCTTCTCACCGGCCCGCGAGCAGGAAGTTTTGCGCAACGTCTTGCAGGTTAATGAGAAGCAGCACGGGCCACTTGCTCCCACAGCCGTGGAAGCGATCTTCCGCGAAATCGTCTCTGGCTCGCGCGCGTTGCAGAAAGTGTTGCGCGTCGCTTACCTCGGGCCCGCTTATAGCTACAGCCATCTTGCGTCGATTGAGCGCTTCGGCCAATCGATCGAGTTTCTGCCGGTGGGCAGCATCGCGGCGGTGTTCGAGCAGGTCGATCGCAGCCATGTCGATTTCGGCGTGGTGCCGCTGGAGAATTCGACCGATGGGCGCGTCGCGGACACGCTCGATATGTTCCTGCGTCTGCCGCACCTCGTAATCAGTGCCGAGGTACGCGTGCCGATCCACCATCATTTGATGGCGAATTGTGATCCGCAGGAAATCCGGCGTGTCTACAGTAAGGAACAGGCCCTATCGCAGTGTCGCAACTGGCTGGCGAAAAACTTGCCGCATGCGTCGTTGCATACGGTTTCGAGTACAGCCGACGCCGCTCGCCTCGTCCAGCAAGAGCCGGGAGCGGCCGCGGTCGCCAGCCGACTTGCCGCCGTGAATTACGGTGTGCGCATCTTGTTTTCCGATATTGAGGACTATCCTCACAACGAGACGCGCTTCGCGGTAATTGGCCATCAGAAATGTGGCAAGACTGGTGACGACAAGACTGCGCTGATGTTTCGGGTCAGCCACAACCCAGGTTCGCTGGTCGAGTCTTTGGACATTTTCAAGCAGGCCAAGATCAACCTGACCTGGATCGAATCGTTCCCCGCGAAGACGGCAAAGCAGGAATATATCTTCTTCGTCGATTTCGAAGGGCATGTCGACGATCCTAAGGTGACGCGGGCGCTGAAAGCCTTGAACGAGCATTGTAACGAAGTGACCGTACTCGGCTCGTTTCCGATCGCCCGATGAGATCGCCCATCGCTCGGCTATCCCCAGCTCGACCCATAGCCGCTTTGTCTACCTCTCCCATTCCTTCCTCTAATTTTAACGACTAATTGCCATGATTATCGTACTCCGACCGGACTCCACCGAGGAGATTATTGAGCACGTCTTGGAGCGTATACGCGAACTGGGGTTTAAGCCGCATATGAGCCGCGGCGAGAAACGAACCATCATTGGCGTAATTGGCGACGAGGATAAATTGCACGTTCAACCATTGTCCGCAATACCGGGAGTGGAGCAGGTTTTGCCGATCCTGAAGCCGTTCAAACTGGCCAGCCGCGAGATGCAAAAACAGGACACGGTCGTCGAAGTCGGAGCCGGGGTTGCGGGAGTGAAGCCGGTTCGGATCGGCGCCGGGCACTTGGCCTTGATCGCCGGGCCCTGCGCGATCGAGGGTTATGAGATTCTCGACGCCATCGCGACCGAAGTGAAAAAGGCGGGTGCGAATATCCTCCGGGGCGGGGCGTTCAAGCCGCGGACGAGTCCTTATAGCTTTCAGGGCCTGGGCGAGGAAGGCTTGCGCATCTTGCGTGAGGTTGGCCACAAGCATGGCCTGCCGGTCGTGACCGAGGTGATGGATCCGCGCCAGGTCGATCTCGTGCTGCGCTACGCCGACATGTTTCAAATCGGCGCGCGGAATATGCAGAATTTCGATCTCCTCAAAGAAGTGGGACAGACGAACAAGCCTGTGTTGCTCAAGCGCGGCATGAGTGCCACCGTCAAGGATATGCTGATGTCGGCGGAATACGTCCTTTCCGAAGGCAATCTGAACGTCGTTCTCTGCGAGCGCGGCGTGCGTTCCTTCGAGGATTCGACGCGCAATATGCTCGATTTGTCGTCCGTTCCGAATGTCAAAGCACAGAGCCATTTGCCCATTATTGTCGACCCAAGCCATGCCACGGGCCGGCCGGATTTGATCCCGGCGATGTCCCGCGCCGCGATCGCCGCTGGAGCGGACGGCGTACACGTCGAGGTTCACAACTGCCCGGAGAAGGCGCTTTCCGATGGGCCGCAAGCTCTGTTGCCGCATCAGTTTGCGACTTTGACGCAGGACTTGCGCCGCCTCGCCGACCTGTTCGGCAAGTCATTCGGTTGAGCCATCTTTATATAGCCCGCCTTTTAGGGCGGGGTTTCGGAGTGCCCCGCCCCAAAAAGGCGGGCTATATAAAGAATCTTATTTGGAGCAATTTTCGATGCGTCGCAAGTGGATCATAGGCAACTGGAAGATGTATTCGAGCGCCGCCTCGGCTCGCGCGTTGGCTTCGGCGGTCGTGGCCGGCGTCGGCAGCGATCAGCGCGTAAACATCGGCCTTTGTCCGCCGTTTCCTTATTTGACCCTCGTCGAAAGCGTAATAAAAGGCAGCCCGGTCAAGTTGCTCGGCCAAAACTGCTACAGCGAAAAAGAAGGCGCCTTCACGGGAGAGGTGAGCCCCGCCATGCTCGCGGACGTTGGTTGCGCTGCCGTGGTTCTTGGCCACAGCGAACGGCGCCACGTCATGGGCGAGTCCGATGCGTTGATTAATCGCAAGGTGCTCGGCGCCCGCAAGGACGGGCTCACAGTGGTATTGTGCGTCGGCGAAACGCTCGACGAGCGGAAGGCGAATCGCACCGAGGCCATCGTGCGGACGCAGCTCGATTCCGGCTTGGCCGGAGTCAGCAAATCCGATATGGCGAGTATCATTATAGCCTATGAGCCCGTCTGGGCTATTGGCACCGGCTTGAACGCCACGCCCGAACAGGCAACCGAAGTACACGCCTTTCTGCGCCGCCAAGTTTCCGGTCTGTATAGCGAGGAAGTCGCCGCAGCCCTTCCTATAGTCTACGGCGGCAGCGTCAAACCGGAGAACGCAGCTGCTCTCCTTGGCCAAGGAGACATCGACGGCTGCCTAATCGGCGGCGCCAGTTTGAAGGCGGATCAGTTTCTGAGCATTTATAGGTCGGCCTTGGTCTAGCGATTGAGGGGGCTTAATCTCGCCTTTCCTGATCGTTCATCCGGTCTATAATGACTTTTTCGCGGCTGCAGGGTTGCAACGCGGTCGTTTCGAGGAGCGTGAGCCGAATGTCTGACTTCATTATTGGGTTCTTGAACCTGGCTATCTTTATCGCCGGCATTCTCTTGATCGGGCTGATTCTGATCCAGCGCGGCAAGGGCGGCGGTTTGGCCGGCGCTTTCGGCGGAGCCGGTGGCTCCAGCGCAGTTTGGTTCCCGCGCCGGCGATGCCTTCACGCGCGGCACGATCTACCTAGCGGCGATCTGGTTGGTCATGATCATGATTCAGATCAAACTCGTGCAACCAGGCCGAGCCACGGCAGCACCTTCCTCTAATCTCGAAACGGACGAAATCAAGAAACTGCTCGAAGACGCCAAAAAGGCCGAGGAAGAAAAGAAAAATCAGCCGCCCAAGGATGGCCCCGTGCCCGTGGAGTCTCCGGACGCGAAAGACAAAGACGCCAAGGAAAAGGCTGCGAAAGACGACGAAACCAAAGGCAAAGACGCGAAAGACAAGAAGTCTTCCTGAACGACGACGAGGTGGGTGTGCTTCTCAGCATGACGGGTTACGGCGAGGCGAGCCTTCAAAGCAATTCAGGGTCCTTGAGCATCGAATTGCGTGCGGTGAACAACCGCCATTTGAAAGTGACGCTGCGTGCCGCCGAGCCTTATAACTTGCTCGAGCCGGAGTTCGAGAAAGTTATCCGTAACACAGTCCGGCGCGGCACGATTCAGGTTCATTTTCGTTGTCGGCGGCCAGCGTCTCCGAGCGATTTTCAGCTGAACGAGGTCGCGTTACGCAGCTATTTGGCCCAGCTGAAGGCGGTGATTGCTCAAGCCGATGTCCCTCAGTTCGGCGAAGCAATCTGCTCCCAGGTGTTAAGTCTGCCAGGCGTCGTGCCAGAAGCGGCCGTTAACGATTATCAAGCAGAAGGAGAATGGCCGCCAATCGAGCGCGTCCTGGAAGCGGCTCTTGAGAAACTCCAGGCTATGCGTCTCGAGGAGGGGCGTGCCATGGCGCGCGAACTCCTTGATAACCGCGACCACATCGCGGCGGAACTCGACAAGATCCGCCAGCGAGTACCCAGAGTGACTACAGCCCATCGCGATCGTCTGCTGGAGCGGGTTCGATCTCTCGTGAGTGAACTCGACGTTCAGGTTGAGCGTAATGATCTCATCAAGGAGGTTGCGATCTTCGCGGAACGAAGCGACATCGCCGAAGAGATCGTCAGGCTTGCAAGCCACCTGGAACAGTTTCAGGACATCGTTAATGAACCGGAGAGCGCGGGCCGAAAGCTCGAGTTCCTGACACAGGAAATGTTTCGCGAGACGAACACCATAGGATCCAAAGCGAACGATGTCGAAATCTCACGGCACGTGGTCGAGATCAAGGGGACGTTAGAAAAGATTCGCGAGATGGTGCAGAACGTGGAATAGCAATGGGGCCGCTCATTATCGTTTCTGGCCCGAGCGGGGTCGGCAAATCGACTCTGCTCGCCAGAGTGATAGCCGAGAGCGGCCTTCCGCTGCGCCTGTCTGTTTCCGCGACGACACGGGCGCGGCGCAGCGGCGAGCAGCATGGTACCCACTATTACTTTCTGACCGATGCCGAGTTCGATGAAAAGGTCCAGGCCGGGGCCTTTCTGGAGTGGGCCCAGGTGCATCGGCATCGTTATGGCACGTTACGCAACGAGGTCGAGGAGCCGCGGCGCAACGGCCACGGCGTGATCCTCGACATTGATGTCCAGGGCGCAGCGAAGGTTCGGCCTCAATACCCAGAAGCCGTGTCGATCTTCTTGAAGACGTCGACCTGGGAATTATTCGAAACGCGCCTGCGAAACCGCCGCACGGAATCGGAAGCCGATATCGCCCTCCGGCTCGCCAATGCTCGGCTGGAGATGGAACGGATCGGCGAGTATGACCATGTAATCATCAATGACGACCTCGAGGTTGCCTTCGTCCAATTCCGTGATTTGATCGCGTCTTATTTCAGTAAGGGGAAGCCGTGCTTGACGAGCTAAAAGAAGAAGGCATCGTGAATAAAGTCGGCGGGCGATTCAAGCTGTCGACTCTCATTCAGAAGCGAATGGTCGCGCTCAACACCGGCGCCCGGCCGTTGGTCGATGTTCGTTCCGGCGACAAATTGACCACGGTCATCCAGGAGATCTTGCAGGACAAGATTTTCTTGGATTCGACCGGGCAGGTCCAGTTCCGTGGCAGCGGCAGCCCCAATGACGCCGTGCGCAACGCGATGTTGGGCGACGTTTCGGCCGATCTCGGCAGCGACTGATCGTAGTGCTCCGTCCAGACTAAATTTACGGGTGGCACAGACATTCCTGTCTGTGCAGCAAAAGGCCCCTTCGTCGGTTCCCGCACAGACAGGAATGTCTGTGCCACCCGTAAATTTAGTCTGGACGGAGCACTAGGCGATTCCACTGACTTAAGTAGCCAGGACACCACGAGACCCGCATCATGGATAGCGCCGAACGTCCCGTCGGCGCCTCCCAGGAAGGCGCCCTTTCCGCCCCAGCTCCGGAACTACCGGCTTCCGCCGCCGAGGCCGAGACCTATCGTCCGTTGAATGTCCTTTCCATGATCGGGTTCGCTCTGGCCGCTTCCTTCGCGGCATTGATTTGTTTCGGCTCGATCGCTTCGTATTTTTCTCGTAGCGCTCTGCTTCTCCCTTCTTGGATCGCGCTGTGGCCTATGCTTGGTCTGGCGCTTTCTTATTTGGCGCGAGTCCAGATTCAAAGCTCCGAAGACACGCGCTCTGGTCTGCCTCTCACGAATTGGGGCATCGGCTTGTGCCTATTTTTCGGCATGAGCTATTGGGCCTATTTCTTCGCCACGGGCATGGCGGTGGAGCAACAAGCGTCTGAGGCTCTTGAACGCTGGTTCAAATTGGTTGAGGACGGCAAGAACGAAGAAGCCTTCCTGATGACACTTAATCCGACGGAGAACGCGCTACCCGGCTCAGGCCAATCAGATCTTCGAGAGATCGTCGAGACGCGCCATAACACCTCACCAGGAGAATCTTTGGTTCCCGGCGCGTATTCCTTCATGCTTGAGCTCGATTATTATCGTTACATCCAACAGGGCGGGGACAAAACGAAAACGAAATTGGTTCGGGTGGAAGAATGGGGCCTGAAAGACGGCAAATATCGCGTGCGTCTACGCTACCAAATTGAGACTCCCGCAGTGTCGTTTGAGCTTTCTCAGATGGTGGAAGGCGTATGGCCGATCGGTTCGCCGCGGCGGATTTGGTATGTCAGCACCTACGTTCAGGAATCGGGTCGCCCGGCGGACACGTATCTGAAATTCACATCCGACGGCAAGCAGGTTCTTGAAAATTGGTCGGACCGGCCCCAGACCGGAGGGCGCGCTTTCGTCCAATCCTGGCTCCAGACGCTCACGAAAGTAGAACCAAATAGCACATTTCTTGGAACCTTGCCTCCGAGCCAAAAAAGGAAATTGCAACAGCTCCAGGTGCGCGGCTTGCCGCTAGGCTCAGCATTTTTCATGGCCACGCCGGAAGCGCAGGATCTTCGGGCGAAATACGACACCTTTTTGTCTGGGGCGCTCGTTCAAGCCGACGACCAGACATTTTTCTGCGACGCCAAAATTCGTAGCGCAGTCATTGCCGAAATCAAACGTGCGTTCACATTTGAAGGGCCAGTGTTCCAACAAATCCGCGCCTCGAAGCTCACGGAGGTGCCGCGCTGGGAAGTCGACGACAAAGTCGCGTCCTTGAATTACGGTGTCGTCGGCATCGTTCTCATTGATGAGCCCGGAAAGGCTAGCGCGAAAGACAAGAAGCTAAAAGTGATCTTTGAAGGTCGCGTCTACATTCAAGCTGACCGCCAAGCTCTCGACAGCGAGCAAGCCGACCCGTGGCGGGTCATTCGTTTCGAGTTGTTGCGAGCGCGAACCTTGTCCAATTCCGCTGGCGCGGGCCGGCCCAACGTTACGCTGGGTTGACCGAAGACCCGGGTTTCAGTCGACTCCCTCGAGAAGATGGCCCATTTCGTCTTTCTTGGTTTGCAGATAGCGCAGATTATGCGGATTCGGTGCGATTTCGATCGGAACGCGCTCGACGATGCGTAAGCCATACCCATCGACGCCGACGACTTTCTTCGGATTGTTCGTAAGCAAGCGGATTTGTGCACGCCTAGGTCGAGCAGGATCTGAGCGCCGATACCATAGTGTCGCAAATCGGCGCCGAAACCGAGGCGTTCGTTCGCCTGAACCGTGTTCAGTCCTTCATCTTTTTGCAGCTTGTACGCTCGCAATTTTGATAGCAAGCCAATTCCTCTGCCCTCCTGGCGCATATAGAGAATCACGCCGCGCCCCGCCTTGACCACCTGGTTCATCGCTTGCGACAGCTGCGCGCCGCAATCGCATAGCCGACTGTGAAAGATGTCGCCGGTCAGGCATTGACTATGAATGCGAACAAGAACAGGGTCGTTCTGGACGGGTATACAGCCGCCGACTTCGACGCCGATACCGCCTAGAGTTAGTGCCAGGTGCGGCTCTGTGTCGACTACGGATGTGTAGGCGAAAAGATCAAAGTCACCAAAGCGCGTCGGCAGTTCGAGCGCGATCTCACGGCGAATTAGCTTTTCGCGTTGCCGACGGTATTTGATTAGTTCCTCGATCGTACACATCTTCAGGCCGTGGCGGGCGCAATAGGCTCGCAGGTCTGGAAGGCGCGCCATGCTGCCGTCGTCATTGCAAATCTCGCATATGACGGCTGCTTCCTTGAGCCCGGCCAACCGAGCCAGGTCGATGCTGCCTTCCGTGTGGCCAGCCCGCACGAGAACGCCGCCTTCTCGGCCGCGCAGGCCCGGAACATGACCCTTGCCGCGCACGAGATCATGAGACGTTGACCCATCCGCGATGGCCACCTGGACGGTGCGGGCCCGATCGTGTGCGGACGTTCCCGTCGTAATACCCGTGCGTGCGTCAATGGACGGTGTGAAATTCGTCGACGGAGTATCGAGATTGGCGCTTGGCACATCCTGCAGATCGAGCCGATCACAAATAGCCGGAGACATGGCCAAGCAGATCAGGCCGCGCGCTTTGCGCATCATGAAATTGATCGCTTGCGGCGTGACCTTTTCCGCGGGAATGACGAGGTCGCCTTCATTCTCCCGGTGCTCATCGTCGACGAGGACAATCATGCGTCCGAGCCGCAGCTCCGCAAGGGCCTCCTCAATGGTGCAAAAACAGTCGTTGCCGTCGGCCATGTCATCTCCCGTGCATTCACATCAGGGCTCTCATTATTCTAGGCACACGACCGGTCGGCCGTTGGAAATGACCTTTCACGATTGTCCGATTTGGCGCGGAGATGCCAATGTAATCGTTTGTAAAGAAAAGGGTGATTCTAGTAGCGAACCCATTTGAAACTCGCGTATAAAGAAAGTATCGTTGCCTACTCTTTCCCGCAGCGTCCGGCCTTGGAGGCTACATCGTGATTCAATTCCGGCGTTCATCTCCGATCGATCGCAAGCGAAATATCCGGTTACGTCTCGAAGAACTTGAAGCACGCGCGGTGCCGTCGGCGACCGTGTGGCAGGCTACTCCCAATCTCACCGTTACGCCGTTGAGCGGCCCTGGCGGCGGTTTCTCCGGCTATACCCCTGCCCAGATTTCACAACTTTATGGCTTCAACCAGGTCACCTACAACGGGACTGGCCAAACTATCGCGATCGTAGACGCCAATGATGATCCCAACATCGCCAGCGATTTGCTGACGTTTGATAAGACCTATAACCTTCCCGGTCAAACCTCGGCGAGCGTCTCCGCCCTTTTCACGAAGGTTGGCCAGGCCGGCAGCACCACTTCGCTTCCGAGGCCTGACAGCGGCTGGTCCCTGGAGATTTCGCTCGACGTCGAGTGGGCGCATGCCATGGCCCCAGGAGCCAAAATTCTTCTGGTCGAGGCAAACTCCTCGAGTGAGTCCGATTTGTTGGCAGCGATCAATACCGCGCGCAACACCGCTGGCGTCAGCGTCGTTTCCATGAGCTTCGGCGGCAGCGAATTTTCGACGGAAACGGGCGTCGATTCCACATTTACCACCCCAGCTGGGCATGCCGGAGTGACTTTCGTCGCGGCGGCCGGCGATAACGGTGCCGGCACGGAATGGCCCGCCGTGTCACCGAACGTCTTGGCGGTCGGCGGCACGACGCTCAGCTCAACCGGCGTTGAAACCGCTTGGAGCGGCAGCGGCGGCGGCTACAGCCGTTATGAAGCAAGGCCCGCCTATCAAGCCAGCGTGTCGTCCAATTCCAAACGGGCGCAGCCCGATGTAGCCTACGACGCCAATCCGTCGACCGGCGTGCGGGTTTATGATTCTTATGGTTCAAACGGCTGGAATATCGTCGGCGGCACAAGCGCGGGCGCTCCGCAGTGGTCCGCTCTCATTGCCGACGCCGATCAGGCACGCGTGGCGAAGGGGCTGACCCCGATTTCCAGCGCTGAATCCGCGATTTATAATCTGTCCATCAACGACTTCCACCAAATCACTTCGGGCAACAACGGCCTTTACGCCGCGACGTCCGGATTTAATTTGGTCACCGGTCGCGGCAGCCCCAAGGCGAACTTGGTCATTAACGACCTGGCCGGGAACGCG
This sequence comes from uncultured Planctomycetaceae bacterium, assembly GCA_963790585.1. GTDB lineage: Bacteria > Planctomycetota > Planctomycetia > Gemmatales > Gemmataceae > CAWBOY01. The sequence goes on from CAWBOY010000008.1 coordinate 17,374, forward strand.
TCGGGCGGCACCAATAACGGGAGTACAGGTAGCACTGGTTCTGGTACTGGATCGGGGGGCGGTGGTTCGGGATCGGGAACTAGGTCAGGCACAGGCACTGGCTCAGGCAGCGGACCGGTTGGATATGGCGGCGGCTACGGTGGCTATTGGGGTGGTTGGGTCTGGGGTATCTTCTTCCGCGCCGAAACGTATTCCCCGGCTTCCTCGGCAGTGACTTCCACCGCCAACTATCTCAATTCAAGTACCGTTTCCACGAACCCGACTTCCGTGACTTCCTTATCGAGCCAGCCGGCGGATAGCCACGACCTACTGAGCGCGTTGAATTCGGCAGCTGCTTATTCTCCGATTCTGTCGGCTCTGGCGAACCTGACTGGCGAGTTTTCCATCGGCACGGTAGCTCAGGCGCCAGATTCGGATTCCTACTTCACAGCGGTTGGAGATCCTGGGTCCGGGGCAGGTCTTCTAGGCTACGGAGCTGAAATATCTTAAGAAAGCGCGACGTTGTCCCGTAGGTGACTTCGCGTTGATCCGCCTCGCGGCGTTGTACCGATACTAGACCGAGGCGGACCAGTTGTCGCAGGAGCGCGGCGCACTCAGCGCCGCGCATGCTTTCAATTTCCGCCCGAGTCAGGGGTTGGCGATAAGCAACCAGCGAAAGAACGTCGAGCGCCTGAGGCGACAGCCGGGCTTCGCGAGCCGTGCCATGCATTTTCTCCGTCACCACGCGATATCGAGGTAGCAAGGCCAATTCGTAGCCATGCTCGCGGGCCTGGATACGATAGGGCCTTCCCTGCGCTCTGTAAGTGCGATTCATCTCATCGATTGCCTTCATGAATTGCTCGGGCCGCAGTCCACGAACCGCTTCCACGGCGCGCTCCTCCGTCAGCGGAGCGCCACCGACAAATAAGAGCGCTTCAAGGATTCGCTCCAGCGGGGGCGGCGTTGTACTCTCAGCGTTTCCCGTGTCGCCTGGAAAAAGAGCAGACATGGTCCAATCTCGCTTTCAGGGGCCTGGAAGATCGCGTCGAAACGATCTTTCTGGTCGATTTCACCAAGGAGCGCTCGCGAAACGGCACGTGGCTAGAAAAGACCCTCATTTCGCCGTACGTCTCGCAACGGCCGTCTCCAAATCATCCCAGAATTCCTCCCACGCCACACGCTCAGATTCCGCCAGCGCTCTTCCGCCACGAACGCTATCCAAATCTTTGTCGGTGACGCAGTTTCGCAAGCGCGCAAGCCGAAAGCACGCTCGGCGGGCTTATCGCTGGCAGCTTGCGCATTGCGCAGAATCAGTTCGGCGCGGAGCCAATCCAGGGCCTGTGTTCGTAGGCGGCTTTTCTCCGTTTCATCCATACTGTTCGCATCAGCGCCTTGCCGGTTCGCGGCCAAGACCGCGTAACACGCGGCGTTGTAGCGATAGGGAGCGCGCAAATCGGTGGCTAATTTTGGCTCAGCCGCGAAAGCGGCGGCGAGCAACTGATAGGCCGTGTAATATAGCTTTTTGCCGGCGCAGACCTCCGACAGACCGAGTCGGCCGCGGTTATCCTTGGGTACGAACTCGCCCTTTTGGAAGGCGGGCAGCTTTTCTTCGCACTCCATGAGGTGTTTTAGCTGCGCCACCCACTGCTCCGATGGATAGCGCCAGTTGCGCCGTTGCGTGCCAACCTCGTGGCCCTGTTTCATCAGGGAATAAGCCTCGGCGAAGCGACCCTGCTTTTGCACCACACGCGCTAAATTGCAGATAGCCTGGGCGAATGTGGGTTCTAGTTCGATCACTTGCCGAAAAACGCTCGCCGCGTTTTCCAGATCGCCCTTATCTCGGAGCGCATTACCAAGGTTGTAAAGAGTCGGGATGTGCTTCGGCTCCAGGTTTACAGCGGCTCGGAAGCTGAGACTCGCTCCCGCGAAGTCGCGCTTTTCGGATAGCGCGATGCCGAGATTGCGATGGGCTTCAGCGTACTTGGCGTCGATTTCGAGCGCCTTGCGAAATGCCTCTACCGCTCCATCCAGATCTCTTTTATCCATTAAAGAATTGCCGAGATTGTTGTAGGCGATGGTGTAGCTGGGATCGAGCGCGATCGCGGTGCGGTAACTGGCAATGGCGCTGCTCACCTCATTTTTTTCCCGCAGGGCGACGCCGAGATTGTTGTGTGGTCGCGCGTCCTTTGGGTCGAGTTCAATCGTTTTTTGAAAATAGGAGATCGCTTTGTCCGGGTTTCGCTTTGCCAACCAAGCGTTGCCAAGGTTGTAGTGAATGTCTGGTATTTTCGGATTCAATTCCAGGGCCTTGTCATACGCTTCGATGGCGCCGGCCAAGTCCCCTTTGGCTTTGAGGATTAGCCCCAGATTCACGCGCGCCGCGGGGTAGGCGGGGGCAAGCTCCACGGCTTTGAGGCAGGCAAGGAGGGCGTCATTTAGCTCACCCTTTTCACGAAGAGACGAAGCAAGATTGTTGTGCGATCGGAAATGCTTCGGGTCGAGAGCGAGCGCCTTTTGGAAGCAGCCGATGGCGCCGTCAAAATCGCGCTTGTCATGGCGCGTGACGCCCAGGTTGTTAAATGCCATCGGATATGTGGGATCACACGCGACAGCGCCTTCAAAGGCGGCCATCGCTCCGTCGATGTCGCCTTTCTCGCGGAGAGCGTTGCCGAGCGCGAGCCGGGTGCCCGCGCTGGCGGGGCGGAGCGCCACGGCGGCAGTCAGATAGCGCACGGCTTCTTCGGCTGTTTCCTTTGTGATGAGGGCGGTTCCGAGCTGTAGATTGAGCCAAAAATCGCCCGGATGAAGCCGTTGCGCGTGGCGAAAGACGCGAATGGCTTCATCCGGCATTGTCTTCGCCAGTTCGACCCCAAGCAACGCGAGGACCGCCGGAGGCTGCTTGAGCGTTTCCGGGCGGCTCGCGAGATTTTTAAGCCTTTCGATATCCTTATTGTCTGTATATTTGCGGAAGTCTCCGCGCCAGGGGTCATCGTCGGCTTGCTCGAGTAGCTGTTCTTGGCGCTTGCGTTGCTTGGGTTGGCTCAGACGCCAGTTGTATAGCGCGGCCAGCAGGCCCTCACGGATGAGCGAGCCGCGCACAAGGGCGACCGCTTCCTTGTTGTCCATCTGTTCCAGGTCAAGGCCGTACTTTTTGAAAGCGGCCGCGTAGAGTGGATCCGCACTCTCCAGGTCGAATGTCCCGTCCTTAATGGCGCTTTGCCGGAGGCGGATTTCCTCCAACTCAGCAATCAATTCGACATCTTTCCGCGCTTGGGCGACGCGTTTTTGGAGTGGCTCCGGTCCGCCACCGGCCATGCGTCCACCGGCTCGCTCCAAAAGGGCTCGCGCCTCGGCCCAACGCTCGGCTTTCATATGTTCGGCGGCGTCGTGGAGCAATGCCTCAACTTCGGTGATGAGAGCCTTCGCCTCGGAGCGGCTGCGCTCGTCCTGGGCGCTCTTCGCTGACAGGTCTTTCTGGACCCACAATCCCGCAATGGCGGCGCCGGTCAGCAAACAGAAAATGGCCAAGGCCAAGGCCAATTGAACCTTGCGACGTTTTCGTTCTTCAAGGGTCTTGGCACGCGCCTCCGCGCTGGCAAGCTCGGCCGTGCGCAGCCGTGCATCCACCGATTCGAGGTAAGCTGTAAATTCCCGGGTCAGCACGCCGGCATCCGCGGGCCTTTTGTTTGGGTCGGGGTCGAGGCAACGCTTGGTCAATTGGACCAAGTCCGGGTCGGCATAGCAGGCGTCGAGTCGGCCGAAGGCGTCGGTCAAGTCCGCGCGGGTCGCTTGCCGCCACAGATGGGTTGCCTCCGTAGCGACGTAGGGCGGCCGATTTGTCAAAATCTCACAAAGGACGGCTCCCAAACCAAAGACATCGCTGCGCGGGTCGAGTCGATCGATCTCGCCGAGGGCCTGTTCGGGCGGCATGTAGCTCATGGTGCCCATCACGCAGCCATGCTGCGTCTGAACATTGTCATATGGCGTCACGTCCGCCCCCTCTCTCCGGCGCGTGCGGATGACGCTTACCTGGTCCGTGCAGCCGCCGACGGTGGTGTCTCCGGCCGTTTCATTGCGGTCGAGCACCTTGGCAAGGCCCCAATCCATGACCTGAACTTCACCGAACGGACCGACCATAACGTTCGACGGCTTGAGATCGCGGTGAATGACGCCGCGCGCGTGGGCGTATGCGAGCGTCTGGCAGATCTGTTCAAAAATCTTGAGGTAGCGCGGCCGATCGGTGCGGGTATCCTTCCGCAGGATCAGGAGGCGTGCGAGCGTCTGGCCCTTGACGAGCTTCATGCTAAAATAAGGTCTTTTATCGGGCAAATACCCCATTTCATAAACCGGGACGATGCCGGGGTGCTGTAACTGCCCAGCGATTTGTGCCTCTTCGATGAAGCGCTGCAGCAGGTGCGGTTTGCCACGATGATTTTCGAGGAGTACCTTGACCGCGACGGCTCGCCCAAGTTCCGTGTCATGCCCCTTGAGGACCGCTCCCATGCCGCCGCGCGCGATCTCGCCGTGAAGCTCGTAGCGCGAGCCCGGTTCGTTGTCCTTGGGAATCTCACTGTATTGCGATTGCATGAGTTCCGGTTCATGCTCATCGACTGGATCGCGGAGCTGAACCCTCGTAAGGTCGCGCATACTTTCGGCTATGGCCTTGCCTACTTTTACGCGCACAGGTAACGGCGGGCCGGAATCGGGCGCGAACGCCGCCGCGAGGCCTGCGTCGAGTGCATCGTGGGCGCGGAGATCGATCGTCGGAATGGTCGGCGGATCGGTCCTCGCTGAGTCATTCATGGGATCCCCTCAATCTGAGGTGCGGGCGTCGGCGAATTACTCTGCTCTCCTGACGGGGGAGCGGCTTTGAGAGCAGGTTCACACGAGAAGCCATTTTGCGCGACGATTGCGCATTTTTTGTGAAAAGTGTTGCGCGTACTACTCGTTAACCCAGTAACAACAACAAGTTCAGACATTCTTGCTCCACATCTTCCGACTGCGACGGGAGATGAAAACGCACGACTTCGCGTAGGGCGGTGTGGAACTCCTGTCGCGCCTTGGCGTATTCGTGATGCAGGTTAGCTGCTTTCTCTTGCCATAGCTCGGCGATCGCGCGGATGGTGAGACTTTCCTGAAAACGCAGCCGCAGCAGCTCGACTCGGCGCAGAGCGGCACCGTTCGGCTCTGCCTTCTTGGCCATTAGCCGGCCAGCCTCACGCACCAGCGCTCGCGCCCAGGCCCGGTCAAAGACGTGGGTCAGGCTCGCCTCGTCGTCAGGGATGGCTTCCAGTGCAGTGTCCCCAGTCGGCATCTCGCGTCGCCGAGCGCGAATTTGCTCGATCTGTCGTGCGACGTTGCGAATCACGCCATAGAAAAATGGCCGAAAGCCGCGCCGCGCTGGGCACGATCGAGTACACCGTTTTCTTTGAAACAGGCGATGAATACTTCCTGAATGGCGTCATCGAGGTCGCTCAGATGGGGCGACGCAGCCCAGCGAGCGGCGAGGTAGGCGCGGACGACCGGTCCGTATTCGTGCGCGAACGATTCTCGATCGGCCGCGCTGCCAGCCGCGGCGGCTTCGATGACGGTCCAACAGGTGGAATCGGGTGAAGACATAACCGAAAAATATGCAGCTTACGCAGCCGCTTCGCCAAAATCGAGAAAAATTGTGTACGGATTCACCGCCTGGGCGCCACTATTATCTGTATCTGTTCTACCGGCTTCCCGAGAGATCTTAGCCATGCGCCTTACTTTGCGAACGCTGCTTGCTTACCTCGACGACACCCTCGATCCCGCCGAGGTCAAACGGATCGGGCAAAAAATTGCCGAAAGCGAGACGGCTCAAGAGCTGATCGCCCGCATCCGTGAAGTCACACGAAAGCGCAGCTTGACTACGCCGCCGCTTACGGGGCCGAACGCTCCGAAGTGGGACGCGAACATGGCCGCGGAGTATCTCGACAATGAATTGACGGGCGAGGATCTCGCGGAGCTGGAGCGAATCTGCCTCGAATCGGACGTCCATTTGGCCGAGATCGCAGCCTCGCATCAGATATTGACGCTCGTCGAAGGCGAGCCGGCGCTGGTGCCGCCGACAGCGAAAGAGCGGATGTATGGGCTCGTCAAAGGGCGCGAGTCGGTTCCCAGCCGTCGCGCCGTCGCTGCCAGGGCGTCCTCCTCCGGCGATGCGGGCGATGACGAAGCCATACTCGGCCTGCCGAGTTTTGGCGGGCAAGGTTCGTGGATCAAATGGGCCGTGCCGCTCCTTGGCCTGGTGTTATTTATCGGCCTGGCCGCGTCGCTCTTCTTCACTCTTCCCCGGCCAACGGCTCCGGGAGGCGGCAGCGCTCAGGCCAATAACACAAAAGACGCGGACAAGGATAAAGAAAAGAGCAAAGACATCGAAGCAAAGAAGGACGATTCCAAAGACGGCGTCAAAGCGGATTCAGCAGGAAAAGAGATCGCAAAAGCAGGTGATAGCAAGAAGGACGAGACGAAAACACCAGAGCCTAACAAGGATGAAGCCAAGAAAGACGAACTGAAAAAGGATGAACCCAAAAAAGAAGAACCGAAGAAGGATGAAGCCAAGAAGGACGAACCCAAAAAGGATGGCACCGATAAGAAGACGGAGGTCGAGAAAGTCCTGCCGCCTCCAAGCAAACCTACCTTGGACATCACGCGGCTCGCGACCTATCGCGGCTCGATCAATTCCAATACGCCGTCGATCCTGGCTCAACGGCGCAAGGATATTTACGAACGCGTTGCTCAGAGCGGCCCGATCAATAGCGGCGAACCGCTCGTCTGTATGCCGGGATTTGTGTCCGAGGTTCGCACCGAGAGCGGCATGGGCCTCGTGCTGCGCGGCAACACGCCCGAGCTCTCGCCCGAACAGATTCCCCAGATGGATTACCTTTTGGAAAGTTCCGTCGTCCTGCACACCAATCCCGACTTTGACCTCGATATTACCTTGAAACAGGGCCGAATCTACATCGCCAATCGCAAACTGAGCGGGCCGGCCTATGTGCGGCTGCGCTTTCGTGATGAAATCTGGGACCTGACGCTCCAGACGCCCGATACGGAAGTCTGCGTCGAACTGTTTTCGCTCTATCTGCGTGGCATTAACTTCGAGGACGGCGAGGAACCTTTGGTCCAGGTCTACGTCTGGTTGCTGGAAGGACAGGCTGGACTGCGCGTCGATACGTTTCATTATTCCGACATGAAGGCTCCGATGTCGGTTAATTGGGATAACAAAAAAGGGCAGATTCAGGGCCCCACCGCCTTGCGTGAGAAGGTCCCATTCATTTGGGACAAGCAGCTTCCCGCCGTAACCCGGCCGCCGGGCTGGATCGAGGAATTGAAAAAGATGAGCGAGAAGCTTGTCGGCGGGCCGGTCACAGTCGGCCTGAAGTCGATCGTCGAAAACGATGCCTCGCCGGAAGCGCAGCGCATCCTGGCCATCTACTGTTTGAGCGCGGTCGACGACATTCGCAAACTATTTGACATCCTGGGCAACGAAAATCCGCGCCGGGGATTGGATCGTGATCGGGCCATATTCACGCTGCGACGCTGGATCGGCCGAACGGCGGAATCGGGTCACCTGATTTACGACCCCAAGACGAAAACCGGTTTTCTCAAGGATAAATATTCACCGTCGGAGTGCAAGAAGATCCTGGTGTTGCTCCATGACTTCAGCGATAGCCAACGGCGTGAGAAGGAGACTTTCGACATGCTCGTAGATTGCTTGAAGAGTGACAAGATCGCCATTCGCGAATTAGGTTATTGGCACCTGCAGCGCTTTGCAGGCCCCGAGGCACCGAAGACATTTGATCCAGCGGCGCCCGCGGAGATACGAGCCAAAGGCTTCGACGACTGGAAAAAAATGGTCGACTCCGGCAAACTGCCGGCCGGGCCACGCAGCGGGCCGATGGGGAAATGAAATTGACGCATTCACCAGCCCCAAGCGCGAGCCCAGGGTTCTTCGACTCCGAATCCCGCGCTCGCGCTTAGGTCTGGTGAGGTATCGCTTCAGCACAGAATGCGCTACGCCCCCGGCGCTGGTCCAATTACATAACCAACCGGCAAAAGCGCCTCCGCCAAACGATTGCCCGCTGCGATCGCGACGGGGGACGCTATGTCCGCTAGGCTGATGACGCTGTACCAAAAGCGCTGGCGGTCGCGTATGGGAAGTGTGGACGGATCGATCCTGAGCTCGGCCACGGAGCCAGGATCCCAACGCGTTAGTTTAAGGAGACCGGCAGCTTGGCGCCAGTTTAGTCCGGTCGAAAGCTGCACACCATCGGCACGGTCGATGCGCCTCCCCACCAAGATATGCAGCATCCCCAGCAAGCGATCGCGCGTCGCTCCTAGACTCCTTACTGCCTCGACGAACTCCTGCAGCTGATCCATTCTCATGTCCCGAGCAACCAGTCTGCTTTGTACGGTCTACTACCGGCATGGTAACATAACAAACACAGGCCCGGGAATCCCGCATAATTCCTAAAATAGGTAAACAAGGCAAAATATAGCGGTTCCGGTGGTGCGAAAAAGAGTTGTTTTATAGAAACAGATGTACATGAGTCCGCTGCGAGTCGCCTACGAAGGCGGTACCATTGTCGTCACGGATGGCGCGGCCGAGCAGTTGGCGCTATTGCCGGGGCTGCGCTTCGACGTCCGGACGAATGTTTACCGGGCCGAAGCCATCGACTATCGCCCGCTGATCGAGCATCTGGTTCGTAATAAAATCGCCTATGTCGATGACGCGAAGAGCTGGGTCGAGACTCCGTGGCCCCTACGCGCGAGCCGCGACCCGTTTCCGCATCAGGCCGAAGCGCTGCACACCTGGTCCAACTCCGGCAAGCGAGGTATCGCGGTACTGCCGACCGGCACGGGCAAGACCTTCTTGGCGATCATGGCTATCCAAAAAATCGGCCGGCCGACTCTGGTCGTGACGCCGACGATTGACTTGCTCAATCAATGGTGGGCCGAGCTGCGGGTGGCGTTCGACGTGCCCGTCGGCATGGTCGGCGGCGGGACTTATGACTTTCAGCCTCTCACGGTGACCACTTACGACTCTGCTCATCTTTATGTCGAGCGTTGGGGTCATCGCTATTGCCTGCTTGTCTTCGATGAATGCCATCACCTGCCCGGCCCGAGCTATATGAACGCGGCCATCGGCAGCATGGCTCCCTATCGCCTGGGACTGACGGCAACCCCGGAGCGCGCCGACGGACAGGAACATCTTCTGACGCGCGCCATCGGCCCGATCATCTATCGTCGCGAAATCAAGGAATTGACGGGCGATTTCCTCGCCGATTATCGCGTCGAGCGGCTCTACGTCGAATTGACGGCGGAGGAGCAGGAACAATACCGCTTGGCCCGCGAGCAATATCGGCAGTTCGTCTCAGAGCAGGGCATCAGCATGAGCGGACCGAGCGGCTGGTCGCGGTTTATTCAGGAATCGTGTCGCTCGCGCGAAGGCCGAGCCGCGTTTCAAGCGTACCGCGAACAGCGTCGACTTGCCTTGGCGGCACCGGCGAAGCTCGAGGTCCTGGAAAAGCTGCTCGAACTCCACCGCCGTGATCGCGTACTAATTTTCACACATGACAACGCAACTGTTTACCAGATCGCGCGGAAACATCTCGTGCCCGCGATCACCCATCAAACCAAGGCGAAAGAGAGACGCGAGATCCTCGAAGGATTCCATTCCGGAGCATATACGATCCTGGCAACGAGCCGGGTGCTCAACGAAGGTGTAGATATTCCAGCGGCAAACGTCGGCATTGTGTTGTCGGGCACGGGGACAGTGACCGAGCATGTTCAGCGCTTGGGTCGATTGCTGCGAAAACAAACCGACAAACAGGCCCACTTGTACGAGGTCGTGACGCGCGGCACCGTGGAAGAATACACGAGCGAGCGACGGCGGCAGCATCATGCGTATCAATGACGTTATCAAAATAGTTTAGCCGCCAGCCGATAGGCGAGCGGCTATACTTGATGGCCATTCTAGTGCCCCGACTAGGCTAAATTTGCGGGTAGCACAGACATTCCTGTCTGTGCAGCAAAAGGCACATTCGTCGGTTCCCGCACAGACAGGAATGTCTGTGCCACCCCTAAATTTAGCCTAGACGGAGTACTAGATGCTCACCACCACTCTCCTTCGTGTCCGCTATGCCCGCGATCGCATCGTGCCGCATTACCTCAATACCGAGGACGCAACGTGGCACGAGGTCGCGGAGCAGATGCTCGCGTTGTTTCGGGAGCAAACCGGCAAGACGCGCGGCGAGTTCGAGGCCGAGTTCGCGGAGGTCTTCGGCGATGACCCGGGTCAGCTCGTCCATCAAGGCTTGGCCAAGCTGTTGGAGGACCGCTGTGAGTTCGAAACGGTCTCGGGCCATCCGCCAGAGGCGATCCGTTCGGCTGTCTTTCACGCGGCGGCGGAGCAACGAAGCGTATCGACGATCGCGCCCTTTGATCGTTCGGCTGTGATCAACGCCGTCGCCACACAACTCGAGCTGACGGCGGAGGAGGTCGATGGAAGCCTGTTCGCGGATCTAAAAAGCGAACAAAAGCTGATTCAATTCGACGATTTGAAAGCTGAGCAACTCCTGCAGCGCTATAACGTCGCGCTTGCGCAGGGAGTCCTATTGCGAGCGGTGCGCGTGCAAGTGATCGTACGCAACGAGCCGCCGCGGCGTTATCGGCAATTGTTGCGCTACATCAAATTTCATCGGCTCATCTGCGAGGTCGAAAAACTAGGCCCCGAAAGTTATAAGCTCTTTCTAGACGGGCCATTGTCGCTATTCTCGGCCACCCAAAAATATGGGCTGCAGCTAGCGCTTTTTCTACCCGTCGTATTGCTTTGTGAGGACTTCGAGCTAAAAGCGGAATTGCGCTGGGGTACTCAAAAGAAGCCGAAGAACTTCGTGCTGACGCCTGACGATGGCCTTGTGTCTCATGCCAACGATACGGGCATGTATGTGCCTCAAGAGTTGCGTTTGTTCGTCGAGCTATTTCGCAAGCGCGTGGCCGATTGGGAGATCAGCGAGGAGAGTGACATCACGCCGCTCGGTGACGGTTTTTGGGTGCCCGATTTCCGTTTGACTCACACAAAGAGTGGCAAGGTAGTCCTGCTTGAAGTCTTAGGTTTCTGGCGCAAGAGCAGCGCCGAAAAGCATCTGGAACGGCTGCAAAAGTATGCCAGCGAGCCGTTCTTGCTCGCGGTGTCGGATCAGTTGCATATCGAGGACAGCGAATTGGCGGGACTGCCGGCAGGCATTCATCGCTTTCGTAATATGCCGTTGCCGGATGAAGTTGCGCGGCTAGCTTCGGAATTGATTGCGTCGCTGTGAACGATTATTCATCAGGGTCGATGCCTAGTTTGCGCAGCTTCGCGGCGAGGCGGGCCGATTCAGCTTCTGCTTCTTTGGCCTTCTTTTCAGCGGCTTTGGCCTTGGTCGTTGCTGCCTGAGCCTTCTTCTCCGAGGCTTTGGCCTTCGCTCGCTCCGTATCGGCTTTGGCTCTTTCGAGGTTGGTGCCTTCCGCACCCGTCGGGATCAGGTTGCCTTCCGCGTCGCACCAGCGAAGCCATGTGGCCTCAAGCTTTTCATACGTTCCTTTCCAAAGCTTAAAACCAAGACCGACTCCTGGGAGGAAACCTGGGTCAAGCGGGATGTAGTCGCCCGCTGCCACATAGCTAAACGCCCTTAGCACGCCCTGCCCAAGTTTATTGGTAGGATCGTGGATGACGTAATAGGCAATGCGCTGAGCAGCGTAGGCACGTAATTTCACGTCCCCCTCGCCGCCGGGCGATCGCGATACCACCTCAATGACAATGTCCGGCGGCTTTCCGATCAACCATTGGAAATAGGAATCGCGTTCCTTCTCGGTACCGGCGGTGTAATACGTCGCGTCGAGGCTGACCAAGACATCTGGCACAATGGGAGGCTGATTATAAGCGAAGTAATAGCCGACGTCTGCCATCGCCAAAAAGGGACGGCCTTCGCCCGGGCCAGACCAAGAAGTGAACAGTGATTCCGTCAGAAGGCGTTGTTGCTTCTCGTGAAAGACATTATCCACGGGGACATGATCCTCCGTGACCAAAAGCTCGACATCGGGATAACACTCGTCCGGAACGAGCGGGTTGGTATTCCGACTCTTCGTCGGGGTCGGCGGTGCCAACACGGGGGTTGCCGTGGTGCGGCTAGCCGTCATTGGAGTCATGAACTAGAACCTCACGATCTGACGTCTCAAGATAGAGTCAGCCGCATTTTAACATGGGGCCACTCCCGATTCTAGCACCTTCCTGATCTCAATCATTCCTCGGATGCAGGTCCAGCGACCGCGCTCCGAGGCGAGCCACGAACTTGACTTTCTGCTCGGTGGTCAACTCCTTCGTGAAACGCCCGCGGGCCGCTTCGAGCCAGCGCAGCGGCCGTTTTTCATAATCAGTCACGACGCGCGTTAGCACCGGACCTTGGCACTCGAGCGCACGCGCGTATCGAGGCTTCGAGGTCACAGGAGCCATTGATCTCGTGGTAGGCGACGCCGAAGCCCTTCGCCAAAGCGGCGTAGTCGAGGCGGGCGAGCACGGTCGCGGTTGTGCGCCGATAGGCGGCTTTTTGCAGTTCCTGCATGTAGTGATAGGCTTGATCGTCGAGGATAAAAAATTTGACCGGCAGGCCTTCGCGGGCCGCGGTGCTAATCTCCATCGCCGACATCAAGAAGCAGCCATCGCCCGTGACTGTGACGACCTGTTGGCCGATATGTAGCCGCTGCGCGCGAGCGCGGCGGGGATCGACCATCCCATCGATTGGTTGTCGGTTGGATTGAAATAAGTCCGCGGCTTACGAACCGTAAACGTCTCCGCCGCCCAATGCTCGGAGACGGTGACGTCGACAAAGGTCAATGTATCGGCGCAAGTTGCGCGGCGCAGGGCCCGAAGGAAAAGCATCGGGTCGACGCCGTGGCGGGCGTAGTTGCGCTCGTTTTCCTTGGCTTCGGCCGCCTTCCAGTTGGCGATATGTTTCGTCAGCTCGACATTGGTCGGACGGCAGATTTCTGCCTGATGTTCCAGAGCCTTCGAGAGAAAAACGCCCGCGTCGGCATGGACGCAGACGCTCGTTTTCATGACGGCGCCGAGATTTTGCTGATTGGCGTCGACATGAATCAAATAGCGATGACTGGGCAGCGAGTAAAAAGCCGTCGATACTTCGCTGAAGCGCACGCCGATGGCAAGGACGACGTCGACCGCCTTGAAGGCATGTTCCGCGGTCCGCGTCCCTTGAGGGCCGTACCCCCAGCCGACCGCGAGAGGATGGCATTCGTCAATAACACCCTTGCCGGAGACGCTCGTCCCCACCGGCGCTTGGAGGATCTCAGCGAACCGAGTAAGCTCGGCCGAATGATCCATGCAGCCAAGACCCGCATAGATGCCGACGCGCAGTCGGCGATCGCTCAGCAGCGCGAGAGCCGATTGGAAAGCCGACTCGTCGAACGGCACGGCCAAGGAACCGAGCGGGCCGGAATGATAACGAGCCGTTTCGATGAGCAAGTTATACGGGACCACAACCGCGACCGGGCCCGGCTCCCCCGCGACAGCTAACCGAAAGGCCTCGCGGACGGCACCAGGTATGTCGGCGACTTGACAGACTTCATAGACCGCTTTTGTCACCTGTTTGAGCAGGCCTACCTGCGGCAGATCGTGGACTTGAAAATGCCTGTATTTGTCGCCGCGAGCCACATCGCCGACGATGCAAACCATCGGCACGCTATCGAGAAGTGCTTCACCGATCCCGCTGAGGGCGTTGGTCAAACCCGGCCCCGGGACGATGCAGATGACGCCCGGGCGACCAGTGCTGCGTGCCGCGCCGTCCGCCATTCCCGCCGCGGAGTATTCATGCGTCACGAGCAGATAAGGTAGATTCCGCGACTTCATCTCGTCCCACAGCTCGTTCTCCTGGGCGCCCGGGATGCCAAAGACACAAGCGGTCCCTTCGGCCAAAAGGGTTTCGACGAGCGCTCGCGCACCAGTCATCGACCCGGAAACCCAGCCCGCTTGGGAAACGCGGGCATCCGCTTCGCCAGGAATGGAGGCAAGACCAGCAACGACGCAGCCCGCGGCAGCGCCTTTGAGCACGTCCCGCCGGGAGATCGGTCCGATCATGGCAAGCCCTCGCAAAAAGATGAGCCCGCATGAATGAGCCGCGCACGAAGTAAGCGGGCGTGGCTGACCACCCGCCCTCACTGCCTTCGCAAGCCGCTCTCCATGAGGCCCGGGAGATTTTCGGTACGCCGAAGCGGACGCTCTAACTTCGGATAGATCGGCATTTGCGGTAGATGAGGTTAATTCGGAATATGAGGAATGAAGGGCGAGGATGATTCGGCTAACGATGACGAAGGAAACCCGCAGGGTCGCTGGCTCGCCATCTAAACTAATGTTCCGCGCATAACCCCGAATGCTACTGCATTGTGCCGGGGATCGGGCGAAGCTGACTAAAACGATGAGGTGGTTACCGTCGCGCCAAAAAAGGTCTCTGCTTTGGCGCAACGGTCCGGCAATCTAACACCTTGTTCTGTTTAAGGTTACATCACGACAAGGACCGTCGCGCCAAAATCGCACGTGGGCACCCCTGCCCACCGCGATGCAAAATCAAATTCCCCTAAATCTGGTCCCAAGCCGCCAAATTTTTGCTTGCATCCAGTCGAACCGGACGTTAATTTCTCGGGTTCGACGAGAATCCATATCGGAAGTGGCCAAGCCAGCAAAAGGGACTGAACTAGCTAGCTGTAGCTCGTTTGCAACGTCCCGTAACGTTGCTTCTTTGCCGCCGTGATGAGTTATTTTGGAAAATTTGTCCTTTTTTAAGGGTGAGAGACGCTATCTAGTATAGACTGCCGAGACACGCACTCTAGATAGACACGGCCCGGTAGAGGCCCTGAACGCCGCCTGCGCAATGCTTGCGCACGATGGTCGTCCCTGATTTTAAGCAATCGAGACAAGGGAAAAAGTATGTTGCACCTCTGGCTGCGTCGGTTAGCGGAATCATTTCAACCCAGGACGAAGGCAAGAGGCCGCAAGTTGAGGAAGCAGCCGAGGCGATTTCGGCCTTCTTTGGAGACCTTGGAGGAAAGGACGGTCCTCTCGACCGTCACAAGTCCCGCGGCGAACGGCGGATATGGCCTCGGGGCCATCATTCCTATCGCCGTGAACTTCGGTCAACCTGTCACCGTGACCGGTTCGCCGCAACTCCTCCTCAATAGCGGAGGTACGGCAACGTACGCCTCCGGTAGCGGCACGAATGCCCTTACCTTTAGCTATACCATTGGCGCAGGCCAATTTAGTCCGGATCTCGACTATACCTCCGCCACGGCGCTAACGCTCAACGGCGGTACCATCACGGACGCTTCCAACGCCGCGGTGAATCTGACGCTTCCCATACCCGGCGCCGCCGGTTCCTTGGAAACCAGCAGCAATCTCGTCGTCGAAACGAGCCTAGCGACAGTGACCCAGACGACGCCCAATGTGTCGTCGGGAACTTTGACCGCCGGCTCGATCGCGCTTCAAGTGCAGTTTAGCGAGCCGGTCCTCGGCGCCGGCCTGGCCGGCAACTACCAGCTGCAAAGCGCTGGCCCCGATGGATTGCTGGGAACCGCCGATGACGTGATTGTGCCTCTCACCGCCAGCTATAGCGGCACGACGGCCACGGTGACCTTCGCCCCCTTGGCGGCGGGTAGCTATCGACTGACGGTGAAAGACAACATTACCGACGCTCTCGGCAACAAACTCGACGGCGACTCAAATGGTGTGGCCAGCGGCAACTTCACGTGCGACTTCGGCGCGGTCAATGGCGGCGTCTCAAACGTGGTCGGCACCGTCGGTAGCGATGGCCCCTCCTCGACA
Source organism: uncultured Planctomycetaceae bacterium (assembly GCA_963790585.1). Classification (GTDB taxonomy): domain Bacteria; phylum Planctomycetota; class Planctomycetia; order Gemmatales; family Gemmataceae; genus CAWBOY01. Next base: position 33,251 of record CAWBOY010000008.1, read on the forward strand.
CCCACCCAGCTGACGCCCGCCGGCGATAACCTCTTCTTCTTGGCCAATAACGGCCCGACGACTAGCCTATGGGTGACCGGACCGAGCGGAACGACGCAGCTGACGAATAATCTCGGGATATCCACTCAATACGGTTTCACGGTCAATAATAACATCCTTTATTTCTTCGCCACCAGTTCAGCCGGCACGGGCCTCTATCGCAGCGGTGGCACATTAGCCAGTACGACCCTGGTATCAAAAATCGTCAATAGCTTCCCGAGTGAGGCACCTACGGTTTTCGAGGGCGATCTTTACTTTTCTATAAATGGTTCGCTGTATCGAAGTGATGGAACGTCCTCCGGCACTAGCACTGTCTTCGCCGGAGGCTCCAATGCGTACATCCCCGGACCTCTTACGGTTTTTAATGGCAAACTCTACTTCACGCCGGTCGTGAACAACGATTATCAGCTTCTCAGTACCGATGGGACCACAGCCGGAACCACGCTCGTCCAAGACTTTGGCACTGCCTATCCGTCGATCGAAACGGTGTTCAACAACAAATTGTATTATGTTAGCGACAGCTACAGCAACGGCTCAGCTTCCCTTACCCTCTATGCGACGACTGGCACTGCCAATGGCTCGACCGCTTTGCAAACCATCGCGGGAGCTGGTTACATTAGTTCCCTGAAGGCAACTTCCGGGGCGATTTTTTACCGCGCGAAACAGTTTATGGGTCACCGATGGAACGGTTGCCGGGACTAAGGATTTGAAGGACTTCGCCGCTCCGGCGCCAAGCCTACAGGAGTCGACGAGCAACGGCAAACTGTTATTCACAGCCAGTGATGGCGTCAGCGGCGAGGAGCTTTGGGAGAGCGACGGCACCGTGGCTGGGACTGTCCTGCTCAAAGATATCAGCGCTGGAGCGGGGGACTCGGGCCCAAGTAACTTTACAGCCTTTAACAATCAATTTTGCTTCACCGCCGACGATGGCATTCATGGCAATGAACTGTGGCGGACCGATGGGACGATAGCCGGGACGACGCTTGTCGCCGATGTCTTTCCAGGCACAACTGCGTCGGCACCCAGTAGTCTCACGGTCTTCCAAGGCGCCCTATACTTTGCCGCGACCACTCCTTTGATTGGACGCGAGCTATGGCGAACGGATGGCACGGCACCGGGTACGAGCCTGGTGGCGGATATCGCCCCAGGTATCGCCAGCTCCAATCCGACCAATCTCACGGTCGCCGGCGACACTCTGTATTTTAATGCCGACGACGGAATTCATGGCCAAGAGCTTTGGCAGACGGATGGCACGACTGCGGCGACCACAATGGTCCAGGACATCAATGTAGATGGACCGTCGTCGGTGAATTCAAACACCACGGTCATCGGCAATAACGTATTTTTTGTGCCACGGAGCGGATACAACTACACTCAACTCTGGGTGACGCGACCAAGCGGTACAATTCAGCTCACCCGTACGCTCAACATCTCAAGCTACGCTGGAGTTATCGCTTTCCAGGGTGATCTCTATTTCTTGGCGGATCAGGATCAGGAAAGCAGCATTCTTGGCCTATACCGCAGCGATGGAACCGTAGCCGGTACGACGCTGGTCCAATCCTTGGGCGCTGTACAGCCTGCGTACCAGTCCTTCACCATCGCCGGAGGTATCCTCTATTTTACCACCGAACAATTTAACCAATCGCAAGGAACTGCTCTGTACTCCCTGTATGGTAGCGACGGCACAACTGTCGGAACGAGCCTCGTCTATCAGTCGCCCGCCGGCTTGAACAATTTCACGGAGTTGAATAATCGCCTTTACTTTTTTGGTCAGACTCTTGTCAACAACAGCTGGGATCAACAGTTATTTACGAGCAATGGTACGGCGGCGGGAACTGTGTTAATTCAGAACCTCGGCACGCAGTACGGTATAACGAGCACGGAGGGCTTGGCCGCAACCAATAGCTCACTGTTTTTCCTGGGCGGCACCTACATCAACAACACGAACCAGTGGGCGCTATATGCCAGCGACGGCACCACGAACCCGCTCACCACGCTGTATTCGTTCCCAGTAGGCGAATACCCGAGCCTCAACGTTCTTACGACCGTCGGCGGCTTGCTCTATTTCTCGAGTCGGAGCAACAGTACAGGCGCCACCAGTTTGTTTGTGACAAATGGCACGAACTCCGGTACTCTGGACTTGCAGGACGAGACTGCTCAATATGGTTATTTTCACTATCAGGCAACTGTCAACGGGAACGTAATCTTCTTCTACAGTGATGCCACAAGCACCAATACACTGTCGGAGACAAACGGCACCTTAGCCGGAACCACCGTCCTCAAGGTGTTCAATTCGGCGACTCCTCCAACTTATTTTACTGCCCTCAATGATAAATTTTACTTCGGGGCAAACGACGGCGTTCATGGTCAGCAGCTATGGCAGACGGATGGCACGGCAGCCGGGACGACGATGGTCACCGACATTGTTTCGCCCAGCGGTGCCAGCTTCGACCCCAGCTACATGACGGCCTTTGACGGAGGGTTGTATTTTAACGCAACCACTCAGAGCAGCGGTGATGAACTGTGGAAGAGTGACGGCACATCGGCAGGTACCGTTCAAGTGGCGGACATATTCCCCGGCATCACCGGCTCCAATCTAGCTAACTTTCAAGTCGCCGGAACAGAGATGTATTTCTATGCAGACGACGGCGTTCACGGCATGGAGCTATGGAAGAGCGATGGTACCACCGCCGGTACCGTCTTGGTACAAGATATCAATACCGAACCAACTTCTTCAAATTCCAATTCTTCTGTCGTCGTCGCCGGAAGCAATAGCTTCTTCGTATGGAACAGCGAGCTTTGGGTCAAAGGATCGAGCGGGACGATCCAATTAACACCTGCTCTTAACGGCCTAGGTAACAGCGTCTTGACGCCATTCAATGGTAACCTCTATTTCTTCGCGCAGGACGCCAATCAACTGACAGGACTTTACCGCAGCGACGGTACGGTAGCGGGAACGTATTTAATCCAGTCCATTGGCGTCAATGCCTACGTCCCTTCGGCCGGGCCGCCGGTCATCCTCGGTGGCAAGCTTTATTTCACGGCGACTACCACGGTCGCTGCTGGTAATCTGTTTGTCCTGTACGGCACCGACGGCACGTCGGCAGGTACGTCCATCGTCTTCCAGGCACAGGCAAGGAAGCGACAACGGATGGAAGCCGATTCAATTTGACAGTCTTCGGCAGCAAGCTGGTCTTTGGCTATGACAATTATACATCAAATTCTAACGACAACGTCCTTTATATTAGCGATGGTACGACCGCTGGCACGACGTTACTAACGGATGTTGGCAGCTCGATTTCCTCCCTTGTGACTGTATTCAATGGCAAACTGTATCTGGCCAGCAATGGCCAAATCTACACGAATGATGGCTCTGGTGCCGGTTCCTCTATCCTCTATTCGCTTCCGGCGGGGTATTCCCAGCAGGCAATTCGAGCACAGGCAACAGCAAACGGTCTGTTATATTTTTCCGACGGAGCGAGCGTATTCGCCACCGACGGTACAACGGCTGGGACCACCCTACTAAGTAATATCAATCCCTATTATGAGGCAATAGCCGGCGGCAAGGTATTCTTTGCGGCTAACAATCAGATTTGGGTTTCCAACGGTACGGCAACGGGTACGATCCAGCTCACGAATTTCACGGCGGCCTCGAACGCGAATCCAGACAATCTGACGGTCGCTAACGGCCTGGTTTACTTCACTGCAGCGGATAGCGTACATGGCTACCAACTTTGGCAGTCCGACGGCACTGCGGCTGGGACGATATTATCTAACATCTATCCAGAGTTTTCTGGCACCGATGTCAGCTCCTTGACGGCTTTTGGTGGATCTCTCTATTTTCAGGCATCCACCTCGACCAGTGGTTTCCAGCTTTGGCGAACCGATGGCACGGCGACTGGAACCGTGCAAATGACCAACATTACGCCCGGACTTTTCTCCCAGACCGCCGAGGATCTGACCGCTGTCGGCAACACACTCTACTTCGCCGCTGACGATGGCATCCACGGACTGCAACTGTACCAATTCCAAAGCGGCGCCCCGGTTCCCACGATTACGAGTAATCCGACCAGCCAAACCGTGAACATCGGCCAGGATGCCATTTTCACGGCCGGTTGTTCCGACTCCACGGCGACCGTGCAGTGGATGTCGAGCACCGGCGGAGCGGCCTTCACGCCAATCAGCGGCGCGACCGGCACGACCTTGACACTGCACAACGTCACCCTGGCACAGAATGGCACTCTTTACGAAGCGGTCTTCACCAACGCCGGCGGTTCAGTCACAAGTGCAGCAGTGCCGCTCGTCGATCCGCAAGGGCCTATCACGTACACGGCCACCACGGGCGGCCCGACAACCTACACTTTGACCCTGAACGCCGGGGGCACCATTCTCGAGCTGATCGACAGTGGTAATAATATCCTGGCAAGCCAGGCGCTCGCACATACCAACTCGGTCAATCTCACGGGGCACCTCAATGGCCTTGACATCCTTAACCTGAATTTCGCCAATGGTTACTTCAGTGTTCCGGGTGGTATTTTCTACAACGGCGGCGGCACGGTACCCGGCACCAACGGCGGTACGCTGAACATCCTCGCCGGCGACTTCGCCAATATCACGGACAACGAGACCGCGCCGGTGCCGGCACGATCCTCCTCCAGCCGGTAAGCGGAGCCAATCTAAATATCATTTACAGCGGCATGAAGCCCGTCTATATCAGCGGAACCGTGGACGATCTTGTTTTGACGCTTGGGCAATTCGGCACTACGGACGCCGTTCTGGATGACACCGGAGCGCCCGGGCGAAACCACGCTTCGATTTACGGGAAACTCCAGCGAAGACGTGACCTTCGTGTCACCGAAAAATTCGCTGACCATCAATACCAGCGGCAACGGCAACGTCGTGCAGATCGGAGCCCAGGCCGCCGACTTTGCCCCGAGTATGATTACGCTCAACGGCTCATCAAGCGATACGTTCACCCTCACTGCTGCCGCCGCGCTGCCGGCCGCGTCCGCTGTTACCTTGAATGCAGCGACTCTGAACTTAAATGGCAACAGCACCACCATTAGTGGCCTCACTGGCAATGGCAACGTTACCAACACGGCCGGCGGCAACACCACATTGACCGTCAATGGCAGCGATACATTTTCTGGATCCGTGCAGAGCGTCACGATCATGGAGAATACCACCGGCTATATTGATCAGCCCTACACTCAAACTCTTCCCGCCAACGGCACTCAACCGTCCACGTTTAGCGTAAACGCCGCGCTTCTGCCGAGCGGATTAACACTTGACGGTGCCACCGGGATTATCAGCGGCACGCCTACGGTGCTCGGCGCCTCTCAGTTCACCGTTACCGTTACCGATGCGAACGGAAACAGTACCTCCCTGGCCTGCACAATTGACGTCATCAAGACGACTCCAGTGCTAACCGTAGTCGATGCGAGCGGAATTTACACAGGCTTGCCGTTCACTGCTACCGTGGCCGTCGATGGTGCGACTAGCCTTCAAAACGTCACCCCGACCATCGCCTATTATGATGCGGGCGGCGCTCTCCTAGCTGGTGCTCCCAGCGCTCCAGGCACCTACACCGCGACAGCCAACTTCGCCGGCAGTGCTGATTACGCTTCAACGAGCACCAGCATCTCTTTCACGATCGGCCAGCCGACGCCCGGCATAGAGCAGGTCGGCACCGTGCTCAATATCTTCAGCGTATTCGGCGGCCATAGTTATGATTACATTCAGGTCGCGCCCGCCGGTGGCAGCAACTCAGGTTCGACTGGCGTCCAGGTGGCCACTTTGATTAACGGCGTTTGGACCCAACCTACCAACACGGGCCCTCTCACCGCAATTCAGATATTTGGCTTCGACAATAATGAGACCATTATTCTTCCGACCAGCTTGACAATACCCGCCATGATAACTTTAGGTAACGGGAACAGTTACATTCAGACGGGAGCCGGCAACGATGTCATAACGCTCGGAACCGGCAATAACGATGTGATCGGCGGCGATGGCAACAAGACCATCACGGCTCACGACGCGGCCGGGACGAATAGCTACTTCCAGTTCGGCAACGGCAACGACACGATAACGCTCGGCGCAGGCAATGACTATGTGACGCTGGGCAACGGCAATAACACCGTCACTGGCAATGGCAACGACGTGATCAACATCGCCAGTGGAACCAACTCCACCAACAAAATCATCTTGGGTAATGGGTACAACGGCGTCAACACCGGCAATGGCACCCTTAGCGTGACGATGGGGACCGGCACTTCCTTTGTCCAAACGGGCGATGGCGATAAGACCATTACGGCCGTAAATGGCAACTACTTTGTCAAAGCGGGTACCGGGACCGACTCGGTTACCCTCGGAAGCGGCTACAGCAACGTCCTATTGGGCAACGGCAATAACACAGTGAGCGTCGGCGACGGTTCCTATGACTATGTCTATATGGGCGCGGGCACCAATTCCGTGACTTTCGGCGACGGCATGAACGATGGAACCCAGATAGTGGACGGCGGCGCCAGTCAGGTGAACCACGTGTATTTTGGCGCCGGCAACTACGATTATGCCATTCTTGGCAACGGCACGAATACGGTTGCCCAGACAAAAGCGGGCGGCACTGGGGACGTCGTTATCGCGGGGAACGGCAACAACACGGTCACTACACTCGACGGCAACGGCGACTACGTCAACCTCGGCAACGGCAACAATACCGTAACCGTCGGCAACGGCAATAATGACGTTGTCCTGGTCGGCGGCGGCAATAACGACGTGCAGGTTGGATACGGCAACGGGGACAATGTGCTGATTAACGGCAACGGCAATAATGTCGTCGTCGTCGGGAATGGCAACGGCGATTACGTCTACGTCGGTAACGGAAATAACCTCGTCGTCGCCGGCACAGGTCAGCACACAGTCCAATCCGGCAGTGGCAACAACATCTTGATCGACGGCTCGGCGACTCTTAACAATGCCGGAGACACATTCCAGCAGGTGCTGAGCGATTGGAATGGCGGCGATACGGCCCTCCATGGGCGATTCACAGTCACCTACAACCAGACCCATGCCAATGTACTGATATCCGGTAGCGGCTCCGATTGGTTCTGGTACCTTGACGCTCAGGATTGGACTACCCGCAAAACGACCGATATGTTGAACTGAGAAGAAGAGTCCCGTCAAGACGGCATCAAGCACTCTACAAAACCGCCGGCGCAAAACCTCCCGGCGGTTTTCGCTTTCATATCCGTGCATAACCTAGATAATGGGGCCGAGGGCCCGAATGATAGACCTTGGAGAAGATAATGCTGTCGCTCAAAAAAGTCGTTCGTCGCAATGGTTCTGCGCGTCCATTCTTCCGTCCACGCCTTGAATCTCTTGAGAGTCGACTTGCGCCAGCAGTCTTCACCCAGGCAGCAGGGCAATCGCATCTAATCCCCCATAAAAAGGCCAAGAATGGCCTCGCGCGTTTCGTCGTTCCAGCCTGCTTGCAAGCGCTTCTTCTCGATGCCGCCTTTGGTCGATTCGTCCTGCCGCAATAACGAGATGACCCAGCGTCGTAACAACGCCAGGTTCCCTGCCGCATGGCCCGTCCGAGCACGATTGCGATCCTCCGCAAAATACATGTCCAACACCCAATGCAAGCCATTCTCCACTCCCCAATGACTCCGTATCGCTCCCGCCATCTGCTTCGCCTTGGGTTGCAGGCTGCTTATAAAATAACGCACCTCCGACTTCTCCACTCCACCCTCCTGGTAGCTACGCGTGCAACGGGCGATGCTCACCAGATCCCGCCAATCCTCCTGATGACGCAACGTCTTGGGTACCGCCATCGTCTGCGTCCAGCGCGTTTCCAAGCGACCGTGCCCCTTGTCCTGCTCCGTGTGCGTTTGCACCGTTGCCGTGCTACGACCCTCGTCCACGGCGGCAAACGCCTCCACGATGTCCTGCTCCAAATGCTCCTGATTCCCTTTCACCGCCAGCACATAATCGGCTCCCTTTTCTCGTATCTTGCTGGCAATCTCTTTCTGACATCCCATGGCATCCAAAGTCACAATCGCTCCCGTCAATTCCAACACCTCCAACAGTTTAGGAATCGCTGTGATCTCATTGGATTTGTCATCGACCACTTCCTGACCCAAAAGCAATTGGTTCTCCGTGGCCCAGGCGCTAACGACATGAAGCGGATGCTTGCTCTTGGCTCGATCCAACGTCGCACGAGCCGTCTTGCCGTCGATGGCCACCACCTGGCCGGACGTACTCCGTTCGAGGCTGGTCACCCAGCTCAGAAAACACTCGACAAAGGCTTTGCCATCCAGGGCGGCGAACACACGAGCGAAGGTGTCATGCGACGGCACGCGGTCGGGCAGATCCAGGAATTTTTCGAGCCAGACGCGCTTGCTCTTGGCGAACTTTTCCATGGCCACGCAATCGTTGGCGCCGCTGACGACAGCGCACAGGGCGATGAAGAGGATGTCCAGCAGTCGGTGATGCTTGGTACGGTTGATGCGTGGATCCTGCAACTGGGCAAAAGCGGCAAGAAAGGGGGTTGCTTGGGTCTGCGCCATGAGTCTTTTCCTCCGTGAAACGGGTACGTTCCACCAGAATCATTCGCAGTAACCTTGTCCCTGACAACTGAACAGCCAATAATGAACAGGCGTTTAGATGCGATTGCCCTGACCCAGGCAGCCTCCTTGCCGTCGGCGATCAACTACGACGCCTTATCCGGCTCGCTAACGTTGGTGGGCACATCAGCGCAGATTTCGGAGAGTACCAACGGCATCATCACCGTGACTGTCGACGGCCAAGCCGAGGCGATGCCCTTAAATGCGGCAAACCTTCATAGCATCAACACACTCGGCAGTTTGACCCTTTCCGGCGATGTCGCGATTGCTGGGGATTTGGCTATCCATGCCGGTTCATTCACTCTCAAGGGATCGCTCAGAGCCATCAGTTTGACTCTATCCAGCAGCGGCCTCATCAATCTCGACCGAGGAAGCACCGTCGGGGCAGGTAACATCTCGTCGACCGCGAACTCATTCGTTAATGTCGGTAACGTCGAAACAGCGGCGGGCGGTAGCGCGAGCATCAGCACGCGGACTTATCTCAACGCGGGGACAATTACCGCTCCGAGCGGGTCCGTCAGAGTAGATTTCACATCGTCCTACATCGACACGGCATCGGCGTTGACTTCGGCATCCTCGGCTAGCGGCGTCGGCGGCAATGTTACGATAGACGGAGGCAGCGGCGGCCGGCTTTTCAGCAGTGGCGCCATGACGGCGACAGGGCCGGTCGGCGGTTCGATCAATCTGTTCGGCAAAGACATTCTCCTGATCGCGGACAACCTGGATGTCGCTGGGAGTGCAGGTCGAGGCGGGAACGTCGAGGTCATGTCCGTCTCTTCGACCGATTTCACCGGGCATGTAGCGGCGTCAGGAGTGGGTACAGGATCGGGCGGGTCCGTCGAAATCTCGTCTCATGGCCAGCTCAACTACGATGGAACAGCGGACGCCGGCCAAGGAGGTAAGCTATTACTGGATCCGAAATATCTGGTTATCGCATCTTCGGCGGGAGCCTTTGCTCAGTATAACGCCGTTAATTCGAGTATGAGTTCTACTGTTCTTAGCAACGGCAACATCATCTCCATCGATTCGTCCTTCAACGGCGGTGAGGGAGCGAGTTATCTTTACAATGGAAAGACCGGCGCATTGATTAGTACCCTGATAGGCACCACGGGTGCAACATCTGTGATTCCGCTTGCGAACGGCAACTATGTTTTATTGAGCCTTGTCGTACAAAGCGGATCCATAGGCGGTACAGGTAGTCTGGGTGGCAACTATACTTTGGGATTGGGCACTGCGACATGGGGCAGCGGCAGTTCGGGTGTTAGCGGAGTCGTATCTGAAAGCAATAGCTTAATCGGACTGCAGGAAGGCTCGACCTGGTCCAGCGTATTTGACGCCTGTGGTGTCACTCCTCTCCCCAGTGGCAACTATTTTGTATTCAGTCCCGATTGGCATGGAGGCGGCGCTATCACATGGGGGAATGGCTCGACCGGAACTTCGGGAAACATTTCGTCTGCAAATAGCCTTGTCGGTTCGACCGCGAGCGATTTCGTCGGCAAATCCGTGACGGTCCTCACCAACGGGAACTATGTCGTCGATAGTTATTTGTGGAACTATGGAGCTGGGGCAATAACATGGGTTAGCGGCTCTTCCGGGCTGACTGGTGTGGTGTCCGGTTCAAATAGCCTGATTGGCAACGCCGGGGACTCGTTAGGAACGTACCAATATGTACTTACCTATGATTATTTCACAAAGGTTACCTATCCAGATGTCGTCGCGCTAACCAATGGCAACTATGTGTTCGGCTCTCCTCTTTGGAATGGTGGGGTCGGTGCTGCTACTTTCGCAAGTGGGTCCGCGCCTCTGATTGGACAAATCTCGGCGGCCAATAGTCTCATCGGATCCACGGCCGGCGACAATGTCGCCAGTGGCGGTATCACGGTCTTGTCAAATGGCAACTTTGTTATAAGCAGTCCGAACTGGAATGGTGCAGCGGGAGCGGCGACCTGGTGTAATGAATCCACCGGTGTTCTCGGAACCATTTCCGCCTCCAATAGCCTCGTCGGTTCCGCCGGCGGTGACGAAGTTAGCGAAGGGGGTTTTAACGGTGATATAACGGCCCTCACAAATGGCAATTATGTCGTCGATAGCGCCTTTTGGAATGGCGGCGAAGGTGCATTGACTTGGGGAAACGGTTCGGTCGGCACGGTCGGACAGGTGAGTACCTCCAATAGCCTTACCGGCGGTTCAGCCGAGGCTATCACTGGCTTTGGCGCCTACGATTATGCCTACGGTGGCGTAACGGCCATTGCGAATGGAAACTACATCTTGGATTGCCCCTTTTGGAATGGGAACCGCGGTGCCGTCACTTGGGGAAACGGAGTCACGGGGACAATAGGCGCCATTTCAGCCGCGAATAGTCTCATAGGCAGCACACCTAACGATCTGGTCGGTGGCGGAGATCATCCCTCTACACCAGGGCTCGTTGTTCTCGCAAATGATAACTATGTCGTGATCAGTTGCGATTGGGATGGCAACCTTGGGGCGGTAACTTGGGCGTCTGGGACCACAGGTGTATCAGGTACTATTTCTAGCGCGAATAGCCTCGTCGGTAGCGCCGCGGGCGATCAAGTAGGCTCCGCCGGTGTCGGCAGCCTGACGAATGGTAATTACGTCGTTCTCAGTCCGTCGGCGAATGGAGGTATCGGAGCCGTCACCTTGGCAAACGGGTCGACTGGACTCGTTGGCACGATCACGCCGACGAATAGTTTGGAAATCTCTGGTGCAAGTATACATGAGCTTGGCGATGGTGACTTTCTAGTATATTCTGGGCCGGATTATCGCGCCGCTTCAGTGACATTGATTAACGGGGCGACTGGAAAAACACTGGACGATAAGACTACTGTTACCTCTCAGAACACCCTGACAAGCATGTATTTTTTTTCGACTGGACCTACAGCCGATTCCTTCACCTACGAAGATGTCAACTATAATGACATCACCGCCTATACACATGTGAATGATTCCGCGTATTCCTACGCTCCCAATCAAACAGTATCTTTCGCCCCATCCTTTATTACCACTACGCTCAATACGGGCACCAATGTCACTCTCCAGGCAAGCGATGATATCACAATTAATAGTCCTATCATCGCCTCATCGACCGGTACAGTGGGCAATCTAACGCTCCAGGCCGGTCGAAGCATCTTCATAAATGCCAATATCAACACTGGCAATGGCTCGCTGACGCTCACCGCGAATGATACGCTGGCCGACGGCGTTGTCGATAGTCAGCGCGATCCGGGCAACGCCGTGATCTCCATGAGTGCCGGGACTACGATCAACACCAAGTCCAGTCTCTATGTGTTTCTCTTCAATGGCACCGACAAGTCCAATAATGGCTCAGGCGCGATCACGATGGCTGGTATCACAGCGGGCAGTTTAACGGTCTACGATCCAACAGGCACGAATTCACTTGCTCTCAAGGCACGTGCCGGTACCTTTACCGGAAGTAGTGCCAAGATCACTGTAAGCAGCGCCTATAGCGTCAACGTGATCGGTAACGCCTCCGATGTGGCCTATCTCTATGATGTCAGCGGTCAAAATGCGTTCGTTGGGTCGCCGACCTACAGCTTCTTCGAAGGGGCCGGGTTCTACGACCAAGCCGTCGGCTTCAAGACGATGAATGCCTTCGCGGCGACTGGATCCAATGACACGTCCTATCTCTACGACACTCCCGGCAACAACGTCTTCGTGGGGACGCCAACCTACAGTTACTTGTCGAGTACCACCTACTTCAACCAGGCCGTGGGATTCAGAAATGTGAATGCCTATGCGTCGGCGTCGAGTCATGATGCAGCCTATCTCTTCGATACGAGTGGCAGCAACACCTTCGTCGGCACGCCGATTTATAGCTACTTGCAAGGCAATGGCTACTTCAACCAAGCCGTCGGCTTCCAGGCGGTTCACGTCACATCCAAGGCCGGTACGACCGATGCCGCCTATCTCTACGGAGCAGCCAGCGGGAATACTTTTAATGGTTCCAACTACGAGAGCTATCTGTACGGTACTGGCTACCTCAATGATGTGATTGGCTTCAAACAGGTCATAGCCACCGGGACGAGCACCGACACGGCGACGCTTAACGATGGAGTTGGGACCAATACGTTCATTGGCCAAGGCGCGAGCGGCGCTCTCACCGTCGGAAGTTTCAGTTACGAAGCGACGAACTTCGGATTTGTGTCGATCGTGCAAAACCTGGGCAGCTCCGATCAGGCGATTGTGAATTCGATCACATTCAGTCTGACGAGGGTTGGGACGTGGCATTAATTGCTAACGTTCACGGTGCTGGCTTCGATCGCCAGGGACGCGGCGGGTTGTTTCGATTTGAGGTATCCGGCGACGACAAAACCTATCGTGCCGACGACGCAGACGACGACGCGTTGGACCAGTGACGCCAAAACGCCGCCGGCCGCTTTGCAGCCAAAGAGCGCGTACAGGCCGCCGAAGCCCGCTTCGCCGATGCCCGCTCCGCCGGGGAAACCTGGCAACGCTTGAACGACGAGGCCGATCGGCACCAAAAGGAAATGTTGTGCCAAAGTTGGTAAGGGGCTCTCGTCGGTGCCGTCCCACAAAACGCGCGAGCTGCAATAAAACGACAAGACGAATCCGACTTGTCCGATCCATGATATGACTAATGTCAAGGCGACGGCGCCTTGGCGGCAACGATACATCCACACAGCGCGCCAGAACTCGGCTGCCGAATGGCCGACGTTGCCCATTCCCTGAAGACGCATGGCGAAGCGCTCGGCTTTTTCGTTGGTCAAAAGCCCCAAGAGCAACCAAACAACGACGGAAACGCCGACAACCGTGGCCGCCGAGATGACGATGACCTTCGCGGGCAGCACCGAGGGGCCGTCGAGCAGGCCCGACACCCAGAAGATGCCGCCCAGGATCGCCACAAACCAGCATAAACCCCAGAGGGCGAGAACGCGATCCATGATGACCGTCGCAACAGCGACCGTTCGCCTGGTATGCTCACGCGCAAGAAAGGTCGCTTTGACCAGGTCGCCGCCCACGGCGCCTGGCAGAAAACTATTGAAAAAGGCTCCGATCAGACCGAGCCGCAATGCGTCTTTTACGGTGAAGGGCAGGTTCTGCGCTCGAACGAGGAAATACCAACGCAATAATGTAATAATCAGGCTGACTGCATATAACATTGCCGCGAGACCGAGAAAGCTCCAGAGGACCGGCTGGCCCTCGACGATATGTTTCTGCCAGACTTCCTTAAGGCCGTTGCCGCCCTTGGGCTCCCAGTTGAGCCACACCATTACCGCCAAAACGCCGAAGGCCAAGAGATATTGCAAAAGGTTCAAAACAATTCGTTTGGTCACATTCGAATCCTATAGAGGAACAATCGGCTTACGGATGGCCGTCCACTTCAATACGAAATTGGCCGCGAGCGCAAGAGCGGCTTATTTTGGGTTTTGGCGGATGCCGTGTCCATAGGAGTTGGAGCGTCCGGAAAGAATGCGGATGGTGGCGCAGGTGTGCCATGCTTTGGTACTCCAAAGCATGCTTTCGAGTACGAAAGCATGGCACCCAAGGCGCGAGGCTTAGCCCCGTCTATCACATTATTTTCGAACGCTCTTGGGGCTTACAGGTCGCTGCACGAATTCTTCTTTATCCATCGCCCGCCTCTTGAGACGCCGTGGCGTTGTGTTATGCTACCAGCCGTCCGGGCGCTGGCTCGGGCTGTTTTCCCACCAAGATACTCTCCCGGAGGTGTCTGACCCGATGCGCCGATTCTCTCTCATCACGAGCACGCTGCTCGCGTTCGCCGTCGTAGCAACGCTCACAATCTCTAGTTTTGGCGACGACAAGAAAACGTATCCGACCTTCGGCACGATCGAACGGCTCAAGGCGGAAGCGTTCGACAAGCTGATCCCCAAAGACGCCAAGATGGAAAATCTGGCCGATGGCTTCCTTTGGTCGGAAGGGCCCGTTTGGGTCAAACGCGACGGCGGCTTTCTCCTCTTTTCCGACATTCCGAACAACCGTGTGATGAAGTTTCAGGAAGGCAAAGGCGTCAGCCTTTTCATGAAGCCGGCTGGCTATACCGGAACCAAGGAACGCGGCGGTGAACCCGGCTCCAACGGCCTCATCCTCGATCCGCAAGGCCGACTCGTCCTCTGCGAGCACGGCGACCGCCGCATGGCCCGGCTCGACTCCTGGACCGACACGACGAAAAAGACCACACTCGCCGACAAATACGAAGGCAAGCGCTTCAACAGCCCGAATGACGCCGTCTACAAGAGCAACGGCGATCTCTACTTCACGGATCCGCCATATGGCATGGAAAAGAATTGGGACGATCCCGTTCGCGAACTCGACTTCTGCGGCGTCTATCGCCTGTCGAAAGACGGCAAATTGACCTTGATGACCAAGGAATTGAGCCGGCCCAATGGCATCGCCTTTTCACCGGATGAAAAGACTCTTTATGTCGCCAACTCTGATCCGCTCAAGCCGATCTGGATGGCCTACCCTGTCAAGGAAGATGGCACCCTCGGCACCGGCAAGGTGTTTTTCGACGCCACCAAGGTCCTGGCTCTCACCAAGCTCGGTCTGCCGGACGGCATGAAGCTGGACAAGGACGGTAACATCTTCGCCACCGGCCCCGGCGGCGTTCTCGTCTTTTCGCCCGACGGCACGCATCTGGGTACGCTTCTGACCGGTGTCGCCACCGCCAATTGCGGCTGGGGCGATGACGGATCGGTGCTATACATTACTGCGCATAAGAACCTTCTGCGCATCAAGACGAGTACGAAGGGGAAGGGATTTTAGGAAACCGCGTTTAACCGAGCCTGAAGCGTGAGCGAAGTGCATTTTGTATTTGCATTTAATACAAAAGGCTCTTCGCTTACGCTTCAGGCTCGGTAATCGCTTCAGGCTCAGTAATCGCTCTCCACCTTAACTTTTCAACAAATCCTTGACCGCGTCCTTCTCTTCTTCCAATTCCTTCAAAGTCGCGGCGAATTTCGCTTTGCCGAAGGCGTCGAGTTGGACGCTTTCGACTACGGTGTAATTTCCTTTGCCATCCGTTTTGCACGGATAGCTGAAGACCAGGCCAGACGGCACGCCGTATTGGCCCTTCGAGACGACCGCGAGGCTCGTCCAATCGTTTGGGGCCGTGGCGCGAACCAGGCTCTTGACGTGGTCGATTGCCCCGTTCGCTGCTGAGAGAGCCGACGACAGGCCGCGCGCCTTGATGATCGCCGCGCCGCGATTTTGGCATTGCGGCACGAAGGATTCCTCGAGCCATTTGCGATCGGTCACGACTTCGGTGGCCGGCTTGCCATTGATCTTGGCGTTGGTGAAATCGGGGTATTGCGTGTTGCTGTGATTGCCCCAAATGGTCATGCAGGTGACTACTTCGTTGGGCACTCCCGCTTTCGCCGCGAGGGCCGCGACGGCGCGATTGTGGTCGAGCCGAGTCATCGCGGTCCAGCGGTCGGCGGGAATCTCGCGCGCGTTGTTAAAGCCGACGAGGCAATTCGTATTACACGGATTGCCGACGACGAGGATGCGGACGTCGCTGGCGGCATTCGCGGCAAGGGCTTTGCCTTGGCCCACAAAGATCTTGCCGTTGAGCCCGAGCAAATCCTTGCGTTCCATGCCCGGACCACGCGGCGCCGCTCCGACGAGGATCGCCCAATTGACGCCGGCGAACGCCTTGTTTGCATCGTCCGTGACGATGACATCGGCGAGCGTGGGGAAGCCGCAATCGAGCAGCTCCATCGCGTTGCCCTCGGCAATGTCGAGAGGCTGCCGTGCGGTCGGCGAGGGCGCCTGCCATTCGGCCCTTTTTGGGATCTCCAATAGCTGCAAGATTACTTTCTTGTCCGCTCCGAAGACTTCGCCCGATGCCAAGCGTGCTAACATGGCATAAGAAACCTGCCCGCCTGCCCCGGTGACCGCGACGCGAATTGTGCCTGACATGAAAACCTCGCTGCCATTCGCTGGAAACCTCATGCGCGAACATGAGGCTAGTGGGAAAACTCTAGATCAGCATATCCCCGCCCGTGCTCTCGCCGCGGGACGGTTCCGTCATTACGCTATAGCGTAGCGAGTGTGAATTAGACTGGCTATCGGTCGCGACTCGGTTTGATGACCGTGCGGACGGGACGGCCGATTGAGAATTGTTATCCAAGGAGCTTTCAATGGCAGTGAAGGTTGGTATCAACGGCTTCGGACGGATCGGGCGACTGGTCTTTCGCGCGCTCGTGGAACAGGGTCTATTGGGCAAGACGTTTGACGTCGTCGCCGTCAACGATCTCGTGCCGGCTGACAATTTGGCCTACCTCGTCAAATACGATTCGACGCAGGGCAAATTCGCGGGCACCGTTCACAGCGAGAAGTCCTCTCCCACGGTTGCCGAAGACGATGTGCTCGTGGTCGACGGCCATAAGATCAAATGCCTCGCCGTCAAGGAAGGACCGGCGGCGCTCCCCTGGAAGCAACTCGGCGTCGAGTATGTGATCGAATCGACCGGCCTGTTTACCGAAGCTGACAAGGCCAAGGGCCACATCACGGCCGGCGCTCGCAAGGTCATCATCTCCGCCCCCGCCAAGGGCGAAGACATCACGGTCGTGATGGGAGTCAACAACGAAAAATACGATGCGGCCAAGCATTCGATCATCTCCAACGCCAGCTGTACGACGAACTGCCTGGCACCCGTCGTTTATGTGCTACTCAAAGAAGGCTTCGGCATCGACGACGGCCTGATGACGACGATTCACAGCTACACCGCCACGCAGAAGACGGTCGATGGACCGTCCAAAAAAGATTGGAAAGGCGGCCGCGCCGCGGCGATGAATATCATCCCGTCGACAACCGGTGCCGCTCGAGCCGTGGCGCTCGTTCTGCCCGAGCTCAAAGGCAAGCTCACCGGCATGTCGTTCCGCGTGCCGACGCCGACAGTTTCCGTCGTCGATCTCACGCTCAAAACGATCAAGGAAACGAGCTACAAGGACATTTGCGCCGCCATGAAGAAGGCGAGCGAGACCTATTTGAAGGGCATCCTCGCTTACACGAGCGATGAAGTCGTCTCCAGCGATTTCATTCACGACGCCCATTCGAGCATCTTCGACGCCGGTTCAGGCATCGAGCTGAACAGCAAGTTTTTCAAGCTCGTCAGCTGGTATGACAATGAATGGGGCTACTCGAATCGCTGTGTCGATCTACTGCGCTTCCTGACAAGCAAGGGTTGATTTTATATCGCCCCCGGCTTGCCGGGGGTGAAGTCAAAACCTCGGGCAAGCCCGGGGCTATATACAGAAAATTAAGCTGGAGAATGCCTTGGCTAAGAAAACCCTCGCCGATCTGCCGGACATCAAGGGCAAACGTGTCCTGGTCCGGGTCGACTTCAACGTACCGCTCGATGCCTCCGGCAAGATCACAAACGATCGTCGCATCCGCGCCGCGCTGCCGACGCTTAAGGCCCTGCTTGACCGCGGGGCCGCCGTCATCGTCATGAGCCATCTCGGACGGCCCAAAGGTGATCCCACCGCCGATGCTCCCTTTACCATGAACAACGCCGCCAAGCGCCTCGGCGAGCTGCTCGGCAAACCGGTTCACAAAGTCGACGAGGTCGTCGGTACCGCCGCCACCGCCGCGGCGCAAAAGCTCAAAGCGGGCGAGGTTTTGGTACTCGAAAACCTGCGTTTCCAAAAAGGCGAGCAAAAAGGCGACTCCACCTTGGCCACGCGGATCGCCGCTCTCGGCGATGCCTACGTCAATGACGCTTTCGGCACGTGTCATCGCAGCGACGCCTCCATGGTCGCCGTGCCCGCGGCAATGAAAAACTTCCCGCGCGTCGTCGGGACTCTCGTGCAAAAAGAACTGGACATTTTGGACCGCTTATTGTCGAACCCGCCGCGCCCGTTTGTCAGCATTCTCGGCGGCGGCAAGGTGTCGGACAAAATCGGCTTCATCAAGGCTCTTCTCGCCCGCGCCGACCGCATTCTCGTCGGCGGGGCGATGACCTATACCTTCCTCAAGGCCCAGGGAAAAAACGTCGGCGGCTCACGCCTCGAAGCCGACAAGCTCGACATCGCCCGCGACTTGCTCAAACTCGGCGGCGACAAGATTCTCCTGCCCGTCGATCACCTCGTGGTCGATAAAATCGACGCCCCGGCGACGGCCCGAATCGTCGATGGTGAGATTCCCGACGGCGCGATCGGCGTCGACATTGGCCCGAAGACGATCGCGTTATTCAAAGCGGAAATCGCCAAAGCCGGAACTGTCGTCTGGAACGGCCCTCTCGGAAAGTTCGAGGACGAACCCTACAGCAAGGGGACAAGGGCCATTGCCGAAGCGCTGGCGGCGTCGAAAGCCATAACTATCGTCGGCGGCGGCGAGACGGCGGAAGCGGTAGAGGATTTCGGCTTGGCCGATAAAGTTACGCACGTTTCCACGGGAGGCGGGGCGTTTTTGGAATATGTCGAGGGAACGCCGTTCGCGGCGTTGGCGCAGATTGAGGATAGATAGGCGATCGAAAGTCAAAGGTTGTGGTGGCACGTTTTCAACGTGCCGAATGCGAGTCGTGGCCGGGGTCGGTACTCCGACTCCGGATCTGTGGAGCCTCTAGGGCCCCGTCTAGACTAAATTTACGGGTGGCACAGACATTCTTGTCTGTGCAGCAAAAGGCACATTCGTCGGTTCCCGCACAGACAGGAACGTCTGTGCCACCCGTAAACTTAGTCTGGACGGCGCACTTGGGCCAAACCGGGGTCGGAGTACCGACCCCGGCCACGGTCCGAAACCTCACATCAAACGAGCTGAGCCAGTACCCTCATTCTCCTTCAAACAATTCGCACAGTACCAAGGCGCCGGTGTCTTTACAGGCTTGGCGCTTCTCTTGCGGCATGTCGCGCAGCGGTAGCGTTTGCCTTTGACCGCTGTCTTGGGCCGAAGTTGTTTGCCCGTCTTCGGGATGATTCTTCCCATAAAGACCTCTTTGGTCGTTGCACTCTCTTATTGTATCTCATCGGTCGGTGGGCCCTGCGGCGGCGCGAACGATGACGGAATTCTATTATCGGCGGTCTGGGCCAGAGCAGCGCCCAGAGGCCCAGTGTCCGCGTTCTTTGCATTATGCGGAGCAGGGGGGCTTCCAGATCCCGCATGACTTGACGGATCCTGTCCGCCAACACCTGGCCCCGACTGCGGCGCTGGTGGCAAGTTCAAAATACCCGGGCCGAACGAAGGCTTGCGCCCGCCCGGAACCACGAACACCGTCGCCTCTCCGGTCAGCGAAGCGGCACCGGTATCCGTAATTTTGATCATTTGACTTCCCAATTCCAATAGCGTGATGCGGAATAGATGGACGCCATGATCGGCAGCGGTGAATGTATAATTGGCAGGCAGGACAGCACCCTTTCCCGCACCCATCACGCTGAAATGAATGGTGCCGACATAGCCGGAATCCAATTGATTGGCCGCTCCTTCCGCTTCGACGATTATGTTGAACGATTGACCGGCCGGCACGACTTGTGGGGCAACCACACCGAAATGAGTCGCAACGTTGGCGACGACGAAATTCACATTGTTTACATTGACATCGCCGGCGCTGATGAGGATTGCACTAGGACTGGCGCCGCTTTGCCGCAAGGTCGAAGGCACTGCCAAGACGACCTTGTATGCCCCGGTGCCGCTAACTCCGGAAGAGTTTTCCACATTGTTTGCCGGGCCGCTGAGTTGGTTGAACGAGTATTGGCCTCGATTGTTGGTAGTCGTGGTCGCAAGGATATCGCCGCTCGAATCCTCGAGGTGCAGAGTGATACCGGACACGCCGCGCTGCCCGGATGGTGACGTCGATCCTTGCGCAGCGAGCGACACTGTCCCGCTGATCGAAGCCTTGAACAGGAACACATCGTTTTGAAGATTGGTGACGCCGGTGTTGGCTTCGATGACTTTTGCGAGCGTGCTGCCCTGTTGCAAGATCGCTTGTTCGGCGGGCGTGAATTGTTCGTTGAGATAAAAGAAGCGGTCGCCATCTCGGAGATTCGTGAACTGCTCGGTAAGTATCTTTTGGAACAGTGGGCCAACATCCGAACCGGGTACGGCATCCTCGGCCAGGCCGCCCTCGAAGGCGTCGATGTTGTTGACATTGCCGTAAGCGGTCTGCAATTCCTTCTGCACTTGAACATTGCTGGTGATCTGAGCAAAACTTGTAACCGCGGGTAGGCCCAGGGCGACGCGGACTTGATTGTGCGACCCAATTCCATTCGCCCTCGCTCTTTCGATATCCAGAGCGATCAGGTCCTGGCCGCCGCCTACTCCGGGTACAACTTCGTTGAAGAGTAGGTCTCTGACTTCGTTAATGGCCTGCGTATCTTCGGCCTGGGCATCTCCATCGGCGTCGCCTTTCAGGACAGCGCCAATACTCGTTGTCGTAAGCCCGGTCACGGGATCGGTAGTCGTTGGTTGGCCATTGCCATTAAGTATGCTCGGATCGAAGAAATCCTCCGCCAACGGCACTTCGGCGGCCACGGCCTGGCCATCGTTGCCCTGTCGCTCCACATTACCGCTCAACAGACTATGACCGAAGCGGTAGGCCACGGTTGAGAATTCATTGGCAATCGACGCGCTTACATTGGGATTGTATCCTTTGTATGTGGAGAGAGAATTGGACCCGAGAATCGCTGGCAGAAATTCATTGTAAACGATCGATTGGTACTGTGCGATATTGAGCTTCCTTGCCTCCTGGAAGAGCTGCTCGTCGCTCCAGGTCGGATTTTGTTTCTGAAGCTCGCTGGCAATGCGATTATGGTTATCCAGGAATAGAGCCTGGAGGACCGTCAGCTCCACATTTTCGTTGCCGCGACTATCCCCAGTGACAAACATGCTGGTTTCTGGCAATGGCCCATTATCCGCCATGCCGCCGACTGAGGCATTGATGGCCGCGAGCTGTGCCGCCGTGAAATAGGTGGAGTTATCGAGAGGGGGCAAGCCGCCGACACTCGTCTTCATCTGGCCGCCGACGAAGGTTCGCAAGGCGTTGTCCGTCGCCAGGTCGGATCCGTAGACCTGGGACAGATCGAGATACGATGTAATCGTATTGACATCCTGGAGTGGATTGCTCTTGCTCGTGCCGGTCTTGGGATCGGTTTGAGACAGATTGAAAGCAAGCGATGTATCACTTGTGCCGCCAATCGGATCACCGACAGGTACAGCGATCGGGAGTGAGGCGCCATTGCCAGGAGTCAGATCCAGGTCATGGTCGACGAATTGCCCGAAACTGTAGGCAAAATCAGATAGGGATTGCTGATTGACGGTGGCAACATCCTGAGTCGGATCGGCGGGATCGGCCTGATTGTTGACGATGTCGGATATCAGGCGTGCGCTGGAGTCTTGCGGCAACGATGGGGTACTAATTCCATTGGCATAGGCGGCGGGAGTGAGCCGAATGAGATCCGTGCCGGCGGTGCCCCAGGTCGGATTGGAGACGTTGTTGCCCACTTCGTCAATCGGCCGGTACGCGGTAGCGCTCATGAGCCGGCGGTCTTCAAGCAATTCGAGATTCAATCGCACCAATAGGTTGCGAATGACGCGGCGGCGCAATTTTGGGATGGAAATAAAGCCCAACCAATTGAGAGGATGCACGGCTAATACCCTTCCAAGAATGGAACGCAGCGATGTGAGTTAGTGCGCACGGATCCATGAAATCATCCAACCCATGGACGGTAACATCCCAAACCTTAAGTTTGGATGAAGGGTCGGCAACACGTGGATCGATTATGCAATGTTTGAGTTGTACCACACCTTCGGTCGAAGTCCAGGAAGTGTTACGAACGTTTACATTGGAGTACAAAAGGAAGAATTCAAATTTGGCGCGGCTTGATTCCCCTCGCCTCCAAAGTCCGTCTCCTACCACTGGGGCGAGGGGTATAAGAACAGTCTCTGAATCTCGCTAATTACTCCCTAAAAGTAGTGGTCCCGATTCACTCCGTCGAAAGGAGCCTGAACGGAGGCAGCAGCGGCGGAAGCGTTTGCCGGAGCTGCATGGGCAAAGGTCGTTTCGGCCTAGCTTTTCGATCAGTTCTTTGTCGCCGTGGACGATGCGCGCGCCTCGTTTCACCTTTGTCTCGGAGGCGTAGCCTTTGCGACGTTTGCTCATCGTCTCGAAAAAAAGTCCAGATCTTCGGCGTCTTGCTGGTCCATGATCCACCGCCTTTCGTGACTATAATAATGAGGCGACAACACTGTCAGTGGACACGATACTTAAGAATTGGTTCGGAGAGTTTTTGATGATTGAGAACCCACGGCGCCTGTGGCGTGACCTACTGACTACCTGGAAGGTAGAGCCTGATCTTATCGATGAGACGTTCGGCGAACTCGCCATGCGCTACTCCGATGCGAGCCGCCATTACCATAACTTGGTTCATATCCAGAACGTACTTGAAACCGTGGACAACCTAGCGTCGATAGCGCCGAATTTCAACGCCGTCAAACTGGCCGCATGGTTGCATGATGTTATTTACGACAGCAAAGCCGCTGACAACGAGGAGCGGAGCGCCGAATATGCCAACGATTTATGCGATAAGCTATCGATTCCAGGCGGGAACGTTGTTGGTGCCCTGATCCTGAAAACTAAAACGCACGATGCCGGTTCTGATGTTGACGCCCAGGTTTTACTTGACGCTGATCTCGCTATTTTGGGATCAGACGAGGCTACCTACGGGAATTACGCGGAGAGCATTCGCTTGGAATATGCCTGGGTGCCGGAACCTCAATACCGGACCGGACGGGCGCAGGTGCTGCAAAAGTTCCTGGCGAAGCCAAGAATCTATCATCACCTATTAGATCTGGAAAAACCGGCGCGAAGGAACATCGCAGCCGAAATTGAGCGCTTGACGATTGTTTGACCAACGAGTGAACCTCGTTCGCCGCACCGTGTCCTTCCGCGGAGTAGCGAACGTGGGGACGGAAGGAACCGTCCCCACGTTCGTTTGGCCCTGCCGAAGGAAGCCGCCAAAAATGGAAATGACATGAATCGTAACATAATAACTCTCAGCAAATTTCTATCGAAGCATCTGCGTCACGCACCTGAAGAACTTGGACTCACCCTGCAGCCCGGGGGCTGGGTCGAGGTGGACGCTTTGCTCGCTGCAAGCGCGCGAGTAGGATTCGCCATTGCGTATGACGAGTTGATTGAGTGCGTCGAGACGAACGACAAAAAGCGATTTTCCTTCGATGAGACCGGCGACCTGATTCGAGCAAACCAGGGGCATAGCGTGGAGGTAGACCTCCAACTGGAGGAGCAACGGCCGCCGGACGTTTTGTATCATGGCACCGTGGAACGATTTCTTGTGTCGATTATGGACGGTGGTTTGAACAAGGGGAAACGGCACCATGTTCACCTGTCGAAGGACATCGAGACGGTGCGCAAGGTCGGCGCACGGCGTGGTAAGCCGGTGCTTCTACAGGTAGACGCGGGGAGGATGCACCGCGAGGGGTTCAAGTTTATCGTATCTGCCAACGGTGTTTGGTTGACAGAAGCGGTCGCGGCGATCTATTTAAAGCGGATTTGAATTTGAACGCAATCGAAACGGCTGGTGAGAGCATTCTTGTGAAGTAATTTGTAGTCTACTGTTCCGATCCACCCATGCTATCTTCGCCGGTCGCGTACAAAGCATTAGCTCGAAGTATTTGCCTCAGGCCGTGCGTCGAGGCACCGTGGGTTCGTAAGATACCGCGAGGGAGTGGCCAAAGTGTCTCACATTAATCTCAACATTCGTCCCTACATTGACGCCGACGAAGCAGGCGTCATTCGCCTCTGGCGCGAGGTGTTTCCCGACAACCCGGCCTGGAACGATCCCAAGCAAGACATTTTGCGAAAACTGAATTGTCAGCGTGAGCTTTTTCTCGTTGGCGAGAGAGATGGCGAAGTCGTCGCTACGGTGATGGCTGGGTTCGACGGGCATCGCGGCTGGGTTCATTTGGTGGCTGTCGCCTTGCGCTGTCGCCGGCAAGGAGTCGGCCGGGCGGTGATGCTCGCGGCGGAGAAAGCGCTTCGGCACATTGGTTGCACAAAGATCAATCTTCAAGTTCGGGCCACGAACCAAGGCGTCGTGGCGTTTTATGAAAAGCTGGGCTATGCGGTCGAAGAGCGCATCAGCATGGGTAAGCGCTTGACATGACGATGGCCCGATAATAAGCGAGTCGTTTCCAAATGGCCGATGAACTACATAAGCCGACCGGCAACCTCGACCCGCGCGTTGATTTCGCGGCGCAGCGGACGTTGCTTGCCTGGCTGCGCACCGGCCTGGCGATGATGGGTTTCGGGTTTGTCGTAGCCCGATTCGGCCTGTTTTTGCAAGAACTGGCGGCGGCGTCCGCAGCGCCGCCACACCAACGCTATGGGTTTTCGCTCTGGGTCGGCACGGCCCTCATTTTGCTCGGCGTCGGATTGAATATCCTCGCTTCCATCAAATATGTCACTACTGTGCGGAGGCTCGAACGAGGCGAGACTCTTCAGTTTCGGATCTGGTCGCTCGAGATCTTCGTTGCGCTTCTGCTTGGTTTTTTTGGCTTGATAATGGCCGGCTATCTCGTCTTCGGACTGAGCCATGCGAGCTAGCGCGGCCTCATTGCGTGGTCGCGCAAAGAATTGGCATGATCCTCCTCTTCGCTTTTATCGTCGTGCTCGGTTTGACCAGCCTGAAATGCGCCGCTATGATGCCCATAGGAATATAGGGGGAATCTGCTAATAGATCGGGCATCATTTCGGCCCGCTGCGTCATCCTCCGGACGCCCGCAGGAGACCAGGCGGACCATGTTGAACGCGTGGGTCAGCAAAGCGAATCGTCTCTGGCATGACCTGCACCGATCGTTGTTTCGTCCGAAGCCCGTCGCCCAGCCGCCGCGCGAAATGGAGCACTACGCATCGCTCAAGCGCGTTTTGCTGACAGACGGCGTCGCTCATACGCTCTTTGAAAGTTATGCGGACCATCGCTCGACCGAACATGGCGAGGAAGAGACCGGCTGGGTATTGCTCGGCCTGCGACACGCTGATGAAGCGATCGCCTTGGCCACGCTCCCGGCTGGAGCGGGCAGCGACGCGGGAATTGCCCATGTTCGCTTCAACAGCGATGGGCAGGCCCTGGCGAGCCGCATCGTGCGGCAGATGGATCGACGGCTAACGATTATCGGCGTGGTGCATACGCATCCGGGCACGCTGCGGCATCCGTCGCATGGCGATTTACAAGGGGACAGCCAATGGGTCCGTCATCTACGCGGGCGCGAAGGCGTCTTCGCCATCGGAACAGCCGACGCGCCAGAGGACGATGGGTCGTTGTTCGCCTGGCAGCCGAAACCGAATGTCCAATGTTGGGGAAATCTACGATTTTCGTGGTATGCTCTAGGCCAGCATGATTCGGCCTATCGGACATTGCCCGTTGAGATCACAATGGGTCCAGATCTGGCCCGGCCTCTGCATCGGATTTGGGCGGTGATCGAATCTCATGCGGAGCGGGCTGACCGGCTGTATCGCCAGCAAACGGGTCTGCGCTTTGAGATCGCCGAAGAGGGTGAGCTGGGCTTGATGTTGCACCTCCCCTTGGCCGAGAAAGGCGACGCGGTACGGGTTTTGCTTCGCGAAAAGGACGTGCGCTATTATGTAATCCGTGGCGGTCAGACCTTCGCCGTCGATCACGTTGATCCACTCGTGGATCGCGGCGTCTACTTGCTGCTCGCGGAATTAGCTGGGCAACCATAAACGCCCCTCACCCAAAGGGAGAGCGGTCTGATATAATAGCCTCTCTGGAAAGAGGCGCATCTCGAAATCCGGCCGCTGGGCCGGTGTCCTTGTTCCCTACCTCGTGGAAGGAGAATTTCCATGGACTTTCGACCCTTAAACGACACCGAACGCCGTCAACTCGTCAACGCTCTGCGCGGCAACGCCGAGAGCGATCGGGCCATCCTCATGGATCGGCGCGACACGAGCTTCCTCGGCAGCACTGACGAAGTCACCGACGACGAAGTCATCAGCGCCATCAAATCGGTGCCTTGTCATTATTGAGTTTTAGTCCGTAGTCCGTAGTCAGTAGCAAATGCTCGCATCAGCGTGCGGGGCGCTATCTGTATTTTGCTACGGACTACGGGCTACGGACTACGGACTATTCCAATGACCCTCCTTGACACCGAGAGCGGCAAGCGACGGCTCTTGAGCGTCGAATTGCCGATCATCGAAAAGTACAACGAAGGTCGGGAGCCGGCGTTTCAAATAAAGCTGGCTCGCGTCGGAACTTCGCTTGTTTTGCGCTACAGCCTCAAACCGGGCCACAATGTCTATCAACTGGAGACTCGGCTGGTCGCGAGTTATCCAACCGTGCCTCCGGAGACGCGGGTATTGACGCCGCTCAAACACTGCCCTCATTTGCTGGAGGGGCAGACGATCTGCCTCTGGAGGCAGGGCAGCACGCGCACGACGAGCCGATGGGACCCGTCGCGCTTTACCAGTGTATTCGCGATCCAGGCCGCCTGGCGTTGGTTGGCGTGTTATGAGATCTGGCATGAGACCGGCGAGTGGCCCTTGCCGGAGGCGAAGTAGTTTGTCAAGAACAACCGAGCCTGAAGCGTGAGCGAAGAGCCTTTTGTATTTTGAATTTAATAATACACAGGCCCTTCGCTTACGCTTCAGGCTCAGTAATACAAATGCTGCGTTATTGAATGAGAACTCCATGTCCCATATTCTCCAAGTCGGAGCAGGCAGCGGCGGGATGCCGGTCCTTGACATGGTGTGCCGTGATCCGCGCGTCACGCGCGTGACGTTGATCGAGCCCGACATCTACAAGCCGCACAATGTCGAGCGCCATATTTTTGCATCCGCGGGAATCGGCGAGCCGAAGGCCGAGCTGGCGCGCGAATGGCTCACGGAACGCCGGCCTGATCTGCAGGTTAGCTTGCTGATCTGCGACGTTCGGGATCTGGAGCAAGCCACGGCCATCGACAAAGCGGCGGCGGCCTGTGATCTCGGCATCTGCGCGGCCGACAATGAGCCGACCAAGTATTTTTGGGATGCGTTGATGCGTCGCCACGCCAAGCCATGGACGCTGGGCGAAGTTCTCTCCGGCGGCATAGGCGGCTTCGTGCATTGGTTCGTGCCGGGCGGCCCCTGTTATGGCTGCATCGCTAGCCACTTGCAGCGCGCCGTTACTTTGGAAAAGCCGGTCGCGCCCGATTATTCTCAACCCGGCGGGCCGGCGCCCGAAGTAACGGTTCCCGCGAGCATGGCGTCGATCCATGCGATCGCTTCGCTCCATGCTCTGGTGTCTCTCTCCCTGTTGGAAGACCCGGCTAATTATGCGCCGGGATTCAACAGCCTATTACTCTCCTTGCGGAAGGTGCCCGACGTGTTCGAGGAACTGTTTCGACCGTACCGTTTTCGTGTGCCGCGCGCTGCAGACTGCTTGATTTGTCAGCCGCGCCCGACTCCTTCGACGCCGGAGGAACTCGATGTGGCCCTGGCTCAAGCGCTGGCGCGACTGGGCGATGAATGATCTTTTGCCCCGGTGTCGTTTGACGCCCCAGCCGCAGGCCCTGCATCATAGCTACGAAAAGGCTGGCCTGACGCTTCACGATCAACCGATCCCGTGGAACGCCGAGGCCGTCTTGGTCGAGGCCTTAGTGCGCTTGCCCTCACAGTCGACCCGCATCAAAACCGACTTCACGTTACATCTGCCGAATCAAATTCCCTATCCCGCCGAGCAGCTTTGTCGCCAGGAAAGTGGCGAACGCTTCCGCGTCTGCTTCCGCCTGCCACCGCCGGCAGTAACAACCCGAGCCGACATTTATTTTCGGCAATCACTGTTGGGCCATCTATCGCTGCCGATCTTGAGTCGGGAAGACTTCCTGAAGGGCCTGCGCCTCGAGATGCCGACGCTCTTTGTCCGGGTCGGCCAAGAAAGTGTCGCCTGCCAAACATTTGTAACAACGCAATGCCGCGGATTGATGGCCAGCGCGGTGCTGCTGAGCCCGACGAGCTTGGCTCCCTTGCTCGACATGGATCTGCAAATCGAGTTCCGCTGCGATCGGTCCGGCACGAGCTTTCGCGTCCCCGCCCGGCTTTGTAGTTCGCAGCTTGCTGGGCGCAGAGCGGTCGTCACCATCGCCCCGACGCGCTACCCGCGCCGACTCGGCACATGGACTGCCACCTGGTATCTCGGCAATCGACCCCTGGCGATGCAACGGGTCCGGGGAATCTCCAAGGCCGCCTTCCTTCGCTCGCTGCGGATCTCCGATACGCGCTTCATGCTCCAAGAGGATTCCGGACGGATCAGGCTGACGCGCCAGGTGACGCCCAATCGCACTGGCCGTATCGGCCCCTGTTTCCTCGTCGCCAGCAATGAACCGGGCATGGCCGCCGTCTGTTCGCTGCGCATCGTCGCACAGGTCGCTGGCGCGATGACGCCCCCGCTGTTGCTCGAGCAGGAAATGCTAATCACCGATGGCCCGACGCCGGTGGCTCCCGGAACGCTCGACTCGGGCGATCTGGCGCAAGTCTCGGGCTTTGAACTCAGCGCGGGCAAGCGAATCCTTGGCACACTTTCGATGTCGCCGGCACCGGTGGCCACATTCACAAGCGAGGGCGGTTTCAAACCGCCGCACGAGTTCACATGGTCTGCCGCGGCCGAAGAGGAGATGGTCGAACGGCTCAATCGGTTGTTCGATCAAAACCCGGGCAAACGCAATTAAGAGCCTATCCTAAAAAGGGGACGGGCACCATTGCCGGGACGGCCCGAAGGGTGCTGCGCACAATGGTGCCCGTCCCCTTTTTAGGATAGGCTCTTAATCCAATGCCCTCTGTCAAAAAACCAATTCTATTAGAAGTCGCTGTCGCCTCTGTGGACGACGCTCTCGCCGCTCAAGCTGGCGGAGCGAATCGCCTGGAGCTAAACTCCGCCCTCGATCTCGGCGGCCTGACGCCATCGCTCGGCACGTTGATTGAAATCAAAAATGCCGTCGCGCTCCCCGTTATGGTCATGATCCGCCCGCGTCCGGCGGGCTTTTGTTACAGCGACCATGAGTTCACGACGATGCTGCGGGACCTCGATCTGGTTTTGCGGCATGGTGCCGATGGTCTCGTCTTCGGCGTGTTGACCGCCGATGGCCGAGTCGATCTCGAACGTAATCAACAATTGATAAGGCAATGCGGCACAAAAGAGATCGTCTTTCACCGCGCTTTCGATGTGACGCCGGACCCATTCGAGGCTCTGTTACAATTGATCGACCTCGGATTTACGCGCATCTTAACCAGCGGGCAAGAGGAGACTGCGTTGCATGGTGCGGCACTCATCGGCGAGCTAATAACCCGAGCCGCGGGGCGAATCGAGATCCTTGCCGGGGGCGGCGTCAACGGAGATACGGTACTCGATCTGATTCATAGAACGGGTTGTAGCCAGGTTCACGGCTCGTTCCGTCGCAGTCAGAGTGACAGCTCGACGAAAGGTCGGCCTCAAGTGTCGTTCGGAGCGACGAGCAACGGGCGCGAGGATTGTTACCGTGTTACTGATGCCGATGCCGTGGCAAACATTGTCAAACAAATCCGATAGGTGCAGGTGTCATTCGCTCCCTTAGGACCAATCCGCTACGATAACCCTATGAAACCGTGCATTAGCCAAGCGACCACATTGCCGAGGTCTTTCGAAGAAGACGTCCATGCTTACGCCGACGGCGGCTGTGAGGCGATGGAGGTTTGGCTTACCAAGCTGGAGAATCATCTCCAGAAACATTCCGTGGCCGACACGCTCAAATTGTTGGCTGATCGGCAGATGAAGCCGGTGGCGGCTTCCTACCAGGGCGGTTTGCTTTTGTCTCAAGGCGAACAACGGGCCGCGCATTTCGACCATTTCAAACGGCGGCTCGACCTCTGCCAGGCCTTCAAGATTCCGACGATGCTCGTTGTCGCCGACTTCGTGCAAAAAGTTGAAATCGCGGACCTGCAACGAGCGGTGGTCTCGCTCAAACAGGCCGCTCAATGGGCGGCCGCGTTTGACGTCCGGCTCGCGCTGGAATTTCGCGGCTCGGCCACCTTCTGTTCCTGCCTCGACACGGCTCTGACGCTCGTCGCCCAATGCGGCGAGCCAAACGTCGGCGTCAACCTCGACGTGTTTCACTACTACACGGGCCCCAGCAAACCCGAAGACCTCGAGCGCCTGACCAAAGCAAATCTCGCCTTCGTCCAGGTCTCCGATCTCGCCGGCATCCCGCGCGAGCTGGCGACCGACGCCGACCGCGTCTTTCCCGGCGAAGGCGATTTCCGCCTCAACCCCATCATCGAACGCCTGCGAGCGATCGGCTATGAAGGCTACGTTTCGCTGGAATTGTTAAATCCCATGATTTGGGAGGTCAAAGCAACGCAAGCCGCGGAACTGGGCCTCGGATCGGTGCAGCGATTGATAGGGTTGCTTGGCAAATAATCCTGAGATCTCATTTCTAGAGTCAGAAATTCGTTTAGGATGTTTGCCAGCCGTGGCCGGGGTCGGTACTCCGACCCCGGATCTCTGGAGGCGCTAGGGCCACGCCGGGGTTTGCATCCCACACATTACCTGCCCCTACATCGGCGATAATAAAGGAACGAGGATGAAGCCTTTTGGACCATTAGCGTTTAACAAGCACCTGTCGTAACTTCCCTCGGACACCAAGGAACGACATGAGGCGCTCGTTGATTTGTTTGGTCAGTTCCTCTTTTGGCTGCGAAACTGGTCGTTGCAAACATCCCGAAAGTTTTTTGAGTCCACCGAGTCGAGAAAGAAACTTGGCACGATACGTCGCCAATATTACGAAGGAATCGCTCAGTTGCCGCCCCAGCAACGTGAAGCTGCCATGCTGCTTGTTGAGGAAACGCTAAACGGCTTTGCCGAACGGCTAGTGTGGAATCTCGGTGACGAAGGAACGGATGCACGACTCGGAACCCACCATGCGTATCGGTTCCGTGTGGTAATGGAAATCGTGGATATCGAGACCGGGGAACTCGTTGAAGAGGAAACAATCAATCGAGGCGGAAAGTTCTTCGGCAGCCATTGGGGTCGTTGGCTGCAGCGTTTTTCATCCCAGAAATCCACAGAGACGGCTACCATTCCTGAGTCAGATTCTTGAGGAACCGCACTGTATTCTCGGACTTTATCTCAAAATGGCCCAATTTGGCCATTGAGGAGTGGACAGTTTCGCCGCCGAAAGTTGGCGACAATCGGACGTAACCTCTTATCCGGCTTATTGATACCTGCGCCGAAAATCAACGAAAAGCGCCGAAACTGTCCACCACGAAAAAGGCGGTGTGAGATAGAGTCACGTTTGCACAGGGCTCCACGGTCGCAACGTGTTGGCACTATTGATATTGCAGCTTGGTAAAGAGGCGAGCTGCAAGCAAATCCTTGAACAACCCCCCTTGCATCTCGGTCGGGGGCATGACATCCAACTCCTTCAACGAGCGGTATTGCGGCTAAACGTGTACGCTCCAAGACGTCATCTTTAACGATTACTCCGGCGCCCTTCACTTCACGAAACAGTTTCCCCTTGTTGCCTACTCTTGCAAGCGACATTGATGAATAGGTAAAATACAGAAGATGGGTCGTTTGAGACGAAAGCGTGCGAATGGCCCATCTCGTCGATGTCCGCTTCTCTCAGCTTAGTTTCTTGTCCTGCTCGCGTGACTCAGGATGTGTCCGCTGTCTCTTTCGGGATTGTGGTGCGAGGGCGTGTGCGCCGTCGTGTCACTCGTGGAGTCCGTCGATGCGCCGAGTCGTGATTACTGGCCTGGGCGTGGTTGCCCCCAATGGCATAGGCAAGGACGCGTTTTGGGCGGCTTGCGTCGCTGGTCGCAGCGGGGTCGGCCCAATCCGTAGTTTCGATGCCTCCGCTCATCCGGTGAATGTCGCCGCGGAAGTGCCCGATTTCGACATTTCTCCTTACGTGCCTGGGCCACATCGGAAGAGCGTCAAGATCATGGGCCGGGCCGCGCGCTTTGGCGTGGCGGCAGCGGGACTGGCCGTAAATGACTGTGGCCTCGATCTACAAAGAGAAGACCCGGAGCGCATCGCCGTCGTCATGGGCACCGGACTAATCCCGATCGATCTACCTGAGGTAGCGCCGATGCTGGCCGACGCTTGCAAGGGCGACGATGGCCAAATGAAATGCGACCGCCTTGGTCGACAGGGCTCCGGCGCTTTGTTCCCGCTCTGGCTGCTCAAATATCTGCCCAACATGATCGCCGCGCATATCTCACTCGTGCATGGGGCTCAAGGTCCGAACAACACGCTGACAACCGCCTGCGCCGCTGGCACGCAAGCCGTCGGCGAGGCATTTCGCTTGATCGCTCGCGGTGATGCCGACCTCGCTCTGGCCGGCGGCGCCGATAGCCGGATGGACCCGCTCTTGTTACTCGCTTATTCGGCGCTCGGTGCGCTCAGTTCCGCGCGGCGTTCCCCTGAACTCGTGTCGCGGCCCTTCGACGGCAACCGCGACGGCTTCGTCCTGGGCGAGGGCGCGGGCGTCCTGATGCTCGAAGAGTTGGACCGAGCCAAAAAACGCGGCGCCACCATCTACGCCGAAGTCCTAGGCCTCGGTAGTAGCTTCGACGCCTATGCCGTCACCAAGCCGGATCCAAACGCCGGCGGCGCTCACGCGCCATCCGCTGGGCCTTGAACGACGCCCGCGTCGCGCCGAGCGACATCGACTATATCAACGCCCACGGCACAAGCACTCGCCTCAACGATCAAATGGAAACCGTAGCCGTCAAAAAGGTCTTCGGCGAAGGCGCTCGCACGTTGCCTTTGTCGTCGATCAAATCAATGGTCGGCCATCTGATCGGCGCCGCCGGCGCGGTTGAATCCGTGGCCTTGGCGCTAACCCTTCATCAAGGCGTCCTGCCGCCGACGATCAACCAGACGACGCCCGACCCGGAATGCGATCTCGACTATGTGCCGAACACGGCGCGCGACATGCCGGTGCGTACCGCGATTTCGACGAGCTTTGGGTTTGGAGGGCAGAACGCGGCATTGGTGATGCGACGGTTTACGGGATGACGGCTATGAATTTCTAGAGCCGCGACTGCCGTTCGCCGTTCGTGGCCCAGTCGAGCGACCAGAACGAACCTTGCGGCGGCGTCACTTCCTTTGGCACGTCCTGCTGTTGCTCCTTCCAGAAACAGGCCAGCGCGATCTGGCCGCAGCGCTCCTGGAACTGGGCTGGGGTTTCCTCCAGGCCGGGAAAACGGTCGATGAAGGCCATCATCTCTTCGAGCTGCACCGGGTAATCATCGAGGATTCGCTCGGCCATGCGCTTCTTGTCTTCAGGCTCCATGTAGGTCAGCTCGACGGCCTTGTCGACTCGGCCAGGGCGAGTCGAAATGAACTCGACCGTGCCGTCCGGCAGCTTGCGCGGCTGACCCAGCGCTGGGTCGATCTTGCTGATGTCGTTGGTCGTGATGATCGTGAACACGCCATCCGCGCGCTCGACGCCATCAAGGCAATTGAGCAAGCAGTCGAACGTCAGCGGTCCCATAGGGCGACTTTTCTGATCGTCTTTATCCTTGTTATTGAAGACCCAGGCTGGAATGCCGCCCTGGTTCTTGCGGGCCACGTTTTCCCGGCCATGAAAGACATTGTCCACATCTTCGATGAGCGCGATACAGGGGACGTTCACCTGCATATCGGCCCATGATTTGATGAGTTCATGGTTGCCCATCTCAGCGAGATTGAACACGTAGATCGGCATGTTGAGATCTTCCGCGAAGGCGCGGGCCAGGGCGGTCTTGCCGGTGCCTGGAGGCCCATAAAGCATCCAGCCGCGTTTC
Organism: uncultured Planctomycetaceae bacterium; assembly: GCA_963790585.1. Classification (GTDB taxonomy): domain Bacteria; phylum Planctomycetota; class Planctomycetia; order Gemmatales; family Gemmataceae; genus CAWBOY01. The sequence continues at coordinate 67,709 of CAWBOY010000008.1, forward strand.
CAGGGGATCCCTTTTTGGCGATACCAGGTCCGATGATTGCGCCAAAGCTCGATTTCGTTGATCAGGTTTTTGACGCGCTGGGGAAAGATCAGGTTGCCCAGGGCGCTGCCATCGTGAGACGGGGCTTTACCCAGCTCTTCCGGTTTGTGGGAGAGCAGGCGGTAATACTTTTGCTGATACCAGGAGAGGCCATTGCTGCCCGAGCTGCCGCTGTGGTCATCGTTCTGCCGGGGCGGAAGATGGTGGATGACGAAGCGATTCTTCGCCTCTTCCTGCGCGGTCGTGACGGACCACGAAAGCCTGTCCGAATCGGCGCACGCGGCACGCAGGATCGCTTCGACATCGAGCGTGCCACGCAGGAAAGTGATGGTCGAATAAATCTTGGTGGCCGAGTCGCTGTCCTGGTTCTTGTTGGTGCTGCTCGACTTGGCTTTGCGCTCGATCTCGTTGGCATAGAGGAACGGCATCCAGCCATTCCAGAAGATCAGCGTGCGGTTGCCATACTGTTCGTAAGGCACGAGGCCATAGCGGCCGTTGCGCTGATGAACATGATCGGCGCCATACATACTTTCATAGTTGCGCGAGCGTTGGTAATGCTCGATCAAGTAGGCGATGATCGCCTGATGAGCCTCTTCGGTGTGGACCTCGACGCGGCGAATGAGCAGGCCGACGATCCAAAAGCAGACGGCCTTAATCTGGCCCCAGGCGCTGGCCAGGACTCCAAGAACCGCGCCGCCGAGAAACATTTGATTCCACTCCACGGTCGATCTCCTCTCCGTTGCGGAGGGCAGGGCGATCCTGGAGCGTCGCCCCGGCTCTCCGTGAGTCGGTCGCATGACGCGAAGGAATAAGACCTGTGTGCCAGGGATCGCGGAAGTCGTCAGGTGGGTTTCGGCGAACCGGAATCGGTACTGTCAGCGACGGGCCGAGGGACGCGAGGAAACCTGCTGCTGGATTATACGAGGCGCAGTCAAGGGGTTTGGTTCGGGATATTTTTGTGGCGGCCCGTTTCCAACGTGCCGATGCGTCGTCTTTTTTCGGAGTCGCGGCCGGGGTCGGTATTCCGACCCCCGGTTCTCTAGAGCCGCTGGGGCCAAACCGGGGTCGGAGTACCAACCCCGGCCACGACTCGGCACGTTGGCAACGTGCCACCACAAAATGACGACGACTCGCCACGTTGGAAACGTGCCGCCACAACCCAGGCTTTCCAGGCTTTCCTCCTTGCCAAGCGCCGCACCTCCGGCGATACTGACGCTGCCCTGCGAAACCTCTGCGAAGGAGCCTCTCTCATGCGTTTGCACTCCGCGTTGGCCGTGCTGTTGCTCCTGACTCCTGGCCTGGCTTTTGCCCAGGATGTCGCCCCTGAGCAATTGCTGTCCGCGTCCACCCAGGTCTATCTCCGCTGGGATGGCTACGAAGCGCACAAAGCCGCGTATCAAAAATTAGCCTTCGGCAAGATGATGCAGGGCGACACCGGCCTGTTCGTGAACGAAGTCTATGGCCAGCTCCAACAGGGCTTCGGCGCGCTGCTCACGGTCGAGGAACTCTTCAGTGGCGCCGCTCCCGCCGAGATCAAGAAGATGCGCACCCAGGCCGACGAGGCGGCGAAATTGCCGCAACTCATCGCCAAGACCGGGTTTGTCTTTTCCTTCGAGTTGCGCAAGCTCGAACCGCCGGAATTGCAAGCGACGCTCATCATTCCCAATATCGAAAAGTCAGGCCCGCTTTTTGGGGCCATGCGTTTCGCCGCCGGCCTGGCCAAGGGTAAGATCGAGGACAAGAAGATCGAGGGCCGCGACGTGGCCGCCCTCAACGGTCCCGGCATCCATCTCGCTTGGTGGCTCGAAGGCAAGCACGCCGTCGTCACCGTCGGCACCGACGCGCCCGAGGCGACGATCAAAAGCTTCGCCGCGAACAAGACCGCCGGCTTGACCAGCCTGCCGATCTATAAGCGCCTCAAAGGATTCGATAAGTTCCCGACTGCCGCTCGCGCCTTCGTCGATGTCGAGGCGTTGGCCAAAATGGCCGAGAGCCGGGGCCTGAAGGAAATCACCAAACTGTTCGACGACCTTGGCATCAAGGGCCTCAAGAGCCTTGTCCTCTATTCCGGCTTCGATGGCGACGCCGAACGCGGTCTGGTCGAGCTGGAGACTACCGGCGTCCGCAAGGGCCTGTTGACACTGCTCGGCGGCAAGCCGTTCAAGCTCGCCGATGTGCCGCCGCTGCCGCCCGACGTGACGACCTGGAGCATGAATCATTTTGAGTTCACTGGGATGTATGACGCTCTTATCGCCGCCGCCGAGTCGATCGTCAATGCGACCGGGTCGGAAAAAGACGTTCCCGTCAAGGACTATATCAAGCAAGTGAACGAGTCTCTGGGCATCGATCTTCGCAAGGACCTGTTCGCCCATCTCGGCGACAAGATCGTGCAATACAACACACCCTCCGAAGGGCCTTTCACGCTGGGCCAAACCGTCCTGGTCAAAGTCATGGACGCCAAGAAAGCTCAGGAAGGGATCGACCTGTTAATCAAAGGCATCTCCCGCGCTAGCGGCAGCGAGATCCGCCTGAAAAAGCGCACCTATCACGGCGCGGAAATACGCGAGGCCTATGTCAAGATTCCCGGCTTCATCTTCGTGCCGAGCTACACGATTCACAAAGATTGGCTCGCCGTCAGCCTCTTCCCTCAGCCGGTGCATGGCTACATCCTCCGGGCCAACGGCGAAGCGAGCGTCTGGAAGCCGTCGGCCAAGGTGACCGCCCTCCTGGAGCAACTACCCAAGGAATATGTCTCCCTCGCCTATTCTGACCCACGCCCGACGCTGCGGCAGATTTTCTCGATCGCCCCCTTCTTGGGCGGGACCTTGAATAATCTGAGCCCCGAAATTCACTTCGAAATCGGCACCCTGCCAAACGCCCAAGAGGCGACGCGGCACCTGTTCCCGAACATAGCCGTGGCCACCGATGATGGCAAATTTCTAAGGCTCGAGACACGCTCGTCACTGTCGTTGCCGTTGGATGTGACAGGGATCGATTCGTATGTGTTGGTGTTTCTGGCGGCGTCGTTGGCGCGGTTTTGAGTTCTGCGATTCAACCAACAATCGACGGAACCACTGTGACACCTTCGATTGTGACGCAGATGCCAGAACGTTCCGCGACGTAGCAATCGTTCCCGCTACTGCGAGCTTCAAAATGGACCTAAAGTTGACCACTAACGTCGGGATCGTCACCGGCGCCAGCCGTGGCATTGGCCGGGCCATCGCGCAAACGCTCGCCGCCGAGGGGATGCAGCTTACCTTGGTAGCCCGTTCGCGCGAGCTCCTCGAAGAATTGGCTCGCTCCCTGCCAACAGCGAGTCTCGTCCAGGCGGTGGATCTGCGTGACCCAGCAGCTCCAGACGCCGTAGTAGCTGCAACGGTCCAGCATTTCGCACGGCTTGATCTGCTCGTCAACAACGCCGGCGCGACGACTCGTGGCGGCTTCCTCACCTTGACGGAAACAGAGTGGCAAGACGGTTTCGCCCTCAAGTTCTTCGGCGCCATGCGCTGTTGCCGGGCAGCTTGGAGTCACCTCCAGAAAACGCAAGGATCCATCGTCAATATCGTCGGCATCGGTGGCCGCACTGGCTCGGCTGAGTTCGCCATCGGTGGGGCGGTCAACGCCGCTTTGCTCAATCTCACAAAGGCGCTGGCGGATCGTGGGGTTGTAGATGGAGTTCGTGTGAATGCAATTAACCCTGGAGCGATCTTGACGGATCGATTGCACGGACGCATCAAAAAACTGGCGACTGACAAGGGTCTAGAATTAGATGGTGCCGCTACCGAATTGGCGCATTCCATGAAAGTGACCCGCTTCGGCGACCCAGCCGAAATTGCGGCAGCGGTTGCATTTCTCGCATCGCGGGTTGCGGGATATTGTCAGGGGTCGATCTTGGATATTGATGGTGGGCAGACACGGACGCTTTGAAGCCGAAGCCTTGGATAATGGAGTCGCTTCATGGTACAAGTAGCGTCCTTTTCGGAAGTAGGCGGACACTCAGTTAATGAAGACGTCTTCGCCGTCCAGCCGCACCTCAGCAAACCCGATCTATGGATCTGTTTTCTGGCTGATGGTCAGGGAGGGCAACCTGGCGGCCGAGCGGCCGCTGGACGCGCGTGCCAAACTGCTTTGGATGCCGCGATCCGATGTCCCACTGAACAATTGATTGACCCACGGAGTTGGTCAGACATTCTACGTCTGGCCGACAGCGCAGTCCAAACCGACACTACTGCGGGATTCACGACTCTGATCGGATTTGGCGTATCTCACCAGCGTGTGGTGGGAGCTTCCTGCGGCGATAGCGCCGTGATGCTCCTGAATGGAAGCGAGATCATCGATTTGACTTCGAAGAAGCGAAAGAATCCGCCGATAGGCTCCGGCGCTGCCGTGCCTATCTCGTTCAGTGCGCCGCTGACTTTACCTTGGAAAATCCTAGCAATGTCGGATGGCGTCTGGAAGTACGTGGGGTTCGAACGCATTGAGGATAGCGCAAGCCGTCTGAGCGGTGCGGAGCTCTTGACGGACCTGCAGCAGGTGGCCCGTCTTCCTGGAAACGGGAAATTCCAGGATGATTTCACGGTGGTTGTGCTGGAGGAAGATTGATGGTTCCTGCAGACCAAGAGCCAGGTCCAATTCTTGAATCGACGTTTCATCAGGCAGTCCTAGACTTCAAAAACTCTTGACTTTACAAGTCATGAACACTATAAGTAGCATCATGCAAAAAGATCTTCTTCTTTCCGATGAACTCAATGATCTGCTTGGGAGCCCCTACAGCGCTGGCGAAGGCTACGCTATTTACTGCGCCGATTGCCTCCCGATTTTGCGAAAAATGCCGCCTGACATCGTGTCGCTCATTGTTACGAGTCCACCGTACAACATCGGTAAAGAGTATGAGAAGCCCTTACCTCTCGATGAATTTCTGGATTGGTGCGGGCACTGGATGCGGGAACTCTACCGGATTACGCGGCCAGATGGAGCCTTCTGGCTCAATGTTGGATATGTTGAATTGGCGGGACGAGCGAAAGCGCTACCGCTACCTTACCTGCTTTGGGACAGGTCTCCGTTCTATTTAATTCAAGAAATTGTGTGGAATTATGGTGCGGGAGTAGCAGCGCGAAAGTCACTATCGCCCAGGAACGAGAAGCTCCTTTGGTATGTCAAGGACCCAGAGAATTACACATTCCACCTAGATCTCATCCGTGATCCGGACGTGAAGTACCCGCACCAGAAAAAGAACGGCAAACTAAGGTGCAATACCATTGGAAAGAACCCATCGGATGTGTGGCAGGTTGCCAAAGTAACTTCAGGCGCAGACCGTGCCTCGCCTGAAAGAACATGCCACCCCGCTCAATTTCCCTTGGATCTCGTAAACCGCGCCGTGATCGGCTTTTCAAACCTAGGAGAACTTGTACTCGATCCCTTCATGGGGTCTGGTACTATGGCTGTTTCCTGCCTCCAACAGGGTCGGAGATTTCTGGGGATCGAAATCAAACCCGAATATTGTGCGATTGCGACAAGACGAGTCGAAGCTTATCTTGCCGAACGACGAGCGCGGCTTTTCAATTAAGGAGTCGAGTCCTCCCTACATTCATCCAGGAACCGTTGATTCTTTTGCTTGATACGGGCGAGACGATTAGGAAGTTTTTCTTCAATGCGAATGAGATCGCCAATGGTAGTGATTCCAAGTAGGGCGAATTGCTTGGAGGTAGATGGTCCAACGCTATCCAGTAGCGAAACGGGGCCATGTTGTCGATAGGCTCCTGGTATGGCAATAAGCTTATAGTTATACACCGCCGGCCTTAAGCCAGCCATCTGCCCCGAGGGCGCTCCTTGAGGATCCCAGTCGGCGGCGTCAATCCAGCCGAACCGGACAAGAGTCAATGTTTGATTGAAAAAGTTGACAGTGATGTAGAATCCAGATTTTTCTTTCTTGGGCGCAATGTCCGCTTCGGGCTTTTGGCCGTAGCTCCGGTTGCCGAAGACCTTAAACCCCTGTTGGCCCGAGGTCTTTATTTCGATTGAGAACGCTGGATCAGGTATGTAGACAAGATCTTTGTCTTCTTTCGACAAATTCCCACGCCATAGAGTAGGGGCGCGGCGCTCAAGCTCTCGGGAGAATAGCACTTCAAAGAAGTAGCCGACAATTGATGCGGGTACGCGCAGGTCAGAGAGTTTTACGGAGATCGAACCAGTACCGACGGTGGTTTGCCACAGCGTTGCCCAAGCCGTAGTCGCCACATCCAAGAGTACATTCCGTTTGAGCGGATGGCTGTCGACCAACTGTTTTGTAATGCTGAGCCACGAGGATTCCGGCTTCTCAAAGTAGGGACGGGTGTTCATGATCCGTCAGGCCCACCGAACAGGTCGCGCGGATGAACGCCGAGAGCTTCCGCGAGCCGGAAGATGTTTTTAAGACATATGTTTCGTTCGCCGCGCTCGATACCGCCCATATACGTGCGGTGTATACCAGCTTTTGCCGCGAGCGCTTCTTGGCTCAATCCAGTTTGCTCGCGCAAGCCTCGTATCCGCTCACCAAACTGTCTCAAAGGGGTATCGCGCATCGAGATTCAGTCTGAGCAAATGAACACAATGAGTCTACACCCTATAAGTAGCAATCGGCTCTATGGATGCCGGTCGTGGATAGCGTCCTCATTTTATTGTTTCATTAGCATTCTCTCGATCTCCTCCACCCCCGCCGTCCCCGTCGTTCCCAGCTGGTGTATAACAATCGATGCCGCCGCGTTCGCTCGGGTGAGGGCCTCGCGCAAGGTTCGCGCCGGACGCGAGGGCCGCGGTCAAATTCGCGGTAACGGCGTCACCGGCGCCGACAATGTCGATGGGGCCGCGTAGCGGAAGGCAGGGTACATGTTCGACTTCGCCCTGCGGCGTCGCACCGAGGATGCCCAGCTCCGAGAGGGTCACGAACACGGTGCGGCCGTTGCGGTGCGCCAGCTGTTGAGCGGCGGCGCGGATCGCCCTCATATCGAGGTCTTTTTTCTCATCCATCAATTTCTGGAGTTCCGCCCGGTTCATCTTGTAATTCAAGGGTGGGAACTCGCTCAGGCCACGGCGGCTATCGGCGAGGATCGGCATGTTCGGTCGGCGTTGCGCCATTGAGCTGACGGCGTACCGCACTTTGCGCGTCACCACGCCCGTTTCCGCTACATCCACTTGATCGAGGACGATGAAGGCGTCTACTTGATCGATCAGGAATCGGATCGACGCCACCAATGTTGCCTGTACCGCCTCCGGCGTCGGCGTCCAGTTTTTGCTGTCGAGGCGGTCGAGTTCTTCAGGCGGTTGATTTGGATGGATGACCAGTGGTTTGCCATAGGTGAAGGTTTGGCGCTCGTCGGTGACGAGAAAATGATCGAGGCGGAGACCCGGCAGCGCCGCCAGCGCGCGGCGTAACTCGAAGCCTTCACCGTCATCGCCGGCGAAGCCTACGGCATGGATGGTGCCGATGCCGAGAGCTACCAGATTATTGACGATCGTGCCGGCAGCGCCCGGTTGACTGCGAACGCGGATGACGTTGTGGACGGGTCGGCCCGTCTCGATGGAGCGCTCCTGCCGAGCCGGGTCGATCTCGAAATAGCGATCGAGGCAGAAATCGCCGATGACTGCCAGCCGTAAGCCAGCGTAGCGTTCCGCGAGAGGACTCATAGCCGTTGTAACTCGTGATAAAGATGATGGAGGAATTGGAGATTGTCACATTGGGTGTAGTGTAGGGCGCCGCCCATGCGCGCGAAGCTCTTGCAGAAACGGAGATAGTAGGCGGGGTTGGTTTTCGGCGGCTCGCCTGTAGTCCAATCCCATCGCCCTCCATCTTGGAGGTCCACCACGAAAATGTAATGTCCTTCGACGATGTTGCGCTTGTCCTGGAGGCGGAGATTGTTAACGCAACTGAGGCTCTTTTCAAAAACCTGTGGCCCCATGATGGCGGAGCCGATCGACAGCACCACGCCGCCGTCGAGCGTTTCGACCGCGGAGCCAAATAGCCGAAAATCGACGGCGGCGGCCCGGCCAATGACAGCGCCATTGAACATCGGGTGGTTGGCAATGATGTCGTAACCAATGCCGGGATGAACGCTCATGGGTACATGATGTCGAAACGCCTGAGCGAGAATGGAGGCCTGTTTCCAGGCATGATGATACGAATGACGCCCGGCTGTCAGTCCATGTGTCTGCATGGCCAGCAGGAGGTCGGCTCGCGCTGGCGTCATGGGATCGTTGGGGTCGGCGACGATCGAGCGACGCAGGTCGGCAGGCTCGGGAAGGTCGACGCCATCCTCAGCGATGAGCCGCGCCAGAGCATTCCCGTAACCTTCACCACGCAGCCCGCCTGCCAAGAGGGCGAGATGGATGCAGCGGCCGGTCTCGTCCCAGGTGCCGAAAGTCCCCGTGGCGACGCCATCGCGGACGCTCTCGGTCGATCGGCCGATCCAGGCGTATTCCCAGTCGTGGATCGTACCCGCGCCGTTGGTAGCCAGGTGCGACAGCCAACCTTGGGCCATCAGCCGTTCGAGGATTAGCGCAGCGCCATTGCGTAACAGATGGGCCCCGTAAATGAGCATGATCCCGGCGTGACGACGCTTGGCATTCGCCATGGCCTGGGCGCACGCGCGGATTGACGCGGCGGTTTCGGCGGGTAGCGGCAACGGTGTTTTGTCGGGGTCGACGAGAATGTCTTCGACTTGCGTTAGACTACGGCGCGAGGCGAGAGGGAAAACTTTCAGGCGGGTGAGGTCGAGGGGAGCTGGCATGGGTGATTGACTCGTGGATCCTTCCCAATCGAAAGCGTGTTATTGCCACACATTTAAGATGGTATATTCGTTCGTGATTTGAACTTCGGCACGTTCGAGATTCCTGATCGCGTGAACGATGTCGTGAGGCTGCATATTCCGTTTCTCGGCGTTATCGCGACGAATGACGAGAATGCCGGGATGAGACCCCACCGCGACTTTTATGAGGTTATCAAGATCTTCATAATCCTTATAATTGCGACTCAATAGAATCCTCGACTCGCGGATGGCAAATGCAAGATGAAGAGCGTCGGAGTGACCCGACAACCCCGCGTCAGCCGGTATCCGCACGTCATGGCCTGCCTTTCGCAAGGCTTTAACAAGCGCATCACCGCAAATGTCATCGTCGAGATATAGCCTCATGGCTTCTGCTCGACCTGCTTCCTTGCCGCGATCGGAAGACCGCCGCCGCGATTCTGATAGGGGTAAACATTCATCCCGGCTGCTTCAATGCTCTCCTCCTCGCGGCGATGGTCTTCACGGATTTCGGGCGGGTCAGCCTTACAATACTCGATCGCTTCGATCACGGCTTCGAGAGGAAGGCTCAGATCTGACGCCACCTCCTCGGGTGTCAGATACTCAGACGGTTCTCTCCCATCAACCGCGTTACCGTAAACAATCTCCGCGCGGATACGAGTGCCTTTCACGTAGAGCTGCTGGTAAAAGGATCCAGGGCGCCGCTCTAGATATTTCCACGCGCGTGTTGGTTCGCTCATTGTTGAGCCCTCCTTATACGAGAGATTCTAGCTGGTTATTGGATGGGGGTATAGGGTGGCAGTTCTGGAGGTGCACCCCCGGCAAGCCGGGGGCTAAATAAATGGGTCATGACTCGCCGAAAAGGGTAGCGAGCAGGGGTTTGGCGTCGCGGTAGTCGGGGATGACGATGTCGGCGCCGACGCCGAGAAGGCGCTGGCGACTTCCAGGCGTCGATGCGGCCGGAGCCGTTGTTGGCTTCGTCGCTGGCGACGGCTACGGCCAGGCCGCCGACTTCTTTGGTGTTTTGGATTTCAACATAGCCGTCGCCGAAGGCGAGGAGCTTGGCGCCGGCGATCTGATTTTCGGCGAGGATGCGATCGATGACGAGCTTCTTGGAAAAGTTTTGGTAATCGTCGCGCGCGCCGTAGATACGTGGCCCGAAAAAGCGGGTGACGCCCAGGAGTTCCGCCTCTTCGCGGACGAACACTTCATCAGTGCCGCTGGCGAGATAGAGCGTCAGCCCGCGCGCCTGGAGCTGCGTGAGCAAATCCAATGAGCCGTGCAAGAGATGGCGCTCCGGCAGCGCGCCGGCTTTGAGAGAATTCGTGCGATCGGCGATACGTAGCTGGAGCCGACGCAAGTATTCATGTTTGTACCAGAGCGGCTCCTTCGGTTGGCCGCCGCGCTCGCGGATGCGATCGGCCAACTGGATCATCTGATAGATCGTCTGCTTGCCATTCAGGCGCATGATGTCGTCAAGCAATAACTTGTGTAACTCGGCTTCGGATTCATCGGCCCGTCGTGGCACCATCTCGACGAACATTGGCACCATGACCTCTGGCCAACCTTCGCGGATGAGGGAGAGCGTCCCGTCAAAATCGAAGAGGACATGGGTGATGCCAGGGCGCGGCTGGAAGTGCGCGGCGAATTCGACGAGGCCTTGGAAGTTTCCTTGCGGAATATTTGCGGAAATCATGGATAACTCAATCGAGTACGAGAGATCGAGGGATTAGGTACATTTAAGGAAAAAACCAGTAAATACAAATACCCTTCGCTTACCTTCAGGCTTGGATGTTCAGGGGGATGGCACACAGTCAACTTTGACCCGATATATCTTTACACGAATCATTGGCCCCTCTCGATGTTCCAGCGGTGCGCGACCATCGTAGAAACACGGCGTGACACGGATCGGCAGGGGCGAATCGATTACCAATTCCGCGCAATTCAAACTGCGTAGGATCGAGACGGAAACCCTGTTTATCGATTGGACCATCCGGTACCACGAGCCAATCGCCTTGTCGCAGGCGCGAGGGCGGCGGTAGCTCAATTCGATCTACAAGTGGCTGATAGTCATGGACCAACGGCGTCAGGCCGGAGGCTTCGGCATAGTACCTGAAAACCCCAATGGCCCACGTACCAGCCTTTGCCCGTACCCTGATTCTGTACCCAATTAGCCGCGTTCGTCGCCGCCTGCTGATAGGCGCTCGCTCCCTGGAGATCGAGCGCCCAATAGGCGAGAGCGAGCACGAAGCCACCGGTAGCGATCAGGGGTAACAGTCCAAGGCGGCCCTTGGCGCGCAGCATCGGGACCGCGCCCGGGCCAGTAACAGTGTGACCACGACGCCGACGCCGAGAACACGGCGCGCCGCCGGAAATGGGGTCAGCGCGGGATAGGCGGCTACCTCCAGGGCAAGCCACGAGATGAGAAACAGGGTTTGGCGTCGTTGGGAATTCAAAGCGGGCCAACGCCGGGATCGGCGGAACAGCACTACCGCGACAACGACGGCAACGCCTAACAACGCCGCACCCAGAGCGAGGCAAAACATTTCCGCGAACTCGACTAGGACAGGAGGTACGTCCAAGTAACTGATTACATCAATGTCAAAAATGCCAATTATGGCGAAGCCCGCGAGTGTCAGGAGGGCGAAAACCAGGAGTGTGCGCCAACCAGCGCCCAGGGCTGTGAGACCGAGGGCCAAGATGGCCGGGCTGAGGCCGCCCAGGTAGCTCACGAGAAATGGCATCAGACGCAGCTTGGTCAAATACGAGCCGCGTTGGCCGCGCGGTAGCGCCGCCAGGAAATGCGACGTGCCATAGAGAAGTGATGTCAGCGCCTCCCAAAAGACGAACACTTGCCCAGCGACCAGGCAGGCCGCGATCCCTTCGCGCCAACGGCCCGAACACCAGGAATAGAGCAGGATTGCTGGCGGTATGGTGAACGCGGTGTATTTCGTCTGCAGCGCCAGGCCCGCGATCAAGCCGGCGAGAGCGGTGCCGACAAGGGAGCTTCGATCCGCTGCCGCCATGAATGCACTGAGAGCGGACAGCCCGAGAGCGAGGGCAGGCACGTCGAGATACAAATTGAAGCTAGTAAGCAAACCCGGCGAAATCAGCATCAGAAGCAATAGCGAATCATGCCCGCCGACGACAAATCGGCGCAGGAGCCGGTCGAGGGCCACCGCCAAGAGAAGGGCCCAGGGAAATAGCCCGAGTTTCCAGGCGACCACATTCTCGCCGAAGAGCGAGCACTCCAACGCGACATAAGCCGGCAACACCGGCGGCAGCAGCACATCATTCGCCGACTCCGGCAGGTCCCACCAAAACATCGTGAAGCCGAGCGGATCGAGCGGATGTTGCGCATAGTGCCGCGCGGCGAGCGCAACCGTGGTATCGTCGATGTGCAGAGGTTTGCAAGCGTTTAGCCCCGTCAGAATGATCGCGCCGATCAGGATCGGCCAAAGCCGCCGCAGCAACAACCCGGCCCCCTGTTGTAAAAAATGTAGCGGTTTGCCGCACAGTGTTGGAAAACGTCACAAGTCATGGACGAGTGTCCAGTCTACGATATCTCGGGATATAAAGCCATGCTAGGTAAGGGTTTATCAACGCGACTATCCTGCGAACCGTACCTTTTTGAAACTCCGGCATCCAATTCGCAGTCATAAGCAAGCGGTTATGCGATCGGGACCATTGCCCGAGACAAGTGCGAACCGATCGGGTCGTCCACCGACCACCGACCCTTGAGGCAGACGAACCTAATGCTGACTCAACTCCCGTCTCGGCTCGTGTCTGAAAAACCCCTGTGTATCCGCCCTTCGTTGCTCGATCGTCGCTTCACGGGCGACCCATGGATTGAGCCGCAGGAAGAGGGCGGCGCCACTCTGTGCCTGGCCAATTATCCTGTCTCGGTGATCGAGCTGCTCCCTTTTGATTTCCCTTCGTTCAATCATACGCTTAATCAGATGCGTGTCTGGCTGCGGCGACATTGTCAGGAAGATTGAGCGTCCTCAAGGCCTGCACTGGGCGAAATTCCGCAACGACCTCTCACTCTCACCTCAAAAGGAAAGGCCCACGCGGCAAGCCTCATGGGCCTTTTTTCGTGCAGCTGCATTCCGTTTCCAGTCGTTGAAGCTCTTGCCATCTATGGCAAATACCGGAAGCCCGAAATGCAACAAACGATGCACTTCAAAATGCGCATGCATTTGTAAGAAATTGTGAACTTTTCGCAGGACTTTAGTCGCTTTGGATGATAAAGTGTCGCGAGAAGGTCCTTCATGGCCTAACCATGATCCCTTACGGGGTCTGGTGTGGCTCGGCTTTTCAGCATTCATTTATCCGTCGTGCGATGAAAGGATACGCATTTCATGAGTTGGCTAGCAAAAATCCCCCGCAATCGAACCGAGTTTGGGCGAACTACTCGTCCGAGGCTGGAACTCTTGGAGGATCGCACAACCCCGGCTTTTGTAGTGGGCATATTCTCTGCTGGAGTGTTCCTGCATAATGACTCTAGCACAGCGTCTTTCAGTCCCGGTTGGCACCCCTTGACGCCCGCCGCCGCCTCGCTCGTCGCGGTTGATGATTTGTATGGAAGCGTAGTCGCTGAGTTTAAAGGTTCTGGTGTCTGGCGTTACAACCAAAACACGACTGTGGGCGCGCTCGGGTGGAAGCAGTTGACTACTGCGGATGCAACCTCCATCTCAATCAATAACCATAGCGGTGTAGCGGCTGAATTTTCAGGCAGCGGCGTCTGGCGCTACGATGACTACCCGGGCGATTCCTTGTACGGCTGGAAACAGCTAACAACGGCCGACGCCACCCAAGTCGTTACTTATGACCTGACTGGCGATGTGGCGGCGAACTTCAAAGGGTCAGGAGTTTGGATTAACCAGGTAACCTCTGGCTGGACGCAGTTGACCTCGGTCACCGCGACCGAGATTGACGCCAAGTATGGAGAAGTCGTGGCTGAGTTCCCAAATCTGGGAGTTTGGCGTTACAACCTAAACAGTAGCTCTTTCGCCAAAGGCTGGACGCAGTTGACGTCGTCAGACGCCTTTTCGGTGGGTATTGATCTGTATGGCGACGTGACGGCCGAGTTCCAGGGTAACGGAGTTTGGCGTTATAACCAAAACACGAACACGGGCTCAATCGGTTGGACCCAGCTGACTGGCAGGGACGCGGGATTTGCTGGCATGGGCGGATTCGGATCTGTTGGCGCCCGATTTACCGGCGGTGGCGTGTGGACTTGGACAACATCCAATGGCTGGACACAGCTGACGCCGACGGATGCGACCTTCATAGGAGTGGGCGACTAATCTCAATCGAAATCTACGCATGGATTTGATCGAATGTGCGATTCAAGTCGATGGCTTTCCTTTCGGTGGCGCGAAGTATCGACTCAACGCGCCTCCGATCGACCTCAGACGCGATTCACATTCTCGCACTACCGTGCCTTCCACGAAGAACGTCAGCACGGGATGCCCCGCTAAGAGATGCTCTCCGGAAGCGGGAATGTCCGCGAAGCCAACACTCTGTTGCCACGGCCCGGTCTCAGGGAAAACGAGATCGCGGGCCGCGAACAGCACGGCCTTGCCGACGATTGTTCGGCATGGCGACAGCGTCAACGGTTCGAGCGCCCGAGGATCGCCGCGAAAAACGCGGGCATGTCGGTCCAGAAAGGCGAGGCCTGTAGCGCGTTCGAGGACCTCGACCGACGCCGTATAGCGCGGATTGACCTCGATCGGCCAGAACGTATTGTCTTCTTTTAAGATCCCATCCACGCCAAATAGGCCACGTAGTCTACGACGTTGGGTTATTGCGCCGCCTAGATCCGTCAGATGCCGGGCTTGGCTCGCCGACAGATCAAGTGGGCCGATGTTGCCGCAATAGCGGAACGGGGCGGCATGCAACCACGGCTCGCCAATGAGTTGGCGAGTCGCGCCGAGAAAAAGGGCGCTCGAACCATCGGCTACATAGAGGGCCGATGCCGGGGAACCGGCGATCCGTTCCTGGGCATAGAAACCGCGCGGCACGATCTCGCCCGCTCGAGCCGGACGTATGCCGAAGCCGCCGGCACCGCGGCGGGGTTTTAGAAGCCATGACAATTCTCTGGGAACCGCCGAGCCGGAGGCGACGACGCCGGGACAGCTGACGCCCAGCTGCCGCAAGTGCTGGGTGAGCCCGATCGGGTCACGGACGTGGCGCAGGGCGGCTCCCGAGATGCCGAACAGCGGCCGTTTCGCCGCAAGTCGTCGCAAAAGGGTTGGATGATTTTCCAAACCGCCTGTGTAGATCCAAGGGCCCGGAGGAGTGCGGTCGAACCAAGCCTTAATGTCCTCAATGTTTCCCGGAAACGGTCCTCGCAGACGATGCGTCGGACAGGCAGCCTGCAGATCGACATCGGCGAACAGATCAGCGCACCACGGCTTGAATCCCGCTCGTAAAGCGGACAAAGCCGCCGCCCGAGCGCTGGCGCCGACGATCAGGAGGGTTTCAGACAGGGTGGTCTCCTACAATGGGGTCTTTGCGAGCCGGGAGAGTCGGCGCCCGGAGAAAATTTGAGCGAGTGTAATGCGCTCCGGTCGCTGACGCTCCCGGCTCGCAAAGAACACTTGCGCACCCCACGTATTTGACACGCCTTCCCATCTCGATAAAATGTTTACAGATGGCGAGCCAGCGGACCAGGGCCATCGCGGCACGATCGGGAAGAGTGAATCTCTTCCTTATCCTATCTTCTATAGGAGTGTTTACCATGTCCTTCCGAGGTCTCGCTGCAACTCTGCTCACGGCCGCGGGCGTTTGCACTCTCGCAGCGCCGGCCCGAGCGGATGATACATTCAAGCTTGGCTTCGGCCCGGCTTCCGATGCGACCGTTTCCAAGCTCGACGGCAAAGGCGATGCCGATACGATCGACGTCAAAGGCCGCGGCGGCTATGGCGGCGGGTCTCGCGGTGGCGTCGCTGTCAGCAGTTATCGCGGCGGCGTCGCCGTCGCAAGTTATCGCGGCGGCTATGGGTATGGCGGATACCGTGGCGGCTATGGCTACGGCGGCTATCGCGGCGGCTATGGTTACGGCTACGGCGGTTACTATGGCGGCTATCGTAGAGGTTATGGCTACGGCGGCTATTACGGATTCGGACCCTACTACGGCGGCTTCTATTCGCCATACATCTATAGCTACCCCTACTACTCGTATCCAATTTACAGCTATCCGACCTACACCTATCCTTCCTACGTGAATTCCACGTTGAGCACGACGCCGAACTTCTCGTATTACAATTTCGGGCCGCTGACGACGTTGGGCGCCACCACCTTGGACGCGCCGCCGACGCCAGCTCCAGCTCCGGCGGTAATCAGCCAGTCTCCTTATGGCCAGCTTTTGCCGGCGCCGTCGCCGGTTCAGGGCAACGGCACATTCCCGTATGACGGTGGCCCGAGCCGATCGGTGCCGATGCCGAGAATTGATAGCGGCTTCAACGAACCAGCGCCGCTTCCGCAAGGCCGGCCTGTGTCGTTGCCCGTCGAGCCAGCCAAGCGCAGTTATCCCGCCTATGGTGAGAAGCCGACGCCGAAAGTCACGCCGACGACGCCGGACAAGGCGAAGACATATGTGACGAAGCTGGACACTGGAAAATAAGGTCGGTTCGAAAGAATTTCAAACGAGCCGGGCACGAAGGAAGCGGGAAGCGTCAGGCGCCCCCGCCCCCTTCGTACTCGGCTCGTTTACTTTGGATCATTCTCTCGGCCGTTTGTCAGCCGTGGCCGGGGTCGGTACTCCGACCCCGGTGAAGCTCGAGTGGCTCCAGGGAACCGGAGTCGGAGTACCGAGCCCGGCCACGATCTGCGATTTATTGAGCGAACTTCCGATTTAGGAAACTACTGCACCGTCCAGACTAAATTTGCGGGTGGCACAGACATTCCTATCTGTGTGGGAACCGACGAATGTGCCTTTTGCTGCACAGACAGGAATGTCTGTGCCACCCGCAAATTTAGTCTAGACGGGGCGCTAACGGTTGTTCCGGTCTGCGCACTACGCCGCCAGGCAAAGTCGCCGCCAGGATCATGCCGATCGTCACCAATAAGAGAGTTACCAGATTCAACGTGACGCTCAAACCATGCCACATACCGAAGGCTCTCCGCGCGTCCTCGGCGTCTTTGATCGCGACCGTTCGATCAGCTTCCGAACTTCCGTAGGTCTTTAGTAAAACAGCATCTGTTTTCGCGTTTCGTGGGCCGCGCAGCTCGTGGACTTTGAGTTCCATCCACCAACCGACCGCCACCGTCATTAAGGCAACAAATAATATGACGGCCCGGAGCCTGTGTCCGCCTCCGGTCTGTGCGGACCACCAACCGAAAGCGGTCACGGTTACCAGCGCGGCGCAGGCCATTTGGAGAGCGTAATACCAATCGAACAGGGGAGCGAGCGCGGTCGCGGCGACACGCGAGCCTTGCTCCTTCTTGAGCGGCTCGGGGAACTTTTCGCTGGGCCGTGGCTGGTCGAAGGCCTCGGGCATGGGAAACCAGAGTTCTCGCGGTTGCTTGAGGCTCTCTTTTTCAAAGGTGTCGAAGACGACCAGGCCGGTGATCGTGAAGAAGACGGCCGTACCAAACCACAGGCCGAGAGCCACTACGTGGATAGCCTTTCCCAGAAATAACATGGTTGAAGTCTCCTTGAAGCGATTTTCGGTCCCCTGAACAAGTCGAGCGATATTGGCGGCATGGCGGAGCCAGACGAGGGCCGTGCCTACGAAACAGAACAAGGTGATCGCGAGGTGATCGGCCGCGAACGGTTCCGGCGTCGAAGTGAGTCGAATGACGAGCATGACCAGCGTGCCGCCGAGGGAAGCTACCGAGACATAGCGCAGTCGCCGCCAGCAAGGCGACCCAGGCGATTAACACGGCTCCGGCGATTGCGGGCATCAGGACGGTGATCGCGCCGACGCCGGTAGCCACGCCTTTGCCGCCGCGAAAGCCGAGGTAGATGGGGAACAGATGGCCAAGAAATGCGGAGATCGCGGCAGTGACGGGTAAGACGCCCTGAGCCAGTTCGGCGGCGAGCGACGGTTCGAGGAAGCGCGCTGTCAGCGTCGGGCCCGCTCCTTTGACGAAGTCGAGAACAAAGACGACCAGCCCCCAAGTGCGACCCAGGACGCGGCCAACGTTAGTCGCGCCGATATTACCGCTGCCAGCTTTGAGGATGTCCACACCGCGCGCTCGCGCGACGAGATAGCCAAACGGGATGGCCCCGAGCAAATAGGAGACACCGATGGTGAGCGCCAAGATAAGCCAGAGCATGAAGGCACCAAGGCCGGCAGGTAGGATAGGCTCAGAATAGCCTGGCGCTGCGTGGAGGGGAAGAGGGGAGCGGAGAGTTTACAGGTCCCATTCATCGAACTCAGCGATTTCCAACGACCCGGTGCGCGTCTCGCCGCGCTGATTGGCTTGCCAATAGTTTCCCGTCTCGACGTGCAAGCAGGTCAACCAGCCGTGGTTTGTGTAAGCGCTCGTATCGAGGCAGACGGCGTGGCCGTTGTTGAACGGCCGGCCATCGCGCTGCTGCGTATGGCCGCAGACCATGACCTTGCCGGATATGTGCGGCACCGGCATGTCGAACGACTCCCAGCGCAGCATGAAAATCGGCTGTTCATTCAAAGGGAGATCGTAGTAAACATTGGCGTGAACGAAGAAATGCGTGTCAATCTCAAACCAATCGACGCAGTCCTGTTCCAAAAACCGCCAGTGCCGCTCGGGAATAATCGAGAGATCGAAATAGTCGATTCTCTGGCCGGGCGGATAATAGGACGCGAGCGCTCGCTTGCCGCCGTGGGCGAGCCACATTCGGCATGACTCGACGCTATCACGCGCTTCGAGCATCATTTGCTCGTGATTGCCGCGCAGAGCGACGAGCTTGCCTGTCTCCTTGATTTGGATCAGTCGATCGAGCACGGCTTTGCTATCGGGGCCGCGATCGACGTAATCGCCGAGCGTGACCAATTGATCGTCGGGCCGCAGGTCGACCGCGTCGAGCAAGGTGGTGAGGGCTCGTGAGGCACCGTGGATATCGCCGATCGCCAAAGTGCGCATTATCTCACCTTCGCGGCTTGTGCCACAGGCCGACGGCGCGTGCGCGGGAAAGCCATTGACCGTCAATTCACTACCTCTCAAACGGATCTCTAATGTATTCGATCTCTGCCAGCGCGGATCGTCGGCACAGTCGCGCTCGCTCAGAAAATGAATGCGCTGATTCGTCGAGCCGATCCAGCGGCGGCGCGCTTCGGGTTGATCGCGGAGGTAAGGGCCATCGACGAGGATGTCCGTTAGCGCCAGCAGCTCGGCAATCGCGGGATCGGGCAGACGCCGGGCTTCTTCGAGAGTGTAACCGCTGAAGATCATCAGGTTCAGGTTCAGATCGGCCGTGGCCCGCGTCAGCGCGACAGCGGCCGGCGCGTGAGCGAGCGGTTCGCCGCCGAGCAGGGTGATGCCTTCGATTTTGTGTTCGTCGACAGCGCGGTGGACTTGGGCGACGATCTCGGGCAACGCGATCTGCCGGCCGCCTTCAAACGGCAACATCTCCGGATTGCAGCAACCCGGGCAGCGCAAAGGGCAACCCTGGAACCAGAGAGCGAAACGCCGCCCCGGCCCTTCCGCCTCGGTCGCGGCGACGATATGAGCGATGTTTAGAATTGTCGTAGCGGTCATCCGTGGGTCACCCGATGAGATATTTGTCATTATATCTCAAGGGGGGCGAAAGGAGTTGTGGTGGCACGTTTCCAACGTGCCGGAAACGACGTCGGCACGTTGGAAACGTGCCGCCACAACCTTGGTCACGCTGCCGGCTGCTCGGCTACTTCGGGCGATTCTTCATCAATCACCTCGGCCGACTTGCCTTTGGCCGACATAACGAGTTCCGTAAAGAGGCCGCCGCGTTTTGCCAGCTCATTATACGGGCCCTCTTCGACCATTTGTCCGTTGTTGAAAACGAGAATGCGGTCGGCGTCGACCAGGGTCGAGAGACGGTGCGCCGCCAGGATGACGGTGCGCTGCGAACGGGCGGCGTCGATCGCCTTCTGTACGGCGCGCTCGCTGATGCTGTCGAGCGCGCTGGTGGCCTCGTCGAGAATCAGGATGGGCGGGTCCTTGAGAAAGATACGGGCCAGCGCGATTCGCTGTCTCTGGCCGCCGGAGAGATTGGCGCCGCGCTCCGCCAATTCCGTGGTATAGCCGTCGGGCATCTCCATGATTTCGTCGTGGATACAGGCGCGGCGTGCCGCCTCGCGGACGTCCTCTGGCAAGTGGGTCGCGGTGCTGCCGTAGGTGATGTTGTCTTCGATGGTGCCGGCGAAGAGAAAGGGCGATTGGCCCACGTAGCCGATGAGATGGCTGATGGCGTGGCGCGAGACTTCTTCCAATGGCATTCCTTTGAGGCTGACCTTGCCGCCGCAGGGATGGACGATCCGCATGAGCACTTTGACGAGAGTCGATTTGCCGCAACCCGATCGACCTACCACACCCACCGTTTCCCCGGAGCGGATTTTCAAATCAACACCGTGAAGGGCCATCACCTCGCGTTGATCCGCCGTCTTGTAAGCGACTTGCAATCCTTCGATATCGATGAGGGGCGCATCGTCGTCGAGCCGAGGCCGGCGATGCGTCACGGTATGATACGATCGGTCGGTTGGCTCATGCAGCATTTCGATCAGGTCGCCGACGCGCAGGCCGGCCTCGTGGCCTTCATCGAGGATGCGATGCACTTCGGCCATCGGCGTCATGACGCTGAGAAAGAGAGCGGAAAAGCTAAGAATATCGCCGAAGGTCGTGACGCCGGTGACGGCCAAATAGACGGCCAAGGACAACACCATGAGGTGAAAAAACCCTTCGGTGAGCGCCTTGGCGGCGCCAAAGAGCGCCATGGCGATATGATGCTTCAGCTCCGTGGAGCGCCGTCTCTCCGCCGTCCGCGAGATGCGTTTGACTTCTTGGACGTGGGTGTCGGCGACGCGGACATAGTCGAGCCCTGTCAACAGTTCGGTAACCGCGCCGTCCATTTCCTCACGACTGCGAATGAGTTTGAGCCGTATATTCTTCTGAGAAAGTAGTTGCCAGGCGGTGAGCGACACCGACGCCGGGATGATCGCCGTCATCACCAGGCCGATCCAGGGCGCTTTCCAGAAGGCAATCGACAACGCCAGCAATCCGGTCAATGCAGCGGGGAAAAAGTCGAGGAAACCGGCTCTAAGAAAACGCATATAACCATCGACGCTGCGAAAGATGCGACCGTTGAGACTACCCAATTTTTGATGGGTCAAAGAGGCCAAGTCGACCTTGAGCAAGTGAGAAACGACCTTCACACTTAATTGCTTCTCGATGCGCGTGCAAGTGTTCTCAACAAGGTAGCGGCGAAAGACATGGAGCAGCTCACGCAGCAGCACCAATCCCGCGATGATTCCGAGATAGTAGGCGGCGGTTCGGAAGAGTTCGTCGGCTGGATTATGGTTCTGAACGCCCCCGCTCATGCCATCAACCAGGCCGCCCATCGCCAGCGGCAGCCCCACCGCGGTGAAGCTCGCGAAAGCCATGAGGCACGAAGCGCCTGCGAATGCCCATTTATCGCCGGTCGGAACCATATTCCAGACCTGCACGCCTCTCTGGCAAATGAGTCGAAGCTCAGACCAGAATCTCCATCTTGTGGGCGATGTCGGTTCACTCATAGTATCTATTCGCAGCTAAAAAAGACCGTAAAAGTCCATCTGGCACAGCGGATGCGAGGTGGGACTCTTAAGTACGCGGTGATCTCGCATAGGGTGCTGAAGCAAGAACTGCGCCAAACTCTATGTGGATATTGCGGATCGCAACAAGGTGTTATTCATGAGCGGCGATGCCAAGCGCGTTTTCGATATGTTTTCCTAAAGGTTGTTTGATCAGTCTCCCCTCTCCCTCTGGGAGAGGGGCCGGGGGTGAGGGAATATCGTCGTTTTAGGCCCCCCGACCCCTCTCCCAGAGGGAGAGGGGAGACGGGCCGGACAGCCTCTTACACCGCTGCTGCCGGCGTTCGAGCCATCACGCTGCCTCCGGTTCTCCCCTGGTCAACGAGAAAGTAAGCACGATGCCATCTCACATTGAAGATTACGCACTCATTGGCGATTGCTTTACCGCGGCTCTGATCAGTCGGGACGGGTCGATGGACTGGCTGTGTCTACCACGCTTCGACTCGGCCGCTTGCTTTGCCGCTTTACTGGGCACGCCGGAGAATGGCCGTTGGCTGCTCACCCCGATAGGCGAGGTCAAGTCGACGCGGCGCCGCTACCGCGATGGCACATTGGTACTGGAAACGGATTACGAAACCGACGAAGGCGCTGTCACCGTGATCGACTGTATGCCGGTGCGTGTACGGGCGCAGGCGCCCGACGTAGTTCGGGTCGTCGAGGGAAAGCGCGGCCAGGTCCGTATGAAGATGGAGCTGATCATTCGTTTTTATTATGGCTCCATCATCCCTTGGGTGAAACGAGTAACGGGCGGCATCTCGGCCGTGGCCGGTCCCGATCATCTTCAGCTCATCACCTCCGTGCCCTTGACGAGTCAGGGTTTCTCGACGATAGCCGAGTTCACGGTCGCGGCGGGGCAGCGGGAAGCCTTCACCTTGGTTTGGCATCCCTCGCATCAACAGATGCCACCGCCGATCGATCCCTGGTGGGCCATTTTGGAAACCGAGCGCTGGTGGCGCGAGTGGTCCGAGCGCTGCACCTATCATGGCGAGTGGCGCGAACAGGTCGTGCGCTCCCTTATCACATTGAAGGCCTTGACTTACGCCCCGACCGGCGGCATCGTCGCGGCGCCGACGACATCCCTCCCCGAGCAGCTCGGAGGCGTGCGCAATTGGGACTATCGTTTCTGTTGGCTGCGCGACGCCACATTTACGCTGTTGTCTCTGCTCAAGACGGGATACATCGACGAGGCGCGCGAATGGCGCTCCTGGCTGTTGCGCGCGGTCGCGGGTCGACCGGGCGAAGCCCAGATCATGTATGGCTTGGCCGGCGAACGTCGCTTGACCGAAATGGAGTTGACCTGGTTGCCCGGCTATGAGGGAGCGCGCCCGGTGCGCATCGGCAATGCCGCCTCCAATCAATTTCAGCTCGACGTCTACGGCGAAGTCATCGATGCTTTGTACAACGCGCGCATGGCCGGCCTGGAGGCACATCCAGACGGCTGGGCCAATGCCAAGGCGATTCTGGAGTTTGTCGAGTCGGCATGGCAACGGCCTGACGAGGGAATTTGGGAGGTCCGCGGCCCGAGGCGCCATTTCACACATTCCAAGGTGATGGCCTGGGTAGCTCTCGATCGCGGCATCAAAGCGGCCGAAAAGCTCGGGTTCGAGGGGCCGTTGGAGCGCCTGGCGCGGCGTCCGTGATACGATTCACGCCCAGGTGTGTCACGACGGTTTCAATGCCGAACTCGGTTCCTTTGTCCAGTCTTATGGCTCGCGCGAGCTCGATGCGAGCCTGTTGATGATTCCGCTGGTCGGCTTTCTGCCGGCGAAGGACCCGCGCGTTCTAGGCACGGTGGCCGCGATCGAGCGCGGTCTGATGGCTGATGGCTTCGTCGCGCGCTACCTCTCGCATGAATCGGTAGACGGCTTGCCCGCGGGCGAAGGAGCCTTTTTGCCTTGTACGTTCTGGCTGGCCGACAATCTACACCTTCAGGGGCGTGAGGCCGAGGCGCGCAAGATCTTCGAGCGTCTGCTGGGCTTATGCAATGATGTGGGCCTTATTTCCGAGGAATACGATACCAAAACGGGCCGATTGGTCGGTAACTTCCCCCAGGCGTTCACCCACGTCGGCCTCGTGAACACGGCCCTCAATCTCTCGCCCGCGCCAGGCCCGGCGGATACGAGACCCGAAGGGTAATCAACCGAGGTATTATGGTAGACGCGGCATCTTGCAGCGTTGTTGACCTTCGCCTGAAGTTGACGCGAAATCAAACAAGATACCTCAAACAACGCGGCAAGATGCCGCGTCTACCATAATACCCTTCGCTTACGCTTCAGGCTCGGAAATGCGAATGCTCTGCGGCTCCGTCTCCGCCCAGCAGCGCAGCACTTCCGCGACGCTCCAGGCCTGGGCGATGCAGCCGCGCGGCGTGAACGGCTCGGTGGCATCGAACACCTCGCTGATCGAACCGATGCAGGCTTCGCTCAAATGGGGTATAAAGCCCTCCAACAAACGGCGGGCTCCAGCGCGGTCCGTCGGTTTGAGTTTTAGCCAGGCGTCCACATAGGGGCCGATGAGCCAGGCCCACACCGTCCCTTGATGATAAGCCGCGTCGCGCGACCGCAGGTCGCCGAAATAGCGGTCCTTGTAATCCGGTGAACCGGGGGCCAGCGACCGCAACCCGATCGGAGTGAGCAACTGTTTCTTGACCACATCCATGACCGGCTGCCAGCGTGTCTGCTCCAAGACAGGGTGTCGTAGGGAGATCGCCAACACTTGATTGGGGCGGCAGGAAGCGTCGTTCCCTTTCGGGCCGTCGACGACGTCAAAAAGATAGCCCTTTTCCTGATTCCAGAAGCGTTCATTGAAGCTGCGCCGCACCCGCTCCGCCTGCTCGTGAAGGTTACGGCTCGCCTCGGCACCACGTTCTTCGGTCACCCAATCCTTCAAGAGACACAGGGCGTTGTACCACAGGGCATTGATTTCGACCGCCTTGCCGCGCCGCGGCGTCACCACCCAGTCGCCCACCTTGGCGTCCATCCAGGTCAATTGGTAGCCTTCTTGTCCCTGTGAGAGCAAGCCGTCGCGGGCATCGACGCCGATGCCGAAACGAGTACCCCGTACATGGTGATCGACGATGTCTAGCAATTTGGGAATCAAGCGCGTCATCGTCGAGCGGTCGCCGGTATGGACCAGATAGCGATCAAGAGCGTGGAAGAACCAGAGCGTCGCATCAGCGGTGTGATAAACACCCTCATTCTGCCCATCTGGGAAAAAGTTCGGGATCAGGCCATCACGAACATAGCGCGCGAAGGTTCTGAGGATGTAACCGGCTTCGATGTGTCGGCCCGTCGTCAAAGCCAGGCCTTCGAGGCTGATCATGGTATCCCGGCCCCAGTCGGTGAACCAATGATAGCCCGCGATCACGCTACGAATCTCATCGCCGACGGCGTGGGCTTGAGCCACGTCCTCGACGCGCCCCTTGGGAGTGATAAGGAATTGATCGGCGGCCAGGACCAGTTCCGCCCCGACTTCGTTCGCCGCGGCCGACCCGGCCAGGACCAGCAATCGATCGCGGCGTTCTTTCTCCGCCTGGATCGCCTGATCCACCGTGAGCGCCTCGATCGTTTGCCATGATTCCGTGGATGCGAGTAGAGTAGCCGAGCTTTTTTGCGAGAGATCGACGCGAAAATAACCAGGCGACCAGAGTTCGCCCGCGGAGTCGTAGCCGCGCGACTCTTCAATCCGGTAATGCAGGTCGCGTATCTGCTTTCCTTCGATCGTGAAGGCGCGGTTTGCTCCATGAAGGAGTAAGCGCAAGCTTGGCAATTCCTCTACGGAAGAAAGCTCACAATGGTCGTTGACGGCCGTAAGCGTGTAGGAGTTTTTCAAAGGTGTGTTCACGGAGGCGTCATGCGACCGAAAATGGACCGCCGGTCGCAGCTTGAGACGCAGGGTTCCCTCGCCCTCCAGGAGGCGATAGGTGATGTAGACTGTGTTCAGTCTATGTCCCAGGTGGATCCGTTTTTCGAGTAAGGAGCTGTCGATTCGGTAGCGCCAGACAGGGAGACCATTCTCCACGCAGAACTCGACGAGATGACTGACGTCGCCCAGCTCCAATCGGCCGCCGACCATCTCCAGGCCACCAAATCGAACGACCCGTCCGCCCGGGAGACGAACTTGTTCGGAGAGATGGTTGAACATCATCATACGGCCCAGAGGCGAAGGCAGGGCCGCGACCAACAGGCCATGATAGCGCCGCGTCGGTACGCCACCGACGGAGCCCGACGCGTAACCACCCAAGCCGTTCGTTACCAGCCATTCGTGAGATAACAGCGACTCCGAGGCGGGGTTGCCGTCATCGGCCGACCAGGCCATCTTGCGACACAAACGCGGGGCCGAATCACGAAGTTGAGACATGGAAGTCAATCCTTCTACATTCTCCCCTCATCTTCGAGGAACCGAGGGGCAAGCGAGGAAACTCTCAATGTTGCCGCATTAGCAAGATGACAGGGAAATGCGCGAACAGTTCCCGCGCGAATAAGGTGGGCTGTGCCGCGTCATCCATCGTCGGCAGCGTTTCACCGGTGAAGAGATTTCGCCACATTTGGCCACGGCACCAGGCCGGCAATAGCAGTTGCGTGTCACCCCATACCGCGGCACCAAGGGGCAACCCATCCATACTAGAAACCAGCGCGTCGTGAACAACGGAACAGCCACAAGCGCCATCGCTTCTCCATGCCGCCGCGCAAAAGCAAAAACATGCTCTCTTCGGCTTCCATGTACCTCAATCGGAGTATAGTCGCCGACGGAAAACAGACCAGGATGAGCTCGCCGACAGCGAAGCACCTCGTAGTGAAGGTACAGCTTGATGAAACCATTCTCTTTGAGATTGGTCAGCTCATGAGCAATGTCGCATCGATTCGAGCCCGCGGCTTCGAGACGATCGCGCAGCGTTCGCAGCATCCTCTGGCGGTCGGCATAATCGACAGGCCTACGATTATCTGGGTCGACCAGACTGAAATCCCAAAGCTCTGTACCCTGGTAGGTATCGGCCGCGCCCGGCGCAGCGAGCTTCAGTAGCGTCTGTGACAGCGAATTGAGCAGGCCAAAATGGCAGATGCGCCGCTGAAAAGCCCGCAAATCACTGACGAAATCAGGGTTCGCTTTCTCGTCAAGAATACGGGCTATGAAATCGCGCACGCCTTGATCGTAGGCTTCGTTGGGATTGATCCAGCTACTATGGACCTTGGCTTCATGCAACGCCTTGGTCATATAGGCCTGGATTCGCTTGATAAAAGTCCCATAGTCCGTGAAGCCCTCTGTCTCGACCGGCCAGGCGCCTAAGAGAGTCTGATATATCAGGTATTCCTCATTGGCGTCCGGCGCGTGAGTGTCTTCAAAAGCGACGCGATGCGGCTCATTCATCCGACTCCAGCGCTTCAGACAATCCTCCCACTCGGCAGGCAACTCGGATAGGACATTGAGGCGAGCGCGCACATCCTCGCTGCGCTTGGTGTCGTGCGTGGACAAGGGTGACAGGGCCCAGGGCCATTTCGTCTGCTGATTCTGCTGGAAGCGATGGACCGCCTCCGGCGCATCGCCGAACCGGCCGGCATCGCCACCCACTTCGTTGAGCGACAGCAGACGCGTATAGACGTAAAATGTCGTGTCTTCGAGCCCCTTAGCCATGACCGGCCCAGTGACCTGCTGAAACTTGCCTGTAAAACGAAGCTGTTCATCTCTGGCTTCCTTCGGACTTCCCTCCGGATAGCGCAGCAGGAGCATGTCGCTTACAAAACGGAACAGGGATGGGCTGAGAGTGCGATTGTGCGCGATCGATCGACGCATGGCGGATTCCACATATTTGCGATCTGTTTCGTGTACACCTTCGTCCGAGATGTACGAGCGATACACCGGGAAAAAGGAGATGACTTCTCGGAGTACGAAACGCAACGTATTCAGCGTAAAATCGCGTGACCAGCGGTTCTTTTGCGCGAGCCTGTCGAGTTGCCGCGCCAGCATTTGCAGTTCGCTGGACAACGCGACGCGGAGAATCAGTGCCTTTTTCTGAAAGACCATGTCATGGAATGAAGTCGAATCTCCTATCCATGTTTGGTAGAGGCGCGTGATCGGCTCTTCGCCTTGGCGGTCGACGAAGAGCCGATTGATTACGTTGAGCGAGTTGTAGCCGCTCGTGCCGTTGGTCTTCCAATCGCTCGCAAGTTCCTCCGAGATGCCGAGAATCTTTTCGACGACCACATAAAGTGGCCCGCGACCGCCATCCCAGCGAAATCCCGCGAGTTGTTGTAGGAGCAGCGGCTCGAGGTCGTTCCACGACTGGCCTTTGTCCCCCGGTTCCGATTCAAACAGCTCACGAGCGCAGGCCAGCACGTAGTACTGCTGCAGCCGCTCGAGATATTGTTTGGGATCGTAAAGCCCGTCTGGATGATCGATGCGCAGCCCATCGATTTTGCCTTGGGCGAGCAAACGGAGCACCAGCGCATGCGTGGCCGTGAAGACTTCGAGCTTTTCCATACTCAGGGCGGCCAATTCGTTGACATCAAAGAACCGCCGATAATTGATCTCATCGGAGGCGACGCGCCAATAGGCGAGGCGATACGCCTGGTCGTCGAGCAATTGATCGAGCAGGTCGAAACTGTGGGAATCGCCCGCGGTGCCGTTGAAGCGTGTGATCGTCTTTTGGATGGAATCGCGAATCTCGCCACATTCCTGATACAGCTTGGCCAGCCGGCGCTTGATGACTTCTTTTTCGCGTTGTCTCTCCGCGATTTTCTCCGTACTCGTCTCCTCGCGCGGCGGCAAATGGGAGAGCGCTGTGAGAATACTCTTGTACTCCTGGAGAGCCGGAGAATCCGGGTGGAGGAGTTTCTCCAACGCCTCCAGATCTTGCTCCAGAACGAGACGGTAGCTTTGAGGGGCGACCGGGAAGCGATGCTCGAAATAGTTCAGATAGAATGAGCCGGCGTTGAAGGTGAGCTGAATTTGTTGCGCTTCGAGCACCTTGGCATAAGGCTCGCCCAAAAAGGGGAGCAACACACGATTCAGGAGCTCCGGCCTGGGCAAATCTCCCCAGGCAATGTCGAAGTAGCCGGCATAGGGCGAACTAGGGCCATTCTCCAGGACATCGTTCCACCAGGTGTTTTCATTGCCCACGATTCCCATGTGATTGGGAACCATGTCCAAAATCTGGCCCATGCCATTCGTATGCAGGGCATTTACCCAGTCCTCAAAATCCGCGGTCGTGCCGATTTCGGGATTGAGAGTGCCATGATCGGTTATGTCGTAGCCGTGCTGACTACCAGGACGCGCCTTCAAATAGGGCGATGCATAGCAATGGGTGATCCCGAGTTCATGGAGATACGGAACAATGCTAAGCGCATCGCGGAAGGTAAAGCCGGCGTGAAATTGCAGACGATAGGTCGATTCCGGATAGCGGGTACGAGCCTTGATCCGCTCGATCGTTTTCCGCAGGAGTTCATCGACCGTGGACATGGGAGTAGATACCTCATCCAGCGAACGTCATCAATAATGGGGACCGTTACCGAGCCTGAAGCGTAAGCGAAGGGGCATTACACCGATCTAACGCCTCTTCGCTTACGCTTCAGGCTCGGTTCTTCGCCATTGTTTGGTGGAACGGTCAGGAGACCGTTCCACAACAAGGGGAGACCGTTCCACAACAATGGTGGCATAATACTCGCCTGACGGCTCGCGGCTAAACGGCCAATAGGGCGTCGAGTGGAATCGTGTCCGCTGGCCCCTCGGCGGGCGTCAACAACACTGTCGTCTGCCCTGGAATGCGCCAATTCTCAATTGTATCCAATGCTGGCGTGCCGATGCCGCCGTAGCGGGGATCATCACTCGTCCAGGTGATCTTCCATTTCATTCCTTCCGGCGGAGCCAAGAGCGGCTCTGGAGCAGGATCGAGTTGATAATCTCGGCCCAAGTTGACGACCAACAATCGATCTCCTTCGGTCGAGAAATATCTCAATACGAATACCCCAGCCCCCAATACGGCGCCGTCAAATTCACCGCGTTTGGGAGCGCGGAGAGCTTTGTCTTCGCGACGCAATCGAATCAGGTCGCGGTGTAAGGCGTAAATCGGGGCGTTCTTTTGGCGCTCCGTCAGATCCAATTTGGATCTCTCAAATGTCTGTCGATCGGCTGGATCGGTGAGCTGGGCTTGAATCTCCGGCAACGCGGCGCTGCGAAATTGTTTGAGAAACTCTCCTCGGCCCTTGGCAACTAATTTGGCCAGGTCGGGTTTGTGGTCAGCGAAATAGAAAAAGGGACTAGAGGCGGCAAACTCCTGCCCCTGGAACAACATTGGCGTGCCTGGCATCAAGAGCGTGAAGGCCGTGAGCGCTCGCAGTTGGCCTGGAGAGGCTAACTCGCTGCAACGCAGGCCCGTGGCGGAATTCGCGACCTGGTCGTGGTTCTGCAAAAAAGTGACGAAGGCGCTTGGCTGAAGGCCGATCGAAGGTGTGCCGCGCCGCGCCTTTTGCCATTTGTAGCGCTGGCCCTGGTAGAGATAACCCCATTTGGCGGCGGAGATAAACTCCTGCGGAGTACCGTGGTAGTCCGTGTAATAGGCTTCATTATGCCCCGAAAGGACGACCATCGCGCTGTGGTGGTAATCGTCGTTCCAGAGCATGTCGAGGCCATAGCCCCCTTGATCGATCGGCTTTACGAGCTTGACGTGTTGCGGCTCGTTCTCGGCGACAAGGATCGTCGCGCGTCCTTTGGCGGCTTCGCGCATGCGCCTACCGACGACCGTCAAGATGTTCTCAAGCGAGGAATCAAAGATCTGCTGTGTCGCGTCGAGGCGCAGGCCATCCATGTGGAATTCATCGATCCAGTAGGCGGCGTTGGCCGCGAAGAAATCGCGGACGGGCGTCGCGTCCGGACCATCGAAATTAATCGCCTCGCCCCATTCGTTTTTGTAACGGTCGGAGAAGTAAGCCGGGGCGAACTCCTTGAGGTAATTTCCATCGGGACCGAAATGATTGTAAACGACATCAAGGATCACACCGATTCCCAGGGCATGCGCTCGATCGACAAAACGCCGCAGATCGTCTGGACGTCCATACAGCCGAGTCGGTGCAAATAGATTGACGCCATCATAGCCCCAACCAAACGTGCCTGGAAAATCAGCGATCGGCATAACTTCGATCACGGTGATGCCGAGTTCCGCCAGCGCCGGCAACTCGCTGGTTGCCGCGTCCCATGTTCCTTCTTGAGTGAAGGTGCCGATGTGCATCTCATAGATTACCTGGCCATCGACGGGGCAGCCTTTCCAGCCGGAATCAGTCCATTGATAGTCAAGGGCGGAGACGACTTCCGAGGGGCCATGCGGCCCCTGAGGTTGAAAGCGCGAAGCCGGGTCCGGATACAGGGTAGTCGAATCGTCGAGCCGATAGCGGTACAGAGTGCCCTTGGCCGCGGCAGGATACGTACCCGAGAAATAGCCGTCGTTCTCCGGGGCCAACGCTATTTGCTGTCCAGCGCCGGGGCCGGACTCAAGGACAACTTGAACGGCGCGGCGCCGCGGCGCCCAGACGCGAAAATGGACGCCTCCCTCCGAGAGAATCTCTGCGCCTATGTGGATATTCCTGGGAGACTGCTTGGTCACGACGGACTCCATCGGTTTCGAGTGGTTATTCTGTTTTCAAGAGCCGGGAGCGTAAGCGACCTGAGAAAATCTGTGCGCGTGTAATGCGCTCCGGTCGCTGACGCTCCCGGCTCTTGAAAACAGACGATCTCTTCAAAGACAGAATATCTCCAGTCGCTGACGTCGATTGTCTATTCAGCGCGTCGTCAACATCGGCGGCGGAGTCGTCTTGTGGGTTTCTTTGCGCAGCATCTCGATTTGAGCCGGCGTCGCAACTTGGCCGGTCTCCTCCGCCAGGCGCGTCCGCAGCACAACCAGGGACCGCCCTTGGAGCTCATATTTGTCGCCCCCATTCAGCGGCGTTGCTTTCGCGGTCGGCTCGGCCGAATCAATCAAGGGTTCCCAGTGATGCTCGGCACGCGTTTTGGGCAGCGTAAAGGGTATCGGCTCGTGATGCGCGTTGAGTAGCAACAAGAGCGTTTCACCGATGATCGGCTCGCCGTGCTCCGTGACGTCGCCAATCAGATCGCCGGCCAGCCTCACGCCGAGACAGCGGGTGAAAGCCGCGCCCCAGTCTTCATCCGTCATTTCTTCGCCGGCCGGATTGAACCAAGAAAGATCTTTAATGTTGGTCCCGCGAATGGAGCGTCCCTGGAAGAACCGGCGGCGCTGAAAGACGGGCTGTTCCTTCCAGATCAGGGCTACCTTACGCACAAAGTCAAGGAAGCTCTTTTTCTCTTCGTCCAAATCCCAATTGAGCCAAGTGATGTCGTTGTCCTGACAGTAGGCGTTGTTGTTGCCTTTTTGCGAATGGCTCAGCTCGTCGCCGCTGCACAGCATCGGCACGCCCTGGGATAGCAGCAGAGTGGCGATCAGATTGCGCTTTTGTCGTGCGCGTAACGCCTTAATCGCCGGGTCGCTCGTTTCGCCCTCGGCGCCGCAATTCCAGCTGTGGTTGTCGTTGGCGCCGTCCTTGTTGCCTTCGCCGTTGGCCTCGTTGTGTTTTTCGTTGTAACTAACCAGGTCCTGCAGATTGAAGCCGTCGTGACAAGTAATGAAATTGATACTGGCATGGGGCAGGCGGCCGCTCCAGGCGTAGAGGTCGCTCGATCCGGAAATGCGCGTGGCGAATTCTGAGGTGGTGCCGCCGTCGCCTTTCCAGAACCGGCGCACGCAGTCGCGGTATTTGCCGTTCCATTCGGTCCAGAGGACGGGGAAATTGCCTACCTGATAGCCGCCCTCGCCGACATCCCACGGCTCGGCGATCAGCTTGACCTGCGACAGAACGGGATCCTGATGAATGATGTCGAAGAAGGCCCCCAGCTTGTTGACGGCGAACAGCTCGCGCGCCAGAGTGCTGGCAAGATCGAAGCGGAAGCCATCGACCCGCATCTCCGTGACCCAGTAGCGCAGACTATCCATGATAAGCTGAAGCACGCGCGGATGCCGCATGTTGAGCGTGTTGCCGCAACCGGTGAAGTCCATGTAGAAGCGCGGATTTTCCGGCGCAAGGCGGTAATAACTCGCGTTATCGATGCCGCGCATCGACAGGGTCGGCCCCAACGGGCTGCCTTCGCCCGTATGGTTGTAGACGACGTCGAGAATTACTTCGATGCCGGCCGCATGTAGCGAACGCACCATCATTTTGAATTCTTGGACCGACTTGCGCGGCGACGGCGTCGAAGCGTAAGTCAGGTCCGGAGCCATGAACGCCAGGGTGTTGTAACCCCAATAATTGCTCAGGCCGCGTTCGAGGAGATGGCGGTCGTTGACATGATGATGGACCGGCTCCAATTCAACCGCGGTAACCCCCAAGCTATGCAAGTGCTGCGATGGCCGCCTCGGACGAGACGCCGGCATAGGTGCCGCGCAATTTTTCGGGCACGCCGGGATGCTTCATGGTGAAGCCTTTGACGTGCAGCTCGTAAATGAAGGTCTTGTGCCAGGGAGTCCGAGGCGCCCGGTCATCGCCCCAGGTAAACGCATTGTCGACGACCGCGCCAAGCGCGGCGAACGCCGCGCTATCGCGCTCGTCGAAGGAGAGGTCCGAACCAGGATCACCGATTTTGTAGCCAAAGAGGGAATCGTCCCATTTCAACTCACGACCGATGGCCTTGGCGTAAGGGTCGAGGACGACCTTATTTGGATTAAAGCGATGGCCATTGGCGGGTTCGTAAGGCCCGTGGACGCGGTAGCCATAGAGTTGAGCTGGCTCGACGTCGGGCAAATAGGCGTGCCAGACCTGGTCGGTGTGCTCGGTGAAAGGAATGCAGTGCGTTTCCTTCGTATCCTGCGGCGTCTCGAAAAGACACAATTCAACCTTCGTCGCATGTTCCGAAAAAAGGGCGAAATTGACGCCTGCCCCATCCCAGGTTGCTCCGAGAGGGTAAGGCTGTCCGGGCCAGACTCGCATAGTTTCTCCATTGAGTATTGTCTTGAAATTCCAGGGCGTGGAGCGGTACCAAACGCTCTCCTTGCTTATTTATAGCTGTCCCCCGCAGTGGTTTTGTTTTTTCAGCGATTCAGGCAATCGTTGATTTGATCAATCACTTCGACAGGGTCGGCTGGCTTCGTGAAATGGAGGTCAAATCCCGCGTCGGCGGCATGGTCGAGATGATCGTTGTCGGAGTAAGCCGTCACGGTTGCGAGGACCGCCGGCGCATGATTTTTCTCTTTGAGGTGCTGAGCCAACTCGTAGCCATCCATTCCTGGCATGTTGATATCGAGGATGCAGGCGTCCGGGTCGAAGCGCTCGGCCGCGGCGAGGGCTGACTTGCCGTCGTAGGAAGTCTCGACTTCATAGCCGGCTTGGATCAGCAGCATACTCAAGGAATTCGCCGCGTCTTGGTTGTCATCGACGACGAGAACGCGTTTTGGTTTTTTTGTGGGTTCAGACATGAGAGGATCTCGTGAATTCAAAGATAGCAACGATAGGATGGACAATGCAACTCTAATGCCGCCGTCACGCGGCCCCGTTTAGCCGCAATACCGTTCGTCTAAGGGGTTTTCTTTTGCCCAATCCCTGGGCGGACCAGCCTTGCCATGCCAAAGCACTTTTGGCAAGGGTGGTCGTTTTAACCATGTTGATCGTCTTGGTGATTATTAAGATAAGTACATGTGAATAAAGAATTTACGCGCCAACCTTGGAAGCCAGGTTATTTGGCAAGGATGCACCCTTGCCAAATAAAAGATTGCCGTTGTCCACTATAGGAAGAGCGAGGGGCCGGGTTAGACGAACGGTATTGCGGCTAAACGTCAGGATGGGCAGATACTCGCGAGCAAATCTTGCAATCGTTCGGGATTCACCGGTTTGACGATGTAATAATCGATTCCGACGTTCCGTGCTTTGGCTTTGTCGGTGGCCAGGCCGTAGCCCGAGACAGCGACGAGTTGAGGCCGGGGCTCGATTTCGGCTTCCTGCACTTTTTTGGCGACTTCGTAGCCATTGAGGCCGGGCAAGCCCAGGTCGAGAAAGACGATTTCGGGCTTATTGTCCATAATCGACTCGACGGCGGCGTGGCCGCTGTGGACCACGTCCACAACCTTGTGGCCATAAGAACTCACCAGCATGGCGAGACTATCGGCGGCATCGACGTTGTCGTCCACGATGAGGATACGCAGAGAGCGCACGGGACTCGTGGCTTCGACAGGGTCGGAACTCTGGGGCAGAAACGTCGATCGTTCCACATTGGCGCAAGGAAACCAGAGGATGAACTCACTGCCTTGGCCGGGGCCGTCGCTGCGCGCCGCCGTCCTGCCGCCATGAAGCTCCACCAGTTTTTTCACCATCGTTAGCCCAATACCAAGCCCGCCCTCGGACCGTGCCAACGTTCGCTCGCCCTGGGCAAACAAATCAAACACGTGAGGCAACATTTCGGGGGTCAGTCCAGCACCGTTGTCCTTGACGGAGATGGTAACTTCGTTCGCCAGCCGTTGCACGGTTAGATGAATGATGCCGCCGGGAGGCGTGAATTTGCAGGCGTTGGTGATCAGGTTCACCAGCACTTGCTGAATCCGCGAACGATCCGCGTCCAAATAGATCGTGTCGCGCGGCAGCGACACCGACAGATCATGGTTCTTTGAGGCAATGAGCGGCCCGACGGCTTCGACCGCCCGGTCGATCAGGTCGTTCAGTTCGACGCGCTCTTTGCGGAGTTCGATTCGACCCCGGGTGATGCGCGCCACGTCAAGAAGGTCGTCAACTAAAGTAACCAAGTGCTTAACCTGCCTTTCCATGATGGAGCACGACTGTTCGATCAGAGGATTATTTGTCTGCTGTTTGCGAAGGATCGTGAGAGACGTCGTGAGCGGAGCCAGCGGATTCCGCAATTCATGAGCCAGCATGGCCAGAAATTCATCCTTACGGCGATCGGCCTCGAGCAGCTTGGCGTTTTGTTGACTCAGTTCCTTTTCGAGGTTTCTTTGCTCGCTGACCCCATGAAACACGAGCACGGTTCCAGCAATAGTGCCGTCGGCTTGCCGGATCGGCGCGGCGCAGTCGTCAATGGGTGTCTCGGTCCCGTCCTTGGCAATCAACACCGTATGGTTCGCGAGACCAACGGTGCGGCCCTCTCGCAAAACGATTGCGACCGGGCTTTCGACCGGTTGCCGCGTCTCTTCGTTGATGATGTTGAAAACTTCCGTGAGGGGCTTATCCGTCGTATCCCGATTAGTCCATCCTGTCAAACATTGAGCGACCTCGTTCATGAAGGTCACCTGACCCCGCGTATCGGTGGCGATGACGGCATCGCCGATACTGGACAGCGTGACTTGCAACCATTCGCGCTGCTCGCGGAGCTGTTCCTCGACGCGCTTGCGGCGAGATACTTCCTTCGAGAGTTCGCCAATGCGCATATTGAGAGTGACGAATTGGCTGGTCGTCAATGTCTTTGGAAGCAGACGTAACATAATGACGGCGGGCTTGTCGCCGGCACGGGGCTCGTAGACCGCGCCTTCGGTGCGGCAGGAGATCTCCTCTTCCCCCGATCCCACAACTCTAAGAGCGCCGAGAACGATGGTTTTGCTACGCGCGCAGGCGCAGATAGAGCGCGAGCGACTCGGCGTCGTCGGCCACGACCTCTTGCAAGCGGCGTTGCTGGATCTTCTCCGGAGACAGGCGCAGACACCGTTCAACGCTCCGATTCGCCGCGAGAATCGTACCGTCCGCGGACACCAAAAGCATGGCTTCCGGTAGAAGGTCGGCGACTTTGAGAAACGATTCATTGGGCACGATAGATTTATCCTTTGAAGTATTCCCGACCCGCGGACGCTTCCGCCTCGGCCGTCGGCTTCAAATAAACGACGACGCGGCACTCGGGATCGCCGTCGGCGATCGTTTGTTCGAGAGCGACCTTACCATAGCCGAGGTTCTCGGCCGCGATGGCGCCGAAGACGTTCGAGGTCATCATGCACAATGCCGGACGACCTACGACTTTTTCGGCGAAGGGGCATTTGCGATTTCCGAACACAATCTTGTCGTCGCTCTCCTCGATAACGTAAAAGTCACCCTGAATGCGCCGTTTGAGATCGACCAAGACTTCGGCCACTTGATGCCGGGTTAGGCCTTCTACCCCCAAGGCCGTCTTATAGGCGTCGTTAATTTGATCGCCGATCCGCTGGCCGACTACACTTACGAATCCGGACGCCTCTTCGAGCCCAACCACGTCCTGCAGCGTGCCGGCCAATTCCCGGATCAAGGTCCGCAGGAAGACATCTCGTTCCAAGGGGACAGGTAACTCACGGATCGACGTGCCCGCAGCGGGGGATAGAGTCATACAGTGTCCTTTGCCGGTAAAAATCCTTTAAGATCGCTTATAAGATTATTAACATTCTGCTGGCGGGATGCCGTCACCGTCGATGGCGCCTGCGCGAGGAAAAGCTGGAAAGACTAAAATTCCCATGAACATCGTGCGGACGGCGATGCGCTCGAATCGGAACGGTGTTCTGCGTTCAATAATCGATAGAGAAGTTGGCTATTCAGCTGCGCAGTCCCATAGCGCATTCTTGTTCACATGCGCAATCCGGTTGTAGCCACTGCGCAGCATCTTTCCCACCAAGGTGCTCGCCGTTCCACAGGTCTCTGCCTTGACCAAATCGCTTTATCATGAGGGCTACGCGTTTATTTCGCGCAATCGGATCGTCTGCATACGCTGTTTCCCTCAGTCTTATAGTCCGCTTCATGAGATCCGTGTCCCGCTCGATTTTGTGGAACTTAAACTGTGTCGGCAGGTAGATAGCAAACGAGATGCCGCGGGGCGCCGGCCTGCGTCCGAGGTTGGAAAGGCATTTCGCGACTACTTCTTAACAAATATCGATCGATTATCTAAGATAGGCCGTATGACCTCTCCCGACTCATGCCTGATCGATGACTTCGGTCCCCTACCTGTCGCCCGGCCCGCTTCCGCGGCGGAACTCGGCGATTTGGTGCGCCATGCCGCGACAACTGCCATCTATCCGATGGGCGGCCGCACCATGCTAGGCCTTGGCGGCAAGCCGAGTCGGCCGGGGCATGCGGTCGATCTGCGGTCCCTCGCCTCGGTCATCGATTATCCCGCCCGCGATATGACGATTACGGTTCAAGCGGGCATCACTCTTGCGTCGTTGCACGCGATCCTTGCTGCCGAAAATCAAAGGCTGCCTATCGATGTGCCGCGCCCGGCGGAGGCGACGCTCGGCGGGGCGATGGCGGCCAATGTCAGCGGCTCGCGCCGCTTCGGTTGGGGCACGCTGCGCGATTACGTCATCGGTATCAGCACGATCAACGACGAAGGCCAAGAGACCAAAGCCGGCGGCCGGGTCGTCAAGAACGTGGCCGGATATGATCTGTGCAAATTACACATTGGCGCCCTCGGTACTCTCGGCGTCATCAGCCAGGTGACGCTCAAGGTCAGGCCGCGCCTGGAAGCGAATGCGCTCATGACGCTCAGCTGTAGCGGCTACGGCTTGGAAGCGCTACTCATTCTCGTGCATCAGACGCGGACTCGGCCCGTCAGCATCGACCTTCTCAATCGGGGCGCGGCGCGAAAGTTGGCCGGCACAAACGGTGTCGAGTTGCCCTATTCGGAATGGCTGCTCATCGTCGGCTTCGAGGAAAGCGATAGCGCCGTCAGCTGGCAGGTCGGGCAGCTCATGACCGAAGCCGCGTCGGTCTCCGGCATCAGCGTCGAGGCTCGCGCGGGGAGCGCTTGCGATCCGCTCTGGCATGGCCTCGCCGAGCTACCACTCGATTCGACGGCGCTGCTATCATTCAAAGCGAACCTGTTGCCCAGCGCGGTTGCCGCTTTCTGCGCCATGGCCTCGACATTACCGGAAGAACCTGCCCTCTTCGCCCAGGTTGGGTCCGGCATCGTCTATGGCCATGTCGCGGAGATCACGGAGGAGCGCGGGCAGGAAGTCGCCAAGAACCTTCTGGAAGCCGCCGTCGCGGCCCAGGGGAATCTGGTGATTACGCAGTGTCCCTCGGCGTGGAAGGCCAAGCTATCCGTCTGGGGTAAATCGCGCGGCGATGGAGCCGTGATGCGGCAGGTGAAGCAGGCCCTCGATCCACGCGGGATTTTCAATCCCGGCCGCTTCGTCGAGGGGATCTAAACGGCGGAAATACGCACCGGAGACAGAGCTTCCATGACCGCAACGACCCCGCTGCCCGTTCTCGATGCCGGCAAGCCCGAACTGGGCCGGGGCATCGATTATGAGCTGTTCATGGACTGCGTGCATTGCGGTCTCTGTCTCTCCTCGTGTCCGACCTATCTCGAAACGGGCAACGAAAACGACAGCCCGCGCGGCCGCATTTATCTCTGGCGCGCCGTCACCGACGGCAAGGTGGAGCTTGGCCCTGAAGTTCGTCAACATCTCGATCTCTGCCTCGAGTGTCTCGGCTGCGAGAGCGCTTGCCCGTCCGGTGTGCAATATCACTCGATTATCGGATCTTATAAGAAGGACATGGCCAAACTCGGGCCGGCGTTGCCGATGGTCTCCGGCCTGCAGCGTTGGATGTTGTTCAACCTGACGCCCTACGCGGGCCGGATGCGTTGGGCGCTTTGGCCATTGCGGATTTTGCAGCTGCTGGGCCTACGCGGCCTGGCGGATCGCATGGCCTGGCTGATGCCGCGCTCGCTGCGGCAGATGCAAGAGATTGTCCCGCGGCTATCTCCCTCACATGGGCAGTTACCTGAGCTATTGCCGGCAATCGGCAAGAAGCGGGCCCGCGTCGCACTCTTTGTCGGCTGCGCGGCGGATGCCTTTTTCCCACAGACAACGGTCGCCACGGCGCGCGTCTTACAGCACAACGGCTGCGACGTCTGGATTCCGCGTCAACAAGGCTGTTGCGGAGCACTTCACGCCCATTCCGGGCTGGTCGAGCCGGCGCACAAGTTCGCCGCCCGCAACTGCGAGGCCTTTGGCCCAGGCCTGGCCGAAGGCTTGGAGAAGGTGGACGCGATCATCACCAACGCCGGCGGCTGCGGCCCAGTCCTTAGGGATTATGGCCATCTGCTCGAGGGAACCGATCAGGTCAACGCCGGCGACCGCTTCGCCGGTAAGGTCAAAGACATTACCGAGTTCCTCATGGAGCTAGGCCCGATCAAGCCGACGCATCCGCTGCCGATGAAAGCAACCTATCACGACGCCTGCGGCCTGGCTCACGCCCAAAAGATCCGGGCCCAGCCGCGCCAGCTGCTGGCCTTGATTCCCGGCTTGGAATTGGTGCCATTAGCCGAGAGCGACACCTGCTGCGGCGCCGCCGGGAGTTACAACATCACACAGCCCGAAATGGCGAACCTCGTTGGCCTGCGCAAGGCGCCAACATCGTCGAGACCGGCGCCGACGCCGTCTTCATGGGCAACGTCGGCTGCCAGCTACAGATCCTACGCCAGCTGCGCCGCCTGAAGCCGTCCATGTGGGTGGCCCATCCCGTCGATGCGCTGTGGGCGAGTTATAGTGGGGAGTCCGTAGCCCGTAGTTAGTAGTCCGTAGCAAAAAACGCCAGAGGCCACGTCAACCCGGATGGGGTAACGTGGCCTCTGGCGTTTTTACTACGGACTACTGACTACGGACTAATCCACCTATTTTTTCTTGCAGAAGCCGAAGAGCTTGCCGCCCTTGCTGTGGCCGGTGCTCGACGAGCAAGCGTCGCAAGCGAAACCGCTGCCGCTGCTGATCGAATACGGCGAAGCCGAGAAGCCCATGTCCGAGCCGCAACCGCTGCTCACGCCCATGGCCGGACCATAGGACGGAGCAGACATCGCGCCCGGGCCGCATGGCGAAGCCGGAGCGGGAACGGCGACCTTGACCGTGTAGGTGTAAGGAACCGACTCGGTGTAGGTTTCGGTCGTCGGGACGGTCTCGGTGACGGTCTCGTAAACCGTCTTCTGACGGGTAGCCGTCTTGGTCACGAGGTTGGTCTTGGCGACCTGGACCGTGACTTCGCGGGTCATGGGAACGGATTCCGTTACGTCACGATTCGCGGTCTTGGTGACGGTTTCGTAGGAGGTGACATTGCTGGTCACTTCCTTGGTTTCAGGAACGCTCTCATAAACCGTGTTCGTCGCCGTCTTGGTCACAGGCACATAGCTCGTGACGTTGGTGGTGACTTCTTTGGTCTGCGGAACGCTCTCGTACTCGGTCTTCGTCGCGGTCTTGGTGACAGCCTGGTACTTCGTCGTGTTGACCGTGAAGGTGCGAGTTTGAGGAACGCTTTCGTACTCGGTCTTCATCGCGGTCTTCGTGACGGGTTGGTACTTCGTGACGTTGACCGTGACTTGACGGGTCTGAGGAACGTTTTCGTAGACCGTCTTCATGTCGGTCTTAGTCTGCTGCTGGTACGAGGTCACGTTGACGGTGACTTCGCGGGTCTGAGGAACGCTTTCGTAGACCGTCTTCATAGCGGTCTTGGTTTCCGTCTGATAGGTCGTCTGGTTGCAGGTGATTTCGCGGCTAACCGGAACAGACTTCATGACGGTCTTGCAAACGGGCTGCATTTCGCTGACGGTCTTGCAAACCGTCTTGGCGCAGCCGGTGCAAGGATCGATTTCCTGGACAGAGATCTTCTTCGTCACGCAGACGTTGCTGGTTACGGTCTCAGGAATGCATTGATAGCTGGTCACGGTCTTGGTTACTGGGACAGTGACCGGCACGCATACGCTGTAGGTGTACGGAACCTGCTTGGCGACCGACGTGTAATAGGTCTCTGTCTTGGTCGTCGGGGTTACAACCGGCACGCTGACCGTGTAGGTGTAAGGAACCTGCTTGGCGACCGAGGTGTAGAAGGTTTCGGTCTTGGTTTCCGGAACCGTGATCGCTTCGTTGACCGTGTAGGTGTAAGGAACCTGCTTGGCGACCGAGGTGTAGAAGGTTTCGGTCTTGGTTTCCGGAACCGTGATCGCTTCGTTAACCGTGTAGGTATAAGGAACCTGCTTGGCGACCGACGTATAGAAGGTCTGCGTCGTCGTGACGGGCTTCGTCACGGCTTCGTTGACGGTGTAGGTATAAGGAACCTGCTTGGCGACCTGCTTGTAGGTCGTCACCATCGACTTGACGGCTTTCGTGACCGGAACCGATTCCGTATAGGTATACGGGACCTGTTTCGTGACGGTCGTGTAATAGGTCTCGGTCTTCTTTTCGGGAACCATCACGGTGACGGATTCCTGGTAGGTGTACGGCTCGCTGACTGTCTTGGCGACCTGTTTGGAAACAGTCTTCATGACAGTACGCGTCTTCATTTCAGCGCGATATGCGGTGACAGTTTGATCGACGTAGCTGACCGAGCTGCCGCAATCACCGCTGCTCATCGGTGCGCCGCAGCCGTAAGCGCTGCCAGCATAGACACCACCGCTGCCATACCCGACCGAGCCAGTCGAGCAGGTGTCGCACGCCGGCTTCTTTTTCTTGAAGCCGAATGCGTCGGACATGCCATTTACCGCCAATAAACTGGCGATGGCCAGACTGGCCAATACAAGCCTCTTCATGTTCAATCCTCTAGCCCCTGTTGCGGAAACACTGCGTCGGGCACATGCCGACAGAAGGTACATAGAAACGGTTTCGCGACCGTTTATCCACCGTATTTCGCCTAACCTACCTATTTGACATACTTGTGGCAATGGAAAAAATTGCACAATCCTTACAATTGCTCCAATTTACCGATGCTACGCCTTTCCACTGGGTTTCCGTATTTACCGATCCTGTGTTAAGTGAGCAGAAACTATGAAAATCCAAGGAATTATCCCGCCCGTAGCCACGCCGATGCAGGCAAACGAAGACCTGGACCTGCCTCGGCTCCGCTGGTTTCTCGATCATTTGATCGATTCCGGC
The DNA here is from genome assembly GCA_963790585.1 of uncultured Planctomycetaceae bacterium. GTDB lineage: Bacteria > Planctomycetota > Planctomycetia > Gemmatales > Gemmataceae > CAWBOY01. The sequence goes on from CAWBOY010000008.1 coordinate 110,158, forward strand.
GTGCATGGGATCTTCGTTTTGGGCACGAATAGCGAGTTTTACAGCCTCGACGAGCGCGAGAAGCAGGAGGTGATTGCTACAGCTGTAGCCCACGTCAATAAGCGCGTGCCTGTCTATGCGGGCAGCGGGGCCGAGTCAACGCGCGAGACGATTCGTCTCACGAAAATGGCCGAGCGCGAGGGGGTGGACGGCGTATCGATCATCACGCCCTATTTCGTATATCCCAATCAGCAAGAGATTTACGATCACTATCGTCGAATCGCGGAAAGCACGTCGCTACCTGTTATTTTGTACAACAACCCCGCGACCTGCGGCGGGCTCAAGATTGATGTCGACACGGTGGCCCGGCTCGCGGAGATCCCAAACATTCTCGCGGTCAAGGACTCCAGCGGCGATTTGCAAAACACGATCGAGTATATCCGCGTCGTCCCCGAGCGCTTCTCCGTATTGATGGGCCGAGACACGATGATCTTTTCCGCCATGGAGTTTGGCGCCCGCGGCGCGGTCCCGGCCACCGGAAACATCGCGCCGGCGCTCCTGGCCAAAATCTATAACTCGTTTGTGAATGGCGACTTGGCTACGGCTAAGGCGGCGCAGCTGCAGCTCAATCCGCTGCGCCTGGCCCTCGGGCTCTGCACGGCCCCAGGCGGCGTGAAAGCGGCGCTCCAGCTGCTCGGCCTCTCGATTGGGCCAAGCCGGTCGCCGGTGTCGGGCCTGGCGCCGGACAAGGTCAGCAAGATGAAGGCGTCTCTGGTGGCGGCGGGTTTGAAGCCGGTTTGACCGCTGTAATTTATATAGCCCCCGGCTTGCCGGGGGAAATTTCCCCTTCTTATTCGTCATCTTGAACCGGCATTTTCCCGGTTTCAACGATCTCCCGCACCGAGCCAGGCAATAACGTCCAGGTCGCCTGATACGTCGCTTCGAGTGGTACCATGACATGAAACGCTTCGGCAAGAAACAGCGGCATATCCGGGATCGTATCGCCTATTGTTACCGGTTGTACATAGGCCACCTTCTCGGATCGGCCTGCTTTATAAGACGCTAAGATGCGGTCTTTATTGGCTGGGAATTCGAAGGCAGCATCGTCGTCTTGGAAGTCGTCCCAGATAGCGCGATGAATCCCGTGCGGATCGCGTTTCGTAGGGGGAAAGAGATCGACGACCAGCAAATGAATGCCTTTGGCTATGAAATCCTGACTCTTTTCGACGAACTCCTTGAACGCCCGTTTGCTGTCCTTGTTGCCCGGCGAAACGATCTCGATCACGGCGATCGTTGGCCCGAGCCGCTGTTGGATGACAATACGGTTGGCACGCTCGGCATAGGCCTCTTTGGTCGATCTGCTTATAAACTGTGTTTCTGGCGGATCCTTCGTGGCGAGGCCGCGTCCCTGCATCGGGTTTTGGGACCGCACATTTTCCCCGCGGTCGAGAGTGAGAACGTCCGCTTCCACCGAACCTGACCTTTGTTCGACCAGCGCGGTGATCCCATCCGGCAGCAGGCTTGAATTTAAGGCATTGCAGATCGAGACTGTCCAAGATTGATGGAAGTGGTGAAACAAGCCCGAATAGACGCGCATCCAGTCATGAATCGGCATGGGGAACCTCTGGGTGCGTCCCTTCGTCGGGATTTTCCAATGACGCCTTCAACACTTTGGGAAAGACATCCCACGATGCCTGATAGGTCGATTCCAGCGGGCAGGCAACATAGCGCTCCGGCGTCAGAAAGATCGGCATGTCCGGAAGACGATCGCCAACGGCAATGGGTTCGACGAAGGCCCGAAAGGCCGTGCCGGCCGAGTAAGCAGCCAACGTCAACGGCTTGGCAGCAGGAAGTCTAAACTCTTCATCGCAGATGCGGTCCCAGATCAATTTGTGAATGCCCTGCGGGTCCCGTTTGGAAGGTGGAAACAGATCGACAATCAGAAGATGAATTCCGACGTGCAAGAACTCGACCACTTTGCGGGCAAAGGTTTTGATCGCGTGACGACTATCCTTGTTCCCCGGTGAGACTATCTCGATTATCGAAACAACCGTGCCATCCGGATGGTGAATGGCGACGCGATCCGCCTTTTGAGCGTACCGGGCTGCGTCGGCTTGGGTTTGATGCATCACCTTCACGGGCGTTTCGGCCAGCGCAAATCCTCCCTCGGAGCCACTGCCGCGCACGAAGGGGATGGACAAGGTCACAACGTCCGGCTCCGGCCCCCCCGTCCGCTGATCGGCCAGGGCGAAATAGCCATCGGGTAATAGTCCGGCATTTAGCGAATTGCGTATCGCAATTATCCAACTTTGATGGAAGTCGTGAAAACGGTTGGCCCGAACGCGCGTCCAGTCATGAATCGGCATGGGGAACCTCCATCCGCCCGTGTATCTCTTTAATCAAACAACGTCCGCTCCGCCGCCTGCTCCGCTACCGGAGCGATCAGCCCGGCCCCTTCGTTTCGCGCACTATTCACCAGCTCCGACACCGGATGAAGCTTCAAACGCTCCGAGGGAAACGGCTTGAGCAGCCCGCGCAGCTCGTCCAGGTCGGACCGCGTTGCCGACAGCCAGCGGTCGAAATGGGCTTTTTCCAAAATCACTGGCATGCGCGTGTGCAACGGGCGCAACAACTCGGTGGCATCGGTCGTGATGATCGAACACGACTCGATGACTTCCCCTTCAGGATCGACCCAGCTGTCCCAGATTCCGGCGAAGACCATTGGCTCGCCATCACTGCGCTCGATGAAATAAGGCGTCTTCTTTTTGCCGGTCCCTTTCTTCCACTCGAAAAAGCCATCGACGGGAATGAGGCAGCGCCGCGACACGAAGGCCGACCGAAAAGCCGGCTTTTCATGAACGGTATCGCCGCGCACATTGAACGTATGGGTAGCGATGCTCGCGTCCTTGGCCCAGGCAGGGATCAGCCCCCAGCGCAGCCAGACGAGTTCTTTGCCGCCGTCCTTGCCCAGGCGCAAGGCAAGGACGCGTTGAGTCGGCGCGACGTTATAACGCGGCACGCGCTCACCGATAAACGGCAGCTCGCCGATCGCATTGATCAGCCGTCCGTAGTTGTATTGCGTGAAACGGCCGCACATGGATGCTTTGCTCCGAGAGCGATAGTCCGCCAGGAGTATTGTTTGTGGGAATGTTGGATATGTTTCGAGCGGAGGTGATCTTCCTTTACCTTGAATTCAGCAAATGAAGGTTCAACCCACGCTTTTGATAGGTCTTAAAGCCGCGATCGAATGTAACCCTCTCCGCCCCAAGGGCGATGGCGAAGGCTGCCAAATAGGCATCCATCCAGACGTTCGGCGCGGCCTGGAGGATGCCTCCGAGTTCAAGCCATAGGGTTCTTGTTGCTGGCGGCTCGTCGGTTCGGGAAACCGCTGGATCACCGCAGACGTTGGCAAGGAACTCAATCGCCTCGGCGTTCTTGGGAGGGAGAGCATGACACCGCTTCATGACCACTTCTTGCGTAACCAAACGAAGAAATCCTAGCTCCGTCTGGCGGCAGAAGACGAGGTCGCCTTGTCCGAGGGCTGCCGTGTCATACCAGTGGCGCACAGTCTTGTGATCCTGATGCCCATCAATCGTTAGCGCGATCCACGTGTTGATATCCAAAAGCCTTTTCATACCGCTCCACTTCCAATTGCAGGTCTAAGTCCTTGAGCCAATCGCACCATTCCTGCGTGGATAGTTTGTTCAAGTCGTCTGGTTGAGCGGAACGGACCTTTATCAACGGGAGATTTCTGGATAACAGGGGTTCGCTATGCTCGCTGGTCTGCGGAACGGGATTTAGAACGACCTGAAGTAAGCCCGCGATAACATCCTCAGGCTTCTGCCCTTGCTCCGCGGCACGCAAGTTGATTTGACGCACCAGCTCATCAGGAAGATCGAGGGTTGTTTTCATGCATCCATTTTCCTGGTTTCCCCAATTTCTGTCAAGTTTCGCCGCGCGGCACCTTCATCCTCGCCCGCAAACGCGAAAAAATCCCACCAAGATCCTTTGACCCCTTTGCCGATCGATGCTACGATTACTTTTTCCGCTTTCCCCGGACGAGCGACTGGGCCATCAGCAGCGTTGTGGGAAGTGAGGGTGTTTGCGTGGAACATTTACCTAACTAAATCCGCCTGCGGGCAGGAGGGCCGTGCGTGGCCATTGTCCAAGTAAAAGATCTGATCGAGGCCGGCGTCCATTTTGGCCATCGCGCTAGTCGCTGGAATCCCAAGATGCGGCCGTATATATACGGCAAGCGTAACCTCATCCATATCATTGACTTGCGTGAAACCGTTCGCGGTATGTTGCGCACCAACCGCTATCTTGCCAAGACCGCGTCCAATGGCTCGCTCGTGCTCTTCGTCGGCACCAAGCGCCAAAGCAAGGAAGCCATCGAGCGCGAGGCCGCTCGCTGTGGCATGCCTTACGTCAACGAGCGCTGGCTGGGCGGCACTCTCACAAATTACCGCACGATCCGCGACCGGCTCAAACGGCTCCAAGAGCTGGAGACGATGTGGCTGCCGTCTCATGAAAATCCCGGCAAGGTCAATCTGCCGGCCTATATGAAGACGATGCTCTCCGACGCCGGCACCGGCAAGCTCGAGCTGAGCAAGGCCCCGGAATCCGCCGCGATCCGCGGCTACAGCAAGAAGATGGTGGCCACGCTCAATCGCGAGCTGACCAAGATTCATCGTAACCTCTCCGGCATCCGCGACATGAATCGTCTCCCCGACGCTCTCATCGTCGTCGATCCGAAGCGCGAACATATCGCCGTCAAGGAAGCGCAACGCATGGGCGTCGCGGTCGTCTCCTTGATCGACACCGATAGCGATCCCGACACCGTCGATTTAGCCATTCCGGGCAACGACGACAGCATCCGCTCGATCGAGTTGATTCTCGCCAAGCTCGCCAACGCCGTGATCGAAGGCAAGGCAGCTCTTCCCGCCGAGGCCGCCAACCAATCTGGTCCGCGTCCGCGACCGCAGGGCGGTCGCAACGACCGCGGGCCAGACCGCGGCGGCGAGCGTCCGCAAGATTCGCGCGGCGAATCGAACCCACGCCCCGCTCCCGCTGTCGTAGAATAAATGAATAGGATATTTATATAGCCGCCGGCTTGCCGGCGGTCTTTCTTAACCCCGGGCAAGCCCGGGGCTATATAAAGAATCCGCGCTGATTGCCAAAGTTTCCCGATCAAGGATTAGTCGCATGAGCCAGATCACAGCCGCAATGGTGGACGCACTCCGTAAACGTACCGGAATGCAGATGATGAAGTGCAAGGCCGCCCTGGTCGAGGCCAATGGCGACATGGAAAAGGCCGTCGAACGGCTGCGCACCCAAAACAAAGATGCTCAAGACAAGTTCGTGAGCCGTGAAGCCGGCGAAGGCCGCGTCGCCATCTATATCGACCCGGCCAAGAAGATCGGCTCCATCTTGGAGCTGCGCTGCGAGACGGCCCCGTCCGCCAAAAACGATCTCTTCATCGCCCTGGCCAACGACCTGGCTCGTCAGGTCGCGCTGACCAATGCCACGACCCCCGAAGCGTTGCTCACCGCGCCGTTCATCGACGATCCGAAAAAGACCGTCAACGACCGCATCGCCGAGGCTGTCGGCCTGGTTCGTGAAAACATGAAGGTCGCGCGCTTTACCAAGGCAAGCGGCCTGATGGGTTCCTATGTCCATCACGACGGCAGCGTTGGTGTGTTGCTCCTGGTCGAAGGCGAGAAAGCGGATCCGCAACTGCTCCGTGACATATGCATGCACATCACGGCCAAGAGCCCTCTTGCCGGGACTCGCGCGGAAGTGCCGGCCGAGCGCGTAGCCAAGGAAAAAGAGATCGCCGCCGCCCAGATCAAGGAAGACCCAAAGAACGCCAGCAAACCGGCGAACATCCTCGAGATGATCGCCGAAGGCAAGATGAAGACCTGGTTCGCCGACCATGTCCTCGTCGATCAGCTGTTCGTGAAAGACGACAGCAAGACCGTCGGCCAGCTCCTCTCTTCGGCTGGCCTGAAGCTCGTTAAATTCATCCGCTATAAGGTGGGTGAAGTGGGGTAAGACCGGAAGTCAAAGCGTGAAACAACCGAGCCGGAAAGCGTGAGCGATTGTCTTGGTTCAGCCCAATCTGGAAGAATCGCCTCGCAGGGTTAGCGAGTAAAAAGCCTCAACTCGAGGCCATCGGCATTGTACCGGAATTTTCTTCCGTAGCTACGGGTTCCTCTTCTTTGTTCCGCGTCGCAAGCAACGGCAACCGGATGCCCAGGCATTGACACAAATCAACGGCCGCATCGTAGACACTCAACCGCTTGGCCTTCGCCCATAGGTCCAGTGCGTTGCCGCTACAGCCACACTTGAAACAATGGAACATCTGCTCGTCGAGGTTAGCCGAGAAACAACGGCTCGTCCCGGTGGTTGAGCCATGCAGCGGACAAGGGCCACGCTGCTGGGCACCTTGACTACTGTTGGCCCGGAAGCCGAGCAATTCCAACACGGCGGCCATGGTGACGACTGCGCGAATGGCGGCGAAGTCAATCGCCGGCGTGGCAGTGACAATGGGTTGACACTCAGCCTGCTGGCGTTGGGTCTGGCGTTGTACCTTACGGCGTTCCCGAGCCTCGGCCAACTTCCGATCACGCGTGTCCTGGATCTCCTTATCCCGGCCCTCCAGTTTATCCTTGGGGGTGACGTAGCCAATGGCACTGTGCAAACGTACCGTATTGTAGTGCTCGGTGTAGTCACCAACGATGCGCCGTGCTTCGTCAAGCGACAACGGCGTCTGGACACGGATACATTCCCCCTTGATAGTTTTGTGCCAGCGTTCAATCTTACCGTTGGACTGTGGGTAATAGGGGGAGGTCTTGACGTGGGTCATGCCGGCAATACGAATGAACTCCTTGAAGTCCTTGGCAATGAACTGGGGCCCATTGTCGGAAATGATGCGTGGCTTGGCGTTGGGGTACGACTCGCGGGCACGTTGAATAATAATCTCCACGTCGGATTCCTCCATTTTTTCGCGGATTTCGTGATGGACGATGAAGCGGCTACAGCCATCGAGGACGGAACAAAGGAAGTAAAACGTACCAGCGATGTTGAGGTAACTGACATCGACATGCCAGTGTTCATGGGGTGTCAACGGTTGAACGAAACCAGTACCCTTCTTGGAGATGTTGGGAGTGGCTCCCGCCAACAAGCCATTGACTTTCAGAACGCGATAGACACTGGTGGGACTACAGGCAACAACATCGGCGTCGAGCATCATGAAGGTCAGTCGGCGATAGCCTTCGAGGGGATGGAAGCGAGCAAATGTACAGATGCGATCCTTCTCGTCGTCGCTGAGCCAGTGGTCGCGTGGTATCCAGGCGTTGTGTTCGTTGACCTTGCCGAAGCGATGCTTCCAGTCGTGGAATTTACTGGAGCCAATGCCGATCCACGGCAGGAAGCGACAGACGGCGATCTCCGTCTTGTCGCTCCAAGCGCGGACGAAGTCGACGAGTTGGTCGCGGGAGTCGTGTGGCACCCAACGACCCTTTAGATCTCCCCAAGCTCTTTTTTTAAAAGGGTATGCTCTTCCATGAGCTCGGCCATCACGGAATCCTTGCGTTGCAGCTTGGCCTCGAGACGTTCGATCTTCTGATCCTTGGCGTCGTCGACGGCCTTGGACTTACGGCCGTTTTCGAAAGCGAGGTGGGCATTCTCGAAGAGTTGCCGCTGCCACTGGTAGAAGAGCGTGGGGCTGATCTCGAACTCATCGCAGAGTTTGGAGATGGGCGTGTTTTCGAGGAGATGGCGCTTGACGATAGCGACCTTCTCTTGGGGCGTAAAGTGGCGGCGTGTCTGCTTCTCGGACATGGCAATACCTCCGTTTCAGGTTATGCTAACCCAAACGAAGGCGTTTTCCAGATCCGACTGGGGCAAAACACGATGGTCCTACTAATAGGCCGTTGTTCACGCTTTCCGGCTCGGTTTCATTATGCGGTTTCTAGGAAATCGGAAGTTCGAATCTTGTCGCCCCGAGTAATTGGAAAGCATACTTCGTCCAATCCACCCAGAGCAGTCCCGGCACGCGCGCGAAGTCTCGGATATTGTCTGTCACTACAGTCGCGCCGAGTTCTATGGCCAGCGCCGCCAAGCGCAGGTCGTTTCGGCCAACGTTCAGCCTCATCTTACGGAAGGCAACATGCCGAATCACGGCGGCATCTGTCATGGCGTAAAGTGCGAAGCGTGCGAGAGAATAGACGGCGTCATTGAGCATTTGTGAGGCGAATTGCTCTTCTTGCGGCGTGCGGCAACGCTGAAGATATCCAAGCCATCCCGTGACAACCTCCTCCACATTTACAGATGCCACTCCAACAATGTCACCGCTCATAGGGTCGTTGTGCCGAGAATACGCCGAATAAACGCCCGGATGCCGATGTCGCAAGTGAGTGAGCGTGGTCGTGTCCAGCAAGTAGAGGGCCATCAGTCTGCATTCTCAATCGCATTAGCCACTTTGCGATGTTCTTCTATGGATTTGAGAAATTCAGGATATAGTGGGTTGAGGATCATCCTCTGATGGATTTCGTCCAATGACTCCTCATTTTGCGTGCGCAGCATTCGCAACTGAGCGCCGTTTTGCAAACGATGCTTGAGGACGTCTGAAAGCGCGTTCATCGCCGCGGCTTCGGTGCTACCGTCCGCAGATAGCGGCACGGGACTCTGCGTCGATGCTCGAAAACCTGTTGCTGTTGGCTCGAGAAGCACTGGAATTTCCACCGAACGCTAACCTCAGAAAGATAGATGCGACTATACACTTGGGCGGCAGACCCGAGGGGCGATCCTCTCGTGGGCGCCGCACAACCATTCTCATCGGCGACGATCGACGAGTCAAGGCAGCGACTCGTCGAGTAAAAGTCCAACCAGGCCAACCCCCCGGCAAGCCGGGGGGCTATATAAACTACGTCGTGTAATCGGCGTTGAGGCGGATATATTCATCGGTCAGGTCGCAGGTCCAGAAAGTGCAGGCGGCTTGGCCCAGGGTGAATCGTAGGCGTATATCAATCTCACGGTGATCTTTCAGATAGGCCGACGCGGCGGCGGCGTCGAACGGTTGCGGCACGCCGGCCTGGTAAAGACACGTCTCGCCGACCCATAACGATAGATCTTCTTCCTCGAACTCGACGCCGGCGTAGCCTGCGGCGGAGACGATGCGGCCCCAGTTTGGATCAGCGCCAAAGACAGCCGTTTTGACGAGAGCGCTATCGGCCACGGCGGTCGCCACGCGGCGGGCCTCTTCTTCGGTTCGCAGCCCTTCGACGCGCAAGGTTATCAGGTGCTTTGCCCCCTCGGCATCGGCGGCGATGGCGCGGGCCAGCTCGCCACAGACTTCCGCGAGGGCGCTTTCAAAACGGGCCAGGCGTTCGCCCTCCAGGGGGGCCATGTCCAAGGCAGCCTGGCCGTTGGCAAAGACGAGTAAGGTATCGTTGGTGCTCGTGTGCCCCTCGACGCGGACGCAATTGAACGACTTGCCGGCAGCCCGAGCCGTCGCGGCCGACAGATCGGCGGGAGCTATCGAAGCATCCGTAAAGACGAACGCCAGCATCGTAGCCAGGTTCGGCCCGATCATGGCAGCTCCCTTGGCCATGCCGGTCAAATGCACATCAACGCCGTCAATTGAGATCGTTTTCAGATTTATTTTGGGATGGGTGTCGGTCGTGAGAATGGCTCGGGCGGCACAATCGAGCGCGTGGACCGTGGGATGGAGCACCATCGAAGCGCGGACGATGCCGCTCTCGACCTGTGGCATAGGCAAAAGGCGGCCTATAACACCGGTGGAGCAGACGAGAAACTGTTCCTGGGCCAAGCCGAGGGCGCAGGCAGCGACGTCGGTCATGTGCCGGGCGTCAGCCACACCTTGGGATCCGGTGCAAGCATTGGCGTTGCCGGAACAGATGACAACGCCGCGCGCCGTAGCCGAGGGCACTCGCTCCTGACAGATACGAACCGGCGCGGTGCGCACGCGATTCTGAGTGAACACTCCGGCGACGGTGGCCGGTGCATCGCTGACGATCAGGGCCAAATCGTAGCGTTCCGGATCAGGATTCGGACGGATGCCACAATGGACGCCCGCGAACCGATAGCCACGAGCGAGTTGCGATTCGTGCATGGTGGATGGGTCACTCGAATTTAGGAGAATCGTTCGATTTTTATACGATCAACACAGCGGCCTTGGGAAGCCAACCGACCTCACCGCCGCCAAGCTCCAGCTGCACCCAGTCGGCTCGCTCACACAAAACCCGAGCCTCGACGCCGATCGGCAGCGGTGTCGCGTAGCGCGCGGGAAACGCCGGCTGCCCGTCACTTAACCAGCCGTTGCCCTTACGCAAGCGCTGTCCTTCTATCTTAATGACCGCCCAGCTCTCCACGTTGGCCGTCCGTTCTTTTTCAAAGATCATGAGGCCCCAACCTGTCGTCGTAACCGCGGCGAGGAAGAAGGCGATGCTCATGACGAGAAGGCTTCGGTGTCGCTTCATTCTCCATCGAGTGAATACAACACAAGCGCTTACATAAGCGATAAAAGCGAGCGCCAAAATGCTATTCGATGCTGGCGTCCAGGTATTGACTGAAGGCGTCTGTTTGCCAAGAGCGCCTTCGATCGGATAGTCGACTTGATTACGGGCCGCCGCAAGCGCGGCACGCAGATGCGGACTTGTCGGCTCAAAGTGAAGACCGACTCGATAAGAGACGATCGCACCAGCGACATCGCCGCCGAGAAGCTGGGCATTGCCAAGGCTCAGGTACAAAGTCGGATTGCTCATGCCGCGCAGGCTCAGCTCCGCGAGATCCCGTACCGCCTGCCGGAACCGCGGTACGCCACGGTCTTTCTCCGACCGGAGCGCGACTCCGTGTCGAAACTCAGCCACAGCGTGTTCGGCCAAAGCAACATCCGAGAGATCGCGCGACTCCCACGCCGGCACGACGACCAGGAACGCTGTTAAGCCTAAAAATCCGAGGTGCGACACGTCGCCTCCTCGAGTTCGAGCACCAGGCGGGTCGCCTGTCGGCAAAGGTTGGTATTGTCTTTTGTGTCGGGCATGCGCGACAAACTTTCAGAAAATCGTATCGCATCGCATTGCTCGTAAATCGTCGCCGTTTGCGCGGCGAGCGCGTCCGAACATCCTTGATTGCGTACGCGGTCGGCAACCTCGGCGGGGGTCGGCTCTTCCGCGGGCAGGCCGAGCCGTTGCCGTAGATAGTTTGTCAGAGCGGCCGCCGCGCGCGTCGCCGCGGCGACCGGCGGAAGCGAATCGATTTCCTCCAACATTCTGAGTGCTTCCTTGGCGGCCCGGCTGCGCTGACGACGGTCAGCGTCCAGGCTGCTTGGCCAATAGCGACGCCAGGCCTGATACCAGCCCAGGCACAGCAGCGGCGGCGCGATCAGCAGTAGCGAGGTAAGCCAGATCGACGGCGGCTCCGGCGGGCCACGCCGTTCGAGGAGCTGGCTCGCGTCAGGCACGGCATACACACTCTCAGGCAAAGGCGGGCGCTCGAACTCAAACGTCCTCGCGGGCAACACCTTGAGAGGTAACGGATCGGAATAGTCGATTTGAAATCGGCTCTCGGGAAACGGAATATCCGGATCGTAGAAGGCCAACGGAATGCTCGGTATCTCCTGCACCTTCGCCGAGCGCGGTTTGAGTCGATAGACGAACTCCCATGTCTGCGGATCGAGTTGTTTATCCGCTGTCTCGATGTTCTCGATGTAAAAGGATTGCGTGAAGGTTGGCAGCTCCGCCAGGTTGATTCGCTGCGGCGGCTGGTGGATGGCCCCCTGAGCCATGATCCGAACTCGCAGTAGCAACGGCTGCTCGACGCGCAAGGCATTGGTGTCGGCCACAGCCGCAATGCGAAATTGTCCGCTCGCTTCGCTGAAGGGAACGTGCCAAGGCCGGCCTGTCGTTGGAATCGTCGTCGGTTCTTCTATCCCGAGCGCGTTCGGCACGGCGCCTAGAGTGATGCAGAGCAGGGAGAGATCGATTGCGAATCGACGCATTGTCAAAAACCATGACCGGCGCGGCAAAGCTCCTAGTGCGTCGTCGAGACTAAATTTACGGGTGGCACAGACATTCCTGTCTGTGCCACCTAAACGCACATTCGTCGGCTCCCGCACAGACAGGAATGTCTGTGCCACCGTAAATTTAGTCTCGACGACGCACTAGCATTCTACCAATCGCGGATCCCTTCCGGAACGGGCCGCAGCCCACGCAGCCGGCTATCGCGGATGTCCTTGAGGATCAGCGGCAACGCCTGTCGCAGATGCGTCTCCGCTTCGCTCGAGGTCAAAGGTGGCTCTTCTTCCTTTTTCGGGATGGGCCGTGGATTCCCAGCGGCCGCTGCCTTGGGGCCTTCGCCCTTGGGTCCGTCCCCCTTCTCGGCCCCGGTGTCCGCTTGATCCGCGCCGTCGGGCTTAGATGACTCCTTGGTCTGTCCCTGATCTCTATTGTTCTCAGGCCGAGGACGGGCGCACGCTCTGGGTCGTCGCCCTTGTCCTCGTTTTCGGGCGAGGGCAAGTATTGATCGGCCAGGAGGCGTGCCCGAGCGCGATTGAGGCGCGCCGCGGCCGCCACCGTGGAATTGGGTGCGAGTTCGAGCGATTTGTCATACGCCGCCAGCGCGTGGCGATAGTTTTCGCCCTGCGGCCCCGGCGGTCCGAAAAGCAGGCAATTCGCAAAGCCGAAGAGAGCCTCCGGTCGATGTGGATCGTCAAGAGCGGTGCAACAACGGAACAAATCCGCCGCCTCGCGTAAGCCCGCGAAGTCGCCAGTAGGATCAAGCCGAGCCAATTGATAGCGCGCCAGCGCCTGGTCGAAGGCGGTCAGCCCCGGATCGCTGGCCCGCTCGGACGCGCGCTGATAAAGCGCAAGCGCCTCGGCATAATCGCCTCGGGCGAAGGCTTCGTTGCCGCGGCGGACGAGGGAATCGGGCGGTGGTTCCGCTACCGCGGCGATGAGAAGGAAAGGGACTGCCACAAAGAGAAGGAGAAGACCCTGGTTTAAGCCCCTCGCCCCCTTTAGGGGGAGAGGGGTTGGGGTGAGGGGGCGGAATGTGGGCAAATTTTGCCCCCTCACCCCCAACCCCTCTCCCCCTTCGGGGGCGAGGGGGGCAATTGTCCATACCTCTCCACCTTCGGCGGCAACGGGGGCTTGGAAGTGCTTATTCATCTCTAAACCCCCCTCCCGCGAACGCTGGATGATCGCAGCATTATACTGCACGCGAGCAACAAAAATGCTGGCAAAAGAAACCAGACGTAGCGTGGCTGCAAGCCGACCAAGGTGTCTTCCGCATCGTCGCGCATGGTGCGCGTCGCGATCGAATCGAGATAGATCGCGCCGAGAGGCACCGCCGTATCGTGGGCTGGAATGTATCGGCCCTGTGTGACTTCGGCGATTTCTTGCAACGGCGCCTCCGTCAGGCGCGTCGTGAATGGCGTTTCGTCCGGCCGCAGCAGTGACTTAGCCAACATCGAATCGCTGTCAGGATCGCCGAAACCGAGCGTGTAGATAGGGACGCCACGCGCTCGCGCTCGGGCCGCGGCGGCGTACCATTCGCGATCGCGCGCGGGATCGTCGCCATCGGAGATAAATAAGATGTCCGTTATTCCTAAAAAGCGCTGATCGCGGATTTGTAATGCTTCGTCGATCCCCGCGCCCAGCCTTGTCCCCGAGACGTCGCCGCGCTTCGGGCCGATGTCCAGTGCTTCGATGCGCCGAGCCAATGCAAGCGAATCCTCTAGGGGGCCAAACAGATTGCCGAGCGTCTCCAGGAAATGATCGTAGTCGCGCGTCAGCGGGCAGACAACTTTCGCATGCGCGGCGAAGGCGACCAGGGCGATGCGATGGCCACCGTGCTGTTTGAGTGCGGTAATCAGATTGAGCAATGCGCGCCGGCCGCGTTCGAGGCGGGTCGGCTGTTCGGCCAACATGCTACGACTGCAATCGAGAACGGCGATGAGATCGCGCCCCGGCGCTGTTTGCTCCGGCTCGAGCCCCCAACGTGGCCCAGCGCTGCCGACGATGACGAGACTCAGCCCGAGCGTGAGGCACAGGCGGCGCAGCACGCCCCAGCGTTCTTTGCGTTTTCGGGCCATGAGAGATGCCGACAAACCGGCGAGTTCCGTGACCGCATGCCGCCGCCGCGCCGCCGCCCAATACGACATCAGCACCAGAATGGGCAAACCAACGAAAGCCCAGAGCAGCTCCGGATGCGCGAAGTGAGTCTTGAACGCGATCATGGCAATCGTCGCCACCAGGTCATCGCCAGCAGCAGTTCCAACAAGTAAAAGACGAACGAAGCGAGGCCGAACCACGGATAGGTTTCGTAATACCGGCGATAGAGATAGCTCTGGATTGGGTTCCGTTCGAGGCGGTCGATGTCGTGCCAGGCTTCGATGAGCGTTTCCGTATCGCGGGTTTGGTGGTATGTCCCCTGGCTGATGCGGGCCATATCGACGAGGCTCTGGATTGCGTCCCCGCGCTCGTCGTCCTTGGCCCCTTTATTTGTCGGGACGCCGGCGTCAAGCGTATAGATTGGAATGCCGAGCGATCCGGCGACCTGGGCGGCCTCGCGCGGCGACCAGCCGGACGCGGTTGGTTCGACGTTGTGTTCGCCATCGGTTAACAGCACGATGATTTTGCGCCTCGGCCCCGCTTCGCGCAGCCGCTGCAAAGCAAGAGCAACTGGATCGCTTAAGTTCGTTTCCGCCTCGTCCGGCGTGGTGCGCACCTTCTCGGCATCAAGCATGTCCAGCAGCACCGAATGGCTCAGCGTCAGCGGGCAGACGGTCTCCGGCCGATGGGCGAAGGTAATCATGCCGAGCAGGTCGTTTGGTCGGCCGGCGAACGCACCGGCTTCCATTTCCGCGGCCAAGCCATCCGTCGGATTGCCTTTGACAAATAGCTGCACGACGCGTTTGACCGCGTCCAGTCGGCTCACCTTGCGGCCCTGCCATTCAAAATCGTCTTTGTCCATGCTCTTGCTGACATCGACGAGGATCATGATCGCGATCCCTTCCGTCTCAATCCGCGTGCTGGAGTCGGGCCAGCGCGGTCCAGAAAGAGCGAGGACCAGCGAAGTCAAGCCAAGGCCGCGCAGGAGCAAACTACCAAAGCGCGCGAATCCGCGCCCGCCCCTGAGGCAGCCCGCGCAGCAACGCCGAACCAGGGAATCGCAGCGCCACACCGCTACGATGAATTCGCCACAGCAGCGGCGGAATAAGGAGCAGCAGCAAAAGAAACCAAGGATGGGCCAAGTGCGGCATAGAGCGTATTGTACCTGGCCTAGGCGAGGACGCCTACCGGCTTCGAATTCAGCGAACTCGTCACGCCGATCGTTTGTCTCAATCAGATGCTACAATAAACCGCTTCCTCCTACTCAGGTGTCCCATGCCCCACGAAACTCGGGAAACAGGCTCACCCAAGGGGAGTGTGCGCGAGCTTCTGACGCTGGCATGGCCGTTGATTCTCAGTCAAAGCCTATTAACCCTCCAAATTCTCGTCGATCGCGTCTTGCTCGCCTGGACCGGCGGCGAAGCGGTCGGTGCGTCGATGGCGGGGGCGATGTTGTTTTGGACGCCGATCAGCTTCTTGATGAACACGGCAAACTACGCCACGGCCTTCGTCGCGCAATACACAGGCGCCAAGCAGCCGGAGCGGGTCGGACCTGTCGTCTGGCAATCGCTCTACTTCAGCTTGGCGGGCGGACTCGCCTTCTTGCTTCTCATACCATTCGCGCCGCCCTTGTTCGCGTTCGTCGGCCATAACGACGCCTTGCAGCACCTGGAAATTCGCTATTTCCAGTGTCTTTGCCTGGCCGCGTTGCCGACGCTCGTCTCGGCGTCGATCGGCTGCTTCTTCGCGGGTCGCGGCGATAG
The DNA here is from genome assembly GCA_963790585.1 of uncultured Planctomycetaceae bacterium. GTDB lineage: Bacteria > Planctomycetota > Planctomycetia > Gemmatales > Gemmataceae > CAWBOY01. The sequence goes on from CAWBOY010000008.1 coordinate 126,038, forward strand.
TCGAACGGTTTTGCTCATCAATGTCGTCGGCTTGAGTGTTAACGTGATCTGCGCGGCGACCTGGATTTACGGACTGTTCGGCTACCCAAGCATCGGCATCGTTGGCGCCGGCTGGGCGACGGTGATGGGAGCGACGACGTCGGCATTGCTCTCGGTCGGGTTATATCTTCGTCCGCGATACCGGGCGATTTATCGCACCTGGGCAGGCCGGTCGTTCGACGCCGCCTTGTTTCTGCGCCTGATGCGCTTTGGCGTTCCCAATGGTGTCTTTCTCGCCTTGGATACGATGGGATTCACCCTGTTCCTCGTCTTTGTCGGCCGGATCGGGTCCGTGGAGTTGGCCGCGACGTCGATCGCGTTCTCTTTGAATTTGATCGTATTTCTGCCCGTAATGGGCTTTGGTCAAGCGGTCGAGGTGTTGGTTGGCCAACGCCTCGGTGAAAATCGGCCTGATTTAGCGGCGGCGAGTACGTGGCAAGGTTTGGCGGTGGCGCTCTCGGTCACCCTGGCGATCGGTTTGATCTACCTGTTTTTGCCGGAGCCTTTGGCCTCGCTTTTTCGCTCCGACCGACCCGACGTGCGCTGGGAGGAAGTGGGCCCGCTGGTCGTCGTGTTGATGCGTTTCGTCGTTGTTTACTGTGTCTTCGACACGACGAATTTGGTCTTCTCCTTCGCGCTCCGTGGGGCGGGCGACATGCGCTTCGTCACCTGGGTGGCGGTCTCCTTCGCCTGGCCGGTGATGATCCTGCCGACCTGGGCGGCCTGGCGTTATGGCTGGGGCCTCTATTGGGCCTGGAGCTTCGCCAGCCTCTATATCATGTCGTTGGCTCTCACCTTTTGTTGGCGGTTCCGCCAAGGCAAATGGCGTTCGATGCGCGTCATTGAAATGAAGGTTCCCGATCTTGTCGTGGCCGACACGGTGATTGCCCGCGACGCGGCGGCCGATTATTCTGAAAGGAACAATTACGTCGGAGGACCTCTACCGTGACCGCCCGCCGCGCGACCATCGACGATCTCTATCGCGTCGAAGGCAAAGCCGAGCTGATCGGAGGAAGGATCGTCCGTTTTATGCCTTCGGGATATGCACCCAGCCGAATCGCTTTCCGCATTGCTCGGCTGATCGACGATCATTCACAGCAAACGGGCGTCAGCATCGCCTTGGCCGATGGCGTCGGCTTCAGCGTCCCGGAATTAGCGTCGGGACGAGAATCTTTCAGCCCTTATGCCGCCTATTACAAAGGTCCACTCCCCATCAATGAGATGCGATTCATCGAAGGCCCGCCGACCTTCGCCGTTGAAGTGCGAAGCCAAAACGACTATGGCGAGGCGGCGGAAGCGGAGTTGGAGGGCAAGCGCACGGATTATTTCGAGGCCGGCGCGCTCGTTGTCTGGGACGTCGATCCCCTCGCAGGCGCAATCGCGGTCTACAAGGCGGATGCGCCGACGACGCCGACCGCCTATCATCGCGGCGATACGGCCGATGCGGAGCCCGCCGTGCCCGGCTGGCGCGTTGCTGTCAACCTGATTTTTGGATGAGCCGAACGTCGATCGGAGGACCTCTACCATGACCGCCGTCCGCGCGACCATTGATGATCTCTACGGCGTCGAGGGAAAAGCCGAATTGATCGGAGGAAGGATCGTCCAACCCATGGCATCCGGCGTTCTCCCGACTCTGATTGCGGGCCGAATCTACCGCAGTCTTGATGAGTATGTCGAGCAGCTCGGCACCGGCTTGGCCTTCCACGACGGCATCGGCTTCACCGTTCCAGAGCTTATCTCCGGACGCGAATCGTTTGGTCCGGACGTGTCCTATTATGACGGAACGTTGCCAACCAATCTGATGCGTTTCATCGAAGGCCCGCCGACCTTTGCCGTCGAGGTGCGAAGCCAAAACGATTACGGCGACGCGGCGGAAGCGGAGATGGAGGCCAAGCGGGCAGATTATTTCGAGGCCGGCACGCTCGTCGTCTGGGACGTCGATCCCCTCGCGGCCGCAATCGCGGTCTACAAGGCGGATGCGCCGACGATACCGACCGTCTATCATCGTGGCGATACGGCCGATGCGGAGCCCGCCGTTCCCGGCTGGCGTGTTGCTGTCGACCTGATTTTCCGTTGATTTTCTATTATTCTGAATCGGAAGTTCGTTCAATCAATCGAAAGCCGTGGCCGGGGTCGGTACTCCGACCCGGTATAGCCCGAGCGACTCTAGAGAACCGGGGGTCGGAGTACCGACCCCGGCCACGGCCTATTATTCTGAATCGGAAGTTCGTTCAATCAATCGAAAGCCGTGGCCGGGGTCGGTACTCCGACCCCGGTATAGCCCGAGCGACTCTAGAGAACCGGGGTCGGAGTACCGACCCCGGCCACGGCGGGCAAACCTCACAAGCGAATTTCTGACTCAGGACACTATGAGGCCTAACCCGTGACTCTCTCCGCCTTATCAGCCCCCAAGCTCGACCCCACCCCGATCTTCGAGATTTATCGAGGCAGCTTTGGCACGGAACTCCTGACCGCCGCCGTCGCCCATCTCCACGTCTTCGAGCATTTCGCCGCGGGACCGCTTGCCAGGCAATCGCTGCAAGCGAAACTGAATCTAGCGGATCGGCCCTTCGTCGTGTTGCTCACCGCGCTCCGCCTTTGGCCTGATTGTCGCGGCCGGGGATACGCTCAACGTCACGCCGCTGGCCCAAGAGCATCTCTTGCCGGGCGGCACGTTCTATGTCGGCGACTACCTCGGTCTCGCGGCTGACAGCCCTGGTGTGTTGGCGATGGTGAAGCGGCTGCAAACCAATCGCCCTGCCGGCGCTGAGGCCGACCAAGATGGCGTCGCCTTCATCTACCGCGCGGGGCTTGATTCCGCGATGGAAAAAGAGGCGCGGGCGCGTAGTCTCACGCTCGCGCTCGCCGGTCGGGCCAAGAATGTTGCGCCGGTGCTCGCCGAGCGCGTCGACCTCAGCACCGCACGCCTGCTGCTAGACGTCGGCGGCGGTACGGGGATATATAGTATCGCGTTTCTGCAAAAATATCCAAACCTTCGCGCCGTCGTCTGGGATCGGCCCGAAGTGTTGAAAGTGGCCGAGGAGATGGCCACGGCCTATGGCGTCCTTGACCGGCTCGAATTGCGGCCGGGCGATATGTTCGCCGACGGCATCGCGGACAAACCCGACGTGATCTTGCTCTCCAATATCCTCCATGATTGGGACGTGCCGGAGTGTCAGGAGCTGATACGTCGTTGTGCCGGCATCTTGGCTCCGGGCGGCCGAGTGGTCGTCCACGATGTCTTTCTCAACGACGCTCTCGATGGGCCGTTGCCGATCGCCCTTTACTCCGCTTCGCTCTTCGCCGTGACAGAGGGTCGCGCCTACAGTGCAGCCGAGTATCGCGGCTGGTTAACCGCTGCCGGGATGACCGTCGGGAACGTCGTGCCGACATTGATTCATTGCGGTGCGCTCACCGGCGTGAAAGGGCGTTGACGTACCAGGCCCAAGCGGAGATTTACGTTGCCTGCTCTGTTCCTCCTTCCCCTGCTCACCCTGACCTCTTTCGCCGCCGAGCCGGAAGAGCGGGCGCTCGCTTATCTCGCGCGCGAAGTGCCGCGCTGGGCGGTCGAAAACAAATGCTATTCCTGTCACAACAACGGCGACGCAGCCCGCGCTCTGTATCGGGGTCTGTCCTTGAAATATGCCATCCCCGAGCGTGTTCTCGCCGATACGACGGAGTGGCTGTCCCAGCCCGACAAATGGGACAAAAACGGCGGCGACGGCCCATTCAATGACAAGGATCTGGCCCGATTGCAATTCACCAGCGCTCTTGGTGCGGCTTTTGATGCCGCCCAAGTCAAAGACCGCGCACTCCTTACCAAAACCGCCAAGCTGCTCGCAGCTCAGCAACTAAAGGATGGGAGTTGGAGCGCCGGCACGGTGAGCGGCGTCGGCGGGTCGATCACCTATGGCACCGCCTTGGCCACGCGCCAAGCCTGCGTGATCTTGCGACGAGCAGGCAAAGAATTTGATCGCGCGCTCGAAAAAGCCGACGGCTGGTTTCGGAAGGTCGAGGTCAAGACCGTCCTCGACGCCGCCGCTGTGCTGTGGGCTTTAGGGGATGCGAAAGATGCACCGGCGGTCGCACAGCAAGAACATTGCCTCACGCTCATCCGCAAGGGCGAATCCAAAGAGGCCGGCTGGGGGCCGTATGTCTCCTCCGCCCCCGAAGTGTTCGACACAGCCCTCGTGACGCTGGCGCTGGCGGCACGGACCCCGAGCGCTGAAGCCAAAGCGATGATAAAAAGAGGGCGAGAGTATCTATTGAAAGAACAGAAAGCGGACGGCAGCTGGCAGGAGACCACCCGACCAGGAGGGGCCGAGAGCTACCCCAATCGCTTGTCCACGTCGGGTTGGGCCACGCTAGCGCTGCTGGAAACGCGGCCGGCGAAGTGACCTTGCTAGTGTCCCGTCTAGACTAAATTCACGGGTGGCACAGACATTCTTGTCTGTGCAGCAAAAAGGCACATTCGTTGGTTCCCGCACAGACAGAAATGTCTGTGCCACCCATAAATTTAGTCTGGACGGCGCACTAGTGTCCTGAGTCAGAAATTCGTTTATGACGTTTTACCAGCCGTGGCCGGGGTCGGTACTCCGACCCTGGTTCGCTGGAGCCGCTAGGGCCACGCCGGGGTCGGATTACCGACCCCGGCCACGGCTCGGGAGCGACAATCGCCCGAGGCGGGCACATCAAGGACGGGCCAATTCCCGAACATGACGACTCATTGGCACGTTGGAAACGTGCCGCCACAAAAACCGCTCTAGACAATCCGCACCATCTTCGTCCCGACATCACAAGAAATATCCCGATCCAAAAAGCGTCGAATGACATCGATATTCGTCAGCAGGTGTGGCGTCACTTCGGCGATATGCAATTCCGAGGAGCCTTCCGCCAACGCAAGCGGCAGGACCAGCTGATCGGCGCTATGGGCATCGACCGGGGCGTTTTCGGCTTTCCAATACGCCAGAGCCTCCTCGACCGCTTCCTCGGCGACGGTCTCGGCTGGTTTGCCTCGGGCGCCGAGGCCGACAAAGAGCGACGTCACGGGGCCGGCTTGCATGACGATACCCAGCACCGAGGCCGGGCCGCCTTCCCATCTCTCGATCTCGATCGGACAGTCCAAAGCGGTCGCCTTTTCGAGGAGATAGATTGCGCGGCGCGCCTGTCGACGCGCAATGTCGTCGGATAAGCCGGCCACGGCGCTGAAGCCGGAGATCTTGATCGGCTCGCGCTCGCGGAGAACAAGGCCCGTCAAGCGTGCGGCCGGCTCGACGTGCATCACCACCATGCCGCCGCCGCGCGGGTAGAAGCCGGGCCGGACCTGGGTCAGCGTTAGATTCAAGCCGATTCGTGCCAGGTAGCGGCGCCAGGTCAGGTCGAGGAAATGAAAGCTGGGGCTCGTCGTGACATGGGTGCCGCCCGTCACAGTGATTTCACTCGGGCCTTGCCCGCCCAAGGCGAGCGGCAGATAGATGGTGTGCAAAAGGAGACTGGTAGCTCCGGCCGTGCCGATGTCAAAGCGGTAGGGGCCGGCTTTGATGGCCCCAGGCTCGAAGTCCAGCTCCGTGCTGCCAAGCGCAGCGCCTTTGAGCTTCGCCTGGCCTATCGCCGCGGCGGCGCGGACGCTGGCAAGGTGTTGCGGCTGCAAGCCGGGTTTGCTTCGACCAGCGCGGATATTATGGAGCCGAAATGGCTTCTTCGTGAGCAAAGACAGGGCGATGCTGCTGCGCAGAATCTGTCCGCCGCCTTCGCCCTGGGAACCGTCGATTTCAATCGGTGTCGTCGTCATGATGAAAAGGATAGCGTGCGTGGGAAAAATGTTCGCGTGATCGAGGACGCATCGGCACCGATTCTATCACGGCGCCTTGGCGCGATAGGCGGTGTTCGTCACTTGCAAGACCAACGGCGCCCGCGCCAGGTCGGCGTCCGCGGGCATCGTCTCCGCCGCGCTCGGGAGACTGCGGCCGACGCGCAGAACGAGCAAGCGCTGCACCGGTTTCATTCCCTCTGTGAAGACGAAGCTCCTTTGACCCAGCGTGTCGCCACGCTCGGCGACGGTACCGATCAATACGTTCTCATTCGGCCCGACGGCGAGTTCCCAGCTCAGGTCAGAATAGGTCTCCGTCGGCTGTTCGACTTTCATCTCCCAAAAGCGCGTGCCGGAGGGATCGACCGCCGGCCGGGTCGTGCGCAGCGCCTCGCCATGCTTGATGGCCGGCGTGAAGCGTAGGATCGTGCGGCCCTCTTCCGTCAACAGCGGCGTCACCTGAATCAGACACGAGGCCCTATCGAGATCGACCGCGACCGTCTCCTTGTCCTGCTTCAAGTCAAACGTGCAGCGACTCCAGGCTGACCCAAGCATTACGTTGGTCGGCCGATTGGCGTGCATCGTCAAACGATGGGGATTGACGCAATTGCGTTCGGAGGCGACCAAGCGGCACAGCTCGGCCGGCGGTGCGCCAAAGAGCTGGCCGACGCGAAAGCCATTCCGCGCCAGCAAGGCTTTCTGTTCGAGGTTCTGAGCGCCGTCGACACGGATGCCTTGCTCGTCGACCTGGGTCCAGACCTGTTCATTGATAAACGGATCGTCGGCGGGACGTTCGATCAAGGCAATGTCCATTTGAACGATGTCATTGCCCGTCGGCCCACGAAACGGAGCCAGGACTGTCCCGCCGCGCTCGTTTGCCGCTGGCCCATTCGGGGTGCTGATGCATCCGCCCACCGGCGCCAACGACAACGCGAGCATCACCGCCCACAAGTGGCGCATGATTGCCCATCCTTTTTTGTTACGGAAGAGCGGGGCGTATAGCCGGGGCTTGGGTGCGGGTCAATAGCAGGTTGTAGCCGCATTCGCCAGAATGCCAGGGGTATTTGATTTTCCATCCCTATGAGGAGGGGTACCCACGTGATTTTTTGGCGCGACGGTCTTGGTCTCATTGTAACCTTAAACAGAACAAGGTGTTAGATTGACGGACCGTCGCGCCAACACAGACACGTTTTTGGCGCGACGCCCCATCGAAGGCAGCGACTCCCGCGCTGCCGCATTCTGACGAATGCGGCTACAAGCGAACGACCCAGTCGTCCCATCCTCCGGCCCGAAAATTTGGTATCCATTTGACGAAAGCCTTCTGGTAGAGTCCGCCCGGTTCACCAGGCCGTGTCGATTCCGGGGGGAATTCGACCCGGCAATTTGCGTCCCAAGGGAGGAGTGGGCGTGGCATCGCAATGGCGGATTCGCCACAAGCTGATGCTCGGCTTGATCTTGGTAGTCGGGGCGATGGCCCTGCTGCTAGGCGGGACCCTTCGCGGACTTTGGTCTTACTACAACACCGTCAACGCCATCCGTGGCAAAATGGCGGAACAGAAGGCAGCGGTCGCGTTCAAAGAATCGGTGAACGCCCTCGTTGAGAAAAGCAACCTCGATCGCCTGGCCGGGTTGTCCGAGCATCAAATTGGCGCCGACCCTTCCGTTCAGGACGTTCGGGCCGCTCTCAATGCTTTCAATAGCGACAACCTCAACAGTCGACGGGACGCGACGAATAGCGATCATGAGCAGGAGCTAATCGAGCAGGTCCTTCCAGAAGATATAGACCGATTTGAGAAGGCTGTCCGCTGGCAACAAGGACACCCGCAGCAAGTAACGCCCGGCTCGGAAGAGGACAAGGAAGAAGATCCCAAGACGCTGTCGCGCGAGTTGGTATCGATCATCGGGCTGACCGATTTTGGCTCGCCAGGTGTCTTTTACACAAAAACACCGCTTTACAACGCCTGGAACGCCCGGGCGACGAAATTGCACTATTCCGTTCGTCGAAGCTCCGCGATTTTGGTTGCCAACGCCCGCGACCTGCAAGACACGCTGAACAAGAAGCTCGAAGACAAGCTCAACGAATCGCGGCGCCATTACCAGCTGGCTCTTTGGGTCATCGTCCCCGCCAGCATCCTCGGCCTACTGGTGATGATCGGACTGATGCGGTCGTTTTATTCCTGGATCTTCAATTCGATCCGCGACCTCGATGCCGGCGTCCGCCGCGTGGCTCTTGGCGATTTCACTCGCCGCATCGAAGTCCATAGCGGCGACGAGATGGAAGACCTCGCCGGCGCCTTCAACGAAATGATGCAGCGGCTTCAGGACCTCTACACCGACCTGGCCCGTCAGGTAAACGAACGCAGCCGGCAGCTAGTCCGTTCCGAGAAGCTGGCGAGCGTTGGCTTTCTGGCCGCGGGGGTGGCGCACGAGATCAATAATCCACTGGCGAGTATCGCCTTCAGCAGCGAAGCCCTGGAAGCCCGATTGAAGGATCTGCTCCGCAACGGTCGCGGAACGGATGATTTCGAGGTGTTCACGAAATATCTCAGGATGATTCAAGAAGAAGCGTTCCGCTGCAAGAACATCACGGAACGACTGCTTGCCTTTAGCCGCACCAGTGAACGGCGCCGCGAAATGACCGACCTTGGCCAACTGATTCAAGGTGTGCTCGACATCACCTTGCACTTGCCTAATGCCAAGGGTAAGACTATTGAGTTTTTCATCGCCCCGGATCGCACCGGCAACGCTCTAGTCCAGGCCCCAGTGAATGCCGAGGAGATCAAGTCGGTGATCTTGAATCTCGTCGTCAACGCCCTCGACAGCATGACTGAGGGCGGCACCTTGACCGTGCGTCTTGGGCAAAGAAGTGGTATGGCGGAATTGAAGTTCACCGACACCGGCTGCGGCATGACGCAGGATGTGCTCGAAAATATCTTTGAGCCGTTCTTCACGCGGAGCCGCACCGGCAAAGGAACTGGCCTTGGCTTAACCATCAGTCATGGCATCATCACGCAACATGGCGGCGAAATCGAAGCGGCCAGCGCTGGCCTTGATTGCGGCAGCACCTTCACGGTACGACTACCGTTGACGCTCGTGGAAGAGTCGCCTCAGCCCCTTGAGGTACGGAAACCGATTCGGGGCCTGGCGGCGTAGGCATACGGCGAGCCGGGAGCGTCAGCTCCTGGAGTTCTCTGGGCGAGCCGGGAGCGTCAGCTCCCGGAGTTTTGCAGGAATCGTGTCTTTCACTCCGGGAGCTTACGCTCCCGGCTCACCAAGATAACAAGACAGGCTCCGGCAGGCGCGGGGCCGCGCATGGATGCGACGTCAATTATGAGTGAAATCACAACGACCCGATCCGGTGGCCGTGATCGCCTCGAGGCGCACCGCCGCTTGCGTGTCCTCTTCGTCGACGATGAGCGACCGCTGCAAGAGTTGATGCGTGAGGAGCTGCCGCGCCTGGGCCATGAGGTGACGGTCTGCCCTGAAGGCAAGGCGGCCATGAAAGCTCTCGAAAAGGGCTGTTTCGACGCCGCCATTCTCGATCTGCGCATGCCGGGCATGAGCGGCCTGGAAGTTCTCGAGCATCTGAAAAAAGTCAGCCCCGATACCGAAGCCGTCATGATGACCGGCCATGCCAGCATGGACACGGCCATCGAAGCGATGCGGCTTGGCGCGTTTGATTACATCACGAAACCATGCAAGCTGGCCGAGATCGAGGCGATGCTCTGCAAGGTCGCCGATCGCCGCGATCTCAAGAACAAGAATTTGGCCCTGCAGACGCGCGTCCAGGCCGCCGAGGGGCCGACCATCCTGGTCGGCAAGTCTAGCCCGATGGCTGGCGTCCAGCATCTCATCAGCCGTATCGCGCCGAGCGACGCGCCGGTGCTGATTCTTGGTGAGACGGGGACGGGCAAAGAGCTGGCGGCGCGGTCGCTGTGGCAGGAAAGCAAGCGGTCCGAGCGCCCATTCGTGCCGATCAACTGTGCCGCGCTGTCCGAGAATTTGGCCGAGAGTGAGCTATTCGGCCACTGCCGGGGTGCGTTCACGGGAGCTGATAAAGACCGCAAAGGCCTCTTTGAAGTGGCCAATGGCGGGACGGTGTTCCTCGACGAGTTGGGCGAGCTAAACAAGAATATCCAGGTCAAGCTGCTGCGCTTCCTGGAATCGGGTGAGATCCGCCGCGTCGGCGAGACGCAGCCGGTGACGTTTGATGTCCGTGTCTTGTGCGCGACCAACCGCGACCTGCGCATCATGATCGAGGAAGACAGCTTCCGCGAGGATCTCTACTTCCGCATCAATACATTTGAGATTCGCTTGCCGCCCCTGCGCGAGCGGCGCTCGGACATACCCGATCTGGCGCGTCATCTTTTGAGCCGTGCCGCACGACGGCCGATCGAGCAGGTCGCGAATCTACTGACGCCGGAGGCTATCGACCTGCTCTTGGAGCACCCCTGGCCCGGGAACGTTCGTGAGCTGGCGAATGTCATGGAGCATGCCTACATCATCGCCGGCGGCGCGCCGATCCTGCCAGAGCATCTGCCGCACACGCTGACAACCAAAGCGCCGCCGCGACCCAGCTTCAACGTCGTCGCGGGAACAGTGTCGCCCGCCCCGCTCCCGATACCATCGGGAACGCGAACGCTGAACGACATCGAGATGGAGTATATTTTGAAGGTGCTGCAGAAGCACAACGGAAGCAAGACCGCCGCCGCCGCGGAGTTGGGGATTAGCATCAAGACGCTGTATAATAAGCTAAATAAGATCCAGGAAGAGAGAAAGTCGGCGGGTTAAGCGGGCGATTTCCGAGCCTGAAGCGTAAGCGAAGGCGGAGACTCCACCTTCGTCGACGCTGCGTCTACCAGGCTCTCACCCGCGCCAGCGCTTCCGCGTATTTCCCCTCCCGTAACTCCCGATACATCGCCTCGACGCTCTCACACAATTCCGCCGTGAACGGCACCGCAACCCCCGCCCCCGGCGCTTCCGGCACGAGCCAGGATGCGATACTCGCGCAGCAATGCGCCCATTCCTTCGCCCGTTCGCGCCGAAATGGGAACCGCGTCCGGCGCCCGCGCCAAATCCCATGCGGGAGGTTGATCGATCTTATTGACGACGAAGCGCATTTTTTCCGTGCGCTTCTCCGGCCAAATGGGATCCGCCGAGGCGTCCAACAGCCAAAGGCACAAATCGGCTTGCTCGGCTGCGGCTCTGGCCTGTTCGATCCCCTGGGCTTCAAGAAATTCACCGGCGGCGCGCAGACCGGCTGTGTCCGCCAGCTCGATGGGCCAACCCTCAACTGCCGTGAGAACAGTGACGACATCTCGAGTCGTTCCCGGCGTCGGCGCGATGACGGAACGCTGATAACCCGCCAAAGCATTGACCAGGCTGCTTTTCCCGACGTTCGGCGGCCCCGCGATCGTGACTGCGCCACGGTGTCGTCAGATGGCGTCCGAGACTTGTCCAGCATACTAGATCAGCGAGAAGAGTCAGCGCGGCCGCCTGGTCGTCCGCTTCAACGTTTTTGCGGATCTCTTTTGTCGCATTTGTGAAGGCGCCGTTGTATTGATCCAGAAGGATCGCCGCCGTCCGCATGGTGGGAGCGCGCGTCAAGGCCTCGGCTGCAAGGCGGCGAATCGGGTCCGTTTCGGTCTGGGACAGGAACTCACGCCAATCGCACACCGAGCAGCCCTGATTGCGAAAGGCCTCAAGGAGCATCGTCACGACTTCGCGGCCGCCGTGACAATGAATGGTGAGCAAGGGTAGCGGCGCAATCCTCTCGACACCCAAGACGACCTCATCGGCGATCTCATCGCCCGAATGACCAAACCAGAATCTGCCCTGCATCGGCTCGTGCGGCAACGCCTTGCCTGACTTGCGCGGAAGAGAGAAGAGACCGCGTGCCAGGCGTTGGAGCCGTAGATGCCGAGCGAGGCGATCGCGCCCTGGCCCGGCGGCGTCAGACAGGCGATGTAGGTAAGATTCTCGCTCATCGCAACAATTCTGTGGCGCGACGGATGCCTTCGAGCGTCATCTCCGGCCAGAGGTTGGCCTCGGGGAGAGAGGCGCTCAATACGTTGCTATCGCCGCCCGTCAGGAAGATCCGCAGCGGCTTGCCATGAGTCTGATGATATTGTTCGACGACATGGCGAATGCCGCCGACGACACCGGCGTGAACCCCCGCTTCGACCGCGCTGCGCGTCGACTTGGCGGGCACCGTCGGTGAGCCGACTGGGGGATCGACGAGCGGCAACAGGGCCGTGTAATCGTGCAGTGCCTTCGACATCAGCCGTAGACCGGGCATGATGACGCCGCCAGCAAAGGCGCCATCGCCGTCTACGAGGTCGACCGTCACGGCCGAGCCCGCGTCGATGATGATGGCCGGTCGGCCCGACTCGCGCCGTTGATTGGCCGCCAGCGCGTCGAGCAAGCGATCGATGCCGACGTGATCGGGCCGATCGAGCAGGACCTTGATGGCCAGCTCTTTCGGATCATTGAGGAGACGGACGGTGTGGCCCTGTTGCCGCAGCCATTCGGTCAACTGGTCGCGGCGTTTGGGATGAACGCCGGTCACGACCCAATGGGCCGGTTTCACGATCTGCCATGTCGTCAACTGCTGTTGCCAGGCATTCGCATCGTCCGGCATGAGTGACGCCGACTGGGTGATGGCTCCGCCGACGCAGCGACCCCACTTGATCCGGCTATTGCCGACGTCCACCACGACGTCCGGTGTCATGGAGCGACCTCCCGTGGGACATGCTCCAGACTTTCGACGACCATCTTGATGAGATCGGTCAGGCCTTCACCGGTGACGGCCGAGAGGGCATGAACCGGAACGCCCAGCTCCTGTTCGAGGCGGTCCCGGATCTCAGCGCTATCGGTCAGCTCCGCCTTGCTCATGACGACGATCTCGGGTTTGGCACCGAGGCCATGTTCATGTAGCTCCAGCTCACGGCGAATGGCGCGATAATTGGCGACCGGATCGCTCCCGTCCGAAGGCAACGGCTCGACAAGATGAACGAGTACGCGCGTCCGTTCCACGTGACGCAAAAATTCATGGCCCAAGCCCACGCCGAGGTGCGCTCCCTCGATCAGCCCCGGCAGATCGGCCAGGACAAAGACCGGCTCATCGCCCACCGTGACGATGCCGAGGTTGGGATGTTTCGTGGTGAACGGATAGTCGGCGATCTCCGGATGAGCGTGAGATAGGCGACTTAACAGAGTCGATTTGCCCGCGTTCGGCATGCCGACGAGGCCGCAATCGGCGATGATCTTGAGTTCGAGGGTGATCCAGCGTTCCTCGCCCGGCGTGCCGGGTTGAAACTGCCGCGGGGCGCGATCGGTCGAGGTGGCAAACGATTTATTGCCACGTCCGCCGCGACCGCCGATGACGACCCTCACTTCGTCGCCGTCGGTCGTCAGATCGCGCAGGATATGGCCGCGCTCGCGGTCACGCACGACCGTCCCCGGCGGCACCTGGATAATGAGGTCCTCGGCCTTGCTGCCGTGGCAATTCGCCCCGCCGCCGCGCCCGCCATCTTCCGCGATCCAATGTTTGCGGTTCACCAGCCCGGCGAGATTGTCGGCATTGACGTCGGCGCGAATGATGATGCTGCCGCCGTCGCCGCCGTCGCCGCCGTCGGGTCCACCCTTGGGAACATACTTTTCGCGGCGAAAGCTGCGACAACCCGAACCGCCGTCGCCGGCTTTGACAAAGAGACTCAATCGATCGACAAACATGCTCAACCTGCTGGAATCAGTCACTCAACTGGTAATAGGTAATCATATGGAGGATGCGTGGGCGGATGCAAGGACACCGTGGCGGATATAACAGCCGTGTTGTTTTCGTGTGTTAAGCGGAGTCATTCTCATGAGCGATACGAATCTACGACAGGTATTGCGGCAACAACTCGAGGACCTCAAGGCCAAGGGCCTTTTCAAGCGCGAACGCAAGATCGAGGGCCCACAAGGCTCCGCCATTCGCGTCGGCGGCAAGGAAGTCATCAATTTTTGCGCCAACAACTATCTCGGTTTGGCAAACAACCCCGCCATCGTCGCCGCCGCTCATGAAGGCCTCGATCGCTACGGCTACGGCGTCGCCTCGGTCCGCTTCATCTGCGGCACGCAAGACCTGCACAAGCAGCTGGAGACCAAGATCGCGCGCTTTCTCGGCAAGGAAGACGCAATCCTCTACATCTCCTGCTGGGACGCCAACGGCGGCCTCTTCGAGACGATTCTCGGCGAGGAGGACGCGGTCCTTTCCGACGAGTTGAACCACGCCAGCATCATCGACGGCATCCGGCTCTGCAAGGCGAAGCGCGTCCGCTACAAGAACGCGGATATGACCGATCTGGAAAAGGGCTTGAAAGAGACGCAGGGCAGTCGACTGCGCTTGATCGTGACCGACGGCGTCTTTTCGATGGACGGCTCGCTCGCGCCGCTGCCTGATATTTGCGCGCTCGCGGATAAATACGACGCCATCGTCGTCGTCGATGACAGCCATGCCACGGGCAGCATCGGCGCGACGGGCCGCGGCACGCCGGAGCATTTCGGCGTCCTCGATCGCATCGACATTATCACGAGCACGCTCGGCAAGACCCTCGGCGGCGCAGCCGGCGGCTTCACCGCGGCGCGGGCCGAAGTCGTCGAGTTTCTGAGGCAACGGTCGCGCACCTATCTCTTCTCGAACGCCCTACCGCCGCCGATCGTCAACGCCGCTTTGAAAGCGCTGGACCTGGTGGAACAAGGCAGCGAGCTGCGCCAGCGCCTCCAGGCCAACGCCAAGCAGATGCGCGCCGGCCTGGAAAAGGCCGGCTTCACGCTGAAACCGGGCCAACATCCGATTCTCCCGATCATGCTCGGCGACGCCTCGCTCGCCTCGCGCATGGCCGACAAGTTACTCGAACGCGGCATCTATGTGATCGGCTTCAGTTATCCGGTCGTGCCCCAGGGCCAGGCGCGGATCCGCATGCAAATGTCCGCCGCGCACACGCCAGAACAGATCGACCGAGCGATCGCGGCGTTTACGGAAGTGGGCCGGGAGTTGGGAATAGTGAAATAGTCAAAAAGGAATCGGCCCAGCTCGGCACCATTGTGCGCAGCACCCTTCGGGCCGTCTCGGCAATGGTGCCCGAGACCTTTTCGGACGGGCACTTAATAGATTGCATTGCGCAAGCGCGACACACTGAACCCCGCGGATCGTCCACTCGACCGCTTTTAAAAACCGCCAAGTTGCTCACGCACTCCGGCTCGCCAGAATAGGAATACACCTCTCTTGACTTCTCTAGACCGACCAGACTACTATTAGATCGAACAGTCTATTACTCTCGTGAACCCAAGTCCGCGCATGCTTCTCCATGAAACAATCCCGCGTCGATGTCGGTACTATCCGCCGCGAGCAGATTGTCGAAGCGGCGGTGGCGATTATCGCGGAACAGGGGATTCAAAACCTCTCGCTCTCCGAGATCGAGAAGCGCGCCGAGATGAGTCGCGGACAGCTGACCTATTACTTCCACACCAAGGAAGATATTCTGTTGGCCGTCTTTGATCGCATGATGCAGATGATGCGCGAGCGGGCCAAAGCTGGCGAAGGGCCGATGAAGGGTTGCTCTCCCAAGGAACCGGGCTGGAATCGGCTGGAACATATATTGAACTTCATGCTGCGCCATTTGCCGGCCGAGCCGACGTTTAGCGCCCTACAACATACATTCCTCTCCCAGATCGCCCATCGCGACGACTTTCGGCAGCGGCTCGCCAGCCTCTATGAGGAATGGCGCTCGAACATCGTCCAAGACGTGACTGAAGATTTGTCGCGGCGCAGCGAACAACCAATAGTTTCCGCCCGGACGGTCGCCTCGCTCGTGCAAGCCATCCTTCATGGCTTGATCACGCAACGGATCGCCGACCCGAATGCGTTCGACAAAGACGAAATGTCCGCTCTTTGTGTTCACTTATTGGGAAATTATCTAAGGCCGGAGGCCACGGCGTCTCAGGGCAGCAACGGTACGACGAGCGGCGCACGCCAGCCGCCCTCCGTCGGCAAACTCCAAGGTGAGTCATGACCACTCCCGACCAATTGAATCATGCCCCGCCAGCGCGGGCCGACGAAGGCGGCGCCAAATCAGCGCTGCGCCAGCGCGTTCGCTCCTTGAGCCTGGGCGGCCGCGATGGCTCAGCCGGCAAGCGCGGCGCGGCCCCGCCATCACGCGTGTCGATGATACCCTGGGTCCTGTGCTTCGTCATGCTCGTCGTGACCTGCCTCTTTGGCTATCGCGCCTATCGCGCCCGGTAGTTCCGCTCGATGAGGGTTCCAGCACCGCGGAGAACGGCAGCGGCGACACCCGATCGACAGGTTCCTCTTCCAGCAGCGGCCGCTCGTCCACCGTCCAAGAAGAGAACCCGGTCCAATCCAAAGGTTATGTCGTCTCGCCGCACACGGTCCAGGTCAGCCCGATTCTCAGCGGCCGACTCGTCTGGGTCGATCCAAATCTCGAAGAAGGCCGCCTGTTCAGCCAGGGCGAAATCCTCGCCAAGGTCGAGGACATCGACTACAAGGCCAGCGTCGAGCGAGCCGAGGGTGTGAAATCAGAAGCGGAAGAATATCTCAAGGAATTGGAAACATCGCTGCCTCTGCAAGTGAAACAGCTCGAAGCAGCCTGGCAAGCGAATCGCTCCAAGGCCGACCTGAGCGCCCGGCTCGTCGACAACGCCCGCATCTCGCGCACGGCTACCTCGGTCGAAGACAAACAAAAGCTCGATAGCGGCCTGGCGCAAGACAACTTCATGAACATCAAGTCGGAATGGGAATACGTTCAGCTCAAGCAGACGCTTGACCGGAAGCTGGCCCAGCAACGGGCCAAGGTCGAGCAGGCCCGGGCTGATCTAGTGCGCGCCAAATTCCTCTACGATAACTGTGAGATCAAAGCTCCGGTAACGGGCACAATCCTCAAGAAAGCCGCTGAAAAGGGCAACTACGTCAACCCCGGCGCTTTCTCCGGCTCGGGCGGCATTTCGGTCAGCTTGTGCGATATGGCCGACCTCTCGGATGTGGAAATCGATCTGTCGATCCAGGAGCGCGAGATCTCCAAGATCGTCGAGGGCCAGGAATGTACGGTGCTGCCCGAGGCGTATCAAAATTTTAAGCCGTATCTGGCGAAGTATCCCAACGGCTACCGCGGCGTCGTGTCGCGCATCATCCCGCTCGCCGATCGCGGCAAGGGTTCGCTGTCCGTGCGCGTCAAGCCGTTCGTGCCGAAGGAGGAGGCCGGAGTCTATCTCAAGCCCGAGATGGGCGTACTCGTGACCTTCAAGAAAGCCGTGCCCGGCAACTGGACCTTGCGCCTCTTTGGCGGTTGGAAAGATTCCTGAGAGGACGCCTGACAAGTCTCCCCTCTCCCTCTGGGAGAGGGGTTGGGGAGCCGTGGCCGGGGTCGGTACTCCGACCCCGGTTCTCTTGAGCCGCGAAGGCTACCGGGGTCAGAGTACCGACCCCGGCCACGGCTTGCGATTTTGTCGAAAGAACTTCCGACTCAGGATTATGGATAGGGGACCACCCATGAGTGAGGCGATCGTTCAGGTCAAGGATCTGAGCAAGTATTTTCGGCGCGGCAGCGAGCAAATTCACGTGCTCGAGCAGCTGACCCTCGAAGTGCCCGAGGGCGAGTTTCTCGCCCTGATGGGACCGAGCGGCTCGGGCAAGACGACGTTGCTCAACCTCATCGCCGGCCTCGATTCGCCGACCGGCGGAACCATCGATGTCGATGGCGAGCGCATTAGCAATCTCAATGAAGCCCAGCTGGCGAAATGGCGCACCCGCAGCGTCGGCTTCGTCTTTCAGTTTTATCACCTGCTGCCCGTGCTCACCGCTTACGAAAATGTCGAGCTGCCTCTCTTGCTCCTGCCGTTATCCGCGCGAGCGCAAAAAGCAGGTACTCACCGCCCTCGATCTCGTCGGCCTCTCGAACCGCTTGACGCATCGCCCCGGCCAACTGTCCGGCGGCCAACAGCAGCGCGTCGGCATCGCGCGAGCCATCGTCACCGATCCGACCTTGATCGTCGCTGACGAGCCGACCGGCGATCTCGATTCCAAGTCGGCCGATGAAATTCTCAACCTGATGGTCGAGCTAAGCCACGGCATGAAGAAGACCATCCTGATGGTGACGCACGACCCGCGCGCCGCCTCCCGCGCACAGCGCACGCTTCACCTGGAAAAAGGCCGCCTGGTGCGCGAGACGACATTCGCGGAGAGCGGCATGGCATATCGCGACGAGATGCCTATGGCGACGGCGAGCGACGGGATTCAGCGCATGGAAGATCGGGTATCGTGATTCTTTGTAGCGTCCTGAGTCGGAAGTTCGTTCAATAAATCGCAAGTCGTGGCCGGGGTCGGTACTCCGACCCCGGTAGCCCTCGCGGCTCCAGAGAACCGGGGTCGGAGTACCGACCCCGGCCACGACTCGTGAGCCCCTCGCAGATAGATATAGAATTCGCCCATTCCGGAGTCCCCAACGATGAGTTCCCTCGACCACCTGCTCATCCAATTTCTCGATAGCCCGCTCAACCTCGTCTACCTCGCGGTCGTTCTCGTTATGCTCGGTTTGGCGTTCATTTTTCGCCATGAGGTGACCTACCTCACGCGCTTCGTCATCAAGAGCATGGGCCGCAACATGCTGCGCACCGTGCTGACGAGTATCGCGACGATGGTCCTTGTGGTCGTCGTCACGTTCGTCTGGACGATTCTCAGCTTCTTGGGCCAGGTCACGGGCGAGAAAGCCAAGGAGCAGAAGGCGATCATCACCGAGAAATGGCAGATTCCGAGCCAGATGCCTTACTCGTACTACACCGGCAAGCTCGCGGAAGGGGCCTACAACAAAGAGGGCGATTATCGCGTCGACTCTTCGCGCGACGCCATGGCCTGGAGCTTCTACGCCGGGACGCTCGACCCGACCAAGAGCACGCGCGAGAACATTATTTTCTTCTTCTGCATGGAGCCGAGCAAGCTCATGGACGCCGGCTTTCTCACCCGCAAGGAGAAAGCTGAACTCGATAAGCTCGCCGCCGATCGCGGTAATCTGCCGCCCGCGAAAACCAATCGACTGGCCGAGCTGGAAAGCATGGAGCGCGATCAAAAGGAACTCAAGGACCTCACAGACAAGGCAATCGCCACCGCGGAGCGGGCCATCAACTCGGGCGACATGAGCCACCTGGTCGATGACGATGTGAACAAGGGATTGCTTCGCCTCCTGGAGAAGCCGGGCGCCTACACCTCGATGATGGACGGGATCGACGAATCGACGCCGCAAGAGCGGGTCTATCTCTATCTCGGCTGCAAGCTGCTGGAACGAAACCCGCGCTACACCATCGTCGGCCTCGATCGCATGAAGGCGATGAACAAGCAGGTCGGCGACAAGATCACAGTCACCGGAACCAATTACAAGGGGATCGATCTCGAGTTTCACATCATCGGCGTCTTCCCAGATGGGCGCTACAATCAAAGTTCGATCATGAACTTTAACTATCTGCAAAATAGCCTGGACAAGTACAAGGTTGATAACAAAGGCACCGAGCATTCTCTGGCGCAAAAGACGCTGAATCTTGCCTGGCTGCGTGTGCCCGATAGCAAGTCATTCCAAACGGTCGCCAAGCAGATCGACGAATCGACCGCGTTCAAAGACCCGGCCATCAAATGCGAAACGGCTTCGTCCGGCGTGGCGGCGTTCCTCGAATCGTATCGCGATCTCCTGTGGGGCATGCAATGGCTGCTCGTCCCGGCGCTCTTGGCGACGATGTCGCTCGTCATCGCCAATGCCATCAGCATCAGCGTCCGCGAACGGCGCACCGAGATGGCCGTCCTCAAGGTGTTGGGCTTCAGCCCGAACCAGGTGATGATCCTCATCCTTGGCGAAGCCATTTTTATCGGGGCCGGCTCCGGTTTCATCAGCGCGGCGATGACCTTTCTGATGGTCAACTCCGGCGGCGGCATCAAGTTCCCGATCGCCTTTTTCCCGGCGTTCAAGGTGCCCGCCCAGGCAATGTTGTGGGGCCCGTGCATCGGCGGCTTGACCGCTCTGGTCGGCAGCATCATTCCCTCTTGGTCGGCACGGACGGTCAAGGTATCCGAAGTCTTCTCCAAGGTGTCGTAACGCCATGATCTTCGTTTTCTTGATCCTGTTACTCGCCAATGGTGGCAGCATCGTCGCGTCGGTCTCGACCTTGGTCTACCTCGCCGTCTTCGGCGGTGGCGGCGGCGCGACCTTAGCCGTGGTTTTGTTGATCGTCTACGGGCTTTGTTGGGTCTGGACCTGGCTGGGGCAGCAGATGGGCATGGGTCGGAATTCGAACGGCGATGAGTTCGCCGTCACGGAAAGCGCCCGCGGCATCGTCTGGGACCGCTTTGTTTGGCTTAGCTCCCAACTCATCCTGATTCCCATGATCGGCTTGCCGTTGGCTATCGGGCTCGGGCCGCCGCTGCCGATTCTTTGGACAATCTTCACGGCCATCTTGGGCGTGCTTGCGGGGGCAGGTGTTCTTCTGCTGATCCTGCTTCTTATCTTTAGTGACGTGATGATCGTCTTTCTGTTCCTGCAGTTCTTCGGCGTCGTCAAGGGTGTGCCCTTCACCTACAACGCCCGCAATCTCCTGGTGCGCTGGCGCGTCACGCTCTTGACGGCCGTGGCGTTCACGCTCGTCGTCGGCCTGCTCACCGTCATGGCGGCGTTCGTCAACGGTATGTACAAGCTCACCGAAGGCAGCGGCCATCCGGAGAATATCATCGTCATGGCCGACGGCTCGACCGACGAGCTGTTCAGCAACCTCAGCTACGGCGACATCACGGAGATCGATACGGTCCACCCGAATCACATTCCCAGAAATGCCGAGGGCAAGCCGCTTATCAGTCATGAGCTTTACCTTGTCGTCAATCAGCCGGTCGACGGCGCCAAATCGGGCGGGCGGTCGCGGCGCTTCATCCAGGTCCGTGGCATGGACGAGCCATCGCGCTCAGCCGATGTGCATTTTCTCAAGCTCAAGGAAGGCGATTGGTTCTCGGGAGGCGTCGTCAAAATCGAAGGCGACCCGGCCGGCGCAATCCCTGCCGTTCTTGGGGAGGGCATCGCCCGCGAGCTTGGCAAGGACTTGGGGAAAGACACTTTGAAGGTCGGCGATCTCTTCAACCTCGGCCCGCGCAAATGGTCCGTGGCCGGCATCCTCAACTCGGGCGGCACGCTCATCGATTCCGAAATCTGGACTGGCCGCATCACCGCGGGCGACACCTTCGGCAAGCCTTTCGGTCGAACCTCGGTCGTCATTCGCACCGATAGCGCCGCATCCGCCGCCGACATCGCCAAGGACTTGAGCGAGAACTACAAGAAGCCCGCTGTCAAAGCCCAGGTCGAGACGGCCTACTACGAATCGCTCAACGCCACGAATCAGCAGTTTCTCTATGCCGTCGTCGTCGTCGCCATCATCATGGCCGTCGGCGGCATCTTCGGCGTCATGAATACGATGTATGCCGCCATCAGCCAGCGCATGAAAGACATTGGGGTCCTGCGCATCATCGGCTATTCGCGCCGGCAGGTGCTGCTGTCGTTCTTCTTCGAATCGCTGCTGCTCGCCCTTATCGGTGGCATTCTTGGCTGCTGCCTGGGCTACTTCGCCAACGGCTACACCGCGTCGAGCATCGTCAGCGGCGGTCAAGGCGGCGGCAAGAGCGTGGTGCTGAAGCTGGTCGTCGATGGCAAATTGCTGGGAATTGGTTTGCTGTTCTCGCTGTTGATGGGCTGCATCGGCGGGCTGGTTCCCGCGCTGTCGGCGATGCGCTTGCGGGCGCTGGAGTCGTTGCGATAGGAGAGGCGCACGAAGCGCATTAAAGGAGCCGCGCACGGCAGCGCAGTCCCCCTACCCAGGGTCGCGAAGCGCACCCTGGGTAGGGGGACTGAATGCGGCCCGCTTACTGCGCTGCGCTCCATGCGCGGTTCCTTTAATGCGCACCCTGCGCGGCCCTTTGCTTACTTTTTCTTTATCATCATCTCCGCCCGATTCACGAGATCGCCGAAGCCGTCCATTTTGCCGTAGAGCGCGATCACTTCCTGACACCACTTCCGCTTTTCCACGCGCGTGAGCTTCGGATCGGTCTCGGTGTCGTCGAGCAATTTCTTTACCATCTTTAGCCGGGCGTCGAGCGATTTTTGCTCCTCGGCCTTGGCTTTGAGGCTGTCGATCTTCTTGAGAGATAGTAGATAGAGAGATTTCCTCTCCGCGTCATCCTTGGTCTTATCGCGGATCTCTTTGTAGCGCTCGCTGGCGTTGAAGGCGTCGCCGATGTCTTCATAGCGTTGGGCGTCGAGAGCCAGCTTTTGGACGCCTTGGAGACCGGGATCCTTCTCGGTATCGAACATTGTCTTGCTGACCTGGATGAGCTGGCTCTCCAGATCGTCCATCTCCTTGTACGGCTGAAGCCTTTGCGCGGCGTAGAGGCCCCAGAGATGGAAGCCGGAGGCTTCGTTCCATGTCGTCCTGGCCTCGTCCCACTTTTTCTGGGCCTCGCCGAGGTTGCCCGCGGCCTCGGCCCTGGCGGCCGCGAAGACGTCTTTCTCGGCGTCGTTTTTCGGCTCGCCGGCGAACTTGGGCCGATCGAGGGCCGCTTGCACGATCTGCCCGCATTCATAAAGATCGTAGAACCGCTGCCATTCGCGCATCTTCTGCGCCTGGGCATCTGTGCTGGCTCCGTAACGGGTTAGATACTCTTTGATAGGGCCGTTGCGGGCCTTCTCCCAGGCGACCGGGTCTTTCGATGCCGGCGGCATCTGGCGTTCGGCCTCCTTGTAGAGCTGCTCGGGCGACTTTGGCAGGAAGGCCCAGACGATGCAGCCGGCCACGACGCAGAAGAGCATGAGCAGGCCAGCGACGCGCATCCAGACCGGAGGGCCGGCGTTGGCCGCCGTTTTTTTCTTCTTTTTCTTCCCCTTGCCCGAGGCGATGAGCACCTGGGCGACGCCCTTATCCGCATCGAAATCGGTCGTCCGCTCGTCGGCCAGGCGATCGACGCGCCGCTTTTTGACGGCGTCGACCCCCGCGCTCTGGAGCGCCTCGACCTTTTCTTGGATCGTGTTCAGAGCCTCGGCGACCTTGGCGGCGTTGTAGGGCCGCTGTTCCGGCTTCTTTTCCATCATCTGGCAGATGAGCGTATCAAACCACGGCGGCAGATCGAGCACCAACCGCGACGGTCGCTCGAACTTGCCCTGGACATGCTGCAGGAACATCTCCATCGCGTTGTCCGCCGTGAAAGGCTTGCGGCCTGTCACCAGCTCGTAAAAGACGATGCCAAGAGAATACAGATCCGATTTATGGGTCAGTTCGCGCTCTCCCTTGCATTGCTCGGGCGACATGTAGGCGGCCGTGCCGACGGTGCAGTTCGTCGCGGTTAACCCCGTTTGATCGAGGTCCTTGGCGATGCCGAAGTCCGTGAGCTTGAGCGTGCCGTCCTTGGCGATCATCAGGTTGGACGGCTTGAGATCGCGATGAATGACGCCCTTGTCAGCCGCATGTTGCAGGGCGGCGCACAGCTGTTTGCCGAGATCGACGACTTCTTCCCAGGTGAGCCGGCCTTTGCGCGCCAGGACTTTATCGAGCGTTTCGCCTTCGATGTACTCCATCGCGTAGTAGCGCGTCCCCTGATATTTGCCGATGCCGAAGAGGCGGACAATGTTGGGGTGATTGAGCTGTTTGAGGATGGCCCCCTCGCGCTCGAAGCGCTCGGACGCGCTGTCGCTGGAACCCATGCCGGGCAGCATCACCTTGAGCGCGACGAGCTGGCCCGTCTTGGAATAGCTGCCAAGAAAGACGGTGCCCATCGCACCGCTGCCAAGCTCCTTCTCGATCAGGAACGGGCCAAGCCGCTGGCCAATCAGCATGAGGAAGTCCCTGTTCGGAGAGAGGTTGGGGATACGGAAAGACTCTACAGGTATGGTAAGGAAGCGCTAGCGATAGGGGCAACAGATCTTGAACGGCCGCATCCAGCGGCGCTAGGGATGTTTGTCTTTACGAGCCGGGAGCGCGAGCGAACGGGGAGCATTACACTCGGTTGGATTTTCTCCGGTCGCTGACGCTCCCGGCTCGCCAAGGCACAGCAAAATGATAATTCCTTTAACAAGTGCCGAAACCTTTCCCGACCCCCTCTGTTGAATGTGCTATAGTCGCGGCGCACCACCGCAAGCCCATCAAGAGGAGTTCATCATGCGTCTATCGCATCTCTTGTTTACGCTGACTCTTACGCTCGCTCTGGTTCTGCCCGCGCGGCACGGCGCCGCTGGGCACCAAAAGCATCCAGGCCACGAAGACGCCCAAGAGCCCGCGGCCGAAGAAACAACATCACGTGCTGCATGGCGTCGTGATCGAAGTGAAGCATACGAAGAGCCATGAAGGGACATTTAAGATCCAATTACCGAAGCATCACCATAAAAAGGGTTCGATCAGCGCCAAGGCGGCGGCGACGAAAAAGCACCACCGCGTCGTGACGATTCACGTCAAGCAGCACACGAAATTCCGCAAGGTCTGGCGGGCGGCTGGCAAGGTTCACCATCAACACGCCATCTTCGCCGAGCTGCACAAGGGCGAACATGTGCGCGTCGTCTTGAATCGCCATCATCATGCCCTGGACGTGGACATCCACGTTAAACCACCGGTGACGACGACAGCTGCCAAGCCTCCGGCTAAGGTCCTCAAGAAGAAATAACGCCAAGGAATCAACCGCCCCACAACATCAGAGCCGCAGTCGGGAAGCTTACGCTGCCTCCCGGCTCGCGGCTCGTGGTGTTAAAGGCTATCCGCTAAGGTTGTGGCGGCACGTTTTCAACGTGCCTTTGTTGTGGAACGGTCTCCTGACCGTTCCACTTCGCATGTTTTTTGGTGGGGAGACAAAGCGGCACGTTGAAAACGTGCCGCCACAACCTTACCGGACAGCCCGTTAGCGCCAGCGCAACTCTTTCCCTTGCCCGCGTCCCATTTACCAGCCACAATACGCTTCAGACACATCTACCGCCCTCGTCCGGAGAATTCTGATGCCACGACTTCGCGCCTTTCGGTTCGCATTTCCGGTGATGCTCGCTCTGCTGACGGCGCTGCTTCTCTGCGTCGGGCCGGTCCAGACCGCGCAGCCGGCGAAGAAGGAAAAGGAACGGCTTGTCGACCAGGTGCGCAAGGCGATTGAACGCGGCATCCTCCATTTGCGCGACAAGCAGCGCGGCGACGGCTCGTGGGAACTCGAATCGGTTATCGCCAAGTGGCAGGGCGGTAGCACCGCGTTAGTGCTTTTGGCCCTTATGAACTCGGGCGTATCGCCGGACGATCCCGCCGTGCGCAGGGGGCTCGACTTTCTCCGAGGCAACCATCAGGACATGACCTACGTCATGGGCCTGGAAACGATGGTATTCACACTTGCCGGCAAGGCGATCGATCGGGACCGGGTCCAGCGAAATGTCGATTGGCTTCAGGCCGCGCGGACGCCGCATGGCTGGGGCTACAACGACATCCATAGCACGACGGACAATTCCAATAGCCAATATGCGCTGCTCGGGCTGCACGAAGCCATCCTCGCGGGTGCCAAGGTCGATCGCAAGGCGCTCGAAGAGATGCGCGACTACTATCTCACGTCGCAGAACGCCGACGGCGGTTGGGGCTACAGCGACAAGATGTTGGGCTCGACCATGACCATGACTACCGCCTGCCTGTGCAACCTGATTATCACCGGTCTCGACGTCGACATCGGCAAGGAAAAATTGGACCTGGGGACTGGCGTGGCCGCGAATTGCGGCGTCTTCGAGGAGAATCCCAAGATTGCCAAGGCCCTCAAATGGCTCGGTGATCGCATGCCCGACACATTGACCGAAGCGCAAGCGGCGCGGTGGGGTTCGCCGTTCTACGCTCTTTATGGCATCGAGCGCGCGGGACGCTTGACCGGCCAGCGCTTCCTCGGCGGCCGGGACTGGTATCGCCTTGGCTGCGATCATCTCGTCAAAGTCCAAAATGACGACGGCTCATGGGGCCACGGCCGATTGGCCGCCGGTCGACTCGACGATTGGACGGTGGTCGCCACCAGCTTTTCGTTGCTGTTCCTGTCCAAAGGGCGAACACCCGTGCTGCTCACGAAGATGGCTCATGGTCCTGACGACGACTGGAACCGCAAACATAGCGACATGAAAAATCTGGTCGACTTCTCCAGCCGCGAGCTATTCAAGAAAAAGCCGATGGCCTGGCAAATCTTCGACGTCCGGGCCAAGGAGGCCAACACGGAGGAGAGCCGCCGCGACCTGGCCGCCGAGCTGTTGCCGTCGCCAGTCGTCTTCGTCACGGGCCATCACTTTTCGCCCAGTGCCAAGGAACTCGACGTCCTCAAGGAATACCTGGAGAACGGCGGCTTCGTCTTCGCCGAGGCCTGCTGTGGCTCCAAGGATTTCGATCGAGGCTTTCGAGCCTCCATGAAAAAGCTGTTCCCGGACAATGACGACCCGCTGCAGCCGTTGCCGGGCGAGCATCCGATCTACACCGCCTCCGGCAAGTTCGGTGTGTCGGCCAAGGAATTCCCTCTTTATGGAGTGCAAAAGGGGTGCAAGACGGTCCTTGTCTACTCGGACAAGCCGATCTCCGGCTACTGGGAGGAAAACCTGTTTGACAAAGGGCGTGGCCAAAAGGTATTTCAACTGGGAGCGAACGTCATCGCCTATGCCACGGGCTTGGAGGCACCGAAGGAGCGCCTGACCGAAGTGGAGATCGTGGCGGATGACAAGCCGGGCGACAAAGGCCGCCGCAACTTTCTGCGTATCGCCCAGCTCCGTCATGAGGGGGATTGGCAGCCGGCGCCAAAGGCGATGCGTAACCTGATGGCGGAAGCCCGCAAGGCCGGTGTGGATGTGGTGCTGAAGACCGAAGAGCTTGCGGTCACCGCCACGGCGATCACCGGCTCGGACCTCCATTTCTTCTACATGCATGGCCGAAACAATTTCAGCTTCACAACCAAGGAGCTGGAGAAGCTCAAGTTCAACCTGGAGAATGGAGGCTTACTGTTGGCCGACTCTTGCTGTGGGGCCAAAGCGTTTGACGAATCGTTCCGCAAGATGATGGACACGATGTGGGGCGACAAGAAGCTACGCCTGGAGCCGATCCCGCTCAATGACGAACTGTATGGCCAGGCCTTGAATGGCACAGTCCTTGATAAAGTGAAATGTCGCCGCGACGCCGACAAGCGTGACCGCGAATTCAAGGAGTTCGCGCCGGCGCTAGAAGGGATCAAGCTCGGCAAGCGCTGGGTGGTGATCTACAGCAAATACGACATCGGCTGCGCCTTGGAGAAGCACGCGTCGAGCGATTGCCTGGGGCATGATTATGAAAGCGCGGTACGGCTAGGTTTGGCCGCCGTGATGTATTCGTTGACGCGGTAATACCGCGTTATCGATACCCCGATTGCCACATCGGCCGGAGCACCTCACGCTCCAGGCGCTCGCTAAAGGTTCCGGCGCCTTTGAGCACCAGGTGGTGCGAATCCCAAAAGCCCTCGTCGGGCACCCAGGTGCGGGCGTCGATGATTGGCGTATCGAACTCCTTGCGGAGCTGATTCAAGCATCCTTCGATGTCCCGCCAGGCCGACTCGGGATAGAGCTGGCGAAACGGCGTGCCCTCCGGCATTAGCAGCAGCATCGTCGGGAGCCGTTCGCGCCGGCAGATGGCGAGCAGGTCGCGAGTCGCTTCGACTCCGTAGGGATCGAGCCGAAAATCGATGGCGGCATCCTCATACTGGCCGAGCGCGAACTTGGTTTTTTCGGCACGCTCCTCGGGCGTCTGCTCGACGTAATGGGGCTGCCAACCGTGTGGGAACATGCCGCGCGCGTAATCGCTACCGGGCTGGCCAGGCATCGGCACATCCAACTGGACCAGCTCACGCAGCTGCGATTGATGCCGATAGACCGGCAGCAAGCGGCCCGTGGACCAGAAACCGTCCAGCCGCCATACCGAATGGAGCCGCGGGTGGATTCGTCGCGCTTCGTCATACGTGAAACGGGTGGAGATGATGCCGTTTTCCTCGATCGGCCCGCCTTTGCGGTCTGAAAGTTGGAGGGCCATCACCTCCACCAGAAGCAGCTGGGGCCGAATGCCGTCAGCCAAGAGGCGCTCGAGCATGATCCGATTCACGAGCGGCCCAGCGCCGAGAATGCCAAAGTTAAAGACAACCGGGCCGGAGTCGCCATACATCGAGCTCAATTTTTCGGAGTCGAGCCCCATGCGCGTCCGCGAACTGCCGAGCGCCAGGATCAGAGGCCGGCCGGGCGCCTCCGCCACACATTTCTTGAGCAGCGTTTCCTTGATCGTGAATTCGGGGTCGCGCACGTCGGTCCAAAGAAATTCGACGCACAACCCAAGCACGAGCTGACAGGCGATAAAGCCGATCGCACACCAGAGTATTTCGCGTCGCTTCTTGCGATACAGTTCTTGCAAACGCATCGTGCGTCACTCCGGCGCGGTCAAAAATGGAAATAGATAAACGCATTGCTGGCAAACGGCGCCAGGACCAGGGCGAGCGTCAGGCCTGCACCGAAGGCCAGGCCGCGCAGGGGTGTGGGCAGTCCTTCCCATAGACGCAGCCAACGCTGCCGTTGACCGAGAGCGTGGCCCAGCGCGAACACGGCGACCGTGATCCAGATACCGTGGCCATAGAACTTCAGACTGGCGCCGCTTTCGGGAGTGACCATGCGCCGCATCATAGTCCACGCTTGTTGCAGCGACGGCGCCCGGAAGATGACAAGGCTGTAACAGAAGCAGGTAAAGGTGAAGGCAATCCGCGCCGCCGTGCCGAGCGTCGTCTCCAAAACGGCTTTGACGCTTGGCGTCCGCTCGCACCAATAGCGGAAGAAGCTATGGACGATCAGCATCATTCCCTGGACCATGCCGAAGACGATGTAACCCCAAGTCGCTCCATGCCATAGCCCTGCGAGCATCATGGTGATGAATAAATTGCGATAGGTGAGCCAGCGTCCGCCGCGACTGCCGCCCAGCGGGATAAAGACGTAGTCACGGATCCAGGTCGACAGCGAGATGTGCCAGCGGCGCCAGAACTCGGACATGTTTTTGGAAAGATACGGCATGTCGAAATTGGGTGCCAGATGATAGCCAAGCAGATGGGCCAGGCCGAGGGCCATGTCGCTGTAGCCCGAGAAGTCGCAGTAAACCTGGATGGCATAGGCCAACGCCGACATCCACAAAACGCCCGTGCCGTAGCCGCTCGGATCGAGATAGACCGGCTCGACGTAGAGGGCCAGGCGATCGGCGATCGCCAGCTTCTTGATGAGGCCCAGGAGCACGAGGCGGACGCCCACGGAAGCACGCAGCCAGCTCGAAGCGCTTCGGTCGCGCCACCTGCGGCAGGAAGTCGCGGGCACGCACAATCGGCCCCGCCATCAGGTGTGGGAAGAACAGGATGAACAACATGAAGTGAAACAGGTTATGCTCGGCCTTCACCTTCCCGCGATAGACGTCGACGGTGTAGTTGATTGCTTCAAACGTGTAGAACGAAATGCCAATCGGCAGAATGACCTTCAACGTCGGCAAGGCGAACGTGAAGCCAAAAGCCGCGGCGGATTGCGTGAGCGAGAGCAAAAAGAAATTGGCATATTTGAAGTAAACGAGAAGGCCCAAATTGGCGACGACGCTGAGGATGACAAGGAACCTACGCCAACCGGGAGAACGTGATCGTTCCATGCCGAGAGCGATGAGGTAATCCAGAAGGGTTGAGAAGACGATAAGCAGGGCAAGCCAGTGATTCCAGGAAGCATAAAAGATAAAACTGGCGACCAAGAGCAGAAAGCAGCGGACTTGATGCCAAGGCGTGAGCCAATAGACGGTGAAAACGATGACAAAAAAGATGAGAAAAGGCGACGAACAGAACAGCATAGCGGTCACCCCTCGACGGCATCCCTGCCGAATGTTCCGCTACGGAGATACCTGGGGAGAGCGAGAAAGTCAACGCGGAGGTAAATGGCGCGTTCACGAGTGCAGGGGCATTTGATTTTCCATTCTGCTGGGGAGGGGTACCCATGTGCTTTCTTGGCGCGACGGTATTAGTCTCGTCGTAACCTTAGATATAAAAAGGTTTTATGTTGATGGACCGTCGCGCCAACCCAGACACGATTTTTGGCGCGACGCCCCCCATCGAAGGCTGACACGAGGGAAACCACCCCTTCTTTCAAGCTTCACGCAATCGGCGATAATCAAACTTCCCTGTTTACGAGTCGGGCTCGCTCGCCTTACCAGATCGCCAGCAATCGTCTAGGATAAAGCGGCTCGCATTCTCTCGATCTGAACTGAGGTGTTCCGTGTCGCTGCCTGTCGTTGCCATTGTTGGTCGCCCAAACGTGGGCAAGTCGTCGCTATTCAATTGGCTGGCGGGTCGGCGCATCGCCATCGTCGATCCGACCGCCGGCGTCACGCGCGATCGGGTTTCGACCATCGTCGAAGCCGGAAACCGCTATTTCGAACTGATCGACACCGGCGGCATGGGTGTCGAAGACATCGACAATCTGACCGAACAGATCGAGCGGCAAATCAACCTGGCGATCGCTCGGGCTCATCTGCTGTTGTTCCTGGTCGATGGGCGAACGGGCGTCGTGCCGCTCGATGACGAAGTCGCCCAACGGCTGCGGCACGTCGACAAACCGGTCATCTGCGTCGCCAACAAATGCGACACGCTCGATCTCGACGCCCAAACGGCGGAGTTTTACAAGCTCGGCCAGGGTAAACCGCTCTGCGTAAGCGCGATGCAGAATCGCAACCGTCAGCCTCTGCTCGACCAGATCCTCGGCAAGCTTCCCAAGCGAGACGAGATCGAATTGGCTCCCAAGGACGTCGCCCTCAAAATTGCCATCGTCGGCCGACGCAACACCGGCAAGAGCACCTTCATCAACTGTCTGGCCCAGGACGAGCGCGTCATCGTCAGCGAGGTCCCGGGCACGACCCGCGACAGCATCGACGTCCGCTTCGAGAAGGATGACAAGGTCTTCCTCGCCATCGACACCGCCGGCGTCCGCAAGAAGCGCAGCCTGGCTACCGACATTGAGTTTTACAGTCTGGCCCGGGCCGAGCGCTCGATTCGCCGGGCCGATGTGGTGCTGCTCTTTTTCGACGCCCCTGAAAAGATCAGCAAAGTCGACAAGCAGTTGGCCGAGTACGTGCTAGAGCAGCACAAGCCGGCTATCTTCGTCGTCAATAAATGGGACCTCATGATGCCGATGCCCACCGGCAAGATGGTGGACTACATCCATAAGACATTTCCGACCCTGGACTATATGCCGTTGGCATTCATCACGGCCAAGACGGGGAAGAACGTCCAGGCCGTGCTCGACCTGGCA
This sequence comes from uncultured Planctomycetaceae bacterium, assembly GCA_963790585.1. Classification (GTDB taxonomy): domain Bacteria; phylum Planctomycetota; class Planctomycetia; order Gemmatales; family Gemmataceae; genus CAWBOY01. The sequence goes on from CAWBOY010000008.1 coordinate 157,268, forward strand.
GTGGTGCTCCATAAACAGTCGAGCCACCGCGTCGGCACCGGCGACCTCAACCGGGTGCTGCGTCAAGCCCTCGCCGACAATCCTCCACCTTTGCGGCAGAACCGCCGGGCCAAAATCTACTACGCCACCCAGGTCGCCGCGAATCCACCGACGCTGGTCCTATTCTCCAACGGCCCCGAGCTGATCGACAAGACCTATCAAAAGTTCCTCATCAAGACCTTCCGCGATCAACTGGGTTATGGCGAAGTGCCGATCAAGATGTTTATCCGCAAGCGCACCCAAGCCGAAGGCGCGGGCGAAGAGGGCGAGGAAATTACCACACCGATCGCAACGAAGAAGGCCCCGCCGAAGCGAAGAAAGCCAAGCCCGAAAGCTGACAACGCTGGCGTCTGGAAAGACGTATAATATCACCCTCGTTGCCGAGCCTGAAGCGTAAGCGCAGAGCATTTGATTTTTAAAATACGAATACCCTTCGCTTACGCTTCAGGCTCGGTAATCGGTGCTGCAACACACGTCAACGATATGCTCAGAACGGATTCTCATTCGGCGCCGGCGCCGCAATCGGCTCCGTGCGAATGATGTGCTTCAAATCGAGAGTGGTATATCTATCAGGAAAACGCTGTTGCTGACTGTAAATGCTGATGACAGCAAATGTATTTCCGACGATGACGCCGTCAGGATGGAAAACATCAAAATTCTTGCCATCCGACTGGATGAGTCGGAAGGGTTCAAAATGAGTTTTACGCAATTCGTCGCGCAAGACATCGGGAGCCATGTTCCGTCTCCTCATCAATAAACGCCCGTAAGTATAGTATATCCTCATAATCTTCATTTACCAACACTTCCGCCCCTCATCCAACATCGCCGCCGCCTCCTGGCGTGTGGTCGCCCCCTTCGACTCGCCGCGCAACATGCTTGCCAGTTCCTCCAGACGCTCTGAATCCTTTAACTTGGTTATCTGCGTCGTGGTGCGGTTGCCGCGCTTGGACTTGCGGATGCTCCAATGATGCCGGGCGAAGCTCGCTACCTGGGGAAGATGTGTTACACATATTACTTGATGCGTCTGTCCCAAAGCCGCCAGTTTTTGGCCTAAAATATCGCCGAGTCGGCCACCGACGTTGGCATCGATCTCATCAAACACCAATGTGCCGAGTTGGTCATGGCCCGCGAGTACCGATTTGAGCGCGAGCATGGCCCGCGACAGCTCGCCGCCAGACGCGACCTTACGCAACGGGCGGGCTGGCTCACCAGGATTGGCGGCCAAGGTCAACTCGAGTTGGTCCGCGCCCCAGGCTGGGATGTCGGACGCAATAGGATCATCTCCCAGGGGAGTCGGCTCCAGGAGCGCCTCGAGTTTCGCTTCGGGCATACCAAGGTCTACTAACTGGGCTTGAATCTCCGTCCCCAGTTTTTTCGCCACCTTGTGCCGGCGCTTGCTCAGATCTGCCGCCGCTGTGCGTAACTGTTGATATTCATCGCTCAGTGTTTTTTCGATACTGCTGAGATCGTCTTCCTCGGCCTTAAGCTTCGTCTCCTGTTCGTCCAATTCCAGGCGATAAAGAATCAATTCATCCGCGCTCTTGCGATACTTCGCCTCCAGGCGGCGGATCAACTGGAGGCGGCGTTCCACTTCCTCCAGCCGCTCCGGGTCGGCTTCCCACAATTCCCCCAAGCTGCGCAGGGTCTGGGCCACATCCTGTACCTCGGATCGAAGGCCATTGAGCCGTTCGACGATGGCTACCAGTTGCGGGTCGAGCCGCGCCCAGGTCTCGGCTTCACGATGCAATGCCCCGAGCCGGTCGGCCACCGATGTCTCCTCGTCATAGAGCGAAGCGTAGCCTTGCGCCGCGAATGCCTGAAGATGTTGGGCATTGAGCAGGCGGTCGCGCTCCTGGGTGAGTTCCGGGATCTCGTTAGGCTCCAGTTTTGCTTGGTCCAATTCCTCGCGCTCGAAGCGCAACAGCGCCAGCTCGCGCTGACGTTGCTGCCGGGCGGCGGAGAGCGCGGCAAAGCGTTGCCGCAGCTCGCGGACACTGGCGGCTCCGTCGAGATAGGCTTGACGCGGCGTATTGAGATGGCCGTAGGCGTCGAGCAGTTCCATTTGATAAGCGGGCTGCAGGAGTGATTGGCTCTCGCGCTGCCCATGGATGTCGATCAGCTTCTCGCCGAGTTGCTTGAGCGTCGCCACGGTTACAGGGCGATCGTTGATATAGGCATGGCTCCGACCCGCGCACGTAAGGCGCCGGGCCAGGATGACTTCCGGTTCCTCCAATGCGGTTCCGAGGATTGACTCGATCTCTTCTCGCAGCGCTGGAGACTCCAGTTCAAAGCGTCCGGTGATATGGAGTTCATCGGCTCCGGTGCGCAGCAGATCGGTAGAGCCGCGCTCGCCCAGGAGCAGGCCAAGGGCGCCGAGAAGGAGAGATTTGCCCGCGCCGGTCTCGCCGGTCCAGGCACAGAACCCGGGTTGCAGCTCGACCCGGACGTCCTCGATTAACGCAAGATTCTGGACGGCCAGTTCGCGAAGCATGGTCTACAATTCGTGTGAGTTTTTGTTTTCAGGAGCCGGGAACGTCAGCGACCGGAGAAAATTAGAGCGAGCGTAGCGCTCTCCGGTCGCTGACGCTCCCGGTTCTTAAGAGCCTATCCGAAAAAGGGGTCAGACCCCTTCAAATTCAAGGGGGTCTGACCCCTTTTTCGGATAGGCTCTTAAGAACCGATTAACTCAGGTCGCTTATGCTGGATAAAACGACACCATCGCCGCCGCTGTGATACCAAGCGCAATACTGCCGCAGCAGAGCCAAAGCCAGTTCTTGAACGCGCTGCCGCGCCATGGGTAATCGTAGATGCCGGTCCACATCGCCAAAGCCGGCGGCGGGCCTGTCTGTTCTTCCGCAATGTCGCGGCGACGCCGGAGGCGCGGGCGGCTGTCGCGGTCTGGAGATTGATCCTCAGCCGGGTCGGCTTCGTGGCCGGTATAAAGATCCTCTTGGCGTGGAATAACGCGAGAGGCTTGCTCCACAGGGGCCGGCTCAGGACCGGACGCCACACCGTAACTCTCGACATCCTCCATCTCTTTGCCCCAAGGCGACAGCGCCTTTTTCGGTGGCCCTGGCAACGGCTCCGGCTCTGGTTGCGTTTGTTGCACAGGCAAAGGCCGCTTGCGTTTTTTCTTCTTGCGTGGCGTATCCGATTTTACTTCACGCGGTCCATTCGACGGCAGGCGATGAATGAGCCAACCGAGTCTGCCCAACAGGCGAGCGTAGATCAACACACCGGCCGACCCGACCAATGACGCGAGAACGATCATGGGGATCGAGTTCGTCGTGAGCGCACCATACCACATGCCACTCGCCCAGGCCCAGATGATCGCGGTAGCAAGGTAAAAAAGAATCGTGGCGGGCATGACGCGCAGCATATTCCAAATGATGATGGGCCGAAAGAACGCCCAGCGCGAGACTGTACTCGCGGACGAGAGGAGTCCGATGGGGAACAACAACCAAAAGCCAGGAACCAACAGTATGAGTGTGCGGAGCGCTGGGTCCCGTTCGAGCCAAACCGAACCGAGAGCGCACGACAGGAAGCCGATCGGCATGACCCAGAGCAAGATGAGAGCTACTAAATGGGCGCTACCGCCGATCCAATCGGCCATCGGCTCATCGGGCCACGTCACATTGTCTTCGCCAATGGCCGTTCCCTGAAAGACGACGAGGAGACAGCGGGCTGTGAAGGCGAGAACGTAGATGCTCAGGCTCGCGCAGACGCAGAGGAGGAGGATGAAAAGCATCGCGTTGCCGGATGCCGCTACTTGAGCGAAGAGCATTGGGGCAGACTCCCCTCATATGGTAATTATTCACCAGCCCCAAGCGCGAACGCGGGGTTCTTTGACTCCGAACTCCGCGCTTGCGCTTGGGGCTGGTAAGCGAGTGTGTGACCCTCTACACCACCACCGGCAGCGCGTTCGCCTCAGCCAATTTACGGATATCCTGCGTCACGCGCATCGAGCAGAACTTGGGCCCACACATGGAGCAGAACTTCGCCGACTTGAAGACCTCCTGCGGCAGTGTCTCATCGTGCATCTTGCGGGCGGTCTCCGGATCGAGCGACAGCTCAAACTGTTTGTTCCAGTCGAACTCGAAGCGGGCTTTGGAGAGGGCGTCGTCACGGTCGCGCGACCCCTTGCGGCCACGAGCGATGTCGGCGGCGTGAGCCGCGATCTTGTAGGCGATGACACCTTGACGCACATCGTCTTTGTTCGGCAAACCCAAATGCTCCTTGGGTGTGACATAACAGAGCATCGCGGCTCCCGCCTCGCCGGCGATCGCAGCGCCGATGGCCGAGGTGATGTGATCGTAGCCTGGCGCGATGTCGGTCACGAGCGGGCCGAGGACGTAGAAAGGCGCCTCATGACAGAGTTGGCGTTCCTTCTCGACATTCATTTTGATCAGGTGCATCGGCACGTGGCCGGGGCCTTCGATCATGACCTGGACGCCGCTGTCCCAGGCTTTGAGTGTTAGCTCGCCCAGTGTCTTGAGTTCGGCGAATTGAGCTTTGTCGTTGGCGTCGGCGAGACAGCCGGGACGAAGACCATCGCCAAGGCTGTAGGTCACATCGTAGGCCTTGAGGATTTCGCTCAGCTCGTCGAAATGGGTGTACCACGGATTCTGCTCATGACGATTCAACATCCATTGAGCGATCAACGCCCCGCCACGGCTGACGATGCCGGTGATCCGGTTCGTCGTTAGCGGCAGATATTCGAGCAGGATGCCGGCGTGGATCGTCATGTAATCGACGCCCTGTTTCGCCTGGTGCTCGATCATATCGAGCAGATTGCGCACGGTCAGGTCGGTTACATCCTTGACATCCTGGATCGCCTGGTAGATCGGCACGGTGCCGATCGGCACCGGCGAGGCGTCGATGATCGCCTGGCGGATGGCGTCGATGTTGCCGCCCGTGGAGAGATCCATGACGGTGTCGGAGCCGAGGTGAACGGCCGTATGGAGTTTCTCCAACTCGTCCTCGGCCTTGCCCGTGACGGCGCTGTTGCCGATGTTGGCGTTGATCTTGCAACGGCTGGCGACGCCGATGGCCATCGGTTCGAGGTGTTTTTCCAGGTGGACCGTGTTGGCCGGGATGACCATGCGGCCCCGGGCCACCTCGTCGCGGATCAGCTCGGGGTCGAGGTCCTCGCGTTCGGCGACGAAACACATTTCATTGGTGATCTTGCCCTTGCGGGCCGCTTCGAGCTGGGTCATATCTGGGAGCCTTTCCACCGAAGAAGAATCAAGTCCAGGGATAAAATAAAGTCAGACCGCGCCGCACCGCGCTGGAAACGAATGCGGCCAGGAGGAGCAGCAACAACGGCACAATGTGATGCAGCACAAACAGCTTGGTCCCTTCGATGCCGTCGGACAGAGCGAAACACCAGCTGAACAGGACCGCGCCGAGGATCGGATAAGGGACAAGCAGGATCCAAAAGAGCCAAGCCGCATCGGGCCCGACGATGACAAACGAGACGAAAAAGGCCGACATCTGCCAGGCCGCGAGGAGCGCCCCGGCGGCGCAACAGCGGCCCCAGAAGTCGTCTTCGTCGAGCGGCCAATCCGCCGAGCCGACGTTGATGCGAAACGCCAGCGCTGCCAGCCCGGTGTTGAGGGCGAACAGCACGACATACGCCAGGACGAACCAAAGCGAGCTGGTCAGCAATTCGACGATCACTATCCACACTCGACAGAGAGAACCGGCAGAGAGGCTTGACCGGACATGCCCGCGCGAATCGAGGCAAGTGACGGCACGCTTCCCCACGCCGGTATGAGCCGGATCGGGTTCCAAGGGTCTGCTCTCAGCCCGGAGCGCAACGCCCCGAACACCCCTAGCGATACCTGAGAGATTGTAGGCGGGGGATGGGGGCTTGTCCAACAGGCTCGGACTCGACCTGACGATTAAGAGCCTATCCGAAAAAGGGGTCGGGTACCATTGCCGGAACGGCCCGAAGGGTGCTTCGCACAATGGTACCCGACCCCTTTTTCGGATAGGCTCTAAGCAAATAAACGAGGAAGGGCGACGATAAGACGCAGAATCACGATGGCAGGCCTCACTTGACTGGCCCCCAGTTCGGAATGCCGCCCGAGGAGCCGAACTGACTCGAGGCAGGACACCGTCCTAGTCCCCCCCAATGTTCCGCGCGGAACATTGCTTGCCGACCGTCGCGCCAAAAATGCACATGACCTTGGCGCGACGGTCGGCTAACACAACCATTTGACAGTATTGATTTTGCGCCGCGGCCGGGACCGTCGCGCCAACATTTGCGTGTAGTACCCCTCTGGCGCCGCGGGTCCTGCTTTCGAGTAAGAAGGCATGGCACAGGGCGTCCGTTTAGGGCCGGTCCATTTTATTCTTTCCGAACCCTCCAAATAGATTGCATTGCGCTGGCATACACACACCGAACTCCCGGGGACTGTTTGCCGGCGGGTATTTCAATCTTTGGGGCCTACGATGAAGTCAAAAAGCGATTCGTTGTTCTTGTCTACATAATGATAATTGAGCGAAACTCCCGCGTCACGAAAGGCCTTGAGGCCGGTGTTATTCTTGTACCCAGTCGTAACTTGTTGCCGCATCGGCTCTTGCATCTGCTTGATAATGGGTTCATTTTTGACATGATTGACGATCGTGTAGTGATAATGGAAGTTTTTGCCGGGACCAGCCACTACCTTGTCGAGGCGAGTTTCCGGATCGCCCATTTTGGGCAAGGTTTTGTTCATCTCAGCTGCCGCTTTGGCCATTTGCGTCTCAACGGATCCTCCGCTAAAGAATTGGTAACTGAATTGGTAACTGACGGCCCAACTGATCGAACCAATTATGACTGCGATGATAACGCCGATGATGCTGTAAGTAGATTTATTCATGGGCCGATCCTTCTAGAGAGGTGAGGGGAATGAGAGTCGGTTGAAGCGAAGCTGACAGATAGTGTATCTGACGCGGAGGCTGATTCAAGTCAGGGGCTTTCCGAGCCTGAAGCGTCGGCGAAGAGCAGTGCAATCGTGAAACGCTCGTCGCTGACGCTTCAGGCTCGGAAGGAATGCCTAGAGTAGGCCCATTAAAATGCTTATTTCAAATCCTTGGGGCCCGCCCGCGCGAATCGAGGCAAGTGACGGCACGCTTCCCCAGGCCGGTATGAGCCGGATCGGGTTCCAAGGGTCTGCTCTCAGCCCGCGGAGCGCAACGCCCCCGACACCCCTAGCAATACCTGAGAGATCGTAGGCAGGGGGTGGGAGCTTGTTCAACAGGTTCGCCCGGCGTTATAATAGATGACCAATCTAGACGATCGAAGGAGAGAATCAGCCATGACCACTATTGGCTCAATCGCGGCGAAGACCCAGTTGTCCGAACTTCTCAAACGTGTTGCCAAGGGTGAGAAAATCACCATTACCACGCGGGGCAAGCCTGTTGCCATGCTCGTGCCGGTTGAATCGAGTGAGGAAGAAATACAGGACGTTGAAAGCAGAGAAGAACAGGAACGGCGAATTCAACGAACAGTGGACGAGATGCTCGCTCGCCGCGACCGCGAGGGGCCTCGGCTCGGACCCGACCTGACGATTAAGCAATTAATCGAGGAAGGGCGACGATAAGAGGCAGAATCACGATGGCAGGCGCTGTGGCAACAAACAATACGGAGCCAAAGGAAGAGTTCGTCTTGGACGGCTCGGTAGCGTTGGCATGGTTTTTCCTTGATGAGCAGACCCCGTATGCTACCGACGTTGCTCAACGACTCACTCGAGCAAGAGCGATTGTGCCAAGTATTTGGATAATTGAGATTGCCAATGTGCTTGTACTAGGAGAGCGTCGAAATCGTTGCACGGAAGCAATGATAGCAACTTGGCTCAATGAATTGAGTACCTTTGACATTCAAATCGACTACGCCCCACCAGCTACTATTTGGGGTGAGGTCCTGCGACTAGCCCGCAAACATAAGCTGACCGCTTACGACGCTGCCTATTTGGAGCTGGCCCTGCGTCGCAATTTGCCGTTCGCCACTCTTGACAAGCAACTCCTAACGGCATTGCACGCCAACAGCGTTACGCTGTACGCTAAGGTGTGACGAATCCTCCCGCGTTCGCGCCAAGGATGTGCCATGTCGACCACCGTACCGCCGGCCGAAAAGGTTAAGCTATTTCCCCCCACGCCGGGCGTTTATATCATGAAAGACGCCGCCGGCATCGTTCTTTATGTCGGCAAAGCCAAGAACCTCCGCAACCGCGCGTCGCACTATTTTTCCAAAGCCGCCGCCGAGGATGCGCGCACCGCCGAGCTGGTGCCGTTGATTGCGGACATCGATTTCCTGCCCGCCGAGACCGAGGTGGACGCCCTCCTCATGGAGGCCCGGCTCGTCAAAGACATTCAGCCGCGCTTCAATATCGAGCTGAAGGATGACAAGTCTTTTCCCTATTTGCAGATCCGCATGAGGGAAGATTTTCCGCGCGTCGAGTTCACGCGCAGCCCGCGGCGGCGCGGCGTCAAGCTATATGGGCCATTCACCAGCGCCAAGACGCTACGCCATGCCATTCAGGTCTTGCAGCGCCTGTTTCAATTCCGCACCTGCACGCTCGACATCAAGGCCGACGATGCCCGCTGGCGCTGGTTTCGCCCCTGCCTGTTGCATAGCATCCGCCAATGCACCGCTCCCTGCAACCTGCGCGTGACCAAGGAAGAGTATCGCAAACAGATCCGCAAGCTGAGGCTCGTGATGGAAGGCAAGAAAAAACGGCTGATCCGCGAGATGGAACGCGAGATGGAAGAGGCGAGCACGGCCCTCCTCTTCGAGAAGGCCGCCCGGCTGCGCGACGACATCGCCGCCCTCAAGAAGCTCGGCCAGCGCGGCGACGTCGAGCGCGACGCCCAGCCTGCCGTCTTTCCGATCGACCCGAAAAAGGGCCTCGCCGGACTGCGAAAGGTGCTCGGCCTACAGAAAATGCCACGGACCATCGAAGGCATCGACATCGCCCACCTGAGCGGTGATGACACCGTGGCGTCACTCGTGAGCTTTCTCGACGGTTTGCCATTCAAGCCGGGATATAGGCGTTTTAAGATCCGTACTGTCCGTGGCGTGGATGATTTCGCTTCGATCCGCGAGGTCGTCACGCGGCGCTACGATAGATTACGTGATCGCCGGAGGCGCGAGGAGCGGGAAGAGAATGTTTGGCCCGACATCGTGCTGATCGACGGCGGCCTGGGCCAGCTCAACGCCGCCCGCGAGGCCTTCGCGTTTCTCGGCATCGAGCCGCCCTGCCTGATCTCACTCGCCAAACGCGAGGAGGAGATCTACCGCCCCGGCGAAGCGGAGCCGCTGCGCCTGAGCCGGCATAGCGCCGCGTTGCGACTGTTGCAATACGTCCGCGATGAGGCCCATCGCTTCGCGCAGCACTATCATCACATACTGCGACGCAAGCGAATGGAGGAATAGAAAAACGTAAATTTGCAATTTGTTTAGCCGCGAGCCGGCAGGCGAGCGCTGTTTGATAGCGCCATCACACAGCGCTCGCCTACCGGCTCGCGGCTAAACAAATTACAAATTATGATCGCGGCTAATTAGGTAAATTTCATGCGCATCCTGCTCACCAACGACGACGGCATCTACGCCCCCGGCCTGCGCGCGCTGCTCGCCGAACTGCGCAAGATCGGCGACGTCACCGTCGTCGCCCCCGCGACCGAGCAGAGCGCCGTCGGCCATTCGGTGACGTTGACCGCCCCGCTAATCGTCCAGGAAGTCCGCGACGAGACGCAACGCAAGATCGGCTGGGCCGTCGAGGGCCGCCCGGCCGATTGCGTCAAACTGGCCATCCGCGAATTGCTCCCCGAACCGCCCGACCTCCTAATCAGCGGCCTCAATGCCGGGTCGAACGCCGGCATCAACGTCCTCTACTCCGGCACCGTCGCCGCCGCCATCGAAGGAGCCTTCTTCCGCATCACCAGCATCGCCTGCTCCCTGGAGGTGCCGCGCTCGCAAGTCCTCGACTTCCCAAGCGGCGCCGCCTACGCCCGCCAGGTCGTCGAACGGATCCTGGCCCACAAACCGGAGGCCGGCTCCTTGTTCAATGTCAACATTCCCGACCTGGAAAAAGGCCCAATCAAAGGCATCCGCACCCTACCACAAAACATCGCCCCGTATGTGGAGACGTTTGATCGCCGCACCAACCCCCGCGGCAAAATCTATTTCTGGTCCGACCCTGCTTTCCGGTGCCCGGATCCGCACCCGGATACGGATGTAACAGCGTTACAGGAGGGGTACATAACGGTGACGCCGTTGCAGTTTAATTTGACACATGAGAGGATGTTGCGGGAGATTGAGGGATGGGATTGGGGGATGGGGGAGGCTAACCAGAGTTTCGCCGTTGTCCACAACCGCGATGGCACTTATATTAATAAGGCGGCTATCTCAACTGAAGCAGATTACATCAACGGAGTCAAGTCTCCTGGCAAATACGATGCAACAGTAGGTTCCGAGGCCCAAGCCCGCCGAATTGTTCAGCAGGCCCTACCTCATGCGCAAGAACTCCCACCAGCAGTCGCTGGCCAACCTTACCCAAGTCCTCCCCCTGGAGTTAAAGCTTGGTTTCAGGTTCAGCCAGCTGAACCCGACGTGGGGAATATGCTTCCGCATATCAAGTACGCCGATTGGACAGGCGGAAAGAAGGGATCTGGAGGCACTTGGGGCCATCTTTTCTTTCCATCGTAGTCAGAACAAGGAGAAAAAATATGTCGGTCATGTTTGAAGTGTTGTACAAGGCGCCATCGGATCCTCAGCGTGAAGCTGTTATTTCGGAACGCGTTGTTCGATTCGGTGGCCGACTCACGTTTCGCGAGGAACCGAATGACGTCGGCAGAGGACCTGTCTGCCTTACGTTTGAATTCAATGACTTTGAGGTAGCAACGGATGCTGCTTCCAGCTTGCGTTCGCAAGGAGAACACGTCGAAGGACCTATGGATTACGGTGATTGAAAATTTGGTTGATGACTTGACGAGTCAATCCGAACTGAAATCCACCCATGACAATCACAGAGCAAATCATTCAGAAAGTCCAAGGGCTTTCTGCTGAAGACCAGAAGCGTGTTATTGACCTTTTGGACAACCTCGTTGAGAAAACATCTGCACCGGCTGAGCGCCAAAATCCAATGGGGATGTTTGCGCACCATGGAGTGCATGTCTCAGCTGAAGATATTGCCGAGGCTCGGGAAGAGATGTGGGGATCATTTCCTCATAGTTGAATATCAATCGCTTGCCTAACATTGAACGGAGTTCCTTTATTAACCGGATCGAGGTCAAGAGATGCAACAAACAGTGAGCGAACTATTGGATGCCGCGCTCGCTCTACCCGAGTCCGAACGGGCCGAGTTGGCGGAATTGATCGCGGCCACGATCGCTAGATCGCCGAACTCATTGCATCCAGAGTGGTCGGCAGAACTCCGCCGTCGAGCCGCCGAAATCGATTCGGGGATAGTACAACCCGTCGCTTGGGACGAGGTCCGTTCACAAATACAGACGCAGCTCGACGGCAATGGCTAACATTGTCTTTCATCCCCTTCGCTCAACGCACCTCCTGACATGCACTAATGCTCTACTATCTCGACACCTGCATCGTCATCTATGCCGTCGAAGGTCAAGATCCGTTTCAGCAGCGGGCATGCAATCATCTCGCCGCCCTGGAGTCGGCGGGGCATCGTTTCGTCATTAGCGATCTCACCAAGCAGGAGTGTCTCAGTAAGCCGTGGGAAGCTCGTGACCGCGCTCTTCAGGCACGGTATACCGAGTTTTTCGCCGACACCATTTCGCGCACTATCGGTTTGACTTTGGCCATACATGAACGAGCGGCCTTGATTCGGAGCCGTTATTGGTATGCCAATAAAAAGGGCTATTCGCACTCGGATGCCCTCCATCTGGCCGCCGCCATCGAGTTTGGCTGCGATGCGTTTTTGACGAATGACAATGAGCTTACGGATTTTCCGGAGATCAAAGTTGAGGTGTTGCCGTGAGCATAACGCGAAGCTTACTTGGAAGCGGCAGACGATTTTTGCGGGCGTCGCTTTGCCATGTACGCGTCCCACATCTCTTCAAAGAGCTTCCAACTTCCCAACTCACTTGAACCGTAAAACTGGATAATTGTCCACCATCCTTGTGATCCAGATATTTTGAACCGCTTGGCGCAGAAGTGAGTGAAATCATTCAACAAGCCATTCTCCGAATCGTTGCGCCCCATGCACCAGCCATCAAGGAAAGCCGATAGGCGCTCCACAGAAGGATAGCCCAAGTACATATCCGGCCTTCGCCTAATCTGAGCGGTCAGTTCGGTCAGAGACTTTGGCATCTCATCCATAGTAGCCCTCCATCGTTCCCGAATTTCTACACCCCAATAATCTTCACCGACAGGCGCCGCCTCGGCCACCGCACCCGGATGCGCAAACCCTAGCGCCGCCGGCAGCAGATCATTAAGCCGCTCCTGTATTTCGGCGGCGAGGACTGACAAACTTCGGCTCCTTTCTTTATCTCGGTTTCCACTGAACGACTTGTTGGTCGTCGTAGACCTCAAAGGAGTGTACGATGCTCAAGCGAGACAGTGACTCGGATAACGCCCGAACGAAGCCAACGACTTCTTCGAGCGAGCCACCAACACCGCCACTGAACGAGTGCTGCGGTCCATTATCGAGATGATTTGAGTCGAAGTCTGCCGACTCCGAGCGAAGATGAAGCGTCTCGGCTTGGTTGAACCCCGATCGCTTGATGTAGGCCAAACCCTCACCGACAACCTGCTCCAGGGCTCTCAGAACCGGTTGCAACCCCTGTGGGGCGATGATGATTCCATAGACGTTGTTGCCGTGCGGGATCATTATCGTCTCAACCGACCTGATGGACTTAGTCACGTCCATTCCTCACCAACAGAACCGACTTCATGGTCTGCTCGCCCGCTCCCGTGGTCTACGCCAGTAGTACAGCGGCTCCGCGGCACCGACCGCATCGAAGTATTCCCTACCGCTCGCTGGCGTCCCGCTTTTGTCTCTATACTCATCCTGAGTCAGCTGTCGCCAGTCTGGGCAGCGGTGATAGCCCTTGTGAGCCGACACGTTGAGCGGCAACTGTCGGACCACACGCACTTGCCACTCTCCAAGGCTTTCCTTGTTGGCCCCTCCACGCATGGCGGGAAACCGAAGTTGAACCTCGTCATCTTCCCAATCGCAGACAGGGCAAATGTCGTAACTGCCTGCCGGACTCTCGAAGACCTCGAACCCGCAGGCCGGGCAAGGGTAAAGCATAACGGCTCCCAATAACTATTCCCCAATGATCTTCACCAGCACCCGCTTCGCCCGGTTCCCATCAAACTCGCCATAAAATATCTGCTCCCACGGCCCAAAGTCCAGCTGTCCCTTTGTGATCGCCACGACAACTTCTCGGCCCATGATTTGGCGTTTCATGTGCGCGTTGGCGTTGTCCTCGCCGGTGCGGTTGTGGTGGTAGTGGTTCGGATCGGGGTTGAAGGGAGCGAGCTGTTCGAGCCAGACGCCGAAATCGTGGTGCAGGCCGCGTTCGTCGTCGTTGATGAAGACGGAGGAGGTGATGTGCATCGAATTGACCAGGACGATTCCCTCCTTGACGCCGCTTTTCTTGATCGCGTCAGATACCTGGGGCGTGATGTTCACGAATGCCATTTTGCTGGGGATGTTCATGGTTAGATAATCTGTATGGGACTTCATTGTTAGGGATCCCCATTAGACGAGTTTTGTCATCGTCCGAGACGAGCTGCAAATACCCACATCATCGCACCGCCAACGCCAAGAAACCAGCCGATGACGGCGGCGATCGCCAAATGCTGTGTACCAGGTGCGAAGCCGGTATCGCGATGTTGTATCCAACTCTCATGCCTCAGCCATTGCATCCAGAATTGCCAGTGCGCCGCCGGCCACCAAGAGGAGGGCCGGGCCGATGGCATGAATGGACCAGCCATCGGTGAGAATGAGTGAAAAGGCGAGGACGAGAGATAGAAACAGCATCAGGAAATCGGTCGGGCTCATGGGTCTCCGGATAAGAGTGAAATATCAATTATCCTCGCTCACACCAGCAACTTCCTCACCACCTCTCCATGAACATCGGTCAACCGGAAATCGCGGCCCTGGAACTTGTAGGTCAGTTTAGTGTGTTCCAGGCCCAGGAGATGGAGAATCGTGGCCTGGAGATCATGGACGTGAACGCGGTCTTCTACCGCGGCGTAGCCTAGCTCGTCGGTGGCTCCGAAATTGATGCCGGGTTTGATGCCGCCGCCGGCGAGCCACATGGTGTAAGCGTCGATGTGATGATTGCGGCCGACACTGTCGCGGATCTCGCCCATTGGCGTACGGCCGAATTCGCCACCCCAGACAACAAGTGTGTCGTTGAGCAGGCCGCGTTGTTTGAGGTCCTTTACCAGGGCAGCAGCGCCTTGATCGGTCTCGCGGCAGACGCGGTCGAGGCCGGCACTCAGGTTCTCCGAGCCGGAGCCGTGATGGTCCCAATCGGTGTGATAGAGCTGGACAAAACGGACGCCGCGCTCGACCAGCCGACGGGCCATGAGGCAATTGGCGGCGAATGAGGGTTTGCCGGCCTGAACGCCATAGAGATCGAGAGTCTTTTTATCCTCTTTCGCTAAATCGATCAGCTCCGGGGCGCTCGTCTGCATCCGGTAAGCCATCTCATAGGAGGCGATCCGGGTGGCAATCTCGGCGTCGCCGGTGTCGGCGAGGCGCAGTTCGTTCAGCTCCTTGACGGCGTCGAGAACCTGCCGCTGACGGTCGGGTGTCACTCCTTTGGGATTGCTCAGGTTGAGCACAGGATCACCGGCCGTGCGGAAAGGAACGCCCTGGTAGGTCGTCGGCAGAAAGCCGCTGCCCCAGAGGGGTGCGCCGCCGCGTGGTCCGCGCGGGCCGGATTGGAGGACGACGAAGCCAGGCAGGTCTTTCGACTCACTGCCGATGCCATAGGTCACCCAGGCCCCCATACTCGGCCGGCCAAACTGGGGCGAGCCGGTGTTGACGAACAGCTTGGCGGGGGCATGATTGAACACATCGGTCGCCATCGAGCGGACGATGGCAATGTCATCGACGATGCCCGCTGTGTGGGGCAGACAGTTGGAGACCCAGGCGCCGCTCTTGCCATGTTGGGCGAACTTGCGTTTGGTGCCAAGGATCTTGGGTACATTTTTGGAAAATGTATCCATGAAGGCGAAGCGTTTCCCCTTGATGAATTCATCCGGGATCGGCTTGCCGTGGAGTTCGTTAATCTTCGGCTTGGAGTCGAACAAATCAAGCTGGCTCGGGCCGCCGGCCATGAAGAGGAAGATGACCGATTTGGCCTTGGCGGGAAAATGGCCCGCTTTCGGTGACAACGGGTTGACAGCATCGGCGGCCTTGGTTTGCCCATCATTGAGGAGCGAGGCCAGGGCCATCGAGCCGACGCCAACGGCGCAGTCCTTGAAGAAATGGCGCCGGGTTCGCTGGAGAAGCGGGTCAAGATCGGGCATGTCGGCTACTCCCGAGTAATGAATTCATCGAGATTCAACAGCGCCCGTGTCGTTGTCACCCAGGCGGCCAATTGAACCGGGTCGATCCCCTTGGGGATCTCGGTAGATAATAGATCTTTTACCTCGTTCGGAGCGGCGCGAAACGTCTCCACTTGCCGGGCCAGCAGGCGAGACAATACAGCTCGCTCACGGTCGCTCGGCCTACGACTCATACACAGGCGGAAGGCGGTATCAAGACGTTCGTCATCGGTAGCCTTTGTGTCCTGAAGCAGCCGCACGGCCAAGCCTCGGGCGTATTCGAGAAAACCCTGATCGTTGAGCAGCGTCAGTGCTTGCAAGGGCGTGTTGGAGCGATTGCGGCGCGTACAGGTCGAGCCCGCGTCGGGGGCGTCGAACACAGTCAGGCCAGGATGTGGCGCAGAGCGCCAAAAGAAGGTGTACATGCCGCGACGATAGCGGTCCTCGCCCATGCTTGCCTTCCATTCGCGCGGCACCTGGGTGAAGCTGTAGACACCCGCCGGCTGCGGCGGATAGACGCTGGGCCCCCCAATCTTCGGCGACAGTAGGCCGCTCGCGCTCAAGGCCACATCACGTACAACCTCCGCTTCGAGGCGGAGGCGATTCTGCCGGGCCAACAGGCGATTGCGGGCGTCCACCGTCTGGAGGTCGGCCCGTGACTTGGAGGTTTGCCTGTAGGTCGCGCTCGTGACGATAAGCCGGTGCAGCTCCTTGAGGCTCCATTTGCGGGCCATGAATTCGCTGGCGAGCCAATCGAGTAATTCGGGATGTGTGGGCAAAGTTCCCTGTGTGCCGAAGTCGTTTTCCGTTTCGACAAGGCCGAGGCCGAAATAGACTTGCCAGACGCGATTGACTAAGACGCGCGAGGTCAGTGGATTTTTCGGATCGACTAACCATTGCGCCAGGTCTTGGCGAGTCGGTTTCTCCTTTGTCAACGGTGGCAACACGGCCGGCGTTCCGGGTGTGACGACCGCGCCCTTGCGGAGAAAATCTCCACCGAGGTGAACGTTCGTCTGCCTTGGTGTCTTGCGTTCTTGGACGACGAGCGTCGTCGGGATCGCCGGTTCACGCCTTTTGAGATCGGCTATTTGTTTTTCAAGTGACTGTCGAAGTGTGATGGCGTGGATGGTCGCTATCGGCATGTAGACATTGGACGAGGCAAGCGCGCCGAAAGCCTGGCGCACCTGGTCGAGCTTGCGGTAGTAAGCGGTAAGCGTCTGTTCCTGTTTGGGGTTACGGCCATTGACGGCGATGGCAAGGATCTTCTGAATGTCTGTCGGTAATTTGGTCTTGGCATCGGCCGACAACGAACCCTCCCATGCGGTCTGGCTCTCAGGCGTCGTGCTGTCGAGCTGCTTGTGCCGTTTCTCCAGGCTTGCCAGCTTCGCCTTCACTTCGTCACGAAGCTTTATTTGCTCCGGCGTCGGCAGCTCCAGTCTCGGCTCGTCGCAGGAATTAAAGAAAGCGAACAGTTGATAATATTCGCGCTGCGACAAGGGATCGAATTTATGGTCATGACACTGGCAGCAGCCGACGGTCAGGCCGAGCCAAACGCTGCCTGTGGTGTTGACGCGATCGACGACCGACTCGACGCGGAACTGCTCGAGGTCGATACCGCCCTCTTCGTTGATTTGCGTGTTTCGATGAAAACCGGTGGCGATGCGCTGGTCGATGGTCGCGCCGGGCAGCAGATCGCCGGCGAGCTGTTCGATGGTGAACTGGTCAAACGGCTTGTCCTGGTTGATGGCGTCGATGACCCAATCGCGATATTTCCAGATCGAGCGCGGGGCATCGATCGAATAGCCATTAGAGTCGGCATAGCGCGCCAGATCGAGCCAGTGCCTGGCCCAGCGCTCGCCATAATGGGGTGACGCCAACAGCCGATCGACGAGCCTCTCGTAGGCTTCCGGCTGCGTGTCGTTGACAAAGGCATCGACCTCAGCCGGCGTCGGCGGCAGCCCGAGCAGATCGAGGCTGAGCCGGCGAATGAGCGTGACCCGATCCGCCTCCGCCGATGGTTGTAACCCTTCCTTTTCGAGCCGGGCAAGGATAAACCGATCGATCGGATTGCGCGGCCAGCTGGCGTTCTTCACCTCTGGCGGGGCGACGCGCACGATCGGCTGAAATGACCAATGCTTGCCAGCGATCGCCGTAATCCCTTCGTTGGCCGGGTGCTTGGCTCCACCATCGACCCAGGCCTTGAGCAGCGCCAGCTCGTCCTTGGTCGGCTGTGCCTCCTTCTTCGGCGGCATCGCCTGAATTTCGTCGTTGCCGCCGCGTAGAGCGATCATGAGCAGACTATCCGCGCCCGTGCCCGGAACGACCGCCGGCCCGGAATTGCCGCCTTTGAGGATTGCCTTGCCCGTATCGAGCCGTAAGCCGCCGAATTGCTTCTTGGCCCCGTGACAATTCGCACAATACTTCGCCAGCAGCGGCTGGACCTGCCGTATGTAATCAATGTCGTCGACAGCGGTGCTGGGAACGGAGAGTAAGACGATAGAAATAGGCACAAAAGAGGTCATGCGCACACTCGTCGCGGCGGGAGAAACGAGGGAGGAGGCGATATGTTAAGGGTACTGTATATGGGGGGTAGATCAAGGGAAAAATGAGACAAGCGGCGGGGGACTTGATTCTTTGAGACGGGCTGATGCAATAAGGTTAACGGGGTGTCTACGCGCTGAACGTGAGCGAGGCGCGAACGCAGTGAACAGGACAGACCTTCAACAGCTGGCGGATGTGCGGATCGCCGAGGCGGGCGCCCTGCTACAGCTACCCGTCCCGATGCCAGATGGCGCGTATTACCTGGCTGGCTATGCGGTTGAATGCGCGTTGAAGGCGTGTATCGCCAAGCTTGTTTATCAGCATGACTTTCCAGATAAGCAGCTGGCGTTGGAAAGTTACACGCACGATATTGAAGAATTGGTGAGAGTCGCAAAATTGAAGGTATTACGATCCGCTGACAAGGCGGTGAATAGGATTCGGGATCAGCATTGGGACGTTGTCAAAGACTGGAACCAAAACAGTCGCTATGTGCGGCATTCGATGCACGATGCTCAGAAGCTATATGCCGCCATCACTGACCCTCTTAACGGAGTCCTCCCATGGATCAAGGTCCATTGGTAACAGAAAATCTGAACGCCGGCGCTGAGTTTCTGATCGAGTTCAACAAGTACAAACCGCTGTCGGCAGCCTTTTGGCTCAAGGCGGATCGAGAAAACGGTAGGTGGTACCTCTATGCAGCTTCGGACGAGATCGACGAGACCAATTTTGATCTAGCTTATGGTGAGGTCGTGCGACTTCGGCACGGCAAGTCGGACTTTTGGCTCGATTCCCATCAAATAAAGGTGGTCGGATCCAACAATCTGTATGCTCGCGCCGTCATTGAGGACCAGAAGATCTTTCGCAGCAAATTCATGGAGCGTTGTCAAACTCGTCTCGGTAACATGAGTATTCAAGAGGCGATCATTTATCCGTTGCCGATTACGCTGCCGGTACCAACCTGAGGTTAAGCCGACTTGTTCTTCCGATAGGCTCTCAAGAGTTTTCCCTTCTTTCGAGGAGTCTCCCATGGCTAACGGATGGATCGTCCAGCGGGATGGCAAGCAAATCGGCCCGATGCCGGCCGCGAAGCTGAGAGAGCTTGCTTCCACCGGAAAACTAAAGCCCACAGATCAAGTTCAAATGGAGGGGATGAATAAATTCGTAGCTGCTCAGTCTGTGAAAGGACTCTTTCCCGAGGCGCAACCCGTTTCGCCAGCCAAGCCTCCGCCGCTGCCGGAAGTGCAACCCGTTTCACCGGCTACGCCTCCACCGCTGCCTGTCCTGTCCACAATACCGCTGGCCGGTGTGCGAACGTGGGTGATGGCATTGAGTGGACTGGGAGTTGTCTTGGCAGGTGGCGTCATCGCCGCTGCCATTGTCTTTTCCAATAACCCGGCCGACCCCGCGCCATCCCGTCCAGGCGATGAATATGTTCAGAACTCTTCCAAGAAAGAGGAGCCCGTTGCCGATGCACAGGTGACCGGAGTCCAACAGGTCGCGTCGACCGATAAGGAAAGCATTCCCAGGCAGGAAGTGACCGCCCGCCCCAAGGCTGAAAATGCCGCGCAGGCACGGAGCCCGGGCCAAACCAGGTTCGACGATGAACTCCTCTGGAAAGCCGCGGTTACTTGTGGCTACACGCACAACGGTGCCTCGGTCTCCCCGGAGATGCCGGACCAGCATGCCGAGGTTCTCGATCGTTATGTCAATGGTGGCTCATGGCGCGCCCCTTTGGCGAAGACCATCATTACGCGGGAAGTGGTCGATTCCCTCCATTTCAATCTTGTAAAGACCGACAAGTCGTTGCAGGCCAAGATCCCGTCGGCCGTGCGTATATCGGCGGCGGATTCGACACTCAAACTAATACTCGGTCGCGAACCGAAGCTAGGCGAGATAATGAAAGAGGATCTTGGGGGCGGGTTCGTCGATACGATCGATCGGATTCGCATAACCAAGGTGGCCATCAACAAAACCGAAATCTATCACGGTCTGCTGACGACATCCATCGCGGACCAGGCGGAGACTCAATACAAATCGATCCTCCGGGGAAAATCGCTGCCCGCGGAGGCCCGGATATTTTTTAGTGGCAATCGCAGCACGGTTGGAATCACCTATGCCGGCAAGCAGCCGCTAACCAATGTAGTGGTGGTGACGCGCGCTATCATGAAGCCGCCACCACTCAATGGGGCCGTAACGAGCGGCCTAATCAATCAGATCAACGAAGCGTTTGAGCCCGACAGTGATCGAACCAAGATGGCTGCCAAATACATGGAAACGTCGCAGCTTTTGCACGCGACGGACCAGGCGAATCTTATTTACGTGCCGGTTCTCGAGCCGGGGGACACCTTGTCGATGCCCGTCTGGGAGGGTCTGTATTTTTGGGACATTAAGGAATCCAAAGTTTCGCTTTTTTCCACCGCCGGCGCGGTGCTTGAAAAGGTCCTGTTCGTGGGTGGGCCCGAAAATGACCTTTCACTCAGCGCGCAGCAACGCATGGCGGGATCCAAGCCGCCGGTTGAGGAGAAACCGGTCGGCCCACGATTCGACTATGTTAACGGCCGCGTTGAGATTACCCTCAAATCGGGAGCGACTGGCCCTTTCGAGAGATGCGTAGCCGTCGGTGCATCGGTGTTGACAATGGACATCAAGGATGATGTCGACGCCAGCAAACCGCTGGAAGTGATCGCCAAGGGCGCCAATGCCTATGTCGTGCGCGGTCCCAAGAAGCTGATGGGACGAGGCCTGGTCCTTGTACCCAAGGAGCAGGTGGCCGAGGTGAAAGACCTCACGCCGAAGGCACCCGTAATTGAACGCGGGACCGTGCAATATGTTAAAACCAATCCGACCTGGCTCCTGTTGAAGCCACTATCCGAGGGAGCCAAAGCATATGAATTCGCCACATGTTCGACGTTGTTGAATGGCATTTGCACGAAGACGGGAAGAACGGTTGAGTTCACGTTCAAGCCTGAGGAGTCGCTGCGAGCGGTGGCTACTTGGGATGAGAATTATGTCGTCTTTCTGCAGAAGCCGGCAAAAGATGGCGCGACGATCGCGCTTATCCCCAAGTCGGTCGTTCGCGAGGTCAAAACTAAGAAATAGGCCCGATGGCCGCATAGTAGCCGCATTCGCCAGAATACAGTAGCGTTGGACGGACCGCCGCATTCTGGCGAATGCGGCTACGGCAATCCGCACCTCATTTCCCTCTATCCTCATCACCCCCATCCGCTGTATCAGGTCCTTACGCCCCGCGCATGGCTGTATCCGCCTTGACCGCGTTGCCCTGTTTGCCTCATTGCCATCTCTTACCTCTTCGGGGAAAGGAGTCCCTGAATATGGTGCCTAACCTCTCATCGAACGACACTTCGCGCTGGGACGGGCTGCGCCGGTTCCTGGCTTCGCCCTGGTTGATCTGGGGTGTTGTCACTTTGGGTATTCTGGTCCGGCTGCGGCAATATCTGTTTGCGCCGTCGTATTGGTATGACGAAGCGTTTCTTGTCTTGGCGATTCGTGACCGGAGTTTCGCGGAACTGCTTGGACCGCAGCCTTATAACCTTGTGATACCGCCTTTGTATTTGTGGATGACGCATGGCCTTTATCTGCTCGCCGGCGATGCGGAGTGGGTGTTGCGGCTGCCGGCGTTTGTCGCCGACATCGCGGCGCTCTTGATGATGGTGCCTTTGGCTCGGCTCGTCGTCGGCAAGGCGTACGCCCTTTGGCCGGTCGCATTTCTGGCGACGGCGCGCATGGCGATCACGCATGGCTGCGAAGTTCGGCCTTATTCCATCGATTTGCTGCTAACCGAAATCATTCTGTTTACAGTCGTGTACCTTGTCGATCGGAATACGTCACCTGTTGGCAAGCGTTGGGCGGGTGTGGGATTAGGGGCTGTAGCGTTCTTGGGGCCGTGGTTGTCGTTCCCGTCGGCGTTTGTGCTGGGAGCGGCGAGCGCAGCGCTCGCGGTGTCTTTCTTGCTGAATCCGCCTGGGGCTGGTGAGCCACCTGCAAGCGGAGTTAGAAGCCCGCTAAAGCTTTGGTTCGCCTTCAACGGCGCCGTCGCCTTGTCGGGCTTCGCTCTCTGGTGGTTCTCCGCCCGCTACATGTATTACTCCGGCATGACCGAGCACTGGGGCTATCGCGGCTGGTGGGGCTTCCCCAACTGGAGCGACCCGGGCAACATCGCCCTTTGGCTCGTCAAGCGGCCCGAGGAGATCGGCAACTACGGCAGCCGCGGCATCGGCGTCGTCCTGTCCTTGTTTGCCATCCTTGGAGCTGTCGTCCTGGCACGGCGGGCGAAATCCTTGCCGATCCTGTTCGTCGGGCCAATGGTGTTAGCGGTATGCGCTGCGCTTATGGGCAAGTATCCCCTGGCAGGCCGGACTCTGTTTTTCCTGGTACCCTGTATGTGGCTCCTGGCAACCTCTGGCTTCGCCCAAATAGTCGCCTGGGGACGGCAGCGCCGGTGGGAGCTGGCGCCAATCGGCTTCGCCCTGGTCGCATGTGATTTGTTCTGGGTCGGCGTGCGACTGGTAAATCCTGATCCGCTGATCGACTATCGCGGGGCCTATCAATATGTCCACGCACACGAGCAAGCAGGCGATGCGGTCTGGGCCCAAGCTGGTGTGGTTTATCAAGTCTATTACGGCAAAAACGCGGAGTTCCTGAGCGATGACGACATGCCGACTGCGGAACGGCTGATAAAGGAGCACCGCATCTGGGTTATCGCCGGTACGCTAAGTGCGAAATGGCGCCATCACCTTGAGGCGGCCGGCGGGGAACTCGTGGACGATCACGAGATTCACCAGGGATTGCATGTCCTCTTATTTGCGCCGCACACCGACCGTTTGGCCGCGAGCCGCTAGGCGAGCGTTGTGCTATAGGGCTTTTTCAAAGGGCGCTATCAAACAGCGCTCGCATACGGGCTCGCGGCTAAACGCAATCGACAAATAAACGTATAAAATAAAGAGGATGCCGTGTCGAATCTCCTCGGCTGTAGTAAGGCGGAGCCATGTTTCCGGTCGGATACTTCCTTGGCGGAATGCTGTTAGCCGGTTTGCCGATCGTGGCGCATCTCATCATGCGCCAAAAGCCCAAGGTGTTACCCTTTCCGGCACTCCGCTTTCTGCTCGAAGGCCATCGCACCAACCGCCGCCGACTGCAGATACAGCATCTGCTGCTGCTTCTATTGCGCATCTTAATTATCGTATTCATGTGCCTGGCCTTGGCCCGGCCGCCGCTCGAGATCGCGGGTGTGGGCTTCACCTCGCGACCGATCGTCGGCGTATTCATTTTCGACACGACGCCGAGCATGGGTTACACCGTCACCAAACGGACGCGGTTGGAGGACGCCAAGGCACGGGCGCGTGAGCTATTAAAGCAGATGAATCCTGCAAGTCGCATTGCTATCTACGATTGCGACGAGGAGGCTGAGGCCAAGCTCGAAGACCTACGCAATGTCTACGAGGCGCAGATGCGCGTCGAGGGGTTGAATTCGCGTTATACCAGCCGGCCGTTGCAGCGAGCCATCAAGCGTAGTTACGAGCTATTCCGCCAGGTCGCCCAGGAGAAACAACCGCAGCCACAGTTTTTGTTCGTCTTCTCCGATCGTACGCGGGCGTCTTGGGACGCCAGCTTGACGCCCGATCTCAAGAAGCCGGAGGGTGTGCAGGCGCTGTTTCTCGACGTGGGTGCGACCGAGCCGCGCGATCTGGCGATCGAATCGGTCGAGGTCGAGCCGGCCATTACGACGAAGGGCGGCAAGATTCAAATCCGGGTAACCGTGCGCGCGACGGGCGCCGAGTTCGACAACGAGCTAACCTGTCAGATCGACAACGACCCTGATGGCTCCGGCGGAGGCGATCGGATCAAGACGGTCAAGGTGGCCAAAGACGCGACGCAGACGGTGACCTTCGAGCGGACAGCTCCGAACCGCGAGCCGACCGAAAACGACTTGCCCTATCAAGTCAGCGTGCGCCTCGGCACGCCCGATGCGCTGCCGTTCAACAATACTCGCTATGCGACTTTTCTGGTGCGCAAACAACGACAGGTGCTGGCAATCGCCGAGAATCGAAACGATGCGCACGCCCTGGAAGTCGCCCTCAATGTCGTCGCCAAGCAGAGGCCGGCCGATGGGTTTGATTGCACCGTCTTGGAGCCCAAGAAGGCGGAAGACCTGACCGACAAACAATGGGGCGATTACAAGATCGTCTTTCTCTTTCAAGTGGCCGCCCCGTCCGAACGGCTCGTCGCTCAACTGGCGTCGTTCGTGAAAGCGGGTGGCGGGCTGGTGATCGTGCCGGCCGGCCAAGAGCTGGACAAAGAAGCGACCCTGGCGGCGTTCAACGAAAGATTGGAAAAGGCCGGATTGCTTCCCGCGGCGCTGCGCAAGATCCTCATCGACAAAAAAGGGGTTCCCTGGGCGGGTTACAGCAAAGATCATGCTCTGACGGCGACCTTTCATCGCTGGAAACAGTCCGATACACAGGACCTTGATAGGCCGGAATCGAGGCCGATCGTCAACGCCTATTGGGAGCTTGATTCGCTCTTGGCCGACAGCGCGGCGGTCGCCCAGTATGCCGATGAGGCGAGGCATCTCGCCATCGCCGAGCGCAAGGTCGAGCGCGGCAAAGTCGTGTTGCTCACGACCACGCTCGACGGCAAACCGATCGACAGCACCAGCACTCTGACATGGAATAACTACTTCACAACTTGGTTTGGCCTCGTGTTGATGAATGAGGTCAGTCGCTACCTGGCCGGCGATATGACCAAGCCCGCGCTCAACTTTCCTTGTGGGCCCGCTGTGTCGGTCGCCTTGCCGCGGCCTGCCGCCAATAAGGAGTATAAATATCGCTTGAGCGGCCCGGAGCTTTCGGATTCCGAGCGCATGGTCTCCGCCAGCAAGGATGGACAGGCCGTCGAGATCAAGCGCGGGGCCGCTCCCGGCAATTACCTCGTCTACGATGAGCAGGATCAAGCGGTTGCTGGCGTCAGTCTGAATATCCGCGGCGAAGAGAGCGACCTGTCGCGTGTCCCCGAGGCGGAAATCGAGCCGGCTCTCGGCGAGCGCTGCGTCGTGCCGCTCGATCAGGAAGTGAGCCTGCAGGCAGCCCTTCAGGGCAAATGGACTCAACCGCTCGAACTAACCTGGGTGCTGCTGCTGTTGGGCCTATTGGCCATGGTGATCGAAGGTTTGATCGGCAATAAGTGGTTTCCGCGCGTGGCTGCTGCTCCCGCCAATAAAGCCGAGGAGGAGTCGCCATGACGATCGACTTCGATCCGGTCGAGCCATGGTCGTATTCATGGCAATTTCTGACTTCGACTGCCGCCGCACCGCTCTTCTCGGCGGTCCTCGGCGCTCTCGCCGTCGCCGCGCTCTTGGCTCTGCCGCTAGTCGCGTTTCTCAGCCCGCCGGACCGGCGCCGATCACGGCTGCGCACCGGAGTCATTTTCCTTTGTGGCTTGCTTGCGTTCTTGACGCTGCGCGCTGGGGGACAGGCCTTTTCTAGTGCCAACCTCCTTGAATCGCTGGTCGGCGTGTTGCTCGTGTTATTGCCTTTGATTCCGATCTTGCTCGTCTTGCTCACGCTTTGGACTTACGCGGATGCGCCGGGGACGAGCCGTCGCCGCGTGTTGACGCTGATGGCCCTGCGCCTGGGGGCGTTCCTGCTCATCTTGGGCGCCCTGTTTCGCCCGGTCTTTTTCTTCAGCGATCCGCAAGACGGTAAGTCGCGCCTACTCCTGGCTATCGACGCATCGGATAGTATGAATATCCTCGATGAGTTCGATAATCAATCGCGCTGGAACTATTTGCAGCGGCTCTTGAAAGAGTCCGCCCCGGCGCTCCAACGGCTGCGCGACAAGGGCGTCGAGGTTTCGTTCGTCCGTTTCGCCGGCGACGTGGCGCCGTTCCATCCGGACGAGCCAGGCAAGGCCGACGGCAAGAAGACGGATATAGGCAATCTGCTTTATCGCCTTTATGAAGATCGCGATCTGGGCCGAGCGCCGCTCGGACTGTTTGTGCTGAGCGACGGCGCGGATAATGCCAATAACAAAGACCATCCGGCCCTGAATGAGGCGGAAAAATGGCGTGGACTGCCATGTCCTGTCAGTACGTTCGCTTTCGGCAAGACGACGACCAAGGACGTCAACAAGAACGTCATCGTCCGCGATATTCTGCTCCCGGGCGACACTGTGCCGATCAAGAGCGAGCTGGCGGTGAAGGTGCGTGTCGATGCTCCCGGCTTCCTCGGCGCACCGGCGCGGCTGAAATTGTTCATCGACGGCCAGGAAGTGAAGGCGGAGGATGTCGAACTCAAAGAAGAGGAAGACAACCTCTTCGAGATCAAAACGATAGCCCCGGCCAAGGCCGGTGAGATCAAAATCACCGTCCGCATCGAGGACCGGAATCGGCCAGGCCAACCCCTGCCTGGCCAGGTGAGCGGACTCAAAAACGAACTCAGCACCTATCTGACGCTGACCAAAGACGGCATCAGCGTCCTGCTCGTCGATAAGCAGCGCGCTTGGGAACCGACCGCGCTCGTCGATGCCTTGATCCAGGAGCCGCGCATTCGCGTGACGACGGTGTGGGTCCGCTCGGACAAGCCAGCGCCTGTCGCGACGGATCTCTTTCAATTCGATAAGCAGCAATACGACGTCATCATCCTGGGCGATGTGACAGCGGCTCAGTTGCAGGCCGTCAACCACGACGCTTTGGAAGCGATCGAGCGCCAGGTCGATGCTGGGGCTGGGTTATTGATGATCGGCGGCTATGCCAGCTTCGGCAACGGCGATTGGGGCCAGGCCGGCAAAAATGGTAAACCATCGGAGCTGGAGCGACTCCTTCCCGT
The DNA here is from genome assembly GCA_963790585.1 of uncultured Planctomycetaceae bacterium. GTDB lineage: Bacteria > Planctomycetota > Planctomycetia > Gemmatales > Gemmataceae > CAWBOY01. The sequence goes on from CAWBOY010000008.1 coordinate 184,208, forward strand.
GGCCCTCGATAAGCGCGGCCAGCTCGAAGGCGAGGTCCAGCTGCGGCCCACGCCCGACGGACTGCGGCGCTACGGTTATTTTCTGGGCCTGGGCGAGTCTGAGAAGGACGCAAAAGAGGCGCTGGGACAAGCTGGCGAAGCTCGACGGCGGCAGTCGGCTCGGCACCCCCAAGCCGAACATCGCCAGCGTCCTCGCGGAAAATGAAAAGGGCGAGCCGTTGTTGGTGGCGCGAGATTACGGCAAAGGCCGCGTGCTGGCGCTGGCGGTCGACACGACCTATCTTTGGAAGACGAGCCCCGAGGGCGTCGCCGCGCATAAGCGCTTCTGGCAGCGCATGATTATTTGGCTGGCGCGCCAGGAAGAGACAGAGAACGCAGCCTGGATCAAACCCGGCACGCGCCGCATCGCGTTGTTCGACAATCTTAATTTCACGATGGGCCTGCGGAACAAGCAAGGTAAGGACATTAAAGATGGCCAATATACAGTAGAGTTGGTCGGTCCCAATGGCGCGAAGACGAGCATCAAGACGACCAAGATCGGCAACGAGGACGGCGGCACGGCAGAGCGTGTCGCCGCTCCCGGGGAATACAAGCTCGTCGTCCGCGGAGAAGGCAAGGGCCCGGAGGGTGAAGTGGTCACTGGCGACGCTTCGGCCCGTTTCTTGGTTTACGACGACGACAGCGAACAGATGCGCCGCGCCGCCGATCACGAGTTTCTACGCAAGCTGGCTGCCGCGGGTGGTGGCCAATTCCAGCGCGCCGAGAAGCTGAGCGAAGCCTTTGACAAGCTACTCGCCCAGGCCGAGACGCAAAAGCGCGACAAGCCTAAGGGCAAGGGATTCCCAGATTGGCGCGGCACGGAGCCTGCCGCGTTTCCGGTGTTGTACTTTATTTTGTTTGTGGCGTTTGTGTGTGCGGAGTGGTTTCTGAGGAGGCGTTGGGGGTGGGTGTGAGCGATGGCCTACGAGGGGGGCGATTCCGAGCCTCTACCGAGTCGTTTGCTCCCCGCGACCTTCTAAAAGGCTGTCTGGAAAGTTCTGCTTTCCCTACCCAGGGTGCGCTGCGCGACCCTGGGTAGGGGGACTTTAAAGGAGCCGTATAATTGGGCCAAAGAGTGGCACTTGTTGCGACCTCTCTTGAGTTTTTTCCTCGATAGGTCGCCGAATTGATACTAGTGCCCTGTCTAGACTAAATTGACGGGTGGCACAGACATTCTTGTCTGTGCGGCAAAAGGCACATTCGTCGGTTCCCACATAGACATTCTTGTCTGTGCGGCAAAGGGCACATTCGTCGGTTTCCCGCACAGCCGAGAATGTCTGTGCCACCCGTCAATTTAGCTGTGACAAAGCACCAGCCCGCATAGCTCTTGTTCGAGAGGTCCTCTCTCACGGCTTCTTCTGCCCCAGCGCCGTCTCTGGCGGATCAGGGTTCGGGACTTTGAGTTCCGCGCGTAATCGAGTCAGTTCTACCATTAGCTCTTTTTGTGCCGTAGCATAATCGGGCTTGCCGTACATGCTCTTCAACTCATTCGGATCGGTCTTACGATCGAATAGCTCCCAATAATCCACGCCTGGTTCATAGAAATGAACCAGCTTGTAGCGATCGGTGACTACTCCATAATGGCGATGCACCGAGTGCGGCCCTGGGAACTCGTAGTAGTGGTAGTAGAAACTCTTCCTCCAATCAGTCGGCGTCTGCCCTTTGAGCACGCCGGCCATGGTCTTGCCTTGAATCTCCGGAGGAATCACCAAACCGGCGGCATCGAGAAACGTCGGCGCGATGTCCAGTAAGCTCACCAGGTCGCCGTTGGTTGTTCCTTTCGTCACGATTCCAGGCCAGCGTATGATTAGCGGTGTACGTATCGATTCCTCAAAGATCCAGCGTTTATCGAACCAACCGTGCTCGCCCAGATAAAAGCCCTGGTCGGAGGCGTACACCACAATGGTGTTCGCCGAGAGCTTTTCGGCGTCAAGGTAGTCGAGTATTTTGCCGACGCTTTCATCGACCGCCTTCACGCAGCCGAGGTAGTCGTGGAGATACCGATTGTATTTCCAGCGTACCAGATCTTTGCCCCCAAGTTTTGCCTCTTTGAATGCCTTGTTGCGTGGTTCGTAATAGGCGTTCCACTCCTTGAGCTGCTCGGGGGTCAGATTTGACGGCGGCGTGATCTTGAGGTCGTTCGGTGTCAGCTCCTTCGCGATCATCATCTCCTGGGTTTTCTCGGCAATGCCGCGACCAGAGTAGTCGTCGAATAGCGTTTCGGGCTCCGGGTAGACACGGTCCTTGTCATGACCCAGGTGGCGTAGGGCGGGCTCCCACGCGCGGTGCGGTGCCTTGTGCTGACACATGAGCAAGAACGGTTTACTCTTGTCGCGGGTCTTGAGCCAGTCAAGGGAAAAGTCAGTGATGAGGTCCGTGGTGTAGCCCTCGTGGCGAACGCGTTTTCCATTGAGGATCATTGGTGGGTTGTAGTACTGACCCTGGCCGGGCAGGATATGCCAGTGATCGAAGCCGGTCGGATCGCTAACGAGATGCCATTTACCGATGATCGCCGTCTGGTAGCCAGCACTTTGGAGAGCCTTGGGAAAAGTCGGCTGCGAGCCATTGAATTTGCTGGTGGTGTTATTGTAAAAGCCATTCGTTTGGCTGTACTTGCCTGTCAGCAGCGTGGCCCGGCTCGGCCCGCAGATGGAGTTGGGCACGAGACAGCGATCAAAGCGCATCCCTTCTTTCGCGATCCGGTCGATCTGTGGCGTCTCGTTTAGCTTGCGCGGATCTCCGTAGGCACTTATCGCTTGGTAGGCGTGGTCGTCACAGAAAATGACGACGATGTTTGGTCTCTTGCTCGCATCCGCGGCAGACAGCGAGGAATGGAGCCACAGGAGGATGACGAAGCCGAAAAACCCGATCAATGACGTGGCTCGCTGAGCGCGGTTCATGGTAGTTCTCGGTGCTGGGTAAATTCCATGGACGGGCATCGTTGATTGTACGAAAGTTTTCCCGCGCACGGGCGATCCCATACAGCGATCGGCTGCCGGCACTCTTTTCTTACTCTGAACAGGCGGCCGGTTCGGTTCCGCTGCCAGATTACGCGCTGAGTAACCGCGGCCGCATTCTGGCGATTGCGGCCACTATTCACCATCCCCAAAAACCAGGCTCTGCCAAGTTTCGTCGACGGGCCAAGATAACATTGGCCTTTTCGCATCAGCGGTATTACAATGGGCTCGCCGTCAGTCAAAGGCAGCGTGACTGCTCGATCTCGCGAGGCTTTTAGCAGCTTGCGCCACCGTATACCGGCGGCATGCGCTCTCCGGATGGTCCTGTGACGTTTCGCTGCGTCGCATTTTCATTCTCTTTGAATGGTTTGATTCGCTAGGCTCGCTTCGGCGCAGCGGTTACCTATTCCTCTCCAGGCACCGTTTCTCGAGGATGGTTTCCCCATGCCAATCCGCGTGAATTGCTCGGCTTGTGATGCAGGCTATACGTTGGCTGACATCCATGGTGGTAGAAGCATTCGCTGCCAGAAGTGCCAGGCTATTCTTCCTGTGCCGACCATAGCTGAGAGCGCCATTCCACGTGTTGCCGGGCGCGGCGTTGGCAAAACGGCGGTCCACCGGAAATCACGGCCTCTTCTCAGAGAAAAGACCCTGGCGATCAAGCCTCTTTCAGTTTTTACGACCGAGTTGCCGGCCTGCCGACTGGCTGGCTAATCGGTGGCGTTGTGGCTGCCATGGTCGTATTTACCGTTGTGGCCGCGTCCCTCATTTGGATTGTCGCCAGAAACAGCCGAATCGAGACGACACACACGCAATTCGCGTCCGCCCAACCTTTCAATCGTCCGAAACCCCCGCAGCCGGCACCGCTCCGTCCAGAGGCTGCCCCGCTGGCGGGCACTCCTTTGGTATTGGCGCCATGGCGGGTAAAGCCTGATCCGCTTTTGCAAAAGGTCATCGCCGAGGGCGGCCCGGACGGGATGATCCCAATCAGTAATTTGAACGAAATCATCCTTTATCCCACCCGACCGAGTGAGTTCGCCTTTGTACCCCAATCAGAGGATGGCCACAATTTTTTCGAAGTTTGGAACGTTGGCCTGCCGAAGAAAATCGGCACGCTGAAAATCGTGGGCCTACTCACGGGACCGAGGGCTCTTAGCCCCGATGGAAAGACGTTCGCCGCGAAAACGCTGGACGGAAAAAATGAGGTGATACGAATCTGGTCAACAGCAACCGGGCAAGTTCTGTCCGATCTCCGCTTGGATCCCTTCCAAAGCTCGAACATCGCCTGGCTCGATTTTAGCAGCGACAACCAATTAATCACGACTCGATACGACGGGATCGAAATCGTCGAGGTGTGGTACTGCGACAGCGGCCAGAAAATCCGGCATTTTTTCGTGCAGTCGTATGGAATCACCAGACGAAATCTCGCTCTGAGCAACAATGGCAAGTACCTAGCCATTGAAGGGACAAAGAGCGATCGCGTCTGTATCTATGATGTGGCGACAGGCCTTCTCGCTGGCGAGGCAGCCTTGCCGAGAGAATTGGTCTGCACTCACTGCGAGGGATTAACCTTTTCTCCCGATGGCAAGTCGCTCGCGGGGCTGTTTGACGCGCAGACATCCGACCAAATTGTTTGTTGGAACATCGCTGACGGCAAAGTGAATGCCAATCATCGTTTTAGTCCGACTTTGCGAAAGCTGACGGACCGAATTACGGTCGGCTATAACGGGCCGGCACTCGAGTGGCTTTCCGATTGCTCCGGTTGGCTCGTCTATGGCAGTGTGTTGCTCGATGCCAAGGGCGCCAACATGCTGCAAAAAATCTCTCCTCTAACGAACTTTGATATGACACCGCGACGGCTCTTCGGGCTATCAAAAATAGCGCTCGTCAAGGAAAGTGCCCCAAACCTTAACGTGATGGTTATGGAAACGTTATCGAAAGACCAATTGCATGCAGCCGCGAAATAGCCATGTCTGAATGACAAAGGCGAGGACCTTTTCACCAATCGATGAAATGCCCTCGCCTGAGAATCGGCGCAGAAATTACCTGCCAAATTTGCCGTCTTTCGCTCCATGGCAGAACAGCCCTTCATGGAGCGAGCGAGCCGTATTGTATCAACCCTTGATCGCGATCTGGCGCGGCTTCACTGCCTCGACCTTGGGAAGACGAACGGTCAAAATTCCGTTCTTGCACTCGGCTTCGATCCGCGACGCATCGATCGATTCATGGATCGTGAACGAACGATAGAAATCACCGCGTTCGTACTCTTGCAATAGCTTATTTAGGTTGCCGGAATACGGCTCGACCTTGCCATGCAACACCAACTCACCGTTTTCGTAACGCAGGCTCACGTTTTCAGGCTTCACGCCTGGCATCTCCGCGAATAGCGTCAACTCGTGATCGTTCTCCACGATATCGACCCGCGGCTGAAACACTGAGGCGCGGCGCGTCCGCTCGGTCCGAGTGACGTCACAGGCGTTCTTGACTGGGGCATTGGACGTATTGGACATTGGATATCTCCTTCGGGTTTGTTTGAATTCGTTTTTTATTTTGACGGGGAACGCACCCTGGCGCTCCCTCGCGTTGCGGCTAAGACTGCTATAGAATTACTCGGCCTTCACGGTAATTTTCCGTGGCTTCGCGGATTCATGGCGGCTCAGAGTGAGTGTCAGCACGCCGTGCTCGAATTTCGCATCCACCTTGTCGGCGTCTACGGCGAATGGCAGCGTGAGGGTCCGCACGAAACGGCCATAGACCCGTTCCTGCCGATGCCAAACGCTCTTGTCCACCTCGGCTTGCTTGCGTTCGCCCTGGATCGTCAGCGAATTTCCGCCGGTGACGTAAATCTCGAGACCATTCAAATCGAAGCCGGGTAGCTCCGCTTCGACGAACAGATTCTCACCATTCTCCCAGACGTTGAACGGCGGAAATTCGGCGCCGCCCCAAGCCTGGCCATCTCTGCCCTCCGCTTTGAACAGACGATTCATCTCGTTCTGAAAGGCGTTCAACTGATTCCACACGGGATGAAACGATTGCCAACGAGACGTCAACATGATCGACTCCTTTTCCAATCTTTTTGGAACTCGTTTTCCGATATTGCCTGACGGCACGTGCGGCGACGAATTCCATTGACCAAAAATGGATTGTTAAGCTATTGTTCCTGTTATAATATTGGGCGTACTTTCGTTCGCCGCACCTATTAATGCAAGCGGCGTGCCAGAGCGCGGTTGACCAATTCCATTGGCCACAAACTATTCTCAAAATTGGACTTAGGAAAAAGATGGGCGCGTCAGTCGAACTTGCTTGAGCGCGCACTTTCGACAGTCAAGCTGTCGGCACGCGTGTCAAAATGACAGATTGGATAGGGATCGAATCGAGGATAGTTTTCGGTTGGCTTAGCGTCATTTGACATGCTGCCAAGAACTAGTTGGCGTACCATCTTCCTTTAACCATTCCGCCCGCGTGCGGCGCGCCTGAACGAGCTCCGCTCCGAAGAAGAATATCAGCGACGAATAATAAACCCAGACCAGGAAAGCCACGAGCGAACCAGCCGCGCCGTATGCTGAGGCCGGCGATGCGTAGGCGAGATAAAGGCCAATAAGAAACTTGCCGACGATGAAGAGAAGCGCGGACACCAGAGAACCATACCAGACGTAGCCCCAATCGATGCGCCGCTCGGACATGACGCGAAAGATCAAAGCGAAAAACAGTGTGAGCAGAGCGAACGACAGGAGCGCATCCAAGCCGTGCCAGAGAAATGCGCTACCCGGAAAATCGCTGCCCATGATCCTCATGACCATCGGCAAGGCCGTACTAACCGCGAGAGATAACAAGAGCAGTAGACCGACGCACGCCACCATGACAATAGACAAGAAGTAGTTCATCACGATTGCCAAGACCCCGTTGCTTTTCGGGAGGTCCAAGTGCCAGATGACACAGAGGCATTGGCGAATGTGGACGAATACGCCGATGGCGCCAATAAGCATGACCGCTACGCTGATTATGGTTGCGAGCGTTCCCCCGGAAGGCGCAGCCGCTGATTCCATCCACGCGTTAATTTCTTTTGCACTTTCGGGACCGACCAAAGTGGTTATGTTGTCCCGGACGGCAGCTCGGGCGGCTTCCTGGCCGAAAATCACCGAGGCCAGCATGACGGCCAAGACGAAGAGCGGGGCGGTCGAGAAGAGAGCGTAATACGATAGCGCCGCCCCCATTTCAGTAGCGTTGTCTTTTCCAAACTGCTGTGTCGCCCGGACGAGGATGTGGTAGCTGGTAGACAGGGCCATCGCTTTCTCTCCATTTTGCCTGGGTGTGCGTCAATCGTAACGCACAATCTAAGGCAAAGGGAGAGCCGTTTGGCTTACTTCATCGCAAATTTTATTCAAAAACCGAGCCGGAAGCGTCCGCGTAGAGTATTTATGTAGACGCGGCATCTTGCCGCGTTATTGACGTTCGCCGAACGTACATGCGAAGTAAAACGAGATAAGTCAAACAACGCGGCAAGATGCCGCGTCTACATAAATACTCTACGCGGACGCTTCCGGCTCGACAGGACCTTCAGGCCGAAGTGATCTTCTTGTACGCCTCGCCCTCGTTTAAGGTCGGCCGTTCCGGCCGCCCCTTGTAGCGATATACGAGACCCATATTATCCAGACCGAGCAGGTAAAGGATGGTCGCGTGAAGGTCGTGAACATGAAGGCGGTTGTCAACGGCGTGGAGGCCGAAATCGTCGGTGCCGCCAATGACCTGGCCGCCCTTGACGCCGCCGCCGGCGAGCCACATCGTGAAGCCATAGGGATTATGATCGCGGCCGTCACCCTTTTCGGACATCGGTGTGCGGCCGAATTCGCCGCCCCAGATGACGAGTGTGCTTTCGAGCAAGCCCCGTCTCTTGAGGTCGGTCAATAACCCGGCTACGGGCAGGTCGGACGAGCGGCAATGTTCTGTGTGGTTCTTCTCGATGTTGCTATGAGCGTCCCATTTGCTGCCGGCGCCGTGATAGAGTTGCACGAAGCGAACGCCGCGCTCGACGAGTCGGCGCGCAAGCAGGCAGTTCCGTCCGAACGCGGCTGTCTCTTTTTGATCGATGCCATACAGTTTTTTCGTCGCTTCCGTCTCCGTGGCGAGGTCTACGGCTTCGGGCGCTTCGGACTGCATGCGGAATGCCAGCTCGTAGCTGGCAATGCGTGCGTCTAACTCCGATTGTTGCGGCCTTGACAGGGCATGGCGACGGTTGAGCTTGTCGAGCAGATCGAGTTTGCCGCGCTGCTGCTCTTCCGAAACTGATTCCGGCGGGTTCAGGTTCGGCAACGGTTCCTTGCCGCCCTGGAGACGCACGCCTTGATAGAGGGCCGGCATGAATCCCGCTCCCCAGTTGCGCGGCCCATTAATGACGCTCGATGGATTGTCTTGCAGGACGACGAACGCGGGCAGGTTTTGGTTCTCAGTTCCCAAGCCGTAGGTTACCCAACTACCCAGGGAGGGGCGTCCGGCTAGAGTTGAGCCGGTGTTCATCTGGCAGACGCCGTTGGAGTGATTCAGGCCGTCGGCCCAACAAGATCGAATCACGGCCATATCATCGACATGGCCCGCGATATTGGGGAGCCAATCGGAGACCCAGGTGCCACTCTTGCCGTGCTGCTTCCATTTGCGCTTTGAGGCCAACAGGGGCGAATTGAACTCGCCCATCGGCGTAATGACCTTGCCGATGCTGGACGGGATCTGCTGCCCGGCGAGTTCGTTGACTTTTGGCTTGGGGTCAAAAAGGTCGATGTGGCTCGGCCCACCCTCCATGAACAGGAAGATGACGCTCTTCGCCCTGGGCGGCAGCATCGGCTTCTTGGCCGCGAGCGGGTTGGCTTTATCGTCCGTTGCGAAGAGCGGATTGCCTTGGAGCAACGAGGTCAGCGCGAGCGCGCCAAAGCCGGCGCCGCCTCTGAGGAGCAACTCACGGCGCGTCTGGGTCGCATTATAGCTCGGAAAAAGCTCGGGCATCAGTCTCCCCTTCGCGCGGATCAATCGAGGTACAGAAATTCATTGGCATTGAGCAAAACGTGGCAGAAATCGGCGAGGGCCGAGGCTTGCGGATTGACGCCGGTCTTCTGCGGCGTGCGCAAGGCCTGCTCACGCAGAAAATCGGCTCCCTCGCGCTTCTCGTTGGCTGTGGGCGCTCGGCCCACCGTCAAGCGATAGGCGCGCTCAATAAGGGCTTCGTCATTATCATGCTTTTCCTTGAGCAACCGCTCGGAAAAAGCACGGGCCTGGGCCAGCATAAACGGGCTATTGATCATCAAGAGCGCCTGGATCGGCGTCGTCGTTACATTGCGCTGCGCGGTACTGACAAAGCCTTCGGGGGCGTCGAACACGTCGAGAAGAGGATCCCGGTTGTTGCGTCGCACTTTCGTATAAAGGGTCCGGCGCGGCTGGTTTGGGTCGACCGCCGGGCCAGCCATTTTCAGATCGAGCTTACCCGACATCGCCAGGAGTGCGTCGCGAATCTGTTCCGCGTCCAGCCGGTGTGACGACATGCGCCCGAGAAAGCGATTATCGGGATCGTTTTTGAGAGCAATTGCCGACGCTGGGTAGAGCGACGACTGCTTATAGGTCGCCGATGTCACCATCAGCCGATGCATTTTCTTGATGCTCCAGCCGTCGCGGACGAATTGCCCTGCCAGCCAATCGAGCAGTTCCGGGTGCGTCGGCTTTTCGCCAAGGTGGCCAAAGTCGCTCGACGAGGCCGCGAGGCCCCGACCAAAGTGATATTGCCACAGCCGATTGACGATGACGCGCGAAGTCAACGGATTGTCCGGTCGCGTTAGCCAGTCCGCTAATGCGGTGCGGCGCCCAGTGGTCGAACCGTCTTTCGGTGCCGCTATGACGGCGGGCCTCTCGTCGAAGACCGAGAGAATCCCTGGCTCAATTGACTCGCCCGATTTCGCTTTCGGAATCGACATCGGCGGTGCCAAAGGCCCGATGTCGCGGACGGTCAAGCCGATCGGCAGAGCGGCCGGCTTATCGGCATCCGCTGAGGCCAACTCTTTACGGAGGTCTAAAATCTGTTGCTTGACGTCTGCCTTGAACTTGCCGTCGATCCGGTCAAGCTCATACTGAATTTGACGGTAGGCCAAGGCACCAAGCTGTTTTTCCAGCGGCGTCCGCTTGGCGTCGTCTTTGGCAAGAAGCTCCTGAATATCCTCGGGAAACTTGGAGATCGCGTCTTTCGTGAGTTTGGCCCTTATCGGTGCTTCGAGGGCGGCGATCTTGGCACGGATCTCCGCTGTCTTGGTCTCCCAGAGTTCCTGTTTCGCGCGGTATTCCTTTATCTGAGCCGCGGTGGCCAGGGGGAGGTCGTCATACGGCTGAATCGCCGCGAAGTAGGAACGCAGGCGATAATAGTCCTTCTGCAATATCGGATCGAACTTGTGGTCGTGACACCGAGCACAGCCCATCCCGAGGCCGAGAAATACATCGCCCGTCGTATCGGTCAAGTCATCGAGTATGTCGGACCATTGGCCTGGCACGTTGCGTTGGTTGTATTCATAGACCGTGTGCCTCAGAAACCCTGTCGCAACCAAGGCCTCGGGATCGTCCGCGGCCAGCTCATCGCCGGCCAACTGCTCGCGCAAGAAACGATCATACGGTTTGTCTTTATTGAATGCATTAACCACGTAGTCACGATAGCGCCAGGCATTTGGCCGATAATCGTCGGCCTTGAAGCCATCAGATTCGGCATAGCGGGCCAGGTCGAGCCAATGCCGGGCCCACCGTTCGCCGTATCGCGGCGAGGCCAACAATCGGTCCACCAATTTTTCATACGCGTCCGGCCGAACATCGTTGACAAAGGCGTCGACCTCGTCCGGCGTCGGCGGCAGGCCGATGAGATCAAACGTCACACGGCGAATGAGAGTTATCCGATCCGCCATCGGCGCCGGCTTCAACCCTTCGGCATCGAGCCTGGCACGGATGAACCGGTCGATTGGGTTCATCAGCCCTTTTTCATCGCCGACAGTTGGCGGCTGGTAATTCTTGACCGGTTGAAACGCCCACCAGCTGCGATCCTCGTCCGAAATTGTGCCGCGCGGTCGCAGGGCCGTCTTTGTTGGATCGCCCGACCACGGCGCGCCCATCTTGACCCATTCCTTTAATATCCCAATCTGTTCGTCGCTGAGCTTGCCTTTCGGGGGCATGCGCAGTCCGGTATCGTCATACTCAACCGCCTTGATCAGCAGACTTTTCTCGGGCTGGCCAACGACCAGCGCGGGCCCCGTCTCGCCTCCTTTGAGCAACGCCGTGGCCGAGTCGAGCATCAGCGCGCCCTTGCTCTTACCGGCGGCGTGGCTATGGCAGTTGAAGCAATTCTTTTCGAGGAGCGGTCGGACCTTTTTGTCGAAGAACTCGCGCTGTTCGCGCGTCGGCTCAGCGGCATGAACGCTCGGATTGCTCATAAACAGGAACACCGCGCAGAAGACCAACGCGGCAGATCGTCGAATGCGGGATGAGTGCATTGTGTCTCGGCGGGTTTTAGGATTAATGCGGCGCAGTGCGAGGCGACGCCTGCCCGATATTCTACCCTAGCTTGTCCGATATGCAACGACTAAAAGGCGCTGCGAAAAGTCGCGTCTCTACCCCAGGGTCGCGCAGCGCACCCTGGGGTAGAGACGCGACTTTTCAGAGAGCCTTTTAATTTGCACCCGCAGTCGCGCCTCCACAGTCTGACGAATTTTCGCCAGACGCGCCTCTTCGTCGGGGATCGTGGGATCATTGCCACAATGGTGGCACGGGCCCGCCAGCAGGGCGTCGTCGTTGAAATAGCTTAATAGCGCCTGCCAATAACAGCCCTTGCCTTCCGCGTAATCGACCATGCGTTGCAAGGTCAGGCGATCGTGCTCCTCTTTATCACGATACGCTTGGCCGACGGCAGCGATCGCGTCGCGCGAAAGGCCGGGCACCACCAGATGGTATCGAGTTCCACCGCTCTGCCGAACGATTCCTTTGCCCACGAGCAACGAGAGGCACACTTTGGTGCGCCCGACCTTGAGCGGAGACAAGGCCTGTATTTCTTTGAGAGAGGCCGGCTCCGGCTGATCGGCCAGGCGCTCAAGGACGTGATAGCAGTTCACCAGGTCACTATCGTCGAGATAGCGCCACCCTGAAAGAATCGTTGCAATTTGTGGTCTTCCCGATCGTAAAAAAGCGTGCAATAGGCCGGCTCGCCGTCCCGCCCCGCGCGACCAAATTCCTGGTAATAGGCTTCCAGGGTTCCAGGCATTTGATAATGAATGACATGGCGAATATCGGGCTTATCGATTCCCAGGCCAAAGGCGTTTGTCGCCACGAAACGATGCAACTCGCCGTTCATGAATCGGGTCTGAACAAGGACGCGCCGTTTGGCCGACATGCGCCCGTGATAGCCGACAGCGACGATTTCGTTTTCCGCCAGGAAATCGGTAAGCTCTTCCACCGCTTGGACCGTCGCGCAATAGACGACCGTCGTATCCTGCGATTTGTTCAACAAATCCAGAAGGCGTGCGCACTTTTCCTCGTCGCCTGAAACCGTTATGACATTTAGCGACAAGTTCGGCCGATAGAAGCCGGTATGGACCACAGCGGCATCTGGGATCGCCAGTAAAGAACGAATGTCGGCGATGACGGCGTCGGTTGCGGTCGCGGTCATGGCGAGGACGGGCGGCCGACCCAGCTCTTCGATCGCGCCACGCAGACTAAGAAAATCAGGGCGAAAGTCATGGCCCCATTGGCTCAGGCAATGCGCTTCATCCACCACGAACAGACCAACCCGATGTTGATGAACCATTTCCAAAAACGCCGGGTCCGCCAGGCGCTCCGGCGTGCAGAATAGAAAATCGATCGTGCCAGCCGTGACCGCCGCCTCGGCGTCGCGCAACTTGGCGGCTGCTATTCCACTATGAATCTCGGCCACGCGAAAGCCGTGCGCCCGCAGGCTGTCGGCCTGATCCTTCATCAGCGAAATCAGCGGCGAAACAACGATCGTGGCTCCATCGAGTTCGAGCCCCGGCAACTGATAACAAAGGCTCTTACCCGACCCGGTCGGCATGACCAGAATCACGTCCCGCCCGGCCATCACATCACGAATAGCCTCAACCTGGCCGGGCCGAAAGTGCGTGAACCCAAAGTGCTTCTGAAGCTTGGCGCGGAGGTCGTCCGCGCAAGGTATGGTACACATGACGATCGCGCTTCTTTCTTTAAAGAACGACGCCTAATTGGAAGCCTTTATTCAGCTAATATCGCTCTTTAATATATCTGTAAGATGGTTCTAAAATTCTGTTTATGACGCCGCATAGGCTAAGCATGGATGCTTACTAATGCAAGTCTTGGGCCGACATGGTTTGTGAAATGAGAAAGGGCGTTTCCTTAAGGGCTGTTCGGAAAAGCAAGTCCTCCCTACCCGGGGTAGGCTGCGCGACCCATGATTCCCAACCTTGTCTTCGTGAATGGCCACGTATTGTCCTCGCTGGCGATTTGGTTCCGCAAGTGCGTGACAGGCTGATTCATTGAAGGTTTCTTCTATTCTTTTGATGCGTCTAACGTCGGTCTAATCGTATTATGATCTCTGAGCGAGCAGAGTCCGCCTGTGCTTGTATGAAACGATAGCATCGCTTCCCGAAACCACGATCGAGCATCATGGCACGTTTTCTCGTCGGCATCGACCTGGGCACGACCAATAGTGCCCTTTCCTATATCGACCTCCAGAGGCCGCCGCGCGGGGGTCGGGTTGATATTCGTCCTTTTCCGATACCACAACTCGTCAACGCGGGCGAAGTCAGGGAACGTTCGCTGTTGCCGTCGTTTCTCTATCTGCCGGGAAGCCATGATTTGCCGCCCGGGTCGGTTGGGTTGCCCTGGGATAGCGGGCGCTCTTTCGCGGTGGGTGAGTTCGCGCGCAATCATGGCGGCAAGGTGCCCGGTCGGCTCGTCAGCTCGGCGAAATCCTGGCTCTGTCATACGGGGGTCGATCGCACCGCCGGACTGCTTCCCTGGAGCGCACCGCCCGATGTGGAGCGCATTTCACCCGTCGAAGCGTCGGCCCGTTATCTGCGCCATCTCGTCGAAGCGTGGAACTTCGTCATGGCCAAGGATCGGCCCGATAATCAGCTAGAGAAACAGGACATCGTGCTTACGGTGCCGGCGTCGTTTGACGATGTGGCGCGCACTTTGACCGTCGAGGCCGCGACCAAGGCGGGGCTGCAAAATGTCGTGCTGATCGAAGAGCCACAGGCCGCGTTTTATTGCTGGCTCGCCACGCACCCGCCGGCGGAGTTGACAGCCCTCAAGCCCGGTTCGCTGAGCCTGGTCGTCGATGTCGGCGGCGGCACGAGTGACTTCAGCCTGATCGAAGCGGTCGAGCAACAAGGCGAACTAGGTTTCGTGCGCCAGTCGGTCGGCGACCATTTGTTGCTTGGCGGCGACAATATGGATCTGGCTTTGGCCAAATTCATCGAGACGAAGCTGCCCCAGGCCGGCCGACTCGACGCGGCACAATATGGTTTACTGACACAAGCCTGCCGCTCGGCCAAGGAAGCGTTACTCGGGCCAAATCCACCGGCCAGCCAGACCGTTACCGTCGTCGGCCGGGGTCGAGCGGTCATCGGCGGCACGTTGCACGCGCCCATGACGCCTGCCGACGTGCAACAGGTCATTTTCGATGGCTTTTTCCCGAGAGTCGCGCCGGACGCCGAGCCGTTGCGCAGCGCGCAGCGGTTTGCACGAGATGGGCCTGCCTTACGTGAGCGATCCAGGCATCACACGCCATCTCGCGGCGTTTCTCAAGCATCAGACCCAAGCCGGCACAGCGCCAACCGCGATACTCTTCAATGGCGGCGTCTTTCAACCGGCGTCGCTGCGGGCTCGCCTCGTCGAAGTGTTACAAGGGTGGTACGGGGCCGAATGGCAGCCATTGATCCTGACCAACCCGTCGCTCGATCTCGCGGTGGCCTGGGGCGCGGCCTACTATGCCTGGCTTCGTCATAGCGGCGGCAAACGCATCGGCGGCGGCATTGCCCGCTCTTACTATGTGGCCATCGATGCCGCCCAGGAAAAGCCGCAAGGATCCGAGCTTACCGTCGTCTGCGTCGTGCCGCAGCATCTCGAGGAGGGCCAGGAAATCAACTTGGAGAAACCGGAGCTGGAGTTGTCTTTGGGCCAGCCGGTGTTATTTCCGCTTTACACGTCGACCGTTCGCGGTGATGACAAAGCTGGCGATGTACTTACGCTCGCTCGGGAACAGTTATTGCAACTACCGCCGTTGACGACCGTTTTGCGCGGCGGCAAGCGCAGTGGAACGCGGCAAGTCCCCGTGACGCTGGCCGCACGCTCCACGGCCATCGGCACGCTCGAACTTTTCTGCGTGGCCCAAGACGGCGGCAATCGTTGGCGGCTGGAGTTCAATGTCCGCGATCTCGTCAAAGATCCGACGCCGCGCTCGGAGGGCGATGGCGAATCAGGGCCAAACGAGGCGGTCACCGAGGTTTGGCTCGAAAGCCAGGTCCAGGACGCAGCGCGTTTATTGCGGGCCACCTTCACGGCGGGCGGCAGCGATCCAAAACCGGAGCCGCGCGAGTTGACGAAAGAATTGGAGACTGCCCTTGATGCGACCCGCCACCAATGGCCCACGGGGCTATGTCGCCGCCTGTGGGAATTTCTCGCCGAGGTGGCCGAGGGCCGTCGACTGTCGCCGCAGCATCAGACGCGCTGGTTCAACCTCGTCGGCTGGTGTCTCCGCCCCGGTTTCGGCGATCCGCTCGACAAATTCCGTATCGAACAGCTCTGGAAGCTCCTCGCTGCCCCGCCGCGCGTCGAACCGACGAAAGGCGTCCAAGTGGTGGCCCCGCGCGTCCTAGAGGGCGGCGCCGACTACTGGATTCTCTGGCGCCGCGTCGCCGGCGGCCTGTCGGCCACGCTGCAACAAGCTCTCTATGAGCGCATGCGGCCCGCGATACTTCCCGTCAAAAACAAGACGATCATCAAACCAAACCCAAATGAGTTGGCCGAAATGTGGCGCGCCGCCGCCAGTTTCGAGCGCCTCGACGTCAAACACAAACAGAGCCTCGGCGAGTCGCTGCTGAAGCAGATTAAACGTAGCCCCGTGCCCACATATGCTTTTTGGGCCTTGACGCGGCTGGGAGCGCGAAGTCTCCTTTATGGACCTCTTAACGCCGTATTGCATCCCCAGGTAGCCGAATCCTGGCTCGATACGATCCTCTCGTTTGTGCCAAGCAACCAAAGCGAACGCCTTGCCTGGGCCTTCTGTTTGGCCCAACTCGCCCGGCGCACCGGCCAGCGTGCGCTGGACATAGGCGATAGTCATCGTGACAAGGTTCTGCAGACTTTGGAGGCTCAGCAGAGTGTGCCGGAACATTGGATTGAAATGGTCAAAGAGGTGACGGAGCTGGAGAGCGAAGAACAGGGGCAGATGTTGGGGGATACGTTGCCGATTGGGTTGAGGTTGATTGGGGAAAGTCGGGATTGACGATTTGGACATCCGTCTTGAGCTGAGTACAGTAAGTCGTGACCGGGGTCGGTATTCCGACCCCGGTTCTCTGGAGCCGCTAGCGCTACACCGGGGTCGGAGTACCGATCCCGGCCATGGCTTCTCGCGCATTTTGCTACTCCAAAGCATGCATTCGAGTACGAAAGCATGGCACCAGAGCGCGTTGGTCCATCTCATACATTCCGAACACTCTTATCAAAGCCGGTCTTCTCCGATGCTTACGTCCGATGTACCGCCTTCCCGTTCGCCTGCAGTTTTACCTCGATGTTGCCGCGCGTCGCTTTGGAGTACGGACAAATACTGTCCGCCTTGGCGACGAGCGCCTCGGCTTGCGCCTGCTCGACGCCGGTCAACTCGGCGTTCAGCGTCACGTCTAGGAAGAACCCGCTGTCGTCCTTGTTGAGATTCACGGTGGCGGTGACCTTGATATCCTTCATGCTCAGTGGGATTTTCGCGAGGCTCGCGGCGAGCCCGATCGCGCCACCGAAGCAGGCCGAATAGCCGGCCCCAAACAACTGCTCCGGATTGGTGCCCGGGCCGTGGGAGCCGGGAGGCGAAAGGTTGAGGTTGATCTTGCCATCCGGACTGGTGGCTTTGCCTTCCCGGCCCGCAGTGGCGCTGGCGATTTCCGTGGCGAGTATGGCCATGTTTTTCTCCTTGTGAGAGTGCGTTTGTCTTGGCTTATGTTGCGGTATAGACGCTGACAGTGGCTTACCAGCTCGTGCTCCATCCAGACTAAATTTACAGGTCGCACAGACATTCCTGTCTGTGCAGGAACGGGTGGCACAGACATTCCTGTCTGTGCGAGAACCGACGAACGTGCCATTTGCTGCACAGACAGGAATGTCTGTGCCACCTGTAAATTTAGCCAAGACAGGGCACTGGACTTCAAAAGCGATTGGACGTCCTTCCAGCACTCGAACAGTGCCTCACCACGGCAGCGGCTCGCCAAGGTGGAAGTAGCCGCCGGTCGGGCCTTCGGCTGGAAGTGTCGCCAGCTGAACGCTTGTCCTGCCCCCTTCGGCAACCTCCATCGGGGCCTCCTGCCCGCCCATATCGGTCTTTACCCAGCCGGGGTGGGCGGAATTCACCTTGATTTTAGTCCCGCGCAGCTCTTGAGCCAGGTGGACCGTGAAGGCGTTCAAAGCCGTCTTCGAGGCGTCATAGGCGAACGACTTTTTATCGTAGATGGGCGACGACGGGTCGGAGTGAAGGGTCAGGGAGCCCAGAACGCTCGACAGATTCACGATGCGGCCGGCGGGCGCCTTGCGGAGTAGCGGCAGCAGAGTTTGCGTCAGGGCGACGACCGCGAAAAAGTTCGTCTCGAATGTTTGCCGCAGTTCTTCCGAGGTCACCTTACTCGTCGTGTTGAAGCCATCGGGGTTGCCGAAATCGGCCTTCTCAACGTGGACGCCCGCGTTGTTCACCAGAATGTCGAGCTTGCCGTAGCGCTCTTCCAGGTGACGCGCGATTTCGCGGTGATCGTCGGGACGGGTGACATCAAATCGGACGGCCTCGACATCCTTGACGCCTTCTGCCCGAAGCTTTTCGGCGGCCGCCCGTCCCCGCGACTCATCGCGGCTGGCCAGGACGATGGTAATGCCCAACTTGCCCAGGCCACGCGCGGTCTCAAGGCCGATGCCCTTGTTTGCCCCGGTGATGAACGCCACTTTCCCAGATTTTGTATTCGACATGGCAACCTCCGTTTTAGGGTCCCTTCAGATAGGAATACCGCCAGCCGAAGGGAGTCTTACATACTTTGTAGAAAAGTTGGTATTTTGGCGAGCCGGGAGCGTGAGCGACCGGAGGGAGTTTGAGCGAGCGTAACGCTCTCCGGTCGCTTACGCTCCCGGCTCTTTAAGACAGGATACCAGCGTTTCTACAAAGCAAGTCTTGCACGAAATTTTGCGAGGCCCATGTGTTCACAAGTGCGTTTGCGATTAATGCTCACTTGCCAGTTGAGCATGAAGTGCAATGGCCAGGGTAACATTTGGGCGCGCTCACGCCCACGCTTGCGTGGGCATGGCACCCAGATTTTCGGATAGCCCGTTACTTGATCGACCCAATCTTTTCCTCAACGCGCTTGACCAGGTCCTTTGGCAGCGGGGCGTAAGACATGCTCTCGGCAAAGGCCTGGCCGTCGTGGGTTGCCCAGGTCAGAAAGTCGACTACTTTCTTTTGTTCCTGGGCCGGTTGACTCTGATAAAGGACCGCCCAAATCGTGCCGCAGATTGGGTAGGCGTCTTTCCCTGGCTTGTTGGTTAGCCGGAATGTCAGATCGGCTGGGACTTCGCCGATGGAGCCTTCGAGAGCCGCTGTGATGTTCTTGGCCGTGACGTGGATGAAGGCGGTTTTGTCCTTATTTTGGACAGCTCCGTAGGTGAGCACTTCGTCTTCGGCGATTTTTTCCTTGCTTTCGGATTCGGGTTTGAAGGCATGGAGCAGATCGACGTAGCCGAGCGCGCCTTCGGTTTCCTCGACGAAACGGGCCACGCCGAAGCTTCGGGTTTTGCCCTCGCCGACGCCGGCGGGCCATTTGAGTTCGCTCTTTGCTTCGCCCATCGCTGCTTTCCAGGCTTCGCTGGCGCCTTGGAGATAATCGGCGAAAATGTAAGTCGTACCGCTCGAATCTTCGCGGTGAACGGGAATGATTTTGACGTCAGGCAGGGCGACGCCCTCGTTGATTTTTTTGATGGCCGGGTCGTTCCATTTGGTGATTTTGCCCAGATAAATGTCGGCCAATACATCAGCGGTGAAGTTCAACGGCGGCTTGTCTTTGAGTTCCTTGAGGTTGTAGGCTGGCACTACGGCACACAGCACGACAGGAATGTGGAGTACCTCGCCGCCCTTGGCCTTGGCTTTTTTCAACTGCTCTTCGGTCAGCGGCGCATGAACGAAACCGATCTGATAGAATTGGTCGATCATGTTGTTCACCCCCTTGGTCGAGCCGGACGAGTCGTAATCGACCTGGACGACCTTGTCTTTGCGATAGCGGCTGGCCCAGCGGTTCTCGAGGATCATCGCCGCGCTCGACGTACCCCCGGTTCGCAACTGAAGCGACGGTGACATCTTCTCCGGCGCGATGAAATAGGCGGGCGAGAAATAGACCAGACATCCCAAACCTATACCAACGAGTACGATAACCGCGATTCGGGCAATAGAGACGTTGCCTGTCCCTTTCTCCATCGGAATGCTCCCCAAAAATACGTGGATTCATCAGCGTTGCGCTGCTTGGTGCAAGAGGCTAAAGATTAGCTAGGAAACGGAATTGTGGATTCGGTGTAGAAATGATGAGTGTATGATGAGTTTGTTGGCGCTGGCGGCTTCGACGCTTTGCCGTGTTCGGGGCCGGCTGATGCCTATCGGTCGCGTCGTTCGTCGTCCAGACTAAATTCATGGGTGGCAACAGACATTCCTGTCTGTGCAGCCCATGAATTTAGTCTGGGCCGGGCACTAGGACCGCAAGTGCATCCTGGCAGAGTTACTGGAGTTATAATACACTTTTACTCGCTGTTCGTGTTGGCAGGCTTTAGTCCTCACGGAGTGAGATCATGAAGGCTCTTTTCGCTGCGCTTTTCTTTCTATTCCTTACGGCGGCTGCAATTGCGGCCTTCTTCCAGAAGGGAGTTGACGATGAGGCTAGAGACAAAGCGATCCGAAAATTCCTTGCAGAACAACAGGCCGAGGCCAAGGAAATTCATGCAAAAACACGATTCGACGACGAATCGGACGAAAAGAAAGTGCCTGAAAAAGGATTGAGTCCGAACATACTCACGTCCAAGCAGATCGCGGATGGCGCGCTCTTGCTGTTTGACGGCGAGACAACCTTCGGATGGCGGATCGACGGCGAGAGAACCCTCGGATGGCGGATCGAAGGGGAGGCCGCAGTTAAAGACGGCTGGCTTATTTTAGGAGGGACGAAAGCCACGAAAGCCTATCTGCCAACACACTTTCCTGACAACTATAAGCTCACTTATGAAGCGTTCGGAAAAGGTGGATCGGACAAATCTTTCATCGTTCAAACAGAAAGGGTCTCCAAGGACGATGGCTTTCAAAAGGGTGGCTCAGGCATGCATGATGACCTTCGTCGGCATTACGTGGCGTCGTCAAGGGTCGATGGGATCTTGACGTTAATCGACGACTCTGGCCCTACGTCCACTTGGTCCAGCAGGAACACAACGCCAGCAACGCAGGAAATGCATTTTGAAGTACCGGCGAACTGCACGCTTCACCTGCGCGACGTCAAGCTGAAGATGACTCAAGCCACCAGCCTGTTGAACGGAAAAGACCTCGCCGGATGGAAGAAATACCAGGGTGACGCAGCTCGCGCCAAATCTGAATTCTCCGTAAACAAGAGTGGCGAACTCACCATCAAAAACGGCCCTGGCGATCTCCAAACAGAGAAATCGTTCGACGATTTCATCCTCCAGCTCGACTGCAAAACCAACGGCAAAAACCTCAACGGCGGCGTCCGCTTCCGCTGTTTACCGGGAGAATTCCAAAGCGGATACGAAGCCAAGATCCATAACGGCTGGACGGAGGAACCTGAGAAGGAGTACACGATCGACATATCCGATCCAAGGACGCCGGGACTCCAACCTAAGATCAAATCAGCAGCGATCAATTGGGGCACAGGCGCCCTTCAAGGGCATCTGCCCGCGCGGAAGGCAGTTGCCCGTGACAACGAATGGTTCACCATGACCGTGATGGCGCAGGGGCGCCATATCGCGACCTGGGTAAATGGCATCCAGGTCGTCGACTGGACTGATAATCGACCAGTCAACGACGACGCCCGAAAAGGCTGCTGTCTCGAAAGCGGACCAATCAGTCTGCAGGGCGATGATCCGACCACGGATTTGTGCTTCCGCAACATTCGCATCACGGAGTTGCCGCGGGTCAAGAAGTGATGGATCGGTGTCGAACGAACGGGAAGGGTTCAGCTTGCCCTGATCTTGAAAGAACGCGATCAGGCGATCTACCAGCAACCAATGCTGATAAGGCGAGCCATGAGCGATAAGACCGACCAGAAACGGAAGCCTCTGATGACGTGCGGCTTCGACGAATTCGCTGTCATGACACTGAAGGCAGAGCCCAATCCGCAGGCAAAAATTAAACCGCCTCCAAATGAGAACGCTCCCCTGTTGACGGTCGAGGCAGACGAAATGACGGAATTCGTCGTGAACGCGATTTCGGCGAAGGATCTCGCGACGCAGACTGGGACGACTTGATCGGCGGCGGTTGTGATGCGCTGACTGTGGAGCAGTCGCTCGAGCAGATGTGGGAGACAGGCGAGTGAGACGGCTTTGTGGGGATAATTCCCATACCGTGCTGGATTCGGCGAAGCGGGAGGCGGCTGGAGTGCCAAAGCAGAGCTATCGGCCGGGCGGAGGGCAGATAAGCGGCGACCTGGCAAGTAACACTCGGCACATCAAGCGGCGGGTGACTATAGCAATTATTGCCCAACTTTAGGTTGAGTGGGATAACTGCGGGCGCGAGCCAATAAAATGGCTTGGGCGTTGCCACTTAACGGCTTGCTGAGAAGTTCAAATGGTTGGACCGCAAAAGGCGATCACGTTCTGTTGGTGGAACCTTCATAATTTTGCTCACTTCGAAGCGGGCAATGCAAGTGAATCTCGCTGGCCGAAGCGGGTGAACGACTTTGAGGACAAGAGAGATCGCATTGTGGCGACGCTACAAGAACTTTTCGGCAATAAGTTCCCTGACCTTTTGGCGGTCTGCGAGATCACCCGGGAAGCGGCATCTGATTTGGCTGGTCGCATGCCCGCCTTCGATGTTGTGGTTGCTCCCCCTTATCCCCACGACGATGGGTTTCAGGTCGCGGTCCTGTACCGTAAAGGAGTCGGGTTCTCGGCCGACACCCTGTTGTTGCCGTTTGAAAAGTTGGACGTACCTGAGGAAACTCGACCGATGGTCGCGGTCCGGTACACTCAGGCGGGCCAAGTTATTCGGTTTGTGGCATGCCATTGGACTTCCTTCAAGGAACCCAGCTCTCAAACGACGAGGCAAAAACTAGCCGATTACCTTCGAGGCGACACCTATGACTTCTTGAAGCCGAATACCTCCGGGGCTCGCTCGGACCGCCCCACTGTGATTCTTGGCGATCTAAATGAAGAGCCGACCTCGTCCCTGTTCGAGGAGCACTTGAAAGCAGCCCGAGACCACAATTCGGGCCGCCAGCGCGCCCACTGGCGTGACCGTCAAGTGAGGCGTGTGCGTTTATATAATGCCTCATGGCGATTCCTCGGTGAGCAGGAACCCTACGGTGGCGGGGCACCAACTCCGGGAATTGCAGGGACCTTTTACAATGACAATCTGGGCTGGCGAACTTTCGATCACGTGCTCGTGTCAGGCGGCCTCCTCAGCGCCCCGCCTCCTTCTCTTGATGAGGCAAACACTCGGGTAGCCGCCACAGCCGCCATGATGTCTCCAGGCGGCAAGCCACTACCGTTTGAGGCGATTGGGAAACCTGGAATTTCGGATCACCTTCCCATTACGGGCAGGGTCATACTTTCGGAGGGCGCGAAATGAGTACGCCAGCGGCGGATTACGAACAATTGCTCCGAGAGGCGATCTCCCAAGCCAAAGTCGGAGCGCCGCAGGTAGCGGACGAGTTGCGAAGTTGTGCATCCCAGGCTGCCGAAGCGATCGCCAAAGTTACGGGCGGGGTCGCCGCCCTAGATTTAATTCCGTTGGAGAGGCCGGATGAAGCTCCGTCATCCTTCCAACTTCTCCTGCGGAGGGTCGAGCATGAGGGACCGCCGTCTGACCTTGGTATCTACCAGTTGTCTGAGGCTGGCTATCCAATTCAGAGATGGTTTTCGCGAGGGAGCTGGGAAAGCAACCCGAATCAAACTGAGCACTCGTACCTAAACAAGAATGCCTTGGAAGGGCACTTCCGCTGGATGGTTTCGGACCGGTCATCGAGGCTTGTGGTTCTAGTCGCATTCATCATGCAGCAGGCTCGTAAGGATAGAAGCTCGACCAGTGTCCCTAAAACCAAGCGCGACAAGAAGAAACCTGCGGAATAAGAACCGACGAGAGTGGTTGGCCTACACATACAAGAACGGCTCTGAGCGCACCTGCTGAAAGCGTTCATTAGGCGGCAGAGTTTCATTTAGAGTGGCCATCCGTTCGACATCGCGACGTGCATGAATTACACCGGCCTTGATCCGTTTACGAAACAAGAAATCTATGTGGCGAAGGGGCTCGGCGGCCGAAAATCACAGCGGGCACTGGTTCAGTTCTTCAATCCGGAGAATCACTTCATAGTGCGAGAAGCCCTCCTACAGGCATGGCGAGGAGATCTGATCGGCGGGGGTTGTGATTATTTGATCCCAACGCAGCCGCCAAAGGAGGCATTGGAGGCACGCAGGCGGCAGGCCAATGGGACGGCTCGCGGCGATCACTATAATAAGGTGGCGAACCTGACGAAAGCAGAACCGGCTAGCGAGCATGGTCTGCCGAAGCAGCGCCACCGGTCGGGCCAGCAGGCGGTGGGGCGGCAAGAAAAGGAAATCCGTAGCAGAAAACTAACTCTGTATCGACATTCTCGGTGAGGCTAGACCCGGATGCGCAGTCATAAGGGAAGTCGTAGGATCTTGGTCAGTGGCGTCGAGTTTCGTTGGCGGGCTACCGGTAATGATGGTTACATTTCAATTGGGATATGGCCCACAAACAACATCGGCCCCTTCATCCAAGGCAACCTCAGCTACCACGAGACTTAGATCGACAACGGTGACGAGAGTCTGTCTTCGATGAGGAACCAGATCGTCGTCACGAACCGTATCGTTCGGCGGATCATTGAACACGCTACAACCTCCTTCGGCTACGACCCTCAGGTGCGTGGAAAGGAACTCAACCTCAAGGTTCTTGATGGCGTAGTCGAATGGGGCGATGCCGTCCGCGGCAAGAGTTCCAGCTAGCCGGCGCACCGGCAAGGAGCAAGTCATGCACTTCCCGAAGCGGCTCGCGAAAGAGAACACCGACGCCCGCGAGGAGGTCCTGAACCACCGTCTACATTACGACCTGAAGATCGCTCCTGCTGAGCGCGACTATCACCTCCTGTCCTACATTGCGGACGTGGACCACGACGGCTTCGACGTCATTCTTGACGACCGTGACAACCTCCGGAAGATCCAGCTTAAGTCGACGGTCAAGAAGGTAAGCGTCTTCAGGCCGGAGATCTACTTCATGGTGCGCCAGGCGGCTGCCCAAGGCAAGGTCAAGGGAGTTTGATTTGAGGGTGATTGATTGCTCCCCCATAGGCATCAAATTTAGGCTCATTCCATCGCATTTCCGGTCAGGCCGCGCAACGAATCCGTCGAAGCTACTTGCCATCATAGTCGCTTCGTGTGAACGCAACCTATTTTCATTGCACTACTTAGGCCATATTCTCACTTGTCATCCGTGCCGTTCCTTGGCCAAGGAATTCATTCAGGGGTTGTGTCACTTCTGAGCGCAACGAATTTTTCGGCCTGGTCTGCGCTAGGGGTTGTTGCGAGTGAGCGGTTCATCGCCTTAACTTGATGCTTATGGGGCGTTGAGATGCGCTAATCCCCGTAGGAGTCAAGTAAGCGTTCTGCATTTGTGTCTCGCACCAAAAGGAGACAACGAATCATCAGAAGCGAATGAACAGGATCGAGACTTTATTTCCGTTTGGCTGTTTCCAAACGGATTCGCGTGGAGGGTCTGCGAGAGTTCTGTGTGTGCGCGCAATGCAATCCATTAAGAGGGTTCAGAAAGAATGCGAAAGGCAGCGCATGTGTGTCCTGCTTTGGTACTCCAAAGCATGCTTTCGAGTACCAAAGCATGACACCCGGCGCCGGGGGGGGTACCACACAAGAATGTTGGCGCGACGGTCCGGGCCGCGGCGCAAGATCAATGCTGCCAAGTGGTTGTGTTAGCCGACCGTCGCGCCAAGGTGATGTGCATTCTTGGCGCGACGGTCGGCACGCAATGTTCCGCGCGGAACATTGGAGGGCTAGGACGGTGTTATGCCTTGAGTCAGTAATTTAGCAGGGAGGTCCTTTTGAATGCGCCTTGCGGAAGCGTAATCAGAAGTGTCCGCCTCGAAATATGCTGGTGAGACATAGCCGGAAACGAAATGTGGGTGAGCGAACGTAAATTCTTATAGACACAGAAGATTCAACTTGCTGGAATTCGTTCGGTGGAGTTGTGGGCAATACTGTTCGGCACACGGGTTGGCGGGCAGTCCTTACCGCGAAGGGGTTTCCTATCAAAGCCCAGGCCAAGCACAGCGCCGCCCTGGGGAATCAGCTCCTCGATGAAACCCCTTCGGGGTAGATAGGGATTCTTTGGCGTCGCTTCCCAGGGCGGCGCTGCGCTTGCCCTGGGCTTTGATAGGAAACCCCTTCGGGGTAAACGCACTGCCGATCGTAGTGCTTTCCCTGCTAAACGTTCGCAGGGGAATTTTCGTTTGGGTGTAGGTAGCGGCGCAATCGAGAGTGTCCACTCCTGAGCGAACTGGTGAGACAGAGGCCTGAGCTGAGGGCCCCCTTCGCCGATTTGTGCTGGAATCGCTATTCAAGTGTATGCTGCTACTGTACCTTCCTTCCGATTTGTTCGGGGCAAGCCGATGCCTAACGGTTGCCTCGTTCGTCTGCCCGATAGGTATTACCCATGTTCCTTCTGACGCGCCGAGCGATTTGGTTGGTTCCCTTTTTCGCCGGGCTGGTGCTGTTGGTGCTAATCGACAAGACGCCGACGGCACCGCAACCGGCGGCGGAGGCCAAGATCGACTATGCCGCGGTGCAGCCTCTCATCAAGAAGTATTGTCTGGATTGTCACTCGACCAAGGCGAAGAAAGGAAGTCTGGACCTGGAGCGGTTCACGACGCTCGATCACATTCGCAAGGACCTGAAGCCGTGGCAGGGGATGATCGAAATGATCGAGGCGGGGGAGATGCCGCCGAAAGAGAAGCCGCAACCGACGGCGGATGAGAAGAAACAGTTGATTGAATGGGTGCGGGCGTTTTTGGATAGTGAAGCGCGGCGCGGGCCGGTGATCCGGGTTATGTGCCGATGCGGCGGCTCAGCAACGCCGAGTACAACTACACGATACGCGATCTGACCGGTGTCGACCTGCAGCCGGCGCGAGTTTCCCGCCGACGGCGCCGCCGGTGAGGGGTTTACGAACGCGGCCGAGGCACTCACCGACATATCGCCGGCGTTGCTCACCAAGTACCTTAACGCGGCCAAAGAGATAGCGGATCATGCCGTACTGTTGCCGGACGGTTTTCGTTTTTCGCCAACGAAGACGCGCCGCGATTGGACGGATGAGAGTCTGACCCAGCTTCGCAAATTCTATGCGCCCTACGCGCCGGAGGGGCGGCTGCCGTTTCAGCCGTATCTCCTGGCGACGGTGCGGCATCGCGACGCGTTGATTCAAAAAAAGATCAATCTGGACGAGGTCGCGGCCAAGGAGAAGCTAAGCGCCAAGTATCTCCAGGTGCTGTGGCAGACGTTAACCGACACGAAGGCCTCACAACCGCTGGACCAGATTCGCCAGCGCTGGCGTCAAGGGACGGAGCGCGATGTGCCGGCGCTCGTCGCCGAAATAACGGCGTGGCAGACGGCTTTGTGGAAGGTCGTAGCCATCGGCAGCTATCGCTATGGTGATTCGCCGCGACAGGTGGCCAACAACCCCGCGCCTACGGCGACTCAAAGCCTGCGATTTGGTATGAAGCCGGTACCCGGGCAAAGTGACGTGGTGCTCTATCTCCAAACTCATGAGATGGGGCTGGACGCCAAGAACGCGACGGTCGTTTGGCAGCGGCCCCGATTCGAGGGCGGTGGTAAGCCGCCCCTCTTATTGAAGGATTATGCTCAGTTTGGACCTGCCTATGAGATAGATTTTCCGACGGCGTTTGCGGACACGACGAAATATCTTGCGGCGGCTGTGGAGGTGGCGAACGATCGGACTGTGACAGCCCAGGATGTTGCCAACAAGCATGAGTTGAACGCAGCCTTTTTGAAGCGATGGATCGATGTCGTCGCGGTTGAGCCGTACAAGAAAACGACTGAAGCGGAGAATCCAGGCCGAGTCGTGCCGACGGTTACCTTGACGTTGTTGGGCGAAAAAACAGTAAAGAATGGCGACCGGCCTGAGATTAACGGCTGGCACAAGAAGGGCACGGATCTGCCCGTTCTTGTTTCCAATTCTTCAGATAAGGTTCAACAGATCCCGGGCCGAGTGTCGGCTCATGGCGTGGCCGTCCACCCGCTGCCCAAGGAATTCGTCGCCGTCGCCTGGAAGAGTCCGATCGGTGGGCAAGTGCGAGTAACGGCGCGCATCGCCCATGCTCACCCGGCCTGTGGCAACGGCGTCGCCTGGTGGATCTCGCAACGGCGCGAGGACAACGAGCGAGTCTTCGACGAGGGGGAGATCGCGCTTGGAGGCGAGGCCAAGCCGACCAGCACGATTCGCAAGGTCGCGAAGGGCGATCAGATTGTCCTGGCCGTGGATGCGAAGAACGGCGATCATACTTGCGATCTCACCGAGATCTCGTTGACTCTGTCGGAGATCGACAAGCCGGGCCGCATCTGGGATCTCGCCGCCGACATTGCCGATGCTGTTCTCACCGGCAATCCGCACGCGGACAAGCAGGGTAACAAAGACACCTGGAGCTTCGTCGCTGGTCCGACGCGGCCAATCGGCAAAGCCGCAAGCATCGTTATTCCCGGCGGTTCCTTGCTTGGCAAATGGCGCGAAGCGGCGGCCGACCCGTCGCGCCGAGCCGAGTCTGACAAACTGGCCGAGCAGACCAAATCGTTGCTTACAGGCCCGCGGCCAATGATGGGCACGGATCCAAATCGTCTCCTGTATGACAATTTCGTCTCCGTCCAGAGTCCGTTGCTCATAGGCCTGGACCTTCGCCCTTTCCGTAAGACCCCGGATGGCAAAAGTTACGGTATTGCCAAAGAACTCTTCAACAAAACTGTAGACCGGGCTGGCCTCGCGGTACCCGCGAACGCGGTTACAGAGGTTCGTCTCCCAGCGGCATTGTTCCGGGATCGGGAATTCGTTGTCGATGGTGGCCTGGAGTCCGCCACGGACGATCGGGTTGTGCAATTCCAAGTTACGACCTCCCCGAACACCAACGTCGTTCGTTGGGACGGCAAGAGTCCCGTCGTGGCGTCAGCGAGCGGCACGGGATTCAAACAACTTGTCCAAGGCTACGACGAGTTTCGGCGCTGCTTCCCGCTGTTCGTGTGCTTTCCCGTAGTCGTACCCGTCGATGAGGCCGTCAGCCTGAAAATGTTCCATCGTGAAGATGAACAATTGAACAGGCTGTTTCTGGATGAGACTCAGAAACAACGACTCGATCACCTCTGGAGCGAACACCGCTTCATCAGTCAGCAACCGCTGGCGGAGAACAATTACCTCCCACAATTCATTGGCTTCGTGACGCAGGATCAACCCAAGGAGCTATTGGCCTATTTCGAGGGGCAACGGCCTGTTTTCAAGAAACGGGCCGAGGAGTTCGAACAGGATCTGGTGGCCGCGATTCCGAAGCAGATGGATCGGCTTCTGGAGTTTGCAGGCCGGGCCTATCGGCGGCCTCTTCAGGAAAAAGAAAAGGCCGGCTTGAATAGTCTCTATCAGGCGCTGCGGAGCAAGGGAGCGCCCCATGAGGAAGCGTTTCGTGGCGTCTTGGCTCGTGTTCTTGTAGCGCCTGCGTTTCTCTTCCGCGTCGAACAGGCGCCCGCGGGGAGCAAGGCGGCACTGGTCAACGACTGGGAGTTAGCCACGCGGCTGAGCTATTTCCTTTGGTCTTCCGCTCCTGACGAAGAACTCCGACGCCTGGCGCAGGCCGGAACGCTCCAAAATCCGAAAGTGATGGCGGAACAAGTCCGGCGCATGGTCAAGGACGACCGTTTGCGAGCGCTGGCGATCGAGTTCGGCACCCAATGGCTGCACGTGCGCGGCTTCGATGAATTCAATGAGAAAAATGAGAAGCTGTTTCCCACGTTCGATGCCACTCTCCGCAAAGCGATCTACGAGGAATCGATCCTCTTTTTTCAGGACCTGTTTCAGAACGATCGAGCGCTCCATCAGGTACTCGACGCCGATTACACCTATTTGAATGAAGCGCTCGCCAAACATTATGGCATCCCTGGAGTCAGCGGCCCCCAATGGCGCCGCGTCGACGGGGTCCGGCAATATGGCCGGGGAGGTATCCTAGGACTGGCAAGTATCCAGGCGAAACAGGCTGGAGCATCGCGGACCAGCCCGGTCCTACGTGGCAACTGGGTGGTGGAAACGCTCCTTGGCGAGAAGCTGCCGCGCCCGCCGGCAAATGTTCCGAAGCTGCCGGAGGAGGAGAACGGAGCCGACCTTCTCACGATGCGGCAACAGGTCGAGAAGCACGCCCGCGCCCGGAGTGCGCCATGTGCCATCAGCGCATCGACCCCTTCGGCTTCGCCCTGGAACGCTACGATCCCATTGGTCGCCGGCGTGACAAAGACCTCGGCGGCCTGATGGTCGATACCCATGCCAAGCTCAAGGATGGCACGGAGTTTGCCGACATCGATGGGCTCCGCACGTATCTGTTAACGAAGAAAAAAGACGTGATTGAAAGGCTCTTTTGTCGAAAATTGCTGGGGTATGCCCTGGGGCGCCAGGTTACACTATCGGATCAGGCGTTGATCGAGGAAATGGTCAAGGAGTTGGACAAAAACGAGGGAAGACTGTCGGCAGCGCTCCTGGCCATAATGCGGAGTCCGCAGTTTCGCATGATCCGAGGTAGCGAGTAATTGAAATATAGCCCCCGGCTTGCCAGGGGGTTGAGATCCAGACCCGGCCTAAAGGCCGGGCTATATAAAAACCACCCATTAAGAGGCACCCATGTCATTGCCATCGAAGATCACCCAGCCCCTCTCGCGCCGCGCTTTCCTCCACGGCATCGGCGTGACGATGGCGTTGCCCTGGCTGGAGTCCGTACCTGTTTGGGGCGATGACAAGGCGAAAAACGCTTCGTCGGAGCCGCCGGTGCGGTTTGCCTGCCTCTTCTCCGGCAACGGCTACCATAGCAAGGAGTGGTGGGCCAAGGGTGAGGGGACCAATATGGAACTCGGGAAGGTGCTGGAATCGCTCCGGCCTTTCCGTGAAAAGATGTTATTCCTGCGCGGGCTTTACAATCAGGAGGCCCTCATTGGCGGCATCCATAGCTGTCAGACCGGGAATTTGCTGACAGGGGCGCATTTGGCACCGGACGGCGGGATCAAGTCGGGCATCAGTTGCGACCAGGTGCTGGCTGAGCGGCTCAAGGATCAGACGAAGGTTCCGAGCTTGGTACTCGGTTGCGAGCCGTCGATCGCTGCGATCCACAAGAACTACTCGATGATCTATAGCTCGCACATCTCGTGGAGCTCGCCGACTACGCCGACGCCGCTCGAACTCTACCCTGGTCTCGCCTTCGACCGGCTGTTCCGCGACGAGGTCGGCCGGGCTGACAAAAGCGTGTTGGACGCGGTCATGGAGGATGCGACCGGCTACCGCAACAAGGTGAGCAAGGCCGATCAACGGCGGCTCGATGAGTATCTTTCGTCTGTTCGAGAAGTGGAAGTACGGATCGATCGCGCCGGCAAGGCGGGGCGTCTGCAAGGCTGGCGGCCGACGTTGGAAAAGCCCGACATGCCGCGCCCGGCCGATGGCATTCCGCAGGACATCGATCAGCACATGAGGCTCATGTGTGACATCCTGGTATTGGCGTTCCGCACGGACACGACCCGTGTGGCCACGCTAAAGCTGAACAATGACCACTCATCGCTGCGCTTTCCGCATTTGAAGGTCGATTACATGATCCACCATCTCTTGTCGCACACGGACGGAGCCGACTGGCTCAAGGTAAACCAGTTCTTTGCTCAGCAACTCGGCTATATCGCTGAGAAGCTCGATAAGGTCCAGGAGGGTGAGCGAACTCTTCTCGACAACAGCATGATCCTGTTCTGCTCGAGCATGATGACGGGAAATCACAACAACGATCAACTGCCGGTGGTGATGCTGGGTAAGGGTGGCGGACAGATCAAAACGGGTCGTGTTCTGGATTATCTGAATAAGCCAAATCGGAAAATGTGCAGTCTCTACCTGTCGCTGATGGACAAGGCGGGCGTGCGATTGGAGAGCTTCGGAGACTCGAAGGAGAGACTCGCGGAAATTTGAGGGGCCTATACGGTTAGCCGCGAATACCCGCCGTTGTGGCATGGTCTCCCGACCATGCCACTGACCGGTTGCGCGAAAGTGGAACGGTCAGGAGACCGTTCCACCACAAGGAGTACATGGAGGCGAGGCTCACTCAAAAAAAATCTGTAGTCCTAGTTCCTACTTTTCCTATACTTGAAGGCGTAGCCAATTTGGGTAAGATTGGCGTTGCGTCGCTCACACCAACAACAAACGAGAGGCACCATGATGGACAAGGCGAAAACAGGCTCGGCAGCGGCTCCTGAGAAGAAGATCTCGAAGATGGAGGCGGTCCGACGAGCGATTGCCAAGTTTGGGCCCGAGACCAAACCCACGGAGATCGCGATCTTTATCAAGAAATCTTTTGGCATCGAGCTCACGAACGATCGCATCTCGAATTACAAGAGCGAGATTCTTCGTCAAGCGGGAACCAAAGGTAAGGCGACAAAAGGTAAGCCAGGACCGAAACCGATGGCTAAGCCGGCTTCCGCCCCCGCGCCTACCGCAGCCATGGTGATGGCTCCGGCGGCTTCGACCAACGGCAAGAGCACCGGCGGTATCGGCCTCAAAGACATCGAGACGGTCAAGGAATTGATTTCTCGCGTCGGGCAGAAACAACTCGAAGGGCTGATCGGCCTGATCGCGGACTGATGTCAGGCGATTCGTTATATAGCTCGCGGCTTGCCGGGGGTGACCACGCCCGGCAAGCCGGGAGCTATATAACGAGGTTCGGCCTTATTCATAACTGTACAAATCATTCGAGCTGACTTCGGGCTCTGGGGGGCTCAGAGCGAGTAAGACCCACCAGATGCCATAGAACAGCAAATCGACGCCGACGCACATGCCGATGAACCACACGCCATCCATCGGCCAATGACGCCAAACCATTAACCCCAGAAAGAATGTGACCGCGCCGCTGAGGCAAGCCCAAGTTCCATAAGGAAGGGTCAAGGTTGACGTTGCTAAAAAACGATAAAGGCCCCCAACCATCAGAAACATGGCAACGATGAGGGTGAGCTCTTCGGCGGCAGCTACGGGGTGGCCGATCATAAAGATGCCGGCCACGATGCCAAGAACCGCTGACAGAACGCCTAGATAGACTTTGGTCTTATGCCGCGATAAAAAGCAATTCGCAGCTTCCGTCAACCCCCCCAGGAAGATCAGCCAACCGAGAAATGTGATGGTGAGGTAGGTCGCCAAGAATGGCGAGCTCAGCGCGACGAGTCCGAACAGGATCTGTAGCACTCCCAACAACAAAAGCATTACCTTCTGTTGCGAAACGGGCTCCCGCGGCGGACTTGGTTCGGGCAGAGAAACGGGTTCGGGTAGCAGGTCCGATTCTTCCGGCATGACACTTCTCCAGAAATGAGGCGACAGGGCATGGCTTGACAGCACCGAGTACTTGATGGGCTTCACCAGGATATTTCTATGATCTTTGGGCGAGGCCTGGAACTGATTATAGTGTCTTGTCTGATTCACATGCCCTTGCCAACCACGGACTTCGGCTGAGAATACCCCTGTTTCGCTCCGTAAGGGCCGCCGATTATGACGACCAACTCCATGCCTTCGCCGGGTAGACGCTTGCGCGAGGCCTGGGCGCTTGAACCGGTGGCGCTGCCAGGCGTTTTCAATCCACTAATTGCCCGCATGGCGGAGCGGCTGGGGTTCAAAGGTCTCTATTTATCCGGTGCCGCTCTATCGGCTTCTTTAGGCTTGCCCGATGTTGGTTTGGTGACGCAGACCGAGTTCGCGGACCATATCCGAGCGGTGACTCGGGCCAGCTCGCTACCATTGTTGTCCGATGCGGATACCGGATTCGGCGAGGCTCTGAACGTCGAGCGCACCGTGCAACTGTTTGAAGGGGCGGGAGCCGCTGGGCTGCACCTCGAAGATCAGACGCTGCCCAAGCGCTGTGGCCATCTCTCCGGGAAGCAATTGATCGATGCCGAAGCTATGGCGGCCAAAATACGGGCAGCGGTCGCGGCTCGTCGTGATCCTGCTTTCGTGATCGTGGCGCGGACCAACGCGCGGAGCGTGACCGGCTTCATTGACGCCGTGCAGCGTGCGCGGCTGTATTTAGAGGCAGGAGCGGACGCGATTTTTCCGGAGGCGCTGGAGAGCCTGGAGGAGTTCGCGGCGTTTGCCGCCGAAGTGCGGGCGCCGCTGATGGCGAACATGACGGAGTTCGGTCGCGGACCGCTGCTCGACTTTGATACGCTCGCTGGACTAGGATATCGTATGATCCTCTATCCGGTGACGATGCTGCGTTCAGCGCTCAAAGCCGTTCAAGAAACGCTGATGGAGATTCTCGCCAAAGGACATCAGCGCGACCGCCTGCCGCAGATGCTCACGTGCGCGGAGCTTTATGAATTACTGGATTATGCCGGCTATGAGGCGCGAGACCAGGCTTACTTCGGATAGTGTTCCCCTCAGGAACGCGATTATGCGAAATTGGCGATCTCTTTAGGAGCAAATATATGACCGCCGAAGCCACGCCCAACGAGATCTATTCCCCCGGGTTGGAAGGTGTGATCGCGGGAGAAACGGCGATTTCCACAGTGGCTGACGGCTTGAGCTATCGCGGCTATTCCGTGATGGAGCTGGCCGAAAGGACCACGTTCGACGAGGTGGCCTATTTATTGCTCTATGGCGAGCTGCCGACGGCTCGTCAGCTGGCAGACTTCCGCAATCGCGTCGCCGTAGCGCGGCAGCTGCCACAACCCTTGCGCGACCTGCTGAAATCGTTGCCGCGCTGGACGCCGCCGATGGATTCCTTGCGCTCGGCTGTGAGCATCTTGGCGCATTTCGACCAAGATACGCCCGACAGCTCGCGCGACGCCAATTTACGCAAAGCGGAACGGTTGCTTGGGCAGATTCCGGTGGCCATTGCCGAGCATCATCGGGCTAGCAAAGGCTTACAACCGATCGCGGCGCGTGAAGACCTGTCGCACGCTGCGAATTTCTTATATATGTTGCGCGGCGTCGAACCTTCGGAGGCCTCGACGCGGGCTCTCGACGTGTCGTTGATCCTTTACGCC
Organism: uncultured Planctomycetaceae bacterium; assembly: GCA_963790585.1. Lineage (GTDB taxonomy): Bacteria > Planctomycetota > Planctomycetia > Gemmatales > Gemmataceae > CAWBOY01. The sequence goes on from CAWBOY010000008.1 coordinate 218,989, forward strand.
GAACATGAATTCAACGCCTCGACCTTTACAGCTCGCGTGGTCACTTCGACGGAATCCGATCTGCATTCTGCTATTGTCGCGGCAATTGGGGCGCTCAAAGGTCGGTTGCACGGCGGAGCAAATGAGAAAGTTGTAGACATTCTGAAAGCAGCTGGCGGGCCAGCACAAGCGGAAGCGTGGTTGTGCGCGGCCATAGCGCGAAAAGAGCGGATCATGGGTTTCGGCCATCGGGTCTACAAGGCGGGCGACGTTCGCGCGGGAATTCTGAAAGTCTTTGCCCAGCGCGCGGCCGAAGCGGCCGGAACGACCGCGCTCGAGGAAACGGCGGCGATCTTCGAGCGCATCCTGGGAAATGAAAAGAACTTATATCCTAACCTAGACTGGCCGGCTGGTCGACTCTATCATGCGTTGAACCTCGAAGTGCCACTCTATACGCCGATCTTTGTGATGGCGCGCGTCGCCGGTTGGGCAGCTCATGTCAATGAGCAGCAGGAACACAATCGGCTTATCCGGCCGCGAGCACGATATATTGGCCCGGAAAGACGGTCGGTTAAGCCGGTGACCGAAAGAGATTAAAAGATGAGAAAAGAATGAGAGTAAACTAGGTGTTTTTTCTAGAGACAATTGTGGTAATTTGGGGTTATGATACTGGTGAGGACATGGTCCTCGTCTAAAAACTCGCACTGATTCGGCTCATACTTTGACTGGAGAGCGTCCCGTGAGACTCTCACGATCGATCCTCATTCTGCCTCTTGTTGGCTGCTTGGTCTTCCTGATGCCGGGTGACGGCGTTGGTCAGGGTAAGGGCAAAGGCAGCAAAAACCCAGACGGGGGCGGTGGCGGCAAGGGTGGCAAGGGCGGCAAGGGCAAACAAGGTAATGTTGACTTCGGTGGCATCGCCTTTGATGGAGGCGCCCCAGGTGGTTTCGGTCCAGGGGCCGGCGGGATGTTCAATCCGGGGACTATGCCTGGAATGGGCATGGGCACAAGAGGTATGGGCGCTGGCGCTTTTGATCCGAGCCGTCTCTTTGACATGATGGCTCGTGGTCAGGATTCCATCGAAGTCGAGCCGATGATCGCCATGGCGGAGCGCATGGATCCAACCGCACGCACGAAGATGGAAGAGTTTATGCGTGCCAATAACATCACCAACGGTCGGTTGACAAAGGAACAATTTGGCGAATCAGTCAAGCAAGCCATGGCAGCGCGTGGCATGCGCATTCCGGGCGGCTCCGATGCCGCGGACGACGAGGCACGGGCCAAGCGCATGTTTGAACGGCTAGACGTTAATGGTGATGGCGGCATTGACCGCGACGAAGCCAATGGCTCGCAAAAGCTCGGCCAGGAGTTCGAGAAGTGGGACAAGAACGGCGACGGCAAGATCGACTTTAATGAGTACAAAGAATATTTCAAGGAACAGATGCGTGCCATTCGCGCGGCCAACGGCGGCGACGATCAAGGCGGCGATCCACAACAGCAGCAAGAAGACAAGCGTCCGACGGTCTACCATGCCGGTTCTTATCCCCGGGAGCTTTTGGCCGTCGCCCCTTGGTTCGGTCAACTCGACAAAGACCAGGACGGCCAGGTTGGCCTTTATGAGTGGAAAGAAGGCGGCCGATCTTTGAAGGAATTCATCGAACTCGACGCCAACGGCGACGGCTTGATCACGGTCGAAGAAGTATTGCGCCACGCCAAAAAGAACCTGCATATCGGCGGCGATGCGGGTAGCGGATCTCAAATGGGCAATGGCTCGGTTATGCCGGGCATGCAGATGGCATACATCGGCGGCGACAACGGCCAAAGTGGTCCCGGCGGTAATGGCCCAGGCGGTCGCGGTCCGGGTGGCCGCGGTCCAGGCGGTCAAGGCGCTCCTGGCGGCAATGGTCGTGGTCAAGGTGGGCCAGGGGGTCAAGCCGGTCCTGGCGGCAATGGTCGCGGTCAAGGTGGGCCAGGCGGCGGTCAAGGCGGCCCGAATGCTCAGCAATGGCAGGGTGGCGGCCAAGGCGGTCCCGGTGGCGGCGGTCGTGGTCAAGGCGGCGCCGGTCAAGGCGGTCCTGGCGGCGGTGGTCGTGGTCAAGGCGGTCCTGGCGGTGGTCAAGGCGGCCCCGGTGGTGGTGGCCGAGGCCAAGGTGGGGCCGGCCGTGGCCAAGGCGGTCCCGGTGGCGGCGGCAACTGATTTACAGCTCGCGTGAGTGCGGAATCAGAGAGGGGACAGGTCTAATACCTGTCCCCTCTTGCATTGGTGGGTAAGGCGATTTTATCGTAGTTTGGACGCTTCCAAACGGGTTCGGATGGACAGTCCGCGGCAGTTCTGTGTGTGTGCGTCGGCGCAATGCAATCCATTTAAGAAATGGCTTTGCCGCTCCTACCGCTGAAGTCCCGCCAAATGTTCCAGAGCCAGCATCAAGGCATGGGTGCCTTTGCGGCCATAACCCTGTGCCTGGACAGCAAGATAGAGCTGATTCGCCAACGCCAATCCCGGTAGCGACAAGTTCAGGCGTTTCGCCTCGTCCAGGGCTATACCCATATCCTTGATGAAATGCTCGACGAAAAAGCCGGGTTCGAAATTGCGATCGATGATGCGTGGCCCAAGGTTATTTAACGACCAACTCCCCGCCGCGCCGACGCCGACCGACTGCAGCACCGTCTTGAGATCGAGTTTCGCCTTATAGCCATAGAGAAGCGCTTCGCAGACGCCGATCATGTTGCTGGCGATCAAAATCTGATTGACCATTTTTGTATGCTGGCCCGACCCTGGTCCACCCTGATGGACGATCGTCTTACCCATACACTCAAAAAGCGGCTTGATGGCTTCGACGACCGCGGCATCACCGCCGACCATGATCGAGAGCGCGGCGTTTTTCGCTCCGACATCGCCGCCCGATACCGGAGCGTCGACACTGGCCACGCCATTCGCCTTGCCCGCCGCTTCGATCTCGCACGCTAAGGACGGCTCACTTGTCGTCATATCGACGAGAATCGACCCTGATTTGCTCCCGTTGAGCGCTCCGTTCTCTCCCAAAAAGACTTCGCGTACATCCTTCGGAAAGCCGACGATGGCGAACACGACATCGGAATGTTGAGCGACGCCTTTCGGCGTATCGGCCCAGGTCGCGCCGGCATCGAGCAGAGGCTGGGCCTTGTCTTTGCTGCGATTGTAGACGGTGGCCTTATAACCCTTAGCAATTAAATGCTGGCACATCCAACGTCCCATGACGCCGGTACCGATCCAGCCGATGCGTGTTTTGCCGGGTTCCGCTTTGAGGGGGGGCATATTTTGGTGTCTCGTGAAGGTAAGGTTACCGGGATGAGGTTTATGTAGGGTCCTACGATTGTTGTGGCGAGCCGAAATTTCTTATCGCTTTCTCCCGAATCCTCTAGTAAACTTAATGAGTTCCTCCTCAACACCCGGCCGACAAGGCCGGGCCCGCCGAACGTCTCCCTCCGCAATCTTCATGGGGGCAGTCTATCCATGACCGCATTGGCACGTTTGACCTTGCTTGCGCTCCTGACCACGACAATCAGTCCTTTATATGCCACCGTGCCACTCGAGCCGGAAAAGCGAGCCGCGATTATCGGCGCGCCGACGGCGCTACTCGTTCAACCCGAAGCCATTGTGCTGAGTGGGCCACGCGCGGTCAGCCAGTTTGTGATTACCGGCAAATATGCCGATGGCTCGCAGCGCGACCTGACGGCGTTATGCGATGTCACTTCCGAAGCGCGCGATCTCGCCGAAATCGGTGAGGGCTGCTTCATCACGCCGCGTAAGAATGGCTCGACGAGCTTGCTCGTCAAAGCCGGCGGGCAATCGATCAAATTGCCTTTGACCGTCAAGGACTTCGAGACGGCTCGGCCGATCAGCTTTCGTCATGACCTCATGGCCGCGATGAACGTCGGCGGCTGCAACAGCGGTGCCTGTCACGGAACGCCGTCTGGGAAAAATGGCTTCAAGCTCAGTCTGCGTGGCTTCGATCCCGAGGCGGACTATGTGCAACTGACCCGCGATGTCTTGGGTCGGCGTAGCGATCGACAAGAGCCAAACGCTTCGCTGTTTTTGCAAAAGGCGCTCGGCAAGGTGCCGCACGAAGGCGGGCCAAGGTTTTCCACGGAGAGCTTGCCCGGGCGAGTAATGCACGATTGGCTGGCTGAAGGATTGCGCGACGACGCCAAGGAGTTGCCGACGATTCAAAATGTTCGCATCCTCCCCGGCCCGCGCATCTACACCGCGCCGGCACGCTTTCAGCAATTGGCTGTCCTCGCCACCTTGAGCGACAAAAGCGAGCGCGATGTGACGCGCCTGACGGTTTTCAGCAGCAGCGACGAATCGATCGCGACCGTCAATGCGAATGGTCTCGTCGAGTTTCGCGGGGCAGGCGAGGTGGCAATCCTGTGCCGTTATCTCATGGAATTGCAGACGGTGCGGCTGACTTATCTCGAGCCGAAAGCCGGCTTTGAATGGTCCAATCCGCCCGAATACAATTATGTTGACAGGCTTGTCTTCGCCAAGCTCAAGCTGCTGAGCCTGCCGCCGTCGGAACTTTGCAGCGACTCAGAATTCATTCGGCGCGCCTATCAAGACGTCTGCGGCATACTGCCGACGCCGCAAGAAGTCGTGACATTTCTCGACAACCCGCAGCCGGACAAGCGGGCCCGGTTGGTCACCGAGCTGCTCGATCGGCCGGAATATGCCGATTTTTGGACGCTCAAGTGGTCAGACGTATTCCGCAACAGTCGGAAGAATGTCGAGGTCAAGGGCGTTCACGTCTTCCACGAATGGCTGAAACACAACGTTGAGGAGAACACCGGGTTCGACGAGGTCGTCAAGGAGTTGCTCACCGCTCGCGGCAGCACCTTCAGCAACCCGCCGGCGAACTATTATCGAATCGCGCGTGACCCGCAGAACCTCGCCGAGACGACGGCCCAACTCTTTTTTGGCATCCGCATGCAATGTGCCAAGTGCCATAATCATCCGTTCGAGCGCTGGACGCAGGATGACTATTACAGCTTCGCCGCCTTCTTCTCGCGCGTCCGCAATAAGAAGGATACGCTGCAAAATAGCCCAATGTCGAACACGACCGGATCGCTTGTAATTTACCTGGATCGCAACGGCGAAGTCTCGCAGCCTCGGACAGGCAAGACGATGGCGCCAAAGTTCATGGGTGGCGCCGTGCCCACCATCGCCCCAGGCCAGGATCGCCGCGAAGTCCTCGCCGATTGGTTGACAGCCGGCGACAATCCGTTCTTCGCCAAGTCGGTGGCCAACCGAATCTGGTTCCATCTCAACGGTAAGGGCGTCGTCGAACCGGTAGACGACTTCCGCGACTCAAACCCCTCGGCGAACGACGACCTGCTCGACGCCTTGGCCAAAGACCTGGTCGCGCACAAATACAATATCAAATATCTCATCAAGACGATCATGACTTCACGCACGTATCAGCTCAGCGCCCGCGGCAATGCCTTTAACAAGGACGACAGCAAATACTTTTCCCACGCGATATCTCGCTCGCAAACGGCGGAACAGCTGCTCGACGCGATCTGTGCGACCACCGAAGTTCCCGAGAAGTTCGCCGGCATGCCGTTGGGCACGCGGCAACTCAGCTTCCTGACGGCGACGGCAATCACGCCTTCTTGAAGACCTTCGGCCAACCGGCCCGCGAATTGGCCTGCGAATGCGAACGCGAAAATGACAGCAGCCTGGCTCAGGCGCTCCAGCTCATCAACGGGCCGACGATCAACGAAAAGTTGCGTAGTCCGAAGAATCGCATCAGCCGCCTGTTGACCGAGAAAAAATCGGATGAAGCAATCGTGCGGGAGCTATACTTGGCGACGCTATCGCGCATGCCGACGGCGGAGGATGTCAAAGAGGCGCTGACGCATGTCAATAAGCAGTCGGACAAGCGCAAGGGTTGGGAAGACGTGCAGTGGGCACTGCTGAATTCGAAGGAGTATTTGTTTCGGCATTGAGACGCGACAGCGCGTGAAGTCCGTGATTCAAGAGCCGGGAGCGTGAGCGACCGGAGTGAATCTGAGCGAGTATAATGCTCTCCGGTCGCTGACGCTCCTGGCTCTTGAAAACAATGGGCAGCGGCTGGTAGAGACACATTAGACGGGTTCACAAAATGGAACCGATGCTTCGCGCTATTATTATCGGCGCCGTCGCCGGAGGGTTAGTTGGCGGTCTGGCGGTGTTAGTCATTGGCCTCGTCCAAAAACTACCCTTTTGCCCCGACTGTGGTGAGCCGCTGCCTCGATACAGAAAAGCGGCTAATTGGCGACAAACCTTGTGGGGCGGCTGGACATGCCAAAAGTGCGGTTGCGAGGTTGATCGAAAAGGTCGGAAAATCGACGCTTGAGTTGACTACTCTTCGCTCGACAAAACGAGTACACCCATGTCCCCGTCTCCCAAAGTCGCTCTCGTCACTGGCTCGGCAACCGGCGCCGGCCGCGCGACGGCGCTGCGCTTTGCCTCACTAGGTCTGAGCGTCGCTATCAACTATTCACGCTCGCAAAAAGAGGCGGAGGAGACCCTTGCAGACGTGAAAAGGCACGGTGGCGCAGCAATTCTCTGTAAGGCAAACGTCGGTGATGATGCGGCCGTGCGGGCGATGGTGGCGCGTTGTCATGCCGAGCTTGGCGGGCTGGATGTGTTGGTGAACAACGCGGGGACGACGCATTTCATCGATCATGCGAATCTTGACGCCGTGACGGATGCGGTCTGGGATGATATTTTTCAGGTCAACGTGAAAGGAACATTTCAAGCCTGCCGAGCGGCGCTGCCTTTGCTGAAGCAGCGAAAAGGCAGCATTGTCAATGTTACGTCGGTGGCGGGGTTACAAGGGCACGGTAGCAGCATTCCTTATGCGGCGAGCAAGGCGGCGCTCAATACGATGACGAAATCGCTGGCGCGGATGGCAGCGCCCGAAGTGCGGGTCAATGCCGTCGCTCCCGGGCCGATTCTGACGCGCTGGCTGGTGGGACATGAAGATATGATCGAGCGCTCTCTGGCGGCCACGCCGCTCGGGCGCGCCGCCACTCCCGATGACATCGCCGACGCGATCGTCTTTTTGGCCTTGGGAACCACGCTGGTAACGGGCCAAATCTTGGTCGTCGACGGTGGGCGAACGATGTGACACGTCGCTTACTTGCGATGACGAATCTTGGCCCGCATACGGCGTTTCTTGCGACCGACTTTACGCCTGCCCGATCCACGACGACTCGCCATACCCAAATCTCCTCGCACGCGCTCAATGAATCGCGACTAGTCCCATCGACACGCCATCCAGGTCTTCCCGGTAGGAAACGTCCATTGTAAGCCGGTCAGGCGAACTGACAAGAGGAGTCGAAAGCCGGGCCCGCCTTCGCTTTTTCTTCATCGTTTCCTCACACCATCGACCGAAGCGGTTACTAAAGTGATGGCAGAGACAACAATCACGACGTGCAGAGGGATACCTACCGTGCCTAAATATCGTCGGCTCGCCGTCGTGGGTTTACTGTTGCTGCCAGTGTGTGGCGTGAGCGCTCTATTAGTCCTCGGTTGTGGAGGCGGCGGCGGGAAGCGTCTCAGCGGTGGCGGTTCGTCGTTCGTCGGGCCGCTCTTCGAGGGGAAGTGGACCAAGGAGTTCAACAACAAATCGGGCATCGAACTCGATTATTCCGTGATGGGCTCGAGCGCTGGCATCGGCAAGATGATCTCGGGAGATCTGGATTTCGGCGCGTACCGACGCTCCGATGAGTCCGGACGAAATAACCGCGGCAGGCGGCGGAGAAGCGATCATTCATGTTCCCCTCGTCATGGGAGCTGTGGCCATAATCTACAATCTGGAGAACCTCGACGATTTGAATCTTTCGGGCGAGGTTCTCGCCGATATCTACCTCGGCAAGATTAGCAAGTGGGATGACGAAGCGATCAAGAAACTAAATCCCGGCGCAACCTTGCCATCGATTGCGATCAAGCCGGTCTATCGCGCCGACGGCAGCGGGACGAGTTACATTTTCTCCGACTTCCTCTGCGCCACGAGCGCGGATTGGAAGGCACAAAAGAAGGGGCCCAATCCCCAGCTGACAACGAAGGGCGAAGGCGTCCAGAAGACAGCCCCACTCGCTCAAGCGGTTTCCAAGAGCCCCGGCGCTATCGGTTACGTCGAAATGCTTTACGCTTTGAAGAACGAAAAGGAATTAAAGGTCGCCAAAATACAAAATGCGGAAAAAAGCGCGTTTTTAGCACCGTCGCCCACGGGAGTGACAACCGCGGCCGAGGAAGGCCTCAAAAAAATTTCGGCCGACGATCATAAGACGATGCGCTTTTCCATCGTTGCCGCGCCCGGTGCGGCGTCGTATCCGATCAGCGGCACGACCTGGGCGGTGTTGAAGACCAAGCAGACTGAAGACCGAGCCAAATTGCTCAAGGCGTTTCTGACTTGGGCTACGTCCAAGGAGGCGCAAGGTATGGTCGGCGGTCTGCATTACGCGCCGCTGCCGCAGAGCTTGCAGGCGGAGATTGGTAAGAAGATTGAGATGATTGGGAAATAGTCGACCCGGGACCCCCGGCAAGCTGGGGGCTAAATAAAAGCAGACCTTGGAGCCGTGCCGCATGTCTGTCACTCCTAGCGACCGACCCATTTCAGTGACGACCCGCGGTCGCGGACAAATACCTGTCGTCAGCGGCGCGAGCCTATGGCTCGGCGATTCCATCTTTCGGTTCGTGAGCATGTTTGCTGCTCTGACTGTGCCGCTCGTCGTCATAGTCATGTTTGTATTTCTTGCGTATCGGTCTATGCCGATCCTTGCCAACCAAGGAACGGCGTTTCTGCTCGGTCAGGAATGGGCGTTAGGGGAGCGGAAATTCGGTGCTCTGCCGCTGATCTATGGCACGCTCGTCACGTCCTTTTTGGCCATGCTTATCGCAGTGCCATTGGGCGTCGGCGCAGCCGCTTATCTGGCCGAGGTCGCCAGCGGAACGGTTCGGCGCATCGCGTCTTTTTTGATCGAGCTTCTCGCGGCAGTGCCGAGCGTCGTTTACGGTTTTTGGGGCCTGTTATTTATCGCCCCGCAATTGCAACACCTATATGCGTTCCTCGGTTTCGAGGGAGCGGACATCACCGGCAAAGGTCTGGTAACGTGCAGCCTTCTGCTCGCCATTATGATCGTCCCATTTATCACAGCAATCACGTTCGACGTGTGCCGTTCGGTGCCAACGGCCCAGCGGCAAGGGGCCTTGGCTCTCGGCGCAACGCGCTGGCAGACGATCTTTCACGTCGTTTTACCTTATGCTCGACCCGGCATAATCGGCGGCTGCTTTCTCGCTCTCGGTCGTGCTATCGGCGAGACGATGGCTGTGGCGATGGTCATCGGCAACAATGCCCAGATTCGCCTCAGTATCCGAGGCCTGATGGGCCACGGCTACTCGATTCCGAGCGTCATGGCGAACGAGTGGGACTCGGCCCAACGCAGTCCGCTACAAACCTCCGCCATTATCGCGTTGGGCCTCGTCCTGTTCCTCGTCACCGTGATTGTGAACGTTCTGGCGCGGTTGATGATTTGGAACATGACGCGTCGCGCAACGACACCGAAGCGACCAGCTCCCTTAGACGAAAGGAAATTGCAGCCCTCGGACAACGGTGTTGGTTCTTTGCTGCGACCGGCAGTTAGACCCACGCGAACCGTACCACTTGTTTCCAGCCTACATAACGTCTGGGCCAAACCGATCAACAGCGTCATGACCTGGGTTATGTTCGCTTGCATCGTCGTCATCGTCGTGCCGTTGTTCCACATCCTTGGGTATGTCACCTACCAGGGCATTACGAACGTTAGTTGGACTTTCTTCACCCACGATTACACCGACGAACCAAAAGGGCTGGGGCACGCAGTCCTTGGCACGCTCTACATGGTAAGCATGGCGACCTTGGTTGCTGTGCCGATCGGCATTCTCGCGGCTCTCTACCTTACGGAGTATCCGCGCAGCCGAATCAATTCGACTGTGCGTTTTCTCAATGAACTGCTCAGCGGCATACCTTCCGTGGTGCTTGGCATCTTCGTCTACACCCTCGTGGTGATCCACTTTCACGATTCCGCCTACGCCGGTTCACTGGCACTCGGCATCATGATGGTGCCGATCGTCATGCGAGCGTCCGAGGAAGCGCTGAAGCTCGTGCCGCTCCCGCTGCGAAATGCCAGCTATGCCCTGGGAGCTTCGCACTGGCAGACGGTGTACCTGGTCATCCTGCCCGCTTCGCTGCCGGCGATCATTACGGGGGTCTTTCTGTCTATCGCGCGTATCGCGGGAGAGACGGCACCGTTGCTATTCACAGCGGGCGCAAGCAACTATTGGCCACGCGGCCTCAACGACAAAACACCGTTTTTGACATATTACATCTATAATGGCGCTCTCGAGGGCGCCACCAACCCAGTCATGGCTCAGCTGGCATGGGGCGGCGCATTTGTACTCTTGAGCTTCGTCATGGTGTTGAATATCGGCATCCGCATCTTAGCGGGAGCGCGCGTCGTTTCGGCGAGCCGCGCGGACTGAAGAATTCGTTGCGCCAATGCGTGACATTTACCAGCCCCAAGCGCAAGCGCGGGGTTCTCGCTGTGAACCTCGCGCTTGCGCTTGGGCTAGTCTGATCTGACGCAGTACCCTCATGTTCTCACGTCTTTTCTTCCCGTTTACGCTCTTGCAGCTGGCCCTCCTCACCGTGCTGGCTCTGATAATCGTGGCCAGAGTTGAGGATGCTAATCTTCGCACTGGTCTGCTCGTGGTGTTACTCGTGACTGCGGTTTTAGGCACATTTATCATTCTGTTAATGGCGCGCTGGCTCGCGCTTGGCTTGACCAGGCCGCTCCTCGCTCTGAATCGCGCCGTGGATGAAATGGCTGTGGGCGTTGATCGCCGACACGTCTATCCCGAGCGCGACGATGAAGTCGGCGTGCTCGGCACCAGCTTCAACCGTTTGAGCGACAGACTCGCCGAGCGGATCCTTCAGCTCGAAGAGGACCGCGAGCAGCTGCGGGCGATTCTGAGTGGTATGGTTGAGGGCGTCGTCGCGCTCGATGCAGAGCAGCGCGTCGTCTATGCCAATGGCCGGGCGGCCGAGTTGCTGGAGTTTTTATCGCAATCCTTGGTCGGCCGCCGACTCTGGGAGGTGACGCGGCAGCGCGCGTTTCTAGATGCCGTGCAGCGCGCACTCTCCAGAACGGAACCCTACCGTGAGGAGCTCAGCTGGGAAGCTCCGACCCCACGGAGCATTGCAGTCCATATCGCGCACCTGTCGGGTTCGCCTTCGCATGGCACCGTTGTAGTCGTCCATGATACAAGCGAGCTGCGGCGGTTAAGAGCGCTTGCGGCACGAATTCGTCGCCAATGTGTCACATGAACTAAAAACCCCATTGTCAGTCATCACAGCCTGTGTCGAGACACTCCAAGACGGCGCAATCGACGATGTCGTCCATCGCGGCTCCTTTTTGCGGCAGATTGCCTCATCCAGCAGCCGATTGCACATGCTCATTTTGGACCTGCTGAGCCTGGCCGGATCGAAGCAGGACAACAGCTTTTTGACATCCGTAATGTGATCGTCTCGGATGTCGTCCGTGATTGTGTCGACCGGCATCGACCGCGCGCGGAGGCGCGGGGCCAGACAATGATTATCGAAAACAAGGAAGCCGACGGCGCAATCGTTTGGGCCGAGGAGGAGGCCTTGGATCATATCCTGGACAACCTGCTTGATAACGCCTTGAAATATACGCCGGAAGGCGGCACGATCCGCGTGCGTTGGACGGTAGCCGATGCCGATGTGAACCTGGAAGTGAGCGACACCGGTATTGGCATTCCCGAAGCCGATGTCCCACGAATCTTTGAACGATTCTATCGCGTGGACAAGGCGAGGTCGCGTGAATTGGGCGGCACTGGTCTGGGCCTGTCGATTGTGAAACATCTGGCCCAGGCCTTGCACGGCTCCGTCAAGGCGACCAGCCGCCTCGGTCAGGGGAGTACATTTACCGTAAGCTTGCCAAAGGCGATGGCGCAATGAAGTATAGCCGCTCAACCTGACGCGCTTTCTCGTCATTTCTTCACCAAACCCACACACAGGGTTAGTAGGATAGATCCGACGCCGCTGCCTACCGTATCGAATGGGGCAGCATTGGTACCGTGAGGTCGACGTATGTCCACGCTTTCCTACTCGGCAATCATCTCGGAACGATCGAGTAGTGGCCGTCAAGTTGTCCCTCAGGATGGGGTCAAAACCAAATTCGAGGTCAAGAATCTTGATTTTTGGTACGGCGCCAAGCAAGCCCTTTTCAATATCAATTTGAGCATCTCCGTTCGTTCCGTCTGTGCCCTCATTGGTCCTTCGGGCTGTGGCAAGTCGACGTTCTTGCGGACGCTCAATCGGATGAACGATCTGATCGAAGGAACGCGACACGCAGGCGAAATCCTGCTCGACGGCGTCGATATTTATGACCGCCGCATTCATCTCGTCGATTTGCGGCGTCGGGTGGGCATGGTCTTTCAGAAGTCGAACCCATTTCCCAAATCGATCTTTGAGAACGTCGTATTCGGACCGCGCGTCGCGGGGCTGCACAACAAGCCAGCTCTGCTCGAAATCACCGAGCGCTGCCTCCGAAGCGCTGCGCTATGGGACGAAGTCAAAGACCGGCTCGACGATTCGGCTCTCAATCTCTCAGGCGGGCAGGCCCAGCGTTTGTGCATAGCTCGCGCCCTCGCGACCGACCCGGAAGTCTTATTACTCGACGAGCCGGCCTCAGCCCTCGACCCCAAATCGACGTCGCGCATTGAGGACCTTATTTTTGAGTTGAAGCAAAATTACACGATCATCATCGTGACGCATAACATGCAGCAAGCGGCCCGCGTCTCGGACCAGACGGCGTTCTTTTTTGAGGGCAAGCTGATCGAAGCCGGCCCGACCGATCAAATGTTCACACGGCCTCAAATTCGGCAAACGGAAGATTACATCACCGGGCGCTTTGGATAAGGGATTAACAAACGCCAACGGGAGAGAGGTTTGACATGGCGATTCATTTGCGACGCGATCTCGATCTTTTGCAAAGGGACTTGCTGTCGCTGGCTGGTCTGGTGGAAGAATCGATACATAAGGCAATCCGCGCTCTGCGTGAACGAGACGCCAAGCTAGCTCAAGAAGTCATCGCGGCCGATGGTCAGATCGACAATGAAGAAAATCATGTCGACGAGGAATGCCTTAAGATCTTGGCGTTGCACCAGCCCGTCGCCGGCGACCTGCGCCGGATCGTCACGGCCATGGCGATTAATACGGACTTGGAGCGCATGGGTGACTTGGCTGAGGAAATCGCCGAGCGCGCCGCACACCTGGCGACCACGCCTTGGCTGCCGATACCGGACAAGCTGCAAGCAATGACCGACTTGACGACGATGATGGTCCGCCACAGCCTTGATGCCTTCGTGAACCTTAATACCACGCAAGCCAATACAGTCATGCGGCTAGACGACGAGGTCGACCGCTACAACCGGGAAATCATTCAGGAGCTGATCGAGGCCATGAAAAGCTCGCCGCGGATGATCGAACCTTGCCTATCCATGTTCTCGGCGGTCCGTCATTTGGAACGTATTGCCGACCATGCTACAAATATCGCTGAAGATGTAATCTACCTTGTGGAAGGCGAGATGATCAGGCATCGACGTCCCGCGCATGACGATGCGCCGTGACCGTCGAATCGTGCGCTTCCGTGGCGAGCGCGACTACATCACCTGATGGATATTATTCGTTCTGGAACTTGTTAGGGTGTCCTTCGTCGCCTTCCCTCGCTTTTTCCGAGAGAGGTTCTGTGATGGCCGCCGCGTCTTCCAGCCCGGCTTCAACCAGTCCACGTAAACGCATCCTCATCATTGAGGATGAGCGTGATCTTTGCGACGTGCTTACTTACAACCTGCAGCGCGAGGGCTACGAAACGATCGTGTCTCACGATGGCCAGGAAGGACTGCGTAAAGCTCAAATGCAATTGCCGGATGTCGTCCTGCTCGATTTGATGCTGCCGGGTATGACAGGACAGGAGGTTCTGCGCGAATCTGCGCACGGTGAGAAGACACGCGAGATCCCCGTCATCATCCTGACTGCCAAGGCTGAAGAGATGGATCAGGTCGTCGGCTTCTCACTCGGCGCCGACGATTATGTCACGAAACCGTTTAGCATCAAGGTCTTACAGCAGAGAATCAAAGCATTGCAACGGCGGTACGACGGCACGGCTGACCCCGCGGAGATCGTCGAGTATCTCGATGTCAAAATCGACCGGGTTCGCCATCGTGCCTACGTCTCAGGCAAGGAACTCGACCTAACTCCGACAGAGTTCCGCTTGCTGGAATGCCTCCTCCGTCAGCCAGGACGGGCCTTTTCGCGGCATCATCTCATGGACGCTGCCATCGGCGAAGGCGCGATCGTGTTGGAACGGACGATCGACGTCCACATCAAGACGCTGCGGAAAAAATTAGGCAAGGAGGAATTGATCGAGACCGTGCGCGGAGTGGGATATCGATTTCGCGAGGATAAGAGTTGATCTTTCTCCGCTGCCGACCGGCTGGCACGGAGGGGTCGTTGCAGCGCTCACACGCGATGCCGCTAGGGTCTGCTAAGCCAACGAAAGCGCTCGTTTGCCAATTACTCGGCGTAGACGGCAAGGATTTCGCTGATTCGCCTAGCCGCGCATGCGCGCTCACACCATAATTCTGTGAAATATCGTCCGCGGCGGAACTCATCGCCCGCGATTCAATCACTTCGAGCGGCACTTTCTGCTCGATGGCCTCGGCTCGCAAACCCGGACCGCTCAACACCAGTACGGCGCCATGTACGGCCACGGCTGCGTCCAAATCAGGAATGCCCTGGTTGGCCAACCAGGCGTATTGCTGTTGCAGCAGCTCCTCAAAGCGCTCGGAGAACTGATCGTCATCCAATTCGCCCGCACGGTAACGCCGCAATTGGCGATCGAGCCGCTTGGCCAAGCGAGGCAGCACGATATCCATCAGCTCTTTGCTCATGGCGGCCCTTCTATAGAAGCAACAAGGCATCTCACCCGGGGGTGCAACAAACGCCCATCTCACCGGCGAAAAGCACTCCTCCTATTCTAAGTGTCTGCCCCTCTCTAGGCAAAACCACAAATTGCCGCGAGTCACCAAGATAGGCTAAATTTCCGCGCAAAAGGGAGGGTCACATAGGATTTAGCAGGTGCCGTGGACGCTTGTTAGTGTTCGCAACCCATCTTGTTCCGCCAACGCAACTCCGTTATAGCAGCGTTGGAACCAGCTCCCTCGCGCCGAGTGGTCATGGAGGCAGAACGGTATATGCGGACAGGACGTCCTTGGCTGACGCGACCGGCGACGGTTACGTTTCTGGTGATTCTCCTCGGCCTGGGACTGCGGGCTTATCATTATCTGCGCGCGCCGGAGATCTGGCACGACGAGGCGGCGCTCGTCGTCAATGTACTCGATAAGAATTTCGCGGAATTACTCGGCCCGTTGCGCTTTCACGAAGCCGGCCCGCCACTCTTTCTATGGCTGGAAAAAGCGGTCACGCTCGCATTTGGTGACAGCCTATACGCACTGCGGTTACCATCTTTTTTGGCAAGCTGCGCCGCTCTACTATTGCTTGTGCCGCTCAGTCGTCGGCTACTTGTTCCTGAAGCCCGGCCCTGGGCGCTGCTCCTGTTCGCCTGCTCCGAGCAGCTGGCCTGGCACGCTTGCGAAGCCAAGCCCTATTCCGTCGATGTGCTGGTTGCGACGGTCGTACTCTGGATTGGTACCTGCGACGAGGCACCGCTGGCGCGTCGGCTCGCCATGGCCACATTCGTGGCGCCCTTCTTCATCGCCCTTTCGTATCCCGCCTGTTTTGTCTTCGGCGGCTTGTTGACAGCGCTTTTGCCTGCCGTCTGGGCGGAACGTCGGGGGAAAACGTGGCTGGTTTACTGTTCCTTGGCAGCGACCGTAGCGGTGACGTTTTTGTGGGTCTTGCTCGGCCCTGGCCGAGCACAACGCGACCCCGAATTGATGTCCTGCTGGACCAACTGCTTCGCCGACTGGAGCAAGCCCTGGACCGCGCCCGGCTGGGCGTTCCTTTCGACGCTCGAAGTTTCGCGTTATTGCTTCAAGCCGTTCGGGCAGCCGCTCATTCTGTTAGCCCTGGTAGCGGGGTTCGTTTCGGTGCGCACGGGTAAGTCGGCGCAGCTCATTCTTTTAGCACTGCCAATCGGCCTGGCACTCTTCGCGGCTTGTTTACACCTGTATCCGTATGGCGGCGTCCGGGTCATGGCCTATGCCGCGCCTGCGCTCGCTCTCCTCACCGCATCCGGCATTATAAGCGTAGCCGAGCGCCTGGCCGGTTACGGAAATCTGCCACGATCGCTCCTGGCAGGTTTACTGTTACTTCCACTACTTGTATCACTGCAGCGCATCGCCCTGCCGTGGGATCGGCCCGATACGACTACCGCGCTGAATCTCATCGAAAAACAGCGCCAGCCCGGCGAGCGCGTGATGGGCAACGACTGGACGCATTCTTACATCTGTCGCCGGCTTGGCAACGACTTCATCGGCCCGGATCTACCGCATCCGGCGACGGACGATCGCTACTGGATCTTGTTCACCGACCTGTGCCCGCACGCGGAACGAGTGAGCCAGGCCTGCCGGATGTTGCCGGGCAATTGGAAGATTATCAGCACCGTCGAATCGCATTGGACATCGGGTGTACTGCTCGTGCGCGATGAGTATCGCGATGGAGCTGCTGAACACGAATGAACGACTTGCGCCCAATTTGTATAACCGTGTCCCTGTTTCTTACCAGGGAGTGGAACAGATGAGACGGATCTATGCCCTTACCGGCATCGCCTTTTTAGCGGCTCTCGTCGGCGGCGCGGCTTACGCACTCGCGCAGCAGCAAGCCGGGACTGAGTTGCCTAATTTGCAAACTTTGCCGCCTTTACCCGCGCCGCCACGGGCGGGCACGTTGCCGCCGCCGCCGTCGACAATCCCAGGCCTGTCGACGGCGCCGACCGGTCCCGGGCTTTCGCCGGTTACTCCCGCCACGACGCCGCGTGAAACAACGACAGCAATGCGGCCCTTCACTCTGCCTATTCCCGCGCCGACAAAAAACGCCGGCTTCGACGACCTGCCGCACGATTCGCTCCAGGCGCCGACCACCGCCATCGGCAAACAGGAGCCGGCGATCAGCATGGAATGGGTCGGGCCGCCGACAACGAAGCTAGGCCAGCCTGCCGATTACAGTTTGGTCCTCCGCAACGTTTCCAATTCCGCGATCCAACAGGTCCAGGCGCGCGTCCGTGTGCCCAGTGGCCTGACGATGACATCAATGGAGCCGAAAGCCATTTTCGACAATGGCATCATGAAATGGGACCTGGGCACGATGCAGCCTAAGCAAGAACAGAGTCTCAAACTCCGCTTTGTCGCCGATGCCAAGGGCGTCGTTGTGCCGCAGGCCTGGGTCACATTCACTGGCGCAGCCGTAATGAATATCAAGGTTTGTGAGCCACGGTTAGCTCTAAAGGTCGGTTACCCCGACAAGATCCTCGTCGGCGATGCCGCCAAGTTCAATCTAAACGTAAGCAACCCCGGCGACGGGCCGGCAGATCAAGTGCGCCTACTCGTCAATCTCTCCCAGGGACTGGAACATCCCAAGGGAGACAAAATCGAGCTGGAGATCGGCACGTTGGCGGCCGGCGAGACCCGTGCCGTCCAGCTCGTTTGTAACGCCCGCGTCGGCGGCGCGCAAAAGTGCGACTCGATGGTGGAAGCGGACGGCGGCCTCACAGCCCGCGACACCGTCAATATCAACGTCATTCAACCGCGCCTGGACCTCCAACTTACCGGCCCGGCACTCCGCTATCTCGGTCGCAAGGCCATCTACACTCTCAACGTCACCAACCCTGGCGACGCGCCCGCGGCCAGCGTCACGCTCACCGAGGCCGTGCCTGCCGGGTTCAAAGTCCTCGCCGCCAGTGAAGGCGGACGCCATGACGTCACCAAGCAGACCGTCACATGGTATTTCCCCGACATCGCGCCCGGACAGTCGCGCGAGGTCAAGATGGAGGTCCTGGCAACGGGCGCTGGCGAATTTGAACACAAAGCCCAGGTCCTCGCCGCTCGCGGCCTCAAGGCCGAGGCCACCTTGCCGACCCGCATCGAAGGCCTGTCGGCGATCCAATTGGAGATGGTCGATACGGAAGACCCAATCGAAGTCGGCGGCGAGACAAGTTACGAGGTCCGCGTCACCAACACCGGCTCGAAAACCGAAACCGACATCCACCTCATCGCGACGGTACCTGACAAAATGGAATTCAAGAGCGCTGATTGTCCCCAAGGCGTCCGCTATCGAGCCGAGGGCAAGACGATCGTCTTCGAGCCGCTCGACAAGCTAGCTCCCAAGGCGGATGCGCTATTCCGCATCAAAGTCAAAGCTCTGGAACCCGGGACGGTGCGCTTCAAGATCGAAATGACGTCGACGAATTTGACGGAGCCGGTCATCAAGATGGAGGCGACGCGAATCTACTCCGACGCACCGGAACCGCTTCGGCCTCAACCAGTGCCGCCAGCGGTGCCGCGGATGCCGTGAGCGGCCCCCTGCGTCCGTCTTGGCGAGCCGGGAGCGTCAGCTCCCGGAGGTATTCTGTTTTGGCGAGCCGGGAGCGTCAGCTCCCGGAGAAAATCTGAGCGAGTCTAACGCGCTCCGGGAACTCACTCTCCCGGCTCGCCAAAACATCAAATGCCGCTTAATCCAGATACACATCAATCACATTCTTCCGATCCACCTTCACCTCAAATAACTTTTCGGAATGCTGCGCATCCGCGTATTTTCGAGGCAAAAGAGACGGCGACGGTTGCCCCTCTTCGCCACTCGGCAAGATTGTGATTCGGTGCCAGCCGACGGCGGCGCCGAGTTGATTGCTCGATTGAAGGATGAAGCGGCCGTCTGGTTGAATCATGGCCCAGGACATTGGGCCGGAGCCGCCGCGCTCGGGGTCGGGTGTGAAGACGATCGTGCCGCCGGGGAGAGGGTTGCCGTGGAAGAAAACACGGCCTTCGACGGGGAGCAACTTCGCGCCGCTACCGCAGCTTGGCAGCAGCGCCAGCGCTAACGCACATCCTCCGATAAGGACCAGGGCTCGCATCCTCTCCTCCTTGCCCGCCCGTCGGCGGTGACCGAATAGGATGCTCTATACCATAGGTGCGTGATCGCGCACCAGTTAAAACCAGAGCCGAAGGCCCGCCATCGGTCCTTGCAGATTAACTGTGCCGACGCGCAAGAAATCGTAGCCACCGTAGATTTCGTAATGCTTGTGGACTGCGCCGAGCGTGGCTCGTCCATGGACGACGAACGCGTTATCGAGATTGCCAAGGTCAAAAGATGTTGAAAGGATCAGCGGTTTGGTCGGAAACAGGTCCATACCGTAGAGACCGTTGAAGCCGAAGCGCGTGTCCGATTTATCCACCAAGAACCTCGTTCCCAATCCGCCATAGACGGAGATCCATTCCTTTTGGGCGACGCGGAATGTCATATTGGTGTCGCCGAGGACGAGCTGGTCCCGGCGCCCACTTCCGAGGTCCTCGCTAAACAGGCTCCAGTTGCTCTGCAAGCCAAAACGCGTTTCCGTATCGACGGTGACTCGCGTCTCGACCCGATTCAGGCCACGAAAATCGTTGCCCTCCTCAGCCGCTAAACGCAGCGACCAGCCCTTTAATTCCTCCGGATCGTGCGCGGCCGAGTCGGGACTGGCCCAGCGACCGAAGCTAATGTAGCCGTCGCGGTTGTTGGGGTAGGGATAGCAAGGGAAGGATGCAGTGTCATCCCATCGGTCGTCCAAGACCGCGGCGGGCAAAAAAGGCAATGCGATGGCCGCTCCAAGTCCCAATGCCAACAACGTCCCTTCGGCATCGGGATCTTCGCCGGTGTAAATTGTGTTGTCGTTCGACGACGAGCTATCAGAAGAAGACGGGCCACTCGGACCATGATGCGTCTCGCCGCGCGTGCGACTCAAGATGCCCTGCGCGTACAGGGATGATGGCGTAAGCGCAGCAAGCATCAGCAGCGCCCGAAAGGAACGCGACATCGGCCGACTCCATGATTGTAACGGATCTCAGAATGGGCTGATACCGTTCCGCGCGAACAAGGGCAAGAGAAGTTCGTGCTCACCAGCCTGCGTTAAGCTCGAAAGACTTGGTGGTTACCGTCTTCGAGGGAGGACCGTCGCGCCAAAAATGCGTGTGCCTTGGCGCGACGGTCCGGCGATCTAACACATTATTCTGTATAAGGTTATAATGAGGCTGAGACCGTCGCGCCAAAAATGTCATGGGCACCCCCTCCCCAACGGAATGCAAAATCAAATTCCCTTAGGTGCGCGTGCTCCTGTCGGTATCCGCCTTGATTCGCTTGAGGGAAAGCGTATATTTTCCCGGCCTGGAGTGCGCACGGAACCGCCTCCAGATGCTTCTCTCGATTCACCTCTATGAATGAACCAGCTGACTCCGGACCGCGCCATGTGTCGGTCCTGGCCTCCGAGGTATTGGCTTTTCTCGAGCCGAAACCGGGCGAGGTCTTCGTCGATGCCACGGTTGGCGCGGGTGGACATGCCCGATTGCTGGCCGAACGGCTGGCTCTTGGCGGCCGCCTGATCGGTCTCGACCAGGATCCGGCGATGCTCGATCTGGCTCGGCCGCGGCTGGAGGGACTGCCGGTCACACTCGTTTGTTCCAGCTTCGATCGGCTCGAAACCGTGCTCGACGAGCTGGGTATCGACAAAGTGGACGGCGTCCTGGCCGACTTGGGAATCTGTTCGGATCAGTTAGACGATCCCGAGCGCGGCTTGAGCTTCAGTCGTCCCGGGCCGCTCGACATGCGGCTCAGTCGCGAAGGCGGCGAAACAGCGGGCGACTTGCTCCGGCGCCTGCCCGAGAGAGACTTGGCCGACCTGATTTACGAGTATGGCGAGGAACGCTTTAGCCGGCGCATCGCCCGCAAGATAGTGGAACGCCGAAAAGAAGCGCCGCTGGAGACGACGGAAGAATTGGCGGAATTGGTGCGGCGCTGTGTGCCACGCTCGGGCGGCAAAGGCAAAGGCAAGCGACATTCGATTGACCCGGCGACGCGCGTTTTCCAGGCGCTCCGCATTGCGGTCAACGACGAGCTGGGAGCGCTCGAACGACTCCTGGTGACATTGCTCGAGCGAGTGAAACCTGGAGGCCGAGCGGCGATCATCAGTTTTCATTCTTTGGAGGATCGCCGCGTCAAGCAGGCATTCCGTGTGAAAGAAGATTGGCACGCGCTGACGCGCAAGCCGGTGCAAGCAGGCGAGGAAGAAGAGAGAAATAATCCGCGTAGCCGCAGTGCCAAGCTGCGAGCCGCGCGCGGCTCGGAGAGCCGAACGAATCATGACCCCACTCCCGTAGGGCTCATGCAGGATCGGGGCGATGGACCAAGAGGGACGTCGCCTCCCAGAGAAAGAGGAGCAAGGATGCTGAGCAAGAAGACCCAATACGCATGGATGGCAGCCGGTGGAATGCTGGGCCTACTAGGCCTGGCGTTGTATCTTCAGTTGCGCGACAGCGGCAGAGCCAATGCCCAGGAAGCGTCAGGATACAAGCCTTCGGCAGAGGTAAAGTGGCTTCCCGTCGACAAAGAGCCGACTGCCCAGTCCGTCGTGCCCGTGACGGAACCCGGCCGCAAGCCGGACTCGCCGAAAGAGCTAGACCCAATTACCGCTGCGCCCACGACGACTGCTGTCAGCTTCGATCCGACAAAAGCGGTTCCGCCACCCGCCGCCGAAGGCTCGACAGTACCTCCTTTAGCAGTAAATCCACCCGCAGCGCCGCTTCCCACGACATCGGAACCCAAAATCAGCGGTACGGCACCGACACGGACTGAGCCGCCTTTGCCACCGGTCAGCCTCGACGTGAAACTGTCCACGCCGCCACCGACGGCCGCTGACCCGAGCCTACCTTCGGTCACTGTGGGCGGCACTGGGACTTTTGCGGCAGGCCCGCCGGCGCTGAGTCCCAATCTGACGGTGCCAACGCCCGCACCACCGACTCCGACACCCGCGCCGCAACAGAATCCGTTCACGGCTCCAGCTCCGGACAATGCCTTCAAACACGACCCCGAGCCGCCGCTTGCTCCGGCACCCGGCCCTACACAGACTTATCAGGTCCATAAAGAGGGTGAAACGCTCCTCGAAATCGGCAAGAAGACCCTGCCGCCGAGCCGCATCCTCGAAGTGGTCAAGCTGAATCCCATGCTCAAGCCCGATGTTGGCCTGAGCGTCGGCTTCAAGGTCAAACTGCCGACGGATGCCTGTATCCCGACCGACGAGGCCGACGGCGTCAAGCCGTTACCGGCGCTGCAGCCGACCAAGGGTGTCGTCGCCAAGACCAAAACCGTCCTTCCCTTGACCGGCACTTATCCCTGCACGCTCGACGACAAGCGAACCTTGGTTCTGCCCAAGGCGCTCCGCGAGCAACTGGGAATTTGTGACACCGTCGTCTTGTCTCCAGGTCCCGATCAATGCCTCTGGCTGACGAACCAGGCCCATCTCGATCGCCTGGCTCAAAAGCTGGAGGCTTCGCAAGCCCGCGAGATCGATATCCGCGTCTTCAAACGGCTCTACTTCGCCCAGGCGGAAAAGACCTCGCTGAACGACGAAGGCAAGGTCAGCGTCTCCGACCGACTGGCACAGTTCGCGGGACTGAGCCAGGAAGTGATCCTGATCGGCACCGACGACCATTTCGAAGTCTGGGACGCCTCGCGCTGGAAGACGTATACGCAGCAGAAGAGTGCGCATATTGACGAGTGAGTTCTTCAAGTAAATTCGTTTAGCCGCGAGCCGGTAGGCGAGCGCTGTTGGATAGCGCTATCGCACAGCGCTCGGCTCGCGCCTCGCGGCTAAACGAATTTTCGATCAACCATGCCGGTGGCGCCGGTCGCGCGCTCTGCCCGACCCCGATTGCCGCCCGGATGAACGCAGTCCTGTCGACCATTCGCCCCGCCATCGTGAATAATTTCCAGAGCGGAATTGTTTCGTGTAGGGTCCAACCTCAGCAAAACCGTCACAGTCGGCAATTCCGCTCCGGAGCGTCCGCGGATACCGAGGAGGCTTGAAGATGACTCGAGAAACTAAAGTTGGGATCGTCGTATCTTGCTCGTTCCTTTGTCTGATCGGAGCCGTGCTGGCGATCAAGATGCGCGGCGGTAACGATACGCCTCCAGCCTCCGTTCCAGGCCCCGTGTCCGGTACGGAGCCGACCACGAATACAACTACCAATGCGAGCCCGAATACCAATTCCGGTGTGAGTCCCACCGTCGTCACAAACACGAACACAGCTCCGCCTCCCGCACCGGTGCCCTTTGAGGTCGTCCGTAGCGGCGCGAAGATGAGCGTGCGCAAGCCGGAGTTCCTCGCCGCGAAGACACCTACGGGCGATCATGACCCCGCTGTGAAGCCGAGCTATTTCACGCCCGACATCGTCGGCATGAAGTCGGCTCCTGTTGAAATGGATCCCACTACGGGACTGCCGAAAATCGCTTTCAATTTTAGCCCACCTGCTCCGCAGCCCGCCGATACCGTCGAACCCAAAACCACGCTTCCGCCGGTAACCTTTGATCCGAACCGGCAGGTGGCGATCAACTTGGGCACGAATCAAGACACATCTAACCCCGCAACGGAAGCGAATGCTAAGACGAACCCGACCACGACCAGCGGCCCGCCTGTCCCGCCTCCTCCGGCTTCGGATTCCAATGCTCCAAAGCCAGTGCCCATCGCGTTACCGGTAACCCATACAGGCCCAAATGTCGCTGACAAGAACGAATCAAAGAGCGGTCCGCCCGCACCGCCTCCGCCGGCCGGAAATGAGACCATCGACATCAAGACGACGACAATCGCTCCCAAGACGGCGCAGCCCGAGTTAAATGTTGGACAAACCGGTACCGCGACACAAACCAATCCGTGGCCGGATACGAAGACTCCGGCGACGACCACCATTACCGTTCCCCCGTTGGTTAGCGCCGTCCCGAACGCGAACACCGGTAGTCGGACGAATCTTGTACCTGACACAAAAGTCCAGGTGTCACCGACCATCACCGTTCCACCGTTAGGTAGCGCGGTTTCCAACAACACAAATACCAATACACAGACAAATGCCTTCCCTGAACCAAAGGCCCCGGTTACACCCGTCGTCACGGTGCCGCCCTTGAACACTGGGTTCACCGGGACCGAAAGCAACACCGGAACCAAGCCGGTGCCCAACGCCACACAAGCGCCCGCCAGCGTCGTCGGCGCGACCAGTTACAATACAAACGAGACCGCTAATATCCGTCCGGTGCCGCAATCGACGTATGCAACGACCGGTTCGACCCTAACCGGAAACAGCGGATCGACGGCTACCAGCCCGACGGTCGTCCGCGAGACCGGCCTCATTTCGACGACGCCGAACACGTCACTCCGAAATACGATGGCCGATCCTTCGTTGCAGCAGGTGACGACACCGCCTTTATTGGCCTCAACCGTCGAGTCGCGCCCGCTCCGAACCGATGCGGCCACGGTCGATATGTACGATGAAAGCGAAATCAACAGCGGCGCTGCTGACTCTTATGCCGGCCTGAGCCAGCGCTTTTACGGCACAGCCGAATACGCCGACGCCCTTCGTCTGTGGAACCGCGACCATCGCAAGTCGACCGCGATCGTCGGCGCTGACAATAAATTGCGTCCCGGCAGCAAAGTGTTTATTCCTTCCAGCACGATGCTGGAGAAACGCTATCCCGATGCTTTGCCAAATTTGAAGCCGGTCACTCGACTCGTTCCGGAGCCGACGCCCGTATCCGGCACAGTGACAGCTGGCTTTAACGCCGTAGCCACCCCATCTGCAAACGCTTCCGTCATCACTCCAGTCGCCGCGCCGGCACCACCAGCGCCAGCCGTCGGCCCGGTCTATTACAAGGTGACGAGGCCGGAGCCGTTCTATACAGTCGCTCGAACCACTCTTAACGACGCCAATCGCTGGATGGAACTCGTGCGGCTGAATCCAAACTTCAAATCCGAGCAGAACTTGCCCGTCGGTACAATCTTGGTACTGCCGGCGGGAGCCAAAGTGCCGGCCGAGAATGTGCAGACGGTGCCGTAACAAAGACCCGGCATGGCACTTTTTAGCCGCATTCTGGCGAATGCGGCATCCCCTCCAGCGCCGCATTCGCCAGAATGCGGCTACAAACCCGACGCCGCGTCCACTTTCCTTGTGTGCAACCAAATTCTCTTGGTGTGAAATCGTTCTCTGGCGCCAAGGGCGTTGCTCTGGGCGGCTAAACCCACGTTCACCACAAGAGAATTTGGTTACGCCACTTCCCTTTCCCCACGCAAATCCTGCTGGACTCTGGCGGGCGCTACTGATACTATCTATCTTAACACGGCCAGCACCTTTTTTTGGTAGCCGTGCCCGCCGAAGGCGCGATAAGACGAGACCGCAAGAAACCCTGCCAGCGTTTTGCCCTCACCAAACCGAAGTGCCCGCCTCCCCGGGACCATCTACCTTACTCAGGAAGACGGCGTTATGAAGCAATCGATCACTGGAACGTGGAATGACGATCCCGCGCACTTTTCGTCGACCGACGCGCCGGTCGTTCTTGCAGGTCGGCGTCGCCGGTGGGCTGGGGCTGACACTCGATCAGCTCTTTCGCTTGCAAGCCTCCGCCGCCGAGCCGGCCAAGGACGCGAAAGCGAAATCGCTGATTCACATTTTCCTACCGGGCGGCATCGCCCATCAAGAGACCTTCGATCCCAAGCCGTTGGCCCCGATCGAATATCGCGGCGAAATGAGCAGCATCAAGACCAAGCTCGAAGGCGTCTATTTCAATGAGCTGATGAAAAAGACGGCTGAAATCGCCGACAAAATTACCGTTTGCCGCTCGATGACACACGGCGAAGCTGCCCACGAGCGCGGCACGCACAATATGTTCACAGGCTACAGGCCGAGCCCCGCGCTGCAGTTCCCGAGCATGGGCAGCGTTGTCTCGCATGAATTCGGGCCGCGCAACAACCTGCCGCCTTATGTTTGCATTCCGAGCCAGCCTACCACCTATGCCGGCCCAGGATATTTAAGCTCTTCTTTCGCTCCCTTTAGCCTCGGCAGCGATCCGGCCGACGGCGGCTTCCGCGTGCAGGATCTGACCCTGCCTGGCGGAGTGGATGAAAAGCGCTTCGCTGGCCGTCGCAATATGTTGGAAGCCGTCAACGACCACTTCGCCACCAAGGAAAAGGCCGATGGCCTGGAGGCGATGGATACGTTTTATCAACGGGCCTACGCCCTCATCAGCTCGCAGAAGGCCCGCGAGGCTTTCGACATCAATGCCGAGAAGCCGGCCCTGCGCGATGAATACGGCCGAAATGCCGCGGGCCAGCGCATGCTGCTCGCTCGTCGTCTCGTCACCGCTGGTGTTCGTCTCGTTTCGCTGACTTATGGCGGCTGGGATATGCACGCGAGCATCAAGGGCGGCATGACCGGGCAGCTGCCCGCGTTCGATCAGGCCTTCGCCGCCTTGGTCCGCGATCTCGATCGCAGCGGCCAACTCGATTCGACGCTCATTATGGTTTCGTCCGAGTTTGGTCGTACCCCGAAGATCAATGCCACGGCCGGCCGCGACCATTGGCCTAAAGTTTTCAGCGTCGTCCTCGCCGGCGGCGGCATCAAAAAGGGCCAGGTTTATGGCTCCAGCGACTCCACCGCTTCTGAGCCGGAAGAAGACGCTTTGAACGTCGAAGACTTGGCCATGACCGCCTACCATTGCCTCGGCATCAACGGCGAGAAGAAGCTAATGGCCCCCGGCAATCGCCCCATCGACATCGTCCGCGAAGGCAAAGTCCGCACTGAGCTGCTCGCGTAATTCCTCCGATTGTTTCGCCGCGAGCCGATGGGCGAGCGCTGTTTGACTGCGCTATTTGAAAAAAACGCTAACAAACAGCGCTCGCCTGCCGGCTCGCGGCGAAACGAAATAAATCCCACCCACCCTAACCGCCGGATGCACCCCAACATGGCACACGCACCCCGTCGTTTCTTGACGGCGCTGTTCGCCCTGGCGCTCTACGCTCCGCTGGCGTCGGCCTCGTCTCCGGTCTTGAGCAGCATCACGCCGCGCGGCGGTCAACGCGGTATCGACAACGTGATGCTCTTCAGCGGCGCGCGCCTCGGCGATGCCATCGAGATCATCAGTTACACGCCCGGGTTCACCGTCTCCAAACTGGAGACCGTCAACGACAATCAGCTCAAAGCCACAGTCAAAATCGCTGCCGACTGTCGCCTCGGTGAGCATGTATTTCGCGTCCGCACAAAGACGGGCCTGTCCGACATGCGCACTTACTGGGTCGGCAATATCCCAATTGTGCAAGAAGTGGAGCCGAACAACGACTTCGACAAGCCGCAGCCGATCGCGCTCAATGTCACAGTCCATGGCGTCATCGATAATGAGGATGTCGATTACTTTGTGGTCGAATGCAAGAAAGGCCAACGCCTCTCCGCCGAGATCGAAGGTATGAGGCTCGGCAATACACTGTTCGATCCATTCATCGCCATCCTCGATAGCAAACGTTTCGAGCTGGCCACCAACGACGACGCCCCTTTGCTCGGCCAGGATTCGATGGTGTCGATCGTCGCACCGGCCGACGGCAAGTACATCATCCAAGTGCGCGAAAGCGCCTACGGCGGCAATGGAGCTTGCTCCTATCGCCTTCATGTAGGCACATTTCCAAGACCGCTCGCGGTGATTCCCGCCGGCGGCAAATATGGCGAAGAGATCGAGCTGACATTCCTCGGCGACCCAACCGGGCCGTTCAAGCAAAAGGTCAAGCTGCCCTCGGCGCCGGTGGATAAATTCGGCGTTTTCGCCCAGGACGCGGGCGGTATCGCTCCCTCGGCCATCCCGTTTCGTCTCTCTGAATTTGGTAATGTCGTGGAGACGGAAGGCAATATCTCCCATGCGACGGCCACGCCGTTTGAGCTGCCCAACGCGGTCAATGGCGTCATCTCCAAACCAGGCGAAGTCGATCACTATCGCTTCAAAGGCAAGAAGGGCCAGACCTACGAGGTCCATTGTTACGCTCGTCGTCTCGGCTCGCCGCTCGATTCCGTGATGACGATCAGCAACCTCAATGGCGGCGCGATCGTGGCGAACGACGACGCCATCGGCCCCGATAGCTACTTCCGCTTCACTGTGCCCGACGACAAGGAATACGTCCTGACGATCACCGATCACCTGGGCAAAGGCGGGCCGACCTACTTCTACCGAGTCGAGTTCACGCCGATCCAGGCGGAGGCCGTCGTCGGGATTCCCAAAGTGGCACAGTATTCCCAAGAGCGTCAAACAATCGTCGTGCCGCGCGGAAATCGTTTCGCAACGCTCATCCAAGTGGGCCGCCGCGATTTTGGGGGGGAGCTGGTACTCGGGGCCGAGAAGCTGCCTCCAGGCGTAACCTGGAATAGCGAGACGATGCGGCCGAACCTTGATGTGATCCCCGTCGTGATCGAAGCAGCGGCCGACGCGCCCTTGGGTGGACTTTTGACTCAGCTGACAGCGCGCCACGCCGATCCCAAACAACCGACTCTCAAGAATCGATTCTACCAGATGGCCGAGCTGATCGTGGCCGGTCCCGGCCAGTCGATCTACTGGACCGCGGAGGCGAAACAGGCAGCGATCGCGGTAACAGAGGAAGTGCCCTTCAAGATCAGCATCGTTGAGCCAAAGACGCCATTGATCCAGAACGGCTCCATGAATCTCAAGATCGTCGTCGAACGCAAACCGGGGTACAAGTCGGCCATAACAATCTTACCCTTGTTCAATCCTCCAGGCGTCAGCTCCGCGTCGTCTGCCGTGATTCCCGAAGGAGCGAACGAAACGACTTTGACTCTCAACGCCGCCGGCAACGCCGAAGTCCGCAAGTGGAAGACAGCGGTCGTCGCCGTATCCAATGTGGGCAATGGCCCTGTCTACGTCTCCTCCCAGCTGGCGACGCTCGAAATAGCGGCTCCCTATTTCACCTTTGCCACCGAACGAGCGTCCGCCGAACAGGGCAAAGACACCGAGGTTTTTTGCAAGATCAACCAGGTCGCTCCGTTCCCCGGGGCAGCGAAGGTCCGTCTCCTAGGATTGCCGAATAAGGCGACTGCCTCGGAGATGGAAATCACCAAAGACACAAAAGACCTCGTATTCAAGGTTGCCGTCGATAAGACAACGCCCCCAGGCCAGCATCGTAACCTGGTTTGCCAAGCCGTCGTCATGCTCAACGGCGAGCCGGTCGTCTACAACGTAGGCTCCGCCGAATTACGCGTCGATGTACCGTTGCCACCCAAGGTGAATCAGCCCGCGCCGACACCCGCGGCCACACCAATGGCACCAAAGCCGACCGACCCGCCGAAAGCCCCCGAGAAACGTCTGACGCGCCTGGAGAAATTGCGCCTCGAACAAGAGGAACGCGAGAAGGCCGCAAAAATGGGCACGCCTCCCGAGAAAAAGTAACTTCGTTTAGCCGCGACCCGAAGGGGAGCGCTTTCCCCAACTGTGACACGCCACTCACCAAGGCACCGCACCATGCGAATCCATAATTTCTTTATTCGTTCTGTCGCCGTCGGGGCGCTTGCCTTTCTCTTGTCGGCCAACGCCCGCGCCGACCAGGCCCCTGCGTCGTTGGCTGTCTTCCCACCCGACGTCAACCTCCAGACGGCCAAGAGCCGCCAAGTCTTCGTCGTCCAAGCGACCTTCCCCGATGGCATCACCCGTGACGTCACCGCTGAGGCCAAGGCATCGCTCGGCAATCCAGCTTTTGCCAAGCTCGACAAGAATATCCTCACACCGGCGGCCGACGGCACCACCGAGATGAAAGTCGAATATGCCGGTAAAGCGGTCACC
This sequence comes from uncultured Planctomycetaceae bacterium, assembly GCA_963790585.1. Lineage (GTDB taxonomy): Bacteria > Planctomycetota > Planctomycetia > Gemmatales > Gemmataceae > CAWBOY01. Next base: position 248,910 of record CAWBOY010000008.1, read on the forward strand.
GTGCCAGTCAAAGTCAAGGATGCCAAGGTCGATAGGCCGATCAGCTTCAAGCTCGACGTGATGCCGATCTTCATGCGTGCGGGCTGTAATCAAGGTGGTTGCCATGGTGCCGCTCGCGGCAAGGACGGCTTTCGTCTGTCGCTCTTCGGCTTCGACGCCGACGGCGATCACTTCCGGCTCACACGTGAGATGAATGGCCGCCGAATCAATCTCGCGCTGCCTGCCGAAAGCCTCCTCCTGGAGAAGGCCCAAGGCAAAGTCCCGCATACGGGCGGGCAGAAAATCAAGGATGGCGACGAATACACCACCAGTATTCTCCGCTGGCTCGACGCCGGCGCGCCGCTCGATCCGCCGACTGTGCCGACTCCTGTTTCTTTGGAGCTGTATCCGCGCAATGCCGTCCTCGATGGCAAAGGGGCGACGCAGCAAATGGTGGTACGCGCCAAGTATTCCGATGGCACCGACCGCGATGTAACCTCTCTCGCGCTCTTTCTCAGCAGCAATGACACGTCGGGTAAAATTTCGCCCGATGGTCTCGTCACCGCCGGCGAGCGCGGTGAAGCATTCGTCATGGCGCGGTTCGCCACGTTCACGGTTGGCGCTCAGATGATCGTGTTGCCCAAGGGCCTCCAGTTTACGTTCCCCCAGGTCGAGGAACGCAACTACATCGATACATTGGTCAACGCCAAGCTCAAGAAACTACGTATCGAGCCATCAGGCCCATGTACCGATGAGACATTCCTGCGCCGCGTCTATCTCGATGTCATCGGTGTATTGCCGACCGTCGAAGAATACACCCGCTTCATGGCCAGCACGGCGCCAAACAAGCGCGAGCTATTGGTCGATGAGCTTCTGGGCCGGAAGGAATTCGCCGAGTTATGGGTTCTCAAATGGGCGGAGTTGCTCCAGATCCGTTCGTCGAACCAGGTCAGCTACAAGGCGATGTTGCTCTATTATAACTGGCTCCAGGACAAGATCGCCCGCAATGTGCCTGTCAATGAATGGGTCCAGGAGTTGTTAGGCGCCAGTGGTGGAACCTTTAAGAACCCAGCGACGAATTACTACCAGAATGAAACCGACATCCTCAAGGTGTCAGAGAATGTCGCCCAGGTATTCATGGGCATGCGCATCCAGTGTGCCCAGTGTCATAACCATCCTTTCGACCGCTGGACGATGGACGACTACTATGGTTTTGCCGCGTTCTTCTCGCAGGTAGGCCGCAAGGGAACCGATGACCCGCGCGAGCAGATCGTCTTTAATAGTCGCGGTGGCGAGGTGTCGCATCCGATTCGCGGCGGCGTCATGAAGCCCAAGTTCCTTGGCGGCGAGACGCCCGATGTAGCCGGCAAGGACCGCCGCGTCGTTCTGGCCCAATGGCTGGCGTCCCCCGAGAATCCATACTTTGCCACCAATCTCGCCAACGTCGTCTGGGGCCATTTCTTCGGCATCGGCATCATCGATCAAGTGGACGACGTGCGCATCAGCAACCCGGCGTCGAACCCCGAATTGCTCGCCGAGCTGGGCAAGCGGTTCACCTCCTACAAGTATGACTTCAAGAAACTGGTGCGTGATATTTGCCTGTCGCGGACCTACCAGGCTTCCACCCAGGCCAACCCGAGCAACGAAGGCGACACGCGTAACTTCACCCGCTCGGCTTTGCGCCGCATCAAGGCGGAGACGTTTCTCGACTGCATCAGCGAGGTAACGGAAACAAAGAACAAGTTTCCCGGCCTGCCGAACGGCGCTCGCGCTGTCCAGATCGCCGACGGCGGCGTCAGCACCTACTTTTTGACAACCTTCGGCCGCGCTTCACGGGAATCGGTCTGTTCCTGCGAAGTAAAGCTGGAGCCCACATTGTCGCAATCGTTGCACCTTCTCAATGGCGACACGACGACACAAAAGATCGCCGCAGGCAACCTGATCGGTAAACGACTCGCGGAGAAAAAGACGCCGGAGCAGATCATTGAAGAGCTGTATATCCGTTGCCTGTGCCGAAAACCGACGGCCAAGGAGATGGAGAAAATCAAAGCCGGCCTGGCCCAGGAACCCGATAAGAACAAGGGTCTCGGGGACCTCTTCTGGGCATTGCTGAACTCGCGTGAGTTCATGTTCAATCATTGATGACGAGCCCATTTGTTTAGCCGCGAGGCGCCAGCCGAGCGCTGGTTGATGGCGCTATCGCACAGCGCTCGCCTATCGGCTCGCGGCTAAACAAATGGGGAATATCGCATACGTTCGAGATCTCACCATGAAATACATCATCACCGTCTGCGTCCTGGCGATCGGTTCCTCCGCGAACGGCGCGGACCCGAAGAAAATCACCTACGACGACCACATTCTCCCCCTGCTGCGCGACAAGTGCATCAGTTGCCACGGCCCCGATAAGAAGAGTTCGGGCCTCCAGTTACACAACTACGCTCGCTTGATGGCGGGCGGCAGCGGTGGTGTCATCGTCAAGCCGGGCGATGCGGATGGCAGCCCCCTTTATCGCGTCATGGCTCACCTGGAGGAGCCATTCATGCCGCCAAAATCGCCGATGTTGCCCAAGGAGAACTTGGAACTCGTAAAGACTTGGATCGCCGGCGGCGCTCTTGAAAACATGGGGAGCAAAGCGGTCGCCGCCGCGCCGAAGTCCAATATCGCGCTGTCCTCCGCCGCGCGCGGCAAGCCGGAGGGCCCACCGCCGATGCCGCCAAAAACCTTGCCATTGGATCCGCTTGTACGGACAGGTCGCGCTACAACCGTGACCGCCCTGGCGAGCAGCCCGTGGGCGCCTTTGGTAGCCGTCGGCGGCCAAAAGCAGGTGTTGCTCTACAACTCGGATACACTTGAACTTCTTGGTGTTTTGCCGTTCCCCGAGGGCATTCCCCACGTCCTCAAGTTCAGCCGCAATGGTAGTATGTTGTTGGCCGGCGGCGGCCATGGCGGCCATTCGGGTCGCGTCGCGGTGTGGAACGTACAGAGCGGCGAGCGCGTCATCACCGTGGGCGAGGAAACCGACTGTGTCCTTGCCGCCGACATCAGCCCCGATCAAACGCAAATCGCCCTTGGCGGGCCGAGCAAGATGATTCGCATCTACTCGACGCGCGACGGCAAGCTAGTCCATGAGATCAAGAAACACACCGATTGGGTGACGGCCCTCGAATACAGTCCCGATGGCGTTCTCTTGGCGACCGGCGATCGCAGCAGCGGCTTGTATGTTTGGGAGTCCTTCACAGGCCGAGAGTATTTCACGCTCCGTGGATTCAAGTCTGCCATCACGGAGATTAGTTGGCGTGCCGACGGCAATGTCGTTGCCGCCTCCAGCGAAGATGGCACCGTGAAATTGTTCGAGATGGAGAACGGCAACGCGATCAAAAATTGGAACGCCCACGTCGGTGGCGTTCAGTCGGTACGTTATGCGCGGGATGGCCGAATCGTCACTGGAGGACGTGACAAACTCGTCAAAGTGTGGGACGGCAACGGCACCGCGCAGAAAGCATTCGAGGCTCAACCCGATGTCGTGGTGCGAACGATTTTCAGTGACGATGACAAGCGCGTAATTGCCGCCGATTGGAACGGCCGACTACCAGTCTGGACTGTGGCCGACGCCAAGGGCGCGGGCGAGCTGTCCTCCAATCCTCCAGGTGTGCAGGAAGGCTTGGAGTTGGCGGTCAAGGAGCTGGCCACGAAAACCGCGACGCGCGACCAGCTCGCGGCAGCGGCAGCGGCATCACAGGCCATCGCTCAAAAAGCACAAGCCGAGCTGACGGCGGCACAAAAAGCGGTGAGTGACAGCGCGTTAGCAGCGAAAGCCGCTACTGACAATGTGGCCAAAACCAAGGCTGCAGCCGATCAATCTAAGGCGGCCGTCGCCACGACGCAAGCGGACGTGAAGGCCAAAGAGCTGCTGCGCCAAGTCCTCAGCGAAGCCGCGACCAAGGTAAAGACGGCATCCGACACGGCGAAAACCGATGCCGCGTTGGTATCGGCTCACGCTAAGGCCCAGCAGCTTGTCGTCTGGTCCGAAGTGGAACTCTCGCTGGCCCAAAAGACATTCGCCGACCAAACCGCAGCGTCCCAAAAAGCCGACGCCGCGTTCGCCCAAGCCCAACAAGCCGTGACCGCGACTACCGCTGCCGCCGCGACAGCACCGCAGGCGATCGCGCCTAAAGAGGCCGCGCTCAAGGCAGCACAGGCCAAGGCTGCTGCCGACAAAGTTGCAGTCGACGCCGCGTCGGCAGAGGTAGCGAAAGCGGAAGGGGCTGTTGTTCGTGCCGCTCAAGCAGTGGCTAGGCAGCCGCGCAAACCGTGAGTTTCAATAGGCGAGACGAACGTATAAGAGCGTTCGGAAAGAACGAGATGGACCGGACCTCGCCAACGCTTTGTGGGCCTTGCTTTGGAGTACAAAAGGATGGCAATCCCCCTATGTTCCGCGCGGAACATTGCTTGCCGACCGTCGCGCCAAAAATGCACATGACCTTGGCGCGACGGTCAGCAAACACAACCAGTTGACAGCGTTGAGTTTGCGCTGCGTCCCGGACCGTCGCGCCAACCATCGCGTGTGGTATCCCCCTGGCGCCGGGCGTCATGCTTTCGTACTCGAAAGCACGCTTCGAAATACCAAAGCATGCCACACAAGGCGTTATTTTAGGGCCGGTCTCTCTCATTTTTTCCGAGCCCTCTTAAGCGAAAATTCTCCTATTTGAATAATGCGAATAACCGCGCATCGAGCAACGCACCATCCTTGAGGTAATGCTTCCTCAGATAGCCTTCCTGTTGAAACCCACATTTCTCGAGAACACGCGCCGAAGATGGGTTATGAGGGAAGATCTGCGCAGTGATTTTAGTCAACGAAAACTCCTCGAATGCATGTTGGCACAGGCGTTGAACGACAGCGGTCATGATGCCGCGGCCCCAGAATGGTTTCGCCAGCCAATACCCAATCTCGGCACGATGCGACTTGCCAACTTCAACGCCATCGAAGCCGCATGCTCCGAGAAACGAGCCGTCAGCTTCGCGAATTGCAAAGTGAACCGGCCGGCCCTGCTGGCTGGTCAGCTCGGCGACACGCGTCAACCAGGCATCCGCGTCTGCATCGCTATAAGGAAAGGGAATTCGCAATGTCGTTTCATAGATGTCGCGCTCCTTGAGATGCTCAATGATGGCAGCTTTATCCGAGGATTGGACCCCAGATAAATGAATCTGGTCGTTGATGACGATTTTCACGGTGACTCCCTGCGAGACAAGGCGACGATACCGGACGCTTCACCCGGGCCCTAGGTTCACTGTATGCTGACGACGGCACCTCTTGGTAAGATCGCGCATGAACTGGCGAGCGGCGCCAGACGCTAAATTTGATCCAACTCGCTGCCGTATTGAGATAGAATGAAGAGGCTGATCCAGGAGGAACACGCTATGTCACCAACGCTCGCGGCATCGTCGGAATCCGATCGATACAACGCTCTGAAGCTTAGTGCGTCGATCATGCGCCTATTGGAATCCAAATCATCTCATATATCGATCCGCCTTGAGGATGACAATCATCAGGGCGAGTCAATGAGCATTCCACGGCCAGCGCTTCAATTCTTAGTAAGCGCTCTTGAGCATATGGGTCAAGGCGACATCGTGACCGTGCAGGCACTGCCGGCGGAGTTGACCAGGTGTCAGGCGGCGGGATTGCTAGACGTATCGCTAGAGTTCCTCGACAAGCTACTCGAAACTCACGAAATTCCGTCCAGCCTCGACGGTGGGCATCGGCACATTCGCTTCGACGATTTGATGGCGTATAAGCAGAAAAAGCGGGAGGCGCGGTTGGCGGCTCTCAAGGAATTAACGGCCCTGGGTCAAGAGATGAATATGGGTTATTGAACGTGAAAAAAGCGCGTCGCCATCCTTGATGCCTGCGTCCTTTATTCGGCTCCTCTTCGCGATTTTTTCATGCACCTCGCCACGGAAGAACTATTTCGCCGCGGTGGACGCAGATGATCCATGACGAGTGGATGCGGAATCTGCTAATAAATCGGCCTGACTTGCGACAGCAACAACTAGAACGCACGCGCGATCTGATGAATCTCCACGTTGAGTCTTGCCTCGTCACAGGCTTTGAACATCACATCGACGCCTTAACCCTCCCTGACCCTAATGACCGCCATGTCCTGGCGGCGGCGATTCACGCGGGTGCTGGAATCATTGTCACGTTCAATCTGTCCGACTTTCCAACCGCGGCGTTGGCACCTTATTCGATCGTCGCGCAGCCGCCCGACGACTTTCTTTGCGAACTGTTCGACTCCGCTATTGACGATTTCTGCCGCGCGGCCCATCTTCAACGTAACGCTTTGACAAATCCGCCGAAGAGTTCCGGGGAGTTCTTGGACTCCTTGGCGCGAGCTGGGTTGCCTCTCACCGTTGATCGGCTGCGAGCATTTGTCGATCGTATCTAACGCCAAGGAACCTCCAACATGCCCGACCTTTCTCCCTCTAAACCCCTTACCCGCCGCCAACGCAGCCTCCTCTATCGCGTCTTCGTTCTGTTAGCGAGCGCTCTTGGTCTTTACTTGCTCATTGCCTACATCCTCATGCCGACGGCGTGGCGCTGGCACTCGAAGCGCCATCCGGCTCTCGACGAAATTCCCCGCATCGCCCACACACGCAGCGGGATTCCGGGCGATCCTTTGAACCTTGCGCTCATCGGCACGGAAGAGGAGTTAATCAAAGCGATGATCGCCGCCGATTGGCATGCGGCCGACCCGATCACCTGGCGCAGCAGCGTCAAGATAGCGATCAGCACCATGTTCCATCGGCCTGACGAGACGGCACCCGTGAGCAATCTCTTTGTCTGGGGCAAGAAACAGGACCTGGCTTTTGAGCAGCAGGTCGGCAAGGATGCGCGAAAACGCCACCACGTTCGCTTTTGGCGTTCTGAAATGCTGGACGACCAGGGCCGACCGCTTTGGGCCGGTTCCGATACTTTTGATGAACGCGTCGGCTTCAGCCATACCACTGGCCAAATTACGCATCACGTCGACGGTGATGTGGATACCGAGCGCGATCGACTGCTGGAACAGCTAAAGAAAGCCGGAGTCGTCGCGGAGCTAACCTGGATCGACGACTTTCAGCAAATCAAAAAGGGCCGCAACGGCGGCGGCGACGCCTGGCACACAGATGGACGGTTGCCGGTGGTGACGTTGGGCGAAGTGAAGAAAACGGAGACGGAGGAATAAAACAGCGCTTTGAGCAAGGGTTGTGCAACAGCGCTGTCAAGAGTTGTCTATCGATCTTCAGTTAGTTCTTGTCATCGACAACCGAGCCTGAAGCGTAAGCGAAGGGCATTACACCGATGTAGCGCCCCTTCGCTTACGCTTCAGGCTCGGTAATCTTCGCCTTATTCATGACATTCACTGCCTAACGGCCCGCGGCTAAACGAATCGTGGTTATTTGCTCCGCCGCGCGAGCTGGCGCGTCGCCACTTTTTCCTTCACACCTAGTGGCGCGGCGGGATACAGATGATTATTCGCCTCGCGGCAGATCCGCGCTGCGACGGCGACCTTGAGCAAATGGATGCCGCCACGGAAGACGAAGATGCCGATCAGCGTCACCGGCCACGCCTCCAGGATCCACTTTCAGCGCGCGAACTCATAGACAAGCCAAAACAGAAACAGGCCGACGCCGATTAGCAGCCAGCCGGTGATCTCTCGTAGCCAGTAACTCATTATGTTTCCTCGTTATCTTGTTTTCGTACTAAACGAACCAGCACAGTCACACTTGCTATGAAGACAACCAATCCAGCCAGCCGAAAAACGCCGAATGAACCTACCAGGAAGATTCCGAGAATCATACCCAGCACCGCTAAACAGATGCGAAAAACGCGGAACGAGTTCGACCCCAGCGATTTCAGCATAGAAAGGCGCGAGTATGGCTGATTTGCGGGTGCTCTGTCGGCTCGTCGCCTTCGATAGAGCCGCGCCGAATGCAACCAATGATTGATTCGCGCCTGCTCGCGCCGCGTTTCACGCCAAACTTGATCCTGTAAGTAAATCTTCGCAGCTCGCGGATCCTGCCGTGTCATGGCAATGTAGCCGACCACCGAGGTTGTGAGAAACAGGATACCGCCGCCGATCCACACCAATAGAAGGATGCGCCAGGCGGCCTGGTTCATGCCGATGGGACCATAAAAACGTCCTGTCAGCTCCCAAAGCAAGAACGCCCCGAAGGCCCATAGAGGCATGAACACGGCGAAGCCGATAACTTCGTTTGGCAAAACCAATTCCGGCGACCGCATCGGGGTTTTGGGCAGCGGCTCGCCGTAGATGCCAGGATTGCGCCGATCGACCGGAAAGATGCCCTGAACCAAAGACATGTGCCGATAATACGCCACGGCGAATACGAGAAAGCCCGTAGCAATCAGAAGTTCGCTCAGAAAGGAAAGAGGATAATCGTCTGCCGAAAATCCCGGGAAATTCAAGGTAACTAAGCGCCAAACGCTGGCCCATGTCATGGGCCGTTGCCAAACGGACAAGATCAATAAAGAGGCCAGTGCTAATGGCGGCCCACTGTTCCACCGAAAGATCATCGCTCCCAGCCCGAATAAGAGCGGCACCAAAGCAAACACGCCGATCCCCGATTCGAGCAGCGGCAGCAACATTAGCAGCATGCCGACGAGGCAGACGAGCGTGTATTGCTTGGCCGGCGCTGTTACCAGGATCGGCAGCTTTCACGTCGGTAGCCATTAACGCCTCCTCCCGAGGCCGCGCAGGCGATCCATGCGATCGAGGATGAGCCGTATTGGATCGCCCTCAGCCGCGCATAGCACCGGAACTCCCAGGCGGCCGAACCAGCGCCGGAGCCGCGCGAACGCGGCATGAAGGCGCACCGTCGTCGCGCGGCGGAGGCTGACGTTGGCCGGGTCTTTCGAGCGGACGCGCCGCCCCTTCTTCGGTACTCGATCAGGCAACGGCAACCCCGGCGGCCAAGGGCAAATCAGCACAACATGATGATGCCGGGCCAAGGCCACGCGCACGGCTCTAAGCAGAGCCATCAGATCGTCTTCCTCCAGCTCCAGCAGATCCGCCATCAGGACGAAAAGCTCATTGTCGTGCCCGCGCGTCACCGCCTTGAGCAAGGAATCGACGAGCACGGGCACCTTGTCCGGTAGGCGGAATCGATACTTGCCGCGATTATAAAGAGGCAGCGAGTAAGGCACTTGATGATCGGCAAGGAACCGTTGCATGAAGAGCGAAAATTGATCGTCATCTTCGAGCAGAAACGCCAGGGCGCCGGGCCCGAGGTCGTATTGAGCCACGAACAGTGCGGCCAAACGCTTGCGCCAACGAGAAATCCGCCTCTCGTGCGCCGTCACCATCGTCGTGCCCACGAAGATGAACATCGCACCCCAGTAGGCAATTAGCGAGCAAATGAACGACGTCTTAAGGATACTCTTAAGCGTTCCAATCTCAATTCGGCGGTCGATGAGCACATACAGATTGAAAAAGAGCAGCGAAAACGGAATTACCAGTGCGCCGAGAAGCAGGATCTTCTCTTTGCGTCGAAAAAGATGGCGAAACACATCGACCCGCTGGCGCCACGCTTGGGGAAAGGCCGCGACCCAATTTTGATACCAAGGCATCGTGTTGACGCTTGGCGCGAGGAGATCGGGATAGACCTCCTGAGCGAAGCCATAGGCCAAGGGCATCAGCCGTTCGGGATCGATTTGATCGGCGGCGGCCGGCGCCAACGCGGCGGCCTCGGCCAACTGGCGCAGCATCTCCGTCAAACGCACCGCGGTGCGCTCCGCTTTGCCCGCCGTGGAGCCGCGGTCATCGAACAATATCAGGGCTGTCAGGTCACGGGCCGAAGCATTCGATTGGATAACGCCGCCGGCGATCTCGACGAGGCGGGCCAAGGCGCTGCCGCGTCGCCCGGGCACGCGCACCGAATCTGACGTGTCCACGAAAAGGGTGCAGCGGACCGGTACTTCGCTTTCGAATTCTTTGGTTATTAGTCGATCGCGGCGCGCTGAGACTTTCCAGGCGATCGTTTTGGGCGGATCACCAGGAATGTAGTCACGCAGATCGAGCAGTTCCGAGCCTGAGCCCGGTCGGCGCAGAATGTGGAGCCCGGGCGGCGGCAGGAGATTGAGCCGTTTCCGCGTCGATGCTTTGCTGTCGGCATCGCTGAGCGCCGGCATAATGCGCATCTCGAACGGTGAGCGCACAAAAGTCTGGAAATAAAATAGCCCCGCGGGATCTGCTATTTGCAGACGCAGCCCTTCGAACCGCGCGAGGCCCGCGGCTTCGCAATGTATCCGATAGGTCAGAGTTAAGGGCCTACTGCGCCAGACCGGACCTTCGGCACGCGCGAGCCCCTCGACAAGCACGAGCGAAAACGGAACCAAGTCTTCGATCACGACATAGGGCAATTCCAGCCAGCCGGGCACCTGTAGCTCGGCCCTAACCGTAAACGACCGCCCCGCCCAAAGCGAGTGAATCGGCCCACGATCGTCCTGCACCGCCCGGGCGACAATGAGGCGCGGCACCAAGATGCGGGTCCGAAAATAGAAGACCAATGCTTCCCAACCAAGCCAAAGCAAGAGCACAGGCTGACCAAGATCATGAGGCGATAATTACCCACCAGCGCGAGAATGAGCGTGAATAGGCCGGGAACCAGCAGATACCAACCGCGTGCGGTGAGCATAACGAGGGGACTCAGTCGGATTTTTGTTTTCGCGAGCCGGGAGCGTCAGCGACCGGAGCGCATTGCACTCGCTCAGATTTTCTCCGGTCGCTTACGCTCCCGTTCGCCTGGAACCTGGGTATGATATGCAATCTCGCACTGCGGGTCTCTTTAGTCATCCACATCGGGCATTCGATCCAAATCAAACCACTCCTTCAGGTTTGGATCCTTTTCCAGATCGCCAAACTCCTCGAGCCAGCGTTGAGTCTCCTCCGCACTTAGCGCCTCCGGCTTGGAGACCGCGTCCGCCGGGATTGAGGGCGCTGGTCGCTGCCCGATCCGTTCCAGGTAATCAAGGCACTCCATGCACGGACAGCCGCGCCGCCGGGCGGCTTCGCGCAGACGATGGTCGCCTGAGACTACGGTCAATTGCGCGGGCATAGTTTCCTGCCGCACTAGTTCTTCGATCACATCGTCCGCTTCTTGACCGACCGCGTAGAGAATATGGATTCCATGATATGACGAGCCTTTCCCAATTCCCCGCTTATTGGCTTTGCCCCCATCGAAGACGACAGTCACCGAAGCGCTGCCGTCACCATGAAGCCGCCACAGCCGGTCGAGCAGATTGATCCGTGCCCGCTCCAGTGCATGCGGCCGCAGGTGCGCTCCCAGGGGCGCGATGGCATAGATCAAGTTGTATCCATCGATCAAATAGCGCATGAGCAACCCGACTGGGCGTGAGAGAGGCTAATCTCATTGTGACAGGCGCCGACGGGGTTGCAAGGGAAAAGGCTTATTCGCCAAACCAATCAATACGTCGAATACAAAATCGGCCCTTCGTCGCTCAGCAGCGGAGCGAAATCCGGCGAGTGTAACAGGTGCCGAATGTCGCGTGCCACTCCGTCGACGAAGACCGTTCGTTTGAGCAGCCGAGCCCCGTGGCTGTAGTCCACGTACCGATTCCAATGCACGATCGTCAGCGGTTGTATCGGCGCGCCGTCGGTCTTGTGCCAGCCATAGAGCGCCAGGCGATTGGGTCTTTCGCCGAGCCGGTTGGAGACAACGATATCTTTTTTGATGCCCGCGACCAGCGCGCCGAGTTTTTGTCCTGGCGCTGAGTTTCGATGATGCTGTTGTGTTCGAGAAACGTTGCGGCGGCCTCGCGATCTTTCGTGAGCGGCCGGGGCTCCAGCTTCACGGTTGCCGATTTGTAGACCTCATCGACGATCTTGCGCAGTCGGCAGAGCACAATAAAAGAGGTCGGCGACGCGCACTGCCGTCATCGGCGTCATCGGCACGCGCACGAAGTCGCTGTCGCTGCCGATGGCGAGATAATCCGGCATGACCTCGAAAACGACATTGCGTTCTTTACCTGCCGTATCCTTGGCCTTGATGCTGATCTTTTGAAAGGTGCGCAGGAAATCAGGCATATTGCCGCGACCCAGTTCGATTGCGATCGCCTCTTCGCGTTCAGCGAGGGACAGCTTTTCGATCTTTCGAAAGAACGCTGCGCCGCCAAGTGCGTCCTTTGGCCTTGGCGGTAAAACGGCGGCGGCTTGGACCCATTTGGTATAAGCTGGCGGTCCGCCGAAGCTGCCCCATGTGGGCTTGGCTTCGAGATCCGTGAGGCCACGCAATAGGCCGTTCATATCGCCGACTAGCGCGGTGTGCAGAATAAGATTCTTCGGGTTCTTGTGAACGTGCAAGGCGACCTGGCCGTCCATCCCGATGCGGTTCACGAAATCGTCAGCTGTCGATTCGGCAAACATCACATCTTTCGCCAGGCGTGCGACCATTCGCTCGGTCGCTCGAAATGTTCCGCCATCCGGCTCGACTACCAATTTACCATTGAGGGTGATCTTGCGATCGTCGTAGGCGATGACCACGAGCCGCCGGGCGCGATCGCTTTTGAGCCAGGCCAACAGTTTGTCGCCATGTTTGTCGGCGTCGCTGTAACTGTAATTGGCATCGAGAAAAACGATGTGATCGACTTCTTTGGGAATGTCGGCGTAGGCGTCGATATAGCCCCAAAGGAAGCTGCCGCCGCCGCTGTGCGCGGCCAGCGAGATTTTAACGTCGTGGCTCGGAATCCAGCTGCGGAGCGTATCGACGACTTTGAGGATCTGTTTTGGCCCGCCTGAAATCTTACGTTTCCAAGCCGGCCAGCTCAAGCCCTCGGCTTCGGCACACGCCACGACGATGTTTGTATCTGGAGAAATCTCGCGCAGTTTACGGATTTGTGCAGCGATGTGTTGGATTTGAAAGCGCCACGGGTCGCGAGCACCGGACATTTTGTCGAAGGCATCGCTGCCGGCTTGTCCGAGCGTCTGTTCGATCGAATTGCCGTTAGGAGTCGCGAAGATCACCAGCCGCGTCGGCTTCTTTGCGTCAAAGTTGCCCGGCACATTCACCACGACGCGCACATTATTATCGAGCCATTGCTCCCGTACCTGTTCCTCAAACCATGGGCTTTCGCGAAAGCCTGGAATTTCGGCTGCGCTGCCAACCAAGGGAGAAAAGGCCGCGAGAAACAGGACCCAGGCGGCGCGGCGCATCGCGGTATACCCCGAATAGCATGTCTACGCCGCGGGCTCCTCGATCCGCAATGGTTCGTTCCCGGCATCGGCGACCGAGCCTGTTTTATAAAACCCGTCCGCAGGCAGCACCCGGCTGCGCAACATTTGAATCAATTCCGGCAATATCTCTTGATTGAGGACAACTTCCAGACTTGCCAACGCTGTCGCCGCCGTGGCTCCGTCCAACACGCGATGATCAAACGACATCCGCATATCCAGGCGGCCCGCGTCATCGAACATGCCATAATGAATCAACGACGTTAATAATGGTACCACCTGAATCACGCCGGCCCCCTGGGCGCCCAGCGAGGTCAATGAAAACGTGCCAAAGTTTTCAGCGCGGATGGAGCCAAACAGGTTGAGACCCAGCCACCACAAGAGCCGCCGGAATGGCCACGGCGTTCGACTCATCAAAAGGGCTCGTTTGTACGACAGAATTTGGTCCAGCGGCCCTGTGCGATGCGTTTGAATGACCTCGTCGAGTTCTTGCAGTGTCTGCTTTTCGGGATTGTTGATATGTACGTAAAGAACGATCCGCTCGTCTTCAACCTGGCGATCGACATTGAGCGTGACGATGTTCGAGGCGTGTTCGTAGAACCTCGGCCACGGCAGCTTGAGGTACGACGTTCGCAATGCCGGCGTCCGCTCCGCGACCTTTCCAAAAGCTTTGGCGAAGATGGCCGACCACGTAGGCGACGGCGAGCACGCTCGTCGCGCCGCGATAAGCCGAGCCAAGTTCATGCGCCGATCGATCGTGATACAAGGCACTTCCGCGCTGAAGTGCATCAAATCGATGACCAATCGTCGAAAATAGCTTACCGAATGGTATTTGCCAGTTGGTTGGGACATACCCGCCCCTCATGCAGCAATAGGCCAACGCAGCGCTTGAAATTCGACAAGGGCAATACAAAAAGCCGGTGCGGTCCCGCACGCGAGGGTGCCCGACCACGCCGGCTTACTAATCGACAGTCCGACGGGCTCCGCCCTATTGTCGTTCGCTTCGCGTTACGACTTTTTCAGAGAGGCCGAGCGCACAGGCGTCCTAACCAGCGCAAGTCGACTTTCCGTTCAGCACTGGATCGTACACAAGTCGGTCCAAGAAAACAAGCGAGATAAAGAGCCACACACAACCGCCGAGCGCGGGCAACGTTCTGAAACGCCGCCAGATTTCCAAGCGGAATTTTTCGCGCCCGGCAATAATCTAAGAGTTGCCGGGAGCCTAAAGATGCGCTCATTCACGAAATTAACACAATTAACGACTTTTCCAAAAATTCACTTGGCTTGACGCCGAGACTTTATTAAACTCACACAACGCCCCTGCCTGGATCGCCGTCCTTATTCTTCGGCCAACTATGATGACGTCCAAACGCGTCGTTCGTTGTCCGCAATGTCGCTCTGACGAGTTGCAGACGTCGCGAATTCGCGGCCTGGAACGGTTGTTCGCGCCATGGCTGGTCCTGCCGACGCGCTGCCTTCGGTGTGCCTACCGCTTTTGGTATTGGGGCAACCGGAACAACGTCCCTGCCGCACGCGTTGACCCGCCTAAGCCCGATCCGAGCGATGTTTAATCGTCTCGTGAGCACGCCGTGGTGCGCAGGACATTATTCTGAGAAGCATGGGAACTTTTCTCGCACGATCGCGTCTCATTTTTAGTTATCACGTAAATATGCTTTGATATGAACGCGACGAACGCTCTCCCTTTGTCGCATTGGGGGAGGTAGCGCGAATGCCCTTCCGTTGCCCGCGATGCAGGTCGGATGTCATTCGAGCGTCGAAACGGCGCGGCGTCGATTGGTTGTTCAGAATCATGTGCTTCGATCCGTACCGCTGCGCCATTTGCTCCCGGCGGTTTTGGATTTGGGGACGGCTATTTGTTGTGCCGTTTGGTGCGTTTGAATCCACACTACGCGTTCGGCGCCGACGGGTTGGTTCATAAATGGATATTAGATTAATGCGGTCTGTTATAAGTAATTTTGAGGATAGAATAATGCCAGGCCAACAACGGATGGATGAGGTCGTTGGTTATCGCAACTTCGCGGACGGCCATGTGCTACCAGTTTTTTGTGACGCTGACGGCAGGCAATACGTCACCTATATCGGCCGCCGTTTTTATGGCTGCTGGATTGCCTCCACCGGCAAGTGAAAGGCTATCTCAAAAGCCTCTTCCTCTCCCCGTTCTCAGGGGAGGGGAGCTTGTGGGACAGTCTCTGAAACCGAACTCTAGATCACTTCACCGCGTCCTTTTTCGTTTCCGCCGCGGTTCCCGGCAATGGTAGCGGCGGTCGCGCCGGCAGGGTGTAACGCCGTTCGATGGCTGCCCGCAACGTTTTGCGTCCTTCGGCCGGCAGTAGGCCGGACTTCTGTTTCAATTGCTTGGCTTCATCCGCTAACTGCTCATCCTTGATTTTTTCGCGGAACCATTTTTCGTAGTCTCCTATCTGCAGATGGTATGTCCATGTATCGTCATCTACACCGTCGCTCATTTGCATGAATTGAATCAAGTTCCGTGCCTGGAGATTCAGTTTTCCCAAAGGTCCGTGGAAGGTAAACGACTGTTCCGGCGGCAGTTCCCCTTCGGCGTACTTGCGTAAATGGCGATGATGTTGAATTTTACTCGGCACAAGCTTGACGCGCTGAGCCGATTTTTTCGTCCTTGACCAAAGCAGGACGCGGCCCTCCTCTAGAACGATTGGCTTCAGGTCCGCGGACAACGGCTCTTCAATGGCCTCCTGAAACTGTTTGATTGTCTTTTCCGCTTCCTTGCCGACGGCGATTACGTGCTCGACCGACTGCAAGGAATGCTGAGCCACTTGGTCCGGGTGGACTGTTATCAGTACCGTCCGTTGCCAATCGTGCGGCAAGCCCGCCCGGCCGGGTTCCCAATCCTTCGGCAGCAAATGATGGGCTTCGTCGATGATCACCCAATGCGGCCGACCAAAACGAGCCCGCAACTCCTGTAACTGCGGAAGCAACGACAGGAAAAACGGCGGCCGATCGGATAACGGCAGACCGATCAGGTTGACAACCATATCGTCCACCGATGCTGACAACTTCTTGGCAACCTCTTCGACTGTCGGCCCTTTCTTTTCATTCCCTAGCGTCGTCACGGCTGGCAACTCGCTGTAATCACCCTCTGGGTCGATAATGCAAAACTGATAGTGAGCGTCCGCTAAACGTTCGAGAAAACTGGTGGCCGCGGTCGACTTGCCGCTCCCGGAAGGCCCGGCGATCAGGATATTCGGGCCAAAAGCCGGCAACCGCACTTCGGCGCCTTTTTCATCGTGACCGATTAACAGGTTGTGGCGCTCGAGCTTGGCCGCAACCGGGGCGAGGTCGCTCGCAATCAACTCATCGATAAGCTCGGCTACGCCGGCGCCACGTTCTTTGGTTGCGACATAGTCCGCATGTTCTTTGACCACCGGCAACGCATTGGCGACGGCGGCCGAACACTCGCACAGTGCAAGAAAGGCATGATCGTTCTCAGCATCGCCGACGCCGACCGCTTCATGCGGCGAAAAACCAAGTTCCGTCAAAGCTGCCTTCAGACCGGTCGCTTTATTGACGCCCGACGGCAAGATCATCACCGCGTCTTTGTTGAAGATGATTTGCAATTCCAGGCCTAGCTCCTGAATCACCTTGAGCAGCTCCGTCTCGTGCGGCCGCCACGTCGCCACGATGACGCGCCCGACTGCCAGCGGGTTGACGCCGCGTTTCCGAGCTGTTTCTATGAAAACCGGGTCTGGCGCCGGAGCCAAAGCCTTCTCTTCGCGCGTGGCCGGGCAATAGAGCAACGCCCCGTTTTCCGCCACGACGTGTGAAAAGTAATGGACCTCAGGAAAGATCTGCAGCAACTCCGGCAACTCGCGACCCGTGACCAGCACCAGCTTGCGCCCAGTTGCCAGCAACCGTTCGAGAGCCGCTAAAGTGTCTTTGTCAACTTTACCGTGTTCCGCTAGCGTTCCGTCATAGTCACAAGCGAGGATATGGTATCGCATGAAGGCGCCTTCGGTCTTTGTATTCTCAGAATCAGCTCAATGAGCAGCGTAAATCTTGGGCACCGTGAGAATGCCGCAACTTTCGAGCCCAATTAAAGGTCAATTGTCTTTTTGGACGCTGGTCCCGAATGAAGCGCACCTGAGAGGCGGTCTGAAAGTCGCGTCTCCCTCCAGTGGTGTCGCTCGCACGCCAGCCAATGGTGACGACCATGATGAGACGCTTCCGCGGCACACCGCGATCAACTTGTCGGCCGGCAAACACAACATCGCGTTCGATAGGAAATCTACTTGCGGGCAAAGCATTTTTCTTCGTCAATGGCACGAAAACACAAAAACTGAGGCTGCGATGGTGACTCTCAGCAGCCTCCGGCCCGGCTCTTCTCACTTCGTCTCCGGCGTCGGCCCGCGGCTGCGCCACAAATACCCAGGTGGCAATACTCCGATAAGGCGCCGAGATCGCGCCGCGCTCGCGCACCATGGCGATGCTGGGCAGATCATCGAGGCCGTCCAAGTCCTTCACGCCGCGCGCAAGCCGAGGTCGCCAACCGGCAGGACGTCGAGCCGACCCAGCGAGAAGATGAGAAACATCTCCGCTGTCCAGCGACCGATTCCCTTCACCGCCACCAAATGATCGTAAATATCTTCATCGGTCATTTCATGCAGACGATCGAGAGGCAGTTCGCCCTCTTCCACGCGCCGGGCCAGGTCGTGCATCGACGCCACTTTGCGCACGATAAACCAGCTGTGCGCAGTTGTTCTTCGGACGCGAGTCGCAGCGAACGCGGCGTCACGACTTTCTCATGGAGCGCGTCTTGAATCCGCAAGAAGATGGTCTTCGCCGCGGCAGTCGAGATCATCTGCGACACGATCGAGCGCACCAGGATCAAGAAATAATCCGAGTGAGGCTCCAGCGTACACGGACCGACCTTGGCCATGACCGCCTTTAGCGCTGGATCGCGCCGTGCGAGATGCCGCCGCGCTTTCGCGTAAATCTTGGCTCGCTCCTCGGACGACGACATGAACGCGGCCCTCGAAGAAACAGGCGTGTTCGCCTATTGTAGCGGAGGGACTCAAGAACTGGAGTACGTCGATGGCCACCGTTACCCTAGTTGACGAAAACAGCGACCACCCGATCGTAAAAACGGTGTTCGCGGACATCAAAGCGACGAAGAAGATCGATTTTATTCCCAATATCTGGCGCACCCTCGCCACGCATCCGGAGCACCTCGAACTCTGCTGGTCGCGTCTCAAAGCGATCATGAAGCCAGGAAACAAAATCGATCTACTCACGAAGGAGATCATCGCCCTCGCGGTCTCGATCACGAACAGTTGCCGCTATTGCATCAATTCCCACACGGCCGCGGTGCAAAAACTGGGGCTGGATATGGAAGGGCTCGGCGAAGTCTTGGAAGTCGTGGGGTTGTACAATCAGATGAACAAGCTGTCGGATGCGTTTCAGATTGAGCCGGACATTGTGCCGAAGGAGTGGAAGTAAAGGATCCGAATTCTTGACAAATTGCTGGAAAACCAGGAAAATGGCGATATGAAAACCACGCTCGAACTGCCTGATGCCCTAGTAAAGCAAGTGAAGCTCCGCGCCCTTCAGGAAGGGCAAAAGCTCAAGGACACGGTGGCAGATTTACTGCGCAAAGGCTTGGCCGTTACGAAAGGCGCCGAGGCGGACGCTCCGGAAGCGGTGGTCACTAGAGACAAAGAGACGGGTTTACCGCTCATCGAATGCAGACACGCTGCTTGGCCCGAGGAGGAACTTACACCAGATCGTGTAGCCGATATCCTCTTGGCTCAAGAGGTAGAATGGCATCATGCTGCTGGCCGATAGCAACGTCTGGGTAGCGATTGCCCTTTCCAAGCATGACTTTCACTCCACAGTAACGGGGTGGCTGGGC
This sequence comes from uncultured Planctomycetaceae bacterium, assembly GCA_963790585.1. GTDB lineage: Bacteria > Planctomycetota > Planctomycetia > Gemmatales > Gemmataceae > CAWBOY01. The sequence goes on from CAWBOY010000008.1 coordinate 268,038, forward strand.
AAGCTCACGTCATCGGAAGCTGTTTTCTTTTGCCGCGCTACGCAACAGTCATTTTTGCGACTCCTGACGACGCTGGCGACCTTAGCACCCTATGGAATTCCTGCGCTCTCCAACAAGGCTGCCTGGTCGACCTACGAAGGATTCCTGACCGACAAACGCATCTCATGGGCCGATGAGCCGCACGGGCTGGAGATGCAATGGAAGCGATTCGCTAGTGGATCGAAGGCGTCGCCAAAACTGTGGATGGATGCCTATCTCGCCGCCTTCGCTGTCGCAGGCGGCTACACGTTGGTGACAACGGATAAGGCGTTCAAGCAGTTTAAGGGGTTGGACCTCGTTTTACTGCTGAGGAATTGACGTATCATCAAGAACGCCAAGCTATCGCACCCCCCCAGGCTCCCTTATGACCCTCGCGCTTCGCTATCGCATGTTGATCACGCTGCTGCCTTTGCTCGCTCTTCTCGCCTTTATCGGCGGGGCGGCTGTGGTGTTGCTCCATCGGCTGAGCGGCAGCATTGACGCCATTTTGCGCGAAAACTATGACAGCGTGCTCTACATGGAACGACTGAAAGAGGCGCTGCAGCGCATCGATCGGTCGTTCCCTCTCGCGCTCGCGGGACGTGAAGCAACGGCTCGCCAACAATATGAGGACAATTGGCGGACCTATCTCGAAAATCTCAAGGCGGAACAAAATAACATCACGGTGACAGGAGAGCGGGAACTGGTCGAGCAATTGACAGAGCAGACAAAAAGCTACCGCCGCGACGGCGACGCCTTCTTCAATCGCTTAGAAAAAGAGTTAGAAGAAAGAAAAAAATCCTATTTCGACCCAACTGGGCTCGAGAAGGAATTTGACCAGATCAAGAGTCTCGCCGATCGGACACTAAGGCTCAATCAGCAAAATATGGAAGAAACGAGCCGTCAAGCTCGCCTCATTGCCCGGCGCTCGCTCTATGGTTTCGGCCTGGGCTTCGCGGCCGCGGGAGCGCTCGGGACTTGGTTGGCGTGGCGAACGGTGCGGGCGATTCAGATGTCGATCCAGACGGTTGCGGCGTCGGCGCGGGCCATCGGTAGCGGCGATCTCGATCAAGTCTTGCCCATCACATCCCACGACGAGCTGGGCCAACTCGCCGAGGAATTCAACGGCATGGCCCGCCAGTTGCGCCATTATCGCAAGACCGATTACGCCCGCCTGATCCGCATGCAGCGCACGACACAAGCGACAATTGATTCGTTCCCCCATCCCGTTCTTGTCGTCGATCCCGAAGGCCGGGTCGAAATGGCGAACCCGGCGGCCCAGCGACTTTTGGGTGTAGCGGGCCGCCCGCCTGATTCGCTGCCTGGTACGATTTGGCAACCTCCTGAAGCGCTGCGCGAGCCACTTCATGGGGCGCTCGCTCAGTCGAAGCCTTATCTGCCGGAGGATTTTGAGCGCGCTTTTGCCCTGCGCGTAGACGGGGAGGAGCGCGTGTTTTTGCCACGGTTGCTGCCAATGGCGGACCCCTACGGCCAAAACTTGGGTGCGGCGGTTTTACTCGAAGACGTGACTCGTTTTCGCCTGTTGGACCAGATGAAAGGCGATCTCGTCGCCACGGCCAGCCATGAAATGAAGACGCCGCTAACCAGCGTGCGCCTTGCCGTGCATTTGTTGCTTGAGGAAACCGTCGGTCCATTGACCACGAAACAGACCGAGTTACTCCTAGACGCCCGAGAAAACGCCGAACGCCTCCTCGCCATGGTCAACAACATGCTCGATCTCGCACAGCTCGAGCAAGGCAGCCAACATCTGCAAATGAACCTACAGTCTCCTACTCAACTTCTACAAGCCGCCAAGGAGACGGCTGCTCCGCGCGCCGAAGACAAGGGCGTTCAGCTCGTCGTCGTAGCGGCGGATAACCTGCCACAGGTATCTGTCGATCTTTACCAGTTCGGCCATGCGCTCTCAAATTTGATCGACAACGCTCTCAATTACACCGATCGCGGCGGCACCATTACCCTCGGCGCTGAACTCGCAGGTGACCGGGTCATCCTCACCGTCGCGGATACGGGCGTCGGCATATCGCGCGAGCATCTCACCCACCTCTTTGAAAGGTTCTTTCGCATTCCCGGGCAGAGTCGCGGCACTGGCACGGGGCTAGGTCTCGCGATCGTTCATGAAATCGTGGTAGCTCATGGCGGCACGATCACTTGTGAAAGCGACCTCGGCCAGGGAACGATCTTTCGATTGAGCTTGCCCGTCGCTACGGAACCTGTGACGGCGCGAGGGCCGACGCCATGAGTCCTGATGCGCCGCGGCCTACTCCCGAACACTTTCTGAGCTTGATCCGCCAGCAGCAGCGCGGGCGGCTCAAGATTTACCTTGGCTTTGCGGCGGGAGTGGGCAAAACCTACGAAATGCTCCAGGAGGGGCACCGCTTGCGCACCCAAAACGTAAACGTCGTCATCGGTGTTGTTGAGACGCATGGACGGGCTGAAACGATGGCATTGGTCCGCGATCTAGAGCAGATGCCGCGACGCCAGATCGAATATCGCGGTGTCGTTCTCGAAGAACTCGATCTCGACGGATTGCTTGCGCCGGCCAACGGTCGCGCTCATTGATGAACTCGCCCACACCAATGCGCCGGGAAGTCGATTTACGAAACGGTATCAAGACGTCGAGGAATTACTAAGGGCAGGCATAAACGTTATAACTACTCTAAATATCCAACATATTGAGAGCCTTTATGACCTTGTGGAACGGTCTACCGGCGTCCGCGTCAAGGAGCGTATCCCGGATTATGTACTTCGCATGGCGGACGAAATCGTCAACGTCGATCTGTCGGCAGAGGACTTGCGCGAACGGCTTACCAGTGGCAAGATCTACCCGTCCGACCGCGTACCCGCGGCCCTGGCGAACTTCTTTGTTCCTGCCAACTTGACTCGTCTGCGTGAATTGGCGATGAACGAGATCGCCCAGCATCTTGACCATCAACGCCAGAGTCGGACTGGCGGCGAAAAAATAAACCCGACTGATCGGGTCATGGTCTGTCTCAGTTCTCAAAGTCCCAATCCGGAAGCACTTATGCGCAAAGCGTCGCGACTTGCAACCAGCTTGACCGCGCCTTGGTATGCCGTGCATATTCAGACCCCCCAGGAGGGACCCGATCGCGTCAATGCCACCGCGCAACGACTTACGATCAACAGCTTGACACTGGCGCATCAGACTGGGGGGAACGCCGCTGACCTACAAGGGCAATGAGGTCGTAAGCACGATCGCGGCGTTTGTAAAAGAATATGGCATAACGCAGATCGTTTTGGGCCGAACGAACCGGCCCTGGTACGCTCGGTGGTTCGGCCTAACTATACTGGAACGGCTTCTCATTGAGGTCCAGGGCGTCGACTTGCTGGTAATAGACAATTCGCAAATAAGACAGCGGCCGGGCCAAATTGATGATTGACAGCTACTGCGCCGTCCCCATATTTTATCAATTCGCAATAATTTCGCCCAAGATAGCCTGGGGACCTCAGCGCGGAGAGCCTCTTGATGTATTTCACCCCGTCGGAGAATCCTCAGCGCGTTCTGGTTGTCGACGACAATCCGGCCAGCGCCCGCCGGCACGAGCAGGTATTGCGGAAAGAGGGCTACGACGTTCGTTTGACTTTCGACGGTCAGCAGGCGGCGCGAGCTGCCGCGGAATGGAAAGCCGACCTTATACTTCTTGATCTTTCTCTCCCCGGCCTCACCGGGGCCGACGTTTGTCGCCGGCTCAAACGGGATACGAATTCGCGGCATATCCCCATATTGCTGTTACTGACAAGATCCGAGATGGAGCGCCGACTCGACACGTGGGCTTATGGGGCTGACGAGTTTCTCATAAAGCCCTTTAGCGTCATCGAATTGGTGACACGCTGCCGCACGCTGCTGCGCGTCAAGTCGCTTTCCAATGAATACGAGTCCGCCGATTCGTTGGTTTTTTTGCTCGCGCGTGTCCTCGAAGCTCGAAACCAGGCGACTTATAATCACTCGACCCGTGTAGCCCGTTATGCCGAGTTCCTCGCCGAAGAACTCAAAATCCCAGACGCGCAGGTCGATCTGCTCCAACGAGGAGCGATCCTCCACGATATCGGCAAACTGCATGTACCGGATCATATTTTGGAAAAGCCCGGCCGACTCACCGCGGCAGAGTACGAGCTTGTCAAAGGCCATACGACGCAAGGCGCCATTATCCTAGACCCTCTGCGTTCGCTGCGCGGTGTCGTACCTTTGGTTCGATGGCATCACGAACGTCTGGACGGCACAGGCTATCCGGATGGTCTTTTTGGCGACGATGTTCCTTTACTTGTCCGGATTCTGTCGATCGCGGATCATTACGATAGCCTGTCAAGCGAGCGCCCCTATCGCAAAGCACTGCCGCATTCGACCTGCCTGGAGCTAATGCGCAAAAACGCGGACCAGGGCGGCCTCGATCCCAAATTGGTGGCCGATTTCGCCAAGATAGTCAACGCTCCAGCGGTCACGATACTATCCGCGCCGCTCGACGCTATTGAGTTCGCACGTTCGCAGATGTTGCTCGAAGTGTTTTGAGAGACTGTCCAATACGCTTGTGGCGGCACGTTTTCAACGTCCCGAAGCGTCGGCCTTTTTTTGGCATTTGGCCCGTTCTCGACTCTCCGCCGCCGGCGCTGGCGCTTCCGGCACATTGAAAACGTGCTGCCACAAAACTTATGGGAAAGTCTCTGAGACTTGCCAATCTATGTCTGATCGCGCATCGTCACGGACCCTATTTCTGTGCTTCGCGCTATTAGGTGGCGCCTACATCGCGTTACTATTGGCGATGCTAATCGCAGACGCTTCGTTCACCTCGCCAGGCCATATTCTCGCCGCGCTCAAAAGTCCGGAGATCCAATTCGCCATCCGGCTGAGTCTGTATAGCTGTTCCGTGAGCGCTTTTCTGTCCCTGTTGGTCGCGGTGCCGCTTGGATATCTTTTGTCACGGACGAAGTTCCCAGGAAAAACTTTGGTCGATGCGTTGCTTGATGTGCCTATCGTGCTGCCGCCGGTAGTTGTCGGCCTGAGTCTGTTGATCCTGTTTCAGACGACGTTGGGCCAAGCGTTCCAACGCTTTGTACCCATTACCTTCACTATCTCTGCCGTCATCCTCGCGCAGTTTACCGTGGCCGCGGCCTATGCGACTCGGACGATGCAGCTGACCTTCGATCAAATCCCGCCACGAACCGAGCAGGTCGCACTCACCCTGGGATGTTCGCCCGCCAAAGCTTTTTGGCACGTCGTATTGCCCCAGGCACGCCTTGGAATTTCAATCACTGGCACGATGGCATGGGCCCGCTCGCTCGGCGAATTCGGCCCGATCCTGATATTCGCGGGAGCCACCCGCATGCGCACGGAAGTGCTCTCAACATCCGTTTTCATCGAATACGGCAGCGGCAACCTCGAAGCCGCCCTGGCCGTGTCCTTGTTGTTGGTGTTTGTCGCGCTCGTCGTCCTAGTCCTGACCCGCGCTCGGACAGAAAGCGGTCTTTGTATAGCCGCCGCCTTGCCGGCGGAGCGTCTCCAACCGCCGGCTATATAAAGAAAAAATCAGCGCTTCAATTCAAGGTTGTATTCCTTCTTACCTGGCGTAACCGTAACCTTGAGCTGACTTTGGCTCATGATGCGGTAGTTCCCAGGGATCGGGCGGTTCTTCAAAGTCTTGGTGTAGGCCTGAAGCTCCGCGCGTTTGCCTTCCGGTGTCAACTCGGTGGGCACGTCCTCGTCGGCGACCGTGACAACATTCTCCACTGCGCATGCTCCTGGCTGGCCATGGCATGTCAGTGTGAAATGCCCCTTTTCATCAGTAACACCCTGAGCAATATACTCCTGGGCGCCCTCGAAATGAGGAAAGAAACAGACTTTGGCCTGAGGCAATGGTACGCCATTGAGCAGGACGACACCTTCCGCCTCCACGATGGGAGGTGGCGCATTGGAGCAACCCTCGACTTGAACCATCGCCACCAGCAAGGCGACGGTCCAGGTATAAAATCGCATACTCCGAATCATCGATCTCTCCTGAGTTACTCTAATATTGGTTTCGCGACGATCACGGGACGCTAGCGGGCAGACCGTCCGCGGGAGTGGCAAGCAGTTGGTACGTTGCGAAATTAATACCGTTCGAAAGGAAAGGTACCGAGCCGTCGCACATCACGAAGTTAGCGCCATTGGTGTGGCCGCTACCGAAATTTGTACGACGAGCGTTCGTGCCGGTAGTCGAAGCGGGCGAGTTCAACGGCCAACTGACGTCGCCCAGAAGATCCTGGCCCGAGTTGTAGTTGGTCCAGGCCCAGCCGCGAGTGTTTTCGAGTAATTGCGTGCTCGTATACGTAGGATCTTTGCTAAAGCGCTCGCCAGCCAAGAATGTGTTACTCGTACCATCCTTGATGCCGGCGATCCGAACTCGACTGTTGTAATACATCACGCCATTGAGCGTCGAATTCCCAATCGGCCAAGCAACAGTACCAGCGTTTGCAAAGTAACTGTTGATGCCGAAGAGATATTTCGAATAAGGAATCACTTCATTGGGAACGTAGTCGGAGGGGCACATGTAGGTCTTGATGACGGACGTCCCTGGAGAAGTGGCCATCGCGGGGTTGCAATAGTAATACTCGCGTGTCGTAAACGGTGCGTCTATGTTGGGTGCGATGCCAAGTTGGAGGCTGTCGCTCGTTGCCGCGATCGCGTTGTATATATTGCCTTGTTCGATATTCGGGAGAATCCACATCATCCACGAGCCGAAGGCATTTGCTACTGGGGGTTGGAGAATCATACCGGCCGGCCAGTCGGTTGGGTAAGTCGCGCCGGAGGTAGTTGTGCTTATTGGCACACAGATGCCGGGGGGAAAGCGATTATTGGTGTCGTGAAAGGTCATACAAGCAATACCAATCTGCTTGAGATTGTTCTTGCATTGGGCGTTGGCCGCCGATTCGCGGACCTTCTGGACCGCGGGTAAGAGTAAGCCAATCAGCACCGCAATGATCGCGATGACAACGAGCAACTCAATAAGAGTAAACCCCTTACGTTTCATGATGCGGGACCCCGGAAGGCTGAGACAACGTCTCGGAACGATGTAAATGACGTACCTGTCCCGAAGTATATAGAAGGGAATTGAGCCTATGGAGAAGATGAGGCTCAGGTGCGGTGAAGAGTTTGTGAGTCAAAAACGGAGGTGAAATGCAACGAGCCGAGGCTGAAATTCGGCCTCGGCTCGCTCCATTTGGTTGGCGATTAGTTAGCGAGTCAGTTCGATTTTGTAGTCGTGCTGATCGGCTTTGACTTCGATCTTGGCCGTGGTCGAACCAGCTGTAGAATATACAGGCGGTATCGGTCGATTTTGCAGGCTGTTCTTATATTCGGCCATTTTTTCCTGAGCCGCCTTGCTCATCCCGCGTGAGCCTTCGGGGCCAGGAGCGTCCTTGACCACAATGCGGTGCTTGCAGACGGCCGCACCTGGAATTTGCTTTTGTTCGAGCGTCAACGTGAACTTTCCATCCTTGTCGGTGATTCCCGTCGAGATCCACTCAGGACCCACTTCGATCTCCGGTTGAAATTCGACCAACGCATTGGGCAACGGCTTGTTGCCCAGGAGCAAAGTCCCTTCCACTTCTGTCACAGCGGGCACAATCTTCCCACAGCCAGTCGTAGTTAACGACAAAGCGACCAAACTCAGCGTCAGGACCTTTATCGTCCACGAATGAAACATCGTTTTGCCTTCTTCTTCAAGCAATGGCCTTGGTAGCTTCAAGGTATGGAAACGATCTCGCTACCCGCGCGAGTTCCGAGAGCCTGAAGCGTCGGCAGGTCGCTCGTATTGACGAGGGCCAGGAAACGAACGGAGCCATCGACCATGCTGACGTTGCAACCGCCGGTGTGGCCACTGCCAAAGGCGCACAGGCGGTTGTCTTCCGGATAGCTTGGTGAACCGGTCTTTGTTCCAGGAGCCAGAGTGAAATTCACTGGCACGCAAGTGCTTCCCAATGAATCCTGACCGGAGAGGTAATTCGACCAGGCCCAGCCACCCGTCGTGGACATGGCTGTGTAAGCGGGGTCATAATGATACCGTTCGCCAAATCCCAAAGTATTAGACGTACCATCCTTGACATCGGTCATACGCGTCGCGCTGTTGATGTAGTAGACGCCATCCACGGTCTCAGAAGAGGTGTAGTAGGAAACCGTTCCACCGTTGGCGACGTAGCTATTCATGCCAAAGTAATACGTTACTCCACCAGTCGTGTACGTGCTGACTTCTTTGTTGTCGAGGGCATCGGAAGGACACAGAAGGATCTTAATCACTGTCGCGCCTGGTGAGGTAGGCCCGTTACAATTGGCATACTCCCGTTGGGTGAAATTCATGGCGTTGTACACGTTGCCCTGCTCGATAAACGGTAGCAACTGCTCTTCCCAAGACATAAACAATGCACCCATCGGCGGCTGTTTTACCAAACCTGACGTCACGAGGAAGTTTGTGGGAAAAACAGCGCCGGAAGCCGTCGAGATGGGGACGTTCAGACCAGCCGGAAGCCGCTGATTGACCTCGTGAAAAGCTTGCGCCGCGATGCCCAGCTGCTTGAGGCTGTTTTTGCATTGCGAATTAGCCGCGGATTCGCGGACCTTCTGGACGGCGGGAAGGAGCAGGCCGATTAGCACCGCGATGATCGCGATGACAACCAGTAACTCGATGAGAGTAAAGCCCTTACGTTTCATTGTGTGTAACCCGAGTAATAAAAAAGGTAGCCCCGGAATGAGGAACACGGTGGGTGAAAGACTAATATACGAGAGGGAAATGCAGACAACGAGAAGATTATCATTAATCTAGATGAAGAATGTGTGAAGATGAGAAGCGGTGAGTGTTTTAGTGATTGCCGCGAGGAAGTGGTCCGAGCGAACAGGTTGATTGAGAAGCCAGAATCTAGCATGCACGCCACTGAAAACCATGAAGTACGAAAAGTGATTACATCACGAAGAGCTGTGGCAGGCCGAACGTAGAGGAAGGGATCTCCAAGCCTGGCTAATCACAGCTGCTCGTTAAAGCACACGTTATCAACGTGGCAATTCAATCTTGTAGTCGTGCTGATCCATTTTGACTTCTACCTTGGCCTTGGTAGTTCCGGCAGAAGCATATTCTTTGGGTATTGGACGGTTAACCAAGCCCTCCTGGTACTCCTTCAATTTCTTCTCGCTGTCAGCTCCCATACCGCGAGCCTCTGCTGGGGGAGGCGATTCGCGTACGAGAACCCGATGCATGCATACGGCAGCCCCCGACAATTGCTTCTGCTCGAGATTTAATTTGAATTTGCCGTTCTTATCGGTGATGCCGGTAGATATCCACTCTGGCCCGAGGTCGAGTTCCGGTTGGAATTCAATCAGAGCGTTCGGCAACGGTTTGCCGCCCAAAACGACAATGCCCTCCACCTCCGTGATGGCGGGCGGCGCTTTGCCGCAGCCGGGGGCCATAACGATTGAGGCACTGCAGATAAGAAGCAGCAAATGATAGGGACGGCGCATCGGGAGGTTTCCTCTGTAGTAGTCTGGATCGCGGCTGCCAATAACTTACGGAGCGCTGTCAGATTTGCCATCCTGTGGTGTCGAACGGGCAGTGGCCTTCCTCTCCCGCCTCGTTCTCTCGAATTGCGCGATCAATCTCTTCGATATGGTCCGCGATATACTTAAGGGTAGCATCAAGATACGCGCTACTCAGTTGCGGATAGGTAACCAAAATCTCATCTTCCGACATACCCAGACGGCGATAATTCGCGATACACCAAACCGGAATGCGGGTCTCGCGCACGCAGGCCTCGCCGCCGCAGCGGTTGGCGTTCTTTGAAATCCAACTCGCGATTGTTGGCATCGCGTGATCTCCGCAATGACTCGTCCCGTCGTTCCTTTCCTTCAATATAATCCGGTGAATGGACGCGAGCAATTCATGCGATCAAACAGCGCAACACCAGGCAGGTGTTACTGCCGCCAAATCCGAACGAGTTCGACACGGCCACGCGTACGCGGCCTGGCCTAGCCTCATTGGCGACGTGACAAAGGTTGCATTCCGGATCGGGATTGTCGAGGTTGATGGTCGGCGGCAAAGCCTGATGTTTCATGGCCGCGATGCAGGCGAGCGCCTCGACGGCAGCAGCTGCAGTCAGCAGATGGCCGGTGACGCTCTTGGTCGAGCTGACAGGCAGCTTGGGGAGATGGTCGCCGAAGACCGAAGCGAGCACCCTTGCTTCCGCTGCGTCGCCGACGGGAGTGCTAGTAGCGTGGGCATTGAGGTAATCGACCTCTTCCGGGGCGATCGTCGCATCGGCCAGCGCCTGGCGCATCGCCTTGGCCGCCGGCTCGGGATCGGGACTGGGAATGACCATGTTATGCGCGTCGCTGGTTGCTCCGAAGCCTGCCACCTCGGCATAAACTTTGGCGTTCCGTTTTCGTGCCGAGGCCGACGATTCGAGAACAAAGACAGCGCCGCCTTCGCCCATGACGAAGCCGTCTCGATCACGGTCAAACGGACGTGAGGCTTTCGCAGGTTCGGCATTGCGGCGCGACAGCGCGCGAAGGTTGGCGAAGCCCGCTAGAGAGACAGGCGTGACGGCCATGTCGCAGGCTCCCGCAAGGCAAACATCGGCCCAGCCCAATTCAAGCCAATTCCGCGCCTGAGCCAACGCATAGTTGCCACTCGCGCACGCCGCCGAAACAGCGGCACTAGGACCCCGCGGCGACCCGAGTCGTTGCCGTGTTCGCTCGAGCAGCGCGCCGGTTTCGACCCGCTCGCTCCAAATCAGTGAGCCGCCGGCGAGCGTATCGGCCTCCCAGAGCAACAGCTGCTCGGCACCGATACCCAAAGCCAGACCAATGCGGACGTCATGACGCCGTTCCCAGAGGCCAGCGTCTCGAAGTGCTGAGACGAAGCACCAAAGGACTAATTGTTCCAGCCGCGGCAGCGCGGCAAACGTCTCTGCCTCGTATCCTTCGGGGCAGGGGACGCTCAACAACTGCGACGCGATCTGGCTCGGATGATCTTTGACGTCGAAGCTCTTGACTTGATTGACGAACGACCGACCGGCAAGCAGGTTGGCGGTAAATTGGTCCTCACTTGTTCCGAGAGCGGAAGCCGTGCCCACCCCGGTTAACCAAACCGCTCGGGTGCCCTTACTCACGATGGATTCTCCGAGAATTTTTGAGACTGGGACACTTGAGAGGACGTCGCGCTCTTCGTTTGCCAATAAATCTGACCCGCCGAAAATGCTAGGGAACCGCCGAGCGGACGTTCGAACATCTCGGCTAATGTGAGTAGTTCGATCCCGTTTTGGACGTTGCCGCCACCACCTTGAATCCTCAGTCGCGTGCTCGAATCTCCCTTTGCCGGAGTGATGGCTAACGCGAGAGCCGCGACCTGTGTATTCGGTTCCTGCGCCCGGTCCGGTCCGGTGGGGCATCTGGAACGAGCTTCGTCAGGATAAGCCAAACGCCCGGGAGACCTCGCGCCAGCATGGCGGCCGCGACTAACAAACCTTCGCCCGCACCTTGAGGGCCGCCGCCGACACCTAGATTAGGGCCATGAATTTTCAAAGCCTGGCTGATGGTTCCTGATAAGGAATGGAGAGAACCATGAGGAATGAGATGAGGCGATATGGCCCATGCACCTTCTTCGAGAAACTTTTGCAACGCCACCGAGACGGTCACCCTTCCAAACGAACACGGAACGCCTAGTACGCCCCAATCATCGAAAGACTTATCGGCCAGATTGTAGGCGTCGATAGCGTGAAACACGGCTGCCAAGCCGACGACTGTTTGTTGGTCCGCTTGCTTCAGAAAAGTTGGCGGAATTCTCGCGGCTGCCCCAGGGCCCGGTGCCTTTCGTAACGCCGGAATATCGCCAACAGGGACACGGAGCCACGCCCGCGCGATTACATCGCAATCGACGGCTATGGGAGCGTCAATCCCGTCAACATCGCCTTTCAATGGGCCCGATTCCTTTCGCTCAGACCAACCCCGCTCTTTGGGAATTATGAGAATTGGGTATTCGGGTGAGTAAACGAGAATGCCGCGATCCTGTCAACACGGAATTTTCACGCGAATCTTTGACATAATCGGCCCGTTCAACCGAAACCCCGCAGAATGCCGCCATTCCCTTTTGCAATCAGCGGAGCGTATAGTTAAAATAGGAGGCCTTCATGTAAGTCCGACGTGGATTTCGTGAAGCTGATTCGTCTTCTTTCGCGACGCCGACTCTCTCCGCGTCCCGCGCTCGGTCTCTGACCACTCTTCCGCACAGGACATGCCGCGATGAATAGCATCCCACGGTCTTCTCGGATAGCGCTTCACTTTTGTTGTGCTTGCCGCGCTTGCAAGCCCTAGCTTTGCGCAAGAACCGATTCGTCTGGCCCGCACGCCCGACATCTCGCCGGACGGCAAGCACGTCGCCTTCAGTTATCATGGCGACATCTGGATCGTCGAGACGATAGGCGGCAACGCTCGAGCCGTTACGAGCCACCCCGCTCATGACATCTATCCCGTCTTCAGTCCCGACGGCGGTCAAATTGTTTTTAGTTCAAACAGGCACGGCTCTTATAACCTATTTGTCGTCCCCGTTCAGGGCGGTAAACCAAGACGTTTGACCTTCGACTCCGCGAGCGACATTCCTTATTCTTGGTCGCCGGACGGCAAGTCGATTCTTTTCGCCTCGGCCCGCGGCACGGCCTATCCGCGGACGAATGAGCTTTACACGATTCCCGTCGCGGGCGGTATGGCTCGCCGAATCAGCGCCAGCGAAGGTAAAGAAGGTAGCTATTCTCACGACGGTACCAAAATAGCCTACGTCCGCGGCCCCGGCGACTGGTATCGCAAAGGATATCGCGGATCGTCAAACGACGATTTGTGGATTTGTAACGCCGACGGTACAAATAATCGGCGCGTGACGTCGTTCAATGGTCAAGACAGCTCGCCCATGTGGAGTCAGGACGGGCAAACTCTCTATTACGTCAGTGAGTTTTACGGTACGCCGGCCAACATCGTTTGTCAGCCCGAGAACTCCGTCGCCGCCGCGAAGGCCGACGTCCAACAAAGCGGCGCAACCGTCAAGCCGCGACAAATAACATTCCATAAAGACGACGCCGTCCGTAACGCCCGCATTAGTGCGAATGGAGCTTATATCGTCTATGAATGCGGCGCCGATTTGTGGGTCGTTGCAACCAAGGAAGGCTCGACGCCGCGCAAGATGGCTATCGAGGCCCCGACGGATGACAAAGTAAATCCCGAACGCATCGTCCAATATACCAGTGGGGCCACTTCGTTTGCGTTGACGGCGGACGAAAAACATATCGCCTTCACTGTACGCGGCAAGATTTTCATGATGCCCGTCGGCCCGACACCCAAAGCCATTCAGCTGACGGACGGCCCATCCAACGATCATGGTCCGGCCTGGGCTCCGGACGGTTCAAAGCTGATCTTCATCTCGGACCGCGGCGGACACGACGACCTCTATCTCTTGGAGTCAAATGAGCCGGAAAATCCCAAGCTCTGCGATGCCAAACTCTTCAAAGTCAAGAAGCTCACGGATGCCAAAGGCGCCGAAAGCAGCGTCAGCTTCACCCCGGACGGTAAAACTGTAGGATTCCTGCGCCGGTAAGTTCTGGACGATGAATCCCGATGGGTCCAACCAAAAAGCATTGATTACCGACGGTCAAGTCTTCGATTACGATTGGTCGCCGGATTCGAAATGGATCGTCTACGCCCGCAGCGACGGCTCCGACGCCAGCGAATTGTTTATCGTGCCCATCGGCGGCCCGACGCGCGAAAACCCAGCTCGCAACGTGACCAAGTACGCTACCTTCAACGGCGGCGTGACCTGGAGCGGCGACGGCAAGCGAATCTGCTTTCTCAGCGACCGTGGCAGCGAAGGCGCTCGAACCGCTCACGTGCTCCCTCTCCAGAAGCAAGCCGCCCCAGGGTTCGTGGAGAAGCTTCCCGTTTTCGGATCACCCACACTCGCGTTCGATTGGGAAGACATTCACCTCCGTGCCAAGGCCGCTCTACCTTTGCCGGTCGACGAAGCCGCGATCTCGCCCGATGGTAAAACGATCGCTTTTCGCATGTTTCAGGACCTTTACGTGTGCAAGCTCGGCGACGATCTCAAGAGCGATCAACTTACGCGCTTGACCAGCGGCTACCAGAATCCACACCAAATCCAATGGTCGCGGCGCAAGGATTTCAGCGGCCGGCCGATGGACGTGATCTACTTCCTCGATAAAACCGGTACGATTCGCCTGTCGCGGTCGACGGGTATGACGAGCGGCTTATCCGATTCCAAAGGCACATTGCAGGAATCGGCGATCATGCCTTTCAAAATCAAGATGTCGGTCAAAGCGGAAGAAGAGTACCAGGAAATGTTCGACCAAAGCTGGCGCTTCCTGGCCGAGTATTTTTACGATAGCAAGTTCCACGACAAAAACTGGGACGAGGTGCGGGCCCGCTATCGGCCGCTGGTCAAGTATATCGCCATGAAAGAAGATCTCTATTCGCTCATGTATTTAATGATGGGCGAGTTGAATGCCTCGCATCTCGGCGTCTATGGCATCGGCCGGGGACCAGAGGAACAAACGGCCGATCTCGGTCTGATCTTCGACGAAAGCTATCGCGGCAAGGGGCTCAAGATTGCCGAAATCCTCAAACGAGGCCCGGCCGATCGCCGCGGTATCGCCCTGAAGCCAGGCGAATTTGTCGTTGCTATCGACGGCACCGACATCACGGAGACAACCGACCTGAGCAAACTGCTCAACGGCAAGACGGATGAGACAATTGTCCTCCAAGTGACGAGCAACCTCGCCGACCCCAAAGCCCGGCGCAAAGTCACAATTCAGGCGACATCGCGGGCCAGCTCAGCCGAACTCATGTACGAGCGGTGGGTCGAAAACAACGCCAAACGGGTCAGTGAATTGAGCGGCGGCAAGCTCGGCTATATCCACATTCCTGAAATGTCGCAGCCTGGCCTCGATCGCTTCATTCGCTCGCTTTATTCCGATAATTTTGACAAGGAAGCGATCGTTGTCGATGTGCGCAACAACGGCGGGGGTTACACCCACGACCAGGTCCTGAACTATCTGACCGGTCGCGAACACACGATGTTCAAGGAACGAGACGGCAGCCAAGGCTGGGTCATTCGCTCGGGTGATCGCAAATGGTCGCGGCCCTTGGTGATGCTCATCAATAACCGTTCCTACAGCGACGCCGAAATTCTGCCGAGTGCTTTCCGCACTATGGGCCTCGGCAAACTGGTGGGCCAGCCGACGTCCGGTGCTGTCATTGGCACCGTGCAGCTCCCGTTGATCGATGGCTCGATATTCCTCGTCCCTCGGGTCGGCGTTTATAACGCCAAGGGCGAGAACCTCGAGCGATCCGGAGTCATTCCCGATGTCACCATCGAGACACATCCCGATCAGCAAGCCAAGGGCGTCGATCTGCAACTCGATAAGGCGGTCGAGGTACTTCAGAGTGACGTAGTCGCCTGGAAAAAGAAAAATGTCACGGCGGTCGCAGCCAAGAGCGAAGCCCGCATCCTCGAACCGACCCCGCCGCTGGCCGATGTAAAGCCGATGCCGATGTCGAAGTGACCTATCTTGTTTAGCCGCGAGCCGCCAGGCGAGCGCTGTTTGATAGCGCTTTTTCAAATAGCGCTATCAAACAGCGCTCGCCTGGCGGCTCGCGGCTAAACAATTCTTGATAGCGCTATCAGTCAGCCAAACTTCATTTTTTTGCCATCATTCGTTCGATTGGTTATGATTGTAAGGAGGAAGACGACGCACGAATCGCCCAATCTCTACGATACGCCACGATGAGCCACGAGCTAATCTGCACCTGGTTAGGATTGCCGGCGGGGGAGTGGCCTCCGAATCATTACCGTTTACTCGGCCTCGAGCCAGGTGAGACTGATATACACCTGATTGAACAGCGCGTGCATCAGCGCTTAGACGCGGTGCGCCGCTATCAAATGATGCATCCCGAGCCCGCCACCGAAGCCATGAACCGCTTGGCCCAGGCTTTCGTTTGCTTGACGGAACCAACTCTAAAACGCCAGTACGACACGACCGTTCTCGGCCTGGTGCCTCCTCCCGCGGCGACCCAGCCGCCCCCTCTTCCAGCATCTTTCAAACCCACGACAAGCCCGCCAACGTGGGGTGGCCCTGGCCCGGCACGCTCGATGGAAACGATGTTGATGCGTGCCGTCACTCCGCCCGACGTCGCGCCGCCATTGACGGGGCGGGAAACGCAGGTGATCGATCTCTCGCAGAACGATACCGTCGTACCGCCGGTGCGAATCCCTACTACGACACCAGATACCTCAGTCGAAACTGGCACTGACGTCGCGGTGGCCGAACCGCCGGTGCGACGGCAAGATGCGCCGTTGATGCGCCGCCTCGATCCGGCCGTAGAACTGGCCCAGTCACCTTTGGCTCGACGCGGCCTTGGAACGAAGCGAGCTTTTACGCAACGCATTGGCAAGACGCGGCGACTGTTGCAGCTGTGGCAGCAATTGGGGCCTTTCCTATCTAATCCACGGAAACGGTTGCCCGCGCCGCGTGAAGCCGGGCCATTCATTGAATTGATGGAAAACCTCGACCTCGAACTGGCCGATTTCCCGCCTGTCATGGGCGAAGCAGGGCAACCCGGCTATTTGCTCGTCTACCTCGCCGGGCAAGCTCGGCAGCGGCCCAACTTTCACACGTTCGATCTCGATCAGCGCCGCAGTCTTAGCCGTGACTGGCATTCAGGTCGTCGCCTTCTTCTCGCACATCGCGATTTTCTATTTCGAGAGCTGCGGCGCCTGCGGCGCCAAGGCTTTGGCCGCTGGGTGGTCCGCGCCGTCCGCTCGTTCGTCAACGAACGGCCTGGGATGATCTTCCTCGGCATCGCGGCTCTGGCCGTCGGCGCGCTGGTCATCCGCACTTGGGTCGCTTCTCGTTAATCGACGTCGCGTCTGCCGCTCGCGCTAAATCCCATCGATCGTCATAACCCGCAGCCTCCGCGCGACATGCCTCCTTTTCACCATCTTACCTCACCTACCGAGGCGGCGCACATTGACAACGGATTGTCACTCCGGCTATCGTTAATCGTGTTCTCGCGATTCCACCTTTTGCGAGGTGAGCACCGCCCAGTTTTGGTCGCGGAAAGGGGAAAAGGCGTCATGGTCCTCAGCGCAACCCGGCTACCGCTCGAAGAACTGTCGCAGACTCTATTTGATCTGGTTATCCGCTTTTGCTTGACCAACCCGCGTGGCCGGCGCCGTAGCGGCTCTCTCAAAGAACTGGAAGTGCTCACTCTGGCCATACTCCAGCAGCATCAAGCCCCTCTCATCGTTGGCGAGATCCAGCGTTTGCTAGGCATCCTACCCGCGCAAATGTCCCGAGTCATTCGCGCGCTTGAAGCGCGTGAGCGACCTCTCATCTCGTGCAGCATCAACCCGCAAGACAAACGCAAGATCGACGTGTTGCTAACGCCGGCCGGCACCAAGGCGCTACAGGAATATCAATCGCTCCGACTGCATAACATTTCGACCCTTCTCAGCCGTTTCGGCGAGGATGATCTCGAGAACTTGCACCGCCTTTTGGAGAAAGTCTCCGACCTGATCGACTCAGCCGACCGCTCTTGACGCCTTCGCGAATCTCCCGCCGTCTAGCCTTCGCAGCTGCGAAGTCGTGGCCGGGGTCGGTACTCCGACCCCGGTAAGGTCGTTGCGGCGCCTGAGAACCGGGGTCGGAGTACCGACCCCGGCCACAGCTGTTTCTCCCACGGCCTAATCTTCGGACTTCCGGCCACCCTGTTCTGTCCCACTCAGGACCGTACAACAGCGGTTACTTCCGCGTATCTCTCCCGCAGGACCGTCGGATGAGCGATCCCTGGCCCGCCGATGTTCGCGTCATCGAATTGCCTGCGCGCGGGGTGCGTGTCGTTCTTCCTTACTCGACTCGGGCTACTCGTTGGATGGGAGTGCTGCTTCAAATCATCGCGTTGTTGTTGCTAGGCTTTGCTATTTGGCTCATCGCCTGGCACCACGTGTTGAGCCTCAAGGAATGGCTGTTCCTCATTCTTCCTTTGATAATTGCTGGTTTTTTCACGCTGCTGCAGGGTCAGGGCCGGACAAACGGGTACAACGAAATCGTACTCACGCCCCAATCGATCGAGTCGCGGCGGCGCGTCTGGCTCTTTTCTCGGCAACAGCGACGACCGTTATGCGATCTCCGACGCATCGTGCTCGTCTCCGACCACACCCACACCGAAACGGAGCTGGTCGCGGGGCTTTCCGGACTCGCTCCCATGCGTCTGGCCTGGATGGTGTCGCACCATCTGCTCTGGCAGGTCGCGAGAAACCTCGCCGAGCGGGCCGACGCCCTGCTTCCGGGAGCCGAGGTGAAAGCTCAGGGCGAGTCGATCGGCTATGAAGAGTCCCGTAATTTTCAGCCCGTCCGCAGCCGCATCGTCCTAAGTCAACGCTTCGAAGACAAAGTTTTTGTCCTGCCAGGAAGCCGCTTTCGCCAATTGACGATCACGGCATCCTCTGAACGCCTCATGATTTCCGAGAAGCGCTTGTTTCGCACCGTCGTCCGCCGCTGGTCGCGCGACGAACTCTCTGAGATTCGCCTCCTTCGTCGCTGGACCAAGCCCGGCGGCCGTTATGTCATCGCGCTCTGTATTAAGCCGATCACGGGCGGGGAGGTCTATCTTTGGCGACGCTATGGGTTGGCTCGCGGCCTGGTACATGCCGAGTGGGAATGGCTCGCGCATGAACTGCGTGCTATCCTAAATAAATAAAGCGAACCGGAAATTCGCTGGTAAACGAAGCCTTGGTGATGAATGTCCGCTCTCGCGCGACGCCTGTGCCTCCGATACATGACAACCAAACGCTTGCCGCGCTCTTGCGGGCGCTCATCCCCGGTCAATCCTGGAACCAGGTGCGGCGCCTGATCGAGACGCGGCAGGTCCGCATCGGCGGCGACTTGTGTCTCGATCCGGCCCGGCGCGTTCATGCGGGTGAAACCGTCGAGCTGTTGGCAAAGCCGGCACCGGCGCCGCGGCATCATGATGATCTCGTCCTACGTCATCTCGATGAACACGTCGTGGTTGCCGAGAAGCCATCGGGACTCTGCACCGTTCGGCATCCTCTCGAGCGCGAATGGAAAGACAAGCGAAAAGCTCTGTCGCCGACGATGGAGGACCTCTTGCCGCCCCTTATCGCCCGGATGGAGGGTCGTCGCTCCCACGGTTCCACGCCTCGTCTGCGCGTCGTTCATAGACTCGACAAGGACACAAGCGGCCTCGTGGTCTTCGCGCGCACGGTGCCCGCTGAACGCGGCCTCGGCAAACAGTTTCACGCTCATACCGTGATTCGACGTTATCTCGCCGTAGTGCCAGGAGAAGTTCGTCCGCAACGGATTGAGACGGTCTTTATCCGCGACCGCGGTGATGGGCGGCGTGGCAGCACCGTGGCGGCGGAAGGCGGCAAGATCGCGATAACCCACGTCGATGTCGTCGAAAAGCTCGCGGGATACACGCTGCTGGCGTGCAAACTAGAAACAGGCCGGACCCACCAGATACGCATTCACTTGGCGGAGTTAGGCCATCCCGTTTGTGGAGATAAGGTCTATCACATCCGCGCCGATGGCACACAAGCCTCCGACACATCGCGAGCCCCGCGTTTGGCGTTGCATGCGGCCGACTTGGGTTTCCGGCATCCCGTGCGTGGCGAGATTCTACACTGGTCGATGCCGTTGCCGCCCGACCTTGAAGCGTTTGTCGATCGGCTCCGCATCCGCCGGGAGGACGACAGACGTGGAAATTAAATGGACTGATACAGAACCGGAAACGGGAGCGAAGCTGCTTTCTCTGCGCCGAACGATTCGCGGGGGAATGGACCTTCAAATGGAAGCCGCTCCGCCGCACGGAGTGGCGGCCCGGCCTTCAGCCGACCCGAGAAATCTGGGAATTCATCCTCGACGGGCTCAAACGCCGCTACCGCCGCCGCGAAGGCGTTAGCGACGAAGACATTGAACAGGTTGAAAAGATCATCAAAGCGCTGCCGAAGGAACGTGATCTGGGTGATCAGGAGACTCTTCGATAAGTCACACATTCCCCACCCAGGGTGCGCTGCGCACCCTGGGTGGGGAAGGCATGAATTTCCAGAGAGCTTTTAAGAATCGTAACCGGCCCATTCAAGAGCCCCCTCATTCCTTCTCCTCTTCCGGCTTTAGCGGCAGCTTCACCGTGAACGTCGAACCCTTGCCGACGACGCTTTCCACGCGGATGCGGCCGTTGTGCTGCTCGATAATTTGCCGACATACGCTCAAACCCAAGCCTGAACCCCCGTGACCGTTTTCGTCCGGCTCTTTCGTCGTGAAGAACGGCTCGAAGATCAGGCGCAGTCGATCCGGTGGGATGCCGATGCCGGAGTCGGCGATGCGGATTTCCGCCATCTGCGTCCGCTCGTTCTCGCGCACTTCTATTTTCAATTGGCCGCCGCGGGGCATCGCTTGCCGAGCGTTGATGAGCAGATTGAGCAGAACCTGTTCGATTTGTGCGCCTACTACCCAGGCCCTCGGCCGGCCGTGATACTTCTTTTCCACATGAATCCGATGCTTGCTCAGGTCCTTGTCGGTCAGGACCAGCGTCTCTTCCATCAGCGCGACAAGATCGGTCATTTCCCGTTGCGTTGCGTTGTTCCTGGCGAAGCCAAGCATGCTGCTGATGATGACTGCGGCCCGTTGGCCTCCTTTTAAGATCTTTTCCAAAGCTTGTTGACGGCCAGCATCGTCGAGAGTAGGCCGTTGAGCAAGGCGGGCGTAGTTGATAATAGTCGTCAAGATGTTGTTAAATTCATGGGCCACGCTGCTTGCCAACGCGCCAACGCTGCTGAGGCGCTGCGCTTGGAGCAACTGGAGACGGAGTTGGTCCGTTTCGGAACTCGGAACCATCACGTCTTCACTAATCATGAAGTTGTCTCCTGACGTCCGCGAAACCGTGGCGGCTAGTCTCGGGGCAATCTTTTCGCAGGGATCGGGCATGTCGGGTCTTTTGGGCCAACGCAAGTAGGCAACGCCCACTTCGACCCGAAGAAGTTATCGGCCTCTCATGAGGAGGCTCTTAATCGGAAGTCCATGCCGCGGTGGGAATTAGGAACTGCAAACGTGATAAAACGCGGAGGTTGCGAGCGATGGCGGAAGACAAGTAATTCGTAAGGCCTTAACGATCCCCGCCGGACGGGCTATCCTTCTTCTTCTTCCTACGCGGCTTGGCTGAGTTGCCACTTTTCGTTGGGGTTTCCTCGTCGAGAGTTACGCCGACTTCGCCAACCCGACCCAGGAAATAGCGACCACAATCCGGGCACGCTAAAGCGCCCATCGCACGCAAAGTGATGGTTCGGTCGGGCGAGCGCCACGTGAGGGCTCTGCGAATGTCGGGTAGAAAATCGCTGAACGCGTAGCGGAACCAGACTTCGAGCAAGGAGCCAGTCTGGTCGAGTGGCTGGTCAGACCGGAAGCGGAGTCCGTCGAGTTTAAGCTCGTGACCGATCTTGCGGCGCCGGGTCTCGATCATTCGTGGCATCGCCGTGAATAAAACCGATTGAAAGAACAGGCCGCGGCGCAGAGAAGAACTTGTACGGCAGCTTCGGGCTGATCGTTGTGGGTAATCAACGGCAATTCGGGGGAATCCTGGACGAGCAAGAGATCTGGATAAGAGGCGAGGAGCTCGGCCGATTGCGGTTCGGTTGCCAACTCGAAGACCGTGCGCGACAAGCCGCAACGAAACCAGGGCCGCGTCGGCCGCAAAGACCACAGTAGACGCAGCGCGGCCAACCCGTCCGGGTCGCTTATGCGAAGTAGCGCGGCAAGGGCCGGCGCCATCTGGCCGGCACCGAGCAGGTCCGCCACCTCAAAACCGGCCTCGAACGCCTGGTCGGCGACGAGGATGCGCAGCCGCGCCCGCGCGCTCCAGGCGTGAGCCATGCCGCTTGCCAGCCGTCGAGTAGGCACTCGGCGAAGAGCATCGGCAGCAGACCCTGAAAGCAACGGCTCACTTGATGGGCGATTAGCGGAATCGGATCGGTGCCGTCGTTGAGAGTTGCCTCAATTCCCAGCCGTCGCCAGAGTGCCAAATACCCAGGCGGCAAGGGGCCGTCCTGAATCGCTCTTTCACCGCGCGTGAGCAGCAACGTTTGCACGTCCGGAGAGGGCAGCGCGGCTTCGTCGTCGAGCGTCTTCCGTGCCAACGCCGCTAGAAAAGCCGAGTTGGCCGGCTCGAGAGAATTCTTGAGCAAGCGCGGGGCCAGCATATGCCAGGCATGGTCGTGAATCCGCTCATCGCGCGGCCGCGGTTGCCAGCCCAGCGAGACGACGCTGAACGCCACGAGCGCTGCCGCGAGGCATCCGACAACGGAAACGGATAAAACCGGTCCTGTTGGTCCTAGAAGTGCTGCCGCAAGGGCGACGAACACCCAAGGCCCAACGAGCAGCCAAGCCGCTCCGTGTCGTGTTAGATACAAACCCGGCTCGGGGCCGCGATAGACCGTGCGGGTCGGCGTTTTCACCTCGAGCCGCGTGCGCCAGCCCTTTTCCAAGAGGCGGATCCGATGCCCCAAGCAGGAGAGCTGCCCATGTTTTTGCCGCAAACGCGGCGTGCCTACTTCGCGCGGAATCGTCACAGAGGTGTAACACCAAGGGCAGAGCGAAGCATGTCGCGCCTGCGCCCGATCGAGCATGGCGTGCCGGGCCTCTTGACTCCCGAGCCCCAGTGCAAGCAAGCGTCGCTGTACGCGCAGCACGCCGCGCTCGCCGTCATGTTGCCGAGCCAAATCGAGACATTGTTGAAGTAGACCGAGATCACCGCCGCGAGCGACGGCCAACATTCCTTCGATCAGCGACCACGGGTCGCCGTTCGTCATGGTCCGCACCGGAAGGGAACGAAAAGCGGGGTTAGTCCACAGTGGCAGAATAACAAAGGACACGGATTAGAGGAAGGGCGCCGCTTTGCTCACTAGCCAGGCGTGCGGCTCTCACTTTTAGCACTGGCAGAGACGACAGGATGCAAGGACCAGGATGCAAAAAAACTGCATCACGTTTGCATCTCGCTCCCGCGCTCTAAACAATTGGTATTATTGGCTTTCTATCTACAACGGGGATCGAGATGTAAACAAATCCACAATCAACCCCTCTTGGACCGTGGTCTCATCAATCCGTGACTGCCAAAATCGGAAGGCATACCCTCGCGCTTAGGGCTGGTGAGAATTCACATTGCTCGCTCGCTCCAATCTGCGTATAGCCCCATTCGAGTCGATCTCTTTCCTTGGAGGGCGTGACCCATGTTTTCTGGCTCGTTCACGACGGCTTGGCTTAATCTGCTTATTTTGGCCGGTTCAAACCTACCGTGGGCTTTCGCGGATCAACCAGCGCCAGCGAAAAAGGAGCCAAATATCGCTGTCGAGATCCGCATCGTTTCCATACCGGAATCGACGTTTGCCGAACTTTCCAAGAACACGGATCTCTTTGGCAAACCGAGCAAGAACGCTGATACCTCGACTGCCCGGCCACTGGCGACATTAAGCCCGCGCGAAGTGTATTTCTTGCTCAACTTCACGCAACAAAATGCAAGCTGCAATGTCATGCAGGCACCCAGGCTCGTCGGTCGAACGGGCGAAAATCTGCACGTGGAACTGGTGCAGGCCTGCCCTACTCTCAAAACTGAGGAGTCTGCTGTATCCACGGACGCCAAGGTCTTCTATCAACCGAAGTTCGAAGCGATGAAGCTGGGTACGCAGTTCACCGTCTGCACCAATATCGCCAAGAATGCGAAGGATTCGCACTCAATTCATCTCGAATCTAGCCTGACGACCCTCGCGTACGACTCTGTCGAGTGCGCTAACGTAAAGGTCGTAACCTGCCCGGCGGGAAAAAGGACCAAGGAGCCAAAGGCGAGTACCGGCCAAACGCCGACGATCTGTCGCCTCAGTCTCGACGAGACGTTTGAGCTCAAAGACGGCGAGACGGCCCTTTTGGGCGGCTGGAAGCGAACGGAAGAGGTCCGCAGCGAATGGGGCCCCCCGATTTTGAGTGAGATTCCTTATGTAAATCGACTTTTCAATACTGTCGGTTATTTTCAAGAGGATCGCCACCTCTTCGTGCTCGTCACGCCCCGTCGGCTCAATGCTGAGGAGTGACGTGGAATGCGTCCCCATGGCTGGAATTCACCAGCCCAGAGCGCAAGCGACGGGTTCGCGGATTTGACACCGCGCTCACGCTCGCGGCTGGTGAGCAATTTAAGGAAATGCTTTGTTCTGATGTTAAACTACCGCCTTGGCTCGCGCCCCACACCTTGCTATACTGCGCCTTTTGACGCGAATTCTCGCCTCGGACAAGGTGACCGGTCCATGTTTGTCGGCCGCTGGATGCTCTGGATTGCTTGCGTGCTGTTTTGGACCTATTGTCTCGTGTCGCGGTATCCCGTCGATGCCGGCAAGAAAGTGCTGCCGGACGGTTTTCAATTTCCATCTTCCAAGATCTTGCACGTCACTGGTTATGCGGGCCTGACGATTTTAGCCGGCTGGCTGCATGTTCGCGGCTGGCGCCGGTGGTTACTCGTAGCATTCCTGGCATTGCACGGCATAGGAACCGAGATCGCGCAACTCTACGTTCCCGAGCGCCATGGCAGCCCGCAGGATGTCGGCCTCGATTGGATCGGAATTGCGTTAGGAATTGGGTTGAGCTGGGCGTGGTGGCGCTTGCCCGCGCGCCAGCCGGTTGTTGAAGCCTGATGGGGGACGAACCCCGCGCTTGCGCGGGGTTGGTAAATTGAAGCTTTACTCTACCGTAACACTCTTCGCAAGGTTGCGGGGCTTATCGACGTCACAGCCACGTAGCAAGGCGATGTGATAGGCCAGGAGCTGGAGCGGCACCGCCGAGACGATAGGCTGCAGATAGTCCGGCACTTCAGGAACATAGATCACTTCATCCGCGCGGGCGGCTACTTCCTCATCCCCTTCACAAGCGATTGCGATGACGGGTCCACCCCGGGCCTTGACCTCTTCCAGGTTGCTCATCACCTTTTCAAAGATCGAACCGCGCGGCAGCAGGAAGACCGACGGCGTTTCCGGATCGACCAGGGCGATTGGCCCGTGCTTCATTTCGGCCGCAGGATAGCCTTCGGCGTGAATGTAGCTAATTTCCTTCATTTTCAGCGCTCCTTCGAGCGCGACGGGATAATGATACTGCCTTCCCAGATAGAGGAAGTTACGCACGCCATAATAGCGCTCGGCGATGCGCTTCACTGACTCATGGCAGTTGAGCGCCTGGCGCACGGCATCGGGGATGGCCCGGAGTTCATTGATAATGCGCGCGCCCTGGATACTCGACAGATGCCGCAGGCGGCCGAAGTAAAGCGCGAGCATCGCCAGGACCGCGACTTGATTCGTGAACGCCTTGGTCGAGGCGACGCCGATTTCCGGACCTGCGTGGAGGTAAACGCCGCCGTCGGCCTCGCGGGCAATGCTCGAACCGACGACATTGCAGAGGGCCAAAGTCGCGTGACCCTTGCGCTTGCTTTCGCGCATGGCGGCCAAGGTGTCCGCCGTCTCACCCGACTGCGTCATGACAATGACAATCGTGTTGCGATCGATCGGCGGATTGCGGTAACGAAATTCGCTGGCGTATTCGACTTCGACTGGGATGCGGGCGAACTCTTCAAAGAGGTATTCGCCGACAAGAGCCGCGTGATAGCTGGTCCCGCAAGCCGTCAGGATGATGCGCTCCACCTGACGCAGCCGCTGCGGATCAAGGTTCAAGCCGCCGAAATGGGCCGTCGAGTTGCTATCGTCGAGCCGGCCGCGCAAGGCGTTCTCGAGCGCTTCGGGTTGCTCGTAGATCTCCTTGAGCATGTAGTGATCGAAGCTGCCGCGATCCGATTCGGACGCTTCCCACTCGATCGGTTCGATGGACGCTTCGACGCGCATCCGGTCGGCGTCGAGAATATGCCAATCGTCGGGCGTCAGCACGCACATCTGGTGATCTTGTAGGAAGACGACTTTTTGTGCCTGGCCCAGGAGAGCGCTGGGATCGCTGGCGAGGATGTTCTCACCGTCGCCAAGACCGAGGACGAGCGGGCTGCCCAGGCGTGCGCCGAGGATCAACTCGGGATGCCGAGCGCAGACGATCGCAAGGCCGTAGGTGCCCTTGAGCAGCGGCAACACCTTGGCGACGGCTTCGATCAGGTCGGCTCCACTGGGATCGGGCACTCGATTCTGCGGCAAATTTCGCGCGATCAACTGAGCGATAACTTCGGTGTCGGTATCGGAACGAAAGACGACGCCGTCGGCGATTAACTGCCGTTTGAGAGCGGCATAGTTCTCGATTACGCCATTGTGGACAACGGCGACTTGTCCGTCCGAGCTGAGATGCGGATGGGCATTAATATCGTTAGCGGGGCCGTGAGTTGCCCAGCGCGTGTGGCTGATGCCGACGCACCCGGGAATCGGATGTTCGCGGAGGTGACGAGCCAATTCCTGGATGCGGCCCGCCTTTTTGCGGATATGAAGGCGGTGACCCGTCAGTGTGACAAGCCCCGCACTATCGTAACCGCGATATTCGAGGCGCCGCAGGCCTTCGATGAGGATCGGCTCCGCTTCGCGTCGTCCGGTGTAGCCAACGATTCCGCACATGCCGGTTCCTCCGTGGTGGAAATGCCGTTGCTTCGGTTAGTCGCCGCGGGACGGGCGCTGGTTCCGCGAAACGCAGTTGGGTGATGCTTCACGAAGCAGTCTAACCGCGAGGAACTGCCCGCGACAAGACCGCTCACAGCTCTTCTTCAAGAGCCGGGAGCGTCGGCTCCCGGAGAAAGTCTGCGCGAGTGTAATGCGCTCCGGTCGCTAACGCTCCCGGCTCTTGGAGACAACTTCGCATCACCCGAACTCAACTCGGACCTGCATCAAATCGTGATGATTCACGTCCAATAAAACCGCGTCGCCGCTGGTCGATAGGTCGACCAGGGTTTGTCCGCGGCAATCGACAAGCATGGTGCGCTTCGGATTGCGCGGACAGCGCAACTCAGCGGGGCCGCTGTTGCCACTGCACTCCAACATGCGGGCGATGATGGATTCACCTTCGCCGGGCCGAAGGCTGAGCAGCAGAACATTAGTCGCATCAAGGTGAAAAAGCCAGCCGGTGTCGCCGACGTGAGGCGGCCCTTGCACCGTCGCCGTCACCGGCGCAGGCGTCGTCAACCCGAGTGCCGTTTGCATCGGAACATCGCGATCAAGACCGATGGCCAAATCGAAAGTCGTCGCCGCCTCACCGGCTGGGATGAGGATGACGTCGACCATCCGATTACCCTGACGCTGATGAAAGGGCAAGCCGCCCGGCAGAATGATGGTGTTTTGCGATCCTTGACGTAGCTCGAGGAAGTCACCCGTCTCTGGCCGAGTGACACCAGTCAACTCGACTGTACCGTTGCCGCCGCGGAGCATCGGTGCCGTCGGGTCGCGCCAGGCGAAGCGGGCCCCGTAAAACGAATGCCAGGGGTAGCCTTCCGGCTGGCGCGTGGGCGTCAATTCGATGCGCATTTCGAGAATCGGCCGACCGATCCAGGCGCGGAAGCGCTGCCGAAATGTAGCCAGTTCCTCGTCGTGGGTATCGACCAGGACGCCTTCGGTGACAATTTCACCGAGCGCGGGGCCGACGGAGTTGACGGTTGACTTTCGCATCCGTGCCGTGCTGCCGGGATTGAAGATCAGCTGTTGACCGATGCGATTGACACGCGTGCGATGGTCGCGTATCGCTTTGAGGCCGCCGGTAGAAGGGTCGATTTCGGCCTCGAAGAATTCGTTGCGTACCGAGCGCTCGTCCGCGAGCTTCATCCGTCCGAGAGCTGGGGGCGCGGCGGGCCCGCCCGTTTTGGGAAACCAGGCAAAACCGAGCGCTGGCACTTCGACGACGACCAGTCCGGTGGTGCCATTCAGCTGGCTTGCTTTGACGGCGCCGCCGGTTGGAATGGCTGCCTTGAGGTCCGGCAGCTCGAGCGCGATGCGGCGTTTGAAGCTACAAGGATTGAGGACCAAGAACCCGTCGTGCGCTGGGCCTCGGGCTACGAGCCTATGGCTGAGCGCTGCCGCTGTTTTTTCGAGAGCGCCGTTCAATTCTTCTTGGTCAATGACCACCGCCGATTCGACGCAATCTTCCAGCCGGACCAGTTCCGCATCGGCCGGCACTCCTTCGGCGGGTGGGCCGCCCAGGCCGCGCGACAGGGCACTCAGCGTAAATAAAGTATCGAGCTTGCGCCGCGCCCGTTGTTGCACGGCGAAGCCGCTGACAACATCGCGCGGCCCGCCTGCCTCGGCCGCGGCCACGCGGGTCAGGAGATACTCGCTGTGAAACTCGTCGGCCGTCGCTGGCGAGGGATAATCCTGGGGCGAAACCGAGCTGAGGTAATTCGACAGCGTCGACCAAACGCCGAGGACCGGAGCGAGCCGATTCAGCTCCTGCCAATCCGCGTACCAGGGCGCCGGCTCTTTCTCACGATGCAACAGCGCCAGCGACGCGGAAGAGTCGTGCATCAACGTCTGATAAAGATGGTAGGGCAGATGAAAATAGGTTTGGGGCGAATCGGCCGCCAGGGGTATCCGCGCGAACGCCTCAATCTGTTTGCCGTCGAGCGAACACCAACTAATGACCGCGCCGCGATGCGTCGGCAGCATACTGTCATCAAATGCGAGGAGCACCGCGCGGCTAATCCCCAGGTTCTGCAACAGCATCGGCAGCTGCGGGTGGGAGCCAAATTTGTGCCGGGCGAAGACCGCCACCTCTTTCCCTAAGAGTTCCTTGTAAACACGTTGGCCTTTTTGGATATTCCAGATCTGTGACTCCAGCGGCAGCAGCGCATCGTCTCGTTCCTGATAGGGGCCGCCGCAGAGTTCGGCCTGTTCGCCGGCCAGTCGTTCCCGCAGAATCGCGAAGTGTTCCGGTCGATCCCGTGCGAGTCGCGCAAGCCGTTCGGCGCAGGCGATCACATTGAGCGAATGACCCAGCCGTAGACCTTGGGGCCACTCGGTTTCCGGCTTTTGTTCGTCCAGTAAACAGAGATCAATCAGGTGCAACGGCGAGGAGGACACGATCTCGCGCGCTTCCAGCAACCTCTGCGCCGCAGCCTGCAAATGGCGGCCTGCGGCGCCGGGATCGTCGCCCGTCAGCGCGGCCACGGCTTGGCTGACGTCATTCCAGAAATCGTCCTTCGACAGGACGTTGTCATGCGACATCGCCTCGAACAGACCGTGCAGCTGAACGTAGCCGAACCCTAAAGCGAGAAACGGTGCAATTCGCTCCGCAGGCAGTTCAAGCAACATTTTCGTCGTCGAATCGGCGGCTGGCTCAAGGGCTGCTTTGAGCCGAGCCAGCGATTCGATCCGGCTCGCGGTCGTTTTGAAGACGATGGCGCCCGCCGCGCTGACGCGCGAATCCCAGTCGTCGGGCAGTCCCAGCGGCGGATGTTCGGGCACGGCAAAGATCTGCCCGTCAACAGGACGATCATGGTCATAGGGTGAGTCAATCCGCGGCGGCCCAATCGCGCGATTCAGGGCCGCTGGATGCCAAAGCACGCTCGCGGCATTGAGAAAAGCGGCTACGTCGTCGTCGGCGAGATAAAGCGTCGTATGCGTCGGCAAACGATACGGACTCAACAGGATCAAGGCTCGATCGCTCATAAGGTCGATCTATGGCGCCGGGAGTTGATCGTCTGGAGAAGCGGTAAGGATCAGGCCAAGATGCGCCGCGACAATGATTGAAGTAGATTCGATGAACGTGCCCGGTAGGTGTCGCGGTGCATCCCTGAAAATGAGGGATTCCTTCAGAATTTTAATAAAGAGGGACTTGCAATCCTGGCAGAAAATGCTCTACTTATAGAAAGCATCCTTAATATCTCTCCGTTGCTTTCTCTCATTCGCCTCGGTCTCGTCGGTCTTTTTCGCTATCGTTGTTCTATTTGAAAGGATTGGCTCCGTGAAACTCAACTCGTTGCGTCGGTCTGGTGGATTCACACTGATCGAACTGTTGGTGGTTATCGCCATCATCGCTGTACTCATTGGTCTGCTGCTGCCGGCGGTTCAGAAAGTTCGTGAATCCGCGGCACGCTCGACCTCTTCCAACAACATGCGTCAAATGGGCATCGCGCTCAACGACATGGGCAACACGTACGCTGGTAAGTTGCCGCCGTCTTATACCTACGGAACCGGTACGTTCCAGGGCAAGATGGGGTCGTTCTTCTTCTTTGCTCTGCCGAATATCGAGCAAGGGAACGTTTATAACTCGTTTACCACTGGGTACACGAACACAGCCAACTACCATGCTCCAGCCGCTGGCGCTTCGGCCACGGCCGCTCTCACCGCGATCAAGACCTACTACGCTCCGCTTGACAACAGCAATCCAGGTAACAACAACCAGTGCAGCTACTGGGTCAACGCTGCCGCGTTGAAGCCCGCCACCGCTGGTGAAAGCTATGGCGCGAAATTCCCCGCCACCTTCAACCAGAAGGGTACCACCAACATCATCATCTTCGGCGAGCGTTATTCGCAAACCGCTGACGTTGCCTTCTATTGGGCTGATACGTTCGAGACCACCCAGACGGTGACGACGCCATACTCTTCGTCCTCAGCAAAGATTCCCGCTAACTCCATCTGGGGCGCGGGTGGTGGTTCGACGAGTCTTGTTGGCGTGAACCCAGGCGGCATGCCTGGCTGTGTTTATGCAACGACTCCGATCATGACAGCGAACAACATCCAGATTTGCAACGGCACCGCTCCCGCAGCGCCTGTTACTGTCGCTTCGCCGTACGGTGACCAGACGGCTCACGCTTACAGCGCTGCCGGCTTCCTCGTGACGATGGCTGACGCCAGCACTCGTCCGATGTCCACAATCTCGACGACTCCTTACGCGGCCTACGAATTGAATACCACGACCAATCCTTATTGCTCGACGATCTTCAATTGGGCGTGCGATCCGAACACCACGACCGTGACCCCGAGCGGTTTCTAATTCCACTAGTTGGTCTTAGCATCTGGCTCATTGAGCAAATCGGCGGCTTCAGAAACAACAAGTTTCTGAAGCCGCTTTCTTTTTCGGCCATATTGAATACGATTGCCTTTGAGTCGGTCGAATCGTTATTCTGTTTCCAATCCCTTTTCGCCGGTCGCGCGATGCCCCAGTCCCGTTCGCCGTCCACTCCTCCGCCGATAGGCTTGGATCCTCTCCAGGCCAAGGTCGAGTGCGCCCGCTCTGAAGGGCGCCACCAACAAGCCCTCGAAGTAGCCAAGCAGCTTTTCAAAGGCTCCCCGACTACCGAGCATCGCACCTTATTAAAAACGGTTACCGTTGAAAGAGCGCGGCAGCTCCGGAAACAAGGGTATAACCGAGATGCGGCAGCAACGCTGGAGGCGGGGATCCGACTCGATGAAGCCAATCCGGCCTGGATTGAGGAGCTGGCTCGGGAGATCGCTTTGACGGGCGAAACGGAGAAAATTTCCGCGTTCCGGTCCAGGCTTCCCACTGACTCACCGATCACGAAAGATCTGGAATTGCAGATCCTCGACGCCGCCATTGAAAAAGAGGCCGCTGGCCGCACCTTGGTCCCGGACGCGCTTCGTGCCGACTTCGATCGAGTATTACTTGCCTTCACTCAGCTGGAGCGTGGCCAAGACGACGCGGTGCGGGAAACGCTTCAGGCAATCGGGTTGCGGTCTCCATTCAACGAATGGAAACTTCTGCTCCGTGGTCTCCAGGCGTGGTATCAACAGGACGACAGTCGTGCAATCGATAATTGGCAACGCCTCAGTCCAACGCGATTACCGGCACAGCTGGTTGCGCCTTTTCGCCTCAAGATCGACTCTGCCTTTCGAACCGCCCAGCCCAAGGATCTTCAGGCGCTCCTGAGTATGCGCTTACCAGCGCCTTCAAGGAGCCGCGATAGGGCCGCAGCTGCAATCGATTCGCCCCTTGATGAGTCGCGGCAAATCGTTGGCTGCCGCCTTGAAGAAAGTCGAGCCTATCGTTGCGCTTCCTCCGTCAACAAGCGCCCAGCGTGGTGCCGCGTCTCGCCAACTGCTTTTATTGGGCCATCCTTGATGGTCTTCCGTCCGATATTTCGCATTATCGGCGTGTTTTCGGCGCGCCTGAGTTTGATCGAGATTTTCAGCGCTTGCTCGCCCTCGGCCTCGAACGACTGGACGGACCTGAGCTGATCGAGTCTTACACAGCCTGGCAAGCATATGAAAGAGAGGTCGCGGCCCATCCGGAGCTATGGCCGTCGGGACAGGCGGAACGAGCGCGCGCCTTGTTATGGCTACACATGGGAGATATCGCGGCGCGCATTGATGACGAGCGCGAAGAAGGGGGCCATTTTGGAGGCGTACCAGCCCCGAAACTGCCACATATCAATGCTGTTACCTGTTTCCAACGAGCCATCGAGTTCGCGCCCGATATGGTAGAGAGTTATCGCAATTTATTTGATTACGAACGGTGGAAAAAGCGACCCGCCAAGGCTGCCCAGGCGGGCAGGAAATTGCTCGACGTCTTTCCCGATCATCTGGAAACGCTGCGCGATCTCGGCGAACTGCTTACCGAGCAGGGAAATTATGCCGAGGCATTGACCTTGTATCAGGCGCGGTCAAAGTCAATCCGCTCGATCGCGGCTTGCGCGAAGCCGTCAAATCGGCTTGCCTTAAGGCGGCCGACGCCTTGATTGAAGCGAAGCAATTCGACGAGGCGCGGCGACACTACGAAATGGCCCAGTCGTTCGCCTCGACACCAGACGACCCCGAGGTCCTCGCGTCGTGGGTTTGCGGCGAGCTAATAAGTAAAAATGAGGCCCGCGCCGAGGAATTGCTGCAGTGGGCGCGTGCCCATGCCCCTGGGCCTGCTCTGACGTATCGCCTGTTAGCCGAGGCGGCGCGGAAGAAACTTTCGCCCAAGATAAAGAAGCGCTTCGACAATGAGTTCAAAGCGCTTTTGGGCGGCCAGGCGGATCAAAAGGTCGCCCGGATATTGCTCGCGGCGACAACATGGTTTGAGCGTCAAGAGATCACGTATACAGGACTCAAGACCCATCGCGCAAAATACTGACCTATCTCAGCCAGGCCCTGCGCCTCCACCTGGGACGAGCCGGTGCTGGTCGCTGTCTGTCGCGATTTAATCGACCTACATTCCATGAAGCTGCTTCGCGAGGTTATCGACCTTGGGGAATCCCGCTATTCGGCCAGTCCATACTTTCCTTATTTCCGAGCCTGCGCCGAGTTCATGAAGCCGAGGGGGCCATCCGTTTACTCCACCAATCGCTATCTAGAAGATGCACGATCAAAAATAGGAGCGCTGTCGTCCGAACAAAGTCGAGCGCTCCTGGACGAGATCAAAGAAAAAGAGCAGTCGCTCGATGACCTCAACCCGTTTGGGAGGGCGTTTCGGGAATTCTTCGACTTTGGTCGATCCGAGGACGATTTTGAAGATGAGGATGAATTCGACGACGATTAACTACGAATGCAAGGAACTCGCGCGATGGAAGATCCCTACCTCGTCATGGGACTGCCTGTGGATAGCACGGACGAAGCAATTCGTCAGCGTTATCTTGAACTCGTCAAGCAATTTCCGCCCGAGCAGCAGGCTCAGAGATTCGCCGTCATTCGGTCGGCCTACGAGAAGCTGCGCGACCTGAACACCCGTGTACGTTATCGTTTGTTCGAAGCCGGTAAAAAAGACAGCATCGACGCTATCTTGGAGGAACTGGAATGTCAGAGTCCGCGCCGCCGGGTCTCTCTGAAAGAGCTGATAACCAAGCTGCGCAAGCCTTGAATGACGAACAAATCCGAGCGGTTTTAGACGAAATGCGCGCCTGGCTGACGACGAACCGCGAACTCGCGCTCGCGCCCCCAGCGCCGTCGCCATCGATCGACCTCCATACCCTGCTTGCTCAATTCCTCGGTCTGCGCCATGAAGTCAACCTGCAAACAAAAGCAGCCCGGCGCAGCAAGAGCTGACCAGTTCCGCCATGCAGCAACTCTCCCAGGCGCTTGACGACCTCCGCCGGCAGCGCGACCAGGCTGAACAGGCACGTTCCCAGTCCGCCGATGAACGCCTACGGCCGGTTTTGAATACCTTGGTTGAGCTTCACGATGCCTTGTCGCTGGCCAACCGCGAAGTGGCACGCGCCCAATGCTCGATTCAACCGTTGCTGGAAAAGGTAGTCGAAGTGCTCGAGCCGGACGAAAAAGACACTGAGGGGCAAATTTTTTTGCCCGACCAAATCGGACCTGTCAAGTTGCCTTGGCTGGCCGGCTTATTTGGCATTAAACCGATAAATAACAACGGGTTACGCGCCGAAATCGCTCGGCTACGCGACCGGCGCGAACACGACCGTCTCAAGAATAAGTCGCGCCAAGACCAGGCCAAACACGCGGCGCAAAGCGCGTCGCTGTCGCTTACGGCGCTCGTAACGGGATATACGATGGGGCTCCAGCGCATTGAGCGAGCCCTCAAGCAACATGGCTTGTCCGTAATCCCGACCGTCGGCCAGGTGTTTGACCCTGAACGAATGGAGGCTCTGGAAGCAGTCGCCGGCAGCGGCCGAACCTCCGGCGAAGTAATCGATGAAATCCGCCGCGGCTACCTATGGAACGGGCGCGTTTTTCGCTTCGCGCAAGTACGCGTCGCGAAAGGGTGAATTCCCTGCGCGTCGCAGCTAACAAGCGTCCAAATTTGCAGTAAGCTGTGGCGTTGACCAACATGTTTCCTCTTACCTAGGCGGGTGGCCTCTCATGGACACAATCATCGGCATCGATCTCGGCACTACTAATAGCGAAGTCGCTATCGTCCGCGACGGTCAACCTCATGTTTTTACCGATGATAATGATCCGATCCTGCCCTCGTTCGTAGGCCTGTCGGAAGATGGCCGGCTGTTGGTCGGCAAGGCGGCGCGAAATCAATGGGTTATCGCTCCCGAACGCACGATCAAATCGATCAAGCGGAAGATGGGAGAAGATGTCAAAGTCAAACTGGGGGAGCAGGAGTATCGCCCCCAAGAAATCTCGGCAATGATTCTGAAGGCTCTGAAGTCTCGAGCCTCGCAACAGCTCGGCTTCGAGGCGCGTAAAGCGGTCATCACGGTTCCAGCCTATTTCAACGACGCCCAGCGGCAAGCGACCAAGGAAGCCGGCGAGCTTGCCGGACTGGAAGTCGTTCGCATCATCAATGAGCCCACCGCCGCTTCGCTCGCTTACGACCCGAGTCAGGCCGAGATGCGGCGGATGCTCGTCTACGACCTGGGCGGCGGCACTTTTGACGTGTCTATTGTGCAATCCCAACAGGGCGTGGTCGAGGTTCTTTCTAGCCACGGCGATACGCACCTCGGCGGCGACGATTTCGACGATTTGCTTCTAAAACTGGTCTGTGATCGCTTCCAACAAGAGCATGGCATCGATCTCCGCACCAGCCTCATTCCCAAGGCGCGCATTCTACGGGCCGTCGAGGCCGCCAAGCGCTACCTCTCCGAACATCCGTTCGCCCGGATCGAAGAAGAATTCATCGCGGAAAAGGACGGGCAAGCCCTTCACCTCAACACGGAGATTAGCCGGGTCGAATATGAGGATTTAATTCGCCCTTTGCTCGATCGGACGATGGACTGCGTGCAACGCGCCCTCGACGATGCTCATCTCACGGGACGGCACATTGACAAGGTCGTATTAGTGGGCGGGAGCACGCGGACTCCCGTCATCTCGCAAATGCTCGAAAATCGCCTCGACCAGCCGCCGCACCAAGAGGTCAATCCGGATCTTTGTGTCGCCATGGGTGCCGCCATTCAGGGCGCGATCGTCGCCGGCATCGACGTCGGCTCCGTTCTGGTAGACATCACGCCGCATTCTCTTGGCATCAAATGCATCGACGACTCGGAGGGTTATAGTTTCGAGTATCGCTTCGTGCCCATTATTCATCGCAATACTCCCTTACCGGCGACACGCAGCGAGCTGTTTCATACGCACATGGATGGGCAGACCAAGGTGGAAGTCGACGTCTATCAAGGGGAAAGCGACGATGTGCGGCACAATCACCGCGTCGGCAAATTCATGGTCCAAGGCCTGGCGGCTGTGCCCGCCGGCAACCCCATCGTGGTCCAGCTCGACCTAAACCTTGATGGCATCCTCAAGGTCTCCGCCCGTGAACGAGCCACCGGATTGCAAAAAGAAGTCACCATCGAAAACGCCCTGGCCCGCTTTGAGCGGAATGAGCGTGCCGACGCACAGGCACGCCTCAACCAGCTCTGGGAGGGCTCTGACGAAGAGGACGAACTGCTCGATGACGATGAAGCCGAGGCTGAGCCGCCGACACTGATACCCGGCCCGCATGAAGGGCAACGCGAAGCCGTTCAGGCCCGGGCGCTCCTCGAGAAAGCAGAGCGCTTAGCAGAAAAAGTGCAGCCCGAGGACCGCCCAGAAGTCGACCAATTGATGCAGCGCGTGCGCACAGCTTTGACAGACCGGCAATGGGACAAGTTGGTCCAGGCGAGCAATGAGTTGGCCGACGTTCTTTTCTATCTCGAGGATGCGTGAGTTCTCATGATTTGCCCGGTTTGCAAAGCCGACAACAAAGAAGGTCCAGCGTGCCGACGCTGCAAATGTGACCTTGCCCTCCTCTTCAAGCTCGAAGAGCAGCGAGCGCATCAATTAGCGGCGGCGCGAAATGCCTTGGTCCTGGGGCATTGGCAGACAGCCGCCGAGGAAGCCGGGAAAGCCGAGTGGATCCGCCTTGGGGAGGATGCAAGTCAAATCTTGGCCCTCGCCCGGCTTATGCAGAGCGACCATGAAGCGTCCTGGCGCTACTTTCGCCTGGCACGAAATGGGACCGCACCGTCTACTTAAATTCGGACTACTGAGCCTGAAGCGTGCGCGAAGAGCATTCTTATGTTTTGAAATACGAATTCAAATACGAAAAGAAATGCCCCTTCGCTAACGCTTCAGGCTCGGAAAACGCACATTCCCACGCATCAACTCGACGCATAGGATAAAGCCCAGGCGAGGACTGGGAGCATACCTTATCATGCTTATGCGCATCAACAAGGCAGAACACGCGTTATCGCTGCAGAACGGCGACCGCATGACCCAAGCGGAGTTCCATGTACGCTATGAGGCCTATCCCAAGGATGTGAAAATCGAACTCATCGGAGGAACCGTGTTCATGGCGTCTCCCACGCGCTGGTCGCATGGAGCGTATCTGCTAAAGCTGGGCGCCATGATGGATCGTTATTCGGAAGCAACCCCCGGGATCGATTGTGCGATCGACGCGACGGCGATTTTGAGTGAAGAAAGCGAACCTCGGCCCGACCTGGCGCTTCGCGTTTTAGCCGAATATGGGGGGCAGTCGCAAGTCAATGATGAGAAATACCTCGTCGGCGCTCCCGAACTCGTAGCCGAAATCGCCTTCAGCACCTACTCGATTGACATGCACCTCAAACGCGAAGACTACGAAAAAGCCGGTGTCGCCGAGTATCTCGTTGTCTGCCTCGAAGAGCGGGAGCTTCACTGGTTCAACTTTCGCACGGGGAGTGAAATCAGGGCGACCCGTGACGGCGTGTGGCGCTCGCAAGTCTTCCCAGGTTTTTGGATCGACGGAGCGGCCCTATTGGACTGCGCGTCCAAGAAGCTAAATGCCACGCTCCAACACGGTATCGCTAGCCCCGCCCATGTTGCATTCGTTCGCAAGCTGGAACGCGTCCATCGCAAGCATTCAAAACAATAGTTCCACAACAATAACGAGCCTTCTTCTCATGGACACGTTGCTCGATCGCTTTTGCCGCTATGTTCGCATCAACACCACGGCTGACGAGAAATCGACATCCTACCCTAGCACGCCGGGCCAGATGGAACTCGGTTGGATGTTGATGGAGGAGTTGGCGCGATGGGGCTGGAGGACGCCGAGCAGGATAGCCAGGGCATCGTCATGGCCACGGTGCCCGCAACCGTGAGCTATCGGACGCCGACCATCGCGTGGATCGCCCATGTCGATACATCGCCGGAGACGACAGGGGCCAACGTCAAGCCGATCATCCACGAGAATTACGACGGCAAGGACATCGTTTTGCCGGGCGATCCGACGAAAGTGATTCGCACGGCGGAGAATCCCGAGCTACTCGGCATGACCGGCCAGACGATCATCACGACCGATGGCACGACGCTCCTTGGTTGCGACGACAAGGGCGGCGTGGCCGTCATCATGGAAGCGGTCGCGGAGCTGATGTCGCGGGCCGACGTGCCTCATGGACCTATTCGGATCTGTTTTACCTGCGATGAAGAAGTCGGGCATGGGGTCGACCATGTCGATCTGAAAAAGCTTGGGGCTGTTGTCGCCTACACGCTCGATGGCGGCGGCGTGGGCGAGATCGACCATGAGACGTTCTCCGCCGACTTGGCCGTCGTCACGGTCAAGGGTGTCAACATCCATCCGTCGATCGGAAAGGGCCGCATGATCAACGCCGTGCGGCTGGCTGGACTGTTTCTCGATCAACTGCCGCGCGAATTCGAGTCGCCGGAAACGACTGCCGGCCGGGAAGGATTTCTCCACCCCTATCGCATTGAGGGCGGCGTCGGCGAAGTGACGATGCGAATCCTGCTGCGCGATTTCGATACCGCGCGTCTTTCGGATCGAGCCTGCGCTTTTGAATAAGATCGCGACGAATGTGAGTGAGCAATATCCTGGGTCGTCCATAAGCGTCGTTGTAACGCCCCAATATCGCAATATGGCCGACGGCCTGGCCAAAGAACCCCGCGCTGTAGAGTATGCGGAAGAAGCAATGCGTCACGCCGGCCTCGAGCCAAAACGAACCATCGTTCGCGGCGGCACCGACGGCTCACGCTTCACCGAGCTGGGCCTGCCGACGCCCAACCTTTCCTGCGGCGAACACAGCATCCACTCGCCGCTCGAGTGGACGTGCCTCGAAGAGCTAGCGACGTCGGTGCGCGTGCTGATCGAGTTGGCGAAGGTGTGGGCTGTGAACCAGGAATAAATGCGGCGTGAGACTCTTATCGAACTTCTCTTAGCAAACGCCCCGAATTACCACATAAAACCTTGAACACGGCGGCCCAATTATGTGTATTTGTGCTGAAGTGAGTTTCGGTCTGGCAGCGGCACTCGTTCCCGCGGGAATTTATTGTGTCAATTGTGTCTCTACGAAGAATCCAAGGCTGCTACCCATTGCCATCATCCCCATCTTCTTTGGAGTTCAGCAAATCTCTGAAGGCTTGATTTGGACGGGCCTTCGTACTTACGATACGCAGCTTGTGACGATTTCCGGCTTAGTCTTCCTTTTCTTCGCATTGGTGTTTTGGCCGTTTTGGATCCCATTTTGTGCTTATTTCAATCAGCGCGACAAACAGATTAGGAGGATTCAAGCCGCTATCACAGCTTTTGGCCTGGCGCTAGGCCTAGTTGTCTACATTCCGCTGCTGAACGATTTCGTATCGCCCGTGGCTGAAGTACAGCACCATTCCATCCATTACAACGTTCAGAATACGACGACATTTCAATACGTACCGAAACTGATTTGGGAATTATTCTACGTAGCTGTCGTCGCTTCCCCTTTGATCTTCTCACCCACGAGAAAATTTGTCTTTCTAGGTGTTGCGCTCGTGCTATCGGCGGCGATTAGTTTTATTGTCTTTTGGTATGCTTTCGCTTCGGTTTGGTGTCTGGTGGCGGCTTTCCAGTCCCTTTACCTTTGCTTTGTCATGCCCTCTCTCGCGACGGAGCCAGTGCCTGTGGCGGAAGCCGAGGTCAGCTAAATCCAGGCGCCGGCCCGATGGATTCTATTATCTCTCCGCATAGTACAATATAGCGCCATCGTCAAATAGGGCGAACTCAGGGCGCGGGACGTCGCCCAAGCTGGGAGCTGGCTTGAGTCGCAACACGCGCCGCTCATGGAGATGGCGCAGGCCGTCGTGAAAGCCACCAATGGAAAGATCGACGTGCTGATGCGTGATCGCCTCAAAGAGCTCCGGAAGGGTACAGTCGCCCGGAGCGCCGGTGCCTCGACGGCGATCAAGATAGTTCAAGGCATCAATCGACCAAGGATGGAGCTCCGCTAGCTCCGGCGGCAAAAGGGGTGTGGCGCTCTCTAGACGGCGTAGCGTGTCCTCGACGCGACAAGCGAGCGCTGCGAGGCGATCGACCCATTTTTGAGCATCGGCTGCGAGGCGTGTTTCGAGAGCCTGAAACGACTCTCGCATCTCGACGAGCCAAAGCGGAACGGCCTGTTGATTCGCACGCAGAGTGGCACGAAGGTCATGAAGAGCACGAAGCGGCGATTCGTGCTCATGTAAAAAATCAATGCCGCGCGGCGTGAGCCGAACCCATTCGATTGAAGACTTGCCCTTCACTTCAACACGTGTCGAATCGAGCAAGCCCTGCCGTTGAGCCTGGGCCGCCGCTTCGCCCGAGGAGCCTGCCCGACTAGGAAACAGCCCATCGAGCTTCCCGCTGCGGTAAAGCCGGTGTTCCTCTCCGCCCGTCAGCGCTTGCTTCAGAGCGGCAATGACTATTTCGGTGACTTTGTCCATGCCCTTGACCCATTCTCGGACACGAAGCGCACACCTGCAGCGAACAAAGTACCTCCTACAACGCTCACGGTATAGAGCAAGTAGCGAATGACGCGCCATTCGCCATTTGCTCACACTTCAGGTTCGGAAAATGC
Source organism: uncultured Planctomycetaceae bacterium (assembly GCA_963790585.1). Classification (GTDB taxonomy): domain Bacteria; phylum Planctomycetota; class Planctomycetia; order Gemmatales; family Gemmataceae; genus CAWBOY01. The sequence continues at coordinate 308,803 of CAWBOY010000008.1, forward strand.
AATCGACTGAAAACAACTCACTCAACCACGACTTCCAGCGCCCTTTGGCCACCGACCTTGCCGTTGATCGTCGTGTATTCGTAGCTGACCGTCGATTTCCCTTTCGCTTCCGCTTTAATTACGATCAGCAGTTCTCCGGTCGATTGGTTGAATGTAACCTTGAGGTGTTTATCGGCGGAATGGAATGTCGCATCTTCGATATCCGAGACCTTGACGCCCGTTGCGATCGAGGCGGATTGTCCGACCTGCAGTACCAATTTGGTCGGCATTGTCGCCGCGCTATACTTCAATATGCGGCTCTTCTCCTCCAGCATCACTCGCAACTCTACAGGTTTGGACGCAAACCCTTTTCCTTTCCAGGTCAGCGTGTAGAGTCCCGATTTGGGAAAGAGCTTGGTCGCGGTGGCGTCAGACAGTCCGATCGAGAATTGCGCGAGCTTCCCTGGTTTGAGCCGATCGAGCTTTTTCATATCGATTTCCTGCACGACACCGCCTTGCAGCTCGTGGGACTTGCCATTGACGTCTAGGATCGATCCCAAAAGATCGATATTCGATTCTTCCGTCGTGCCATCATTGAGTAGCGCGAACGAGAGCTTAAATTGATCATTGGCCTGGTCCAGAACAGGATGTGACACGGAGAGACCGGCCCATAGGGGGTTGGGTTCCTCCACTTTTTTGAGAGTCAGGCTGATCGTGCTTGAGCCCTTGGGCGACATAAATTCTTTGGGACGATCGTAGTTGGGAACCTGTGCCAAGGTCAGCTTGAGTTCGCCGCCTTTGAGTTGGCAGATACCTTGAACTTTCTTGCCTTTGTGCTCTTCTGAAGTGGGGAAAACATCGATGCGGTTTGGTGTGACACCGGTATTCAGGCAATATGTGAATTCCATAATCTCAGAAGCTTTCTTTAATGCTTCCTTGGATAGTGGGATGCTGGTATCGACGACGACTTTCAATGGAACTTGATCGATGAGCCTGCCAGGTTGCTCGACACCAGAATCCAGGACAGATATTACACCAAACCAGTAAGTGCCATCACTTGGCGCTCGGAAGGTAAAGCTATTTCGGGCGCTCAGGTTTGTTGGATCGGGTTCAATTTCGTCCTTCCTGCCCCATGTTTTGCCTTCATCTCGGGAGACATAGAGTTGCACAGTCTTGATCCCAAGGCCATTGGCCTGCACTCGGAACGGGATCTGGAACTCTCGAAAATTAACGTGGTGAACTCCCGTAGCAGCCGCTTCCGCGTGGCCCACAAACAATTGCTTGAAGGAACACAGCATCTTGTCCGCCGTGAACGTGATCGTGGGATGATCCGTGAGGGAGAGGATAACATCTTGTCCTTCCAGTTCCGCCGCGACCACCCTCCACGTTCCATCCAGCCGGTTCTCACTATACAGCTTCTCCGCCCTGACATTCGGGTCCGCTGTTTTAGCCGCGACAGGAGTGTCGTTCCCTGCCGCAGGCGCCAAGAATGCCGCTCCGCCGAACCCGATGGTCAACATCACTATCACCAACAACCCGATGCCCGCCTTGGTAATTTTGTCCATGAACATTCCTTTGATGATGGTTTCCGAGAGAGTCGCAATTGTCGCCGGGACCACCCCGGACGCCACCGAGCCTGAGGCAAATTCGGTTGCGGCTTTCGCCGTCACGGCGATGAGGGACGCCCTCATGCCGGCTGATGTTAATTGAGCGGTCATCGTCGTTGCCAGGAAAGCAGTCGACGTTGTGACGCCGCGAACGGCAAGGCGTCGCGCCAGGAGTTGTGCGCTCGCACGAGTCTGCCGGAGACCGTACCGACTGGACAGCCCAGCTGTCGGGCAGCCTCCTGATGCGTTCGCCCTTCGAGATCGCACAGGACGACGGGTGCCCGGTAATGTCCAGGAAGGCGAGCCAGCTCCTCTTCGAGTATATTTACGATCTCGTTCGTGCTATGCGCTATTTCGCTCCCGGTTTCGGGCATAGTCGCCACCTGCTTTTCCCGGGCTCGACGACGTGCGGAAGCCGCGCGGGCTTTGAGGGCGGTGCGTCGAGCGACTTCATAGAGCCACCCGGCGACGATGCCGCGCGGCCGAACCGAGCCAGCCTTCCGCGCCAGCACGAGAAAAGCCGCCTGAAACGCATCCTCCGCCTCTTGCTCATGTCCCAAGACACGGCGACAAACTCCCAACACCATCGGCCCATGCCGACGAACGAGATCGGCGAAAGCCGCTTCGTCCCGCGCGACGACGAAGCGCTCCAAAAGCTGCCCATCGCTCGGCGGTCGTAGCTCCGCGCCAGCAGAAGCCCCCGGACAACTTCAAGGACTTGCTCGCTCGTTTTCGTGGCCATGCTCGCCGCATCCTCGCACTTCAGGCACAACGTCTACAGTATAAATGCCCGGAGCGGCAGGATTGCATACAGGAAATGATGAGATTGTTGGAAAAAAGGGATTTCCGAACCTCAAGCGTCAGCGAAGAGCTTTTGTATTCTTCGCTAACACCTATCGAGAGGTGGGAGCTTCCTGAGTCAAACCTGAATTGCCATACCTCGGAGATTCAGTGAACACACGCTGAGACAGTGCTTCGGCCGAGAATCCAATCGCGACTTTGGCGGGTCTAAATACCTTCGCTAACGCTTCAGGCTCGGTAATACCCTTCGCAATTCTCACCCCGTCCGCTTCAGCTCCCCCTCCACCGCATGATCCCGTATCTGCTTCACGAACCGATCCCACGCGGCGGGATTCGACGGCACCTGCGGGCTGATGCGATCCAGGTCTTCGAGGACGGCCATCGCACTCGGATAGGCCAAGTCACCGGTCGCTTGGAGGTGCGCCATCATCGTGAGCAACGACTCCGGGAAACCCTTATGGTTTCCAGCCCAACCCGCGACGACACCTCCAAGTTCCCGCAAATCATCTGCGGCGGTCGGCTCGGTAGCGCTCGGGACGCTAGTCAACCAGCTCGGCTCGCCGAGGCCTGTCATTTTCAAGACACCAGCCCCAGTTATCACAAACGAACTAGCGTGCAAATGTCCGTGAATTAGCCCCGCGTCGTGAGCGGCCTGGAGGCCAAGCACCGCCTGAGCCAGGAGACGGAAGAAAACTCCAGGCGCGGCCATCTGTTGGGGCCAGTCGGAGCTGGTCAGGCCGGTCAGCCATTCCTGGAGGGCAGCGGGCCGGCCGGCTATGTCGAGAACCTCGTAGGTCGCGGCCAGGTTTTCATGGCGGATACCGGCGGCCGCTCCGAAACGTTGGCGAAATTCGTCGGGGCGCACGGCGTCGGCCATCTCAGGCTCGGCGAGATGACGCAGCAGAGCCTCGCTATTGCTGCGCGGATCGAAGACGCGATAGACGGCTTCATGGGGCGTCGCCTGAAGGCGATCGACGACACGCACCGGCCCGAGCATCAGGCCATCGACATTGCCAGCCTCGATCAGGGCCATCTGGTAGAGCGTCATGAAATTGCCGGCCAGCAACAGTTGCCGCAATGTCTTGCGTTGACGATGCGCCTCGATCAGGAGAGCGGTCAACGATTCGCGTTCGATCAGGCCGAGCGACAAAAGCAAGTCGCCGAGCTTGCGGTCACCCGGATCGACATTGCCTGTTACGGACAGGATGTCGCGCTCGCCCATTACGGGTGCTACTTCGGAGGCGGGGACAGTTGCGGCCGGCGCGGGTAACGAGATGAAGACGGCGTCGGTTTCCGTGGCGGCACCCTCGCGGTCGATGCCGGAGATCTCGCGCATCTTCTTCCGATACCACTCGCGCATGTCGTTCAGGTGCCGATCCATCGTCTCGCGCTTCTCGGCGACGAGGCGGTGTTGCTCCTGAAGGTCCTCCGACTCGCGGGCCAATCGGCCCGCCGTCTCTTCGAGCTGGTGGGCCTGTTCCTCCACCTCGGCCTGCCGGCGGTCGAGTCGTGTCTCACCCTGGGCGAGCGCCTGCTTCATCTCCGTGACCCGGCCTTGCCATTCGATCAACTGTTGGCGGAAGGCGGTGACAGCGAGACGATGTTCGTCGCGGGCGGCATTGAGGTCGCGCTCTTGTTGCCGGACGCACTCCTGCTCCGCCTGGATATGTTGCCGAGCCGCCTCCAGATCCTCTCGGCTTTGCCGCGCATACGTGTGGATCTCGGCCAGGTACTCACGCAACTGTTCCCGCGAGCGCAGCAACCGTTCGGTAGCCGACGTCGCGCGACTCTCCAGCTCCGGTATCTGTTTGCCCAATTCCTGAGCTTCGCTGCGAGCGGCCTCGAGTTCGGCTCGCGTTCGCTCCGCGCTATCCAGGGCCGCCTGGCGTTCCAGCTCAAAATTGAGCCGTTCCGTGGTCAATGTCTGGCGCTGCTCGGCAAGCGTTCGTAGATCCAGGTCGAGCCGCTCGCGCTCAGCGGCTACTGCCTCCTGACGTTTCTCGAATTCGTTGGCTCGGTCGTTCAGCTCCTGACGCAAGGCTTCGAGTCGTGCGGTCGTTTCCTGTATCTCGCGCGATCCCGTCTGGCTGCGGGCCTGGAGCTGGGCGGCCTCGGCGGCCAGCTTCTGCTCGCGCTCATCAATACTCCTTTGTCGGGCCGACAATTCATCGCCACGGCGGCGCAACGATTCCTGGAGGGCGGCCAAGGCCTGCTCGGAGCGCGTGAGCGCCGCTTCGCGTTCCTTGAAGGCGATACGATCGGCTTCGATGCGGGCATGTAGTTGTTCTAACTGGGTGCCACGCGCCAGAACCAGGCCCGATTGTTCCTCCTGCTCGGCGGCCGCGGCATTGACACGCGCCTCTCGTTCCTCCAGATCGGCAGCGCGAGCTTCGAATGACTCCTGCGCCTGCCGTAATTGGGCGACGGCGGCGTTCGAGCTGGAGCTGGCGCTCCTCCATGCGGCGGCGCTCCTCCATCCAGACCTGTTGGTCGTTGTCGAGGTCGGAGCGCAGCTTATTGGCTTCGTCGAGGCGTTGCCGAAGCTCGTTTTCAGTATTTTCTTGGGCGGTGCGCTGCTCGCTCAGCACTTGCTCCTGGCGGCGCATCTCGTCGCGCATTTTTTCCAGCCGTGTGCGGAGCGTGGCCAACATCGTTTGTTGGCCTTCAAGCGCGTTGCCGCGCTGACTCAACTCTAGGCGGGCCGCGTCCTGTTCCTTTTTCTGAAGGCTCAGCCGTTCCTTGTCCGCCTCCAAACGCTGATGTGCCTCGTCGAGGAGTTGGGCCTGTTCCTCCAGTTCGCGCGTATCGCGCTGGAGTTGCTCGTAACCACGATCGACTTCGATGGTGCGCTGGCGTAGTTGTTGTTGCCGTTGCTCCGCCGTAGCCTGGAGGCGATCGAGTCTTACAAGGTCTGTTTTGTGCTGTTTCTGGCTCAGGTCGAGTGCCAGGCGATCTTCGGCCAGTTTGGCCTCGCTCTGTTTGAGGGCCTCGGTTCGCTCGGCCAGCTCGCGCTGGCCCACTTTATATCGTTCCGCGACGACACGAGCGCGCTCCTCGACCAGCAGCTTCTCCCGGGTCACCTGCTCCGCTCGGGCCTCGATCTCGGCCTCGCGTAGACCCCATTCTTGACGCAGTTTGTTGAGTCGCCCCTCTTCGCGGTCGATCCCTTCTTTGCGGTCGCGCAGCTTGCGCGCCACCTGACGCACGGCCTGTTCCTTCTTGGCCACACGATCGCGCCGCGTCTGGTAACGCTCCGCCAACTGGGCACGGATCTGCTCCAGCTCGCGCCGAGCCTTCTCGATTTCCTGGTGTTGTTTGCCGGCCTCCGCGCCGGTTTGATCCAAACCCTGGCGCTGGTGCTCCATCTCGGCGATTTGTTGCAGCAAATCCTGTTCGCGCGCCTGGAGTTCGGTTTGGGCGGCCTCCAGTTCTTGTTCGCGCGCCTGAAGTTCCGTGTGCGCGGCCTCCAGCTCGTCCTCTTTTTGTTTGAGGCTTTCCGCCAATGTCGCCGACGAGCGGACCAGGCGCTCGCAGTCGGCCTCGATCTCCTGGCGGCGCTCCTGCCAGACGAGACGATCCGCTTCGAGCTGAGCCGCTTGCTCTCTCAGTTGCTTTTCGCGCTTCCTCAAGGGACCGTAGGTATTCCTCTGCGGCTGAATCGACCACTGGCTCGGGAGTTTGTACCTCGTCGAAGCTCAACGTCACTTCGACAGTGCCCAGGTTGATTTTGTCTCCGGGGGCAAGATAGGGCGAAGCGAACGGCTTACCGTTGACCAGAATCGGCTGCACAGGCGCGAGCTTGCGTAGGGTGACGCCGCCGGTATGTTGGCTGATAAGACAGAGAACGGGGGGAAGATTGGAGCCCGGTAGGCGCAGATCGCAGCCGGGAACGGAGCCGATAAGAAAGCCGCCGTCGGCTACTTCGTATGTTGTCGAGCGTGCGCCGGAGCGAACCGCGAGCCGGACCGTCGGCATCAAAGCGCGAGGCAGCGCCGGCGCGACGGGAGCGGTGGAGGCTTTGGCCATACGACAGATCCGGCCAGAGAATGACGAAGCACGCAACGAGGCGCCGGGATTGGACCCGATTTGACAATTTTTGGGAAGGCCAAGTGAAACCTGTAATGAAGTTTAGCCGCGAGCCGCCAGGCGAGCGCTGAGACGGGACGCTCTTCCACGCAATTGCAACTTCCTTATACTGAGATCAAGCCTGCCGCCACGCAACTCTGTTGCTCATGAGAGACCTATGACCATGACGCGCGCTCTTCTCGCCAGTCCCATTCTGCTCGTTGCTTTCATGCCGAGCGCTGCCGACGACAAAAAACCGGAACGCTTCAAAGATGGCCCCTCGTACAAGGCGACGGCACGCATCGACATCGCCAAGCCTCTCAACAAGATCAGCGAAGGAATCTACGGTGTGGCGGAATGGCCTAAAGAGAAGCGAGAAGCCTATCGCATTCCAATTCTGCGGTGGGGGGGCAATCCTTCGTCGCGCTACAACTGGAAGCTCAACGTCGATGCTGCCGGGGCCGACTGGTTTTTCAAGAATCGCGGCAAGCTCATCACCGACCTCGCGGACACGGGCTATCTCAAGAGCATCAAAGAAAACCAGGAAATCGGAGCAACCTGCTACCTGACCATTCCAATGACCGGCTGGGTCGCCAAGGACGATAATAGCTATTCCTTTTCCGTCAAAAAATATGGCCCGCAGAAAGCGACGGAACCGGGCTATCCCGACATCGGCAACGGCGTCAAAGCGAACGGTAAATTTGTAACAGACAATGACGCCAACGACGCGGCGATCAAATCAACGCCGGGCTTCGTCGGCGAGGCGGTCCGCTTCGTGGCGGATAAAGCCGGCAACGCGGCGGCCAAGGGCGTCAAGTACTGGGTGCTCGACAATGAGCCGATGCTCTGGTACCAAACCCATCGAGATGTCTGTCCTCAACCTTTGAGCTATGCTGACTTGTGGGGCAAGACATTGCAATATGGCGAAGCGATTAAGAAAGCCGATCCTACTTGTAAAGTCGCCGGCTTTTGTTCATGGGGTTACCAGGACCTCTTCTATTCCGCCGTCGATCGCGGGAAGGATAACTACGGGAAAAAAGCAGACTACGAAGCGCACAATCAGGTCGGCTTGGCCGAGTGGTATTTGAAAAAGTGTGCGGACTATAAGAAGGACAACAAAAAGTCGCTTGTCGATGTCATGGACGTTCACTGGTATCCGCAAGGTAAAATTAAAGGTCAGGACGCCTACCTGGGCAAAGGCATGGACCCCGAGTTGAATGCGTATCGGCTACGGTCGGTACGCGATTTATGGGATCCGTATTATACGCAAGAGTCGTGGATTCTTGACGTCAGCAAGGAACCGGTCGCCTTGATCCGGCGCGTGAAGAAGTGGATCCGCGAGCGAAACCCCGGCATGGAGTTTTGCCTGGGCGAATATAACTTTGGCGGCTCGGACAACATCACCGGTGGCTTGGCGCAATCGGACGTCTTCGGAGTTCTGGCCCGAGAGGGCGTCGACTTGGCGTTCATCTGGAACAAGCCGGAAGGCACCCAGGAACTCGGCTGGCAACTCTTCCGCAACTACGATGGCGCCAAAAATGGCTTCGGCGACATCTTTCTGGACATGCCCCGAGAGCCCGACAACAAAGACCTATCCGTCTATCCGGCCAAGCGGAGCAAGGACGAAGCGATCACCATCTCACTCGTCAACAAGAATCTAAACGGTCCTTGCGAACTCACATTAGACGTCGGCCGCCTGAAGGGAATGATGCGGATTTGGAGATTTGATCAGAACAATCTTGAAAAGGTGGTCGAAGTCGGCTCAGGCAAATCCGTGGATGGAACCATCAAACTGACGTTGCCCGCAGCGTCGGCGAGCATGGTGGTGATAATGCCATAAAAGAGCAGAGATCTTTCGTAGCGGCATTCTGGTGTTCTGAGTCAGAAATACGTTAATGAAGTTTGCCAGTCGTGGCCGGGGTCGGTACTCCGACCCCGGTTCTCTGAAGCCGCTAGGGCCACGCCGGGATCGGAGTACCGACCCCGGCCACGACTCCCGGGGGGAGACGCAACTCTCGGACAGCCTCTCACTTCTTCTTATCCTTCCCCGCGGGCTTTGTTGTCGTCGAGTCGCTATCTTCGACAATCACGATCACTTTGACTTGAGTCTTTGGATCGGGCGGGCTCGGAGAGGTTTCAGCTTTGTCCGTACTTTCCTTGGACGCTGTCTCTACCTTCTTCTTCGTCGGCGCGACGGCGAGGGTAACGCGAATCTTTTGGCCGCTGCTGAGGTCGTCCGTCTTGGCTTCATAGCCGGGGAGATTTTTGTCGGTACCGCGCAGCTCTTTAATTTCTTCGTCCGTGTAGGTCTTTGGATTTCCCTTTTCGTCGAATGCCGTCGGTAGCTTCGCCCAGCGAACCTTGTAATTCGGGGCGGCGTGGAACGTGAAGTCTTTCGTTTCCACCTGGACTTTGAAGGGATTCGGCGCGCCCTTGGCTATGGCCTGGGCGAGCTTGGTTTCGAGCTGAGTCGTCGCCTTGGCAAGGTCGCTATAGGCCTTGCCTTGCTCTTTTTCGTTCTTGGCGTTTGTCAGCTTCGTTTGAAGCTGTGCGACGTGGGCTTGTTCCTTGATGACGGCTTGCAATTGGTTATTTGAGTTTGACTTGGCTGCGCCAGCTTTCAGGACCAAGTGAGGAATCTCAAGTGTGACGACGAAGTTGCCATTGCTATCCGGAATGGAGCCGATCGTGCCAAAATAATCGGCGGGAGCGAGGTTGTCGGCGTCGATGGGCGGCGGCGTCTTGTCGTCCTTGTTCTTCTTTTTATCTTGAGCCGGCGCTGTCAGCGTCAGACTGAACAGGGCCAGCAACGCGAATCCAAGTAGACGACGGAGCATGATGATTCCTCCGGCAGAACAGCGGAACAGACGCGGAGCCTACAAGAAATTAGACCCCACTCGTGCTCAAAAGTTCCGGTGATCGATGGAAATGATGCGAACCAGGGTTGTGCCTTCCAATCTTGGGAGTCGCGGATCGGTTAGAGCATCGTGCAAGGGGGGTTGACTCTGGATTTGTTTGCATCTCGGTCCCTGCGTAGACAGAAGATCAATAATACCTATCGGTTAGAGAACGGACCGAGATGCAAACCGGATGCAGGTTTTTTGCATCTCGCTCCGCGCGTCCTGTCGTCTCGGGCAGTGCCAACATCGGGAGGCACACTTTGCGAACTGAGCAGGCGAACGTGTTAGATATGCGCGAGCCCGAGCTGGACGGCGCGGCGCATGTCTAGATCTGGTGCAGTATACACTGCGAGACGAGGATGCCCGCGCGACGCTGGAGCGCGTCGCAAAGGGTGAGCTGGCGATGACTGTTTTGCCGTGGATTCCCTTGATGCGCGGCGAGGACAATGCGACTATGATAGAAGAGTGGAAGCGCATCGCGGCGACGGAGGCGGATAATCGTTGGCGCTCGGAATATGGGGCGCTCGCGGCGATCTTCGCCGAGCTTGCTAGACAGGATCATTTGTGGGTGAAGGGTTTGGAGGGCTGGAATATGCAGGTTTCACGAGTGGTAGAGGGATGGAAAGCCGAAGCAGACATTGCCCGTTTGCACAAAGTAATTCGACGGGCCATTGAATTACGCTACCACTCCGCGGTGCCGAGTGATCTCGCTAAAGAGATCGATTCATTGAACGACATTGATGAACTGTCGCGCTGGGTTGACGCTACCTTCATGAATGAATCTTTGGAAGCGTTTCTGCACGCAGTTGGGTTTGCGGTTGTGCAGAAGGGAGCCGAAACGAACGGCCACGGCGTTCCCTAATCAAACGGTCTTCGCCGCAACCACTCCCAGCGCTTTGTTGCCAATGTCCTTGCGATACGTCATGCCAGGGAAGCCGATACAAGCGACGGCTTCGTATGCTTTCCTCTGAGCATCGGCCAAAGTATCCCCGATCGCCGTCACACCCAACACCCTGCCTCCATCGGTCAGCACACGATCACCTTCGCGGCGCGTGCCGGCGTGGAAGATCTGTACGCCGGCGACGCGGGCGGCTTGATCGAGGCCCGTGATCAGATAGTTTTTCTCGAACTTGCCCGGATAGCCTTTGCTCGCCATAACGACGCAAACCGACGGGCGCGGGTCCCACTCCAATTTATTTTCAACCTCGTCGAGCCGCTCATCGACGGCGGCTTCGAGCAGGTCAAGCAGGTCGGACTTCAATCGCATCAGGATTGGCTGACATTCGGGATCGCCAAAGCGACAATTGAACTCCAGGACGCGCGGCCCTTGATTGGTAAGCATGATCCCGGCGTAGAGTACACCACTGAAAGGTATGCGCCGCCGTTTCATGGCGTGGATCGTCGAAACGAAAACCTCGCGGTCGACTTGATCGAGCAAAATGGGATTGGCAATCGGGGCCGGGCTATAGGCCCCCATGCCGCCGGTATTTGGTCCCTGATCCCCGTCGAGCAGGGCCTTGTGATCCTGACTTGTCGGCAGCGGAACAATGATCCGACCGCCGACGATCGCCAGCAGGCTCAGCTCTTCACCCTGAAGCCGCTTTTCGATGACAATTTGCCGCCCGGCGGCACGGCCAAACTCTTCGCGCACCATCACTCGATCGATCGCTTCGAGCGCATCCTCGCGCGTCGAGCAGACGATAACGCCTTTGCCCGCGGCCAAGCCGTCGGCCTTGATGACGACGGGATAGAGACATGTTTGCATGAAATGCCGCGCATGATCAGGTCGATCGCAGACGCGAAACTCGGCGGTGGGCACGTCGGCCTGCCTCATGAGCTGCTTGGCGTAGACCTTGCTCGATTCGAGCTGGGCAGCCTCGCGCGTCGGGCCGAAAATGCGCAGGCCCTCTTTCTGGAAATGATCGACCAGGCCGCGCGCTAACGGCTCCTCTGGACCAACGACGGTCAGACCGATGTTTTCCTTGCGGACAAAGCGCACCAGGCTCTCGAAGTCGTCGCCGTCGAGCGGGATGTTTTGAGCTTGAAGGGCCGTTCCGGCGTTGCCTGGGCGCAAAAGATCTTCTTGGCGCGTGGGGATTGAGACAGTTTCCAGACAAGGGCGTGTTCGCGCCCGCCTTTGCCGATGACCAGGATGTTCATGCGTTGGCCTTCATTCCGCGAGCCTCTTCCGAAACTTCTTCAATCGTTGTATCCCTTGGGATGGTCGCGGTGCCAATTCCATGCCGTTTCGAGGATCGGCTTCAGCTCCGTGTAGCGTGGCTTCCAACCGAGTTCGCGGCAAATCTTGTCGGCCTTGGCAACCAGCTCGGGCGGGTCGCCCGGCCGGCGTGGTGATTCCTGGACCGGGACAGATCGCCTCGTCACCGCTTCCGCTGTCTCAATCACCTCGCGGACGCTGTAGCCCCGACCGGTCCCCAAGTTGTAGCGCAACTGTTTTCCAGGCTCCAGCGCTTCGAGCGCCAGGAGATGAGCTTCGGCGAGATCCTCGACGTGAATGTAATCGCGAATGCAGGTCCCGTCCGGCGTCGGATAGTCGGTGCCAAAGACCTGGATCGATTTGCGCTGCCCCATCACAGTTTGTAGGATAAGCGGGATCAGGTGAGTCTCTGGATCGTGGTCCTCGCCGATGACGCCATCAGCGCTGGCGCCGGAGGCGTTGAAATAGCGCAGCGCGGCGTAGCCGAGGCCGTAGGCCTGCGCATAATCGGCGAGGGCGTGCTCGACGGCCAGCTTGGTGAATCCATAAGGATTGATCGGGATCTGGGGCGTCTCTTCCGTGATCGGCATCTTTTCGGGCACGCCGTAGGTGGCGCAGGTGCTGGAAAACACGATCCGCTCGATCTTGTGGTGGCGCAACGCTTCCAAAAGGTTGAGCGAGTTGACGACGTTGCTCTGATAGTATTTCGCCGGGTGATGGACCGATTCGCCGACATACGCCAATGCAGCGAAGTGAACGACGGCGTCGAAGCGATGTTCGACGAGCGCCTGATGGAGTCGATGCGGCTCGTTCAGGTCGCCGATGATGAGACGCCCCGCCGGCGCGGCGGCTTTGTGGCCCATCGAGAGGTTGTCATAAACCCAGACGTCATGGCCACGAGCTATTAGCCTGCGCACTGTGTGACTGCCTATATATCCTGCTCCGCCCGTTACCAAAACCCGCATAGCGATTCCTCCGCTCGATATTTAGCCGCGTGTTCTACCTTGAAGCGCTCCCCTTCGGGTCGCGGCTAAGCAATCCCTTTAATTGGTTATGCCTTTGGTTATACCCATGAATACATCCTCCAAATCGATTTCTTCCTCCTTGAGCATCTTCAATCGGTAGCCCTTTTTCAACAGCAACTCGGCGATGAAACTGCCGTCATTAACCCCATCATTAAGCGTGACACGGAGATACGTCCCTTCCTCCTTGGCCTCGATCGACGCGATCTCGTCCTGGTTTGTCAGGAATTTTTCCGCGTCTGCGTTCTTTCCCTCGCAGACAGCCACATGGTACACGGTTCGCTGGCGTACCTGACGGATGGCCGATTCGATGTCGCCATTGAAGATCAATACTCCGCGCTCGATGATGCCGATCTTGTTACAAATATCGGCAAGCTCCGGCAAAATATGACTTGAGACGAGAATCGTCTTGCCCATGCCGCGAAGCTCCTTGATGAGCCGGCGCATGTCGATGCGGGCGCGCGGGTCCAGGCCGCTGGCCGGCTCGTCGAGCAGCAACACTTGCGGCTCATGCAGCAGCACGCGGGCCAGGCCGAGGCGCTGGGTCATGCCGCGCGAAAGGCTCGTCACGAAGGCGTCTCGCTTGTAGCCAAGGTCGACCAGGTCCAGAACTTGATTGCATTTACGGCGTCGTTCCGCGCCCTGAATGCGATAAGCAGCCGCGAAGAACTCGAGATATTCGACGACCTTCATATCGTCGTAGACGCCGAAGAAGTCGGGCATATAGCCGATGACGCGGCGGATTTCCTTGGGTTTGTTATAGATGGAATAGCCGGCTACCGATGCTTCGCCCCAGCTCGGATTCAATAGGGTCGCCAGGATTCGCATGGTCGTTGTCTTGCCCGCGCCGTTGGGGCCAATGAATCCGTAGACATCGCCTTTCTCCAGCTTGAGCGTCAGCCGGTTCAAGGCGTACAAGTCGCCATACATCTTGGTTAGGTCGCGGGTTTCGATCATTTCTTATTGGTCCGTTGTCCGTAGTCCTTGGCTCGCTGCGCAATGCGGGCTATCGGCTAGGGACTAATGGTATGTAGACGCGGATGATTGTCTCTTGGGAGATCAGGCCCGTCAGCGTTGGATCCTGGAATCGGAGGCGGGTGGGCGAGCTATCGACGATTGGGGCATCGTCCTTGAAGCCGCGTCGTTTTAGCGCGTCGAAGGGGCCTTTCAGCGGCACTGTGCCGCGCTACGAGTATGACGGTGTCGCGGGATAGCTTGGTGTCGCCCAGTGGATGGATGCGCCACTGTTGATCGAGCGAACGCAAGCCACTCGCCCGCCAGCGTTCGGTGTCGGCACCGTCGTGAAACATTGCCAGGCGTAAAGTCTGCACAGGCGATAACGTGACGGGTTTGCCGACGGCAGGCGCAACCTCATTGAGCCAGCTTTTCAAAGGGATCGGCTTGCGAAATTGTTCATTGAACAGCTCGTCGACACGCCAGGTCACGCCAGGATGCAGCAGCGGATCGCCGGGCGGCAATATGTCCTTTAGGGGATATGTTTTGTCGTCATGAATCAGCACGACATCGCGCAGGGCGACCGGAAGATTGTTTACGATACTGCCCATCGGCGAAGTGGCGGCATCCCTGCGGCTGAGAGTCGCTCCGATCGGCGGTTTCAGAGAATCGATCGCCGCCCGCCAGGAAGCCGTAAACGAGCGGGTGGCCCAGACGGGCACCGCGACGTCTCTGAGCCCGGTAGCGTTTTCCGCATAAAAATAAGGCCGACGCATAAGAGCTTGCGACCCCTGCCGGCTCGCGCGCATCGGCGGATCGAGGGTAGACAGGACGGTCGTCGTCCCGACTTGTTCCGTTGACCATACAGGTGACACTGGCTCGACCGTGACCGAATAATCCTGAATCCGCGGGCTGAAAAGCGTAAACCAACTGGAGCCGAAGACCTGTCGGCCGCGTAGATCGACCTCGACGAGATCGACTTTATTGACGCGGAGTGCGTTGCCTTTCGTGGAATAAGCCGTCCAGTAAGCACAAAAGCTCACGAGAAGGACGATGAGGGGGAACGTTATCCAGGTCAATTCGAGGCGTTTGAAGATCTTTCTTAGAACAAAATAATCAAGCGGGCCGACGAGGACGATGTAAACCAGGATCAACACCGCCACCCAGCCAAACGACACAGTGGGAACTTCGTCAAATTCTTCGATGCCGCGCGACAGAGCGTCGCCCAGTTCAAGCGGAGGTGTGCTTGAACGCACTTCGGGACCGCCCGGCTTAACGCTCAATTCCGCAAGCAATTTGTTCCAGAAGATTGCCTGCCCCTCGCGGAAGCCGGCATCGACAAAAGGCCCGGAATCGAGGTCGAACGCGACCAGTATCACCCGGCCGAGACCGAAAGGCGCTTGCACGACGACAGGCCGAACCGTGTTATCCTCATTAGTGGCATTCGTGGTCACCAGCACTTCGACGCCCGGCGCTGGCTTCAAAATCGTCAGATCGACCTGGCGCATGCGCGAAGTCAGGTCGCCCGGCAGCCAGGGATCGAGGCTAAGGCTGGATCGGCGCACGATGCCTTCGAGTTTACAAGGCAGAAACGCCAGTTTGTCCCTTTTGAGCAGATCGCGGTTCCGACCCGCGGCGAGAACCAATCGACCGCCCCGCTGCACCCATTCCGTCAGCGCTTCGCGGCGTCCCGTCTGATCGGCGAGGAGATCGGCAATGAACTCCTTGTTTCCCGTCGACAGAAAAACGACATCGACTGCGTCGTAGCCGAACCAGCGATCCGGCAGTTGGTCAAGACGTTCGGCCACGGAGACGTTGCGTTGCGGTTGCTCGTCGTCGGGCGCATTCACGCGGGCTTGTTGACCTTTGGGTGCATTCTTCGCATCGACAGGAGGGGACAGGGCGGCCTTCAGGCCGGGGAGGCGGCCGCCGAGTTGGAGTAATAAATAGTCATGCGGTTCAAGAATGTCTTGAGCGCCGGTCCGCACGACCGTAGTACGCACTGCCTCCGGAATTGGCTCGCCATTCGCCGTCTGCAGGATCGCGGAGAAATCGCTGCTAAGATTGCCAGGTTTTAGATAGCCAAAGACGACGGCCTTGGTTTTCGCCTCGAGGGCGGGAATCGGCACGACGTAGTGATACGTCATATCCTCGCCATCGCTACTCGTCAGCAAAAGACGATAGCGATTCGCGGGACAGGCCTCGATGGAAGTGACATCAATCGCAACCGGGGCCCAGGCGCCGTTGCGCGTGCGATAGCTCGCGGAGTCGCCCGAGCCATCCGGCAGACCGACGCGGACGGTCATGAACAGGCCAGTCGCGGCAGACGCTCCGGTCGCGCGCTCAGAAAGCACCCAAAGATCAGTATCCCGATGACCGCGCTTGGTCGTTGACGCATCAAAAGAAATCCTCGTCGCGGTCAAGGTTTCGTGGCGGGTGGACAGGAGCAAGGGATCGTCTGACAGTAAGGACAACCAGCGCCATATTTAGCTTCGACGACCGTCTGTAAATCGACACCGGCGATGTTGGCGAGCGTCGCCAACCAAGCGAGCACGTCGGCAAACTCCGCACCAAGATCAGGATTCTTGGCGCCGCCGCGCAGGGCTTCGGCCAGCTCGCCGACCTCTTCCATGAGCCACATAAACGTCCCTTCGACGCCGCGCTTCGCATCCTTGGCGCCAAAGGTGTCGCGGATCAGACGCTGGAAGTCAACGAGTGTCATCAGCTTGTCACGAGTCTCAATCGTCTATTTCCCCACGAAAATATCCTCATACTTCTTCGCCGCGTCGTCTTTCTTTTGTTCCTTGAGCGCCTTAAGCATCGCATCACGCGATTCTTTATCGCGGATGTCGATCTCCAGGCATTGCTTCGCGTATTTCTCCGCTTCCGCGAACTGGTTCGTCTCTAGTAGCAGCCGCGTCAGTTTTTTGCGGCGTTCCAGGTCGTCGGCATCCGTGGGCAATACGTCCTTCAGCGTTTGAATCAGCTTATCGCGCTCGCCGGTCTGTGCGTAAACCCGTGTCAGCTGGGTCGCCCATTCCGGATCTTGCGGGTCGGTCTTGCGGGCCAATTCCAGCATGTCGGCTGCCTTGGCATACTGCTTGGTATCGTAGTGGAGCTTGGCGAGAGCTGACACCAGAGGCAAATAGGGATCGGCCCGATCAAGGCCGTCTTCAAGCAGCCGTTTCTCCTCTTCGAGATTGCCGGCCTGCCGGGCCAGGCGAGCGAGGACAAGGCTGCCGCGCGGATGATGGGCCTTCTTGTCGATCGCCTTTTTCGCCATGTTGCGGGCCTCGATGCGGTCGCCGCGCTCCAGGTAAGACTCCGCCAACTCGCCGGCCAGATCCGCGTTGCCGGGATCCTTTTCGAACTCCGCTTTGAGCGTCTTGAGCGATCGCTTCTTTTCGATCGGCCGGCCGCCGATCTTTTTCACGATCGTTTCCAGGTACTCCTTGTAACCCTTTTCAAACTCCGCTTTGTCAACTTTGCAGACCTTTTTTATCGCTTCCGTTGTGTTCAGCCCGTCACGGTAGGCAGCGAGTAGGCCTGAAATCGACTCTGGTCCGTATTTACTACGTAGATACTCCACATAAAGGTTCGCCTGGCAATACGCTTGTTGCCACTGCAGCGGATCGCGCGGGCGGATGAAGCCGAGATCGATATTGTCCAGATCGAGCAAGTTTTTCCCCTCCGGCACCCGCTCTTTGAGAAGCTGATTCCAGATCGGTGGCCTTGGAAAGCCTTCGTTTCCGACGGCGATCCCTTCGGTAAGCCAATGGGGGACGAGGAAATTAGTCTGATCCAGATTGAAAATGTGGACAATCTCGTGCCGTAGCACACGCAGCCAGTTGAACGGCTTGCGAATGCCTTGGCCATTGGGCGAGACCATCGCGAACATTCGGCCCGTACAGGCTCCGATGGTATGCAGATCGGGCAGAGCAACGGTTCGGCCACTGAACATGGCATGCGTCGAGAAGACCTCGACCAGAATGGGAAAATCCGGCTTGTGTTTGAATTGCGTCGCCAGGTCTTCCCACAGCGCCTCCAGCTCGATCGCCATGTAGTGGGCGAGAACGGAATCGTCCTTTGAATACTTCAGCAAGAAATGCTTTGTCTCGATCTTCTCGTATTTCTTGAGATGATCGAGGACTTTGCGCAGGTTGCTGACGCGGACATGGAACGGGTCGGCCTCAAAGCCTTTGTCGAGCATCACCGCGGCTTCCTTCTCGCGGCCCATGCGCATGTAGAGCATTCCAAGGTTGCACTTCGGCGCTGACGGTAGCGGCCTGAGATCGATCGCCTTCTTGTAGCAAGTCTCGGCGTCGGCGTAGTAACGGCGATCTTCGAGCCGTTCGCCTAGCTCGTACCAAAAGGTGGCTGGCTTGGTGTCGAACTTCTCTGGCTCCTTGGTTGCTTCCTCGTATTCCTTCTTCTTGCCCTGGATTTTCAGGCAGGCGGCGATGCGGGCCAAGGTCCGCTCATCGCGCGGATTCATGAGCTTGGCCTTGTCCAATTCCTTGCGAGCCGCATCATACTCGCCGCCCGTAAAGTAGACGTCGGCCTTCAGACGCAGCGCTTCGGGTAGACGCGGATTGATCTTCAGAGCGCGATCGGCAAAGCTCATGGCGACGTTGCCTTCGAAGCGCTGTAACTCCGCTCCCCCTTTGCCGACCAGGGCCTCGGCCGCGCTCGGGTTGATGACGAGCGCTTTGTCAAAGGCGTCGAGGGCGTCGCCTCGGTTGTATTTTTCGAGCAGCAACATGCCGGCGGTGTATTCGGCCGGCCAGTATTTCTTGTCGTTCTTGAGAGCGTCGCCAAGCAGGTCGTCTAGGACGTCCTTGAACTCGCCGGCCAACTCTTTCTTGCCGTGCGCATTCTCGATCGCGGCCAAGGCGATGCAGAGCAGATCGTCGGGATCCTTGACAGGATCGTCCTTGGCCTCGCGGGCGTTGTAGGCCTTGACGAACCAGCGATATTCTTCCTCTGCTTTGGCGAGTTCTCCGCGGTCGCGATAGATCCGGGCGCGCACCCAGCGCGCCTGAAAATGGGCCCGATCCTTATTGATGACAATGGCAGCTTCGGCCGCCTTTTCGGCCTCTTCCCAGCGCCCGCGCTGATAAAGCAACTCAGCTTGCCGCGCCAACAGGTCGGCGTCTTTGGGGGCGTCCTTCAATAGCGACTCGACTGCTTCCAAGGCGCGATCGTATTCGCCCATCGCCTCCAAAGCGCGGCTCAGCCCAACCGTCGCTTTGGCCTTGGTCGGCGCCGCCTTCGCCAGCTGTTCGTAGAGTTCCTTGGCTTCTTCGTAATTCCCGGAGAGGAGGCGCAGGCGTGCCTCGGCAAGCGTCGGATCGGCGGCAAACGTAGTGGTAGCAACGCCCAAGAAGAAGCAAATAGCGAGAGAGGCTTTCATGGTCGCGTTCCTGAATCAGCGCGGTTTCTCACGCTGTTCAAGGTAGCGGTCGGGGGGGTGAAACGCAAGGAAGGGCGCGGCAGTGGCTCAACCTTCTTTTTCAAACGCGCCCGCATCATGCGGAAGACCGACGCGCATGAAATAGCGAGCGAATGCTTGGGCGAGGTGTTCTCGATAGGGAGAGCGGAGTCGAAGACGATCGCCGCAGGTGACGGCGAATTGGCTGACGAACGCCTTCGGTACGACGAAGAGTTGACGAAAGTCGACTACGGCCCACGGTAAGGAGGGAATATCCTCGCGTTTGTGGAGCAGCGTAAAGGAGGGCAGGTTACCGTCGACGACCAATTTTCGGAACTTACTGCTCTTGATCAGTGGGTTCGTTTTCTCTGACTCTTTAACAAGGTTTGCCCAGATAGCGACGTGCGCAAAAAGCACATCTGAGACCTTGCTATTCTTTAGATCGCAACTTTGAGTCATTACGATAAGGTTATAGTCCCTACGCGCAACTTGAGGAATTAGACCAACAGGGATCGGCCAAGGTAAGGGGTCTGGAACCAGAACGGGAAATTGAAAAAAGACATCGCCTTGAAGGAGCGCCTCCCCTTTGGTCACTTCAAACCAGTCTTTATTCGGTATCTGTTCCATCCCACATCACTGCCTCAATTTCAGCCTCGGTTAGGGTTAATACCTCCGGCGCAATAATGGTCGGACCCATGCTCGCTTTCAAATAGGTAACAGGCACCGGCACCGGCTTCAAGTAAATGTCGTATTCAGCACCAGGAATGAAATCATCCTCCTGCATCTCCTGAGCCGGCACCCGCGGCTCTTCATGCTCGGCAGCGGCCGCAACCGCTTCGATCGGGGGTAGATATTCTTCTTCCACGGCACACCCTCCTGACTATCTGGTCGTGCGATCCATAGCTATTATAGCCGAAGAGCAGACCAGCGGCATAAGAGAACGTCTACGGCGGCAGCCTTGCCATGCCAAATCACCTTTGGCAAGGGTGGTCATGCTGGTGATGTTTATCGTATTAGTAATGATTCTATTAAGTCTTTATCAATAAACGCGTTACGTCTTGCATCGCAAATGTTAGCTACTCACGCCACATTCAACCCTTGCCAAATAAGAGAGTAGCGTTGTCCACGATAAACGGCAAACGGCAGGCTCGCGCCTGCCGCATAGTATTTCTATCCTTTATCTATTCAGAACATTACTCAACCTTGGGCATCGAATCGTTCATGGTCCCGCCGACTTTGCTGTGCCGTCGGATCCTGCGCGCTATGCAAGTGATCGAGATCAAGGTAGACAACCTGTACGCGGGGCTTTGTGGTCTTGAACGGAAATGGATAATTCGACTGGATGGTTTCGTTATAGGAAACCGTACACTTCCAGTGGCACTGATGTAGCTGGGCCGGACCCACCATTGGGAAGAACCGCGGTGGATTGACGACATCTTTGATCTTCTCTTTAACGATTTGGACGTCTTCGCGCGATGCCTCGCATAGGTAAGGCACCCCCCGGGAAACCGGCGGCAGCGCTTGGAGGATGCGAGCATCATCTGGTGTGTCCTCCGCTAGAGGAACTTCGCCATCCTTGATTGGGGGCAATATTGGAGTTCGCATGTCGCTTTTGTTTTCGTACTTCTTTGTTATAGGCTCAGTCACTGCGGATGCGGTGGGGACAGGTTTGCAGATGCCAACCTTCGACATTGGCTCATCTGGTGCATTCGCGTCTTTCGTTGGCGCTGGATGGTCGGTGAACCAGATCTTTTCCCATTCGACCTCGATCCGACGCAGTTCCTCCGAATCATTCAGTAATTGATTCTCGGTCTCCCTCAGATTCGAGCGAAGAGAAGTCTGTAACTTCTTTGGGCTCGCTTTGACCTCCTTCTTGACTTCCGTGGTGGTCTTGGCTTTGCTCATCTCAAAAATGATGTCGGACACATCATTCGCGAGCTCGCCCATCTTCGAGTCCTCATCCGAGAGATTCTTCCCATAGATGCCGAGGCGTTCCGCGTTGCGAATGATCGTCGGAATGACCTGCCGGGCCTCTGTCTTCGACTCCGCTATCAAGTTCAGAGTTACGAGAAAGGTATCTACCGATTTCGTCTCGATCATCAGATCAACCAACTCGGCTACATATGGATCCTTCACGTTGGGACGTGCCGACTTCGTGGCAACGACGGTAAAAGCAGGGGCAGGTTGCGTCGTCACATTCGGTCCGGAAAAGGGAGGCGGCGGAGGTGTGAACCCAGGCGGTGCTACCGGAGGCGGCACGGAGTAAACTGCCTGCGTAGCGTATGGCACACTTGTAGGTTCAGGCTGCGCCTGGCTAGTCGCCGACGGCGGTATGTATTGAGCTGGCTGGACAAGATACTGAGGAGTCGGCACCGGCTCGTTCGACGTAGTTGTTTGGCATCCCGCCAATAGGAATACACCGCAGAGCAGGTAACACAATCGGATTACAGATCGTTGCATCTGGACCTCCTTGAGAAATATGAGTAGTTCCATGCTCCGTCCATGGAGACATCATCGTAGCGCAAACTACGCCGCCTTCCGCTCCGTATTCTCTTCCAAATTCAATGTCCCCCGAATCAGATACGCCGATTTCCCCTGGCTCTCGAAATAGGTCCGCGTCACCACTTCGCCGATCAGGCCCATCGAGATAAGCTGTACCCCAACTAGCTCCAGGGTGACGCTGAGCAATAACAGGGGGTTGCCGGTCATGAATGTCGATGGTTGGGAGATGTATTTCATCCAGACGACCGCCAACAGGCTGAAGAAACCTCCTAGCATAGACAACAGACCGGCGGTGCCGAGGACGTGCATTGGCCGGGTCAGGTAGCTATGGAGAAACTTCACGGTGATGAGATCGAGCAGGACGCGCACGGTGCGCGACAGGTTGTACTTCGTCTTGCCGGCCACTCGCGGATGATGGGCGACGTCGATCTGCGCGATGCGGGCGCCTTGCATTTGCGCGAGGACGGGGACGAAACGGTGCATTTCGCCGTAAAGAGATAGCGTTACCGCCAAATCGTGGCGCATCGCTCGCAAGGTGCAGCCCATGTCGTGAATGCGTGAGCCGGTGACGTAACGGATCAGGGCGTTGGCAAACCAGCTGGGAACTTTCCGCAGGAAGAAGCCATCTTTGCGGTTCTTGCGCTGACCGAAAACGGCGTCGTAGCCTTCGGAGAGCTTGGCGAGGAGCATCGGAATGTCGGCGGGATCGTTTTGGAGATCGCCGTCCATGGTTACGACGACGTCGCCATTGGCCGCGTCGATGCCGGCTTGCAGGGCGGGAGTTTGGCCGAAATTTCGGCGGAGCCGGATCACCTTTAGGCGCGGGTCGATTGCGGCCAGCTCTTCCAGCACGGCGTAGGAGCCGTCGGCGCTGCCGTCGTCGATAATCAGGATTTCGTAATCCTTCAAAGGCGTCGCGGCGCCGGGCTCCAGGAGGGGATCGAGGGCGAGGCAGAGCCGTTCATGCAGCGGCCGAAGGTTGTCGCGTTCGTCCCGGATCGGAATCACAACCGAAAGACTGGTCATCGGCTCGAACCTCCACCTTCGATAAATTCGGAGACGTTGGATCCATCCACAGAAAGACGACGCCCGTCAGGCTCGCGGCCAAATAGACCGTAAAAGAGAGCAGGCTCAGCGAAATCGCAGCAGCTTCGGAGATGCCCGCCGGCGCCAGCAGAATCACATAACCCGCCTCACGCAAACCTAGGCCATTGAGGCTGATCGGCAGCAATGTAAGAAGCGTCACAAGTGGCACAACCACGGCATAAAAGAGCGGCGGAACGGGCAGCCCCAGCGCCTGCGCCGAGAACGGCCACGAAACCGATGTTGGCCACCTGGACCACAACCGAGAGGGCCGTGGTCGTCCACAAAGTGGGCGTATCCTTGAGAAGCAGGACCGCGCCATCGGTGAGCTTGCGCACTTTATCCAGCGGCCCACTGAGCCTGGGCAATGCTCGCCCCAACCTCGGTAAAATTACGTGACGAAGCAACGGCAACGAGACGAACGCGACCAGTACCCCACCGCCGAGAATGGCGACAGTGACCAACGTGGAGCGCGGCAGCGTTAATGGGCAGACCGTTACGGCCACACAGGCCAAGGCGATCAAGACGGCAAGCCCGCTGAGCCGTTCTGCCAGTACGCTCAGCACCGCCGCCACCAACCGTCCGCTTGCGGGTGCTGGACCGGTCCGCCGCGCCAGCGCGCAGGCGCGTACGACATCTCCGCCGACGGATGTAGGCAAGAACAAGTTAAAGAACATGCCGACGAAATAATCGGTCAAGAAGGCCACGGGTGGCTCTTTGAGTCCTACCGCGAAAGCCAGCAGCCCCCAACGCCAGGCGCTCGCTGCTTGAGCGATCAGGTAGATCGCAAAAGCCAAGACCCACGCCGGCCAATAGAGCCCCGTAAATGCCGCGGCAATCTGGCGCGTATCGACGCGCCAAATCAGCACACCCAACAGAGCCACGCTTCCAACGAGGCGAACCGCCGTCTTCACGAAACCTCCGGGACCAAGATCTACGAACACGTCGGCTCAAACAGGTAGGTAATTCGTGCGGCTTGGTCGGAATGATGCCAGATTGCCAAAAGTGAGGCTAGGCCAACTGAAAAGGGGAACCCGAATACAGTGGCGTGACCGCTGGCTGCTATTATAATTGAGAGTTGCGCGAGTCCGTACCGATGCAACGGATTGGATCGGACAATTACTATTGAGACCTTTCAATGTCGACGCCGGCACAGTCATTCGGCCCCGCTCTGGAGCGGAGTATATACCGCCTTTATCGGGAGTTCTTCGATCGAGCCGAGAAACATCGCCGCTGGTCGCTGCGCGACGACATACCCTGGGATAAAGCGAACCCGAATCTCGACCCGGCGATAAGCCACGTCATCGAGACCTTTTGCGTCGTCGAGCTGTTTCTCCCTGATTATGTCGGCAAATTTATGCCGTTGGTTCGTGGCAGCCGCGGCCGGGCCTGGTTCGCCGCCAATTGGGGCTATGAAGAGTCGAAGCACTCGATGGCTCTGGGCGATTGGCTACTCCATTCAAAGCAGCGCACCGACGAGCAGATGGAGGACATCGGCAAGCTCGCGGTAGACAACGAGTGGAACCTGCCGACCGACGACGTGCGGGCGCTCGCCATCTATACGATGGCTCAAGAATTGGCGACCTGGGCTCACTATCGCAATCTGCGCCACCTGGTCGGCCCGACCAACGACCCGGCGTTGCACACCTTGCTCGGCTTCGTCAGCGTCGATGAGAAAGCACATTACGATTTTTATGTCAAAGTTGTGCGCCTGCACCTCGAAGATGACCGCGAAGGGACGCTCGAACAGTTGCGCCGCGTGCTCAACGAATTCACCATGCCGGCGGTTCACCTGCTCGCCGACAGCGCCCAACGCTCCGCCGAGGTGCGCAGCCTGAACCTTTTCAACGAGGAGCTTTACTACCAGCAAGTTTTCTTGCCGATTCTGGAAGCGTTGAGCGTCGAGCGCTCGGAGATGCGGAATCGCTCGGCCCAGCGAAAGAAGTTGGTGACGCAAAAGGTTGAGTGAGCGATTCTTTATGGCGAATTAGATCGTCGCCTTTCGCTCCGCGAAAGGACCCGCCGTGGCCGGGGTCGGTACTCCGACCCCGGTTCTCTGTAGCAGCTAGTGCCCCGTCCAGGCTAAATTTATTGGTGGCACAGACATTCCTGTCTGTGCGGAAACCGACGAATGTGCCTTTTGCTGCACAGACAGGAATGTCTGTGCCACCAATAAATTTAGCCTGGACGGGGCACTAGGGCCACACCGGGGTCGGAGTACCGACCCCGGCCACGGCTTGCGATTCATTGAACGAAGTTCCGACTCGGGACACTGCGGCCAGCGTTACTTTTCCAACCGTTTCCGACTCGCCTCCGCCTCGCGCTTCACGAGTGGGTTGCCCGATTCCTTCGCCAGCTTTGTGATCGCCTCGCGCGCCGCCTTGTCGCCGATGCGCTCCAGCGTCTCGATCGCGCACGGCGAGGACGTCGCTGGAGGGTGTCGCCGCCAGGTTTCCAAGCAGCGTGCGCAGTCGTTTGGTCACTTCCAGGGAGCCGGTTTTTTCCAGCTCTTGCCGTAGGTCTTGCTCTATCGCCTTGCCAATCGCGGCCAACCCGGCCGAGGCTCGCTCACGCACGGCGTATTCATCCGCATCCAGCTCGGCAATCAGCTTGGCGACATTTTTTGGATCGAGGTTGGGCACGGAAAAGTTCACATGCTCCTGAAGAAAGGGAACGCTCTTTTTAGGGTCCGTCAGCAGCTTGCCGATCGCCTGGAAAGCCTTCGGCGCATCGGCCCCGCCAAGCGTAGTCCAGAGTTCGGTCAAATCCTTTTCCGTCAGCTCCGCGGGCTTCGGCGTGGCGTCTTCCAAAGCAGTGCCGACATCGGTAAAGCAGATCAGGGAATCATCGCCTCCCGTTACCAGGCGCTTGCCGTCTGGCGACCAATTTACCGACCAGACGACGCCCTTGTGACTCACATACGTCCGCACAACGCCAGCGCGAAACGGATCCCAAATCTGGGTCTTGCGATCCTGGCCCACCGAAGCCACCGCCCGGCCATCCGGCGAGAATGCGACTGCCCGCGCCCAACCGTTATGAGCATTCATGACGATCCGTTCTTTGCCCGAGACGACTTCCCAAAGCCGAACGGTGTGGTCATCGCTGGACGAGGCGATCGTCCGGCCATCGGGCGAGAACTCCGCCCAAATGACAGGGGCCGTATGACCTTTGAAGCGCTTGAGTTCCGTACCCGTGGCTACATTCCAGAGAATGAGGCTGCCATCAGACGAGGCGGAGACGAGCAGTGCGCCATCCCGCGAAAAATTGACCGACGTAACATGCCCGGTGTGTCCCCGGAGCGTGAGAGTATCCTTGCCGGTCGCAACGTCCCAAATGCGAACAGTCAAATCGTAACTTGCCGAGGCCAAGAGCTTGCCATTGGGTGAGTAAGCGACGCCATGAACAAGGTCCGTATGGCCGACGAACTTCTGCTCCTCGACCCCCGTCGCCGTGTCAAACAAGTGCAACATGCGATTGAAATGGTCCGCCGAGACAACTTTCCTGCCGTCCGGTGAAAACACCGCGGCAACGATCAAGTTCTGCGGCGCGATGAAGCTGCGAACCTGCTTGCCGGTGGTCATATCCCACAAGAGCAGCTGATTGTCGGCGCCGCCAGAAAGAAGATATTTGCCATCCGATGAATAGCTTGTGGCGCGCACGTGGTTCTTATGGCCGACGAGCTTATCGCCTTTCCAGTCCTCGCCGCTCACCGGGGGAGCGAGGAGCAGCAGGCCGACGAGCAGGCAGAGCCGGATGCGATACGCAGTCATAGTTTGGCTCCGGGTTAATACGAATCCACGCGGTTGTTCGACTATCTTATCGCTCCAACCGCCTCCAACTCGCCTCGGCCTCTCGTTTCAACACTGGGTTGCCCGCCTCCTTTGCGAGCTTCTTGAGTGCCGCGCGAGCGCTGGCGTCGCCGATCCGCTCCAGTGCCTCCACGGCTCGGATGATGCCAACGTCCTGATCCGCTGCGTCGGCTGGGATCGCTTCCAGCAGAGACTGTAGCCGCTTGTCTACTTCCAGCGATCCTGACTTCCCTAGATGCTGGCGCAAATCGATCTCGACGGCCTTACCCATTGTCGATAGTTCGGCACTCGCCTTTTCCCGAGTCGAGAAGTCGTCCGCATCCAGATCGATGAGAAGCATGGCTACCTTCTTTGGATCGACGCTGGGTGCTGACTTGGCCAAAATTGCGGCCAAAAAGGGTATGCTTTGGCTCGGATCCGCCGCCAGTTTGCCGATGGCCTGATACGCCTTGGCGACGTCCGCATTGTTGAGTTCAGCCCATAGCCCTTCTAATTCTTTGTCGATCAACTTCGCGGAGGTCGACTTGGCAGCATCGAGTATGCCGCGGACATCGTAGAAATAAATCATGTTGTCGTCGCCGCCCGAGACGACTGTCTTCCCATCGGGCGACCAGGCCGCGCACCAGACCATTCCTTTGTGTTTTTCGAAAGTTCGCAATTCTTTGCCGGTCATCGCATCCCAAACGCGGGCGGTATGATCCTCGCCGACCGAGACCATGGCCTTGCCGTCCGGTGAAAAGCGGGCGACTCGAACCCAACTTTTGTGACCGGCGCAGAGCAGCCGTTCTTTGCCCGTCGCGACTTCCCAGAGTCGAACGCTCCCGTCATGGCAGGCCGAGAGGATCGACCTGCCGTCCGGCGAGAATTCCACCCATATAACCCCCAGGGTGTGCCCTTTGAGTAATCGGATCTCCTGGTTCGTCACGAGATCCCAAACCCGCACGGTCCGATCGGTCGACGAGGAAACGAGCCGTTTGCCATCGGGCGAAAAGCGAACGCACGCGACAATAGTCGTGTGCCCACATAGCTTTTTAAGCTCTTGGCCGGTCGCCGTGTCCCAAATGCGAACGGTCGTATCTTCGCCCGCCGTGGCCATGGTCTTGCCATCAGGCGCGAAAGCACAGTTGAAGATCGGCAGCCCGACCATCTTAGGAAACTTAACACCTTCGTTGCCGGTAGCGGTTTCAAAAATATGGTGTTCGAAAGCGCCATCAGCCGTCCCGATCCACTTGCCGTCGGCTGAAAACGTGGCTGCGACAATCAAATTCTGCTCAGTAGCAAAGCTTCGCACCTGCGTGCCAGTGGCAAGATCCCAAAGAAACATCTGCTTCTTCGCCCCAGCCGAAAGCAGATATTTGCCATCCGGCGAATAGGCGACAGCGCGCACATGCCCCGTGTGGCCTGCCAGCTTGTCACCTTTCCACTCATCCGCTTGCATCAGATGAAGAATCGGCACCGCGACCAGGAATAAGCAGAGACGGATTAACGCCATTCTAACTCCGTGAAGACGCCGTTATGGACACGCCGCTATGGTAGCACGGAAGTAGACGAGGAGTGAATTCGATTCTGACAGGCCGCGCCGCTCTTTATATAGCCCTCGGCTTGCCGGGGGTAAAAACGTGACGGTATGGATTGTCTATTTCCCCCGCGTATCATCCCGCGCCTGTTCTTGCTTCAGCGCTTTCAACATCCAAGGAAAGTACCCCAAGCGGAGCAGACATAACAGCCAATAAAAGAGCACCCAGAAGATCAGAATGGTAGCTCCGACGAGCCAGTTCGACGGCCATCCAAAGGCTTCACACACGTAGAAGAGTAGAATCTCACTCGATAGAGCGGCGATTACAAGCGGACCGGCCAACGCCCACCAACGAACTCGCTCCAACAATCGCTCATTTTCTTGTTGGCGTTGAAACCATCGTGCCCATTTCGCGTTTTCAGGTTTTGCCGGATTCAACGCCTCCTCGATTTTCCTCAAACTCTCCAAATTCCGAGGTTCCCCACAAGAGGGGCAGGGATCCG
Organism: uncultured Planctomycetaceae bacterium; assembly: GCA_963790585.1. Lineage (GTDB taxonomy): Bacteria > Planctomycetota > Planctomycetia > Gemmatales > Gemmataceae > CAWBOY01. The sequence goes on from CAWBOY010000008.1 coordinate 337,193, forward strand.
CATGAGGCTTAACTTTCGCCCCGCATTGCGAACAGCGCCCGCAAGACGTACACGACTTCTGGAGGGTATAGTCGTAGGTGTTGCCACAGCCAGGGCAGACGATGTTGGCCATGAATGATCGCCCGTCAGTGATTTCTCAAATGGACTTGGTTAGCGATGGAATCATTACCGTTCCTGTAATAGTTCATCCCCAACCAACTATCCGCCGTGGTTCCGAGGTAACGCCCGACGCGAGAAGCAGAGGACTTTGGGCAGTGGACACAGACAACGGATGGCGTTAGAGTTAATTGTATCAAGGAAAACGAATGGCTTCTGAGAACCGATTGCTACCGCGAGAAGACCTCCCAAATCTAATTGGATACTCGAAGCCATGCGAAAGTCCTCCCTCGCGACGCCCGGCTGCCCTGAGTTTGAGCGTCACCTGCGTTTGACGCGCCGGCGGTTTCTCACGGCGGGGTTGGTTGGCTCGACGGCTTTGTCGTTGCCGGGGGTGTTGCGGCTGCAGGCGCGCGCGGCGGATGCGGGCAAGGCGGTAGATCGGTCGAAGTCGGTCATCATTCTTTGGATGCGTGGCGGGCCGAGCCAGCATGATATGTGGGATCCGAAGCCGGATCAGCCGGAGAATATTCGGGGCGAATTCAAGCCGATCCGCACCAATGTCGCGGGAATTCATCTGACCGAGCTCTTGCCACTGAGCGCGAAGATCATGGACCGCTGGGCGCTCCTGCGTAGCTTGGGGCATCGACCTGAGGATGGCAATGTTGGGCATTCGGACGGCGATCAGATTTGTTTCACCGGTTACAAAGCAGGGCCGAATCCCGACCTGAATGTGATGCCGAGCTGCGGCTCGTATGTCGCCAAACAGCAGCAACATCTTGATCCGGGAATGCCAGCTTATGTCATGATTCCCAAGATGGTTCCCGGTACCGGGTCAGCCTGGCTTGGGACGGCGTGCGGCCCGTTCGAGACGATGGCCGACCCGGCGGCGGTTGGGTCATTTCAGATCCCGAATATGTCGCTTCGTCAGGGCGTCTCGCAAGACGACCTGCGCGAGCAGCGCGCGATGCTGACGTCGTTTGATGGGCTGAAAGATGTCGCGGAAGCCCAGGCGCTCGACAAGTTTCAGATCCAGGCCCTCGACCTACTCCGCAGCGGCCGGGCGCAAAAGGCATTCAACCTCGATAGTGAGCCGTTGGCCATCCGCGAGCGTTACGGCTTCATGCCGGCCTTCGACCCGAACGATCCGCAACGCTGCGGTGCCCCGAATTGGGCCCAGCGCATGTTGTTGGCCCGGCGCCTGGTCGAGGCAGGGGTCAAGTTGGTCACCGTCGATCTGCGCTGGTGGGATTTCCATAAGGAAGGCTTCGATTCGCAGCGCCGCGGCTTTTTGCCACGCTGGGACCGAGCCTTTTCGGCCCTAATAGAGGATCTCGAAACGCGCGGCCTGTTGGAATCAACCCTCGTCGTTGCTTGGGGCGAGATCGGTCGGACACCCGTCGTGAACAAAGACGCCGGACGCGACCATTGGCCCCACGTCATGAGCGCGGCCTTCGCTGGCGGCGGCGTCAAAGGAGGGCGGGTCGTGGGTTCGTCCGATAGCAAAGGGGCGATGCCACGCGATACGCCGAAGCATCCGCATGATGTGTTGGCGACGATCTATCGGCATTTGGGGATCGATACGAAGGAGACGTATCTCGACCACACGGGGCGCCCTCATCCGGTGTTAGCAGAGGGGGCGGCGATTGAGGAGTTGTTTTAGAGCTACGCTGCTCCCCGTCCCCGCGTAAAATGCAATAGAACCTAACTACCCATAGCGCTCGCCTATCGGCTCGCGGTTAAATGGCCCCATTTGCCCTCTCGAAATTCTCGCCTCGTTCGGTTTTCGCCGCGAAGCTATAATCGCGCGGCTTTGGTCTCGCTTCGTCTCCGTTGGGAGGATCGCTGAACCATGTCGGAACGGAACCTTTTTTGGATCTTGGGCATCGCCGCTACCACGATTTTGGGCCTTGCGGTTGCCGTGTTCAGCGCTCCTTCCGGTGATCGCGGGAAGGACTATGAGAATGTTCGTCTCTTGGTCGATGTGCTGCACGAAGCGCGGGATAAATATGTAACCGAGATTACGCCTGACCGGGAGCGCAAGCTGGTCGAAGACATGATAAACGGCGGGCTGGAGCATCTCGATCCGCATTCGACGTATATCAATCCCAAAGAATGGAAGCAGTTCAACGACCATAGCCGAGGCAAGTTCGGCGGCATCGGCGTGCAGATTGGCTATGACCGGCAAGTTCGCACGCACGTCGCCTATACGCCGAAAGAGGATGGCAAATGGTCGCGCCATTCCACGAATTACTCGCAGGAACGGCTCTCGATCGTTAGCTGTATGCCCGATTCGCCGGCGTCCAAGGCGGGGATCGTCTCAGGGGACCTGGTCCTCAAGATCGCCGGCAAATCGACGGCCAACATGCCGAGCAACGAAGCGATCGATCTCATCAAGGGTGAGCCTGACCAGATTCTGGAAATGACCGTGCTGCACCCGGGCAGCAAAAAGCCCGTCGACGTCAAGATTACACGCGCTATCATTGAGGTGAAGACCGTTCTCGGCGATCTGCGCAAAAAAGATGCTTCAAAAGATTGGGATTACTTCCTTCCGAGCGATAAACGAATTGGCTATCTTCGGCTGACCGGTTTCGGTGAGGAATCGACGCGCGAAATGCTGGCCGCGCTCAAGGAACTCAAAGACGGCGGCATGCGCGGCCTGATTCTTGACCTGCGGAACAATCCCGGTGGCCTGCTCAACGAGGCGGTCTCGGTCAGCAATCTGTTCCTGCCCGCGGGAAGCAAAATTGTCACCACGAAAGGGCGCAATCGCAGCGATGCCCCCTACGTAGCCGACACGGAGCAACGGCTCCTCGAAACCGTTTTCCGTCGGCCCGAGGATGCGGAAGCGAAAGCCAAGGTTCAAGGGGCGTTGCTGCTGCCGGCCGAGCAATATCCCGTCGTGATTCTGGTAAATCGCTACAGCGCCAGTGCCGCCGAGATCGTGGCGGCGGCGCTCCAGGATCATCAACGGGCGATCGTCGTCGGCGAGCGTTCTTTCGGTAAGGGAAGTGTCCAGGATATGATCAAGATGGAAAACGGCACGAGTCGGCTCAAACTGACGACGGCGAGCTATTGGAGGCCCAGTGGCAAAAACATCCATCGCTTGCCGACTAGCAAAGAAAGCGACGAATGGGGCGTCTCGCCCACCCCAGGCTATGAAGTCGTCCTCAAAGATTCGGAGCGCATCGATTACCTGATCGGCCGCAATGACCGTGATATTTATCGCGCCGCCGGTCAACCGCTAGGCGAGGGTAGATCTAAAAAGGAGTTCAAGGACCGCGTATTGGCCAAGGCGGTGGAGTGCATCAAACAGGAGATCGATAAGGAGGGGTTAGGAGGAAAGTAGCAAACGATCGGTCATGCACTTCGTTTTAGAGATAGCTCGCCAGCTCCAAGCGCAAGCGCGGGGTTCCGCGGCTCCGAACTCGGCGCTTGCGCTTGGAGCTGGCGAGTAGTTGCAATAATTGAAAGTGCTGTTAGTCGCCTCTTAAACGCTTTGGGGGCTCGCTCATGATTCCCCCATTGCAGATCCTTTTCGAAGACAATCACTGCCTGGCGTTGGCGAAGCCAGCGCCACTGTTGACGCAGGGAGTGCCGCCGGGCATCCCGACCCTTGAATCGATGGCGAAAGACTATCTGAAAGAGCGCTACGGCAAGCTTGGCAAAGTTTACCTAGGCATTCCCCATCGCCTTGACCGACCCGTATCTGGTGTCGTGATCTTCGCCCGCAACACCAAAGCAGCTCGGCGCCTGGCGGAGCAGTTTCAGAGCAGACAAGTGCGCAAAATCTACTGGGCTATCGTCGATCGGGCAGCTGATGGTTCGTTGCCGCCGGCCGAGGGAGTCTGGGAGGATTGGGTAATTAAGATCAAAGAGGAAGCCCGTGCGGAGTGTGCTACACCCGATACGGTAGGTGCTCGTCAAGCCCGGCTCAAGTTTCGTACGCTTCGCCCGGTCGGCGACGGCGCTTTGCTGGAAATTGAGCTGGATACCGGGCGGATGCATCAAATACGCCTGCAAACGGCCTCGCGCGGCTGGCCAGTACGTGGCGACGTGCTCTATGGCTCGCGTGTGGCTTTTGGTCCGCCCGCGGAATTGCTGCGTGACCGAATCATCGGCCTACACGCTCGCAGCCTGACCTTCCTCCATCCTATTCGTTATGAGCCGGTCATTGTTACAGCGGAGCTTCCAGAGACGTGGGATTTGGCCCGATAGAGTTGAACGAGCGACTTTTGGTGGGTTATTCTTGAGGTGGCATTGCTTTTGCTCCTAGAGTATATCAGGGCGCGGTTCCCTGATCCACCGAAGGCTGTGCGGCTTGGACCAGGGGCCCTTGATACCCCACGCCCTTGACGCTCATAATAAACACGGTCTCACAATGTTGGTCGTCCAAGGACGTCGGCGAATGTCGTCTACCCTGCTTGAACCTGGCACCCGCCTCGACCAATACGAGGTGATATCCCACATCGCCAGCGGCGGGATGGGCGAGGTCTATCAAGCGCTCGATACACGCCTGGGCCGAACGGTCGCTCTCAAAATTCTACCCTCCGAGTTAGCGGAACGGCCTGTCGCGCTGGAGCGTTTTCGCCGCGAGGCCCGCAACGCCGCTCGCCTGGCCCATAAGAACATTGTCACGCTCTATGAATGCGGCCAGGACAAAGACAATTACTATTTGGCGATGGAATTCGTTGATGGCGTCGACCTTGGTCGCGTCATTGATCGCAAGGGTCGTGTCAAGCCGGAAGAAGCCCGGCGCGTCTTGATCCAAGCATCCAAGGCCCTCTCCCATGCTTTTGACCAAGGCATCGTTCATCGCGACATCAAGCCATCGAACATTCTCCTGGCCCGCAAGAGTTCCAAAGCCTTTCTGAAGTTGACCGATTTCGGTCTGTCTCGAACCAATGATGACGACGACTACCGCGTGACGACCGCTGGAAGCACGGTTGGTACGATCGATTACATGTCGCCGGAGCAAGCCCGCGATTCGAGTACGGCGGACATTCGCAGCGATATTTACTCCCTGGGCTGCACGGCTTACCACATGCTCGCGGGCAAGGCCCCCTTTGCCGAGGGCGGTTTGGGCGAGCGCGTTTACAAGCATATGTCCGTGCCGCCGCGCGACATTCGGCAGATCAATCCACAGGTCTCGCGCGAGTTCTGGCTCGTCCTGCAGAAGATGCTGGCCAAGAACCCGGACGATCGTTATCAGACGCCAGCGGAACTGTTGGCGGCTCTCAAGCAAACGGGCAGCGAGGCGGAGCAAAACGACAGCGATCCGCCGTTCCCGGCCCTCTTGATCCCGGCCACGTCCTCACCATCGATGGACTCGCCTGTGATGTCATCCTTCGGCGATGAGCGCAACACGCCCGTACCTGCCCATTCGGAATCCGCGACGCCTACGACGACGATGGCCAATAACGGTACGCCGACTTCCGGCGTCACCATGGAACAGTACCGAGCCGGGTCGAGCCTGTTCGAGCGGGCCCGCGAAGTGCTGGCTCAGGGCGGTGACAAGGATTACGCCCGCCAGCTCCTGCTCGGCTGCTTAAAGCTAGATCCGACGCACACCGCCTGCCGCAAGGCATTGCGAGAAATCAATCAAGAGAATGCTCGCGGCCTGTTCTCCTATTTGATCGGCTCGATGAAGCTCGTGCCGCTCAAGGCCCGGATGCGTGTCGCCAAGCGCCAGGAAAACTGGCGCAAGGTGCTGGAAAAGGGTGAAGCGATTCTCTCGCCGTCCCAAGGATGTGGCCGTCCATCAAGAGATGGCCGCCGCCGCCCAGTCGATGGATTTGCCCGCACTCGCCGTCTGGCTACTGGAGCAAGCTCTCGAAGAATTGCCACGCAGCAAACCACTAATGGCGAGCCTCGCCGAAGCACACGAAAAACGCGGCGATTACAAGCGCGCCGTCACCGTTTGGGAACAAGTCGCCAGACTCGACCCGCACGACGTGGACGTTCAAGGCAAGATCAACGCGCTATCCGTGCGCGATCATATTCGTAAGGCAAATTATCGGCGGTAAAATCGTTCACTTGCCTTCAAGAACCGGAAGCGTCAGCGACCGGAGAGCGCTACACGCGCTCAGACTTTACTCGGTCGCTGACGCTTCCGACCCTTGAAAACAGATTTTCTTCCTATTATCTCGCGAATTGCGAGTCAAATCCTCCGTTGACCTAATACTCCCCCTTCGGATACTCTTGCGGCGAACCGGCCGAGCTAATGGATTATCTTTACGGCCGGTGCTTTCCCTGGAACCAACGGAGTGGGACCGGATGCAGCGTGTACTCGTCACCGGCGGCCTCGGTTATCTCGGCAGTGTTCTGTGCGAACACCTCCTCGACGCGGGCTTTGGCGTCAAGGCTGTCGATAATCTCATGTATGGCGTGGGACAGCAGGGGCTGTTTCACCTGTGCGCCCGCAAAAACTTCGACTTCGTCAAGGGTGACGTCCGCGACGAAGCGACGATGAAGGCCGCCGTCAAGGATGCCGACGTCATCATTCACCTCGCCGCCATCGTCGGCGCCTCCGCCTGCGACCGAGACCCGGACTTGACCACCAGCGTCAATCTCGAATCGGTCAAGCTGATGAATCGGCTCCGCAGCCGCAATCAGCGTGTCATCTACCCCAATACCAACAGCGGCTACGGCGCGACCGAAGGCTCCTCGTTTTGCACCGAGGATAGCCCGCTCAAGCCTATTTCCCTATACGGCAAGACCAAGGTCGAAGCCGAACAACACCTATTGCAGAGCGAAAATGTCATCACCTTGCGCCTGGCGACGGTATTCGGCATGGCGCCGCGCATGCGCCTCGATCTGCTCGTCAACCACTTCGTCTACACAGCCCTGACCGAAGGCTACATCGTCATCTTTGAAAAAGACTTCAAACGCAACTACGTCCATATCCGTGACGTCGCCGACTGCATGATTCATTGCATCAAGAAGGGCGACAAGATGGTCGGCAAGGCCTACAACGTCGGCCTCGACTCAGCCAACCTCTCCAAGGAAGAGCTGGCCCTCAAGGTGAAAGAATACGTCTCCAAGTTCTACATCCATTTCGGCGCCATCGGCGAAGACCCTGACAAGCGAAACTATGTCGTTTCCAGCCAACGCCTGCGCGAGGCCGGCTTCGAGGCCAAGCGCTCGCTGGACGATGGCATTCTCGAGCTGCTCAAAGGCTATCGCATGATGGGGCGATCGCTGTTTAAGAACGCCGGTTGATTCCGACGTGGCCGTGAGGCATTCTCTTCGATCGAGGGTCCGCGATGCGAACCGTAGCCTTAGAGGACGAGCTGGCCGTCGGCGGCCGCCGTTGGGCGCGCTGGTTTATGGTGCCGATTCGTCGTCTGGTCTATCGCATGCTCCGCCCGGTCTTCCTGCGTCTGGCCGCTCAGGTCGGCGACCTTGAGGCCGGGCAGTGTGAAGTTGCCAAGCGCCTCGAAGGCCAGAGCGAACAGATCGATACCCTTGTTAACCTCGGCTGGGACCAAGCCGCGTTGCTGCGACGATTGGCGATCCTGGAGCAGCAGGTCGAAGACCTGATGGCGCGGGTGGTGAATACGCAATCGGCCCAAATCGAGAATTCGGTGCCGTCATATATGAGCGACGAGAATCGGGCGGTGGTGGATTAGGATTTCCGACGCCCCTCGCGCTCTGGGTGAGGGGACAATCACAAAGCCCCTCGCCTCCGAAGGAGGAGAGGGGTTGGGGGTGAGGGGGTTAAACTCCTCGAAGACATTGCCCCCTCACCCCCAACCCCTCTCCTCCTTCGGAGGCGAGGGGAGAAGCAGCTTCTTCGGGAGAGCCTGTCGATGAAATGCCTCGTTACCGGCGCTGCCGGTTTTATCGGATCGCATTTGTGTGAGGGGCTGCTCCGCGCGGGCCATGAAGTCGTCGGCGTCGATGCCTTTATTCCTTACTATCCGCGACCGATCAAAGAAGCCAATCTCACCGTCTGTCGAGCGCAATCGGGCTTTCGGTTTGCCCCGTTTGATCTTCGCTACGACGACCTGAGCGCGGCCCTGAAAGATGTCGAAGCCGTCTTTCACCTTGCCGCCATGCCCGGGCTGCCGCGAAGCTGGACAGAATTTGACCTATATCAGAGCTGCAATCTCTCCGCTACGCATCGACTGCTCGAAGCGGTCAAGAATCTGCCGATCAAACGCTTCATTTACGCGTCAACCTCGTCCGTCTATGGCCGTTATGGTTCCGGCGATGAGATGCTGCCGACGCGACCGATTTCGCCGTATGGAGTCACCAAGCTCGCGGCGGAGAACCTGTGCCGCGCCCAGGCCGAGGAACTCGGACTGCCTCTCGTGGTCCTACGCTATTTCTCGGTCTATGGCCCCCGCCAACGCCCCGACATGGGCTACCATCGCTTTATTCGCTCGCTTCTGAATGGCGACGGCGTCACCGTATTTGGCGACGGCATGCAGATGCGTGGCAACACCTACGTGACCGATTGCGTCGCGGCCACCATAGCGGCCCTCGGTGCGACACCGGGCGAGATCTACAACGTCGGCGGCGGCGAGACGGCGACCGTTTGGGAGATTCTCAGCAAGCTCGAAGAGATCATCGGCTGCAAGGCAACAGTGCGCCACGAGGCCGCCCGCATCGGCGATCAACGCTTTACCGGAGCCGACACGACACGCTTGAGTCGGCATCTCGGCTGGAAGCCGCTGGTTGGACTGGATGAGGGTTTGGTACATCAGGTGGCATGGCAGCGGACGCTGATTCAACGGCAGGCGGCGTAAAGCCGCGCCTTTTTGTCTTCAAGAGCCGGGAGCGTCAGCGACCGGAGAAAGTTAGAATCGATCTGATTTCACTCCGGTCGCTTACGCTTCCGGCTCTTGAAGATACCAGCTTTTCTATTGATCATTCACGTATCCGATCTCGCTCAGCAATTCCCTCGTTAACACAAACGGCGTCTTCGGTATCGTCTCGCAACGATAAAGCGAAATCAACTCTCGCGCTGTTTTCGGTTCACACGTTTCAATCCACCCACACGACCAAGCCAACAAACCAAGCAGCCGTCCGGCCGTCACTCCGGCATCGCGCCATGCTGACAGCCGCGTGTCACCATGGCGTTTCGCCAGCCGCCGGCCGTCCTGGCCAACGACGAGCGGCACGTGCATGAACTTCGGAGTCGCTAGCGCCAGTGCCTGATACAGCAGCAATTGTCGCGGCGTCGAAGGGATCAGATCGTCGCCGCGAATTACTTCGGTCACACCCTGGGCCGCATCGTCCACGACGACGGCCAGCTGATAGGCGGGACAGCTCGGAATGCCCGGCCGCGGTGCTTTCCAGACCACGAAATCGCCGCCAAGCTGATGAAGATCCGCCACGATGGGGCCGCGTAGACCATCGTCGAAAGATGGCGTCTCCCGTTGAAGACGAAAGCGCCAGCAGTAGGGGCGGTCTCCAAGCGAGTCTGCTTCGGCGGCGGAGCGATGTGCGCAAGTTCCGGGATAGACCGGTCCTTCCTGGTCCAAATGCGGGGCGCTGGCCGCGCGCTCGACGTCGGTGCGCGTACAAGTGCAAGGGTAGATGAGTTCTTGCTTGCGAAGGTGCGCAATGCGGATTCGTAAAGGGGCAAACGATTGGTTTGAATGATTGGTTCGCCGTCCCAATCAAGACCGAGCCACCGCAGATCGTCGAGGGCCTGATCCGCGGCACCCGGCTTGATGCGTGGCGAATCGATGTCTTCGATTCGCAGCCTCACTTGGCCGCCTTGGCTGCGGGCGGAGAGCCAGGCAATGAGATAGGTCCGCGCGTTGCCGACGTGCTGCGCACCGGTCGGCGACGGCGCGAGTCGGCCGACGACCGTCATGGCCGCGCCACCGGGCCGGCCTGCTTGTCGATGAACTTGAGGACGAGTTCCGAAACGGCGTCTTTTTCGCGGTACAGCCGGAATAGGATCGTCTCATGCGACGAGAAATCGATCCGGTTCAGATCGACATCGACGCCGGCGGCACGGAGCAACGCGCCGAACACCTGGGCCATGTCGGCAAGCAGCGGCAGATCATATTCGGCGTAAAGCACCAGAAACGGCGGCAAGCCCTTGTGTACATGGGTCAATGGCGACGCTGAGCGAATGACGTCGGGATCGTCGCCGAAGACGAGGCGGAAGACGTTGATGTTATTGGAGCGGCGAATGAGATTTACGGCGACAATACGAAGAGCGACATAGCTGGTCGAGTCACTAGGAATCGGGAAATGGCTCACGAAATCGGCGAGGATGCGCGTCGACTCTTCAGCGGTCGGCACGCGATAGACACCACTGAGGGTAATGACGCCGCGGAGAGCCGCGCGGTCTTCCGGCTTGAGGCCGAGATTTGGATTACTGAGATAGCGTTCATCGGTTGCTAATAGAGTGGCGATATGGCCACCGGCTGAGTGGCCGCACAGAATGATCCGATCCGGGTCGCCGCCATAATTGGCGATGTTGCGCCTCACCCAGGCGTACGCTCGTGCCACGTCTTCGACATGCTCCGGATGGCGAACTTCCGGCGATAGCCGATAGTTTACATTGACCGTGACGACGCCATGACTGGCCATAAATAGGCCGACCGAACGATGGTAGCCGAACATATTCTTATCGCCGAACACCCAGCCGCCGCCGTGGACGAAGATCAGTACCGGGGCGTTTTTGACGCCCTTTGGTGAGAAGACGTCGAGCGTGTGGCGTGAGTTGTTATCCGCGAGATACGGCACGTCGAGCGCGCGTTCAATGGTAAAGGTGGCAGGCGCTGTTGCGAACAGGAACGTGATCGGGAGAATTAGGTTCATGGTATTTATATAGCCCCCGGCTTGCCGAGGGTGAATTAGGAAACCCCCGGCAAGCCGGGGGCTATATAAAGCGAAATCTTCACGGTTTATGGACACACTTCTCGACAAAAGCAATGATCGCCTTGGAAACCGGCGAAGCATTCGCGGCAGAGAAGATGATCTTCATGTGATCGCTGTTTTTGATCTCCTCGAATTCCGCTTTGTTGCCGCCATTTGTAAGAGCTTTTTGAAACGGCTCCGCTTCCTTTTTACTACAGTACGGGAAGTCCTTGTCGGCGCAGAGTATCAAAAAGGGTGGCAGTTCCTTCTTGTCTTGCGCTTGATACAACGGTGAGGCGTTTTTGTGCAAGGCTGCGTCGGTTCCAAATGCCTCGGGGACGAATCGATCGGGAATGCGGAAGACGCCGCTAATAGGGATAACGCCCTTGATCGCTTCGCTCTTGACGCCCTCGTCTTTCAAATAGGACGGATCGGTCGCCAGCAGAGCGACCAGGTGCCCGCCGGCCGAATGGCCGCAAATCAACATACGCTCGGGATCGCCGCCATACTTGGCGATATTCTTGTATGTCCAGGCGAATGAACGAGCTACATCCTTGATATGTTCCGGGTGTTTGATCTTCGGGCTGAGCCTATAGTTCGTCACGACCACGCCGATCCCTTGTTTGGCGTAGTAGGAAGCGAGGAAGCCATACAGTTGGCTTTTGTCACCCATGGTCCAACCGCCGCCGTGGACGAAAAAGAGTACGGGATAGTTTTTGAGGTCCTTCGGATAATAAATATCGAGCTTGTGCTTTATTTTGTCCTCGTCAGGGCCTGTGTAATACGGCACATCCAGTACCGAGACTACTTCGTAATGTTTCGGTTTGTCGTCCGCTCGGGCCATCGGGGCGTCTACCAGAGCGAGGAGGGCGAAAAGGACAACAGGGGCTCGGTTCATCGGAAGATCTCGCGGCGGGTCAATGCGCGAAGGCTGGCTTACACCTTTATTATAACCTCGCGGCAGGGAAATTGTTTCGTGCGCGTGGACGGCTCGCTCACAAGCGGCTCCGCGAGCCGCCGTTCTACCATAAACGTTCGCATGAGCCGAACATGAGCCAATCCACGGAAATCCGTCTTTCTTTCCAAAACCCGAGTCGTTATAAACCGCGCCGGAGGTGGTGTCATGGGCCGGGGAGTCTGGTTTGTAGGACTGGCAGCGATTGTCGCGGGTTGCGCACCCGTATTGTCCGAGCGCGTCCGCGATTACAACGACGATGGTGTCCTGCTCTACCAGCGCGGTGAATTTAGCCATGCGCGCGAAACCTTTCAAGATGCGCTTAAAATGACGCCGGAAGATGCCAATCTCTATTTCAACCTCGGCGCCTGCTACGTCCGCCTCGGTCAAGGCGAGCAAGCCGAGCAAGCTTTCAATGAATGTCTGCGCCTTGCCAGCAATCACGTCGAATGCCGGCACGCCCTGGCCATGCTTCTCTACGACGAAGGCCGCCGGCCGGATGCCGTGCGCATGGTTTCGGACTGGAAAGAGCATGCGCCGACGCTGGCGGCGCCTTATGTCGAAGACGGCTATTTGTGGCATCGCTTCGGAAATTTGCCGCAGGCGGTCGTCGTGCTTGAACACGCATTAGAACTCGACTCGGCCGATTCGCGCGCTCTCGTCGAACTAGGGAATGTGTACGAAGATATGAAGTTGCCCGATCGCGCGCTGGTTCTTTACGAAAGCGCTCTGCGGGTCAAGCCTGGCCAAGTCGACGTCGTGGAGCGCGTCAAAAAGTTGCAAGAAGATAAAGTGGGCCGACCACATAAAGATTGACGACGGCAAGGAACAATAGGCCGTGATTGCGGCAGCTTAGCATCATTTCATACACGTTCCCTGGCGATTTGAGCGCTTCTCTTATAATCTAACTGTCTATTTCGCCTCGTATTTCAAGAGACCATTTGTTTAGCCGTGAGCCAGCAGGCGAGCGCTGTGCGATAGCGCCAGTTTCCCAAGCGCTCGCCTATCGGCTCGCGGCTAAACGAAAGCTCTCTTGAAATACGTCGAGAGACGAGGACGGGACTCGGCAGGCTCGTGGGTGTTCAAACCGTGATTCGGAGTGATACGATACGTTGAGTTGGTAAATCGAGTTCGTGAAGGCACCACTCTGATGCAACGCTATTTCACCGAGCCTTATCGCTTTATCCCGCCGCATCGCGGGAAATGGTGGTGCCATGTCTCGCGGCTGTATATGCCCTATCACATGCGCCACGGCATGGGTGTGCGCCGCATCGCTTTCGAGGGAACCGAACATCTGACCGACTCGCTCGCCAAGGGCGCGGGCATCATGCTTTGCGCCAACCATTGTCGCCGCGCCGATCCGGTGGTTGTCGGCCTGATGGCGGCAAAAAAGGCGAAAAGCTATCTGTATTATATCGTTTCATATCATCTTTTTAAGCAGAGCAAGCTCGTTGGCTGGTGGATCAATCGGATTGGCGGCTTCAGCATCTGGCGCGAAGGGGCCGACCGTGAAGCGATTAAAGCGAGCGCCCAGATCCTGGCCAATGCCGATCGACCGCTCGCGCTTTTTCCCGAGGGAACGTGGTTTCGACAAAACGATCGCCTCGGCCCGCTTCAGGAAGGCCTGACGCTGATGGCCCGGCAGGCCGCGCGTCTGACCGAGAGGCCTTTGGTAATACATCCGGTCGGCATTAAGTATTGGTTTCTCGAAGATCCTGCGCGGCCCTTACTGCCCGGCTTGAACAGCTGGAGCGGCGCCTCGGCTGGAGGCCTTTGACGGGCGTCGATCTGGTCAGCCGGATCGAGAAGCTCGGCAACGTCCTCCTGGCGACGAAAGAGATCGAACATTTGGGCTATGCCAAGGTCGGCCCGATCGACGACCGCATCCGTGACTTGGTTCGCTCCTGGGTAGGAACCCTCGAACAGGCCCACCTCGGACGCGAATTCGACGGCCATGCCATCGAACGAATTCGCCGGTTGCGCCAGAGCCTGGCGCAAACTACTCGAAGTCGGACAAGATGTTGCGCAAAGAGACGCGACGCGCGGCGCGCTCGAGACGTTGCTCTTTTTGGAGAATCTTGCGCGCGCATTCGATGGATTATTTGCGCCAGCGCCCTAGCATGGAACGGTTGGCTGAGAGTGTTGAACGGATCGATGAGACACTTAACGACGAGAAGGAAAAGCCAATCGGCCGCATGGGTGCGGTGATCCGCGTCGGCCCAGCGCTCGATGCCCGCGCCCTGGCGACTGAGCGCGGCGACCGCAAAGACGGCGACCCCTTGATGAAGCAGCTGGCCTGCTCGATGCAGGCGCTGCTCGATCAGATGCTGGCGCAAGGACCGCCACCTGAATGGGGTTGTCCCCCGCCGATCGAGGCGGCTTGAGTGAATTGGCGAGCCGGGAGCGTCAGCGACCGGAGTAAATCTGAGCGAGCGTAACGCTCTCCGGTCGCTGACGCTCCCGGCTCTTGAAAACAAGATAACTTGTTGCTTTGTAACACCTGATAGGATCCCGCTTCGATGATCGTAAATACACCGAAAAAGGAACGCCTTAATACGCGCATTTTCAAGGCGGTCCACGGCCGAAATCTCATTTACAACACCTGCTGGGAAGACCCAGCTCTCGATCGGATCGCGCTGGATTTTCAGCCCGACGATCGCGTTGTCGTCATCACCAGCGCTGGCTGCAACGCCCTGGATTACATCCTGGCCGGCGCGGGCGAAGTCAACGCCATCGACGTCAACCCGATTCAAAACGCGCTCCTGGAATTGAAAGTCGCGGCCATTCGCACTCTCGATCATGGCTCGTTCTATTCCCTGTTCGGCGACGGCCAGGCTTTGCAAGCACGGCAGATGTATGGCGACGCCCTGCGGCGCCACCTCTCACCGACGGCTCGGGGCTATTGGGACAAGCATATCGGCTTCTTCGCTGGCAAGGGTTGGCGCCGCACCTTCTACTATCGCGGCACCTGCGGCTTGCTCGCCAAACTGCTGATGTTTAACGCCCAGAAGGTCCATCGCCTCCGCGAGCCGATTTCTCGCCTCCTCGCCGCCGACACCGTCGAGGAACAAAAGGCGATTTACGACATCCATATCCGCGATCGGATGTGGACGCCCTGGTTGCGCTGGTTTTTGGGGCGTAGCATCACGCTCAGTATGCTCGGCGTGCCCTGGCCGCAGCGCAACGAAATCAACAATCAATATCCAGGCGGCGTGCCGCAGTTCGTCCGTGACTGCCTCGAAACTGTGCTCACGCGGATGCCGCTCCGCGATAATTACTTCTGGCGCGTCTACCTCCAAGGGCATTACGATTCCTATTCCTGCCCGGAGTATTTGCGCGAAGAGAACTTCGACACGCTTCGGAAAAACATCGATCGTCTGCAGATTCATACCTCGACGATCACCGATTTCCTGCGGCAGACCGAGCCGGGCATCTCGAAGTTCACGTTGCTGGACCACATGGATTGGATGAGCTGCCATCATCCCGTCGGCTTGATTGAGGAGTGGAATGCCATTCTCGATAAGGCCCGGCCTGGGGCGCGCGTAATCTATCGAAGCGCCGGCTTGAAGGTGGGCTATCTCGATCATTTGCCCGTCAATTATGCTCACAAGACGCAGCCACTGGGTAGCCTATTGAGCTACCATCCCAAGCTAGCGGCCGATCTGCATGTGCGCGATCGAGTTCACACGTACGGGAGCTTTTATATCGCCGACTTGCCGCGCGATGGGGCGAGAGGCTGAGCCGACATGGGATTTGTTTCCGACATGCGGGTGCTCTATCACCTGGCTTTCGCCAAAGTTAAAGGGAATAGCCACGGTGAACGGCTGGAAGCGTTCTACTCCCAGCAATCGGGCGCTTACGACGATTTCCGCAAACGCCTGCTTCATGGCCGCGAAGAGATGATGCGCGCGCTCGACCTGCCCGAGGGCGGGCGGATGCTCGACATGGGCGGCGGCACCGGTAGCAATCTCGAACAGCTCAGCGACAGGATCGGCCGCCTCAGTCGCGTCGAGATCGTCGATCTCTGCCCATCGCTTTTGCGTGTAGCCGACGAGCGGATTGCGCAGAGCGCTGGAGCAACGTCTTCACTACTTTGGCTGACGTAACGACCTATGAGCCGCCCGGCGGTCCTGTCGACGTTATCACATTTTCGTATTCGCTCACGATGATTCCGAGCTGGTTTCAGGCCATCGACCGGGCCTATGCTCTGTTACGCCCCGGCGGTATGATCGGCGTGACCGATTTCTATATCGCCCGCAAATGGCCCGCGCCTGACATGAAGGCCCACTCCGGTTTCCAACGCTTCTTTTGGCCGACGTGGTTCGGTAACGATAATGTGTTCCCGTCGGCGGATCATTTACCTTACCTCCGCGAACGATTTGAGACCGTGAAGCTAGAGGAGCGCGTGGGCACGGTGCCGTATCTCCTTGGGTTGATGGCGCCGTATTACATCTTTTTGGGGCGGAAACGCAGCACCGATTAGCGCATCGCCGTTTGGCCGCAATACCGCTCATCGAAGGGCAGAATGTTGGGTGCCATGCTTTCGCTTGCGAAAGCATGGCTGTATCGTGTTCCCCCTTCCCGGCGGCGAATCAGTAGCATTGCGGTTCGCATGCTTTCGAGTACAAGAGCATGGCACCAATCCTTAGACGAACAGTATTGCGGCTTGACGGCGCGGAATCCAACAACCAGCTATGGTCCCCACCACATCAACCCCATCTTGGTCCCAAAGCCCGCAAGGACGGCGCGAGCTAATCGCTGTCGGTCTCTTTTGCTTGCTGAATATCCTGATTCCCTGTTTGATCATGGATCTCTACCCATTCAGCAGCGCTCCGATGTTCGCGGATGCGCCGCGACATTATTGCGATTATGAATTGATGGGACCCAATGAAGAACCACTTGATTTGAAGTCCTTTGGTTTGCAGCGAAATTATTGGGGCAATCCGCTCGGCTCCGGCGTCGGCTATTTTCCGCCCGATTCGATCGATCGCTTTGGTGAGATCGGGAGCGAGGGGCAAATTATCACGCAAGTCCAACGAAGTCTGACCGATCATCCCGACTTGGAATTTGTCGACGTGACGCAGCGCGTGATTGGCGATACTGGTGAGAATGTGGGCCAGATTGACCTGCGCGTTTGGCGCGTCTACCGTGATCATTTCCTGAGGCAGCACGACAAATGAACGTTCGAGCGCTCATTGACAGTTGGGGAGTGCGCTCGAAGCCGTATTTCGGCCAGCTCGTGTTGTTGAGTTTGTTGCTGTGCGGGTCGGCGTTGTGTGCGTATTTCGTCTTTTTTCGACCCGATCCCGACCTCCATTCCAAGCCCGCGCCGGGTCCGGCCACGGTTCTTTCCTGGTTGCCGGCGTCGACACTCCATGCGCGAGCACTTTCTTATGTTTTTGGCCTTCTCTACTTGGCGGGAGCGTTACTCTGGATCGGACAACTTGGGTTGCCTTGGGCCGGTTGGCTCACGGCGATTTCCTATAACGTAGCCGTTTCCTTATTCTTGGAAAACGCAACTCAGGCGACTCATGTCGGGCACATCACCGGCATGATGTTGCTGCTTTACGCGATGTGGTATCACACATGTAATAAAGAGATTCGCGCCGCCGTCGCCGCGGGACAATTTTGGACGACGCCGCTGTACCCGCGCTGGGTTTATAGTGCCGGCGCCTTTTACATCGGTCTTTTCTATGGTCTTTCCGGCCTTTCCAAGTTGCTGCAAAGCGGCACGGGCTGGGCCAATGGCGTCTCGCTCCAACTGTGGGCAGAGCTTTTTGGGCATAAGAACAACATATTTACTCAATTGATTCTAAGATCACGCTGGTTAGCGGCACTGATGCAATGGACTGCATTGATCGGCGAGACGTCCGGCCTCCTCGCAGCGTTTTGGCCATTATCTCGACCTGTGGTGGGATTATTGTTGATCGGTTTTCACGTTGGCCAAATCTGTGTGTTCGGCTGGGGCTTTCATGCCAATATGCTCCTGATCGCATTACATTTCTTGCCGGTCAGTGACGTGTTGGCATGGATTGTCAAACCGTGCCTGCGTCCCGATAGCTCAGCCCCGCGCCGGCTCACTTTTGCTCGAAATGCGCTGGGCAAGCTCCGAGAAGGTGTGGCTAAACGGCTGAACCTGTTCGGTTGGACGGTGTTTGAGTCCGATGGTTCGGAATCAGAACTATCGCCTTTTGGAAGCAATCAACAATGTTGAGTCTTTGAACAATCGTCACAATGTGCGCTTCACGGCGGTAAATCGAGATCATGGATTGAAACCCGCCAAGAAAATTGAGACCAAATCATGAAAAAAGCGAAATAATGGTGGAATCAGAGTAGACAGACACATAGAATCATCGCATCCTCGCCTCCAGAACAAATATCTATGAGCCAAGAAGAGGGCATAACGTGGCGAAGAAACGAAGAGGTAGACCGAAGCGCGGGGATTCTACTTCTGCAAATGAGGAGCACGAGACAATGGCCGGCACCGCATCCGAATCAAGCACGGATAACATCAGTGCTTATTGGAAAGAGAAGTTCCAACAACACCCGAAATATCTGCACCAGCGCAGCAATGAAGAGCTTTATCAGATGTATCTGGAGGACCACTCCGGTGAGACGGAGGTTCCCGTCAACTTCAAGCAAGGCCTGTCCAACGTGAAGAGCCAGCTTCGCGGAAAGAGGGACAAGCCCGTGAAACGCCGCGTCGGTCGCCCGCGCAAGGATGAGATGGTCAATAACGGCGTCGTCGCCATAGCTGGAACGTCTATGAAACCGGTGCGCGCCTCAGGCCGATCGCTGGAAACGCTCGAAGAGCGGATCGATGAATGTCTATCGATGGCCAAGAGCATGGATCTTGAGTCGGTCGCGCAGTCGCTTCGGAAAGCCCGAAATGAGATTATTATTAAGCGCGGCTCTTGAGCTGAGGAATTAGTATAATTTGGCGAGGAGATGGCGTCAGCCCTTCGCGAGAAGTTAGTGTATACGCTAGAGCTTCCTGGACGGGTGACGCATGTGTGCCATGGTTTCGAGTACGAAAGCATGGCACCCGAAAGGTTAGCCCTCCGAGAGACGTTGCCGTATACTTAAGAGTTTCTCGGACGGACGACCCCCTTTCTCTCGCCTCACGCCAATGCTTCGAGCGGCTTCGATTTCGGAGCGTCGCATGAATGACACTCTGTCCCTGATCCTCGGCGGCGGCCGAGGCGCGCGCCTCTATCCACTCACCAGGCATCGGAGCGAACCCGCGGTACCCGTCGCCGGGATGTATCGGTTGATCGACGTCCCGGTCAGTAATTGTCTGAACAATCGTCTCAACCGCATTTATGTTTTGACGCAGTTTCTAAGCGTCAGCCTGCATCGGCATATCGCCAATACCTACAACACCAATCCGTTCAATCGTGGCTTCGTCGAAGTTCTCGCCGCGCAGCAAACCAACGATACCGCCGATTGGTATTTAGGCACGGCCGACGCCCTGCGTCAAAACATTCGCTATATCGAGTCGGAAAACGTCCGCGATGTACTCGTCCTCAGTGGCGATCAAATTTATCGCATGAACTTCCAGTCGCTCATCGAGGACCATCGCGCACGGGACGCTGATCTTACCATCGTCACCGCGCCCGTAAGCCGCGACAGCCTGCAAAATCTTGGCGTGCTGCGCGTCGATGAGGACAATGTCGTCACGGCTTTCTCCGAGCGGCCTCACGACGAAGTCCAGCTCGAAGCAATGCGCACTCCGGCGGATTGGCTCAATCGTCACGGTATTGCCACAACGGACCAAGATTATTTGGCCAACACGGGTATCTACCTCTTTCGCCGCCAGGCGTTGCTGGAAATGTTGCGCGCCCAACCGACCGCGGTGGATTTGGTGCGCGATCTGCTCCTGGCCAACATCGGCCGCGCCAAGATCTACGCCCACCTCTTCACCGGCTACTGGGCCGATCTGGGGACCATCGACACCTATTACCGCGCCCACATGGCCCTAGTAACCGGACAGCTGCCCTTCGAGTTTCACAACCCCGACGGAATCATTTACACGCGCATGCACAACCTGCCCTCAGCCCGCGTCAATGGCGCGACCCTGGAGCAGTCTCTCATCTGTGATGGCTGCACGATCGGCCAAGGCGCGACCATTCAGCGCAGCCTCGTCGGCCAGCGTGCTCGCGTCGACCCTGCGGCAACCCTCGTCGAAACCGTCATGCTCGGCTCGGACTTTTACAAAGCGCCGAGCCGGCGCGAGGAAAACCAAAGTCGCGGCGTCCCATCCGTGGGCGTCGGTGAGGGAGCCATTGTACGGCGAGCTATATTGGATAAAGATTGCCGCATTGGAAAAGGCGCGCGGATCATCAATGCCGCCGGCGCGACCAACGCCGAGGGGCCCAATTACGTGATCCGCGATGGCATCGTCGTCATCCCGAAAGCCGCCGTCGTCCGCGATGGGGAAGTGATTTAGCGAAGCTAGAAGCCGCGCACGCCTCTTGAGCCTCCAAGAAATTTAGGCACAATACTCTCATACGCTCTCTTAAGAATTTTTCTCTTGGCGATACACCATGCGCATTCATCTCGACTACGGCCGCACCGGGCTCGATGTCACTCTTCCCGCTGACCGCGTCGTGGGCCCGCTCTCGCTTCAGCCAGCGCCGCCAGTCGCCGATCCGGCGGCGGCTCTGGCGGAGGCTTTGGCCAAGCCGATCGGCTCGCGGCCACTGGCAGAGCTGCGCGCACGGCAAACGTTCCGCTTGCATCCTGATTTGCGACATCACCCGGCCCGTGCCGAATCAGCTGATTCTGCCGCCGTTGCTGCGCACACTGGAACAAGAGGGGATCGAGCGCAAGAACATCCTCATCCTGATCGCCACCGGGCTGCATCGACCCAATGAAGGGTCGGAACTGGTCGAGCTCGTCGGCGCCGAGATCGCGGCGAACTATCGGATCGAGAATCATCACGGCAAAGCCATTGAAGAGCACGATTACCTTGGCATCACGTCGCGCGGCGTGCCGGTTTATCTCGATAGCCGATATTTGCGAGCGGATTTGAAGATCACCACGGGGCTAATCGAGCCTCATCTGATGGCGGGTTACAGCGGCGGGCGGAAGGTAATCTGCCCAGGAATCGCCGGACTGGAGACAGTGAAGATCTGGCATGGGCCTAAATTCTTGGAAGACCCGCGCGCCGACTGTGGCATCGTCGAGGGGAACCCGGTCCACGAAGAGAACACGCATATCGCACTGATGGCCGGATGCGATTTCATCGTCAACGTCTGTCTCGACGGCCAACGCCGGGTCACACATGTCGTTGCCGGCGACATGATCAAGGCCTGGGAGGATGGCGTGCGTTTCGTCGAAAAGGTGGTCAAGGCGTCCGTTAGCGAATCATGCGAAGTCGTGCTGACGACGGCGGCTGGCTATCCGCTCGACACGACCTGGTACCAGGCCATCAAGGGCCTGACCGGGGCGTTGCCGATCGTCAAGCAAGGCGGCACGATCATCCTCGCCGCCAGCCTGAGCGAGGGGTTGGGCAGTCCGGAGTTTCAGCAGGTCATGGCCGACAATCCCGATCTGAAAAAGTTCAAACAAAGGATCCTGGGCACCGACTATTTCGTCATGGACCAGTGGCAGCTCGAAGAATTGGCCAAGGTCGTCGAGCGCTGCAAGGTCAAGGTCGTCAGCGATGGCCTGTCGGCCGAGACGCTGCGGCGCTGCTACGTCGAGCCGGCCGCGTCGATCGAGCAAGCGGTAGCCGAGTCGCTGGCCGAATATGGGCCTAACGCGCGCGTCGCGGTGATTCCCAAGGGTCCGTATGTGCTGCCGTATGTAATGGCGTAGCCAGTTCCAGCAGTTATGTTCTTCCTATCCCAAGGAGCCGGAGCCGTGGCCGGGGTCGGTACTCCGACCCCGGTTCTCTGGAGCCGCTAGGGATGTACCGGGGTCGGAGTACCGACCCCGGCCACGGCTGGCGATTTATTGAATGAACTTCCGATTCAGGACACTAGTACTCCGTCCAGACTGAATTTACGGGTGGCACAGACATTCCTGTCTGTGCGGGAACTGAGGAATGTGCCCTTTGCTGCACAGACAGGAATGTCTGTGCCACCCGTGAATTTAGTCTAGTGCTTCGTCCAGACTAAATTTAGGGGTGGCACAGACATTCTTGTCTGTGCGGAACCGACGAATGTGCCTTTTGCTGCACAGACAGGAATGTCTGTGCCACCCCTAAATTTAGTCTGGACGGGGCACTAGACCGGGCACTAGAGCTGCTGTGTACTTCCAATCCCAAGGAGAGCGACGATGTATACTCGCTACCTTTTGGCCCTTGTCGCATTCGCTTGCGCGCTCCCTTTGCTCGCCTCGGAAGACGAGAAACCATTAACTCCGGTCGAGGCCCGCAAGAAAGTCGGCTCGAAGATTTCGGTCAAGATGGAGGTAAGCGCCGCCAAAGACCGCCTGGAGAAGCGCGGCGAGATCTATCTTGATGCCGAGCAGGATTTTAAGAGTGAGAAGAACTTTGCCGTCGTCATCACGAAGAAAGGGGCAGCGAGCTTGAAGAAAGCCGGCATCGACGATCCCGCGGGTCATTTCAAGGGAAAAACAATCCACGCGAGCGGCGAGGTCAAGGTGGTCGACGAGGTACCGCGTATTGAGATTGATGAGGCGAAGCAGATCAAGGTGATCGAGAAGGAAACGACCCCACTCACTTCGCCTTCTCCGGCACAAACCGATACGAAAACGCTCCGAGCAATTCGCCGCGCTCGGCTTCATGACACTTGAGACACGTCGACGCCGCCCGCAGCGAACCAACCATGCGCATCGCGTTGTCCGACTTTTGCACCTCCAAATCATTGCCACGGCGCAACGATTCCAGGGATTCCTCCTCAAACGAATCCGGCGTCCGCGTCGCGGCGCCTTTGAGTTTATCCATTGCGGGCAGCTCATCCGACACATAGACGCGCGGCGAGTCGAATTTTAGGAGGCTGACCAGCTCGACCTTGGCGCATTTCCAATTATTGAGGCCGTCTGAGGCAAATACCGTTTTGTGGAGGGAGTGGGACTCGAAGCCGGCGACTTGCTTTCGTTGCTTAACGAAGCCGAAGCTCAAGGGACTGGCGAAATCGATAGAGTTGTGATCGTGTAGGTGATAAAAGGAAGAGTCTACCGGAAGGGAGAAATCCAGGTTATTAAGATCTCTAATTCCGTCAAAGGTTCTGAAGAACTCGATTCTTCTCGCATCGGTAATTTCGAGATCCTCGTATTTGACGCGATCTGGCCACATGCGGCCAACACCGAAACCAGGACTTGAGATAAACTGCTCGACGGCATTTTTGTGAATATGCTCAAAGGTTTTTGTCCTTAATTCGCTATAGGTGAATCTACGAATCGCATCGAGCTGGTCGATGGCCCGCAGTCGTGCTTCACTCAAGCCCGACAAGTGCATGGTCAATTTCTCTTTTCTTTCGCGACTCGCTTCATAACTCAGACGATCGGCCAGCGATACGATCGGATATGTATTGCGGTAGGACCTTAATTCCATCATTTCGGGCATCACGACGACGTTGATCAAAATGATGTACGGACAAGAGGCGGCAATCACAGTGGCTATAATCCGGCATCGACGATTCATAAAAAAACAGCTTGTGAAGCCGACTAGAAAAAAGCTGGTCGAGAGGATGGGACTTGGAGCACAGAACAAACAAGCGGAAGCGACCAGAAGTCCGATGCCCACATTCCATCCGGGCGAACGTCTCTTCCGGCCGAGATTGACGCAGAGTAAAGGAATAGCGGAGCAGATTAAGGCGCGAAATAGGAGAGGCATGCCACACTCCCGAAAGAAGGCAATTTTGCCTGTCCCGGCACAACTCGACGCTCCCCATGCTCCCGTATGTCACTACGCGTCATACGCATCTATTCCACGAACGGTTTCGCTTCTCAGACGACCCCGATCCTGTTAAGCTACCATCTCCGAACCGGCCGCAACAGCTAAATCACTATGAGGTAGATCGTGTCTTCCATTTTGTATTCTCAGGCGCGAAAGGGCATGGTCATCGTCGGCGAGGATGGCCAGCTGTATTCCGTCATAGACCGCGATCTCAATACGCCCGGCAACTGCGCGCGATTCTTAATCTGAAGCTTAAAAACTTGAAGACCGGGGCCGTCTCGCCTCGGCGCTTCAAGCCCGATGACAAAGTCGAGCTGGCTTATCTGGATAAACGAGAGATGCAATATCTCTATCAGGAAGCCGACGAGTATGTCTTCATGGACAAGGAGACGTTCGATCAGACGATCTTGTCGAAGGAATGGGTCGGCGATCAGATTCTCTATCTGCGCGAGAACGATGACGTGCATGTCACGTTCTACGAAGGCAAAGCGCTGAGCCTGGAGCTGCCCGCGATGGTCGAGTTGAAGGTGATCGAGACCGAGCCGTCGATGAAGGGGGCCACGGCCGCCGCCCAATTCAAGCCCGCTACCGTCGAGACTGGATTGACGGTCACGGTGCCGCCGTTCGTCACCGTCGGCGAGCGCATTCAGATTGACACGCGCACTGGTGAGTATTTGAGCCGGTCGAAGTCGTGAACATAAACAACCGAGCCTGAAGCGTAAACGAAGGAGCACTATATCAGTGTAATGCCCTTACGCTTCTGGCTCGGTAACACCGCGTCATTGGTGCCGTTCACTCGCCTACCGGCTCGCGGCTAAGAGGGTTCGGAAAGAATGAGATGGACCGGCCCTAAAATAACGCCCTGCGCCAAGGGGGGTACCACATGCGATTGTTGGCGCGACGGTCCTGGCCGCAGCGCAAAATCAACGCTGTCAAGTGGTTGCGTTAGCCGACCGTCGCGCCAAGGACATGTGCATTTTTGGCGCGACGGTCGGCACGCGATGTTCCGCGCGGAACATTGGGGGCTACGATGGTGTTAGGCCTCAAGTCAGTTCGTCCTCTCGGGTGTGTGTGCCATGCTTTTGTATTCCAAAGCATGGCACACAAAGCGTTTTGGCGAAGTCCGGTCCATCTCATTCTTTCCGAACGCTCTAAACAAACCTCATTTCAATGATGTATTTGCGGAGCGGGGATCCCAAAAAACGCGGATACTCCAACCGAAATAACGAAGACAAGCGTTCCGCCGATCCAGCCGCCGATTTGGCCTCCTATGCCACTCGCCAAGGCGACAAAGGCCGCCTTCAACATCGCCCGCACCATGCGCCCGCTGCGGCTCGTCACCGGTCCTGATGGAGCGATCGCCAACGTTGGCTGCGGTCGGCCGCGGACCTTGTTGATTAGTAGAACGGCGACATACGCGGCGACCGCTGCGTAGATCGCCGCCAGCGCCAGGAAACATGCAAAGTCAAATGGGAGATGGCGATTTGGCGACCAAATCGAGACAAGGATGCCGCCGCTCCACCAAAACAGCAGGCACACTGTGGCGAGAAAAAGATACCCAAGGAGATAGTGGAATAGTAACCGGGCGACAGGATGGTCATGTAGCCGCAGCCGGTTCGCCCTGCGCAGCCGCCTTTCGATGTAGATCGTCATGCCGATCCAGAGCACGGCGTGGACGCCGAGCATCTTGAGACAGATGCTGTTGAGAACAAAGTTCCCGCCGACGAAATAGCCTTGCCTGTACCACTCGGAAACGACCATGCTTTGATCGCTTTGAATCTTGATAAGTTCTACATCGGCCGCCTCGTGGCTTGGTTGGAAGCTACACCCTGTCATGAATAACAGGCAAAAGCACGCGAGGATCAATCCATGACCACGGCTCATCGGTAGGTTCCTAATTAGATCCGCAAGTTCGTCGAGCTACGCTTCACTGCTGCTGCGACGATCCGCCATCGTCATAATAATTCGTAAAACGCGGCCGCGGGCGAATCGCCGTCAACGGCACGTTCAACGGCGGGAGCTGTTCCTGCCATGACAGCGACGGCAGCCGTTCCAACTCGCGCGTCTCGACGCGGACGGCGATCGTCTCCAAAACTTGACCGCGATAGATTCCCTTATTCGGCGGCACATCCGTAAAATCCCGGCCCACGGCCACCTTGATGAACTTGTCGTCCGTGAGACGATCGTTCGTCGGATCGACGCCGACCCAGCCGAGACCCGGCAGCCATGTTTCGCACCAGGCATGGCTTTGCGACTCCTGCCCAGGCCGATGGATGTAACCGCTCACATAGCGCGCCGGGACGCCAAAGGTCCGGAGTATGCCTAGCATCAGATGCGTGAAGTCCTGACAGACACCCTTGCCCTGTTCCAATACGTCATCGATCGGCGAGCTGGAGAGCGTCGTGTAGGGAGCGTAGTCGTATTCCTCATGGATATGGTGACAGACACCTGTCACCAGTTCACCCAATGGCATCCCGTCGCGCGGCTCCAGTTTTTTCAGTACCGGCTGGAGCAGTGGCGTCTCACGAATCGGGCCGCGGAACTTGAGAAAGTCGAACACCTCCAGGTCCGCACCTTTGAGGTCGAGCGGATACCTGGCGCGACAATCGGTCAACTGGATGGCACGCAGGTGCGTCTCGACGACACTTGCGGACAAGATACGCACCTGTGAATGCACTTCGAGGAGATTGAAATGGTAGACCCGATTGCCAAAGCCGTCCTGATAACGGGCCAGCTCGGCGCTCGGATCGACGCGCAAATGAAACGAATGGCAGCTCTGATCCGGCCCGCTCACCGGCTCCATGCGCACTTCCGTCACGGCCTCGGTGACGGGTTCGGGATAGGTGAAACACGTTTCGTGTTGTATTTCGAGGATCATGAGTGACTCGCGAGAGTATGTGGATCCCTCTAAGAGCCTATGCGAAAAAGGGGACGGGCACCATTGTGCGTAGCACCCTTCGAGCCGTTCCGGCAATGGTGCCCGTCCCCTTTTTCGCATAGGCTCTACCGCAACGCATATCGATTTTGCACGGCCCGGCTCACCAACGTACAACGCTCCAAGATGCCACCTAGGAAAGTATGAAGATCGCTTTGGAGAAGTTGGTCCAGCTCCCGATAGCGCAGCTCGCCGAGCATTAGCCCAACAACGCGCTCGACCTGGCTCAGTTCGCGGCCTGGGAACGAGCCTTCGATCGCCGATAGAGCCGAGGCACACGCCTCCAGGCAGAAGCGCACCGAGCGCGGGAACTTGGGATCGAGCAGCAAAAACTCCACCACCTGCAACGGCTCGACTCGGCCCACATGTTTGCTCTGATACGACTCATACGCTCGACAGCTTCGCAACACGGCGGCCCAGCGGAGATTCGCCAACGACAGGTCATCCGGATTGCCGAGATCCTGATGGAGCATGTAATAGATGTCAAGGATCCGTAAAGTCTTGTCGGCCCGTTCCAGGTATTTACCCAGTTGGATGAACTGCCATCCTTCATCGTGCGTGAGCGTCGAATCGCAGATGCCATGAAACAGGCTCACGCCGACCTCGACGGTCTCGAAGAAATCGTGAGGCGATTCGCGTGCCTGGGCGCAGAACTCAGGCTCATGCGTCTTCCAATAGAGCTTGTTCAACTCGCGCCACATCTCGGAGTTGATGGTGCCGCGCACGCCCCGCGCGTTGGAGCGCGCTCGGGCTACACAGCTAAGAACGCTGTCCGCGTTGGTGGGATCGAAAGCCAGCCAATCGCTGATCGAGGTGTTAGCCCCGCCGGGCATCAAACCGGGCAGCCGACGTTGTTGCAGGATGGCGGCGAGGCTCGTCCAATGGAGTTCGAACGGCCCCGCCATGACGCCGTGGAGATCCAACTCCAGGTGAAAACAAACGTCGAGCAACCGGGCTACCTGCTCGGCCCGCTCCAGGTAACGACTCATCCAGAACAAGGCATCGGCGACGCGAGAGAGCATTTTGTTAGTCCGTAGCCCGTAGTCCGTAGTCCGTAGCAAAATCGGTTAGCCCGTAGCCCGTAGTCCGTAGCAAAATACCCCAAGAGTGTTTGAGCGTAGTCGGAGATCCTTAGCTCTTGCCTATGTTCCGAAGCGAAACCAACGAAGGTTGTCGCTACGGACTACGGGCTACGGACTACTGGCTACGAACTATTCCGCCAACACCCACGTATCCTTGCTACCGCCTCCTTGGCTGCTGTTGACGACCAGGCTGCCGCGTGGCAGGGCGACGCGGGTCAAGGCGCCTGGGACAACGACGATCTTTTCGCCGCAGAGAACGAAGGGGCGCAGATCGACGTGTCGGCCTTCGAGGCCGACGCCATCGACGAAGGTGGGGTGCGTCGAAAGCTGAATGACGGGTTGGGCGATGAAATCGCGCGGCCTGTGGCGGATATGGTCGGCGAACTCCTCGCGCTGGGCGGCGGTGGACGAAGGGCCGATCAACATGCCGTAGCCGCCCGATTCGTTGACCGTCTTGACGACGAGCTTATCGAGATTGGCGAGAATGTGGCTCCGATGACTCGGGACCAACGGTCGGAACGTCTCGACGTTAGGCAACACCGGATCTTGTTTGAGATAATAGCGGATCATGTCCGGCACGAAAGGATAGATGCCCTTGTCGTCCGCGATGCCGGTGCCGATGCTGTTGGCCAGAGCGACCTGGCCGGCGCGGTAGGCGTTGACCAGACCCGGTACGCCGAGCGTGCTATCGGGCCGGAACGATCAGCGGATCGAGGAAATCGTCGTCGATGCGGCGATAGATCACGTCGACCCGGGCCAGACCGCGCGTCGTCCGCATGTAAACACGGTTGTGATCGACGACCAGATCGCGGCCTTCGACCAGCTCGATGCCCATGCGCTGGGCCAGGAACGTATGCTCGAAATAAGCCGAGTTGTAGATGCCCGGGCTCAGCAGCACGATCGTCGGATCAGCTCGGCCGCCGGGCGCGATGTAACGCAGCACATCGAGCAGGGCCGCCGGGTAATCCTCCGTCGCGCGCACGTCATAGGGCTCGAAGATCTGCGGGAAGACGCGTTTGAGAACCGTGCGGTTGTGCAGCATATAGCTGACGCCCGAAGGCGTTCGGCCATTGTCTTCAAGGACGAGATAACGGCCATCGACGTCGCGGATCAGATCGGTGCCGCAGATGTGGATGTAGATGTCGCGCGGCACGGTCGCGCCCATGAACTCGCGGCGGAAATAAGATCCTTCATAGATTAACCGGGGATCGATGACGCGATCGCGGAGAATCAGTTGATCGTGATAGATGTCTTTGAGGAAGAGATTAAGGGCCGTCAAGCGCTGGACCAGGCCTTGCTCGACGTGCCGCCACTCCGCGGCGGGAATAATGCGCGGCACCGGGTCCATCGGCCAAATGCGCTCGATACCCTCTTCCTGGCGATAAACCGTAAAGCCGACGCCATCCTGATGCATCGACAGGTCGGTCATCGCCTTGCGGCGGCGAAACTCGTCGGGCGTCAGATCCTGAAGGAAACTCGCCAGCGCCCCGTAATGCGGACGCGGTTTGTGCGAAGTGTCGAACATTTCGTCGTAGGCCGCGCCGAGAGCGTAGCCCGCGAAGAGATCGGGAGATTGCGGCAGCGCGTTGGAGAGATCAGGCATAAGTGAGATTGGCGCTCGGCTTGCCTACAAACGCTCAGAATCTGCCCAGACTATGGGCAGGCACAACCCCTTTTAGGCGAAAAAGGTAGTTGGTGCAAGCCCTGTGCCATCTGCGTCGAAGTAGTGTGCCTCTTACGAAGAAACGTGTCAAGGAGTAACTATGAAGGCTTCTTATCTCGCGGAGAAATTCGCGGCAGCACTGCCTTATAACCGCTACGTCGCCACGGGAACGCCGGAACAACAGCGTCGCTGGAAGATGATGCTCGACGCCGTCAAGCTCACGCCACAACAGGCCGAGCGCATCGCCCTATATCGCCGCGACATGAAATTGCTGGTCATCAGCGGCGTCTGGTGCGGCGATTGCGTGCAACAGGTGCCCTTGATTCAGCGCGGCGCCGAGGCCAACCCGGCTCGCATCGACCTGCGCATCCTCGACCGCGATGAGCACCGTGATTTGATCGAGCCGCTCCGCATCAATACGGGCGACCGGGTTCCGGTCGTTTTGTTTCTTGCGGAAGATCACGAACTCTGCGGCGTCTTCGGCGATCGCACGCTGAGCCGCTACCGCGCCCTCGCCGCCCGCCAACTCGGCGCCAGCTGCCCCCTGGCCATCGCGCCGCCCGAACGCGACGAATGGGCCGCGACCCTGCAAGATTGGCTCAACGAAATCGAGCGTTTCCAATTGTTGTTACAATTAAGCGGTCGCCTCCGTGCCAAATATGGTGATTGAAAGCGAACATTTCCGAGCCTGAAGCGTAAGCGAAGAGCCTTTGTATTTATAAATAAAAAAGGCTCTTCGCTTACGCTTCAGGCTCGGAAATACAAATGCCCCTTCGCTCACAAATGAAACGGAAAATCATGGGCCTCTGGTTCCGCGTCTTCGGCGCAAGCAGCAAGGAAATCGAGCCTTCAGCGCTCTCGCAGGACGCCAACAGTTTTGGCGTCCCGGTCGAAGTACTGTTTCACAGCGACGACGGCGGCTGGACCTCAGCCGAACTCCATTTCGGCGAAGGCACGCCCATCTACCTCGAACGCTTTCTCGCCACCGAGGAAGGCATGCGCACCGAGCTAAACACCTGGGCCGCCTATATCGAAACCTGCGATTACGCTCCCAATCACGTCAAGCTCATGGAACGGATGATCCAGACGGCCCAAATGTTTACGCTGCGCAAACCGATCGACCACGCCGACGAAGTCCAAATGGACCGCTTGTGTTTTGGAATATGCTCCTATTTGGCACAAGCAACGGACGGATTCTTTCAAGTCGACGATCAAGGCTTTTTTACCGCCGACGGAACGATTTTGTTGCAGGAGTATTGAAAGGAACGTCGAGGGCTCTACGGAAGGAATCTCTCGTCTGGAGAGAAAATCATGACGCCAAGCCTTTGTGAGACGTGCAAAAACGTGCGCCAAGTCCGCACGGCCAGATCCCGATTCCTGCTCTGCAATTTGTCCGTCACAAATGCCGCCTACCCCAAATATCCGCCTCAGCCGGTAGTGCGATGCGATCGCTATGAACGCAGCGAGGACCAAGGCCAAGCCGACAACGGCGCCCAACCATAACGATAGGGAGTTTCGTCGTGACGAAAATCGTTCGCTTCTCCGTCTCACTCGAAGCCGACCTGCTCGAAAAATTCGATCGATTTTGCGAGGCGGACAAGTTCGCGACCCGGAGCGAGGCGATCCGCCAACTGCTGCGCGAAAAGCTCACGGTCTCCGCGTGGGAGGGCGCCGCCGCCGAAGTCGCTGCCAGCCTGACGCTGATCTACGACCACCACCGCGCGAAGCTGACCGACAAGATGATCGACATCCAACATGCTCATTCCGAATGCGTCGTTTCAACAATGCACGTTCATCTGAGCCACGACCTGTGCATGGAACTGATCGCCCTGCGCGGCCCGGCCGAGGCCCTGCAACACCTGGCCGCGGAATTGAGCGGGCTGAAAGGTATCCACCAGGCCCAATTGGTCGTGGTCAAAGCGGAACCGGCGCTTGCGGCTCATCCGCATGAGCATGGACATCCGCATGAGCATTAATTGATGCAAAGTACGGCTACCGGGATCATTACTCGTCCTCATGTTGGTCGGCGGAACCTAGGACAAATTGCATTTCGCGCAATGTTTCCGCGCCGTCGGCCCAGCCAGCACGCACGCGCACACACCAGCAAAAACCCAACGAATGCCGAAGCGCCAAAGGCGCAAGGAAGCCCGTACCGCTCCCTCTTGGTAAGGTGAATTGTCTCTGCCGGTAATATCTCCTCCTCAGCTCTGCCCGTGGGGGGCGCCTCGTGCCGTCGGCGTCCGTTGCGAATGAGGCCGCCAAAACCGACGATCACAAACACGAGCGGGATAAGAGCTAGGAAAGCCATGGCGTCTACATCCCGGGTTAGTACCGATTTTTCTGGCGCAGCTGCATCATACCAACATGCATACTGTTGACCGACGGCAAATTGATCCAATATGTCACTCCGCGATTCCAAATTGCTGTACATGCCAATAGCGTCGTAGGTCCAGGCGCGATAGGCTCGGCCAGCGACTTGATATTCAATATGAAATTCGGGCCGAAAGGTGTCCACATCGTCAAAGGCCAAGCGTTTGTCAAGAACGGTACATATCGTTTCGACATAGACGAATTTCGCTCGGATTATCGGAATGATCATGGCGAAAGCAAAAACGACGCTTCCGATCAGGCCCATCGCGAGAAAGGTGACGGAAAAACACCCCGGCACTCGCGGCGGCGGAGTACGCATGGGAATTGTTTGCTCCAAGGCGTCGGAGGGGTTTCTGGTGTCATTATAGGATTTCGGCCGCCAAAGATAATCCGCGCTATCGCGCGGAATAAGATGAACCACACGCTCTTGCTGACCATCGGAGTTGCCTCGTACCCAAAATCGTTCGCTTTGATATCTCTCTTGACGCCGACCTGCTCGAAGACTCGCGGCTAGCGATTCTTCCAGTAACCTCTCTTGACTCCCACAATTACACTGCATAGTGTAATTGCGTCGTTAAGGAGCCACCATGAAGACGAAATTCGCAGCGACTGCCGATGCAGGATGCTGCGTCAAGCCCGATTTAAAGGACCGCCCCTTGCTTTCACCCATCCAGGCTTGCGGGTTGGCTGCTGTGTTCAAGGTGCTGGCGAACGACACCCGGCTTCGTCTCCTTCATGCCTTGGTCCGTGCGGACGAACTATGCGTGACCGACCTCGCCGCCTCGGTTGGCATGAAGCCGCAGGCGGTGTCGAATCAACTTCAACGGCTCTCCGACTTGGGTATCCTGGCGTCACGTCGGGACGGTACTAACATCCACTACCGGCTCGTGGACCTTTGCGTGCGGTCGCTTTTGGATCAGGGCTTGTGCCTCATGGAAGAAGTCAGCGACCGAAGCCAGCGACGGACAAGGACGGGTTGTTTATGATGAACCAGGGATTCAGGAAACTGACAGCGGAGTTGTTTGGCACGTTCGCCTTGGTTTTCGCCGGGACCGGGGCCATCGTCATCAACGACGTGAGCGGTGGCACAGTGTCGCATGTTGGCATAGCCTTGACCTTCGGGCTAATTGTACTGGCGATGATTTACGCCCTGGGCGACGTGTCGGGTTGTCACATGAATCCCGCCGTCACACTCGGCTTTTTCGTGGCTCGACGCTTCGAGGCGCGCCTGGTAGTTCCCTACATCGCCAGCCAGTGCCTCGGTGCGATTCTCGCCAGCCTGACGCTACGGGTTATGTTTCCGACAAACGCAACGCTGGGCGCAACCCTGCCTGCTGGGGATGCCTCCCAGTCATTTATAATGGAATTCATCCTGACTCTGATCCTCATGTTCGTTATTCTCAGCGTTTCTACCGGGTCGAAGGAAAAGGGGGTAATGGCGGGTGTCGCCGTGGGATCGGTGATCACCCTTGAGGCTTTGTTTGCTGGACCGATCAGCGGGGCTTCGATGAATCCGGCACGATCCTTGGCCCCGGCCCTCGTTTCCCTGCGATTCAACAGTCTGTGGATTTACCTCCTCGCTCCGGTTCTCGGAGCCTGTCTTAGCGTCCTTGCCTGCCGTTGTGTGCAAGAGCCTGGGTGCTGCTGGCATGTAACTACTAAGGAGATCTGTTCGTGAAAAAAGTGGTATTCGTATGTGTGGAAAACTCGAACCGGAGCCAGATGGCCGAGGCGTTCGCCCGGATTCATGGAGCCGGAAAGGTGGAGGCCTTTAGCGCCGGTTCACGCCCTTCCGGTCGCGTAAACCCAAAGGCCATCGAAGCCATGAAGGAAATCGGTTATGACCTGACTACGCACACTTCAAAGGGACTTGACGCCTTCAACGGTAAAGAAGTCGAAGTCGCCGTCACGATGGGCTGCGGCGACGAGTGCCCGCTGGCCCTCGCCAAACAACGGGTGGACTGGAAGATTCCCGACCCCAGAGACATGACCGCAGAGCAATTTCGTGAAGTGCGGAATTTGATCGAAACCAAAGTCAAGGAACTGATTCAAACGCTGTGAAATTGCGAACACGCGGCCGTTGGGGCCAGAGCCAAACGATCGTCGTCGCCAGCACGATCAGTACAAACACCGTGCCTGCAATCCAGTCCGACGCCGGCCGGCTGAGAGTCACTCTAAAAACTTGGGTCGCAAGTAGTTGTATGTAGGACGATTCAATGTCCGAGTATCCAAGTTCGCGGCGGATTTGCAAATGCCAGTCGGTGCATAGGCAATAACCCCAACCATAAAAGGCTCCGAGGACGAACCAAGAGAACATTGTAAGGCCGAGAGTGATCAGATGGAGCAGCCGCGTTCGCTGCCATGCCCAACCTACCATGTTGAAGAGGATTAGAAGGGTATGCGCGATGAAGAACAGGTAATCCATGAGGATGAGCATAGCCATACCCCGGGCGTTTAGGCGGTGAATGTGGTCTTGGACGTTTGAAGGATCTGACTCGTTCTGTAGCAAATCTGGTATGTTGGCGAGCCGGGAGCGTTAGCTCCCGGAGGGCATAACACTCGCTCAAATTTTCTCCGGGAGCTAACGCTCCCGGCTCGCCAACATACCAGATTTGCTACAGAGCAGATCTAACTCTTATAGGAGCCGGGGCTGGCGCGTTTATTCCCAAAGTCGGCGAAAAGCGCTCGTCAGATGCCAGTCGTCATCCCAACACCTTCCGCCGTCCCGACACCAGCCACAACAAGCCCAATCCCACAAACATCGCCAGGCCCGCCCAGCGAATCAGTCCGGTTTCATAAATCACGGTCCCGCAAAAAATGATGAAGGCCATGAACGCATGGAGCGTCCAGCCGATGCGGTGAAGTCGAAGTGCATATCCACTCGGTTGCAGCCACCACCAGGCCACATCGATCGTCCACAGAAGTGTAAACAAATACGACACGTAGATTCCAGGTCCGAAGTGACTCACATCCTCGACGTGTTGGAAAGCTCTTTGATGCGACCAGTGATGAAAGAAGTGAAACGACACCGCGACATGGATAACAAAAGCGGCCCAGGCTAAAGTCCAGCACCAGCGCACAGCCGACCTCGGCCATCCTCAGCGCGCCAGTCGGCGGAGCCGCAGCGCAGCATCAACATCGCGGCGGCGGCGTAGTAGAGAAGAGAAAGACGCACCGTCCAGCGGATCAAGGCATCGCCTGGGTCGGCGGGTGCGAAGAGCAAAGGCAATCCGAGAACCGCGCTCAATTGCACCAGCCAGGCGACGACCATGCCAACGTCCATCGGCCACGTCGCCAGCGGCGTTGGCTTCGTCTCCGAATGGTGGATTGGCGTCAACAGCATGTCATTGTCTCGATGTCATCGGCGGCGGTCGCAGCGAATTCGCTGTTAATCACGTATGAATTTCCACCACATCCTTATCATGCAGAATATGATCGCGTGTCACCGTTTGACCGTCGAACACGCCGGTACCCCAGATGCGCGCCGATTTGAGTTTCTCTCCCAGTTCACGATGAACTGTCTCGGCGAATTTCTGCACGTTGCTGCCGCGCGGGCAGGTGAAGGGCGAATCCATGTCGGCTGGCTTGCCGGGCTTCTTGCTATAAACGCGAATCACGTCGAGCAGTCGATAGATGGCCAAGCGTGTCTCCGCGATGCCGTTGCCTGATTCAGCGTCGAGCATTTGAATCGGGAAGCGCTTCGCATACATTTCGCGCACCATATCGAGCCGGTCCGATGCTCCCGTCGCGTCGGCCTTATTGGCTACTAACAGAGTGCGGATATATTGAATAGTTGGATCGGTTTGCTCGCTAGGCAGTTGCCCGACCAGCACCGTTTTGACTTGGGCCAGCCGCTCGACGACGACTTCAGCGGCGAAGGGACCATCATCATCACCCAGATCGACCATCAGGACCGCGGCGTCGGCCGCGCGCGTCATGCTGGATACGTAACCTTCGAGAAAGTCTTGCGTGATCGGCGGCATGTCGATCAGCTGAATTTTGACATCTTCCCAGTCCATCATGCCAGCGCCCGGCTCGCGCGTCGTGAAGGGATAGGGCGCCACCTCCGGCGTGGCCCGCGTCAACCGCGTCAACAGCCTGCTTTTGCCCGCGTTTGGGCCACCCA
Source organism: uncultured Planctomycetaceae bacterium (assembly GCA_963790585.1). Lineage (GTDB taxonomy): Bacteria > Planctomycetota > Planctomycetia > Gemmatales > Gemmataceae > CAWBOY01. Next base: position 373,116 of record CAWBOY010000008.1, read on the forward strand.
GCACCACGACCTGGCCCGCGCCTTGTTTTGGGATCTTATAGCTGACGCCGGCCTTCTTCGCGCTCTTCTTCTCGACCTCGACTTCTTCGCGTGTCTCGCTGAGTTTCGTCTTCAGCTCTGCTTGCAGCTTTTCGCTCGCCTTGTGCTTGGGAACAAGCGTCCACATACGTTTGAGGCATTCGAGCCGCTCCTCGGCTGTCTGGGCCTTCTTGTAGTCTTGTTCCGCTTCGAGGTATTGCGGCGTGAGGTTGACGGCCATATTTCGCTGCTCTCCGGCAAAACGCGGACACTAGGGGCAGGTACTCTCAATATACTGTGAGGGTCGAAAGTCGGCCCTCTTATGCTACGGGCTAAGGCAATACGGATAAACGCGATGGCAGACCTATACGATCAAATTCACGAAGCCAAACAAGCGATCCAGGGTCGATGCAAATCGAAGCCGACGATCGGCATCATCCTCGGCACGGGCCTGGGCGGCCTCGTTGAAGAGATCGATGCCGAAGCACGCATTCCCTATCACGAAATTCCGCATTTTCCGACATCGACCGTGCAATCGCACGCCGGCCGCCTCGTCTGCGGCAAGCTTGGCGGCAAGCAGGTCGTCGCGATGGAAGGAAGATTCCACTTTTACGAGGGCTATTCTCTCAAACAGATCACGTTGCCCGTGCGCGTCATGAAGGCGCTTGGCTGCGACACGTTGATTGTCAGCAACGCGGCCGGCGGCATGAATCCGCAGCATTCCAAGGGCGACTTGATGGTGATCGAGGATCACATCAACTTGATCGGCGACAATCCGCTCATCGGCAAGAACGACGACCGCCTGGGCGACCGCTTTCCCGACATGAGCCAGCCTTACGATAAGAAACTAATCGCAATTGCCCGGCGCGTCGCGCTCGAGGAGCGGATTGTGTGTCATCAAGGAGTCTTCGTCGCGGTATCGGGGCCAAACCTCGAGACGCGGGCCGAATACCGCCTGCTGCGCGCGGCGGCGCCGACGTTGTGGGAATGTCGACGGTCCCTGAAGTGATCGTTGCCGTGCATAGCAAAATGCGCGTGATGGGCGTTTCGGTGATAACCGATATGTGTCTACCCGACGCCCTGGAGCCGGCCAACGTCGCCGATATCATCGCCACGGCGAATGAGGCGGAGAAGAAGCTGCGGGTGCTAGTGCGACGGGTCGTTCAGGAAATGTAAGCTCACCAAGCGCGCGGGTGCCATGCTTTGGTACTCGAAAGCATGCTTTGGAGTACCAAAGCATGGCACACATACGCTCGCGCTTGAGGTGGGTAAAATCGAAAAGCATTCTTACTTCTTCACCCGTTTCCACACGCTGAAGGTCCGCTCGTCACCAGCTTTCGTCGCGAATTCTGTTGGACGATCCTTTCCCGGCGGTGCGAAGCAGGAGCGAAAGTTATCGCCGTCCAGCTCGTAGATGCCGTACTGCACTTTCCCCTTATTCGGACCTTCCAAAAACGTGAAATCGATCGTCTTGGGCTTCTTGGCACTGTCAACGGTAAACGTGCTGTTCATCATAACCTGACCACTGATGCTCACGGTCGTCTGGTTCCCTTTGACGACGCGCTTGCCATTTTTCACGAATGCGTCAGGCAGCGCTGAGCCGTTGGTCTGGCCGGAAACCATCGACCATTCGCCTTCCAAGAGAGCGAGTTCTTTCTTGTCGGCGTCAGATACCTTGGCGCCCGACTCTTTGGGCGGGGAGCCTTTCTCTTGGGCTTTACCAGATCCATCTTTCGCTGGCCCATCCGTTGGCTTTTCAGCCGCGCCGCGCTTCAGTGTCTCCAGCGCGAATCCACTTTTTGCCGTCGTTGCAAACGCCGTCGGCCGATTCTTGCCGGCCAGGGAAAGACACAGTTTCCAGGTGTCTCCGTCCAATTCGTAAATTGCGTACGACGTATTGCCCTTCTCCGGGCCGTCCGTAAACGTCATGTCCATCGTTTTCGGCGTCTTCGTCGGGTCGATCTTGAAGGTTCCTTTATATTCGGCGCCCATACCGCGCGTGATAAAGGACTCGCCCTTTAGGGTGATCGTAGCTCCTTTTGTCGTCCCGTCTTTTAATTTTGCGCCTTCGATTTCCAGCTCGACGATGCTCCATGTGCCTTGTAGTTTTTCGAGTTCTTCCTTCATTTTGGCCTCTCCCTTGGTGGCGTCGCCAGCTGCAAAGACGGAGGGGCTGATAACCACCGCGCCGAGCGCGATTGACAGGATTGCCGCAGTCACCGCAAGCTTCCTTCTGGTCGCCGCCATTTGTTTGAGCCTCCCCGATCAAGCAAGGATTGACGAAACAAGGTGCCTGTCAGGCATATTAATGCCACGTTCCATACTTCGTCAACGTGTAGTTAATCGATCCAACAAGTGCCTGATCGAAGGCTCCTTCCGACGCGACAATATTGACGAAGCCGAATTGCTTGGTTCCGTAAGACGTCGTGACATTGGACAATGTGCCATAAATAGTGTTGCCCGAGAATGTATTGTTACCCGGACCATCGTAGAGCGTTGCCGTGTCCGTGCTGCTACCCGTCGCCGTGACCGACTTGAAGCCGATGGCATTATTCAAATAGCCGGTGCCATAAAGGTAGCTATAAGCGGAAGTGCCTGTGAAGACGTTGCCTGAGGCAGCGCCAAAGAGATAGGCCGTGTCGTTTGTCTGGGCTCCGGCAATCGCCGTCACCGACTGGAATCCAACGGCTTGATTGAAGAAGTCCGCCCCCTTCAAATAGCTGTAGGTGGGAGTGCCTACATACACATTGTTGCCAGTCGTGTCGAAGAGATAGGCAACGTCGTCGTTCCCGGCCGCGGCATAGGCGTTCGCCGATTTGAAGCCAATCACCTGCCTGAAGTAATTTGTCCCCTGCACAAAACTATACGTCGGCGTGCCGACGAAAGCATTGCCGCCTGGCGAATCGGAGATATAGGCGGTATCGTTCGTCCCAGCCGCTCCGAAGGCGTTAACCGCCTTGAAGCCGACGGCTTGATTGAAGAAGGAAGCACCAGTGAAACTAGCGCTTGCGACTGACCCCTTAAAGGTGTTTTGGCCGGAATTATCGTAGAGATAGGCCACATCATACGTTCCCGCCGCGGCATAGGCATTGACGGTTTTAAAGCCAACAGCTCGATTGAGGAAGCCGGCTCCCTGGAAGAAGCTCAAGCTCACCGCCCCGGTGTAGGTGTTGTTCCCCGTCAAGTCATAGAGATAGGCGACGTCGTTTGCTCCGCCATAACCGGAGATCGTTTGGACGCCGCTGACACCCACCGTGATGCCCGCTTCCTTGATCGCGCCACTACCGGGCATGAGAGTCAGAGTGTTAGTGCCACTGGCGCCACCCGACAACGATGCGGTTTCATTCGAGCCTGTACCATTGAAGGTGATCGTGTCGACACTGGCCGCATCGACAGCCAGAGCGACGCCGTTGAGTGTCATCATCTGCTGCACGGCGTTGGGAACGAATGAGAAGACGTCGTTCCCAACGCCGGTCACCGTCAATGTCTTACCAGTGAGCGACACGTTTGGATCGTTGACGACGGTGATCGTGTAGACCTGATCCTGAGTCAGGTTCGTCTCATCCGTGGCCCGTACCCGGATCGAATAGGAGGATTGCGCCGCGAAATCAAAGGCGTCCGCAGTCAAGAGCTTGTTGCCACTGATGGTGAAATCGGCGTTGCCGGTCGAGCCAGCCCCGGCGACGAGGGAATACGTAAATGTATGCGTGCCCAACTCCACAGAGCTAAACGCACCAACGCGCGTGCCCGTAGGTCGGAAGTCGAAGACCGAGGAATTGGACAACGTCGTACTCTGAATGCCCACCACATCAAAGGGTTGGGAATTGCCGGAAGACAGCGAGCCACCGTAAAACTGGAGGACGTAACCTCTGCCCTCTTTGTCCAACGTCAGGCCGGACAAAGTGGCCGTGCCTCCATTGGCTGTTGTTGTCAAGATGCCGCCCAAGGTGGCATTGGCTGGATTGACGGACAGCGACACGTTGACGCTGCCATTGTAGGAAGTAGCCAAATTCCCTGAGCTATCCAAGGCGTTGACGCCGACACTGAAGGGGGCGTTCGGAGCAACCACGCTTGGCGGCTGGATCGCGACGACCAGCTGCGTCGCCGCCCCAGCGATGACGCTGAACGATTTCGTGTCCGTGGGTGCCAGCGCACCATCGGTAATATGGAGCGTGTAGCCGCTACCAACTTTGTTGAGAAGCAGACCGTTAAATGTCGCAACGCCGGCGTTGGCCGTCGTGGTGACGTTGCCACTGAGGATCGCGCCGCTTGGACCGGCTCCAAGAGATGCGGTCAACACGCTATAATCTGTTGTTACTAACTTGCCCAGGCTATCCAACACGTTAACAGTGAAGCCGAAAAAGACGCCCGCTGTTACGGTAGCTGCCGGCTGCGTGACTATCACCAATCGCGTCGGCACGGCCGGCGTCACGCTGACAACACCGCTCGTCACAGGCGCAAGCCGGCGCTTGTGATCTGGAGTGTATACCCGTAAGCGACTTGATTCAGAAACAGTCCCGAGAATTTTGCCACACCGTTGACTGCCGTGACAGTCAAAGTGCCGCCCAACGTGGCGGCAGCGGGATTGTTGGCCAAAGCCACGGCAACATTGCCGTTGAACGAAGTCGCGGGATTACCTGATGTATCGTAGGCGACAACAGTAAATCCGAAGGGAGAATTGAGAGCAACCGACGACGGCGGTTGGGAAATGATGATGAGCTGCGCTGGCGCCCCAGCGACTACAGTGAACGTCGTCGTTGTCGTCGTGAGATTGTCGCCACTGATCTGAATTACGTAGCCGGCTCCAGGCTTGTTCAGCGTTAATCCCGAGAACGTCGCCACGCCGGCAACTGCACTCACGCTGATGTTGCCCCCCAGGGTGCTGCCGCCTGGATTCGCCAAAAGAGTCGCCGTGAGATTGTCCGTATTGCCTGTAAGAATATTGCCGGAGCTATTCTCCAGGTTGACCGTGAAGCCAAATCCCGTTCCCGCGCTGACACTCGTCGGCGGCTGTGTTGCGACGACGAGCTGCGTCGGCTGCTCTGGAGTAATGGTAAAGGGCGAGCTGGTAACACTCGTGACGCCGGCACCGCTCACTTGAATAGTGTAACCGGCTCCCACGTTGTTGAGGCTCAAGCCGGCGAAGGTCGCCGTTCCATGTACGGCTGTGGCCGTCAATACACCGGCCAATGTGCTGCCGCCCGGGTTGTTTGCGAGAGCTACGGCCAGCGTCCCATTAAAAGATGTGGCCAAATTGCCCTCATCGTCGAACGCCGTTACGGTCAGCCCAAACGGCACATTGACCGCGAGAGACGTCGGAGGCTGCGTCGAAATGACGAGCTGCGACGCAGTTCCAGGTACGACCGTGATCGTATTCGTAGTCACCGACGTGAGCGCCCCATCTGTTAGCTGAATCGTGTAGTTGCCGCCGAGCTTATTTAGCGTTAATCCCGAGAACGTCGCCACACCGGCGACGGCGTTCACCGTGAGGGTACCGTCTAGGATGCCGCCATTGGGGCCTGAGAGGAGAGCCGCTGTGACCGTGCTGGTGTTCGATGTATCGATCGCGCCGGTCCCATCTTCGAGATTGACAGTAAAACCAAAAGGTGCGCCGCGCCGACGATGACAGGCGGTTGCGAGCCAACGACCAACTGCGTCGGCACAATTGCAACTACCGTCATGGGCGTCGTGGTCACCGATGTGAGACCGGAGCCCGTCGCTTGGAGAGTGTAGCCCGAGCCGGGTTGTGTTATACTCAATCCCGAAAATGTCACGACACCCTTGTTGGCCGCGACGGTGACAATCCCGCCCAATGTACCACCGCCAGGGTTATTGGAGATCGCCAAGGAGACAGTGCCATTGAACGACGTCGCCAAATTCCCTGCGCTGTCCTCCGCATTGAGGACCAGGCCGAACGGCGCGTTGACCGTAACCGACGACGGCGGCTGTGTTACGATCACGAGTTGCGACGCCAAACCGGCGGTGACCGTGATGGCCGATGTTGTGGCCGAGGTGAGGCCAGGACTTGCCACCTGGATCGTGTAGCCGACTCCTAATTTATTGAGCGACAACCCAGAGAAAGCAGCGACTCCCGCATTAGCGCTTACTGAGGTCGTACCACTGAGTGTGCTGCTGCCCGGATTGCTTACCAGAGATGCGGTAACGCTATTCGAGCTGGTCGTGACGACGTTACCGAAGCTATCTTCGACATTGACCGTGAAGCCAAAGGCCGAGCCGGCTCCTACTTGAGCAGGTGGTTGTGCCACGATTACGAGCTGCGATGCGAGCGCTGGAGTGACCGCAATCGGCGGCGTCGTCGTGGCCGTCAAGGTTGAGCTTGTTACCTTGAGCATGTAGCCAGATGCGACGTGATTGAGGGTCAAACCGCCGAATGTCGCAAGCCCATTGATAAAGTTAACCGTGAGCGTGCCACCCAGGATACTGTTCCCGGGATTTGCGCCCAGACTCACGGTCGCCGTGCCGTTGTAAGAAGTAGCCAAATCTCCAGCGCTGTCTACCGCCTTAACCGTGAAGCCAAACGGGACGCCAGCAGCGACACTGGTTGGGGGCTGGACGCTAAGCCCCAATTGGGACGCTACCGCACTTTGCGTCAAAACGACATCGGTTCCGCCATTGGCCAAATACGAGATCGTATATGTCGCTCCGTCGCTCGCTACAAGTGTGGCTCCTTCAGGAAGGCCGGCAAACGTTCCGGTGACGCTTCCTCCTGTCGTGTGAATAATCGTATAGGTCGTATTCGCCGATGTGCTGACGTCGTGACTGAATTGCAGCGGCGCGCCATTGAGATTGATGCTCCCCTCAACGGTGACCTGTGTGTATGTTCCTGGAGTCACTCCATTGCCTGGGCTGGTGCCATTGATGGCAATGCCGAGGCTGCTCGTCTTGGAAAGAGTCGCAGTGGTTGTACTCACGTCAGAGAGAGTCACCGCGCCGGCCCCGTTGTTTGTCTTGTCGGTACTCTTCTTTAGGTCGATCGTCAGAGTGCCGCCGCTCGTATAAATGGAGACGCCGGATGCCATTGCTATGACGGCGTTTCCAGGGTCGCGTTGGCTATCGACAACGCCATCCGCCTTGGTGTCGTTAGCGATAAGGCTGAGATTGCCGCCGCCGGAATTGATGATCGCAGTCACGAATATGCTGCGGCCTGCCTGGAGCGTCAGGTTTCCGGCAACGCCTCCGGTCGAGACGATAATCGGGCTGCTGATCGTGATGTCATCGTTCGCCTGGAGGATAACGTTGGTCCCAGCATTGAGACTGGTCGCCAACAGAGACGGAGACAATGTAATCGTCTGTCCTTGGGCCGTAGCGAAGCCGAATTGATTCGGACTGGTCAAGCCGACGACAACATTTCCTCCACTCTGGTTCGGAAACGCGGCCAGAAACGAGGAACCAGGGATGCCTGCTCGAGCCGCGCTAAATCCGTTGTTTGTGGAAACGCCGACTACACTATTCGCTGTGTTCACCGTGGGTTGGCCGTCGATGGTCGATCCAGTCGCGCCGTTTCCTAACGTGGCGGCGCCGAGTCCATTAGTCCAATGTGGGCTGTTCACCACATAATTGCCGTCAGAAAGCGGCGTGATAGACGATCCAATCTGATCGCCGGCATTTCCAGTCAGGCTATTGAAGACCGTGACCAAGCCGGACACTCCCGTCGTGCCATTACCCCAGGTCGCGGCGCCTGTGCCGTTCCAAGTCGGACTGCTGACGACGTAGTTTCCATTACTCAAGGCGGAAACGTTCGATCCAACCAGGTCATTGGGCTGACTTCCAATAAGACTATTGGCGTTCGTGATCGTGCCATTAAGTATTGAGGTTCCATTACTCCAAGTCGCGGCGCCGATGGTATTACTCCATTGCGGACTGCCGACGACAAAACTGCCGTTGGTCAAGGGAGTGACTGAGCTGCCAATCATATCGTTGCTGCTGGTGCCGATCAGGCTATTGCCGCCTGAGATAACTCCAATAACTCCCGCTGTACCACTTCCCCAGGTCGCGGCACCTTTACTGCTTTGCCAAAATGGAGACGCGACGACATAGTTTCCATTGGTGAGCACAACGATGGTGCTTCCGACGCGATCGCTGGTGTTTCCACCGAGGAGGCTATTTAGGGTCGAAATGGTACCTGTGATTCCGGTAGAACCATTGCCCCAGGTGGCGGCTCCAGTCGCGTTGTTGAACTGCGGACTACCGACGACGTAGTTGCCATTCGTCAAAGCGGTGATTGTGGAGGCAATCTGGTCGTTGGCATTGGCGCCGACCAAACTATTTGAGGCGTTAATCGTGCCTGTGACTCCCGATCCACCGTTGCCCCAAGTGGCTGCTCCGATACCTCCGTTCCAACGCTGACTCCCGACGACATAATTACCATTCGTCAGCGCCGTCACGCTGGTGCCTACCTGGTCGCCGCTCGTGGAGCCCACGAGGCTGTTTGTGCTCGAGATTGTACCGGTTATCCCCGTCGTGCCGCTGCCCCAAGTCGCCGCGCCAAGGCTATTGTTCCAAAGTCCACTACTAACGACATAGTTGCCATTGCTCAAAGCGGTGACGCCGGAGCCCACGAAATCCGTAGCATTTGTGCCGACAAGACTATTGGTGGCGGAGACTACGCCGTTAGTTCCCGTTGTGCCGTTACCCCAGGTCGCGGCACCGCGGCGGCCGTTCCAAGCTGGACTACTGACGACGTAATTCCCGTTCGTCAATGGAACGACGCTTGACCCGACGAAATCACTGGCCGCGCTTCCCGTGAGGCTGTTTGTGCTCGAAACGACGCCGACCACACCGGTCGAGCCGCTCCCCCATGTGGCGGCTCCTAGATTGTCATCCCACGCTGTAGTGGCGGTAATATAATTGCCGTTCGAGAGAGCGGTGACAGTCAGACCCACTTGGTCATTCGTCGTGGTGCCAATCAGGCTGTTACTTGCCGAGACTGTGCCATTGATGCCGGTGACACCGCTACCCCATGTGGCCGCGCCGCGCAAGCCATCCCAATTGGGGCTGCTCACGACAAAGTTGCCGTTGGTCAGTGCGGTGACGCCGCCGATGCCGACGGAGTCATTCTGCGGATTGTTCGTGGACCCGCTCAGGACGCTAAGCAACGTCCCCGACTGCCCGCTGAAGAGATAGACCGCGCCCGCATTGTTATTCACTTTGGGATCAGTCACGACAATGTTTCCGGTACTCAGCGTCAAAACCTGAGTACCGAATGCGCCGCCGGAACCAGGATTTACCAGGATATATTGCGGGAAGACGCTGGACGCGGTGCTGATAACAAGGTACTTCGGATCGAGTAAAAGTGTGCCGTTCTTGCCCGCCTTAGCCGATCCGGCATAGGTCAATTGGCCAGCTGACGAGATCTCAATAAATCCACCGGTCCCTCCTTGTGCCGAGACGGAGCCGGTAAATACCGTGTTTGCCCGTGACCAAACAGTTACGCGACCGGCATTGCCTGAGGCTTGTGCATCGGCGATCAGTGTCGTAGTAGGTGTGACTTCGATTGTTTGCGCAGTCGGAACGGAGGCGCCATTACTGTGAGGTGGTCCGCCCACGCGAATTTGGCCGGCATCGCCGCCGTGTCCCGAAACGTTGAACGAACTCCCTACAAGAAGAATGTCCTGGCCCAGTAGTTCAATGGATCCGCCGGTATGACCCGTGGCATCCATCTGACCGCTGCTAAAAAGTCGGCCGCTCGTACTTGCGACAGTTATCTGGCCGCCATTGCCGGCCACGCTCGAAGCAGAGATTCTTGATCCAGCCGTATCGATGTACGAATGGGTGAATTCGATCTGTACCGCTCCGCTTTGCGATGAACCGCTGGCATTGATCGTGCCTGTATTTTGCACGTCGCTCGAGTGAATCGTGATCGAGCCGCCTTGAGCCCCAACCGTACCGACCTGTCCGACATTGACGAAATCGGTCGTCGTCATCGCGACGCGCGATGCGTGAATGGCGCCCGTTATCGACACGGTATGCGCCATAACCGTTAGTGCGCCCGCTATCTGGTCTTGGCCCGCGAACGTCAACGAGCCGTCTGTCGTAACGGTTAGATTTGAGGTTGTCGAAAGATTGTTAACACTGAGAGTGTCGCCCCAGCCGCCGCCTTGGAGGTTGATGCTATGCAGCTTCGCCAATGACAAGCCCGCGACGGAGCCCATGAAAGCCTTCCCATTAAGAATATTGGAGTAGGCTTGTCCATTAACCGACAAAGATAGGGCACCCGCCGCATTCACCGCGATTTCAGCCGACGCTGCTCTTCCGGATCCAACTATGGATAAGGAATCCGAACCGCTATCAAAGAGCAGGGTGACACGACTAGCGTCGATAAGCGCCGTAGCCAGGCCGGCGGGCGCCAGCCGAGTCTCTAGCATTTCCAGACTTGGACGAAAGAACAGGTGCCGGCGAAGAGGATGCTTAATCGATGACATTAAGGCCCCAAACTGGAACGAGCAAAGGTATGAACGGCGACCATATCTTATGGCGACGATATCTGGCTTATTATACCGAGATTACCAGCCTTGACACAAAGGATTAGACCGACGCCTCATATATCTACAGGCCGGGTGCGGTATTGTCGGCGCATACCGGATCTTTGGAGCGTTTTATTGTGCTTAGACGGGGGCAGCGACTTTAAGTTCCAGATAACCAATTTTAGTCGCAGGGCTGGAATGAGCGGTGGCTTTCACTGAGCGAACGACGCCAATGTCCGAGCGGCATGTCGTCTTACGCTCCGCGAAAGGGCGTCCGACGACGAAACGAAATAAGCCGGGGCAGAACTTCCCGCCCCGGCTTTCGATAGTAATCCGAGCAAACCGGCATCAATGCCACGTACCGCTAATCGTTAGATGGTAGTTGTACGTCCCCAAGAACGTCTGATCGTTATCGCCGAGCGACTGGACGATCCGTACCTGGCTGAAGCCGTCGCCGCCATAGACCAATCCATTGGTCGAGAGCGTTCCATTGGATCCCGAGGCCGCGAAGTAATTCGTACCCGGGCCGTCAAACAGAGTCGCCACGTCGGAGCTGGTGCCTGCTCCGGTCGCCGATACGACCTTGAACCCAACGGCATCGTTCAGATAGCCGGTGCCATACATGTAGCCATAGCCGGTCGTTCCGATGAACGTGTTGCCGCCGCCCGAGTTTCCAAAGAGATAGGCGACGTCTGTCGTGCCGGCCCCGGCGGTGGCGCTCACCGAATGGAAGCCGACGACCTGGTTGAAATAACCGGTGCCTTCAAGATAGCTATAGCCGGCCGCGCCGACAAAGGTGTTGCTGCCGCTGCTGCTAAACAGGTAGGCGGCGTCATTGCTATGATTGGTCGCCGTCGCGTTCACCGAAGCAAAGCCGACCGCCTGATCGAAGTACACGGAATTAGTCAGATAACTATAGGTCGGTGTGCCTACAAAAGCGTTATTGCCGCCATTGTCGTAGAGATAGGCTCCGTCGGTCGTGCCCTTGGCGGCGAAAGCGTTGACAGTTTGGAAAGCCACAACTTGATTGAAGAAGCCCTTGCCCGTGAAGTAGCTGTAGCCGGTGGTGCCGACGAAGGCGTTGCTTCCCGATGTGTCATACAGGTATGCCGTGTCGTTGCCACCAGAGACTCCAAAGGCATTGACGGCCTTGAATCCGACCGTCGTGAATGAATAGGCGGAGCCGGTCAAAGTGCCGAAACCAGTAGCGCCGACAAACTGGTTATTCCCAGGAGCGTCATAGAGGTAGGCGGAGTCATTCGTGCCGGATGCAGCGTTGGCTTTGATTGTGGCGAAGCCGAGCATGGTGTCCGCGAAACCGGTTCCGGTAAATGTGCTGTAGCTAGGCGACCCGACAAACGTGTTGCTACCTGTCGTATCGAAGAGGAACGCGGTATCCGTCGGCGTCGTGGCATGAGCAGTGATCGTCTGCACGCCAACGAGGCTGATGGCGTAACCGGGTCCCGTTAGCTTGCTGGATCCGGGCGTCAGGGTCAATGAGTTCGTTCCTGCCACGCTTCCAGTCACATTCGCGCTGTCGACGCCGCCGTTACCATTGAAGACAATGGCGTCGATTGAGGCCGTATCGACCGCTAGCTTCACACCATTGAGAGACAGGCTATCGCGGACGGGATCGGAGATAAACGAAAAGGCGTCATTGCCACTCGTGCCCATCACGGTAAATATCCGATTCGACAACGTCAAATTCGGGTCGTCGGTGATGGAGATCGTGAACACCTGGTCAAGTGATTGATTTTGTTCATCGGTCGAACGCACGCGAATGAAGTACGTCGATTGCGCGGCGGCGTTGAAGGCATCGTTGGTTTGCAATTGATTGCCGACGATGACAAAGGAACTATTCCCGCTCGACCCCGTGCCAGGGACCAGTGAGTATGTGTAGGTATGACCTGTGCCGCTCTCGGACGAACTCAAGACCCCTACCAGAGTTCCCGTCGGTCGGAATTCCGTAACGGTCGTATTGCTCAGACCGATACCGGCGATACCGCCCACATTAATGGAATTCGTGGTAACGGGCGTTTGGTTGCCGCTAGTGAATTGGAGGATGTAGCCGAGTCCGCCCTTGTTAATTGTCAAGTTGCCAAATGTGGCAACGCCGTTGACGGCGTTGACGGACAAAGTGCCGCCGAGAGTCGCGCCATTGGGATTGGTTGACAAATTCGCGGTGACGCTGCCATTGAAGGCGGTGGAGACGTTTCCAAGGCTATCCTCTGCTTCAACGACCACATTAAAGGCCATGTTTGGCGCAACGGAATTCGGCGGCTGACTGACGATTACCAACTGGCTCGCTTGACCGGCCACCACATTAAAGGAGGTCGTCGGGGCCTGGGTCAAGCCGCTACTGCTGGCGTTGAGGGAATAAGCCGTGCCGATGAAGTTCAGTGTCAATCCCGAGAAGACCGCGGAGCCGTTGACAATCGGTACAGTGGTCGTTCCGCCAAGAGTGCTACCGCCTGGGTTGTTGGACAAAGACAGAGTAACGAAGCCATTGTAGGCGCTGGCGGGATTGCCCGCGTCATCCTCAGCTGTTACGGTCAAGCCGAAGCCCGCACCCGCAGTCACGGCTGACGGCGGCTGCTGCGTCACCACCAAGTGTGTGGGAACAACTTGGGCAACATTGATCGGATTGGTGGTTATCGAGTTGAGTGACCCGCTTGTCGCCTGGAGGATATAACCGCTCGCCTGGACATCCAGGGACAAATTGGAGAAGGTTGCCACACCCTTGACCGCTTGGGCGGTCAAGGTGCCACTAAGCGTGCCACCGCCGGGGTTGTTGGCCAGATTCAGCGTTACAACTCCGGTATAGGTCGGGTCGACATTACCGAGAGCGTCCTCAGCGCTGACCACCAATCCAAAGACGCCATTCGGATTGACAGTAGCCGGTGGTTGGGTGGTAACGGCAAGTTGCGTCGCCACGCCAGGCGTCACCGTTATTGCACCGGTCGTACCGGCGGAAACACCGCTGCTATCAACCTCCAACGTATAACCGCTACCCGCCTTGTCCAAGGATAGTCCCGAGAAGGTCGCGACACCATTGACGGCAGAGACTGTGACCGGGCCGCTCAAAGTCGCGCCGCCTGGATTCGCGGCAATCGTAACTGTTACACTTCCCGAGAAAGTCATGTCCGTATTGCCGGAAGCATCCTCAGCGTCGACCACAAAGCCAAACGGCGCTCCAGATACGACCGATCCAGGTGGCGGCGTGGTGACGACTAGCTGGGTCGCCGCCGCTGCGTCTACTTCAAATGTATTGGTAGTAGCCGGAGTCAATCCCGGACTCGCGGCCGAGATCGAATAACCGACGCCCGCCTGATTGAGAGTGAGATCGCTAAAGGTCGCGATTCCGTTCACGGCTGGTTCCGTGAGGGTTCCACCGAGCGTTCCCGAGCCAGGATTTGTCGCCAGGCTGATCGTGACGTTGCCGTTGTAGGAGGCGCCGATATTACCCGAGTTATCTTCCGCCGCAACCGCGATGCTAAAGCTACTTCCGGCTGTGACTACGCTTGGCGGCGGCGTAACGATCTGGAGGTTCGTCAATGTTCCGGCGGCAACATCAAAGGGACTTGTGACCGCTGGCATCAGGGTGCCACTCATGAGTTCAAGCGTGTAGCCGGAACCTACCAAGTTGAGCGACAATCCCGGCAAGTCGGCCACACCATTGACTGCGTTCACTGTAAGATTCGGGCCACTCAAAGTCGCGCCGGTTGGATTATTATCAAGGTCTACAGAAACCGGGCCGGTAAAGTCTGTTGCCAGATTGCCGGCGGCATCCTCCGCGACTACGGCGACGTCAAATCCCTTGCCAGCAAAAGCGGTAAGTGGAGGTTGATTGGTGACAAGGAGAATGGTGGCTGGACCTGCCACTACGGAGAATGGGGCCGTCTGCGCGGTGCTCAGAACTCCGCTGGTAGCCTTGATCGTGTAGCCAGTGCCCGAGTTGTTCAGCGTTAGATTGGAGAAGTCGGCGACTCCGTTCACGGCCACCATAGTAAGCGGGCCATTTAGTGTGCTGCCGCCAGGATTGGCGGCGAGAGTCAAGCGTATCGTCCCACCAAACGTTGTTGAAACATTTCCGAGAGTGTCCTCCGCGCTGATCTCAAGGCCAAAGCCTACGCCGGCTTGGACATCGTTCGGCGGTGACTGAGTTACGACCAATTGTGCCGGTGCGCCGGCTACCACGTCGAAGGGATTCGTCGTGGCAATGGACAGCGAGCCACTTGTTGCATCCAGGGTATATCCCATAGCGGCTTTGTTGAGCTTCAGACTGGTAAACGTCGCCACCCCATTGATAGCCGATACCGTTATGCCGCCCGTAAGCGTGCTGCTTCCTGGATTCGCGTCGAGGGACATGGTCACGGGACCTGTGAAACTCGTCGCGACATTGCCCGAAGAATCTATAGCGGTCGCAACGAGCCCAAAGCTACTGCCCGCGCTTACGGGGCTCACTGGCTGGCTGGTAATCGTCAGCCCTGTAGCCACACCTGGAACGACTGTAATCGTCGACGATGTGCCGGCGGTCAAACCGCTGGCGTCCGCCTCGAGTGTATATCCGGAGCCGACCTTGTTCAGCGTCAGGTCCGAATAGGTCACGACGCCGTTGATTGCCATCATCGTCACGGTGCCGCCCAGAGTGCTGTTACCTGGGTTCGCGGCTACAGACATGGTTATGTCCCCGGAATACGATGTATCTACATTTCCGGATACATCCAGGGCGCTTACCGTGAGGCCAAAGCCGATGCCGGCTGTCACCGTGCCCGGTGGCTCGGTGGTGACCTGAAGCTGCGTGGCAACTCCAGGTATGACGTTGAATGGATTCGTCGTGCCAGTCACGAGCGAGCCGCTGCTGACCTGTAGAGTGTAATTTAGCCCGACTTTATCGAGCATTAGATCGGTGAACTCGGCGACTCCGTTGATCGCGGTGACGGTCGTCGTGCCACTAAGGGTGCTGGATCCAGGGTTGGCGCCGATTGTCACGGTCACGTCATTGGCGAACGTGGTCGCGACGTTGCCGGACGAATCTAGTGCCGTTACCTCCAGCGGGAATGCCGTGCTGGCGACGACTGAGGTTGGGGGTTGGCCTGTCACAACGAGTTGAGCCGCGGCGCCGGCGATCACGTCGAATGGATTCGTTGTCGCGGCCCCGAGCGCACCGCTGGTCAATTGAAGTGTGTAGCCGGTACCCACTTTATTGAGTGAAAGGGCATTAAACGTCGCCACGCCGTTCACAGCCATGACCGACACTGTGCCACCCAGGGTGCTGCCTCCCGGATTGCTCGCCAGCGCCAATTGCACAATGCCATTGAAGGTGCTGGTGACTTGACCCGCGACCTCAGCCTTGACGATAAGACTGAAGCCTGCGCCGGCAACCACCGGCGAAGGCGGCTGCGTCGTGACGATCAGCACCGCTGGCATCGCGCTCTCGGTGAGCACGACGTCGTCGCCGCCGTTGCCTTTGTAGGTAATTGTAAAAGTCGTACCGTCAGAGGTGACGACCGAGCTACCCTCGGCAACTCCGTTGAAAGTGCCGATGACGCCGGCCGTGGTGTGAATGATCGTAAAACTGTCACCCGGGTTTGTCGGCACCAGGTGACTGATTTGTAAAGTCGCAGTTGTTGAGATTAATCGAACCGGTGACGTTGGTTTGTGTGTAGGTGCCCGCTGCGACGCCGTCGCCGGCCGTTCCGCCATTGATGACGACGCCAAGAGGTGTTGCCGGCGTTAACGTGACCGAGTTCGCCGTAATACCCAGCAATGTAGCGGCGCCGCCGGCATTGTTGGATTTGTCCAGACTATTCTTTAGATCGACTACGAAAGCGCCTGTTCCCGTGTTAACTGTTGCTCCGGTAACCATCGTGATAACGGCGGTGCCGGGATCGCGTTGCGCATTGACGACACCGTCAGCCACGGTGTCGTTCGCGATCAGGGTCAGGTTGCCGCCGCCAGTGGTTATGTTGGCGTTGACGAAAACGCTGCGGCCGGCGTCCAGAATCAAGTTTCCAGCAATGCCTGTGGGAACTACCGTGATTGGGCTGCTCACGGTGATGTCATCGTTCGCCTTGAGCGTGACATTCGTGCCGGCGTCGAGTGAGTTTGTTAGGAACGATGGGTCGAGAGTGATCGTTTGGGCCTGCGCGACGATGAATGTGGTCTGATTCGGGTCCGCGTAGCCGATTAGAACTCTGCCCCCGCCATCCGTCGCGAAATTCGAGACCCACGAACCGGCAACCGCGGCCGGGCCGGCTTGAGCGAGCCCGAGGCCGGAGGTGACGTTCGCGCCCTCCAGGCTGTTGATTGAGTCAATATTGTTCTGACCATCCAGAGTCGCGCCGGTCGTGCCATTGACCCAGGTTGCCGCGCCATGAGTTCCGTTCCAACTTGGGCTCGTAACAACGTAATTGCCGCTAGCGAGTGCGAGTACCCCCACGCCGACTAGATCGCCGCTCGTTGTACCTACCAGGCTGTTGGCCGCACCTACTTGACCGGAAACGCCAGTGGTACCACTACCCCAGGTGACCTCGCCGGCATTGGAATTCCAATTCGTGCTGCTGACGACATAGTTGCCGTTTTTCAGCTGGGTAATCGTT
Source organism: uncultured Planctomycetaceae bacterium (assembly GCA_963790585.1). Lineage (GTDB taxonomy): Bacteria > Planctomycetota > Planctomycetia > Gemmatales > Gemmataceae > CAWBOY01. The sequence continues at coordinate 390,220 of CAWBOY010000008.1, forward strand.
TTGCCGACCTGATCATTGGCGTGTGTACCCACGATGCTGTTGAGGGCGCTTACGGTGCCTGTGAGTGCCTTCAGATCGCTACCGAACGTGACCGCGCCGCGATTACCGGACCACGTGGTCGTATCGACCAGATAATTACCGTTGCTGAGGGTGACAATGGTGCTTCCGACTTGATCGTTGGCATTGCTGCCGACGATGCTATTGGTGGCGTTGACCGCTCCCGTGACGCCAAGAGTACCGCTGCCCCAGGTTGCTTCGCCTTCCTTACCGTTCCAGGTGGAGCTGCTGGTTACGTAACTACCATTCGAAAGCGGTGTGACGAGGGTGCCGACCTTATCGCCATCGGTAGAGCCGACGAGGCTGATTGCTGCCGAAACTACGCCCGTGATTCCGGAGGTTCCAAGCCCGAAGGTCGCTGCTCCCTTGGCGCCGCTAAAGTTGACGCTGCTGACCACGTAATTCCCATTGGTCAACGCGGTAGCGCTCGTTCCGACATTGTCGCCGATCGCGAAGCCGATCAGGCTGTTCGCTAGCCCTACGCCTCCACCTGTTCCGGAAACACCGCTGCCCCAGGTCGCCGCCCCGCGATTGCTGTTCCAGTCGGGACTCAGGACGACATAATTTCCGTTGGTGAGCGCGACGACGCCGCCCAAGCCGACCTGATCATTTGCCAGATTTCCCGTCAACAAGGACGAGGCTTGATTGATAACACCGATGAGAGCTTTCGTGCCGTCGGCCCAAACCGCTGCCCCTTCGCTCGCGATGGTGCTAGTTGAATAAGAGGGAGCCGTCGTAACGTAATTTCCATTGGTGAGCGGGTAGATGCCGGTGCCTACCTTATCACCCGCGGTAACGCCGACGAGGCTGTTCGTATTGGCGACGACGCCTTTGACACCCAAGGTGCCAACGCCCCAAGTTACAGCCCCGAGAGCGCCACTCCAGCTCGGACTGCCTACGACATAATTACCATTGGTCAGCGCCACCACGGAAGTGCCGACGAGATCGCCCGGGTTGGTGCCAATCAGACTATTGGAGTTTGTGACATTGCCGGTGACACCGGCGTTGCCACTGCCCCAGGTCGCTTCGCCAATACTGTTGCTCCAGGTTGGAGCGAAGGTGACATAGTTGCTATTAGTGAGCTGGAGGATATTGGTTCCAACTAGGTCGCCTGAGGCGCTGCCGACGAGACTATTTGAGGCGGTGATATTACCGCTGACACCGCCTAGACCACTGCCCCAGGTTGCCGCTCCTGTCTTGGAGGCCCAATTCGGACTGCCCACGACATAGTTGCCGTTGTTGAGAATAACAACGCCTGCCGAACCGACTTTGTCTCCCGGAATGCTGCCGACGAGACTATTGGCGAAACTGATGCTTCCACTCACCCCGGTGCCGCCGCTGCCCCAAGTGACAGCGCCACGACTTCCAAACCAGGTTGTCGTAACAACAACGTAGCTTCCGTTTTTCAGTGCTGTCACCGTGCCGCCTACGCCGTCGTTGGCATTGCTGCCGATGAGACTGTTACCGCCGCCGACGGTGCCGGACCCACCCGTGGACCCGTTGCCGAAGCTCGCAGCTCCCGCGGCGCCATTCCAATTTGGACTTTGAACGACATAGTTACCAGTGCTGAGCGCGAGGACGCCGCCGGAGCCGATGTCGTCGCTCGCTTTGGAGCCGACGAAGCTATTGGAGGCTGAGACGACGCCATTGATGCCCGTCGTACCGCTGCCCCAAGAGGCCGCGCCGCGCGTGCCGTTCCACGCTGGGCTGGTGACAACGAAGTTTCCATTGGTGAGCGGAAAAATGAGCCCTGAGCCAACCTGATCGCCGCTGCCGCCGCCTGTACTTCCTTGAAGCGCGCTGATCAAAGCGCCGCTCGCGCCATTGAAGAGATAAACCGCGCCTTTGGTAGAGTTTACATTCGGGTCGGTGACAACGATGTTGCCTGTGCTAAGCGTGAGGACGCTCTTGCCGAAGTCGCCGCCAGATGCGGGATTAATAAGGCTATACTGCGGAGCAATACCTGCCGTCGAGCTGATGACGATAAACTTGGGATCCAAGAGAAGCGAGCCACCCTTGCCGGCATTTCCCGAGCCGCTGTAGGTGAGCGTCCCGTGCGACGAGACTTCGATGAACCCCCCAGCGCCATTGCCGGTGCTTTGATCCGAAATCGAGCCTGCGAACGTTGTGGTTTGCTCCGACCAAACGACAGTGTTTCCACCGCTCGATGAGCCGCTGCCGGTCGCGCAAATTGAAGTCAGCGCCCGTCACGTTGACTGTCTGAGCGTCTGGTACGCCTAGGGTCGCGCCATGCGCATCGCCGCCGATGCGGATTTTTCCGCCGCTGCTGGAGGTTGCCGACGCGTCGATGCTTGCCGCGACTAAAGCGATGCTCTGACCGAGAAGCTCGATTGAGCCGCCGCTCGAACCGGTCGAAGTAAAGTGGCCACTCGAGAACAAACGTCCCGTGCTACTTTCGACGACGATTTGTCCGCCTGCCCCCTTCGACCCGGAAGCCGATGTGATAGCGCCGACGGTGTCGATATAAGAGGCCCCAAACGTGACGCCGATGGTGCCGCCCGGACCAGCTGTGCCGACTGCGCTGAGTGTGCCGGTATTGAGGTAGTCATTGGCGGAAATAGTGACTTGGCCACCATGGGACCCATCCGCCCGGACTTGGCCCACGTTGTCGAAGCTGTTTGCGGTGAGGCGGATCGAGCCGCCGTTAACCGCGCTCTGGGCCAGCAAACTTCCGGTCGCCGCAACGTCCAATAGGCCGGTACTGACCATGCTGATGACGCGAGCTTGTGTCGAACCCGCCACGGTAATGGAATTGCCGCTGACAGTAAGTTGGCCAGCAACACTTACGCCGCCCGCGATCACGACGCTCCCATCGGAGCTGACCGTTAGGTTGCCTGAGGAGGCCACCGGATCGATCGTCAGAGTATCACCGGCACCACCACCCGAAAGGTTGATCGTGCGAAGTGTCGCCAGACTCAGGCCCGCCAAGCTTGAGTCGTAAGACGAAGAGCCAGCTTGGGTTGTGTAAAGCTGGCTGTTGTATTTGATCGATATGTTGCCGCTGCCGGTCGAGGTAATCTCCACGGACGAGCCTGTCGGGCTCCCCAACAGTGAGAGCGTCCCCGATGACCGGTCGAACGCCGAAGGCGGCTGGACAACAGGATCGGTCACGAGACGAAGAGAAGCTGGTGCGAGACGGTTTTCAAGTTCTTCCAAGCCAGGTCGGAAGAATCGATTCCGTGAAGTAGTCTTCACATGGCGCGATTGCTTGAACGTCATGCCATCCTCGTATCGAAGCGATTTTAGAGACTACCAAGGTTTCGTAAGCGTCGGGGTGGGCTCGAGTCATCGCCCTGGCCCAGCTGGGCACGTCGAGCGGCAACAGAGTTTAGCACTAAATCAGAGTATTGGCTGGGACTGAATGCAACATCAATCTCGATTTATTTACAAGAGCGCGCGCCCAGTAAGGAGAGTCTTCCCCGCGCTAACGAATGAGAGCCGTTGCCGTTTGCAAAATCGCTAGAGAACGTAGCGGTCGCTTAAACCGAGAGGTCGAGTGAACGTGATTAATTGCGTCGAGCGCGGGGGACAAAAAAAAAGAGCCTGAAGGGTAAGCGAAGGGCATTACACCGATGTAATGCCCTTCGCTTACCCTTCAGGCTCTGCAATACAAAGACGTCGACTTTATCGACCGCCCGCCATGCGGCTGAGACCATTGTCAAAGCTGAGAAGCTGGCCGTAGAAAACACGGTAGGCCGCTTCGTTGCCATCGGCTGCGGGCGCGAACTTGAGTCCCTGTCCGGTCAGCCCCTCGATTACCTCCCCGACCGTTGAACCCTTGGCAACCCAAGTGCCGTTGAAGTAATTGGCGGCCGTCGGGTCTTCCAGTGCCTGCGTCGCCAACTCGAGCTGATTGATGAAGCGCTTGATTGCGATTGTGTCGCTCGGCGACATCGGCGTTTGGATCGCTTGCATGTCGCTGCGCAATTGTTTGACGGTGGTGAGCATCTCACGGATCAAGGTGGGATCGATCGTTCCGTCTTTGGACGCCTGAGAGTATAGCTTGAGCGAAAGATCGCTCATTTTGTTACGGGTCTTGTCGAACTCGGGCCTTGTCATGGCAAAAGGCCATTGGATCTTGCCGTCGTTGAGGAACATGGCGATCAAGCCATTGCTCGTGCCGCTGGTGACGCCGATCTGTTTGAGCGTGGTCGGATTGACGGGAATGCTTGGGCCGCTCAGGTTCATGCGTTGCATGCGCTGGACGTCGTCCATCAGCACGTTGAGAGCTTCGCCGGACCAGATCACGCTCGTCGGCGGGTTGCGTTTCACCATTTCGAGGGTTTTTTGCATCTCATACGTGCGCATCGTCTCGACTGTCGGGGTACGCGCCCGTTCCCATTCTTCTTGTTCCCATTGTTTGCGGCGCACGTCGAGTTGGCCCGAATTTGCCTGGTTCTGAGTGATGCGGGCCTGCTGAGCTTGGTTCTGATATTGCCCCTGGGCGTTGACGAGGTCCGCCGCACCGCTCAAGAAGCCACCGTAAGGATTGCCATAGGGGTTGTAATAGCCGTAGCCGCCGACGGGAGGCGGACAATAACCCGCGACCGGCACCGCCAGGCCCGTGTTCACCGCGCTCAGTCCGGCATATGCCGGCGCTGGGTCGATGGGAAGCGGCCGATACTGCGCTTGAACGGGCGCGACCACCAGCAAGGCCATCGCGGCACCGCTGAGAACAAAGGAACGAATAAAGAGACTCATAACCTATCCCTCAAAGGTGCGATCAGATTAGGCGTCGGCCTCGGACAAGCTCTGTTTTCGGACTCTTATAAAAAAGGTGGTCCGAAAAGTCGTATCCCCCACCCAGGGTGCGCTGCGCGACCCTGGGCTTCGTTATAGAACGCCTTCGGCGTTCTCAATGCAATCGGTTGATGCCTGTCTTAGAACGCCAACGGCGTTCCATATCAAAGCCCAGGGTCGCGCAGCGCACCCTGGGTGGGGAAGGCAAGTCTTTCCGGAGAGCCTCTTACTGTTTGGCTTTCCCGGCCAACGATGGCGGCAATTTTCCAGCCGGTATGAATTCTTTCCATTTCGCGATCGCCTTTTGCCGGGTCTCTTTGGGATCGAGCGGATTATAGCCGAACTTCTTTCCCTCGGGACTGAGGCGGTAAAGATGCCAGTGAGCCAGACCGCGAATGGCGAGGAGGTCGCTATCGAGATATTCGATCAAGGTTTCGTAGGTTTCGGGTCGCGATAGTGTATCGTAACTGAAATCGTGTAAGAGTTGTAGCACCGTGTCAGCCTGGATGTCAGTCATCTTTACATTTTGGGTGAGGCGCTCGTAAAGCTTCATATCCTGCCCCGGTTCGCGGCCGATCCAATGTCGAAGAGCGAGAACCCCACTGTCCCAGACATCGAGATGCTTGGCATCGCGCATTGCCTGGGCCAGGCCGGGCAGATTGTCGGTCGCACCCAGCGCGAACATTGCCACGTGCCGTTGGAGAAGGTCATCGGCATGAAGAAAAGTCTCTATCGCCTTGTCCAGCGATTGGGTCGCTGCCAGGTTGCGGAACATTTCCATGCCAGCCTTCTTTTTCTTGGCAATGGGGGACGACTCGTCCTCCAAAGCCCACTCCGGCAGTTTCTCGAGCTTGCGCGGCGAAGGATCACCGCCGGAAACGCTGTCCCAAACCAACATGGCGGGACCTGGAGGCGCCTTCATTGCGTGCTGCGCGCCGTCGGTCTTGACGTCGACATCGCCTGCAAGAATGAGAAATACCAGCTTGAGCATCGGGACATCTTCGGGCTTGGGCTTCTTCGTGAAGGGAACGCCCCGTGGCCAACGCCCATAAACCTCGAGCGCCGCCTTGGCCCCAGGAGCGTCGAAAGTCAGCTCCGCCTTGCCACCGCGGACGTGTGAAGTGATATAGGCCGGCCCAGCCTTTTTCACATTGGCGAACACAAGGCGGCCACGGTCCAAAGTGATGTCCATCGAGTGGTCTTTAGCTGGGCTATGAAGGATAAATGCTGTCTCAAAAATGGGCAGCGGATCAAGGCCGGAAAAGTCAGAACGAATGGTAATAGTCACACCGCCATCGTTTGATGCGGCGGCAGCCCCCGGCAGTCCCAGAATCAAATCGCCAGTAAACAGCTCTTCTTTGTCCGCTACAATTTGCCACGGTTTGCCCGGGGCCTCACGCCGGAAGAACGAGCCAGTCGGGCTTATGGACTTGGCGACGGCCACACGCTTCTCGGGTGTCGTCGGCTTCTTGTCCTCGCCCCGCGCGGCTGTGAGACTGAGCGTCAGCAAGCAAACAGTAATCGACAGAGAACGCAAAAATCGCAACTTCATGAGAGCCTCAAAAAATTCGAGCGTGGACCGCCGACCGGGATAGTTCTGATGAAATTCCACTTTGGACACGTAGCGACTGTCCCACAAGCTCCCCTCGCCCCCGAGTACGGGGGCGAGGGGCTTAGGGATAGGCTTAAGGTTGCACGGTCAGCGGTATCGAAATCGTTGCCGTCTTGCTGGCGACTTGATCCATCGCCTTTATCTCGATGGTGAATTTGCCCGGCCGATTGAGTGACAACAAGAATTGAGCGGGCAGCGACACAGCGGACGCCGGCACCTTGTCATTGATTTCACCCACGAACGGTTTGGCCGTAGTCGGCTTGCCAGTGCTGTCGAGAACGCGGACCTCAAAGCTGACCTTCGGTTGCATTGAGGATCGATCCCGCGCGAAACCGACGAGACGGAAATTCGCAAAGAGCGACTCGCCAGCGCCAAACAGGGTCGTGCTCGCTTGCATTTCAGCATCGCTGCTGGTGGAAACGTCCACGATTCCGAAATTCATCGGCAGCACTTCGATGGCCTTCGACACCGTCGCGCTCGCTTTCGACACGCGGTCGGTGACTGTCACCTTAACCGTCAGTTTCCCAGCAGGTAGATCGGAGCCGATGTCGATTTTGGAAACCGCCGGCATCTGCTTACCGCCGAGATGAATCGTCGCCACCAAGTCCTTTGGATCTTTGCGATAGATCACTTTCTTGGCATCGCTTACTTCGAGAGCCATGCTATAGAGGAGCTTTCCTTCCGGGTCGACGGTAAAGCCATCGATGTCAAAGCTTAGGACGAAGACGTCGCCGGGCAGGTACTTGTCGTTGGTCCGCACAGCGCCTCGGACGCCGTACGTACTTCGAGCATTGGTGATCTCCAATGCGAACGTCTGTGTCGTCAACGTAAGAGCGACGACAAAGGCGAGAGCAGTCCTCATGATGGCATATCCTCAAGGCGCAACAGAATAGACGCAACGAGCCGTAAACCGATGGCTTACGTTGGCCCGCGAAGCGTGCGATGATTATGGGTCTTAGTATACGGTTTCAGAAATCCGTTGCAATCAGATAAAGGCGAACCGAGCGCGAGACCGTGGAGGACGTGTGAATATGTGCGGATCGCGCGGTCGAGGTGTAACAATCCGCCTTCATTTGCTTGGCAGCTGACGTAGAAGGTTGACCATCTCAATCGCCGTGAGCGCGGCCTCGAAGCCTTTGTTGCCCGCTTTGCCGCCCGCGCGGTTGACTGCCTGCTCGAGTGTGTCGCAGGTCAAGATGCCAAAAATGACTGGCACACCGGTAGACAATCCGGCTCGGGCTACGCCCCCGGCTGCCTCGCCCGCGACATAGTCGTAATGGTCCGTGTCGCCCCGAATGACGGCTCCGAGGCAAATCAATGCCGCGTACCGGCCCGAAGAAGCAAGCTTTTGAGCGACTAATGGGATCTCGAATGATCCTGGAACGCGGACGATGTCGATCATGTCGTCGCCCACGCCGTGACGCTTCAGGGCATCCAGCGCGCCGCTAATGAGCTTGTCGCCGATGACTTCATTGAAACGAGCAACCACCAGGGCGAAATGGCCCGGTGGTGTGCTGAAAGTGCCTTCGTAGACGGTTGGCATGAGGACTCACAGACTTAAAGGCGCTCCGAAACGGCGCGGCCTTCCGACCCAGGATGCGCTGCGCGACCCTGGGCTCTGATATAGAACGCCGTTGGCGTTCTAAGACCGGCTCACCTTTGTGGTTTTAGAACGCTGAAAGCGTTCCATATCAAAGCCCAGGGTCGCGCAGCGCATCCTGGGTCGGAAGGCTCAACTCAAATTCATACTCATCAAGAATTCCGCATTGCTCTTCGTACGACTCATGCGGTTGATGAGCAACTCCATCGACTCGATTGGATTCATATCGCTGAGAACCTTGCGCAAGATATACATGCGGCGTAGCTCCTCGGGGTCCATCAGGAGTTCTTCTTTGCGCGTGCCGCTGCGGTTGACATCGATGGCGGGCCAAATGCGTTTTTCGACCATGCGGCGATCGAGGTGCAGCTCCATGTTGCCAGTGCCCTTGAATTCCTCGAAGATCACTTCGTCCATGCGCGAGCCGGTGTCGATAAGGGCGGTAGCCAGAATCGTCAAGCTGCCGCCCTCCTCGATATTACGAGCCGCCCCGAAGAAGCGTTTGGGTTTGTGGAGCGCATTGGCGTCGACGCCGCCGGAGAGGATCTTGCCGGAGTGGGGCACTTCGGTGTTATACGCCCGCGCCAACCGCGTGATCGAATCGAGCAGAATGACGACATCCGTGCCGAACTCGACCATGCGTTTGGCCTTTTCGATCACCATCTCGCTTACCTGGACGTGGCGCGACGCCGGCTCGTCGAAGGTCGAGCTGACGACCTCGGCGTGCTCGCTTTTGACGCTGCGCTCCATCTCGGTGACTTCTTCCGGCCGCTCGTCGATGAGCAACACAATCACGTAACACTCGGGGTGATTATGGAGCACGCTATTGGCAATTTTCTGCAGCAGGATGGTCTTGCCGGTCCGTGGGGGCGCCACGATCAGGCCGCGCTGACCTTTGCCGATCGGCGTAACGAGATCGACGATGCGCATGTTGATCTCGCTCGGATCGAATTCCAGATTCAAGCGTGAATTGGGATGCAGCGGCGTCAGATCGTCGAAGACGACTTTCTGTGTCAGGATCTCGGGATCCTGATAGTTAATTGCCTCGACCCGTAGCAGCGCGAAGTAGCGTTCGTTCTCTTTGGGTGGACGAATTTGGCCCGCGACAACGGCGCCAGTGCGCAGCCCGAAGCGGCGGATCTGCGACGGCGAGATATAAATGTCATCCGGACAAGGAAGATAGTTGTAGTCCGGGCTACGCAAGAAGCCGAAGCCGTCCGGCAGCACTTCGAGCGTTCCTTCGCCGAACATCAGGCCGTTTTGCTTGACGCGCTCCTTGAGGATGCGAAAGATTAGATCTTGTTTTTTGAGTCCGGAATAGTCGCTCAGTTCCTCGTCTCGGGCGACTTTCAGCAGCTGCGGCATCGTCATCTGTTGGAGCGCGCTGATGTGCGTGCTGCCGCGCTTGATCTCTTCGTAACGATTATTGACCTCGGCATCGAAGCCGGGATAGTCATCCTCGGCGGCACGGCTGCCGCGAGCGCGGTGGTTCCGGCCGCGGCTCGACTCGTTCCGCGCGCGCTGGCGGCTCGGCAAGGGGTCGCGTCGGTTCTGAGAGCGCGCAAGCCGTTCCGGTTCAACCGGCGGCCGGGGCGGTGCCGGCGCATCGGCGGGCTGTTGCCGTTCGGACATCGTCGGGCGGACCGACTCTTCGTGAATATGGTTGACGCCGTTGCTATGAGGCGCGGCTTCCGGCTCCATCAGCGTGGTGGTGCTCGCGGCCACAGTCAGTTCGACGGGGCTGGCCAGATCCGTCTTGCGGAGACGAGGTCGGGCGGAAACTTCACGTCGGCTCTTGGCTTCAGCCATGTTCAAACTTCTCCTTCACGATCAGCGCGAAAGGCATGATGATCCGTCGAACCGGTCCGGGTCTGCGCTTCGGTTCGGTAGGCCGATCCCCTCCGCCGAAAGGAAATTCGGACACGCGGAGCGGACGGCGTATGCCTGTGGCGGGTTACAACGAAGACGATGAACGATCCTCAAAAGTCGGAAATCTCCAGGACCGGGGCAGAGAGTCCGGAGCGTCAGCTTTGGCCTGTCAGGCCTTCGCGGGTTGGAGCCAAAGCTGGAGCAGGTAGTTTACCTGTCGCTCCAGCTGCTCGAGTCCCTCGGAGTTGTGCAGAACATAATCGGCTTGAAGGGCCTTTTCGGTCAAGGGCAGCTGGGCGGCCTCGCGCACGTCGAGGTCCTTTTCGGTCCAGCCACGTTTGGCCACCCGTTGCAAGCGCTGAGTTCGGGGGGTATCGAGGAACAAGAGCTTATTGCAAACCGTATGCCACCCCGCCTCGAGCATCACCGCCGCATCGACGACGATGAAAGGAACCTTCGGATCAAGTTGCGCCTGGGCAATCTGCTCCTCTAGCCGTTTTCGTATCCAAGGATGGACGAGGCTTTCAAGCCTTTTCAGCTCCTGTTTGTCGGCGAAGACAATCGCCGCAAGCTTTTTTCGCTGTATCTCGCCCTCGGCGTCGAGTAAGTCGCGGCCCCAAAGCGCTATCACTTGCTCGCGCAGCGCCGGCTGGCGCAGCGCGTCATGGCCCGCCTCATCGCCGGACAGGATCAGTCCACCCCGGTGAGCCAACATTTTGGCGACGGCACTCTTGCCGCTACCGATGCCGCCAAGGATGCCGATGACGGGCTTAGGGGCCATGAAATCCGTTTCCGTTCCTTATATAGCCCGCCCTTTAGGGCGGGTTTTTCGCCGACCCCGCCCTAAAGGGCGGGCTATATAATGACGTCTTGCACATCCAGCCAGTTCGCTCCGGCCGCGAGGTCCACTTTTAGAGGCACCTTGAGTTTCAATTGCTTTTCCAAAGGCGTCGTCATCTCTTCGCGCACGAGCTTGGCCAGCTCTTTGAGTTCGCTCGGCGGTGCTTCGAAAACCAACTCGTCGTGAATCTGTAGTAGCATCCGCGACTTGCATGTTTCGCTGCTTCAACGCTCGATGGAGGTGCAACATCGCTAACTTGATGAGATCGGCCGCGGACCCTTGGACCTCCATATTGACGGCTTCACGCTCCGGTTGGTTCCGCTGTTGATACGTCGAATTCGCGCGAATTCCCTCGATGCGTCGTCGGCGCCCGAGAATCGTGTAGACGTAACCGGTTCTACGACAGTCGGCGAGAAGCTTCGTGTGATACTCCAACACCTTGGGATAGCGAGCGAAATAGGCCGCGATAAAGGCGTCGGCTTCATGACGCGGAATATGGAGCCGCGTGCCCAGGCCGTGGCCGCTGATGCCGTAAATGACGCCGAAATTCACCGTCTTGGCCATGCGCCGCTGTTCACTGGAGACGTCCTTTTCGTCGACCTGAAAAATCTGGGCGGCCACAGAGGAATGAACGTCGCGGTCGTCGACAAACGCTTGAATCATAGCCGGGTCGTCGCAAAAGTGAGCGAGCAGGCGGAGCTCGATTTGCGAGTAGTCAGCCGTCAGCAACACCCAATTCTCTTGCGGAACAAACGCCTGCCGGATCTGCTGCCCCAACTCGCGCCGGACCGGAATGTTTTGTAGGTTCGGGTCCGACGAAGAAAGCCGGCCTGTCGCCGCGACCGTCTGGTTCAATGCCGAATGAATGCGCCCAGTTCGAGGGTTTACCATCGTCGGCAGGGCGTCTACGTAGGTGCCCTTGAGTTTCGTGATCTGCCGATGTTCGAGAATCTGTCGCGGCAGGGCAGCACCGGGATGGTCCAGCGCGGCCAGCTTTTCCAGCGATTCCTGGTCCGTACTCGCCGCGCCTGTGACCCCCGTCTTACGCTGCATTGGCAGTTTGAGTTCGTCGAACAAGATCTGGCGAAGCTGAGCGAGCGAGGCGATGTTGAATTCACGCCCGGCGAGGCGATATATCTCTTTTTCGAGCTCGATTAGCTGTCTTGCCATTTCCGCGCCGATGCGCTTCAGCAGCGGCACATCTACACAGATACCGTTGGCTTCCAGCTCCGCCAAAACATCGATCAGCGGCACTTCGAGGCTGTCGTAAAGCGTCCGCAAGGAGCCTCGATCGCTTGTGGCCTCGCTCAGCTGCGGTTCCAGCAGGTTCGTCAAACGCCAGGCGATGTCGGCATCTTCGCCCGAATAAACAGCGACTCGCGCGGTCTCCACTTGATCCATGCGCAACTGCGGCTGTTTCTTGCTCTTCTTACCGATCAGATCCGTGATGGGAATAACTTGATAATTCAGATACCGACGTGCCAATTCTTCCAGGTTATGCGAGCGTTCGCCCGCATGCAAGAGATAATCGGCCACCATCGGATCGCCGGCCACGCCGCGCAATTCCATCCCCCGGCCACGAAATACGAGCAGATCATATTTGATGTTCTGGTTGATCTTGGTAATCGTCGGATCTTCCAGGATCGGTTTCAGCGCGGCCAGTGTCGCCGCCGGCTCGAGCAATGGGCTGCCCTCGGGCCCACGCAGCGCCAGGTAATGGGCTTCCGCGTCGCTCCAGGAAACCGCGATGCCGACGATCTCCGCTTCCAGGGGAGCCAAGCTTGTCGTTTCAAGATCGACGGCAAAGCGCTTTTGCTTTTTGAGAGCGATCAGAAACGAGTCAAATTTGGCCAGGGTATCAACGAGGGAATATCGAACCTCGCCAAGTTTTGCGGTCGGAGCGTCCGCTGGCACCTCGACCGGTGTGTCGGCCGCATTCGCGCCAAAGGGAAACGGATCTTCACCGTTGGGCACGTCCGGCAACGACGAAAACAGGTCAGGCTGCACCACCGCGGCCGGCGCGCTGGCCCGCACCTGATCGGCAAGGTTGCGAAAGCCCCATTCCTGAAATAGCGCCAACAGTCGCGGATAATCAGGCTCGCGCAGGCGCCAGGCGTCCCAATCGAAGTGGATCGGCACATCGTCGACGAGCGTCACCAGCTTGCGCCCAAGGGCAGGAGCGGCTCGGACGCCCGCAGGCTCTCCTGTTTTTGCGCCGGCAACCTTGTCGATATTCTTCATCAGGTTGTCGAGCGTGCCGAATTCCTGCAATAATTTCGCCGCCGTCTTGACGCCGATGCCGGCTACCCCAGGCACGTTATCGACGGCGTCGCCGACGAGCGTCTGCAAATCGACGACTTGCTCGGGGGCGATGCCCCAATCTTCGAGGAGTTCGGGGCGCCGAACTCCTGGTTCTTCCGCATATTAAACAGGCTCACGTTGTCGTCGATCAGTTGCCGGCAATCTTTGTCCGACGTGCAGAGCCGAACCTGGATCGCTTTCTTGCTGGCGGCCCGAGCGATGGTAGCGATTACATCGTCCGCCTCGTAGCGCGGATGGGTGATGACCGGAATGCACAACGCTTCGATCGCCTGCTGAATCAGCGGTAGCTGCGCCACGAGATCGACCGGCATCGGGTCGCGGTGCGCCTTGTAATCCGGAAAGATCTCACTGCGAAACGTCGGCTCCTGTCGATCGAACGCCGCGACCAGATATTCCGGCCGGCGTTTTCGCAAAGCGAGAAGATCCCGAGTAAAGCCAAAAACAGCGTTCGTCGGCAGTCCGGCTGGACTGGTCATGCGGTCGCGAATGGCGTGAAACACCTGAAAGATGAGCGAGTGCGCATCGATCAAATAGAGCCAGGGTTTAGTCGTGCCAGACGGCATGGGTCGCCACAGAAGCCGAGTAACCAAGAACGGAATCAGACAGAACGGTCCAAAGAACGATGAACATGAGCGCCCGAGAGACGGACGACTTTGTCCTCATCCAAGTAGCGGAGAGTCATTCAAGAACGGATCGCAGGGACTTGCAACCGAGCAGAAAATATACGTGATTTCCTATGTGATTGAAGTTTAGGGCGGGGTAGGAAAGGTGTCAAGAGGTAGTGTCGCGGTTTGGCGAGCGGCGTGGCCTCGGCCCGCCGCTCGCCACAATCTGCACCGATCAATATCCAGCTGCCTTGCCATTGATGCGGTGATCTTCTCCCGCATGATATTTACCCGTTTTCGGATCGACATAGATCGAATGGGCATCGCCTTGCCGCGAGCCGGTCACATCGTGGCCCATCAAGCGCAGCTTTTCCACAGCGGCACCATATTCACTCGTGCCTTCAAACCTAGCGACGTCGGGGAACCACTGGTGATGAAGCCGCGGCGCGTCGACGGCGTCTCGGATCGGCATGTCGAAATCGATCACGTTCACGACGACGCACAACACCGTGTTAATGATCGTCCGGCTGCCGGGGCTGCCGGTGATGAGAACCACTTTGCCGTCCTTGACCACGATCGTCGGCGTTTGGCAGCTCAGCATGCGCTTGCCCGGAGCGATCTGATTGGCCTCGGTCCCGATGGTGCCGTCGCGCGTCGTCACGCCAGGATACCAGTTGAAATCGATCATTTCGTTGTTGAGTATGAAGCCGGCGCCTTTGACGACAATACCGGTCCCGTAACTCCGTTCGAGAGTGTAGGTATTCGCTACCGCCATGCCGTCGGCATCAATGATCGAGAAATGCGTCGTGCTGTCGCCCTCGGCTTTGATCGGGATGTCCTTGGCCAGGTCTTCGCTTTTCGTCGCGTGATTCATGTCGATCGAATGGGCCACCTTTTTGGCATACTCTTTGTCCGTCAAAAAGGCGGGAATCTTGACAAAGTCGGCATCGCCGAGATAGCGAGCGCGATCGCAGTAGGCGCGACGCATCGTCTCGATCATGACGTGTAATGTCTCGGGAGACCAGCGGCCCTGCTTTTTGAGGTCGAAATTCTCCAAGATGTTGAGCATTTCGACAAGGCAAGTGCCACCGGAGCTGGGCGGCGGCGGGCCATAGATATCGTAGCCATGATACGTGCCGTGAATCGGCTTACGCACCTTCGCTTGATAGCCGGCGAGGTCGGCCTTGGTGATAAGGCCGTGGCCGCTCTTCATCTCCGCGTCGATCAAATCGGCGATCGGCCCTTTGTAAAAGGCATCCGGGCCGTTTTCCATGATGAGGCGCAGCGTGTGGCCCAGGTCCGCTTGAACGATGCGGTCGCCCGCTTGCCAGCTATCCGCCCCGCCGTTTTTGCCCAGCACGCGTTTGATCTCGGGCAGCCCGCCGGATGTGGCCCAATTGAGCGACGAAGCGAGGCTGCCATCTAGAATAAAGCCGTCTTCGGCGAGCTTGACCGCCGGAGCGACCACGTCCGCCCAGGGGAGCTTGCCGAACTTGGAATGTGCCAGATAGAACCCACGCACGGCGCCGGGGACGCCGACGGCTTTATGGGTATACCAGCTATCGCCTTTCTCATAGACCGATTTGTGGGCGGCGGCGGGCGCCATCTCTCGATAGTCGATGACGACCGGTTCCGATTTATCGCCGGGATGGATCACCATGAAACCGCCGCCGCCGATGTTGCCGGCCGCGGGATAGGTGACCGCCATCGCGAAGGCCGTGGCAACGGCCGCGTCGACCGCATTGCCCCCTTTGAGCAAGATGTCGCGGCCAACTTCGGCACCAGGCGGCGACACCGCGACGACAAGGCCGTGGCGTTCCGTTTTCGCCTCATGGCCCGCCAGCATCGCCGAGCTGATCACCGCAACGGCCAATAAGGCCGCCAATGCTCGACGACTCGCGATGGCGCATTTCCCACCCCACATAACGCAGCGCAGCTCCAGAACATCGATTGGGTCCCTCGAAAAGATGGTGGGCTGAGAAGCGGACGGGAGGGGAGCGGCTCGACTCGATGAAACTTCCTTCGAGGCGCGGCGCCGCACTTGACCGTAAGCCCGTCCTTGGGCCGACGCGGGAATTCTACTCTGAAGACATTGGCCAGCGCGGCGGGAAGGTTCGATCTTCTCGATCAGCTGGCGTGGCGTGGCCGTAAGATAAGTGTTATTAGATTCACTTTGCCCAATCGGGATAGTTCTTGCCGTTTACGCAGACCGCCGCACGTGCGGGACGGCCCTACTTGGAGAGGCAATTATGGTTTTTCGGCTGATTTTGGCTTCAGTTTTGTCGGGTGTCGTGCTGATGGGGTGGGGCTTTTACTTTTGGGCCTTTTCGCCGTTCGGCGACGCCATGTTCAATCGTACACCGAATGAAATCGCGGTGGCGGAATACCTGAAAGAGACCCTCAAAGAGACTGGCAACTACGTGATCCCTTATCCCGATAAGGAGGCGATGAATTTCAATAACGAAGCGCTCATGAAGGCTTTCCAGGAGCGCCATAAAATTGGACCGATCGTACAAATCATCTTTCAACGCGAGGGCCTCGATCCCACGTCGCCATTGGCCTACATCATCGGCTTCGCCCACTTCGTCCTGTCGTCGCTGATCGCAGGAATTTTGCTCGCGATCGCGCGGCCAGGCAACTTCATGGGTCGTTGGATCTTTGTAAGTCTGCTCGGCATATTCGCAGCGGTGACGATCGACGGCGCCACTTTGATATGGTTCCATCATCCACTCAAAATGGTGCTGGTCCAAATGGGCTTCGACGTAGCCGGCTGGATACTGGCGGGATTTGTGTTAGCTGCACTGGTATGGCGGCGGAATTGATAGGGACATCGAAAGCGCGGGTTTTATACCAGCCCCAAGCGCCAACGCGAGGTCGAGGAACTTGAACCTCGACTGCGCGCTTGGGGCTGGTGAGTCCCACTTGGTCTGACCGAAGGTCCCCCGTCGTCTGGGAGTATTCAAGGAGACCTGCCGTCGGCAAGAGTGGCGTCCCACCGTTAGACGGTGGGCAGTACTTGAACATCATAGGCGCGAATTGCATCATCCACGGTCGCCAACCTCAATCCATGTTGGATTGCCTGAGCGATGAGGATACGATCGAAGGGATCGCGATGCAAAGGAGGCAGATCGGCTAGATGAACAAAGACAGCTTCGTCGACAAGTAGGGTCGCGATTTGATGTGCCTCGCGTTGCCGCGGCAGGTACACGGCCGGCGCCTCTGGTAGCGGAAGCTTTTCACGGGCGTATTTGATCACGGCTTCCCATACCGAGGCAACGCTCAAGTACACCTCATTCGACGAGTCACTTATAGCTTCGCGAAACACAACGGGTAATTTAGGATCGGCACTAATGTACCAAAGGAAAACGTGCGTATCGAGTAGGACCCTCATAACCCCTCAAACTCTTTGAGGATCTCATCGGAAAGCGGCTGATCGAAATCATCAGGGACCGTGAATTCGCCGGAGCACAGACCAAATGGTCGTTGTTTGGATGCCATGCTTGGTATTGGCCGCACTTCCGCCAGCGAACATCCACCGTTTACCACAACGAAAGCCTCTCCCGCCTCGATGCGGCACAGAAAGGCTTGAGGATTACTCTGGATCTCTTGCACGCTGATAGTATTCATACAATTATTGTAGGGGAGAGGCTGTGTCGAGCAAGTCGATAGAGTTGAGAAACGAAGCGGCTATTTGCGCGGTGGTAATGCGCCTATGGCGCTCAATCCTGTGCTATCCAATTCAATGATCGAAAGTGATTGCAATGCGCCAGGTTCCCGACCGTGAGCTATGGCTAGGCAACATGGGCGATCTACGTGACCCCCACTCCATCCTGTCAGCGGATATCAAAGCCATCGTCGAACTCGCCGACAACGAACAATTCACTGCATTGCCGCGTGAACTCATTCGTTGTCGGTTCCCTCTCTCTGATGGCGGCGACAACTCCTTATGGCTTCTACGGATGGCCGTTGAATCCGTAGCTGCGCTCTTACGAGCCAAAATTTCGGTGCTAGTCAACTGTTCGGCAGGCATGAGTCGATCGATTTGTGTGGCGGCCGGGGCCGTCGCTTTAGCCGAAGGACGAACAATGGCTGATTCTCTTGCGGAAGTGGCAAAGCTCGGCCCAGCGGATGTATCGCCGCGGTTTTTGGCGCAGGTGCAGAGGGCGCTTAATACTGATGAGTAAGCCCGACAGGGCCGGCCGTACTTCTATTCATGGAGTCGCCTCATGAGTTGCATGTTACGAGTCAGCGGTAATTTTGATCCCGATTTATTCCTAATCGATAGTCGGTGGGATGCGGAAACTATCTACCGATGCGGCGAAGCATACGTCCTTAGAAAAGTGGCGGAGAACTCCGGCTTCACTGTTGTCGTTAGTGATGCTACCTTTGATGAAATTCAGGAGCAGATACAGGACGCATTACAATTCCTACGAGCGTATGGAGACGAGCTTGGTCGATTGAAAGCGGTGCCACAGACTGCTGCGAGCCTTGACTTTGGTCTGGCGCGGCGAGAGAAAAATCTGGCCTGCTTCGTGTCCTTCCCACCGGAATTGATTGAATTAGCCGGTAGGCTTGGTCTTGGAGTGGACGTGTCGCTTTACGCGATAAGTGAAGAGAGCGGTGATGGCGACGAAGGTTCTCAAGAAGTCGTCGGGTGAAGCAGATCCCGTATCACGGTTAGAGACGTCAATTCGGGTGCCATGCTTTCGTACTCGAAAGCATGCTTTGGAGTACCAAAGCATGGCACACACGCTCTACCTTCCGCATTCTTTCCGAACGCTCTTGTCTTCTGAATCGCGCAGAATTTGTCACTCCTCTTCATACATCTTCCCCGCCTCGAATAACTCCAACCTCTTGCGATACTCCTCGCTCGGCCCATCGCCTAACAGCTCAATCGCTGTCTTCTGCCACTTGACCGCCTCCTCGAATTGCCCATTCGCTGCGAGCGCTGTCGCGAAAGTATCGAGGAAACCAGGCTCTTTCCAGGAGGTTGACTCGCAAGCGAGCCGAGCGTGTTCGATGGCTTTGGCTGGATTTCGTTTTTCCTTGGTGGGATGTGTCGCCAGCAGCCAGGCCAGATTGTTATTGGTCATGGTGTCATCGGGGGCGAGGCGGTGGGACTCCAGGTTATCTTGCAGGGCGTCGTCGTAGCGTTTGAGGTGGACATAGGCTCGGCCGCGATTATGGAGGCTGGCGGCGTCGGCTGGGTTGAGGCTCAAGGCCTCAGAGAAATCGGCTATGGCGCCCTCCCAGTCGCCGCGGCGCGCCTGGAGGTTGCCGCGATTGTAATAGGCGGGAGCGTAGGTTGGGTCGCAGGCGATCGCTTCGGCGAAGGCGGCAAGGGCTTCGTCTTGGCGGTTGATATGTACCAGGGCGTTGCCTCGATTGTTATGGGCAGCCGCGAATTGGGGTAGGAGGCGGGCGGCCTCGGCGAGGTCAGCCACGGCTTTCTCATAGTCGCCGCGCTCGAGATAGACATTGCCCCGGTGGTAGTAGGCCAAGGCAAACTCGGGCTCCAGGCGGATCGCCTCGGTAAAGTCAGCCAGGGCGCCCTCCGTGTCGCCGCGACGTGATTTCACATTGGCGCGGTTATTCCACGGGCGCGAAAATGTCGGTTCGAGCTTGATCGCTTCGTCGAAATCGGCATAGGCGCGGTCCAGGTCGCCACGCTCAGCCAGTAGGTTGCCGCGACTGTTGAGGGCGCGGGCATCCTTGGGATTGAGGCGTAGAGCTTCGTCGAAGTCGGCGAGGGCCCTGTCGGTCTCACCCTGGCGCGACAGGAGTAGGGCCCGCGCGGCATAGGCGGAGGCAAAGGCCGGATCGAGGCGGATCGCTTCGGCGTACTCGGCTAGCGCTTTTTCGATTTCGCCGAGATCGGCGTAGCAATGGCCGCGATTTTGATAGGCGGCGGGGTCGGTCGGCTCGCGTTCGAGCGAGGCGGTGTAATCGGCCAAAGCCTCGTCGGGCCGGCCACGCGCGCGCTCGACATTGCCACGATTGAAATAGGCGCCCGCCATCGTCGGATCGAGTTCGATGGCTTTGGTAAAGTCAGCAAATGCCTTGTCATGATCGTTGAGTCGAGCCTGGACATTGCCGCGCGCGAAGTAGGCTGACGCCGATTGCGGCGACAGTCGAATCGCTTCTTCAAGATCGATCAGCGACTGAGCCAGCTCGCCGCGATCGGCGTTGGCGCGGCCCTTGAGCAGAGCGGCGCCTCCATGATTCGGATCGAGAGCCAATGCCTCACCAAAGTCCGCCACGGCTTGCTCCAGCTCGCCGCGTCCGGCATGAAACAAACCCCGATCGATATACAGGCCAGGACTCGGCTCTAGGCGAATCGCCTCCGCGAAGTCGGCGAAAGCACGCTCCGGCAAACCGAGCAGAGCCTGGGCGTTGGCCCGGTCCCACAGGGCGCGGACGTTGGTCGGCTCCAGGTTCAGCACGCGACTAAAGTCGATGACGGCCTTGCGATATTCGCCCTTGTCGGCGTAGGCTTTGCCTCGATTGCCAAAGGGCCAGGCGTGGCTCGGATTGATCCGTATCGTCTCCGAGTAGTCGCTGATAGCGCGGTCAAAATCACCCTGGACGTAGTAGGCGTTGGCCCGATTGAAGAGGAGAACCTCGTCGCGCGGATTGAGCTTTAGGGCCTCCGTATAGTCCGCTATAGCCAGGGCCTGTTCGTTCTTCTGACCGTAAGCCAGGCCGCGATTGGCGAGCGATTCGAGATCCTTCGGATCAAGCCGCAAGGCGGCCGAGTAGTCAAGAATCGCCTGATCCATATCGCGGTTGCGCGTGTGAGCCAGGGCGCGGCGGCGAAAGAGTGTGGCATCCTCGGGCTTCAACTCGATCGCCTTGGTGAGGTCAGCGATTGCTTTGCCGAAATCGCTCTGGCGGAGATGGGCGCTGGCTCGATTGATCAGGGCGAGGACGTTGCCTGGGTCGACGTCAAGTGTCGCGGTGTGCTGGGCGACGGTCTCTTCATGCAGCGAATGCTCGATCCGGTTGATGACGTCGTCCTTGCTGGCCAGCTTCGATAGCTGTTCCAGGACGAGGCCGATGATGGGCGGTCGTTTGTTGAAAACCCAAGCCGTGCAGGCATCCAGGAGCTGTCGCCACGGGTCGGAGAGCAGCACCAAGTCGCCGCCGTCGGGGTTGTGCCGGCCAGTCAGGGCGAAGCAGCAGAGTCGACCAAAGCTATAGATGTCGGAGTGGGGCCCGATCCAGACGAGGCCCTTTGGTTTGCCGATCACTTCGGGCGGCGCGTAGGAAACGGTCCGCGCGACGCTTCGGCCGAGAGCGGTCTGCATCTGAGCCGCGGGATGGCTGGCATTGGCGTGAATGACGGTGCGCCGCAGCGATAAGCCGGTGTCGAGGAGCTTGACGCGCCACCGCTTCCCGGCCTCCGATTGTTCGAGGCGGACCAGAATCGACGCGGGCCGCAGGCTGCGATGCAGCAAGCCTCGGCCATGGACCGCTTGCAGCGCGCGAGCCAGTGGCCAGGCCAATTCGAGCCAATCCTCTGGGTTGAGCGCCCGCGCTCCGCGATGAACTCGGAGAGCGTCTGCCCCTCGAAATACTCGGTGACGAGATAGGGCCGCGCCGCTTCCGGCGGAGCGCTGAACTCGAGGATGCGAATGATCGCGGGATGGTCGAGTTCCTGAATCCAGCCGAACTCGCGAATGAGAGTATCGAGATCTCGTTCGAGGCTATCTGTACGAATGGCGCGGATGACGACTTTGAACCCGGAGACGCGATCGCGACAAAGAAAGGACGTGCCAAAACCGCCGGCCCCGAGTATTCGCATCGGCTCGTAGCGCGCGAAGGGAAACGGCTCGAACGCCTCCGCGTCCAGCTCGACGGCGCGCTTGAGAGCTATCAGGGCCGGCTCCCATTCCCGGCGTTCCAGCGCGGCACGATAGACATTGTGATACGCCTCGGCCTGCGAGATCGGATCGACGACGAGCTGGGCCACCTCGGCGAAGTCGCGCTGGCCCGCCTCGATCTCGCCGACCACGAGTTCGAGCTGAGCGAGGCTATTGAGCAGCGCCGGCAGCCGTTTCTGCTGGTCCACGGGCAGATCGCGGAAGCGCTTGACCAGCTCCTGCACGACGTCCCGTTCACTGTCTTTGCGGAGCATCAACCCATCGCGCGGCCGCACGGAACAAGGATGCAGGTCGTGCCGTCGCTTCAGATTCAGCACCGCTTCGTAGAGGTCCTGGCACGGTTGTCCGTGTTCGTGTAATTCGGTTTGAAGGTCCAGCACGGCACCATTCCTGAGAGGAAAAGAGGCGTCAATAGGGCATTATAGGGGTGAAGGATGACGGTGAACCCTACCCAGGGTGCGCTGCGCGACCCTGGGCTTTGATAGCGAACGCCTTCGGCGTTCAAGAACACCATGAGCGAACCCGTATTAGTACGCTGAAAGCGTTCCATATCAAAGCCCAAGGTCGCGAAGCGCACCCTGGGAAGAGCTGTCTGAAATCAACCTCCACCAATACCCTAAATATCAATCCGTGAATCACGAATAACCCGAAGATAGCTACTCCCTGCGCAACCGTCCTCGTGCGTGAGATGGCAACATGGACTGCATCAACAACCTGATCGCGTTTGGATTACGGCAAATCATCGGCGACTGTGCCGATACCGTCGTCGAGGTCGTCGCTCATGCCGTTGGGCCGGCGGCGAAGGTGGTCGCGTTTGTTCAGCGGCGGTTCACCGACCACAGTAAGGCTTTGCCGCTCGCGTTGCAGCGGGCCAACGATCGGGCGTGGCAAACGCTGGCGATTGCCCTGGCGGGCGATGATTGGCTGACCTCATTGAAGCTCTGGGTAACGGCCAACGGCGATCAGCGCGGCTTCCGCGAGGAAGTGACGCAACTCCTCAAAGAGATGCCGTTGCCGTTCGAGCAGAGTCCGATCCGTTTCCGCAAGACGTGCCTGAGTGAATTAAAGCGTGCCCTGGCACAAAAGCACCTGTCCGCCGAATCGATCAATCCGGACACGCTCGCCCACCGTGCCGCCGGTTTTCGTCGTTACGCCGACACACCGAGCCTGATCGAGGGAGCAGCCCAAGCCGTCGAGCAGGTCGCCGAGCAGCTGACGCCGCACTACAAGAACCTCGCTCTGCTTCTGCGGCAAAGGCCGCCCGCTGGTGGTCCGCCCTTATTGGCGGCAGCGTTTCTCTATTTCCTGCGCCGCGAGATCGCAACCAACGAAGAGTTAGCGCGGGAGCTGACATTCGAGAGCCTGCAAGAATTGAGCAAAGGCCAGGACCAGCTTTTCGGCTTCCTCGAAGAGTCGCTTGGGCATCTTGGGAAAAGTGTCGACGCGATTTTGGAAATCGTCCTGGGCATCCGCGAAGAGTTGGCCCAGTTGCGCGACGAGATCCGTGAATTGGCCCAGCGTAATGCCATCCCCGCCCATCGTTTGACGCCGCGCGTCGCCGTCACGATCAAGAGCGGCCACGATCAGGCGCTCCTGAAAAAGCTCTGGGCCGCCTACAGCAAGCTCCCCGCCGCCGCTCACGATGCCGACGATTTGTTGCTGCTTGGCGACACGCTCGAAGCCGCCGCGCTGTTTCAGGAGGCCAACGATTGTTATTCCGCCGCCGCCTTGGCGGCTCAAGCCAAAAATCAGGAGAAAGAAGCCGAGGCACTTTACAAAGGTTACCGTGAGGCCTGCCAGCTGGAGCAATGGGACATCGCCTTACAACAGCTGTTACGCGCCACACAGCCTGCTGCGCGAACGATATGAGCCGTTCGACCTCAAGCGCTATGAACCGGTGCGCATCCTCGGTTCGGGCGGTTTTGGTACGGTGATTCTGTGCCGGGATCTATTCGGGCGCAAGCGCGAGGTAGCGATCAAATTCTTGTTCGCCGCCGACCTCGAGCGGGAAGTGGACGAGATCTTCAACGAGGCCCAAACGCTCTACGATCTGCAACGCGGCGAGCATAAACATCCAGCCATCATCGGCGTTCAATACTGGAACTACGCGGGAGGTGATTCGACGCGACCCTACATAGTAATGGACTATTTCGAGGGGGAAAGTCTTCGTTCTTACCTGGAGAAGCACAAGAAGCTGTCGCATGCGGACTTGATCGAAGTGGCGCGTCAGGTAGCGGAAGGGATGCGAGCTGCACATGGCCAGGAACTCCTGCACCGCGATCTGAAGCCGGACAACATATTGGTCAAGTGCGATGACCAGGGTCGTTGGACGGTGCGCATCATCGATTTTGGTTTGGCCGTGAAGCAAGAAGCCGTGCGGACCAGCATGGTAAAAGAAGCACACCTACAAACGCGTGAAGATGAGAGCTTTGCGGGAACGTTCAAATACTCGTCCCCGGAGCAACGACGGGAACTCAAAGGGGTGTCGGTGAGCAACCGCTCGGACATCTACTCATGGGGTAAAACATTTTCCGAGGCCCTGTTGGGTGAAGGTATAACGGAACCGAAAAATTGGGACGTCGAGGAGATGCCCGCTGAGATGCAGCCTTTGGGTCGATTGTTGGAGCGTTGCACGGCGGCGCTGCCGCAACGGCGGCCGGAGCATTTTGGTGAAGTGGTGACGGTTCTGGAAAAACTGCGTGAACGGAAAGCGGGCACGAAACCTGTCAAGGAGAATGAGGAGGAGCAAAAGAGGCGAGCGGAGGAGCTCCAACAACGAAAGGAGGAGGAAAGACATCGAGAGGAGCAAAGACGACAAGAAGAACAATTGCGAACGCTGCAATTGGAGCGGCAACGACGTGAACAGAAGCTTCAGGAGATTGAGAACCTGAAACGATGGAAAGAATCCGGAAAAGCGCAGGCGTGGGTCGAGTCGCGAAAAGGCGTTTGGAATCATGCCGATTGGGTTACGTTGGTGGAAACGCTGCAGGTGTCTGAGTTTTGGCCGCTGGATTTGGAATCCGTGGGATCGATGTTGGAAGAGGCCAAGGCGGGATACCAAAGGCGGGTTGAGACCGAGAAGAAACGCCAGGCCGAGGATCAAAGGCGACGCGAACAAGAACGGATCGCACAACAACAGAAAGAAGCTGAAGATCTGAGACGCCGGGAACTCGAAAATCAGCGCCAAACAGCAAAAGGCCGCCGAGGACGAGAAACAACGAGAACGGGGAAAAAAGGCCAAACAACAGCAGGAAGAGCTCCAAAAGAAGCAGCAAGCAGAAGAACAACGCCGAGAACGCGAACGGAACAAGCCACAACGTCAACCTAAAAATGTCTCGGTCCAATTGGGCACTTTTCAATCGGGAGGATTCCTCGGACTAGGCTTGAAAGCGGTTCAATTGTCGATGCCGTTTGCGCTGGTGCCAAAGGGCACTTTTTGGATGGGTGGAGGAGCTGGAATCTGCGGCCGCAAGCAAGCCACCATCAGCCACGATTTCTACATGGGCGTCTATCCCGTCACGCAAGAGGAATGGAAGCTGGTCATGGGTACGAGTCCGAGCAAGTTCCAGAACGGTGGTAAGTTCCCAGTTGACTCGGTTTCTTGGTTTGATTGCAAAGAGTTCCTTCTAAAGCTGAATTATCATCCGAACCAACAGAAAGACCGGAGTTGGACATACCGCTTGCCGACCGAGGAGGAGTGGGAATATGCGTGTCGAGGCGGAGCCACCACGGAGGAAGATTGCAGTTGGAGTTATTATCTGCAGTCGCCTTCCAACTCCCTTTCGAAACAGCAAGCGAATTTCCAGTCGGTGGCAGGATCCCCCACGAAAGTGGGATCGTTTCCAGCCAACGCGCTGGGCATCCATGATATGCACGGCAATGTTTGGGAATGGTGCGAGAGCTTCGATAACGAGTTAGAAAAAGCCGCTCGCGGCGGCAGCTGGTACCACGCCGCCGACAACTGCGGCGCGGCGATACGCAATTGCTACACATCCATAAGTAAGCGCAACTGCCTGGGCTTCCGGATTGCCCGAGTACCGAGCGGGTAGCCAGGTCAAACAGATCGAGCATAGGGAAGCGACTGAACCTGACGGTGACGAAGGTGGAGCGACCGGGGGTCCAGGGGCGTAGCCTTCGAACGCATCAAGTTATGTAGTCGAACCTGGTATTCGCCCCAGAGGGTCGACGGGCTGTAGTCACGGGTGGAGCGAAATCTGCCGCTCCTCCGCGGTGATAGACGGCGAAGCCGAAAAGGTCCGCCCGGCGAGATCACCTCAAGGCAAGGCCGAAAGCGGGACGAGGAACGGGAAGTGTATTCCAAGGTTAGTTAGCAGACGAGCATCGGCGGTCGCCAGTTCGCAGCCTTCGCGTTCGGCGAGGGCGACGTAGAGACAATCATAGAGTCCTTGACGAAGAGATGAGGACATCGTGAGCGCACGCGACGTGAGGGGAATGTAAGGATGCAACAGCGGGAGTCGGCCAGGACGAGTCCGCAGGCATATTCGGCGGCAGGCGGGGTCAGCCGTCCTTGCCGCTCGGCTCGGGTCAGCGCGTGGCCCACTTCCACTGGAAAAATGTCGGGAGCCAGTAGCGTATGTGCGCCGGTCCGGAAGTCGTCGCACAGTTGAAGGGCCTTTGGCGAGTCACTTTCGGGCAACACCCATTTCAAGGCGACGGAGGAATCGAGGACGTAGATCATCGTTCATCGCGGGATTCGCGTACCAGATCAACGGCAATATCGAGCGTCCCGTATTGGCGACGCAGATCCTCGGTCAGCCGTTCGCCGCGCTCGCGGACGCGGCGGTAGACTTCAGGGTCGAGGGGCTTACCTGTCATCGCATGTTCCATGACGGCTTTTGTGTCCAGCTCGAGTTGGGTCGAAGTTTCCACGATTGTGTTCATGCACTTATTTTCGTCCAGGAGACAGTCGCGTCAAGAGAGGGTTATAACAATTCTAGACTTGAACCCCTGGCAGAACTCAGGGTAGTTGAAATCCATGCCAACCGACTTCGACTCCCCCTGGAAGGAAGCCCTCAACCTATACTTCGAGCAATTTCTAGCTTTGCTATTCCCCGAGATCCACACTCGGATCGATTGGTTTCGAGGCTTCGAGTCGCTGGACAAGGAGTTCCATCAAGTCGTGCGCGAGGCCGAGTTGGGGCCGCGGACCGTCGATAAGCTTGTCAAGATCTGGACGCTCGAGGGTGAAGAGCGTTGGGTGCTGATTCATGTCGAGGTGCAAACGACGCCGGAGAGTAACTTCCCGGAACGCATGTACGTCTACAACTATCGATTCTTCGACCGCTACAATAGGTCGGTGGCAAGTATTGCGGTGCATCGTTGTGGCAAGGTCTCCAGACCTTACCACTCTAACGACCGCAGGTCTCCCAGGCATTCCGACACCATTGAGACCTTTGGTCTGAGCCGGTGGCAAGAGGTCTGGAGACCGTGCCACAATGCAGGGGAGCTATCCGACCATGAACGATCTCGTTGAAAAGAGGCTTTGCCAATTGATGGAATTATGCCACCGTCATCAGGTGAAAACGCTGGAACGGTTTGGGTCGGCTGCGAAGGATGCATTCGATCCGGCGTCGAGCGATTTCAATTTGTTGGTCGATTTCCAGCCTCTGGCACCTGGGGCGCATTCGCGTGCGTATTTCGGATTGTGGTTTGGTCTGGCGGATCTGTTTGGCCGCGAAGTCGATCTGGTCGAAACAGCCGCCGTGACCAATCCCTACTTTTTGAAATCAATCGATTCCAGCCGCTACGTGGTCTATGCCGCCTGAAATCGCCAAATACCTACACGATGTTGTTCAGGCTTGCCAGCTGCTGGAGGAGTTTTCGCGCGGCAAGTCTTTCGCCGATTTTCAGATTGACGCTTTGCTTTGCTTCGCGCTGGAGTCGAGCGAGAGTTCATCACGATCGGGGAAGCTTTGATGCAGGCCGACATACGCGACGGCTCCGCCCTAAGAACCATATCCCGACTTCGCCAAATCATCGGCTTTCGCAATGTTTTGGTATATGGTTACGCAGCGATTCAACCAGCCACCGTTTGGGGCTTGTTGGAGAACGATCTACTCTTGCTGAAGCGAGAGGTTCAGATGTTGTTAGCCAACACGGACTCGCGGTGAATATCAATCTCATAGTGCAATCTGCAAGATAGGAAGTCAGGTGGACATCACCATTTAAGCAAAGTCCGGTGCGTTTTTTCCAGCGCAGTTATTGATTTTTTCGGCAAAATAATCGGCAATGCAAGGTGGGCCTGTCCGTGGATTCGTTTGCATCTCGCCCCGTGACGACGGCGCAGCAGGCAGTCATTCAACATGTTAAAGAGCAGCAGCGCTGTGCAAACCGATGCGACATTTTTTGCATCTCGGGGGGTCGAGGCGATATTGGGCCAAGGGCGAATCTTAACCGAAAGCCTAGCCTATGCTCTCCGCGTGGAAGTTGGCGGAACTAAGAATTTTGGCTTGGAAATGCCGTGTTTTATGGGGAAATAGCATAATTCTAAGTACCGCCAACGTTGGCGGTACTTAGAATTGATGGCGGACTTAAGAATTGGTTTCTAGAGCGGAGGCGGGATGCTTGCGAATGATGCTACGACTCCGCTTTGATCCGCCGATTCCGTTCCGCCAGCGCCCAGGTGAAATCTTTCTCGATTCGCGCTGCCGTTAGCGTCAAACCAAGCAGCCCTCCGGGGGGATCGAAGTCGATCTGATCGGTAAGCTGTGTCTTGCCTGGATCGATGGCCGTGAAGCGCCGCTCATGCACGAAGCGGCGGAACGGGCCTTCGCGCTGCTCTTCGACCAGGACTATGTTCATCTCCAATTTTGTCACTTCGGTCACCATCCGTTGGCTCAGGCCCCAGCGGCGGCCTTGGACGATCAGGCGTGAACCGAGCGTCAGCAGCTTGGGTCCTTCGATCAGACGTAAATTCAATTCGGCGGGCATCAGGGCAAGCGAGGCTGCCGGGTCGAGGAAGAGGGCGAAGAGACGCTCGATCGGCAGGGCCAATTCAATAGTTGATGTAAACGACGGCATCCGCTCGACTCTCCGGCAGGCCCTATCAACGACAGCGTTTGCTATTGTAGGTGAGATAGTTAGATCGGGCTGATTTGAGACCTCTTTCGAGATGGCTAATGTCCTCTGATCCGTTTGCACGCGCTCTTATCCTTACTGGACCGACTGGCTGCGGCAAGACGAGCCTGGGTCTAGAACTCGCGGAGAGCCTCGGGGCGGAGATCGTGTCGATGGATTCGATGGCGCTCTATAAGCGCATGGACATCGGGACAGCCAAGCCGACGGTGGCGGAGCTGGCGCGTGTGCCGCATCATTTGCTTGATGAGTTGGAGCCGTGGGAGTCGGCAAGCGTTGCGTGGTGGCTCGAACGGGCGGCGGCGGTATGTCGTGATATTGAGGCACGCGGTCGGCGCGTCTTGATCGTCGGCGGAACGGCGCTCTATTTGAAGGCGTTACTCTTCGGCCTGTTCGATGGGCCGCCAGCGGATGAGAGCGTTCGAGCCCGCTTGATGGAGGAAGTCGACAGAATTGGTAACGAAGGGTTGCACGCCCGGTTGCGAGAAGTTGACGCCATTAGCGCGGAGCGGTTGCATCCGAATGATGTGCGCCGCGTCGTCCGCGCGCTCGAGGTGTGGGAACTCACGGGGACGGCGATCAGCGCTTGGCAGACGCAGTGGGATCGAGCTGAATCGGCGCCGATGGCGCCTCGGACTGGTGAGCCGCCGCGCTGCGTCTGGCTCGACGTGCCGCGTGACGTTCTCTACGGCCGCATCGACGCGCGGGTCGATCACATGCTTGCCCACGGCTTGCTTGATGAGGTCCGATCCTTGCGGCAGCTGCCACGACCGCTGAGCCGGGAAGCGTCGCAAGCCTTGGGCTACAAGGAACTTTTTGACTACCTCGACGACAAAATGACGTATGCCGATTGTATCGATCGCATTAAGCAACGAAGTCGTAACTTTGCGAAACGGCAGTGTACCTGGTTTCGCCATCTGCCTGGCTGCTGCCCAGCGTCGGCGGAATTGACGCGCCGTCTTTGGAGTTCGACAATAGATTGAGAGATGATACTTTCATTCGACAACTTCACGTGATATTATAGGGACAGCGAAGTTCTTGCTGCAATCGGGATGCGTCTCCTCAAACTTCGTTTGAGCAACCCCCTCCCAGCGCACGCGTCGATGGAATCAGGCGGCAACGCTCGTGGAGCTTTATGCATCTCGGAGGGCCGTGGCGATGTCGGTCGTGACCTTTCAAGTCCTCGAAGGAATCGACAGGGGTCGTGTCTTCCGCGAGATCGAAACTCCCATCACCATCGGTCGTGAAGAGGGCAACGTGCTCCGCCTCAACGACGAACGCGTCAGCCGTTTCCACGCCAAAATCCAAGCGGACAACGGCGAGATCATCCTCACCGATCTCGTCAGCACCAACGGCACGCGCGTCAACGGCAACGTCGTGCAAATTCGCCGCCTGCGGATCGGCGACCGCGTCGGCGTCGGTCGATCGCTGTTGCTGTTCGGGTCCGAGGAAGAGATCGCGGCCCGCCATGCCGAACTGAGCGGTGTCGGGTCGAAGACGCCTTACGGCGACTCCGGGTCGCTGCCTTCCTCGACGATCCTTCCGCAGACGATGAACAACGGCGATCCGTTCGAGCAGGACCTCGATTTCGACGTCAGCCTGCATGATAAATTTACGCATCTCAACGGGGCGCTTTACCTCGGCAACCGCGCCCTGCCGCCGTTGCCGGAGCGTATGTCGCCTTCCCAAGCGGCGCGCTTCGCTGAAGTGCTTGATTTTCTGCATCGTCATCTCACGCAGGCAACCGAGAACGTCCAGGCGAACGAAGAGGGATCGCTGGTGGCGCTGAATTACGGCGACTGGCAGCGTATTCTGACATTGCAGATGCTCCTGGCACGCTATTCGCGGTCCGTCGCCGAGCCGGATGCGATGGAAGAGTAAGAACCGCTTAAATAATCAGACGCAAGTCTTCAAGAGCCGGGAGCGTCAGCGACCGGAGAAAATTTGGGTGCGTCTAAAGCGCTCATGCGGAAAATCTGAGCGCGTCTGATTGCGCTCCGGTCGCTGACGCTCCCGGCTCTTGAAGACGACGCATTACATTGGAATCCTCATGCCGGAACGTCCCTTCGTCCACCTCCATTGCCATACACATTACAGCTTGCTTGACGGTGCCAGCCGCGTGCCGGAGTTGGTCGAGCGCGTTAAGAAGCTGGGCATGAACTCCGTGGCTGTTACTGATCATGGCAACTTGCACGGGGCGATCGAGTTTTACGCCGAGTGCCAAAAGGCGGGCATCAATCCGATCATTGGCTACGAAGCCTATGTCGCCCCCACCAGACGGACCGACCGGGAAACCCGCCGGCGCGGCGACGCGGCGTCTCATCTGACGCTCCTGGCCCAGAATCGAACCGGCTTCAAGAACCTCATCAAGATGGCGTCGATGGCCTTTCTCGAAGGCTACTACCACTTCCCACGCATCGATAAAGAACTGCTCGAAGCGCATAAAGAGGGTCTTATTTGTCTTAGTGGCTGCGCCTCCAGCGAGTTCAGCGAGTTCATTCTCAAGGACCAAATGGAGGAGGCGACCGAACTCGCCCGTTATTTCCATAAGCTGTTCGGCAAGAATTTCTATGTCGAGATCCAGAACAATGGACTGGAGATTCAACGGCAATGCGGCGAGGGGGCGATCGCCATTGCCGACAAGCTCGGCCTGCCGCTCGTGGCGACTTGCGACGCCCATTATCTGACCCAGGCCGACGCTCCGGCTCATGACGTGCTGCTCTGTATCAACACGCGCAAGACACGCAACGACGTCTCGCGCATGCGCTACGGCAGCGATCAGTTTTACGTTCGGCCGCCGGAAGAGATGTATGAGCTTTTCGGCAAACACGAGGACGCCGTCAAGCGGAGTCAGGAGATCGCCGACGGCGTTCATATCGATCTCGATTTCAAGACGCGGCATTTCCCGGTCTTCAGACCGCCGGCGAGCAAGACGCCGGAACAGTATCTGCGCGAGCTGTGCTACGCCGGCCTCAAGGAGCGGTACGGCGCCAATCCATCGCAGAAAGTCGTGGACCGCCTCGAACTGGAGCTGGGCATCATCTGCCGGATGGGCTTCGCCAGCTATTTTTTGATCGTCGGCGATTTCGTGCGTTTCGCGGCCGACAACGATATCCCCTGCGGCGCCCGCGGGTCAGCCTGTGGGGCGCTCGTCAGTTACTTGTTAAAGCTAACCCATTTCGACCCGCTCGATTATGACTTGTTGTTCGAGCGTTTCCTTGACCCCAGCCGGTCGGAAGCGCCCGATATCGACATCGATTTTTGTCAGCAACGCCGTGAAGAAGTGATCGCCTATGTCCGACGGACTTATGGCGAAGGCAGCGTGGCCCAGATTGCCACGTTCGGCACGATGGCGGCCAAGGCGGCGCTGCGCGACGTGGGCCGAGCACTCGATATTCCGCTCTATCGCGTCGATGAAATCGCCAAAATGGTGCCAATGAAGCTCGGCATCACGCTCGACGAGGCACTCGAAGAAAACAAAGACTTAAAAGACCTCTATACGAATGATCCGCAGATCCACGAGCTGGTGGACATCGCCGCAAGCTCGAGGGAACAAATCGCAACGCCGGCACCCATGCCGCCGGCGTGGTGATATCGGATGGTCCCTTGATCGACCATGTGCCTTTGCAGCGCATGGTTCGCAAGGACGACGACCTCGGCACGCGCAACGGCGAGGCCGTCATCACGACACAATGGGGCATGGGCGACCTCGAAAAGGTCGGCCTGCTCAAGATGGACTTTCTCGGCCTGCGCACGCTGACGCTGCTGGACAATGCCGTTAAACTGATAAAAAAGACCCGCAATGAGACCATCGACATCTTTCGTCTCCCACTCGACGATGCGCCGACCTACAAACTCCTGCAGCGGGGTGACGCCAAGGGCGTGTTCCAGTTCGAGTCGGACGGCATCCGCGAACTGTTGAAACGGCTGCGCCCCGACAACATCCGTGACATCATCGCTTGCACAGCTCTCTACCGTCCCGGCCCGCTCGAAGGCGGCATGGTCGATGAATACATCAACTGCAAACATGGCCGAAAAAAGCCGGAGTATATCCACCCCGAGCAACAGGAGATTCTGCAAGAGACGCATGGCGTCATGGTATACCAAGAACAGGTCATGCGCATCCTGAACAAACTCGGCGGCATCGAGCTATCGAGCGCCTATGCGTGTATCAAGGCGATTAGCAAGAAGAAGACCGAGGTCATCGAGCAACGAAAAGCGGAGTTTATTCAGGGAGCCAAGACGCGTGGCGTCGATACGAAGGTGGCGGAGGAGATCTTTCGGCAGATCACGGTGTTCGGGGGCTATGGCTTCAATAAATCCCATAGCGCCGCCTACGCCCTCGTCTCCTACCAGACGGCGTACCTCAAAACTCACTACACTGCCGAGTTCCTCGCGGCTCTGCTTTCCAGTGAAATCGACGATGGCAACAAGCGCGACATCATGGTCGAGCATATCGCCGATGCCAAGCGGTTGGGTGTGCCCGTGTTGCCGCCGAATCTCAATGTCAGCGAGTCGGAGTTCAGTGTCACGGCCGATCGGAAGATCGTCTTTGGCCTGACGGCGATTCGTGGCTTTGGCCGTGGTGCCGCGGAGGAGGTTGTCCGCTCGCGCACGCAGGACGGGCCGTTCAAGGACATGTTCGACTTCTGCGAGCGCGTCGATCTCAAGATCGTGAACAAGGCAGGCATGGAAAAGCTGGTGAAAGCGGGTGTCTTCGATTGCCTCGGCGGCAACCGGGCGCAGCAGATGGCCCTGTTGCCACGCGCCATCCAGGCGGCGAGCGAACGGCAGAGCGATCGCAAGGCAGGGCAACGCAAT
Organism: uncultured Planctomycetaceae bacterium; assembly: GCA_963790585.1. Taxonomy (GTDB): domain Bacteria; phylum Planctomycetota; class Planctomycetia; order Gemmatales; family Gemmataceae; genus CAWBOY01. The sequence continues at coordinate 423,683 of CAWBOY010000008.1, forward strand.
CTTTTCGAGGCATTCACGGAGGACGCAGCGCCGGCCCAATCCAACGGAGCTATTGTCCTGCCTGACATCCCGGACTGGTCCGAGACCGAAAAGCTGATGTACGAAAAGGAAGTCCTCGACTTCTACGTTTCCAGCCATCCGCTGGCGCAACATGAGAAGGAGTTGCGCCGCCGCGTCACTCACACGGTTGCCCAGCTCAAGACTGTGGACCCTGGCGAGAAAGTCGTCCTCGGCGGCATGGTGAACCAGATCCGTTATGGCGCCGTTAAGAAAGCGCGCAACGGCAACACGCGCCTCTTACGCTGCAAGCTCGAAGACATGACCGGCTCTATCGAATGTCTGATGTGGCCTGACGATCTGGCGCGCTTCAAAGGCACAATCGATGAAAATAATCCGTATATCGTTCATGCCACGCTGGAGAATCAGCGGGCGGAGCCGTCGCTTGTGCTCCAGCAATTGCTGACACTGGAGCAAGCGGCTCACCAGATGGTGAAAGAGCTGAACCTGCGGCTACGGCTCGACCGCCATCGGCCAATGGACCTCGATTTGATCTCGGACATACTCCGGCGAACGCCGGGCAAAATTCCAGTCTTGATGACGGTACAAGACTCCGGAGGCAAGAACGTCATCCTCCGGCTCGGGCCGGCGTTCGCGGTCAACCCGCATACGTTGGACCGGGATGCTCTGGAAGGGATCGTCGGCGCGGATAGCGTGAAGTTGACATAACAGTAGGTTAGGTTTCCCTGTGTGTCTCGTAGACTCATTTACTGTTCACCTTCGATGCGGCTGTCAATGCCAAGTTCCGTATTTGCTCAACGAATAGGTGATCGAATCGACATACGATAGATCATCGCTGCCTTTCGACGCCACGATATTTAGATAACCAAAGTTGATAGCGTTATAAGACAGAGTTCCAGCGGCGAGGGAGGCGGTCGAGCCGTTACCGGCGAATACGTTGTCCCCGGAGTTATCGTAGAAGGTGGCGGTGTCGGTCCGCGTTCCCGACGCCTGGACTGATTTGAAGCCGACAGCCTGATTCACGAATCCTGTGCCGTATATGTAGCTGTAATCCGAAGTAGCGGTGAAGACATTGCCGCCGACGGTGTTGCCGAAAAGGTAGGCAAAATCATGCGCGGCAGCGGCGGACGTTGCGGTCACGGAAGCAAATCCGACGACTTGATTGAAGTAATTACTGCCTTGCAAGAAACTGTAAGTTGGAGTTGCGACCAAAGTGTTGGCGCCGCCATTGTCGAAGAGATAAGCGGCATCATTCGAGTGGCTCGAGGCGAAGGCATTGACGAACTGGAATCCGACCGGTTGGTTGTAGTAATAATAGCCCGTGCCAGTCATGAAACTCGAAGTCGGCGTTCCGACGAAGACATTACTGCCCCCACCGTCGTACAGATAGGCTGTGTCGATCGTTCCTTTCGCGGCGAACGTGTTGACAACCGAAAAACCAACCTCCTGATTATAGAAGCTCGTCCCGGTAAAGAAGCCGTAGGCCGGAGTCGCCACGAAAGTATTCTGTCCACTCGCATCGTAGAGGTAGGCGACGTCCCCGCTTTTCCCGTGTGCTTGAATGGTCGAGATGCCATTGAGGCTAAGAGCATACCCCGAGCCGGTCAAGGTGCCGCCGCCAGGGGTGAGGGCGAGTGTATTGGAACCATTAGGGCTGCCATAGAGATAGGCCACATCATTTCCGCCGTTGCCGTTGAAGACAACGGCTTTCACGTCGGCGGGGGATACCTGCACGGCGGTGCCATTAAGCATCACACTAAGTGTCGCTCCGGCCACGAACTGGAATGTGTCAGCTTGTCCGGTTCCCGTCACCGTCAATGTTGTGCCCTGGAATGAAAAATTGGTTGGCGTAACCGTAGTGGTGGCCTGGGCGGTGGGCGTCAGCTGCCCGCTGTCGGTGCCCGCTGAGAAAAAACGATAGGTGTGGCCCACTACGCCCGTGAAGTTGGTCGAGGTGAGCGTCGTATCGGTCAAGAATGGAGTAAAAGGAGCGCCATTATCCGAAACGTAGACGGTATACGAGGCGATGCCGGCATTGATTGCCCCCGACCAGGCCACCGGGAAGCTGGTTGGAGAAAAGGAAGGTAGCGCCTTGACACTCACCGAGGGATATACAGTGAGGTTGACCGTTGCGACATTGCTGTCGAGCTGGCCATCATTCGCTTTGTAGGTAAAGCTGTCGGCACCGATATAACCGGGCGCCGGGGTATACTTAAACGTCCCATCGGCGTTGAGCGTGACCGAGCCGTGAGCCGGCGCGGCAACCAAAATGGCAGTGATCGGATCGCCATCTGGATCGGAATCATTGTTGAGTACGCCGATCGGAGTGGGCGAGTAGTTGTACCTGATCTCACCCGTGAGCGCAGGGTCGAATCCTTCGGAATGTTGCACAAACGTTGCGTCGAACTGTAATATCTGGTTGTCGGATCCGAAAATTGCTTGCACGATGGTGAACTGGCCCGTGAGCGTATTGGATCCGCGGCTTTCGCCTATCACCTCAAGCCCAGGACCGTCAGGTGCATGGAAGGAATCTCGAGTCGCATTAAGGTAGGTTCCTGGCGTGAGAGGACCATTGGAGGGCGCGGAGAAACCAAGATCCCACCAGACGCTTGAATTCGTCGGTCCGGAATAGTCAATGCCAACGTGGTTGCGATTGCCATTAACGCTAAATGTACCTGTTGCGGATGTGTAGCTGTAGTTCTGCCCCTGGCCAATATAGTCGCCAGCCTGGCTCTGCATGACGAGGGAATCGATGCCCGCGGCAGACGAGGCGGACAAGGTCTGATCTTCAATCAAGCTATACGTATCATTCACAGCCACGGGAGCATGATCGACGTGCTGGACATTTATCGTCACCGTGGCCACGGTGCTATTGAGAATACCATCGTTGGCCTGGTAGGAAAAACTGTCTGACCCAACGTAGCCGGCGGCTGGTGTATAGCTAAATGAACCGTCGGCGTTGAAGCTCAAGGTTCCGTGGATCGTCCCGTTCACGAGTGCGGCGGTGAGGGGATCGCCATCGCTATCGGTGTCGTTGGTTAGCACGCCGGCAGCTGCCACGGTGAGCGTGGAATCCTGGTTCATGCTGTAGGTGTCGGCGTTGGCGACGGGTGCATGATCCAATTTGGTGATTTTTAGATTGACCGTTGCGACATTGCTATCGAGTTTGCCATCGTTGGCTTTGTAGGTGAAACTGTCGGTGCCGATGTAATCAGTCGCTGGAGTATACTGGAACGTGCCATCGGCGTTGAGCGTGACCGTGCCATGAGCCGGTGCAGCAACTAAGATGGCCGTGATCGGATTGCCGTCGGGATCGGAGTCGTTGTTGAGAACTCCGAGCGGGCCCGTCGAGTAATTATACTTGACCTCGCCAGTCAAGGTGGGTGTCTCGCCCTCGTTGTGCTGTACGAAAGTGGCATCGAACTGTAGTATCTGATTGTTCGGCCCGTAAATCGCTTGCAAAACGGTGAATTGGCCTGTGAGCGTATTGGAGCCGCGACCGTCGCCACTGACGCTGAGCCCCGGCACAGTGGAGAGCTCGAATGGATAACGCGTTGCATTCACGTAGGTGCCGGGTACAAGATAGGCCCCGCCGGGGGCCTGGAATCCGAGTCCCCAGTTATTTTGCGAATCGCCATAATTGACGGCCACGTAATGGTCGGCGTTGCTATTAGCGGTGAATGTCCCCGTCGCGGAAGTGTAGCTGTAGTTCTGACCCTGGCCGATATAGTCCCCGGCTTGGCTCTGCATGACAAGCGATGTGACACTCGCTGGGATCGACACCGTTAATGGTTGATTTGCAAAGAGTGAGTAGCTATCGTTGACCGCCACGGGTGGGTGGTTGACGTGGTTGACCGTGATCGACACGGTAGCGGTGTTGCTGTTAAGAATGCCGTCGTTGGCCTGATAGGTGAAGCTGTCCGTGCCGAAGTAGCCAGCAGCGGGAGTATACAGAAACGACCCGTTGGCATTGAGCGTCAAGCTGCCGTGTGATGGGTAGCTCATTGTGTTGGCTGTCAACGGATCGCCATCGACATCCGTGTCGTTTGTCAGCACGCCGGCGGCCGACACGGATAGCGGCGTATCCTGGTTGACGCTGTAGGCGTCAGCGTTAGCAACGGGCGCATGATCGGACGTTACGACATCGAGATTGACCGTCGCGACGGCGCTGGTGAGATTGCCATCGCTGGCTTTGTACGTGAAGCTGTCACTGCCATAAAAATGGGCCGCCGGCTTGTAGGTAAACGTGCCGTCAGCATTGAACGTGAGCGCGCCGTGCGCGGGTCCGGAGACGAGAATAGCGGTGAGCGGGTCGCCGTCTGGATCCGTGTCGTTGCTGAGGACGCCAGCTCCACCGATCGCGTAGTTGTATTTGACCTCGCCGGTCAGCGCGGGAGTAGATCCCTCGGAATGCTGCTCAAAAGTGGCATCGAACTGTGTAATCTGGTTGTTGGGCCCGTAAATGGCTTGCAGCACCGTGAACTGGCCCGTGAGCGTATTCGAGCCCCGGCCGTCGCCGCTGATGTCAAGACCTGGGGCCGTCGAGGCCTCGAACCCGAGACGGGTCGCGTTTAAGTAAGTGCCCGGCGTCAGGTTTACTTGTCCGGGCGCGGCGAAATTGAGGCTCCAGTTATCAACTGCGTCAGAATAGGATACGGTCGCGCCGTTGTGGTAGTTCGTACTTGCTGAGAAATGACCTGTCGCCGGCGTCTCGTTGTAGTTTTTCCCTTGACCGATATAGTCGCCGCTTTGGCTTTGCATCACCAGAGACGTAACGCCGATGGAGTTCGACACGGTCAATGTTTGGTCTTCGATGAGGCTGTAGCCGTCGCTCTCCGCCAGGGGAGCGTGGTTAAGCGTGATCGTGACAGTCGCGATATTGCTGAAAGACGTGCCGTCATTCGCCTGATAAGTGAAGCTGTCGCTGGTTGAGAACGTGGACCCTTGCGTGTATGTGAAGGAACCGTCCGAGGCAAGAGTCACACTGCCATAGGTTGGACCGGTCACGAGGCTGGCTGTCAACGGATCGTGGTCAGGATCGGTGTCGTTGGCCAGAACCTCAGGCGCGGCGACGGTAAGGGTGCCGCTTTTATCCTCGTAGGTGTCGTTGGTCGCGGTTGGAGGGTGGTTGCTCGTGTCGTAGACGATCTGCAACGTCGGGGCGGGTCCCGCCGCTGAGCTTCTGGTGCTGTTGAGGAAAAAACGTTGGCCGCTCGTAAGCTCCACCACGATGCCGATGTAGCCGTGGTATGTGGGCGAATGAACGAGCGACTGAACCAGGCTAGGATCGAGATTGACAGAAAACGCCCCGGTAGCCGCGTTTGTCACCGAGCCAGCAATCGCGGTAGAAGCGGTAGCGTCCGCTGTGGTGATTTGGCCATCGCCCGCGTACGCATAGAATGCGGCACCAACGCTTGCAGCGGTGCCAGGCTGGACCGAGCCGATGGTTCCCCACAAAGTGACAGAATTGATGACACTGGAAGGCGTGATCCCAGCCGTGTTAAACTCAATCACGCCGCGTTCATTAGCTATCGACGGGATTAAGCTCGTTTGCACTGACGGGCCCGTTGTGTTCACACTGTCCCAGACGCCGGACAACTGAGAATCCACGACGTAACCGTCTACGTTCGCAACCTGGATCAAAGTCGATGGAACGATTCGATCTTCCAAGAGCAACAAATCGAGTCGTCGGGCTGGTCGGGATTTTTTCAGAGTTTGTGGAGGGCGTAACGTCTGAGGGACGGGGCGAGTCATAAATCTTTCACCTTACGGGACGTGATTGATTGCAAGAGGCGACGATGCCAGATGGGGCAAGGAGGCAAGCACAGGCGAATAGTATGATTATAATCTTACTTGTTAGAGGACACAAGACCCATTTTCATTAGCGGTGGTTCGTTGATAGGCGACCTGGCATTAGTCCATCCCCAGAAAACTGCGAGTGCCGATGACGAGGATCATGCTTAGCGAACTCACGGCTTCGTGGAGATCGACCTTCGATCGGCCGGCGCGGCGGTTGGCGAAAATGATGGGCGTCTCGCCGATTTTGCTGCCGGCTTTGCGGCAACGATAGAGGACCTCTTGCTGAAACGAATAGCCGCGCGAGCGGACCTTTTCCAGCTGCGCTTCGCGGAGTTTCGAGACCCGGTAACATCGATAAGCGCCGCTACAATCGCGGGCCGAGATGCGCATGAGAAAGCGGACGATGGCGTTGATGCCGCGGCTGATGATCTGGCGCGACAGGGGCCAATTTTCGCTGCCGCCACCGGGGACGTAGCGCGAGCCGATCATGACGTCGTTCGACTTCATGCCGGCGACGATGGCGGGCAAATAACGCGGATGATGGCTGAAATCGGCGTCCATATTGACTTGCAGATCATAATTATGATCCATCGCATAGCGCATCGCGGTCAGGATCGCCGTACCCAGGCCGAGCTTGCCGGCACGGTGGATGACGTGGACATGGTTATCCTTGGCCGCCAGCTCGTCGGCGAGGCGGCCGGTGCCGTCGGGGGAGTTGTCGTCGATGATGAGCACGTCGGCAGCTGGGAGAGTTTGGCGAACTTCGCCGACCAGCGGAACGAGGTTATCGTGTTCGTTGTAAGTGGCGAACGAGACTAAAATACGGGGGTTAGTGGACGACACAGCGCCTCCTGGCTATTTGTTCCTTGCCTGTCTTATCAAGTGGGCACTATCTTAGAGGAAATGGCGTCTCAGGTGAGGCGTCGTTCGCGGCTACGCAAAGAGAGCGGATTTGCCATGTCCAATACCATAGCGATCGTTTGTCCGCAATGCGAAAAGAAGTTCGCGGCCCCTCCCGAGGTGGCCGGAAAAAGGGTCAAGTGCAAAGGCTGCGGCGAGGCGTTCGTTGCGAAGGCGATCGGAGCGAAGGCCGCCGCTCCCGCCAAAGCCAAAGTGGCCGCGACGAAAAAGGCCGTGGCCGAGGTCGCGCCCGTCGAAGAGGTGGTCCCAGTCGAGGAGGTAACCCCGGTCGCCGCCGTGGACGATGACGACGACAGCAACCCCTACGCCATCACGGATGCAGACACAGGCCACCGTTGCCCACACTGTGCTAACGAGATGGAAAACGAAGATTCGGTCGTCTGTCTCAACTGTGGCTACAACACCGAGACGCGCACGCAAGTCAAAACGCGCGTCGTCGCGGATCAGGGATTCATCGAATATACGCTATGGCTAGGGCCAGCCATTCTTTGCCTGTTGTTGTGCATCGGATTGATTACTTGGAATATCATTTACGATCTCTATGTGTCCGAATGGTTTGATGAAAAGCATTGGTTAAATTTCCTTGGCCACCTTTCCATCAGGATGTGGATGGGGATTATCTCTACTTTCATCGTCTATTTGGCTGGTCGCTTTGGGATCGTCCGGTTGTTCTTCCATACCAAGCCGCCGGAGATCGAGTTGAAGGACCAGAAGCGTTGACATGAGGCGAGTTGGCTCGGCAATACGTTTTTGGAGTTGGGTCGAGAAAAGGAGCCTGCGGTGGAAGTTCCTGTCATCATCGAACCGTTGATCGGAAACGGATATCGCGTAACCGGGGCCGGCGGTCTATCGGTCGGATTGACGGCGGAAGGAGCGACCGCCGCGGAGGCCATCGGCCGACTTTCCGAACAGATTCAAACTCGCCTCCACGCTGGAGCGAAGCTGACCGAGTTGAGTGTCGCCACTGGCGCGGCTCCATGGAAACAGGATGCGGGATACCTGCACGACGAACCTCTCTTTCAGCCCTGGTGTGATGCGATGCAGGAAAACCGTCGCAAGCTAGACGAAGACCCTGAGGCATTATGAGCCTCTATGTCCTTGATACTGACCTACTCACCCTCTATTACCGCGGTGATTCCTTCGTGGTGCGAGAAGTGGACGCTCGAGCGCCAACAGACTTGGCGATTTCGGTGATAACCGTCGATGAGCAACTGACGGGTTGGTATACATTGACGCGTCGAGCGCGTCTGCCCGAGGAGATTGCCCGAGCATATGCGAATCTCGGTGATGCAGTATTGCGTTTGGCGAAATGGCGAATCCTTCCCTATACGGAATTGGCCATCGCAAAGGTGGCGGAACTCAAGACCCGCAAATTGAATGTTGGCCTCATGGACCTTCGAATCGCCGCCATCGCGTTGGAGCATGGAGCTGTGGTCATTACGCGAAACCGGCGAGACTTCATACGCGTTCCCGGCTTGAACGTCGTAGACTGGTCCGCTTGAATGCTGCCTGTGCTGCAAAACGGAATTTCGTCGCCCTGGCTACCAACAGCGATAGTCTCAGGAACACTTGAGCGTTTTCAAGGTAATAAGGCAATCTGGGACACGGAAGACATTTAAGCCCGAACAGCTCGGACCCCGCTTATATAAAGTTAAATACCAATCCCACTGCCTCGCGGAGAGCTGACCCTTGCTCGCCAAGCTGCAAACCTTCGCCCTGGTCGGCATCGACGCGGCTCCGGTGGAGGCCGAGGTGGATGTGTCGGCGGGGCTGCCAAAGACTGTCTTGGTCGGCTTGCCGGAGATGGCCGTCCGCGAAAGCGTTCATCGCATCGAGCGGTGCTTGCCAATTTGGGCTATCAGCGCCATCCTGGTAGGATCGTCATAAATCTGGCGCCGGCAGATCAACGCAAGGACTCTGGTGGCTTCGATCTGCCGATCGCGCTCGGCTTGCTGGTCGCTACCGGGCAATTGATGCCGGAGCATCTCGAAGGCTATGCGACGCTCGGCGAACTTGCTCTCGATGGCAGCGTCAGGCCGATCAAGGGCGTGTTGTCGATGGCGATGGCCGCGGCGGCACGGGGGGTGCCGAAGCTTCTTGTCGCCGCGGGGAACGCGCGTGAGGCCGCCGTCGTCGAGAAAGTCCAAGTCTTCGCGGTGCATTCGCTGTCGCAAGCCGTCGGCATCCTGTCGGGCCAACTCAGCGCGGAGCCGGTAGCTTCGGATATTGGCGACCTTTTTAAGGCATTGAATCAATATCCGGTCGATTTCACGGATGTGCGCGGCCAGGAGACTGCCAAGCGGTGCTCGTGGTATCTGCCGCCGGCGGGCATAATGTGCTCATGATCGGAACTCCCGGCACCGGCAAGACCATGCTCACGCAGCGGCTGCCCACGATTTTGCCGCCGCTGACGCCGGCCGAGAGCCTGGAGACGACGCGGATCTACAGCGCGATGGGCCGACTCAAAGCGGAGGAGTCGCTCCTCTCCGTCAGGCCATTTCGCACGCCTCATCACACCATAAGCGATGCGGGCATGGTGGGTGGCGGCAACCCGCCGGCCCCGGGCGAAATCAGCCTCGCCCACAATGGCGTCCTCTTCCTTGATGAATTGCCCGAGTTCAATCGCCGTAGCCTGGAAGTCCTGCGCCAGCCGCTCGAAGAGGGGCAGGTGACGATCTCGCGTGCCTTGACCTCGACGACGTTTCCCGCCAAATTCGTTCTGGTCGCCGCCATGAACCCGTGTCCCTGTGGCTACCTCGGCGACGCCCGCCACGCCTGCAAATGTACGCCGACCCAAATCGAACGCTACATGGCCCGCATCTCCGGCCCATTGCTCGACCGCATCGACCTCCATATCGAAGTGCCACCGGTCCCCTTCCAAGAACTCTCGGCCAACGCCGACGGCACCTCGAGCGCCACCATGCGCGATCAGGTCAACCAGGCCAGAAAAGCTCAACGCTCGCGCTTCGGCGACGACAGCGACCGCCTCAACAGCCGCATGACGACGCGGCAACTGCGGAAACATTGCGTTTTGGATGTTGAAGGCAAGAAGCTGCTGCAGACCGCGATGGACGACCTTGGATTGTCCGCGCGAGCCCATGATCGGATTCTGCGCGTGGCGCACGATCGCCGATCTAGATGCCAGTGAGGATATCAAGACGCCACATGTGATCGAGGCGATTAGTTATCGGAGTTTGGATCGGAAGCTGTGGACGCGGTGAGAGGGGTTACGGTGGACAAAGAGTCAGGTTTGCTTTGTAGAAAAGGTGGAATCTTGGCTCTCCAGCGGCGTAAGCGTCCGGAGTGAAAGACGCGATTCATGTAAAACTTCGGTCGCTTACGCTCCCGGCTCGTACGCTCCCCCTAGACAACGTCCTTACTTCAGCCTAAAGTAAGATAAGAAAGATAGCCAACCTAGAGTGCTATCGGACGCCCGACTCTCGGAGGTTCCTGTTTGACCAGCACGACGCAGACGGAGCCGATCACCGGCGGCTTCCATGCTCTCTCTCTTAATCCCGAAGTCTTAGCCGCGTTGGACAAAGTCGGCTATCTCGGCCAACCCCCATTCAGGCCGCCTTCATCCCCGAAGCTCTCACGGGTCGCGATGTCATCGGCCAGGCACAAACCGGCACCGGCAAGACCGCGTCCTATCTCCTTCCTTTTCTCAACAACTGGCGACCCAACGATCCCCCTGGTCCGCTCGCCATCATTCTCGCTCCGACACGCGAACTCGTGGTGCAGGTGGCCACGGAAGCCCTCAAGCTGGTCCCCGACCCGCGCTGCCGGCCGATCGCCATCTATGGCGGCCAACGCTTTCGGCAACAACTAACTCAGCTCAAGCGCGGTTGCACGATTGTGGTCGGCACACCAGGCCGCGTACTCGATCATCTGTCACGTGGGACTTTGTCGCTTGCCGGTGTTCGCTATGTCGTACTCGACGAAGCGGACCGCATGCTCGACATCGGCTTTCGGCCCGACATCGAAAAGATCCTGCGCCGCTGTCCGGCGCAACGGCAGACCTTGTTGCTGTCGGCCACCATGCCACCGCCGGTCATGCTGATCACCAAGCGATACATGGTCGATCCGTTACATATCAATTTGGCCCCCGCGCGCGTGACGGTCGAGAACATTCGGCAGAGCTATATCACTGTTGATGAAGATCGAAAGTTCGAACTGCTGCTCAAAGTCTTCGAACGCGAACAGCCCAGGCAGTGCATTATCTTTGTCGAACGCAAGCGTTGGGCCGAGGATGTCTACCGTCAGTTACGTCTTCATCGCCGCGGTGTCGCCGTGATGCATGGCGATCTTACGCAATCGCTGCGCAACCGCATCATGCTTGGCTTCCGCGAAGGTAAGATCAATTGCTTGGTGGCCACGGACGTAGTCGGCCGCGGCATCGACGTCAAAAATATCTCGCACATCATCAACTTCGACGTTCCCGAAGACCCCGAAAACTATGTTCACCGTATCGGCCGCACCGGCCGCATCGGCGCCGACGGCATCGCCATCGCCTTCATCACCCCCGACCAAGGCCGGCACCTGACCCAGATCGAGACCTTTATCAACAAGGTCATTGAGGAAGACCGCATCGAAGGCTTCGAAGCCTACGTGCCGCGCGTTCCCAAGGAAGACGAGAAGAACAAGCCGACGACGCCCGTCTTCGGCCGCCGCGTAAAGAAGTACAGCAATCGGCTGTGATGGCGTGCGATGGAAAATCGTCCGACCCGTTTGCACGTGGCTGTCGCCAATGTCTTTCGTTAAAACGGCCTCAGTCCTGAATTGCTAAGGCACAAAATTATCTTGGGTCGGCATTAATCTTGTCTGACCCAGAGATACCCTCGGAAAAGTAGAGCCGCTCCTACAGCAAGAGAGGCGGATCCTTGGCCCAAGCCGTAGGGACTCATTAGCGTTCCGTTACCGGCGGCCATGGCCAACGTCAGTACGCCACCTCCAAATATAAAAAAGCCAACAACCATCACGATTATACCGAATACTCGATTGAATGTTATGAACGATAGATCGGGCGTCGCGCTCGACGTTCTCGACCGCTTGGGTCTTCGCTTGAGCGCTCTCGAGGGCGGCTTTTGGGACTCGCTTGGCTCGGCGTCGACGACATCCAAAATCTCTTCTTGAGCCATATCATCGACCGTCAGGTCTATGACCTCTTCCTTGGGCGGCGGAGCCGGACGAGGCGGGGTCTTGGTCGCCGCCGGCTTCGCTGGCTCGGCGACGGGTGTTTTGGAGGCAACCGCCGCGACCGGACTAGCAATAGTGAACGCTCGTTTGCAGCGCGGGCACGCTACTTTCGTTCCCGCGAGTTTTTCGTCCACCTTTAGGACAGCGGGACAACCAGGACAGCGGATTTTTTGCATGGGCCGACACCTTAGAGCCTATCCGAAAAAGGGGCCAGGTACCATTGCCGGAACGGCCCGAAGGGTGCTTCGCACAATAGTACCTGACCTGCTCTGTAGAAAACCCTCATTTGGACCGATCCAGCATCAGGTTTAGCGTCAGCGCAAGTAACCATCCATCTCGAGATTCACTGGGAAAACCTTGGCCCGCAACCGAAGTCGCTAAGCGTCGCTTGATCATGGAGTTCACCGTTTCGACCTGCCAACGTTGGCCATAGCCACCATGCATCTTGTCCAAGCGTTGACGCATCTGCCTCCGGTATCGTCCCGTCGGCGGATTGCGACTTGGGCGACCGTGGCTGGCCGGCATGAACGATTTCACACCGTGTCTCTCTCGTGCGTAACGGTGGTTCGGCTCCGAATCATAGCCCGCGTCGGCTACGATTCGCTCCGGCCGGGCGGTGACCAAGGTCTCGTCCATAAGGCCGACGAAGCGATCAACATCGGGGTGCGGTCCCCGACTGGTAGCGACGCCCAAGATGAGATGTGTGTCGGTATCGACGCTTAATTCCAGCTTCAGAAAGCGTTTGTAGCGAACGATTTGCGTTTTGGTGGCCCCGTGGCTGCGTCGCCGGATGAAATAGCGGCTGGCGTGACCGCAATCCATGCCGGTCGAGTCAAAGGCGGCGCGCCGCACGCGCGTGCGCCGGCCCTGAAAACGACGCACCGTGGCGTGCAGCAGTCGGCGAGCGCGGGGCCGTCGAAGGAGGCGTACGCTGGCCTTTTGAAGCGTGGTGAAATGCGGAATGTGTGTTAGGTGCAATACCTGCCGGAGGTCCGAGAGATTGCGCAGGAGTTGGACGATGCCGCGGTAGTCTGTCTTGAAGAAGACCTTGAGAGTCAAGCAGGCGAAGAGTTGGTGTTGTGTGTAGCGTTTGGGGCTGAAGCGGTTGGCAAAGGCGCGCAATGTCTTGCGAGCGACGGTCAAAGCCCGCTGCGCCACGGCAATTGGCGATTTGGTTGTAGTGCTCATAATGCATTATACGGCCCAATTGACGGTGCAGCTGGGGGTTTTCTACGGAGCATACCTGACCCCTTTTTCGGATAGGCTCTTAGTAAGCAACGTCGAAATTGGGAGAGATTGCTGTCATCTTTGACAAACGCCCTACTGTAGTTTGCAAAGGTAGGTTTATTCCTGCGGGCGAAAAAGCATCAACACGCCCACGCCCAAAAGCACGCTGCCCGAAAGGAAGCCGATTGAGCCAAATGTTGACGAATTCACACCAGCGTTGGACGCATCGCTTGCGAACGTCAACATAAGCAAAGCCAAGCCTGCCAGTATGGTCAGACCGCAAAACGCTGGCATCGCGCTTTTTTCGTCTGTCTCGCCATAAGCAGCGTGAAACGAGATTTGATTTCCTTCGATGCTTTTCTTCCGGCGATGGCGTTTGTGCCGTCGTCGCACTTTCTCGGAAGGCAATGCAATAGACTCCTTTTTCGTCGCGGCTGGGAGCGATTCCTTATTTTGGCGCTCGTAGTGGCTGATGTCGTGACAGGAAGGCGTGTATCCAGTTCTTTGGGAAGCGGCTCCGCCACGGATAGGGACAACTGTGGTTCCCGCGGCACCTTCCCAGCGTCGGCGGCATCGGAGACCGGTACAAGCAATCGACCGTTACAGATAGGGCAGGTGGTGTATTTTCCGGCGCGAATCGTCGAGTTTTAATAACGATTGACAGGTAGGGCAGGGCGTTTGGATCATCGCGACTCCCTTGGCACGATAATGTTCGAATACTTCCCTGGCCACTCGAGCGCAGAGCATGTTTCCGGCGTTGTCGCTCACCCATCGACGATCTTCATTTTCATTGGATAACACACAGAGGACGACTGGTCCACTAGAAGTATTAAAAAATCCGGCGTCCGTTCGGGCCTCGGTGACGGAGCCGTCTTTATGGGCAAGTTTCGCGCTCGCCGGTAGAAACTTGGGGAACTTGTCCTTATCTTCGTTCGTTCGCAAATGATGGAGAATGGCTTGTTTCAAGGCGGGACGAATTTTGGACCCAACGAGCAGCTCTTCCATGATGCCCGCCATCTCGCGGGCCGTCGTCGAGCCAAGACCGTATTTTTTTGTCCGCGCCGGATCGACCGAAGTTGTGCTGCCGCGGAACACTTTGGCGTTGATCTTCGTGTTCGGGTTGCCCCAGTCCTCCATGCGTTTGTTGACGGCGGCTATGCCGACTTTTTCGAGCACCAAATTCGTAGCCGTGTTGTCGGAAAAAGCGATCATGAGCCGAACGGCATCGCGCAACGGCAACGAGGCACCATCACTGAAGTGGTAGGTCAAAATCCCACTGCCAGGCACCTTATCCGCCTCGCGCAGCGTCACCGGATCGGTCAGTTTGAACTTGCCTTCGTCTGCTTGCTGATAAGCCTCGATCAAGACGGCGACCTTGATGAGGCTCGCCGTCGGCATCGCCTCGTCGGCGTTGAGATAATAGGTCTCGCCCGATTCGAGATGCTTGACGGCGATTGCGACCTTGCCTTTGTGGGCTTTCGCCAAGGGAGCGAGCCGACTTTCAAGCGAAGCCGGCGTGTCGTCACCCAGTACGGAACCGCACCAAAGCAATAGCACAAACAGAGGTAAACGCGAGTTGCGCATGCTATTATTTCCTTTTCCGTTTACGACCGACATTGTCGAATAAATCCGTCAGAGAGAGCGTAAATCCCGGTAGGATCGCACCACCATCGAGAGATGCGCTTTTCTCAAATCGCACCTTCTTTTTTGGCGATTCATAGACATCGACAATTTGCATTTTCGGCTCGACGACCCAAACTAAGAGAACTCCGGCCAAAAAGTAGTCTTCGATTTTATTGCGAATCTCACGCTTGGTGTTGCTCTTGCTGACCACCTCCACAGCCAATTCTGGAATACATGCGCAGATAGAATCCTCGGGAAACTCTTCGCCGGGCATTCGCTCCCAGGAGATGAAGCAGACGTCGGGCATACGCACCCGTTCCGGGAAGATACGAATGGGGCCATCGGCGCCGAGTACGATTCCCAGATGATATTTTTCAATGAACCCGATGATACGGAAGCCGATGTATGCACCTAACATCGATTCCCATGCTCCCATCGCTTTCTCCACAAGCACGCCATCAATTAGCTCGCAAAGTCGCTTGTTGTCTCCGTCCAATGCTTCGATCAGATCCGCCTCAGTCGCCGTACCCGGCGGCGGTTTGAGCAGGATCCGCTCCAACGGCACTCTGCCGAGACGGTCCCACAGCTCGGCCATGTTGGCGTGAGTCGTTTCTTGTTCAACTATGGTCGCCATCGTGGGACTCCTGACGGGCCTACCAACCCGCAGCTCGCGAGCGCGGAGTTCTGGTGAAAAATCTGGGGTGAAAGATAAGATCGAATGCCTGTCTCTTTCTTATTTTTTACCCCAGATTTTTCACCATTCCCCGCGCTTGGGCCTGGTGTGCAATCGCAGCATGCTCGTTAATCAGGTTAATTCAACTCGCGTACTTCCGGCGCATTTTATCCAAGAATAGCTTGCTATCGGCAGTCACATCCCAAGCCTTGGGCCAGAAGCAGAGGTCGACGCACCACCAGTCGTTCGGCACTCCCGCCTGATTGAGCGCCGGCAGCAGCTTGTCGAAGTCTAGTTTACCTGTGCCGAAGGGGTTGTGGGTACTGGTATTGTGCTCGTTGAGGGTGCCATCGGAATCGATGAGATGGACGTGGGTGATGCTTCCCTTGAGCTTCTCGAGCAATTCGAGAGCGCCGCCTGGCAAGGTCTCTTTTTCACCCGTCTGATTGGCACCGACCGCGGCGCACATGTGGGCGTGGCAGGTGTCGTAGAGCACGCCGAAGTTCTTGTTGCCCATCTCGTCGCGCACGACTTTGACGAGTTTCAAGATCTCTGACGGCTTATTTATGGGGAAGCCCGGCTCGAATTCCCAGCAAATGCGAATGCCGCGGCTCGCGGCCAACTTCGAGCAGAGATCGAACGCCTTGGCCACGCGGTCGAAGATCAGCTTGGGCCCGACAGCGTCTTGCTTGGCCTTATCGACCCCCTCGACGGTATCGACCCGGATGGTGTCGATGCCGAGGTCCTCAGCGAAAAACACGTTCTTGGCAAACGCCGCGATAAACGGTCCGCTGTCCTCGACGCTCCAGAGTTTTTGGGACCAGAGATCGGCGGCGAGGGCCGAGAATTGCAGGCCATGAGCCTTAACTTCCTGTTTCAGCTTCGCCCGTTTCTCCTTGGTATCGCACGTATCCGGACCTGGGTGCGGATTGAACCCGCCGAGTTCGACGCCGTCGTAGCCGAGATGCTGCAGCTTGTGCAGGATCTCGTGAAAATCGTTGGTCGGTTGTTCCTGGTTGAAGATGTAGGCCCAGGTGCCGATGGATAGCTTCTTCATAGAGAGAACCTCGAAAAGGTGGTGGATGGAGTTAGAGCGGTTCACAGTGACACTGCATATAGCCCCATTCTACAGGACAGTCGTGGCCGGGGTCGGTACTCCGACCCCGGTTTAGCTCGAGCGTCTTCCGAGAACCGGGGTCGGAGTACCGACCCCGGCCACGACCTGACTCCAGATAAAGACGACTCATCGGCACGTTGGAAACGTGCCGCCACAAACTGCTGGGACCGTCTCTTACTTACCCTTTTTATGCGCCCCGACCTTCGGCGCCTTGGGATTGGTATCTGGCCCGAAATAGCGGAGCGTCACGAGCGGCTCTAGCCCCGTATTCTCGTAAACCACGCCTGCCTGGGCGGCTTGATGGCTGACGAATACTTCATCCTCAGTCAACTCACCGAAGCGAATCATTGCCGGTGTCTGCAACGCCAGCTTGCCAATCTTGCCGCTCCCTTGAACGGCGATCAGGCCGTACGCGCCGTTATCCTTGACCGTCACCTTGACACCGGGATTTATCGTCAGCTCCTTCGCTGAGAAGAGTTCTTCATTGTCGACCTTGCCGTAGACGATCCAGCGATCGACGTAACCCGACGATGCGGTGTCGGCTACCGGGATCGGCTCCAGGTAATGATGGTCCTTGAATTTCGGATCGACGTTGGCTTCCCAATCGAGGGCTTCGACGAGGTAATCGAGGTCGTCGTGCTTTTCTTTGGGAAAATCCTTGGTCAACAGCGTGCGCGGCACCGGCCGGCCTTCGACCAGGGACTGATACATCGAGAACACATCCGATCCCCATTGGGGCTCATAGGTCACGAGCGATCCTGGGGCGTGCAAGACACACGGTGGCACCAGCCAACCGGTGCCGGGCTTCAGGCGATAGGCTTTGCTGTAATCGAGAATGCCATTGTCGCCTTCGTTCCAGCGCTCGAGGCAGCGGCGCAGCTCGGCCTTGGTCGTGCCGGGTTCGAGGCCGAAGAAGGTGAAAGGGAAATTATTGCCGACCGCGTTCAACTGAGGTGGGAAATAGTACGACTCCGGTTTACCCTGTTGTCCGACCAACGCGGCCTGGGCGTTGTTCTGATGCATGTGGTGCGGAATCGGGCCCATGTTGTCGAAGAATTTGCTGTAGACGGGCCAGCGCTGATATTTGTTCCACAGCGCCGCCCCAATCAACCTTGTCCCTTCTTGCTCCACGGCGTCGCGGAGCGTGAAGACGCGCTTGCCGTCATGGACGACGTAGCTCAGGCCCTCATCCGGAGGCGCGCCTTCATTAGCCGCGGCCGTGGTCGAGGAGAACCAGCGCTCGTCGATGCCGCCGCGATGGGCGCCGAGAGCGTAGATATCTTGCGGCGCTAACTTGAATGCGCCGACCGGGCATCAGGAAGGAGCGCGGCACCCAGGTTGGTGCTAAGCGCAATACGCCCTCCCCCGCCTCGACCGCCTGGCGAACCAGGGCGGAGTCGGGCTTGTGAGCGCTCGGCGCTTGGTTCGTCTTTGTTGTCGGAGAGGTCTTCTTGGCCATGCGTGCGTGAACTCCGAAAGGGCCGATCCGTGCTAAATCTCCGCTGGGAACCTTCCCGCGCGAGCTTGCCTGTTCGACCCAAATGCCGTGGGGTGCTTATAGCGCGCCCCGTGCGCAGGCAAGGAGAATTTGCAATCCGCTTTGCCTGCTTCGCTTAGAGCCGAAAAGGTGTCAGGCACCATTGTGCGAAGCACCCTTCGAGCCGTTCCGGCAATGGTGCCTGACACCTTTTCGGCTCTCGCCTGCGTCGCTTAGGGTATCATGCTATTCCGAACAAGAATTTCAGCACCTTTTTGACAAGAAGTTCCTGCGGCGACCGAACCAGATGACAGGGAGAGACGTCTAAGTAAGTGATATGTAGGAATCGTCTTTCCCACCGACGCCCGACCCACCCCCGCTAGGGCAGCCCAATCCGGCTGCCCCTCCAGGAGAGGATCATGTTCGCATTTACTGAAGAAATCGCTCGTGCGCGCCCTTGCTTGATCGTGGCTGAGGCGGATGCTCATTATTCGATCGTCGTCCAGCGTTCGTTCCGTCGGATCGGTTGGGACGTTTATACGGCTCGAAGCGGCGCTGAACTGCGCCGATTGGCGCGAATGTTAAGCCCGAATCTCGTTATCCTCAGCACGGAGCTTCCTGACGAAAGCGGTTGGCTCATCTGCGACAAGCTGACGCGTGAGTTGCCGAACCTATGGGTAGTTCTGGTGGGAATGGACGTCGACGCCGCGGATCATCGTTTCGCCGACACCGTCGGCGCTCGCGCTTTGATCGACCGCGAAGACGGCGAATCGGCTTTGTTTTATGAGGTGCCGTCAGTCGAGTTGACGGCTGTCGGGTAAAGTCATCAACGATTGACGCCGCTCACGATTGGGATTCGTGGCCGGGGTCGGTACTCCGACCCCGGTGTAGTCCAAGCACCTCCCGAAATCCGGGGTCGGAGTACCGACCATGGCCACGACGCACGACGTCTTATCCAAGGCTAAATCGAACGCCTCCAATGCCCATCACTTCCCCATCAAATTCAACACCGCCGTCGTCATTGTCAGCACCCCAGTCTTGATGCTCGGCTCAGGAACCGGATAATAAAGATCCGAATGCAGCGACGGCAGAGGCTTGCCGCTTTCGGTGGACGCTTGGACGCGCTCTGGAGCGATCGTACCCAGGAAATAAAGGAAGATCGGCACTCCGCCGTCGCGGCCATAGCGGCCGAAATCCTCGCCGCCCATCACCAAGGGGCGCTCAACCACTTTGTCTTCGCCCAAAACTTGCTTGAGCGCAGTGACGGTCTTTCGAGTCAACTTCGGCTCATTGAAAAGGGCTGGCGTGAACTCGCCCGGGTCGATCTTGAAGATTGGCTCCGGCGCTCGTGCCGCCCACTGCCGCGGCTTTGGCGATGCGCTCGATCCCTTCGAGAATTTGCTTGCGAACGGAATCCTTCGTCGTCCGCACGGTCAGCTGCAGTTTCACTTCGTCGGGAATGATATTGTGCTTGCTCCCGCCGTGGATCGAGCCGACCGTCACTACTGCTGGTTCGAGCGGATTGTTTTCGCGGCTCACGAGAGTTTGCAGATCCAAAATAATCCTTGCAGCCAGCACGACCGGATCGATCGTGGTGTGCGGCGCGGAGCCGTGACCGCCCTTGCCGCGGACGGTGATGTCAACCGAGTCGACGTTGGCCATTGCCAGGCCTTCGGTGTAACCGATCGTGCCGAATGGTCGCGTGCCGTCGCAGTGAAGCGCCAGGGCGAAATCGGGCTTAGGGAATTTCTTGAATAAGCCATCTTTGAGCATGGCGACGGCGCCGCCGCCGACCTCTTCGGCGGGCTGGCCGATGAAAATGAGCGTGCCTTTCCAGCGATCTTTCATGCTTGCCAATACGCGCGCGGTGCCGACCCAGCAAGTCATGTGCATGTCATGGCCACAGGCGTGCATGACGCCGACATCATTGCCGTTTTTATCGCGCACGCGGACTTTGCTGGCGTAGGGCAAACCGGTCTGCTCGGTGACCGGCAGCGCGTCCATATCGGTGCGCACGAGCACCGTCGGGCCGGCCCCATTCTTGAGGATGCCGACGACGCCGAAGCCGCCGACTTTCTCTGTGACTTCAAAGCCGAGATCCTTCAATTCCTTGGCCAAACGCGTGGACGTCGCTTCTTCGGAATAAGACAGCTCGGCATGACTATGAATGTGTTTGTAGAGCGCCTCCAACGAGGTGAACTCCGCCGCGATGCGTTGCTTGATCGCGTCGACTGGAATAGACCCATCGACCGCCACGGCTGGCTTGTCGTCCAACGGGGCCCGCGTCGCGGCCAAGGGAGGTAGCCAGGTGAGGCTGAAAATGGCCAGCGCACAACACGATAAAGCCAGGGCTGGTCCGGCGGGATGTCTACGACGGCGCATGGAATTCGGTCCCATAGAGGGTTAAGGAAGGTATTTGCGGGCGACGCAGTGTCCAAGGTGCTAGAGTACCGACAACAGAGCGAATTAGCGTGGAAAATTTCGATTTTTCTCAGGCCCAAATCAACGCCTCTGTGTATACTGGAAATAAGAACGGTGCCATCCAACGGCGGGGACGGGTCGTATGCCCGCTGTTCCCACGTCTCTGGTCGATCGCGCTGTTGATCCTCCCTTGAGCGCGTGTCCCGTAGGGCGTTTGTTTTCATGCCACTTGCCCACCCACCCTCGCCGGGCTGGGTTAGGTGCGCTTATTTACTCGACAACAGGAGCAAGCCACATGGTTGCCAAACGATTAACCATCCAACAACGTCGCGAAATCTTTTTGGAGCTCGTCAAAGCTCAAGATTTAGGCTCAATGACGATTGCCGAATCGAAGGAACATATCAGCAAGCAATTTGAAATCAGCGAGTTACAGCTGTCGCAGATCGTGGATGAGGGCATTGATAAAGAATGGCCGCCCCTCGACGAGGCCGTCAAAGCGGTCGGTTGAGACGATTGAGACGACGCGAGCTGTCAGAATACGAAGAAACCATGATTCTTCGCACACCTTTTTGAGAGACCCTTGCTGGCTCTCAAAAAAGTTTGCGAAGGATTGTGGTTTCTTCTTTTATTGTCAAATTTGATTTGCCAGTCAGGAGACGGACAGTAAGCATGGATTCGCAGACTTGCCCCCGCGCTCGGGGCTGCTAAGCAAGCGCGTCAGTTCAATGCCCCGATGTCATCTTGAGCCCAAAAATGCCCAGCAGAATGATCGCCATGAACACGAGGCGTGGACCCGAGGCCGATTCGGAAAACAGCACAATTCCCAGGATCGACGTTCCTACTGCGCCGATCCCGGTCCAGATCGCGTAGCTGGTGCCCAACGGTATTTTCTGAGCAGCCAGGGCCAGGAAGAAGACGCTGGCGATCATGCCGATGGATGTCAGAACGGACGGCCAAAGGCGCGTGAAGCCGTCGGTATATTTCAAGCCGACGGCCCAGGCGATTTCCAGCAAGCCGGCGATCAGCAGATAGACCCATTCCATGCGTCGGAACCTCATTGCGACATCCTAGTGTCCTGAGCCAGAAATTCGTCTATTAGGTTTGCAAGCCGTGGCCGGGGTCGGTACTCCGACCCTGGTTCTCGGGAGCCGCTCGGTTGCGCCGGGGTCGGTGCCCCGACCCCGGCCACAACGCGGCACGTTGGAAACGGGCCGCCACAAACTGATCGGACAGAAATTTAGCGAGCGGCCGACTCGTCCAATAACTCCTTCAAGTCCTGCATCCAAAGAGTCGCAATTGTATGTGAGCCGTGGCCGCGAGTCTTGTCGCTCAAGGGAATGACGACCGCCTTGCCGCGTTTCACACGCTTGATCTCGAGCTCCAGGATGCCCAGCTCGGGAGGATTGATGAGATCGTCGGCCGAATTGACGGCTCGCAACGGGGCCTGGATCTTCTCTAGCCCCGGATTCGGGTCGTAATCGGCTGAGCTTTCGACGGCATAAAGAACGTCGTTCGCGTCCATTGTTTGCAGCGTCTGCTTGACGAACTCCTCAATCTTCGCGTCCGCTTCCTTGATCGTCGGCGCCTCTTTCTGGCGGAGCACCGGATTGCTGCTCATGAACATGAGCATTTCCGCCGCCAAGCGCACGCTCGGCGGTTGAGTCTTGTAGTCGCCACTTTTCCACTCCGGATCGTTACGAATCGTGTCGCTGATCATTTTGCGCCAGAGCCGATTGCGCCCCGCTATCTGCGTCGGCAAACTGGCCAGCGGCATCAACGCATCCGCGAACTCGGGATAGGTCTCGCCCCAAAGCCAGGTGTGCATCCCGCCCATCGACGTACCGATGACGAGCCGAAGATGGTTCACCTTGAGGCCCTCGGTCAAAAGCTGATGCTGAGCCGCGACCATGTCGCGATAGCGATACGCGGGAAAGTGGGCATGCAGCCCATCGCTCGGCTTGCTCGACTTACCGTGACCAATGCCATCGGGCAGGATGATGTAATACTTTGTTGCATCAAGGAGCTGCCCTTTACCGAAAAGCTCCCCAGCAAACTCCGGCCGCAAGAAATTCCCGCCATTGCCCGTGGTTCCATGCAGCACCAGGACAGCATTTCGCACGACACCCTTGTCGTCGACCTCTGGCTTGCCGAGGGTTCGATAGGCGATGCGAAGCTCCGGCATCGCTTCGCCGGAGGCAAACCTAAAGTCGCGGAGCACATGGCTGCCGGACGTAGGCGCCGGATAATCCGCGGCGAACGTGGAAGTGGCGGTGAGCAAACAGCAAAGGATAAGATGACTGAAGCGCGGCATTTGGATTCCTCCGGGGACACGGTGTTCCCATACTATTGAATCAGTTGGGAGCGATCCCTTCGAGTATGATCGCGTGAAGTCTCACCAGCACCAAGCGCCAGCGCGGTGTCTAGTCCGCGAACCCGCCGCATGCGTCCTCCTTTTGTTTACTCATGGGAATAGTTGCAATCTGTTGCATTCGTTTGGGGGGGGTACACAGCGCATATGTTGGCGCGACGGTCCCGGGCGCGTTGTAAAGGCAATAGTGATAATTGGTTCGGGAACGCGACCGTCACGCCAACGGGCGTGTCATTTTTGGCGCGACGGTCACGCGCTCCTCAACCCCGAATAGGCCGGTCGCTATAATCTATCTACATGACCACCAACCCCGCTTCTTACTTCCAGCGCATCGCCAATTTGCTCGACCTCGAAGCCCGTGCCGAGGCATTTCAGGCTCTCGAACAGATGCGGCGCCAGTCGCCTCAAGAAGCGCAGGCGGCCGGGAGAACGCTGATCGATCTGATCGTCCAAGATGAGTATGCCGGTTTAGGCGGGCGTGTGATCTTGACCTTCGTCAAACGCGGCCAGGTGGCGTTCCCTTGGACGCGGCTTGGCGTCGGCACCCCGGTGTTGCTTTCCGAACAGGGTAGCGCGCCGGTCCGAAGGCTGGCGCGGCATCATTTGCGAACGCGGCGATGCGCTCGTCCGCGTCGCGTTTAATGACTCGCCCGAACTGGATCAGGACGGCACGCTCTATCGCATCGACGCCTCGTTTGACGAAGCCGCACGCCAACGGCAGCGGCAAGCGCTCGACCGAGCGGCAGCGGCCAAGAACGATCGGCTGTCCGAGCTACGATCCGCTCTTCTTGGCCTGGAGAAGCCGAAATTTACAACGACTCAAGATCTTGAATGGCTCGATTCGTCGCTCAATTCCTCACAGCGCGAAGCGGTAGAACTGGCGTTGTCAGCCAAGGACTTGGCCGTAGTCCACGGGCCGCCCGGCACCGGCAAGACGACGACCCTGGTCGAAGTAATCCGCCAAGCCGTGAGGCGTGGCCACAAGGTATTGGTCTGTGCCCCGAGTAACCTGGCGGTGGACAATCTGCTGGAGCGGTTACTCGTGTACGACGAAAAGGCCGTGCGCCTGGGCCATCCGGCGCGGGTATCGCCCCAGTTGCGGGAGCATACTCTCGATCTTTTGGTCGAGGACCATCCCGACGTCAAACAGGCGCGTAAATTCGCCCGCGATGCCTACTTGCTGTTTCGCCAGGCGTCGAAATGGACGCGAGCCAAGCCGGAGCCGGGCTTACGTCGAGAGCTGCGCGATGGCGGTAAAGCGCTGCTGGCTGAAGCGCGGCGGCTCGAAGACAGAGCCATCGAGCAAATCCTAAACGCGGCCCCGATCTTGTGCGCGACGACGACCGGCCTCGACCCCGCTCTTCTCGGCTCGCGGCGCTTTGATTTGCTGGTGTTGGACGAGGCATGTCAAACTACGGAGCCAGGCTGTTGGGTGCCGTTGACGCGCGTCGACCGCGTCGTCCTGGCTGGCGATCATTGCCAATTGCCGCCGACCGTTATCTCGCGCGAGGCCGCTCAGCAAGGCTTCGGCATCAGCCTTTTGGAGCGGCTCGTCGGGCTCTACGGCGCGGACGTGACGCGGCGGTTGAACGTACAATATCGTATGCACGAACGGATCATGGCCTTTTCGTCGCATGAATTTTACGAGGACGATTTACAAGCCGATGCGTCCGTGCGCGAGCATCTTTTAAGTGGACTGACGAATGTAGCATCAGAGCCGTTCACACAGCAGCCGCTCCGTTTTCTGGATACCGCGGGTGCGGGTTTCGATGAGGAGACTGAGCCCGAAGGTGAGAGCCGCTTCAATCCTCAGGAGGCGGCTTTAGCCGCGAAAAAGGTCCGTGAACTCCTCGATGCCGGCGTGCGGCCAGATCAGATCGCGGTGATCGCCCCGTACTCAGCACAAGTGCGCCGACTCCGCGAGCTTCTACCGGTGCCCGGTTTGGAGATCGACAGCGTCGATGGCTTTCAAGGTCGCGAAAAGGAGGCGGTGATTCTCTCGATGGTGCGCAGCAATACGATCGGCGAGATCGGTTTTTTGAGCGATGTCCGCCGCACCAACGTCGCGCTCACGCGCGCCCGTCGCCGGATGCTCATCATCGGCGACAGCGCGACCTTGGCATGCGATCCGTTTTATCAGCGTTTGATCGAGTATTGCGAGTCGGTCGACGCCTATGGCACGGTCTGGGAAGAGGGGGAGGGCTGAGCCAATGACCGAGGCGGAATGGCTCGCCTCTGCCGATCCCGTGGCGATGCTACGGCAGCTTCGTGGCCGATGGAGCGATCGCAAGGAGCGGCTCTTCGCCTGCGCTTGCTGCCGTCTGATCTGGCACACGATCAAACCCAAAGCCAGCCGGCAAGCCGTGGAACTGGCGGAAGCCTACGTCGACGGCAAGGCGGCGCGCGGGGAACTACTGTCGGCCAAAGCGGAGGCCTGGAAGAAAGTCTCCACCGCTTCCTCGCTCTCGGTCGGCAAATCGAGCCAGGAGCGCTTCGAGGAAAGCCAGGCACTTCTAGCCGCCGCGTTCACCGCCGACCCTTTCGCCCCAAATCTGCCCAATGTCATCAACGCCGTCCTGGCCGTCGAGCCGCGCGGCGAAAGGATCGCGAGCCTGATCCGCGACGTGTTCGGCAATCCGTTTCAAAAGCCACGGCTCGAACGTTCTTGCCTGAGCTGGAACGAGCGTACCGTCCCAAAAATGGCCCAGTCGATCTACGAGGACCAAGCCTTCGCGCATCTACCAATCCTGGCCGACGCCCTCGAGGACGCCGGCTGTACGGATTCCGGTATGATCGAGCATTGTCGAGAAGAGGCCGCCCACGTTCGTGGCTGCTGGGTGTTGGATATGCTGTTGCGGCGGGTTTGATGGTGTTTCGAGCGGAACGGATTAGTTAGGTAGGGCGAGGCTCCGATTCCGTTTACGGCGAAAATTCACCCCCGGCAAGCCGGGGGCTATATAAAGAACCTCAATGCCATGTCCCTACTTTATTCAGCGAGAACGTAATCCCATTCGTGACCGCTTTGTCCGAACTCCCTTTGGATTGAACGATGTTGACAAAACCGAAGCCGGTCTCAGCCTCGGTGATGCCGCCGAAAACCAGGCTACCGCCGGCTCCTTGGGCCGTGTAGGTATTCGTACCGGCACCGTCATACAAATTCGCCGTGTCTGTCTTCGCGCCGGTGGCTGAGACGGTGACGAATCCCGTGGCCTGGTTCAAGTAGCCGGTCCCATACATGTAACTATTGGTCGTCGTCGCGTTAAAGACATTGCCGCTCGCAGCGCCTGCGAAATAGGCCGTATCGTTGGCCCCTGATTTGGCAGTCGCATTTACAGATTTGAACCCAATTGCTTGATTGAAATAGCCAGACCCTTGGAGGTAACTGGAGGCTGCTCCGCCGACAAAAGTATTTTGTCCGCCATTATCAAATAAATAGGCCGCGTCATTGCTCGTCTTCGACGTGGCATAGGCGTTAACCGCCGGAAAGCCTATCGCCTGATTGAAGTAGGTCGTCCCCGACATGTAGCTGTACATCGGCGTGCCGACAAATACATTGCTACCGCCGGCGTCGTAGAGGTATGCCGAATCGGTAGTCCCGGTCTTTGCATAGGCATTGATTGTCTTGAAGCCGACGGCCTGGTTATAGAAACCGGAGCCTTGGAAATTGCTATACGTAGGAGTTGCTGAAAACACATCGCTGCCAGTTGTGTCGTAGAGATACGCAACGTCCGTACTGTTTCCGATTACGTTCACGGTCTTGACATTACTCAGAGTGATAGTGGCACTATTGCCGCTAAAGGTTCCTCCACCTGGCGTCAACACAAGTGTGTTGGTCCCGGTGGGAACGTAAATCGTGGCAGCTGCCGCGGTAATACCGGCAAGCGTCACCACTCCCGTGCCGTGGTTCGTCTTATCCGTGGCGTTAAAAAGATAGATGTAGAGACTGCCCGCGCCAGTGTTGACGGTTGTTCCCGTTTGCATCGTAAGCGCTGCATTGCCCGGGTCCCGCTGGGCATCAATGACACCGTTCGCTTTGGTGTCGTTTACCGTCAGGATAAGAGTGCCACCCCCGGTATTGATGTTGGCATTGATGAAGATGCTGCGCCCTGCTTGCAAGGTGAGATTCCCCGCCTTGCCCGTTGGAGTGACTGAAATCGGGCTGTTGACGGTAATATCGTCGTCCGCTTGAAGGATGACGTTGCTGCCCGCGTTGAGCGAACTGGTAAGGAAAGACGGGCTGACCGTGAGTGTCTGTCCCTGAGCCAGCGCATAGGTCGTTTGGTTGGGATCGGTGAATCCGACAACCGTCGCATAAGTGTTGCTTCCCGTTTTCTCATTTGCCAAGAAAGATCCGACGAGCGGACCCGACCGAACACTGGAGTCCTGGCAATTGACTATGCTATTTTGCGCATCGATAAAGTTTTGCCCATCGAGCGTCAACCCCGTGGTGCCGCTGGCCCAAGTCGCAGCTCCTTCGTTGGCGTTCCATACTGGACTGGTGACGACGTAATTGCCGTTTGATAGCAGACTGATTCCGCCGCCTTGAAATTGACTGCCGCCGATCATATCGCCCGCCGTCGCTCCCACCAAACTATTGATGGGAGAAATAGTGCCACGCGTGGCTGTTGTTCCATTTTCCCAGGTTATAGCTCCCCTGAGGCTGTTCCAGTTAGGGCTGACGACGACATAGTTACCATTCTTGAGCGCGGTAGCACCTCCCACAAAATCACCCGCGGTACTTCCAACCAAACTGTTCGTGGCTGAGACATCTCCTGTAGTCCCCGCCGAACCATTGCCCCAGGTTGCCGCGCCTTTCATTCCACTCCAATCTCCACTCTCAACGACATAATTACCATTGGTCAAAGCGATCGCACTTGAACCGACTCGATCCCCGGCTACCGAGCCGATCAGACTATTGGAAGAGGAAATGGAGCCAGTGATACCTGTCGTGCCGTTGCCCCATGTCGCGGCCCCGAGGTTTCCGTTCCAGTTGGGACTGAGGACAACATAATTGCCACCGGACAGAGCGACAACAGTAACGCCGATGGCATCGGTCGAGTGGCTACCGACAAGACTATTGCTCGGCCTGACATAATCAGCGAATTTCATGGTTCCGTTCAATAGGGTCACGGCACCATAACCTCCGCCATAATCAGGGCTGCCAACGATATAATTGCCGTTTGTCAAAGCAGTCACACCGCCAAAGCTCACGAAGTCGCCTGGAGTGAAGCCAGTAAGACTGTTCGAGCCAGTGACCGTTCCTGTTACTCCGGATGTCCCGCTACCCCAGGTCGCCGCGCCTAGATTCCCATTCCAGTGGGGACTGCTCACCACGTAATTGTCATTACTGAGAGCGGTGACGCTAGTGCCGACAAAGTCATTTGAATTTATACCAACCAGGCTGTTGTTGGAGCTGACTTGGCCATTGACCTGGGAAGTACCAAGACACCAGGTAGCCTCACCTTTCCCATTGGACCAATTTGAGCTAAACGCGACATAATTCCCATTCGCGAGGACTGTCACCCCTTGACCAATCGTATCGCCTGCCGTGCTACCAATGAGAGAAGTATCGGCTCCGATACCGCCCGTGATCGGCACCGTACCCTCACCCCATGTGACCGCTCCTCGATTTCCATTCCAGTCCGGACTTTTGATCACATAGTTGCCACTGGGCAGCGCAACGACACCGCCGAAACCGACCTCGTCCCCTGTACTAATACCTTGATGGAAAGGAGTGAACCCAGAAATACTATTCGTGTCCGTGACGGCTCCCGAGCTTCCCTTGGTTCCGTCCCCCCAGGTAACAGCCCCTTGACTGTTGTTCCAGAATGGGCTAGCAACGACGTAATTTCCATTGGTCAACGCCACGACTCCGCCATTGCCGATCTCATCACCGCCGGTACTACCTACGAGACTATTGGAAGAAGAGATAACTCCAGATACGCCCGTCGTGCCGCTGCCCCATGTCACGACGCCCAGGTTGCCGTTCCAAGCGGAATCATTGAAGACAAAATTGCCATTGGATAATGTCGTCACGGATCCGCCAATTCCGAGGTTCCCGTTATCGCCGGTCAGAGCGCTTATAAGGGCACCAGTCTGACCATTGAATAAATAGACCGCTCCCGGGGCTTGATTGGCGGGCGGCGTAGCAAGGACGACATTCCCCGTGCTGAGCGCCAAGGATGCCCCAGAAATGGCACCTGATCCCGGATTCACAAAATTGTATTGAGGGAATAACCCAGTCGAGCTGCTTATTACCAGGAACTTTGGATCTAGTAAAAGCGTTCCGCCCGATCCGGCATTGGCCGTGCCGCCGTAGGTCAATTGGCCATGAGATGAAATCTCAATATGTCCGCCCAAGCTGCTCTTTGAGCCGGTCGCTTGGACGTCACCCGTGTACATCGTACTGTTAGACGACATGACTTCCACTTGACCGGCTCGGCCCGCGCTGCCGGAAACGTCGACGTGAGAGGCGATCAACAAAATGTCCCGGCCAAAGAGATTAACGGTGCCTCCCGCTGTTCCCTTGGCCATAAACCGACCGCTGGCAAAGAGCCGCCCTATTGTGCCGCCATCGATCGTCACCTCTCCCCCGGCCCCGTTAACGCCAGAAACCGTAGTTAGCGCTGACGTGGTGTCTATGTAGGACGATGTGAATTTGACCGCAATGGTCCCGCCAGCAGCTCCGAGGACCCCCGTATTCAGATAATTGCGAGCGCTAATGGCGATAGAGCCGCCGTTCCCACTCGTCTGAATCTGGCTGGCGTTGACAAAATTATCCGCTGTTGCCGCGAGCTTCATCGCTTTAATGCTGCCGCCGACATCAATGTTTATCAAACCGCTGCTGGCTAGCGTCAGATCCGTTGCGCTCAATGTACCGTCGATGGTTAGCGCGCTGGCGCTGATCCCTAATTGCCCTGCCGTCGCGACATTTCCCGTCAGGTCCAAGGTGCCCTGTGCATTGATTTGGCGCAGATTGGCGGCCGAAGCGAACGAAAAATCGGTCTTGTTATTGATAAGCACCGTCACGACACCTTTGCCGCTCTCCGAGATCTGAGCCGAGCCGCCCAAGATCGTGAGTGCGCCGGTTGAATTGTCGTAATTCGCCGAAATTTGCCCAAGCGCGGCTCCTTGCGTATAAACCGCCGGTGCCAGTCGGCTCTCCAGAACCTCGATCTGGGGACGGACAAAGCGGCGTGTTACGGATCTTTTCCGACCTGCTGCCCGAGTCGACGACGACATGAATACCTCGAAAAAGGAAGGGAGATGTGACAGGTTATACACCACGCGACACGCGAGCGATAGCACCAAGTTTCCACCTGACAACTTTGGTGTGAGCAGCTGAAAAGTTGGTGGAAATTTTGTACACCTATCAGCGGTAGGACGATCCGACAAGAATGCCCCCCCGCTCGGAGAAGCAACGATGTCCGTCGACACCCCAACCCGGCAAGACCAAGTCCAGGAATTGGCCGCGGCCATTGCTGAGTTTTCGCAAGATGAGTTGGTCCAGATGGCCCAACTGCTTGTGGACGCGGAACCCGCTACGCTCTTTGGTGCCACCGAATTCAAGATCCGCGACCTTGCCCTGAAAATCGCCGCCAAAGCCTATGAAAAACGCCTGGCTCAAAAAAAAACGGCTACGAATCCTCCTCAGTGACCTGCCCCGACTGCGACCATGCCGCTCCCTTTCACGGTGACCGCCCCCGTCGACTCGTTAGCCTCTTCGGCACCATCGGCTACCGACGCGCCTACTACTACTGCCGCTGTTGCGCGCGGGGCTATGCCCCGTTCGACGAGCGAGCCGGCATCACGACACGGTCGTTGACGCCCGCGGCCGAACAACTGACCACCTTAGCGGGCGGCGTTTGCGATAGCTTCGAGAGGGGAGCAGAACTACTCCAGGAGATGTCGGGAGTCGATGTGTCCGAATCGACGGTCCAACGCACCACCGAAGACGTGGGGCAACGGATCGAGAAGTGCATGGCCGACGGCATCCTTTTTGGTTTGGCGGTGCTTTGGCCGTGGTATCAGGATGCCCAGGGACGCAGCGTGGCCTATGTGACTGTGGATGCAACGGGCACACGTCAACAGGGCCCCCGCGGTGCCAAAGCGGAAGGCCGGATGGCTTATGTTGCTGGTGTCTACAATCCGTATCCCGGTGACGCCTGGCTCCAGCCACCGGGCAAACCACCGCCCTGCTTGCAAGTGCGTTATCTGAGCGGGCTGTATGCATTGGACCAGTTAGGCCCGTTATTGCGTCGGCAGGCGGCCCATGTGGGCATGGAGAAAGCCCAAAGGTGGGTGGCGTTGACCGATGGAGGCAACGGGTTGGAGGCGTTCATGCAGACTAACTTTAACCGTGAGGACCTGGTGTTGATTTTGGACTTCTGGCACGCGGCGAGCTACCTGGAGAAGTTGGCCAAAGCCTTGTACCTGACGGACGAAGAAAAAGCAAAGGCTCAGGCGGAGCAGTGGTGTAGTCTGCTCAAGCGGGAGGGAGGGGCGACGACGCTGGGCGTATTGGAGAACTGGACTTGGCCCGAGCGGATGTCGGCGACGTTGCGTGACCAGAGGGAAGAAGTGGAGAGATACTTCGGAAACAATGTGCATCGGATGGAGTACCCGGAGTATCTAGCGGACGGATTGCAGATTGGCAGCGGCGTGGTGGAAAGCGCGTGCAAGACGGTAGTGGGGCAGCGTCTGAAAGGGGCGGGCATGCGTTGGGGTGAGAACGGGGCGCACGCGTTGTGCCACGTGCGGGCGCTGTACCGCAGCGAAAAGGGACAATGGGCTGCCTTTTGGGAACGACGGTTTACGAAAAGAACAACCGTTCAGCAACTTAACTGACGCTTACACACAACTTTGCGCAAGCATGCGTCTTTATGAAGGCGACTTCAACCGTCGTTCCGCCAACATCGTAACAAACGCTGCATGTTCGGGCTGTTGATGTCCTGCTGCAATGTCGTCATGACATGGAACTCCCGCGATCAGCTCCGCGAACTTGAGATTCGGCATCGCCTCCCACCGGCGCATGAACTCGTCCCGGGTTGGGTGGTCACCATGTCTGAGTAAAGGCATCTCTAACTCGGTTTGACTCATCATGCGCCTTGCGCTCGCAGTCGATCTCGGTATTATCTTTTCGCGATGTTTATTGATTTGCCGTTCACAACCCGAATCAGAAAGGGATTGCACCGCGTTGAGGGCAAGGAGGTTTGTATGAATATCATAGAAGGCAGCGAGTCGCATAGCTGCCTCCAGTCAAGCCGCGGCGTTTTGGAGACACTCATGACTGTAAAGACGGATCGTCGAGCCTTTCTCGTGACGGCTGGGTCGGCGGTACTTGCGGGCTTTGTCCCAAAACTAGCCCATTCTCAGAGTGTCGCGCCGCCGAAACAATTGGTACTCGGCCAAGTTGAAGCAGTCGCAGCGGGGAATACTGTGCTTGCTGAGGGTGGAAATGCTGTTGATGCCATCGTCGCCGCGGCTTTGGTCGCGGGGGTCGTGGCAGTACCTCTCACGGGGATTGGTGGCTATGGTGGCCATCTTATCGTCGGCGGTTTACCGGGTGGCAAGACAGTCTCAATCGACTTCAATACGGCCGCTCCGGCGGCGCTGACGGAAGACTACTTCCACGCCAATGAAAAGGGTGAGGTGAAAGACGATGTCCACGCCTATGGCTGGTTAGGATCGGGAGTGCCTGGCGTACTCGCGGGATTGCAGAAGGGTCTCGATCTCTATGGGACGAAGAAATTCGCGGAACTTGTGAAGCCAGCGGTCCGCTTTGCTCGTGACGGCTTCGCCATCAACCGGTCGTTCGCGGGTGCAATCAAGACTAACGAAAAGCGACTTCGGGCTGACGCTGGCTCCGCGAAGCTTTTCTTCACGAGTGATCGCCCGCTTCGGGAGGGTGAGAGATTCCGCAACCCGGACTTGGCTGGGCTCCTCGAAACATTGGCCGAAGCTGGGAATGTCGCCTCGTTTTATAGGGGGAAGATTGCGGAATCGATCGTCGCGGCGAACCGAAAGGGTGGCGGCATTCTCACGCTGGATGATTTCGCCAAATACCAAGCCCGCGTCGAGACGCCGCTCACGATCGAATGGAATGGTTATCGAATCCATACGCCGCCGCCTGCGTCTGGCGGACTGACCGTTGTCGAATCGTTGAATATCCTCAAAGCCTTGGGATGGCCCAGCCGCGCGGAAACTCGGGACCTGGAATTCATCGAAGCAATGCGGGCGTCGTGGACCGATCGTTTCCAATATTTGGGCGATCCCGTCACTCGTGATGTGCCGATCCGACGCCTGTTATCGGAGGGGTATGCCAAGGAGGTCGCCGCCAAGATTCGGAAATCGATGGCTGAGGGGAAGCCGATCGAGGGGAAATCGGACGGCCGTTCGGCCACGGGCACGATTCATTTGAATGCTATCGATTCACACGGCCTGGCCGTCGCGCTCACCTTCACTCATGGAGACTACCTCGGGGCCCAGGTCACCGTCGATGGCTTGGGCCTAACCCTTGGCCAAGGAATGTCCCGTTTCGACCCGCGCCCCGGCCGGGCAAACTCTCCTGGCCCAGGTAAGCGTCCCCTTCATAACATGTGTCCAACGATCGTGACGCGCGACGAGGCTGTCGTGTTGGCTATCGGAGCCACCGGAGGCCGCCGCATCGTCAACGCCGTGACAAGCGTGTTAGCCGCCCGGCTAGGCGAGAAAATGACGTTGCTCGAGGCTGTCAAGGCCCCCAGAATCCACACCGAGGGCGACTTGGCAATCCTCGCTGACGCGGAACTTCGCTCAAAGGAATGGCTTGTAAAGCTGGGATTCTCGATAAAAAGGGGAGCCGTAGCGTCGCTGAATGGGATTGAGCGAGAGGGGTATGGGAATTTGATTGGCGGGGCTCGGTGATGAGGGCTCTTGGTGCTCTAAAAAAGGGAGGCACTGCGTCGCTTATGTCGCTGAAGGGCGTCTTGCAAGAAGTGAGAATGCCGGCCGAGATAGTGGTTATAATCATTACCTTTACGTTTCGTGAGACGAGAAGTAAGATAGAAAAAGACAAAGAACATAATTCGGCCAGCGCCTGAGAATTGTTAGACTAACAACCTGAAGGCTTGTTTGGCCAGCGGCCAGTTGCTTGGCTGTTTGCTATGTCACGGAAGTGGAGGAATAAGTGGACCGGGTTCGTGGATTGGACGCAATTCGTGCCGTATGCGCATTCTGGGTGGTGATGGGCCACCTTGGTGGGCCGCCAGTCACATTCGGGATTGATAAATCCGCGTCGTTGGGCTGGCTCGTGGGCGGCGTATACAATAACTTCTGGAATGGGCCTGCAGCTGTTATTGTTTTCTTTGTCATATCAGGATTCTGCATTCATTATCCATTCTCTCGCACACTTCAAATTCCATCACTTGTTGGATACGGAACGCGTCGATATCTTCGCGTCGGCGTTCCATTTGCCGTAGGGATGTTTGTATCACCGCTTCTCGGAATAGATATCGTTACGCTGTACGATCGCATACTTTGGAGCTTAGTCGCGGAGTTAGTGTATTACACTCTGTATCCCGGCTTGTTGGCTTTGCGACGACAAGGCGTGGCCTGGCGCTCGATGGTGATTTGTGGTTTTGTCGCGGCCTTTGTATTGATAGGGACCAACCCAGCAGCCAAGCCCTACCCCTCGTGGGGAATTGGACTTGATTGGCTTTTAGGGTTGCCATGTTGGCTTTTGGGCTGCGAATTGGCAGAGATGACAGCTAATAATAGCTTGCCGAATTCCAGAAGGCTTTGGTCGTGGAGGTACACCGTTTGGGGCGTTTCCGTAGCGATTAGTCTTCTTCGATTTCACAGCCCAATAGGATATCCGTGGACACTTAATGTATTTGGCATTTTGGTTGCCTGTTGGCTTTCCAGAGAAATTAGACATTTTCAGGATCATGAGCCGACAGTTTGGCTTGAATGGGCAGGAAAATGGAGCTACTCAGTTTACCTTATTCATTTGCCTGCAAGTGCTCTCATCGACATGCAACCGCTTCCTAACCTGGGACCAATACTAAACTGGTCCGTGCATATGATTTTCTTGATGATTGCCAGTTATTTGTTTTACCTGCTGGTAGAGTTTCCAGCGCACATCCTAGCCCGTTCCATTGGACGAGCGGTATCATTCGGCTATTGGGATCGAAAAAATAGTTGAGAGATGTCGATTCGGCTAAGATTTTGAAGTGAATTGTCATTGCTTCAAGTTAGACAGTCCAAGGAATTTCTCTCGCGCATGTCCAAATCGCTGTCGAAATGCGTCGAACCGAAATTGGTCGACCCAACGTTTATGGCCCGCACGGCCCACCTTTTCTGCGAACTCTGGTTGTGTAAGAAGTTCGATGAGACGATTCGGCAACTCCTCCGGTCGATCAAGGTTGACCACGAATCCCGTCTGTCCGTCGGCGACGATTTCGGGAGCAGCATCGTGAATCGATGCGATGACAGGCAGGCGATGTCGCATCGCTTCAATGTAGACCAAACCAAATCCTTCACCACGGCTGGGCATGGCAAATACGCGTGCGTTGGCATACATCCGTTCAAGGTCGACTTCGGAAACGAAGCCCTCGAAACGAATCTGTTCTCTCGCGGACGAAGCCTCGGCCAGCTTGCGAAGCTCATCGAGGATGACACCGGTGCCGACGATCTGCAAAGTGGCGCCAGGCACCTTGGCGACGACCTGAGGCCAGCAAGCAATAAGTTCGTGGTGGCCTTTGTATCGATCCTGGGCTAGTCGGCCGACGATCAAGACTCGAGGCGGACGCTCTAAATAAGGTGTGCTGGGCGCCGGTTCCTCTTCTCCTTCGGTCGCCAACCAACAGAGTTCGGCCCGAGCAAATCCACCGTGAATCTCCTCGGCTCGAGTTCGCGTAAAAGCCGAGTTCGTCAAGAGACTTGTCATTCGACGGGCGGCGGCGATATATTTAGGCTGTGCCGATTCCCAGACCTCGATTCCGTGAATGAACATGAGCGACGGGCGCCCGCGGACGAATGGCAGCGCGTGGACCTGAGCTGCGCTAGTGGAATCGTAGATAAAGTGGCTGGCAGTCCAGGCATGCCGCATGGCTGACAGGCCAAAACCAATGCGCGATCCGGAACAGATTTTTACGTCGACCGGCAAATCTTTCGCCACCTCGCGGTCGCCAAAAGCCAAGGCGTGCATGCGAATCCGTCCCTCAGCCTGGAATTCTCCTAGAACGCGAGCCATGAGCCGAGCCACGCGACAAATGCCGCCATTGCCGGCGCGTAGCGACTCCACTCCAAGGAACACGATCGGTTTTCGATCCATTATTTACTCTCAAGCCAATTCAAAGCCGACAGCAAGCCGCGCGTTGCCTCTTCAAGACTATAATGCTGAACGCGTTCCTTGGCTCTACGTCCACGCGCCTGCAATTCCTCGGGATTGCGCAGAGCGTCACTTAAGGCAGCAGTCAAAGCTTCGACATTTCCGGCCTCAAAGACCCATCCGGTTTTACCCGGTTCGACCAAGTCACGCGCACAGCCGACATGATTACTAACGATCGCGGGCCGACCGAGGCACATCACTTCATTAACGCACAAGCCCCAGGTTTCGCTCTCTCCATAGCTGGGCAAAACGAGCAAGTCGCAAGCGGCGTAGGTACGGGGCATGAGCGTCTGGTTTTGAAACGGGGCAAAAAAAACATTTGGATTGCCGACCGCCGCGGAGCGCAAGGCGGCCTCGAGCGGTCCAGAGCCCACGAATAATAGTACGGAATCGGGTACAGAAACGTTGCAGAACGCCGCCAAGAGATCGAGTGGGCGTTTTTTTCCTGAAATTTTCCGGCAAACAGAATCACTCGCTTGTTCGCTGGAATGCCCAACAACTGCTTCCAGGCCGCACCCTCCTTCTCGACCTGCTCTGCATTTGCACGGAATCGATCATTATCGACTGCATGCGGGCTGAAAAATAATTGCTGATCGGTAGCACCGTGCTGCTGGAGATAGTCGCGATTGGCCTTGCCGACGTAGAGAAATGCCGCAAAGCGACGGAATAGGGCAGTGAGAATTTGCTTTTTGAGCCAGGCGGAAAAGCCACGGCGCTTTATCAGGCGATGGGAGTCGCCGCGAAGAAGCAGCGGAACATGGCCGACTTGCCGACGAAGGAGAAGCCGCACCATCGTGGCATAATTATAACCAAGGCAGAGGATGGCCGTCGGCTGCCATTCGCGTAGTCGCTGCCCAAGGTTTGGATTGTCGATTCCCCAAAAATGGTCTGTTCCTGGACGCCGGCTGCAATTGGGCACGATTTCGGATTCATAGCCTTCGAGAAGGGGCAGATCCCACCGCAACGCTTGCTGAAAGGATGGGTCGACCTGATCCGTAATGCCAAAGTCCCAGAGATAAAAGACCCTAAATGCGCCATTTAGTTGGTTCGAGATCTGGCGGAACCAAGGTGCATAATACTGGATCGGATGTGTAGTAATGACCGCGAGTCGCCGCATCAATCCAAATCCGGTTCAATTAAGGTCGGAACGCGACTTTCATCTGCAATCGACATAGGCCTCATTAGAAGCCATGCGATCAGAGACAAAGTCACGGTCTGTTGAAAAATTGTGGTGACCGTGATGCTTGCGCATACATCTATCAGGATTGCGGAATTGAGAATGACTAAACTAAAAAGACCTCTCAGGGACATCAAAGGCACATCCAGTCCCCACCGCGTTGCCAATCCATAGACGGCGCCGAGTACAGTGCCTAAACCAAGTATACCAAAATAACCGAAATTTGCATAAGCTTCCGGAACCAAGCCAATGGCGATACTCGTTGTTGCGGTTTGTTCGCGCGTCTGAATTCCAAAATGAGTCGTAATGATGTATTGCCCTTCCAGAGTAGCTTTTTTACTTGGCATAAGAATGCGTGGAATGAGCAAAGTCGGAATAATAACATACGTCTCGCCCATCAAAAATGGAACCTTTTGAGGTGCCTTATTCATAACAAGCATTAGAATTTGCAGTTGTGCCCCGCGCTCAAGAAGACCTTCTTTGTCCTTTTTCTTGGCAACTTCTGGCGGAGTGATAAACTCCTCGAAGCCTAAAGAGGCCCACTTCATAAAGAAGGCTGGATAATCCCAGGGCTGAAGAGCTTCACGTCTCGCGCTGTTCCAATACTCATTACGCATGTCGGCTTTGCCTAAGTGTAATATAGCGAAGACAGGCGCAGCGACGAGTAAAATTAGAAGCGGAAATCGTTTGCTCGCTAAGAAGTATAGACTAACTGACACTAGTAGTGAGATCATAGCCGTCACAAGATATAGCGCGGCTAAACTGTTCGTCAGAAATATAACCATTAAAGTCAGGAAATAGGATTTATTAGGCTTAGACAGCTCTTGCGTACCGAGCCGATGAGAAAGGACTGATACCGAGCAAATGGAGAGTGTGATCGAGATCGCACTGCCAATCGAACTCAGGCCCCCTGGGACGGCAAACCAATTTCCAATTAAGTTCATCTGATATAATACAGAAAGGCTAAAGAATAGAAGGAACCATTCGTCACCGTGATTCCCATGCGGTAAGCCAAGGTACTCGATGACTTTACGTCTCGGAAACGTCACGACCTGATACCATGCGATTGTTCCGATTACTAGAAAACCACTAAGCGCCAGACCTGCGGCCATCTGTTCTTGCATGTCATACTCCGCTACTTTAGCCGGTTGCTGGAACATCGGCAGCGCGGAAGACAAAAGAAACATCAATGCCATAATTGGAAAAATAGGAAGGCCCGGCACACGGCCAGTGACCCACAAATAGCATGGCAAAAAAATACAGGCCGTAAGTAACAACCCGACCCCAAAAATCGGTAAGGGAGTTGTCGTCAGGAAAGTCGACAAATACGCTGCAAGCAGCAGAACAGCGCCCCAAAATACTGGCAATAACTGACGAATTGCATTCGTATCATTCATCGTGAAACCCTCCGCTTGCAATCACGGCGTGATAGCCTCGTCAAAGACAGCGCATTGCCGACGTGTCATCGAACGGGCCGAGTATCTCTCGAAAGCCGCGCAATCGACATTGCCAGTAGCGTCAATGGGCCTTTCGAGAAGCTCCCTCAGCTTAGGAATGATTCGCTTTGCGAGGTCAGCGTCTGATTCTTCTGAGCGAAAGCCAACTAGGCTACCTGCTTGACATTCTAGTATAACAGAACCCGCCAAACTTGCTTCGTGAAGCACAGCGAGAATTGGCCTCCCGGCCAAAATACAAGGGTATACCTTTGACGCACTGTATCCCGGATCGTCAGACCCTACGATTAGGATAACACTGCAGGACTGAAGAAGAGCGAGCCCTTCTAGATAGGGAATACGTTGCGTCTGTTCGCTAACAAGGTCAGCAACGCCACACTCTCGAGCCACGGGTTCGACCGTTCGCTCGGCAACTCCTTGGGGCGCGTAACTCGTGCCGACAAAGTGCAGGCGCAGACGATCCACTTCAGGACAATTAGGACGTAATGATGCCAATGCCAAGAACAGACCGCGCAGTCCTTTGGCCATGTCAGCACCACCACGCCCAAGATAAACCCAGTGGCGTAGTCCATCGTGGGAATCGAAAATCGAGTGAGTAATACCGCGTCGTTTCACAATCTCCATATCGAGAGACGGAGCGCCAAACGGCAACA
Source organism: uncultured Planctomycetaceae bacterium (assembly GCA_963790585.1). Taxonomy (GTDB): domain Bacteria; phylum Planctomycetota; class Planctomycetia; order Gemmatales; family Gemmataceae; genus CAWBOY01. Next base: position 463,179 of record CAWBOY010000008.1, read on the forward strand.
CAATAAACCGATCTTCAGATATACCCGGATACCGCCGTCGCAGCATTTCCGGATACGCCGGCGAAACAGACACGATGCGCACGGCATGACGCATCACCGACGGTTCCCTTCGCCGCGCTTGCCATTGCGCGAACGCATATTTGAACCATCCACCGGGTGGCTTGGTCCCAGTTTTTTCGTAATAATCGCTAACCCACGGATCTTGCATGTCGATTACATAAGGGATCTTGAATTGCTTCTTCCACTTCGGACCTAAAGCCATCGCTGCAAAAATCGTCGTGGAGAAATAGATAAGATCAAACTTTTCGCTTTTTAATAGCCGCGTTCCTGCTCGCAGCAACGGCCCGAATGCGCGTATTCCGAGGCTGCCAAGTCCAAACAGGCGCGTCCATCGATAAGGCAGCGCTCCTACGCGCGTGACGGTTGTTGTATCCGGAATGGTAAGCAGGAGGTCTGGATCGCGCGCTGCCTCCACCTGATCCGGCACAACCGCCAGAACATGGGCCTCCCAGCCAAATTCACGAAGGTAGGGCAGCGACATCCGTACCCGCTGATGGTCGGGCGCGTTGACCGGCGGAAAATGCGGGCTGACTATAAGAACGCGGCGAGGTGGCATCAGGGATTTGCAAATTTTATTGTCTGCGGAGCAGAAGTATCTGCCAACCGCCTAAGCTTCCCGAATTGACGATCACGAATTATGGGTACGCCCCAACATCGTCTCATAGAGCTGTTCGTATTGCTTAACGACCACGTCCATCGAAAAAAACCGTTCGACTCTTTGGCGACAAGTCGCACGATTGATCAATGTTATGTCAGCGACCGCGGATACCATTGCGGGAACAGTATTGCAAAGATAACCTTCTTGCCCAGATCGAACGATCTCAGGCAGCGCACCACGCGGACAGCTGATCACAGGCGTACCACAAGCGAGAGCTTCAACGAATACAATGCCGAATGGCTCATCCCATTGCACGGGAACAAGCAAAGCCGCGGCGGCTCCGAGCAATTTATTTTTTTGACGATCGTCTACCGGTCCGACATACTCGATTCCATCGCGACCGAAAAAAGGCTCGATTTGCTCACGCCAATAACGTCCGTTCTCACCTTCGTCGGCGTGATTGCCAGCGATCAATAACCGTTTACCTGCGGTTCGGGCAACTTCGATGGCTAAATGCGTTCCCTTGATCGCCTCAATGCGACTGAGGAACACCAACGGCGCATCAATCGGCACCGATGGCTGAAAGTCGTAGCAGTTAAGATTGACGAAATTAGGGATTGCATTCCAGGTTCCCCCGGCCTTGCGGCCAACCTGACAAATTGCCTCGCTGCACCCCGTAAATTGTAATCGACCGGCAGAAAACCAACGCGCCCAACCAGTGGTACGCCTACTCGGGTCGCGCTGGTAAGACATCAACTTCGGGAGCTCGTTGCGAAGTAATGAAAACAAATAAATTAGGCGGGAAAAACTATGGATCACGTCCGGCTGAAATGCGCTTACAGCCGTTCTAAGCACCCAACTGTTTCGAAGATTATTCCAAGCACCTCTAGAAACCCCCGCTGACCAAGGAAAAAGCTTTGCAGCCGGTGTCGTGGACTCGGCATGGGCGACCAAGCCGACATCATGGCCCAACCGCCCGAGCCCTTGCGTTAGACCATCGACGATTCGCTCAATTCCGCCGTAGGTTTTCGGCGGCACGGGAAGTTCGGGGTCGGCCGTCAGTAGAATCCTCACGTGGATTCCTCCCCCAACGCCCGCCGCACGGAGCGTAGAAACACCTCTTTTTCAAGATCCCAATTATATTTTGTTTGGCCTAGCTTCCAGGCGTGAGCGCGGGCCAACTGTTGGCGATTCTCATTTGAAAAATACGAGTCGAGCGACGCCGCGAGCGACCCTGTATCCTCGAGGTCCGCGAGAATTGCCGCGGGCCCAAGATCTTGCGAAATACTCTCTTGAGCCGGCGTTCGACTAAGAAGGACCGGAACGCCGGCAAGCAAATAGGTAAAGATTTTGTTCGTCAAAGCGGTCGAGCGATTCGGCGGCTCGCACAACTCGACCGCCAACCCCAGATCATGCGGGGCTGCGAGCTTGGCCATTTGCTCCGGTGGTGCTTGTTCGGAAAATTCGATTTTTCCCGACAGGCCTAATTCCTCAATCTGCCGCCTTAGCGTTTCGCCATATCCAGCTGCCAACAAGCCACGAAGGCTGAGCCGAACCGGCACCTTCATCTTACTCATGGCGGTGATTACAGGTTCTAAACCACGGCCTGGGCCAATGGTTTGACTGAACCAATAAAGACTTGGTAGGCCCGCTCCATTCAAGAACGACGTTGCTTGTGGATTGGCAGGAGCGTCGCTCAACGGAAAAACATTTAGGACAATTTCCGATTCGACGCCGTAACGGCGCCGCATGGCCGCACCCGTTCCCGGCGAAGATGCTGTGAGGTGCCGACAGCGCGGCAAATACGTCCTTTCGATCCATTCGCGGCCGCCACGTTGGCGCTGGTAAATTCTTTCATCCGGCAATTCGTCGACATGGCTGTCTTCCGCATCGAAGCCCAAAGCCGCATTATGTCGTCGCGCCGCATAAGCCGCCGCTGCCAGTCCTGGAAGATAATGTCCAATATACAAGTCCGCCGGTTCCTGAGCCGTCGCAGACTCGAGTTGATCTATGAGATCACTTTCCGCCCAAAGCGCCACCTTTACCGATGGTGCCAACTTGCGCTCCAAGAGCCAACGGCATATATGACGACGCAGCGACCGCCAACGTCGAGCCAGGAAACCGCCTCTGTTTACCTTAGTCACTCGCCATGACGCGCTCGCCGTGACAGAATCATCCAAAACCCGAATCGCTTTCAAAGTGTCGCCAGCCACGACCTGCACGCAATAGCCCGCATTCTCGAGCGCTTCCGCTTCTTTGACCAAACGCGGATTCGATGCCAAATGTCCGGGGCTGACAAGGCAGATACGGAAAGGCATGTTATTACCGAAGTAGTCCCGCTATTCGCTAGGCCTGACGCGGGTCTTCCATAATACGCAAGGACGACCCTCCAAAGGGACGCGATTCAAACCTCGTCCGCATCTTATATTTTTGCAGTGACAGTGTCTTTTTTCTCCCCAAGCTTTACTTCGACTTTTGTCAAACGATGGCCGAGATGAATTAATGGTCTCTCAATTAGGTAGTAGCTCGCAAAGGCGCACACAAACAATGCTGGCAAATTATAGGGCCACTCCTGCAAGAGGCCGAGGGTATTGGATTTCATTCTTACATCCGCGACAAAAAAAAGCTGCTGCCAAAGATAAAGGCTGTAGCTCAATCGCCCAATGAACCGCAGTGGTGCCAACTCCAACAGCCGGCCCGGCAAGTCCTTTGGGCAGAGCGACGTCGCGGCGATAACAATGGGAATTGCGATTGTCGGTAGAATATTCTGAAAGACTCCTATAATCCACTCCGGCTTCACTCTCGAGGAAATCGAACCGTAAAGCAAGCCGGGCCACAACAACTCAAAAATTACGAAGGCGCCAGCACCGAGGTACAGAGATCTAGCTATCCAGCCTTGACTTGGGGGGCGATAACGCCAGTTCATGGCTGCGGTCCAACACCCCCAAAATAGAGAATCCAACCGTGTGTCAGAGCGAAAATTAGGGTGTAATCCTACAGGCAGAATAAACGCCGACCATTGCTGCCGACCATCAAGCAATCTCCAAAATACGACGCCGATAGCTGCAGCAGCAAAAACCAATGGCGAGAAGCGTGGCCTGCAGACCAAAAGCAAAGCTGGCATGATAAAATAGAAATGCTCTTCCACCGCCAAAGACCAATAGTGGCCTGTATACCATCCTAAAGGGAAATCATAATAAGAATAATTGCGGCACATAAGAACACACGACAAAATTTCGCTCGTCGAAACCTTGATGAATGCAAACAAACCAAGGCAGCCAATCACTACGAGATAACACCAGCTTGCTGGCAGAATCCGAAAGATTCGACGAATATAAAATCGCCCCAAACTAATATGTCCGGTACGATCGTATTCCTTAAGCAGGCGTGTACAAATAAGAAAACCACTGAGGCCAAAGAAGATATTGACTCCAAATGCTCCAAGGCCTTTCCAGATGGGCTGGTCAGCCATCAATTCATGACTTGTAATGACCAAGGAAATGGCTATGGCTCTCCATCCGTCTAATGTCGGGATGTAGTCGGCAGAATGTTTCTGCGAATTTGCCATTATAAGTCTCGAAAAAACACAGAACCGTTCAAACAAGGGAATATTACACTACGGAATTTGTCGATACTGGCAAACGGGCATAGTATCATAGGCCCGCCTTCACTACTGTCCCATTGAGCGTTTGAGAAATCGGTGTAACGTCATATTTGGATGCTGGTTATGACGATTCTCAGGCTGTATCGATTTCAACTCAGTAGGTCGCATTCTGGTAGTCTTTCCCACGGAAATCCATGGAAGAAACTTCACGATGCATACCGGGACGTTTCTGTTCGCCCAACTCACGGCCTTCTTACCCAAACGCGACTTCGACCGTTGCGTTCGCAAATACCGTGACAATTATCGCATTCGCAAGTTCTCTTGCTTCGATCAATTCCTCTGCATGACTTTCGCTCAGCTGACATTGCCAACCAGCTGGCGCGACATCGAAATTTGTTTGAATTCTCCAAAAGCCAAGCTGTATCATGTCGGCATTCGCAGCAACGTGGCACGCAACACCTTGGCCAACGCCAATCAAAATCGCGATTGACGAATCTACAGCGATTTCGCCGCCGTTCTCATCGCTCACGCACGCAACCTCTATGCGGGAGACTCCTTGGACGTGGCGTTGGACCAAACCGTCTACGACTTCGATTCCACGACGATCGGTCTGTGCCTGACGCTCTTCCCGTGGGCTCGATTTCGCCAACGGAAGGGAGCCGTCAAGCTGCACACCCTGATCGATCTGCGTGGCAACATCCCCCGCTTTGTCCACGTTTCCAGTGGAAAAATGCACGATGTGAAAGCTCTAGGCCTTCTCGCTTTGGAAGCTGGCGCCTTATATGTCATAGATCGAGGCTACGTCGATTTTGCGCGACTGTACGTTTTCCAAACGAACATGGCTTTCTTTGTCACATGCGCCAAAAAGAACCTACAATACCGTTGCCGTTCGCAACGGTCGGTCGACAAAACCACGGGGCTTTGTTGCGATCAAACCATCAGACTGACGGGCATCTAGACGGTCAACGAATATCCCAAACCCCTGCGACGAATCAAGTATCTCGATTCGGATACGGGCAAGCGTTTGGTTTTCCTGACCAATAATTTCGTGTTGCATCCTCTGACAATCGCCAAGCTATACAAATGCCGCTGGCAGGTGGAGCTTTTCTTCAAGTGGATCCAGCAGCATCTACGAATCAAAGCCTTTTGTGGTACGTCCGACAATGCCGTGGAGACGCAAATCTGGATTGCCATTAGCGCCTACGTCTTGGTCGCGATTGTCAAAAAGGAACTCAAGGTCGATCTGGGCCTGAACGGAATTTTGCAAATTTTGAGTCTCGGACTGTTCGAGAAAACGCCGCTTTTGGAGGCTATCAAGGGCGAAAACGTTCCGAATGAGGATGAGGCTCGTCATAAACAGTTGTCGCTGTTCGACTTACGGTGGGACAGTCGTGGCCGGCCCTGGTCTATTTTATCCAATTATGGCTTTGGTTTCCAACGTCTTGAGCAGCCGCTTCCACTCGCATCCTTTGAAATCCGGATTTCCATTCCAGGCATAGTGCAACAACGTCGGTGCGACCGCCTCGATTCGAGCGGCGGCGACCAATTGTCGATTATAAACCAAACGGTAATCAGTCTTGGGCAGCCGCACAGCTTGCTTATTTCCAAGAAGGAGAGCGAACAGTGTCTGCTCAGCAAAGTAGAATCTCTTGCTGGGACACTCCAGCATTAAACGGCAATAATACTCACCTTTGTCGTAATCAAGGGCGCCATGAGGCACGCCTATCGCACCAGAATTGAAACAATCCACGATCGACACACCAAAAAAAGCTAACTGATCTTTGGGATTATCGTAGAAGTAATTGCTATAGGGGTCACTCATGAAAAAGGCCCGATTTGCGTCGATCAAATCCCACATCAAGTGGGGATCGTTCCAGAAAAGCATGTCGCTGTCGAGGAAGATCACGGATGAAGGCCGCCCGGCGCAGACGTCGAGAAATTTGCGCATGAGGACCAGGCGCTCGCGGGCCTGGTATAGGCTAGGATAGCGGCCGCGCGGTAGATGATTGGCGAGACGCTCTTGGACTGTCTCCTCGTCGACGACTTTTGATCCTGGCAAGTTTCGAATCAGCAGTTCTTTCTGCCATTGTTGTAATGTGCCGTCGGTGTAAAAGCAAAATGTTGGGTAGCGTTTACTATGAATGGCAAAGCTATAAGCACAGAAAAGACTCTGATACCAAAATCCATTACCAGTCAAGAATGCGACCTCTTGTGCATCTTGCACCGGTACATGTGATAAGATTAACGTTTCGGCTCGTTTCGCCATCTCGCGCTCGCCGCGCTTAGCGGCCAGAGTTCGGAACACGCCTTGCTCGCGTAGATACCAGATTGGCTGGAGGGGGCGATGAATCATCTCGTATACCAATTTGCCAGCGCCCAAAGATTTCAGCCAGGCGCGAATCTTGGTCATCATCCGTATTGTCCTCTGAGCGCGGGACTTAGGAGCGCGCTCAAGTCGGCCTGTAGATAGTGTTCCAGGACGACTTCGCGCAAGCGCGCCGATAATCTGCCCATTGCCAACTGACGGCGGTCTTCAACGCCTCTACTCGCATCTCTCGAAGATCAGATCTATGATCCAGGCACCATTGCAGCGCCTCCGCCAGCCGTTGCGGATCACGCGGCGGAACGAGCAAGCCGTTGATACCCTGTTGAACCAAGTCCGCAGCGCCCGCAGCCGGCGTTGTTATGACGGGCAAGCCATGCGAAAAAGCTTCGGTGGCAACCATGCCGAACCCATCGCAAAGGGTCGGAAACACGAAAACATCCGCGGCACGGTAGGCTGCATCTAACTCTTCGCGCGGCACGCTGCCGCGAAGGCGGAACTCGCTCGGAATCCGTGAGGTTAGACTTTCCGGTAGAGAATTCGCGCCATAAAGGGTGATCTCAATATGGCGATTTGCATCAGCAAGAAGTTTCCAGGCATCGATGAGGTAATGAAAGCCTTTTCGGACAGACAACGTACCGGCCCATAGCACTCGTAATGGGCCCTGACCGTGTGAGCCACCTTGCACGCCTAGTGGATCCGGCGGTGGCGCACCGTAAGGAACCACAAATACTTTGCTTAATCCTTTGTTTGGATTGGACGAATCTTCATAGCCAGCGAAACTATTACGCGTAAAATTGGAATTCGCAATTACAATGTCGGCGGCCAACCATTCGCGACGTCGCCGTTCGGTGCGACGCTGATGGATTTCGGGCCGGCGAACGTGTTGCTCATACGAGCCGGATAGCTCTGGCAATTGGTCGGCCTCACGGCAGAGAATTCGATGCGTAAATTCGTGTTCTGGCGCCGGGACGTCATAGATTCGAAAAAGGCCTCGGTCGCGCCCCGCCTCAAGAGAATATTGGCAGGCATGTTCGTAGCCATAAACCGCAGTTGCATGGCGCAATCCGTTTGTCGCCACCCAACGATCAAAACCCTTCTCGGCCCATTCCCAGGTTCGATCAACCCAAACCCGAGAACGATCAAGCCGGCCGACTGCCAATCGAGCCGCCTCGCGCCAGGGATAAGAAACCACACGATCCGGATCAATCCCCACGACGGCACGGCGACGCACCTGCCGAGCCAGGTCAAAGCCGATCGCACCGGCCAGATTACACAGACTTCGTTGCAGAAAACTATTAGGGCGATCCACAAGCGTCGTGATGAAGCGGCGCAACAGCCCAGCTTCCGCGAACGCCCGCGCCGCCTGCACGGCGTAAGGGCCGCCGGCGGGATGAAGCATAGTTACGCTAAGAGGACTTGGCATCGAACGCTTGGTGTTGGATGAATTGGAGCTGATAGGGCAACGCTTCTCATTTTCGCCACTCATTTTCCAGAGCGGAAACGGCTTGCGACAAGGTAAAGTCGTTTCACCGCTTTCCACCCAATAAACCACGAGAAAAACCGCATCCGCGGCCCCATTTGGGGGCGAGCAATTGGTCCCCCCAGTTCGCGAACCCTTTGCCAGGCTAGCCGGCGCAGTTCTGGCACCTCAGGGTAACTTGCATAGACAAACTCTTCGAAGTGCCTACAACATGCTTTGCGGACAGCTGTGCCGTCCGATCGCGAAAGGAGTTGTAGCGTTTCCGAGAATGCAGCCCGAAGAGCTGAATCCCATGCTGCATATGACCTTGAGCTGCTGAGGCTGCCTGGAACGGATCGGTAAAAGCTCTTCGCCTCGGGGCAGAAACAAACACTTCTCGCCGCAAGTATGACGCGGCAAAAGAACTCTCCATCATCATTGAGTGATAGCGTTTCGTCCCATTGGCCGGCCTGTTCGTGAATCGGTCGTGGCGTAAGCCATGCGGCTGGATGCATCATACTGCTTCGTTGCCAACAGGAGACCAACCAATCGATGGGGGCCAAATCAGTCCAAAATGGCTCGGGTACGAAAGTAGCCTGTTCTGGGTAATTCTGAAATCGACCCCAGCTACCGGCAGCGATCGCTGCATTTTTTTCCTCTATAAGGCGCCGGACCTGAATTTCAATCTTATCCGGAGCCAGAAGATCATCGGCATCCAAGTATTGGACAAAATCCCCGCTCGACTCTTGAAACGCCCGATTGCGTGCAGCCGATGCCCCACGATTGGACTGGGAGAATACACGAACCCCATGACGAATGAATGACTGAGCGAGCGCAAGAGTTCCGTCGCGTGAGCCGTCATCGACGACAATAATTTCTTTTCGCGTCCATGTTTGAGCCATCGCAGAGTGAATCGTCTCTGCGAGGTATGGCTCGGCATTGTATGCTGGGACAAGAATGGAGACGAGTGGGGCTGTCAAACGAAACTCACGGGCGGAGAGGGAAAATTATTCAAGAGAATGTGATTGAAGGTTCAGTCACACAACCGCAAATAACCCGACAGGCTTCGATACATTCAGTAGGTCGATTTGTATCTGCGCTACCTAAGTAGCCTCAAGTGCCCATTTTTAGTCCGGGGCGTACGCAGAATGTAAGAAAGCCATTTTGCGACACGTCAAATCCGCGCCCCTGAATTGCATGAAAGAAAATCTCAGAGGCCCTTCCAAAATGTGTATCATCATGAAGTTCGATCGCCATTGCATCTACCTTATCGAGCCATTCCAAGTTGTCGCGAAAGAGGACAACTTCTGCTCCTTCTATGTCTACTTTCAATAGAGAAATTCGATCATGCCCAGAGGAAACGCGAAGCGATTCAATGCTCGCACCTTCGAGGTCCGCTTTCTCGTTTGGCTCGCAAGGCCGAACTTGGCGTGTCCATGCCTGACCGCCCCGATAGGGAATTTCACGGATCGCAAGTCCGGTAGTGTGAGACCATACACCGGCGCGTACCAACTTTGCACGCTCTCCATAGGCTCTAAGATTGCGTTCGAGCATCTTAAAGTTATCCGGATCTGGCTCGACGGCCATAACACAACAATTCGGAAATCGAGAAAGAAAGCAAGTCGAGGAATATCCGACGTTTGCTCCGCAGTCAATTACGAGTCGCACGTCTTTCAAACCATACAACGGAGCATATTCATTCTCGATTAGTACATAATAGCACACAGCTATGTCCGACGAGTCGGCCCGCGCGTATGTAGGGTATAGAATGCCCTTTGGATGGACACGGTACACGAGGTTTTTGAGACCGCCAAACCAACGTTGATATAAGTGGTACAAGGCGCGTCTGGCGCCGAGCACAGATGCCAAGAGGTGCCAATCCTTCCACATCCTAAGTGCGCGTCTCTTGATTCGAAAAAGCATATGGCGTTTACCTAACGGCCTATACCGAAATCCGCTAACTAACTTGGATTATTTGCGTCGTTTGACCTTGCCAAGCAAAGCGGACCAGAAGAAACAAAAAAAGTCCCAGTTTAGTCGAATCCATCTTGCGAGATGAGCCCGCAGGCCAGTGTAGCCCGTGAGGACGGTCCCCAATTTCGGGAAATAAACGCGTGCTCCAAGGACGCGATTGATCATTCGTGCAGCGTATTCCTGATCGTCGTGACAATGAATTACTTTGGCTTCCCAGAATAAAAAGCCGCCCATATCAGCCTGAAAGTCATACTCGCCAGGAACAGCACAATGACGCAAAGAGGAACGATACAGGGCCCGGCGCAGGGCTGGTTGATCAGTTTCAAAACGTGGTGAGGTGACGACAAGTTTTTTGAACTCGGCGACCCAGTCCTCGAAGAATGCGGCGACGGCAGGGCTCTTTCGGAATACCAACAGGCCGCCATTGTACTCTACAAAAGGGGCTGGAACGTCGGGAAAATCGTAATCCATGCCCGGATAAACATCTTGCCGCCCCGCTATATCGTGCGTATCCAGGAGGCGAAATAACTCTCTTATGTCACCGACAATGAGCGTATCTGTATCGAGGTACACGACCCGATCATACGGCGCGGATCATGTGTAATTTGTCCAAAAATCCGAACGCCGGGTTTTGCAGTGGCAGGACGTCGTCAAATAGGCCTTCTGGCGGAGATCGATCTGTGATCAAGCATATGCGGGTATCGGGATTGTGCTGACGAAGAGACTGAACCGCACGCGTGGCCTCGTCTAAATATTTTTGCCCAGTCGAAATATAAACGAACCCTCTTGAGAAATCATTGGGAGGCGGTGTCACGAATTCTTTTCTCCGGAACAGTTTCGGAATTGGACGGAACGAATCCCGAAAAAGACGACGCATCGGCACGTTGGAAACGTGCCGCCACAACCACACTTAGAGCCGATTCAACGCTAATACAGTCGGGCTTCCAGCTTTCTCATGCGTAGCCCGAGTAGAACAATCAAGTACATTCCATAAGTGGGATAGGGCTGATTTTGCCTTTAGCATGCGGATAGTGCCAACCGGTCTACGGATTAAGCTCGCCAAGAAGCGAAGCCAATCACGAATGCGGGCATGTTTGAGAAGATACCGGGCCTGGCCATCGATCAGCGCCGCGGCAAGCAGCGCGTTCGTACTGGGCGGAGCAGAGTTTCGAGCCTCATTCCAAACAGCCTCGAGCGCAGCTGACGTCAAGCGAACATGGCGAAAAAAACTAGCCGTAAGCAAGGCTTGGCCTTGTTCCCAAATAGATCGGACCCGACCGCGGGATGTAGCCCGTGTAATTGCGAAGTTGGCCAATGGAACTGGGACGAATAAAATAGGAAAAATAAATCGTCTCTCTCGGACATGTTCTACCATAGCAAATGGCGTTGAATCGGGGATTTGCAACCTGTTTGTTTTTTCTGTTCGAGCTAACATTGCGCCGTTCGAGTGAAGCGCCCCGCAAATTTGTCGCCTGTCTGGCCAATGGAACAATATAGGTTCCGCCCCCTCCGCCGTATTCCAAACACACCGTCCCGTGTCTTGCCACGAGCCATCGGCTTGCTCTTGCCAAAGCTTCATGTTGGCCCAAGCTAACTGAATAGTCGGACGGCTTTCCAACTCCTGAACCATGATCCTTAGGAAGTCCGGCGTCCACCAGTTATCATCTTCCAAAATGCTAAAATACTTTTCGGCTACGCCACCCTGAAAGAAGAGATTAAAGGTAACCGTAGGGCCTAAATTTATCTTATGAGTTACCGAAGTGATGCGCGAGTCGCCCAACTGCCTTACCAATTCGCTCGGAAACGGATCTTCCGGATCATCGTTGTGCAACTCACAGACCCAATCCGTGAACGTTTGGGCCAGCAAACTATCAAGTGCACGTTGGAGGAGTTCGTTGCGTCGATAAGTGCAAAGGTACACACGTACAACGGCCATTATGGACACTCATTTGCGAATTTGGATTGTCGCGGTGGAGGCTTATCAATAATGTTTGATGGTTTTTCAGTCATCAAACAAAATGCCTCCATCCATAGCGGAAGTATGAACTCTTGGAATCCGCTACATAGTGATGCAATATGGCCTTAGGATTTTTGCCTTCTTCTTTATCAGGAAGCACAACATATTCCGCTGCAGGAGCTACAACGCACGAAGCGTTGGCCATAAGAAGCGCTGTCAGGGCCTGCTCCTGATAATAACTGGTACCTTCGCGTTCGATTAAAACGCGACACCAATCTTCCAAGCGGTCCCAATCGATCTTGTCGCTGCATAATCCGCAGATACCGACATTGAGACGATCGGGAATATCGCCGCCGGCTAATTCAGTCATTAGGGCATGGCTGTAGCCGTAGCTGGTTTCGATATCGATCATGTGGCACGGTCGGTCCGGCGCGAGTAACCAATCGATCAGAATTTTAGGCTCGCGAAAGAATAGCATGTCGGAATCGAGAACCAATTTCCAACCGTGACTGCCCGCATGAACATCGGTCAGTTTGCGTAAATGAGGGTAGATTAAGCGCCGTTGCGCAGCCAAGGGTAACGGCTGGTTGGTAAAACCCGGTCGAGCCTTTGCTCGATTTCCTCACGCGGCACGATGGTCATGTGGGGAAACACGTGGAGGAGTGCCGATCTACAGGAAGCATCGAGCGTACCGTCATCATAGACCACGAGATGAAGAGGGCTCGAGGCGTGACGCATGAGCGACCAGGCACAGAAACAGGTCTGATACCAGAAGGCCTTCCCCGTGAGGAAGTGTATCGACGGCGGGTCCCCTGCAGTCTGCTGCTCAGATGAAGAGATTGAGGACCCGATCGGAGGTAGGCGGCGAGCTGCTCGTTCCATCTGTCGGGCGCCTAACGCAGTGAGCGGGAAGTTGAGTGGGCCGAAGCGCCGCCATCGACTCAGAAAGTTGAGCGGTCGATGCACGACCTGATAGACCAAACGACCTAACCCAGCACGTCGCATAAACGCTGATAGTCCTGGTCTTGGTGACGGTTGTGAGCTAGGAGGTGCAGTCATTGCGTCAGGGACGCTCTTCCTTCAAAAGTTCCACACAGGCCACACCAGCGGACGTAGGAGGCATCATCGCGCCAGGCTTTACTGCGCCACCATGCACGGAGTTTGCGGAGCGGCAAAGTCCATGGCGCGAGTGGCGTCCAAGGGCAGATTCCATGGCGAGCCAACACCTGCACCCAAGAGCGATAAATGCCTTGATTGAGCCGGGCCAGATAAGCGCGCGTCAAACGACCCGCTGGGATCAAGTGTGTTAACTGGAGCTGCGGGAAATAGCCGACTTCCCAGCCAGCGGCCAAGGCGGTCAAGACAATGTCGTTGTCGCCGCCAGAGCTGAGTTGCGTGCCTCTGCGATCGGGAAGAGTCTTGTCCTTGGTGGTTCGTAGCGCCTGGATATAAGCCAACGAAACTTCCCGCCGCAAAACCATGCCAGCCCCGACCGGTGCGCACTTGGGATATGTTCCGTGGTCTGCCGGCGTCGAGACCAGCTCGTTATCTCCGAGGTCGCGCAAAGCAAGGCTACCCATGAACTCAGCAGTCCACGCTGGAGGAGCTACCTCCCATTCAGGAAGGCATCTGCCGCCGATTGCTCCGAGGCGAGGGAATCGATTGAAGGCTTCGAGTGCTTCCGACAGATAGTCTGGAGCTAGGACATTGTCATCGTCCACCAAAACAAGGAACGTGCCAGAGGCAGCCTCGAAACCCGCGAGGCGTGCAAACGTCAAACCGAGCCGATCCTCGCGAACCGTGCGAAACCGTGGATGCCAAGAGAGGTCAAGACTAGCGAGGAACGATCGATCCGGTGAGGCATTGTCGACCAGTATCAATTCCCAGCGATCTGACGACAGTTTCTGATGGCGTAGACCGTCGAGCGTCCGGCTCAGCCTAGCTATGTTTGGTGCGTGCGTGGGAATGAGTACGGAGACGAGATTGCTCATCGATCAGGTCTCAAGCTGCCTTCTGAATCAGTTGACAGCGTGGGTGGCTGTGCTATTGGAATGCAGTCATTTACGCTGCAATCCGTGAGTGCATTCTTCAAGGACCTTGGTAAACAGCGCCACCGAACGTGAACGGTCGAAGCGTGTTTCCGCCAGCTCGCGGCCTCGACTACCCATGGCCGAAAGTTCCGATCGATGAGCGATGCACCAATGCAATGACTCAGTCAAGGCTGGGGCGGAGTCTGGCTCAATCCGCAGGCCGCACTGGTAGCGCCTCGTGACCGAGGCCACTTCGCTGTCCTCGTCGACCGCCGCGATGTAGGGCATCCCGGCAGACAAAATGCCGTAGAGTTTGCTCGGCACGATATAGCCTGCCAAACCTCGTCGCAGTGGGATCAAGTGAACGTCGGCAGCTGTCAATGAAGCGGAAAGGTTCTCTTTTGGCTGATACGGAAGAAAGTGGACATTACTCAGGCCGTATTTCTTGGCCCGTGTCTTCATCGCTTCCTTAGCAGCGCCTTCGCCAATTAGGACGAAAGCGATGGGCAAATCCTTCAGGGCGTTAGCCACGTCAATCAATGGATCAAGGTTCTGCGATAACCCCATATTTCCCGAATACATTACGACGAAGCGATCTTCAAGCCCCCAAGAACGCCGTAAAAGACTAGGCCCTTCGAGAGGCCGCAACTTGGAAGTGTCGGCCCAATTTGGGACAATGGCCGTTTTTTCCAAGGCAATGCCACGCGCACCCACCCGGCGTTGCATATCGTCGCCCAACACAACGACGTGCGCGGAGCGATTTAGACCCATTTGTGTTGCGTGATGCAACAATGACGTCAGAATCCCCGGTTTGAGCCGACCCATCGTAAGACCGACTTCGGGATAGAGATCTTGAAGATAATAAACAAACGGAGCACGGCGCCAAGCTTTGAGTAGTGCGCCAAGCACTCCTAAGACGGGCGGATCGGTCTCGCATACCACCACGTCGGGACGACGATGCCGCAGGGCAGCGATAGCCGAAAGAGCAAAATAACTGGTCAGGCCCAATACCCGGCTGAAAAAACTTTGCTTATTGAAGCGCCGATTGCCGACCCGAATAATCTCCACGCCCTGATGCGTTTCGCGAGTGAACCAGGAGCCGTCCTGCGAAGCATCCACGAAATTCGGCTGGCCGCAGATGACTGTCACCCGATGCTTTCGTGCCAAGTCGGCACAAAGCTCAGACAATAATTGACCGGTAGCCTCGACATCAGGCCAATAGCAGCGGTTGAGAAAAAGTATATCCACGCAGCCGAGCGGTCTGATGAGTTTTGAGAAGGGGAAACAAAGCAGCAATGGAATATGCCTGTCAGCTACCGCCGAGGCAGCTCCATTCATGGAGGATTAGAAGCAAAGCGGAGAGCGCGTATCGCACTATATCGTCACAGGCGGCGTTACTTGATCGGTTTGATTAAAGCATGCCGGTTGCACTGCCAGGCCAAACTTTTCATACCATGCAATCGTCTCGCGCAAACCTTCGGGGAAGCTCGTCTTGGCAGAGAAACCAAATTCTTCGCGAGCCCGAGTGGTATCAAGACAGCGACGTGGCTGACCGTCGGGCTTGGTCGGGTCCCAGCGAATTGAGCCGCGAAAACCGCAAAGTTCACAAATCAATTCCGCCAGGGCCCGTATCGAAATTTCATGCCCAGAGCCAAGGTTAACCGGCTCAGGCGAGTTGTACTGGTCTGCGGCCAGCACAATTCCTTCGGCGGCATCATCGACATAAAGAAACTCGCGCGAAGCCGAACCGCTCCCCCAGACTTCTATTTCCGGCAGGCAATCGTTGCGTGCCTGGACGGCTTTGCGGATCAGGGCCGGAATGACATGGCTCGAAGATGGATCGAAATTGTCGTACGGACCGTACAGATTGACCGGTAACAACGTGATTGCGTTAAAGCCATATTCCTGGCGATAAGCCTGAGCCTGCACCAGAAGCATTTTTTTCGCCAAACCGTAGGGCGCGTTTGTTTCTTCAGGATAGCCCGACCAAATCGCGTCTTCGCGGAAGGGAACAGGCGTGTGTTTCGGATACGAGCATATCGTGCCAATGCCGATGAACTTTCCCACGTTGGCCAGTCGGCACTCCTCCATCAGTTGGAGGCCCATGATGGCGTTTTCGTAGAAAAACTGCCCAGGATGGCGCCGATTAGCCCCGATACCGCCAACAACGGCGGCGAGATGAATAACAACCTCAGCTCTCGATGATTGCAGCATCCGGCGGATGGCCGAGCGATCGCGTAAGTCGCAGCTCGCGCTGCGCGGCACGACAATCTCCGCAGGCTGCATCGTCTCGAGTTTCTTGCAAACCTTCCTCCCCAGGAAGCCAGAGCCACCAGTCACGACAACTCGTTTGTTACGCAGCAGCGGCATTGTGCGGTCCTTTCTTTCCTTCGTCCGTACGCGACCGCATTTCGCATGAGGGCGCAATGAACGCATAAAGGTGCTGGCAGTAACACGTAAGTACCAGCCAGACAGACCGCTTGGGAGGAGCAGCGATCGATTGTTTTACTACTAGGAGAGGTTCAAACCCGACAAAACTTATCAACGCGCCTCAGGAAACGGGAATCAAGGCAAGACTTCGTCCCCGTCGGTTGCTTTTTTGCAACCGATTGGCGAATAAAAGGCATCCCCGCCATACGACTTCGCTACGGCAGGCAATTCGATCACATCAACAAGTGCAGGTCTGGTGATTGTAATTGCGGCAAATACAGTTGTCAAGGATTTGCCGCCCGTCGGGACCACTAGGGTATAACGAGATTCTCTCCCAAGTCTTGGTGTCTATCCCGGGAAGGAAGCTGGTTTTGTGTTCCGCCCATTGCCGGGCTCGCGTGTGACGGACCGCACAGGCGTATTGGAGAGCTTAAGAATATCAATTTCTCTGTTTTTGCCTTGATCGCTGAATATAATTTCACCCTGTCATTTTTCTTGGAGTTTCAGTTCATACATCTTCGCTCTCACTTCGCGGATATAATTCGATCGAATCTGGCTGGCGATCAAACCGCGACGGCCTTCGAGGAATCCGAGCCTAAAAAAATAGTGATACGCAAACCAAAGCCAGGGCTCGAAGGGCAGGCGAATAATTAAAGACTTTAGGAACCTTCGCCGATCTTGGGTGTTGCCGAATAGACGCGGCTGAAGAGTATCTTTGCCGTATTTTCCAGTCGTCAGGAATCTGTGTCGTAGCGTCGCTTCCCAGGTCGAATACCGATTGTGCCGATCCAGGTACGCCGCCAGCCCTTTGAAATCGTTGTGGATAATTTGCGTTTTCAGACGACCGATCGGTCCGTCTACGATCACGCGCTCATGGACTTCCATGTCCAGGCCATCGCCTACTTCCTCAAGGACTTGTTCGAAGCGCGCATTGTCAGGACGAATCAGGAGCACAGCCGCGAAGGAGAAGCCACCGTGCTTGAATCGCTGTCCCAGGAAGTGAAATCCCTTTGTGATAAGAAAGCCATTCGGCGCGGTTGGTATCGAAATGGCAGTCTCAATCTCGGCCCATAGCGCTAACGGCACTTCTTCGTCTGCGTCGAGCAGGAATACCCATTCCGTGTCGATCCCGAGCGTGTCGAGCGCCGATTGTCGCTTTTTTGGGTATCCTCCCCTGTAATTAAACTGCACTACCTCTGCCTTCGCCTCCAACGAGAATTCTACCGTGCGGTCGGTGCTTCCCGAGTCGATGACCACCACGCGCTTTGCCCGATGAACGGATTTCAAACACTTTCCAATGTTAGCTTGCTCGTTGCGCACGGCAAGAAGCACGGTGATGTTCAGGGGACTCTGATCCATGCTCATTCAGATTCTGCCTTCTTGCCGCATCAACTTGGCGATTCCGTCCGCGAACGTGCTGTGCGAATCGCTCTTCCATCGCATCAGCATCTTGGGCGTCGCATAGCGATTGCCAGAGGCTCGCTGGTCAATAAGGTGGAATTAACCTCATTGTGAGGACGAAGAGAGGAATGGCTCTCTTCCTTACGCACTTGTATGAAACGAGGCGTGACCATATCTTACGAACTTGGCTTTTAGTACGTCTTCCGAAACCTAGGTTTTTCCGGCACTCGTCCTATGAATAGTGATCCAAGTTTGCGTCTTCTTCTCCTTGCGTAATGTAATATATTCAAGCTAGACCCCAAAGCCTCCTTGCCCGGGCCACGCCAAAAATATATCCTGACCCTCTCGCCAATACCATGAGCAATCCTAGTGTCCACTTAATACAACGCCTATGAAATACGCACTAAAGGGACAACTTTCGTAATGGATTTTCACAATAAGACGGCAACGACGCCGGTACTGTTCGCAACTTTTGGTGTTCTTTATCAACATGCCCAGTGAATCCGTCAAAGTTCTCCATGTCGTGTCGTCCCTGGACCCGCGCGGGCGGACCGGTTGAGGCGTTGCGCGGGCTGACGCTGGCGTTGCGCGGATTCGGTGTCGATGTCCGTATCCTCGCGACTTGGCAACGCGGCGACGACCTTCGTGTGGCCGAAAGTCTAAAAGCCGCGGGTATCGGCGTGCGTCTCATTGGTCCCTGTTGGAATACGCCGCGGTGGAGTTTTGATTTGGCCCGTATTACCCGAGAAGAGGTTGCCAAAGCGGACGTGATTCACATTCACGCCCTCTGGGAGGAAGTGCAACATCAGGCGGCTCGGTCGGCGCGGCAGCTCGGTCGGCCATATATCTTTGCACCGCATGGAATGCTCGATCCCTGGAGTTTGCGACAAGGACGATGGAAGAAATCGTTGTATTTGTTGTGGCGGCTGCGCGGCCATCTGCAAAACGCCAGCGCTTTTCATTTTACCGCGAAACTGGAGGGCGAACTCACGGCGCCTCTCAAGCTATCTGTTCCTTCCATTGTCGAACCTAACGGAATTGACGGTGCGGAGTACGAGCGGTTGCCCCCTGCGCGGCAGTTTTCGTGAAAGGCGCGGCATTCCAAAGGACGCTCGGTTAACTTTGTTTTTGGGACGCTTACATCCAAAAAAGGGGCTAGATTTCTTCCTGCCGGCTTACGCCGCCGCGGCGCTGGGGCGGACTCCTTTTTGGTCATCGCCGGCCCAGGTGATCCAAGATATTGCAGTCAACTGCAACAGCTGGTCCAGACCCTTGGTTTAGAAAAGTCGGTCCTTTTTACAGGTCAGCTTCAAGGCACCGAAAAGCTCGCCGCCTTTCATGACGCGGACCTTTTTGTTTTGCCGAGTCATCAAGAAAACTTCGGGATCGCCGTCATCGAAGCGCTCGCGGCGCGGGTCCCGGTGCTGATTTCCGACCAGGTAAATCTGCACACGGCCATAAGCGAGGCAGATGCCGGTGGCGTAGTGCCCCTCGACAAGGAAGCTTGGACGCGGGAGTTGCGACGCTGGCTTGGTGACGAAAAGCTGCGCCAAGACGCTGGTCAGCGAGGTTACATGCTCGTGCGATCGCAGTTCTTATGGCCGGAGATCGCAAAACGATGGTCTGGGCATTACAAACGACTCCTAGGCCGCTCTGACTATACAGATGAACAGACTCCGAAATGAGTTTATTGCTTGCCTCCCTGACTGGTTGTGCAAAGTTAGCTGTCCTTTGTCACAAAAAAATGGCGAACGAACCTATCAAAGTCCTTCATGTTGTCTCCTCGCTCGATCCTCGCTCTGGGGGACCGGTCGAAGCGTTGCGTGGTTTGGCGTTGGCTCAGCATTCTGTAGGTCTTCACGTCAGCGTCGTGGCGACGTGGAAGCGTGGCGACGACCTGCAACTCGCCGAACTGCTTCGGGCAGCGGGAATCGGTGTACGCCTTGTCGGCCCATGCTGGGGCTCTTCACGGCTTAGCTTTCCGCTATCACATGTGGCCCGCGAAGAAGTCCGCGGCGCGTTCCTTGTTCATATTCACGCACTCTGGGAGGAGATTCAACATCAGGCCGCACGCTCCGCCCGAGTTCTGGGTCGCCCGTATATCATGCGCACCTGCGGCATGCTCGATCCATGGAGCCTGAGGCAAGGCAGATGGAAAAAATCCTTGTATTTGTGGTGGCGGCTGCGTGGCCATCTTCAGAACGCCAGCGCATTGCACTTTACAACGAAATTGGAGCAAGAACTGACCACGCCGCTGAAATTGACGGCCCCAGCAATAATTGAGCCGAATGGCATCGACGGCGCGGAATATGAAAATTTGCCTCCGCGCGGCCCATTTCGGGAACGCCATGGCATCCCGAAGTCGGCGCGTGTTGCTCTATTTTTAGGGCGCCTGCATCCGAAAAAGGGGCTAGAAATTCTCCTGCCGGCGTTTGCCAAGGCGGCACTCGACCATGATTATTATCTCATCGTGGCCGGTCCGCACGAGGTACACTATCGCGCCAAATTGGAATCGACCGTCGAGGCCCTTGGGCTAAAGGCAAGAGTTCTCTTTATCGGGCAAGTACTCGGGGCGGAAAAAATCGCCGCCTTCGCCAATGCCGATCTCTTCGTGCTGCCGAGTCATCAGGAGAGCTTTGGCATCGCTGTGATTGAGGCCCTCGCCGCGGGATTGCCTGTGCTGATTTCCGATCAGGTAAACCTGCATACGGAGATTAGTCAAGCGAAAGTCGGCGGCGTTTTGCCACTTGATGTGGATGTTTGGGCACGAGAATTGGGCCGATGGCTCGGCGATGAAAGTTTAGGCCGCGAAACGGGGTTACGAGGGCGTGCTTTCGTGCTATCGCGTTTTTTATGGCCGCAGATCGCACAACGCTGGAGCGAGCATTATCGACAGCTGGTAGGTCAGCAAGAAAAATGCTGAAAATCGATGAATCGTCCCACGACATCGTGCATCCAACCTTGTACGATACGTTTTCGGAAGTGAGCAATCGCTTTTGAAAAAGTCGTTCTTTGACAATTGGGGAAGACCGAGCCGAGTTAAGCGAGGGTGTGTGACGCCTGATTTATGGCGTGACACATTTCTTGCGATCGGCGGCTACTTTTGTGGGTAGTCGTCGAAGAGTAAGTCTTTTGAGTCATGTCTTGAATTAGGCGACCTCAGACTCTTATTGAGCGGTGAGCTGTCAGCTACGCCAGCAATGGGCCTTGTGCCCATTGATGTACTGATGGAAGCCGCGAGCTTGAATGAAAGGCGTTTTCGGACGCCAATTAGAATAGCTTTTGAAGGGTTTGATCCTGGCTCAGAACGAACGTTGGCGGCGTGGATTAGGCATGCAAGTCGAACGAATCCCTTGGGGCTTGCTCCGAGGGGGAAGTGGCGAAAGGGGCAGTAAGGCGTGGGTAACCTACCTTGGGGACGGGGATAGCCTTCCTAACGGAAGGGTAATACCTGGCGATGTAATTGGTTCGCATGGATCGATTACCAAATGAATTTCGCCCTGAGAGGGGCCCACGTAGTATTAGCTTGTTGGTGAGGTAACGGCTCACCAAGGCCAAGATGCTTAGCGGGTGTGAGAGCACGACCCGCGCCACTGGCACTGAGACACTGGCCAGACTCCTACGGGAGGCTGCAGTCGAGGATCTTCGGCAATGGGCGCAAGCCTGACCGAGCGACGCCGCGTGTGCGATGAAGGCCTTCGGGTTGTAAAGCACTGTCGAGGGGGAGAAAGCCGCAAGGTTGATCAATCCCTGGAGGAAGCACGGGCTAAGTTCGTGCCAGCAGCCGCGGTAAGACGAACCGTGCGAACGTTGTTCGGAATCACTGGGCTTAAAGGGCGCGTAGGCGGGTCTCCAAGTCTGTGGTGAAAGCCTCCAGCTTAACTGGAGAAGTGCCGTGGATACTGGGGGTCTTGAGGGAGGTAGGGGCATGTGGAACTTCCGGTGGAGCGGTGAAATGCGTAGATATCGGAAGGAACGCCGGTGGCGAAAGCGACGTGCTGGACCTTTTCTGACGCTGAGGCGCGAAAGCTAGGGGAGCAAACGGGATTAGATACCCCGGTAGTCCTAGCCCTAAACGATGGGTACTAGATTGTAGACTTGCATGGGTTTACAGTCGAAGCAAAAGTTTTAAGTACCCCGCCTGGGGAGTATGGTCGCAAGGCTGAAACTCAAAGGAATTGACGGGGGCTCACACAAGCGGTGGAGCATGTGGCTTAATTCGAGGCTACGCGAAGAACCTTATCCCAGGCTTGACATGTTCGAAAGAGGTGGGAAGTAGCGTGCGGAAACGTTACGCGAACGGTATCCAATCCGGAACCTACTACAGGTGCTGCATGGCTGTCGTCAGCTCGTGTCGTGAGATGTCGGGTTAAGTCCCATAACGAGCGAAACCCTTGTCTCCAGTTGCCAGCGAGTAAAGTCGGGGACTCTGGAGAGACTGCCGGTGTTAAACCGGAGGAAGGTGGGGATGACGTCAAGTCCTCATGGCCTTTACGCCTGGGGCTGCACACGTGCTACAATGGTGTGAACAAAGGGAAGCAAATGCGTGAGCAGGAGCCAATCCCAAAAAGCACACCCCAGTTCAGATTGAAGGCTGCAACTCGCCTTCATGAAGTTGGAATCGCTAGTAATCGCGGGTCAGCAACACCGCGGTGAATGTGTTCCTGAGCCTTGTACACACCGCCCGTCAAGCCACGAAAGGGGGGACGGCCGAAGTCGCCACACCAAGTTGGCGCCGACGCCGGACTCTCTGATTGGGACTAAGTCGTAACAAGGTAACCGTAGGGGAACCTGCGGTTGGATCACCTCCTTTCTAAGGATGATTCGTGGTGCCCTTTCACGAGGAGCACCCACACCAATCATGCAACACACTCTCGCGCGGCTCGGTCTTTCCTGATTGTTCATTGATAGACCCTGTCGTCTCGCAAGAGACGACAGGGTTTTTTTATGCGCCTAACTAATAGAACATACACTTGATGAGTCAGCGAACCGAGAAAGTTTGTCTTCCAGAGCCGGGAGCGTCAGCTCCCGGAGCGCATTACGCTCGCTCAGATTTTCTCCGGTCGCTGACGCACCCGGCTCGCCAAGAGAGAAAACTTCTATGGACGATACCAACCCTCCCTATGGCATTCCTCCCAAGCCCGCGCCCCGATCCTCCGGCTGTGCTTTCACAGTCTCCGTGCTCCTCAACTTTGTCTTCGCGGGACTGATTTTCATTGCCTGTCTCGGCGCTTCGTTCAACGCCTTTTCGGATCCTGAATCCAGCAATATCCCGCTGCCTGAATACAATCACTCGGGCCCTTCCAATGCCAAGGACAAAGTCGCGATCATTGCGCTTGATGGGATGATACTCGAAGGGATGAATGGCTACGTTCATCGGCAAATTGACCAAGCGGCTCAGGACAATCGCGTAAAAGCGGTTGTGTTGCGGATCAACAGCCCCGGCGGCACGATCACCGCCAGCGACGATTTGCATCACCGCCTCACCGAGCTTCGGAAGGGCTCGGATGAGAAGAAACGTCCGCCTAAGCCATTGGTCGTCTCGATGGGCAGCTTGGCCGCTTCCGGCGGCTATTTCGTCGCAATGCCCGCGGACACGATCTTTGCCGAGAAAACGACCATAACCGGCTCGATCGGCGTCTACGCCGCGTTGCCCAACGTGGCCAAGTTTGGTGAGACCTATGGCCTGACGATGATTACGATCAAGCAAGGCGAGGTCAAAGATAGCGGCTCGCCGTTCAAGGAGATGTCGCCCAAGGACCGCGCTGTCTGGCAGGACATGATAAACGTTGCCTACAATCAATTCATCCAGGTCGTGGAAGACGGTCGCCCGAGGCTGCGGCATAAGGAGGGCGATGATCGAGCGAAATGGCCTTTGCTCGAGCGTTTCGACTGGGAGCCCACTCCGGCGGGGCCGCCCGATCAGGATCCGCCGGCCCGCAAAGAACCTATCAAGGTCGAAGATAAGACACGCTATCTCGCCGACGGCGGCATCTATCCGGCACAGCTGGCGCGTGAAGCGCGGCTTAATCGATGAGATAGGCGACCTCGACGCCGCCGTTGAAAAGGCTAAACAGCTGGGCAACGTTAGCGACGCCCAAGCGATTCGTTATGAACGGCGCCGATCGTTGCGCGAAGCATTGTTCGGCGTGACAGCGCCCAAGCCGGAGCTGGCGAGCCTCGGAAGCGCATTGACGCCGCGGTTATGGTATATGACATCGGGAAGCGAAATTGCAGGGTTGTTCGCGGCGAAACCATAGAAGTTCGTGTGCTATGTCGCGCTACGCACTATTGACGCTGGCAGCATGTCTAGGTCTAACGATCGCGCTCGTCGACCCACGAGTTTATAGCATCGGCCAGTCTGCTGCGCCGCGGAGCCAGGCCCGGCAGCGTCTGCTGGAAACACTCCGGCTCGGAAAGCTTCCCGAGGCCGAGGCCTGCACCCCAGACCGGGTGCGCGACGCTCTCGGCGAGCCGGCCCATGTCGCGCGGCAGATCCTCTATCATCGGTATTTCGAGCAATGGTCGTATGAGCAGCCGTTTTCGGTGCGCCTCGATTTTGATTGCCTTTCGAGTCAAGCGCCACGTTTAGCGGCCGTCGCGGTCCCTCGCGCCAATCGCTAGAGGCCATGTTCTCGGTAAAGTTATGCGGCACCCGATCATCTCAAATCACGATTTATGTAAAGTTACGCAAGTGCCGACCAACGCCCACCGGATTCGTCAGTTATAGTAGGTCAGGTGCTTTGAAGAGACGGGGCGACGACTGCCGAAATTTCGGCATACATCTGTTCAATATCGACACAGCTTGACAGATGGGACACTTGAGAGCCTCACGCGGGATTATTACATAACCCCTTAAAAATAGGGGATTTGTAGCGATCCCAAGGCTCAAACAGAAAAATCGAGTCGCGGCACGCTGTTTGCTTTACTAACCCGCTGTTCTTATCTCTGATCTTCAGTGTTCGGAGAAGAAGGGCACGGCCTGATCGGGTTGAGAGACACATCTTGATCGCAGGCATTGAGCAAACTCTTGATATACCACGAGGAGGCTATCATGGCACGAAGAGACGCCTTGCTCCGCTTGAATAAAGCTTTGCTGGGACGACGGGCCGAGCTACGGAACAAGCTAAGCGAGGATTTGAATAATCTGCGCAATTTTGTCGGTCAAGATTCGACTGGCGACGCCGCCAACGCGGCATTCGAGTCGGGCAGCGACGAAATGGCGTCGCAGCTTGCCGAACTCGATTCGCGCGAACTGACGCAAATCGACCGCGCTTTGGTGCGGTTGAAACAGGGCACCTACGGGGAATGCGAAGCCTGCCATACCAAAATACCCGTCGGCAGACTGAACGCCCTGCCGTATACGACCATGTGCATCAGCTGTCAGCGTGAAATGGAGAAGTATCCCAACTGGAGCAACGAGCATCCGGCCGGAGCCAGCTGGGAGAAAGTCTTCGACAACGTTGCGCATACCGAAGAGCCGCGCGACATCGATCTGTCCAGCCTGGAAATCGACATGTCGAAGTAAAGCGATCGCACTTATCGCCTAAACGAATAAAGCCTGCGGCTCACACACCGCGGGCTTTATTCGTTTTGTAACGTCGCGCTTTCCGGCAGATTTCCATTCGACCCACAATTGCTCTCAAGATCGCCAAGGCCCCCTCGATAAAATGGAACGAGACCGATCGCTTGATCGGCCTGTCCGCCTTCCATCAGGGTAAGGGGCCAATTTCATGAAACGGTTCGCGTTGCCAGTTTTCCTCGGTCTTCTCTCCTTCCTTGGTGGTTTGGGTGGCGTCCTGCTCGTGTCGCATGAGGGGCCGCGAGCGTTTGCCGAGCCGTCCAACTCCAGTTACGCAGTCAATGACATCAATCGGCTGGGCGAGCGCTTTGAATGGATCGCGCGCAAGCTGTCGCCCTCGGTCGTCGCCGTTGAAGCGATCAAGCCGCCGGCCGCGGGAAAAACCAAGAACGTCGAAGAATCCGGATCAGGCGTCCTCGTGCGCATCTCAGGGCAACGAGGCATCTATGTCCTGACGAACAACCACGTGATCTCGGGTGCTGAGCCGCGCAAGATTACGGTTAGCCTGGCAGACAATCGTCTATTGAAACCGAGCCAGGTCTGGGCCGACCCGGAGTCCGACATCGCCGTGATGCGGCTCGAAGCCGAGGGATTGAGTCCGGCCGACATGGGCGACAGCGATCGTGTTCACGTAGGCCAATGGGTATTGGCCTACGGCAGCCCGTTTGGCCTCAATCAGACGGTGACGCATGGCATCATCTCCGCCCGCGAACGCGGCCAGATTAGCCTGGGCAACACGATTCGGATCAAGGACTTCTTACAAACGGACGCCGCGATCAATCCCGGTTCGAGCGGCGGCCCGCTCCTCAATCTGGATGGGGAAGTGATCGGCATCAACACGGCCATCGCTTCCAATAGCGGCAGCAACTCCGGCGTTGCGTTTAGCATCCCGATCAACCTCGTAAAGCGCATCGCTATCCAGCTGATCGAAAAAGGCAGCGTGGCCCGAGGTTATATTGGCTGCCAGGTGGCGCCATCGTTTGAAGTGTCAGACGCGGAAAGACTCGGATTGGATCGGGCTCAAGGTGCGTTGATCGAGAAAGTGTATGCGAATACTCCCGCCGCCGCGGCCGGCTTGCAGCCTCGCGATGTCATCCTGCAAATTGATACGACGAGCATCCGCAACGAGAATCACTTCATCAATGTCGTAAGCAGCATGAAAGCAGGGTCACGCGTGCGCTTGCAGGTCTGGCGCGATCGGCGCACGATGATGATCGACGTGGAAATCGGCGATTGGTCACGCGGGCAAGGTCAGCTGAAACCCTGATTTATATAGCCCCCGGCAAGCCGGGGGCTATATAAAAGGCTCGCGTCAATCTTCGGGCTTCTGATTGCGCATGTAAAGCATAACGCCGATCAGAGCGACCAGAATGACCGCCATAAGGCCCATGAACCAATACTCACCCATAAATGCAGGCATTGTTCGATTCCCTCTCTGAAAGATGGTACCAACGATTATCGAGTTCCCGTGTCCTCCGCCCGCGAGCAAGCCCTAGAGGTTTCAAGGGTTTCGCTATGCAAGGGTGAGGAATCGGGAGATGTTTTACTGCGTTGTGCGCCGCATTGCAAGCGCCTCAGCGCCAGAAAAATTTCGGAATTATTAGGGCTGAATTATGAGAGCCCGCCCGCTTCATTTGTCGCCCGCAACAATCCCCGCCAGGACCTCCTCAATGCGCGTCACGCAGCCCGTCAGGGATAGAGCAGCCATCTCGAAGTTGGTATGGGTCGAGACTCGTTTGTAGTCGGCTGCGAAATACTCGACCGCGCGACGGAGCTTCGATAGTTTGCCCTTTACGCGATGCAAATACTCCTTGGCATCGCCGCGCTGAGCGGCCGGCTCGGTGGCGCGAATGAAATCAAACAAAGTCCGAGGCACGTCGAGCATCTCCTCATCTTCCTGAATTTCCTCGGCGTGTTTGAGGAAGGTGCGCACCATCCATAGGTGCGCCAACACGACCTTGAGTTGCTCGACGGCCTGCTCTTGTGTCACGGCTTCGGCTCCGGCGAGGGCACTACTACCGGAGCAGGCTGGTGCGGCCCGGATTTGCTCGTTTCCGCCTGTTCCTTGGCGAAGAGAACGAGAAACGCTCCGCAACCGATCAGGACGATGCCGATCCACAGCTTATAATCGGGCGACTCCCAAGTGAAGTGAAACGGATTGTTCTTTTCCGGATGCCAAATGGTGCTGATGACCGTGTTGATGATCGGCGCGAGGCCGAAGATCAACGGCGCGATGAAGACACGAAAGGTAGCCGGGCTGAGCTTCTCAGCCAGCGCCGCCTGCACGGCGGACTGCGAGGCGAAGATCACGCAGATCGCTCCGACGGCACCCGCGACGCCGGCCAGCGAGGAAAAGACCAGGCCGGTCGTTTTGATGTCGGGCCACGTCTCCTGGCCGCTCAAAAAGAGACCGAGTGGGAACAAGACGGCAATGACGAAATAGGCGACGCCGACGCAGAGGATCGCCATTAGCCGTGCATTCGGCTTGCCACCGAGTTCGGAACCACCGTAGAAGATCAACGGAACATAAAGGCCCCAGGAGAGCCCCGCGAGAGCCACGTAGACCAGCCACCAACGATTTTCCATCTATTCACTCCTTTACGGATCGTTCAACAAGTCATTCGCGCCGCAGCGCTGGGATCAACGGCGCTCGCACCGTCGATCGTATTGCCAGGATCACGGACAAGAACCCGACGATGAGGACCACACCAAGCAAGCCGAGCAGTCGGCTCCAGGCCACTATGCGCGCCTCGGGCGTCACCAGGATTGCCAACGAAGCCGACAGCGTGCCCGTGGCTATTCCCAACAGTAATAGCCAGGCGTTCTCGATGAGGACAAGCCAGTTCAGCGTCGAGCGCCGATAGCCAAGCGCTCGCAAGAGCGCCAGCTCGGCCCGGCGTTCCCAGACGCTACGGAGCAAGACGATTGCTAGGCCCAGGGTGCCGAGAATTAAGCCGAGGCCGCCGAGGGCCTGGAATGTGGTCAAATAGGTGTTCTCGACCGCCTGATATTGCGCCAAGCGATCTACGGTGCGCGTGACCTCGAAGCCCTGATCGGCCAGGGCGGTCTGGAGTAGATTCTTCACTTCGGTCTCGGTTCCCGGGGCGGTGCGAATGAGGAACATGCGATAGCCAGCGCTGTCGGGATAGAGACCGAGGAAATCGTCTTCCGCGAGCAGCAGACTGCTTTGAAAGACGCTGTCTTCGAGGAGACCGATGATTTGGAGCTTGGCCGCTCCGTCGGGGACGCGACGTTCGGAAGGTATGTCAACCGTGTCGCCAAGACCTTTGTGCAGCATCCAGACGACGGTGTTATTCTCTCCCACACAGGGAAACGTATTGTCGATGACCTGTGCTTTGCTGCCATGAGCCGTGGCCAATGTCGTCCAAGGGTTGCCTTCGCGTTTCGCGGCGAAATGGAAGCCGCCGCGCGCGAGCAACGCCTGCGGAAGTCCGAGCAACTGAGGCCGTGTCGGTTGATAAAGATTCAGACAGCTGGCATCATCGCCGGCGTTTATTCGGATCGGAAATATCTCTAGCTGCTTGAGCAACTCTTCTGCTTCTTGGCGGCGTTTGTTGACCATTGGCTGCGGATTTGGTGCGTCCTTGATTTCGCCGCGCAGCCGTTCCTCCATCTTGTCGAGTAGCTGCTTGCGGCCATCGTCCGTGTCTAGTCTCAGATCGAGAGGCAAATCGGATTCGCCGAGGAGATTGAAGCCGCCGGAACCAGAGTCTTTGTTCATCACATCGAAATCGACGTGCCGGCGAAATGCCTCGACGGCGATCAACAAAAACGCAGACGATGCCAGCAGGCCGATGGTCAACAGACTGCGCGTGGGGTAGCGCGAGGCGTTGCGTATGCCAAGGCGAATCAAAGCCAGCGATCCGCTTTCAACCGGTTGCCGGCTACCCGACCGCATCCAGGCTGAGATGCCGGCGATCATCGCGGTGAGCAGCAACATGCCGCTGCCAAAGAATGTACCGGCTTTCGCCTCATGATCGGTCATAGAAGGCGCGGCGATTAACAGTGCGACAGCGCCGATGATGCTGATAATCGCGATCCACATACTCCATCGAATTCGGCCCGATGCGTCAAGGTCCGCGCTCTGCGTCTGTCCCGCAAGCAAGACACGCGCTGGCTGTCGCGCAAATTGCGCGACGCCAGGGCGATCGTGAGCCAGGTCACGAGCAACGACGAGCCGACGCCGATGAGAAAACTCATCGGCCTATAGTGCGGATGTAGAAAAGACTGCAAAACACCGCCGGGCCAAAGTAGGGCGAGCAGTTGGAGCAACAGCCGGGTGTAACCAAGCGCCAGAAAGATGCCTACCGCGGCCCCGACGAGCCCCAGCACAGCCCCCTCCGCAAGAAGCAAGCGAAAGATCGTGGAAGGGCGATAGCCGCTGGCCAGGAGCAGGCCAATCTCTGCAGCACGGCGATCGAGATTTAGCCGAACGAGCAAGCCGACGAGCAGGAGTGCCGCGACAATGAGGAAGCAACTGAAGCCAAGAAAGAGCGGGCCGAAATCGGTGCCGCCGACACTGGCGGCGAGCGCCTGTCGTTTGATCGGCTGAAACGTCAGCCCGGAGCGATCTTGGTGGAGGCGGTCCCGCAATTCCTTGCGAAACGCGGCTTCGGCGTCTGCGAGCGACCCACCCCCTTCGGGGGCAAGACGGATCGACGTGAGATTCCCAAAGCGGCTGCGCCAAAGGCTCTGACCGCGTTCGAGCGTGATATAGGCTTTCGGCGTCGTGCGATAGGATTCCCAATAAAGCTCGTTGATGTCGTCCGGTTTGATGAGTTTGCGGATACTTTTATTGTCAAAGGGTGGCGGCGCTTCCCAGCCCGAGGCGCTCACTTTGTCCGTTAAACCTGGCAGCTCGGGAGTCAGGCCGGGATCGAGGGCGGCGCCGGTCAGGGGAACACGGCCGGCTAAAGTAAACTCGGCCGTCTTCTCGACGAAGGCGCCGTTGTGCGACTCCGGTTCAAAATAAGTCAGCGTCAGCTTTGTTCCCGGCTTCGCGTCCTTTAGCGGCGAGTCGGGCCAGCCGGCGAGCAGGATTTGATCGCTATGCAGCTCGGCAGCACCGGCTGGCAAAAATCGACCCAGCGGCGGCGGCAGCGACGGATCGAGCGCTACGACGACGGAATAAGGGATCGCGGCCTTGCCATCGGAAATCGTCTTGGCCATATACGCCAAGGTCGGCGCGGCCCGCAGATTGGCAGCTTTGGCCGCCTCGAGAGCCGCTTGGGCCACGCCCGGCGTCAGAATCAACTGCCGGCTTTCGAGGCTCAGGTAGGGGTGCTGTTTCTCGTAATAATCAAGGATTTTTTGATAGGGAATATCTTCGAAGTCATTGATCGACGCCGCCCCAAGGGCAGTCGCGGCGACGGCTCCGGCCAAACGCGGGATGCGGCGCGTGCCGCGTTTCTCGTACCATTCACGGCCGCTCAGCTTCTTGTCGTCATTGCGGTCGAGTTGGGCGAACAGGGCATCGGCCCGGCTTTTCGGGCTTTGGAGGACCAGGCCCCAATCATCAAGGTCGAGCCGTGCCGCGAATTTCTCGTCGAAGTCGGACGAAACATCGGCCGCGAACAAGGCGTTGACGCGACCCGGCTGTTGCAGCTCGCCCTGGAGGAAGTGCAAGGGAACAAAAGCGTTGCGGGCCGCCTCGGTGGCGGCCTGAAGGCCGAAGCTCGAGCCGAACTCGGCATCGTTCAGGATCGCGCGCACCGTCACTTTGAATTGACCAAGCGCATCGGCGTCGCGCTTGCCCAGGAGCGCCTTGCGCGGCACAGCGCCCGGCTTGGTCATCTGCAACGAGATGCTCTGACCGACCGTTGCACCGAGCGCGTCGGCCAGCGTTCGGTTGAGGACGACTTCCGCTGTGGTGCCATTCCAAAAGGAATTGGATGAACCGGGCCAAAATCGGCTCTCGACGCCCATGATGGTGACGCTACGCGCCGTGCGATCGCCCGTTGCGTCGGTCGCCGTGCCGCGTAGGAGAAATGCGGGCGCGACACGTCCAGCCGGAAGATCATTGGCGAGGGATTCACGAATGAATTGGCCGGAAATGAGAGCCTGATCGACCCAACCGAGACGCTTCAGGGCCAGGTCGCGGAGGCTGCCGCGCAGCGAATCGCCGACGAAGAGCGCGCCGGTCAAAACAGCCGTGCCGACCGCGACGCCGAGCAAAACGGCCAGGTTGCCGCGTCCATGATAAAGCAGGCTACGCAGCAGCAGGCGGGTCAGCGTCATAGCGTAATCCCTGATTCGGGCGGTAGCTTCACCGTGTCCGGCTCGCTGGCTGCCGTCTCGACCTTGCCGCTGAGTGTGCCGTTTTCCATGCGGACCGCTTGCGGGAAAGTCGTGGCCAGTTCCGGGCTATGGGTGACGACGACAAGGATCGTATTCTGCTCGCGGTTCAGCTCGAGCAAGAGTTCGCCGATTTTCTCGGCGTTGGCGCGATCGAGGTTGCCCGTCGGCTCGTCGGCGAGAACAAGGAGTGGCCGTTGAATGAGCGCGCGGGCGACGGCCTGCGCTGGCGTTCGCCGCCGGAGAGCTCCGCCGGGCGATGTTCGAGCCGATGCGACAGCCCGACGCGGTCGAGCAGCTTGAGCGCCCACGCTTTGACTTGGTCGCGCGGTGCGCCGCTGACGAGCGTGGGAATCAGGACGTTTTCGAGGACGGTGCATTGCGGCAAGAGGTGATGGTCTTGGAAAATAAAGCCGATAAAGCGATTCCGAAAATCGGCTAAAGCCTCGTCCGCTTGCGCGAATGGGTCGCGGTCATCAAGGCGGACGGTGCCGGTCGTCGGTGGTTCGAGAGTGCCAAGAATGTTGAGCAGCGTACTCTTGCCGGAGCCGGACGGTCCCATGATGGCGAGGGCCTGGCCGAGCTGGAGCTGCAAATTGACGCCGCGCAAGACCGTCAACGGCCCCGAGCGCGTCGGATAATCCTTGCCCACGTTCTGGACGACGAGCGACATCGAGGTTTGTCTATCCCCTGAGGAAAGTGAGTGAGCGGGCATTCATGGACCGCGAGTGCTGGAGGCGGGACTTGAACCCGCACGCCCCTTGCGGGACTTCGGATTTTAAGTCCGATGCGTCTGCCGATTCCGCCACTCCAGCATCGTAGGTAACTGTATCGGGCCTGTCGCGGCTGGGCAACCGATTTTGGGGACCGGGCGTGCCTTATAGCCGCATTCGCCAGAATGCGGCGGCCACTCCAGTGCTGCTCGCTAACCGCACCAGCCCCAAGCGCATGAAACCGGCCGCTTGCCGATCCCGGGAGACCCCTAGTCAGGCTAAGGGCCTTCTGCTACAGTGATTGCTTGCTAATTACTCACCCACAAGCGACGAATGGTTGATACTTACCATGTACGCAGTATTTGAAGACGGCTCGCGGCAATATAAGGTCAGCGAAGGCGACGTTGTAACGGTTGATTACCGTGAAGCGGAAGTGGCGCTCGCGTCGAGTTCGCGCGCGTCCTTCTCTACGCCAACGGCGGCGATACGCAGGTCGGGCAACCGCTGGTCGTCGGCAGTCGCATCGTCGGCGATGTTGTCGATCATCCGTCGGTCAAGACCTATATCCAGAAGTTCCGCCGCCGCAAGAACTACCGCCGCTTTACCGGCCATCGGCAACCCTTCATCGCTGTCAAAGTCAAGCATATCCTGCTTGCGGGGCAAGACATACCCGCTCCGGCTCCGAAGAAGGAAGAAACGCCAGCCCCCGCCACAACGCCCTCCTGATTGGCTAAGTACAAATCCTCAAAAGAAGGGGAACACTCACCATACCCCAAGCGCAAGTGCGGGGTTCGGAGTCAAAGAACTAAATTTACGGGTGGCACAGACATTCCTGTCTGTGCGGGAACCGACGAATGTGCCTTTTGCTGCACAGACAGGAATGTCTGTGCCACCCGTAAATTTAGTCTGGGCGGAGCACTAGTGAGCGACGCAGTTTGCGAGCCGAGAGCGTAAATAATACGTTTCCGGCTCGCTTTTTCGTTGGTTTTCTTATTTATTAGCCCCGACGTCTTGGACTCGATTCATCGGAACGTAAAGGAGAGAGACCATGCGCCATGCGTTGGTGATTGCTGCCGCGCTGATGCTGGCCGGCAGCGGCCGTGCCGAGGATTGGCCCGAGTTTCGCGGCCCAACGGGGCAAGGGCATGTCACGGGCTCGCTGCCGACCGAGTGGGGGCCGGACAAAAATATCACCTGGAAACAAGAGATTCCAGGCGCTGGCTGGTCGTCGCCCGTCGTCGTGGCTGGTCGCGTCTATCTGACGACGGCCGTGGGCGGCAAGGATGCTGCCACAAAAGACCTCTCTTTACGAGTCCTTTGCCTCGACGCCAAGGACGGCAAGATACTCTGGAACGTCGAAGCCATTCATCAGCCGGGCGCCAACGTCTCCTCCATCCACTTCAAGAATCGAAACGCCAGCCCGACGCCGATCGTCGACGGCAAGCGTCTCTACGTTCATTTCGGTCATCTGGGAACGGCCTGTCTCGATCTGGACGGCAAGCTCATCTGGGCGAATACCGAACTCCACTATCAGCCACAACATGGCAACGGCGGCTCGCCGATTCTCGTGGATGATCTCATTGTCTTCAGCGTTGATGGCAATGACATGCAGTGCGTGGTGGCGCTCGACCGAGCCACCGGCAAAGTGCGCTGGAAGACCGACCGTCAATCGAAAGCGCCGAAGAAGTTCTCCTTTCACACACCCCTCTTGATCGAGGTCGGCGGCCGACGCGAGATCATCAGCTCGGGCAGCAACGTCGTGGCGGCCTATGATCCCAAGACCGGTGCTGAGATCTGGCGCTTCCGCTACACGGGTTACTCGGTTATTCCGCGGCCCGTTTATGGCCACGGCCTGTTGTTCCTCTCGACGAGCTACGACAACGCCAGTCTCTTGGCGATCCGGGCTGACGGCAACGGAGACATCACCGATACGAATCTCGCCTGGACTCTCACCAAAAATGCGCCGCACACCCCGTCGCCGCTCCTCGACGGCGATAACCTCTTTATTGTCTCCGATATTGGTTTCGCCTCGTGCCTGGACGCCAAGACCGGCAAGGTCCATTGGACCAATCGCCTCAAAGGTGGCTTCTCGGCCTCGCCGATCTTGGCTGACGGCAAGGTCTACTTCCAAAACGAGGACGGAACCGGGTTCGTTGTCGAGGCGAGTACGAAATACAAATTGCTGGCGGTGAATGAGATGAATGAGCGTACCCTGGCGTCCTACGCGGCGGCCGACGGGGCGATCTTCCTGCGGACCGCGGAGCGGTTGTATCGGATCGATAAAAAGTAACGGCGACCAACCGAGCCTGAAGCGTAAGCGAAGGGCATTTGCATTTTGCATTTATAAATACAAATGCGCTTCGCTTACGCTTCAGGGTCGGTAATACAAAATGCACTTCGCTTACGCTTCAGGCTCAGTTAGTCGCTGGAGGCCATCTCATGAACTCCCTTTTCCTCCTGTCCGTAGGACTCCTCTTCACGGCCCAAGCTCCGGCGCCAACTCCACCGGTCGCCCCGACGCGACCTTATACCCTCGACTTCCATGACCTGAAAATCCAGGATCCCTATTATTGGCTCAAGGACAAAAAAGACCCACAGACGATCAAGTATATCGAAGCAGAGAACGCCTATCGTGAGGCTGTCACGAAGCATCTCAAGCCGTTGGAGGAGAAGCTCTACAAAGAGATGCTCTCGCACATCAAGCAGACCGATCTCGATGTACCAGTCCGGGATAACGGTTTTTGGTTCTACACCAAAACCGTGGAGGGGAAACAGTATCCGATCTATTGCCGTAAGAAGGGGAGCCTGGAGGGAGCGGAAGATGTCCTACTCGACGTCAACAAGCTGGCCGAGGGTCAAAAATACATGAGCGCGACGCCCGCCGGCGTCAGCGACGATGGCAAACTCTACGCCTACCGCACCGATACCACGGGATTCCGCGAGTATTATCTCTCCATCAAGGACTTGGCCACGGGCAAGCTAGTCGAGGACAAGTTCGTCAAGATGAACGGCTTCGAGTGGGCAGCCGATAACCACACGGTGTTTTACACGACGGAGGACGCGGCCAAGCGGCCTCACAAGCTCTACCGCCATCGAATCGGCGAACCCAAAGAAAAGGACGCCCTGATCTACGAAGAGAAGGACGAGAAGTATCGCCTCAGCATCGATCGGACGCATGACAAGAAATATCTGGTTCATGAATCGGCCAGCTCGACGACGACGGAATGTTGGGTGTTGCCCACCGGGCAACCGGCGGGTGAGTTTCAACTCTTCCAGGCGCCAAGGAAGGTGTCGAGTATGGCATCGACCATCGTGACGACCTGTTCTACATTCGCACCAATGCCAACGACCGCACCAATTTTTGTGTGCAGACGATTGCCGACAAAGAGATCGCCAAGGGAACGGCAGCCGACTTCTTGCCCTACAACCCAACGGTGTACACGGCTTCGATAGCCCTATTCAAGAACTTCGCCGTCCTCTCCGAGCGCGAGGCTGGTTTGCCTCAGCTTTGCATCTTCGACTTCAAGACCAAGACCAGCCACCGTGTAAGCTTTCCTGAGTCCTCCTACGAAGCCAGCCTCGGGAATAATCCGGAGTTTGATTCCGACACCTTCCAGATGAACTACACCAGCTTCGTCACGCCGGAGTCGGTCTATCGCTATGATCCGGCCAGCAAGGAACGCTCGCTTCTCAAGCGCCTGGAGGTTCCTGGAGGCTTCGATCCGAATAACTACGTCAGCGAACGGATCGAGGCGACCGCGCAGGACGGTACCAAAGTTCCGATTTCGCTCGTCTACAAGAAAGGCCTGAAGAAGAATGGCACGGCGCCGATCTTTCTCTACGCGTATGGCTCCTACGGTTACAGTGGCGCCGTCACTTTCGAGCCGACGCGGCTGGTGTTGCTCGATCGCGGCGTTGTCTATGCCCTTGCACACATTCGCGGCGGCAGTGACATGGGCCGGCAATGGTATCTCAATGGCAAGCTGATGAAAAAGAAGAACACGTTTACCGACTTCATCGCCTGCGCCGACCATCTCGTAAAGGAGAAATATGGAGCCCGCGAGCGCCTGGCAATCGATGGCCGAAGCGCGGGCGGATTGTTGATCGGCGCCACCGTTAATATGCGACCCGACTTGTGCAAAGTCGCGGTATTGGAGGTCCCGTATGTGGATGTCATCAACACCATGTTGGACGAATCGTTGCCCCTAACGGTGGAAGAGTTTCTGGAGTGGGGCAATCCCAAGGAGTTGGAGGCCGGCAAGTATATGCTGAGTTATTCGCCCTATGACAATCTGGCGAAAAAGGGTTACCCCGCCATCATGGTGACGACGTCGCTCAACGATAGCCAGGTATTGTTTCACGAGCCCACGAAATATGTGGCCAAACTACGCTCGCTGAAGACGGACAAGAATCCGTTGATCTTCAAATGCAACATGGAGGCCGGCCACGGCGGGGCGTCGGGAAGATACGATCGTCTCAAGGAACGAGCCGTAGTTTATGCGTTTGTGCTGGACCAGATGGGGATCAAGGAGTAACGCTCGGAGCTGGCGAATTAACTCGCTATTGATCCTAGCAGATCCTGTAACACCTCCGGTTCGACCGGCTTGACGAGGTGATGGTCGAATCCAGCTTCGCGGCTGAGTTGCTTGTCTTCTTCCTGGCCGTAGCCGGTCATGGCGACGAGCTTCGTGGCGGCAAATCCGGGCTGGGCGCGCAAGCGTCTCGCCACTTCAAAACCACTCATCCCGGGTAAGCCGATGTCGAGCAGGACGATTTGCGGGTGTAAGGTTGCGGCCAGGTGGAGGGCCTCGGAACCGTTATATGCGACGCGCACGTTGTGGCCCAGCAGTCGCAAAAGCAGAGCGAGGCTGTCGGCTCCATCTTTGTTATCCTCGACGATAAGGATATCTCGGCCGTCCGTACTGATGACTTGCGTCACCCCATCCAAGATCGGCTCGGCTTGAGCTTCATCCACCTCCGCCAGGGCTGGAAGGCGGCACGCTGAATTCGCTACCCTTTCCAGGGCCGTCGCTGCTGGCATCGACCGTGCCGCCGTGCATTTCTACAAGTCGGCGCACCAGCGTCAGGCCGATGCCTAAGCCGCCTTCCGACCGGGCCAGGGAACGATCGCCTTGGGTGAAGAGATCAAAGACTCGCGGCAGCAGGTCCGCGGGTATGCCCATCCCCGTGTCGCGCACGCGGATGACCACCTCCGCGCCGTCCCGCTCGGCGGACAAAAAGATTTCGCCGCCTTCCTCGGTGTACTTGGCGGCGTTGGTCAACAGATTGCCGATGACCTGGGCGAGGCGTGTCGGATCGCCCTCAACCTGGACACTTTTCGGCGGGAGTGACAGCGTCAGCTCGTGGCCCCGGACGTCGATCGCCGGCCGACTTGTTTCGACGGCTCGGGCCATGACCGTCACCACTTCCACCGGCGCCTTCTTTAGAGTCACTTTGCCGAGGGTGATGCGCGATACGTCCAGGAGGTCATCGACCAACCGGGATAGGTGGTGGACCTGACGGCCGATGATGTCGCGGGCATAGGTCAGTTGGTCGTCAGCCCGGCCCAGATGCTGCAGGATCGCCACGGCATTTTGAATTGGCGCGAGCGGGTTGCGCAGCTCATGGGCTAACATGGCAAGGAATTCGTCCTTGCGGCGGTTGGTCTCCAACAGGTCTTGATGTTTTTTCGAGTCTGTCAGATCGGTGACGACCATACAGATCGCGACGGCATCGGTCAAAGGCAGCGGTGCCAGGGCGACAAAAACGGGCAATAACGTGCCGTCCGATGCCAGAAAATGGAGCTCGCCTTGGCTTTTTTGCGCCGACCGCGGCGCAGGATTTTCTCGAATGACATCCGGTCGGACGCGGAGAGAAACTGAGAGACGCTTGCCCCGATCACTTTTTCATGCGGCCGCTGCAGCATTTCGGCGAAACATTTGTTGCAATAGAGGATCGAGCCGTCGTCGGTCAGGCTCGCAGCTCCCTGCTGCATAGCTTCGATCAGCGCGCGGTAGGGATGGTCGGCGCCTTGGAGCGTATAAACGCGCTCGCCTTCCTCACTCGACACGACCAGCGCGTCCACCTCGCCGGAGCGTATGGCGCGAAGCGTGTCTTCGGCCTCATCGAGGCGGCGACGCAGTTCTTGAATTTCAGCTTCCTGCAGGTTATTCATAGGCATCGCTCTTATGCCTCGCGCAGATCCAATCCAAGAAGCACTCGTTGTTTATTCGACAAATCGCCGACGAGCCGCCGCAGGGGTTTCGGCAGGAGCCGGATGAGGGTGGGAGTGGCGATGATTTGTTCCCCTTTGGCAAGCGTCGGTTGCTGGTAGATGTCGATCACTTCCAACTCGTAGCGGCCACAGAGATGCTCTTCGCAAATCGCTTTGATGCGCGTGATCGCCGCTGTCGACCGCGGCGTCATGCCAGTCACGAAGAGACGCAGCATGTACTTGGCCGGGCTGGGTTCGGTGGCTGCCGCATCAAAGACCTCTGTGACGTCGTTCCGAGGCTTTGTCATGATTATTCCCTGGCCGCTTTAATTGGTCGAAGGTGCAGACCGACGAGAACGCGTTCGGTATTTGACAGGTCGCCGATGATCTTGCGGATCGGCTCTGGGAGTTTCCGCACAAGCGTCGGAATGGCGACGATCTGATCGCCGTGCGCCAGCTGCGGATTTACCAATAAATCGACAATCTCTATCTTATATTTACCCGGCAGATGCTCCTCGCAAACCTTTTTGAGGTTGCTGAAGGCGGCGAGGGATTTCGCCGTCTGTCCGGCGACATAAAGGCGGAGATCCCAGATCTCATCGGCTTGGGGTGATTGATTCGCCGCTGCGTCCATCTCAGGCTCACTTCGATTAAGGTACCGTCTGTCAGCGTGCGCCGCCCTTGCCTGTACGGCTCGGAAGGGCGGTCGGAGCGATATGTTCGATAGTCGCAATCCCGTTGATAGATTCAGCGAATTCGATGCCGCGGCTCGTAATTTGGAGTTTTCGGACCTGTTTGGAGTGAGGCATGCCCCGGGATTTAAGGATGTAAATCAGGCCCTGGCGTTGACCGTTTTGCTCGATGTCGCGGAGCAGCAGCCAGGTGTCAATGATCGAAGAGATGCCCACGTCCGTTTGTTCTGGAAAGCTGCCGCCCTGAGTGAGATTGGTAAATAGGCTGGTAATCCCTTCGCTTTTTAGATAATCGACCAGGCGGATCAGCATGGAGCCGGCTTCGTTCATGGTCCCGGCGGCGATGAAATTGCTAATCGGATCGGCCACAACGACGTGGGGTTTGAATTCCGCAATCGACTTATGCAACGTCGCCAGGTGCATTTCCAGGCCATAGAGGGTGGGCCGCGCGGATTGTATCACCAGCTGCCCCTTTTTGATCCACTGTCCCAAATCGAGGCCGATCGACCGCAAGTTGCGCACGAGCTGAGTCTGAGCTTCCTCGAAGGAGAAGAACAGACAGCGCTCGCCGCGCTCGCAGGCGGCGACGGCGAAGTGGGCGGCGATGCTGGTTTTGCCCGTCCCCGCGGTCCCCGAAATCAGCACGCTGCTGCCCCGATAATACCCTTTGCCATCCAGCATGTCGTCCAGGCTGGGAACGCCGCTCGAGATCCGTTCCTCGGTGGCGGGATGGTCCATGCCCGCGGACGTGATCGGGACGACAGAAATGCCGTCCGCGTCGATCAAGAAAGGAAACTCGTTGGTGCCGTGCGTGGTGCCACGATACTTGACAATGCGCATGCGGCGTGTCGAAACTTGTTCGGTCACGCGGTGGTCCAGGAGAATGACGCAGTCGGAAACATACTCTTCGAGGCCGTGGCGCGTCAGCCTGCCGTCGCCTCTTTCCCCGGTGATTATGGCAGTCACGCCCTTGTCCTTGAGCCAGCGGAACAAGCGGCGCAGCTCCGAGCGCAGGATGCCGAGGTTGTCTAAGCCGCTAAATAGGATCTCAATAGTATCCAAGACAACGCGCTTGGCGCCGAGAGAATCGATCGCGTAGCCTAAGCGCACGAACAATCCTTCTAGGTCGTACTCGCCGGTCTCTTCAATCTCGGTGCGCTCGACGCGAACGTAATCTACTGCCAGTTTTTTGCGCTCAACGAGGTCTTCGAGATCGAAGCCTAACGAGCGGACATTTTGGGTCAGTTCCTCGGCGGTTTCCTCGAAAGATAGAAACACGCCAGGTTCGTCGTATTCGATCGCTCCGCGGACGAGAAACTCGATCGCTAGGAGCGTTTTACCGCTGCCGGCGCTACCACAGACCAGTGTTGGCCTGCCCCTTGGCAATCCACCCTGCGTGACCTCATCGAGCCCTTCGATGCCCGTGGGGCACTTCTCGAGCATCGGTTTGGCTGGCTGGGAGTCGTTTTTCAGTCGTGACATCGCATATCCTTCGGACAATCGCCAGGACACAACACGCCTGGCGAATTATTCTAGAGAACCGAAAAGGCGAGCGACCACGGAATTAATACACCGAAAAGCAGGGGTGTAACTCAGAGTCTGCCTCTCAAGGTTGTGGCGGCACGTTTTCAACGTGCCGAAAACGACAAGTGCCGAAGGCGGTCGCGTCCAGAACAGGCCAAATCCCGAAAAAAAACGACGCACCGGCACGTTGGAAGCGTGCCGCCACTTCCTTAGTTCAAGTTTCGCACATTCCGGCGCGTAAATCTAGCGCTGGGGCCGGTGATTTTTGACGGTCCGTCGAGTCACATGTGCCGGGATTGGTTGAAAAAAGACGGCGAGCAGCTGTCTCATCCGACTCGGCTGAGAAGCTCGGTAATCTGGGTGAGCCAGGTTTTTAGGCGACACCGTTTTGGAAGCAGTGTGTCGGTTTTCTCTTGGCAACTGACACGCCGTAGGGTGGTCAAAAGATCAGCAAACGAAGGCTCTTGTTTGCGTCGATACCACGGGCGGTACGGAAACTGGAGGAAGCGGTGACCCATCTGGTGGAACCAGACGACAACCAGGCTATACAGCAGCAGAGCCATCGGTGCGGTCCGCTGGACGGCCAGGGGCAAGCGGTTGGCAGGGTCTTCCAGCCCCAAAAATTGTTTGCAATTCTCGAAGGTGCATTCGATGGCCCACCGGCACGCATAGGTGGAGAGGATGTGGCGGGCATCCCAGTCAAGGTTGGTGCAGTAAAACATTTGATCGGGCCTTTTACCTTGAAGAT
Organism: uncultured Planctomycetaceae bacterium; assembly: GCA_963790585.1. Taxonomy (GTDB): domain Bacteria; phylum Planctomycetota; class Planctomycetia; order Gemmatales; family Gemmataceae; genus CAWBOY01. Next base: position 504,806 of record CAWBOY010000008.1, read on the forward strand.
CACGTGTCAAGACGATGGTCAAAAGACGCTGGCCACCAGCCTTGTAGTACAAGGCTTGCTGGGTTTTGACCTGTAGGACAGCATGGAGTCCGAACTGATCGAAGTGGAGTTCCGTCCAGGGTCGCGTGGCGTCGTCGGCCCATTGGGCCATGTTCGGCAAACGTGTACCCTTCTTTCGTGGAGCCCCTTTGCCTTTTGTCGTACGTGGCTGTGGGAGAGCATAGAGGGCGCCTTTGGGATGAACGTGGCTGATCAAATGAACGTTGGCCGGTAGGTGGGACAGAACGCTCTTGCCGCCGTAGGCACTGTCGCCTGTAACGACGATTTCGTCTTGAGGAAACCAGGTAGAGACCAAGGAAATCAGCTCGACGGCCAGTTCGGGCCGGGTGCGATGGTTGGGGTCGGCCTTGGTCTTGGCGGCTTTGGCTTTGCTCTTTTTTCCCTTGGTGAGACCTTGGCGATTGCGATACAACCTCATGGTGATTGGTAAGGCAAAGACTTTGGTGGGTGCCCAGAAGGGGTGGGCGATGACGAGGCAGAGGACGACCCAATCGTGTCCCCAACTAACAAGAGGTTTGGCGCGGCTGGAGATGAGGGGATCGTAGTGCATGCCGGCGCCGTAAACAGTGAGGCCACGTTTACGACACAAGGTATCATCGACGGCCCACGACAAGGAAGCACCAGGGCGAACACGCGTGCCACTAATTTGGCCAGGTGCAAAGACAAGACATCCCTATCCCAGGCGGCATGACTGAAAAAGCGATGGAAGCGGCACCAGTGTCCGTTGTCGAGGTTGCCTCCCGTGAAGATGACGTCGGTGACGTAGCGGCGGCGTGGAGAGAGAACCCAGCCGGAGATGATCTCGACGAAGGTCTGAAAGGTTGGGGCGGTGAAAACAGGAACGAAATGCTGTAGCAGAGCAACGAAAGAGGCGGTAACTTCCATAGATCGGCTTCCTTGCCACGGGGCGACCTGGAATAGTAGATGATCCCAAGTTACCAAACCGAGCCGGGAAGCCGAACTTTTTTCTCCCGCGAGATGCTGCCAACAGACCCTAAAATGTGCGAAACTTGAACTTAGAGCCTATCCGAAAAAGATCCGAAAAAGGGGTCAGGTATGCTCCGTAGAAAACCCCCAGCTGCACCGTCAATTGGGCCGTATAATGCATTATGAGCACTACAACCAAATCGCCAATTGCCGTGGCGCAGCGGGCTTTGACCGTCGCTCGCAAGACATTGCGCACCTTTGCCAACCGCTTCAGCCCCAAACGCTACACACAACACCAACTCTTCGCCTGCTTGACTCTCAAGGTCTTTTTCAAGACAGACTACCGTGGCATCGTCCAGCTCTTACGCGACCTCTCGGACCTCCGTCAGGTTCTTCGCTTGACGCACATTCCGCATTTCACCACACTCCAAAAGGCCAGCGTACGCCTGCTCCGGCGGCCCCGCGCCCGGCGGCTTCTCCACGCCACCGTGCGGCGGTTTCTCGGCCGTCGCCGACGGGTGCGCGCGCGCTGCCTTTGACTCGACCGGCATGGACTGCGGCCACGCCAGCCGCTACTTCATCCGGCGACGCGGCAAGGGGGCAGCAACGAAGCAAACCGTACGCTACACGCGCTTTCTCAAGCTCGAACTCAGTGTCGATACCGACACGCATGCGATCCTCGGCGTCGCTACCAGTCGGGGGCCTCACCCAGACGTCGATCGCTTCGTCGGCCTGATGGATGAGACCTTGGCCACCGTTCGGCCGGAGCGAATCGTGGCGGACGCCGGCTATGATTCGGAGCCGAACCACTGTTACGCACGAGAGCAGCACGGCGTGAAATCCTTTATGCCTGCCAGCCACGGTCGCCCGAGTCGAACTCCGCCGACGGGCCGATACCGGCGGCAGATGCGTCAGCGTTTGGACAAGAAACATGGAGGCTATGGCCAACGTTGGCAGGCTGAGACTGTGAACTCTATGATCAAGCGACGTTTAGCGACGTCGGTAGCGGGCCTGGGTTTTCCTAGTGAATCTCGAGATGGGTGGTTGCTTGCTTTGACCCTAAACCTCATGCTGGATCGGTCAGGATGAGGGTTTTCTACGGAGCAGGTCAGGTACCATTATGCGATCCGAAAAAGGGGTCAGGTATGCTCTGTAGAAAACCCTCATTT
>CAWBOY010000009.1:0-205478 GCA_963790585.1 uncultured Planctomycetaceae bacterium
TCCAATTGTTGCTAGACAACGGGCATACGGAGATTGTCGATGCGGACTTGAGTGGGTACTTCGATAGCATCCCCACGCCGAGTTAATGGCATCGGTGAGCCGACGGCTTAGTGACGGGCTACTACTGGCCCTGATCAAAAGCTGGTTGGAGGCACCGGTGGAAGACCTTGGAGATCGTGGGGACAAGCGTCGAACGACTCGCAACAAGGACGAGGGTCGCGGCACCCCGCAAGGGGGCGTGCTCTCGCCGCTGCTGGCGAATCTCTACATGCGTCGCTTCGTGCTGGGCTGGAAGACAAACGGGCATGCCAATCGTCTTGAGGCGCGTATCGTCAATTATGCGGACGACTTTGTGATCTGCTGCCGTGGTACGGCTCTTGAAGCCGAGGCGGTGATGCGGCGCATGATGTCGAAGCTGCGGTTGACGGTGAACGAGACGAAGACCCGGGTTTGCCGCTTGCCGGACGAGACGTTTTCGTTTTTGGGTTACACGTTCGGTCGGAACTGGTCGCCGAAGACGGGGCGTAGCTACATCGGTCCCCGTCCGGCCGTCAAGAAGATCCACGGGATCTGTGAGGTGATCCGCGATCAGACCAGCCGAACGTGGCAGTGGTTGTCTTGCCGGGCGTTAATAACTCGCGTCAACAGCCGACTGGTGGGCTGGGCGAACTATTTTTGTCTCGGTAACACGGCCCCGGCCATGAAGCAGGTGATGGCGCACACCTGTCAACGGCTCCGTCAGTGGCTGGGTCGGAAGCACCGCGTGCAGGGTACGGCCCGACAGTGTTATTCGGATCGTTACCTGCGTGAGGACCTGGGATTAGTGTGGCTTCCAGGGCGACCGCGACCTCGCGTCTTGTGAGCGAACGCATGAGTTACCTTGTCCGAGAGCCGGATGCCTTAATAGGGCCCGTCCGGTTCGACGAGCGGGAAGTGGAAACGGGGCATGGCCGGGAGATTGAGGCACCGGCCAACGAAAGGGCCGGATACCGCTGGACTCGACCTAAACCACCGCGCCACTTCTCGACTCTACTTCGGATAGCCTCTTCGACCTCGTCTCGAGTTACGGTTGAAATTGTTCAGCGATAGGCCCAAGAGCCAATGCTGGTAAGAAGCACAGGGCGCCAACAAGTAACAGTGTGCCGAGTACAAGTACCCCAAAAGTAACCGTGTCACAAGGGAGAGTGCCGATCGTCACCGGCCTGCGCACTTGTGCCGCGAGTCTGCCCGCAAGCGTCAGGGCCAAGCCTGCCAAGACGAAGCGTCCCGCCGCCATGGCGACGGCGGTGGTGAGATTGTAGAAAAGCGAGTTAGCGTTTAGTCCGGCCATGCTTTGACCGTTGTTAGCTATACACGAGGTGTACGCGAAGAGAATCTCGGTAAAGCCGCGGGGCCCGCTATTTGTCACCAGGCCTGCGCGGCCGGCTTCCGTGACAACCGCTAACCCCGTCAGCGGCAGCACGACCATTGGTGTCACTAGAATGAACAGAGCAATTAACTTCGCTTCCGCCGTCGTGAGTATTTTGCCTAGATACTCCGGTGTGCGTCCGACCATGAGCCCACCCATAAATACCCCCACCAAAGCCACCATTACGATACTGTACAACCCGGTGCCTAAGCCGCCGAATACAACTTCACCCAGTAGCATGTTTGCGAGCAGGACGAGCACACCCATCGGCTGGTAGGAACCGTGCATCGAATTGGACGAGCCAGTGGCGGCGTTTGAAGTAACCACCGCCGTCAAGACCGAATCTCCAATGCCGAAGCGTACTTCCTTCCCCTCCAAATTACCGCCTTCCACGCCGATATCCGCCAGTCGCCAAGGTGGTGACCGTTCCGCATGATCGCAGACAACGATGCCGGCCGTGAATAGCACGACCATGACCGCCAGTAGCAACCATCCGGCACGCTCACGGCCGACCATGTGGCCGAATGTGATAGGAAGAGCGGCAGGCAGTACGGCTATCGCCAGGAGTCCGAGGAAGTTGGCGAGTGGAGTCGGGTTGGCGTAGGGGTGGGCTCCGTTAGCGTTGAAGAAGCCACCGCCGTTGGTACCTAGATTCTTGATGATCTCTAGTGGGGCAACCGGCCCCTGGGCGATCGTTTGGATCTGTCCCTCTAGCGTTCGTGCCTCGGTATAAGGCGCCAGATTGAGCGGTACACCCTGCCAGACAAGCAGCAACCCGCCCACAAGTGATAAAGGGAGCAAGACCCAAAGCAGGGCACGCACGAGATCCACCCAGAAATTACCGAGCGTAGTTGCTCGCTCACGGGCGAAACCGCGGATGAAAGCCATGCCGAGCGCGAGGCCGGAAGCACCGGCAAGGAAGTTCTGCGCCACCAGGCCGACGAGCTGAGTTCCATAACGAAGTGTTGATTCACCGCCGTAAGCTTGCCATGTTGACGTGGTTGAAAAGCTCAGAGCGGTGTTCGCGGCCAGGTCTAGCGTCATCTCCGTGGTTAGGTAACGACTGTCGGGCCCGCCGGGCAACCAGCGTTGGCCGAGGAGCAGTAAGAACAGAACAACGGTTCCCAAGCCGCTGAAAGCCAGAAAACACAGAAAGTAGATTGCCGCCGTCATCTCCTGTTCTGAACGGACACCAAGAAGGCGGTATAGCAATTTCTCCAAGGGCCGTAGGAACGGGTCGGGAAAAGTATATTGCCCTTCAAAAACGCGGGCGAGATATAGGCCGAAAGGCCGAGCCAGCGCAACGACGATGCCGAGGAAAATAACATATTCAAGCCAATGCATGGCGCGCATCTCCAGAGGGGCAATCAGCGATTTGGAGCGAGTGTGGGAAGAGGTGCGCTGCTATCGAGGGCAATGTTGAGTGCGAGGACATCCACTTGTGGTCCACCGAGGAAACCTAACTGGCGGCCGTGGGTGTGTTCGGCAACGAGGTTCCGAATCTTCTCCTCGCTTTGCTGACGTGCGCGGGCCACGCGCCCGACTTGCAGGGCCGCGTTGGCCGGGCTGATGTGTGGGTCAAGACCGCTACCTGAGCGCGTGACCGCATCGACCGGGACTGGCACGTTGGCTCCTAATCCATTCTGGAGTCGATAGGCGTCCGCCAATTCCCGTACCCCGGCAAAGGTTCCACCAGCGCCTGGAGTGGCGGGAGCGTCGCGTGCGCCATTGCGGAGTTTCGGATTAGCCGGTCCGAGATTGGTGCCTCCCGAAGCAGTGGCGTCGTAGCCGTCGCCAGCGGCGGAAGGACGAGAGTGAAAGTAACCAGCTTGAGAAAAATTCTGACCGATGAGTTCGGAGCCGACAACGTTGCCATTCCGTGAAACGAGGCTGCCGCTGGACTGATGGGGGAACAATGGCCATGCGAAGGCGGCAAGAAGAAGAGGAAAGCCCATTCCGGTCAGCAGCGTGAGGAGGAGAGTTCCGAGGAGGAGTGGCCTAAGGTGAATTCGCATCTGGGCCATAACGCTTGGCGAGGCCGTCGTGAGGTCTTCTTGGGCGGATATTTCGTTGGGTTGGCTCATAACTCATCCATCGTTCCGAACGGCTGTTGGAGGTTGATTCAGCGAGCTAAACCTTGTCCCGCCTATCCGAAAAAGGGGTCAGGTACCATTGTGCGAAGCACCCTTCGGGCCGTTCCGGCAATGGTACCTGACCCCTTTGTGCGCCGTGCCAAGGCGTGACTTTTCAGTGGGTGCGAATCCCACCCGGCAACTGGTCGTTCCAGCCGGTAGCAATCGGAGCGGCAGTGGAGGTAACGAAACTGTCGAAGCCTTCGATGGAAAGGGTCGTTTGAGCGACTCCGCGAGCAGGCAGGCCGTAACGTGAGTGAACGCTGAGCAGGCCTCGAAACGGGTAATGTGGTAGCCGACCCAGCAAAGGGATGGGGAAGGCCGCAGACGCGAGGATACAGGGGGAACGACTTTAGCCCCACCCGCGTTGCCACCGGGGTAATGGCGACGGCATGTCGGCATAGGAAAGTTAACGCAACACGGGAAACCCCCTGCGGTGGCAGCAGTGCCAACCGGACGCCCGCGAGGGACAGGCCGGGCCGCTTGGGGTGGCGGAGAGGCTCGTAGTACCGCTGAAGCCGGGTAACGCCGGTGGAGGGAAGGGGCCTTGGTTCAAGGACAGCGTCCGAAGGAAAGAGAGCCAGGAGATTGGTGATGAGCCTAACACCTCCCGATACGGTTCGGAAACTCCAGGAGACGTTGCATGCCAAAGCGAAGAGAGCACCCACCTATCGGTTCTATGCGTTGTACGACAAGGTGTACCGGGCCGATGTGCTGGGCCATGCGTACCTGTGCTGTGCCGCTAACGACGGCGCGGCGGGGGTGGATGGCCAGACGTTCACGGACATCGAGGAGTACGGGCTGGACCGTTGGCTGGGTGAACTGACGGAAGAACTCCGAAACAAAGCGTATCGCCCGCAAGCAGTCCGACGGGTGTACATACCGAAGTCGGATGGCAAACAGCGACCGTTGGGCATTCCAACGATCCGCGACCGTGTCGTGCAGATGGCTGTGTTGCTCGTCTTGGAGCCGATCTTCGAGGCGGACTTGCAGCCGGAACAATTTGCTTATCGGCAAGGCCGAAGCGCTCTGGACGCGATCGAGCAAGTCCAGACGTTGCTAGACAACGGGCATACGGAGATTGTCGATGCGGACTTGAGTGGGTACTTCGATAGCATCCCCCACGCCGAGTTAATGGCATCGGTGAGCCGACGGCTTAGTGACGGGCTACTACTGGCCCTGATCAAAAGCTGGTTGGAGGCACCGGTGGAAGACCTTGGAGATCGTGGGGACAAGCGTCGAACGACTCGCAACAAGGACGAGGGTCGCGGCACCCCGCAAGGGGGCGTGCTCTCGCCGCTGCTGGCGAATCTCTACATGCGTCGCTTCGTGCTGGGCTGGAAGACAAACGGGCATGCCAATCGTCTTGAGGCGCGTATCGTCAATTATGCGGACGACTTTGTGATCTGCTGCCGTGGTACGGCTCTTGAAGCCGAGGCGGTGATGCGGCGCATGATGTCGAAGCTGCGGTTGACGGTGAACGAGACGAAGACCCGGGTTTGCCGCTTGCCGGACGAGACGTTTTCGTTTTTGGGTTACACGTTCGGTCGGAACTGGTCGCCGAAGACGGGGCGTAGCTACATCGGTCCCCGTCCGGCCGTCAAGAAGATCCACGGGATCTGTGAGGTGATCCGCGATCAGACCAGCCGAACGTGGCAGTGGTTGTCTTGCCGGGCGTTAATAACTCGCGTCAACAGCCGACTGGTGGGCTGGGCGAACTATTTTTGTCTCGGTAACACGGCCCCGGCCATGAAGCAGGTGATGGCGCACACCTGTCAACGGCTCCGTCAGTGGCTGGGTCGGAAGCACCGCGTGCAGGGTACGGCCCGACAGTGTTATTCGGATCGTTACCTGCGTGAGGACCTGGGATTAGTGTGGCTTCCAGGGCGACCGCGACCTCGCGTCTTGTGAGCGAACGCATGAGTTACCTTGTCCGAGAGCCGGATGCCTTAATAGGGCCCGTCCGGTTCGACGAGCGGGAAGTGGAAACGGGGCATGGCCGGGAGATTGAGGCACCGGCCAACGAAAGGGCCGGATACCGCTGGACTCGACCTAAACCACCGCGCCACTTCTCGACTCTACTTCGGATAGGCTCTTAATCGTGATAGGAAAGAATCGCACGAGCAGAGCGCTTGCCAAGATGAGGGGGCTGCCTTTTCCAACAATGGCTTCGACAACTGTGGAGGGACGGCCGCCGTAGAGCGAAATTTCAGGGAATAGGCCGCTGCCCGATCGTAAAGCAATGCGGATTCGTCTCCCATCGGATCGGGCAATTCGCCCGATCCGATGGAGTAATTTGCATGGATTTGCGAACGGTATTCCTCCGTGTCTAGCCAAATTCGCAGAAAAAGAGTGGGAATGTATTGCCGCGGTTGAGCGGCGTGTTAATTGCGTAACGGGAATCCATGTTGGCCTCAAATGGCGGGACGTTGCGCGAGCCAGGGCTCGCTAATATACGATTTTCCCAGATGAGGCATCTTACGGCACTATTTCCACAACTGGAGGATTTTTGATGAAATTCAAGAACTGTCATGCCTACATGCTGACGGCGATTTGTGTTCTTGGTACGCTCTGCTTCGCGCAGGCAAGGGATGACAAACCCACCGACGGGGGCAAGGCTGAAGAGTTCAAAGGCAAGTCCTTTGATCTCAAAGAGAAGGAAAAGACATCCATCACGTTGAGTTTCCCCGCCGGTAAGGAGGCCACCATCACAGTCAAGGGGGAGAAGAAGACAGACGTGCATCTGTTCGTCTATGACGCGGCCGGAAAAGAAGTTGCCAAGGACGACAGCCCTGGGCCAGACTGTGAGGTCAAGATCACACCCAAGGCGGACAGCAAGTACACCCTGGAAATCCGCAACCTCGGGCCGGGAGAAACTCGCACGGCATTGAAGGTGACTCTTAAGTAGAAGAATTGACGGTTCTTTTCGCTGAGTTTTACTCTATTGCCGAATAAAAGGCTATCCGAAAAGTCGTGTCTCCCCTCCGGTGGTTGAGCGCAGCTACACCACCGGAGGGGGAGACGCGACTTTTCGGATGGCCTTTTATTCGACGCCGGCGCCTTATATTTTCCGCTCCCCTTTCCGCTTACTTCTTGCGCGGCTCTTTCTACGCGTGCCCCGAAAATTTGGATACACCCGGCCCGCCCTCCGGGCCCCTCAAGACAAAAAATCTGGTTTACGCAAATAGACTCTTCCCTTTCCGCGATCAACGTCGTAACATCTTGTTTGTTGTCAAGATGTCATTGAGACGTTGACTCGCTCCCACCGCGATTGCCGATCAGGCGCCTTACGGAGTCACCTCGTGAAGAAGCGCAGCGGTTTCACGCTTATTGAATTGCTCGTCGTTATTGCCATTATTGCCGTACTCATTGGGCTGTTGTTGCCCGCCGTGCAGAAGGTGCGCGAGTCGGCGTCCAACGGCCAGTGCAAAAACAACATCAAGCAGATCATGCTCGCGTGCTTCGCCTACGACGCGTCTAATGGCTGCTTTCCGCCGGTCTTTCGCGGCACTTCGATCAATGGGTTGCCTTATTACGACGATCAGTACGGGGCGCTCGCGTTGATAAGCCCTTACGTGGAACAAGGGAACATCTACAACAGCTTGAATTTCGCGGTGCCAGCGCTCGATCCTGGGAGCGGCGGCAACGTCAATCCGGCCAACTACGCGGCTTTCACCTCGGTCGTGAAGATTTTCATGTGCCCAAGCGACGTGGAGCAGCCGGTTGACAGCGGCTTCGGGCTGCCCGCCGGGCAAATGTTCGGGCCGAGCAATTATGCGTTCAACCTTGGAACCGGCCTGTCGACTGGAGTGACGGGCTGGCCCGGATCGCCTTATCAGTCGGACGGCGTCTTTTATGCCGCTTCACGCACGCGGGTCACCGACATCAAGGACGGCACGAGCAGCACGGCCGCGGTCTCCGAACACACGCTGGGCACCGGGCCGGTCGGCTTTGAATTCGTGAGCGGGCCGATCGATCCGAATACACAATACTTCTATTCCATGAATCCCGGCACATTCGCTATGACGCCGCTAAGCGACGCGGGCTGCGCCAACTCGGTGCTGTATAACGTGGAAAACCACACCGGCTACTCCTGGGTATTTGGGGAACCGCCAAGCACGCAATACAACCATTACTACCTTCCCAATAGCAGCACGCCGAATTGCGTCGTCAATTATTACTTCACGAGCGGAACTTATCCGGCCGGCAACTTATACGCGGACACCGGACACGGTTGGATCGCCGCTCGCAGCCGGCATACCGGCGGCGTGAATCTCGCTTTGTGCGATGGGTCGGTGCGCTTTGTCAGCAACGGCATCTCGCTGGCCAGCTGGCGTGCGTTAGCCACGCGAGCGGGCGGCGACATCGTGGGGGCGGATTTTTAGGAATCAGGGGCATAGGTTCCCCTCGCCCCCTACTCGGGGGCGAGGGGTTAGGGGTGAGGGGCGAAATCTGGGAATACTGAGCCCCCTCACCCCCAACCCCTCTCCCTCGAGTACGGGGGCGAGGGGAGCCTGTGGAGCTAATGCCTCGGAGAATTTCGGGATGGGCCGTGATTTTCCTCAAAGACTTCGGGCACATTTCGCCGCGGCGATAGTCGTAGCGACGTTGCTATCAGGCTGCGCAAACCGCGACAGCGTCGACGTGGTCTCAGGTAAAGTTACGTTCCAGGGCAAGCCCGTCAGTGGCCAAATTGTTCTCGTAAGCAGCGACGGCAAAGAGGTGGCCACGATTCTCGGCGCGGAAGGCAACTTCATCTTCGTGAACGTCCCGAAGGGGGAGGCGAAGGTCTTAGTAAGAGCCCGAACGGCGATGCTTGGAAAAACGGATCGCTCCGGGAATGTAAGGCCGCCGCCGGTCGGCGCCAAGATGTTGGCAGCAGCCAGCGGCGGAGCAATTCCGCCCGCGCGCTACGCCAAGCCGAACGAGCTGAAATTGGTCCTCGTGGGTGGGCAACAGGTTCAGGATTTCGATTTGACGCCGTGATTGGTCAAAGCTGAGTGACCGGCCCTGAAATGACGCCTGGTGTCATGCGTTCTTACTCGAAGCCCTGACACCAGGCGCAGGGGGGTACCACACGCGAATGTTGGCGCGACGGTCCTGGCCGCAGCGCAAACTCAACTTTGTCAAGTAGTTGCGTTCGCAGACCGTCGCGCCAAGCCTATGTGCTTTTTTGGCGCGACGGTCTGCAAGCAATGCTCCGCGCGGAACATTAGGGGGATTAAGACGGTGTTATGCCTCAACAATTTTTCGACCTGATCTCCGCACGTGTTGTTGTGCATGAGCGGTTCGTTGCCTTAACTTGATGCCTACGGGGTGCATAATCCATGTCCGTAGCTGTTCCCTCTGCCGGGGCGACGGGCCCTCTGGTTACGACACGGTCGGCCGCACTCGATGAGCTGTCGGCTGTAGCGGCCTGGACGAACGTGATGGTCGCCGCCGTCGCGATGGCTGCTACGTTGCCCTGCCGCGTTTACGGCCTGGCGTTTATTACGGAACCATTGCTGCATGACTTCGAGATCAGCCGAACGATGTTCGGTGTCGTCAATCTTTGGGCCACGCTGGTGGTCGCCGCGCTGTCGGTCGGGTTCGGGACGATAATCACCTATCTCGGCATGAGGCGTACGTATCTTCTGCTGATGGTCACGTTGGCCGGGGCGACGGCGTTTCTGACCGTGGTCAGCGGCACCTGGCAATTATTTTTTGCCATCACGATCGCGCGGATTTTGGGCCAGGGCGTCATGGCTCTTCTGAGTACGGCACTCGTGGCAAAATCATTTCCGCGCGGCACGGCCATGGTCATGGCCGTTTTTTCGATCGTCGTCGCGCTGATGTATGCGGCCGGGGTCTACGTGCTGCAGCTTCAGTTGACGACCTGGCACATGACGTGGCGCGAAGTCTGGTGGATCATCTCCGCCGTCATGCTGTTTGGAGCCACGCCGCTAGGCTATTTCGCCCTGCATGAGCCGCGCGTCATGGGCAAACCCGATCCGAATCGCCTCATAGGAACGGCCCCGGAGTTGACGGTCTGGCAGGCGCTGCGCTCGCCGGTCTTCCTCCTGTTTGGATTGTCGTGCCTCGTCACCGGTATGGCCAATGCTGGCTTCGCCTTGTTCAACGAATCGGTTTTCAAGGATCGCAAACTTGGGACGGATGTGTTTTTTGAATCGGTAATAATTGGTGTCTTGGGGGCAGCCGTCTTCAAACTCGGCGGCGGCTGGTTGTGCCAGCGCTGGTCCATGGGAAAAATGGCGGCCTTGTCCATGGTCATGTTCGCGATTGCCTACCTTTGGCTGCCGTTCTTGAATTCGGCTCCGGAAGCCTATATCTGGTCAGTTGTCAAATCGTTCGCCTTTAGCGTGCATACTCTCATATACTTCGCCATATGGAGCTATGCCTTCGGACGGCGCGACATCGCCCAGATTCAAGGCGCGGCTCACTTTGTGACCATCACGGCGTCCGGGCTCGGCCCGGTCGTCTTCGGCTGGTGCCGGGATCAGTTTGGCTCCTACGATCCCTGCATGTATATCTCCGGCATCAGCTCGCTGCTGATCGGAGTGGGCATGTGGTTCGTGCCGGTGCCTTGTGCCGAGGTCCCGGCTGTAGTTTTGGATAGTCCGAGCATTGATGAGGAATAAGTCCGCACCCTCTTGAGAGAACCTCATGAACGCGACCCCGATAGATCCGTTGAATAAATTCCACCTGTCCTTGAACGTCTCCAACCTGGCGCGATCGTTGGAGTTTTACAAGATCCTCTTCGATCTCCAGCCGGCCAAGTCGTACCCGGACTATGCCAAATTTGAATTGGTCGATCCTCCCGTGATCATGTCCCTGGTGCCGCGCGCACCGGCGCCGGGGTCGGCGATGTGTAGCGTTGGCTTTCGCATGCCGAGCCGCTCGGCCGTGTTGGAAGCACGCGAGCGCCTGGAGGCAGCGGGTTTGAAACCACAGACTCAGGAGTGTACCCGTTGCGGCTACACCGAGCAGATGCGCGTGCATGTCGCCGATCCGGACGGTAACTTCTGGTCGCTGTATGCCATCGATCGGCACGTTGCGCCGGAGGCGATTCGGCAAAGTTTGGATGGCCCTCCAGCCGTGATCTTGCCGGCGCCCAGCACGCAAGTATGGGAACACTTTGCTACGCATCCTTTGCTCGCGCGGATTCCGTATGAGGATGGATCTCTCGACGAAGTCCGGCTATTGGGAAGCTTCAATCAGCTCCCCGCCGCCGCCGATCGGGAGGCGCTGGTTCGTGAGGCGATGCGCGTGTTGAAGGCGGGCGGCGTGGTCCATGTTCATGGTTTGATGGCGGACAAGGCATTTCCCAATGGCTCGCCCGCATTTTCTGGTCTCGCGCTCTTAATCAAGAACGTCAACGCGATCGACGAGCTATTGGCTCAGTTTCGCACCGTCGGGTTCCACGGCGTGGACTTGATCAATCCCAAGGAGAGCACGCGCCGCTTCATGCACGACGGCATTCGAGTCGGCGAGACACACATCCGCGCCCACAAACTGGAAGAATTGCCGACGGAGCGCGACCGGGTCGTTCTTTACAAAGGGCCTTTCAAGGTTTCCCGCGACGACCTGGGCAACGTCTATCCGCGTGGCCGACGCGTCAACGTCGACGGCCAAACGTGGAACCTGCTCCGGCGCGGCGCGGCCGCGGAGCAGTTTGTGTTTTACGACCCGAATGCCCATGAGATGGAAGTACCGAGCTGCTCGGCCAATTGAATCCTAACCTCCAAGGAGAGCTTACCATGTCGGCAACCGCGACCCGTCCTCGGAGCGAAAAGGCGCCACCGCTCCTCGAAATGACCGCGCAGGCGCCCGTGCGAGTCAATTATTTCCACCTGAATTTGAACGTGGCGGACGTCGATCGCGCCGTGGCGTTCTATCAGGTGTTATTTGGCCAAGCGCCGTTCAAGCACTATCCCGATTTTGCCGAGTTCGTCGTGAGCGATCCGGCCCTGGTATTGAACTTGACGCGCTATCCGAGTGTTCCGGGCGGCCCGATCAATCATATTGGGCTGCGCTTCATCGAACTGGACAGTGTGGAAGCAGTGCGCGTCCGCCTCGAACATGCGGGCTTTGCACCCAACAATCAGGGTACGGTGAACTGCTGTTACGCCAAAGGGACCAAGGTCTGGGCCGTCGATCCCGATCACAACCTGCTCGAACTGTATGTACTCCAGGCGGATCTGCCACAGTTCGGCTATGAGGAACCGCCCGCTTTGCCGGAACAAACCACCGGCGCGATATGGGAACACCGTTTGCCCACCGAACTCCCGGAGCAGATCCCCCAGGCGGATGGCAGCATCGACGAAGTCCAATTGGTGGGATCGTTCAACGGTGGTTTCCCAGCCGAACGGTTGAGCGCTTTGCTGGCCGAGGCCCTGCGGGTGCTTCGGCCAGGAGGCAAAGTCTATGTGCAGGGCATGGTCGGGGACATTCCATTCCCGGGTACGCCCGATTTGCCCGGCTTGGCCTCGCGCATCCGGTCGGTGCCGGTCGAACATGAGCCCGTCGATCTGCTACAGGCTGCCGGCTTTGTCAACGTCCACTACGAACAGCTCGGCGACATCAAGTGCATCAAAGCCGATGGCGTGCAACTGCGCAAGTTCCGCCTTTATGGAACCAAGCCGGCTGCTGTCGCTCCGGTCGCCGGCTATGCCGTGAGCTATCGCGGACCTTTCGAGCAGATCGAAACCGACGACGGTTACATATTTCAGGCGCGGCGCGACTGTGGATGTGACGCCCAGCGTTTGGGAAACGTTGCGGCGCGGTCCAGCCCAGAAGCAGTTTGTATTCTATACGCCGGAAGCCAAAGGCTGTTGCGGCTGAGCGAACTAAGAGGTTGAGTCAGAAGCTCCCCTCGCCCCCCGTAATCGGGGGAGAGGGGTTGGGGGTGAGGGGGAAAATCTGCGAAAACTTGACCCCTCACCCCAACCCCTCTCCCCGATTGCGGGGGCGAGGGGCCTATGGAACTAACCCCCTGCGCCCTTCTGCTCCATGTTCTCCAGGAATAATATCTCCGCATGTCAACCTCCACCCTCTTATCCCCGGCTACGGATCGGCGGACCGCATATGACCGGGACGGTTTCATCGTGGTTCGTTCGTTATTTAACGCGACCGAGATGGCGGACACCGCTGCTGAAGCGGAGCAACTGCTGATCGATTACAAAGAGTTGATGTCGGTCAAAAACCTGCGCTGCCGCTGGCAAAACCACATGACATCCGGCGAATGCACGTTCGAGACGTTTGATCCGGTTATCGACATCAGCCCCGAGTGCCGCCGGTTGGCGTTGCATACGCGCCTCCTGGCATTGCTCGGCGAACTGTATGGCGAGCCGGCATGCCTGTTCAAAGACAAGCTGATCTACAAGCCGCCGGGCATCAAAGGCTACGGGCTACACCAGGATTGGATCTCCTGGAGGGAATTCCCGAAGACCTTCCTGACCGTCCTCATCCCGCTCGATTCGGCTGACCGGAACAATGGTTGCACCGTCGTCTATCCTGGCTACCACCACGATGGCACACTGTCGCCGCTCGATGGCGAGTATCACGAGCTTCCCGCCGACACCGTGGATGAGGCGAAAGCGGTCCCGCTAGTGCTACAGCCTGGCGACGTGGCCGTGTTCGGCGGTTTCACGCCGCACCGTTCGGATCCAAATAGGTCGGACCGATGGCGTCGGCAGCTTTACCTGAGCTACAACGCCTTGTCCGACGGCGGCGACCAGCGCGCGAAGCATTACCGGCAATTTCACGCCTGGCTGCGCAACAAATACGTGGCGTATGGCAAGACGGACACCTACTTCAAATGAGCGTTGATTACCGAGCCTGAAGCGTGAGCGAAGAGCATTTGCATTTTGAAATACAAAAATGCTCTTCGCTGACGCTTCAGGCTCGGTAAAGCGTCAAAAGCGTGAAATGCTCTTCGCTGACGCTTCAGGCTCGGTAATATTCACCCCTTTTGATTGGCCGCGTCACCTCATAAGATAGTCCCTCTTGCCGCACCCATGCCGCGCAGTTTCCGAGGAGGGACGAGCGTTGACCGTTTTGCTGCTGTTCGTCTTCACGCTCACGATCTTTACGAGCGCGACTCTACTCTTTCTTGTGCAGCCGATCGTCGGAAAGCTGTTGCTGCCTTTTTTGGGCGGGACGCCGGCGGTTTGGAATACCTGCATGGTCTTCTTCCAGGCGATTTTGCTCCTCGGCTACCTTTACGCCCATTTGCTCTCTCGTATCCAATGCATTCGCCGCCAATTGGCTATACATACGGTCGTGCTGTGTCTCGCGCTGGCGCCGCTGCTCTGGGTCCATTTCGATGTCACAGCGTTGACCCGCTGGTGGGAACCACCCCTTTCGGACCCATCCACGGTCAAGCTGTTTGGCTGGCTGCTGCTCGCCCTGTTCGTCCTTGTTGGTTTGCCCTTTTTCGCTCTCTCGGCGAGCGCGCCGCTGTTGCAAAAGTGGTTTTCCAAGACGACCCATCCCTCGGCCAAGGACCCCTATTTTCTCTACGCGGCGAGCAACGTCGGTAGCATGTTAGCGCTCTTGAGCTATCCGCTTTGGATCGAGAAGTCTTATACGCTGGGCGAACAGACGAATTATTGGTCGATCGGCTATGGCGGCCTGATCGTGCTGACGATCCTCAGCGGCTTGCTTGGGTTCTTTACGCGCTCGGCCTCGTGCGATCTTCCGGCGACGATCGATCAGGCACGCGTCCCGGGCTTCTTCCGCGGTCTACGCTGGATCGCGCTCGCCTTCATTGCCAGCAGCCAAATGTTGGGTGTGACGGCGAAGATCACGACGGACATCGCCCCAGTGCCGTTGCTTTGGATTCTGCCGCTGGCGATCTATTTGTTGAGCTTTATCCTGGTCTTTTCAAGGCTACGGGTGTTGTTGCATCCGCTCATGCTGGTCCTCTTGCCCGTCGCCGTGTTTGCGCTCGTCTTCGAGTCGACCGTCTCGTCCTCCGAAAGCCTGGCGGAATTCCTGTCTCTGCTGATTCCTTGGACGAATTTTCAGATTCCGCACTATAGTTTGAATTACGTAGACCATATTTATCTCCATTTGGCCGCCCTGTTCGTAAGCTGCATGGTCTGTCACGGCGAGCTGGCTCGGACGCGGCCCGACCCTCGTTATCTGACGTGGTTCTACTTGCTCATGTCGTTTGGCGGTGTGTTGGGCGGACTGTTTAACGCGCTCGTCTGTCCAATGGTTTTCGATCGCTTCGTCGAATATCCCCTTGTCATCGTGCTGGTCTGTCTCCTGCTGCCCCGGGTCGGCTTCAAGGGAGTAGTCGGAACCTGCTGCGACATATCCTACGCTTCGCTCCTGTTCCTGTTTGGCTTGCTGATCGGCACGCTCTTGCTCATCGAGATTTACGTTCCGATCCCAACGATTAAAGAATGGATCGACGTCAAGTTATCCGGGAACGCGTGGACGGCGCGTGTCGGCACCTGGTTCGTGAAGCAGATGCCGAGCAGCGAATATGAGGAGACTCGGGAAGAAGAAACCATTCAGTCGAGAAGGCTCATTTACCGTGAGCGCAACTTTTTCGGCGTCTTCACCGTGGATGAGTCGAGATACTCGCCGTATTGGTGGTATCCGCGCGGCGGCACCTATCTCGCGATGTATCATGGAACCACGACGCACGGCATTCAGTGGATGGACGAAGGGCAACGCGGCGAGCCTCTGACCTATTTCACCCGTTCCGGGCCGATCGGCCAGGTTTTCGCCGCCGTGAACGCTCGATCGTCGGGCAAGGCGCTCAGCGTCGGCATCCTTGGCGTCGGCACCGGCACCTTGGCGGCCTATGCCCAGCCGGGTTGGAAGTTGACGCTTTTCGACATCGACCCGGCCGTCATCCGCGTCGCGCAAAATCAGATAAGGTGGAACGACAAAGGCGAAGAAAAGGGCTTCTTCACCTATATCGAGGATGCCAAGAAAAAAGAGGGTGTCACGGTCGATGTCAAGCTGGGCGACGGCCGCTTACAGCTGGCCAAGGAGCCGGACGGCGCGTTCGATCTCCTGTTCATGGATGCGTTCAACTCCGATGCCGTGCCGGTCCACCTATTGACGAAGGAAGCGATCGAAATCTACAAAAAGAAGCTAAAACCAGACGGTATTCTGGTCATCAACATCGCCAATCGTTATCTGAATTTTGAGGGCGTGATGGGCAAGCTGGCCCAGGCGACCGGGCTGAAGGGCCTCTACCAAATGAGTGGCTCGCAAGCATTCATCGAGAAATACGCGTCGGTCTGGGTCGTCATGGCCCGCGACGAGGCAGCCTTCGGTACGCTGAAACAAATGCACGACGGCAAAGCGCGCTGGGAGCCGCTCCCCATAAGCCGCGACCCTGTCTGGAGCGACGATTATTCCAACTTGCTCAGCATCTTCAATTGGCGCGATGATAAGTAAACGGGACATCGCATCGTGTGCGGTGTTCAATGTCAAGTATGTGTGAGCTTACGTGTCGGGTCCCAGGCCCCCCAACGAAATCTTCCCTTCATCCACGAATCGCCCCTCGGAGGTTGTCCCCTTGCCTGCCATGCCTCTTGTCATGTTGCTCGTGTTCGCGCTGACCTTGTTCAGCAACGCCACGCTGCTGTTCTTGGTTCAGCCCATGGTGGGCAAGATGATTCTGCCGCTGTTGGGAGGGACGCCGGCGGTTTGGAACACCTGCATGGTGTTTTTCCAGGCGATTCTCCTGGCCGGCTATGGCTACGCGCATGCGGCTCCCGCGAGGCTCGGCGCACGCAAGCAGGCGGGCTGGCATCTGTTGCTGTTGCTCGTGCCTTTGTTTTTTCTGCCGCTGACCGTGCGTGAGGACATCATCACAGGAGGGTCGGACAATCCGGCCCTTCAGGTTCTCCTGTTGTTGTTGGTGATGGTTGGCGTGCCGTTCTTCGTGGTCAGCACCAGCGCCCCGTTGCTGCAGACCTGGTTCGCGGATACGAATCATCCCGCCGCCAAGGACCCGTACTTTCTCTATGGTGCGAGCAACCTCGGCAGCATGGCGTCGCTCATTGGCTATCCGACGCTGGTCGAGCCATATTTGACAATTCCCCAACAGACCTATCTCTGGGTGGTTGGCTATTGTTTGGTCGCGTGTTTGATGGTCTGTTGCGCCTTCTTGCTGTGGATGTCGCCGCCCCCCGCGCCGTCTCAGGCCGTGGTCGAAGAAGAGACGATCATGGGCGTTGCCGTACCTGGCAACGAAGCGGTACGGAGCACGGCTTACAAGGGCGACGTCGATCGGTTCATCGACGCCAAGCGCAAGCGGAAAAAGCGGTTCGATAAGTTTGAATCGCCTCCAAGCAAGCTGACGCCTGATTCTTCCCTCGCCGAAAGGCAGGCGGAGGACGTCGCCAATGACGCGGCCACGCGCCCGGTCACCTGGTTGCGACGGCTGCGCTGGGTCATGCTCGCTTTCGTTCCGTCGAGCCTGATGCTCGGCGCGACGACGTATATCACCACGGATATTGCGCCGATCCCGCTTTTGTGGATCGCGCCGCTAGCCATCTACTTGCTCAGCTTCATCTTGGTGTTCGCCAATATGAAGACGAAGACGCAGAACGTCTTCGTCTTTGGCCTATTGGTTCTGCTGCTCGGCTCGATCGCCTTTGGCATGCCGAATTTCTTTTTCACGCCACCGCGCAGCGGCCATATGTTCTATCCGTTGGGATTCATGGATGGCTTCGTCGAAGCGATTTATCAAATCATCAATTCGTTCACGTCCGACGAGAAATTTACGGGAACGATGGCGCTGTGCCTCTTGATTTGGGCCGCGTGCGGCGTCGGCGGGTATTATTCCTGGCGAATCTTCCGGCTGCGCGAGCCGCGGCTGTTGCATCAATCGATGGTCCTTGGCCTGCCGCTCGTCGTCCTGATCCTCGTGTTCATGATGCTGACGGAGATTCGGCCCAAAATCGGCCTGACGATTTCCCTGCATCTGCTGCTGTTGTTCTTCGTTTCGATGGTCTGTCACGGTGAGATGGCGATCGATCGGCCCTCGACCAAACACCTGACCGAGTTCTTCCTGACGATGTCCGCCGGCGGCGTACTCGGCGGCTTGTTCAACGCCCTGTTCGCGCCGATCGCGTTCAATTCGCTCGCCGAGTATCCGCTGGCGATGGTCGTGGCCTGTCTGTTATTGCCGCCCTTGGCCGCGGAGAAACAGAGTACGTGGAACTGGTGGGTCGATATCAGCCTGACTGCCATATTCTTCTTTACAGGAGCCCTTTTAATCTGGATTCGGCTTTCCGACAAAGACATTCCATTCTCCCAGTTGGCCGAGGCGCGCTGGGGTTGGATGCTGACAGCGCTCCTGTTGTCTACCGGTCTTGGCGTCCTCTATGCCTTGCGTGGTAAACCAGAGCAGCGTCCCGCTCGCTGGCTCGACCTGGCGTTGCCGGCGTCTTTGGGCGTCCTGGCGATCGGTTTGATATGGGGGCTTTATTCCGACCTGCTTTTCAAGCAGTTGTTTGTCGTCGCCTATCGTGTTCACATCCTGCCTGCCCAATTGCGCGTGATGCTGACCTATGGCTTGCCGGCGATTCTCTGTTACACGTTCGTCGAGCGTTCGGCTCGCTTCGGGTTGGGCGTCGGGGCTATCCTGTTGGCCAGCTCATTCTGCGCTCTCTTTGAGAAGCATATCATTTTGCAGGAGCGTAGTTTCTTCGGCGTATTGCAGGTCGAGACGGAGTCGGAGAGCATCGACCCTGATCTCGCCTTCTTCGGGCCGACCGAATTGAGATGGGATTATAACCGCCTGATTCATGGTACGACGCTCCATGGCAAGCAGTATACGTTCCCGCCGGATGCCGCGCAAGAAGCGATCACGTATTACCACCGGAGCGGACCGATTGGCCATCTGATGTCCAAGTACAACGAGGACGTGCCGAGCAATCCAAAACACCCGCTCGCAGTCATTGGCCTCGGCACGGGCTCCATGTCGATCTATGCTCTGCCGGGTCAGAAACTCGTTTTCTACGATATCGACCCAACGGTCAAGCGAATCAGTTATGACACCGACAAGTATTTCTCATTCGTCACTGCCGCGAAGGCGCGGGGAGCGATCATCGACCTGAAGATCAATGATGCACGACTGGAATTGAAGAAGCCCGTCCAGTCGGAGGATGACAAATTCGGCATGATGTTCGTCGATGCGTTTAGCTCGGACGCGATTCCAATTCACTTGATTACGCAAGAAGCAATCAAGATCTACCTCCAGAATCTGCGCGAAGAAGGGATTCTGGTGTTCCACATCTCAAATCGGTACTTGAACCTCCAGCCGGTTTTGGCTCGCCTGGCGGAGGCTGAGGGCCTCATTGCCTACGTCGAGAGCGACGACGACGACGCGGCCTATCCCGGTAAGACGCGTTCGACTTGGGTGGCCCTGGCGCGGAAGCCTGAGTACCTGAAGCGCTTGAATTTCGCGGAAGCGCAGGTGAAAGACCAACCGACCGCCGGCCTTTCGGGCTTGGTGATCGGCTGGCCCGCCCATTATCTGAATGGTTGGGAGCCGCTGAAGCTCAAGCCGAGCGTGGGGCTGTGGACCGATAATTATTCGAATTTGTTGAGCGTGTTTATTTGGTAGGTGGTTTTATATAGCCCGGCATTTATGCCGGGTTCGCACCCCCGTGCCGTGGCCGGGGTCGGTACTCCGACCCCGGTTCTCTGGAGCCGTTGCGGCTTTACCGGGGTCGGAGTACCGACCCCGGCCACGGCATTTATGCCGGGTTCGCACCCCCGGCAAGCCCGGGGGCTATATTTACCAATCCTCTACCAATCGCCCCACGCCTTCCGCCTGCGCCTTCGCATAAACGCGAATCGCCACGGCAACGTCTTCCACGGCGATACCGAGCGATTTGAAGAGCGTAATGTCTTGCGGATGCTTGCGCGATATAGCGACCCACCACCACTTGGCCCAATTCGCGCACGTCGGCCCAATGCAAGGAACCTTCCTCGATCGCTTGGGTGAGGTCGCCCGCTTCGAGGCGCGCCTGGTCTTTACTATCGACGACGACGGAAGCACAGCGGCGCACGGTCGCCGTGTCCACTTCGACTTTACCCAGAAAATTCGAGCCGATGGCGTTGATATGCGTGCCTTGCGACACCCATTGGCTATGCAAGACCGGCTCACGGCTGCTGGTAGCCGTAATGACGATGTCCTTCTCGCGCGCGGCCAGCTCGGGCTGGGCTACGGGAATCACTTCCGTTTGACAAACTTGGCTCATTTCGGTCGCGAATGCTTTGCGCCGTTCTTCATTGGGGCTATAGATGTGGACCTGGCGCACTTTGCGCACTTTGCAGACCGCCATTAGCTGTGTTCGCGCCTGACGGCCGCTGCCGAACAGACCGACCTCGGTGGCGTCTTCGTGGGTCATGTATTTCGTGGCGATGCCGCTGGCCGCTCCAGTCCGCGCCTGCCCGAGCCAGTCGGCCTGCATCAGCGCGAGCAGCGCTCCGGTTTTGCCGTCGAAGAGAGAAAGGTGAAACTGCGCCCCCTTGCGGCTGGTCGCGTAAACTTTGGTGCCGAGCGCTCCCATCGACTTGATGGCGGCCGAGAGGGTATGCAGCATGACATGATCAGTCTGCGCCGCGCGTGCGCGATATGTTATGCGCCTCGTCGAGGGCCATCTTGCGCAGCCCCAACTCGACGGCTTCGAGAGCCATGTCCATCGTGAGAACACGACGGACATCGTTTTCGTTCAGCATGAGTACGGGCATGGTCCCTCTACCTCTAAGAATGCTGATGGGATGGACGGGTCAGATGTTCTTGTTGAATTTAACGAGCCGGGAGCGTGAGCGACCGGAGGTATTTGTCTTCAAGAGCCGGGAGCGTCAGCGACCGGAGCGCGACGCTTGTTCTAATTTACTCCGGTCGCTGACGCTCCCGGCTCTTGAAGATACCTATTTCCACTATTTCTTCCCAAGCCACCGTTCCAAACTATCCAGCCCCCCTTCGAGCTGGTCTCGACTCGTCGCATACGACAATCTCACATACCCCTCAGCCCCGAACGCCGAACCAGGCACGAGACACACGTGCGCCGACTCGAGCGCCGCATTGCAGAAGCTGACGGAATCGGTCACATGCTTGCCGTCGATACAACGACCGAAGTGAGCGGACACGTCGAAAAACGCGTAAAACGCCCCCTCAGGCACACGGCAACGGATACCAGGAATCTTTTGTAGGCGTGAGCAAACCAGGTCACGCCGCGCCTGGAATTCGACGCGCATCTTTTCGATACACTCCTGATCGCCATTGAGAGCGGCAAGGGCAGCGGCCTGGCTTATGCTGCATGGGCAGCCCGTTTGCTGGCTCTGGACATTGCCCATCGCTTTGATGACGTGCGCTGGCCCAAGTGCCCAGCCGATGCGCCAGCCGGTCATCGCGTAGGTTTTGCTCGCGCCGCTCACGGTGATCGTATGATCGGCCAGACCGACGCGGAGCGTGGCGAAGCAGGTTGCCTGCGCCGAGCCGAAGATGAGCTTTTCGTAGATTTCGTCGCTCAAGACGATCAGGTTCTTTTCGAGCACCACGTCGGCGATCGCTTCGAGTTCGCTTTTGGTATAGACCGTGCCAGTCGGGTTAGAGGGTGAATTGAGCATCAGCAACTTCGAGCGCGGCGTGATGGCGTCGCGCAGCTGATGCGGCGTCATCTTGAAGCCGCTGTCGAGCGTCGTCGGCACGAGGACCGACTTGGCCCCCGTCATATCGACCATGTCGCTGTAGCTGACCCAATAGGGGGTCGGAATAATTACTTCGTCGAACGGTCCGACGGTCGCCGCGAGGGCGTTATAGAGTGAATGCTTGGCGCCATTGGAGACGACCACTTGCTCGGGAGTATAGTGGATGCCATAAGTCTGTTGATACCAGGCCGCGATCGCTTTGCGCAGTTCCGGAGTGCCGCTGGCGTTGGTGTAGCGGGTTTGGCCCGCGTCCATCGCCTTGATGGCGGCGGCGCGAATATGGGCTGGAGTGGGGAAATCAGGCTCGCCGAGGCTGAAATCAAAGACGGTGAGGCCGTCGGCCTTCATCTGTTTGGCCTTGTTCGCAGCGGCCATCGTGGCTGAGGGGAGAACCGCGTTAGCAAGTTTCGAGACCGCGATCATGGCTATCATTTCCTCGGGGGCGAACAGATCCAAACAGCGTCGTCTTTGCATTGTATCCAGGCGTCCCCCGACGAGGGAGGTTTCTTCGCCCATCTTGGCGAGCGGCGCGGCGTCAGCCCGCCGTGGGGCGTTAGCTCGCCAGTTCTCCTGACCCACACGGCGGGCTGACGCCGCGCCGCTCGCCTAAGATGCTTGTTTCCCGCCGCGGATCGCTGTAGTCTCACCAACACGACGACCCAGAGACGACTCACGGAGCCGCTGATGACTGACGCGACAATGTCGGTGACCAAAAAACGCTCGATCCGCGTCCGCTATCTCGTCTTGGCGATGATCTGCCTCATCACGACGATCGGCTATGTCCAACGCAATGCCATCGGCAGCGCCAGCAAAACAATTCAGGACGATTTGCAGATCGACAAGACAGCTCTGGGAGAGGCAAAAGGCGCGTTCCTGCTCACCTACGCCCTTTTTCAGATTCCCTCCGGTTGGCTGGTGCAGCGCTGGGGTGCGCGGCGGACCTTGGCCGTTCTGGCAGCGGGCTGGTCTTTAGCCGGAGCCTTGGCGGCGCTGGCTCACAGTCTCGGCATGTTGCTCGTCGCGCAGTATCTGATGGGCGCGCTTCAAGCTGGGATTTTCCCTTGTGCTACCTTGGTCTTCGCTTCGTGGTTTCCGGCGACGCAGCGCGGCTTGGCCACGGGAACGCTCAATAGCTTCATGCTCGCCGGCGCGGCGATAGGCTCGTTCGTCTCGGGCAAGCTGCTTCGCCTCGTCGCGTGGCAGTATCTGTTTGTTATTTACGCTTTTCCCGGTGTCTTATGGTCATTGTTCTTCTATCTCTGGTTCCGTAACCGACCTAGCGAGCATTCCCAAGTGACGACAGAAGAGCTGACAGAGATCGGGCCGCTGCCTCCTGCCGCTCCGCGCGGGACGCCGATTCCGTGGCGAATGTTGCTCCTCAGCTCGTCCGTTTTCTGGATCAACGCTCAGCAGTTTTTTCGCGCGGCATCGAATACATTTTTCGGATTATGGTTCGCACATTATCTCCAGGCGACGCGACATATCGACGAAGAGACCGCAAACTCGTGGGCGACATTTCCACTCGCGGCCGCCGTCGTCGGCAGCTTCGTCGGCGGCTGGCTCTCGGACTGGATTCTGCGGCAGACCGGCAGTCGAAAGCTCGCGCGGCAGGGCCTGGCGATCGGCACGCTCCTGCTCGCCATCAGCTTTTTCGTGTCCGCTTATTTTTCCAGCCCGATCGAGCTGGTCGTCCTCTTCGCCTGCTGCGGCAACTTTCTCTCGATCATGTCGTCGCCTTGCTCCTATTCCATCACACTCGACATGGGCGGCAGAAACCTCGCCGTCGTCTTCAGCATGATGAACATGGCCGGAAACCTCGGAGCATCGGCGTTTCAGCGAGTATTCGGCTGGCTTACGGAGCAATATTCCTGGGACGCGGGCCTGGCGCTGTTCGCCGGCTGTTATCTAGCCGGAGCCGCGTGCCTGGCATTTCTCAACTCGGCGGGGACGATTGGGGAGAAGGGAAAGTAATTTCTTTAATTAGCCCGTCCTTTGTGGCGGGTTGGCATCACACCCGCCATAAAGACGGGCTAATTAAAGAATTACGCCGCCACCAACGGCGGCATCGGGCAACCTAGCACTGCACAAATCGCCCGCAGCAATTCGCCTTCACGCACGGTCACCTTTCCATCGTCCGTAATGCACGCCGCACATGCCAGAACGACACGCCGCTTGATCGGCAAGGGCGATTGGCCAAGTTGACGCAACGCGGCATCGAACTGCGCGAGCGTACTTTGCTCGCGCGAAAGCAGAGTTCGGCTTTCGCCGCCAAGCGCCTTCATGCCGGAATCGAAGGCGGCCCGAGCGGCGGTTTCCTCGTCGGCACCTTCCCAGGCGACGAGTGACAGTACCCTCGCCGCCTGGTCGGCGAGTTGAGTGGGCGAGAGCGGTCGCATTTGAATTGTCTTCGGATTGAAATTCGCGTCGAGATGGCGGGTCAGCACGCATTTCAGGACATACTCGAAGATACTCAGCTTTTGGTCGAATGCGATCAGTTTCTCGACTTCGGCTCGAAACGCCGCGTGTTGTTGCGGCGACATCGAACGCAGCGCGGGCAGCGTCATTTCGAGCAACGGTAGCCGCGAAGCGTCCGGTAACGCCCCGATCGCGTCGGCGAGCTGGCGCGTGATCTCGTAATCCTGTGGCTCGGCAAAGCTTTGCAAATGGGTCAGCTGAGCGGCCCGCGTTTGCGGATCGGGGTCGAGCAACAGACCATAGACGACAGCTCGCGCGCCGAAGCCTTCGCGGGTGGCGTTTTTCAGTGCGATCGGAATATCCGCGTGAAAATCCTCAGCGTAGGCGACTTCTTTCGACGTCACCCGCGCCACGCGATGGGCCGCTTCTTCGCCCATTAGCCCCATTGCCGGAATGGCAGCGCCGGCAACGCCGGGAAAGCCGGGGATGTCGATCCCAGGAACGATCGACGGAATCTTACCCTTTTGCGGGCCTTTCATCTCATCGGGCGAGACCGACGTGCGACTTCACGACCGGATACGTGCCATCGAACTGGGGATCGAGCCTGAGGATGCGACTGGCCAGCGGCGGATGGGTCGCCAACAGGCCGGAAAAACCACGAAACGCATCAGCGAAGAACATGTGGCACGCTTCCCCGGCATGGCCATCTTTGATGGTCGATCCTTCCGCGAGGCCGCCGATCTTTTTGAGCGCACCGCCGATGCCATCGGGGTTGCGCGTGAATTGCACTGCGCTGGCGTCGGCCAAAAACTCGCGCTGGCGCGAGATGGCCGCCTGTATGAGCCGACCGAAAAACGCCCCGCCAAGCCCGAGCAGCCATAATCCGACGCCCATGATGGCGAGGCCGCCCAGACCTTTATCGTCCTTGCTCGACGACGATCGGCTACGGCTGGCCACCTCGAGCAATACTCGACCGATGACCGACAGAGCGAGAATGCCGAAGATCAACCCCATCAGCCGAATGTCGAGCTTCATATCTCCATTGAGAATGTGGCTGAATTCATGGGCGACCACGCCTTGGAGTTCGTCGCGCGACAAAAATTCGAGCGACCCCTGCGACACGGCGACAACAGCGTCTCCCGTCGTATGACCCGCCGCGAACGCGTTGATGCCCGCTTCATCCGGCAAGACATAAACCGGAGGCACCGGCACACCCGAAGCGATCGCCATTTCTTCAACCACATTGAGCAGCCGGCGTTCCTTGAGATCATGCGTGTCGCCCGGAATCAACCGCCCGCCGAGCGACTCGGCGACGACGTGACCTCCGCCGGCGAGCTGCGCCGACTTGACCGCACTGGCCAAACCCACGACCGTGCCGACGCCGAAGGCCGTGATCGCCAGCAATGTGGGGTTCCAATACCAGCCAGTGTTGGTCTTCGGATGATCCGGCAGATACGTGAAGACGAACGCGGCCAGGAAGTAGACGCAGGCAATCAATACAACCAGTGCCAGTCCAAAGTAAAGGACCAGCAAGGAAGTCGAATGCCGCGCCTCGCGCTGCCTTTGAAAAAAATCAATAGCCATCAATGGCCCCAGAGAAACCAACCGAGCCTGAAGCGTAAGCGAAGAGCATTTTCCTCTTCATCGTTCACGCTCCAAGCTCAAGAATGAGATGAACTTCGTTCAGCTGAACGACACCTTCGGCGCCTGCCGAGCCGCCGTTTCGGCTTCGAGCAGCGAGGCCGGCATGAAGCCGAACATACCCGCGACCATGACGGCCGGGAACACTTGGCGCTGGTTGTTGTAAGCCGTGGCCGCATCATTGAACGCCTGCCGAGCGAAGCTGATCTTGTTCTCGGTCGAGGTCAACTCTTCCTGGAGAGCCATCATGTTTTGATTGGCTTTGAGATCGGGATAGGCTTCGGAGATCGCCATCAGGCGCCCGAGCGAGCTATTGAGCTGCCCTTCCGCCTGATTCAATTCCTTGATCGCATTCGGGTCAGCCGGGTTGGCCGCCGCCTTTTGACTGGCTCCAAACGCCGCGTTTCGAGCCGCAACGACGGCCTCGAGCGTCCCCTTCTCATGAGCCATGTAGCCCTTGACGCACTCGATCAAATTGGGAATCAGGTCATACCGCCGCTTGAGCTGCACGTCGATCTGCGCGAACGCATTTTTGAAATAGTTACTGGCAACGACGAGCCCGTTGTAGACCCCGATGAGCCAAAAGATCAACAATAAGACCACGCCGCCAATGACACAAAGAATGATGCCGGTGTTACCCATGAATCCGCACCTCAGGCCGGAAGATTGAAAGACGGAAATAGTCGCCGTTGAGAGATAGTGTACGGAGTGGAAGAGAGGGAGAAAGGAAAAAAGGGCTTCGTGGAGAGGTCCATCGTCGTCTTTCGCTCCGCGAAAGACCGCCCAATCGCCGAGCGAAGGACGGCACCCCACTACGCCTCCATGGAAAGCTCAATTCTTAGCCCCGCCAAAAACTTAAGTTCCGCCAACGGTTGGCGGAACTTAGATTGACGCATTCTCCCGATAAAACACGGCATCCAAAGCTCAAATTCTAAGTCCCGCCAAATTCCGCGCGGAGAGCATCGGCAAGCTCGAGAAAGGTTATACTTCGTCGCAAAAGAGGGCGAGATGCAAAAAATGTCAGACAAGTTTGCACACTGCTCCTGGTCTCTAACATTCTAACCAACAAGACGTTACGCCGATCAGAGGGGGCGAGATGCGAACAAATCCGTGGACAACCCCCCTTGCACAGCGCCAAAATATCGACAGAGAATTGAAAATTGCACTCCACCAAACGCACAGGACTCTGGTCAAATGGTGACGGGCCGCTCCGTCGCGCAAGACGACGCTCACGCAACCATGCGAGCATTACCGGCAAGCCGGCCGCGAAACGCCGAAATGAATGCTGACGTATTTTCCGACAGTTGCCGAGGAATCCGACACCTCGAGAACTCCTGATCCACCTACTTCAAATCTACAAATTTTCTAACCATTGACTCCGTAAGCCATTTGGAGAACTTCATCAAATTTTCTCTACCTTTGGCAATCCAGATGCTTTGCTCGTTTAGCTTAACGATCCTACTTGACTGATCAAAAGCGATTTCCCAAAGGCTCGCACGCCTTTTTTGGATTTTTTCCTCGCAAAATGGCGGCTGGCGGCCATTGTTCACGATTAGCTAATAGAGGGAAACCCTTACGAACTCGCGTACCCCGATCTGTCGGGACTCCGAACCGGGCGCTTTCGACTCGTGGATGATACTGCGCTCAGCGTCCTTTTCTGTTTGCAAATGAAATAGCACGGCCCCGATTAGACAACTGGCAACGGCGCCGGTGCAGTCAATTTGTCAGGTGGTTCTCGTCGCCAGCGCGAGCCGCCCTACAAAGATACTCCGCCCATGAGTACCAAAATCCCCAGCACCTCGTTCATTGCCGACGCAGATCTACTAGTCACTATCCAAGCCTATCTGACATGCCGCGTCGAGCGGCGCGTGCCGTGCCGCGACCTCGAAGCCGCCTGGAGTCTGTTTCACGATCATTATGACCGCAAGATCCACATCTATGCTCGTAAATGCGGGGCGACAGAGGAAGAGGCCGTGGATTGCGTCCAGGATGTCTGGCGCGTACTCCTCAGTGCGCCTGCCCAAGTTTCAATTGGACACGCAACGCGGTCGGTTCGACACCTGGCTATACGCCATTGTCCAAAGCAAAGCGGTCGACATTCGACGATCACGGAAGCGCCGCGCATCCCAGGCGTTCGAGGAGACTCTACAAACGGCGGCAGACACTCGATCGGGTCCAGACCAAGTCCTGGAGGAAAAAGAAGTATTTTTTTTGTCCCGAAATCACCTCCGCGAACGCTTATCTAAATGTACCTTCCAAGTTTTTCAACTGCGGTTCCTGGAGAACCACCCTGTTTCCCTCGTCGCCACGATGTTGGGCATAACGAGTGAGCAAGTGTGGAATCGTTCGCATCGAATCAAGCAGATGTTGGAGCAACTGGGATTGGCATTGGAGCAAGACGTGTCTTCCTCGAGCATCCTGAACAATCGAGTTCCCGAAAAAAAGGAAAAAGTTCAAGAATCCGCGCAAGGAAAGTCGCCCGGCTCCGTATCACCCGTCAACAAGCAAAGTTCCCCGCCGCGTCCAGGAGTCCATCTGGTGGACTATGTCTTCCAAAGAGTGGAACTCGGCCGCCGCGAACTGACGCCCGAATGGAACGTGGAATGGAGCCATGAAGATGTGCCTAGGTCCAAGCTCTACATCCGCAAAACGGCCATCGTCGCCTACGCGGAACTCTGCGGCACGACGGAGTTCATCCACACCCACTGGCCCCAAATAGTAAACGCCGCCATCGCCGCCGGCGTGGCAGCCGGGATCGCGACCATTATTGCAACGCCAACGGCGGCGCTGCCGATATTTCAGGTGGAGTTCTTGAAGCAGTTGAATGGCAAGGTGGGGGGCGGAGTGGATGGGAGACTTCAGATTGCGTTATCGGCGAAACAGGAGGCGAATGGGCCTTGGTGTTTGTGTAAAGAGTGAGATGCGTTGTTACTAGCGATGCGTAATGGACCTGATCATATCTTTGCCATAATGACTGTGTCGCGTGACCGAGCGATTCCTGTAGCTATGACGGGCGCGCCACTCACTCCGCGAACGATCATCTAGGAGATTTCAATGGCTTTTCTTAAAGAATTGGAGAGTAACCATCTCAATTCTGTTGCCATAGTCCAGATTTTGGACATCCCTTATTCCGCCACAGCGGCTTTGGTAGAATATGGTGATGATACCAGTTGCAGCTCTTACACTGCTTGCAATATATTTTGTCTGCCGCTAATTAGCCTTGCTTGTCAGGAAGGGATGTCAATTTTCTCTGAAGGTTGCGATGGAAAAAACAATTAGCGATTGTCGGACATTATTTTCAAGTGCCCTATCCCTTTCTAGAGGAATCACATTGAGAGTTTAATCGCTAAATTGGGATTGAGTCATCGTCTATTAAGTCATTAGGTCTCAAGAGACCCTATGTATTGATCGCTGGCAAAATAAGTAATAAAACGCGACGTCTCTTTCAACGCTTGGCTGCGCCGATTTAGTTGCGCCTGGTATAGAAAATCGCGACCGTTAACGCTGGAAGCCTAAGAAGAGATGTTCGGAGCTAACCCAGGAGTGATTGGGGGTGGTTATACGCGTACGCCAACTCCTCCACTTAATCCCTGAAGCACTACTTTTCCATGTCAAAGGAGAACAGGAATGATCGAACTGAGCAGGTCTGTCGCAGCCGTGACGATTGCAAGAGAACATATGTTGGCTGTCAACATCCCGAACGGAACACTTATTAGCCGAGTTGGGACGGCGCCCTCTCCTGTGTGGATGGTCATTAGTGGTTCCAAATATGGATACACTTCCTGGGAAAAGTTTATCAGGGTACAGAAGCCTGATGCAAAGGTGTTTCCAGTGGATAACGCTGATTCAATTCCCGATGCGCCAGTTTGGGGAGACGATATTGAACTCATAACTGCGCCAAATAGTCCTGTGTTTCTCTTGAGTAACGGCATCAAGCACGGGTTCACCAGTGGCGATATATTTAATGCCTACCAATACGATTGGAGCAAGATTCATTCGTACAGCGTTGGCGCCTTAAATGCAATTTCGAGCGGCTGGAATTTTCCTGCTCCGTGACTTTGCCGGCTTGCCATCGTTTAATACTTTTGCGTTCGCCCGCGCGTGGTCGGACAAAAAGAGCCGTCAGGAAGGAATGCCATTAGACCGGTTAACGAAAGAGCCGCGCACGCAGTAAGCGGGCGTTCCCTGATGCCCGCTTACTGCGTGCGCGGCTCTTGTATGCAACGCGTGAGTGAACCGCTCTAAGGTATGCAATAATCTAACTCTGGGCCTGCACAAACCTGGCGAGACGGCGAGTTTCGATGCCGGATTAGGCCGGCAACCCTCAACTGACTTCCTTAGCATAGTGGTACTCGTTTCAGAATCCTTCTACTGCTGTTGGGCCAGGCGACCAGAGATTATGTTTAGCTTTGGACCGGGTCTGACGCCCAGGGAAAAAGATGCTTTTCAGCTATTTGGTGCGGATCTATTTGTTGAATTTTCAAATTCTTGCCCCAAACTGAGAATTGCTATATACATCACTTTTCAGGGCCTCCGTGCAGGTCTGCAATTAACGAGCCAATGTTTTGCGAAAGGCCCACGAGGCAGAGAGTTAGGAGCGACCCGGATTCTAGGTAAAGACCGTGCAATCGCATTTTTGGTCGGCAAAGTCTTTCGCTTTAAGGACCAGTGGCGGACTCTTCCCCAGGATTGCAGAATAGTTCCTAACTCCTAACTGGACTTTTGCAAAGTGGCCAATCTGACCGGGTCAGCACATAGCCAAACGCGAAAAAACAGGCACTTTGCGACGTCCAGTCAAAACGAATTGGCCACTTTGCAAAAGTCCAGTCCTAAGGATCAACCATGCAGGTATTGCGTGCCGCGGCCCTCGTCGTCTTCCTGCCGGCATTGTGTCACGGCGGAGACGTTGTACTTAAGACCACGCCGCTAATCAACTCAACCCTGTACAACAAGGCTAGGGCGGAGAAAGAAGTGTTTCAGAGGATCGAAACCGGTATCTATGATGGTTATGAGGCGGAGTTGTGCATCGACGACTCTTCTCGGTGTAATTCCGATGTCTTTCAACCTTACAAAAAGGTCGCCGATGGGCAGACAAAATATTTGCTGACCATTCAGAGGAGTGCGTGGGATGGCATCCCAATGCCCGTACGGGACGCGGCCGTAAGGGAGATCTTGTACAACACTTGGGGGCACGCGGCCCGCGCATACTCGCCTCTCGATGTCATTGTCACGAGCGATACCGTGGAAACTTCGCCCTTAGCCTACCTGTCGCCGAATTCGAGTAAGCGTTACCTGCACTTTGCCAGCCCCAAGTCGCTTCTCGGCGGTGTAGGAGGCGACTCTTACGGCCCCAATTGCTGGTACAACGCGATCTCGGCGATCGTCGATGGCGATTCTGCCTACGCGCGGTCCCAGATGCTCGCGACTGCGTCATGGAACAGTCCCAGATTCATGGGCCCGACCGAGTTCCGCCAGCATATGCGTAATTTCACCAAAGTGACGGAGCCTCGGTTTGGGGATATCATTCGGTACTATACGGATGACCCTATCTATGGGGGATACCGGAATCTAGTCTACGGCGGAGAAGGCCATGCGGCGGTCTATGTTGGGAAGGAAACGTACTTGGTCGATGGCAAAAATGCCGTGCGGGAGATTGCTCTCACGAAGGACGGTCGAAGTGACCTGGATTTCCTTATTTTTCAGGACGTTCGTGGTTTGGACGAGGATTACATTCCCAGCCCCCAACGTGGTGCCCCGGGCTCTGAAGTGAAGACCCAGATCAAGAAAGGTTACTTTAGGGTTAACCGGGGAGCCTCCGTTCTGGACCCTACTACCGCAGGAAGGTTGGCAGACGCTCACGGCGCCTACCTCGTCGATATCAGAAACTATGTGGACCGGTGGCTGTGTCTGGCAAAGCTCATCGATCCTCCAGTAGGGGACAACTCGACCTGTTACAGCTATCCAAAAAACTGGATTACCCTCCATCCCGATGCCTCGGGTGCGGCGGCCCCGCTCGCGCCGGAATTAAAGCTCATGAAAACGCAGAAGGCACGGCTGCTGAACCTGGTCGATCCCATCCCATCGAGAGTTCGGGTGAGGGTGAGAAGTAGTGGCTGAATAGGAACGGGCTGGGTAAAAGGAGGAAACTAATTACACGTTGGCATTGGAATTGAAGTCAACGTGTAATTAAATGCTTCACTTTTCTCATTTTTTTCTACTATTAGCACGGCCTGATGAATCGGCCCACCTATTCCGAAGATCAAGATTGCTCCTTTTTATATCACCACCGAGGACCCCGTGCCCACATCCCTCTTTGCCCCCGATTTCCAATCCGTCCTCGATCGCGCCAAGCAAACAGCGGGAACGTCGGCCGGCCCTGTCCCATCGCCCGAAGATTGGCGCGATCCCTTCATCTACTTCCTCATGCTCGATCGGTTCAACAACGCGACCTCGGCGCCGAATCATGCGCCTTTTGACGACCCGAACTTCTTTGAGTTTCAGGGCGGAAAGTTTTCCGGGTCCAGAAGCAGCTGCCGTACCTTAAGCGTTTGGGGGTTGGGGCGATCTGGTTGAGTCCTGTTTTGAAAAATCTTCAATTCGACAAAGGCTCGTACCATGGCTATGGAATTCATGACTTTCTCAGTGCGCAGCCTCTGTTCGCGGATAATCCGGCGCATGCGGATGACGAGTTGCGGGCTTTGGTCGACGCAGCGCACAAGCTTGGTATCTATGTGATTTTTGACATCGTGCTGAACCATACGGGAGACGTGTTCGCCTATAAAAACGAGAATGCGACCCATGACTTCAACTCCCTGCCACAGCCGATTCTTTGGCGCGATCAGACGGGGACGCCGAGGCCTGAATTCGGGGACATCAAGACGATACCGGTTGCTCAGCGATCCCGCGATGCGCTGGTTTGGCCGTCTGAATTGCAAGATAATCGATTCTTCCGACGACGCCAGGATACGCCGAACGGCGATGACACCATCGGCGATTTCGCATCCCTCAAGCAGATGATGACCGCGGATCCGGATTTGCAAAACTTCCTGATTCGGGCTTACCAGTATGTCATCGCGCGGTACGACGTGGACGGGTTCCGCATCGATACGTTGCGATTTCTGAAAGGGGACTTGGCGCGCCTGTTCGGTAATTCGGTTCGCGAGTTCGCCCTACAGATCGGCAAGAAGAATTTTTTTACGTTCGGCGAGGTGCTCGACGGCAAAGCTGAGGAGGACATTGCCCGCTTCATTGGCCGGAGCACGACGGACGGCAGTGACATGGTCGGCGTGGATGCGGCGCTCGATTATCCGTTGTTCAGTAAACTCGTACCCGTGGTCAAGGGCTTCGCCCCGCCGGTCTCCGTCGTGGAGATGTATCACGCCCGAAAGGTAATCGAGCAAAACATCCTCAGTTCGCATGGAGATGCGACCCAGTATTTCGTTACCTTCCTCGATAACCACGATATGAAGCACCGGATTCGCTTCGTGCAACCTGGGGACGAGCACAAGTTTGACGATCAGGTGACACTGGGACTGGCTTGTCTTTTTTCACTTCCGGGCGTTCCTTGTGTCTACTACGGCACGGAACAGGGGCTTAGCGGTGCCGGGAGCGACCCGGCGGTGCGCGAGGCGCTCTGGGGCGGCCCAGGTTTCAATGAGCAATCGCCCTTCTATATTGAGATCCAGAAAATTGCCAAAGTTCGCGGTTCTCACCCTGCGTTGCGCTATGGCCGTTTCTATTTCCGCCCGATCTCGGGCGACGGGCTAACTTTTGGCATTTCCACCTTCCCTCAGGGAGTATTGGCCTTTTCGCGCATCCTGAATGACGAGGAGGCGATCATCGTCGCCAATACGAACAGCGGCCAAAGCGCGGCCGTCGATGTGATCGTGGAAGGCCAATTAAGCCGGGAAGGGGATGCCTACCGCATTTTTTATAGCAACAAACAGGCTCCCACGAATCCCAGCAGCGTGAGACAAACCGGGCCCGTCACGGTTCACGAAACCGACGGCTCGACAGGGCATGGCCCCCTGCATGTAGTTCGCGTGACGCTCCAACCGTTGGAAGTGCAGATTCTGGGGCGTTGACGAATTCCGATCGATTCTCTTAATTCGCCGCGCAGCTTATAGACTCTTCGCCCCTTGACTCGGCGCCTAGTAGCTTCAGGTTTAACGTCCCGCCGCTGAAAAGCATCTCTTCCAGCGCCTGCTCCGCGTCGGTCAGTTCGAGTCGCCCGGTACCATTTCGTTCTATGTGGAACTGCACCGATCGCCGCATCAGTTCCTTGATAAAAGCCGCGCTTACTTTTTCTGTTCGCCGGACTATGGTTTGTGCCACTTCGGGAGCCATTTCGATGCCTTGCGAGTAGAGCCGAACCAGCTTTTCCCGCCCCTCTTCGTCCGGAAATGGGAACTCGATAGCCTGATCGACTCGGCCTGGCCTCGAGGCGAGCGCCTGTTCCAGGGCCTCGGGCCGGTTGGTTGTCAGGATGAACAGGATATCCGCATCCTCCTTTAGGCCGTCCATTTCGTTCAACAATTTATTAAGCAAAACTTCTTCGCAGGGGCTGCTCATCTGTGCCCGGTCTCGGGCGATGAGATCAACATCTTCCATCACGACAATGCTCGGCTGGAGGAGGCGAGCGAGCGTCATATATTCCGAAAGGTTGCCAACCTGCTCCGCCGAGATCAGAAAGGTCGTATGGCCTTCGAGGGCCTTGGCCAGGTAGTGGATTGTATGTGTTTTCCCCGTGCCGGGCGGCCCATAGAACAAGAGCCCCTTCTTTGTCGACTGTTTGTATTTCGCAAGTTGTGGCCTCTGGCGCGCGAACTGGATGATATTCCGGTCGAGGAGATCGAGCGTCTTCCGCGGCAGAATGACCTGGTCTCGTTCAACCGTTCGGAGCTTATGCACCGTAATGCCGGTCGATGATCCAGCGTAAGAATTCTCGCTTTGTTCGAGGGACAGGATTTTCCCTCGGTATGACTCGGCTTTGAGGACGGAGTTCTCGAGATGCTTGAAGAACTGTTGCGTGATCCGTGTGCCTGTCTGGTCATTGACGACAGCTATCTGAAACTGCATCCCGGTGACTTGCCCGTAACTTGCGGTCGACGCCAGCAGGACCGCGTATTTTTCTGGCCCGTCGTGCAAAAACCACAGGCCATTCTTGAGGCATCGGACCGGCTCTTCGTCGCCAACATTTACTTCCTCATACTGCGGCGGCACGGAGACGGGAGGATAGTTTTGGCTCACGACGACGCAATCAGACAAAGTGAGTCCGTCGTGATTATACTCCCGTCGGACGCCACAGAAATGGCCTATCTTCGTCCCGGAGCCAAAAAGAGTCTCAATTGCCAGCTGTAGGTCCGCCCGGACGCGAAACGGAAACTTCCGTTCCGAGATGGTGATGTTGGACAGCGGCGTCGGGGCGAAATGCGCTTGCATCAATGTCACAATCTGTGTGTCCATTTTCGCTGCCTCCGCCATCCCGCGGCGAGCGTGGCGACGTATCAGGAGGCCGATCGAGCCACCACCCACGACGAAGCCCACTACCACCCATCCGAGGATCGAGAGAATAGCGTCCATGAAGCCCCTTTGTTATTTTTGAGATTATTAAGATCTGTGTAGCGAATTCTCTCGAAACCCTGCCATTGGCACTCAATGCCCGCCCGGCGCGGACGCCTTCGAAGAGGCGCAGGCGAACGTACGCACCCGAATGAACACAAGGGATCGCCCACAAACTGGTGAAGTGTCGCGGTCGATGGCGGGAGCTATGGGTGATGCCCGCGCAATGAACTCTATTATATGTCGGCGACATGGAAGTCGCCAAAGGTGGCAGAAGGTCTTTGCGCAACGGCAGTCACGTTCACAGTCTTCTAAACGATTGCATCGGAAGGGTGAAAGCCGTTGGCCACGTTCACCCGCTTGGCGCGATGATGCCTGGCATTTTGAGCCGGCACTGGCTGTAACCGAGCCGCTGGAACGGCACATTGAGGCGCATTGGCAGGTGGTGCGGCTACATGTTGAGTATCTGAAGGCACTGAAGCAGCGCTTAAAAGTCGATGTGTTCTGTGACGACAACGGTCGAAGACTAAACTCGCTATCATGTCACGGAGGGGAAACGAGCTGTGGCCGCTTTTCTGCTTCGTGCGACGATGACATAGGTTGGCGGGCGAAAAAAATCTTCAATCCCTAGAATGCGGAGGCATCCTCGGAATGCCCGACGTAGAACTCCACGAGTTAATGAATCGTCTGGATAGAACGAGATCTCATCAAAACCTGCATGCCGGATCAGGTAGTCCAATTCGCCCTTGGTATAACACAACTCGGTAGCACCGGTTGAGCGCGAGATTGAGATACATCGTTCACGAGCTTGCTTAATGCTCCAGAGCGCGCTTGGACACTCGACAATAATGAGGGTTCCATCTTTCTTGAGGATACGGCGCGTCTCCAGCAGGAGCTTTATGGGGCTCAGGGAGTGGTGAACAGCGGCGACCAGAAAAGCGCAATCAAACGATTCGCTTGGGAAAGGTAGTTGGTTAAATGAACCGACGCCAAAACTAATCTTTTCAACCTCACCTTCAAGATGCCTAATGATTCGAGTTCCGACCTGCTGTAAGAATCTCTCGGAAAGGTCGAAAGCAACCACACCGTTGACCTGTTCCAGCTTAGATAACTTAGCCGTGGTCCAGCAGGTTCCAGCGCCCAAATCGATTGCTCGACCCTTGATGAATGGACGAATCTTAGGGTGCGAGAACGCGAGATCGATCGCGGGTGGGGAAGCGGGCTCGAAGGCATCAAGAACGTTCAACCAGGGTTCTTGATGCTTACCGGGAACGGCGGCGGCGTCCTTGTCAGCGGAGCCTGATTCATATTTCATCATCTCGACATATTCGGGGTCATTTTTGGTGACTGCTTTTCTGACAATCACGGGTATCGTCGCCGATGTTTCCATTCTTCACCCCAATTTGCCGACGTAAGATCCGGCAACGAAATAAGAAACCGGGCATATTCAAAGTCCAGACGTTGCCAGTGGATGTCAGGGGCGCCCCAAAGCTGCCCGGCCCGAATGCCATTTGGTTAGCCCGATTCCCTTACTAAATAAGCACATCGGGCAAAACCGTTGTATTACAGGCGTTGCAGCTGACGGCCTCCTTAGAGTAAACGCCGCCCAACCGTTCAAGGAGACCGTTGTGCTTAATTCGCTGCAAGTGGTGTGCCGTCTGAAGACCAACGTCGGCTCTTTCTGGCCCCCGAGGCATTCGTGCCGGGCACGTTTATGTATCACCTCCTTTTTGCCGTGCGCGAAGCGCTTGCTCAACCGGACAGGGGCACAGGTCATGCCGGCAAATGGGAAGGTGCGCGGGTTGGTACACCACTCGATCGCCCTGCCAGACCGTTGTACACCCATTGTCAAACTTCTGTTTCATGGCGAAATCCGAGGACTTCAATTGAGCGGATTGTCGCCGTAAAAGAAACACCATCTCTACAATGCACCTGAAGGAATGGATTTTGCTCGGCAGCTGTGGAGGTTGTTTGACGGTGAAAACTTGACGAGGCCGATTCAACTACAAGTTTACATCCGTGACACGACGAAAGTGTGCGCGGAGCTTTCGTAAGGGGGCAGATTCCAGGCGACATCGTAAACGGCTAGATGGCCCCAATACCTGGATTCTTCCGCGTCCGCCGACGCCTTGAGAGCAACTTATGAGCATTCGCATATCCTGCCCGCACTGCGAGCGTGCTTACCAACTGGCCGACGCGCAGCGTGGCAAGACGATTCGCTGCAAAAATTGCCAGGGGACGTTCAAGGTCGAGGACGAGTCAGCGCCGCCCGCCGCGGATCCTGGCTATGAGGCGGCTGTTGACCACGCCCCCATACCGGAATTCGAGGAGGAGATTCCCTTTTCCCGAAAGGGCCTGCTGTTGTCCCTGCTATGGCTGATCGGCTGGGAAGTCGTCTGCTTGAGTTTTGCGATCGGCATGCCCATTCTCGTCTATCTGGCGATCACCCGACAGGGCGTCTCTCTCGAAGCCATCATTCCGCTAGCCATTGGTGTCCTGGCAACCGTGTTCGGAGTCTCGGGGTTTCTCGCGTCTCTGGCCAGTTTGCGGCTTTTCTTCCTCAGCACCATTCCTTCCAGCTCCCATTACCTGATAACGGCCGACCGACTGCGCCGCTATTCGCGCCGCGGCGAAGTGCTTGAAGAGATCCCCTTCGGAAACATCGCCGACATGCGCCTGGTGACGCGAAGGCTCACGGAAGTCATGGGGGAGGGAGCGGATGCCGACGTCAAGGCCAGGATCTTGCATATCAACTTGCGCAGCCCCGAGCAAAAAAAAACGGTCCTCGATCACCACTTCATGCGCTGGAGCCGACAAGTCCACGACACCGACCTCGCACTGTCCGAGGATTTCATGGGCGTGCCGATCAAGACGGTTTACAAGAAGATCAAAAAGCGTTGGCAGCAGTGGCAGGAAGGGGGCCATCGCCAGGAGGATATCGGACAATACCGCGCCCCCAAGCGCCGGCGTGTTCCCTGGTATCAAAGGCCGGCGGTGATCGTCTCCGGCGTGCTTGGCCTCGTCGCGCTGGCTGGGCTGCTCGTCGTGTTGATCGTTGCCCTGAACGCCCGGGAGCCAGGCGTCGCACAGAACCCTAACCCCATCCAACAGCTGAACGCCGAAGGGCCAAAACCTAACCAGCAGCAGCCTCCAGCGGACGGGCCGAACGCGAAGCATCAACTGCCCGGCCAGGGGGCCCCGGAAAAGCTGGCCCCTGCCACCATCCCGGGCCTGATCGCTTACTGGCCACTCAACGAGGGGCAGGGGGCGATCACGATCGATGAAGCGCGCAAGCAGCCCGCCGTTCGTCATGGGGGCGAGTGGGTTCAGGGGATCAAGGGGTCGGCCCTCCGCTTCAACGGGACCAGTGACTTTCTCGACCTGCGCGATGACGCCCGGCTCAATTTCGGTCGCGGCGCTCCATTCACCCTCGCCGGATGGGTCGCTACCGAGACAGATCGGGGGCGATTTGCGCCTTTCGCAAGGCCAGTGGGTTTGGCGTGATCGGCGTCCAGGTGGTCAAGGGAAACCTTCACGGTTGGGTCCGTGATGACAACAGCGGCTTCGGCGGCGTGCAGCTCAACGGTGGCCCAATTAAAGACGGCAAGTGGCATCACTTCGCCCTCACGCGCCAGCCCGACGGCACCATCGAGTTGTTCCTGGACGCCCAGTCGCAGGGCAAGGAGGTAGGCAAGAACACCGGCGGGCCCATCACGACCGACCTACGCGCCCTTGCTTCGGACCGGTTCGTGGTAGCCAGCGGCAAGGACGCCCCCGCCGCCTACTTCGCTGGCAGCATCAATGAGATGTGTGTCTATGACCGTGCCTTGTCTCCGGCGGAGATTGGCGTACTGGCGGGTAAGAAGGAATGAGGGTAAGGGGCTATTTTCTCCTAAGGGGGTCTTTTGGCCGACAACGAATGAAAAGCGGAAGAATACCAGGGGTCAGGTTCATTTATTGACGCACTTGCCGCGGTGCTTATACTGACGGACATGCCACGACGCTTGCGCTGTGCTGATGCGGGTTACGTCTACCATGTCCTCAATCGAGCCGTGGGACGTGCGACGTTGTTTCACAAGAGCCCGGACTATGCCGCCTTCGAGAAAATCTTGCGGCAAGCGTGGGAACGCTCGGCCATGCGGCTGTTGGCTTACGTCGTGATGCCAAACCATTGGCATCTAGTTGTTTGGCCCGAACGCGACGGTGACCTGACAAGCTACCTGCAATGGTTGACCGTGACGCACGTTCGCCGTTGGCACGCCCATCATCATACACAGGGAACAGGCCCTATTTACCAGGGTCGATTCAAATCATTTCCGATTCAGGACGGCGACCACTTTTTGACGGTGTGCCGATACGTCGAGCGGAATCCGCTGCGTGCCGGTATGGTGGACCGGACGGAAAAGTGGCGTTGGTCGAGTCTGTGGCACCGAACGCATAAGACCTGCGTGCCATGGCTGACGCCCTGGCCGGTTGCGGTGCCGGATAGCTGGACGGCCCACGTCAACCGACCGGAGACGGAGTTAGAATTGGCGGCATTGCGGCGTTCGGTGGTGCGCAGTGCGCCCTATGGTGACGTTGGCTGGCAACAGCGAACGGCGGCGCGTTTAGATTTGGAATCGTCTCTGCGGGACCGGGGAAGGCCGGTGAAGGATGAGGGCGATAAATGAACCTGACCCCTGGTATGTGGGTTTTTATCAATAAAGATCCCTTCCAGCGAGCCATCTGCCACAATGAGACGAGCCCTCTCTCTTTTATCGGAGGCAGGTCTCATGGCCACTACTCGCACCCGCAAACGCTCCTCTTCTCGACGTCCGACGACCTCCCTGGGTAAGCCGCGCGGCGTTCTTCATCCTCGCGTCCAGCAGGTCGGGCCCGAGCACTTCGGCATCGTCTGCTTTGACTGCGCCAAGGCTCGTTCCAAATTTCTCGTCGCTGATTTCTATGGCCGCGTCCTCATCCCGCCCACCACCGTGGCTCATGCTCGGCCCGACCTCGCCGCGGCCGTCGCACAGGTCCGCGCAGCCTTCGCCGCTAACCAAATAGCTGACGGGCTCGTCGCCATCGAACGTACCGGTCGGTACCATCGCATCGTGCAACGCACCTTTGCTGCCGCCGGTTTTGAGACACGCATCCTCCATCCCTTCGTCACCAAGCAGTATCGTCAGCCCGTCGATCCCGGCTACAAGACTGATGACACCGACCTGTCAGCGATTCACCGCGCTACCGTCACCGGCTGCGCCCTCCTCGAAGCCACTCGGGACGAAGCCTGGACTTCACTGCTCTTGCTCATCCGTCAACGCCGCGACCTCGTCCGCAAAAGCGCTGCCCTCAACTGCCAAATCCGCGACCACCTCGATGCCTGCCTACCGGGCTTTGCCGCCTGCTTTGATGATCTTTGGGATAGCCCCATCCCCTGGCATCTCCTCCAACATTTTCCTACTGCCGAGCTACTGCGTCAGGCAGGACTGACAACCCTATGTCAGTCGCTGCGCCAAGCCAACATTCGCTTCCAACAACGCACCGTACAGAACATCATCGACTGGGCTGAACAGGCCACGCCCGGCGATGTCGCCGCCGACCTGCACCGCCGCATTGCCTTGGCCTACTATCACGATCGTATTCAAAAATCCCAGGAAATACGGGCTCTCGAGCGCGACATCGCTGCTCGATTAGTGCGCACACCCTACATCCTGCTGCTGTCCTTCCCAGGCATAAATGTCGTCAGTGCCGCCGACTTCGCGGGTGAAATGGGACCCATCGAACACTACGCCAATGCCAAAGCCATCACTGGTCGGGCCGGCCTGCGGCCATCGCGTTATCAGAGCGACCAAGTCGATAAAGCCAATGGCCCACTAGTGCGTAATTGTAACCGCTCGCTCCGCGCCGCCATCCTTGGCATCGCCGACAACCTGATCGTTTGCAACCATCACTTCCAGGTACTGGCAACGCAATGGCGGTCTCAGGGAAAAGACCCACGACACACCCGCGTCAAGGTGGCCTTGCGGTTCTGTCGCATCGCCTTCCAGATGGTGGCTGGCCGACAAGTGTTTCGCCACCCAAGCATCCAAGGCCGTCATTACATCCTCGACAAACTGACGGCCTTCCACCGCGACCACGACAGCGGCATGGTCGAGGTGCTACGTGACCTGCAAGCGGCCGTCGGCCAACTACCGAAACGAGAACATGCGGCCGAAGCCAAGCCGCTG
The DNA here is from genome assembly GCA_963790585.1 of uncultured Planctomycetaceae bacterium. Lineage (GTDB taxonomy): Bacteria > Planctomycetota > Planctomycetia > Gemmatales > Gemmataceae > CAWBOY01. The sequence goes on from CAWBOY010000009.1 coordinate 41,067, forward strand.
GCCGAGGAACTGCAACGGATCCAAGACGGTCATCGGCGTGGTCCTCAACCACTCGGGGACATCCTGCCGATCGTGTTGGCACGCCTGGGGATCGGCGTGATAGAATCGGAAGAGTCAGGGGAGTAGATCCCAGCTGAACCAGGTCCACGAACCGAGAACGCCTAATGACCCCAAGGGGCGAACCCTTATCAAAGCATGGCGCTCTCTCGGATCACCAACGCCTGATACGGCACCATGGGGTCGCTCCCCTGATATACCAGTATGGCGACAAGGTGATCACACCAACGAGAGAGGCAGGCTCGTGGCTCCGATAAAGCTACTCCACAACTCTCTTGTGAAGCCGTTTTGGACGGTGGCGTACTCCGTCCGTACATTCCGGGGCATCTCTTTGGGATATGGCACTCTTTGATTTTCGCCGACGCGGTACCACCCCTCGCAATCAATGTTTCTTCGAAGGTGCCGCTTAAAGAGATCGTTGCTTCGATCGCCGGAAACCAGTTTGGTGCGACGGTTGTAAAGGCTGATCTAACAAAACAGAAGTATGTCGTGCTCGTTCCGCCAAATAAGTCGTCCGGTGGACTCGGCCTTATCACCGATGAGCTGATTTTGCAGCCTGTCTCGGACGCCCAAGGGGCATTGGGCAGCAAAAAAATCCCCCTATCCCTATTGCGCACAGAAGATGTGTTCGCGTCTCCGCCAAGCTTACTCATTGGAAATATCTGTCTCGGAAATTCCGCCAAGGAAATCGTCACGCTTTTCTCTCTCACGGGCAAACCATTCGAGATTGTCGGATGTTCGGTTACTTCGAAGTCAGCGGATTCTCCCTGCGTGGTGACGCCAAAATTCGAGGAAAAGCAGATTTCGATCGACTTCACTCCCACGCAAGTAGGAAGATTAGCCTTTGATTTGACAGTCGAAATCAAGCCTGCAACCGGGACTAAGAAGTCAATTACGATACCAATAGTAGCATTTGTTTCCTCTCAGGAATAAGGAGGCGGCCAAGCCCATGATACGTTCATTACGAGAACGGATTCCTTTTGTCCTATCTATCGGCATCGTCCTGTTGGGCGCCTGCGCCGACATGGTTCATGCCCAGAATCGAGTCACGATTGAGCAGATCCGTACCGCCTGGGAAAAGCGGTCGAAACAGATTCGCTCCGCGCACTTTGCGTGGACGTCGAAAAGGACGGACAGCGTAGGAGCGATGACGGACTACTATTATCCAGTTTTTCAAGAGAAGGGTGTGAAGACGATTCCTCCCAAGGAAACGACACTCATTGAGGATTCGACGTTGACGCTCGTCGATACGGGTTTTCGATACTACTTGGGTGGCCATCAATGGTCGCGGAAAACAGAGTCTTACGAGTTGAGACCGTACCTCAGTGTGCAAGCCGGCGATACCAGCAAGAGTCTTATGACATCCACTGGAAATTACGCCCGGGGAATGGTCAATCTGCCTAAGAACTCCGACGGCACTGTACCAAACCTCCGCGCAATCTTCACCTGTATACGTGGCCTCACTCCTGGGTGCAAAACCTATTCACTCGACGAGCTTTCCGTTTTTAGACAACATGTGGCAATTAATGGCAAGGATTGTATCGAGTTGCAAAGCAATGCGAGCAAGAATGGGAAAGACTATCTTTACATCGATTCGGCGCGCAATTTTACCGTGGTCCGATGCGTTGAGTCAGATGCTCAGCGAGTTCATTTTAGCATGGACATAAATTATGTTAAAGATCCCTGTGGCGAGTGGGTGCCGGCGGAATGGAGCTACGTTACTGTGTATCCGTCGATGTACAGTAAGGATCTAACAAAAAGATTCGTAGCAAAAGTGACGAGCCACGAGATTAACCCGGTGATTGACAATAAGGAGCTCAATATCGATTATCCGTCGGAATCATTGGTGACTGATACCAAGGGTGGTGGAAGCTATATTGTTCAGGAGGACGGTTCAAAAAGCGTGGTGTCACGAAATGATTTGTTCAAAAAATCGCCTGAGGAATTGCGAGTGAGCGCTCGTCAGACAGCCTTTCAGAGTCGCTGGTATTTTTGGGTGTCCATGAGCTTCTTGATTGCGGGATTATGTGCGGGAGGCATTTTCGCCTGGCGTTGGCTGGCGAAGCGAACCAGTGCGCGGTAGCGGTTGCTATATTGTTCTTTTCTAAGTTCAAGTTTCGCACATTCCGGCGCATAAATCTAGCGCTGGGGCCGGTGATTTTTGACGGTCCGTCGAGTCACATGTGCCGGGATTGGTTGAAAAAAGACGGCGAGCAGCTGTCTCATCCGACTCGGCTGAGAAGCTCGGTAATCTGGGTGAGCCAGGTTTTTAGGCGACACCGTTTTGGAAGCAGTGTGTCGGTTTTCTCTTGGCAACTGACACGCCGTAGGGTGGTCAAAAGATCAGCAAACGAAGGCTCTTGTTTGCGTCGATACCACGGGCGGTACGGAAACTGGAGGAAGCGGTGACCCATCTGGTGGAACCAGACGACAACCAGGCTATACAGCAGCAGAGCCATCGGTGCGGTCCGCTGGACGGCCAGGGGCAAGCGGTTGGCAGGGTCTTCCAGCCCCAAAAATTGTTTGCAATTCTCGAAGGTGCATTCGATGGCCCACCGGCACGCATAGGTGGAGAGGATGTGGCGGGCATCCCAGTCAAGGTTGGTGCAGTAAAACATTTGATCGGGCCTTTTACCTTGAAGATCACGTGTCAAGACGATGGTCAAAAGACGCTGGCCACCAGCCTTGTAGTACAAGGCTTGCTGGGTTTTGACCTGTAGGACAGCATGGAGTCCGAACTGATCGAAGTGGAGTTCCGTCCAGGGTCGCGTGGCGTCGTCGGCCCATTGGGCCATGTTCGGCAAACGTGTACCCTTCTTTCGTGGAGCCCCTTTGCCTTTTGTCGTACGTGGCTGTGGGAGAGCATAGAGGGCGCCTTTGGGATGAACGTGGCTGATCAAATGAACGTTGGCCGGTAGGTGGGACAGAACGCTCTTGCCGCCGTAGGCACTGTCGCCTGTAACGACGATTTCGTCTTGAGGAAACCAGGTAGAGACCAAGGAAATCAGCTCGACGGCCAGTTCGGGCCGGGTGCGATGGTTGGGGTCGGCCTTGGTCTTGGCGGCTTTGGCTTTGCTCTTTTTTCCCTTGGTGAGACCTTGGCGATTGCGATACAACCTCATGGTGATTGGTAAGGCAAAGACTTTGGTGGGTGCCCAGAAGGGGTGGGCGATGACGAGGCAGAGGACGACCCAATCGTGTCCCCAACTAACAAGAGGTTTGGCGCGGCTGGAGATGAGGGGATCGTAGTGCATGCCGGCGCCGTAAACAGTGAGGCCACGTTTACGACACAAGGTATCATCGACGGCCCACGACAAGGAAGCGCCCAGGGCGAACACGCGTGCCACTAATTTGGCCAGGTGCAAAGACAAGACATCCCTATCCCAGGCGGCATGACTGAAAAAGCGATGGAAGCGGCACCAGTGTCCGTTGTCGAGGTTGCCTCCCGTGAAGATGACGTCGGTGACGTAGCGGCGGCGTGGAGAGAGAACCCAGCCGGAGATGATCTCGACGAAGGTCTGAAAGGTTGGGGCGGTGAAAACAGGAACGAAATGCTGTAGCAGAGCAACGAAAGAGGCGGTAACTTCCATAGATCGGCTTCCTTGCCACGGGGCGACCTGGAATAGTAGATGATCCCAAGTTACCAAACCGAGCCGGGAAGCCGAACTTTTTTCTCCCGCGAGATGCTGCCAACAGACCCTAAAATGTGCGAAACTTGAACTAAGGGGTTTTCGTCATGAAATTCAACGAGAGTACCTGGGGTTTCGGGCAGGGCAATCGCATCTAAACGCCTGTTCATTATTGGCTGTTCAGTTGTCAGGGACAAGGTTACTGCGAATGATTCTGGTGGAACGTACCCGTTTCACGGAGGAAAAGACTCATGGCGCAGACCCAAGCAACCCCCTTTCTTGCCGCTTTTGCCCAGTTGCAGGATCCACGCATCAACCGTACCAAGCATCACCGACTGCTGGACATCCTCTTCATCGCCCTGTGCGCTGTCGTCAGCGGCGCCAACGATTGCGTGGCCATGGAAAAGTTCGCCAAGAGCAAGCGCGTCTGGCTCGAAAAATTCCTGGATCTGCCCGACCGCGTGCCGTCGCATGACACCTTCGCTCGTGTGTTCGCCGCCCTGGATGGCAAAGCCTTTGTCGAGTGTTTTCTGAGCTGGGTGACCAGCCTCGAACGGAGTACGTCCGGCCAGGTGGTGGCCATCGACGGCAAGACGGCTCGTGCGACGTTGGATCGAGCCAAGAGCAAGCATCCGCTTCATGTCGTTAGCGCCTGGGCCACGGAGAACCAATTGCTTTTGGGTCAGGAAGTGGTCGATGACAAATCCAATGAGATCACAGCGATTCCTAAACTGTTGGAGGTGTTGGAATTGACGGGAGCGATTGTGACTTTGGATGCCATGGGATGTCAGAAAGAGATTGCCAGCAAGATACGAGAAAAGGGAGCCGATTATGTGCTGGCGGTGAAAGGGAATCAGGAGCATTTGGAGCAGGACATCGTGGAGGCGTTTGCCGCCGTGGACGAGGGTCGTAGCACGGCAACGGTGCAAACGCACACGGAGCAGGACAAGGGGCACGGTCGCTTGGAAACGCGCTGGACGCAGACGATGGCGGTACCCAAGACGTTGCGTCATCAGGAGGATTGGCGGGATCTGGTGAGCATCGCCCGTTGCACGCGTAGCTACCAGGAGGGTGGAGTGGAGAAGTCGGAGGTGCGTTATTTTATAAGCAGCCTGCAACCCAAGGCGAAGCAGATGGCGGGAGCGATACGGAGTCATTGGGGAGTGGAGAATGGCTTGCATTGGGTGTTGGACATGTATTTTGCGGAGGATCGCAATCGTGCTCGGACGGGCCATGCGGCAGGGAACCTGGCGTTGTTACGACGCTGGGTCATCTCGTTATTGCGGCAGGACGAATCGACCAAAGGCGGCATCGAGAAGAAGCGCTTGCAAGCAGGCTGGAACGACGAAACGCGCGAGGCCATTCTTGGCCTTTTTATGGGGGATTAGATGCGATTGCCCTGGGGTTTCGGGTCAGCTGTTTGCCTTGGGATTTCGGTGCTGTTAGCCTTCCAAGTCCCTGAAGCACGAGCGGATTGCACCACGGATTGCCACGAAGTTTTTCGGTTTATTAATACATTCGGTGGTGCAAATTTTTGTTGGGAGTTTACCGTGGTTGATTGCATTGGTTGCCCTGGCGCGGCGTCCAACTGTGATAGTAATCCTTACCCCAGCACGACCTGTCAGACTTACTCAACCAACTTTATGCGGAAGAACATTAACTGTCATGCCTGCTGTCCCATTGGCGCCGACTTGACGTTATATGAAGCAGACACAGGCGATCGCACGGCTGACGACTGGGTAGAGGTCGATGCCAAAGGCTGCTATGCGACTACGGGTGCAGGTGGCGGGGATGGTTGAGTTTTTCCCATATTAGAGCGGGTTTGCCGTGACGCTGCATATTTCCACAGGACAGTCGAGGCCGGGGTCGGCACTCCGACCCCGGTTTACCCCGAGCGTCTTCCGAGAGCCGGGGTCGGTACTCCGACCCCGGCCACGGCCCGCAAACGATAGGGTATGCGATGTCACGGTGAACGGCTCTAGTGTTATACCTGGAATTTGCAAAGTGACCAATTTGACCGAATCTGAGTATCACCGCAAGCGAAAAAAACAGCCGATTTGAGACGACCTCCACTCCAAACGAATTGGCCACTTTGCAAAAGTCCAGGCATACCTTTGTAGGAGTTGGTGATGTAGCCACTCATGGCTTTAATGAAAATTGCTCGGGCCAGGCGCAAAAAGTAACTTCCGTTTGAAGGAGTTGTTGGATGGTCGTTTATTTGCCGCGTCGCGGAACCTCATTGATTGAAGTTGTCCTGGTAATCGGAATTATCCTTGCACTATCAGGATTGCTTGCTCCTGCCGTAATGCGGGGGCGAGAGAGTGCTTCAAAGACGGCCTGTTCCAACCAGCTTCGCCAAATCGGACTGGCTCTGCAACAGTACCATGGTGTTCATGGGTCCTTCCCTCCCGGAATGGCCCATGAACATGGTATCAGGCCTTCAGTGGGCGGTCAGTACTATGGACCTGACGTAGATCCTTTCCCTTTATTACACTGGCACGCCCGGCTCCTTCCCTACCTTGAACTGGAGATTCTATGGACTGCGACGGTGAAGGCCTTTGCTGAATCTCCACGGATTATCCGGAACCCGCCTCATATCGGCAGAGACACCACCATTCCCCTTTTTCAGTGTCCAAGTGAAGACCCTTATGCCGAGGGCCCCTATCCCTTTCCGCCAGCGACTTCTTATATGGGCGTATCCGGAACGAAAACATGGAGTCAGAACGGCGTCCTCTTTCTCGATTCGCATGTACGATTGACGGATATTACCGATGGCGCGACCAACACCCTCGTCGTGGGAGAGCGGCCGCCCAACCGGCAGAAACAAGTTGGTCAATGGTATGGAATAATTCCTCATGGCTATAACATAGATGCTTTTCTTGGCGTTACTGAAGAAGGTAATCCCTCGTACATTCACCATTGCCCGATTGGACCGTATCAATTCGAGCTTGGTTCGTTTACGGATCAATGCTCCCTAATGCACTTCTGGTCCGTCCATTCTGGCGGCGGTCATTTTGCGTTCGCTGATGGCTCCGTCCACTTTCTCCTTTATTCTGCCGCACCAATACTTCCCGCACTCGCGACGCGCGCAGGCGGGGAATCCGTGGCCGCTGCCTATTAGAGGCCCGACGAATTCGAGACGCCGAGTAACCGTCCGGCGAATCGCGTTACCATGTACGCCGGTTCGCGGAGCGGCCTCGCTGCGATGGCTGACGGGGACGGATCAGATCGACGTGGCGTCAGAGGCAGGTTGTGACTTTGCTTGGTCGCGTGCCGCCTGCCATGGTCTGGCAACAACTCGCGCAGACCTTCCGCGGGCGTGCCTGGTAGACGTTGCAACACATCTTGTAGATACGGCCACGATTCGGCCCCTAAACGATGACAAGTCGATGTGAAGCTATACGGCACCGCCGCCGTATGGCCGCCATTGGCTGACCCCACAAAAAGATAGTTCTTGCGGCCGATCGCGATTCGCTTCATCTCGCGTTCCGCGACGTTGTTGTCGATCTCCATAAAGCCTGCCTCCGTATAGCGGCACAAAGCCGTCGAATATTCAGCGCATAACCCACAGCCTCGGCCATTGGACCTTTGGGTAATACTTGAGGACGCTGTACCTCAAGCCAGGTGCGGAACGTCTCAAGAATCGGCACCGCCAACTCCTGACGTAAACGCAGCCGCGTTTCGTCGTCCAGATTGTTGTCCTTGGCTCGGCATTCCAGTTCGTAAAGCTGGCCGTAGAAGGGCCAAGGCCTGATGCGAGCGCGCGGCATCGCGGCACGATCGTCGTAGAATTTACGCCGCGAGTGCGCGTTGCAAGCCACTTCGATAATGGCACTCACTCCAGAAGCCTTCGACCGGACGCGCGGCCAAATACTCCTAGCAGACAGTGTGATCCCATTTTGCCGGAATTTCGCGCGTCGTTACCATAGAAAAGATAAGGAATCCAATTCGGCCACTCGACCGAGCAATTCGACTATTTGGCAAACGGACCCATGGGGATGGATACAACGTCGGATTTAGCAAGGACATGCGTCGACAGGACTGGTTTGCCATCTCGATTCCGGGTTCTGACAAACTGGCATAATGGCTCGACGCTGGGTCGGCGTGCGTGGAGGTCAAGCGTACGTTGGGAAATGAAGCGCTACGGACGGGGGGGGGGTTGTCCGTGGGTTCGTTTGCATCTCGCCCCTTCGGCGTGCTGCAACCTAAATGACAAAGAGTAGAGTCGGGAGGTGCCGCGGTGGGTTAGACAACGGTATGTCCGTGTATCCGGGTTGTCCCTTCTTGGTTCAGAACCATAAGCTCTGGCCCGTTTCCACCTCTCGCTCGTCGAACCAAGGTCCGCGCGGCTCTTAAAGTGGACAATGGTAGTCTCTTGTTTGGCAAGGGTGGTAGACGGCAAGATTGTCTGGTTCGACTAGTAACGACGTAAATCCATTTTCTATATGGATTTAATATAAACATTACCAAAACGATTAACATTGCTGAAACGAGTACCCTTGCCAAAAGTGAATTGGCATGGCAAGGGTGGGTGGACTCTGGGGAAGTAGGCTTTGTGATGGAATCGTGAATTCGTTCAGGGGGGCGTCTCTGTTTTGAGCGCAACGAATTTTGGCCGTTTTCTCATAATTGCCGGTAGTCATAATCTGGGGGGGGCTTGGTAACAAACGATCTGCGCTACAACGTCCATCGGAGGTAGCGACACTCTAATGCAGTTCAACGAGCCCGGGGGGTTGTCCGCGGATTTGTTTGCATCTCGCCCTCCAAGCCCGTCGTAAGGCGAATGAAATCAACCGTTTTGAGCGAAGAGGCGCTGTGCAAACCGGTGTGACATTTCTTGCATTTCGGGGGTAGCAGCGCAGGTCTCGCGGCGTCTGTCTCATAAGCGATCGCGGACGTGGCAAATTTTCGTTCGGAGGGTTATGGGGAAGTCGAATGAAACGAATCTTGCGCCTTGTTCTTCACTCAGCCACTTACATTAAACACGCGGCAGCAGGGAGCAAAACCCCCTGCTGCCACAAAGCTGACTAGTACCGATAATGCTCGGACTTGAAGGGCCCTTCCTTGGGGACGTGGATGTAAGCAGCCTGCTCTGGCGTCAGTTCGGTCAACTGGACGTTTAGCTTTTTGAGCTGCAAGCGGGCGACGTGTTCGTCAAGCTTCTTGGGCAGGACGTAGACGCCGACGGGATATTTCTCGTTGTGGCGCCACAGTTCGATCTGGGCCAAAACCTGGTTGGCGAACGAGGAACTCATCACGTACGACGGATGGCCGGTGCCGCAGCCGAGGTTCACCAGTCGGCCCTTGGCGAGCAGGATGATCCGCTTGCGGTCGGGGAAGATGACGTGATCGACCTGGGGTTTGATCTCCTCCCAGGGGTAGTTTTCCAGGGAGGCGACGTCGATTTCGTTGTCGAAGTGGCCGATGTTGCAGACGATGGCCTGATTCTTCATCTTGGCCATGTGGTCGTGGGTGAGGACCTTGTAGTTGCCGGTGGCGGTCACGAAGATGTCGGCCTTGTCGCAGGCGTAATCCATGGTGACGACGCGGTAGCCTTCCATCGCGGCCTGCAACGCGCAGATCGGGTCGATTTCGGTGATCCACACCTGGGCGGAGAGGGCGCGGAGGGCCTGGGCCGAACCTTTGCCCACATCGCCATAGCCGGCAACGACGGCGATCTTGCCGGCGATCATGACGTCGGTGGCGCGCTTGATGCCGTCAACCAGCGACTCGCGGCAGCCATAGAGGTTGTCGAATTTGGACTTGGTGACGGAGTCGTTGACGTTGATCGCGGGGAATTTCAGCTCGCCGCGTTTGTGCATCTGATAGAGGCGGTGGACGCCGGTGGTGGTCTCCTCGGTGACGCCCTTGACGGCGGCGAGGCGTTTGGCATACCAGCCGGGATGCGAGGCGAGTCGTTTCTTGATGGCCGCGAAGAGGACGCGCTCCTCCTCGCTGGTCGGCTTGTCGAGGACATGGACGTCCGCTTCGGCTCGGGCGCCGAGGTGCAGCAGCAAGGTTGCATCGCCGCCATCGTCGAGGATCATGTTCGAGTAGCCGCCGTCGGCCCACTCGAAGATCTTGTGGGTGTATTCCCAGTAGTCGGTGAGAGACTCGCCCTTATAGGCGAACACGGGAATGCCGGCAGCGGCGATGGCGGCGGCGGCATGATCTTGCGTTGAGAAGATATTGCACGAGGCCCAGCGAACCTCGGCACCGAGCGCCTTGAGCGTCTCGATCAGAACAGCTGTCTGAATGGTCATGTGGAGCGAGCCGGTGATGCGAGCGCCCTTAAGGGGCTGGCGCGCGGCGTACTCCTCGCGGATGGCCATCAGGCCCGGCATCTCGGTTTCGGCAATGATCATCTCGCGACGGCCCCAGGGGGCCAGCGACATGTCGGCGACGTGGAAGTCGCTAAAAGTGGCAGCAGGTCTTTGCGCAACGGCAGTCACGTTCACAGTCTCCTAAACGATGAACGGGCGCCGTTGCACAGTAGTAAACACCCCAGCGAGCCTGGCAGGAACGCTCATGCGTCCGTTGCAGCGCCCCTCGTCGAGGTGGTTTTGTTTGTTTGCTCTAGGCAAATGCTCCGGGGAAGGAACGGTCCTACGAAGTGTATTGATAGCAAAACGGGCGGATCGGTGGCAAGGGGAAGGAAAGAGAAGGCCGGTGCGTTACTGCCGTCGGCGGACAGCAACTTATCACTTTTTTGGACGCTTGCGGCGCACCCAATTGGCTTCCATGTCTTCGTCTAGTTGCCCCATCGAGTAGTAGCGGCGTCGATTCCTGTCTGGTATCATTTCCTTGTTCTTGTAAGGAGAAAAGCTATGGCCGCGACAATGAAAGAGCTTGGGCTTGATAGGCTTAGTTCCGAGGAACGAATCGCTCTTGCGTTGGAGATCTGGGATAGCCTCGGGGAAGCTCTCCCGACGGCGCGGTTGACCGATCCCCAGCGGGCCGAATTGGCTCGGAGGAATGCCGAACTGGACGCCAACCCCAAGATCGCGCTCACCTGGGGGCAGATCCGCACCAGTGTGGAATCGAAGCCATGAACTTGCCCCTGGACTTCCACCCGGCCGTGCGCGACGAGATCGACGGCGCCTACGATTGGTACGAGAACCGGCAGCCCAAATTGGGGCGCGGTTTTCTCGACGAGGTCGAACAGGTGCTTTCGGCGATGACGGCGAACCCCGCTCACTACGGCTACGCTGATGGAGACATCCGGGAAGGCCTCTTGCGCCGGTTCCCGTATGCAGTCTACTACCGTGTCTTGGCAGATCGTATCCGCGTACTGGCCGTCTACCACGCGTCTCGTAATCCGTCGGGCTGGCAAGCACGTGCTTAATTGACGAATTGCGAGGCCAAACCAAAACCAGGCGCAGCGGGTGTTACGACGACGATCTGCCGCAAGCCACCATCGACGCGCCGGGTGCCATGCTTTCGCGGCCTCCGAAAGCACTTGTTTTCGCTCGATAGCCGTCGGCCTGCCGCGAAAGCATGATACACTAGACGTGCGTCAATGCCTCTAGTGAACCCCCAGAGAGGGCAGGATTCCTCATGGTTTCATGCTTTCGCGGCCACCTTATTTTTTTTTATTAGTAAGTAACCGGAGGCCGCGAAAGCATGGCACCCGGCGCATCATCCAGCGTGCTTCGAGTGGTAGTCGTCCGCAGAGGCAAGGTGAAACCGACCGAGTTTCGCTTGCGTGACGGCGAGGTCGGATTGTCGTTGTTCCTTTCGGCCGACCAGACCGGCCCTGAAGAAATCCTTGCGGCAGTGCGCGCTGCTGGGGAGCAGGGCGATCTGGGCATTGTCGAGATCCCGGTAAGTGTGTTTACCGAGTTAAGGCTCCGGCTGATAAGGACGCCCGGCGGAACGCCTAACCCAGCAGTGAACGCCTTGCATATCGAGGCTCAGCCGACACGGTGGCGGCGACTAGTGCTTCGAGTCCGTGGAGTGCCAGTCCACGAGTGGTTCAACGTTTACATTACCCCGAAACTCGCTGCGGCAGCCACATTCGTGGAGTGAGGGTCAAACATGAGTACGTCGTTCGTATCCGATGCCGAAACCATTCTCGCGGCAGTTGGGAAGATGTTCGATGAGAAACCGCCCGTCCTGGTCGAGGTGCGTTTCCCGAGAATGGGCACCGCCTCGGACTGGTTCCTATGCGAAAATGCGGCTGCCTTGGAAGCCATCCTCGACCGGCTCGGCCCAGGGGTGGAAGTTCATCTCGGCAGTGTGTGGGACTTGAAAAATCTTTCCGATACCATCGTGTACCGGCCATAAACTCGCTGAGAGTGAGAAAAAGGGCAAAGCCGCTCGGTGTCTTGGCGGATCATCTAGAAGGGCTGCGCGAGGACGGCTTGCCCATCCCGGAACCTGAAACGGAATGTGAATATATAGAAGTCTGAATGCGGCCTGATTCGCGATCAATGAGTTGATTGGAAACGAGGTGCGTGATGGAATGGGAAGGCGTGGTCCATAATGGCGTGATTATACCCGATAAGGCCCTGACGCTTACGGAGGGAATGCGTGTACGCTTCGAGCCGGTGAAGGCCATTGAGCACACAACGTTTGGTCAGCTTTTCGGCGATCTGGTTATTGATGCACCGGACTTACCGACAGACCTGGCTACGCAGCATGAGCATTATCGACTGGGGAAACCAAAGCGATGACGGTTTTCATGGATACCTACGGTTTGATCGCCTGGATCAACACGAGGGACGCCGCCCATCAGCCGGTGAAGTCGTACCTAGATGCTTACTCGGGCAGAATCGTAACATCGGAATGGGTGTCGCTCGAATTCGCCGATGCTTTTTCGCAATGGAAGGTCAAACCAATTGCCATTGAGGCAATTAAACGGATTCATCGTCTGCCGATGTTCGTGGTTGTCGGCTTTGACTCGGCTGGTTACCAAGCTGGATTTAACCATTACGAAACCCGGTCAGACAAGGACTGGTCACGGACAGATTGCATCTCCTTTGCCGTAATGAGCGAACGCGGCCTGTCCGAAGCCGTGACTGCGGACCACCATTTCGAGCAGGCCGGTTTTCGGGCCGTGTTCAAATAACACGCCCGGAAGGAACGCCGGTCGATAGCATGACGAACGCCCTAAATCCCCGCCAGCCGCTCCTTGGCATCGCCGAACTGTTTCACTTCCAGGCCCATCCGATCCATGATCGAAAGATACAGGCTGCACAGCTTGCGCTTGTCGTCGCCCGCGTTCAGGTAGTCGAGCGATCGGCCGGTTTTTAGTGTGCCGCCGAGGCCGCCGGCTAGAGCGACGGGGACTTTGGTGCCGTTGTGGGCGTCCCAATGCTCGGAGACGAACATGATGCACGAGTTGTCCAGAACGGTTCCATCGCCTTCCTGCATCTTGTCCAGTTTGCCGATGAGGTAGGCGTACTGCTCGACGTGGAACTTAACGATCGCCTGATAAGCGGGACCGGTGTTGGAGTGCGAAAGGTTGTGATGCGCGTCGCGGATGTTCAGGAACTGGTAGGTTTGGCCCGACAGGTCGCGCGACAGCAACAGGGTCGCCACGCGCGTGCGGTCGGTCTGGAAGGCCAGGGCGATGATGTCGCACATCAATTTGGCGTATTCCTTGAAATCCTTCGGTTGACCGACCGGCGGGCGCACGGAGGACGGCGGCAGCGGCACATCCTTCCGGCTCGCCTTGTTGAGCATCTGGATCTGTTTTTCGGTCTCCCGAACCGAGGTCAGATACTCATCAATCTTGACCCGATCGGAGCTATTCACTTTGCCGCGCAGGTCATTGGCCTGGGATAGGGCGTCATCCAGGATGCTCCCCTGGAGCTTGCTCGTCTGGCCGCCGAAGAGGCTGTCGAAAGCGAGGGCGGGATAGAGTTCAATCGGGATTGGTGAATTCGGCGTGCGCCACGAAATATGCGATGCGTAGACCATCGAATACTGGCTCTCGTGAAAGCCGCTGACCGGTTGCTCGCAGCCGAGCACCAGGCTGGGAACTGGCGTCGCCTCTTCAAAATGTTGCGACAGTTTCTGGTCCATGCTGACGCCGCCGGTGATCTCCCGGCCGCGGACGAGGTTGGCCCCTGAAAGGATGTTGCCGGTACAACGGGCGTGGCCGCCGTCACCGTGACGGTTGAACAACCCGTTGACGACGTTGAGCTTTTCCTTGTACGGCGTCAAAGACTCCAAGCTCGACCCTAGCTCCATAGCGCGGCCATCGCCCTTCGACCACCAGTGGTGCGGCGAGATGCCGTCGCCCTGGAAGAGGCAGGCGAACCGTTGCGGCGGCTTTGGCTTCGTCGTGCCGAGATCGCCAGCGAGGAGCCGCGCCGATTCCAACCAGGGCAAGGCGATGGTGCATCCCAGTCCCTGAAGCAGCATTCGGCGGGAAAGATGGTTCGGATGGCTCACGGTTTTTCTCCGGTTGGATCGGTTTTGTCGACGGCGGACACACAGGCTTTCCCGCGCTGAGTGCGGAATTGTGGGCTCAGCACCACGGTCTCGAACAGACTCATGAAACGATAATCGTTCTTTTGCAAATCGGCCTGCATCTTTTCGACGAGTGAGCGATCGGAAAGCTCGAGCGACCTCCCGAGAGCGAAGCCTAGAAGCTTGCGGCACATCGTATTGGTGAATTCCTGCTTACGCTCGGCGACCAGGTAATTCGTGAACTCCGGAATGCCGTGCGCTGACTCTCCCGTCGGCAGGCGAACGAGATTGTCGCTCGCTCGACCCGCGCGATCTTTGGTGCGGCCCTTGCCGATGGCGTCAAACCCTTCCATCGAAAGCCCGACCGGGTCGAACCGCTGATGGCATCGGGCACAGCTCATGTTTTCTGTATGCAGCGCCAACAACTCGCGGATGCTCTTCCCGTTCGTGTCTGTCTCTTTGGCTGGCAAGACCGGGACATTAGGCGGAGGTGCTGGGATATGTTCACCAAGGAGTTTGTGAACGACCCAAAAGCCACGCTTGACGGGGCTGGTCCGCGCCGGCTGAGAGTTTTTCGTCAGGAAGACCGCCATGCCCGGAAAGCCGCCACGTCCTTGCGTTAGCAGGCCGGTGGCTCTCTCCCAGTCGGTGGCGACGGGCCCGCGGAACGGGAGCCCATAGTGGCTGGCGAGCCGCTTGTTGACGTAGGTATCATCGCTGCGCAATAGTTCGAGTACGGACCGGTCGTTTTGAATTAGCCCGGTGGCAAAGCGCGTCGGCTCCTCGAACATGGCCTGTTTGAGCGTCTCGTCAAACTCAGGAAACACCTCCCGATTGACCGATTCGCTCTTGAGGAAATCGCCGTACTGCAGCCACTGGCCGAAAAACTCCAGTGCGAACCCACTGACCTTTGGATCCTTGAGCATGCGGCGAACCTGGGCGCGCAGGGTGCTTTCCTTTCGTAACTCACCTCGGGCTGCCAGGTCGAGCAACTCCTTGTCGGGCATGGAGGACCACAGGAAATAGCTCAGCCGCGACGCCAGCGCCAGATCGGCAACCGGCTGAATTGTCTTACCATCTGGAGGCAACTCCACGCGGTAGCAAAAATGGGGCGAAACCAGGGTACGGACGATGCTGGCGCGCACGGCCTGCTCGATGCCGTATTCGTCTTGCGCGGCAACGGACCGATAGAACTCCAGGAGCTTTTTGTTTTCCTCAGCCGTCAACGGGCGACGATAGGCCGCCCGCGCGAAATCCTGTAGGTCGCGGATGTATGCCGGCTCGGCCTGCTTCAACTGCTCGGCCCGCCGTTTCAACCCCTGGCGGATGTCTTCGAAGAAAACGTGGATCGGGTGGTTTTCCAGCTCCGCCCCCGTGACCTTTACGTTCGAGCGCTTGAGATAAATCTGTTCGAAGCGGCGCAGGTTCTCTTCCTTGCCGAGGTCCGGATCTTCCTCACGAATCGAGTTGAAATCAGGGTGTTTCAAGAAGCCCCGTTCTTCCCGTTCGAAGAACACAAAGCCGTGGAGCATTTTGTCGTAAATCTTGGTGCTGAAATACAACTCATCCCACAGCCGATCCAGGTTTCGCTTCTCCTCCTCACTGAGCACGGAGTTGTACAGGGGTTGGTCGTCGCGGAAGAAACCCTCAATCAGGTGAAACCCGGCCGATATGCCGCGGGTCTCATCGACGAAGTAGAACCGATTGGGGAACAGCCGGCAAAACGTTTCACAGGAAGCCGCGAATTGCTTCGCCGCGGGATGACCGGGCGCAAAAGCACCACGCTCCCGTCTCCATTAGCGGCATCGCGCTTTTGGTTCAGCGCGGCCACCTGTGCGATTCGCACCTCCGAGTTCTTACCCTCCAAACTCGCCTCGGCAAAGAAATGGAGCGTGCGTTGGTCCTTCACGGCTTCAGGAGGGATGGTGATCTCGACTACCGATGGAACCTTTAGCACCAGACTATCGGGATCTATCTTATGGCCATCGGGGTGTACGCCGAAGTTCAGCTCTTTCAACTGTTCCGGAGCATATTTGCTCAGGAAGTCCAGCAGCGACAGGTTCTTCTTGGTTTCCTTTACGTTGTAGCTGTTGGGCGACGACGAGCTGAAATTCGGTTGGTTCAGGATGACGTAGCCGGCTTCCGTCTCGGATCCCAGTCTCGATACCGAGAGGATCAGTTTCGGCGTGGTCCGACCCGAATTTTCTTTGCGTTCCCACTGAAGGCGTTGGTTCGGCTGTCCAACGAGAGCTTGATTGAACTTGTCTCGCCCAGCCGCCGTTTTCTTGCGCCGATCGATGTGCAGGATCGGCGCGTTCCCTGCATCGGAGACTATCGCCTGCGTCTCGGGAACACAAAGCATCCGACTCAGGCGCTGAATGTCCTCGGCCAGGGTTTGAATCAACTTGCGCGTCTCGGCGGGTACAGATGCCTGCATCGGCTCGGTCGGTGGGGGAAGTGCATTCCAGCGCTGCCGGAGCGATCGCAGAGGAAACGAATCGTCGGCCCCCTCATCTTTCAGAACGTTCCAAAGTTGACTGAGATACTTCGGACTCAGCTTGTTCTCGGCCGCCCAGGCATCAATCGTATCGGCATGCCGGGAAGCGGGTCGGTGGCGATACGACCATGCGGCCGTGAGGTAAGTCTCATAGTCGATCTTGTGCTGTTCGTAAAAACGAAGAATCGCCTTCTCGTAGAATTTCTGCCTATCGCTGAAAGTCACCACTGGAAAGGGAGCGAACTCGAAGCCTGTTGTCGTCAGAAGGACGTGATCGGCGACGAGCTGCCCCGCCGCGTAGTATTTCTTGAACAGGTTCGGCGACATGACCAGGGCTTCGCTCGTGTTGCTGAACCCCTCGCCCGATGCCGGGTCGACCGGAAAAGAAGCCGTCGGCCGAATATCGACCCCTGTGAGATCTCTGATGGTATAGTTATACTCGGCGTTACTAAGCCGTCGCGGGGAGGCCTGCGCCGGATCGTCCGCCAGCTTGCGGGCTTCGAGGAGTAGGAGCTTATCCAAGGATGCCAGGAATTCAGCCCGTTCCGCCGCGGCGGGCTGCTTGGCGTCCTCGGGAGGCATCTTTTCCTCCTTGAGAAACGTGATGACATGCTCCCATTGCCGAAAGTCGCGGGCAATCACAGCGCTCGACGTGTAACGAGTGAGATTGAGCAACCCTTCGGCCGTCTTCTCGTTGTGACACTTGAAGCAATATCGTTGCAGGAACGGCGCGACCTTGTCCCGAAACAAATCTTCGCCGCACGCTCTGGGGCTCACGACGACGAGCAAAACGAGGGAACAAAGCAGTGCGCCACGACGATGGTTGCGGATCATCAGCAGACTTGCTCCAAATGCTCGGGCTGGTGACACAATAGGGCGGGAGAGAAGCAATCTAGAGGTCGATCGAGGTAAAATCGGTAGGCAGAACCCGGGCAGTAAAGTTAGTGTACCACGTCTCGAACTCATTGCCAGCAGGAAAGGTTGTGGCGGCACGTTTTCAACGTGGCGGAATCTATTAGTGCCCAAGAACCAGCCTGGCGGGGGGACAGGCCGAATCCCAATAAAGACCATGCATCGGCACGTTGGAAACGTGCTGCTACCGCCTTCTGAGGCCGCCTCTCAGTGTGGTTTTGGAGCAATAGATTTCTCGACCGTCAACCGTCGTCAACTCGCGGCGGGCTAGTGCGAAGTTGCGCGGCGAGGTAATAAATAAGGAACGCGCTGTCATTGTGACAGAACCCTCTGACCGATGTGGCAGGCTTTTAGGGCTGGGCAAGAACATCGGGGCGTGGTTATCCGTATTCATTCTTGACGAATCTTCTGGTAAGATAAGAGGTTAGAGAGAGCGGCAGGGCGGCCTGAGAGGCGGCGGCATTCGATTTGCTGCTCAGGTAAATTACGAGAAGAAACCAATAAACCGGAGAGCCGAGCCGCCGGCTCCCGCTACCATACGGAACAGACCGATGAGGTGAGCGGCATGGCCACTACAGAGACACCAAAACAGGATTTCTCGATCCTGATAACCGACGATGACGGCAACTGCCGTGAAGCGCTGCGCGAGATCATGGAACCGCAAGGTTTTCATACCTTGATGGCAGCGTCCGGCGAGGAAGCCATCGACATCGTTCGGGCGGGGGATGTGCATCTCGTTTTGATCGATATGCACATGCCGACGCTGACGGGGTTGGAAACGCTGCGGCTGGCACGGCAATTCAAACAGATGCTGCCGGCCATTCTCGTCACGGGCGACCCCAATGAGAGCGTTGTTCGTCAGGCGTATCAGGATCGTATCTATAGTGTAATACCGAAGCCGATCAACAAGAATGTCGTGCTTTATACCGTGCTGAGGGCCTTGGCCAATTTTTATGGCGGGCTCACGGGGCGGACGGTATCGTGATGCAAGAGTTATTCAGCAAAGGAGTTACGAGCTATGCCGGTAGTGCCATTGAATGAAAAGATCGTGGTCAAGCGTCTAGAAGCCGATTCGAAGACGGCGGGTGGCATCGTATTGCCTGATTCCGCCAAGGAAAAGCCACGACAGGGCACCATCAAGAGCCTCGGCCAGGGCAAGCGCCTGGAATCTGGCAAGCGTGCTACTTTCCAGGTCAAGGAAGGTGATCGCGTGCTCTTCAGCTCTTACGCCGGCAGCGAAATCAACATCGGCGGCGAAGAATATCTAATCATGACCGAGGACGATATTCTTGCGGTTGTTGAGTAGTTTTCGGAGATTTACGATATAGCCCCCGGCCTGCCGGGGGTGTTTTTTTATACCTATCAAGGACGATCATGGAACTGATCACCCAATTGCTCGAGATTCTTCGGCATCTCAAGGACAACTTGCACACCTGGGCTGATCAGATGGGGCCCTGGTTCTATGTTGTCATGTTCCTGGTGATCTTCTGCGAGACCGGGTTGGTCGTGACGCCATTCCTGCCTGGCGACTCCCTCTTATTTCTCCTGGGTGCTTTGGCGGTAGGCGACAAGACCAGCCTCAGTTTGCCGCTTTTGTTAATCCTTTTGAGCGTCGCGGCGGTGCTAGGCGACGCGGTAAATTATCATATCGGCCGTTGGCTTGGGCCCAAGGTGTTTCGCTCGGAAAGCTCGTGGTTTTTCAACAAAAACCATCTTTTAAGGGCGCAAGCGTTCTACGAGCGGTACGGCAGCAAGACGATCATTCTCGCTCGGTTCGTGCCGATCGTGCGAACCTTCGCTCCTTTCGTAGCCGGGATCGGCACTATGAGCTATCCGCGCTTCTTTCTCTACAACGTGGTCGGCGGCATCGGCTGGGTGGTGATCTGCCTCTATGCTGGCTTTTTCTTCGGCAAGGTCGAATGGGTCGAGACGCACTTTGAATTGGTCGTGATCGGCATCATCGTCATTTCGGTTCTGCCGATGGTGTTTGAGTTCTTCATGGCGTCGCGAGAGAAAGCAACAGCGAAGCCAGAGACGACGAATGCTGTTTGATTGCAATACCGTTCGTCGAAGGGCTGAATGCTGGGTGCCATGCTTTCGCTTGCGAAAGCATGTCTGTATCGTGTTCTCCCTTCGCG
The DNA here is from genome assembly GCA_963790585.1 of uncultured Planctomycetaceae bacterium. GTDB lineage: Bacteria > Planctomycetota > Planctomycetia > Gemmatales > Gemmataceae > CAWBOY01. Next base: position 60,719 of record CAWBOY010000009.1, read on the forward strand.
GAGGCGAATCAGTAGCCTTGCGGTTCGCATGCTTTCGAGTACGAAAGCCTGGCACCCAATCCTTTGACGAGCGGTATTGTGTTTAATCGGCGAACGAATGCTCAATGACAGTCGATCCTGTAAGTGGTTATTAATTAAGAAGTTGTGGAATTATGAAGGAATTATGATTTCGTTCGGTGGGGTTATGGGGGGGCGAATGAAACGAATTCCGATTGAAACTCAGGCACTCTTCCGCAACTGCCGCGGGTCGGGCCCTTCGCTCAGCTTCGCTTCGCCAAAGCGGCCACCGGTCGAATCGTAAAACAAAATGCGATCCTCTTCGCCCGCCCAGACCGCGTAGGTTTTCACCATGCGTGGGCCCTGGACCTGAAAAAACAGGCCACAGGGCCGGCCCGAGCGCGTAATTACCGACTGGCTCAAGGGCGTCTGTTTCGGGTCGAGCATGTCATGGGCACAGAGGCGGGATTGCACGAATTCGCGCAACGCCTCATAGGTGGGGAGAGCGGCTACTTCGTCCATCGGTGGCTGCGGCCTCAAGTGGGTTGAGCGGCGATCCTCGCTCTTCTCCCTATCGGCCAAAAGGAACGCTGGACTTACTCAGACTCCGAAGCAATCGGCTCGTCCGACCACGCGCCGACCTGTCTTAACGCTTCATACACTACAATTCCCGCTGCCGTCGACAGATTGAGGCAGCGCACCTTCCCCGCCGGCATAGGGATCGTGATGGCGCGCTCGTCATGCCGTTGCAATAAATCCTTCGGTAGCCCCGTCGATTCCTTGCCGAAGAGAAAAACGTCGCCAGGCCGATAGCGAGGCGAGGTATACGGAATGGTCGAATGGGCGGAGACGACGAACAACCTTCGGTAGGCGTGAAGTGCTTCAAATTCTTCTAAAGTTTTGTGAAGCCGGACCGTGACCAAGTGCCAGTAATCGATGCCGGCTCGAAGCAAATGGCGATCATCGATGCGAAAGCCGAGGGGCTCGATGAGATGCAACTCGCATCCAGTCGCCGCGCACATGCGAGCGATATTGCCAGTATTGGGAGGAATCTCCGGCTCCAACAGACCGACATGAAACATGCTCGGCACCTTGACAAGCTAGCGGCGATTGGGCACTGAAATTATATGGGCCGGGGCTAAGGCCTGATAAATCGTTTTTCCTTCATCCTACCTTCATCCCTCTGCGATTATGTTTGTCGAGGATCACGCCGTGTCCTTTCGGGAGGTGCCATACCATGAAGCTCCGCCTTATTTTTGTCCTACCCACCTTTCTCCTCGGTGCGGCAGCCGGGTTGGCTGGCGATTGGACGCAGTTTCGTGGATCGAACGGCGACGGTGTGGCCGAGGAATCGCGGCTGTCTTCCGAATGGTCAAAGACCAAGAACATCGCCTGGAAAGTTCAGGTTCCTGGTTATGGCTGGTCTTGTCCGATCATTACGGGTGACAAGGTCTTCCTCACGACGGCGATCACCGAAAAGCAAAAACGGCCCGGTGGTGGAGGCGGTGGCGGGGAGCCAGCACCGGATGTGGTTTTTCGCTATGAGATACACTGCCTCGATCGTGACACCAGTAAGACACTTTGGCACCAACTCGCCGCCGAGCGAAAACCGCCCATCGGCACCCATCTTTCCAACACCTATGCCACCGAGACACCCGTTACCGATGGCGAACGCGTCTATGCCTACTTCGGCATGATTGGCCTTTATTGTTATGACCTCACAGGCAAACAGCTTTGGACCAAAGACCTCGGGGCTTACCCGATGCAAGGCAACTGGGGCACGAGCAGTTCGCCGGTTTTGGATGGCGACCGACTTTTCATCCAGTGTGACAATCAACAAAAATCGTTCCTGGTGGCTTTCGACACGAAGACAGGCAAGGAACTCTGGCGCGTCAGCCGTTCGGAGGGGTCTACCTGGGGTACGCCTGTGGTCTGGAGGAATACGCTTCGAACCGAAGTTGTACTCATGGGCAATCGCCACATCCGTTCCTACAACCCGGAGAGCGGCAACGTGCTATGGGAAATCAGTACTTCCACAGGCGTATCGCAAGGAGTGCCCTCCGGCGTCAAGCCGGCTGCCGGCGGCTGCAAATCGACGCCCGTCGCCACCAAAGAAATGATTTATCTTGGCATGGCCACCAGAGTCCCAGGCCAGGCGCTCGGCCCGATGTGGGCCGTCAAGCCCGGCGCCAGCGGCGACATCTCACTCAAGCCCGGTGAAAAATCGAACGCCTATGTCGCCTGGTTCCGCAACGACGCTGGCCCCCATTTCGCCTCCGCCGCCGTCTACGATGGCTTGCTTTACGTCTACCCGCCCCACGACGGCATCTTACGCGCCTTCGACGCCAAAACAGGTAATGACGTCTACCAAAAGAAACTCCCAAGGGCACGCGATTTCAAAGCGTCGCCGTGGGTCCATGACGGCAAGATCTACAACGTCGATGTCAACGGCGTGACGTTTGTCGTCAAAGCCGGTCCGGAGTTTACGCTGCTAGGCACCAACGAGATCGGCGACACATGTTGGTCTTCACCCGCCGTGGCGCATGAGGCGTTGTTTATTCGGGGGGTGGAGTATCTTTATTGCGTCAAATGACGTCCGTCCGAGCCTGAAGCGTCAGCGAAGAGCATTACGTCGGTGTAACGCTCTTCGCTAACGCTTCAGGCTCGGACGTCTCCGTTCATTATCGGCAAACTCTTGCTTTCCGACCGCGCTGCTATTATCTTGCACCTCACATCCCCGATTTCGCAGCGTGAAAGGAACCTCTCATGGCCTCCGACCGCAAGATTCGTGTCGCCATTGTCGGCTTGGGCTTCGGTGCTGAGTTTATCTCTATTTATCAGGCGCATCCAAACGCAGAAATGGTGGCCATCTGCCGGCGCGACAAAGCGGAACTTGATAAATGTGGCGAGAAATTCGGCATCAAGACGCGCTACACCGATTACGCAAAGCTTCTCGCCGATCCGAATATCGATGCCGTCCACATCAATTCGCCGATCCCCGATCACGCCGCCCAGAGCCTCGCCGCTCTCAAGGCCGGGAAGCATGTCGCCTGCACGGTTCCGATGGCGACGACGGTCGAGGAATGCAAGGCGATCGTCGAGGCGCAGCGTGCCAGCGGCAAGGTCTACATGATGATGGAAACGGTCGTCTATGCTCGTGAATACCTGTTTGCCAAGGAACTCTACGACAAGGGCGAGCTGGGCCGCATTCAATTCCTGCGCGGCAGCCATCAGCAGGACATGGACGGCTGGCCGAACTATTGGCCCGGGTTGCCGCCGATGCACTATGCAACCCACTGCGTCAGTCCGTGTCTCGCCATCCTCGGCAAACACGCGGAAAGCGTCGTTTGCCACGGATCAGGCCGGATCCGCGAGGCGCTCATTCCGAAGTACAATAGCCCGTTTGCTCTCGAAACAGCAACGTTCAAAATCCACGATAGCGACATCGTGGCCGAGGTGACGCGGAGCCTGTTCGACACGGCACGTCAATACCGCGAGAGCTTCGACGTGACCGGGAGCAATAAGAGCTTCGAGTGGCAACAGGTCGAGAACGAAGACCCTGTGATCCATACGCGCGGCCTGCCAGAGCCTGAAATCCCGAAGCGCGTCAAGGTGCCCGATTACGCTCACCTCTTGCCTGAACCGATTCGCAAATTCACGCAGCCAGCGATGATCCAGGACGCGGAGCATCTCTCGTTCCTGCAGGGCGGCGGCCACGGCGGCTCGCATCCGCATCTGGCGCACAATTGGCTAATGGCAATCCTCGGCCAAAAGCCTCCAATGCCCGATGCTCCTACCTCCGCGAACTGGACGATGGTCGGCATCTGCGCCGACGAATCGGCGATGAAAGGCGGCGACCGCGTTAAGATTCCGGTCTTGTAACAGACGGCCAGATAAGCCCCTCTGGCAGTGCGCGAAAGACGTCCGCCGCTCGGCACAGCGTTTGCATTTTGTACCCGGGGTCAGTGAAAACGCCACCGTTTTCGCTGACCATTGCTCTCTCCAGGTACAGAACCATGCGCATCGTTATTCCAACGCTCGGCTCTCGGGGCGACGTGCAACCATACGTCGCTCTGGGCCAAGGTTTCGCGCGGCGGGCCATCAAGTGTGCCTCGCCACGCATACAGATTTTGAGCATTTCATCCGCGAACACGGCCTCGACTTCTTCCCGCTCGCGCCCGAAGGTCAATCGATGCAGCGTGAAGGGGCGGGCGACCGGATGGTCAATTCCGGCGCCAACCTGCTCGCCTACGCGCGAGTATGTGTCGCTGCGCCAGCCACACTTGCATCGAATGATGGGGAATTGCTTGGAAGCCTGTCGCGATGCGGAGTTGATTCTCCTCACGAACGCCGAATTGTTTATCGGGCAGTCGGTGGCCGAGAAACTCGGCATCCCGACCTGTTGGACCTGTCTGCAGCCGGTGACGCCGTCTTGCTATTTGGCAAACTTCCTGTTCGCCACGTGCCCGGATTGGGTGCCGTGTTCGAGCATTTACAATATGGCGAGTCACGCGGTCTTCAGTAACTTGGTTTGGCAATTCCTGCGCACCGATCTCAATCGGGCACGGCGCGACATTTTGGGTCTGCCGGCGCTAGGGGTGCTTGGGCCGGCTTCCGAGTTTTTATGGCCGACCTTTTGTCTGCATGGCTACAGCGAACATGTCGTCCCGAAGCCGAAGGACTGGGGCGCGGAACATCATTTGACGGGCTACTGGTTTTTGGATGCGCCGCGAACCTGGCAGCCGCCGGCCGAACTCGAAGCCTTCCTCGAGGCAGGGCCGGCACCGGTCTACATCGGCTTCGGGAGCATGCACAATCGCGATCCAGAAGTCGCGACCACCCTCGTTTTGCGAGCGTTGGCCCGCGCCGGGAAACGCGGCGTGCTCTTTTGCGGCTGGAGCGGGCTGCGGCCGCGTGCGGGTGCGGATAACGTCTACTTCCTGGAATCGGCGCCGCACGATTGGCTCTTCCCGCGCATGGCGGCGATCGTCCATCATGGCGGCGCCGGTACTACCGCGGCCGCTCTCCGCGCGGGCAAGCCTTCTTTCGTCGTTCCGTATATGTCGGACCAGCCCTTCTGGGCGTCGCGCCTCTTCGATCTAGGCGTTGCTCCTCACGCCGTGCCGCATAACCAACTCACGGCAGACAGTCTGGCGCGGGATCATCAACGCCACCGAAGACTCGAGCATCCGGGCTACGGCCCTAGAGCTTGGAACGGGGATCCGGAGCGAAAACGGCGTTGACCAGGCCGTTGCTTTGATCGGAGAGCGCTTTGGCTCCGGCAACTGGCAAGACAAGAGACAACCTGCGGCTGGGCTCGACTATACGTATCGCGCTAACGAAACTCACGAAGACGAGCTTGTTTTGCCGAATTAGATAAGCAGGACAATTTGACAAAACAGCAATTATAACGGCCGCCCCAGCGGCAGGAGCGGGCATGTCGGCTGAATTAACCAAGAGCCGACATATGCCTTCTGTCTTCCGTGTACTCGGGGGTGAGAAGAGAGGGGATTTGGGAATGGACTCCAAGAACGCGGCCAGTTCCCTGTACCTCCTTGGCCTCTGTTTCATCGTCACGTCAACAGGCTGTTCGGCCTTGCCTTCGAGTCCGACAATGGCCACCGTGCCGCGCGAATGGCGGAAGACAAATTCCTGGGGTCCCGAAGGCAATCAGGCTCGCGCTGAGGGCCGGCTCCAGCCGGTTTACTATCCACGACGCGCCGCCGAATGGGAGCAGTTCGCGCGCGAGCATATCCAGGACGGCGACATTCTTTTCCGGCTGGGCTACGCCTACAAAGCCACCGAAAACATACAAAGCTTGTTCATCGCCAGCGTCTGCGACAGCCGATTCTCGCACGAAGCGATCGCCAAATGGGAAGGCGAAACACTCTATGTTTACGATGCCGAGCCCGACCCAGAAGGCATACGCAAGGTTCCATTTATCTTTTGGATGCTCGACGTTGCCGATCATACGTTAGCGATCAAGCGCGTCAAAGAGTGCTATCGCGACCGCGTCCCGCAGGCTCTGGCGTATTGTGAGATGATCTATCAAAAGCAGCCGGCCTACGACAAAGCGCTCAACCCCGACGATGAGCGTTTCTACTGTTCCGAACTCGTTGAAAAAGCCTACCGCTCGGCCGGCCTGGCTCTTTCGGAGCCCGTGCCGATCCGCTGTCTGCCGCACTATCCTCGCTATGCCTGGCTCAAACCATTCGTCGAACGCTTTAGCGAACTAAAAGTCGATACGGAAATTTTCGCGCTGGGCAATGAACATTACGGCCTCTTCGGCTCACCTTATCTCGATTTGGTGTATGACATGCACCAGCGAGCCGATTGCCATCGGAAGGGGCCAATTTGTCAATCGGTCGAGTCATATCCTCCCGCTGCTGCCACAGTCACGTTAGACCGATAACCGACAAGTCGCGGTCCGCGCCCAGTCCATTCTCTATCACGCCTTGCGCTGTATAGTAATCCACGCCTCCCTACCCAGGGTGCGCTGCGCACCCTGGGTAGGGAGGCTTGACTTTCCCACTCACCCCCCTGTCTGGTTCACGAGCAACACCATGAAGATCTCTCCGCTCCTCTTGACCGCGTTTTTTCTCCTCGCTCTGCCGCGCTTCGGCTTCGCACAGGAGAGCAAAATCCTCGCCACGGACGCCAAGCTCGAAAAGCTCGCCGGTGGTTTCAAGTTCACGGAAGGCCCTTCGGTCGATGCCAAAGGCAACGTCTATTTCACCGACCAGCCAAACGATCGCATTCTCATTTGGAGCACCGACGGCAAGCTCTCGACGTTTATGGAGCCTTGTGGCCGATCGAATGGTCTCTGTTTCGACGCCAAGGGCGCGCTGTGGGCGTGCGCCGACGAGAAGAACGAGTTGTGGAAGATCGACGTCGCGACCAAGAAGCACACCGTCATGGTGAAGGACTACAAAGGCAAGCTGCTCAATGGGCCAAACGACCTCTGGGTTCGTCCCGACGGCGGCGTCTACTTCAGCGATCCGATGTACAAGCGCGACTACTGGAAGCGCGGACCGACGGAGCAAGACAAGGAAGGGGTCTACTTCCTCGCCCCCGACGGCAAAACGCTGACACGAGTGATTGGCGATTTCAAAAAGCCCAATGGCCTCATCGGCACAGCCGACGGCAAACTTCTTTACGCCACCGACATCGACGGCAACAAGACCTACGTTTACGACATCCAAGCCGACGGCTCTCTCGCCAAAAAACGCCTCTTCTGCGACATCGGCTGCGACGGCATGACGGTTGATGAAGATGGCAACGTCTACCTCGCCGGCAAGGGCGTGACAGTCTTCGACAAGACCGGCAAGAAGATCGAAGAAATCAAAGTCCCCGAAGGCTGGACCGCCAACGTCTGCTTCGGCGGCTCCGATATGAAGACCCTCTTCATCACCGCCGGCAGCGGCCTGTACGCGATCAAGACGAAGGTCAAAGGCGGGTCGCGGCAATAAGAAAAATCTCGACGCTCTTGGCCATCTAGGGGGCGAGATGCAAGAAATGTCAACCCAGTTTGCACCGCGCCCCGACGCTCTAACACATTGATCGACTGGACTTTGCGCCGCGCCATTAGGGCGAGATGCAAACAAATCCGCGAACAACTCCCTCCCTGCACGCCGACCAAGGATCGAGCCGTTGTGCCAGGTTGCCAAGACCCGGAATCCAAATGGCAAACCAATCCTATCGACGCATGTCATTGCAAAATTTGATGTTGTGTCCATCCCCATAGGTCCATTTGCCAAATTGTCGAACGGCTCGGTCGACTAGAAAAGGTGTCAGGATGTCGAGAACCTTTTTGAGCATTTGAAAAGATTCCTGACATCCTGACACCTTTTCGGTCCTTGTTGGTGGTACTCTCGTCGCCGCTACCCCAGGAGGTGTCTTCATATATGTGAACACAAGAGGGAAGTAATGGCGTTTTTGAAGAAGAGTTCAGCGATTATCTATCTGGGAATCGCCTCCGCAGGAATGGTATTTGCCTTTACCGCTTGGTTCCTGGCAGGGTACTTGAAACTCAATGAATTCCTGTCGTCGGCGGCCGCATTTGGCTCTTTTTTCATTGCACTCGTGATGTGGGTTTTCGTTCTGCGCCTAATCGGAAATGGGAACCGCTAAATCACTGTGCCGCGGACCAGAAAAGGTGTCAGGATTCCTGACACCTTTTCTTCTTGCACCTTTTGTTCTCCGAGGAACGTGGCTAAATTCGATCCAGGTAGACCAGTTCATCATAGAGTAATGGTTCAAGGATCCTGGTAGGCGTTTTGGCACAAAGGTATTTCCCATGCGTCGCTTATTCCCGGTCTTCGTCTTCATTCCGGCACTTCTTGGCGTGCTCATGCCGCTGTCGAATATGCACTCGGAGCCGGTGAAACGGACGACGGTCATGGTGCAGGATTTTGAAAAGGAGTCGTCACAACCCAAAGTGTGGGTGGTCAATATCCCAAACGAGAATGCCTCGGTCCAGTTATCGACAGATCATCCACAGGAAGGGAAACAGTGCCTCAAGTTGCATTACCAGTTCAGCGGTGCAGGACAATTTCAATATCTCGGCATTCCCAATAAAACCAGAATTCAAGCGAAAGTGCATAAACTGCAATTCATGCTCTTTGGAGACGATTCAAAATGTTCTTACGGCGTGCAGTTGACCGATGCGCATGGTGAAACGCACCAGTACGGTAAAAGTTCAGGCCAAGCGGGAGTTATCGATTTCAAGGGCTGGAAAGAAATCTCCATCGATCTGGACGCGGACCATGAAACCTGGGGTGGAGACAAGAACGGGAAGCTCGATTATCCGATCCTCGGCATCACATTTATCATTGGGCAGCCTGAGACGGACGGCAAAACATCACCGGCCAAGGGAGATTTGTATTTTGATGCCCTCCGTGTCTCCTCTGAGCGAAGCGCGGAGGAGACGCTGGGTTGCCAGGTATCCGTTCTCGCGCCGGACTATTGCTCCGATGTGAAAGGGGACACTCGCATTTCTCTGGCTGCGCCTGGATTCAAGACCGTGACCGTGAGATGTTGGAAGCAAGGCGACGGCTTTGGAGCGGATTCTACGGTGGCTACGGTGGCCCTTGATGTTCAAGGCAAAGGGTCGTTTGATTTTCCAGCCAACAGCTATCCGCATGGACCAATTACAGTGCGAATCAGCGGCGACAACGGTTTTACAAAGGATAATTGCTATCTCCAGCTTTATAACACGGGCGGTGTCTCTTGGAATGAGGGCATTCCGAAGGACCCACCACCCGCGGCGAAGGGCATGAAACTGATATTTGCTGATGACTTCAAAGGTCCCCTCTCGATCTCCAATACAGACGCCAAGGCCTCCTATTATTCCCACAAGCCGCCCAACGGATGGCAGGACTTCAGCGCCCATGTCTTCTCGGATCTTGATTCGCCGAAGAACCCCTTTGCACAGGTAGATTCCTATCTGCGGATCAGGGCTAATGACAAAACGAAGAGTTCTGGATTGATTTCCTCCATGAAGAATGATGGGAGTGGAATCAAGGTTGCCGCCCCCTGCTACTTTGAGTGCCGTTTCATCGGCCCGAATGCCATAGGCGCATGGCCGGGATTCTGGCTCATGACTGATTACATGACCAATTACGACAAGCTCAAGGACAAAACGCCGTGCGATGAGTTGGACATCATTGAAGCTTATGGCGGCGAAGGACCTGGCTCTCCCAATGCAGGCGATAAATATATGATCACGCCGCATTGCTGGAACCAGGGACCGGACGGCAAATCGTTCGAAACGAAGGCAGAAAAAGCAATGCGAAATCCGATACGCATGAGCAAGGTCAACATTCCATCGACTTGGTACGAGACGTTTCACGTTTATGGCTGTAAAGTCACTGAGACAGAGACCATCTACTACTGTGATAACATCGAAGTAGGTCGTCACGATACGCTGCCGCTCTCTAAAAAGCAGCCGTTGTTTTTCATGGTCAATCTGGCAACCGGCGGCGGCTGGCCCATCGATTTATCCCGATACAACGGTCTCGCCGATATGTACATCGATTATGTGCGCGTATACAAGGCGGGACCATGATTTTGGCTCAAGCGATGTGTTACAAGACTCCTTGGACAAAAAAGGTTCCTGACACGAATGCCATTAAGTTAAGGAAATTAGCCGAGGAGCACCACTTTTTTCGGGCACCGAGAAACGCCGTTTTGCCAAGGTTCTGAGGCCCCCGGTGGCAGATTTTCCCTTAACTTAATGGCATTCGTTCCTGACACCTTTGTGTTCTCGTGATTACCTGTTCAAGACCCCATAAACCGAAAATCATACCAAACGAACCCATCCTCCAGTTCCGGCGATGCGGCGAACTCCAGATGGAGAATTCGCCGATGGCGTCTCGTTTCGGGGTGGGACGTGCCGCTGCAATGGGCCAAGAGGGGGCGCATTAGGAGGATGTCGCCGGCATCAACTTTAATGGCTACGGGTGCCCGGTCGCCGAGGAGGAGGTCTTTCCCGGTCCGTTGGGATCCGGGTATGACCTGGAGCGGGCCGTTTTCGTCGGTTACTTCGTCGAGATGGAGGCGCAGCGTAACCATCTGTTCCAATACTTCCAAAGGCGCCTCGACATGTGGCACGCCGGCTTTGCGCGTCGGCCTAAGGAAAGAATCGCTCAGTAGCTGGTTGTCGCGCACGGCGATTGTGAGATCCTTGTGCCAGGGCAAGGCCCAGGTTCGGTCTGGAGGTTTGTCGAAAAATAGTACACGGACCAGGCCGTAGTCTTGGCCCATAATGGCTTGGAGAATCTCCGGTAGCGGGGGCTGGTGACAGACAGACTCCGCGTCGGGCCACAAAGTCAAAACATTGCGTGCGGCGTAGACGATGCCGGCCTGGCTTCGCATAATCCTGGCGTCGGAAGGGGACTGCAAGGCCTGGTTCAGGTCGGCGAGCAGCGATTCCACGTGTGGCGGAGAAAAGACCGCACGGAGGATTACAAAGCCATCATCGACGAAGGGTTGCATGAAGGAGTCGGTGTAAGACATTGGTTTCTGCCGTTTGGAAGCTCCTGGTGCATCCTCTTCTTTAGAGCCTATCCGAAAAAGGGGTCGGGTACCATTGTGTGAAGCACCCTTCGGGCCGTTCCGGCAATGGTACCCGACCCCTTTGTGCGCCGTGCCAAGGCGTGACTTTTCAGTGGGTGCGAATCCCACCCGGCAACTGGTCGTTCCAGCCGGTAGCAATCGGAGCGGCAGTGGAGGTAACGAAACTGTCGAAGCCTTCGATGGAAAGGGTCGTTTGAGCGACTCCGCGAGCAGGCAGGCCGTAACGTGAGTGAACGCTGAGCAGGCCTCGAAACGGGTAATGTGGTAGCCGACCCAGCAAAGGGATGGGGAAGGCCGCAGACGCGAGGATACAGGGGGAACGACTTTAGCCCCACCCGCGTTGCCACCGGGGTAATGGCGACGGCATGTCGGCATAGGAAAGTTAACGCAACACGGGAAACCCCCTGCGGTGGCAGCAGTGCCAACCGGACGCCCGCGAGGGACAGGCCGGGCCGCTTGGGGTGGCGGAGAGGCTCGTAGTACCGCTGAAACCGGGTAACGCCGGTGGAGGGAAGGGGCCTTGGTTCAAGGACAGCGTCCGAAGGAAAGAGAGCCAGGAGATTGGTGATGAGCCTAACACCTCCCGATACGGTTCGGAAACTCCAGGAGACGTTGCATGCCAAAGCGAAGAGAGCACCCACCTATCGGTTCTATGCGTTGTACGACAAGGTGTACCGGGCCGATGTGCTGGGCCATGCGTACCTGTGCTGTGCCGCTAACGACGGCGCGGCGGGGGTGGATGGCCAGACGTTCACGGACATTGAGGAGTACGGGCTGGACCGTTGGCTGGGTGAACTGACGGAAGAACTCCGAAACAAAGCGTATCGCCCGCAAGCAGTCCGACGGGTGTACATACCGAAGTCGGATGGCAAACAGCGACCGTTGGGCATTCCAACGATCCGCGACCGTGTCGTGCAGATGGCTGTGTTGCTCGTCTTGGAGCCGATCTTCGAGGCGGACTTGCAGCCGGAACAATTTGCTTATCGGCAAGGCCGAAGCGCTCTGGACGCGATCGAGCAGGTCCAATTGTTGCTAGACAACGGGCATACGGAGATTGTCGATGCGGACTTGAGTGGGTACTTCGATAGCATCCCCCACGCCGAGTTAATGGCATCGGTGAGCCGACGGCTTAGTGACGGGCTACTACTGGCCCTGATCAAAAGCTGGTTGGAGGCACCGGTGGAAGACCTTGGAGATCGTGGGGACAAGCGTCGAACGACTCGCAACAAGGACGAGGGTCGCGGCACCCCGCAAGGGGGCGTGCTCTCGCCGCTGCTGGCGAATCTCTACATGCGTCGCTTCGTGCTGGGCTGGAAGACAAACGGGCATGCCAATCGTCTTGAGGCGCGTATCGTCAATTATGCGGACGACTTTGTGATCTGCTGCCGTGGTACGGCTCTTGAAGCCGAGGCGGTGATGCGGCGCATGATGTCGAAGCTGCGGTTGACGGTGAACGAGACGAAGACCCGGGTTTGCCGCTTGCCGGACGAGACGTTTTCGTTTTTGGGTTACACGTTCGGTCGGAACTGGTCGCCGAAGACGGGGCGTAGCTACATCGGTCCCCGTCCGGCCGTCAAGAAGATCCACGGGATCTGTGAGGTGATCCGCGATCAGACCAGCCGAACGTGGCAGTGGTTGTCTTGCCGGGCGTTAATAACTCGCGTCAACAGCCGACTGGTGGGCTGGGCGAACTATTTTTGTCTCGGTAACACGGCCCCGGCCATGAAGCAGGTGATGGCGCACACCTGTCAACGGCTCCGTCAGTGGCTGGGTCGGAAGCACCGCGTGCAGGGTACGGCCCGACAGTGTTATTCGGATCGTTACCTGCGTGAGGACCTGGGATTAGTGTGGCTTCCAGGGCGACCGCGACCTCGCGTCTTGTGAGCGAACGCATGAGTTACCTTGTCCGAGAGCCGGATGCCTTAATAGGGCCCGTCCGGTTCGACGAGCGGGAAGTGGAAACGGGGCATGGCCGGGAGATTGAGGCACCGGCCAACGAAAGGGCCGGATACCGCTGGACTCGACCTAAACCACCGCGCCACTTCTCGACTCTACTTCGGATAGGCTCTTAGTCATTTCATCACTGAGTTGTGAAACTCGAATCACTTCGGAGCTGGGACCATTTTTTCGCCTGCGCTTCGGGCTCGGTTATTGATGTTGTCCCCCGAACGGTGACATGCCCGATCTTCCGCCCGGGGCGCGGCGCTTTGCCATACAAGTGCAAATGCGCATCTGGGATGGCCAAGACCTCGCACGGGTCCGGCGCTTCGCCGATCAGGTTAATCATGGAACACGGCGCGACCTGTTCTGTCGAACCGAGCGGCAGGCCGAGGATAGCTCGGAGGTGGTTTTCAAATTGACTGGTTTGGCTGCCCTCGATGGTCCAATGGCCCGAGTTGTGGACGCGCGGGGCCATTTCGTTGGCGATCAGGACGCCGTCGCGCTCGAAGAACTCGACGGTGAGGACGCCGACGTAATCGAGAGCATCGAGCACTCGACTCACATGGGCCTGGGCCAATTCCGTGAGCTTGGCGGTAAGGTTTGGCGCTGGGGCGAGCGTCTGTCTTAGAATGCCGTCGCGGTGGTGGTTCTCGACGAGCGGATAGAACTTCGTCGTGCCATCGCGGCCACGCACGGCGATCTGCGAAAGTTCGCGTTCAAACGGCACAAAGCCTTCGATGATCGACTTCACGCCCATGAATTGGGCCCAAATCGGATCAATCTGGTCGGTGCTGTGGATCAGGGCCTGACCTTTGCCGTCGTAGCCGAAGCGGCGCGTCTTGATGACGGCGGGACAGCCGATCTCTTTCAGAGCCTGAATGAGATCCTCTTTAGTCTCAATCGCTGCGAAGGGCGCCGTCGGCAGTCCGAGCCGGCGAAACAGCGACTTTTCGGGGAGACGATCCTGGCTATGCTCGAGCGCCGTCGGCGGCGGGTAGACGGGGACAGTCTTCGCCAGGCGCTGGGCGAGACCGAGCGGCACATTTTCAAATTCGTAGGTGACAACATTCAGCCCGACGAGGAAGCGCTCGAGGGCCCGCTCATCTTCAAATGGCGCGGTGACGCATTCCGCCAAGTGTGCGGCCGGCGCTTCAGGGGACTGATCGAAAAAGCGAAAGTTCAAGCCGAGGGGATAACCGGCCAGCGCGAGCATTCGCCCCAGTTGGCCAGCTCCCAAGATGCCTACGCGCGTCATACTTACTCTCGAGGGTCCGGGTGCTGAAGGACGGCTTCGGTCTGTTCGGCGCGATGGTGCGCCACCGCGGCACGATATTGCGGATAATGGATACCCAAAATGGAGGCGGCAAGCAGCGCCGCGTTGATGGCCCCCGCCTTGCCGATGGCGAGAGTGCCGACCGGAATGCCCGCCGGCATTTGCACGATGGAAAGCAACGAATCGACGCCATGCAACGCCTTCGATTCGACCGGTACGCCGAGGACGGGCAGATTCGTCTTGGCGGCCGCCATGCCGGGAAGATGGGCCGCCCCGCCCGCGCCGGCGATAATGACTTGAAGACCGCGCCCCTCCGCACTCGCCGCGTATTCAAAGAGCAGATCCGGCGTCCGATGGGCCGAGACGACGCGAACCTCATAAGGCACGCCGAGCTGATCGAGCATCTGAGCCGTGTGGGTCAGAGTCTCCCAGTCCGACTTCGAGCCCATGATGACGCTGACCAAGGGTTGCATGGATGAGGACTCCGAGAAAACCGCGCGGTTGATGCTAACGTACACCAGGCGGAGATTTCTGTCTTGGCGAGCCGGGAGCGTCACAGTACTTTCAACATTGCAAAAACGACGCAAGGCAGCTGCAATTCAAGTGTTACGCCTAGCTTGAATAAGGAGCTGCCAATGCGTCTCTTTCATTCTACCATCACGCCCGCCGTCATCCATGCCCAGGCCAGACAGGTCCTCCAAGCAAACCTGCAATGGGCACCCTGGCGCGACTCCGTCAGCGTTCCACAACTCTGGGATTTGCTCTTACTCATGGCCGCCTCCGGCAAATCCCTGTTCGCCGTCGTGCGACGCTTCTTCCCCTTCAGCCATGAGACTGCCCAGCGTGCCGTTAATGCCAATCTGCCAAGTATGGAACGTCTCATTCAAGCGATCGTTCAGTCGTTGCACGACACGATCCAATTCTCCCGGAAAGACCGTCAGCGATCTTGGCTGCTCGCCATCGACACCAACTACGTCCCCTACTATGGCAAACGCAACCCCTTTGTCGTTGGCGGACCCAAGAAGCAAGGTACCCAATGGTTTTACTGTTTTGCCACCGCCGTGTTGTTGCACAAGCATCGCCGCTATACCATCGCTTTTGCCCAGCTCACATCCCAGACTAAACCGCATGAAATAGTTCGGATGCTGCTCGATCAAATCGTCACCAAAGGCCTGAAAATCCGCGGTGTGGCCTTGGATAGCGGCTTCGACAGCGGCGAGACATTGCTGTTGCTGCAAGAACGCCAACTAGCCTACGTGGTACCGCTGCGACGCAAAGGCACCAGCCGCACTAACGCTCGCAACCGCTGCTTCGAGGGCCGTCACGGCCAGATCCGTTGGGTGAACTGGACCACGGAAAAAAGCCGTCGCCCGGTGCGGACGCGGACGCTGCTTTGGAAAGGCCAAGCCCGGACTATGGTCTTCGCGTTCCACGGCTGGACCGGCGACCGGGCGTGGAACATTCATGAGCAGGCCCGCCGCCAACAACGGCTCTACCGGAAACGCTTCGGCATCGAAACGAGTTACCGCCAAAAGAATCAAGCCAAGGCGTTCACAACCAGCCGTAATCCGGTCTATCGGGTGCTGCTGGAGGGGATGGCGTATCTGCTCCGTCAACTCTGGGTGGTATTGACGGAGGCCCTGGCGCGAAGCCGAAACGTCGGTGCCAACCAGTGGATGGATGAGCTACCCATGCAAAAAATGCTCGAATGGCTCATACACGCACTCGCCGCCCTCTATCCAGAAGAACTCTCAATCCCACTAACCTAAACGAGTTACATACAATGACTACCGTTGAAAGTACTGGTCAGCGACCGGAGAAAATCTGAGTAAGTGTAACGCGCTCCGGCCGCTGACGCTCCCGGCTCTTGAAAACAATTCTCCGGTCGCTGACGCTCCCGGCTCTTGAAGATTCTAAAGCACGCAGCCGCGCGCGGTCGATCTCTTCTAGCTGGAACACCACGATTCGCACCCGGAGATGACGCATGTTCGACGAAATGGAGCTGCTCCTGGAGGGAGCGGAGTTGCAGTTGCTGCTCGGCCATTACGCCGACCTGGGCAAGCTGGATCGATTGATCTGGCAAGATCGATTGATGAACCTGGACGGAGTCTCCGAGCGCGACTTGGCGGGACTTCATGGCGAATTGTTGGCCTACGGCTGGTTGGAACAGAACACCGGCGCTACCGCGGGGTCGAGATCGGGGGCCGGTTGTTATAGAATCACTGCAGCAGGGATGCGAGCCCTGAAGGAGTTGCGGGCTGCGGAGCGCGAGTGACGGTATCGAGGGATCCTCGGCTGCCGCCAAGGTTGTAACGAGGATTCGAGGTGATCGCACTTGCTTTTCTTTGGCACCAGCATCAGCCGTATTATCCCGACGACGTGGCCGGCGAGAATCCGATGCCCTGGGTTCGGCTGCATGGCGTCAAAGATTACTACGGCATGGCCCTTCACCTCCAGGAAGTGCCCGAGTTTCGCTGCACGATCAATCTCGTCCCGAGCCTGCTCCAACAGCTGATCGCCTACACCGACTTTGGAGCGACGGATCGCTTTCTCGACGTGTCGCGGATTCCCGCCGATGCGCTGACGGAAGCGGACAGCCTGTTTTTGCTCGATCATTTCTTCATGGCCAACCCGGATCAGATGATTCGGCCGTTTGCCCGCTATGCCGAACTCTATCAGCGCCGCGGCCTCGGCCAGAACAGCGCCCGCGAGGCGTTGCGCCGCTTCAAGGAAGCCGACTTGCGCGATTTGCAGGTCTGGTTCAATCTGACCTGGGTTCATCCCCTCGCGGTCGAACAGGACGACTGCCTGAAAGCGTTGAGCGAAAAGGGCCGCAACTTCACCGAAGCCGACAAATCGGCCCTGCTCGATAAACATTTGGAGATCCTGCGCCGCGTCCTGCCGCTGCATAAGAAGCTGGCGGAGTCGGGTCAGATTGAGCTGACGACGACGCCTTATTTTCACCCAATCCTACCTCTTTTGTTCGATAAGAAGCTGGCCCGCGAGGCGATTCCCGACGTCAAGCTGCCGCGCTACAGCGGCGGCTATCCCGAAGATGCCGAGATTCACGTGCGCCGGGCGGTCGAGAGTCACACGCAGATCTTTGGCAAGAAACCGACCGGCATGTGGCCTGCTGAAGGTTCCGTCTGTCAGTCGATGCTGCCGCTCCTGGCGAAACATGGCATCCGTTGGATCGCCACGGACGAGGAGGTCCTGAGCGCCTCAACGGCCGGCGCTGTTTGCCGCGATGGCCACGGCCATGTGCGCCATCCGGAAAAGCTCTATAGGCCCTACAAGGTCCGCGAGGGCGATGCCGAGTTGAGCATCGTCTTTCGGGACCATGCCTTGAGCGACCTGATCGGCTTTCATTATCAGCGGACCGAGCCGAACGCGGCCGTGGACAATTTTCTTGGCGCACTTCATGGCATCAAGAAAGGGGTCGGCTCGAACAGCCCGACTCTCGTCCCCGTCATCCTCGACGGTGAAAACTGCTGGGAGCATTATCCCGGCGGCGGCGTCGAGTTCCTGCGGACCCTCTATCAGAAATGCAGCAAAACACAGGGCATCTATTCGACGCGGATCAGCGATTACCTCGAGCGCCATCCGCCGACCGAGACGCTGCCGCGGCTTTTCGCCGGGAGTTGGATCAGTCACAACTTCGCCATCTGGGTCGGCCACGAGGAAGACAACACCGCCTGGGACGCCCTCCATGCCGCCCGCGATTATTTGCTGCGCCGACAAAAGGAAATGACGAAAGCGAAGAGCCCGACACCGACATCATCGGATAATTCCGATCGTCCTAAGTCGTCTTTCTTCATTCCGACGACGCCCTTGGAGCGCGCCTGGCAGGAGCTTTACATCGCCGAGGGCAGCGATTGGTTTTGGTGGTATGGCGACGACCATTCGAGCGCCCAGGATGCGTTGTTCGACTATCTGTTTCGCAAGCATTTGCAGAACATCTATCTCCTGCTCGACGACACGCCGCCGCCGGAGCTGTCGCGGCCGATAAGCCGTAGCGGGCCCAAAGTGAGCTACACGACGCCGCGAGCCTTTCTCGATGTCAAGATCGATGGCCAGTCGACGTTTTTCGAGTGGATCAGCGCTGGCCATTATGTCGCCCAAAACGAGCGCGGCACCATGGCCCAGGCGACGCAAGGAATGTTGGCCGATGTCTATTTCGGCTTCGATCTCGAGCGACTGTTCCTACGCATCGATTGCGAGGGCCCAGCGCGTTCCGTCCTGGCCGGCTGCGACACCTTGCGTATCAGCTTCCTGGAGCCCGCCGGTTACGAATTACTGATCCGCGAGCCAGGCCGAGCGGGGCAACAGATCGAGTTGACGCGCGACGGCCAGCCAATCGATGGCGCTGAGATCCTTATTGCTGTCGATCAACTCATCGAGTTGGCCGTGCCGTTCGATCGGCTCGGCGTGTCAGTTCATGAGCCGCTGCAGTTTTTCGTCGAGCTGTTGCAAGGCGTCCAAAGCCTTGACCGCGCCCCGCATCAAGGGGAGATCGCGTTGTCACGGCCGTCGGCCGATTTTGAGCGGATTATGTGGGATGTTTAGGAGGAGCCGATTGAATCCGTCCGAGCCTGAAGCGTAAGCGAAGGGCATTATGGTAGACGCGGCATCTTGCCGCGTCATTTGGCTCCGCTTGTTTGATCTCGCGCCTGCCTCGCGCTAAGGTCAATAACGCGGCAAGATGCCGCGTCTACCATAATGCCCTTCGCTTATGCTTCAGGCTCGGACGGATGCGATCCACGAAAATCATGGACCAATCGCTGCGGGGTCTTGCCTCGTCGCTGCGGAGTTTGCCGATGCCGGAGTTGCGTAAAGATCCGATTGTGGGCCGTTGGGTTATTATCGCCACCGATCGGGCCAAGCGGCCCGTATCGCCTAAAATGGATCCGCTACCCACCGGCGGCCTCTGCCCCTTTTGCGAGGGCAGCGAGGTCCACACGCCGCACGAGATCCTCGCCTACCGTGACAAGACGACCAAGCCCGACGAAAAAGGCTGGCGCGTCCGCGTCGTGCCCAACAAGTTCCCCGCCCTCCAGATCGAAGGCGACCTCCAGAAACGCGGCGACGGCATCTACGACATGATGAACGGCATCGGCGCCCACGAAGTCATTCTCGAATGCCCCTTTCACGAAGTCAGCATGGCCAACCTGACCGAGGAAAACATCCGCGAGATCCTCTGGGTCTACCGCGATCGCCTCGTCGACCTGAAAAAAGACCCGCGCCTGGTCTACGGCATGATCTTCAAGAACGTCGGCGCCGCCGCCGGAGCGTCACTCGAACATTCGCATTCGCAATTGATCGTCACGCCAATCGTGCCGATCAGCGTGCAAGAAGAGATGACCGGCGCCCAGGAGTTCTTTCACTACCGAGGCCGGTGCATTTATTGCGATATGATCCATCAGGAATTGAGCGCGGACAAGCGCATCGTCCTCGACACGCCCAGCTTCGTGAGCTTCTGCCCCTATGCCAGCCGTTTCCCCTTCGAGACCTGGATCCTGCCGAAGAACCACAATAGCCATTATGAGAACATCCAAAAAAACGAGATCGAGGAACTCGGCACTGTCCTAAAGACCGTCCTCCTCAAGATCGAAAAGGCCCTCGACAATCCGGCTTACAATTACATCATCCACACCGCCCCATTCAATAGCCCCCTGATGCCGCACTATCACTGGCACATGGAGATCATCCCACGCCTAACGCGCGTCGCTGGGTTTGAGTGGGGTACAGGTTTCTACATCAACCCCGTGCCACCGGAGCAGGCGGCGCAGTTTTTGCATGATATTGAGGTGGATTTGTCGGCGCGCGGTCGAGTGGTTTAGCCGCGAGCCGCTAGGCGAGCGCTGTGCAATTTAGACCGGTTTACAGACGGATGGGGAGGAGATTCAACCCTGCCGCTTCGTCCCTCAGGAGGAATATCATCGACGCGAGTGACTACGTCTGCCAGCGTCTTAATTGGCGGTAAGGAAGTTGGCATGGCATGGGTCCTAAAGAGTTGCCACGGAAATTCCGTAGTGCTGTTGCAAGCTGATCCCTGAGAATTCAAGATTTTTCCAGGCCGCTACTCCCAAAAGTCTTCCCAACGGTCGGCAAATGCTTGCTTGAGTCGCTCCATGTACTTATACGTCTTGATCTTGACCATCCAAACATCAGCTCCGCCCAGGCCACCTTTGCACACCACACCTTCGTCTACACCATATTTCCCTTGCCGAACGTCTTCTGTGAACCTGCCAGTAAGTTTACCTTCATAGACGACACGAGCTGAATGCAAGTGGCAAAAATCCGCCGCGAACTGTTTGGGCCCTATCATGCCGAACGGTTCAACCCAAACGTCGAATAGCCTGAGCTGCTTTGCGTCTTCCTCCTTATGCAGCCCAGCAAACGAATTCGGCCCAAGAAATTCGGTGAAGACATTGAAGTGCTGGAATTCAAGATACGCGGTATGCTCGCGGAAGACCTTTTCAATTCCCTCGGCTAAAGTCTTACGGAACACATCAATGGCTTGCTTCAAATGAGCGTGCGTTTGCGAGAACTGTTTAATTCCCTCCTCAGTCAGATTGAACTCATCTCGACGCGGACCAAAGCTGTGCCACCCGAAATCACGGTCCCATTCCCAATGTAGATTCGTGCCATCATACTTTTCAAACGCGATGCAACGGCTATGGAGAGCGCTCGAGCTTCCAGGAATCTTTGGGTAATGCAACATTCGCCAGCCTCAGGTCTCCGCCACTACAACGTCAGGCAGTTCAACTACAGCGTCGAACCTCTTAATGTCTACCTGACACAGTTAATTCTACAGAATCAGAAAATGGGCATGGCTCGCATCTATGTGATTTGCCGGTTGGACCGGCGAAAAAGCGAATCGAGGAGTAACACCCGCGGCGTCCGATGCGAGTGAGAGAGTGTCCCATAAGATTGTGGCGGCACGTTTTTAACGTGCCGATTCGTCGTTACTTTAGGGAATTTGGCCTATTCTCGGTGCCCCGTCTCTGGCAAGTGTCGCTTCGGGCACCTTAAAAACGTGCCGCCACAACCTCCTGGGATAGTCTCTAAGACCTACGGTCTCATCACGACTTCCCAAGGAACGCATCGAGCGCCCAACAGCCGCGAACATGAGGACCGGGGCCTCGAAGGTGGGCGAGAATCTCAATGTCCGAGACGCCGCCGTCTTCCAGGCAATCGGCCAGGATGGGGAGAGATTCAAACTCTTCTTTGTCGTATATGTGTTGAGCGATCTGGATCGCTTTGCACGTGCGCCAGGATTGGGGGCCTTGGGTTAAGGAGATAGTACGGGGCGTGGGCAGGAGACACCATTGTTGGGTGGTTCCATTGCCGCCTGATGCGGGTTCCCAAGTCAGCCATTCTCCTTCCTCACTCAATGGACCAAGATATTCACCGAAGATGTCACGAAGTAGGTCACATTGAACGCTCCGCACGGCGCGCCATGCCGTCTCGGCTGCGCTCGAGTTTCGTAGGAATTCGGTATCGCCTGGGTCGTTTCCGTATTTGGCGAGTGCATCCATCCGGATTGCTTCATTGACGAATTCGTTAGAAGATATTCTGTAGGATTTTGGCCCTGTACAACCTGTAGGCCGAGGATCATGATCCAGCGCACTACAAACAGCGAACGCCGCAGCCTGGCGGCTATGGAATCCAGCGCTAATAGGAGTGATTGGAAACCCGTCCGCGTCCACGACGCGGATCACTTCCTCATGTGCCTCTTGTACAGCGATGCGAGCGGCTTGCAGTTCGTCGTCGGTTGCGCTTCCATCGGCATATTTGCCCACGACTTCGAGGGCGTGGTGGCTACGCTCATCCGTTATCAAGGGATCGATCAGCCGGCAGCAAGCCACGGCAAAGAGTCGCCACTTTCGGTAACTTCCC
This sequence comes from uncultured Planctomycetaceae bacterium, assembly GCA_963790585.1. GTDB lineage: Bacteria > Planctomycetota > Planctomycetia > Gemmatales > Gemmataceae > CAWBOY01. The sequence goes on from CAWBOY010000009.1 coordinate 82,908, forward strand.
TTGTCGGTCAGGAACTGTAACAACGGGGCTGGATCTGCACAGGTTTGCCAGGCGCTTTCGGTGAGAAGCCCCAAGCGGATGGCGGATTCTTTTTCCAACAGGGCATCGACAACCCAGCAACCGCGGACGTGTGGGCCTTCCGTCCGGCAATGAGTAAGGACCCAGTCATCACGTATTCCCGCGCGTTGCAGTACGTCCGCCAGTGTGGGAAGCAAGTCGAAGCGATAATCCCGGTAAATCACTTGAGCCAGCTCGACGGCCGGCTTTCCCTTCCGGGCCAACCAGGCAGTATCGAATCGGAACGGCTCGCAGGGCGCGCGAAAGAGATCGCGTACAATAGCACACTGCGCATCTTGTTCTGCCCATTTGACGGCGCGACGGTCTTCATCGTTTTGGCAAGGCATACTCTGCATAAGTGCTTGAATGGCAAATCCCGCCGCGCAGTCTGTGCCTCCTTCGGAATCGAGGTGCCGCAACGCCGCGTTTATGGAACGCGAAATCTCAGGCTGATTACCGGGCGGGGCCGATCGATCCTCCCACCAATCGAAAATCGGTTGAAAAACAGCAGCGAACTCGGCGTCGCTCATACGACCGTCGGCAAATCGCTCAGCCGCTTCGATGGCTTCGTGCTGGCGCGGGTCGGTCATTAGATGCTGAACGCGACGGCAGCAGGCAGCGCTAAAAAGCCGTAGTTTCCGCGCGCTTGCCCTTGGCGAAAGGAGATGGAGCATCACGTGGGGATTTCTGTCTCTGTCGGAATCCCACGGTATTTTATCCATTGCAACACGCTACCTATTTTAGTCCCTTACCCTTCTACTTCCTCACGACTTCCCAAGGATCGCATCAAGGGCCCAGCAGCCGCGAACATGAGGGCCGGGGCCACGAAGGTGGGCGAGAACCTCCATGTCCAAGACGCCGGCGTCTTCCAGGCAATCACCAAGGATGGGCAGAGATTCAAACTCCTCCTTGTCGTAGATGTGCTGAGCGATCTGTATCGCTTTGCCGGTGCGCCAGGTTTGTGGGCCTTGGGTTAAGGAGAGCTTGCGGGGAATGGGGAGGAGACACCATTGTTGGCCGGGCTGCCGATAACTACGTGTCCCGGCCGTAGAACACAACCAAGCCGCCTCGGCCCCTAGTGGCCCGAAGTGCTCGCCAAAGATGTCCCGAATAAGTTCGCACTGAACACCCTTTTCAGCAGCCTCCGCCTGGACTCCGATTTGTTCGAGTTCCGGCGCCAAGGGTTCGGCATATCCTCCATCAAAATCGCGCGTGGCGTAGTCGCGCACGGCTTCTCTTGCGTAAGCATCGCTTACCACACGCCTGTAAACCAAGTTTGGCGCGCCGCTTCGCCGTAAAGGTATGGTTCGCCGTCAGGGTTTCTGGGGTTTTGACAGACGCTGATGTAAGCGGCCGTTGCCGCGTTCAATCGATAGCTAGCTCTGATGAGAATGAGCCTGCGCGAGAATTCTTCTCCATAATGCTCTCGATCCGCCTCATCGTAAGCTTGGTTCGCGTCAATACGAGCAACCCGCAATTCCTCGTCCGTCGCTTGGCCCTCCGCGAAGCGTGTGGCAACATCGACCGCCTTTCGGCTTCGCTCGTCCGTAATCAAGTGATCGATCCGTCGACAACAGGCCACGGAAAGGAGCCGCCATTTTCGGTCGCTGCCTTTGTCCTGCAAGAAATGAAGTAACGGTACAGTGTCGCAACAAGCCTGCCAGTCATTTTCTGTCAGCAGGCCTAATCGGCTGCCTGGTTCTTTTTGGAGTAAAGCGTCAATGACCCAACAGCCACGAACGTGCGGGCCGTCGCTTCGGCAGTGTGCAAGAACTCTTTCGTCATGGCATCCCGACTTTTCTAGAACGTCTCCCAGCGACGGCAAAAGGTCGAAGCGGCGGTCACGATAGATCGTTTCGGCCAGCTCGCCTGCGCCTCGGCCCTGGACGTTGAGCCATGCGGCATCGAATCGAAACGGTTGAAAAGGACTGCCGAACAAGTCGCGGATGATCTGGCACTGAGCAATTTCTTCGGCTCGTTGGATCGCGAGTCGTTCTTGATTCTCTTCCGCGACGAGAAAACTGGCGAGGCTCTCGGCGATACCCTTCGTAAACCAATTGCTTTCCTCAGCAGATCGTAGAGGACGTAGACTAAAATAAATCGAACGCCGTAAGTTCGTCTCGAAATCTTCTGTTCTCGTGTGAGCGTGTATGTCTTCGATCGGCTGGAAGTACGTCTCATACTCAGCTTCGTCGATCTCGCCGTCCGCGAGCCGTTCGGCTGCTTCAATGGCGTCGCGGAGTCGCTGATCTTTGATCTGGTCCCAAACGCGATAGCAGCAGGCAACGGCGAATAACTGTCGTTGCCTCAAACTGCGCTCGCGGTCTCAGGAATTCGAGCATTGCGTTGGGATCGGTGCTCGACAGCCAATCGTCTTCATCCATCGCGGCACCTCACCCTTTCCGCGTCGTTAGGCGTTCTCCGGTCGGAGACATTCTTAGAGCGGTGAAGCGATGCCGGATAGGAGTATTGCTGGATGCGCGAGAGATTCGAGGAGAGCGGGCCAGATTCAACCCTGCCGCCTCGTCCTGCCGAATAACTTCTTCAACTCCAGACGGAATCCTGGCAACACCACGCCTCCATCAAGCGTGTCTGCTACTTCCAATGTCGTCGATTGCGTCGGCGACGTGTAGACCTCAACCGTCTGTTTGTCGCGGTCAATTTCCCAAACGAGTTGCACGCCCGCGGCGAAATAATCGCGGCGCTTGGCGGCCATCTCGCCAGGAGTGTTGCCGTGGCTCAGGATCTCAACCGCCAGATTCGGCGCAATGCGAGGGATTGGCTCGCTTGGCCAGCAGCCGTCAGGGAGGCGATCCCAGCTGAAAAAGGTGACATCGGGAATGCGAACGAGATCGGACTCCAACTCAACCGTGCCATCGGGTACGGACACCATGCCCAGGTCTTGGGACATGATGAAAACATTGAGATAGGTGACCAAATATCCGGCCAAAAACGACTCGTTCAGGCCCATGACTTGCTCGACCAACACCCCGTCAATCAGTTCACAAAGTTTGCCTTCACGTTCCTTGATGTCGATTACGTCACGTAAAGTGGCGGTGCCAGGAGTGGGCTGAAAGCGGACGCGATCAGGAGGAATATCATCGACGCGCGTGAGAACGTCGGCCAGCGTCTTAATGGGCGGTAAGGATGTTGGCATGGCATGGGTCCTAAAGAGTTGGCGCGAGTGAGAGTACCTGTCTGTCCCAAGCTGCCTTTCATGGCCCCGCCAACGGCGGATACAACACCATCGTCTTTACTTTGAGTTCTTCAATCTCAAACCCCAGACCATTGGCCGCGTCGCGGCAGAGGCGCATGTGGTTCTTGGGATCGGGGTCGCCGACCATCAGGTTGGGGTAGATCTCTGTCAGCTTTCCTAGCTTTTCGCCGAGGCGGACGTTCTCCAAAGTGGCGGCGCTGGTATCCATTGTTACAAGACCGATGACCTTGCCTTCGTTGAACAGAACACAAGTATGCTGATTGCTGGATTTGCGCACATGCATCTTCTTTACCTGGTCGTCCGACAGGCAGAAATCTTCGGGGGCCAGCAGATGACCCAAGTAGGCCGGGCGATCTTGGCCGTCCCATGCAGGCACCAACAAAAGATCTCCCAATTGGAGCTTTTCCACGACCGCGTTCTCATCGTCGCCGATGGCAACGCCGAGGATCTTGGCAGCTTTTCCGGGAGTTTGGGGCGTTGGACCTGGGAAGATGACATACTTGAACAGCATGATCAGAGCGATGACGCCCAGCGCAAAGAGTACGCCGCGCAGCCGGCGGTTTTGCAATTTCGATACGAAGGACTGCACGACCGATCGACGCATGGTGTGGTAAATCTCGGTCGGTTGGCCGACGAGATGAGCCTGATGGTCGGTGTTGGCCGCGCGGGGCGTTGGCGCCAGTGCCTCGACCGCAGCCGCCGACGGCATCGACAGGTCGATTGTTTTGTTCATTTCCTGCAATCGGGCGTACACTTCGACCGAACTGGCCGGGCGATCAGCGGGATTGGGCTTGAGACACTGTTCGAGTAGCTCTTGCATCGCCACCGGCGCGTCGGGGCAAAGCTCGGTGAGATTTTTCCCCGTCAGATAGGGCAGCTGGCCGGTCAGGGCTTCGTAGATCACCATCGCGGCGCTGTAGATGTCCGAGCGGGCGTCGAGCGGTTGGCCGGCGAGCTGTTCGGCGACATATAGCGCGGCGTGCCGAGAACGGAGCCGGGGCTTGTTAGCGTGCTTCCCGTCGAGGTTTCGTCGTCTCTATAAATGCGGGCGATGCCGAAGTCGAGAATGCGGGTGTGCAGATGGATGCCGCTCTGGTTGAGCAGGAAAACGTTGTCGGGCTTGATGTCGCGATGGACGATGTTTTTGCCATGCGCGTGGATCAGCGCCAGCATTATCTGGCGCTGACCTGCAATCCCGCCTGGAAGGGCAATGGGCCGCCCGCCTGCAAGTGTTCGCGCAACGTCTGGCCCTGGAGGAATTCCATCACGAGATACGGGCCATGAACGGCATCGAGCCCGAAATCATGAACGACGACGATGTTCGGGTCGGCCAACTGGCTGGCAATCCGCGCCTTGCGCTGAAAACGGGCGTCAAAGTCCGAATCGGCGCGGAGTTCTTGATTGATGAGCTTGACCGCCACCTCGCGTTCGAGCGTGAGATCGCTGGCGCGATAAACCTTGGCCATGCCACCGCCGCCGCAATAGGCGGTGAGACGATAGCGTTCCCCGACGACGACCGGCAGCTCGAGCGGCTTCGACGCCGCCGATTGGCCGCCGGTCGGCGTCCGTTGGACGCTGGAACTGGCGGAAGTTTCCGTGAGCGGCGTGCCGTCGTTGGGGCAGAAGCGAACCCCCGATTCGTGGTTCGTTTTGCAGGTCGGGCACTGGATCTGGGTCACGGAATCACCTTGATTGCTCGATCGTCGCACTAGCGCGGCGCCGGGGCGCGCCAGAATTCATTGAACAAACCGCCCAACACTACTTCGGTTCCGAGTGGGTCTTTCTTGTCCGGATTCAACTTCAGAATGGCAAAATCGCCGAGGCGAGGGTAGAGCATCGCGTTACTTTTCTGAAAATCCGCCGCGCGGAAGGTATGACCAGAGTTAAGGACGACATAATTGTCCTTGTTGAGCGGGCTAGGGTAGATCAGTACAGGCACATGCTGTGCCGCCGCGTAGTCTTTTCCTTGCCAGGTGATTTTCTCTTTTGACCACTGGAGCGGCAGGCCGCTGACCACCTGTTCGAGGATGCTGTTCGAGGCTGGGTCGCCGAAGAGGATCAGGTTTTTCGTGGCTACGTCTTCGGGCGTCACTTCCTCATCTTCCTTGATCGGCAACTCGCCGCGGAAATACTTTGACCATTCATTGCGGAAGCGCTGCAAATTAGCTCGGGCATAAGCCTCTGTGGCCGGATGCCAGGGATCGCGCGTGCCCATGACGCAGAGGAACGACGTGGTAAAGGCATCGTCGATCGGCCCCTGTAGGCCGGGCGTCTTTTGGGGCGTGCGCAGCCGATCGGTCAGGAGCCGCTCCGGCAGCGTGGCGACCCAACGGCCGTCGGTCTTCTCCAAATAAACGTGCAAATCGGTGTTTCGCAAGGAATAAGGCCGCGTGCGGATTCTTTGGCCGTCGATCGTCACGGTGATCGTGTTGCGCGTCGCACCGGGCCCCATCGTTAGATGAAGGGCGCGGACGTTTTGCGTCGTGACGAGGTAGTTGTCGTCCAGCTGCTCGGCATCGACGACGGTGCGCTTGTAGTGTTCATCGAGCGAGAGGATATCGACCCAGTTGCAGGCCGAATAGCGGAGCGTATAGGTGACGAAATGGATCTTTTTAGGGTACTGTGGTTTGCCTTTGGACAAGTAGGTGGCAAACTCTCCGTCCATCTTTTTCTGCCACTCGGGCGGGAAGCTGTGTGCCAGGCCTGTGCGCGACCAAGTGGGTCATGCGAATGTTCAGAGGCTTGAGCTTATCTTCAATGTTTTGAGCGGCAGCCTTTTGTTTGTCGATCTCACCCGAATAGGCGACGACAGGCACGTTGAACGCATTTTCGGCATAATCGACAGCGTCGTAGATATGAAGGCATGATTCGACTTCGGGCCGCACCGGGGCGTCGAGTGTGACATAGCCATGCGTCGTGGTGAAACCGGCGCCGGGGCCCATGGCGCACCAGCGATCAGGCCGATGGAGGCCGAGATGCCAGGTACCCGCGCCGCCCATCGAAAAGCCGCGCAGGATATATCGGGCCGGGTCGATCAAGCCGCCGCGCCCCAAGCCGGTCTCGATGCTGAGGAAATGCTCAATGGCTTCATTGACGTCGGCCTCGCCGGCCCAACGATAGGCATTGTTGCCGCGACCGTAGATATCTAAGACGACGCGATCGAGATCTTTCGGAGCCGGATTGTCGCCCGAATGCTGTTGCAGAAAGGCGACCTCGGTCAGCCCATCGTTTCGGCCGTGAAGGACGACGTCGAAGCGATATTTTTTCTTGATATCCGTGCCATAATCCGTGGGGAGAGTGACCGCGTAGGGTTGAATCGAGCCATCGAGGCTGGAGCGGTAGCCGTGCGCGACCGTTCGGCCGGTCTGCCCGAGCCAGGGCCAATCGCCGCGCGCGACCTGGCTGGCTCGCAGGAGACCGCGATCGAGGACGGCCAAGATCCGCTCGGCCGAATCCTTCTGATAATACTCTTCATGGGTAACGATCCAGGTCCCGGCCTTGAGATAGACCTCGACATCGTCGAGCAAGTAGTCACGGACACCCTGAGCGCGAAGTTTCGCCACGTCCTTGGCCAATTTCTCGGTGCGCTGACGAATCGTTTTGAGCGCACTCTCAGCCACCGGGATCACCGGCGGCGGCGCATACGATTGAGCCGACGCCACGGCGAAGGCGCACAGAACGGAGCCGAGAAGAGCAAAACGTAAGAGAGGAACCATCGCGAATTGTCCCCAGAGAGGAAAAAGGCCAGCAGTGCGCCAGGAATAGTTTTTATAGGGCCGTGGCCGGGGTCGGTACTCCGACCCCGGTTTAGCCCGAGCGACTCCTGAGAACCGGGGTCGGAGTACCGACCCCGGCCACGGCTTGCAAACCTCGTAAGCGAATTACTGACTCAGGACACCAGGAATAGTTTTTATAGACGGGGTGATGGGAATTGGCGAATGAGCGCGACGGCTCTTCCCGCGCGATGACACCTTCAACAGAGTTTCATACACTGTTTTGGATGTCGCCCCAAGGGCGGGCGCCGGAGCGACATCCTCTCTCCACATTTATTGTGGCGCCGGCCACTTTCGCCCTGGAGCAAAGGACCGCACGCGAGCACTGCAAATTATGACAACTCCAAACATCCGCCAAGAGGCCATCGAGTCGATCGCTACGACCAAACACTCGCTGCAACGAGTGAATTTTAAAGAAACACATATTAAAGATCTGTTTGGTGAGTACGTCTTCAACGAAGCTGTTCAACGCGAGCGGTTGCCCAAGCCCATCTTCAAGGCACTGCAAAAGACGATCAAGCAAGGCGCAGCGCTCGATCCGGCGATCGCCGATGCCGTTGCGAGTGCCATGAAAGATTGGGCGATCGAAATGGGCGCGACCCATTTCACGCACCTGTTTCATCCGATGACGGGCCTGACAGCCGAGAAGCACGACAGCTTCATGCAGCCGTCCGACGATGGCTTGGCCATCCTCGAATTCAGCGGCAAAGAGCTGGTCCGCGGCGAGCCCGACGCATCGTCGTTCCCCTCCGGCGGCATCCGCGCCACCTTCGAGGCTCGTGGCTACACGGCCTGGGATCCGACCAGCCCGGCCTACATGCTCGAAAATCCCAACGGCGCTACGCTCGTCATCCCGACGGCCTTTCTCAGCTGGACCGGCGAGGCCCTCGACAAGAAGACGCCGCTGCTGCGGTCCATGCAAGCCCTGTCGCTCCAGGCGATTCGCATCCTGAAGCTGTTCGGCAAGACGAACGTTCACAAGGTGTTTACCACCGTCGGCCCCGAGCAGGAATACTTCCTGATCGACAAGCATTTCTACTATCTGCGCCCGGATCTCCTCAACGCCGGCCGCACGCTCTTCGGCACGACCCCGCCCAAGGGCCAAGAGCTGGAAGACCAGTATTTCGGCGCCATTCCCGAGCGCGTGTTGGCGTGCATGGCCGACGCCGAGACGCAGCTGTTCAAGCTCGGCGTCCCGGTCAAAACGCGGCATAACGAAGTCGCGCCGTCGCAATACGAAATCGCGCCGATCTTTGAAGACAGCAACCTGGCGACCGATCACCAGATGTTGACGATGGAAATCATTCGGCGCACGGCGGATAGCTATGGTCTCGCCTGCTTGTTCCACGAGAAACCGTTCGCGGGCATCAACGGCTCGGGCAAGCACAACAACTGGTCGATGTCCACCGACACCGGCGAGAACCTGCTTAACCCCGGCGACACGCCGCACGACAACGCGCAGTTCCTCGTCTTCTGCGTGGCCGTCATCCGCGCGGTGGCCAAGTATCCCGAGCTTCTCCGTGTCGCCGTCAGCGGCGCCAACAACGATCATCGTCTCGGAGCCAACGAAGCGCCGCCGGCGATCATCTCGATCTTCCTCGGCGAGCAGCTTCAGGACGTCATCGATCAGCTGGAGCAAGGAGCCGCCAAGTCGACGAAGCAGGGCGGTTTCATGGAGTTGGGCGTTTCGGTCCTGCCCAAGCTGCCGCGCGACGCTGGCGATCGCAACCGCACCAGCCCGTTCGCCTTCACGGGCAACAAGTTCGAGTTCCGCGCCGTTGGCGCGTCGCAGTCGGTCGCCGGTCCCAATACGGTCTTGAACACGATCGTCGCCGAATCGCTCGACTTCATTGCCACCAGCCTGGAGAAGTCGGTCGCGGGCGGCCAGGACCTGCTCAAGGCGATTCAGGCACTCTTACCCGGCATCATTAAGGAGAGTAAAAAGGTCTTGTTCATCGGCGATGGCTATTCCGCTGAGTGGCATAAGGAAGCCGAGGCACGCGGCCTGCCCAATCTCCGCAACACCGTTGATGCCCTGCCCGTTATCGTCCGCAAGGACACGATCGAGCTTTTCGGCAAGTACAAGGTCTACAGCGAGCGCGAGCTACAGAGCCGCTTGACGATCTTCGCTGAGCATTATGTCAAGACGGTCAATGTCGAAGGCCGACTGACATCGTACATGGCGCGGACGATGATTCTGCCCGCTGCCATGCGCTATCAGACGATCGTGGCCGGGGCGATCGCGGCGACGAAGGCAGCCGGGGTAGAGACGCCGTCCCAGGTCGATCTGCTCAAGACGCTGTCGACCGTGATTGGCGACTTCCAGAAAGCGACTACCGCACTGGATCAGGCTCTCAACCACCATGCCGAAGGCGAGCCGATGGCCCACGCCAAAAACTCGCGCGATGCCATCCTGCCCGCGATGGTCGCCGTCCGAACGCTGGGCGACAAGCTGGAGACCCTCGTTGCCGACGACCTTTGGCCGCTGCCCACGTATCGGGAGATGTTGTTTATTAAGTGATGGTATTACCGAGCCTGAAGCGTAAGCGAAGAGCATTTGTATTTGCATTTTGAAATACAAAATGCTCTTCGCTTACGCTTCAGGCTCGGTTAGTCGTCGCATTTCGCATATCGCAACAAGGATTGTCGCGCCATGATCTCCGTCATCATCCCCGCGTATAACGAAAGCGAGGGGATGGCCCTGCTCCATGAACGTCTGTCGGGCTGCGCTAACAGCTGGGGCGAGGAGTACGAGATCATTCTCGTCGATGACGGCAGCAAGGATGGGACCTTCGAGCAAGCGGAAGCGATCGCCAAGAACGATCCGCGCTGGAAGGTCCTATCTCTCTCGCGCAATTTTGGCCAACAACCAGCCGTGACGGCCGGGCTGGAACACGCCCGGGGCGAAATCGTCGCCATTCTCGACGCCGACTTGCAGGACCCGCCCGAAGAGCTGCCGCGCTTCTTTCAGAAATGCCGCGAAGGCTACGACGTCGTCTACGGCATCCGCACCAAGCGCAAGGAAAACTACGCCAAACGCTTGACCTATTGGCTCTACTATCGCCTCCTGGCGGCGCTCTCGAACATCGACATTCCCCTCGACTCCGGCGATTTCTGCGTGTTGAGCCGCCGCGCGCTCGACGCGCTCAACGCTCTGCCGGAGCGCAGCCGTTTCATTCGCGGCCTGCGCGCCTGGCTCGGCTTTCGCCAAACCGGCGTGGCCTACGAGCGCCATGCCCGCGTCGCGGGCCAACCGAAATACACGTTTCGCAAGTTGCTCAATCTCGGAATGGACGGGATCATCAATTTCTCGTCGCGGCCCTTGCGCCGCATCATGTACCTCGGCATGTGGCTCGGCTTTTTGTCTCTGATCGCCGGCGTGACGGTGATCGTCCAGTACATCACCCAATGGAAGATTCTCGGCTACAACCCGCGCGACCAGCTCGGCTGGACGTCGTTGATATTGGCGATCTTGTTTCTCTCCAGCATTCAATTGTTTTGTTTGGGTATTATCGGTGAATATATCGGGCGCATTTTTGAGGAGATCAAGCGCCGGCCGGTCTATGTCGTGAAGCGGTCGGTGAATGTCGAGGTACGGACGCCGGCCGAGCCTGAAGCGTGACCGAAGGGTATTTTGGATTTTGAAATACGAATGCCCTTCGCTGACGCTTCAGGCTCGGTCATGCAAGCGCGCAAGCATGCTTTCCTTTTGCGTTCCTTGGGCGTACCATAAACCCGGTAGGGGTGGGTTGGCATCGTGGTCCAACCTTTTGTGGATACCCTTGGGTAAAAGGAGTTTCAGATGCGCAGCTTGAAAGTGTTCGCTCTGGCTACGTTGGCCCTGGTGGGCCTGTCGATCGCCTCGGCAGATGCAGGCATCTTCATTGGCGTCGGTGGCGGCGGCTATGGTCGGCCGTATTATCGCCCCGCGTATCGGCCGTACTACGGCGGCACTCGCGTCGTCGTCGGCGTGTCGCCTTCGGTCTACGTCGGCCCGGCTCCTGTTTATTATCAACCAGCACCCGTCTATTACACTCCGGCCCCGACGACTGTCATCCAGACGGCTCCGGCGCCAATCCAGTACGCACCGCCGCCAGTCGCGACGGTTCCGCCGCGTCCAGGCAACTAATGTTTCAATGAATCTTACTTGTTCGACGAAGCCCGGAGCGACTCTCCGGGCTTCTTGCGTTAGACAGGTTCAGGCACCGATTCGGCCCGTTTTCGCAAGCGTTGCATCAGCTCGGCGCATACCGAGCCATTGACGATGCCGCCGAATTGCCCTTCTTCGCTTGCTTGGTTTTCAAAATGATTCCACCAGTGCGGCCCTTCGCGGCAGAGCGTCACGGCGGCGCCGACGGGCCAATAAAAAAGGCTCAGCCAGCGTGCTTGCCAGGTGTGGCCGCACTCATGTGCCAAGACTTCGCTCGACCGGGCGAATAGTGCTGTCGGCCCGCCCGCTGCCACGCGCCGCTCCATGTCGCCAATACGCCCGCCGAGAACTTCTACGGGCCGAGCGCGACGCCGGCTCGTCGACTTGCTCGCGCAACACTTCTTCCGCGAAATCCCAGCCGACGGCGACGATGGAAGATGTCCAGGTAATGCAGGTGCCACGAAAGAGAAAGGAGGGCCAACGGCTGGTCATGTCGCGCCGATGCGTGGCGAAGACATCGACGACGCGCCATTCCTTTTCGCGCCGCCTTGCCGTAGACGCGAAAACAGGGGCGCCGCCCAGCCAGCGCAGCCACGCCGTCGCCAGTCTCTGGAACATAGGGGCACCGCGTCAGAAACGTTGCTTGACGGAGATGAGTTTATTATACGGAGATAGCCGTGGCCGGGGTCGGTACTCCGACCCCGGTGTAGCATTTGCGATTTCAGAGAACCGGGGTCGGAGTACCGACCCCGGCCACGGCTCAATCGTGTTTGAAATACGCGGCAAGATGCCGCGTCTACTTTACTGAATCCGTCGTTGATCCGAGCGCCGCTTCGACGGGGCAAAGTGCGGCCGCGGCAAGGTCGAGGGGCCGTCTTGACGTGTGCCGGTCGGCAGCGACTTTTCAATCTCGGCACGTAGGAACGGCAGTAAGATCGCGTCGTCGTCGCACTCGGGGCCGGCTTCCGGGCGATGGCGCTGCACTTCTTGACGCTGCCGCAGTTGGTGGAATTGATATTCGTTCCATAACTTGCGGAAGCGGGCGTCGCGCGAGTTGCGGAAGAGAGCGGCCTTCAAGAGTTTCCGTGCTTCGTCGGCCATGCCAGCCAGGCGCAGGCCTTTGACCGCGCGCGTGACGACCTCGATCTCGTCCGGCGCCAATTCGACGGCCTGCCGTAGTTGGCTCACGCCCTCTTCGATCTGGTCGCGGCGGATCTGGAGCATGCCGCATTCGACCAGGCAGCGCGGCTGAGTCGGATCGAGTTCGATCGACTGTTGAAAATGCTCGAGCGCACGATCGAAATCGCCGCGATCCTCAGCGAGGGCGGCGGTAGCCATCAGGTAATGCGTGCGTGCGTTGTCCGGTTTGTAACGCAAAAGGATGGTCAGATGGCGGCGGGCTTTTTGAAAACGACGGCGTTTGAGATAAATCTCGGCCAGTCGGCCATGAATGGCGATCGCCTGTGCCGCCGGCAGCTTGCGCATCCCGGCCAGCGAGGTCAGCACGCGCACGGCATCGCGCACGCGGCCTGCATCTTGATAGCGCTGACCCAGGGTCAGCAATTCATCGACGAAATTAAGTGAAGTAGACATAAGAAATGCTGCCTCCATGCAGCTCGCATCGCGGTCCATCGCTTCGCGGAGCAAGGACTATAATACCGTCACGTCGATTGCGAGCAAGATGATATACAGCCTTATAAAAGATGGTAAATGGGCCGATCTGGCTGTAAATGCTTACGCAGCTGCAAAATAGGCTCTCGGAGAATTTTTATGACAGCGTCGCCGCGCTACTCCGCTCTCGTCGGCGCCTGTCGGCTAGCGCCTCCGCAACTCGCCATCGTGCTTGGTTCGGGGCTTGGCGAGCTTGCGCAGCGGCTGCAGCCTATTCAGAGCGTCCCATTCGCCGAGATTCCCGGTCTTCCGGCGACCTCGATTCATGGTCACAAGGGCGTCGTCACGCTCGGGACCTGGGTCGGCCAGCGCGTCCTTCTTTTCGAGGGTCGGCTGCATTATTACGAGGGCCATCCGTGGGAGGTCGTCACGCGGCCTTTGCGCCGCCGCCGAGCTGGGGCGCGCGTCGCCCTGCTAACCAACGCCGCCGGCGGCATCGCCGAGCCGTTGGGGCCCGGAACGCTCATGGCCATTCGCGATCAGATCGAATGGAACCGGCCCAATTGGTGGCGTCACGCCGGCCCCGGCGGGCTGGGTGGAGCGCGGTCGTCGCCTTATTCCCCAAGATTGTTGGGCCTGCTCCAAGACTCCGCGCAGGCGCATGGTGTGACGCTCCATCAAGGCGTCTACCTTGCCGTGACTGGGCCGTCGTATGAAACGCCCGCCGAGATTCGGGCGATGCGTGCCTACGGAGCTGATGCCGTCGGCATGTCCACGGCCCGCGAGATTCTGGCCGCGAATGATGCCGGCATGGAGTGCGCCGCGATCTCGTGCATCACCAACCGCGCGGCGGGACTGCACGAGGGGCCATTGAATCATCAGGATGTGCTCGAGACCGCGAAGACATTGACGACGCAGTTGACGCGCCTGATCGAGGGGTTCTTGGCGAAGGCGAGCGGCGCGGCGTAAGCCTGAGGTTTTACCCGCGAATTTGGGCCGGACGTGCTGCTCAGCCCCCACATAGGATCGGCGAGAACTCACTCATGTCGATCAGCAGTGACCACCGTTGTGGCCGAGGGGATGGTGTCGATTTGGATACTTTAGAGAGTGCATTTTAGATCGAAGTAGACCGCCTTGTGCCAACCTAGTGCGCCGTCCAGACTAACTTTACGGGTGGCACAGACATTCCTGTCTGTGCTGGAACCGGCGAATGTGCCTTTAGCTGCACAGACAGGAATGTCTGTGCCACCCGTAAATTTAGCCTAGACGAGGCACCAGCCGCCAATGTGCGACTGTGTTGAACCTATACGCTTGTTAGGGAGAGACTCGCCAATCCGTCCCCTTTCCTCTCAATAGGGCAGCCGCTTCAAGGCCGCACGCGCTTCGACGGTCAACCGGGCATTGGGAGCGCCGGCGGCGAGTTCGCGCAACAGCTTACGGGCAGTCGGCGTGCCGAGCCATTCGAGAACCGCAATCGCTCGGTCGTGCTGGCGGTCGAGGGTGGAGTTGCCGTTGTAGCTAATCAGGATCTTTTCCAGGCGACGGCGCGTTTCCGCGCTTTCCTCACGGTCCTTTGCCTTCATGAGGAGGTCGGCAGCTCCGGCTCCTAGTTGTGCAAGTGCTTTTTCTGCTTTCTCACGGTCGGCGAAAGTCTCGCTATCAAGTTGGGCGATCAACTTGGCCACTTGATTTGCATCACTGGATTGGATGGGATGAACTCGTTCCTTCAACAACTCCACTGTGGATTCGGGAACATCAATCATTTGACCCATTGCTTTGTAGGCATCCTCGGCCTTGCCGCCGAGTGCGGTCCACCATTCATCGCGCACGCTGGCGGAGGGTGCCTCCACTTTCGTTGGTGCCTGAATTTTTGGAGTTTCCCAGATCAGGATACTGTGGTCCCGGCCACCAATGGCAAGATGTTTTCCATCCGAACTGAAGGCGAGAGAACTGGGGAGCACTGGAAGCGTGCTGATTTTCTTGCCGGTGACTACGTCCCAGACATCGACTCCGGAAACGTGGCCCTTTAGGTAGCTTGAAAGTTTGCTCATTTTGCCGGACGCCAAAATGCGTGCATCGGGGCTGAAGGCCAATACGTCGGTAAGCGTCGGTGCAAATGTTTGGATCGGTTCGCCGGTAGTCCGCTCCCAGAGCCGTAGCTTGCCAGCGCCGAATGTCGAGCGATCAAGTGGATCATTGTCACCTATCTGGCTCGAAATAATCGTCCGGCTATCCGGCGAAATGATCGCTCCGTCGCAGCGGGCAAATCTACCAAATTTTTTGTCCAGTGAAATGGAGACGCCCGAGACCTTTTTGGCCGGGTTCCACACCTGCAAACGGTCCCGCGTACTGCCCCCCTCAGGATTCTCTGATTCTCTAATCAGAGCCAAAGAACCACCCTGTCCGAATGCCATTACCGTCCCCTTATCCGTTTTAAGGCGAACGACCTCCTTACCGGTTGCAATCTCCCAGGCCAGTAGGTCGCATTCATCGCCACCAGCGAACAATTGTGTACCGTCCTGCGAAAAGGCCAAGGCTTTGATCTCCCTAGCTGAGAGAGGGAATTCACGAGAAACCTTGCCGTCGGCAACGTTGGTCAATCGTATCGCTCCTAAACTACTAGCCGATGCGATTAGCTTGCCGTCGGGGGCAACGGCGATCGCTGTGACCTCCTCTTCATGAATGGTCAGGATTCGGAGATGCTCGCCGGTGGCGGCGTTCCACAAACGAACTGTCTTGTCGTTACTGCACGACGCCAGCAACTTGTTGCCAGGTAAATACGCAATACAAGATATGGTGCCTTCATGCCCGATTGGTCGATCAACGCGCTTGCCCGTAGCGGTATTTCAGACGACAACTAATCGTGCGGAGGTTAGTCCCCCGGCGACGCCTGCGAGGGTGGCGCCGTCCTTTGACATTCCGAGTAGGTAATAATCGCGATTTGGTGTTGTGACTCGTTCAAAGTCACGAATTTTCTTTCCGGTGGTGGTATTCCAAACGCTACCCGGCAGTCTTCATCGATAGTACAAAGTGCGGCACCGTCTGGAGTGAAATGAAAGTTAAAGGACTTCACTGGAATAACACATCGCTCCGCTCCGGTCGGCAAGTGGCGAATCGAAATGTTTACTCCGTCCTTACTTGATATAGCAACGGTTTCGCCGTCCCGATTGAACGTGACCTGCTGCCTGGCGACTGTGGTTTCGCCCAAGATCTTTCGCTTATCGATGTCGATACTTATTACCGCGCAATCGGAGTCCGAACTGAAACTCATCCCCCCTTGACCGTCGAGAGTCGGTATGATGGAAAAGAGGAGTAGTCGCTTGCCGTCTTTGCTGAATGACAAGTCGTAACTATGCGCACCTCGGCCTGGTAACTTGGCCACCTCCTTGCCCGTATTCATTTCATAAACGAAGACTGGAGCATCCTTGACGAAGTTACTTGGCTGATGAGCCACGAAATTGCGGTCGGGCGAGATGGCAACGTGGGACTGGCCATGGTTACTAAACTGCATCGACTTGACCAGCTTGCCAGTGATCGCGTCAAATATCTTGACGCCGGACATATCGGTGATGGTCAGATTATTCGCATCAAGAGACAAACTCGTCTCAAAGTCTTGATCAATGTCTGTCAAATTTAGCTTGCGAATGATTTTGCCAGTAGAGGCACTCATGAACTCAATTTGGATGCCCTTTCTTTGTCTAAAACGGTCGGCGGCAACTAAGACGATGGTTGTCCCGTCCGAAGAAAGCGCCCTCGGATAAAGACCATCGGGGGCAGTGAACCGCGTCGTTCCAAGGCGGGCGACGGCACCATCTGGCAGAGGGTCGCCGTTGAAATCGAGCCGCGGGGTTTTCTCAGGTTGCGCTGCGGCGTCGTTGACCGCGACCACAAGCGCGAGCAGCATCATAGCGGGTACGAATCGCATGGCAGATTCCTCCTGGTGAGTACAAAAGTCTACCAGAGGGACCGACTGCCTCGCAATCTTCTACTCCCTGAATTCCGTAAGTGGGATCGCTAGAATTAGATGGGGCCGACAGCGGGTCGCAAGATCGCAACGGACGGGCGACAAATAGAAACGACGTGACCGATGGCTAATGACTTGAAAGCATCCCGCATGCGGCGAATGATTTGGTGAGGCCGTTTCTAAACGGATTCGGGTGCTCAGTCGCGAGAGTTCTGTGTGTGTCGCGCGCAATGCAATCCATTTACAGGCTATCTGGAAAGTTGGGTGCCATGCCCACACAAGCGTGGGTATGAAGGGCAAATGCCTTCTGATTATGCGTGATTGCTAGGGAAACATTTGAGTGCGTCCATGCCCACGCAAGCGTAGGCATGGCACCCGGCGACTCGTTGTTGTTGCCATCGGGATTTAGATGAGTTACGCGGACCCAGAAATGACACAATCGCGTAAGGCCTTGGAAGATAAGGACCTTACGCGATTGCTGTCATTGTCTGGCAATACTGGACAAGAGTATACCATGACCCCGACGGGATTCGAACCCGTGTCGCAGCCGTGAAAGGGCTGTGTCCTGGGCCACTAGACGACGGGGCCATCCACGGAATGATAGGTGGCCGTCCCAGAGGCGTCAAGGACAGCGGTCCGTTCGAGCAAATACGGCGGCGATTTCCGCCTGAGTTTGCGGCAACACCAGAATTTCACGCCCAAATGTGGGAGACCTCATGGCACCGGAAACGCTTCGTTTTCTCCTGGAACAGATTCGAGCCGGCGAGCTAAGCGTCGACGACGCGTTGCCTCGCATCAAGGAAGAGACGGTGGCCGACCTCGGGTTCGCGCACGTCGATCTGGGGCGAAAGCAGCGCTGCGGGTTTCCTGAAGTGATTTTCTGCGAGGGCAAGACGCCCGCGTGGGTCGAAGGCGTGGTGCGGCGGCTCGGCGAGGCGGGGCAAGATTGCCTGGGAACGCGCGTCAATCAGGAACAATCCGAACATCTCGCCAAGGCATTTCCGACCGCGCAGCAGGACCGGCTCGCGCGTACGATTTGGCTGCCGACGCCAAAGGCGGAAGAGCAGCCACGGTTTGGTCGTGTCCTAGTCCTCACGGCGGGAACAAGCGATTTGCCGGTGGCCCAGGAAGCAGTCGTGACCGCGCAAGCGCTCGGCTGCAACGTTGAGCGAATCGCGGACGTCGGTGTGGCCGGGATTCATCGACTGCTCCGCTATCAAGACAAATTGAAGGAAGCCGACGCCATCGTCGTGGCGGCAGGCATGGACGGCGCCTTGCCGAGCGTCGTCGGCGGACTCGTCGATTGTCCAGTGATCGCGGTGCCGACCAGCGTCGGCTACGGCGCGGCCTTTCACGGAGTGGCGCCTCTGTTGACAATGCTGAACGCTTGCTCGGCGAATGTCGTCGTCGTCAACATCGACGCCGGCTTCAAGGCTGGCTACGTCGCCGCGCTGATTGCGCGCCAGGCTGGTCGACGGCGAGCGGAAGACGACATTGGGCGGGATTTGCGGTCGCAGGTGGAGAGTATTTAGTGTCACTCCGATACGATTGTGGCGGCACGTTTCCAACGTGCCGTTTCGCATCCTGGGCCGTGGCCGGGGTCGGTACTCCGACCCCGGTTTGGTCCGGGCGTTTCCCGAGATCCGGGGTCGGAATACCGACCCCGGCCACGATCCGCAAACGATAGGGTATTCAACATTAACGCTCTAATAGCCGGCGGTTGAGCCAAGCGAAACCGCTCGCTAAGAGCGTTCGGAAAGAATGAGATGGATCGGTCCTAAAATAACGCCTTGTCTGGCATGCTCTGGTACTTCAAAGCAAGCTTTCGAGTACCAAAGCATAAGGCCCGGCGCCGGGGGGGTACCACACGCGATTGTTGGCGCGACGGTCCTGGGTGCAGCGCAAAATCAACGCTGTCAAGTGGTTGCGTTTGAAGACCGTCACGCCAAGGTCATGTGCTTTTTTGGCGCGACGGTCGGCACGCAATGTTCCGCGCGGAACATAGGGGACTTGGGCGGCGGTATGCCTCAAGACGATTCGTCTCCTCGAGCGGCTTCCGAACTGGGCGCCCGTCAAGCAAGACAGGAAGCAGGTGCGAGGGCTCGGAAAGAATGCCGCAGGCAGCGCATGCAGAGCGTTGGCGAAGTCCGGTCCATCTCAATCTTTCCGAACGCTCCAAGCCTTCGCTACTTTTCCTGGCGGTTCTGCCACGACCATAGAAAATAGACCGGCACGCCTAAAGCCACGATCACCAAGCCGGGCCAGGTCGTCTCCGGGCGATAGACCACGAGAACCCCTACCAAGACGAGTGCCCCAATTATGTAGAGCAAGGGAACGATCGGATACCCGAACGCCCGATAGGGCCTGGGTGCATTCGGCCTGGTGAAGCGCAGAACGAATATTCCGGCGATGGTGAGCACATAAAAAATCAGAGCGGCGGAGATAACGTAGTCGAGCAGGTTGCCATAGAGATTGCCATATTTGTACCCGCCCAACGCATTTTCTTTCCAAGTTCGCGGCAGGACTAACACGGCTGCCCAAATGCCTTGAAAAAGCAAAGCCCACGCAGGCACTTTCGCCCGGTTGAGCTGGCCGGCACTTCGGAAGAAGAGGCCGTCGCGCGCCATCGCGTAGTAAGCCCGGGCGCCGGCGAGGATCAAGCCGTTGACGCAGCCGAAGGTTGAAATCATGATTGCGGCCGCCATCAGCGCCGCGCCGGCCGCTGGGAAAATTGCCTGCAATGTGGCCGTTCCGACGCGGTCGCTTTCGGCCGTCTGGATGGCGGTGAAGGGGAGCGTGCAGAGATAAGCGACATTGGCCAGTAGGTAGAGGCCGATGACGAGACCCGTTCCGAGCGCCAGCGCCAACGGCAAATTGCGACGCGGCTCGCGGACTTCGCCGGCTGTGAAAGTGATGTTGTTCCAGGCATCTGAAGAGAACAGCGATCCAGTTTGTGACACACAGATTGCCACGAATAGGCCCAGCGACGTGACGGCTGTCAGGTCGCCCACCTTGTCGAGCGCGCCGCGTGGTTGCCAGAGGTTGCCGAAATTCTCAGCGAGCACGCCCGTGTTCCAATTCATGTAAATGCCGAACACCACGCCAAGGGCGATCAAGCCGATCAGCGCGCCGGTTTTGGCGGTGGTGAACAGATTCTGAATGATCTTGCCATATTCGAGGCCAAACATGTTGGTCGCCGTCAGCAGCGCGATAAGGCCTAGTCCTAACAACTGGGCCGTTGAAAGCGAGATCGCGTAGCCACCGGGGAAGTTGATGGGGGTGACGAGGTAGTTGTCCTCGGCGATCGTAGGCCAAAGGACGCCGGAAAAGCGTGCGAACGCCACGGCGACCGCGGCGATCGTTCCGGTCTGAATAATGAGGAAGAGCGTCCAGCCGTAGAGGAAGCCGCAAAACGGCGAAAACGCCTCGCGCAGGTAGACATATTGCCCGCCCGCGCGTGGCATCATGGCAGCGAGTTCGCCGTAGGATAGAGCGGCCGTAACGGTCAATACACCCGTGATCAACCACGCCACCATCAGCCAACCTGGGCTGCCGAGCAACCGGCCCATTTCGGCGGAGACAAGAAAAATCCCCGACCCGATCATCGAGCCGACGACGACCATCGTGGCGTCAAAGAGCCCCATGCCGCGCTTGAATTCGGTGTCGAGACCAGCGTCGGTCGACGGGGTGGGTAAAACAGTCGTCTCGGCCATGCGCTCGCCCTCGTTTCGGAATGCCGTGAATTAGGGGACGTTCTACGACACTATATGAGGGACCGGAAGGCAAGAAGGAAATGTGTGGGAAATGCAACTTCTTCGGTGAAACAAGTCGAGACGGTCCGTATAAATGGCACCAAGCCCACATCAATCAGGAGCACATCATGCCAACCGAAGGTAACGACACCAGTCGAATGACAACCGAGGGACCAGGCCGCGCTCCGAATCGGGCCATGTTGCGAGCTGTCGGCTTTCATGACGACGATTTCACACGGCCGATGGTCGGCGTCGCCTCGCTCTTCAGTGACATCACACCGTGCAACGCGCATCTGGACCGGCTGGCGCAAAGTCTGCGAAGGCGTGCGCACCGGCGGTGGTGTGCCGCAGGTTTTTGGCGCACCAACGGCTTCTGACGGCATCATGATGGGTCATCAAGGGATGCGTTATAGCCTGGTGTCGCGCGAGGTGATCGCGGATAGCCTGGAAGTCGTCGCCGGCGGCATGAATCATGACGGGCTGATCGCTCTTGGCGGCTGCGACAAGAATATGCCGGGCTGCGTCATGGCTATGGCGCGTCTTAATATCCCGAGTGTCTTCGTTTATGGCGGTTCGATCCTACCGGGCACCGGACCGGACGGCAGCGACATCGACATCGTCTCGATCTTCGAGGCGGTCGGCCAATTTCAGGCGGGCAAGCTTGATGCCAAGGGCGTCAAAGACGATCGAATGCGAGGCTTGCCCCGGCGCTGGTTCGTGCGGCGGCATGTACACGGCCAACACCATGTCGTCGGCGATCGAGGCGATGGGGATGTCGTTGCCTTACGATGCATCATATCCCGCCGTTTCCGCGGCCAAGGAGCGTGAGGCGTTTTTGGCAGGCGTCGCACTCGTCAAGCTCGTCGAAAGCGGGACATCAAGCCGCGCGACATCATCACGCGAAAATCGTTAGAGAATGCCTACACCGTGGTTCTTGCCCTGGGTGGCTCGACGAACGCGGTGCTCCATCTGATGGCGATCGCGCGAAGCGCAGGTTGCCTGGACCTTGGCGGACTTCGACCGTCTGGGCGGCAAGGTGCCGCATTTGGCCGATCTCAAACCGGGTGGTCGCTATGTGATGAATGACCTCCATCGTGCGGGTGGAACGCCGGCCGTCATGCGGGCTTTGCTCGACGCCGGATTCTTGCATGGCGATTGCATCACGGTCGACCGGTGCGACGCTCGCTCGAAAATCTCACGGAAGTCGTCAGCATCTACAAGCGGAAGCAGGACGTGGTACGGCCCTATGGCGAAGCCGATGCATCCGACCGGGCATCTCGTCGTCCTTGGCGGCAACCTGGCGCCGGAAGGCGCGGTCGCCAAAGTTGCAGGCTTGAAAACGCGCAAAATCAGCGGCCCGGCTCAGCGTCTTTGACGGTGAAGAGGCTTGTTTCGCGGCCATTCAGGAGCGCGAAGATCAAACCGGGTGACGTGGTCGTTATTCGCGGCGAAGGCCCGGTCGGCGGCCCAGGAATGCGTGAGATGCTTTCCGTTACGGCGGCTCTATCAGGACAGGGGCTCGGTGAGGTGATTGGCCTTATCACCGACGGTCGATTCTCAGGCGGAACGCACGGCTTGGTCGTTGGTCATGTCGCGCCGGAAGCCTGGGTCGGCGGGCCGATCGCTCTGGTGAAAGAAGGCGACCGCATCACGATTGATGCCGATGCCAAGAAACTTACATTAGAGATCGATGAAGGTGAAATGAGTCGCCGTCGCGCGGCGTGGACGGTCCCGGCACCGCGCGAAAAATATGGCGTTCTCTCGAAATATGCTCGTTGCGTTCGCTCCGCCTCCGAAGGCGCTGTCACGACTTGATTCTGTTTCTAATAGCCCCCGGCTTGCCGGGGGTTCTCACTTATCACGCCCATTTTATCCGACTGCCGCCAAATCACCAAGAATCGCCGCTGCTCGATTCGCATCCGTCACGTTGTCGAACTGCACATAGCCGACAAAGCGATTTCCCAACGTCGACATCATCATGCTGTGCAGGCTCAACCCCGCCTCGGCCCATTGTTGCGTCAGTCGATGGCCCAGACCCGCCGAGTTGTCGCCCTCGACACGGAGAACGACCGGGTCGTTTACCTCGTGAAGATCCGCCGCTCGGGCAGCTCGCAATTGCAGCGGACCAGTGAGCGGCGCCAAGTAGATGATGCCCTTGCCAGCCTTTTCAGACATTCTGCGAGTATAAATATATTCAAGGTTGCTACCCGCTTGCGCGAGCAGGGCGAGCTTCTTCATCACTCCGCCAGCTTGATCCTCGACTTCACCAGACCAGACGTGAACGCGATTTAGCTTGAAACTCATGACTGGCTCCCCGCAAAGATAGGATCTGACCTACCGGGATTATAGCCGGTCTCGTGGCCGACGAAAATCAAGAAGCTCACGGATTCCACTTCTTTGCCGAGAATCGGCCGGACGCGCAGGCGATTTTGTCATCGGCGTTTTTTCCGCCTCGCGTTTTTCATCGGGCACGAATAAGATAGGGCGGGTTAGGGTGTCTTCCCCTTTTGCGGAGTAACCGAATATGCGACGTATTCTTTCACTAGGACTTTCTCTTGCTGTTGTTGTTGTTCTGGCCTTCTCAGCTCGGGCTGACGACAAAAAGGACGAAAAGAAGGAAGTTACTCTCAAAGGCACTATCGTTTGCGGGAAATGCGAACTCGGCGTGACTGACGACTGCTCGAATGCGATCAAAGTGAAAGAAGACGGTAAGGACGTGGTCTATTTCTTGATCGACTCCGGCAAGAAAGAAAAATACCATGGCGATATCTGTAGCGCTCCCAAGAAGGGGAGCGTCGTGGGTGTCACATCCACCAAAGATAAGAAAAACTACATCACGCCGGCGAAAGATGGGGTCAAGTTTGAGTAGTCTGGCCGGCCATGGATAGTCGCTTCGAAAACGCCACCCGTTCGCGGGTGGCGTTTTCGTTTGTGGATCGATGTGGCGGCCTTTCGGCGTCGTCGATACGATTACGACCATGCCTTATTTCAAACCAGTTACCGAAGCGAGCAGATTAACGGTTTCCAGGATGGCCGACCTTAGGACAATTCGCATGCCCCAGCACGAGGTACGGAAGTGAAGATCATCTTAGCCAACCCGCGCGGTTTTTGTGCGGGCGTCAATATGGCGATCGAGAGCCTGGAACGTGCCCTGGAACTCTTCGGCACGCCGCTTTACGTCTTTCATGAAATCGTCCACAACCGGCCCGTGGTCGACCGCTTTCGCAGGCGCGGCGTGGTGTTCGTCGATTCGATAGACGAAATACCTGAGAATTCGACCGTGCTATATAGCGCCCATGGCGTTGCCCCGCTCATTCGCGCCACCTCGGCCAAACGAAATCTGCCGCGCGATCGACGCGACGTGCCCACTCGTAACGAAGGTCCACCTCGAAGCCGTGCGCTTTGCCAAGGAGGGCTATACTATTTTCCTCATTGGCCATGAAGGTCACGACGAAGTCCTCGGCACCACCGGCGAAGCGCCCGAGTCGATCCGACTGGTCGAGGATGTCCACGACGTCGAAGCCCTTGAATTCCCCGCCGACGCCAAATTGGCTTATTTGACGCAGACGACTCTGAGCGTCGACGATGCCGAGGTGATAATCGGCGCTTTGCGGAGGCGCTTTCCTCAGATCGTCGGCCCGGCGAAAGACGATATTTGTTACGCGACGCAAAACCGGCAAGAAGCCGTGAAGGAACTCGTGTCCGAGGCTGATTGCGTGATCGTGCTCGGCAGCCACAACAGCTCCAACAGCATGAGGCTGGCGGAACTGGCGAAAGCCCACGGCAAGCCAGCCTACCTGATCGACGGCATTGATGAACTGCCCGAAGACAGCTTGTCGGGTAATGAAACGGTGCTTGTGACAGCTGGGGCAAGCGCGCCGGAAGATGTCGTGGAGAGATGTGTCAAGGAATTACAAAATCGCTTTGGAGCGACGGTAGAAAGCCGTGTCATCCGCGAGGAACATACAAGTTTTCCACTACCGCGCGAACTTCGTTTGATAACAGCCTAGTGTGCCGTCCAGACTAAATTTACGGGTGGCACAGACATTCCTGTCTGTGCGGGAACCGAAGAATGTGCCTTCTGCTGCACAGACAGGAATGTCTGTGCCACGTGAATTTAGTCAGGACGGCGCACTAGCACACAAATTGCCGAGCCTGAAGCGTCAGCGAAGGGCATTTTGTCAACTGCCCTTCGCTATGCTTGTCCTCACGACAATGCCGGCTCCAGTTTCGCCATCTCATCCCGAATCTCATCCATCTTCGGCCAAACGACGTCCAGTTCATCCTTGAACAAATCTCCGATCAGCAGATCCGTCAGGTATCCCTTCAAATGAGGATTTCGTTTCACGAAGCGGCCAAAGCTAAAGCCGTTGTAGAACTCGACCACCAGGCGGCGCATGCGCTCCATGCCCCGGCGGAAGCCAGGTTCCCAATCGCCGAGTTGGGCAGCATCGTGTCACCCTTGGCCAGGCCATCGGCGACGGCGTCGGCCGCTAGTTGGCCCGATGTTAACGCCAAGAGAACACCGGACGAATAAAGGGGATCGAGGAAGCCAAAGGCGTCGCCGGCGAGAACCCAACCTTCGCCCGCGGCTTGCTTGGCGGTGTAAGAGTATTCGCGCGCCGCGAAAAAGCCGGTGTCCCGCCGAGCCGAGGCGATGCGCTGCTTGACAGCGGGGCAGCGCTCCATTTCTTCGAAATAGATCTTTTCGAGATCCTTTTCCTCTCGTTCCTTGAAGAGGTAATCATACCCAGCAACCACGCCGACGCTGAGGATATCGTCATGGAGCGGAATATACCAAAACCAGCCCTTTTTACCTTTCGTCTGCAGGACGATGGTCGCGCCTTCGTCGTGCCCCTGATCCCGGTAGGCGCCTTTCCAGTAGGTCCAAACGGCGGCTTTCCGCAAATCCGTGTCCCATTTGCGGAGGTTGAGGCGGCTGATAATCATCGAGCTTTGGCCGCTGCAATCGACGATGACCTTGGCCCTGACCTCCCGCTCCGGACCGTTTTCGGGCTGGATGCGGACGCCGACCGCACGTTCGCCCTCAAAAAGGACCTCGAGAACGCGCACGCCTTCGTGGACGTCGACGCCATGTTCACGGGCGTTTTGAAGCATCAATTGGTCGAATTCGCTCCGTCGCACCTGCCAGGTTTGCGACGACTCGTGAGGCTTGTGCTCCATGAAATAAAACGGTTCGGAGAGCCGGCCCGCTTCGTTCACGAACTGGACGCTGTACTTCTTGACGAAGTGACTCGACTGCATTTTGGGCAGCATATTGAGGCGCTTGAGCGTGTGATACGTCTGCGGGATTAGCGATTCACCGATATGGAAGCGCGGAAAATGCTCGCGCTCAAAAAGTTGCACCTTGTAGCCGCGTTGAGCGATCAGCGTCGAAGCCGTCGATCCAGCCGGACCACCACCAATGACGATTACGTCGGGATCGGTTGACATGGAAAATCTCCTTGGTCGAACAGGGGAGAGATTAGTGTCGGTTCCATCAGCCCCTCGCCCCCGAAGGGGGAGAGGGGTTGGGGTGAGGGGGTAAAGTTTACGCTGACTTTGGCCCTTCACCCCCGACCCCTCTCCCTGAGGGAGAGGGGAGGACAGATTGGCCCCTCGCCCCTTGCACGTGGGCAAGGCGAGCTTGTGCGATAGTCCCTCAGCGCCAGGCGCTGGCGTCGTCTTCGTGGGGCAAGCGGGCTGCGCGGAGCAAGGTGGAAAGCTGCTTGAGGTCGTTCTCAGACAAATGACTCAACTGGTGATGATGGCATTGGCGCAAGGGCTCCGCGATTTCTTCGATCAACGCCAATCCCGGATCGGTGATGCCGATGCGCACCACGCGGCGGTTTTGTTGCTGCCGGTCGCGCGCGATCAAGCCGCGCTGCTCTAACTTGTCGAGCATGCGCGTTATGTCCGGCGCACGTGATACGAGGCGATTCGCCAGCACCAGCGTCGGAACCGTCGCCGGATGGCCAGCCTTCAACAAACGCAGGGCATTGTATTGCTGTGGCGTTAGATCATACCGGCCAAACAGCTCATCTTCCAATGCTCGCAGCCGATCATAGGTGCGCCAGAGATTGAGGAATACCTCCTGCTCCAGCGAATCAAAGCGCGGTGCGCTTTCAACGATGGCATCCGATGGTGTCATGCAATTTATTAATAGTCCTTCGCTCAATAGTTGTCCAGACAAATTTTCGATCTCTAGCGAATCAAGGAACCGGCTGGAACAAAAAGGACGGATGCAATGTTCAGGAGGAACGGGCGCCAGGATCTCGGACTTATTCACGAGCCAACAGTGGCGTGAGGGATTCTCTGGACCGATGAATAATGGATCGACCAGCGTTGCGGAGCACCTTGAAATGACACGTCCGAATATAAATGCGGTCGGAGCCCTGTTGGCCTTGGCATTTTTCTGGGCATTACCCGCTCGCGCTGAAGAGCCGATTACGCTTTCTTTGGCGAGGCTCGCCGCCTTGGATGACTGCGAGTTGGATCATCTTTACCGCCAAAGCGGTCCCGCGCCGCTGTTGAGCGGTTACTTCAAAGGTCTGCCGATCTATCCGCAAGCGCCGCTATCCGCGCGCGCTCCAAGACGACGAGTCTCCTTTGGCACGGCAAACACTTCGATCCGAAAACCGACACGCTTATCAATCAGTGGGCCGGTTGCAAGGCGATCAAGGCCCGCGTCTACCCCGGCGAAAGCTGGCTCGACGGCAAACCGAGCCTCATCATGGATTATCAAGGGTCGTCACTGATATGGAACGACGTCCGCGACGAGCTCCGCGAGGTGGCCCCTGGATTATACCTTGGGGCGATGTACCTGCGCCGGTCGACCGGCCCCAAGTTTAAGATGTGGTTCGCTCTGGAAGCAAGCTGCAAATAATTGCGGAGTCCGCGAAAGTCGGCGATTCCTAAGGCTCATGGCGCGAGCGGCCTAAATCGGAGTTTGTTAAATAAAACGCTAGCCGTGGCCGTGGTCGGTTCCCCGAACTCGGCGTGGCACCAGCGACTCCAAAAAACCGGGGTCGGAGAACCGACCCCGGCCACGACCTTTCCAGAGAGCCTTTCTCTTCAATACGCATCAACTCGTCTCCTCATCTTTGCCTTGGCAATTTCGCTATAACTTACCCTATCGCGCCCGCCCTTGGGCTAACGCCAACGTACCAGCAGATGACACCTTGGAAGGAATAGGTTCAACCCATGAGCGTAACCACCATCACCCGCGAAAAGCTGATCGACCTCCTGAATGAGGATCTCGAGCGCGAGTATCAAGCCATTATCGCGTACGTCGTGTATTCACAAGTAATCAAAGGCGCGGAATACATGAATATCGCCGCCGAGCTGGAAGTCCACGCCGGCGAGGAGCTGGCCCACGCGATTACGTTGGCGAAGCAGATCGACTATCTCGGCGGCATGCCGAAGGTGACGCCCAAGCCGGTAAAGACATCTGAAAAAGCGACGGATATGTTGAAGTTCGACCTCGATAATGAGACGGAAACCATACGCAATTATCGCGAGCGGGTGCGACAATGCGAAGCACTCGGGGAATATGCCCTGGCTGAACAGATTCGCGATATTCTCGTTCAGGAACAAGATCATCAGATCGCATTAGCAACCGCCCTAGGAGTCGATGTTCCGAACAACAGCGACCCAGTGAAGTAGCAAATCGCTGAAGTATACACGCGATCGAAAATGAATGCTCTCACCCCATTCAGTTGGAGCGCCAGAATGAACGCCATGAGAATCATCACTAGCGTCGCACTTGTTTCGTTCGCCATGTGCCAGCCAGCAGCGGCGGAAAACCCGCCGACTGGTGGGCTGCCGCGCAGCACTCCCGAAGCTCAGGGAATCTCCTCCGAGGCGATTCGCGCTTTCGTCGAAGCGGCCGATAAGGAGATTACGACGATGCACAGCTTCATGATCGTCCGTCACGGGCATGTAATTGCCGAAGGTTGGTGGAAACCGCAGACGGCCGAGACTGCGCACATCATGAATTCCTTGAGCAAAAGCTTCACTTCTACAGCTGTCGGATTGGTTATTGAGGAGGGTAAGCTCAGCTTAGACGACGAGGTACTGAAATTCTTTCCCGACTCCGCCCCGGCGGCACCTTCCGCTAACTTAAAGGCGATGCGGGTGCGCGACCTGCTCACGATGTCCACCGGCCATGAGTCCGAGCCAAAGTTTACGAAGGAAGTCCCTTGGGTGCAGACGTTCCTGGCTCACCCGGTCAAGTTCAAGCCGGGCACCCACTTCATGTACAACACCCCAGCGACCTATATCCTGTCGGCTATCGTGCAAAAGGTAACAGGCAAGACGGTACTTGAGTATCTCACACCGCGGCTGTTCGAGCCATTGGGAATCGACAAGCCAACCTGGGGTACAAGTCCGCAAGGGATCACCTTCGGTGGCTACGGACTTTTCATACGAACTGAGGATGTCGCCAAATTTGGTCAGCTATACTTGCAGAAAGGGAAGTGGCACGGAAAGCAACTGGTTCCTGAATCGTGGGTCACCGCCGCCACCTCGAAGCAAACCTCCAACGGCAGCAACCCGAAGAGCGATTGGGACCAGGGCTACGGCTACCAATTCTGGCGCTGCCAACACGGAGCTTTTCGAGGCGACGGCGCCAACGGCCAATTCTGCATTGTGTTGCCGGAGCAAGACACGGTGATCGCCATCACGGCGGACACGGGTAACATGCAGGCTCAATTAAATGTAGTCTGGGATAAACTATTCCCAGCACTACAGGCGAAGGCGCTCCCAGAAAATAAAGCAGGGCAGGAGAAGCTGCAACAAGTCATCGCTGGACTCAACGCCCGACCCAGGACGGCTCGGTAAGGGCGTCTGAATTTCTCATTGTGTCATCCTTGGTGTCGCGCTCGAGTGAGAATCTCAGAAGGGTTCATCATGAACGAACACCAGTACGTCTTCGTTACACGGTTTGAGATCAGGTCGAAATGCGTTGTCGGTCTGTGGACCCCATGCGCCGTTTGACCAAGCGGTTGCCGGCGTCTGGCAATTCATTGGCGTGTTTGATTTATTCACCTTGCTGGCGGCGGTCAAAGCGTTGCCGGCCAAGGCGGGAGCGGCGGCCTTAGAGCAGCGGATATTGATAACGCCGTGGCGTCAGGCAACGCCCAAGGGCATTA
Source organism: uncultured Planctomycetaceae bacterium (assembly GCA_963790585.1). Classification (GTDB taxonomy): domain Bacteria; phylum Planctomycetota; class Planctomycetia; order Gemmatales; family Gemmataceae; genus CAWBOY01. The sequence goes on from CAWBOY010000009.1 coordinate 112,584, forward strand.
GCTCCGAAGTCTCTGTGCGCCGGCTGATTTAGATGTTACGATACCGCCAATATCCGATATAGCAGGCCAAGATGGTGCCACGAATCACCATCGGGCAACGTGTCGACGGCACGCGTGAGCATCGGCTCGGCGTCGGCGCCTCGGCCCATAAAGAGGGCGGCCATGCCGCGATTGAACAACACGGGCACGCTGTCGGGCAATCGTTGCCACATGTCTTCCGCTTGCTCGGCGTCGCCGCGATGCCAGGCGAGGGCGGCTTGCTCGTTATCCCGCAAGGCTTGCCAGGGGCTACCCATCTCGATGCGCGCCAACAGAATCGTCGCTTCGTCGAAGTGGCGCGCCAACCGCAGGACGGCCGCCGCGATCAATATCTGAGGGGGCTCATTCGCCTGGGTCGCCCATGCCGCCAGGCCTGGCAAAGCCAACGGCCGACCAGCAACGGGACGCAGTTTCGCGCAATCGCGCTGGCGCAACAGCGGCTGCACCTCGCGGACCAGTTGCGGATAGTTGCCAAGGCAAAAAGCCAACGCGAACGCCGGTTCCTGGGCCGCGACGAGGCTTGACCAGTCGCTTGGCACTGGCCACGATTTAACTTTCGGCGCAAGCCGCAGCCCCGCCGCCAAAGCCCCGCGCCACGCCAGCTGCGGATCGACCGGCTGCACCGGACCCGCGTCGAACGGCTCGACCTCGCCCGCCGGCGCGGCGAATCCCAACCCGGCCGCCTGAGCGGTCGCTTGTTCGCCCAGGTAACGACGAAATAGATCCGCGACGTTGTGTTGGGTCATGCTTTGGACTCCTCACCTGCCGACGAGCGACGGTTCTTTGCTTCACTTGAGGAACGCCGCGGACGACGGGACTTGCGCCGATCGCTGTTTCATCCATACAGCCCGATGTAGGTCATCACGCCCAACCCCATGCCGAGCATGACGACGGCCACGAGTCCCGCGAGCGCCGCGACGCCCACAACAGGCCGCGTAACCGCACCGCCAAACCGAAGGTCGCGATCATCACGCCGGCTTGAGCCACCAACATGCCATACATGTAAATGTCTTTACGAGCCATACACTCGTCGGCCATGAAGCCCTCGCGGCTCACGTCGACTTCATAGAGACCGGCAATCTCTTGATTGAAACGCGCCTCACGGTCGAGTCGGCGGGCGTCAAAGTCGGCGCGGCGCTCGTCAGGCTTTCGCACAGGTTCCGCGTCGACAGGTCGAGCCGCTCAGCGCTGGTGGCGAGCGCGAGGACGTCGGCTCGGCCGCTGTTCTTGACCGAGCGTGTGATATACTCGACGGCGTCGGTCAGCTTGAGCGCGGCCCGGCCGACGGGGCGAAGGACCTCCTTCTGTTTCACCAATAGTTTGCCGAGATCGTCGAAGAGGCGGGATGCGGATCTGCTCGCGTCGTCGTACTTCTTCGATTCGGCTTCGGCTGCCTCGATCGCCTGCCGCAGCACGTCGCCCTTGATCGCCAAGACGTCGGCTTCGTATTCCGCGCGCGGCTTGCGGCCATCGATCGCGTCGAACGCCTTTTCGATCGACGGATCGATTTCCTTTGTGCCTTTTTTGATCGGCTTGACGCCGTTTTTCGCTTCGACAGCTTTCACGGCATCGCGCACCAATTTTCGCGGCGTCGCCTTGGGATCGGCGTCCTGGGGCACCGGCAGACTCTCCGCAGTCAAGAGCAATAGATCCTTTTTGGCATCTGAATTATCTAGTTTGGCAAGAATCGCCTGTTTCGTCGCTTCGATCTCCTTGGTGGCTTGGGCGATCGCCTCACGCAGCTGTTGTAGGGCGGGCTTCAGTTCCGCCGGCTCGCCATCCAGCTTGGCAAAAATTTCATTGGTCTCGCCGTCGAGCCGTTTCAACAATATGGGCAGCCGATCCGCGAGAGAACGCGCATAGGTTTCATCGAACGCCCCGCGGTCGGCTCGTTGCTGCTGCACCGTCGTGCGCACGCGCTTGGCCTGAAAGAAGGCCCACTGGTCGCCGACCTTGGATTGATTCTGCGCCGCCGTCGCCCGGAAGTATTGGGCCTTGGTCATCTCCTTGTTCGAGAAGCTGGCCAGCGCAGTCGCCAAAACCGTGAGAGCTACCGGCGTCGCCGTCAGGATGATGTCCCAAAGGCGCTTCTTTTCCTTGCGCTCCTCAGCCTTGGCTGTTTCCGATGAAGACGATCCGGTATCTCCGGTGCTCATGGCGTGATGCTCCTATTGCGAGATAACCGAGCCTTAAGCGTAAGCGAAGGGCCTTTTCTGGTAGACGCGGCATCTTGCCGCGTTGGAGATTAATGACGCGGCAAGATGCCGCGTCTACTAGAAAAGGCGACTTCATGCTCCGTAATCGCTCGGAAAAACTGCTATTTATCTTTCTTTTCAGTCTTCAGCGCCTTACCGTTGGCATCCACGGCCCCGGCGGCGACGAGGATCATCCGCTTGGGGTCGAGATACTTCTTGGCCATCTCTTGAACATCCTCCGGTGTCACAGCGGCGACCCCCTTGCGGTATTTCTCCAGGGTGTCGAAACCGAGGCCATATTTCTCGATGTTCAAGAGTTCGCCGGCTGCCTGGCTATTGGTGTTCATGCGGAACGCCAGTTTGCCGAGGAGATAGCTCTTGGCGTCTTCTACTTCCTCTTTGGTCGGCTTCTCGTCGCGGAGGCGGTTGACCTCTTCGAGGAACTCTTTCTTGGCGCGATCGAAGTGTTGCGGCTCGGTGCCGATGTAAAACTGGAAAACACCGGGATCGATGTCCGCCGAATTGGTGATGTTGGCTCCGACTGTATACGCTAGGCCTTCGCGGTCGCGCAGCCGGGCCGACAGCCGATCGGTGAAGCCAGGGCCGGTGCCCAGAACGTTATCGAGCACCAGCAGCTTGTAATAATCGGGGTTGGAGCGCTTGATGCCGACATGGCCCATATAGAGATGGAGCTGAGCCGCCTCGGGCATCGACAGGATCTTTTGCCGACTTTCTTTCGGCATCTCGACGGCGGGCAGCTTCGGCGGCGTCACCTCGCCTTTTTTCCAATCCTTGGTCAGCTTCTCGATCTCGGCGACGACTTCCTTGGTGTCGAAGTCGCCGACGATCGCCATCGTCGTGTTATTGGGAACAAAGAGCTTGTGATAAAACGCCTTGCACTGGGCATCGGTCAGCGACTTGACCTCTTTCATTTTACCTAAAAGAGACCGTCCATACGGGTGTTTGCCATAGATCTCGGTATGAAACACCGAGCGGGCCCGGTTATTCGGTTGGGCCTCGGCTTCGGCGATCTCCGAGAGCATCATGGCCTGATGACGCTGAAAGGCGTCCTTGGGGAAATTGGCCGACGTCAGGCACTCCATCAGCAACCCCAGACCGAGCGAGCGATCGGGAGAAAGGACCGCCACCGAGCCGCCGGATGAACTGAGCGACAGGCTGCCGCCGACGTCTTCGATCGTCTCGGCGATCTGCTCGCCGGTATGCTTGGTGGTTCCCTCATCAAGCATCGAGCCGGTCAACGTGGCCAAACCGGGCTTGTCGAGAGGCTCCATCTCGCCGACATGATTGACGTGTGCGGAAGCGACGACGACTGGAACGCGATGGTTTTCGAGGAGCAATAGAACCAGGCCATTCGGCAGCGTCATGCGCTTGGCGTCTTTGAGCGACAGGGCGCCAGCGCCGCTGCCGGCGTCCGCGACGCGCGCTCGCGATTTCGCGGCGCGAGGTTCCCGCGCCTGGGGCTTGCCGCCCTTGTCATACCCTTTCGGCACCGACCAGACGGTGACGCGCTTCTCCGGGTCGAGATACTTCTTGGCGACGCGCTGCACATCGGCCGCGGTAACGGCGAGCAAGGTCGGTAGCGACTTTTTAAGATAATCAAGATCGTTTGTGGTCACAGCCTGGGCGATGCTATCGGCGAGGCCATGGACGCTCTCGCTCGAAAAGACTCGGGAAGCCAGGATGCCGCGGAGCGCCCGCTTCAGCTCGGCCGGCTTGACCGGCTCGTTGCGGACTTTTTCGATCTCTTTGAGCAACAACGCTTCCGCCTCGGCTCGGCTCTTGCCTTTGAGCAATTCGACCTGGAACGAGAACCAGCCGGGATAGCGACCGCCGTTGGTGCTGGCGTCGACACCGGTGGCGATTTCCGCCCCTTCGATCATGCTCTTATAGAGCCGACCCGTCTTGCCGCCGGAGAGGATCGAACTCAGCACCATCAGCGGCGCGTAGTCGGGGTCATCGTTCTTGACTGTGTTGTAACCGACGAGGAGCCGAGGCACCTCGAACTTCGACTCGAACTCGACGCGGGCGGGCCGTTTCAATTCTTCCTTGGACAACGCCTTCCGCGCGGGCAGTTCCTTCTTGGGAAACGAACCGAACAGCTTTTTGACCTTTTCCAGCGTCTTGTCCGGATCGAAACCGCCGACGATGATGAGCGAGGCGTTGTTGGGGTGATACCACTTGTCGTAGTGGGCCTTGATGACCTTGTCGGTCGCGCCAAAGACATGTTCCTTTTCGCCGATGACGGGATGGCCATAAGGCCCGGTTTTGCCGAAAAGGAGCGGCAAAATCGCTTTCTGCTCAAGGTCCCAGGGCTGATCTTCGTCTTTGTTCAATTCCGAAACGACGTTGCTCTTCTCCGGCTCGAACTCGTGTTTCTTATCGATGACGAGGTTCCGCATCCGATCGGCTTCGAGTTCGAGAGCTGACTCCCAGCGGTCGGCGGCGAAGTCGAAGTGATAAATCGTATAATCGGTATCCGTATAGGCGTTATTGGCTCCGCCGTTGCGCTGCGTCATCCGATCGATGTCGCCGGGCATGACTTTCTCGGTGCCCTTGAACATCAAGTGTTCGAGGTAATGCGACAGCCCCGTCGCGGTCAGATCCTCATCGGCGCTGCCGACCTTGTAGGCAACCATGGTCGTGACGACCGGAGCGCCGGGGATCGGCTTGAGATAAACCTTGAGGCCATTGTCGAGCGTGACCTCGCGAATGCCGTCGTAAATAGCCGAGGCGGCCTTGAGAGCGTGGTCGTCCGACTTCGCGTCGTTGGCCCGCGCTGATAGCCCAAGACTGAGCATGGTCAGGGATAGCAGGACTATTAAGGATGAATACAAGCGTACCATGAAGGCTTCCTCTCCTATGTGAACGGGACCGGACAAGATGGTCTGGTTGTTGTATTCAACTTATGTGGCGAGCGTCGCGGCGTCAGTCCGACATGCAACCGACGAACGCGGCTCCTTGCTCGTTACTTCCACGTCGGGCTAACGCCGCGACCCTGGCCATATTCCCCTTTATTTCCCTCTTGCTAATTCTCATCGTTTCGACGATAGACCCCGCCGAGGGTCGTTATTTTCGGCAGTATCTCCCCAGGTTCACCGATTTTCTCAGTCGAAACGACGACAGCAATCCAGAGCAAGCGAACAAGGGTGTAAGCTCTTCATAACGAACCAATCGCTGCCGATCCGATAGGGAAGCTTTGCATGAACTGGCCAATTTGGTTTCGATTAATGCGTCTCAATTCTTCCTGGACGACGGTTCAAGAGGACGGCCGGCGCCTTCGCTGGACGCGCACGCACGGCCGACTGCGGATCGAAGTCTTGGAAGACCGCACGACTCCGGCAAATCTCCTTGGTTTCCACTCGGTGCTCGGCGTCGCCGCGCCGATGCCGATTGCGACCGTCGGTCTCCTTAGCCCCACAACTGGGGATTCGGGCGCTTCGGCTCCGAGCGATCAAGCGCCGCTCGTTTACGATGCGTCCACGAACCCGAGCGTCGTCAATCTGACGCTGCGCTACAATCCCGCCGATAATCAGCTCGAGCTGGTCGACACCGATAACCCAGGGACGCTCCTTGCCAGCAGCGATCTTGACGCGACCAATGGTGTCACCATTACCGGCGCGGATCGTGTTAATACGACCTTGACGATCGATTATGACTTCGGCGGCGTCTTTTATGCTGGCGGCGACATCAACTTCAACGGCGGCAACGGCAGTGGAAACAAGCTCGTCGTCTCGGGTGGCCAGGCCTGGGGGATCGACAATTCCGTATACGGGCCAGACAGTGGTAGCGTCTTTATCTCGACGCTCCCTGATGGATCATTCGGCAACGGCATCACCATCAATGACAGCCAGGTCGCCACGGTCGATCTGTTGACTCCCGCGAACCAGGTCGATCTCTATCTGCCCGACACGGCCACCGACACCATCGTCGGCGATGATGCTAGCGCGGCCAATAATGTCTCCGTTGTCACGAGCGCCAGCGGCGCGTTTCAGACGACGTTTCTGACCAGCCCTTCGTTCGAGCTGGCGATCCAGGGGCCACCCTCGTCTGCCATCACGGTCAATCCGGTTGATTCGCAATTTTCCGGCATTATCGAGCTGACAAATGGTCTGGAACAATTCGACAACAACGCCAACCCGATCACGCCAGTCCTGGCACAGCCGATCGATGTTCCCGTTACGGTCGAGCCGATTGCCTTTACGGAAGCCGGCGGAGCCATCAACGCGAGCGTGGCGCCATCAGGCGGAGAGACTCCGGTTGTCACCGAGCCGATTGCCGTCACGGGCCCAGCGCCAACGGCCAACGTCGTCGCACTGACGCCGGTCAAAGCCCCGGAAGTCGTCCCTCCCGTGGTGCCGGATGCCGCTCTCGTTCGCGCGGCCCTAGTGTCCGCGCCCGTAACCGTCACGATCCCGACGACAACGGTCACCGCGGCGAGCATTAGCCCGACGACCAATGGACCTGTCAATAGCACTCTCTTTAGTCCGCAATCGCCCGTTCACGTCTCCAGCAGTGGCGGCGGTGTGATGCAGCAAAACGATGCCGACACGGTCACCGAATCACGCACACATACGCCCAGTTCGACGACGGACACTCAGCCGGAGACGGAGGCGCCCCCAGCCACGGACGAAGGAGCCGTGACGCTGCTGCCGGCCGACGCGAACGAAATCAACTTGTAAACCGCCGCTCCCGTTCGCAATGATGATCCCCAGCTAGGTGGGACCACAAGAACAGGAGCGATTCCGATATGAAAATGGCTTTGAAGATGGCCCGAAAGCGGCGCAAGATCAAGAAGAAAGCACAACGGCACCTGAAGCCGACCCGCAAGGGCTGGCGCGTGACGTCGTGAGTTCACCAGCCCCAAGCGCAAGCGCGGGGTTCTTCGACTCCGAACCCCATAGGCATCAAGTTAAGGAATAGAGCCCGTTTTTCGCCCCGGTAGGGGCGACGGGCTGTAGCCACGGGTGAAGCGAAGCCCGCCGGAAGGCGGGCGAAGCGTAACCCGTGGTCCGGGTGCGATTTGTGTGTAATTCGCCCCTCCGGGGCGAAGGAATCCTTCGCCCCTCCGGGGCGAAGGAATCCTTCGCCCCTCCGGGGCGAATTAAAACCTACCTTACACGTTACCACGGGTTACGCTTCGCTCCACCCGTGGCTACAATCCTTCGCCCCTTCGGGGCGAAAAACGCCAGCACAAGGCTTAACTTGGTGTCTATGGGTTCTTCGACTCCGAACCCCCGCGCTTGCGCTTGGGGCTGGTGAGTGAGTTTCATTTAAAACTATGTTCCGGATCCGGAAACGTCCCCTCGCGCACGTCGCGGCAATAATTCTCCGCCGCTTGCCGCATCTCGAGTCCCAAATCCGCATATTGCTTTACGAAGCGTGGCTTCAGGTCGTCGAATAACCCGAGAATGTCGGGCGTCACGAGTACCTGGCCATCGCAGCCCGGGCCGGCGCCAATGCCGATCGTCGGTATCTTGACCGCCTTGGTAATCTTGACCGCCAGCTCGGTCGGCACACACTCGATGACGAGGGCAAACGCCCCGTTCGCCTCGATCGCCAAAGCGTCTTCTAAAAGTTTGTCACCGTCGCGCTGGACCTTGAATCCGCCGAGCCGCCGCACCGATTGCGGCGTCAACCCGATATGCCCCATCAAAGGAATGTCCGCCGCCGTGATCGCCGCGATCGCCGCCGCGCTGCGCACACCGCCTTCGAGCTTGACCCCATGCGCGCCCCCTTCTTTGATAAGGCGCCCGCGCTCGCCACCGCCTGTTGCGGGCTGATCTGATAGCTCATAAACGGCAGATCCGCTACGACAAGCGCACGCCGCACGCCGCGCATGACCATGCGCGTGTGATAGACCATCTCATCGAGCGTGACCGCTAGCGAATCGGGTTGCCCCTGAACGACCATCCCAAGCGAATCGCCGACGAGCAAGCTATCGACCCCAGCCGCATCGAGGATGTGCGCCATCGTGCAATCGTAAGCCGTCAGCATCGTGAGCCGTTGACCACGCGCCTTGGCCGCCATGAAATCAGGCACGGTAACGAGTCGCATCTCGGCAGCTCCCGACAACCCGCCCGTTCGCGGCGGCGTGACAATCGCGGACATAGCTGGCTCCCCTCCTGCGGCAATGCGGGCGGCCGCTATTTCATTATAACTCGGGAATGGCGTCTAGAGCGGTTCTGTCACAACAACGCCACGATCGCCTTTTGTGGCTCGCCCCCCGTGACATGCACTTGTTTCTTCGCATCCACAAACACATTGACCTCGCTGCGCACGCCGAACTCCGGCAGGTAGATCCCCGGCTCGACGGAGAAGCAGGTTCGCGGCAAAACTCGGCGTTCGTCGTGGGTTTCGAGGTCGTCCATGTTGGCGCCGTTGCCGTGGGTTTCCTGGCCGATCGAATGGCCGGTGCGATGGCAGAACGCTTCGCCGTAGCCCGCCTTGTCGATGACGTCGCGGCAAGCGCGATCGACCTGCCAGCCGCGTAGGTCTTGGCCCTTGGCGAAAGCGTCGCGGACGCGCTGGATGGCCGCGTCGCGGGCGGCGGCGACGATGTTGAAGACATCGCGAACCTTTGTCGGCACCTCTTTGCCGACAAAACAGGTCCAGGTCAGATCGCTATAGACCGCGCGTGGCTTGGCGAGCTTGGCCCAGAGATCGATCAAGACAAAAGAACCCTCTTTAATCTCCCAATCGTTCGCCGGGCCAGGCGCATAATGCGGGTCGCCGCTGTGAGCGCCAACGCCGACGATCGGCCCATGATCGGTCGTCAAGCCGTGGCTGGCGAAATGGTCCATGATCCGCTGCTGCACCTCGGTTTCGCGCACCGAGCCGTTCTTTTTCACACGCTCGACGATGAACGCGAACGCCGCATCGTAAGCCGAGCCGCGTATGCTTGGCCGCCTCCAGGTGCATCGCCCATTGCTCATCGTCCCAACAGGCCTCGAAGAGTTGCACCAAATCGCCCGAGGGCACGACCTCGACGCCATTGGACCGCACGAGCTCGACCGTCCCCGCATCGACGCGCGAGATATACGGATTAGCGTTTCGCGGCACATATTCCATGGCGACGCGCTTGGAGCCCTGGAGCAGCTCGGCCACGCCCGCTTCCAATTCCTGCCAGCGCAAATAGACCCGCGTCGTCCCCGGATACGACTCCAACGACTTCGGCTCGATCTTGTGTACCAGCTTCTTCGGCTCCCCCTTGGCCGGCACAAAATAAAACCAGCGCCGCGACAACATCTGGTCCGTCGGCATCTCGAGAATCCGCCGAGCCAAGACATTTAGCCCGCGAAAATCATACATAAGCCAGCCGTCAACTCCGAGATCGCGCAGTGCGCTCTGCACGGATGCAAGATTGAACATTGGAAGGATCTCCTCGAGGTCTCGTGATCGTTACCAACGAGTATAGGAAAGTTGAGGGGCGAGCCGAAGGGGAGGGGTTTTGAGGAGGAATCGAAGTGGACCAGGAATTAGTCGAAGAACACCAAAGTGTGTAACTGGATTCTCCGGGGTTTGGCCATCGGCACATGCAACACCCGACGAACGATGCGTAGGTGTGTAGCGCTACGACCCATTCCATAGCCCTTGCATTCTATACGCCAATGGCGTATAGTCCGCCATGCGGTTCATCGAAACACCGATTTTCACTCGGGTTCTGTTGGAACTTCTCGACGATGAGGAGTACCGCGCCCTCCAGATCGCACTCCTTCAGCGGCCCGAGCTTGGTCCGATCATCCCTCGCAGCGGCGGCCTGCGCAAGGCACGCTGGTCGCTTCCAGGAAGAGGAAAGAGGGGTGGCCTGCGTGTCATCTACTTCTGGGAAGAGTCGAGCGAGACCTTCTACTTGCTTTACCTTTACCCCAAGAACGAGCAGGAGGATCTCACCGCTCGTCAACTGCGCCTACTAACTCAATTGGTTCGAGAGGAATTTGGATGAAGAAGCAAGACTTCGAGAATCTGGTGGAGAGTGTCCGGCAGGCCGGGGCCATCCGGCGCGGGGAAGCGGAACCAAGCCGCGTCACGGAGATCGCTCCGTTGGACGTGAAGGCTATCCGACAGCGCTTGAAGAAGTCGCAAAGCGAGTTGCGCGCATGATCGGAGTGAGCGTCTCAACCTTGCAGAATTGGGAGCAAGGGCGTCGTCGGCCGTTAGGTCCGGCGCGGGCGTTGCTGAAAGTGGCTGCGGAGAATCCCGAGGCCGTGTCAGCGGCTCTGGCGATGTAGAAAAGTCGTTGGATGTCGTATCTGGGGCAAGGGAGCGCGGCGACGGCGAAGTTTCACCGGCGGCATTGTCTCTACTCTCAGTTTAGGGAACCTCTGGTTGATCTGCAGCAGGAGGTGGGGCAGGTCTGGATCGGGATCGTCCGCCCCCTCGCCAAGCGGTACGGGGCTTTTGACGAGCGGCGGACAGTCATGGTGGCGAGGCTCCCCGTCTTCCTCCCGAGGTCGGATCTCCAGCAAAGAGAATGACAGGCTTGGCCGGGCGCACAAGAATGAGAGATAAGGAGACTCGCCTAATTTTCCTGGCCTATGAATTGGTTGTGTTTCTTTATCCTCTCTCTGGGTAAACCGGCGTCGGAATAACAACCCCAGCGATGGCACCTGTCCCAAGATATCTGGTACTGACGTCGAAGTCAGCGGAAACCGCGTGAAGGGCAAGGGTTGGTCATGCTACTCAAATGAAACCAGAGGCGGGAATCCAGAATGGCGCTACCTCAGCCGCGGAGGCGGCGGCGATTTTGGTGAAAAGGACAAATGATGTCAACTACAACTAGGCACGTTCTTTTCTGCGCATTATCAGCTTTCCTGGTTACATTTATTGGCTGTGAGCGAAATCACATGGCATCCAGGATGATCCGTGAAGGCGGCAGGTATCCATCGCCTGGCAAGCAATACGAACTGGTCGTCACGATCGACTCTAATGGCATCGTCTTGTATGAGATTTGTGCCTCCGGCTCGTCTATTCCTTTAGTAAAAGGCAAGGCCGGCAGTGCCTACTCAAAGTTCTATTTCATGTGGGATGATAAGAATAATCTTTGGATTGATGGCGATGAGGCAAACAGGGTGATTTTTTTGAAAATGGCAAGTTTCGTACGCACGACAAAACTGTCGCCGATTACCATGATCCAGATTTCCCCAAACCGCCGCCCGAATGGGACAAGCTGAAATAGTGTTAGAAACAGACAAAGGAAATAAAGGGACAGATAAAACGAGCTGCGTCCTCTTTCCGGGACCCGAGGCCATAGATGAGATCGGCATGGAGCTATCGCTTTTTGAAAAACGCGATCTCCCCCTTCGGGTAGCAAAGTGCGAATTCTTTGATTCGCGATTCACCCTTGGACCCCACCTTGCCGCATAAGAATGCGATGCCGTCTTCATCCCATTTGTTGAACTCCGAATCTCCCGCCAGCTGGAAGTAGATAACCCATTCCGAATTGCCCTGGTTGTCGGCGAAGAGCTGCAAGCAATACGTCCGGTCTTTGAAGTTCATGTCAACAGGGATCCAACCACTGAGCATGAGGAAGTAGGACAGATGAGCTTCGCCAACCCAAGCCGTGTTGCGTAACACGCTCCGCACCTGCCGAAGGCTATCTCCCGGTTTGATGAATTGCTGGAACAAAGCGAAAACGGCGGCAGCCCTTTCGGCTCGATTCACTGTACTGTCGTTAGCAACGCGGTTGAGTTTTTCTTCCGGCAGTTCCACCGTAGCCGTAAAGGGCGATTGGTCCGAAGGCTTCGCTCTGGTGTATTGATTGCCGACGTATACCAAAATAGCGAACAGTCCAGTCGCTAACATCCATTTTCTCATTGTAATAAGCCTCCGTGCTTGAGCGAACGACCCAACTTATCAGCCAACTCACGCGGGACCAGATGCTGCAATCTGACGTATTCTCGTTAGACCGCAGTAATTATCGCTCTGGCGCCGTGATGATTTAGTACTCGGCTAATCCCCCAATTCCGTTGTCTACCAAAGGGCATGGATCCATTCAATACAAACCTCCTCTATTTGCCTTGACGGAACAACGGTCGCAGCCTAACCATTTATACGATGGAAAGCGGTCCTCTACAAACTCCAGGTGACTTCGCTTATCACGTCCTTGAACATCGAAGAAACGAGCTACGTCCTCCTTTTTCCCTCGTGGAGCATTTCGAGAGTCCGAGAGTCCGAGAGTCCCGAATCGGATCCTTTTTCGCGATCTTGATTTTCCGCGCCAACCATGCCTCGGGCGACTCGCCAGGGAGCGCTTGCGGCAGACTCAAGGCGCATCAGGCAGCGTCCTCGCCATCCGTGGCCGGCTCCTGTTTAGGCGGTGAGACGATGCGATCGCGATGGCGTTCTTGCAGCTGGCGGTAGTGTTCGATCAATTTTCGCGGGTCGTGACCGACCATTTCTGAAATGCGAATTCGCGCGTTGCGCACAGCTTGGAGGGTTGGATCGTCCTTCATCATGGCTCCATTTCTCCGAGTAGTTCAAGGGGCGTGACGAACGACGGAACGAACAACCCCAAGATCCCATTAATGCGCCGAATGTGGGCGAACTTGTTGGCATTGGCGAGATGCCGACAATTCCATGACGTCATTCTCGGCTGCGGGGAGAAAGATGGCCCGAGTCACGGATTCTGCCTCAACCTGGCCTCGATCTGCGCCCCGGTACGCACGTCCTCGGGGTTTGCTTGGTATCCCGCCCATGCCGGCCCAGTTCCGCACGCAATGACTCGTTCATTTCAGGCTGCCAGCCCGAGTCGAGGATTTCATCCCAGAGTTTGAAAACGATTTCCAAACGCTGTTCGACGGGCCAAGAACGGATTTCGTCGATGGTCGCGGTCGTACTCATCACTTCTCCTCCTTCGGGTAACTCGTCCTCTCTCCAGTCTATTCGCTGTCCGCTGCCGCCGTCCAGTCGGCAAAATCGTGCGGCACCGAAGTCGAACACGGCGATCTGCTCTCCTTGCAAGCGCATTCTTGGAGGCATTATCGCCTTGCTGGGCGCTCATCAGGTTTCGCTCTTCGCCATTTCTTTGCCGCGCCCTCCAGCGCCGCGCAGAGCATTTCGAGAGTCTGAGCATCCCGAACCGGATCCTTTTTTCGCGGTCTCAAATTCCCGCGCCAGCCATGCCTCGGGCGACTCGCCAGGGAGCGTTGGCAACAGAGCGGCTACTTCCGCCTTGATCTGCGATAGCTTCTTTTTGCTCATCATAAAAAGTTACTCAACATTTGCGTTGCAAAACGGTTCAAATGAGCGCTTGCATACCGAATGCTACAACTCATTTCCTATCTTCAAGTTGAGCCGTTGCGAAGGAATCGTGAATTCGTTCAGGGGGGTGTATGGGGGTCTCTTAATGCAACGAATTTTTGAGGTTTTCTCATAATTGCCGACAGCGTTGATCCGGCCGTTAGGACGACGTGATACCACGCAGCGACAACGGGAGTTTTCCCGGGATTTGTTTGCACAACGCCTCTTCGGCGTGCTGCAATGTCAATCGTGTCATCATTGGGAAGGAACTGAGCCAAGAATTCTCTGAAAGGTTTCCCGCCCCCTCCTGTTTCCATTAGTGGAGGCCTTGATGAATACGTCACCGACCACGCGAAAGAGCTTGTTGCTGCGACTGGCCGATCCCGCCGATCAGCAGGCGTGGGCGGACTTTGTGGCGCTTTATGAGCCGCTCGTTCATCGACTGTTGCGGAAGTCGGGGTTGCAGGACGCCGATTTGCGCGATGTCGCGCAGGAAGTGTTTCTGGCCGTAAGTCGTAATGTAGCGCGCTTCGAGCCGGCGCATGGGCGGGGCAGCTTTCGCGGCTGGCTGCGGACGGTGACGCGGAATTTCCTGGTGAATCTGCTCGAACATCGCCGCTGCAAACCGGCGGCGGGCGCGGGGTCGACCGACATGCTGCGCTTGCTGGAAGATCTGCCGGCGCCGGATGCACCGGCTGCGTCGGTTGTCGATGCGGAGCTTCGGCGGCGCTTGTTTCATCACGCGGCCGACCGGGTGCGGAAAGAGTTTCGGCCCGCGACCTGGCAGGCTTTCTGGCGCACCTGCGTGGGCGGCGAGTCGATGCCCGAGGTGGCGCGGCTTCTCGGCATGACGGCCGGAGCGGTTTACATCGCTCGGTCCCGCGTCATCGCCCGCTTGCGGAAAGAAGTCGAGTTCGTCTCGGGGGAGGAGCAACTATGATCGACCTCCATCAGCATGTGCAGCCCGAGACAATCACGCTTCTCGTCGCCGGTGAATTGCCGGCGGAAGAAGAGGCGAAGGCATCGGCCCATTTGGATCAATGCACGACCTGTCAGATCGCTTTGGAGCAGGCCGCCGGCGCACGGCCCTGGTGGGACGAGATCTCATCCCTGTTGCGCACCGATGAAGATGACCTGCCGCCTCCAGGCGTGGGCGATTGGTCGGTAGCCGACTTTTCCGTGGATTTCCTCGATCCCGCCGCCGATCCCGACCTGCTTGGCCGGCTCGGGGAGTATGAGATTCATTCGGTGTTGGGTCGCGGCGGCATGGGGGTCGTCTTGAAGGCCCGCGACCCGCAGCTCAATCGCTTCGTGGCGATCAAGGCGCTGGCTCCGCAATGGGCGGCGAGCGAGGTGGCGCGACGGCGATTTGCCCGCGAAGCTCAGGCCGCTGCTGCAGTGGTTCATCCGAACGTCATCGCCATTCATCAGGTGCAGGTCCATGGCCGATTGCCGTTCCTGGTAATGCCGTTGATTCCGGGAGAGTCTCTGCAACAACGGCTGGCGGCGCGCGGGCCATTGGAACTCGTCGAGGTGCTGCGCATCGGCATGCAAGCGGCTGCCGGATTGGCGGCGGCGCACGATCAAGGGTTGGTTCATCGCGATGTCAAACCGGCGAATATCCTGTTGGAATTCGGCGTGGAGCGAGCCGTCTTGACCGACTTCGGCCTGGCGCGGGCGGCGGATGACCGCACCCTCACGCAATGGGGCGTCATCGCCGGGACGCCATCGTATATGTCGCCGGAGCAGACGCGCGGCGAGTCGCTCGATGCCCGTTCCGATCTCTTCAGCCTCGGCAGTGTGCTCCATGAGATGGCCACCGGCTTGCCGCCGTTTCACGCGGAAGGCACGCTGGCGCTGCTGCGCAAGGTGTGCGAAGACGTCGCGCCGCCGGTGTCGTCCCTGCGGCCTGGGATGCCCGCCTGGTTCGACCGGATCGTGCTGCGTCTGCTCTCCAAAGACCCAGGGGACCGTATACCGACGGCCCGCGAGACGGCGAACCTGCTCGAGCAATGCCTGGCCCATGTGCAGGACGGAGCTTCGCCCCTGCCTGCCGAAGTGCGTGAGACGCCACGGCTCTGGCGCTGGACGGCGGTCATTAGCGCTGGAGTCGTCGCGGTCGCCCTGCTGGTCTTCGCCCTGGTCCAGGGATTGGCGCCAAATGTATCGACGTCTTTGGCCGATCCAGAGTGGGGCGTCGTCGATGACGATTTGTTCGACATCGGTCAACGGCTCCAAGTGCTCTCCGGGTTCCAAGGGCCCCAGAGCGGAGCCTTTTCCGTGAATCAAGAATTGCTCGATATCCGTCAACGGCTCGAAGCGCTCGAGCGTGAGACCCGTTGATCGCTACCCATGTCTCGGAAAGGAGACGATTTATGAAATGGACAAAGTTTGGAATCGTATTTCTGGCGGCATCGGCCCTCGGCCTTGGTCTGTACATCAATCAGGGCTTTGGCCAAACGGCCCCAGTCGCGACGCCGGCGCTAAGATCACCAGAGCCGCCGGCAGTAATGCCGTTCCCCGGCGCGCCACAACCGGGAGTGCCCGGCGCGAGCGGTATGCAGGCTGGCACGGGCGGCTTTCCCGGCATGGGCGGCTTCGGCGAGAGCGGCATTCGTGCCATAATGCCGCCGCCCAAACAGCTCGACCTGGACATCCAGAAACTGGCCTCCGAACTCCGAGGCGGCAAACACGATGCGGCCAAGGAAGCACAACTGAAGAAGCTCGTCGAAAAGTCGTTTGACGAGATCCACGAAGGGCAACTGCGCGAGGCCGAGGCGTTGGCTGAGCGCCTTGCCAAACTCCAGGAAAGACTCAAGCTGCGCAGCGCCAAAAAGAAAGAGATCGTCGACCGGCGCGTCAAGCAGCTTGTAGGGGAAAAGGATGACCTCGAGTGGGACGCTCCAGCTCCGAGAACCGGTGGCGCGATGGGCATGGGCGGCTTCGGCGGCGGTGGAGGTTTGGGCGGCGCCGGTCATGGGTGGAATGGCCAGCGGCGGCTTCGGCGCGCCACAACCCGGGATGGGCATGCCCGCGGGTGGCGGCTTTGGCGGTATGGTGCCACCTGGCGCGGCTATGGGCGGCGCCGGCGGCATGGTTGGCGGCGGCAAAGGTGGCGGCGGCGGCTTCGGCGGCGGAATGGCACCTAGCCCCGCGACGAACACCCAACCGCCTACCATGAATGTCGTCACGCCAAAAGGTGCCCCCGCCACAAAGGAATTTGTGGCACTGAAACTTAAATATATGAACCCCGAGAGTCTCGTGAAAACTTTGACGGAACTCCAGATCGCCCAGTCGGACTCGACACGTTTCGTCGCCGACGTGGCAAGCAATGCGCTGCTCGTCTATACCAGCGATGCCGCGACCCTGAAGCTCATCAAGTCAATCATTGAAAAGATGGACGTGGAGGCCAAGTAGCCTCGAAGCCCCTCTCTCAGAGGGAGAGGGGTTGGGGGTGAAGGGGCAAGTTTTCGCAGACATTGCCCCTCACCCCAACCCCTCTCCCTCAGGGAGAGGGGCTTAGTCCTATCCTCGGGCTACACGAGCGCGTGTGGCCTGAGCGATCAATTCCGCGCAGCCATCCTCGCCCAAATAGCTCGAATTCAGCACCATGTCATACTGATGCACATCGTCCGGTTGGCGGTGGAAGTGCGTCGAGATGAACTCGGTGCGGCGGGCGTCGCGACGGCGGACATGTTCCGCGGCATCGACCAAGCTCAGCCGCAGAAGTTGGCTCATAAACGCGATGCGATCGTGCAGCGCGGCCACGATGCGGACGTGGAGAGTCGTCGCGCTGGGCAGAATGTTTCCCGCCCCGCGACCGATGAGGATGACGTTGCCTTGCGACCCCAAAGCCAAGGCCACGCGGGCGATGCTCAGGATGTCAGCATTTGGGTTGATGCGCTTTTCCTTTTGCAGTTGCTGGAGGCAGGCTTCGATCCAAGCTGTCGCCGCGGGCGGCAAGTTCTCGAATAGCTCCTGCCGGGCCACTGTGTCTTGGGCCATATATTCGAGCAGCTCCTGATCGTAGACCTGCCAGCCAAGCTTGCGTCCGACGCGCCGGCCGATGGTGCTGCCGCGCGCACCGGCCTCGCGGCTGACGGCGATGGTAAATCCGGCTGGAATTGTCGGGGTGGTGATCGTGGCGCCGCGGTTGCCCTGGAAGCCGTGCCGCGGCGTGTTGATGGAATCGTCGCCGGCCTCTTCGATCTCAGCCTGACTCGCGGATCGATTCATGACGCGCTTCTCCATTGGAAGAGAGGGAGAATAGGGCCAATTGGCCGAGGATCACGTTCCTACTTCGTGATACTCGGTTCGGCGGAACAAGAGCGTGCCGACGACGAGTAGCGCGGCGGTTGCGGACAAAAGGACCATCTGAGCCATGGCCCCGCTGACAGGCAGAAACAAGCTTGGGTTGTCCGGCCCGACGCCATAGGGCTTGGCCTCTTCATACATCATACACCGCGCGTAGTAACCGATGCTGAATCGTTTGAGATAACCGGGCATTAAATTGAGCAGAATCTCTAAAAAGAAAACGTATACGATGGCGATGACGGCCGGGCGGCGAAAGAGGGCACCGACCAGATAAAATAGCGCCGAAAAAGCGAGAGCGGCACAAAGGACACTTGGCCAAAAGAGCTTGAGGGCCAACAAACCCGGCTTACCCGCCAGGACACAGAGCAGCGCGAATCCTCCCAGAGCAAGCCCCAGGCTCCAGGGCAACAGCGCGAGAAACTTTGCCAGATATATCGACCAGCGCGACAAAGGCCGACTCAACAGCCAGATCAGATTGTTCCCCTCGCGCTCGCCTCCGAGCGCCTCCGTGGCGAAACTAAGACACCAGATCGGCAACAAAAACCCAAGAAACAAGGTCAGCACGAATCCATCGCTGAAGACGACAAACGGCGTCTGATCGAAGGCCACCTGTAGCGACGCCATCACGGCATACTCGACCGAACCCATCGGCCCCGGCCTGGGAAAGCCCAACGTAGGCGTCTGCACGACGTCCGCAAGCTGCTGAAAGGTAAAGCGGACGTCATCGATCCGTTTCCTCCACGTCCGCATGTTCCAAAAGTTCAACACGGTATTGATGCGAATGAACACCGCCGCGAACGCGAGCAACCCGAGCGCGATCAGCACCATCTGCCGCGCCCGCGCCTGGCGCCGCAGGCTGAGGCGGATCAGGTAGAACCAGGCGCGAAGCGAAGAGGGGCGTTCCGATGGCATGGATGGAGGCTCCTTGGAAGCGTTTCTTACCCAGACGTCCGCAAGCGCCGCACGACTTCCACAATCCGCCGCGTCGCTTCCTGCACGTCATCTTCGCTCAATAGCGGGCTCAGGCTGAAGCGCATGGCCGATTCTAGCCGTGACGCGCCGACGCCCATTGCTTGCAAAACGGGCGACGGCAGCAGCGAACCGCTCGAACACGCCGATCCGGTCGAACAGGCGACGCCCCTTAGATCGAGGGCCATCAAGAGCGCGTCGGCTTTGACGCCCGGAAACGACAGATTCAATGTATGCGAGATCCCGCCGACTTCCGGCCCATTGAGAATAACAGGCGTAGCCTCTGCACGCAGGCGATCGAGCATCAGGCCGCGCAGCGTCAGCACCTTGGCTGAGCGCGTAGCTTGTTCGTCCACCGCCAGGCGCAGCGCCGTGGCCAGGCCGACCACCAGGGCAGGCGCTTCGGTGCCGGGTCTACGGCCACGCTGTTGATTGCCGCCATGAAGCTGCGGCTTGACGCGCGCCCGCGCTGAACCAAAAGAGCCCCGATTCCCTTGGGCCCATGAAACTTATGAGCGCTCAGCGCCAACGTCGTCACGCCCAGGGCATGAAAATCGATCGGCAGCTTGCCTACCGCTTGGACGGCATCGCAGTGAAACGGCACCGTATCATCGGCTGCCTTGAGAAGTGAAACGCATTCACGCACCGGTTGCAGCGTTCCCGTTTCATGATTCGCCAGTTGGACGGTCACAAAGCCTAATTCCGATCCCAAATAACCGCGAAATTTGTCGATGTCGATTTGCCCCGTCTCATCGACCGGCAGGTATTCGACGCGACAGCCTCGCTCGGCCAGCCGGCGCAGTGGCTCCGCGACGGACGGGTGCTCCAGCGGGCTCGACAGATTTAATTTGGCCGAAGCCTCGCATTGGCCGAAGATGGCGAGATTGTTCGCTTCGGTAGCCCCGCTCGTGAAAACAACTTCATCGGGATAGGCCCCGACGAGCGACGCCGTCAGCCTCGCGCATCCTCCAACGCGACGCGTGCGCCACGGCCAAACTGATGCGAGCTTGCAGGATTGCCGGGGACGTTTAGAAAATAGGGCGTCATCGCTTCCCACACAGCGGGAAGCAACGGCGTCGTGGCGTTGTTGTCGAGATAGAGAGGAACCAAGGTGCGCCTCCCTAAATGCCGCATTGGGATTACCGAGCCTGAAGCGTAAGCGAAGAGCATTTGTATTTTTGCATTTTAATTAAATACAAAGCAAAATGCTCTTCGCTTATGCTTCAGGCTCCGTAATACAAATGCAAAATGCAAAAACAAAATGCTCTTCGCTTACGCTTCAGGCTCGGTAATCCCATTCAGATTCGGTTATCCCCTACCGCGACGACCGGATCAGTCCCGCCCGAAGGCCCGCTGCCAGCTCCGCTTGCACGTAAGCCGCCTCCACGCGGCCCAATTGCCAGTACGCATCCGACAGCGACTGCCGAAGCTCCTGATTGCTCTTGAGAAAAGGCTCCGCTGATTCCAAATCGGTAATCGTCTCCTGCCAGCGTTCGAGTCGTCTTAGAATCTGCCCGCGCGTGTCGCGGAAATGAGGCTCCTTGGGCCAACGTTTCACGAGATAATTCATCAGTTCGAGCGCTGTCTCTCGATACGAATCGTTATTGGTCGCCAATAAATAAGCCAAATTATTGGCCACGAGCGCGAGCGGGGGATTGCGCTCCAAAGCTGAGGTCAGTCGGCTGCGGGCGTCGTCCCGCGCTGCTCTCGAATCGCTTTGATGGCGAGCAACAATTGGATGGAGGGCTCGACGCTCTCCTGTGCCGCGGCCTGTTGCAGCGCCCGGGCAACCGCCTCAGCGTTTTTATACGACGGCCGCACCCATTCGTAGAGCATGCGCAGGAAATAGGGATGCAACGGGTCGTGGCTCAGACCCTCATCCAATAAGCGCACTCGGTCGAGCTGCGACAGCTCGTCCTTTGACTGGGCCTCGACGAGAACATTGACATAAGCTTGAGCCAAGGGAGCCCGATACGCAGGCAGCGGATCGCTTTTCCAGCCTTCTTTCAATATCTCCAATGCCTCGCGCGTCCCTCCACGAGCCAGCGTCGCCTCGGCCAGGCGAATGCGCGCCTGCGCGTTTTTCGCGTACACCGTCGTCACGTCTCGATAGTAGGAAACCGCCCGGTCCGCCCATGATCCCCTGGTTGTTTCCGATTTCTCATCGGGAATGCGCGAGAGCAACAGCGCGAGCGCCTCGCGCCTGGTGACGGCGGCCAGGAGATGTGTTCGAGCTTCTTCCAACCGATTGAGGCGAAAATAAAGTTCGCCCAGCCTGGCATGGGCGTCGACGTTCTCAGGTTCGATCCGCAGAGCCATTAGCAGATGCTGCTCCGCTTCTTGAATCTGCTGTTTCGTCGGCGTATTGGAGGCGAGCCGCTCGTCCGCGAGGGCCAAATGCGCCGGCACATAGCCCTGCTCGCCGTCCAACGGCGCGAGGCGTCGAAAAAGCATGGCCGCAAGCCCGGTTTGACCAAGTTTTTGGTAGCTTACGGCCAGCAATAATTGATAATCCGGGCGATTGGTATGAGCCTCCGTCAAGCGTCGAAAATACAGGTTGGCCGCTTGGAGGTTTTGCTTCTCCAATGCCTCGATGCCAAGTTGAACATAGCGCGCCTGATAATTCGTCGGAAAAAACAGCCAGAAAACGGCGACGGTAGAGGAGCCCAGCAACGCGACCAGCGCCGGCGCACCGAAGAGAAAGCAGCGCCAATAGCGCGTGTACAGCCAGACGCGAATACAGATCTCGCATCGATTCACGAGCGGCGCTTTCATCGCTTGGCCTCCGCCGACATCAATTGCGGCACAATGCAGCCGCAAAACGACTTGTACAGATCGCGGATTTGCCGGGTCTCTATTTCTGCCAAAGGCCGGGCGTTGACGGTGACCACCTGCAATTGATAAAGCGGCTCGGTCCGCGCCTGTCTCCGTGGCAACGGAAATCGACCACTAATAAATTCGAGCGCGTTCAAAGGCGGTGCCTCGGCCGCCCAACGGCCCTGAGCGTCGACGAGGCCAAAGCGCAATGTACCCTCCTGCCCGACCGCATCGGTCATCAGGATGTCGACCACGGTTTGAGTCGCGTCTTGCTCGTCGCGTCCGACCGAGCGCGTCTGTATGGTCCATCCTTGACTTTGATAACAGACCGACAAATCGTGCCAACCAAAAAATGGATAATCGATCGCAACGACAGCTCGCAACGATCCGTGCCGATAGAGCCAACTTTGGGAATGTTCGCCTTCTGTTCGATGCCGATCCCGCTCGTCGGCCTGGAGTTGAGCGCGGTCCCAACCGGCCAAAGTAGCAGGCAAGGATAACGAAACTACGGGACTGCCCTGGAAAAACGGTCCCTTGGCTTGATCGCGGTAGAGACATAACCCCTCCACGGCCAAGAGCAGGCAAAGACATACAGGGGCCGGCCATTTCGCTAACCAACTATTTCGCGTCAAGACAAACATTGTGGGATTGGCAGGCTCAGAGACTGTCCCATAAGCCCCTCGGCCCGGTACTCCGGGGAGAGGGGTTGGGGTGAGCGCGTCGAGTTTCCCCAGATTTTGCCCCCTCACCCCCGGCCCCTCTCCCCCGAGTACGGGGGCGAGGGGAGGCGCATGGGACAGTCTCTCAGCCTCGATTTCGCTGTTCGTCTCAAACGCCTCTTCGAGCCAGGCGCCCACATCTTCTGTCAATGCCATGTCACCAATCGCGGAATAAAGCATTTTGACTGACTTGGATTGGTGGATCGGAATGCCCTTCCCAAAAAAGCAAAGCAACTGGTCCTGGCTGAACAAAAGAGATAGAAAAAGGGCAAAACAGGTCAAGCCCACAACCGTATGAGGCCAACCCTCGCTCCAATCGACACTCCACCCGGCAAATGCGACTCCTATCGACACCAGGCGAAGAACATTGCACAGAAACACGAAGAAAGCGGACGCGGCCACGAGCAATAGAACATGCCAGCCCGGCCGTCGTAAGTAGAATCCAAGAAAAAGGCTCAGCGCCAGACCGGGAAGAAGCGAATTCATGCCGCTACACGCTTGATCGACCAATAGTTGTTTGCCCGGCAGCTCCAATACATTGCCGCTCCGCAGATGTGCCACGTAGAGCAAATCCATCGTCTTGCTGGCCAACACGGTTGACCACGATTGGCACTGATTTATGAGGAGTTGATCCCATTTGAGCGGCGGTGGAATAATCAGTAGCAGCAGCAACAGACTAGGATACGACGCGCACCGCAGCGACAAGCCGCCGACCCCGCCGGCGAGACCGGGGAGAAGAATCACAAAAGAAATAGCGGCCAACCAGGGCGACGGCAGGGCGACGGCGCACGCCATGACGAGAAATGCGATGACCGCAAGCGTTCTTGACACTGCGGTTTTATCCGGCTCAAGCGGCCCCAAATTCCGCAGCCGATCCAAAAACAAGACAATGGCCGCGATGCACGCCAGCGGAAAGAATTGATAATGCTCTCGATGCCACAAATCGACAGCCAGCAAGGTCAACAGCGGGCCATAGGCCAAAACCACAAGGGCGAGAGCGACACCGATAGACATTCTTTTACTCGAAATGCACACGGATGCTCACCAGCTCTAAGCGCAAGCGCGGGGTTCTTTTACTAAAAGCCCCGCGCTTGCGCTCGGGGCTGATGAGTGAGCGCCAAAATGCGACACCCTCTAACACGTAGCGGATTCGACGACGGCCGCCTTCTTCCGGTTTGCGGTGTAATAAAACAGCGCGACACCGCCGAACGCCGCCAGAATCACGGAAGATGGCTCCGGAACGCCAGCGGCGATGATCACGGAGGCGGCCGTTGACGTGTAGCCGACAGTGGAGGAGTTATTGTCAAGGAAATTGGAATTCGACGTCAGCGCGATGCTAAACGAGTCTCCAGGGGTAGCGCCGAGGGCCGCCTGAAATTGCACAGTCGCCAAAAGAAAGTTACTGCCAGGCGTGATCGTCGTATAGCCGGGGCCAGTATTTCCGTCGTTTGAATCGCCTCCGCTAATCGTATCGTTGCTGGTATTCACGCTTGTCGGCGTGTTAAAGAAGGTGACCCCCAAGTCCTGATCGAAGCTATTGCCGGTAAAAACATAATTGGAGTTTGACAAAAAATCGGGTTGAGACGAAGTGAACTGAAGAGTCGAGCTGCCCGTGGTCGTCGTGATTTGCAATTGCAGATTATTTATGATGGCCAGGTTATCGCCAGATGGGTTGTTACTCGACACATAGAAATCAACTGTGCCAACACTGTTGGACGCCACGGACGCGCTGCCGCCGGTGATGACCAAATCGGCATAGGCGGACGATGTCATCGTCAGATACAGCACCGAGGCCGGCAACAACCCGCGAGCGCGGCGAAGGAATCGTTTCATATTGGGTATTCCTGATTGCTTAAGCCACCAATAAATTTCAGATCATTAAGAACGCCGGCTCGGTCGGCTATTCTACCGGCGATTGTGAGAGAATCCTCAAAGAAAACGCTGTCGGCGAGGCTGGATCCAAGTACGGCATCGGCCAGTTCTGGATTCAACGACCAATAACTTGGCGACGGGAACGATACGCTGTCGGTGGGCAACAATTCCCAAAGAGCGATCCGCGCAACTGTAGCGCTTTGTAGAAAGGAAATAGCGCTTATTGCTGTCATTTGATTGCCGCCCAGCGCCCCGATACCCTGCTGAAGAATGTCTCCACTGGACGGACTGTCTTGACTGCGCAGATTTTGTGGCAGCAGCGTTACATCCCCGGCTGTCGGCCGGCGACGTTCGCCCAGGCCCAAACTCACATCCATCAAGTCGCCTGCCTGGCTGTTATCTGCCAGCCCGACGACGTGGCCCATCTCATGTTCCAAAACGGTCAGGAGATCCACGCGACCGGCCGCTATACCCGTCCGCGAAGCGTCATTCACGCTCCAGCCATAACCGGCCGCCGTCGAGCTGATCCAGATGACACCTGGAGTCTCGTAACCCAGGATATTGCTGCCGAGATTGCTTACGTGGATCTGGACCTGTTGTAACTCCTGTAACTCGACCGAATTTAGGCCGGCAGCCTTCCACGCCGCCAAGGCCGTCGGCACGAGCGCCTGCACTTGAGCGTCCGAAATCGCGGCGACGTTACAGGAGCCAGCGCCGCCAGCAAACAACTGAAACTGTGGGAAGCTTGTGGGAGCCGTTGCGCCAACCGTGTTGTTCTTACTATTCGCGTTGTAAGCCGTATTCACCTCCAATAAGTCCGTCGTATTTACCGTGCCATCGCCGTTTACATCGGCATTTAACAACGTGCCCGATGTGCCTCTGGCGGCATTGACAATGTACATATCCGTACCCGCGGTACCCACGGGACCCGTGACCGTCCCATCACCATTGACATCTCCCAGGAGTCGGAAGAACGGCAGCCATTTCGTTTGGTTCGCCGACGGATTTGCCGTAGGATCGATGCCAAGCGCGAACCAGCCATCGCCGAAGGCAGTCGTCGGGCTGCCAGTACCGGAGACCCCATTCTCCGTGAGCAAGCTCGTGATGCCGTTCGCGCCGAAGTCAATGGAGAGTTCCGAGCCCGACGACGAGCCCGTGAATGTAACTTTGCCACTTAGAGCGACGCTGCCTTTGGATGTGCTGCCCGCCGAAAGATTTTCGCCGTACCACAACAGCTCGACATAGGAACCCAGCTGCGCGCCAGCCACGCCGGCAGCCAAACTTTGCATGGCGGCATTGGACCCGGGCTGATTGAAAATGACATCAAGGTAGCGCACATACGGCGCTCGGCTATGCCTTTCTCCACCGTCAAGGTCGCGATCAACGGAGCGGAATAGGTGATATTGGAGAAGGACGCATCCGGATTCGCCGCCGCCTGCGTGACCGATTGATCGTCAATTCCGATGCTGAAAAAGCTGTAGGTATGAGCCTGGCCGTCCGCCAGGGCGTTGTACGTTGTAGTACCGGTATACACACCGTTGCCGTTGGGTGAACCGGCGCTTTGCGTTGCTATCAGTTGGCCTGCGCCGCTATCGACCTTGGCAAACACCTCCACAGTGACAATTTTGCCCGACGGAGATCCAGAGTTCTGATCCGGGTCGGCTCCTGCCCAGTTGAGCGTGAACACGCCGTTACTGTAAGACGATGGCGTCAATCCGCTAAAGCTCGACGCGTTGAACGGCGACCAGGAATAACTCGGGCTCGCCGCCAGCACATGAGTCACCGGCGGGTTCAGATCCGGTACAAAGGTGGTCGCCTCTATGTTGGTCTTACTTTCGACGGGACCGGAGGCCTCATTGATGATGCTATAGAACGCATACGTATTCCGATCTTGAGCGCTGAAGGTGAAGTTAATCGAGCTTGAAAATGTCCCTATCGTCTGGGTCTGAGATCTTACGAAAGGTGTGTTATCCACGGAGACATAGAGATCGACCGAGGTAATTGTGTCGTTCGAGGGATCGGTCAGTGTCACCGGTATTGTGAATGTATCACTCACCTGCTTCGCCGCTAGTGTGCCGACATGCGAGGTCGGGGGTGGTCCGACGACAACCAAACTCAGATTCGACTCGTTGCTCTGCTCATTGAGCACCAGGCCGGTGGCCACGCTGAAGAAGTTCTTCACACTAAAAACGCCAGCGCTAGAGGCAAAGCGAAGGAGCTGATATTGATCGTGCGCTTGGGGTACAAAACCGTTGATGAGGGTGGCATTCAACGTGCCGCCGAGTGTGGCCGCGCCGTCAATGGCGAGGTGATCGTAATTGGTTCCGGGGCCTGTGTTCCCGCCAACTTTTTCGTTGAGGGTGCCACTGCTCGTTTGCGTGTATGTGCCAGTGATCGTGATCTCACCGGGAGCGACGCTCGTCCCCGGCTCGACGATGGCGCCGTTGGATAGGTTGCCGCTGATGGTACCCGTTCCGAAAAGCGTACCACCTTGCAGAGTGACAGTCGGCGATGCCGCGAGAGTTCCGCCGGCGACGAGAGTTGTCGTTCCGCTCGCTTGCGTATACGTTCCGCCTATATTGAGCGATGTCGATACGCCGGTGGCATCGACTGTGATGCTTCCTTGGTTCGTAAGCGTGCCGGAGGTCGTTAGTTGACTTCCATCAAGAAGCGTGAGAAAACCTGTATTGGCATTGGTATTGAAATTTGCGAGCCCATTGTTGCCGGATTGATCGACGATGGCCGCCGATGGACCGTCGAGAGTCAGGATAGCTGCGTTTGTTTGGATGTTGGCGCCTGTAATTTGCAGAATGCCTTTGAGATCGTACGACCCGCCAGTGAGGGTTGTTCCCGACAGGTTGGAGAAGCCGCCTTCAAGGGAGAGTTCACCGGCGTTGACGTTGAGCGTACCAGAATTCGTAAACGAAACGCTGGTAAATTGCGCCGTTCCGGTTCCCTGGTCGGTGAAGGTGCCGATGTTGCTAAATGTGTTAGGCCCGCCCTCGCCCGCCAAGATGAGAGCGCTGGCGCTGTTTGCTGTAAAGCTGCCACTATTCACGAGTGTGGCGTTGAGCACGTACAGCGTGCCAGAGGTCCAGGTGGCGGCTCCCTGGTTGTCCAGCTCCTGGTTCAGCAACACGGTGCCGTTTATATTCATCGTGGCGGAGCTACCGACGACGACCTTGCCGGTGCCGCCCATCTCGCCGCCAGTCCATGTCAAAGCGCTGCTGACCGTGACTGTGCCAGGGCAAGCCAACGTACCGCCGCTGAATGTGAGAGTGCCGATGGAGGTGGTGCCGTTCACGGTTATCGTGCCGAGTTCGAGATCGAGCAACGACGCCGATAGCGTTCCGCCGACTGTGAAGTTGGCGCCATGGATTGTCACGCTTCCTGTTGTCGTGATGCTTCCGCCGTAGGTTGTCGTGCCGAAAAAGACGCCCAAATTGCCGTTTCCAGTAATCGTCGCTGTCGAACGGAAGGTGTGGTCGCTCTCCAACCAGAGGGTCGCGCCGCTGGCGACGGCGAAACTTCCGCTATGCGTGCCGCCGGCCAGCAGACTCAGTGTGCCGGCGTTTACATTCACGGTGCCGGAGTTGTTGAACGATACCCCTACATACGGCGGCAGATAGATGAACTGTACCGTACTGGATCCTACCACCGTCATCGTGCCGCTGTTATTGAAGGCGTTCGCGGTGCCGC
Source organism: uncultured Planctomycetaceae bacterium (assembly GCA_963790585.1). Taxonomy (GTDB): domain Bacteria; phylum Planctomycetota; class Planctomycetia; order Gemmatales; family Gemmataceae; genus CAWBOY01. Next base: position 140,467 of record CAWBOY010000009.1, read on the forward strand.
CCGGAGACGGATAGCCATAGGCACTGAGCACACCGCTGCTGGTGTCGGCTGTAAAGCTACCGCTATTGTTAATCGTGCCGTTGAACATCCGAATTTCACCGGAAGACCAGGTCGCGGCTCCCTGGTTATCCAACTCCTGGTTTAACTGAACGAAGCCGCCGCCCGGATTGATACTCAAGGTGGCCGTGCTGGCGACGACGGCTTTGCCTGTGCCCGACATGGTGCCGCCGGTCCAGGTCAGCGCACCGCCGATGGTGACAGTGCCGGAGCCAGCGAGGGTGCCACCGCTAAACGTGAACGTGTTGATCGACAGTGCGGTGTTGGCAGTCAATGTGCCGCCCGAGACCGCTAGAGAGTTCGCCGCGTTCAGGACGGTGGTTCCACTATTGCTCGCACTCAGGGTCGTAGTGCCACCGGCTTGCGTGTAGCCGCCATTAGCATTGAAGACCGTTGAACCTCCGGTCGCATCGACCGTGACGCTACCCTGATTGGTGAAAGCGCTCGACGTCGTAAGTTGTGCGCCATCAAGTAGCGTGAGGCTAGCGGCCGTGCTGTTGGCACTCAAGCTCGTCATTGCGTTCGCGCCGGTCTGATCAACAATTTTCGCGGACGAGCCGTCGAGCGTGATTGTCGCGGCATTTGTTTGGACATTGGCGCTCGAAAATTGGAGGGTAGCCTTGACGTCGTAGATTCCACCCGTGAGCGTCGTCCCGGCAAAGTTCGTGAAACCGCCTTCCAAAGAAAGTGTGCCGGCGTTGACGTTGAGTGTACCAGAGTTCGTAAAGAAGACGTCGGTTAGCTGGGTTGTACCGGTTCCCTGGTCGGTAAACGTGCCGGTGTTGCTAAAGGTATTGGTCCCGGCGGTGCCGGTCATGTTGAGCGAGCTGGAACTGTTGCCTGTAAAGCTGCCGCTATTCACCAGCGTGCCGTTGGCCATATTCAGCGTGCCCGACGTCCAGGTCGCGTTTCCCTGATTGTCGAGTTCCTGATCGAGAGCCACGGTGCCGCCTATGTTCATCGTCGCTGAGCTACCGACGACAACTTTGCCGCTGCCGGCCATTGTGCCGCCGGTCCAATTTAATGTGCCACTAACGGTTAGCGTTCCGGAGCCGTTGAGCGTGCCGCCGCCAAAGGTGATATTATTGACTGACACAGGGCTGCCCGCAGCGACTATGCCTCCGGAGTTTGTGATCGAGTTCAGAGCCGCGCCGACATTGAGATTCAGGGTCGTAGCGGTTGCCAGCGATACGTTAGCTACCGTGCCCAGGGCAGCGGCCTGATTGACGTTCAAAGTGGCATTGCCCGTCAAATTGACTGCCGTGCCGCTTACGAGACTTGTAGCCGCGGTTGTGAGAGTCAGTGCACCTGGCCCTTCGACATTCAGCGTGGCCGCATTGCCGCCGTCATTCAAGGCGCCAAGGGTCACGTTGCCGACGCCGGTACCGTTGTCGTTTACGTCAATCGTGGACGATGTCGGGAGATAGGTGGTCCCGAAGCTAAAGTTGTAGGCCTGGTTGGTAGGAGTAGGGAGAAACGACACGATCTCAAGAGTGGCTCCGGTTCCCAGAGCGAGCGTACCCAGGGTAATCAGATTCGGAGTAGACCCGTTAACCGCGAAGCCGATCGCGGAAGTTGTATTGGCACCGATGACAAAGTTATTGGAATAGGTGCTGGCGCCGGCCGATGCGTAGAGTTCCACGTCACCGCCACCAACTGTTACGGTGCCGGTGCCGAGCGCGCCGGGCACATAGGAGATAAGAGCGCCCAAGGGGACGGTCGTGCCGCCGCTATAGGAATTGGTATCGATCAAGTAAACGGCGCCGCTACTACTGGCTGAATTGAACGCTACCGTCCCGGCCCCATCTTGGATGACGCCAAAGAAGGTGCCGGAACCTGCTACCGTGATCGTCGCGCCTGTGCTATTGCCATTCGTTACAACACCGTTGCCGTTGAGAGCGCCGACGGTGTTGTTGAAGCCGTGCAGATCAAGCGTGCCGTTGTCCGTGAGGTTGGAGCTTGCGGAGAATGCCGTAACACTCCCTGCCTGAAGCGTGTTGCCGCTGTTGATCGTGGTTGTTCCGCCATACGTATTGTTGCCCGAAAGAGCGACGGTTTGCGTGGCGCCGCTCACAGTCAAACTGGTCGTCGTACCGGTTATGCTGCCGCTGAACGTGCCGCCGACGTTGACAGTCAACGTAGACGCCGCGCTGCTGGTGACCAAGCCGCTGCCGGTCAGGGCGCCAATGGAAGTTGCGTAGCCACCAAGAGTAAGAATGCCGATGTCGCTAACGTTTCCGACAATAGCGGCATTAGAGCCGAATTGAGTGGTGGCAATGCTCAAAGAGCCGGCGGATGCCGTGCCGGACAACGCCTCGATCGTGTCGCCGGCCAGGGCCGCGCCAAAAGTGATCGTATAAACGGAAGAGCTATAGCTGACGGCCACGGAACCGCCGACGCCGCCGATCGAGCTAAGGGCATTAAGGGCCGCCTGCACGACGCTGGGGGCGGCGTTGTAGGCCAACGCAGTCGTAGTTTGGCCATTGAGCGTCAAAGTAAATGTGCCGCTTGAAGCATTGACGGTGACAGTCTGAACGTCATTGGTGGCGGTACTGCTTCCTGATGTGGAAAGGACACCGCCGCTCTGAACTGTTAGGCCGCCATTCACGACGATCGTAGCGGCAGGCGCCACGGTCAAGATGCCGGTGACGCTGATGGAGCCGTTGACTAAAAGCGACCCCTGGTTTACTTCGATGATCGATCCCGTGTCGAGTTCGATGGCATGATTACTGTTGGGAATACTGATGGAGCCAGTGCTGTCGGTGCCGAAGTAATCCTCCTCGATGACGATCGCTGAGCCGCCGGACCCCACATGGATGCCGTCGTTGGTGTTGCCCGAGATAATATTGCGGGAGGCCGCCGTGGGGCCGCCCAGGGTATTTCCCGTGGCATTGCCTGTGACGAAAATGCCGTCTTCATTGGCGAGCGTCGAGCCGATAAAATTGCCGGCTATCGTGTTGCCCCCGGTACCCGCGCCATAGAGCCAGACTCCATAGCTACTCCCAGAGCCATTGTTGATGCCGCCTATGATGTTGCCAGCGCCGGCAGCAGTGCCGCCGATCGTGTTGTTGCTGGCTGTGTTCCAGATGAGCACACCGGCGGTGCTGAGCGACGGGCCAGATGTGCCGTTGGCATAGGTGCCGATATAGTTGCCTTCGGCAATGTTCCCGGTCACGCCGCTGCCGTAATAGTCCACATCATAATAGCCATTGGCCGAGATGATGTTTCGAGCGCCGGTGGTCACTCCGCCCAAGATGTTGTTGGCCGCGCCAAAGGAAAACTCGATGCCCGTGTAGACATTACCGAGGGCTCCCATCCCGTTCCAGGTCGTGCCGATTTCGTTGCCTTCGATCGTGTTGCCAGTCGCGCCGCTGCCAGTGACGAGCACGCCGCTACCAGTGTTGCCGCTGAGAACGTTGTTGTTGATGATGCAGTTGGAGGCGTTGTTGATCGTTACCCCGTTGCCGCCATCTGCCGCCGCCGATAGGCCGGTATAGTTCGTGCCGAGGTAATTGGCCTGAATAAGGACGCCCGAGGTATTCGGCCCGGAAATGTTGATGGCGTCGGCGGTGAAGCTATCGATCTCCAACCCTTCAACCACGCTGTTTGAACTCTTGATAGCCAAGCCATTCACGCTCGAACCCGCGCTCGCGCCATTCAACTCGACTATGGGACGCGTGCTATACCCCGGCTCGGTCGTCGCGTTGATGGTGATGGTGTTCGCTATCGTCGGCAGTGCCGAGGCCGGTGAGATCGTGTAAACTCCGGTGCTGGAGTTGTAGTGGGCATCCATGGTTGGGATATTGAACAAGATATTGAATTGAGCAGGGGCGTTATTGGCGTCAATAATTGCCTGACGCAGCGATCCCACACCGCTATCTAATGTATTCGTGACGACATCGTTGAGCGCTGTGAGTGTGACATTGGTCGGATTGAACACCATGGTGAAATTGGGATAGATACCATAAGCGTTCGAGAAAACTCCCGAAATCGATGCAGCAGTCAGATAAGCAAACGTCTCAGGATAGGTCGGGACGAAGCTATTAATGATGCTGACGGTGACGTTGCCAGCAAGAGAGGCATTTCCAGAGACGTTGAGATGGCTGAACTGAGTTCCCGGAGTGACCCCGCCGACGTAGATCAACAAATTGCCAGTAGAACTCTGCGTGTAGGTGCCTGCGATGGCGAACGAGCCCGCCTGGCCGCTGGCGCCGGCCAAGACGGTACCGTTGTTGGTCACGTTGCCCGTGATGGTCGGCACGCCGGCTTGTGAGATCACGGAGCTAACGGTAACGCCACTGCTGCCGGTGCCTGACATTACGGCGTTATTAAGACCGGCGAGAGCGCCATCGAAGGTGACATTGTAAACAGTCGAAGTAGAATTCTGCGATTTGATAGATACCGCAACCGTCCCGCCGATGCCGCCGATCGTGGAAAGGGCGCTCAAGGCCGTCTGGACCTGGGCGGCAGTGCTGCCCGTCATGAGCGAGCTAGTCGTCGCACCATTGAACTTGATGTTGAAGGTACCGGAGCCGGACGGATAACTGGTCGTAAGAGCCTGTATCTGATCGATGGCTCCGGTGCCAGCAAGCGTGCCCGCGCTATTGACCGTGACTGGCCCCTTGATGCTGCCGCTGACTGTCAGCTGGCCGCCATTGATGGTCGTGCCTTGACTATATGTGTCAGCACCCGAGAAAATCAGCGTGCCGGTATCTGTCTTAGTTAAGGATCCAGGTCCGACGATAAGGTCCGCGGCTATGCCGCCATAAGTCAATGTATTACTTCCGGTGACATCGATGGTACCGCTGCCATAAATCCCGATGCCGCGCTTGCTGTTCAAGGTCATGGTGGACGTCACCTGGAGGGTGCCGCCGAAAAAGTCGATGAGTCCCGCCGTAGCACTACTTGGAACAGTGCCGAGGCTGCCATCGTTATTGATGCTGAGCGTGCTGCCGGTGTTGATGCCGACGCCGCCGGTGAAAGTGCTGCTGGTACCGGTTAGAGTCAGGGTGCCGGTGTCTTCCAAGGCGAGGGTGGCGGCGCCAGTGCCATTATTGCCGATAATACCGCCATATGTGAGATTATTACTACCCGTTACGTCGATGATGCCATTCGTGTTGGCCGCGCCTGTCCCAACGAACATACCCCGCTTACTATTCAAAATGAAGCTAGCCGTAGCCTCGAGAATACCGCCTTCGATCTGAATCTCGCCGTTGAAAACAGTGCTGGGAGTGGCGCCGAAATTATTGTCCGCGCTCACAGCCAAAGTAGCGCCTATGATAATTGTAAAACCTGTATAGGTGTTGGCACCAGATAGAACGAGCGTTCCGGAATCGACCACCGCCAGAGAGCCTTGACCTCCATTGTTGGCAATCACTCCACCATAACTCAAAGTATTGCTGCCAGTCACGTCGATGTCGCCGACGCCGCTCGTCGACGTCGGCCCGATGGCGATGCCGCGATTGCTATTGAGCGTAAAGGTAGTGGTCGCCTGGAGAGCACCGGCATTGATAGTCAATTGGCCCGCCGTGGCTGTCGCCGGCGCCGTGCCGAGGTTGTTATCGGCGCTGATGCTGAGAAAACCGCCGATAATCGAGGTCGTACCCGTATAGGTATTTGCCCCAGCGAGCGTAAACGTGCTCACGCCTTGCTTGATCAAATTACCGCTACCACTAATGATGCCGCTATAGGTCGTGGAGGCGGTGGCGGAACCCGTCGTTAGTACCCCGCTCCCAAGATTCACATTACCGCCTGAGGTTCCACCGCCGGCAAGCGAGCCAACGGTGTTGTTGAAGTTATTGAGATTCAGCACCGCCCCCGCGGTATTCGCCAGCGTAAACGCGGAGCTGCTGGACAGTGCGCCCGCGGCGCCCGCTTTCATGGTACCGTTGGTTATCGTGGTGACACCTTGGTAGCTATCCGGCGCGCTTAATGTGAGTGTGCCCCCGATCGCGTTTTCCGTGAGGCCCCCGGCACCGCCAATGCTCCCCGCGAGCGTTGTCGTGCCGCTTCCGGTACAGACGAGTATAGAGCTGCTATTGATGGTTCCGTTGCCGCTCATGGTGAGGCTGCTCGTACTGCTTACCATCGGCGCTCCGCTAACGCTGAAGACTCCGGAGAACGTCGCCGCCTGATTCGCTAACAACGTACCGCCATTGAGGGTTAGCACACTGGAATCGGTGATCGGCGTGTTCAGGTTCAGAACGCCCGAACTCATCGTCAAAGCTCCGTTCCACGTATCGCTGGCCCCGGAGAGTACGAGATTACCGGTGCCGGCGGCCACAATCACACCGCCGCTGCCGCTCAGGTTGTTGGACAATGTCACGGTGTTCACTTCCGTGTCGGTCCATGTACTGCCGATCGTTCCGAGGCCTGACAGCGTCACAGGTGCCGATCCCGCCAGCGTGGAACTACCACCTATGGTGTAAGGGTTTGTGATTGTGGCGGCCGTCACTACTTGCAGCGTTCCGCCGTTGAGAAGTAGGCTACCGCTACCGAAAACACCACTCGGCGCCTCGACCAATAAGGTACCTGAAGTTAAAGTCGTATTCCCCGTATACGTGCTAGATTGGTTTAGAAAGAATGAACTTGTGCCACTCATCGTCAGGGCAAGATTGGCGGTCAAGACCCCCGAAAAGCCGCCGGACGTGGCGATAGTCAATGTCGCGAGGGTGCTCAGGCTATTGGTGACTATGCCTGTACCGAAAAGAAGGCCAATGGTAATGTTGTTGGCAAAGAGATCGAGCGTGCCATTGACGGTAACATTTGCACTACTCGTTAGCCCGGTAGTGCTGCCCATGGTAAGCGTGTCGGTGCTATTGATCGTATACCCGCCGGTATTACTATTGGCGCCGGACAATGTCGTGTCTTGACTTGAGCCGCCGATGACCACCGCCGTGGTGGACCCTGTTATGGAGCCAGCGAAATTGCCGCTGCCTGTGAAGGTCAAAGTAGCCAAGGTGCTACTATTCTGCACGGTGCCAATGCCCCCGAGTGTGGCGAGCGAGAAACTGTACCCTTCCATATCGAGCGTGCCATTGAGCGTTACATTCGTAAGCGTGCCGCCGGATGAACTCAACTTTAACACCGTGGCGGCAATCGTCGTGCCGTTGGCATATCTCACGGAGCCGGAGATGGTGCCGCCCGAGAGCGTTCCGCCCGAGAGTGTCACGGTTCCGCCGCCGTAGATTGATCGTGCTGCCGTTACCGTTCCGCCGTTGAGGTTAGCGGTCGAGCCGGAGTCGATCTCAATGTCGAAGCCAGTGTTGAGGATCTGGCTTGTATCGGCCGCGTTGTAGCTGAGGATGTTTCCTTCGATGCTGTCCGAGGTTGTGCTGCCCGTGAGGTAGATGCCGCCGCCGGTCGGCACGGGATCAAAGTTATGGCCATTGTTGTTTGCGGCGATGACGTTATAGGCGACTGTGGTGGTGCCGCCGATTGTGATATTCGTGGCAATGCCGTAGGAGGTGTCTCCAAAGGTGATGCCACTGCCTATGCATATGCCGGAGAAGCCGTTGCTCAGCGCTGTCGCGCCTAGATGATCCAGGCCGATGATGTTGCCGGCGATGAGATCGCTCGTCGCGCTCGTGCCGTAAACAATGACACCGAAGCTGGTGTTGCCGGAGATGACGTTGCCCGCGCCGGATATCGTGCCGCCAATGGTATTGTTGGCGGTATTGCGAATGCGCACGCCATTGGCGTTGGCTATGGCGCTTTCGCCAGTATAGTCGGTTCCGATGTAGTTGCCCTCGACGACGTTGCCAGACACATTGGTGTCGATGTCGACGCCATAGAGGGTGTTTCCGGAAATGATGTTGCGCGCTGAGGTTGATGTGCCGCCGATGAAATTGTTGGTCGGCCCATTTTGAATGACAACGCCGCTGTCCGCATTGGCGATGGCGACCGTGCCAGTGACGTCGGTGCCGATGTAGTTGCCTTCGACCGTATTGCCCGAGGCCGTGCCGTCGCCGAGGCTGTCCGAGATTACAACGCCGCCGCCGATGTAACCGGTCTCGTTGGATGTGCCCGTGCTTCCTGAGATTATGTTCCGAGTGCTTGCCCCTCCCGTACCGCCGACGGTGGTATAGACGGCTCCGCCCCCAATATGAACGCCATTCCCTAGGTTGCCGAGCGTTTGGGTTCCGGTCACATCGGTGCCGATGAAATTCCCCTCGATTATATTCGAGTTCGCGACATTGCCGGCGACGTTGTAATCGCTGACGAAAATGCCGTCTTCGCCGCTGGCGCTGATGAGATTGCCATATCCCGAGAGGTTGCCGTGCGCATCCACGGAGCTGGGGCCGCCGATGGTGTTGCTGGTCGAGCTATCCAGCAGATCGATATTGTCGTAATTGTTGCCCGAAGGATCGTTGCGGATGGCCGCTTTGCCGGTGACGTCGGTGCCGATGTAGTTGCCTTCGACGTAGTTACTTTGCACTTGCGTATAGCTGCTGCCGTTGCTTCCATCGAAATAAATGCCGCCCAGCGTGTTGCCGGAAATGAGGTTGCCGGCGCCGCTCAGGTCGCCGGTGGAAAAGTTAATCGAGCTGCTGCCGCCAATCGTGCTGCTGGAAGTGCCGTCGAGGACTTCGATGCCATAGCCGCTATTGGCCAGGGCGGCGGTGCCGGCCGCGTTAGTGCCGATGTAGTTGCCTTGAATGACCTCGCCGGTCATGTTGTGGTTGGTGCCGGCGACAACGCTTCCTTCGAGGTCGATGCCGCTGCCGCCAAAATTGTCGATAATCAGACCTTTGATGGTGCAATTGCTTGCTTCAATGGTGAGGCCGTTGGCCGTGCCGTCGTTGGTGCCGTTGAGGCGAATGAGCGGGACGCCAGCGTATCCTGGCTGGCTCGTGCCGTCGATGGTGACGGCCGCTGTGATCGTAGGTAGCGGATGGGTCTTGTCGGGACTGATCGTCTTGGCCCCGCCGCTGCCGATGTCGAAATCGATGATCGAGCCGGGCGAGCCGTTAGCGGTGGTGATGGCCTGAGCCAATGACCCGGCACAGATAAGCTCGTCGTGCTCACGGTGATTGTGGACAATAAGTATCGGTGTTCAAGGTATTCGAGGTTGAGCAGGCGCCGCTGGTCCCGCTTGGCTGACTTCTGGTTCGAGACAGATATTTGAGATAAAGCAGACCAAACTCCACGGGAGCGTGCCATGGGTCAACCCTTAGCGTGAACGGTCCTAGAATCCTTGCCGCTAGCAGTAAAGCGCTAAATGGCGGCAGTCAGCGTCAATAATTTGGGAAAATTTTGGCGATGGCGGAGTCGTTACTCCGACCCCATAGGCGTCAACTTAAGCCTTGGGCTGGCGTCTTTCGCCCCGGCAGGGGCGAAGGATTGTAGCCACGGGTGGAGCGAAGCGCAACCCGTGGTAGGCTGTAGTGTGGGTTGTCTTTCGCCCCGGAGGGGCGAAGGATTCCATCGCCCCTCCGGGGCGAAAGACACGCAAATCGCACTCTGACCACGGGTTACGCTTCGCCCGCCTCGCGGCGGGCTTCGCTTCACCCGTGGCTACAGCCCCTCGCCCCTGCCGGGGCGAAAAACAGGTTCGATGTGCTCTGTAGAAAACCCTCATTTGGACCGATCCAGCATCAGGTTTAGCGTCAGCGCAAGTAACCATCCATCTCGAGATTCACTGGGAAAACCTTGGCCCGCAACCGAAGTCGCTAAGCGTCGCTTGATCATGGAGTTCACCGTTTCGACCTGCCAACGTTGGCCATAGCCACCATGCATCTTGTCCAAGCGTTGACGCATCTGCCTCCGGTATCGTCCCGTCGGCGGATTGCGACTTGGGCGACCGTGGCTGGCCGGCATGAACGATTTCACACCGTGTCTCTCTCGTGCGTAACGGTGGTTCGGCTCCGAATCATAGCCCGCGTCGGCTACGATTCGCTCCGGCCGGGCGGTGACCAAGGTCTCGTCCATAAGGCCGACGAAGCGATCAACATCGGGGTGCGGTCCCCGACTGGTAGCGACGCCCAAGATGAGATGTGTGTCGGTATCGACGCTTAATTCCAGCTTCAGAAAGCGTTTGTAGCGAACGATTTGCGTTTTGGTGGCCCCGTGGCTGCGTCGCCGGATGAAATAGCGGCTGGCGTGACCGCAATCCATGCCGGTCGAGTCAAAGGCGGCGCGCCGCACGCGCGTGCGCCGGCCCTGAAAACGACGCACCGTGGCGTGCAGCAGTCGGCGAGCGCGGGGCCGTCGAAGGAGGCGTACGCTGGCCTTTTGAAGCGTGGTGAAATGCGGAATGTGTGTTAGGTGCAATACCTGCCGGAGGTCCGAGAGATCGCGCAGGAGTTGGACGATGCCGCGGTAGTCTGTCTTGAAGAAGACCTTGAGAGTCAAGCAGGCGAAGAGTTGGTGTTGTGTGTAGCGTTTGGGGCTGAAGCGGTTGGCAAAGGCGCAATGTCTTGCGAGCGACGGTCAAAGCCCGCTGCGCCACGGCAATTGGCGATTTGGTTGTAGTGCTCATAATGCATTATACGGCCCAATTGACGGTGCAGCTGGGGGTTTTCTACGGAGCAGGTTCGATGCCTTAAGTTGATGCGTATGGGGGTCGTTACTTCGACCCTGGTTCTCTGGCGCGACAGAGTCGTGACCGGGGTCGGAGTACCGACCCCGGTCACGACTCTGTGTGTGCGTCGCGCAATGCAATCCATTTCGTGCTTTCGTGCGCAAGACATGCTTTAGCGTGCCCAAGCATGGCACACATGCGTGAACGAATTAAGTCCTTATACACACAGAAGATGCAACATATTAGATTTCGTTCGGGATTCGTTCGGGGGGTTGTGGGGTGGGTGAATGAAACGAATTTCCGTTGTTAGCTCCCGTTGACGCCTAGGGAACGCGGGACTGATTGGTGCCGTTGGCCGGCGGCCAAACGCTTTGTCTGATCGTTCTTGGGAAAAAGAACCCCTCCGCTCTTCCAAATGCGCCTGGTTCTGGTCAAATAGGACTTCAGGTGCGACAGCGCGGTCGACGCCCGGCAACCCTCGTCTTGGTGCTGATCGGGAAGGGCTCGATGAGCGAAGTGACACGCATCCTATCGAACATCGCGGCTGGTGACGCTCAGTCGGCCGCGCAATTGTTGCCGTTGGTCTACGATGAGCTGCGGCAGCTCGCGGCTGCGCAAATTCTCAAGGAAACGCCGGGCCACACGCTGAGCGCGACGAGTCTCGTGCATGAAGCCTATGTGCGGCTCGTGGGCCCCACGGATGCCGATCGCTGGAACAACCGCAGCCATTTCTTCGCGGCCGCCGCTACGGCCATGAGGCGAATCTTGATCGACCGGGCTCGGCAAAAACAACGAGTTGTTCACGGCGGCGGTCGAGTGCGCGAGGAGATTCATCCCGATATCATTGCCGCCCCCGAGCCGGACGAAGAGCTTTTAGCCCTGGATAGGGCACTGACCAAGCTCGCGGAGCGCGATCCTTTGAAGGCGCGGCTAGTCGAGCTGCGATACTTCGCCGGCCTGACTGGCGACCAGGCGGCTCAAATCCTCGGCATTTCGCCAAGTTCCGCGGACCGACACTGGGTTTTCGCGCGTGCCTGGCTGCGCCGCGAAGTGCAGGGTGGGGCGGATAATCCATAAAAATACGATTCGATCATAGTGCGGCCGTTTTCACAAGGCTTCGAGTAAACAGGCCATAACTGCCTGCGCTATAACATTTTATAACCAAGTCCTACCCAAGTGCCACTCGGCCTTGTTCGTCCGATGCGCTTCTGAGTATAGTCCGCGCCGACGGAGCAGGGCACGGGATGTGTCCGACGGGATCCGAACCCCGTATCGCCGTCGTTTTCCAGGGAGGGGAAGAGCATGGCCCATCAGACGCGGCCCTTTATCGGGATCAATGCCGACTATATGGCCGCCGGCAAGACGCATGGACCTTACCTCCGGCTCAACGCCGGTTACTTCGATAGCATCGTCGCCGCCGGCGGCATGCCAATAATCGTGCCGCCCTTGGCCAAGGAAATCGACCTCGATCCGCTGCTTGATCGGCTCGATGGCTTCGTCCTCTGCGGTGGGGCCGATCTTGATCCGCGCCGCGTCGGTTTGCCGACGCATCATGGCGTTCAGCTCATGCCCGAGCGCCGCGACGACAGCGATCGCGCCCTGCTGCGTAACCTGATCGAGCGTCAGATGCCGTTGCTCGCCATCGGCGTCGGCATGCAGCAAGTCAACGTCGCCTGCGGCGGCACTCTTTATATGCACCTTCCCGAAGACTTGCCGCGCGCTCTACCGCACCGCGATCAGGCCGGGGCGCCGCATCGTCATCTCGTCTTGCTCGAGCCCGGCACGCGCCTCGACGAAATCTACGGCGGTGGCGAGCTGCGCGTGAACTCCAATCACCATCAGGCCGTGCGCAAGGTCGGCACGGGCTTCCGCGTCAGCGCCACGTCTCCGGACGGCGTCATCGAAGCGATGGAATGGACCGACCCCAACTGGTTCTGCATCGGCGTTCAATGGCATCCCGAATCGGAGACCGCCTCGGCGCTGGACATGCAACTCATCGAATGCTTCATTCAAGCGTCGCTGCGCCAGGCGCAGCCGTTGCAGTTGGCGGCTTAGTTCGTAGTCCGTAGCCCGTAGTCCGTAGCAAAGAATTCCAGGGTACCTGTCTTTTGCTACGGACTACGGGCTATCGACTACTGATCCCTTCAAATCTGAGAATGAAAACCATGTCCCCCCGTTGGATCATCGGCCTGGCGTCAGGCTCCAGTATGGATGGAGTCGATGCCGCCCTCGTCGAATTGGATGGGGTTGGGCTGGACCCGCGCGTGAGCCTGGTGCGTTCGCTCCATCAACCGTATACACCGGAACTCCGCGATCTGATCCGGCGCGCCTCGTCATCGGAGTCTTGCGAGGTTCGCGAAATATCGTTGTTGAATCGTTTGTTGGGGGAGACGTTTGCTTCCTCCGCGCGGGCGGTAGCCGAGCGGGCGTGCGTCAGCCTGCAAGACGTTCAGTGCATCGGCTGTACGGGGCACACAATCTGGCATGACTACGAGGGGCGCTTCCCATCGAGCTTGGGCGTCGGCATGGCCGCGGCGATTGCCGAGCGCTCGGGCGTCACGGTCGTCAGTGATTTTCGGAGTCGCGATCTCGCGGCCGGCGGGCAAGGAGTTCCACTCGCGGCGTTGCCGGACTTTCTGTTATTTCATCACGAGCGCGAAGGGCGGGTACTGTTACATTTGGGAGGCTTAGCCCGTGTAGTTTTTCTGCCTTTCGGCGGCCGATTGACGGACGTCGTCGGCTTCGAGGCCAGCCCGTGCAATCTCCTACTCGACGCCTTGATGCGCCACCTGACCAGCGGCCGGGAATCGTATGACGCCGGCGGCAAACACGCGGTCCAGGGCCGCTGCCTGGAGCCGCTCCTTGAACGCTGGCTCTCCCATCCATCAATGCAACGACGCCCGCCCCGCAGTCTGCCGCGCCATCTCTTCGGCACTGAATTCGTGGCCGACACAGTTCGCCAGGTCCGCCAGCTTGATGGCAGCCTCCATGATCTGCTCTGCACGGCGACCCACCTGATCGCGCGTGGCATCGCCCATTCGCTCAAACACTATTTGCCCACCGGCAAGAGAGTCGACCGCATTTACTTGAGCGGCGGTGGTGCCCGCAATGGCCTGCTCTGGCGGCTACTCGAACAACAGCTTGTAGGCATCCCGCTCGAGCGAACCGATGTTTTGGGCGTTCCCGCCAATGCACGCAAGGCGTTGACTGTGGCGATGCTCGCCGGGCTTACAGTTGATGGGGTAACCGGCAATGTGCCTTCAGCCACCGGCGCTGCCGGCTCACGTTTGCTTGGCAGCTTGACACCCGGCTCACCCGATAATTGGGCGCGATGTCTCGCGTGGATGGCGACTCAGACGATGCCGTTGGCGCTAATTGGGGATGAGGGGTAAGAAATAGCAACTTTATTTCTCCCCCTGCGCCACCTTCATTTTCGCTCGCTCCAATGCAATCTCCGCTTCCAAGCGATTCAATTTGGCGTCAAGCATTTCCGATGTCGTCGCGGTGCCTGCATTCACAAGTGCTTGGGCACGATCTTCTTGTTCTTTCATTATTTTGACTATTTTCTCGTGGATCGCGACTCTGTCTTTGTCGGTATCGCACAGATCCAGCTCAGCCTTGTGAAAGCGTAGATAGGCTCGCTGCATATCTTCCGTGCTTACCGTGCCAGTTGCATATTGTTTCTTTACCATGTCAACAACTATTTGAGCTGTTTTTAGTCGCTCTTGGAGCAATGCATTTATTTTCGTTTCAGATTCCGTGAGTTGCTTCGTTTCTGCTTCAGCGCCGCTCCTTGGCTGCTGCCAGGCCATTGCCGCTGTCAGTCCGACAGCCATGAGCAGCGCTATCGATAGTTTTGCTTTGCTGAGAAACATGGCCTTTACTCCCTATCTTGTTAGGCGACCGCCGTTTAGTATCGTTCAAACCGACCTCGTTACTTCTCCGCCGCTGTCAATTTTGCCTTGGCTCGCTCCAACGCGATCTCCGCTTCCATGCGATACATTTTTGCCGCGAGTAAATCCGATTCCGCTCCTCTGCCTGCTACATAGATCAGTTGCGCACGCCGCTCGTGGTCCATCATCTGCTTGACATATTTCTCATGTACAGTCACACACTCCTTGTCGGTCTCGCACGCGTCGAGTTCGGCCTTGTGAACTAACAGATAGGCTTGTTGCATTTCTTTCGTGTCTATATACCCAGGTGCATCAGCACCGCGCGCATCATACTTAGCTTTCAAGATGTCGAGATATTTTTGAGCCGTCTTGAGGCGTTCTTGCAACAGCGCTCGAATTTTATCTTCGGCTTCCTTAAGTTCTTTGGGATTCTTCCCCTTCACCGTTGCGTTTGAATCCTCGATGGGCTTTTTACGATGATCTTCTTTGGCGATCTCTTTCGGCTGCTGACCGAAGGCCGATCCCGGTATCGATCGTATACCGAGGCTGGTGGTGCCAATCATCAGCCCGACGACCATGAGCGCCATCACCGTGAATTTGACTTTCGTGAGAAACATGGCTCTGATCACACTTTCCGTTAGGACGACGATTGGAGTTGAGATCAATCCCGTCGTCCCTGAACTTGCCGCGAAGATGCTTGCGGCTTTGATCGTCGAAACCACTAACGAGGCAGGAACCGTTGCGGATACACTATTAGCGGCGCAAACGGCCGCGAGGCCGCTGCTGCTGAGTGTCAAGCCACGGCTTGTTAGCCGCCGCGCCAACAGCTCGCGCGCTCGTGAGAGCCGGCTGGAGACGGATCCTTCGGGCCAGCCGAGTTGTTGGGCAGCCTCCTTGCGCGTCTTGCCTTCCAGATCGACCAGTACGATCGGCACGCGATATTTATCGGGCAGCCGGCTCAGTTCCTGATCGAGCAACGGTTGCAGGTCGTCCCAAGCCTTGGACGCGGGCGCTTCGGGTTCAGGCATCTTCGTTCTCAACTGCTCCCGCCTATGCCGTTTCGCTTGCACCGCCCGCGCCTTGATCGCCGTATGATAGGCGACGCCGTAAAGCCAATTGCCCACCATCTCACGCGGAACGACGGACCGTGCCTTGCGCACGAGGACGAGAAACGTCGCTTGAAACGCATCCTCCGCTTCATGTCGATCGCCGATCACGCGGCGACAAACACCCAAGACCATAGGCCCATGCCGCCGCACCAATGTCTCAAACGCCTCATCGCTCCGATGGTCGATAAAGGCATCCAAGAGCACGCGATCCGCCGGTTCCGCCCCATCCAGGCGCAGCATAGCCCCGCGCACATGTTCGAGGATCTCAGCTGAGGTCAGCTTGGCCATGGCACTCCTTCTTGCGATCGCCGACACCTACTTATTTCCCGGCCGAAGGCGGTTTCATCCATGACTTTTGAAATTATTTTGGCGCTCCGTTACTTCCGACTCTTCAAAAACACCAATAAATCCGCCAATTCCTGCTCCGACAACACCTTCTCAATCCCGGCCGGCATGATCGACACCTTGCTCGGCTGGATCTCTTCTATCTCCTTGCGCGGAATGCGGATCGTTTGGTCCGCCCCGAGGATCAATTCAATCTCGTCTGGAGTTTCGCTCTTGATAAGGCCGTTGTGTGTCTTGCCGGCTTTGGTTTCGATCAGGACTGGCTCATAGCTACGCACGATGCTAGCGCTGGGATACAGGATCGACTCAAGGAGGTCGCGCTCACTACGAATGGAGCCGATTCGCGTCAGGTCGGGGCCGACCCGGCCCCCTTGGTAGGCGAGAGCATGGCAGGCGATGCAGCTGGCTTTGGCGCTGTAAAATACCACCTGGCCACGGCGAATGTCGCCATCTTTGAGTGATTTGAGGAGACTATCGAGCCGTTCGCCCTGCTTGGCGAGGTCGGCATTGATCTTCAGATAGAGTCCCTCTGCAGCGTGGCGCACTGGCTCTGGATATTTGATCAGGCGCGTCTTGATCGCGTCGACGCGTAGATTCTCCAATATGGGAGATCGCTTGAGAGCGGCTACCAACTCCAGGCCGATCTTTTCGTCGGCCGTCTGTACAAACGCCTCCAGGAGCCGATCGACTTCGAGTGGGCCGACCGTAGCCAAGGACTCCGTGAGGGTGTGGAGCTGGTCGCCGGTCAGTTTGGCACGTGCCAGAATGTCGACGGCCATGGCCCGCTCCACCACTGGTTTGCCACGATCCAAATGCTGGTGAACAAAGGAAAATAGCTGGGGCACCAGCGCCGCCCGGCCCTCCCGGTGCCGTGGCAAGAGCGGCGAGGCGGACTTCGTCTGCTTGATTGCTTTCGGCGATTTGGATCAGGGCAACTCTCATCGCCATAGTCTTTTGTTTCGGAATCGTCACCTGGCGAATTGTGCGAATCGTCTCCTGAACCAACGGGGCGTCCGTCGAGCCGAGCAACTCGACCAGCGTCTCGATCCATTTCTCGGGCGCTTCCTTGAGCCGTCTTTCGGCCATTGCTTTCAAGAGCAGGCTCTTAATTTGTTTTGGAGTGTCCGCCTTCTTGAGAATGTCGACGATGAGTTCCTGGATCGCGCCGGCTCCGGCAAAGCGAGCCAGTAGTTTGCGCAACTCCTCCAATGCCTCCGGCTTTGCCGATGAAGCACTCACGAGCTGCTCCTTCAGGAAATCGGCCATTGCCGGCCCCCATTGGGGATGCCGGCCCGCGATCCACAGGAGGGTTTCTTTCAAATCGACATCATTTGTCTTTAGGTGCTGAACGACCGCATTCGAAGATAGTCTTCCACCTGGCATTTGATCGAGTGCGACGAGAGCGGTCCGTAAGACATTCGGATTGGAGCTGGATAGGCCACGCTCCGTTTCGGCTACCGCTCCCAATTCAATGAGTGCGTAGGTGATTGCATGTTCGAGCAACCTATCCAACTTCCCTTCCGCTGCTTTCAGGAGATGGGGAACGCCGGTCTTATCACCGCTGCGGCCGAGACACTCTGCGGCCAGGCGTTGATTGAGAGAGGTTCCATTGGTCAAAATCTGTATCAGTTGCGGCCCCGCTTCGCGGTCGCGGCGCAGGCTTATGACGTTCAAGGCCACCTGTCGCACGCCCTCATCGGGATCGGCGAGCGCGATCCGTACAGGCGCATAACTCTCGGGTTGCTCAATACGCGCCAGCGTCCATAATGCGTTACAACGTGATTGGACCGACGCATCTTTTTTCAGCATCGATGTATTAAGCTCTTCAATAGCGCTTTTGCCTTTTCGTGCCAACGTTTGTATGGCGCGCGGCGCACGAACGGCCGAGCATCATCCAACTTCGTCGCCAACTCCGTTGTACTCAGCTTGGGCCAATCAATGTCCAGGCCGCGCGGATCGCGGATTTTCGACGCATTCGCACGGCGAATACGATAAATCGCTCCCAGCACATCGGGCTTGTGCAACTGTGAGGAAGGGCAGCAGAGCTTGTACCAACCTCCGGTATCGATCACGAGCAAACTGCCATCAGCATCTTCGAGGAGCGACGTCGGGTGGAAATCAATGTTATCCGAGACAAGGAAATCCTGGTCGCGCGAGATATAGCCCGATCCACGCTCTTCCAAAATGTGACGTGAGACCTTGTGCAGATTGAATTGGCAAGCGAATAGGTTGTCTTGATACTCCGGACCAAACGCGGTTGATTCGTAACGAGCCAGTCCACTCGGCGCCGCTGGCCCCATGTGGCTCAGAACAGGCATTACGTTCGGCCCCGTCCAGGGATGATCGTCGAGAACGGCATGTACCTTGCCATAGACGCCCCCATAGACCGCATGGAGGAGGCCGTCGCGCAGGCCGAGAGCTGGATGCTGGAGAAATGTGGTGGTGAAAAAGCGCTCGCCGTTGGGCATGAAGACGACGTGAACTGGGTTATCCATACCGCCGGTCATGACCGGCTCGATGCCGGTGCCGTCAGGACGGATACGGAAAATGTGGGCGGCTTTTGTCGTCCACGGCCCTTGGCCTGGCTGCTCGTAGGTCTGCTTATCGAACGCCCCCTTGCACCAGTAGATCCAACCATCGAGGCCGAGATACGGGCCATGGAGATCGTTGGCACAGCCAGTGAGCGTCTTGCCCTGGAACCATTCAACTCGCTGGTCGGCAACGCCTGTACCCTTGGTGTCGGTCAACTTCCAGATACTCGGCGGCGCGGCGACATAGAGCGAGCCATCGAGCCACATGGTCCCCGCTGGGAACATAATCTTGTCGGCGTAGATAGTGCGTTGATCGAACCGGCCATCGCCTTTGGAATCTTTGAGCTTCAAAATCCGATGCGGCTTCTTGGCGAGCTGATCCTTGACGTTGTCATTGGTACCTGAAGAATCGGCGACATAAAGATTGCCCGCCTCATCGAAATCCGCCATGATCGGCCGCGGCACGAGAGATGAGGGGGCAGCGACCTCGATCTCGAAGCCGATCGGCAAGGTAAAGGTATGGCCATTGAGCTTGATGCTATGCATCGTCGCCGGCTTGGCCCCCGGTTGCATCTCCTTACCTTCGGAAGCGACGGCGAGGAAAATCAGCAAAACGCTAACAGGCAGAAGGCGCATAACAACCACCTCAAGGGCGAAACAGGCGGGTCGGCGGGGTTATAGAGATGATATGGACGAAATGGGCATTTATCGAATTGACAGAGCAACGTCAGCTTTCGGTTTCGCTCTTGTCTTCCACGAACTCGACTCGCTCATACACGTCGGCCAATTTTAGTTTGCAATCGATCGATGTGATGACCACTACGGCGTCCAATCCTTCATGCGGCTCGAAGAACCAAGCTCCCTCCGCATTGCGATAAAAATGGTCTATCAATGGTTGATCTTGGGATACAAGCAAATAATCGCGCAGCGTTGGATTCCATTTTCGATAGCGTTGGAACTTCAAACCGCGATCGAAGGATTCTGTCGAAGGGGAAAGGACCTCTACGATCATGGTTGGGTTGATGATGACATCCTTGTAAGTATCATGGAACTCTTTTTCGCCACAAACCACGATGAGGTCTGGATACGAATAAAGGCCGGCTGTCGATTCGCGTAACGTCGGCGTCGGACCGCTACGTAACTTGGTGTCCTTTGTTTTAATACGACAAGGCTTGCCTCTCAATTGATTACCCAATGCCAGAACTAGGTTCACGCTGATGTCGCCGTGCGCATCGCTTTCGCCGGCCATCGCGTGGATACGGCCGTCGAGATATTCGTGTCGTTCCTTGGCGGCGCGTTCGAGCTTGAGATACTCGTCTACGGTAAACAGGACTTGGCGTTGCGGCGCTCGCATGGCTTATTCCCCTAATCGAGTTATTGAGATTGCGTGTCCTAGCGAGAAGGCGCGTCAGAGAACCGCACGCGTTCATAAACCTCAGCGAGCCTTAAAGCGCATTGTATCGACGTAATGACAACCTCGGCGTCGAGGCCGGAGTGAAGTTGGTGTGCCCATTCACCTTTATCCGCCCGAGAGAATTGTTCAATCTCCGGTCGATCTTGGGATACAAGGAGGTAATCGCGTAGGGTCGAGTTCCATGTTTGATAACGTTGATACTTCTCACCGCGATCAAAGGCTTCGGTGGAAGGCGACAGGATTTCGACAATTACGGTTGGATTCAGGATGACGTCTTGTTCCGCATCATGACATTCGGGTTCGCCACAGATGATCACAAAATCAGGATAGGAAAACATGCCGATCTTTGACTTGCCCGAAAATGGTGTCGGGCCGCTGCGCACTTTGGTATCCTTCGATAGTGATTCGCACGGCTTGCCGCGTAATTGGGCAAAGAAAAGGCCACCAAGGTTCGAGCTAATACGCCCATGACTGAGGCTTTCCCCCGCCATCGCGTAGATTTGGCCGTCGAGATATTCGCTCCGCTCCTCCGCTGCGCGCTCGCGTTCGAGATATTCGTCAACAGTGTAGCTATGTTTAAGTTTCGGCGCGTGCATCGTTGCTGTCTCCTATCTTCCGCTTGGCCACGTCGGCATCGATTATACTTCCGCCAGCTGCCTTTCGCTCCACGAAACAGGACCTTGCGCGGAGCGAGAGGCGACATTAGCTTCTGACGCCCCGTCTACTTTGGTTCTTCTGAATACGCCGCGCGTAGAATCGCTTGAGCGTAATATACGGCCACAATTGCCGCGCCGATCCATGTGCCGACGCAACCGCCAATCCAGTAGCCCAGGGACATGATGATGGCGAACGAGAAGACGGTTTCCGTCAGCGTCAAATAGCTCGGTTGAGACGGCGACGATTTTTGTTGATTCTCCATGCTGACCTCGTATTTGCTGGGGCGGTTACGTATTCTTCTTTGTATTCCGTCTGGTGCAAACTCAATTTCTTTGATCCGTCTCTTTGAATCTACCAAACTCGACTTCGTGA
The DNA here is from genome assembly GCA_963790585.1 of uncultured Planctomycetaceae bacterium. GTDB lineage: Bacteria > Planctomycetota > Planctomycetia > Gemmatales > Gemmataceae > CAWBOY01. The sequence goes on from CAWBOY010000009.1 coordinate 161,367, forward strand.
GGCACAACATGCTTATTGTGTCCGGCAAGACGCTCGGTCGAAAGAAGCCGCTCTTCGACGATTTTTCCGTGCCGCTGCCCTCGGCTGCCTTGGAAAAGCCAACCACGTTCCGCGAACTCCTTGGCCATGTCGTGCGCGCCGAAGTGGAGGCTTTCAAGAGTCGCCAGGCGGAGCGGCGGCTGCTCAAGGCGTTGACCGCGCGGCAGATCGAATCAGGGCTGGCGTCGGGCATAGTAAACATGGGCGGCAGTGACCTCGACCAGCAGGTTGACGCGGAACGAGCGGTTACCGTGGCGATCGAAGCGTTTGCCGACGGCTTGTTTCTCGCCGTCTTGGACGAGACTGAAGTGATGAATCTCGATGACGTGCTGCCGCTCACCGCATCCAGTCGACTAACCTTCATTCGTCTTACTATGCTCGTGGGAGGTTGAACCGTGCTCAAGCCCGAAATCGCTCGCCGTCAACTCGAATTGCTGCGGTCCAAAAAACACGCTGAGGGCCGGCATAACCGGCTGCGCAAATTGCCGAAGCCGCAAGCCGCGACCGCGCTCGGCCTGTTTGGCCGCACCGCAGACGGCAAGCTCCCCAACGATTGGCGGGAGCGAGAGAAGATCAAGCGGGAATCTTCAATCAAGGTCAGCGCCGACCCGAAACTGCGTGGCCGAATTCTCAGCACGCTTTTCCCGACGTTCTATGCCGAGATCGAGGCGGGCTGGCAACTATTGGCCCGCGTGCCCTACACGATTGGCTACGCGCGGCGTCCCTTTCGCCTGAGCGGCCGGCCCGAAGCGTATCGCGCCAAGCGACAAGTCTATTTGGAAGCCGTGTTCACCAATCTCGAGCTTCTGCCTGATGATACCCTGACGCCGGATTGGCTGGCCCAATGGGCGGTTCATCTCGGTCATAATCTCCACCCGCTTGGCTACCTCTTCGCCGCCATCATCGACACGGGCGGGGCAGTTGGGGACCAGGTCTTTGAGATCTTGAAAGACTCCGCCGCCAACCGCCATGAAATCGGCGGACCTGGAGGCCATGCCATTCGCGGCCTGCTGTGTTGCGCGCGATCCGAGGCATGGCAATTCACGGAAGGCCTGCTTATCGCGGCCCAGCGCCAGGAGGGGTTGCGTCAATCCATTCTCGAAGCGGTGGATGAGGCCCATCCCGAGGCGTTTCGCCGCATGGTGGGCGTCGTGTTGGATCAGAATCTCATACGCTTCGCCGCTGTGGCCCGTGCCGCTGGAGTGTGGCTTGGAGAAGTCCAAACTGTCGAAGATCCGAAGAAGCTCAAGACTGACTTGCAAACCATCACTGACCTGCTCGGAAATCCCGCTGCTCGACAGAAAGCGATCGCTACGGGCGACCCCGCGACGGCCTATCGCGGCCTTTGGACCATGGCCTTCGACGATGCGGCCGAAGCCCTCAAGGCCGCGAAACCGCTCTTTTCGGACAAGGACGCTGGGCGCCGTTTCGCCGCCGCCAAGCTCGCCATCGAGACAGGCCTGCCCGAAACTATGAATCTCGTGCTGCCCCTTATCCATGATGCCGATCCGTGTCTTGTCAGCTTGGCCGTCAACTATGCCGCCCAAATCGCGCGGCCGACCGATGACGATCCCTTTGCCGCCGTGCCGCCAAAGGACCTATTCGAGCGGCTGGAAAAGATCATTCCCAATCTGCCCGAAAAACCAACGCAGCCTAAGGCACCTGTCGAGGGGTGGTTTGTGTCGCCGCTCGCTCAAGCGAGCGCGGCGGATATTCTTGTCCAGGTTATCGCCGATCGGAAGGCGGAACGACTGCTGCCATACCTGCCGCTGATGGGTCAGTATGCGCGCGTCGCGTCGCTCGCCAAGCTGTGCGAGCCGCGCACGCTCACAACCAAAGTCAGACAAACGCTTCTTGCAATTGCCGGCGAACCGAATCGTTACGTTCGCGAGGCCGCTCTCAAATATCTCAAGCAGAGCAAGCTCGCCGAAGACGAGGTACAAACGCTCGAAGGCTATCTGACGCGCAAAACACCAGATTTCCGCCGTAGCATCTTTGAATTGCTTCTCAACCGCAGCGATAGCCAAACTCTCGGCACCATCGATCGCCTTCTCGACGCCGGTGACGCCAATTGCCGGGCCGCCGGCATCGAGATCGCGCGCCGCCTGGTGGATGCCGAGCGCTCCGCCGAAGTGGTGCGCGAACGGTTGCGAACCTATAGCGACAAGAAGGGCAAACGCCTCAGCGAGAGCGAAGCCCAGGCGATAGAGATCATACTCAATCCGGCCATGAAACCGCCGACCCTCGACGACGGCCTTGGCACATTCGACCCCGAGGAACGTAGTCCAATCGTCGAGCCTGAACAACGATCGGTGCAATTCGCCACTCCCGCAGCGGTTGCGTTCTTGAAGGAGCTGGATGCATTCATTGGCGCCAACAGAGATCGTACTTACGTCGACACTCGCTATACCAACCGAAGAGAGGAGAAAGTTTTAGGGGCCGTTCGCTGGCGTTGGGAGTTTCCCAGCCCCAACTTGCATAAGACCGTTGACGAGGATCGCCAGAACCTTCCGCTGATCGAGCTTTGGCAGGAGTGGTGGACCTCCCGCTCCGCGGCAACGCGAGACGCGGATGGTTCCGAGCTGGTGCGCGCAACCATGATGCCGCTCGCAGGCGTCCTCGAAGGCCAAGAAGACGACGCTGATGTATTGGATTCATTAGACGGCCTGGAAGACGAGGCTGATCTACTGGATTTTTTGGACAAACCAGCGGCGGCGGACTCGGCCAGCGCTGCCGCCCTCAAGACGGTCACGCCTTTGGGACCAGTCCGTGTGCGCTACGAAGCGCTCATCCGTCCCTTGCTCGAGTGGTTTCGACGGCTCTATCCGCAACCAGATGCTGTAGATTTTGTGCTCGATGCCGCGGAAACCGCATTGGCACTTGTACCCCAATCGTTGCTCGAAAAAACCCCCCGCACGGAGCTAGACATCGCGGAGGCGGAAGGCGCGGAGATTGACAAAGACACCGTCGAGGAGTGGCGCGAAAATACACCATTCGTGGCCTGGATACAGCATGTTACGGATTACAAACAATATCCAGAATGGACCGATACCCACGCATCGCGGCATTTTCGCCTGCACCGCTGGCTCGACGAGCCAGTTGCCGGGGCACGGCGAAAGCGCCCTGGGCTTGACGTTGTTCTATCCGCTTATGCCGCTGGCAGGGCGAGCCTTGCTGATTTTCTCGATCACGTGATCGGCCCGAGGCCGAAGGAAAGATGGGGCCGCTCCTCGTTTGATTCCTTGCGTCATCTCACGATGGCCGGCGACAAAAACTATCCCTTGGTTGACGAAAGACCGGAGTTGCGAAAAGCAGCAGATGACGTCGTTCGCCGCATCGTGGAAATCGAGCTTGCTCGCGGTGAGACTCCAACGGCGGCTACACTCGCGGCCGGGTCGATCAATCGCATTGTTGGGTTGGATCGGCTCCTGGATCTCATCGCCGCGCTCGGCAAACATGGGTTCACCAAGCCGCCTTCCTACGGCCAGAGCGAAAACAAACCCGCGGTTCTCACGCGCCTGATTCAAGTCAGTATGCCTTTACCCGAGGATACGCCGGAAACATTTGCTGCCAAAGTAAAGGCCGTAGTAAAGGAGGGTCGCTTTGAGATGGAGCGCGTCGCGGAGCTGGGGCTCGTAAATCCGCGCTGGGTGAAGCACGTCGCGGCCACCATCAACTGGCCCGGCTACGAAGAGGCTGTTTATTGGTTCATCGCGCATACGAACTCCGGCTGGACCAATGCACTTGGCGTCACCGAGAATGGTGAGGATCTCCAAGCCGACAAAGAAAACTCCAAGTCGGACAATGCCTGGCAGACCATTGTGAAATCGAGGACCAATCTCTCGGCCGAACAACGAGCCGATGGCTTGATTGACGTGGCCTGGTTCCATCAGGCCTACGAGGCCGTCGGCAGCGACAAGAGATGGGACGCGATCGAAGTCGCGGCCAAGTTTCTCGGCTTCGGCCAAAGTCATAAGAAGGCCGCGCGCCTCGCGGATGTGTTGCTCGGTCGAACGAAAAAGAAGGACCTCGTCAGTGAAATACGGGTCAAGACGCTCAAGGAATCGGTCCGCCTTTTGGGACTGCTGCCGCTGCCCAAGGACCAGACAAAGAAGGACGCGGAATTGGCCGACCGTTACAAGGTGTTGAAGGAGTATGAGCGCTATGCGCGTGGTCTAAGCTCGCTTTCCAAGGAGCCTGCCCTGCAAGCGGCTCGACTCGGGATGGAGAATCTCGCGGTGACGGCTGGATACACCGATCCGACGCGCTTGGAGTGGGCGGTGACGGCTCGCGAGGTAGCAGACCTTGCCGACGGGCCGGTCAAATTGGTGGTGAAAAATGTAACGCTGTCATTGGCGCTCACACCGGAGGCGGACCCGGAGATCACACAGACCAAGGATGGCAAACCGCTAAAATCGCTCCCATCGGAGTTAAAGAAACTCCCCAAAGTCATCGATCTGTTCGAGCGCAAGAAGAGCCTGACCCGTGCAATTTCCAATACGAAACGGTCTCTCGAGCAGGCCTTGTGCGCAGGCGACAGCTTCCGTGGAGCGGAACTCAAGGCGCTGATGGATCATGCCATCGTTCGCCCTTACCTGGAGCGCCTTGTCTTGAAGACCACGTCGGGTATGGGCTTTCCCGTGAAGGGGGGAACCGCATTAAAGAGTTGGACCGGCAAATCGGTGCCTGTGAAGGCGAGCGAAGAATGGACGATTGCCCATCCCGTGGATTTCGTGGTGGCAAAGGATTGGCACGAATGGCAAGCGGGGTGCTTCAAGACCGAACAAGTGCAACCGTTCAAGCAAGTTTTCCGCGAATTGTATGTTCTGACCGAGGCCGAAAAAGAGGATGGCGACCAATCGCGCCGCTATTCCGGCCAACAGGTCAACGAAAAACAGGCGAAGGCTTTGCTCGCGTCGCGCGGCTGGTCGACTAGGGAGGACTTGAGCAAGCTTTACCGTGACGCCAATCTCGTCGTTCTTTTGTCCCTGGACCAAGGCTATCTTACCCCAGCCGACGCCGCCGCTCCTGCGGTCGGCTCGCTCTTCTTTTATCAACGTACCGACTGGAAGCGCCTACGCCTCGACGCGGTCCCCAAGATTATTTTCAGCGAGGTGATGCGTGACCTCGATCTCGTAGTCAGTGTCGCCCACATCGGCGGCGTCGATCCCGAGGCCTCCCAATCGACGGTGGCGATGAGAGCCGACTTGCTGCGCGAAATGTGCAAGTTGTTGAAGCTCGCGAACGTGAAGCTCGATAGTCGGCACGCCCTCATCCAGGGAGAGTATGGCCGCTATTCGGTGCATTTAGGCAGTGGAGTCGTTCATAAACAACCTGGAGGTTCCCTCTGTGTCGTGCCGGTCAATGCGCAACACCGGGGTCGACTATTCCTACCCTTCGCGGATGACGATCCGCGCACAGCCGAGGTGGTTTCCAAGGTGCTGCTGCTGGCCCGGGATACGGAGATTCAGGATCCCAGTATTCTGCAGCAGATCGTCACGAGATAGTGGCAAACGGGTTCGTCTAGAGCGGTTAACGAAAGAGCCCACAGTTGTGGCACGGTCTCCAGACCGTGCCACCCGGTCTGACTGAAGGTCTCCTTTAGTCCCGTGACGTCTGATATAAATCAGGGAGACCTACGGTCGGCAAAGGTGGCACGGTCTGGAGACCGTGCCGCAACGGGGCCGAATAGTATTGGTATCGGACTAGATACCGATTTGAGCACAGAAGCGTGCATTTGTAGTAGACCAGTTTCCGAATTTCTGTGAAAAGGAGGGCGCTGCGCCAAGTGGGGGTGCCCAATCGATTTCTTGGCGCGACGGTCCGTCGCTTGTCGCATCGGCAATGCAGTCAATGAGTTAAGGCAGGCGACCGTCGCGCCAAAGGCGTCTTTTTTTTGGCGTGACGGTCGGTCGGCGATGTTCCACGTAGAACATTCCCAAGGTACGGTTTGGTACGTCAATTCATTCTTTGCGATCTTCCTTTAAGGAGATCCCGTGACCAATGGCGCTCGTTCGCTGGCTATCTTTATCGACTTCGAGAACTTGGCGCTCGGCTTGCAGGGCCGGCGCGAGCGTTTCGACATCAGCCGGGTTCTTGAACGGCTGGTCGAGAAGGGGAAGATCGTCGCCAAAAAGGCCTATGCCGACTGGAATCGCTATGCGGCGTTCACGGCTCTCTTGCATGAGGCGGCTATCGAGTTGATCGAGATTCCGCGCCGGGCCATGAGCGGCAAGAACTCGGCTGACATTCGGCTCTGCGTCGATGCAATGGATCTCGCCTATTCCAAGGAACATATTGACACCTTCGTCGTCCTCTCCGGCGACAGCGATTTCTCGCCGCTCGTCTCGAAGCTCAAGGAGCTGGGCAAACACGTCATCGGCTTGGGAATGCAAGAATCGACCTCTGACCTGCTGCGCGACAACTGCGACGAATTCATCTACTACGAAGATCTCGGCAAGTCGCCTGACCTCTCGCCTGACATCGACGTCGAGCTGCCGGAGAACAAGCGGAAGGCGTTCGCCTTGCTGCTCGAATCGCTCCTGGCTCTGCGGCGCGAGAACAAAGAAGTGCTCTGGTCGTCGATGATCAAAGACACGATGAAGCGCAAGAAGCCATCCTTCAACGAAGCCTATCACGGCTACCGGACGTTCAGCGAGCTGCTCGAAGATGCGCAGCGTGAAGGCCTGGTCAAGCTGGAGACGGACAAACGGAGTCGGACCTACGTCGTGACGAGCTTCGGCGCCGACGGCAACGAGAAGGAAGAGCTGGAGTCGAAGACGGAGCCGACCCGCAAGAAACGTCGGCGGCGCTCCAATGGCAAGAAACGCGCGCCGGAGGGCGAGGGCGTTGCGTCGGAAACTCCTCCAGGGACGACTACAGCGGTACCGAATCCTCTGATCGAACCGCCGGCTCCCCCACCCGCGCCCAAGGAGATAGACCCGTGGGCTGTTCCGGATGATCGAGAAGAATCGGAGATACCATTTTAAGAGACACGAACGGAGTGTTTCGCTTGTATTCAAGAGCCGGGAGCGTCAGCGACCGGAGAAAGTTAGACTCGCTCAGACTCACTCCGGTTGCTGACGCTCCCGGCTCTTGAATACGTACAAGGAGGTACAACAAATGCCCTGGATCGGCGTGTTGGTCGGTGTGACGCTCATCGTCGTCGTGTTAATTGATGGCTTTGAAACGATGATCTTGCCGCGGCGCGTGACTCGGGTCTGGAGGCCGGTTCGTACTTTTTACATCAATGCCTGGAAGCTCTGGCAGGTGTGCGCCCGACGGATGACGGTTGTAAAGCGGCGCGAGTATTTTCTCAGCCTGTTTGGGCCGCTGTCGATTCTGACGGTGATCGCCCTTTGGGTCACGATGCTGATCCTGGCGTTCGCTCTCGTGCATTGGTCGTTGGAAACGCCTCTGGTCCATCCAGAAGGGACCGATAAATCCAGCTTTTTCACCTATTTCTATCTGAGCGGCGTCACGTTCTTCACGCTTGGCTTTGGTGACGTGACAGGCCGAGAGATGTTGGGCCGACTTTTGACTGTGATCGAGGCCGGGATGGGCTTTGGGTTCCTGGCTGTCGTCATCGGTTACGTCCCCGTGCTCTATGCCGCTTTCTCGCGGCGCGAAGTCCCGATCGCTCTGCTCGACGCTCGGGCCGGCTCGCCACCGACGGCGGCGGAGATGTTGCTGCGTTTGGCGAGTACAAAAAATCTGGAGTCGCTAAGCTCGTACCTAGCCGAGTGGGAACGCTGGTCGGGGGAGCTGTTGGAGAGTCACATTTCGTTTCCGAGCCTTTGTTACTATCGCTCCCAGCACGACAATCAATCGTGGTTGGCCGCGATCACGGCCATCATGGATACGTGTGCGTTGTTGATTGCCGGAGCGGCGCAGAATTGTTCGTATCAGGCTCGATTGACGTTCGCCATGTCGCGGCATGCGCTCGTCGATTTGTGCATGGTTTTCAATCGCCCGCCGATCGCGCCGACGCCGGATCGATTGCCGGCCGAGATGCTGCTGAAGTTGCGTCACCAGCTCGAAGGGGCTGGGTTGTCTTTTCCAAAGGAAGCCACGTTTGAACAACGTCTCACCGAGTTACGGGCGATGTATGAGCCATTCGCCAACGCGCTTAGTGAGCTGTTCCTCTACAAGCTACCGCCGATCCTGTCGGATAAGCCGGTGATCGACAACTGGCAAACAAGTGCCTGGATGCGTCGCGTCGCCGGCATCGCCAAGCTCGCCGCGCTCGACGCTAATGATGAGCATGTCGAGTGAGGTCGGAGCTCATGCTGGCAACATCCCAACCTTTCGCGCGTAGGGAAACAACCCGCCCGCTTCGAGGATCGGCAATACTTCGCCCAAAGGCTTGAGCTTATACTCTTCGCCAGTCGTGAGATTGTGCAAGATGCCGGAAGCGAGGTCGAGCCTCAGTTCGTCGCCGGTGCAGACGCGATCGCACAGACGCTCGACGCTCTCGAATGGAATGATATAGCCGCCATTGACCGAGTTGCGAAAGAAGATGCGCGCATAGAACTCGGCGACGACGGCCTCAATGCCGGCGGCGTCGAGCGCGATTGGCGCATGTTCGCGCGACGAGCCGCAGCCGAAGTTCTTGCCGGCGATGACGAATTTGTAGGGCGAGACAAACTCATCGGTCGTATGAAACGGCACATGCCCCTTGGGCAACCCCGCCTGCGATGGCGGCACGCTGCTGAGCGCATACTTGCCGAATTGCTTGTATTCCTCTGGAATGGACGGATTAAACGTCAGATACTGGGCCGGGATGATCTGATCGGTATCGACGTTATCGCCGAGGACGTAGGCTTTGCCGGAGATGGTGGCTTTCATGGGGAATATGGATCCTAATTTAGATACATTATAGGTTATTTGGTCGGATCGATGCCAAGAGCGCGAAGCTGGGCTTCGAGCTCTTCGCGGAGTTGTCGTTCGGCATCGGCGCGTCGGCGTTCTTGCTCAGCATTTTCTTGTTGCTGCTCCGCGCGTAGACGTTCTTGTTCGGCATTCTGACGATGGTGCTCCGCGCGTAGACGTTCTTGTTCGGCATTCTGACGATGGTGCTCGGCATTTCGCCTCTCTTGCTCGGCATTTCGCTGCTCCTGGTCACCGCGTAAACGCTCTCGTACGGCGGTTTCTGCACCAGTCTCTATAACGATGCCGCTTTCATCGCACCAACGAAGCCAAGTTTCGTTGAGTTCCTCATATTTGCCCCGCCACAGGGTTAGGCTAAGTTTCACTTTCGAATAGAAGTGAGTCGGTAGCCGGTGATAAGCACCATTGATCAATTCAAATGACCGCAGGCAACCTCCTTTCAAATAGTTATCGGGATCGAAAATCACATAATACGGTATTCCAATTTGAGCATACCGCTTTAGCTTACGATCATCCTCACCCCCGCGAAGATCCGAGACGATTTCAATGACCACGTCCGGGGGTTTGCCCATCACCCAGATAAAATAGGATAGGTTCTGTCGCTCGTCAAAATCGCCATAGCGCACGCCTATACTCAGCATGGCGTCGGGCACTATAGCAGGCTCATTCTTGACGGCAAAGAGCCCGACATCCGAGACAGCTATGAATGGCTGTCCACCCGGCGCATGCCAATTTGAATTCAAAGGCTCGGTTAGCAATCTGTATTGTTTCTCGACGAAAAAATTATCCACGGGAGCGTCATCATCGATAATGATGTCCTCGTAATTAATGGAGTCCTCGGAAGGCAACGCGAGGAGAGGCCCAGATGAACAATCGTGAGCTGGTTCCTCAAGTGGATTGATCTTCCCAAGCCCACTGTCGTTTTGAATTACTGGGTCCATCGATCAACCTCCTTCCTTTTCGAAATTCGTCGCTTGCCTCTCACCCAAAATAAACCCGCGGATCGCTAATGACCCCCGTCAACGCACTCGCAGCCACTGTCAGCGGACTGGCCAGGTAGACGCGTGCCTCTTTGTGGCCCATCCGTCCGGGGTAATTGCGGTTCGTCGTGCTGATGCAGCTCATTGCCTGATTCAGTCGGCCAAAGGTGTCGCTTGGGCCGCCCAGACAAGCGGCACACGAAGGCTCACCGATTTTCGCACCGGCGGCCAGGAAGACCTGTTCGAGCGTCTTGCCATTGAGCATTTCCGTCTTGAGGATGCGGGCGATCTCGCTGGTCGCCGGGACGACGAAGGTGTCGATCTTGACCTCTTTGCCTTCGAGGACGCCGGCTGCGGCGCGGAAGTCCGTCATCTTGCCGCCCGTACAAGATCCGATATAGGCGCGATCCAGCTTCGTGCCCGAGACTTCATCGACATACGCCCTATTGTCGGGGCTATGCGGCTGGGCCACGACCGGGCGGAGCTTGCTGACGTCGTAAACCCTTTCGCTGATGAATTGGGCCCCTGGGTCGCTCTTGACGACTGTATAAGCCTTTTTGCTGCGATTGCGGGCGTTGACATAGTCGAGCGTGACCTGATCGGGGGCGATGACGCCGTTTTTGCCGCCGGCTTCGATGACCATGTTGCACAGCGTCATGCGCTCTTCGATGTTCAGGTTGTAAACGCCGTCGCCATCGAATTCCATCGCTCGATAAGTCGCGCCGTCGCAGCCGATGTCGCCAATGACCGCGAGGATGAGATCCTTGGCCATCAGGTAGGGCGGCATCTTGCCGGTGAAGACGAAGCGCATCGTCGGCGGCGCCTTAAGCCAGAGCTTGCCCGTGCCCATGACGAAGCCGGCGTCGGTGTTGCCGATGCCCGTGGCAAACTCGCCGAAAGCCCCGGCAGTACACGTATGACTATCCGTGCCTAAAAGGATCTCGCCGGGGCGCGTATGTCCCTCTTCCGGCAGCGCGATATGGCAGACGCCCTTGTAGCGATCGCTGCCGACATCATAATAATGCGGCAAATTCTGCTCGGCGGCGAACTGGCGCAGCACATCGACGTTGCGATTCGCCATCTTATCTTCGGTGAAGATGTAATGATCCGGGATGATGACCACCTTGTCGCGGTCCCAGACCTTCGCATTTTTGCCGAAATGCTGTTTGAAGACGCCGATCGTCCCTGGCCCGCAGACGTCGTGGGTCATGAGAATATCGATATCAACCCAGATATTGTCATCCGGCCGGACAACGTCGCGCCCCGCGTGCCGGGCCAGGATTTTCTCGGTCAGAGTCATCGGTGACATAAGAATTTATTCCCGAGGAGGCGAAAGAGTTTCGATTGTCAGTCTACAGCGTCCGGCTAGAAAATACAGCGTGGCTCGGAGGGAAGGGCGCACCTCTCGCTTTGGTGAGCCAAAAGCGTCCGCAACCGAAGTCTTCCGCGAGCATCTTCAGCCTCGGACGCTCCCGGCTCACTAAAACAAGCAGCTTGCGTAGCCGGTTCGCCAGATACCGCTCGGTCGGACGCCATGCCTATACGGGAGCCAAGGATGATTGTTCAAAATCTCGATAAACTAGCGGCACTTATCGAGCGGCAGGGTAGCTCTTTACTCGCAACGTGGCGAGAACAATTAAAGCAGCTTCCCTCGGCGAAGCATCTCGATACGCCGACTCTCAACGATCATATTCCCGCTTTTCTTGCGGAACTCGTTGCCGCATTGCGCGAAAGATCCGACAAAACCATCCCCGAGGAGGTTGTAGTAGGCAGCCCGCCGGGGCACGGCATGCAGCGGCACTTGGACGGCTTTGACATCGTGGAAGTTGTCGCGGAGTATAACATCCTTCGTGGCTGCATCCACGATCTTGCCGAGAGCCATGGGCTCAGTCTAGAGGGCAAGGCCTTTCATATCTTGAACCGCGTCCTCGATAGGGCGATCGGTTTGGCGGTCGAGACATTTGCTACTGAGCAAGCCCTGGAAGTTCAGCGGCGCCGCCAGGAATACCTCGCCTTCGTGGCGCACGATCTCCGCACTCCGTTAAATGCTATTTCCCTATCGGCGCAAATCTTGGAACTCACGGCCTCGAAAGGTGATGCTGGAGTAGAATCGTCCCAAATACTGAAAACCCTGAAACGCAACGTCAAGCATCTCGAAGCATTGGTTGACAAGGTGCTCAAAGAGAATGCGAATATGGAAACCGAAACCGGCATCAAATTAGAGTGCCGTCAGATCGACTTATGGCCACTCGTGGAGGCCTTGATTCATGACCTGGATCCCGTGTCTGGAACAGCGAGCACGAAGCTTATCAACCGAATTCCTTTGGAACTGAATGCCTATGCTGACGCCAGTTTGCTTAGGCGCAGTTTTTCAGAACCTGGTAGCGAATGCAATCAAGTACACACAACGAGGCGAGATCATAATTGGAGCGCGCGAAATCGAAGCAGCGGAGGGCACCGAGTGCTGGGTCAGCGACAATGGTGCCGGCGTCCCCAAGGACCGTCTTGCTTTGATTTTTGACAAGCTAGAAACGGATCCTCACATGGAGGGTGGACTTGGCCTCGGTCTCGCCATCGTACAGACGTTTGTCGAGGCACATGGCGGCAAGGTGACTGTGGAAAGTAGAGAAGGCGTTGGCTCCACATTTCGGTTCACTCTTCCCGGCCGGGCCAAGGTCAGCGAGACGTAGTCGGAACTATCCCGGAATAATCGACCTACAAGCCTGCAACGAAAAATTGTTTGGCGAGATTGGGTAGTTCAGTGACATTCCAGAGGGACGCGCCAACATGCGGAAGTTCTCGCGCCACATGCCGCCACTGGAGGATCCGCCAGATACTTTAGTGCCATGGTTCTTTCTAGCGGTATTCGTCGCCGTTCTGCTGACTGTGTTAGTCGCCTTGCCGATTCCTATAGGCCTTTTCCTATCTGCAATAGTGTTAATGCAAATCGTTGGCACAATTACTCACGATCGTTATCTTCGTCGTCTCGCCGAGGAACGAAAGGGCGAGGATATCGGCACCTTTGCACGAGCTTTCAACCGCCATTCGGAACCGTTTGATCCATGGGTTGTACGCGCGACCTGGGATATATTGCAGCCATATGTGACATTTCGAGGCGCAAGCGTACCCTTGCGTCCAAGGGATTCGCTCGGTGACGATCTGAAAATAGATCCGGAAGACCTATTGGATTTGATGAAGGGCGTTGCCAAAAGATCTGGACACACTTTGGATGGAGCTGAGGAGAATCCATACCCTTGGCCAATTGAAACCGTAAACGATTTCGTCCGATTCATCACGATTCAACCATTCATTGATGGAAGCGTTGTGACATCTTCAATTAGGACGCAACCGGCAGACCGTTCCGCGAAGGGGCAATCGCTCCGGATTCCGAGAATTTCAAAATGGACCTAAAGTTGACCGCCGATACTCGCTCCCATTGCGGCTACGATAATGGCGCAACCTATAATTGTCGCAATCGCACTACGAATCGTCATGGCCTAACCCTCACGCATCCGTCACCCGGCAGAATACGGCTTTCAAATACCTTCCCTCCGGCACATGCAACAAGAACGGATGATCCGCTCCGGCTCCCGCTACACGCAACACTTGCAACGTCCGGCCCGCTTGCCAGGCCGCTCGCCGTATCGCATCAAGGAAGTCGTGTTCGCTTACCAGCCCAGTACACGAACAAGTCAAAAAGATACCGCCGGGCGCGACGGCGTGTAGCGCCAGGCGGTTCATGTCGAGGTAGCGCTTCAGGGCATAATCGACCTCTTCGCGGTCGCGTGTCTGTTTGGCGGGGTCGAGGACGACGACGTCGAAGCGCTGGCCGGTGCCGATGGTGTCGCGGAGCCAGGGGAATAGGTCAGATTGCACCAGCTTGAGGCGCACCTGATTCATGCCGGCGTTGGTCCGGGCCAGAGCCAGAGCTGTTTCGTCGAGATCGACGCCGGTCACTTCGTCGGCGTTGCCAAGAGCCTTGGCGTAGACGGCGAAGCCGCCGCTGTTACAGCAGAGATCGAGCACGCGCTTGCCGGAGCAAAAGCCGGCGAGGAACTTGCGGTTGTCGCGTTGATCGAGAAAGAAGCCGGTCTTATGTTTGCTGCCTGGTGCGACGCGGAAGCGCAGGCCATACTCGGTAATGACCTCGGGCGGCGGCGGCTCGGGCTCGCGGCAGTCGAACGATTCCTGTTTCTGGACGTGCTCTTCCGCGAACCAGTAAAACTTGCTTCCAGGGTAGTAGGTGTCGAGGGCTTTGCGAATTAACTCGCGGTGACGAAACATGCCGGCGGAGAAAAACTCCATGACCAACACTGGCCCAAAGCGATCGACGACGAGCCCGCTCAGCCCATCGCCTTCGGAGTGGACCAGGCGATAAGCGTCCGCGACTGCATCCAGACCAAGTCCGTTGCGGCGCATCTCGATGGCCTGGCCCAGGCGCCGCACAAAGAACGCCTCATCGATTGTTTCGTCGGCGTTGGTCGTGAGCACGCGCAGCGAGATGCGCGAATGGCCGTTATAATAACCACGGCCGACCCATTTGCCGTCGCGGTCGATAATGTCGACGACGCTACCGCTCGGCAGCCGATCGATCGGCTTCTCGATCATCTTCTGAAAGATCCACGGATGGGATGAGCGCCGCTCGATCTTGAGCCGCACCTGCGGCAACGCGGTGACTGAAGCAGAAACGGGTTCGGTCATGGAAGGAATCCTCTTTCTCCTGAAATTATAGGACATTCGCCTCCACATCGCTCGCTTGATTTAGATCTATAGAGGATCTCTCATGAGGTATTTTCTCTTTGCTTTATTGTCGCTGGCTGTAGCTAGCTCCTTTACCGAGGCTCAACAGTTGCTCATGCGACCCCCTGCCATTAGCACGCGCGTGGCCATGGCCGATCTCGTTGTCATCGGCAAAGTGACCGGCTTCGCCGACAAGCTTGAGGCGGTCGAGCTTTATCCCGGCGCCAAGGCCAAGGCCGAATACAAAGTCGCCACCGTGCGCGTCGACGACCTGATTCAAGGGGATAAGGGGCTCAAGGAGATCCGCGTCGGCTCCGTCATGGCCGTGGTCCCGACACGACCCGGCGGCACGCGGGGGCGCTTCAACTTGACGATCGGTCGGGAAGCCCTCTTGTTTCTCGTGAAGCATCCGACGGCTGATTTCTATGTCGGGCAAGCCTATTACGACGCGATCGCCAAAACGGCCACGCCTGAGTTTGACAAGGAAATGGCCGAGGCGCGGCGCTGCGTCAAGCTGTTGGCCGATCCCAAGACGAGCTTGGCTTCCAAGGATGCCGACGAACGGCTGTTGACGGCATCGATGTTGGTCAGCCGTTACCGCCCGCTGCGCTCGTCGGCCACGCCGCCGAAAGAAGAGGCGATCGACGCCGACATCAGCAAGCGGATCATGACGATCCTGGCCGATGCCAGCTGGGATAACAAACCGACGCCGGATGGCGGCGTGATAACGCCGCGACTGATCTTCGCTCAGCTCGGTATGACGCCCGCCGACGGCTGGACGCCGCCGATGGATATCTCGAAGTTCGAGGAAGAAGCTAAGAAATGGATCCTCGCTAATGTGGACAAGTTCCGGATTAAACGCTTCGTGTATTAGGCGAGCCGGCGGCGTCCGCTGAGCAGAAGTGGCCTGACGTCTTGATTCGCGTTCGGCGCATGATAGCTTTAGAGGAAGTGCCAACGAACTGACATTCACTCGATAGGACGAGGCGTGAGATGGCCGAACCCACACAGTACATCCGCATTGAGCGGCACGGCGACATCGCGGTAATTATCCCGTCGTCCGAGGTCGAAAAGCTCCCAGAAAATCTTATGGAGCAAGCCGCGCGGCTGGTCCTGGCCCCGTTGCAAGACAGCCCCCCCAACGGCTTGATCTTCGACCTGAGCCAGGTCGACTATGTCGGCTCCGTCTTCCTCTCGTTTCTCTTGCGCTGTCACAAGCGCGTCAAAGAGCATGGCAGCGAGGTCGTCGTCGCCGGCGCTTCCAAGCGAGCGCGCGAATTATTGCACATGACCGCTCTCGATACTCTCTGGGCAATGTATGAAACCCGCGCCGAAGCGATCGAGGCGCTCTCGGGTGATTGATGCGACCGCGGCGCTATAATGTAGATGCGGCATCTTGCGGCGTTTCTGTAGACGCGGCATCTTGCCGCGTTTCTCTTCTACAAGAGAAGCGGCGCGACTCCGCTTTTGCATAATATCGTCCGGTGACCCCATGACTCCCCTTCCAGCAGACGACACCTCGTTCCAACAGATCAACGAAGCTCAGCCCGAGGATCGACAGCCGATCAGCATCGAGGCTCTCGGCAAGCAGATGCACGAGACGATCGACAAGCTCCTCCGCGACGAGGTCTCGCGCGGAGACATCAAATTGCTCAACACCGCTCTGAAGGAACTTCGCTATAGCCTGAAGCTATTCGCCGGACTGCGCGGTCATCGCAAGGTGACGGTCTTCGGCTCGGCCCGGCTGCCTCCGTCGGACACGGCCTATCAGATGGCCATCGAGTTTGGCCGGCGCATGGCCGCGCTCGATTACCAGGTCATCACCGGCGCGGCCAGCGGCATCATGGAAGCAGGCCACATCGGCGCCGGCCGGGAAAACAGCATCGGGATCAACATCTTGCTGCCCTTCGAGCAGGGGGCCAACAAGATCATCTCGGGCGACAAAAAACTGATGAACATGAAATACTTCTTCACGCGCAAGCTGCTGTTCGTGAAGGAGTCGGACGGCATCGCCCTCTTCCCCGGCGGTTTCGGCACTCAGGACGAGTGTTTCGAGGTCCTCACCCTGATGCAGACCGGCAAGTGCCATATCTTTCCGATCGTCATGGTCGACGCCCCCGGCAACGATTATTGGACGCGCTGGCAAGTCTATATCGAAGAGATGTTCCTCAAGCGCGGGCTGATCTCGCCTGAGGACATGGCCCTTTTCAAAGTCACTGACTCGGTCGATCAAGCGGTGGACGAAATCACCACGTTCTATCGCGTCTATCACAGCATGCGCTATGTCAGCGGCGATCTCGTGATGCGGCTGCAACATCGGCTCTCGGACGAACTCATGGCCAAGATCCGCCAGGATTTCGCCAAGATCGTCGTTCTCGGGACCTTCGAGCAAACGGCGGCCTTGCCGGAAGAGGCCAGCGAACCAGCACTAGCAAGTATGCCGCGTTTGCGTTTCCGCTTCGACCGCCGCAGCCTCGGCCGCCTCCGCATGTTGATTGATGTAATTAACAAAGAGGGGTAAAAAGCGACCAATGAGCCAACCGCGGACCCGGGAAACATGCAAGCTCAGCTGAATGTAGTCTGGGATAAGCTGTTCGCAATACGACAAGCGAAAGCGCTTATGGAAAATAAAGCAGGCCAGGACAAGCCGCGACAAGTCATCACCGCACGGAATACCCGGCCAAGGCCGGCTCGTTAAGACCACATGCTTGCGACGTTAGTATCCACTCTGGTAGACTCTTTCCCATACCAGAGGATGCCGCCATGAGATTCGTATCCGCTTTGATCCTACGATACGCTTACATGAGAGTGTCTCCGAAACCATCACACTCGACCGGAGGAATCTGGCATGCGATTCGTACCCGCAATGATCCTGCTCACGCTCGGGTTTGCCACCTACGCCGTAGCTCAGCCGAAAAAGACGCCGCGCCTCGATTTCAATGGCGAACCGTTCCCCGAAGGAGCCATCGCCCGTCGGGGCACCCCGCAGGCCAAAGCTCCCAGCGCTCCCAAGGAGGCCGATATCGAAAAGCTGATCGATCGCCTCGCCGACGTCGCCAATCCTGGCTTTGGATATAGCGTGTTTTTTGCCGGTTTCGGAATTTCTTCCTTTCGGCGAGACGGGGCATACGAACACGATGGTCCTCGGTGCAGCGCCGGCAACTCGCTCGGATGCGATGCGAGAGATCGTCCGTTGTGGCGTTGCCGCGGTGCCCATCCTTCTGAAACACATGAACGACGACCGGGCCACCAAATTGCCGCCTGTATCTGGACTGAAGTGGATGGTCTATTCAGACGAATACGATTTTAACCGCAGGACCAGAAAAGCCGCTCCCGCAGGCGTGGGTCGTGGACGACGAAGCGCTGATCGTGAGACCAAGCACACCGTCACGGTCGGTGACTTGTGCTTCGTTGCGCTGGGTCAAATCGTGAATCGCCGATTTTCCGCCAGCCGTTACCAGCCCAGCGGGGGCGTAGTCGTCAACTCGCCGACGGAATCGGCAGCATTAAGAAAAGTGATTGTCGAAGACTGGAACACCCTCTCCGCGGAGTCGCACAAACGCTTACTCATCGAAGATTTTCTAAAACCGGACCACGAGGAGCGCAGGACGGGTGCGTATTCTGCACTTGCATTCTATTATCCTGAGACCGTGGAAGAATTAGTCCTCAAGGAGCTTTCCACACCCACATTCGATGTGTTTATCATTGAGAAATTCTGCCGTGAGAACCTCTATCTAATTGAAAAGAAGGAAGATCGGAAGACAGCCTATGAGAGTTTTCTGAGCAAGCATGGCGAGGCATTCGCCTCGGGTGTTTCAAACCAACTCTTCGACGACCTGAATTACGAGAACCGCTTTGGATCACAACCGCGCGAGCTGCTGGTTCAACTATTCGGCCAGCCCGCCGATGTAGTGCGCACCGATCAACCCGTGATGGAAGTGGCATCCGACGGGGAGCGTGCCCGGTTCATCAGGACGCTTATTCACGACGATAGCCGAAGAATCAGTGAGGCCGTGAAGGATGTATTCTTGAAGAACATGAATGACACATACTTTGCCGCTGCCTGCCTGAGCAGTCTGGCAAGCAGGGGCTATGCGGATTTCGTGATCGAACAGTTGGCCAGGATCGACCCGGCTGATACCGAGGCCAAAAGGCTGCATATTGGATACCTCGACGCGGTCGCCACCTCCAAATCGCCTGCCGTACGGGCCAAGCTCTTCGATATTCTCAAGCGCAGCGGCAACGAACGGTATTTCATGGCGGCACTTCCCGCCGTTGATCGCTCGGAGGACAAAGCAATCCTGGACGCCGCCGTCAAGCTACTCGCCAAGTTCCCGGCAGACTCGAAAAGCGGGGGGTGGATATTGCCCATGATCGGTGAACGATTTCCGAACGAAGCAAAGACGGTCTTCCAGTCTTTTCTCGCGCCCGGTAGCGCAAACCGAGCCGGTACGATGTGCAAGGTTCTCTTGCACGCCCATCCACTATCGAAAGAGCTTCTTGCGCCGCTGTTGGACGATAAGCGTGAGCTTACGGGGTTCACGATCCGGATGCGCGTATGCGATCGTGCCGCGGAGGCAATTAGTTATACATCCAAAGATAAGAACTCCGCTTTGATTCCGTCTGGAGCTTGGAGAAAAAGGATAAGCAGATCGAAAAACTCAAGCTCTACTGCAAGGGAAACGTTCGGTGACCTGACCGTTCTTGGGAAAAAGCTGGCGATCTGTAGAGGGGGGGGTACCCAGCAGACATTTTGGCGCGACGGTCCCAGCCGTGTTATAAAAGCAATTGTGGTAATTAGTTAGGGAGCAGGACCGTCGCGCCGACGGTGTGCGCCATTTTTGGCGCGACGGTGGCGCGGAAGGTAATGGCGGCGGGCTTTTTGCTGCTTCGGAGGAACGAGGAAGCTTGTCAGTGCTCACCGAGCATCGTGGGGAGACAGGCGAAATGGCTGTCCGGAAAGGCTCATCGCCCCGACCCGGGGTGCGCTGCCGCGAACCTCATAGGCATTAAGTTAAGGCCCAATCCCCCGCGTTTCGTGTCAAGCCGCGCAACGAATCCGCCGAAGCACCTTGTACCGTTGGTCGCTTCGTAAGAACGCAACCTATTTCTATTACAATACTTACGTCATTTTTTCATCGGTCATCCGTACCGTTCCTTGGCCTAGGAATTCGTTCAGGGGTTGTGTCAGTGACGAGCGCAACGAATTTATTACCTTAACTTGATGCCTGTGTGGTGCGCTGCTGCGAACCCCGGGTCGGGCTGTTCCAAAGCGCTGTGGCGGCACGTTTTCAACGGTCTGTGACTCGGGTGAAGCTCTTCTCAAGCCAACGCCGCGGCTCGGCCCAGGCGAGTGGCTTTCCATTGTCTCCAGCGCCTTATCCAACACACAATCAGAAACACCAACGTCCCACTCGCAAAGATCGGCCCCAACAGATGCGCCTGCCCGCCGAAAGGCCGATCTGTCCTGTGTCCGAACTCAACCGTAACAACCCCTGTCTCCCCAATAGCGACGCCCTCCGTCGACGGTACGCCGTGGGGATTTATGGCTTCACTTCGGCCCGACGATGCTGACCGCAATACCCAGCGATCATTCTCCACAGCCCGTAGGCGTAGCAGCAGCTCATGCTGGTTATGCTGAACGCTGCTCCACGACATCGCGTCATAGGTCGGCGCTACCAAAACAGTCGCTCCCTGGCTTACCAGCGACGCGGCTACCTCAGGCGCGTCGAAATCGTAACAGATCGCGACGCCCAGAATGCCTCCATCGACAGGAAACACGGGCCGTTTCGTTCCCGGAGTGCCGTCGCGGACGAGCGGCACAGGACGCTGCTTGGGAAAAAGGCCTAGAATCTCACCATCCGGCCCAAGCACAGCCGCGACATTGTCGAATGGCCCAGCGAAGTAATTGCCCTCGACAGCGCCAAAGACTACAGGCGCGGTCAACTTGCGGGCCCACTCTCCCGGACCGCTGGGACCTTCGCTCACTGGCTTGGACGCATTGAGATAAGCAAGCTCCGGCAACACGACCAGATCGATCTTTCCCGACGGCATCGGCATCTTGAACAGCAACATCTGCGCTTCGCTGACTCCCTCCGCCTGCACGAGCAAGGCGCGTTGATCAGGAGTTCCAATCGGCGGCAGCAGCCAGGCAAAAGCGGGGAGTAGCAGGAAGCAGAGCCAAATGGCTCGATAGCCAAAAGCTCCCAAGGCCGCGACCACCCAAAGCGAAAACGACAGCCCGTAGACTCCAATCCAGCGAACTGGTGCGATCCACGCCGGGTCCGCCGCCAGCGCGTGCGGCGGCGTGAACCAAGGAAAGCGCAAATACCAGGCGTCTCCCCGAAACCACTCGACGCTGACGGCGAACATGCCGGTGAGCAGAGCGCGGACTACGAGACGTTGACCGCGCGTCATTGCAACCAGCGTGGTAAATAGCCCCCAGTAACCAGCCATCAGCGCCAAAAGCGAAATGGCCAGCGGCCCAAATAACCCGACAAACCAATGCATCGTCCCCCCGGCCACCGCGATGCCATAAAGGAGCCCAAGGTTCCGCGCATCCGTGGTGTCGCGATCACGAATCAGAAGGAGCAACAGCGCGGGTGAAATGAGGCCGAGCGGCCACAAACCGACCGGAGGAAACGCGCAGGCTCCGAGCAATCCAAAACTCAGAGCGTACAGAGCCTCACGCGGATTGGCTCCGAGGGACATACGTGGCATAAGGAGATCCTGATAATCGGATAAAAATCGTCGCCCCACCCAATTTTCTCAAACATCTCCCGTAACCGCACAGCGCTCGCTTGGCGGCTCGCGGCTGAACGAAGTCACGCCCACACGATCTTCTCAAACATCTCCCGCAACCGTTGCCCTCGGACCGGATTCAGCGAAGTCACATGAGCAATTCTTCCAAGCAGATGTGCCCGAAATTCAAGATGCCCGTCGCGATTTTGTGACTCGGGACCGTGGCGAATCGCGTTGTACAAAGTCGCTTTCAGTGTATCGAAGTCATCGCGCTGCACATTTGGCCGTTCATTCAGGACGACGCCGACGAGTTGTTGCCGGACGCTCTGCCGCATGAATCGGGACTTGCGCGTATTGATCTCGAAGCCTTCTTCGAGGGCGATCCGAGCAACATGCACCTGAAAGCGCCGCGCGGAGCGCTCCAACGTTTCATCGCCGGAGAATGCCAGGTCATCCGCATAGCGTGTGTACGCGGCACCTACAGATTGCGCCAAACCATGCAATCGACAGTCGAGCCGATAGGCGCATAAATTGGCGAGAGCGGGCGATGTCGGCGCGCCTTGCGGCAAATGCGGAAAACGAAAGCGTTGGCGCTCCACCCAGGTCACCGGGAAACTCGTCGCATCGGGAGCGGCTTGCCAAACTTCGTCGGGGACGACGTTGGTGCATAGGCCCGTCAAGATCCGAGCAACGTCTTTCGGATAGCCGGCCGTGGCGAATAACGCATGAACGCGCGAGCTACGCACCGACGGAAAGAACTGGCACAGGTCGAAGCGCAACACGATTCGTCGGCCACAATGCGGCGCTGCAAACGTGGCGATCGAGCGCCCTGTCCGATAACCATGAGCGGCCGAATGAGGAGGAATGCAATCGAGAATCTCATGGTATATCCGTCGCTGCAGATTCTTCATTCTTGGTTTCGGCATTTCGAGCAGACGCCATTTACCCGACGCCTTGGGCAGCCAGCGGTAGGAGTAATGGCGTAGCGGTCCGTCTTTGACGTCCGCCTCGAAGCCAAAGCGATCGGCGTACCAATCGAGTTCCTTTGGTTTGAGCGCTAGCCAATCGGCAAGTGTAGCGAGAGTCGGCAGCGCCGGGACGTCCCACGACGAGAGCGTCATCTTCGGCGTCACCCAGAAAATCCGATGGAGCAACGAGACGTCCGCTAGATCAAAGCGGTGCGCAGATTTTCCGGAAGGCCTCATTGTGAAACAGGAGTGCCGTAATGGAGTCTACTGTGCGTGAGGCGGGATCGCCGTCAAACGCGGTAACCACGCGCCGGACTAACGGTCTCATCCAACGGCCAGAGTGCCCGCAGGCCTGAGCCCCGCGGCGTGCCAGCGCCTCCAATGACCACGCACCATCGAGAAACGCGGCCGCCAGATTGCGCGCGATCGCGTGTGTTTTTGACATGAAAACTCGGCGGGATGGTCCAACCCGTCTCGTGAAGCGTGACAAGTTGTGCGCGAAACGCACGGACTGTCACGCCGCGTCCAGACCTCAGAAAACCGCTCCCCCGGGGTAACCCCGGAGAGACCGAGCAAGCCACTCGAAAGCAGCCGACTCTATCAACTTGGCATCATCCCGCCGAGAGAGATTGTATTCAAGAACCGGGAGCGTCAGTCAGCGACCGGAGTTCACGTTTGTTCGCGGCGGAGCGAGTTGATCGCCTCATCCAGCTTCGACAGAAACCGCGATCGATCTTTCGGCGTCATCGGCGCGGGGCCGCCGCGAACGGTTCCATCCTGGCGCAAATCATTCATCAATTCGCGCAGGGCCAACGCCGACCCTATATCGCTCTCCGTGAAAGCCCGTCCTTTGGCGTCGAGTACGATCGCCTCTTTCGCCAGGCCACGTGCGGCCAAGGGAATGTCCGCGGTGATGACGATGTCGCCCGGCCCCGCTTGCTCAGCGATCCAATCATCGACCGCCCCGAAGTCGGGACAAACCACCATCGTAATGAGCGGATCGTTCGGCACGCGCATCGCTGAATTAGCTACGACTTTTACCGGCATGGCGTAACGCCGAGCGACGCGATAAACCTCGTCTTTGACCGGGCAGGCGTCGGCATCGATGAAAATCGTATTCATGATTCGCCGCCTTGCTCAAACAGATGTCGAGCCGCCCGGCCGCTGATCGAGCCGAGTCGCAGCAGCTCGGCCGCGATCCGCTCGACCGCGGCCCAATTCTCGTCCTGGCTGAGCAGGTGTTCCGTCTTCGACAACATCCGCCGTTCGAGCCGCTCCGCCCGTGACTCGCCGGCGCGCTGAATCGTCAAGCCGCGAACATACTGCCGATCGTGCGCCGCCCCTTCCCAGGCGTAATTGCCCGTGAACCGAGCCTCGGCCGCGAGGCCAGCCAGCGCGATCAGGATCTCGCGCTCGAGCCAATCCTCGGACGGCCGAAAGACGCCTTTGCCAAACTCGCAGCGGCCCAAAAAGGTACGGTCCGGCAAGATGCTCACATGCTGCACAGGCCGGCCCAGCGCCAAGGCGACGACGGCGTGCCCGGCTTCGTGATAAGCGGTTGCGGGTTCGTAGGGTGCGTCCATGAAATTAGTCTAGCCGAAATTCTCGATCAAATCATCCAAGAACCTCGGTTGCATTTACCGAGCCCGAAGCGTGAGCGAGGGATGGCGTGTGAACGACCGCGCTTCGTGCGGGTGCCATGCTTTCGCAAGCGAAAGCATGCTTTGGAGGTACTAATGCATGGCACACATACGCCACTCGCCTTCCCTCGCTCACGCTTCGAGCTCGGTAAGGGCCCTACAAACACCTCATAAACGCCACGATGTCCGCTTTCTCTTCCTTCGTTAATTGAAGTCCGAGAACGAGATTGAAGAACTCGACCGTGTCGTCCAGCGTCAAAAGTCGGCCGTCGTGCATATAGGGCGGCGAATCCTTGATGCCGCGTAGTGTGAACGTCTTGATCGGGCCATCGACCGCGGCGAATCGGCCATTAATCATCTGCGGCGCGAAGAACCGCTCTGTCTGGAGGTTGTGCATTAGATTATCGGTATAGTATGGCCCCGAGTGGCAGCTCGCACACTGAGCTTTGCCGAAGAACAGCTTCTCGCCGCGCATCTCGGCTTCGGTAGCCTTGGCCGGATCGAGTTTGCCCAGGATGTTCAGCTTCGGCGCTGGCGGGAAGTCCAGGAGTTCCTCGAACTCGGCCATGAAATGAACCTGTGAGCCGCGGTCGAGGACATTGACGCCCTTTTTTGTGGCTATGACGGGATCGCCGTCGAAATACGCTGCCCGTTGCTCGAACTCGGTGAAATCCTCTACCGTTTTCAGAGCGCGTTGCGAGCCGAAGAGGCGCTGGATATTCACGCCGCGCAATGAGGGCGTGTCGAGGCGATGGCGGAATTGCTGCGGTCGAATGTCGCCGACGAGGTGGGTGGCGCCGTTCGTGTGTCCGTTGACGTGACAGTCGAAGCAAGTAACGCCGCGGCTGGCCTTGACGGTTCGTCTGTCCCCGGTCTGATTGAACTGCTGCTGCGCGAAAGGGGTCACGAGCAGTCTCAGCCCCTCGATCTGCTTGGGATTGAGAATGCCGTTGAATAATTTGTAGTAGTTATCGATCGTGACCAGCTTTCCCTGGGAAACGTCGCCGAGGTCGAGCCGGGTCGTTAGATACATCGGCGGGGGAAACGCTGGGAGAAAGTGGTCAGGCAAATCGTAATCGAGGTCGAAGCGCGTCAGCTCGCGCTCTTCTTGTTTCTTGATCTCGTCGATATGAAACTTCGGAAACACCATGCCGCCTTCCGCATGATTGGGGTGCGGCAGTGGTAGGAAGCCCTTGGGCCAGGCTCCCTGCTTCTTGATTTCCTCTGGGCTCATCTTCGCGAGCTTGTCCCAGGTCATGCCGTCCGCCAGCTTGACGCGTACACCTCCTTGAATTTTCTTGTCTCGAGCCGTCATGGCGACGTCCTGCACGGGCTTGTCGGCAAGGTCGTACCGTTCTTCAAGCACCTTCATCTGCCGCTCGCGAAGCTTTGGCTTTTCGGCTGTCATTCGCTTCATGACCGTGTCGAAATCTTGATCTACGACGGGCATATAGCTCGACGGCGGCGGCTCTTTGTCTTCGGCTCGATAGGCCGCGTTAGCTCGCTGGTAAAGCAGGGCTGTGGCCACGACGAGCGCGGCTGCCAGTGCTCCGCCTACGAAAATTCTAATACGCATGGACTTGTCCCCCGTTCGCAAGCGTCTCCTAACTCGACTGCCGAGTAGAGAGTGAAGACGCCTTCCAGAGTTGAAGAATAAGAGTGCGCCAAACTATAAGTAAAAGACATTGTTCCTATGCAGACGATAGGCAGGACCTATGGAATTGCAGCAGCTTCGCTATTTCGTCGCCGTCGCCGAACTGGGGCATTTTACCAAGGCCGCGTTGCGCTGCTTTGTCGCGCAGCCTTCGCTGAGCCAACAAATTGGCAAGCTGGAAAAGGAGCTTGGCCAACCGCTGTTCGAAAGGCTCGGCCGCATCGTGTCGCCTTACCGATGCCGGTAAAACACTCTACGAACAGGCCGTGACCATTCTCGCCTCGGTCGAACACGCGAAACGACAGGTCATCGAATCTTCGAGCGAGCAAGACGGCACTGTGTCTATTGGAGCCATACCGACGATTGCTCCTTATGTCCTCCCGGCTCTGACGAGTGCCTTTCAGCGCTGCCATCCTCAGTCGCACGTCGTCATTCATGAGGACCTGACGGCCCGCGTCATCGAAAACTGTCTGCGCGGCGAGCTTGATGTGGGGCTGCTGGCTCTTCCCGTGGACGAAACGCAACTTCATGTCGAGCCCCTGTTTGTCGAAGAGCTTATGTTGGCACTGCCGGCGGAGCACCCTTTGACGAAGAAGCCGAAGGTGACGGTTCAAGATCTCGATGGTCAACGGTTCATTCTCTTGAGCGAGATGCACTGCCTGGGCCAGCAGATCGTCACCTTTTGTAATCAGGAATCGTGCAGCCCATTCATGGTGTGCCGAAGCGCTCAGCTGCTGACCGTGCAGGAACTCGTTTCGATCGGTCACGGGGTTTCCCTGTTGCCCGCGATGGCGTGCGAATTGGACCGCCAGCCGACGAGGGTCTATCGCCGGCTGTGGGGAGTAGTGCCGACGCGCACGTTAGGGATGATTTGGCACAGACATCGTTATCAACATCCGGTCGTGCGGCGATTTATCGAAATGATTCGAAAAAACGTAACGACTTCGAGCCGAAGGCAGTCTAAGAAGTAGGGTACGAGCCGCGGCCCTTTGGATTGCGTTGCGCCTCGATCTACAATGAATGGTGCGACAACGCGACGAAACCGTCCTTATCCAATTCATTCCGGAGATTCAGCATGAAGCGATCTCGCGTCTGGCTCGCCATCGTCTCGATCCTGGTCGCCATCACCGGCGTTTTGTGGGCGACAGGCGCGATCGCCTGGCCCGAAGTCGATGAGGACCACGCTCAGGCCAGCGTTGATCCGCTTCCCGCGGGTCACGAACGAGTGACCTTCGGCTCAGGCTGCTTTTGGTGTACCGAAGCGATTTTCCGCGAAGTGAAAGGGGTCGATTCGGCAGTATCCGGCTACAGCGGCGGCACGGTGCGAAATCCCACCTATCGCGAGGTTTGTGGCGGCGATACCGGGCACGCCGAGGTCGTTCAAGTCACCTACGATCCAAACGTGATTTCCTTCAAGGATCTGCTCGAGATTTTTTGGAAGACACACGATCCCACCACTAAGAACCGTCAAGGCGCCGATTTCGGCCCGCAATATCGCTCCGCGATCTTCTATCACACCCAACAACAACGCCAACTGGCGGAGGAATACAAGAACAAGCTGAATGCCGCGGGTGCCTTTGCCGCGCCGATCGTCACGGAAATCACGCCGTTCAAGGAGTTCTACTCGGCGGAGAATTATCACCAGAACTTCTACGCCCGGAATCCCAAGCGAAGTTACTGCGCGATGGTGATTCAACCGAAACTCGACAAATTCCACGCTGCGTTTCAGGACAAAATGAAGTAGGGGCGCTGTGGGATAGCGTTATCAACGATCGTTTATTGAGAACAGAGTCTGAAGCGTAAGCGAAGGAGCACTACATCGGTGTAATGCCCCTTCGCTTACGCATCAGGCTCGGCAATCTTCACCTTATTGATGACATTTACTGCCAGACGATCGATAAACTTTAGTTTCGCTCCGGCAACGTCACCGGCGCCGCGGACGCATGGCCACCCTGGACTATCTTCATCAAATCGTTCGCGCCGATCGGGTGTGGCACCGCGAACTGTTCGCCGTGGGCGTAGCCGCATCGGCCGCCGATGGCGATGCTGTTTCCCGTGACAAAATGGGCGACTTTTTCAAAGCGGCCGGCGTCAAATTGCGATTCGTAACAGCGAACGGCTTGCAATTTCTGAGCGAAAGTCGAGCTGACGTCGATTACGAAGCTTCCCGGCCATTGGCGTACTTCCGCATCAAACGGAAACGGGCAATAAACGAGATAAGGTACCCGATAGGGCCCCGTGCCTTCGAAGCGGTCGTCCCATTTCGTCAGCTGGGAGTAGAAGCGCGCGGCTTCGACGAGTAGCTGGCCCTGATAATGGTCCGGCGATGCGGCGGGAGTTCGACCGGCCGTCGCGATGATCGTCGTTGGTCGCAAACGGCGAAACTGGGTCGCCAGCGCGAAGCGATTGGCCGGCTCATCCATCAAGACACGATTCGGCAATCGCAGGTTTTTACGCCAGGGCACGCCTAGCGCCTGCCGGGCCGCTTCCGCTTCACGAACACGAATTTCTTCCGAGCCGCGCGGCGTCGGCTCCCCACTCGTCAAATCGAGAATCCCGACGCGGTACCCCTGCTTGACGAGAAGGGCCAGGGTCGCCCCGCAGGTGATTTCCAGATCATCTGGGTGCGGCGCCACGGCGAGAATGTCGAGCTGGGTATCGTCAGACATGGCAGGTCTCGTGGGAAGAAGGGAACGAGTTTTGATTATAGCGTGGAGTATTGCCTCATTTTTCTCTCATAAGACTTTAATACCCCTCTGGTACCATACTACCAAGCCAGAGGCCCGACGGGTTGGGTACGGCAATGGACGAGGGTCCGTGGGTAGTGAGTTCGAGACGGTACCCCTTTCACGCCCACGGCTCTCACCCCTTCGCTCGGTCCGGCCAATCGCATCGAGAGCTAAACCATGCGCGTTCTGCTGATCGAGGATCACAAGCCCCTGTCCCGGGCATTACGTCAAGGCTTGGAAGAAGAAGGCTTCGCCGTCGATGTCGCCAACGATGGCACCGAGGGCGACTTCAAAGCACGTTCCGCGCAATATGACGTTATCATCCTGGATTTGATGCTGCCAGGGATCGACGGTTTGACATTGTTGCAGAACTGGCGCCGCGACGGCATGACGACGCACGTACTCATCCTTACCGCACGCGGCACAATCGAAGAAAAGGTCAAGGGGCTCAATCTCGGAGCCGACGACTACCTCATCAAGCCGTTCGAGCTGGAGGAGTTGCTAGCCCGTCTGCGTGCCCTGATTCGCAGGGGCCATCAAGTAAAAGATCCCGTTCTTCGAATTTTTGACTTGGAAATCGACACGGCTGCGCGTAAAGTCAAACGCGCGGGCAAGGTAATCCAGCTGACGCCCAAAGAATATGCTCTTCTCGAATTTTTGGCGTTTCATCGGGGCAAAGTCGCGACGCGGACGATGATCTGGGATCATCTTTACGACGATCAAGACGAGAGCACCTCAAACGTCGTGGACGTCTATATCCGCTACCTGCGCAATAAGATCGACAAAGGACAGGAATTGGCGTTGATCTTGACGCGCTGGGGCGAGGGTTACCTCCTGCGTGGGGAGGATGAGACATGAAATCGCTGCGCTTCTCGTTGCTCGTCTACTTCCTGGGCCTGCTGGCAGTAGCCCTCGGGGCGGCTTCGTGGCTTCTCTATTGTATTGCCTACGACATCTTGCTCGCGAAAAAGGAAAGCACGGTCAAGCTCGTTGAGGCGCAGTTCAAGGATAGTTGCAAAAACAAGAAGACCGAACTGGAAACGGCACTGCTCTTTCAGGCGCAGTCTTTGGCGAACGCCGGTTTTCGTATCGACGTCCCTCAGGGCAAAAGTATCCCCTTCCTTCTCGAATGGGATCGTGTCCACAAAGACGCGATGGCGGGCCTGCACTGGCCGCGTGTCTTCCCCGAATTGCATTTGTTCGGTATGGGGACGGCCGGGATTCTGCCCGGCGGCTATCTCAACGCGGCCGCCTGGGTAGCCGAAGGCCTCCCCGACGGACTGAGCCTCGAGCGCGCTGCGCAATCGTTGGGCCGAGACGGTCTTCGACATTCCGGACCTGTCCCACACCGAGGATCTCGTCGGGCCTTATTACCAGATTGACACGAGCTGGGGCATTTCCTATCGGTCGCCGGCTCTCCGATCCAGCGGCAGCAACGGCGATGGCTTCATGCCGATCGACACGCATTCCTTTGCCATTACGGAAGCGCTACACCAGGACTTTGACGATATCGTGCTGGATGACAATACTCCCGTTCATCGCGTGCGTCTCAAAGCGTCGAACACTCGTATCTATCGGCCCCACCCGGGTGGCAACGGTCCGCAAAATGGCCCAACGAAACCGACGCCGCCAGAGAGGCCCGATCGTCGCCCGCCACCTCCGAGGCTCAGCATCTTCATCCAATGCGCCTACGATGTCCGCAGCAAAGATAAAGAGTTCAAGGAATTTGAGGACAAGCTCAAATCCGAGCTTGCCAATCTCAGCAATGAAAACGAGCAGTCCCTGTCGAGCCTGCGGCGCAATCTTTGGGCCATTAGCAGCCTGACCTTCTTGGCGACCGTAATAGGCTCGTTCTTCCTGGTCCGACAGGGCCTATCGCCGGTCCAACGACTTTGCGACGCCATGGGCGAGATTTCACCCAAGGACTTTCATCTGCCGCTCGACGCCACCAAACTGCCGACCGAGTTGCGACCCATTGCGGATCGTCTATCACAAACATTGGATACGCTCAAACGCGCCTTTGCTCGTGAGAAACAGGCAACCGCGGACATCTCCCATGAGTTACGCACGCCGCTCGCCGCGCTCTTGACCACAACCGAGCTTGCATTACGCAAGCCACGAAGTAACGAGGAATATCGCGAGTTCCTCGGTGATTGCATGGTGAGCGGCCAGCAGATCAACAAGGCCGTCGAACGGCTTTTGACCCTGGCTCGCCTCGACGCGGGGGTCGAACAGCTGCGGACACGAGAGTGTGCGGTTGATGACGCGGCTCGTGAGTGCGCGGCCGTCGTTCGTCCCCTGGCCGAGGAGCGAGGTCTGAGCCTGCATCTCTCTTGCGATCCGGCTTCGCTCCGGACCGACCCGGACAAACTCCGCGAGATCATCAACAATCTTTTGCACAACGCGATCCAATACAACAACCCCGGCGGCTCGATCGACCTCAAGGTACGACCAATCGAAAACGGTGCCGTGGTCGAAGTGAGCGACACCGGTATTGGCATCCCGGATCACGCCAAGCCGCAAATCTTCGAGCGTTTCTATCGCGCCGACCGCTCGCGCGGCAGCGATGGCCTTCATGCCGGACTCGGTCTGGCCATCGTCAAAGAGTATGTCGACCTGATGGGCGGAAAAATCCAGGTTCAGAGCGTCGTCGGCGAGGGCAGCACGTTTCAGATCTTTTTGACCTCGCCGACAGTGGACGCAGGCAAGTAAACGATCCAACGACCCGCAGCTCGCGCGGGTAGACGAAACGACCGAAGGCAGCAACTCTTTGAGGAGGAGATAATGCCGGCACTAAAGCGCTTCCCGGCATCGGCTTGTCCCGATCTCGGCGCAGCCATCGCCGAGCGGAGCATGGAAGATCCTGACGTGCGCCTGATGCTGCGCGTCCGTGATGGCGACTCCGCCGCTTTCGCTGAGCTTACGGAACTCTATAGCAGTCGGGTATTTGGCTATCTCTGCCGGCAAATTGGCGATCGGGCGGAGGCGGAGGACCTCACCCAAGAAGTGTTCATGCGGCTCTACCGAGCGCGGCAACGTTATCAGCCGAGCGCACGGTTTGGCACGTGGGTCTTTCACGTCACGCAGAATGTGGCCCGCAATGCTCTTCGATCCAAGCGCCGCCGACCTTGGGTGCCGCTCGACGGCACCTTTCTGGGCGACCAGGGTCAGCCGCTCGACCGCTGTGAATCGCCGTCGCGCCCGCTCGAACGCTGCGAGTTGGCCGGCGCCGTTCGAGCAGCCGTCGCCGGACTCGGCTCCCGGCAAAGAGCGGCCGTCGAGCTGCATCAATTCCACGACTGCACTTACGCCGAGGTGGCCGCCGAATTGGACATGAGCCCGAAAGCCGCCAAAAGCTTACTTTATCGCGCTCGTAACCAATTGCGCGAGTCGTTGACGGCTCTCATGTTGACGTGAGATTTACGCCAGACTGAAATGTGGCGCTAATACATCGCGCAGCAACAATCGCGCTCGATGCAGCCGGCTTTTCATCGCCGGCAAACTAAGGCCTAAGTTATCGGCAATCGAAGCGTTCGGCACACGTTCGACATCGGACAGCACAAATACGTCACGATAGATCGCGGGCAACTCGTCGATCGCTCGGTCGATGAGAACCTGAGTTTCACGGTCGATTAGCTGTCGCTCCGGCTCGGGCACCCAGCTATCGTCCGGTCGCTTCCATTGTTCTTCGAGCAGGATCTCCACCGGATCATAGACGCGCTTGTCGTCGCGCACTGCTTGCTTGCGCCGATACGAAAGAGCCGCGTTCACGGTGATGCGATGCAGCCAGGTCGGAAACGCCGATTCACCCCGAAATGTAGGCAGCTTGCGCACGACCTGCAGGAGCACGTCTTGCGTAACGTCCTCCGCGTCAGGCTCGCTGCGCACCATCTTACGCGCTATATGATAGAACGCGCTCGCCATAGATATGAAAAACCTCGGCCGCCGATGCCGGCGCAGGGGAATGAGCATCCGGAAACGCGGGATCAGGTCCCGTGTCTTTTGATTCGTTCAACCTATCCATATCTCCCATCCCTCCGTTGGGAGGGCATACTTGCTTCACAGATTCTTTATCACGTACATTTACCATAGAGCAGTGGGCCAAACGGAGCAAGAGCAGCCGCCCATGGCTTCAAAGCGCGGCGAACAGCCATTCTCCGCTAGCCGGCACGATTGCACTCTGATAGTCCGACCCACCGTAAATACCTATACTCTCTCTTGCTCGCGTCTCGGTTTCCCGCGTTAACCGTGGAGACGTCTCATGCTCAGAACGACAACCGTCATAATCACCCTCGGAGGACTTTTCGCGGTGACAGCGATGCTGCCGGCAGATGGGATCACGTATCCGCCAACAAAAAAGCTACCTTTAGTCGAAGATTATCACGGCGCCAAGGTGGCCGACCCATACCGCTGGCTCGAAGACGACGTCCGCAAGAGCGACGACGTCAAGGCCTGGGTCGAGCGGGAAAACAGCGTGACTTTCGCGTATCTGCACGCCATTCCGCAGCGGACGCAGCTTCAGAAAAAGCTGACCACACTTTGGAACTACGAGCGTTACTCGGTCCCTACCAAGGTGGGAGGGCATTATTTCTATAGCAAAAACGACGGGCTGCAAAATCAGGCGGTCCTCTACATGATGGATAGCCTTGGCGGTGAGCCGCGCGTCGTACTCGATCCGAACAAGTGGTCGAAAGATGGCACCGTCGCGCTATCTGGAATGGCATTGAGCGACGCCGGCAGGCACCTCGCCTATGGCATCGCCGAAGCCGGCTCTGATTGGGTGACCTGGCACATTCTCGACCTGGGCACACTCAAACCGTTGGCAGACGAGATTCGCTGGGTGAAGTTCAACAGCCCAAGCTGGACACCTGACGGAAAGGGCTTGTTTTACGGTCGCTACGACGAGCCAAAGCCGGGCGAGGACGTCTTTCTCAAGACCAACCTGAATCAAAAGCTCTATTATCATCGCGTCGGCTCGCCGCAGTCCGACGATGTCCTCGTCTACAAAAGGCCCGACCACCCCGATTGGGGCTTTCAGCCTCAAGTCACGGAAGATGGCCGATACCTCGTCTTCTCCACCTGGAAGGGCACCGATCATAGCTCGCGCATCACCTATCGCGATCTGAGTGAACCGTTTGCCATGCCGATCGACCTGATCGATCATTTCGACAATGAATACGCTCTGATAGATAACGATGGACCGATCTTTTACTTCAAGACGGATCTCAAGGCCCCGAAAGGTCGCGTCATCGCCATCGACATTCGTAAGCCTGATCCTGCCAACTACAAGGAAATCATCCCCGAAGCCAAGGAGAATCTCAGCAGCGTCGGCATGGTCGGCAATCTCTTCGTCGCCAGTTATCTGAAAGACGCGAAGACCGAGGTGAAACTCTACTCGCCTGAAGGCAAGTTCATTCGAGATGTGGCCTTCCCGGGCTTCGGCACAGCTGCCGGCTTCGCTGGCCGTCGCGCCGACACGAAGACCTTTTACACCTTCTCCAGCTACGCGACGCCGCCGAGCATTTATAGCTATGACCTCATCACGGGTGAGAGCAAGCTCTTCCGCCAATCCAATGTCAAATTCAAGGGGGACGATTTCGTAGTCAAGCAGGTCTTTTACCCAAGTAAGGACGGCACCAAGGTGCCGATGTTCATCACCCATAAAAAAGGCGTAAAGCTCGACGGCACGAACCCGACCATGCTCTACGGGTACGGTGGCTTCAATATCTCGCTGACGCCGGAATTCTCGATTCCGAACGCTTTATGGCTGGAGATGGGCGGCGTCTATGCCGTGGCTAACTTGCGCGGCGGTGGCGAATATGGTCAGGATTGGCACAAGGCAGGCACCAAGCTCAAGAAACAAAACGTGTTCGACGACTTCATCGGCGCAGCAGAGTACCTTATTCAGGAGAAATACACTTCACCCGCAAAGCTGGCGATCAAAGGCCGCAGCAACGGCGGCCTCCTGGTGGGCGCTGCAATGACCCAGCGCCCCGACCTTTTCGGCGTCTGTCTGCCCGGCGTCGGCGTCATGGATATGCTGCGCTTTCAGAAATTCACTGCCGGCCGTTTCTGGGTTGACGACTACGGCTCGTCGGACAACGCCGAGGAGTTCAAGGCTCTCTACGCCTATTCGCCCTATCATAATCTCAAAAAGGGGATTAAGTATCCCGCTACTCTTATCACGACCGCCGACACCGATGACCGCGTCGTCCCCGGCCATAGCTTCAAATTCGCTGCCCGACTACAAGAATATCAGACGGGACAGTCGCCGGTCTTGATCCGCATCGAGACCCGCGCTGGCCACGGCGCCGGTAAGCCAATCGCGAAGCTAATTGAAGAAGTCGCGGATGAGCTGGCGTTTGTCGTGAAGAATTTGAATATGAATGTGACGGTCGATTAGCAGACAGCGTTTTCACTGAGTTTGGTCACCAGCCCTAAGCGCCAGCGCGGGGTTCGAAGCCACTGAGCCCCGCGCTGGCGCTTGGGGCTGGTGACCAAACTCAGCGCAACGGCACGTTCTTGAGCACGAACGGCACCTCGACGAGGACGTTGCGCCGTTCGCGAAAGATCAACTGCTCTGGCGCACGGTCTCTTTTTCCGGCTTGTAGAGCAGCGTGAATAGACGGCGTGGCTCGCTGGCGTCCTTTTTCATGCTTCCCAAAGCCAATGTGTAAGGCCGGCCCTTGGCGTCGAGTAGGCCAAACGGATTCGTTCGGTCGCTGTCGGCGATGGTGATCTCACGCGAAATCTCGCCGCGCGGCATCAGCACCACGCGCAAACCAGCATCACGCATGGCGTAGACGAGCGGTGGAATGACTTCGATGCTGATCTCGTAAAGCCCATCCGGCGAGGCATCGATTTTCCGCACCCGCACGCGCGAGCCGTCGGCGGCGCGGTAGATTTTATCTTCGGATTTCAGCACATCCTCAATCGTGAGCACCGGTTCCGCTGCTGCTTTGACATAAGCGCTGACGGTGCCGTGAACCTCGCGCAGCAGCTTGGAAGGACGGTTGCCCGTCTGAAGCTGAAGCTGCACCATACGTTGCCCACAGTTGACCGGAATGCGAAGGGTATTGCCAGTAACGACGACTAGATCTTCTGAACCATTTCGACCTTGCTCCGCATTGCCGACATAAGGAACAAGCGGCTTCAAATCTTGCCCTTGATCGTCAATGGCCCGGGTGATGCGCACGATGTCAACTGCTTCCCAGCTGACGTGCGGCTCTGGGCGCAGTTCGAGCCGCAACGGCACTGTTCCGTCGGCGTTATCAGACACCTCGAGCGGCGGCAAGGCGCGGACACGGAGCGCACCATGCACGAACGTGGGCAAGGCTTCGTTTTTGCCGTCAAGCAGATAAACCGGTCCGTCGGTCTGAATGACGCCGTCGCCGTCGAGATAGACGACGCGCCGACCGCCGCGCAGCCGCCCCGAATAAGTAGAACTGCTAAGCTTGGACATACTCGGCGGCGACGTTTGCTCATGCAAGCCACAAGCTTCAGCAAGCTTGGCGAGAGCTTCCCAATAAGAGAGTTCTTCCGTCTCTATTGTGACCGTTCGTCCGGCCGTCTTTGAGAGGTCGCCGGTCATGTCGACCGAACCGCCGGTCTTGAGAACGAAGTCGGCGATCGCTTCTTGGATTCTAACGTTCTTGTAATTGAGCTTGATGCGCTTGGGCTGAAGAAGCGTCTTGGTATACTCGCGCACTTCGATTACAGAAATGAGGGCGGCGGCCCGGCGACGCACTTCCGGATCGTCGTCACGCAGCGCCAGCCGTAGTTTCGGCAGGGAGGCTGCCCCAAGCTGGTCGAGTGTACGCCCTGCTTGCTCGCGCTCCTGCCAACTATCGCTGCCGAGTTTGCCGATCCAGCGGGCCAACACAACTTCATCCGCGGCCGGCTCGCCAGCGTCGATGGTGTTCAGCACGAGTAGAGTGATGAGAATCCCGGCGCAACGCATCACGGATCCCTCGAGCGCGGATCGAAAACGGCTACGCAGAAATGAACACCAAGGCGGAGCAAAAGTTACGAGCGAGCCTTCGCGCAGGCCGTCATGGTGAAGATTTCATGACGGGTCTAGCTTACCATCAGGCAAGCGTGGAAGCTAGTAATAATGACGATTGGATTGGCCCATCGACCATTCAGTTGCATCAAATAAGCAAATCCGCCACTCGCACCACTGACGTCGGCGCGGCCAGCGGTGCTAGCGTTTCCCCTGGGACAAGTACGTTTTGCGTTCGGTACTCGCTTGCTTGCGAATCGCGGTGGACCAGCAGTCGCCGGCAGTTGATGTCCACGACCCAGTATTCGGGTATGCAAGCCCGGGCGTAGAGTAGCCGTTTCTCGGTCGTGTCAAAATCGAGAGAGGAGTCAGCCACCTCGATCACCAAATCCGCAGTCGTCGGGTGCCCCGAATAGTCTCGCGGCCGCCCCGGAACAACGGCGAGGTCGGGTTGTGAATTCGTGTCTTGGCCTAGGATCAGAGGTAACTGCTGACGCAACCACCACCCGGCACCGAAAGCAATTCGCATCGCCTCTTCGACCAGGCCAAGAGTGATCGCGTGTGGCGGGTTCATCGCTCCTAGCTCCAGGATGACCCCGTCGATGAGCATCGCCCGTCGCCCCTCGAACCGGCCTTCGTCCCCAAATTGCAGGAACTCGGCGCATGTCCAGCGCAACGGCTGCGGCGCGCCGGCGCGGGACGTGAAGACGGAAGCAACATCGTCGTCACGGCATTCTCCTGCTTGTTAGGGCCGGAACGCATTCTCGTTTAGCCGCTCGCGGCTAAACTTCTTACTTCGGCAGCGCCACATCTTTCAGCTTGAACGGAATATCGACCGCGACGCTCTTGCTCCCGGCAAAGATAAGCTTGCTGGGCTCAGTACCGTCTTTGGTCATGGGCAAAGTGAGATAGTACGTCGTCTTGGCAATGCCATTGGTCATTTGATACTGCATGCCGACATTCACCGGCAGAACGTTGCCTTTGGCGTCTTCAATGGTTAGGCCGTTATTGGAGGCATTACCCACGCTTGAAGATACGCTTGCCACGACCGTTACGCCGGCCGGCAGAGCGACTGGTGGCGGCGGTGCGGGGACATCCGCCGTCTTTCCCTCGAAGGCCAGACCGGCACCCGGTTTGGCGGGGGCCGCTTTTGGCGCGATCGCTGGGGCTGCTCGCATCGGTAAGCCCAAAGGCTCCTTTAAGACGCTGCCGATCGGTGCCGCCACTACATCGGGCGGCAGATCGAGTTCGATGTTAATGCGGATCGGTCGGCCTTCATCCTTGGTCACATCGAGAACTTTGATTGAGCCTCCGTTCACGCCTTTGATCACCTTGCCCGAGGCGTTCAAGATGTCGTTTACGGTTATCATTGCTTTGGCCGGTCCGAGGATCCGGGCGCTGATGACGCCCGTGAATTCTTTCAGCGACTTGCTCTCTTTGTCGCCCCTCTTCAAGTAAACGGGTATTGTTTGATTTGGCGAAGTAACTCCGCGGTTCGTCATCGGCAAGGCGCCACGGCGAATCACCAACGGAACAGCAGCGCCTGCCGCCGGCACGGGCACGGGAGCCGCCGCGTCCACCGCATTGGCAACGGCGTCGGTGGAAGGTTCGAGCGATTGATCGTTATCATCAATCGCCTTGTTTATCTTTACCATTTCCAGCTTTTGCCAGGTTAGCTTTGGTTCGGGCGAAACCTGAAGCAGCACCAGAACGCGGTCGTTCG
Organism: uncultured Planctomycetaceae bacterium; assembly: GCA_963790585.1. Classification (GTDB taxonomy): domain Bacteria; phylum Planctomycetota; class Planctomycetia; order Gemmatales; family Gemmataceae; genus CAWBOY01. The sequence goes on from CAWBOY010000009.1 coordinate 199,472, forward strand.
GCTTGGGCGTCTGGTCCGCTTTCGCCAATGCTCGAACTCGAATCGCGCTCGAATAGTCGGTCGCCAGCTTATCTGGTTTGCCGGGAACAAGTACGATCTGATTCGTTTGTTGCGTCGGTCCGCCAACATTTCTAGGTGCTGGGCCGTCGTCAAAGGCTAAAACGATTTCTACTTCATCCAGGATGATGACTCCGCGAGGAAGTATTGCGGGAGCAACAAGCGGCGGCGCGGGCTTGTCTGCCTTGGCAGGCTTGTCTTGGCGTCGTTCCTTTGGCGGCTTCGTCTTATTTTCAACTGGGTCTGGTAGATCGCTCCCTGCCTTGGCGGGTGCGACGGGCAGAACAGCCGGCGCCGCTGGTACAGCGCGGAGGATCGGGCGAGGTTGCAACGTTGGACCGGCCGATTTGGTTATGTTCGCTTCGGTCAGCCCCGCGTTATCGCATAATTGATCGAAGGCTTCCCAAAAAGACACATCGCCTGTCTTCAATGTGACAGTCTTGTCTTTGAGCGCGCCGTTCGGATCCAGCAAAGCGATTTTGTAGCCACTCTGTTTGGCTAGCTCCGCTACCGCCTTGCTTACCAGGACGTCTTTCAAATCGAGATTGACTTTGCTCGCGGTCAACAGTGTGGAACTTTCGAACCGCTTCTCGATACGTCCGACAAGATCCGTGGCGCGACGCTTCATTTCGATATCGTCGTCTTTGGTTGCTTTGCGCAATTCTTCGAGGGCAGGCATGCCAATGCGGTCGAGCTCTCTCGTCGCCTGTTCGCGCTCGGCGAAGACGTCGCTGCCGAGCTGGCTAACGAGCTTCTTGATCGTGGCCGGGTCAATGGGATCCGCCGCCGGGGCCGGCGCACCGATCAGAGCGACGCTCAGCCCGCAAATCAGGCCCAGCAAGAGACGACGTGCGAACATCAGAGTTCTCCAATCGAACGGTGACTTGAAAGCGGTCTTATGCGAGATGATAGATAATTCTATGGAACCGAACTAGATGAAGGCGCGACAGCGAAGCGCCCGCCTTCGAGAGCCGGGAGCGTTAGCGTCCGGAGAGAATGAGACCGAGTGCGATTCTCTCCGGTCGCTGACGCTCCCGGCTCTCGAAGGACCGAAGATCGATGTCACTTATTCAACACCTCGTCCAAATTCATCAGCTCGTTGACAAGCATCGTCCAGGCGGCCAATTTGGTGGCATCGAGCGTCGCATTGGCCTTGGACTCGCCGACGGCGATTAACTTCTTCGCCGCGGCGGCGTCCTTTTTGTAGCTCTCGAGCAAGTCCGCGAGTGTGTCGGCGACGACTTTCTTTTCGTCTTCACGCAAAGGACGAGAAAGCAAACGCTGCGCGACGAAATCAATCTGGCCGGAAAGCTGATCGCCGCCCTCTAGCAGCGCTCGCTGCGCCAGATGGCGGGCAGCCTCTACGAACTGCGGGTCATTAAGGGTAACGAGCGCCTGTAGCGGTGTGTTTGTCCTTTCTCGCCGGACAGCACAAGTTTCGCGATTCGGCGCGTTGAGAATCTCCATCGACGCCGGCGGCGCTGCGCGCTTCCAGAAGGTGTACATGCTGCGGCGATACAGCTTGTCGCCATGGTCCTGGCGGTAGTCGCGCGTGTCGCTGCCTATCATCGCTACGGCTTCCCAGACGCCGTCCGGCTGATATGGCCGCACGCTTGGACCACCAATGGTCCGGACGAGCAGTCCACTCGCCGCCAGAGCGTAGTCGCGGACCATCTCGGCATCCATCCGATAGCGCGGGCCACGTGACAATAGGCGATTTTGCAGATCTTTTTCGAGCTTCTCTTTGGTCGTGATTGCGGACTGCCTATAGGTAGAAGACGTGACGAGCATTTTGAAGAACTTCTGTACATCCCAGCCCGTCTCGCGGAATTCAACCGCCATCCAGTCGAGCAATTCAGGATGAGACGGAAGATCGCCGGTGATGCCAAAGTCCCCGCTGGTGCGAACGATGCCGGTGCCGAAGATCTCTTGCCAGAAACGATTGACAGTAACGCGTGTCGGCAGAGGATTTTCCGGTCGCAGCAGCCATCGCGCGAAGCCGAGCCGATTATTCGGCAGGTCAGACGGCCAGGCGGGCAGGGCCTTCGGCGTGGCTGCTTTGACTTGATCGCGGCGTTTGTCATAGTCGCCACGGTACAGGATGAAAGCCGTCGGCTCCTCTTTGCGTTCGGTCATGACATGAGCCACCGTGCCGCGAATCTTGAGAGCATTCTGCTCTTGCTTCAAAGTGTTGGCCTTGTTCGTCAGTGTCACATATTCCTTGTCGCGCTCGGGCAGCCAGCCGGCGAAAAGTTCCTCCGCCTCCGCAGGGGTGCGTTTGTCAGCGGGCTTCTCCATCAGATAGGCCGCTCGGGCGCCCTTTGAAAGGTGTTCCACTTCCACAGCTGGCAGCGCCCGGCCATAATGACGGACATCCTGAATCACGGCATCGTTGATCGGCGATGTCGTGTTGCGCTGCCCAAGCTTGAACGGCACGGTCGTGCGGATTGTGCTCTTCAGCGCGTCGGCTTGCACGGCAAGGTTATTTTGCACGACACCGTTGAAGTAGATCTTCACGCCGGCGGCCTTATTCGAGCCGTCGTAGGTGACGAGGATATGTACCCATTCCCCCGGCTTGGGCTGGCCCTGAGTCACGACCTTGAGCGCGTCCTCAGGCCATTTGTGGACAATGTGGGTCCCAATGCGCCCATTCTCAACCCATAAATCCCACCCGAGAAAGTTGTTCTTATCATCCATGCGCGAGAACAGGGCACCAGTTTGAACCTTTTTGGGCATCTTGACCCAGGCTCCGAACGAGAAACCAGCGGGAGTATTGTCGAAGTCGCCCGCGTCGGCCCATTGCAACTGGCCTGGCTTGACCTTGAGCGCATTGTCCGCGACGAAGCCTTTGTCCCAGGCCGCATCGGCAGGCAGCGTCAATTCGCGCGGTTGACCTTCGACGGTGCAGAGGACATGGGTTCCCTTGCCTTCGTTCAGCGCGGCGCGGAAACGTAGACCCTCGGCAGGGTCGGTCGTGGCGATCTTTTCCTGCTTCGCATCTTTCAGCCATTTGTCGAAGTCGGCGCGAGCGATCTTCTTCCGCTCTTCCACCTTCGCCGACACATCGGCGATTTCTTTGGTGAGTGCCTCCCAGCGCGGCCGGTCTTCTCGTTGCGGGACGAACAAGATCGGCGGCGTGTCCTTGATGTTGCCGTCCATCGCGCCTTGCGTTGTATTGTTGAAAAACGCTGCCAGCTGATAAAACTCTTTCTGACTGAGTGGATCGAATTTATGGTCATGGCACACGGCGCACCCCGTGGTCATGCCGAGCCAAACCTGCGAAGCTGTCTCCGTCCGATCGCGCGTATAAAGGACGAGATACTCTTCCGCGATGGCGCCGCCTTCGTTGGTCGTGATATTGCACCGATTGAACCCCGTGGCGATGCGCTGTTCGAGGGTCGGATTGGGCAGGAGATCGCCGGCGAGCTGCTCGATCGTGAACTGATCAAATGGCATATTGCGATTGAAGGCGCCGATGAGCCAATCGCGGTAGGCCCAGATTTCGCGATAGTTGTCGAAGTGAATGCCGTGCGTGTCGGCGTAGCGAGCGGCGTCCATCCAGTGCCGGGCGCGATGCTCGCCCCATTGCGGCATCTTCATCAACTTATCGACGTATTTCTCGTAATAATCCGGCGATTGATCCTTGACGAAAGCCTCGACATCCATCGGTTCCGCCGGTAGCCCGGTCAAATCGAGACTCAGGCGGCGGGCCAAGGTGCGTCGATCCGCTTCCGGCGCCGGTGTGAGGCCGCGCTTTTCCAGCTCGGCTAGGATGAACCGATCGATCGGATTGCGCACCCATTTCTCTTCGGCCACTTTCGGCAGCGCTGGCCGTTTCGGCGCGATGAACGACCAATGGGGCTGGTACTCCGCACCAGCATCGATCCAGCGCTTGAGCAGCTCCTTTTGAGCCAGCGTCAACTTCTTATTCGATTTCGGCGGCGGCATCTGCTTGTCTGCCGCGAGACTATAAATTCGCTCGATCAAGCCGCTTTCACTTGCCTTGCCAGGAACAAACGCTTCCGCATTGATCGCGTCATCGCGCCGATCAAGCCGCAACCCCGCTTTGCGAGCGGCGCTATCCTGACCGTGGCAAGCGAAGCAATTCTCAGCCAAAATAGGCCGGATATCGCGGTTATACTCGATCGAATCGGCACCACGCGCCGACGAAATCGTCGCGCACAAAAGACCGAAGGCAAAGAATGATCGTAAGGAGAGCGTATTCATGTCCGATTGGTCCTGAAGCGAGAATCGATACCAAGCGAGGCAGGTGGGAAAATAGCGTCTTGCAGCGGTGAGAGTTGCTATGATTTTAGGCCGCGACAGGGCCGCGTGCAAGCAGAAAGTAGACGCGGCATTTTGCCGCGTTAACGTGGTGGGGGAATCTTTCACCTCTCAAACCAACTCCCGAATTACCTCCCCCTGATCCACCAAATGCTGTGGCCGCCCATTTGGATCGTTGATCGTCGTAGCGACGGGATCGATGCCGAGGATGTGATAGAGCGTGGCAAAGACATCCAAATACCACACCGGCCGCGACGCTATCCTCGCTCCGATGCGGTCGGTGGCGCCAATGACCTGGCCGACTTTCAGGCCGCCGCCGGCGAGGAGGCCGGGACCAACTTCGGGCCAGTGGTCGCGGCCGCCGTTTTTCTTGTCGATCTTCGGCGTGCGGCCGAATTCGCCCCAGACGACGATGGCCACGTCCCCGAGCAGGCCACGTTCGTCGAGATCGGTCACTAGGGCGTGCAAGGCATGATCGACGATTGGCAGTAGCTGTCTCATGCGCGGAAAATTGTCCGCGTGCGTGTCGAAATCGCTGAACGAGACGCTGACGCAGCGGACGCCGGCTTCGATCAGCTTGCGCAAGGAGCAGTTTCTTGGCGGCCGTGCCATCCTCGCTCGTGTAAAACTTGGTCGGCGTCGTGGCCAGGGGCGGAGTGTAGCGCGCCAAAGTCTTGGCCGATTCTTTGCTCAGGTCGAGCGCGTTGGCGAATTTGTCTGAAGTGAGAATACTGGTAGCTTGCTCCGTGAAGCGATCCATCGCTTCCATGGTGCCGCTGGCGTCGAGGTCGCGGCGCGTCTGGTCGAAGGCGTTCAGCAGCTTGGCCCGGTCGTGAAGTCGATCGAGCGACAGACCGTCAACGAGCTTGAGCTGGAGAGTATGATTCGCGCCGCGAGCGGCCAACTCGCCCTTCATGCCGGGCTCGAGTTCACGCTCGAACATTTTCGACAGATCGGGACGGAACGGATTAAAGGTCGGCCCCAGAAAGCCGGGCCGGGCACTGTTGCGGACCAAGGGCCGACCCTGCATGAGATCGACAAACGGTGGGGCGTCGTCTTTCGTCGAGGCCTTCAACTTGGCGACGACGGAGCCGAAGGCCGGCCGGCCACCGAGCGATTGCAGATCCTTGGCTGGAAAGCCTGACTGACACTGAAAAGCGTCATGCGCGCCCGCCGACCCGGCCAACGAACGCAGGAACGCGAACTTATCGGCAATGCTTGCCACCTTGGGCATCAGCTCGCAGATCTGGACACCGGTCAGCTTGGTGGCGATCGGCTTGAACTCGCCGCGAATCTCGATTGGCGCATCTGGCTTTAGATCAATCGTATCAAGCTGAGGCGGTCCACCGTCCAGGTGAATGTTGATAACCGATTTGACCGACGAGCCAATCCCCGCCGCCGCTTCGGCACGCAACAGGTCCGCCAACGTCAAGCCGCCGATGCCCAGCGCGCCGGCTGTGAGAAACCGCCTTCGGCTAACGCCGTCGCAATGTCGAACCGATTTGCCAAACAGGGAGAACATAGATCGTCCCCGAGTAAGAAGGAGCGTGGCGGCTGGTCTGAGTTTATGTACTGCAGTTCATAACAAGGCTGGCAATGCCACCGGAGATACTCGCACGAAAGCAGGCCTCAGTAAAGAACTTTTTGGCACTGTCCCACGAGTGGT
>CAWBOY010000010.1:0-125081 GCA_963790585.1 uncultured Planctomycetaceae bacterium
ATTTATGGTGCTGGGTCCCCCAGAAGGGACTGGCGACATGTGCAGGTTCTCCGTATTTTGGTCCGACCTTGAAGGTTGAGATTGAGCAGTCCGCCTACGGTTCCTTTCTCCACTATACCAGAGGCAACAACCATTCGAGAGGATGGTTAGCGCCGTCTGACGATATTGCTACCCAAATACCAGATCAATCGCCTTTCTCTGCTGCTCGGGAAACAAGTGTCGGTACCGCACAACCATCTCCTCGGTTTGGTGCCCCATCCATTCGTCGATGACGCGCTGGTCGACGCCGGCTTCATCACAATTCGAGGCGAAGCTGTGCCTTAACACATGCCATCCGCGCAAGACGCACCATTTACTCTCCGCCATCACCCTCTTGAAGTGATCGTGCGCCTCATCGGGTGTTACCGGAACTGGTTCTTTCCGATGCGTCTTACTACGAACGACCGCTGCCTGACAGAACAGAAACTGCCTGCCCGGATGGCTCCCGAGCCACTCACGCAAGACCTGCTGAACGAATCCGGAAAGCGGAACGCGACGGCTTGTGCGTCGGCCTTTGGCTCGTTTTTTCTCGTGCAGAACGACCGTGCCCGTCGCGAAATCCACATCATCCACCTGCAGACGTAGCAATTCGCTTCGGCGGGCACCCGTGTGAGCTGCCAGACAGATCATCGGATAGAGGAACGGCTGTTTGGATTCGGCTCGCACATGCTCGAGTAACTCCTCGATTTCAGCGCGTGCCAAGAACAAGCATTCCCACAATTGACGGACTTGAGTGGCCGTCAGCCCCCCACGAGCAATTTGACGGTCGATGTCGGCCCGCGTTTGAAAAGGAGGCTTGTCATCCGTCTTGGGGTATTTCAGTCCCCTGTTGGGAAATTCTCCTTTGAGTTTGCCGGACTGCACGCCCCAGTTCCAGCACACCCGCAGGCTGGCAATTTCCTTTCGCAGTGTCACGGCGCTCAGTGCCCGTCCTCGACAGACCTTCCGTGCCCGCCGATCGATGTGCTCTTGAAGCTGGGACACGCCCAGCGTTGCGACAGGAAATGACTCGCCCAGCGTGCCCGCAATATGGGACAGGTGCAACCGCACGGTTGCGAGCGAGTTAGTCTCCATCGCTCCGTTTGAGTGGACCGCGAGATAGGCGTCACTTAATCCGCTGAGGGTTAGGGGGCAAACGGGAGGCAAGGGCGAGGGCTTTGAGGTAAGCTTGCCATCGGACAAAAGAAACGTGCCAATGTCCGCGCCAACCGGCAGCGAAAGCCGGCCTCGTTGGAGAAGCTGGATATTCTCCTCGAACCGAGCCAGAATCGCCTCGGCTTCTTTCCTGCCGGAGGTCTTTACGGTCTTTTTCAGTTTCCGACCTGCCCAGCGGAAGCAGATCTTGAAATGCCCGGACGTTGGGTGCTCTTCGAGCCATGCCATGGGAGTGCCCTCCGGATAATCGTACAGCCGTTGACCAGCGATACGACTCCAACGCCATCCCAATACTGCCCCCCAATTGCCCCCCAAAACCGTGGGGGAAAGAAAAAAGGGGCCACGGCGATTTGCCGTAACCCCTTATGCCACATAGTGCCGGAGACAGGACTTGAACCTGCACGCCCATTACAGGCACCAGGCCCTCAACCTGGCTTGAGTGCCAGTACGTGATCGTGCCGTGGCGTTGTGGTGATGCTGCAAATTGTTAAAGATCAGGTGTTTACGACGAGTAAGCTCTTCAGTGACATTGTACTTGCACCGTGGCCATATCACCAGTGTCTTTACCATATTTTTACCATTTCCGTATGCTCAGCCCCGCGACTGCCAGAGTATGCTACTGGGGCGGATACGACAAAATGGGATGTGATACCAATTTGCAATCAACATAGAGATATAGTATACTGCCCTCATCACCATGAATAGGGGGTAGGTATGGGGCAGCATCAAGACAAAATTATCACATCGGAAGCGATGAAAGAACTGGCATCGCTTTTGAAAACGGCATCGAACGCGTCGGATGTGAAGCGTCTGCAATGCGTTTATTTCCGTGGTAAGGGAGTGGATGTGGATGCTATTGCGGAGATGGTGCAATATGATTCTGGCTACGTAAAAAGCGTGTGGACGCGATATTTCAAGGGCGGTGCAAAATCGCTTCTGGCCAAGCCTCGCGGCGGGCGGCGGCACGAGAATATGAGCAAGGAAGAAGAATCCGCATTGCTGGCGGCGCACACGGAATCGGCCAAAGAAGGTAAGCTTCTGAAGATCGCGCCGCTGCATCAATCGCTGTGCAAAAAACTTGGCAAGAAGGTCGCGCTATCTTCGGCCTATCGGCTCGCGCACCGGCACGGCTGGCGAAGCTTGAGCCGAGGCCGCACCATCCGGGACGCAATGCAAAGGCGGCGGAGTATTTCAAGCTTTTTTTCCCCAAGGCTCCTTGAAGAACCCAAGGCTGAAGCGTCAAAGCGCGGCCTGCCATTACGCGTAATGTTTCAGGATGAAGCGCGGTTCGGCGCATCACGGAGCCCTACGCCTGCTGGGCGCCGCCCGGCTTTCGTCCTGACGTGCCGGCGCAAATCGTGCGTGAATATACGTACCTTTACGGTGCGATTTCACCCAAGGACGGCAAGAGCGATTTCCTTATCCTGCCCGCCATGGACGGGCCGTGCATGAATGTGTTTCTTGACGTGTTGAGCCAACGATATGCCAACGAATATCTCGCCATTTTCTGGGACGGAGCACCCTGCCATCAACCCGGAGCCATTACCATTCCCGATAATATCTGGCTGGAAAAATTACCCCCAAAATGCCCGGATCTCAACCCGCAGGAAAATATCTGGGACGACATGCGCGAATCCTTCTTCGCCAACCTGCTCTTCGATTCCATGAAAGCTGTCGAAGCCAAACTCATCACCGCCGCAAACTTCTACGAAGCCAACCCAAAACGCGTCCAATCCATCGCAGAGTGGAATTGGATTGTTTCTAAACTTTGATTGCTAATTGGTATGAGTATGTACACCGCCCTCGAAGCTAGTCCGTTTGAGGAGGAATTCGATCCTGGTCGTTCCTCAAGGAATCGCGGGAGCACGCACGTCGATTCACAGCTTCCATTCACTGGTGACGCTACCCGAGCGGTGGTTAACGGAGGGGTAGGTCCATCAAAGACGCGGCCACCTGAGCACGCCTATCAAAACAGCGAGAGCTTCCACCAAGGTTTTGATAGGCGATTAAGGTCTTCGGGCTTGTCCAAACAACCATTCCGAATCTGCCAGCGCTTTTTCGGCAAGGCCGCATTGCAATTACTTTTTGACGATCGTCAACTCGCTGGAATAGAGGACTTCAAACTCCAATTCCTTGGTCTTGCCAAAGATTTTGTATTGAGCCTTGCCTCGCTTGATGTAATCCACCCACTGAAGCGTCGTGGTCCCATTACTGTCGAAAACCACCTCAACGGATTGATTAATCTCCTCCGTGTCTCGCATCAAGACAGTATCTTTTTGTGCCAATGTTGCCTTGATTCCTGCAGTGGCTTCCAGCAACCCGAAGCCCATTCTTACCGAAGTAGACAGCTCAAGCTTCGCCGACTCGGAAAGCACAATTTGCCGCTCAATTGTGCGCTTTCTGCTCAGGGTGTATTTTGTTCCAGGCGGTCCATTTACAACTTCCCTGTGGGCTTCTCGGCGGATCACCTGTGGATCGATCTTTGCTCCCTCAATCGATGGAGGCTCGCCTTGCTTGATTTTGAGAATGTCTACATCGTAAAAATGCTCAGCTGTTCCAAACAAACCTCCCGATTTGTATCTATATTTGAGGGTGACATTTAGCTCGTCTCCTTGGTTCGCAAAGAACGGGCGTTTGCCTGAGGTGCCACCACAGCCTGCCCTGGACACAAACTCAACATGATTATTGCCATCGAGAGACGGAGGAAACGACACCATTACCGTGCTATCACCACGAGCTTCGCCAACATTGCAATTATTTACAATGACGGTGAAAATTACCTCATTCGTATTGTCAGGCATGCAAATATTCATCTTCACGTGTTCGGCGGGAGGATGCGTCGACACATACCTTAATATACCAATAACAAGCGCCTCCGATTACAGTCACGATTAACAGCACGGCAACAAGTTCGATCAGTGTGAAGCCATTCTTTTGGCAAAGAGCCTGACGGCTTCTAGTGCGAATCAACATGGTGTATCTCCAGGGACAACAACGGATCGTTAAGGAATGGAAAAGCGAGTTCTGAAAACTCTTTAGGACGGGAAAGGGATTATGTTTGCTCCGTGAAATAAATTAGGTCGATCCCCAGAGATCGTAGTTGTGCATCTGCCGATCAGGAATTTCGATGCGACGAAGTCCGTGCCAAGTCGACGGTGGTCTGCCGGAACTTTCCATCGTTGTCTGCCGGCAACGTGGGCACCGGCTGATTTGAAGACTGAACAAATTGAACAATCCAACTTTCAAAACCTCGCCGGCCGCCTTCGCGCAATCCCAGCAGATTGGAATGGAGCATTTGTCACAAAACAAATACGCTGAGTCCGTGATAGCGCCAATGCAAATCTTGCAGGTGTATTCAGGCATTTGGTTGTACCCTATCTCGACTGGGCCGTTTTCGTTGTTGACACGGATAGCCAGCAAAACGGATGCATCTCTTTTCTCAAGTTTCCGGAGCGCTTGGACCACGCGAGTACCTAGAGCGATAACCCGGGCGCAAAACCTCAGATTCTGGGTATGCGTTAGCTCAGCAGCCCTGGCCGCCTCAATGGCCTAGGCATTCTCTGGAAACAGTATGGCGGGGCTGGTCTGCTGCAGCCGTTGGCTCGGGATTTAAATTAGACGCCCCCTTTTTCTTGAGGCCGTCCGTGTCCCGACTCTAGCCGAGGCTGCGTGGCGCCATTACTGGGCCCGTATTCTGTATTCTGTACCGCAGTTTGATGAATTGAGGCCGGGAAGCGTGAACCGCACCATGCGCCTCTCGCCCGCGTCGAAATACGTCCGGTGGGTCGCCAGGTAGCCGCCGTTTGACGTATAACGGAAGGTCACATCGCCGGCCCCTCCCAGATTGCGAACCTCAGCCCAGCCAACATCGGCGGAGAACAAGTTAGACTCTTGGCCGAAATCGATGATTACGATATTCGGCTCCGGTGGTTTCGGTGGTTTCGGTGGTGCGCCGCCGAAACCAAAACCTCCATTGCCGCCATCGCCCCTGTTCTGGTGAAAAAACCAGAGCGCGCCTCCGTAGATGACGACTATCAAAGCAAGAACGCCGACTACCTCGAAGAATGATTCGCCCCGACGATGAAGACGCATGATGGACTCCTGTTGTGAAGCGGCGTGGAAACGTTATTCGGTTAAACGCAATGCTATAGCTTCTTTGTTCGCCGACATTTTGCAATTAGCGGATAAAAAACAGGGATTAAGAATAAGGGCCATATGGATCGTATCTGTCCGTTAGTAAGACCATCAAGGGGAGACTTTAGGATCATAAAACCCCGTTCATTGGGCAGCAAACTCATGCTTGGTGCAGAGCGGCGGACTGTCCACCGACACAAACACCAAGCATGACGTGTTTACTACTTTGCTCGTGAGTATTCCTGCCACGTACCGGCGACCTTGAGTTTGAGCGAATCGCCTTTCAGTTGGTATTTGACCTCGGACTTGACTCTCCCGTAAAAAGTGCCGGGAACGTCAAGTTCAACGGTCGCTCCGTCGGGCAATTTGTAGTTTCCCTCGTTGGATAAAAATAAACAGACATCTTTGAACGTGCCATCGGCGTTAAAGCGAATGTATGTAAGATCCTTGGAACCCACGAGATCCCAACGTCCAACGATGTCTTCCTTGTCGCCAGCGAAAGCGTTGGCCCCGCCAAAAGAGAACAGCGTTGCGAGAGATGCGACGAGCAGTACCTCTCAGTTGAAATGGACTTAGCATACGGTTCATTCGAAAACTCCTGTTGAAAACGGAATTTAAGGATCAATTATCGTCACTGAACCGCTTTTGCCGTCGATCCTCTTAGGCGGCAAAACGGATGTACGGCTTGTCATTCAAAAAGCTTTTGCACGCCGGCGACTACGTTGCTAAACACTCCTCGCACGGCGTCCTGCACAGTGGTATCGATCTTCACCTGCCCACCTCCGCCGCAATTTGTGCATTCGCTTTTTCGACCTGCCATATTCGGATCGAACATCATGCCCGTGCCCTGACATACGCTGCAAGTTACGGATTTCGTCGCCATAATAGACTCCCGGAAAATGAGATAACTGGAACGTAACTTTCGTCTGGTGCGCGCAAGCCCCATAGGCCCGCGCCAGTGCGACCGCATCTGGCCTCCGCCAGAATTTAAGGAATTGTTAGATTCAAACTGACTAATGTCAGATTAAGCGGCCCAGCATGCGAGTATTCCGCCGTGGCATTTTCTTAGCGCGTACGCGGTTATCGCCGCGACCGATCGCATCGCGTGAGCGCAGGCTCTGCACAACGTACCTACATGCCGATTGCCAGAGGCCCTCAAGGGCCACTTAGGCCGCATTGATCTCGCACTCCAGTGGAATAATATGCACCTCCATATGTGGAGGCAAGAGCGCTTTCTGGTTTTTGCACACTTGACTATCGAAAGCAAGCGAATAGTTTCGACGGCCTGACCCGTTAGCCGGGCAACGTTGGCACACGGCTTCTGCGGGAACTAGAACGCCGCCGTACCGGCTAAGGAGCTGCTGGTCATTGGCGTAATCGTAAACTGCTTCTACGTTTTTGACCTTCTGCACCATAATGTGGCTCTCAAGTACTGCGGATAATGTCGCTTGAGGTACCCTATTCTGGCGTGTGTGGCGACACATCTCGACATCCGCGAAACACTCTGCGGCGTACCCCTCAATGAGAGAATGTGTGCCGGCGCGGACAGAGAAGGACTTTCGTGCGTCCCAAGGCGGCACAATCTCTACGGTTACGACCGAAGGAAAACCATGAAACGCCAATCATAGTCTGACACTGAACTCGTGTCAAGATTTGCCGGCACGATAATTGTGCCAAATGGCGACGAAGTCCCAACACTCATCTGCTTACCAGCCCCTGCCGGATTTCCTGCGCAGACTTCGCGAATCTGCTGGACTGACGCAGCGAGAACTCGGCAAGCGTATGTGCCGGCCCCAGAGTTGGATCTACAATTGTGAGTCGGCTAATCGGCGCGTCGATGTGACAGAGTTTATCGACTGGGCAACCGCGTGTGACCTCAATCCGACGGAGGCTTTTTCTCGGTTTCTCGGTGAGTCACATCAGGGGCTGCCAGATGGCTAGGCAGCGGCAGCTGCGTAGCGACAAGTCGCCCCGACGTGGAAGTGACGAAGAACTGGATTTCGTCCTGAATATCTGGTGGAATGTGCTTTAGCGCAATACTTTTCGGCTCTCTCCACGGATATAGCGTCAAAGCCGGCCTTACTCGCGATCGAATTTGGATTGTGCCCGTAACATAGGGAAGCGGGCACTCGTGCCGAGTGAAAGATGGCCGGTCTCGGTAGCCCGCGCCTCGAACACTCGACTTCTCCAGCGCATACACGCAGGTTTTTCGTCAATCACCAGATCAACACCTGCACCTTGCGCCAGATGATTGATCCGTTTTGCGAGTTCTATATCCTCTGCTGCAGTCGAACATCTACGCCCCGCAATGCTTGCGACTAATTTCTGTACGGTCTGAACGATCGTTTCATGGCAAGCCCTCACCTGTTTTTCGGCTTCATCGACCGTTCGTAAGTCGATAAAAGGCTGTTCATCCGGCTTTCTTTGCTTTTTCAGCTTATCCGCAAATGCGAGTGGAGGCTTTTCCTCCTTGGGTTTTTCGGGTTTTCGCTGCAAAGAGCCTCTTAACGTGTCCGTTTTCTCCTTTTCACTATGCTCTTCATCTGCCTGGCCGTCAAGGACTTTCGTCACGGGCGTCGGGAACAATGTTGATATATCGATGACAAGATCGCAATCCTCAGCCGGATCGAGGTCATTCTCCTCGATCAGTTGCGCGGAACCTTGGGATTCGTTCCGTCGGTGTGATCGCGGTGACGGCACTGAAGCGCGGGTGTCATCATCATCCTTGGAAAAAATGTTCACCGTGTCGCCGTCCGGAATGGCCGAACTGGCCTGGGGCACGGTATCATCGGAAAATCGACTCTCAGAGTCTGTGTCAGCGCTTATTACCGAAGGGTTCTTCATCCGAGAGGAAGAGGTCTTTGCTGACTCCGCTCCCAGAGTCCGCTTTTTGGCTTTCGCCATGTGCTTATCTCCGACTGACAAGACGGGCGTATCTAGAAGGATTTCGAAAGCCTAAGGACTTCACAGGTGGATATTTTGGGCCATCACCATACTCCTCCATCGGTATTATACGCCAAAACGCGCTGGCCAGCCTCCCCAGTCACCCCTAAAACAGCTGCCACAGCTGGACCTGCGGAACTACGACCAATGATTTTTCGTAACAACCGCCCGAACGCCCACAGCGGTTTGGCAGCGAAGTGCTTAATAGCATGATTGCCCGATTAGGACGTCATCTCGTTCGCTGACGAGGAGAGCAAATGCCGGTGATCTTACGCTACACCGACCCATCCGGACAGGTTACGGACAAGCTCATCCCTAAATCGAAGCGTGTGAAAATCTTCATTACACGGGAGCCATTTGTCCGCCGCCTCTTCGTGTACATCAACGTTGACTCGCCCGAATGCACGATCGAGCTAGAGCGGTCCAATCCGGGCATGCCTATCCTCGTTGAAGGCCAGCCAATCCACAATAATTGCACATTGCCAGCTAATGTTGAATTTAGCGTCAATAATACAACATTCAAGATTCTTAGCGTTTCAGCAGAAACATGCGGCGACCCGTCAAAATCGCATCCGTCGTGTGAGGCCTGCGACTCATGTCGCGGCTTTCGTAAAAGTTCTGGGGTAGTAAGGCCCATGACGGAATGGTCCACCAATAAGATATCCATTTGGAAGGACTGGAATCTCTGTCAAATGTGCTGGAAATTCACCGCCGACCTATACCCAAATCTCTATCGAACGACTTTGCAAATTGATAAAGGTGGATTGGGAACGGTTTATAAGGCATTAGCTCTTAAAAAAGTTCCGGCCGAACAAGAAATTGTGGCGATTAAAGTGCTACATGCAGGAGCCAGCACGGACAAGGAATCGCTCGCGCGCTTTAATCGAGAAGCAAAAATCCTTCGCGAATTGAATAGTAAGCACATTGTCAAATGCTTCGAGAGAGCATCGATCCTCGGCGAGGAAATTATCGTAATGGAATATGTTGCTGGAATAACGGTTGAAACTTTATTGGAAAGCATTTCGACGATTTCCATCAATCAAATCGTCCGCCTTGGATGCCAGATGTTAGAAGCCCTACATATGGCACACAAAAACACTGCGCGAATTATCCACAGAGACATTCATCCAAAAAATGTAATGCTGTCTGAGGACTCCCTCGGCGAGTTTCAGGTTAAGCTTGTTGACTTTGGCCTGGCCTGGATGTTTGATAAAAGGCTTAAAACGAAGGACGGCACCATCATGGGTCGTCCCAAATTTATGGCACCAGAGCAAGCCTACGATCTGAAAAAGGGGACGCCTTATTCTGACTTATATTCTGCCGGAGCAATTTTATACTATTTACTGACTCGAGGAAAATTTGCCTATAATTTTCCCGACGATCGCGCAGGGCAATATGATATTCTTAAAGAAGCCAGCATCGAACCAGTGTCAATTCGGGACATCACTCGAAACCCTGGCATCGATCTCCGTCTTGGCGATATAATAGACAAGGTGCTTGCAAAAGATCCTACGGTGCGCAAATCGAATTTTCGATCGGCTCAGGCCTTTAGGCTGGCGCGTAGAGAAATACTTGGCAGCGGCAGACGGCTGAGCAAATTTGATTTTTGCTTGACACAAATCACGCCAAAATGTCCGAGTCATTAGCCTAGCAAATGAATTCGATTGCCCTGGCTCCACAGTAGAACTCTTTATTTGCCCTTTGTCTCTCTTCTTTCCCAAAATTTATCGGCGTCTTCCCCGTTGATCTTACGCAGCGTCATAACTCGTCGCAAGATATCAACATTATCGATCGGAGAGCCCAAAAAAACGATTTTCTCAAGCGGCATCTCGACCAGGGCAATCGCATCTAATCCCCCATAAAAAGGCCAAGAATGGCCTCGCGCGTTTCGTCGTTCCAGCCTGCTTGCAAGCGATTCTTCTCGATGCCGCCTTTGGTCGATTCGTCCTGCCGCAATAACGAGATGACCCAGCGTCGTAACAACGCCAGGTTCCCTGCCGCATGGCCCGTCCGAGCACGATTGCGATCCTCCGCAAAATACATGTCCAACACCCAATGCAAGCCATTCTCCACTCCCCAATGACTCCGTATCGCTCCCGCCATCTGCTTCGCCTTGGGTTGCAGGCTGCTTATAAAATAACGCACCTCCGACTTCTCCACTCCACCCTCCTGGTAGCTACGCGTGCAACGGGCGATGCTCACCAGATCCCGCCAATCCTCCTGATGACGCAACGTCTTGGGTACCGCCATCGTCTGCGTCCAGCGCGTTTCCAAGCGACCGTGCCCCTTGTCCTGCTCCGTGTGCGTTTGCACCGTTGCCGTGCTACGACCCTCGTCCACGGCGGCAAACGCCTCCACGATGTCCTGCTCCAAATGCTCCTGATTCCCTTTCACCGCCAGCACATAATCGGCTCCCTTTTCTCGTATCTTGCTGGCAATCTCTTTCTGACATCCCATGGCATCCAAAGTCACAATCGCTCCCGTCAATTCCAACACCTCCAACAGTTTAGGAATCGCTGTGATCTCATTGGATTTGTCATCGACCACTTCCTGACCCAAAAGCAATTGGTTCTCCGTGGCCCAGGCGCTAACGACATGAAGCGGATGCTTGCTCTTGGCTCGATCCAACGTCGCACGAGCCGTCTTGCCGTCGATGGCCACCACCTGGCCGGACGTACTCCGTTCGAGGCTGGTCACCCAGCTCAGAAAACACTCGACAAAGGCTTTGCCATCCAGGGCGGCGAACACACGAGCGAAGGTGTCATGCGACGGCACGCGGTCGGGCAGATCCAGGAATTTTTCGAGCCAGACGCGCTTGCTCTTGGCGAACTTTTCCATGGCCACGCAATCGTTGGCGCCGCTGACGACAGCGCACAGGGCGATGAAGAGGATGTCCAGCAGTCGGTGATGCTTGGTACGGTTGATGCGTGGATCCTGCAACTGGGCAAAAGCGGCAAGAAAGGGGGTTGCTTGGGTCTGCGCCATGAGTCTTTTCCTCCGTGAAACGGGTACGTTCCACCAGAATCATTCGCAGTAACCTTGTCCCTGACAACTGAACAGCCAATAATGAACAGGCGTTTAGATGCGATTGCCCTGGCATCTCGACCAGCGGCGACAGATCCGTCACTTTTGTGTCTTGAAGGAACACGCTTGTTAATTCCATCTCTGACAAACTCACGAGCGTACTGATGTTCGTGCCCCCGATGTTAAGATAGAACAATTTGCAATTCTTGAAGTTGGCCAAGCCCGCGTTGCTAATGCGTGTGTCGGCCAATCCAAGCACTTTGAGCTTGGTACAATTCTTTAGATATTCAAGCCCGACATCGCTAATTTGTTTGTCATTGTCCAGATTGATATCCGTGAGGTCAACGCACTCTTCAAAAAACTTTAGATCTCCATCCGTTGCGCCAGTGGCTCCTATAGAAAGAAAGGTCAGACTCTTGCATCCTCGGAATACTTTGAACCCACCGTGAGCAACCGGCTTGCCATATAAATGCACTTCAATGACCTCAAATACCTCATTCGGAAGTTCAGCTTCCTTAGTAATTTTTTTATTTTTATCGCCGACGCGGACCACAACCGAGCCATTTTGAGCGAGTACGAAACGGGCGGCGTCGCGAGCAGAGTATTTCGGCGCTACTGGCTTCACAGCTGGTTCTTTTGGTCCATTACTCGATTCTCTCTCAGTGACAGGGGATCTTCCTCCAGTCCCAGGAGTCCGCCACGGACTTGCAATTAGCCATAATACTGCCCATATCAAGCCAACAACCACCAGCAACAACAAAGGCATAGCAAAGGGGTGTTCACGCAAAAAAGCCCAAATAAATCGCCATCCTTCGCTCGTGATCGGTTCGTTTGGTTCCTTCTCAACTTTAGGTTCGATAGGAGGTTCCGGCTTCTTGGGTTCCGTACGTATTTCCCCTGCGGGGCCGGATGACTGCTTGTTGGTCCAAGCTTTCAAAACGTTGGCCAATTCGTCACACGAAGAGTAGCGACGATTTGGCTCCCAACTCATTGCTTTCATGCAAATATCATTCAGCTCTTTCGGGATTTTATTGGCTCCCTTGACCTTGCTTGGTGGCGTGAGATTGTTTTGGAACTTTTTCCGCTTCCTCATAACAGAAGGCAGCGAATCTTTATCATGGTCAAAAAATGGATCCTCTCCACAGATGAGTTTGTATAGAATTGCGCCGATGCTGTAAATGTCATGAAGCTTAGATGGAGTAACCTTAACACCCGTGGCTACTTCTGGAGCCATATAACGCCGGTCTCCAAGAGGCGAATCAATCGAATCAAGATCCGGCGCCCCCTTTTCGTCGTTGTCAAGACTATAAGCAGACCCAAAATCAATCAAGTAAGCGTCCCAATTATTCGTGACAATGATATTATCCGGTCTGAGATCACGGTGAATAATGCGTTTCGCATGGACGCGCAAAACGATTTCTGCTATTTGCCGAACGACTTTAGCAGCAATTAAAGGATTGATTGGTCGACCATTTGTTTTTTTTACCAAGTCCAAGCCATCGATGAGTTCCGAGACGATATAGCTGTATTTAACGCGCTCATTGATCTTGGGCTCATCTACGGTGAATTCTCCCATCGTCATGTAGCATGGAATGCGCTCATCCTTTATGCTCTGCCAGAGATTTGCTTCCCTGGCGAAGCGAAGTTCCACAGTCTCGGATGTCCCCCTATTCGGGCAATTAAATACTTTTAGAGCGACGTGGGCAGTTTCGGGAACTTGACGAAGTACCGTTCTAAGGTCCAAGGCTTTAAATACTGTCGCAAACGACCCATCTCCTAACTTTTTGACGAGCTCATAAGTAGCAATAAAAGCGGATTCATACTCATCTGTGCCTGGCTTTTTCTGGGCCTCAAAATAGCCGTATGACTCTCCCTCTACGACTGGCATGATTAGGCCGCCCTTTTGAACAAATGGTATCACCGCGTTTCGCACATGGCTGAGTTTGATTAAGCAAAACCATATACTATAGCAGTACAAAACGATTGCATCGATCTTGGGCTTACTTGCAGCGTCTGCTGAACGCCTAAGTTTGGGTAAATCCGCCTGCTCGTGTTGTAGAAAAACTCCTTGGCAACACGATTCAAGATAGATTCGGCGTTTGCGACCTTTTCGCCTTTGAGTTCAACGGCGTTGGCTAGAACCTTCTCTTTCGTCGGTTCGAGTATTCAATACAGGCGATAAAGGACAGTCAATGGGAGTATAAACCTCCCGTACCGCGCTGGTTTGTATGGCTTGCGCACTAGAACTGCGACGATCCAAATGAAACTGATCTTCTCGCCGAGTTTTGTCACCGTTGCCCCCTGCTGCTATCCCCCTGGCACGATTCGCAAGCAAATATCTGCCGTTCGCTTGTCCCCACGGCCGACTTTTTCGTGCCTGCGGCCGAATCCGTTCGCCCGTCGAGCAAGCTAAGGATGCTCTTCTGAAAGCCCGCTTTTTCGGAGACATACATGCCCCCGCGAGGGCCGTTGAACCCGCAAGCCCAGGACGCCATCGCCTGGCCAACCCTTATGGCTTTGCGAACCTCAGTGAGCGTTAGTGTGTGTACACCTTTCGCACCCATTGCCCCAATCATGTGGATTATGCCCGCCGTACACCAGTCACCGGCACCCGCCGTATCCTTCAGGAGGTCCACCGGAATCGAATCCATCTGATGCCATTTTCGCGCGCGACGCTTTACCTCAGAATCGGTATGGTGGAATCTCAGCCCGGCACTCCCCTGAGTCTCAATCACAACCTGAGGCTGGGTAGCGGAGAGCACGGCTTCATTGCCAGCGATTCGGTCGGAGGATACCTTTACGATGTGCGCCAGTTCCAACGCCTCCTTGAGCAGGGTCGGTTCACTAGAAGTAGACGGCTCGAAGATGACCACCGATCCCTGTTCCCTGGCCTGGATGGCGAGCGCCAGCGCCCCTCTTGAGACGCGATCAAAGAAGTATACCTGGGGCTTCGGAAGCCTCGGAACAAGGTCTGTGACATCGGCCACACGCACTGCCTTGTACCAGGGCAGAATTGCTCCACAGCACGGACACTTTCTTGAAAACGTATGAGACGGCACGCCGGACTTATTGTTCCGGATGTGCTGAACAATTACGGGAGTGCTTCCGTCCTTGTCGAACGTCACAAAATCGAGGTTTACACCCCATTGCTGCAGATCAGCCGCAATCTGCTTCGATGCTCCATCTTCGCTCAATCGGGCAATCGGGTAGGAACGCCAGCCGAGGAACGCCAGGGCTGTAAGTACATTGCCGCAGGTGCCGCCAGCATGTAGTTGGGGATCAGCATCGAGACCGCTTGGAATTACTACATCGAGCGCGACAAGGCCCGTGCCGATCACTACCGGGTTTCGCTTTGCGCGTAATGGTTCTAATTGTTTTTCGGTGTCATCCATAACACTCTCCTGCTAGCCACATTCCTACCGGCTCCGGCTTTGGCACAACCGATGCCGGCATGTCGTATCCTTGGCATTCGATGTGAGCAACGCCGATCTGAAGACTATTCGCAGCCTTCAATTCATAACCAACCAACAACACGCCAAGGGACATAAGTTTACTGCATAGCGCAGACAATGCAATTTTGCATCCACCAATTAAGCCAAGAACGTCGTGATACTGAATTGCGGCTTTCCGAATCTGCCGGTACACTTCAAACGGATTGTATTCCGAAGAGTAGATGATGTTTCTCGGGTCCAGTCGTAACTGATCGAATAATAGGTCTCGGTACTCCATGACAATGTCATCGCCGCGACGCGGGTTGCGGGAGGGCGATGGGAGAACTGGGCATACTTCATCCGGCTTCACCAAATCATAGATTCTGTCAAACTGGGTGGTTCTTCCTTCCCCAAGGACAGGAATCCAAACTTTCGGTTGCTGGCCGGTGGCTTCGCGATTGAATTCCCCTTCAAATGGATGCAGGAAAGATGCGGTCTCATCAATTCCTTCCTCGCGGATTTGGCAATCAAGCATAGGGTCTTCGGCGACAACGACATGGATGTTCGGAGCTGTTTGCGGCTTACTTTTCAACTGATCGTGAAAGTAAAGCAAGCGGGCAACAAGCGGAAAATACACGCTGCGTGGCATCGCACTGATATCAACGACGATGTCGGAGAAGGGGGATAGTCTTGCCGCATCAGTGAAGACGTTGGCTGCGTTGCGTGCGCCTACACGACGACCGTCTCCTGTTCGGAATATAATCTTGTGGATCGTCGAGAGCCCTTTTCCTGCGATCAGTGCCTCCATCTCCCTCCAGTTTGACGTCACCTTGTCACGAAGTTCCTGGCTCAAGCTGCCTTCGCCTTCGTCGTATTCCAGTGCCAGGGTTTCCGTCAAAGCGCCGTTGGCCAGTTCCGCGATGGTCCGAATCGCGATGCATGTCCGGGGATCAAAGCCTCTGCCACACACGAACAGAAGAGAACGGGACCGCTCGGCGAAATGCGCTTTCCAGAAAGACGAAAACTCGCCCTCGCGAACTAAAATATAGTCACGCCAACGCATGGGAACATTCTCTAATGCCGTCATCATAAAAGAGTGTCCTCATTCGTGGGCACCGTAAAGGACCGGTTCATCCATTGGCACAAAGTCGGTAACGGTCGTTCCTTGTATAGGCCATAATTAAGCGGAAGGTCGAAGTGGACACACAGCAGCCGATTCAAATTCAGGACCATCCACTTCTCCCTCTTGCAATTGTAATCGAGTTGCGCGACAAGAAGGTT
Organism: uncultured Planctomycetaceae bacterium; assembly: GCA_963790585.1. Taxonomy (GTDB): domain Bacteria; phylum Planctomycetota; class Planctomycetia; order Gemmatales; family Gemmataceae; genus CAWBOY01. The sequence continues at coordinate 16,008 of CAWBOY010000010.1, forward strand.
ATGTGCGAGCGCCGACGCGAGGATGTCAGCAAAACGGCACACGTCTTCCTTGTTCTTGCGATAATCGTCGTCAACAAGCAAGGCTCTTTCGGACATCCGTATCGCTGTGCCTGAAACGCCGGGGTCATTCGGTGCTGTCGGCCTATAGGTATACCAGTGAGCAAATTTCCCAACCGACTCAAGAAACCTTCGCAACTCCCGGCCGTGGCGGACTCGCTTGGGAATCTCTTCCCAAACCAACTTGGCAGCCTTTTTCATCAACGCGTGCTGGCGGCGCGGCGGAAGCGACGTTGGTTTTCTCAGCAATTCAGCGGCTACCGACTCCTCAAACACCTCCCCTGCCAAACCCAGAAACTGCTGAATATTGAGCGAGGCAAGGCGTGAAATTCGATCCGGACCGTAGTAATATGGTAGGTCGAACTCTTTTGCCAGAAACAGTTCTGCTGCATTGTTGACGGACGAATCCTCTCGCTGATTGAGGTCGTCTTGGTCGAGTGGGTCCGTTTCAAAGAGTGTTTTCTGTTTCTTACCGAGCTCCCGCTCGATGAGTATTTCCAGAGCGCGCCAAGCGATTGCACGCTCCCGCAACGTCCCGGTCGCCTTCTCCTTCGCTGCAATCCATTCCTGGAACCGTGGTAGGGTCTGGACTCGGTCGCGTACCCGCTTGGAAACCACGCTACTGATCAAAGAAAACGTGTCGTTCCATTCCGGCAGGTCCAGGGCATCCTGTAGGCACGATTTGAATGAGTCGATCTCCGTTTCCGGCGCGGCCTGCACCCGGCGATCCGCCACTTTCATGGCAAGCTTTTCAAACCGCTCCGGCTTTTGCCTCCAGTAAGACTCAATTTCAATCGCGTGCTCGTAGTCGCGTCCTTGGTGAGCACCGGAGGATAGCATTTCCTGCGTGCTCAATGCTTCAAACCGCTCGGCAATCCACACCCCCACCGGACTGCGGGCGTCGATGACCGTCTGGACCAGCAATGACCGCTGGCGCCCGGTCAGTTTGTGAATATCATCCATCATCAGCACGACGCGCTCTGCAACCGGCTTCTCATCGACGAGTATGTTTTCCGGTCGGATGATGGAAAGGCTGAGCAGCGATTCGTCGCCGGGCAAGGAATCAACGTTGAGCGGACCAAGGCTGTCTAGGCTGGAGCACAATTTTGCTTCACGCTGTTCAGCCCAATCATAAAGAACTTTGCCGCTACACGGCAAAGTCAGGCCAACGACGCCGCTGCCGCCTGAGAGAGGATTGATCCGGACGTGATCGAGGCCATCTGGATACTCCAGCCCCTTCAGAATGAGCGCCCCCGGAGCACAGCGAGGACGATTCGGGCATTCATGAGGCCGAAAAACAAGCGATCCTTTCTGGTCTGATCCAGATCGAGGTCGTGCAGCATTGAATACCCGGGGCCGCACATCAGCATCACCCCAAGGACTGTCGGCCCGGAATCATCGACCGCTCCCAGGTCCTTTATTCGTTGGTAAAGCTCCTTGAGGCGTTCGTCTGTGCGCTTTGCACACAAAGTGAGCAGAGTATTTGGTGTAAACAGACGGATGAGACTGGTTTTTCCTCCCCCAGCGGCGCTCCTGAGAATATGTACGGTCTCCCAAAATCCTGTCGTCGGCATCACTTCCAGAATGCCAGGCTCGAACAAACTGAGGAAGGCCGTTTCCGTATCAATGCTTTCGGATCGCCTCAACCGGAACGGATTGCGTGGCTCCCTCATGTTACCTCCTTGTGCCGTTGCACTCGGGGGAAGAGTCCGCGTATCGCGCGATCATCGTAGGACCACAAAAGAGCAACAGCATTGTTTGGGGTATTGTGGTGGAGAACTACAGGTAAGCCGCAGTCGGCGTAACCGTACCTGGCATCAGGAGTGCCGCCCTTTTCAATATGTGAATCGAAGATGCTGTGATCGTAATACTTGTCGATCAAGGCCCGGAAGGGGTCATCACTCGATCTCGCCATTGTGATAGTCGGTGGCAAATGCTGAATTGCCTTGACCATGCACGGCACCTTTTGTGCGCCCCACAACTTGCCTGAGTATTCCACCAGATGGGCGACAGCCTGATCCGTGGCGACGTATAGCAAGATGAACACGTCAAAGTCTCCCTGCGACACAAGTCCGGCCAATGCGTCATCAGGATTCATGATGCCATTGAAGAATTTGGCGATCTTACCCGCGACCTTTCCATTTGACTTTGGCATGTAGTAGCTGCTGCCGCTTGCTGAAAAATCATCCAGAAGAATGATGGTGCGGAAGCGGTGTTCCGTCGTCTCGTCGGAATCTTTGCGGATTTTGCGTACCTGGATGGTAACCTTCTCGACGAGCTCCTTAACGCGGGGAATAGAAAGGTCGTGTGTCTGCCAAATCTGCTCATGGTCGAGATCGCGATTTGCTCGTCGGAACGAATCAATACGGGCACCATCACTCAGTCCCAAGAACAGGCACTGACGTTGCCGGACGCGAAATTCAGCCGTGTCGGCAATGGTTCCGATGTGGTGTGGGTTCAGCGACTGTTCCGCGGCCACCTTCTGCAATAGCAGTGGCCGGATGTGATCGGCGTAGGCGGTCTCTACAAGGTGATTCATCTCCTGGGTGGAACAGCAAACAAGCCGGGTCTTGATGAACTCGAAGGCAACCCGTCTATCGACTTTCTCGAACTGGCTCAACCAGCGTGCTAGGCTTTCCACATAGCGCATTCCTGGCGAAAACTGCTCGTAGCCGTCATACTTGAAGGCTGCCATGGCCTGTAATATCGGTCGCTCGCGCACGACATCTTCCGCATTCCAGTCGAGCACGTGGGCCAAGAGTTTCTCGGCAAGAGCGTCCTTCATGATGACTTCCCCGCCAGCCCCTTAATGCGGAATGCACCCGGCTCCGCCTCGAATTGATGCAGGTAGTACAGGCAGGCGTCAACGTAGCGACTGCTCGGTGGAGCAAGATTCCAGCAGGTGGAAGGGTCCAAAGAGGACTGGTCGACGCTCAACGCAAACTGATGCTGAAGTAACTCAAAGTCGTTTCCGGGCCAGCGGCCGCGATCTCCGATGCATAGGACGGCTGGGTTGCGATGGTTCTGGCTTAGCTGTTCCATCAAAGCAGTGAGCACGGATCGCTTTGAAACTCCCGGTGCGAGAACATCAATCGAGTGAGTGGACCGGACAAGCTTAATGCCAGAAGCAGCATATTGCGGAAGAATATCCGTAACACACTCCCAGAGATCGGTAATGATGAGTGTTGAATTCGCTTCCACAGTAATCTGCCGTCCCTTTGCTTCCACCCGGGCGTTCTGCGACACGAAGCCCGACGTGGCCAGCGCAGCATTGATCGACGAAAGGCTCTCGTGAAGCGGGGCAGCATCGGGAGGCACGTTGTCGTCGTTCAGCCGACCTACCTCGCCTGCGTTGTGGTAGCCGACCACAATCAGTTTGTGGAGGGCACGCTGCCGAATCTGGGACCGGAGTACTTCCTTCACCGACTTGCCGCGACCTGTTGCGATTCCGACAAGGATGCCTGCCCGAAGCAAGGAGACGAGACCAGTTATCACTTCCTTGCGAAGGCCGGTGAACCGTTCCGCCGAACCGCACAGTGTGCCATCGTAATCAAATATCACTCCCTGAAACGATGTCCTGGCCAGCGTCTTTCGAATAGCTCGATAATGCGTTCGCCATTCCTCCAACTGGTCGCGGGCGAGTAGGGTAGAAATGCTGAACCCTGATTTTCTTTCAATGGCGTTGGCCTCAAACTCCGGAATCGCGAAGCCGTTGAGGGGCAACGTGGGAATGGCACGAAGGTGGTAAAGTTTGCGACCGAATTGCGGCACTTTGGGCCTGCCAGGATCAATGCCATGCGACTTCGCTGCAAACCAGCCAAGATAAATTGAATGGATCACCGCCGAAAGCATACCTTCGAAACCGTGTGGGAATCGAAGTTGCAATTGCGGAATGGACTTGGGCAAGAGTGCTGCGGTCCGGTCGGCGGAAGTCTTGTCTTCAGGCGACGACAAGATGAGTACGGCCGTATCTTCGGCCTTCCTTGCAAGCCAATGATGGCGACCATGCGCAAAGTTCCGGTAGTCAGCCAGTTGAACGTTGCCCAGTGCAGCCTCAGTGAAGCGCGATTCAACGTCGGTGGCAGCGGGCTGGGTCATTGCTCCGTGAAGCACGGTAAGTGTGCGACGCTCGCAGAGCGGCCGGAAGCTGTCCTCAAGCTCGCCAAGGGATTGGTCGAGCTGTCGGCCCGGACTCAACAGTTCATCAAGTGTCGAAGGAAGGCACGACGGCACCGAGAAGATATGCGAATAAGCACGGATTAATAGCACAATTGTGGCAAGCAGCGAGTTGGTTGCGAGAAAGCCGTCCTTTCGCACCGGTGCCGCAAACTCATGGCAGAAAGTCCATTCGTGCGATGCTGCCGCCTTCGCGAGTGGACTGTCGAGCCGCGTGCAGATTGCCGCAAGCAGTACCGGCTCACGGCGCACCAGCCCGTCGAAGCAGGCCAGCACGTCGGGGTTACTGCCTCCGGCAGTGCATAGGAGTACGCCTGTCTCTTTGAGGGTGAGCGGGGACATTGCCAACTCATAGGGAGTCATAACGCGCGTAATACGTCCCGTAAATTGCGCATGCAGAGCTGCGGCGACGGAAGCGGAGGTCAAAGAACCACCCGATCCGACAGTGATAAGTGGCAGGTGCGCCGCCGATGCAAGCGAGGCCGCCAGCGGTTCGACGGCGGCGGTTAGGCTCCAAGTATAGGTCTCGTTGAATTCCGAGAGTTCAGATTCGTATGGCCTACCCATAGCGCTTCTCCGCATCGAAGTTCGTGGGATTATACTGGCATCCGATTCCGAACCCCTGCTGTTCCTCGGTGATTGCGGTGGTCATTTCCCTGAGCCTTCTCCAATTGAAGTCGTTGCAGGCACCCCAAGAAGGTGGTAGGCCCAGCCATAGGCGTGCTTCTCCGACCGAATGGAATAGCCGCGCTTCTTCAGAAAATCGATGTCCCGGTAGATGGTCTGCTCCGATACCTCCAGTTTTTGAGCAAGCGCTGGCGATGAGTACTCTCCGGCACGGATGAACTCAATCAACCTGTCGTGACGGTTCGCAATTGCCAGGGACCGCTCGTAGCGCATAGTTTCGTCTCCCAGGGGTTATGGCTAACGCGCCGTGATAGACTTGTCAAGGTCCGTAGTGCTTCTCCCGCAAGAGGTTGCGGCTGAGAGGCTTGCGTGTCTAACCGAATATGAATGGGCGAGCGGCTCTTCTCTAAAGCCGAAACAGAAATCACGAAAAAGGAGGCGGACCTTGGGCGGGAACCGGGGCCGCTGGCCCCCTCCTGACACCATCGCACGTAAGCACTGGTGTTTTCAGGGGGAAGAATCAGTCTGGGCCGGGACCGTCGCCCTTTTGTTGCTGCTCCCGAGCAATGCGTTGCTGGAACGTAAGTAGTTGCTCTGTCAATCCATTCTGGTCAGCGGGGTCCGACGGTGACGTTGTGGCATCGGCTTCAGAAGCTGGAATGGAAGAGTGCCTCGTATCCTGTCGTTTGCGGATAAGGGAGGTAACCGGCTCCTCGGCGGTAGATTGCTTGTGCCGAATACGCTGCGGTGTGGCCTCGACGCTGTGCGTGGCCTTCAGTGCTTTGATTTTCCCGGCGATGTCGGAAACGCTTAGCGCTTCTTCTTTGCCTGCCTCATGGCCCACGCCGGTAAGGCCAGCCTTGAGCTGGTCACGCAGCTCGGTCAGTTCGCTCAGATACTTATCGTGTTGAAACGGCTTGCCAAGGCGTGCCTGATAATCACGAAGCTGGGCCTCGGCGATTGACAGGTCTTGCCGGACACGGACGCATTCAGAGCGGTAGCTGTTGGCAAGGCGACTCCAGGGCGTTCAGCACGGCACGCGGTCCCTGGTGCTCCCGCGAGAGCCTGTCCTGGCGCACTGTCGCTCCTTCGAGATAGACTTCCGGGGCGAATTGCGGATGCAGAACCAAGCCGAAGCGCAGGCCTCGAAAGATCCCCAGCGGAACACGGCGTGTCTCATGTATGTTCCTTGGCAAGGCATCCAACTGGCCGCCTAAGATTTCGAGCGCGTCGCCGCGTGTATACATGCGTCTGCCGATGGTAATGGGATCGGCGGAATCCGCAGTAGCGGTGGCGGCGTCGGCTGACAGTCTGGACAACCTTTCGGCCATGCTGGCGATGCTTGCGGGCAAGGTCTGTACGCTGCGGCGGGCGATGTATTGTTCATCAAGGTGGTTTTTCTTGAGCAGCGTCAAGCGCTGCAATTCGGCGTCGGCCTCGGCGAGCGTCAGCACTGCTGGGTTGCCCGAGGCAATCGCCTTGACCTCGGCGTAGGACAGTTCCTGTCCACCGATATCCTCAGCCCTCCGTAGTGCATTTTCGCCCGACATTACTTGCGAAATAAACCTCGCTTTGGTCTCCAACGCCTGCCACATATAAGCGTCGAATGATCCTTCGGTGACGTAGCGGTAGATGGCCACTTCTTCATTGGTGTTCCCCTGGCGCAGGATTCGCCCGTCGCGCTGCTCGACTTCCGCTGGTTTCCACGGGGCGTCGAGGTGATGCAGCGCGACAAGGCGTTTCTGGACGTTAGTGCCGGTGCCCATTTTTGCCGTGCTTCCGATCAATACCCGCACCGATCCGTTTCGCACTTTCTCGAAGAGAGCCTGCTTCTTGGCGTCTGATTCGGCGTCGCCGATGGCGGCGATTTGCTCGCGGGGGATGCCTTGCTCCACCAACTTTTCGATGATCTCCTCGTAAGGCGAATACCCCCAGGGGGTAGGGTTCACGCCCATGTCGGCGAAGATCATTTGCGTGCCGCGTTTCCCGGTTGATTGATGCCACCTGGCTACGACGCTTTCGACGAGGCGGTTGACTTTCGATTCGGGGAAGTCGGGTGCCGTGGCTGACAGCATCCGTGCGTCGATCGCCAGCTTGCGGCCATCGGTAGTGATGGCCAGAGCGTTATCGTGCCTCGGGTCGACTTTCTGGGAGCGGATGCGTTCGTAACGCGCTACCAATTCCTGTTGGAGAGCGTGCTGCTCCTCGGACATCGGGCAAGCAACGACGATGGGTTTTCCACCTTGCAAACGCGGCCGTGGCAGGTTCAACATTTCCGCCGTCTGCACATCGGAAAACGCCCGGAACATCTGCTGGAGTTCTGGCAGGTTGGTAAATCGGGCGAAGCGGCTTCGCGGCCTCAGCCCCGCTCCATCCGGTGAAATCTCCATCGTGTCGATGACTTCGCCAAACGTCGCCGCCCATGCGTCGAAATGCTCCAATCCGCGGCTCCTCAGCCCTTCGGGATCGAGAAATCGCTGCATCGTGTACATCTCAACCATCGTGTTGGAAATCGGCGTGCCGGTGGCAAATGTGACGCCGTGCCCGGCGTGCTGCTCTCCCAGGTAACGGACTTTCATGTACACGTCGAAGGCCCGTTCCGAACCGCCGGTCTGGATTCCGGCGACGCGCTCCATCTTGGTCGGCGTTTCCAGGTTCTTGAAATAGTGGGCTTCGTCGATGAAAACATGGTCGATGCCGAGTTCGTCAAAGACAAGCCCGTCATCTTTCTTATCTTCGGCAAGCAAGTCTTTCAGGCGTTCCGCCCGTGCTGCCTTCTGTTTCTCGATGGTCTTGATGAGGTTGCGGCTGGCACCCTTCGTGCCCGCGTGTTCGAGCAGCAACTTGTCGTATTCGGCGATCTGCTCTGTGAGAAACCTTTCCTGGTAGTCGCGCGACATGCCGATGCGCTCAAATGACGAATGGGTGACGATGATGCCATCCCATTCGCCGCTTGCCATCTTGGCCGTGAGGAATTTGCGCCGCTCTTTGGTAAGATCCTCCTTGGCGGCGACGAGCAGCTTGGCGTTGGGGTAAAGCTGCATGAACTCGCGGGAAAACTGCTCAAGCAAATGATTGGGAACCACATACATCGGCTTCTTGATGAGTCCGGCTTGCTTCATCTTCATGCCTGTCGCGGCCATCGTGAAAGTCTTGCCCGCTCCGACCGTATGGGCAAGCAGCGTGTTGCCCGAACTCATGCCGCGCCACACCGCGTCGGCCTGGTGGGGCCGCAGCGACAGTGCCTGGTTCATGCCAGGAAAATCGAGATGCGAGCCGTCGAAGAGCCGTGGACGCAGATTGTTATAGTTGTCGTTATAAATTCGGACTAACCGTTCGGTGCGGTCGGGATCGGCGAATACCCATGAGCGGAAGCGTTCCTTGATGAGTTTCTGTTTTTCCCTCGCGGCAAGGGTCTCTTCCTGGTTGACTACACGCTCCTCGCGGTCGCCGTTACTGATCGTGTCGTATATCGTCGGCGTCTTCATGTTGAGCGCCAGTTCGAGCAGCCATGTGCCGTTCGCTCTCGCCGTGCCGAACTCGGACGTTGCGGCTACCGACTGCTTGGCGGCGTAGTCGGCCTCCAGGCTCCACACGGCATCTTTCTTCAGATGGCCGACAGGAAGGCTGGACGCATCGACTCTGAACAAGTCAGCGGCGAAGGCTTGAATATCCCGTTCGGGAATCCACGGTGCGCCAAGATTGGCGTCGATGTCGCCGGGCAGCACGTCTTCGGGCTGCACGTTTTGCAGTGCCTTGACATTGCGGGCATAGGGAGTGCCCGCCTGCTGCACAGCCGCAAGTTTTTCGCGGACGTTGCCGGAAAGATAGGCATCGGCGGTCTGCCATGTCCTCGAAACCGGGTCGGGGTAAATCAGGTCGCCAAGTTCGGCCACGATCTCGGATTTCGTCTTACCGTAAAGTTCCCCAATGAATGGCAAATCTACCGTGCCGCGCTGGTTCAAAGAAACCAGCAGTCCTTCCTCGGCGCTTCTGACGTGGGTGATCGGCGGCGTTTTGCCGACCACGTCTTTCGTCATGATGGCGGCTTTGGTCGCCTTGTTCGCGACCTCGTCGTAATCCTCCAGCGACATTACCAGCATGGCGTCCGGGTCTTCCCGGAATTTCACGAGGTTGGGCATGCGGCGGATCATGGTGCCGTCGTTTGCATCGCTGAATGTCGTCTTGTTGATCGGGCCATAGGTGGCGTGGAACTGGTCATAAGTACGGTTCAATTCCCGGCGTGCTTCGTCGCGGTTTGCATCGGGCCATCCTTCGTTCTGTGATTGCAGCACGCGGCGTGCTAAGTCACGCAAAGTTACTAACGCGATGAGGCGCTTGGCGACCAGCGTTCCGTCGGACGTGATCGTCTTGCCGCCATAGACGATGGGAATGCCTTGTCCGCCCTGCGACTGGTACAGAATCTTATCGTTCCCAAGGAAGAAGCTGCCTTCACCGATGTGCCGTTCCGGCGGCGGCGGTGTAAAGGCTGAGGCGGGTACTTCCTTGATATCGGACGCCTGCAAGCCGGTGAATTGCGGCAAACGGTGAATAGCTTCTTTCAGTTGCCCGGAAAGATCGCCGTTTCCGGTAACGCTGTATCCTTCGCCGCCGTAGAGCGTGTCCTTGCGGGTGAAGTTGCCAAGCACCATTTCGGGATGTTATGTGGCGTAGTTGCTAATGTGGCTGGCCAGGTTCCAAGTCGGTCGTTTTCAGCTCTTTTCTCTTTGTCTCACAACATAAGCAGTTGTTAATCCTTGTCAGATTTATCGGTTGCCTCCTTACCTCAAGGGAGGACCGACTATGTTCGATCGACTTTTCCAAAAGCCTCGTGTCATCGCGCGATATCGGGACGGGCCACTCGCTGAGGAACGTCGGCGTTACCTCGTTCACTGCGCCGAACAACAAATGGCTCGGGCGACGTTGCGGGAGATTGCCAGTTACACCCTCGCCATCACTAAAGCCTTGCGGCTGGCCGAGCGGCCCGGCGAACTCATCGCCCCAGTGGAGATCAAAGCCGCGGCGGACCGCTGGGCTCGTCGCCGCTCTCCTCAGTGTTCGTCGCCAACTGTTTGTACGGCGTGGCGACTGTTCACCCGATTCGCCACGCGATGGCTTTCCTTCCTCGGCTGGCTTCAGCCTGCGATTGCAACCCCTCAGCCATACGCCGAGCAGGTCACCAAATTCGTTGACTATATGCGTCAAGAACGTGGTCTATCACCTCGGACCATCGAGGTCTGCTGCTATGTGGTTCGTCGGTTCCTGACCCGACTCGTTGAGGCCGGTTTGCATCTCGACATTGTGACCATTGCTCAGGTTGATGACATCTTGGCGCGGCAGATTCATGATGCCAGCTATACACGGGTTACCGTTCGGGGCATTGTTGGGCGACTGTGCGCGTTCTTCCGGTACGCGGAAGCGCAGTACCTGGTGCCGCCCGGGACTAGCGGCGGGCCTCTTGGCCCCGCGGGTGTCCCGCGACGAGTCTATCGCGATCGGCCCCTCCTGGGAGGACGTGAAGCGGCTGCTCGTGGTGACGCAAGGGGATCGGCCCGCCGACATCCGCGCCCGGGGCGCACTGATGCTGCTGGCCGTCTACGGCCTCCGGGTCGGGGAGGTTGTCGGCTTGTGCCTGGAGGACTTCGATTGGGAGCGCGAGGTGCTCACCGTCCGGCACGGCAAACGACTCCGACCGCGGATCTACCCGTTGTGCCGAGCCGTCGGCGACGCCGTCCTCCATTACCTGCGGGAGGTGCGTCCCCGGTCGGCCCGGCGGGAGATCTTCCTCAACCTGCGTGCGCCATTCGGGCCGCTGAGCTGCTGCCTGCTGGGCCACCTGGTCAGGCAGCGGTTACGCGCCCTGGGCGTGACGTTGCCGCACTACGGCCCGCACGCCCTCCGCCACGCCTGCGCCACCCATTTGCTGGAGCAGGGGCTGTCGCTGAAGGAGATTGGCGACCACCTCGGGCACGCGGACCCCGAGACGACTCGCCTCTACGCCAAAGTCGATCGGGCCGGACTGCGGGCCGTCGGGGATTTCGACCTGGAGGGCTTGCTATGAACATCGGCGAACTCGTCACACACTACGTTGCCTTTCGCCGGACGCTCGGTGAGAAGTGCCAGACCATCGAGAGCATTCTCCGCGCGTTCTGCCAGGCGGCTGGGCCACAGGTGCCCGTCGCCCACATCGAGGTTGCGACCGTGTCCGCATTCCTCGACGGCCGCGGCCCGGTCACGAGCGGCTGGTTCGGTCGGTATCGCGCGCTCAAGGGATTCTTCCGTTTCGCGATCAGTCGCGGGCATCTCACCGAGGCTCCGCTGCCGAAAGCCCTCCCAAAGCCCCCGCCGCCGTTCGTCCCGTATGTCTACACCCGGGGCGAGATCCGCCGGTTGCTGGATGCAATCGGGCCGTCCCAAGACTACCGCACTCTGATCGAGCCGCACGCCCTTCGGGCGATTCTGCTGTTGCTATACGGGGCCGGCCTGCGCGTCGGCGAGGCGCTGACTCTGACCGTCGCGGACGTCGATCTATCGAACGCCCTGATCACCGTCCGGGACTCCAAGTTCTTCAAGTCCCGTCTGGTCCCGGTCGGGCCACAACTGGCTGGCGTGCTGACAGAATATGCCCGCCAGCAGGCAGCATCTCACGCTGGGAATGACCCAGGAAGTCGATTCTTCCTTGGCAAGCGTGGGGCCGCGATTCAGGTGCAGACGATGGACGGGACGTTCGAACGGCTCAGGGACCACGCGGGGATACGGCGGTCCGACGGCGCACGCTACCAGCCTCGGCTGCACGACCTGCGGCATAGCTTCGCCGTTCATCGCCTGGTCCGGTGGTATGAGCAAGGGGCGGACGTGCAACGGCTCCTGCACTACCTCTCGGTCTACCTGGGGCACGCCCACATTAGGCACACCCAGGTCTACCTCACCATGACACCGGATCTGCTACGGCAGGCCGGGGGGCGCTTCGAGCGGTACGCTCGTGTGGAGGACGATCATGCCTGATGCCTCTCTGCTGGGCCCGTGGGTTCGACGGTTCCTGATGGAGCACCTGGTCGGCGAGCGGAACCTCTCCCGAAACACGCAGAGGAGTTACCGCGACACCTTGCGGCTGCTGCTCCCGGACGTCGCCCAAGGTGCCCGCAAGCCGGTTGATCGCTTGGTTGTGACCGACCTATCGGCCGAACGTGTGCGCCAATTCCTGGGTGACCTAGAGGAGAAGCGGGGGTGCGCAATCGGAACACGGAACCAGCGACTGGCCGCGATCCACGCGCTGGCCCGATTCATCGGCCTGCACGCGCCAGAGCTGGTCGAATGGTGCGGGCACATGCGAGCGGTTCCCTTCAAAAAGGCCCCGACGTCGCTGGTCACGTACCTGGAGAAGGCGGAGATGGATGCCCTGCTGGCGGCGCCGGACCTGACAACGACTCAGGGCCGCCGGGACCACGCCCTCCTGCTGTTCTTGTACAACAGCGGCGCCCGAGCCGATGAAGCGGCGCAGGTGTTGATCAGCGACCTCCAACTGGGGCTGGAGCCGGAGCGTGACCCGTCGTCGGTGTCGATCCGCGGCAAAGGGAACAAGCCAAGGCGCTGCCCGCTGTGGGCGCGGACAGTGAGCGAATTGGCGGCGCTGGTTCGCGGCCGCGCCGACAAGGAGCGCGTCTTCCTGAACCGCCGTGGCGAGCCAATGACGCGTTTCGGCATCCACGCGGCGGTGGAGCGGCACGCGGCCAGTGCGTCGGAGAAAGTCCCCTCGGTAGCGACCAAGAGGGTGAGTCCGCACACCATACGCCATACAACGGCAACGCACCTGCTCCGAGCGGGGGTGGACATCAACACCATCCGCGCCTGGCTGGGGCACGTGTCGCTGGCGACTACCAACGTCTACGCAGAGGTCGATTTAGAGATGAAGGCCAAGGCGTTGGCCAATTGCGAGGTGCAGGAAGAAGGAATACCACAGGAGCCCTGGCGCGCGGACAAGGGCCTGATGGAGTTCCTGAAGTCGCTCTAGGACAAAGGGACCACTGGCCGCCAGCGATCCGTTTGCCCCGCAGCCTAAACGGCTAGCTTCATAAATCGCTTCGCCAGCTGCGGCCCTTTGCCGTCATCCTCATGCTTGAAGAACACGAACGCATCCCGCCAGCCTTGTTCCTGTACGCGCTTCATCCACGCCTTGAGTTCGGTATCGCTGTAATCTGGCCGCCGTAAGCGCAGGTAGCCCCAATCCGTCACCGCCACAACTGGAACTTCAAGGTTGCCATCGGCGTCGGCGATGCACAGTGCCGCGCGATGATGGCGCAGTTGTCCAAAGACCTCATCGTCGAGCCACGAGGAGTGGCGGAACTCCAACGCCACGCGACACGACGACGGCAGCAACGCGAGAAACTCGCCCAAAGACGGCATGTCTTTCTTGAAGTTCGGCGGCAGTTGAAATAGCAGCGGTCCCAGGCGCTTTCCTAACTTGCTGGCGATGTCGAGAAAACCCGAAACGGAGTCGTTGGCGTCCTTGAGCCGCTTGATGTGCGTAATCTGTTCCGGCGCCTTGAGCACGAACTGGAAATCAGCGGGAACTGCGTCCGCCCATGTTTTCAGGACCGACGCCGTGGGCAAGCGACGAAACGTATAGTTGATCTCGACTGCTCGAAAATGCTCCCCATAGTAGCGTAGCATCTGTTTGGGCGGCAAGGCCTCGGGATAAAATGCACCCTTCCACTCCTTATACGAATAACCACTGGTGCCGACGTAGAGATCCATTGGTCGTTCCTACCACGATGAGGAAAGCATTGGACCGACCTGAGAAGGCCGCATCAGTCCGATTTATGTGCCATCCAACTCAATAAGTGTACGAGAATCTCGGCCGTTCAACAGGAAAACGAGCTGAACGCCACATTAGCGACTACGCCACATAACACCCGTTATGTGGTGGACCACATAAGGGATGGTTGAGAAAGTAGCGGTTGACGGGAATGTCCATGCCTTCGATGGCAAGCGGGGCAATGCCCAGCCAGTCGGAATCAACATGCTTCTCTGGTTCGCCCGCTGCTCGCTTGCGCAGGAACACGATGTCCGTGACCACGGCTGTGCCTTCTCGTTTGAAGGCATCCGACGGCAGGCGAATCGCCCCAACGAAGTCGGCTTTCGAGGCAAGATATTCGCGGATGGCGGCATTCTGCTTGTCGAGGGTAAAGTGCGTCGTGACCAGTGCCATCACGCCGCCTGGCTTCAGGGCGTCGATGGATTTGGCGAAGAAGTAGTCGTGCAGGGAGAGTTTTTGTCCCCGGTAATCGAGCTTCACGTCGGCGAATGGTACGTTGCCTACCACCGCGTCGATCCGGTCTTCGGGCAGTTTCGTATCCCGGAAATTTTCAATGCGAATGTCCTGGCTGGGATGGAGCGATTTGGCGATCCGCCCTGAGATGGAATCCATTTCAACGCCGATGAACCGCGCCCCCGGCTTCCCGTGGCTCATGAAGTTGCCGGTTCCGCAACCCGGTTCCAGAACCGTGGCGCCCTCGGGCACTCCCAGCCGGCCAATGGCATCGTGGATGGCGGTGATGACGCCGGGTGACGTGTAGAAGGCGTTAAACGTCGTCCGCTTGGCACTGTCGTATTCTGCTGGTGGAAGCAGCGCCTTCAGTTCCTCCCCCACGGCCTGCCATCCGGCATCCTTGTATTTGCCGGTGACCGGGTTTGGAAAGATGGAAAGCGCTACCGGCCCGAAACCGGCGAACCGGGCGAGGATCAGTTTCTCTTCTGGTGTTGCCGGGCGGTGGTCCTGCTCGATGGCTTTCAGCGTGCGGATGGCGGCGATGACGTCGCGGGCTTTGGACTTTTTGCCGCTGGCGACGCCACCGTTTGGATGTGTGGGCTCATGGCGGGTAGGTGTATCTCGCTGCTCTGCTACTACCGGCTTTTGCGGTTCTGGCGGGGGAAGTGTATCGTCGGTGGATGGTGTCGGCTGAAGGTCGAACAGGCCCTGTTGCTTACGCGGCGGCCTTACTTTTTCGGCGAATGAGTTAGGACGAATGCCATTGCCTTGTCGAGCGAAAGCGGTTCCCGGTCGTCCTGTTGAGACACGCTGGGTAAACGATCCTCCAGTTCCCTGATGGCCATTTCCATTGCTTCCGAAGAGATCTGTGCCGGGTCGCTGCCGGGGTTCGCCTGCGCCAGCGTTTCCTTCCAGGTCTCGTGGCTGTCCTTCAGTTCCTTCGCGCAGGTCTCCATCACTGGCCGCAGCCGGCGCGTCAGCCGTAACTGCTCGTGCAACTCCGTCCGCTCCTTCAGAAGTTCGAGAGCGATGGTCTTGTACTGCATGGTGGTCTCCTTCGAGAGTTAAGCTTACAGGAATTGGCGGTTCAGGTAAATCGTCGAATAGCGAGGGTTGGTCCGGGGGAAGTTTCTTCCGCATACGTCAGCCGCAAGCCCCCGACCGCCGCTGGCATCCAAACGCCCGCCATGCTCCCCGGTGCCATTGCTCTTGTCGAGACTGACCGGGATGGCGGAGCATGGCTCACCTCGGCTTATCGTGGTCCCGGTGACGATCGGGCGAGCCAAAAGTTTCTTTTAGCATTTTGCCGGCGGCGATGCCCGCCATAACAAGCATGGAGCCCACGGCGACATACTGAAGGATCATCGCCATGCGTTCATCTTTGGTGTTTTTCGACATCGCCTGAGCCTGGGGGCCGAGGTCTTGGAAGTGGAATGTTGGAGGTACGTGCATAGGCAAAGTATAGCACTGTTGAAATCGCTGCGCAATAGGCTGAGTGCTGGTTACAGTGTTATAGCGCGCTTCAAACCCGCAGAAAACAAGGCGTCTCCAACAGTGACAATGCGGTAATCGGCGGAAACACTGGCTGAGAGCGAGCACGCCTTGCGTGCCGCGAGCGGACAGGCGGCTGGAACGGTTCCAGCCGACCTATGCAGAGCATAGGGAAGACGCCTGTCAACTTCATGGCTACTGTAACCTTGCAACTTCTGCATCCTGCGGCTTGCCTTTGGATGGCATCATGGAGGCATTGTCACGGCTTCGGGCATTGCCTGAATTCTGCCTGTAGGCCTACTTGTGGCGGTGGGCGCGATCCCAATAGGATGCCGAGGGCATCGGCCGGGCAAACCTCCGCCCGCCAAAGGCGGAGGTCGCGCTAACAGCTGGGGATTATGCAGCCGATCTTCGGT
The DNA here is from genome assembly GCA_963790585.1 of uncultured Planctomycetaceae bacterium. Classification (GTDB taxonomy): domain Bacteria; phylum Planctomycetota; class Planctomycetia; order Gemmatales; family Gemmataceae; genus CAWBOY01. Next base: position 32,043 of record CAWBOY010000010.1, read on the forward strand.
CAAAGCCGAGTCCCGGGACTTTGGATCAAATCGCACTCTGGGATGTGCGTTGCTGGGGGAAAGGGGGAATCAGAGTATAGAAGGAGGTTGATCTTGAACGGCATTAGGCGGATCGATCCATTGGGATCGACCCGCCGCCGTTGAGCCTATATTGTTTCCTCGATAGAAGGAACGAGTTTTGCCACCTTGGGCTGGCCAAGATAGGCTTGTGCCTCTTCGACCAATTTCCATAGGGCACGGACGGAGGTTTCATTCAATCGTGCCTCCTTGGTTTCGGCCACACAATCCAGAATGATTTGCACGGCTCGGAGACGCTCAAGGTGGTCGCATGCGGCAGCAAGTATTGCCTCCTGCGTTTCTTCATCGTCGAACATCGTGCCGGTGATGACGGCCAAGCGGGGTCGGATAGCCTTGACGGTCTTGAGCAAGCTGGCGGTGCTAATCCGCCGGTAAGCGTTCAAAGCATCCACAATCAGGGTGGCATCGGCACGCAATTGGTCGGCGTTGAGCTTTGCTGGATCGTTGTCGTATTCCGCATCCCAGAAACCAAAGCATAACATCGCCCTGCCTGCGGGGGTGTAGATGGTGATTTCGTCCTCGGTTCCATTGCGGCTTTGGACGGCCTGGTATCTCTTTCGTTTCTTCATGGCCGCCTCCTTATGCTACGTTATCGCAGGTTTGGACCTGCCGGGGATTATTCAAGTCACGCACAAAAAGATCAATTTCGTCCTCCGCGTTGATGGCTCCCTCCCAGAAGTCGAGGCAGTAGTCAAAGCTGTCGAGTGGTTTCATGTCATCTGGGTTGTTCATGGGGTGTCCTTTCTTCGTTGTTAAAGCCAAGAAGTGTGGCCCACTTGGGCCGTCACCTTCTTGGATGGACAGCGTCTTTTTGGGGGAGGTTCCGTCAAGGCTGGGCGGACGGCTATTTTGTATGAGCGAGTGAATGCCCGCAGGGCAGAGAGAAAATAGTTGGCCGACCACCCGCAGGGCTTGGCCTTTACGGAATCGGGGGCACTCCCCCTTCTCTGGACAGGCGGTCAGCCTGCCTTACTTCAACCGGTCAATCCGCCAGCCCCACAATCGTGTTGTCCTGCATCGGGGCTTGTAGACCGTGAAGAAAATCCACGGCTCGCTGGGCGTGGGCCGCCGCCTGGAAAATGGCACGCTTGTCCTCCTTCAGCACTTTAAGCCAATGGGAAAGGTACGAGGCATGATCGTTGCGGACTTCCGGCGTTATGCCGAGGTCGCAGCACAGGAATGCGGCTCCGATTTCAGCAACCAATTCTTCACGGGCGTAACCTTCGTCTCCAAACTTCTGGCGGCCAAAGTTACGGTCGAGGCGGCCACGGCTTTTCGTCCAATGGGTCAGCTCATGACCAAGCGTCGCGTAGTAGCTTTCGGTATCGACAAATGATGCGAACGGGGGCATCTGCACGTAATCGGACTCGACAGCGTAATAAGCCCGATCCCCGCCGTGACGAATATCGGCTCCGGTGTTGGCGAAGTAACGCTCGGCCACGTCGATCCGTTGAAACGGATCAAGTTGTGGGGCGGCGGTAGCGTAGAAATGCGGCGGGAGCCCCTCAATCTGCTCGACATTGAAGACGGTGTAGCCTTTCATGAAGTAAATGTCGCGATTATTCTCCTCGCCGTCTGCGGCTGTTTCGGTCTTGGTGATGCGGTCGGCGTAGACGACCAGCGAACCCTTGGAACCTTTTCTGACGTTGGCCTTCAATTCTTTCGCCTGTTTGAAGGTCATCCAGATGGGGGAGGAGAAGTTCTGAGTCATGGCCGAGGTCCAGAGCATCAGCACGTTAATGCCCTTGTAGGGTAAGCCACCGGCTCGCAAGGGACGTGTGATACGTCCCGCCGCGTGTTCGGCGTTCCACGGCCTGAGCCACGGACGAACGCCTTTCTCGAGATCGGCAATGATAGTATTGGTAACTTGGGTATAGAGGTCGGTGCGAACGGTGGTCATAGGGACCTCCGTTCGTCTGTTGGATCTCCAGGAGGCGAGAGCAGCTCATACGGGTTGTCGTCGAAGAGCCGGGCGAAAGGCACTAGCTCGTAGGCCTCGCCGCGACGATTAACGGCACAAATGACGTAGAGAGCTTTTCCCGTCTCCTGTTCGTAGCATTCGAGCAGACAAGCTGCATCATTATCGAACGCCTGGCTCAACGTGTTGAAATTGTCTCGGTGTGCTTGTGGTATCATGGCGGAATCCTTTCCGAAAAATGGGCGGGCGACGCCACCCGCCCCAAGGTTGATTAAGCGGCCTTCCCGGCTTTCTTTGACTTGGCCGGTTTCGTCGGTGTGACGAGATTGAAAGCCATCCCCGCCGGAAGCCAGCTTTTCAGCTTCTCGATTTGAGCGGGTGTCCGACCTGACTTATCAGGATCGAAGAACGCCCGGTCGAACTGGTCGACTAGCAAGGCTTTCTTCTCGTTGCTGTGGGACTGCAACCATCCTTCGCCAAAGACCTCACGGCCTATCGCCAGCAATTGATCGCGGGTAATGCGACTCAGAAAGTTGTCCTTGGAAGGACGCCAGTAGATGGCAGCGTTGGCGCCGGTCAGCGACAAGGCGGCGTCGTAGGCGGTCGGTTCGTCGCCGATGGTCGAAGCCAGTTTCGGCTTCAGCGTCAACGCCATGCAATACGCCAATAAATCGAGCTTGGCCGTTTCAGGCAGTGAACGAAATGCCTCGAACCGTGCTGCTTCCGCTTTCGGTTTGAGCCATTCGGCAGGAAGTGCCTTCCCGAATGATGACAGCATGTCACCGGCAACTGACGATACTTGTGAACTCGACGGTTTCAAACGTGGACGCTTGAATTGCACGTCGGCACCGTCGCCAGCGGCAAACTGACCGAGCATCGATGTAGCTGCCCGAAAAATCAGCAAGTCTAGGGCGATCAGCGGATGCTTGGCAATCTCGACTTGGGCGATATGCAAACGGTGATCCGCAAGGTCGCTTCGGAGGGTCTCCGGAAACGTGCCTTTTGATTTCATCTTGACCGATGACTCATTGCCGTCTTCCGGCGGTAACAGCTTTGCTAATTGTCTACGTTGCTCCGGCCTGACCAAGCCCTTATCGATGAAAGGCGTCCCGTCCTGAGCAATGGAAACAAAGCAGCCGGCCAACGCCTTATGCTCGGTCTCGAAGCCGACGAACACCGCCAGTTGCTCTTCCACCTGCTCCAGACGAAACCGGATGGCTTCCTGCCGGTCGATCAATTCATCCGACTCGGAGTTTTTAAGAGCCAGCTCAATTTGCTCCAGTTCGGCATCCAACTGCTTCTTTAGATTCAGCAAGTCGGACGGGGCGTTGACCAGTCGCGGCTTTAACCGGCTGCAACGGTTGATGAGGCTCCAGTCCCGTTCTGGATTGATCTCAATCCAACTCCAGCCTTCGGCCTCCAGTTCTTGACGAATACCGTTCAGCCTCTTCTCGGCGAGCCGGTTTAGCAGGGCTGGTTTTTCCAGGTAAACATCGTCGCCGAATAGATCAGCCCGGCTGCTTCCACCCGCTGCCGCATACGCATCGAGACCTACGAAAAGGGCCAGCTTGCTGCTGGCATCGATCATCTTTTCGGTGAGCGCCTCGCGGATAACGCTCGGGTCGCGCGTCTGCCAGTCTTGGAGGGACTTGTATACTTTGATCTGGCGGCGATGATCGTCCGTGATGGTGAAGGCCATTAGGCATTCGAGAGTCATGCCTTCGTCGCGGTAAACCTGGAGAAGCTCCGGCGCGACGCGGGCGAGCTTCATCCGCTTATGGACAAGGCTTTCATCGATGCCGAATCGCTGAGCGACCTCGGCAGCAGTCGCTCCCTTGTCGATCAGATCGGCAAAGGCCTGAAACTGATCGGCAGGGTGCATCGCGAGCCGGATCGTGTTCTCGGCAAGGCTCATCTCCAGGGCGTATTCCTCGGTAACGACCTGGCAGGGTACGCCGAAGTCCCCAGGCAACTTGCCCTCAGACTGTAGTGCGTGGATTGCCTCCAGGCGGCGACCACCGGCGATGACGCGATAGGTACCGTCACCGGAAGCGGTAACGACGAGATTTTGCATCAATCCGTGTGACAGGATGGAAGCCTTTAGCTCGCCGATGCCGTCCTTGCGGACAGTGCGGCGGGCATTGAGCGGCGATTTCTCCAGCTTGGCCGCTGCGACGATAGCGACGTGCTGAGGTTGTGTGGTGGTGTATTCAATGTTGGTCATAAGTATCTCCATAAGTGTGAAAGTTGAAAATGAAACCGGCGGGCGGCGAACCACCCGCCGGTACCCGGCTCAGGCGGCTGCCTGAGTGGATTCCTTGCGAGCCTTCGCATCGGCCTGTTGCTGGTGCATGATCCAGGTGTGGGCGAGGTCGAATAATTTGGCCATCGTCAGCAGGTCGTCGAAACCGAGGCTGTCGGTCTCCTTCCAGGTGTCTTCCTGCTTGTAACCGCGTGAGGGAATAACGCTGTACCAGTTGCCCCTCTCGCCGTGGTTTCTCCAGATCGTGACTTGGAGGGTTCCGATGCGGATTTTGTGTGCTGGTTGTGACATAGTGGTCTCCTTTTCTTCGAGTTACCGGCTGCGACCATCGCGGCCTGATGTCACAGCGCCCAAAGCCGCTTGAGTCCGGGGCGTAGCGAACCGTGCAAGCGGAAAATTGGGGGAGACCTCTGGGGGAACCGATTTTCCGCTTGCACGGCCCGGCGGCGGCTTTAGCTTGACATCAAGAAGGCCGTGTGTCGTAGCAGGTCACTGGAGAGTTGGAGACCAAATCCCAACCGACATTCAAGAGCTGTAGAACCTGTTTCACAGAAGGGGGAGTTCAGGCGAGTATACGATTGAAGCGACCAGTAGAGAGATGCGGCCGAGGATGACGCATCCAGAAGGGTTAGCAGCCAAGGCAGAAGACGAAGCCGAACGCGGTACATTCAACATTACTCGCCAATTCTTGAACCTGTCGACGTGGCCGACGTATGCTCAATAAACGGCTGCAATTCCCGTTTCCAATTAGGCCCAGCGAGCGTTTTGGTCGACATGCGCCGACGATCACGGCCCGGCCGCCTTATGATGACTGGCATCTTAGCGCCGCTACTATATCCAGGCCGCCGGCCGTACAATGAACCACGTTTGACCCAGGTGTGTCCTAACAGGGCGACTCAGAGCGTGCTGTGACGCGAGACCCGAGGGAGAAGCTACTTTTGACCGCTCAGGCGAATCAGCATTTCGTTCCGCAGTTCTACTTCAGGATGTTTACCGGTGATGATCGCCGAGTTCACCTACTCCTGAAGAAGACCCGCCGCATAGTGCTCGATGCGCCGATAAAAGGCCAGTGCGCTCGCCATCGTTTTCATTCCGCCGAGATGGAGCAACAGTTTTCGCAGCTTGAGAGCCGGCACAGCGCTGCGCTTCGGCAGTGGCGTGATTTGGCGTATGTACCGTCGGTTCGCATTCAGTCGGAACACCTCGCATGGCTTTGGGAGGCCATATTATTTCAGCGAGCCCGGACTCAGCTCGAGTTGGAGAAGACCGCGCCCGCACACGAGGCGTTCCGAATGGAGTTGTTTAAGGAACACGTTCAGCATGCTCCTGGCATCAAGGATCGGGAACTTATTCTACAGCACTTAGAACGAGGCTATATAACCATTGAAGAAAATCCGCAGAGGCTGGCTGCCTTGGCCATTCTTTCAGCGCTGGACAACGTGCTGCTGATTTCCGATCTCGACGTTCGAGTGCTACGCAATCGAACTAATTACCCCTTTCTATTCGGCGATTCGCCCTCCGTGTTCTACAACACGCTCTACCGCAACGTCACAGACCGAGGTGTGCTTGGATACCAGACGCCTGGACTGCAGATTTTCTTACCTGTCGATTCGCGGACGCTCATCATGCTTTTGGACGCGGAGGCATACCGAGGGCGATACCGAGATTCCCGTATTGTGGATCTCGATAGTCGGAGCGATGTTTCACAACTGAACGCATTACAACTACACAATAGCCACCAGACAATCTATTTTGCTAATTCCGACGACCGTGATTACGTGCTTGAACTTTGGGACGCGCATGAGCCTCAACTTGTGGATCCGCGAGACCAGTTCCACAAACGCAAAGGGTGGCTCGTTGACGGAGCGCGGGTGGACGATCCTATTTATCATGTGTTTGAACCGCATCTTAATATGCGATTATCCCTCTCTTTCATCGAATGTGACTCGATTCTTCCCGCGAATTACGAATTTCGGAGGCGAAGCCCGGAACTCTACGAAGAACAACGCCGGCGTATGAAGAAGGCATAGCCAGTTTGCTTGAAATGGAAAGGAGACCTGTCGCTCCTAAATAGACCGCGATGGTGCGATCCCCCAGAGTAGTGAACCTTGGCGAAGAAGCCGACGTCCTGAACAAGGGTGCATTCGCAAATGCAGGAAAAGGCCGTGCCGTAGCGAAGATTGTCGACGCTCAGAAAGCAACTATCGAGGGACAAATGGATAAGATTGATCTGTTGCACGATCTTGAAAGGTGGCAGGCGTGCAGTCATTCTGTACTGGCCGCTCGTCGCCCAAATGAACTTTTTGAGGCATCGTTCGTCGAGCGTTACGCACGACTGCAAGAGGACCTTTGGTATCGAATCATCCGCGTACATGGGACAATTTCGACGCTGGAGCGGCTCCGCAAGTTTCCATTCGCCATGTTATACGGCACCGGCGAGATGGAGTTCTGGCGCTTAGTTGTCGAAAACTTCATTGACACAGCTGTGCTCGTGCTTCACAGTCTATTGAATGATACAGGCGATCGCGTCCACACGCTGTTAACATTCCGTGCCGACATCGTGAAAGGTCCTTGGCTGCGCGCGGAAGATCGCGAATTGCTGATCGATACGCTGCGCGAAAGAAAGTTCGACCCGATCATTGATTCAATCGCAGCGCGGGTGCGTACCATCCGACACAGCCGAATCGCGCATCGGTTGGTGGACCCATCGAGTGGCCAGCTTGATGGTCAAGGTGTGGGGGTAAGCCTTGATGAGTTAAGGCAATTGTTCGACGCGACTCACCTTTTTTTGCGCGCTCTCGTTTGGCACTGTTTACATTACGCTGATCGGTGATCTGACGCCCGCGACCGTTGGCGGCAGGCCTCAGCCGACGTGCCTCGATACTGTTCTCGTGGCCGTCCTTCGCGATAACCACGTCGTAAACATGCCGGAGCGTAACGAGTATTTTTGGCGGGCACAGCGAAGCCAGTGGAGCACTAACGATCTACAGACGCTAAACGATCTGCGTCGGCAGGTCGGACTTTCCGAAGTGTGATGAGAGCAAACAACGCTCAATAAGCCATGTAAATTCGATGCGGCAAAATACTTGCCCGGCTGGTCGCCGGTATCAGGCAACCGCTCGCAAATTCGTTGTGTGCTACTTTTACGCCGAATATATTGCCACCGAGCTCGGGCGCAGCATGGCCTGGACAACAGGGACAGTAGAATCCTTCTCGTCGAGCCGACAATGGCGCCAAAACCAGCGCGTTTTCGGGCGCAAGATCAAAGCGCCTGCAATGCCGTCCCCCAGTCGCTACTCGCATCTAAGAAATAACTTTGCGCCATGCTAACCCCAACTTTGGGGACCGATCGGGCAGACCACAGAGAGCGGTTTTTCCAACGCTTCCGGAAAATTTGGCCCACGAATGGTGCCAAAGGCTAGTGCGTCGTCCAGACTAAATTTTCTGGTTGCCCGAGACGCGGTTTCTGAGAGTCTGCGTAAGATTCAGACAACTCAACCCGAGAATTTAGTCTGGACGACGCACTAGCTTATAGGGGAAACTGCACCGCATCCCGCCACTGTGCCACGTCATCGACTTTCTCACGCTGATAAATCTGATGAATCAACTCAGATGAATGATTCACCAGTCGCATGGCCGCTTCACGCGGTACACCAGCGCGGCGGAGGCGGTTGACGTAGGTGACTCGCAGGCAGTGAAAGCATAGGTGCGGCTTACCGATCTTGATGAAGAATTGCTGCCAACGACGCGATGGCTGGAATGGAAACTCGACGGTGAATTGCTGATTAGCCTTGCGGATGCGTTCCAACGACGGACGCAATGCAGATGGCATCGGAATGGAGAACGCGCGATCTTCACCGCCCTTCGGCGATGGGAACGTGATCTTGTTCTCGACGAAATCCAGGCAGTTCAGCGGCAGCCGCGTTTCGCGTAAGCGGCAGCCCGTGTGCAGGGCGATGTCAAACGCAGTTTGCATCCAGTCCGGCTCGACCTTTAGAGCCTCCCGAATTTCGCCGATGTCGCTGTCCGTCAGTTCGGGTTTTTTGACTACTTTGTCCCGCCGAAGTTTGAGACTTACCAACGGGTTCGCATCGGCGTGGCCAAGGCGAACCGCCTCCCCCATAATCATGGCGAGGAGCTTCAATTCCATAATGGCCGTGTTTCGACCGGCCGTTTTGCCCGTTTTCTTCTTGTAACCAGTACGCCAATCGAGGTATTCAAGTGCCTTGCGGTAGGTGATAGCACGGGGAGAATGGTAATGATTCTCCTGTAGCCAGTACGCCAGCCAAGACCAGGAACCGGTGTAGCGTTGCAGAGTGCCTGGGCTTTCGCAATGCCGTTCGAGGTACGGGGGAACCCAAGTGTCCCAGCCGCCGCCGCTGACCTCACCAGCGTTGCGGTTGAGTTCTTTAGCTTCGAGTTGCGCACGTAGCGTGCGTGCCTTGATTGTTTCGGTAGGATCATCTGTCCGCAAGCCGGTGGATTTATTACGCCGCGCGCCTTCGGCGTCAATGAATTGGACGAACCAGAAGGGTGAATTTTGCTTTTTGTAGATCGATGCCATAAAGAATTGTGTGCAGTTTGTGCAGTAAGCTTACTGCACCTGTCCGCAAATGTCCAGCAAAATAGCGGGTTCCGAACCACTAAAAACCTCTGTACCCGTAACGAGGGTTCGATTCCCTTCACCCGCTCCATTATTTTTCAATGGCTTAGATGGCGGTGCAGTAAATGTGCAGTAAAGTGACCGCAACGCTGACCTTCTGCGTTTGGAATTCTGAAGCAATCAATTGCATTGGAACACCGATGAACGAGCCTTATACTGCAAGAACGTAGTGGTTTACTTTTTCCTCCGGCGCTTTTGTTTTGAACCGTCCGGCATGGTTTCGCCAGCTTGAGCGGCCACAAGCGATTCATATGTCTCGGCCAGCCGGTAACTCCGGCTTTTCGTCGATGGATTCTCGATGGTGAGGAATCCGGCGTTTACCCACTTGGCACAAAGAATTGCGGCTGATCGAGGAGAGGTTTTGAAATAGCTAGCCACGTCTTTCGCCGTCACGACGCGAAGGCGAAGAAAGAGCCCGAGAGCCTGCCGCTGTTGCGGCGACAGGGAGCGAAGCACCGGCGTTTGATCGAGGCTGCTTTGCCGGTTCGCTTCTTCCGCCCGCGATCGAACTTTCCCAAAAGCATCCGCCATGCCGATGCAGAAATACTCCAGGAACGGGGTGACATCGCCTTCGGCTCGTCCAAAGTAGTAGTTGTGGCTATCGCCGACCGCGAGGCCGGCATAGTAGCCCTCGAGGTTCGCGGCGTAGTATTCTTCCAGGCAATAGATGCCGTTCAGGCCATAACCGCTTCGATGCAGGATCAGCGTTGTGAGTAACCGGGCCGTCCGACCATTGCCGTCGAAATAGGGATGTATCGTTGCGAACTGGTAATGAGCAAGCGCGGCGACGACCGGGACGGGCCATTCCTGCTCGGCGACGGAAGCGTTAATCCAACGGACCATCTCTTTTATGAGGCCCGGCACGTCCTTGGCCTCCGGCGGCATGTACACCACGCGACCGTTGCGTGAATCCCGAATGACATTCTGGCCGTCGCGATAGGCAGTCGCCTTTGGCTTTCCCGTTAGAACGAGCCCATGAATGGTGCGAATCTCCCGCTCGGTCAACCGAACGCTTTGGCGTCCGAGCGTCTCGACATACTCGAGGGCGGCGAAGTAATTGCGAACCTCCGCCTCATCCCGTTCACGGCCCGGAAAATTGCCCTCTCCGGCAACGACCGCCTGCACCTGATCCCGGGTCAGCTTGTTGCCTTCAATCTGTGTGGAAAAATGCGTCGAGAGTAAACGAGCTGTTCGTCGCAGCGAATCGAGCATCGGGGCGGATAATGGCAGCGTCGCCACGACTTGGCGATCAGCTTCAATAGCCATCAACGCCTTTGTGGCTTTCGGAGTGAGGGAAAATACGGGGTGGAACATGGTACAAGCCTCCTTCGGAGAGCCTATGCCGTTGTCGAGAAGACGTCAACAATATGTTGAGAACGTGACGAGAAAATGTCGAGAAACTTCGCGTAGCGGGCTACTAACGGATCTGGACCGAACGGACAAACGATTCTTCGTTTTCAGAATGCTCCGCTGCGTCATCAGGCCGTCGGTGACACCGCATCCGTCAACGGCGCGAGCGAAGTGGCGGCTTGGATCCTTGAAATTTGCCGTGATCCTTGAGCAATTGGGACAGCGAGGAGCCACCGGACAGTCCACGTAATCCCGTCCGCAGTGCCGAGTCAACTCGTATCCACGTCTCCGACGTATTGCCTATTGGACCACCGTCTTTTGATGGCCACGTCCCGAAAAGCGTGTGGTATGCTTCGGCCCAGGCCAGAATTTGCTCAACGGTCAAGCGTGCAAGATCCGCCTGTCGAGGCCGCCCACGGCGGCGCGCAAGATGTCGGCCAAGCTCGTACCGCCTCTCAGGCCACGGCCGCCAACATGGAGGGCCCCGTCGATGGCTGCCCACGTTTCTCCTGGAACATCCGCCACCGGGCCCGAGTTCCGGGTTGGCCATTCGCCTGTTCGCCGGCGATGGGCGTCTGCCCAAAGAAGGATCTGGTTGACCGCCAAACGAGGGCAATAGCGCTTATGGCGGTGTCCACGATACCTTACGAGCAGTTTGGTTAACGTGTCGCCACCGGGCAAACCGCGCGTGCCGGATCTGAGCGAGTTATCGATTCCACACCACGTCTGGGTTAGCTCTCCGGGGACAATGCCGTCGTCGTGAATCGGAAAGCGACCGCGCTGCCGGTGAAACTCGTCTGCCCATGCCAGAATCATGTCCACCGTCAAAGGGGGCTTCACAAGAGGGCGGAAACGGGGTCGGATCGGCATGGCAATCAGGCTCCACGGGCTGCGGCGGCGTGATACCGGATTGTAACTCATTGAGGACTAACGAGTCGAGAGGCTGCTGCCCGTTTTTTGAGCGGTGTTGGCGCTCTACCGTCTTCGCGTCGGTGGTCCTGTCTCGACGCAGTTTTGTTGCGTCTGTCAAGACAGTGCCAAGGCCTCTTGGCGCAGCCGTCGGTCGTTCGCGGTTTTTCGGGGGTACATGGGTGGGGGTCCCCGAAAAACCGCGAATGATCGATGGCGAGCAGACTTTTACGCGCAGCTTGAGGTTTGGAGCGGGTGAGGGGGTATTTCTTGTTTGGCGCGACACTGTTAGATCGAACACATCCAAGCTTCGGTCACGTCTCTTAATTCAGGAATCGAGGAGGATTTGCGTGGCGCGAGGTGGCAGGTATGAAGTGAGCATCGCGGGTTCGGCGGAACGTTGCGGGGCCGAGGTGTTTTTTAATCCATGTTGCTCTGCACGCCACTGGACAAAATCCTGCCAGAAGATGACGCCGCGAAAGGCGGGAAAGCCAGGTAGATGAAACCAGTTACGAGCCGTCGAATAGGACACGCCAGCGCAAACGGCAAACTCCTTGGCGTTCAAAGCTTGATCCAACCGGCGTTTTTCCATGACGAATTCAAGGGTGATGCCCTGGAGTTGTTTGTCATGCCTTTGAGTCGAGATCGTCTCCGTGTCACGCGGTGTCATACGTTTGGTTCCTGTCCAATCTGTACGGCCCTGTCGCCAAAGCGAGACCGAAGATTACTGGCAGCGTGGACGCAGCGTTTATCCAGTTTTTTTCGCCGAAGCCGTAATCGTTGGCATAGACCGCAAATCGTTTTTGTCGGTTGGAGATACGTGCCTTTAGGGCAAGTAATGACATTTCCCTTACCAATCATGGTTTATTATTATTAACAGTATATCAGAAATAATTTGCTTTGTCCCAACGAAAATGGCTGCCACAGGCGGTTTGCGAGCTTTTTGCTCTCGGAGTATGTGCTCTCGGAGTGAGGCTAGCCGGTTCGGTTTCCTATTGCCAGCGAAAATTGTTCCTTCATAGGGAGCGAGTCGACATATCAGCCATGGAATTCCGCACAAAATACGGATATTTCAACGTGACATTATGCCCCTGCAACGGCTGGCCATCGACCAGTTTGCTCTCGGCCTTGGCGGGAAAAATCGCGCAACGGTAACGAGCGATTTTCCACTCGCTTCGGATCATGTCATGGCTTACGCCGCTTTGGTTGCTTCTTGTTGGCCGACTTCTTCGCTTTGGGGATTGTGCCTTTTGCCTTTGAGAGGACGGGATCCGATTCAACCGGGGAAGAAGAATCGGTGTCGGTAAGTTCAGCCTCGATCTCCTCGACCGTGGGTAAGGCGGAGCGAAGATTTACTGGCAACGCGCGCGTCAGATCATATTCGGAGATCCCGATGGGAGTGTCGACGCCTCGCAGGGCGTATTCGGCTACGATCTGATTTCGATCCTGGCAGAGAATCAACCCTATGGACGGTTCGTCGGCTTTATGGCGAAGCTTGTCATCGACCACGCTCAGGTAAAAATTCATCTTGCCCGCATACTCAGGTTTGAACTTCCCTTTTTTCAGGTCGATCACGACGAAAGAGCGAAGTTTCAGGTGATAGAACAGCAGGTCGATGTAGAAATCGTCGCTGCCAAGGTCCAAATGGACCTGCCGTCCTACAAATGCAAAGCCTTGTCCAAGCTCCAGAAGAAACCGTTCCAGTTGATGTAGAAGACTGGTTTCCAACTCCCGCTCGTGGAACGGTTCTTGGAGTGTCAGGAAGTCGAAGATATACGGGTCTTTAAGCGTTTGTTGGACAAGATCGGACTGCGGAGCCGGAAGAAGCCTCTCGAAGTTAGTGATCGCTTGCCCCTGGCGCTGGTGGGCATTGGACTTTATCATCACGCTTAGGACATCGCGGCTCCAACCGTTGGCAAGCGTTTGCTCCATGTACCAGAGGCGCTGGCCAAGGTTTTTGACTTTTTCCATGAGAAGCGACATGATGTCCCCACGGAATTGACCAGAGTAGGGAATCGGATCCTGATCCAGATTTCGCCACGGGTTGTGGCACTTTTTCGGGTGTGGCTAATTTCGCCACAGGCTGTGGCGAAAAGTTCGAAGGATTCGGATAGGCCCGAAAGAAGGCGACCATACGGTCGATGTTCCGTTCCGAAAACCCTTTGACCTCGGGAAGTTCATTTTGCAGATCCCGAGACAGACGCGGAATAACAGACGCGCCCCACCCCTCTTGCGATTGCCGGGTGTCGAGCAAATGGCCTACATCCCAATAAAGACGAATCAGTTCAGCGTTGGTAGCCAGAACTGCCCGTACCTGAGCTTCCTGAATCCGAGTCTTGATCTGCTTCAGAAGGTCACGAAAACCGGATGGAAGGGATAGGTTTTTCTTGTTCATGCCGCCTTGATTCCTACTCAAACATGCCAACCGATGGTTACGGAGTGCTGCGACGACCCGACTTGCGGCGCAGAGTACGCTCACGAGAGATTGAACTGCCGGACTGGATCTCCCATACTCCTCATCTTGCCAGTCTCTCGCATATCGGGAAGCGATAGGCATGTCAAGGAACGCGAAGAGATGCCCGGCGAAGGGAGCGATTGTCGCGGCATTCATCCCTACTAACGGCGCATGGGCCTGTCCATTGGACGATAGGGGCCATGCCGAACGTGATGGAACGGGAGGAGAGCTAGAAAATGCCTTGCGCGGTCAAATGAAAAAGTCCTGCCGCGGACACTCTCGGCGTCGCCCAGTCACCGGAGAAATCACGCGGCAAGACGATGATAAACTACGCCACCGCACCGACGCGGCAAGAGATTTTTTGCACATTTCGCCCTGACAGGAAACGCCATAGCCCTCCCGCCACTGATTCGGGGACCGGGCAGCGACCGTCAGCCGCGCCCATGTCGCTTGGCCTTGATATTGGCCCGGCCCGATCAATCTCAACGCTCTGATGGGAAACCCCAATTGTTGGTGTCACGCTCTTTCATCGGCGACTCTCTGATGGGCTCATAGAGCAAACACCGACCCAACTGTCCAACGAGAACCGGCAAAAATCATCAAAAAAATCGATTGAGAAACTCAATAGATGCATGTCGCAGTGTGGCGTTTGAGTGGCGCACGGGTCACATCTGTAACTATGAAAACGCGGCAAACCAAGGGTGGCTGCGGGTCACACAAGAGGTGTTAACATTTCGTTAACAAAACTGTGATAACCTAAAATAAGGCATGATCCGCGTCACGCAACAGGATAGTGCCAAGGACGCCAAGCGTTACTACGCCACGGCGGACTATTACAGCGAAGGCCAGGAACTGGTAGGTTCCTGGGGCGGGAAGGGTGCAGCCCGTTTGGGTCTTTCCGGCACCGTTGACAAATTCTCCTTCGAGCGGCTATGCGACAACCTTGATCCCAGGACCGGCGAACCGCTGACGGTGCGAACGCGGTCGGAACGCACCGTGGGCTACGATTTCACCTTCTCGGTTCCGAAGTCGGTTTCCTTGCTATACGCCATGAGCGGCGACCAGGACATTTTGGAGGCGTTCCGCAGCGCCGTCGATGAGACGATGCGCGAGATGGAAGCCGAGATGAAAACCCGCGTCCGTACCCTTGGTCAGGACACCGACCGCACTACCGGTAACATGGTTTGGGCGGAATTCATCCACACGACCTCCCGGCCAGTGAACGGCTTGCCCGACCCACAACTCCATGCCCATGTTTTCGCCTTTAACTCCACCTGGGACCAGGAAGAAGAACGCTGGAAGGCGGGTCAGTTCCGCGAATTGAAGCGTGACGCTCCATACTTCCAAGCGGCGTTCCGTGTCCGGCTCGCCAACAAGCTCCAGGACATTGGCTTCGGCGTCGAGCGCAAGCGGGACGATTTCGAGATCAGCGGGATTCCAGCCGATGTATTGAAGCGATTCTCGCGGCGCACGGCGCTGATCGAGAAAGTAGCCGAGGAGAAAGGTATAACCAACCCCGACCGCAAAGCGGAACTTGGAGCCGAGACCCGAGAGAAGAAAGGCTCGGCATTGAGTTGGGAGGCATTACGCAAAGAATGGAACGGACGCTTAAGCGATGAGGAACGCAAACAATTGGCCGCCGTGCATCGTCGTGAAAAAGTGACTCCCAGGCCAGAGCGTAGCGAGAAATCAGCTGTCGATCACGCCATTGCACATAGCTTCGTCCGGGAGGCGGTAGTTCCGCAACGCAAGCTCCTGACAGAAGCCCTGAAACGGGGCATCGGCGGCGTCACCGTTGAGGCGACCGGGCGCGAGATGCAGGAGCGTCCGTTGATCCGCAGCGACGTAGAAGGCCGCGCGATGGCGACAACCAAGGAAATGCTCGCCCTCGAATCGCGGATGATCGACTTCGCCCGGCAGGGGCGGGGCCGGGCCAGACCGCTCGGTGATCCGAAACGTCCGTGTTCGCGGGATTGGTTCAACGAGGGCCAGAGAGCCGCAGTGAGTCACGTCCTTGGCTCGCGTGACCGGGTGATGATTATTCGCGGTGCGGCGGGTACGGGAAAAACGACCCTCGAACAGGAAATCGGCGAGGCCTTGGCCGAAGCCGGGAAGCCGGTGGTCGCCTTGGCCCAATCCGTCAAGGCGAGCCGGGAAGTGCTGCGTGAAGAAGCGGGCTTCGCCAATGCCGACACGGTGGCGAGGTTTCTGAAGGATCAGGAAATACAGGAATCGGCAAGGAACGGCGTCATTCTCATCGACGAGGCGAGCCAACTCGGCACACGCGACATGCTATATGTCTTCGACGCCGCCGAGAGGTTGAACGCTCGGGTGATTCTGGTCGGCGACCGACGCCAGCATCGCAGCGTGATGGCGGGCGAACCGCTCAAGCTGTTGGAGGATAAGGCGGGACTACGAGTCGCCGAGGTGACAGAAATTGTCCGCCAGAAAGGGAAATACAAAGAGGCCGCGAAAGCCCTAAGCGAGGGCAGGATCAGCGAAGGATTCGAGGAACTCGACAAGCTTGGCTGGATCAAGCAAGTAGCTGATGAGGACCGCAACAAGCAATTGGCCGAATCCTACCTGCTTGCCGTTGCTGAAAAAAAACGCGACGGTCAGGCTAAATCGGCATTGATCGTGTCGCCGACCCACATCGAAGCAGATTATATAACAAAAGCGATCCGTGCCGGATTGAAGGCACAAGGCAAGCTCGGCGAGGAACGCATCGTCAACGCGTGGGCATCGGCCTATCTGACCGATCCCCAGAAAACCGACATCACCGAATATGATCCGGGCGACATGCTCCAGTTCCACCAGAATGCACCTGGTTTCACCAAAGGATCGCGTCTTGTCATCGGAGAGAAAGTCAAGCCGCCGACCGAACTTGCCGATCGCTTCGAGCTTTACCGGCCCACGCATCTTGCCCTGGCGGTAGGCGAACGCTTCCGCGTCACCGCCGGAGGCAAAACGAAGGACGGCAAGCACCGCCTGAGCAACGGCTCGTTACTGACGGTTCATGGATTTACCAAACGGGGCGACATTCTAGTCGATCATGGCTGGGTGATCGATCGCGATTTCGGCCATCTGACGCACGGCTATGTCGTGACCAGCCATGCCAGTCAAGGCTCGACCGTAGATAAGGTATTTGTCGGCATCTCAAGCCAGTCATTTCCGGCGACCGGCGAGCGCACGGCCTATGTCGCTGCCACTCGGGGTAAGGAACAAGTGCAGGTATTCACCGACGACAAAAACGAATTGTGGAAGGCGATCAACCGTCCGGACGATCCGATGTCGGCGACGGATCTGGCTGAACCTAGGCAACCGCAACCGGACAAACAGGCACCACCAAGGAAGCGTTCAGCATTTGCACGTGGGATCGGTTTGTTCGCACTGAGGAACGACACTCGCCAACCGGGCAATGAGCGAGAGGGCAAGGCGCGACAGGAGATAGATCATGGTCGATAAGACGCCGCATCAGGAGCGACTGAAAGGACTCCTTCGCTCCGAAAGCCAAACCGGAAATTCGCCGAAGAAAGAGACGGAGACGGAGGGCATTGAAGCCTCGTGCGCCGCCTTCGGCTATTTACGTGGCATCCGCGATCATGCCTCAGCCGTGGAGTTCCGGTTCCGCGACGGCAACAGCATGTGGTTTCCGTATAGCTGGCTCGGCACCTGGAAGTACAATCCCTCCGAGGGGCTGCTTTTGAAATTCTCCGGCGACCTCGTATATCTCGTGCTGGTCCGTGGCAGCAATCTCGACCAGCCGCTGAACGAAGGCGCGATCAATCTGACCCGAGGCGGGCTGCAACGCCACCGCGTGCTTTGGCTGCGGGAAATGAGCGAGGAAGACATTCGCAACCTCGGCGAAAACGGGCCGACCATCGACAGCATCCAGATCGGCGAGTTCGAGTCGCACGAAGCCCTAAAGGAATGGCTCGAAAAGACGGCTCCCGCATTCTTACAATAAAGCACAATTCCGCCGAGTTTTATACCGTCTTGGGGACAGGGGATTCTCCACGAGCGGGTGCTCGACTCATTAACCACAGGCGGATGCTGAGAGGCCGGCGATGCCACGCGAACAGCAGACGGAGGCAGGGGCGCGTTCGCAATCGAGCGCATCGATGAGGCACGCATTAGGCCTTTTGATCGCTTCCGAAATAGGCCAATGGCCCAAATGGATCGCCGCCGCCGATGAGCCATTCTTACGTATGCGCGTTGCGCTATTGGCAATTCTGGGCAATGTCGTTCCCCGCTCGGAGATCGATCGCCTGGAAGAAGTTGTCGCCTCCTGGAACACCCAATTCCCAAAACAACAGTTCGTTCCAATCGCTAAGCTCCACGAAACCTCCAGGGATCTGTTGAAGTTGCCCGAGGACTGGTCACTCCAGGGTTACCGTGATTTTTCGGGCCTTCGGCGTGCGATGGCCATAACGCATTGCAGCATCGATTTGAGCGAGGCCGTCTCCGCGCCTGTCGCGGACGTTAGCCTTGCGGAGGCGGAACGACAGTGCGCGTTCGGTCTTGGCGTTTGGCTCGATCAGCTGGGTAAGAATCGTCGTTGGCGCTTCCTGCCTGCCGTAGTGCCCGGAGAGGCTCCGGCCGCCATCGACCAGGTTTACGTGGAGCTTTTTGCCATTGCCGACCAAACGCTTGTCGAGAGCGAGAACGGAAAGCTGGAGCGGTCAGGCGCATGTCCCGGCGGCTGTTAGCCAACGAGTATCCGGTGGTAAGCATCCCGGCGATGGTGTCGCGTACCTTGCGGCGCTGCGTCGTGGTCGGAGAACCGGGCAGCGGAAAATCGACTCTGGTTCATTGGCTGACGTGGGCTGCTTATCAGCAGAAGCTTCCGGACTTCGATGTCGCATTGGTCGTCAAGCTGAGCGCCTATGCCTTGGCTTTGGCGGCGTCGCCTACGCTTTCCATTCTGGAGTTTTTCTTCGAGTGCCTGGGAACCAAAATCGACGATTGGGGACCGGCAGCCTTCTGGCTGCGGCGGGTCGCATCCAAAAGCCAACGCTTCCTGCTGCTACTGGACGGTTGGGACGAAGTACCCGCCGGGCAACGCGATCGCGTCCGCGATCATATCTTGCTCGAAGACCCGTATTTCGGGACGGTGATTACGACACGTCCGTCCGGGTTGCCCCGTCAATTATGCGACGGGGAACGCGTCGATTTTTATCACATTGCCGGACTGGCGCCGGCCGCTGTCGAGCATCTCGCGCGAATCTGTTGACCGTGCTGGGACGCACCGACCTCTTTGACCAGACGGTAGAACGAATTCGCACCGAGTCCGATTTGCGCGAGATGGCGGCGAACCCGTTCTTGCTTGGCCTCTTGGTTCGCGTGCTGGCGCGTGCTGCCGGGCAAGGAACGAAGCTGCGGACCCTTGCCGACGTTTACCGGCAGGTGACTTCCTGGATTCAAGAATTGCACAACCTGACGCCACCTGTGAACGATCCTCTCACAATCGAACATTTGGCTGCGTTGCGGCGTCTCTCGCACGGCTTACTGTTTGACGCCGATCTCCCCCGGTATCTGTTTCACGCCCAGGAATTGGCTGAAGGGCTGGGCGGATGCTCGGTGGAATCGGTCTGCCGCAGCCGTTTCATCAACCGTGCCGATCCGGTGTTTGACGAGTACACCTTCCTCCACGCGACCTTCCAGGAGTATTTCGCGGCCGAGCATGGCGCGGCGATGGCAACGGCGGAATTAGACCGGTTTCTGGAGCGATCCTTTTATTCTCTGAGCCGGATGACTGTCCTGGATTTCGCCG
The DNA here is from genome assembly GCA_963790585.1 of uncultured Planctomycetaceae bacterium. Taxonomy (GTDB): domain Bacteria; phylum Planctomycetota; class Planctomycetia; order Gemmatales; family Gemmataceae; genus CAWBOY01. Next base: position 51,452 of record CAWBOY010000010.1, read on the forward strand.
CCGGGCTGCGGAATCAGGTTGCGACACGCTGCCGTGAACGGGTGACGAAGTGGTTTCAGAGGCGCGACCGTTTCCATCAGATTTTGCTGCGTGTCGCGCGAGTGGCGGCGGCGGGTCGCTGGCCGGCCGCGGACGGTGACCATTTTGGCCAGGGTTTACGCGAGGCGCTATGGGCCGAGATACGGTCCAATCAGGATATGACGCTGACCAATGCCCTGGTTGACGTATTCGCCGAACTCGACGCCGAGGATTTGTCGCGGTGCGCCCGCATCGCCAAGGGCCTCGATTTCTGGATCATCCAATGCATCGTCGACGCCGTGCCGGCTTCGGTGGGGCGGCGTGAACAACTGGACGACTTACTCACCGGGGCGTGGCGGGATTACGCCGGATTCGACGCTCGCGGTGGCGTGACCGAAGAGGATTTGAAGGCGATCCGGGCGGCACTGGTGAACCCGGCCTTGGATCGCGGCGATCGGCGTACCGCCGTCATCCATGCCGGTGTGGCGCGTGACCTGGGATGCCTTCCGGGATTGTTGACCCTGCTTACTCAGGAGGAAAGCGACCACGATCTGCAAGGACAAGTGATCGACAGCCTGGGCTCGATCGGCGGACGCGAGGCCATCGATAAATTGGTTTCAATCGTAATCGGTGAGCATATATGCGTAGCCGAGAACCAGACAATGGCGGGCAATGTCCTGAGCCATGCGATCGGCCAGCGTAAGCTGCTCGATCCGGGTGGCCGCGACCGGCTGCTTTGTAGGCTGGCGGCATTGCCGCCGGACGACCCGAGCCTGGAAAACATCCTGACCGCCCTGGCCAGCTGCCCGCTGCGCGACGGCTGCGAGCTGATCGAGCATCTGGTTCGCCATACCGAGGGCGCACCACAGTGCGAGTCGCCGCCGTGCGTGCGCTTGCCGCAGCAACAGACCGGCGACTGCTCCAGCGACTGGTCGCAACGATCGCGACCGAGCCGGTAGGCGAAGTGGTCGACGTTTTAATGGTGCTGGCGGTTGGTCGCTTCCTGAGCGTGCCACTGCCCTGGTTGGAGAGAAAGATCGAACAGGCGCCAGACAAAGTGAAACAGCGGGAGTTACTGACTACCTATCTGCTGACCGTGGATCAAGCCACGGGCAAAGAGAAAGACCAGGGACAGGTTTTTTTGCACGGCCTTGCGAAACGGGCTCTAACCGGGAATACCACATCCGCACTTGAACTTGCTGAAGTTTTCGACCGAGCGCTGACGCAAGTGCGTAGGTATGATCCGGGCCTGTTTGACGACGGCACCTACCGGCTATCGATGGACATAGTGACGATGTTTTCGCAGTGCCCGGAACGCATCCCGCGGCCCTGCATATTGCTGGCCGTCAACGTAACCGGATTTTGCAACCACCCGGAAATCCCGACCGAGCTGAAGCAAGCGCTGGAGGCGGCGCTACTGTTGAACAAAAAGGTGAAGCAGAACCCGGATAGCTTGTCGCACGCGATCGCCAATCGGCTCGCGGAAAAGTCCCCCAAAGAATTGCTCTTGTATCCGCCGACATGCGAACCGGTGCAATCGGCGCTTCGCATGTCAGCGCTGCAGTGCGGCTGGATGGTGTTCAAGAACCGTATCTTGGATTCTGAAGGCGTGGAAATCGCAAACGCGAATGCGACTGCACGACCCGAAATCGACCTAACGAAGCCGGCCGGGATCAAGCAACTAATCGACCAGTTACCCCCACGTACTCGGGATGTGCTTGACAGCTATTGGCTAGGAGTGGCGCCGGGTGGGCCCTGTCAGCCGGGAGATTCCTTGCGGACGGTCTACGACGCACTTCAGGAGCGCGTCGCAGGGGAAATTGACGATGACCTGACCAAAGGTCTGGACCGTCTATTCCCCGATGGCTTAGTGAGTTTCAATAACTGGCGGCGAACATTGGCTCGAATCGAAGCCCGTTTCGCTGACAATCCCGACGCCCGGGCCGTCCTGCGAAGCCTAGGGTTATGCAAGCGTTTGCGTGACAAATGAAAATGTCCGCCTCTGCGCCCTGATTGAGACAGCGAAAAAATTCTTCCCATTTTTTCTCGGCACGTCAGCCACCGGCAATTCAGCGACCCTCTCATCCCATCTTCTTCACACCAAGGCATTTCCGCGCGTTGACGGCCCAATCTCCCTATCCTCGGGCCGCTCAAGGACCGGACATCGCATTGTCTCAATCGCGTCCAATTCTGTCCCGCGAACCCCCAAGGGCAGAGGGCAATGACGCCGGTGTCACTGCCCATTGCATTGACCGTTTGCCGGTTTCCGAACGGCCAACTTTTACCGAAGGGGAGATTTGCATGACAGCGATGATCGCATCGCGGGTGCTTCGGGGGCGCGTCCCGTTGTTAATCGTGGCGTCCGTCCTGATTGGAATGGCTGCCTGTTCTCCGTTTCTGCTGTTCCCGGCAAAGGCACCGCAGCAGCCGCAGCATAAATCAGCACGAGTGAATGCCTGGGAAAAGATTCTGCCGCGTTTTCATGCTGCCGAGAAAGCCGGCCTGGATTCGGCCAACCGTCATCGCGAGGTGATCCGCGCCTTTTTCGCGGAACGCAAAACGCATTCGCGCGCCTTCGGCGATTCAGTCTTGTCGTTTTGGGGCAAGTGGGCCTTCGTGAAGAGCAGTTTGCCCTTTGCCGACGCCAACGCGCATCGCCAATTTCTGCGAGAGCAATTCGAGCAACGCGTTTTTTCCGGCGCGATCTGGAGAAGCTGATTCAGTCGGTAGTGACTGGTTATCTCAGCGAACTGCAAGGGATAGAAAACGACCTTCTGGTCCAGATCCGAGCCGACCTCAAGGATAGCGAGCTGGCGCATGTTGAGTCGGCGGCCATGCTTAGAACCGATGACGCATTCCGTAAAGAATACGCCCACTCTCTGGAACTGGTCGCAGCCGCGGTCAGCCGCGACATGGTGGTCCAGGTAGGCCGCGAGGCTGTCACCTGGGTGGCCGCCGACATTACCGCCAACATTACAATTTCTCTCGCCGCAGGGTTTGCCGAACGACTGGGTATTTCGGCTGGCATTCTCGGCACCGGCGCCGCATCGGGAGCCGCCACGCTAGGCGTTGGCATCGCCGCCGGCTTTGTCCTTGATGCGCTACTGGACAGCGTGATGCACGCGTGGGGTTACGACCCGGCTGGCGACATCGCCCGCAAGATTGATGGAACGCTGGATTTGTTTCAGGCGATGCTCCTCCATGGTGATCCGCGCACCGTTCAGACCTTCCAGAAACTCCGGCGTCTTCAGAGCGGTGACCCAAATCCGTCTGTGCGTGACGAATGCGCCCGTTCAGCCGACCGGATAGAGAAAAGCGGATGCCTGGGACTGGGATACGAATTGGAGCGACTAAGGGGATCTCGGTCGCGATTGTGTGAGACAGCGTTGAAGAAACTGATCCTGGAAGGAGGACAATGATGACCCGATTTTTATGGCCGTTTTGTAAATCCGGAGGTAGCCAATGAACACGCAAAACATGGTCTCACCGTTGCGGATAGCGCTGATTCTAGTCTGCGTGGTGGCTGTGGCCCCCGCCGTCCGCGCCGACGGCAAAAGCCAGGCGGCCAAGGAAATAGCCGAGTATGTAATGCTGCGTTGGGGCGGCAAGGCGGTGCTAGAAGGCACCGAATTGCTCGCACGGAAGATCGAGGTCGCGGCTGCCCGGCATGGCAGCGAAGTATTTGAGGCCGTTCGCAAAGTCGGCCCCCCGCACTTCCCCTGCTGGAGGAAGCCGGTGTGCGCGGCGGTCAGGCGGCACGGATCATGGCCCAATACGGCGAGCATGGTGCTAACCGGATCGTATCCCGGCCGCAAGCGATGAAGCTGGTCGCCGAACATGGCGATGCCGTTGCCGCCGTCCTCGTCAAGCACGCCGGCGGGATCGCCGAACCCGTTGTCGAACGCTTCGGGGCAGGCGCGGTGCGTGCTCTGGAGGCCGCCAGCCCGCAAGGCGGTCGGCGTCTGGCCATGATGGTGGCCGATGGCGAGCTGGCCAAGACGGGCCGTGCGGCGGAATTATTGGACGTGATCGGGAAATACGGCGATCCGGCGATGGACTTCATCTGGCGTAACAAAGGATCGTTAGCTGTCGGCACCACGCTGGCGGCATTCCTGGCGACCCCGGAAACCTTCCTGAAGGCCGGACAGGGCGTTGCCAAAACGGTAGCTGAAAATGCCATCCGCCCATTGGCCGAAGTACCGGCGCAGTCGTGAAGGAGGGTGTGGGGCAAATTGCTCGTCACACCAACTGGACCGTCGTTCTGCCGGCCATCGTCGCCGCCATCCTGTTTTATCTTTTGGTCCGGCGGGGTTGGGGGCGGCCGACCGCTCCTTCTCAGGACGAAGCGAAGTCGCCCTTAGTGTCGGTTCGAGAAACCGAACCGTTGAATCCAATCACCGAAGAGAAGCTAGAAAGGAATAACCATGTCTAACGACCGGACGGATTTCATTTCGCAATTCCTGCCAGGCGGTATGCCTGCGGATCCGATTGTGTTTGTCGTGGCCATTTGCGTTGCATGTGTAATTTTCCTAATTATCCGCGAATTCTGGTGTTGGTTTTGGAAGACGACGGAGATCGCCGAAGACCTGGAGCGGCTCAACTACAGCGTTCATGGCTTGTGGGTGAGTTGTGCCGAATGCCAAAAGGAATTGGTGAAGGCAAATGCGCTCCTCGAACGTATGGCTGCGTCCGTCCCTGAAAAATCGGACAAGCCCCAGACGGATATCCGAACCGGTTGAAAGCTCGGCAAGATCCGGCTCAACGGTGTTTTTCATCCCAGGGTGTGAAGGGGTGCCGAAGCCGGACTCCAGGGCGGGGACAGCAACCCGCCCAACTTCGCGAGCGTATCCGTCTTCTTGGGGAATCCCGGTTGATTGGCTCCTTGGGATCGGCAGGGAGATGAGGGGAGCGTAGCTCGGCCCAATGTGAAGTTCTCCAATGAAGCCTGTTCAAAGAAGCATACGTGTCGATCCGTAATTCTTGTCACATCACATGGAGTTTCGCGCGGGAGGCGTTCGATGTCAGTTAGTTTGTTGAAGATTTCAACGGACAAATGCGACTATCCGTCGCAACCACGATCCAAACCGGACCCGGCTTATTGCCGTTCGCTCGGCGAGAGCATGAAAGCCATCGGACAGCAGGTGCCGATCATTGGCTACACCGATGCCGCGACGACTCGGTTCATTGTCTCGGATGGTGGCTGTCGCCTCGAAGGGGCGCGGATGTGCGGGCTTCCCGACGTTCTCGCTATGGACCTGGGCAAAAAGCCAACTCAGGCCGAACTGTTGACGGCCCAAGCCTCGATTGATGTCCATCGTCAGCACTTGCCGGCGATTGACCGGGCGCGGCTTTGGCAGGCAAACATCGCGGCGCACAGTTGTACGGCAAGGCAGATGGCCAAGGAACTGGGCGTCAGCGAAAGCCTGGTCGGTGACTATCTTTCGCTTCTCACACTTCCGATCGAAGTCCAAGAGCAGGTCAATAGCGGATCACTGCATATGTCGAAAGCCTGCCTGATCGCGCAGCAGGAAAAGGATCCGGAGCGCCAACGGGCGTTGGCGGGAGAGGCCAAGGACCTGACACGCAACGCCTTGGCAGCCAAGATTCGAAGGATGCGTCAACCGGAACACCAGACATCCGTAGCCAAGTTTAGTTCCCTGAAATGTCCCTTGCCCTCGGGTTGCACGGTGGTAGTCAAAGGCCGTGACTTAACGTTGGAAAGTGCCATTGAGGAGCTAACGGATTTGCTTAAGGCGATGAAGGTTGCGAGCCAGGATGGCATCGATGGCACTACGTTCTCTCGCATTTGCCGTGATAGAGCGAAGTCGAGCGGAACGTCGCTTGTTCACGGCACCGGGCAGGGACGCAAGCATAAAGGCCACCGCAATGAGCCGGAAAGACCAGCGGAAATTGGTGGACGCAACCCGGATATTGTTCATGCCAATTCGGAGTTCAGGGCCGACATAAAAGTGACGGGTCTTGCGGAGGGAATCCGATGAAGGCCAGTGCAGATGACCAGGCCATATCGTTGCTCATCCTGGCGGTTTTCTTTGTCATGGTTTTTCACCGCCGTGGGTGGCGTCCGTCGGGGACGGCGTTTGGAACGGCCACCTGGATGAGCGAGAAATTGCTTCGCGCGGGCGGGATGCTCGCCGGCAACGGACTGGTCCTGGGGCGGACCTTGCAAGGCGAACTCATCCGTCTGCCGCAGGTACTGTCACGTACTCCTCTGCGGTGGCACCGGCTCCGGCAAAGGGGTGAGCATCATCATCCCGAATTTACTCACCTATGACCGTGGGTCTCTGGTCTGCTTTGACACCAAGGGGGACCTGCACGCAAGCACGGCGACGCGGCGGGTTGCGATGGGGCATCGACTCGTCTGGCTGGCCCCGTTCAACGGTGGCAAAGATGCATTTAATCCACTCGACGTGATAGCCAGCAACAGCCCGACGCTGGTCGATTCCGCCCGGGCAATGGCCGAGGCTCTCGTGCCGCGCCTCGGAACCGAACCCGACCAGCATTGGAACGATAAATCGGTGCAGGTCATCTGTGCCGTGCTGGTTCTGGTATTGCTCGTCTTCAAGGACGAGGAGAGGACCCTCAATTCGGTGCAGGAAATTGTCAGCGACGTGGATTTGCTAAAAGCCGCTGCGAGCAAGCTACAGGAGCTTGCGGGCATACCCGCCCGGCTCGGCAACCAGCTAAAAACGCTCTGTGACAAAGACGGTTCCGGGCTCACCAAAGAGGGCGCGGGCGTGCTCAGCACGGTGACTCGCCATCTCTCCTTCCTGGATTCCGAGTTGGTGGGGAAATCCGTGTCCAGCAGCACCTTCGATCCGGCGGCCTTGCGGAAGCCGGGCATCACGTTGTTTTTGCAGATTCCGCCGGAGCAACTGGACGCGCAGAAAGGGTTGCTGCGTTGTTGGATTTCCAGTCTGGTCCGTTTGATCGGCATGGGCGGCAGCGAACAAGACGGTGAGGTGCTTTTTCTGCTCGATGAAGCGTCGGCCCTCGGATCGCTACCCGCGTTGGAGGAAGCGCTGGTGCGTGGGCGGAGTGCGGGTGTCCGCTTGGTGCTGGCCTACCAGTCAGCGAGCCAGGTAATGACTGCCTTCAAGGACAAACCAAGTCTGCTCTACGACAATTGCAGCACGCAGATCCATCTCGGCGCGGCGAGCAATTATGACAGCGCCGAGCGGCTCAGTAAGACCATCGGCGATTGGACACAGGTACTCGAAAGCTACGGTGAAAACCAGTCGCACTCAATACAGGCCGGTGTCGGCGGTCAGCAGAGCGAACAGGTGACTCGTGGCCGCTCCTTGAACTATTCGGAAAACGGCCGAGCGCTCCTGCGGCCCGAGGAAATCCTCACCCTCAGTAACGACTCGGTGATCGTGCTGCTGCGTGGGAGTGCGCCGGTCCTGGCCGATCGCGTGAAGTGGTATCAGGACCCCGATTTTAATCCTGACGCACCGAAGCGCCGAAGCCGAGCGTTGCCCTGGCGGCGGTGGCTAGGGTGGTTCTTGGTATTGGTACTCGCCTTGTATTGGCTATGGCTTGCGCAGAACGGATCCAATGATTGGTTCACCCCGTGGTAAAGGAGATGTGCGATGGAAGGGAAGATAGGCGAAGGGCATTTATCAGCGATGGCCCGCCTTGGGCTGAAAGAGCTGCGCAACGCCATGAACCCGTCTCGTGAAAGTGTGGCGGACGCAGAAATGGGCTTATATGGCACGGCGACCCAAGGAGAGATCGCCCAGGCGCGAGGAAATTTTGGCGAGGGCCCCGAGCAGGAGTCGCCGGGCGCCACGATGAGCCTCAGTGACCTGCGCGCCCATGCGGCGGAACTGTCGCAGGCCGAGGCGAAGAGCAAGGAAATGGGTAAAGAACAGGCGAAAGAGCAGGGTAAGGAACAAGGGGATGATCGGGATCGCGGTGGCCAGGAAAGATAATTGAACCATAACTCCCGTCCTGGAGGATCTGGCATGGTCTTTCGATGCATTTGGATGAGTCTGCTTTTCGTTTTCGTGCTACTCCAGCCGTCGTCGCTCTTCGGCCATGGATCGCGGCAGAGGCCGCAATCCGCGCCGACGGCACAACCGACGAAGCCTCTTCCTGGTCCCCGAGAGTTACGTGCCGAGAGAGAGCGGGCAGTCGCTTTCATTGGCGCGAGCGGACGAGAATTCGTGGAACGCTACGGCGAAGATGCTGTCGCAGCGATATTTGCTTGTTCGAAGGCGGTGGCTCTGCGACTCGTTGAGTTCCACATCTCGGGCGGTCTCCACAAGCTTCCAGAGCCGCGTTCGCTGCTTCGCGTCATCGCGCAGCCGAAACATGGAGACGAGGTGGCCTCTTGGGCCATTGGGAATGCCAAGGAGTTGATCGACATCGATCGATTCGACGCCTACCTGGCCGATCCGTTGGTATATGCCCTGGCACTTAAAAAGCTGGAGGACGGAGTAGCGGAGGTCCGCAAAAGGCGTCAACAGGCGCAGAACTACTACAAGGCATTGGCAAATGCGCAAGCAACCAGGTCAGCCTATAGCTGGCGAATGTTCACACTAGGCGTCGGTGTGACGGTTGTTGTCCTGTTAATCGTCCGACGCTTGCGTGAGTCGAACGGGCAAAATCCGAGGTGGATTTGAGTGCGTACCCCAAGAACGGAAAAAGCTCCCCATGGGCGAGAAGGGCATAGAGGGTCGAGGTAAGCGATGACTACTTTAGAACAGAGGCTGGAAAAAATCGAGGAGATGCTCGGCGTCTTGGTCGAGCGGCAAATCCTCAAGAAATACTACGAGATCGAAGAATTTGCCAAGCTCGTCGGCAAATCCTGTTTCACCTGCAGAGAATGGTGCCGCCTCGGGCGTATCCACGCTGAAAAGAAGCTATCCGGGCGTGGCGCCCATGCCCGCTGGGCCGTGCAACATGCCGAACTACTGCGCTATCAGAAGGAAGGTCTACGGCTCATTCAAAGACCAGGGTAATAGCTTCCTGCTGGGTCGAAGGGTACAGGTGGCGGTATCGCTTCGATGTTGCTTCGTTCATGTGCCCGGCCCATTCCTGCACGAGCCGCTGGTCGACTCCCTTGCTCGCACACGCCGAGATGAAACTGTGTCGCAAGCAATGCAGGCCGCGCATAAGCTCCCATTTCGTGCCCACGAGTACGCGCTTGAAATGGTCATCCACTTCGTTGCGGGTCAGCGCCGCCTGGGCCGGCTGCTCCCGATTTTGCACATTCGCCATCCGGCCCTTCAGCGACGAAGGGCGTTTCTTTTCGTTCCGGTGGCCGGTCGTGGCGCTCCGCTTCTTGCTGCGGTCGACGGTTCCGGCATGGCAGAACAGGGCCGGGCCGCCAGGGTGGGCGGCCAGCCATGCCCCCAACACGTCCTTGAGAAATGGGGTCAGCGGGACGCGGCGGGTCGTCCGCTGGCTCCGGCTCCGCTTCTTTTCTCGGACTAACACAGCATTCCCAATAAAGTCCACGTCCGCTACGAGCGTGCGGAGTATTTCCGACCGCCTGGCTCCGGTGTGAGCGGCGAAACAGAAAAGGGGATAAATCCACGGATGGACGGCCTTCGCTTGCACGTGCGCGAGCAACTCGGCTATCTCGCTGGCTTGTAAGTACAACGCCTCATAGAGCGAGGCGCAGTCGCCACCGGCGGCGAGCTGCCTCTCGAATCTCCGCCATCGTCATGAAGGGCGGTTTCTCGTCGGTCTTGGGGTAGCGCAGGCCGCGATTCGGGAATTTGCCGGAGGTCAGGCCCATCGGCTCGCCCCAGTTCCATGCAGCTCGCAGCGTGGCGATCTCCTTGCGGATCGTGACGGGCGACAGCTTCGCCTCGGCCCGCTTGTTGACGTATTCCTGGAGCCGGCTGAGCGATAGTTCGCCAATCGGGGAACCATCGCCAAGCAGACGGGCAAAGTGGCCCAGGTGCAATTTGCAGGTGTCGAGGCTGTTGGTCTCGATGGTGCCGTTAGCGTAAGTGGTGAGATAGCGGTCTTTTAGGTGGCCGAGCGTAACAGCCTGACGCGGGGCATGGGCCAGCGTCGGCCCGGTGTCCGGAAGCTTGCCATCGTGCTCAACGAATGTCACGATGTCGGCGCCATCGGGCAGCACTACGAGCCGCTGCTTCAGGCGCATGAGCAGGTAATCGACCTGCCGGGCTTTGTTCTCGGCTTCGCCCTTCTCGACTTTGCCAATGGTAAAACTATGCAGTTTGCCGTGATGGCAGAAAAGAATCCGGTAGCTGCCGTTTCGTTCTTGCAGAGACGCCATGGTTGGGTCCTCCGCAGCATCACCGCTACATCAGGCAAATAGCTTTACCAATATTTTACCAAGGGGTCCGGTAAACACAAAGGGCAAGAGGTTCGGAATCACCGTAACCCCTTGCCCTGTAATGATTGCCGGAGACAGGACTTGAACCTGCACGCCCATTACAGGCACCAGGCCCTCAACCTGGCGTGTCTGCCAATTCCACCACTCCGGCTTTCGTAGCATGGTCCACTTTAGGGATCGGACCCCCTCTCCTTCAAGGGGCGTTTCGCTCGGGACGGCGATTTTTCGTTCGTCTCGGCCGGAATTTTCGGACTCAGCGCAAACTCAGATCGACGCAGACCAGTTTTCTATCGTCCCGGGCGAAGAGGCGGCCGTCGGCAAGGGCGGGTGCGGCCCGACAGGGGCTGGACAACAACGAAAACCGTGCTCGTTCCTTGTATTCCTTGGGCGACGCGTCGGCGAGGATTAGTTCGCCTTGTTCGCTCAGGAGCAGCAGCATTCCCTGGACGGCGATTGCCCAGCCGCAGCCGAAGCCGTCGTGCGTCCAACGCACTTTGCCGGTGGCGAATTCGACGCAACGCAGGCGGGCGTCAGCCTCCTGCCGGCCATCGCTGCCGTAAAGATAACCATCAACGTAAACCGGCGTTGAGAAATGAGCCGACAGCGAATCGTCCCCTTTCCAGATCTCTTGCACGTTGTTTTTCGTCGCTTTCAGCAGAATCGCGCCGGTATTGTAGCTCGAAGTCAGAAAAATTTGGTCGCCGACAAAAATCGGGGTCGCGGCGTTGACGGACGCCTCCATCCGGGAACGCCAACGCTTCTCGAAACGAACGGCGCCGCTCTTGGGTTCAAGCGATAGTAAACCTTGTCTCGTGAAGAAAATCAGTTGACGTTCGCCACCAATGGTCGCCAAGATCGGCGAGGCGTAGCTCGCCCCTTGCGACGTCGCCTTCCAAACTTCTTTGCCCGTGGCTCTGTCAAACGCGACCACTCCCGCATCAGTCCCGCCCACATTGACTACGAGCAGATCGCCCTCGACGATCGGCGACGTACCGATGCCGAAAAAACTCGGCGTTACTTTGTATTCTTCAAGCAACTCATGATGCCAGACATTGGCGCCGTCGCCGAAGTTCACACAGCTCAGCCGGCCGCCGGCGCCGAGGGTGTAGACTTTTTTGTCGAAGATCACAGGCGTCGAGCGGGCCATCGCCCTTGCCGTAACTATCGCGATAACCGCAGCGATAGGCTTGCTTCCAAACCGGCTTACCCGTCGACGCTTGCAGGCACTCGATGACCTCTTCGCCGCCGACGCGTTGAAACAGGATTAATTTACCGTCCGCGACCACAGGCCCGGCGTAACCTGCGCCGACTTCCCGTTCCCAAACAACCGGCGGCCCGCCCTTCGGCCAACTCGTGGCCAACCCCTTCTCGGCGGAATGAGCGTCGCGATTCGGCCCGAGAAACTGCGGCCAATCCGCGCCGGCGAAGGTCATCGCAACCAAAGCCAAGACTACGCCACGCCCTTTTTCACACATTTCAGAGCCTCCGTCACTCTTTCACAGCCGCCTTGACGCATCGAAATCCAATCGCATCATTCCGCGTATCGGCTGGCTTTCCAGCCCGCGCCGCGCTCTGTGTTTGTTCCGCCGGCGAATTGAATCCGCCGCCGCGGACGACACGTTCTTTGCTGTCGCCACTCCGAGCCTTGCCCGCGGGATCAGCGTCGGCATGAGTTGGATTCCACACGTCGGCCGTCCATTCCCATACATAGCCATGCATCTCATGAAAGCCCCAGGCGTTCGGCTTTTTCTTGCCGACCGGCGGATCGTTACCTGGCGCGTTGACTGCATACCAACAATAATCGGCGAGGTCCTTGAGATCATCGCCGAAGGCCCAGCGCGTCGTCGTGCCCGCGCGACAGGCGTATTCCCACTCGGCCTCCGAAGGGAGCCGAATCACTTCGTTCTCTTTAATGAGCTTACGTTTTCGCAGTTCGGCGGTCAGCAGCTTGCAAAACTCTTGCACTTCGTGCCAGCTCACCATCTCGACGGAGTTCCGTGGCCCCTTCCAGCGCGCCGGATTGCTGCCAATCAAGGCGACGTAAAGCTCTTGCGTCACCTCGAATTTCGACATGGCGAAATCGTGTTTGAACGTGATTTCGACGGCAGGCTTTTCGGTGTCCGGAGCCGTTTTGTCTTTGGATCCCATTGTGAACGATGCGGGATACTTGCCCTTCCCCGGCGTCAAGGAAACCAACTCCTCGACAAAAAGGCGATAGATACGGTCCTTTTCCTTCTCATCCGGAGCGGGCCATTTGTCCGGCGCGGCAAGGACGAAGGTTACGAGAATCAAGCCATAATAAAGCAGCATAGGAACACTCTAGAGGTTCGCTGGGAGACTCGGTCTCCCGGACTGTACCAGTTGGAACAGGCATTGCCAACCGTGTGGTAGTCCGATGGGCATTTTCGCTGTACAGACCACCCTTGCCATGCCAAATCACTTTTGGCAAGGGTGGTCTGTTATCAAATGTTTATCGTTTAAGTAATGTTAATTTTAAGTCTTTGCGAATAAATGGCTTGCGGCGTGAGTCAACATCGTGGATCAACCTTGCCACAATTCACCCTTGCCAAATAAGATAGTAGCCTTGTCCCCGATAATCACAGTGAGGCTTCATAAATTCCTACGAAGAAGAAGGGCTGAACTGCATGAAGCGAACTCGAACGGCGGAAGAGCGCGCCGAGGAAAAAGCCATCCGCCAGCAGCACGCGCTCAACCCGGTTAAGCAACAGCCAGCCGACAGCATTAATCAACAGAGCTTCGCGGCAATTTTGAGCCTGATGGCGAGGTTCAAAACCTCACGCGAGAATCAAGGCCTGACTCTGGCCGAGGTAGCCCAACGCATGGGGATCGATGCACCGGCTCTGTCGCGACTGGAAACCGGCAAGATGCTGAATCCGACTCTCGGAACCCTGCACAAATGGGCAGAAGCCCTTGGTCAGAAACTAGGCGTCGATTTATCGGTTGACTCGTTTATTCACACGCCTAACGCGCCGGCGATGATTCTTAGTTCCGCCAACCATTCTAAGTACCGCAAACGTTGGCGGTACTTAGAATCACACTTTTTCCCGATAAAACACGGCAAATCAACGCCCGAATTCTAAGCCCCGCCAACTTTCGCGCGTTGGCGGTACTATGATCTACTCACGTCGTTCAATCGCGGCTGAACGTTGGTCGTCCCCGCACTGTTGAGGACGTTTACCGAATGACGCAGGGGCGAGATGCAAAAAATGTCACGCCGGTTTGCATCTCACCCCCTCATATCTAACATATTGCGTAACTGAATGTTACGCCGCGCCAAAGGGGTGAGATGCAAACGAATCCACGGACAACCCCCCATTCGATCGCTACCATTTCCCCGCCTACGACTGGACCGTCTCGAAAGAAAGGCCCTGAGAGCAACCACATGACCAGCTTGCCACGAACCGGAATCCGGTTGGCAAACAGAGCCACTCGACGCATGTCATTTCTATATAAAACCTTATACCGCTATTGCCGAGCCTGTTTGCCAACATGTCAAGCTGTACGGTCGATCTAACAAATCGGAAAATTTGCTTTTTCTTATGGTAATGACGCACACAACTCCAGGATAATTGAGAGGGAGCAGAAATATAGCGCAATCAGTTTGTGGTGCGCTCTGAGGACAAGTGCCTGCTAAAACGTCTTATGGCGCGAGACCCATGAATCTATCTGGCGAAACGCCGATAGCCTACTTCAATCGATGGCTTACGGCGCCGATCCAAGTCGTCGGCGAAGAGACGTTGCAATAGGTGATCGAAGCACCGAGCCGCCGCGCAAAGCCCGGTTATGGGATGGCTGGCTCGGCCGGAAATGACCATAGGTGATCCACGGAAAACGACTTCCGGGGTACGTTATCCCTGAGTATAAAACAGGTATAGATTGCACGTGCGCAATCTAATAACAAGTTCGGCGAACGGAGGAGTTGTGACGCGGATTGTCATCATGGTCGGCCTAGGAGTTGCCTGTTTCACACTCGGGCTTGCGCTCCGCCCGGCTGCGAGTCGATGCTATCGTGGGCTCTTTTCCTCGCCTCCGACCCCCCCCCCAGATCTAACCGTACCGGTCGAGGAGCGCGGTGATCGGCATTTGGAACTCATGGCGGAACTCGCCGCCCGCACGTCTTCCCCCGATGTTGTATTCCTCGGTGATTCGATCACGGAGGGCTGGAGGCAGTATCCGGAGATTTGGACAGGCTGTTTCGGTCCGAACGCGGCAAACCTCGGAATAAAATGGGATCGTGTCGAAAATGTACTCTGGCGGGTGACAGCCGGAGAACTGGATCGAATGTCGCCACGCATTATTGTGATTCTCATCGGCACGAACAACCTGAGTCGAGGCGATCCCCCGCAAGCCGTCGCAACGGGCATACGGCGTCTCATTGACGAGGTGCGGCTCCGCCAGCCCTCCGCCCATGTGCTCTTGATGGCGATCCTACCGCGGGAGCGGGAGTTCTCCGATCGGACTCGAAGAGCCATCCGTGACACGAATGAACTCTTAGGCGCGGGTGGATCTATTACGTTTCTTCAAGCCGGCACGCCCTTCGTACTTTTGAACGGGGAGTTGGACAGCGTATTGATGCCCGACACTGTTCATCCGTCGCGCCAAGGATATGAGAAGCTGGCGGAGATTCTCGCGCCTCACGTACAACGGTTACGGTCCCGATAGCCTAGGCACCGAACCCATCTATGGCCTTGATTGTCAATAGGCGACCTGCGGAGTCCTGAAGAATTCTCTCTTCATTTCGCCTGGTGTTTCTGAGGGACCCACAAGCATATCGGTTTTGCCGCGGACCAGAAAAGGTGTCAGGAATTCTGACAACTTTGTTCGCCTTCGACTATCAGCGGCGAAAAATTTAGAAAATTCGAACCTCGGCGTTGCAATTCCTGTCCTAGTCGCTGAACACGTTTTATCGCGCAGCGCAGATAACAACCCTAGCTGGCTGCGTAGGTCGTTCGGAGAAGAACGGTGCGGCCCGAACCAAACGCTGCACCAGACCGCCTGGCCGGTGAGCTTCATCTTTAGACCTCAGAGGTTAATCGATGCCAGAGCAAGCCGAGATTACCCTGGCGCGGGCGCTGAAGCTGAAAAACCGGCTCGCCGGGCGTCTGGCGAAACTCGACACTGACTTCGAGAGCTACAATAGCCTTCCGGCTGGTACAGACCGCCCGGATCTAAAGGTAGTCTATGCCGATCGGAACAAGCTGGTCGCCCGGCTTCTCGAACTGAAGGTCGCCCTCAACGCAAGCAACCAGCCGATGCAGCGGACTATCTTCGAGCTTGGGGAGGCGAAGTCGTTGGTGGCCCTACTGGCCAAAACTAGCACAAAGCATGGCAAGATCGTCGAAGGCTACCACGGCACGGAGGTTGATTACACGGCCCAGTTCCGAAAGGGGGACATCGACCGCGAAGTCCGCCGGTTGGAGGCCGTGATCGACCGTTTGCAAGAACAGCTCGATTCGTTCAACCACCGAACGCTCATCAGCATTGACGCTGACATGCTTCGCGAGATTGAAGCAACGCCCCCGCCGCCGGGGGCGTAAGAGACCAGACACGGTGCCGACAGGCTTGCGCGATTCTGGTTCCGAGGTGTGGGCGGTTCAAGTGAACCGCTGCCGATGGGAAACTACCGGAATGGTTACAGCCTCGGTATTCCATAGTCACAAACGTTACCGAGCGTGACGCCGCTTCAAGATGCAAGGTTCAAGCGCTCAAAACCCAAGTCTCAACCCGCAAGCCTCAAACTAACCGGGTTGTTCAAGATTCTGTCGGTGCCGTGTCTGCTGAAACGTCTGTAGTCGCAGGAAGGAAAAGGGGACGGACAAAAAGAGTTCAGCCACCAAGGCCTTCCAGTGAGGAGCGCCGGAAAACGACGCCGTATGCTAGAAAGCGGGTCCGGCAGTTCTGCCCATGCATACAATACTGCTAGTCTAGGTGCCTTCGATGAAACCGCGCGTGTATCTTGAGACAACGATCCCGAGTTACTTGACCGCTTGGCTCAGCCGCGATCTTGTCATGGCCGGCCACCAGCAGACGACAAGAGAATGGTGGGATACACGGCGTGAAGATTTCGAATTGTTCGTTTCACAATTCGTCATCGATGAGGCCGGTGCCGGCGATCCCGATGCCGCGGCGCGCCGCTTGGCGGTGTTGGCGAACGTGCCACTTCTCGACCCTGGCGAGCACATTCACACACTCGCCGATGCGTTGATGAAACGGGTGCCCTTGCCACCCAAAGCAATAGCTGACTCGCTTCATATCGCAATCGCGACGATAAACGGTATGGATTACCTGCTCACCTGGAATTGCACTCACATAGCCAATGCGGCACTACGTGCAAACATCGAAGCGGTTTGCCGTGAATATGGCTACGAGCCGCCGGTGATTTGCACGCCCGAAGAATTGCTAAAGGAGTGACCAATGGCCCTAGAAAGCATCATCGCCGAAGTGCGACAGGTTCGCGACGAGTTGGCGAATCGCTTCAACTATGACCTGCAAGCCATCATTCAGGATGCTAAAGTACGCCAAGCAACTGGTGGACGTAGAGTAGTGACGTTTGCACCCCGGCCCGCACGGAGGACAAACATCACACCATCGCCGAACCCTGCGTTGGTGCGAGTCGTTGCGTCTGAATGATCTGTAACGCCCTATGACACGGATGCACGTCCCCTTTGTGCGCCGTGCCAAGGCGTGACTTTTCAGTGGGTGCGAATCCCACCCGGCAACTGGTCGTTCCAGCCGGTAGCAATCGGAGCGGCAGTGGAGGTAACGAAACTGTCGAAGCCTTCGATGGAAAGGGTCGTTTGAGCGACTCCGCGAGCAGGCAGGCCGTAACGTGAGTGAACGCTGAGCAGGCCTCGAAACGGGTAATGTGGTAGCCGACCCAGCAAAGGGATGGGGAAGGCCGCAGACGCGAGGATACAGGGGGAACGACTTTAGCCCCACCCGCGTTGCCACCGGGGTAATGGCGACGGCATGTCGGCATAGGAAAGTTAACGCAACACGGGAAACCCCCTGCGGTGGCAGCAGTGCCAACCGGACGCCCGCGAGGGACAGGCCGGGCCGCTTGGGGTGGCGGAGAGGCTCGTAGTACCGCTGAAGCCGGGTAACGCCGGTGGAGGGAAGGGGCCTTGGTTCAAGGACAGCGTCCGAAGGAAAGAGAGCCAGGAGATTGGTGATGAGCCTAACACCTCCCGATACGGTTCGGAAACTCCAGGAGACGTTGCATGCCAAAGCGAAGAGAGCACCCACCTATCGGTTCTATGCGTTGTACGACAAGGTGTACCGGGCCGATGTGCTGGGCCATGCGTACCTGTGCTGTGCCGCTAACGACGGCGCGGCGGGGGTGGATGGCCAGACGTTCACGGACATCGAGGAGTACGGGCTGGACCGTTGGCTGGGTGAACTGACGGAAGAACTCCGAAACAAAGCGTATCGCCCGCAAGCAGTCCGACGGGTGTACATACCGAAGTCGGATGGCAAACAGCGACCGTTGGGCATTCCAACGATCCGCGACCGTGTCGTGCAGATGGCTGTGTTGCTCGTCTTGGAGCCGATCTTCGAGGCGGACTTGCAGCCGGAACAATTTGCTTATCGGCAAGGCCGAAGCGCTCTGGACGCGATCGAGCAGGTCCAATTGTTGCTAGACAACGGGCATACGGAGATTGTCGATGCGGACTTGAGTGGGTACTTCGATAGCATCCCCCACGCCGAGTTAATGGCATCGGTGAGCCGACGGCTTAGTGACGGGCTACTACTGGCCCTGATCAAAAGCTGGTTGGAGGCACCGGTGGAAGACCTTGGAGATCGTGGGGACAAGCGTCGAACGACTCGCAACAAGGACGAGGGTCGCGGCACCCCGCAAGGGGGCGTGCTCTCGCCGCTGCTGGCGAATCTCTACATGCGTCGCTTCGTGCTGGGCTGGAAGACAAACGGGCATGCCAATCGTCTTGAGGCGCGTATCGTCAATTATGCGGACGACTTTGTGATCTGCTGCCGTGGTACGGCTCTTGAAGCCGAGGCGGTGATGCGGCGCATGATGTCGAAGCTGCGGTTGACGGTGAACGAGACGAAGACCCGGGTTTGCCGCTTGCCGGACGAGACGTTTTCGTTTTTGGGTTACACGTTCGGTCGGAACTGGTCGCCGAAGACGGGGCGTAGCTACATCGGTCCCCGTCCGGCCGTCAAGAAGATCCACAGGATCTGTGAGGTGATCCGCGATCAGACCAGCCGAACGTGGCAGTGGTTGTCTTGCCGGGCGTTAATAACTCGCGTCAACAGCCGACTGGTGGGCTGGGCGAACTATTTTTGTCTCGGTAACACGGCCCCGGCCATGAAGCAGGTGATGGCGCACACCTGTCAACGGCTCCGTCAGTGGCTGGGTCGGAAGCACCGCGTGCAGGGTACGGCCCGACAGTGTTATTCGGATCGTTACCTGCGTGAGGACCTGGGATTAGTGTGGCTTCCAGGGCGACCGCGACCTCGCGTCTTGTGAGCGAACGCATGAGTTACCTTGTCCGAGAGCCGGATGCCTTAATAGGGCCCGTCCGGTTCGACGAGCGGGAAGTGGAAACGGGGCATGGCCGGGAGATTGAGGCACCGGCCAACGAAAGGGCCGGATACCGCTGGACTCGACCTAAACCACCGCGCCACTTCTCGACTCTACTCTTTTCGGCGAACGGAGGGCACAGCGGTGGAGTTATGGCAGCGTCACTGGCCGGCAATTGACAGCTATAAGGCCCTCATTATCGCGTTGACGGAGCACCTGGGTTACTGCAACTGCGCTTACGATGACGCCATTCCCTTCCTCCGCGATTTCCTCCGGCTAGTTGACAAGCGAACCAATGTGGCTTCCGACAGTGACAAGTTCCGCCAAGCATCGGTGGAACTTGAAACGTTTTTGCGGAACTCCGCTTCGTCTGCTGTTCAAAGTTGGTTCGTGTACGCTCTCGATAAGGCCGACTTGATTATGCATGGATTCAACCTCTACGATATCCTCATGATGGATCGAGGGTGGTGGTTGCTCGACGGCCTGGAGCGATTTCCAGAGCCACCGCCGTCGTCGGACTAAGACGCCGAGCCAATCGCTACACCGGAGTCAGCGGCATGAAATGGTTTCAGACTTCAAGCTACTCGCGCCGCCGGGAAGGTGAGTTGCCTCGATTGGCCTCAATGAAACGACTCTCCTACGCATTGTTCGCTTTTCTCGTTGGATGCGGCGTCTCAGACCCAGCCAAAAAGGAGCCCGCGCTCATGACTAATCATCGCGACCGTCTCCTTGCCCGCATTGGAAATATCAACTACTTTTCACGTCCGCGTCCACTTGTCACCTTGGAAGAGTTTTTCGAGGGCAACAACGATCCGGCGTCAATCGGTTACAATTTGCCCGATCCTCCGGCACCGAGGGTTCTCTACGATTTCCTGCTTGGGTTGCGTAACAAGCCGGAGGTAAATAATATTTCTCGTGGAGGTAATGGATCTCGAAGACCCGAACGGTTGGCCGTCCTCCGACACGATTTGGATCGTTACGACTGCATCCGCCAAGGATGTTCGCTCTTGGTTTCCAGAGCGGCTCGCGCCCGACGATGTCCTAGAGGGGTTCGAGGCGTCGCTGACTCCGGTTGAGAAATATGAGGTTCCCAAAGGTTCGCGCCATCGGTGTCTGGTACGATTAGCCCGGCCGAACGAGGCAGTGCAGATGACCGGGGCCACCATACCGGTTTTGCCTGACATCAAGTTTACTTAGGCGGCCCCGGCAGGAGAGCTTTGTCGTACAGCGGCGGAGGTCAAAGTCGTGGGGAAGCCTCGCAAACTAGTCGGTGCCGCCGAGCTGGCCGCGTTCATCCGCCAGTACGGCCGCAAGGCACCCAAGTCGGGTGAGCCGAACGATCGGAGCTACGATCGAACGTTGGAGGCCAGGATCAAGCGGATGCGCCTCGAGGAGCTTGACATGCTGATGCGCGATGAGGACGATAGACGGCAAGAGTAAGAGCCCGAACCAGGTTCTGCACCTGAAGCCGACGGCATATAGGCTCCCCGTGCCCGCACGACAGGTAAGTTGGCTTGGTCGGCCGCTTGGAGACCTCATGGCATTGATCGAAATCGGCGAATGTATTTTTGACCAACAACAATACGATTCGTCCCACGGATTTGAATCACTCGATCCGATCGCCCAGGAAGCCTTCGTCTACCATCTACATCTTGCAGGTGATGCGGCCGCCTCCGAAGCGGATCGAATCGTTGAGAGTTGGACATATGAAATGCGCCGGCGCTGGTCGAATCGGGCGTTCCGTATTTATCGCCACATGGACCCGCCTGAGATCACTATTCGATTTCACATGATTCGGCCTGGCCTTGCGAATTGGTGTGAGCAGGGCGTGGAGATCATCACGGTTGGCGGCTGAGGGGCCGCCGCCGAAACAGTCGCTGTACCTGATTGCCAGCAGTATTTCCCCTGATTTTAGCACGTCGAAAGGGTAAATGTTAGAGTAGGTTTGCGGTTATACTCTACCGATTTGCCCTTGTGCGGCACTGAAACTTCCCGCCATCAACCCTCGGAATCAGAATTGGAACCACACTTTTTTAAGGATGCCAGTGACCGGCTCACGCACGACAGAGCGGATATCGATTCGGCTTTATATCCCGAAGTTTGCAGAATGGTCGCTGACCACTTCGACCTGACGCCGTTGGCGGAGTTGGTCATCGGACTTGACCAGATGTTTTGGGATTTTACGAGTGGAAAATTGACCATAGAACTTGCGTGGGATAACTGGTATTGTTTCACAATCACGGCAAAGGAGCCGGATGCAGAACCACTTGTTCGCCAAATGGCAACTTTCCTATCCGAGACTCTACCTCCGAAGTTGGATTCATAACCGGAAGCGAAAAGGTGTCAGTAATCCCGACGCCTTTGTGCGCTCGACCAAGGTGCTGCATTAGCCCGTCCGGACGAATGAAGGTTGTTCGCGCATCAACATCAAGCCCGCATGAACCGCCCGCTATGCGAACTCGTTCGGCGAACCGTTATCCCGGAGCAACTCACCATGGATCTACAACTAACAGACAAACGCGCTGATCTCAGGTTCCACCAAAGGGATCGGTTTAGCCATCGCCACGGCTCTGGCTCGGGAAGGGGCCAGAGTCGTCATCAACGGGCGAACGGAAGCGTCCGTGACGGCGGCCCTGTCCGAAATTCGCGCGGCAGTGTCCAACGCGAAAATCGAGGGCTTCCCCGGCGACCTTGCCACGTCGCAAGCGGCCGAGTTGCTCGGCGCAAAGTTCCCGGCGGTGGATATCCTTGTGAACAACCTGGGCATCTTCGAGCCAAAGTCGTTTGAGCAAATTCCCGATGATGACTGGCGGAAGTTCTTCGAGGTGAATGTGCTCAGTGGCGTTCGCCTCAGCCGTATCTACCTGCCCGGCATGAAAGACCGCGGATGGGGCCGAATCGTGTTCATCAGCAGCGAGAGCGCCATCAACACTCCAAGCGGCATGATCCACTACGGCATGACCAAGACCGCCCAATTGGCGGTGTCGCGCGGCTTGGCCGAAACCTGCGCCGGGACGGCGGTGACGGTCAACGCCGTCCTGCCGGGACCGACGCACTCGCCCGGCGTGGACGAATTCGTCAATCAACTGAGCGGGGGCAAACCGTTCGCGGAATTCGAGACGGAGTTTTTCAAGACAGAGCGGCCGTCATCGTTGCTCAAGCGGTTCATCCATACGGATGAAGTCGCGAGTTTGGTGGCCTATGTGTGCAGCCCGCTCGCCTCCGCGACGAACGGTGCCGCATTGCGCGTGGACGGGGGCGTTGTTCAAGCGTGTTTCTGATCGTAGCAAAGCCAGTGAGTGTTGGCGTCGGGCGTTCCAAGAGGCCAGCTCGTGGACTGGTACGGGTTGCGACAATCGTTTGAGCTTGCTCTCCAAGGGTTCACGGACCGAGCCGGGGAGGTTCTTGCAGTCGCCCGCGCGGAAGCCAACGAACGGCGGCACCGCCGCGTCACGCCAGCGCATGTATTGCTTGCCCTCTCCAAAGTACAGCCTTGGCCTGTCCTAGAAACACTAGAGCGGCTCGGAGTGGATTTAGTGCAAGAAAAAGGAGACCCTCCTGGCCCTCGTGATGGCCATTCCAAAGCGGTCCGAAACGGACAAGGTTTCTCTTAGCCTCGAAATCGAGCAGATAGTCAACCAAGCCAAAGTTCAGGCGAAGGCGTTGGGCCATAACTATGTTGGCACCGAGCACCTTGTGTTGGCACACTTGGGAGCCAGTGATTCTGCCGCTGCGGAATTTCTGAAAATGCGCGGAGTGACGATTGAACGATTTCAGGAAGAGGTGGTAAAGCTGTGCCGAGGGCAATAGAGCGTACGCTTCTCAACCGAGCGGCGCCAAGGTATTTGTAGTGAGCGTCGAGGCGTCAGTGCGACCTGCGGGCGGCCCGATAGAATGAACCTTTCGCCGCAATTCCGGCAAAAGGAATGACCATGACCATGCGTGCCATTCGTGATTTCTATGTTGCCGACGGCGCCGTCGTGACCGGCAACGTGCTGATCGGTCCGGGTGTGAACATCTGGTTTGGTAGCGTCATTCGGGGCGATCTGGCCCGCATCACCCTCGGTCCGCGCAGTCAATATTCAGGATAGCTGTGTCGTTCATACCGATTATGACGCGCCGCTCGTGATTGAAGAAGGGGTCGTTGCGGGACACCGCGCCGTCCTACATGGCAGTCGCATCGGCCGCGATACCCTCATTGGGATGGGCGCGATCTTGCTGTCCGGCAGCGACGTCGGCGAAGAATGCCTCATCGCCGCGGGATCGATCGTGACGGAGAATCGCCGTATCCCGCCCAGGTCTGTTGTCATGGGCATCCCCGGCAAGGTTGTGCGCGAAGTGACCGATGAGGATCTGAAACGTTCGCGCTCGATCAACGCGCACTACGGGGCGCTGGCAAGCGTTATGTCGCTGGCGAGTTCCCAGAGCCGTGGTAAATCCTGGCCTTATTGCCCATTTTGTGACGTTTATACAATCCGCACGAACGGTCAGGTCCCCAATTCTTCTCGCGCGTGCTTTAGCGCATTCCACGAAACATGATAAGCTGTAAAGATTAAGAGGTTGGCAACGACCATTCTCGAAAGGGCAGCGGTGTGAGCACGGAAACACTCATTCGACCGGGGAGCGATGCGGACGTTAAGTTCGATTCCGACCGTCGGATGGATGCAGACTACAAAATGGGTCTTGTAGGTGCTTTGCTGCGCGAGGTCCAGTGCGATGGCCTGATGCTGATGGAGCCGGAAAATGTCGCTGGCTAACGAGCGGCGCGGTCTGCGCGGTCTGCTCGACCCGGAAGCCGCCCCCGTCCTTTATTGCAACGGCGAGCACCGCTGGCTGCTGGCGAGCAATGTCGATTCGCAGCGAATCTTCGACGAAGAGATCGACGGGCTCGGTTTTCAACTCAAAGAATGGCCGTGGCACTGGGGTCGTGAACAACTGCTGGCAAGCCTCTCAGAAAATCGCCGCATCGCCTGCGATCGGCCGCGCCCGGGGGCGACGCACGTGGCCGAGGCCATACAAAAGCTGCGCCGTTCGCTAACCATCTACGAACAAGCCTGTCATCGCGCGCTCGGGCAGTTGGTCGCCCATTCCCTTGAGGCCACGTGCCGCACCATCGAGCCCGGCGAATCGGAGCGCGAAATCGTCGGTCAGATTAGCCATCGACTATTACATCGCGGGGCGCAACCGCTCGTCGTGACCGCGGCTGCGGATGGCCGATCGAGGCTTTATCGGCAATTTGGCTACACTTCGGTGCCTGTGCGTCAATCACTCGTTGTGCTCGCCACGGCGCGGAAGTATGGTCTCAGCGTGACGGCGAGTCGATCGATGTCGTTTGGCACACCGGATGCGCAATTTCAGCAAGATCACAACGCCGTCTGCCGCGTCAGCGCGAGCTACCTCGCCTCGACCTGGCCGGACGCGGTGCCGCGCGAGATCTTGCTCGCGGGCCGGCGTATCTATCTCATCAGTGGCTATGAACACGAGTGGCTACTGGCGCCGCAGGGCCATTTGACCGGCCGCGCCATCGTCGAGCAAACATTGACGCCAAACACCGAAGACTTGTTTGAAAGCAACTGGGCGGTGACCTGGAACACGAGCGCCGGCGCCGGCGTAAGCTGCGACACGTTTCACATTACCGATCAAGGGCCGGTCGCGCTTACGCCGACCGAGATTTGGCCGCTCAAACGGATCCGCATCCAAGGGGCCGAATTCGTTCGCCCTGACATACTAATCCGCTGACTCTTCCGCCGCGACGATGGTCCATTCCTGGCCGTCAAACTCGCCAAAGCGATCGCCCAGCCGCAGTTGCTTGGCCGGCTGGTTGACCGGCAACCCATTCACAAAGATATTGCCCTCGCGGACAAGCACCTTCGCCTGCCCCCCCGTCTCCGCCAGACCGACGACCTTGACCGCCTGAGCGAGCGTGATGCTCTCACCGCGTAAAGCCAGCGTCGAAGTCGATTCATCGCCCATTGGTCATCCGCCCGCCATAAAAACAAAAGAAGCCCCTGGTATTTATACCAGAGGCCTCAGCAGCATCGCCTTTTCCTTATACAGCCGCCAGCTTGCCGGCGCTCAAATCAGGCAAAACAACGCGTTCTTGACTTGTTACTTCGCAGTCACGCTACTCGCGCAACACACGCCCACTTCTTCGCAACAAGCCTTGCTCGTCGAGCAGCAATCCGCCTTGACGGCGACGCAGCACTCGCTCGGCGGATTGCAGCAGGCCAGGTCGGCAGCGCAGCAATCGCTCACCGAGCAGCACGGGCTTCCCGGGAAGCAACATTCCGAGCCTGGATAGCAACAGTCTGTCGAGGCGGGTTTCGTCATCGACCAAGCGAGGCCGCCACCCAAAATCATCGCACAAATCAGAAACAGCGCGATCAACGTATTACGCATGACATCATCTCCGGTTAAATTGGTCTCAAATAAAAACTTCGGTTGATTGACAGCGACCCGATGGGCTAGGCCGCGAATCGACAGGCACAATGCCTCTCAACACAACCAGACGCACCGGAAGACGTGAATTCGAGGTGACGATACGATCGGAGCGAACGCGATTGTGATTCCGATGCCCACGAAGCTCACCAAAGTGAACCGGAAGGACGTCGGCAACATTTCGGCGAATGTAAAACTATCGAGATCTGGCTTGTACTTATCCGCGAACGTGACGATTGCCGCCTCGCAGCAAGGCTTCACAGGCGACGGCGAGCGCGGCATACGCGTCTTAGTAGGCTGCGTCTGCTCCAAGTGCTTGGTACAGCAGCAATCCCCAGCCGCGTCTATCTTCTTTTCATCCGAAATCGATTTGGCGGCATCGTTCGCGCAACAGCCATCCGCCATGAAGTAGCAGCACCAACCCGGCGGCAGCGCGACTACCAGGCAGAGGAGAGAGACCAGAGCTCGATTGACGACGATGCACATAAAAGGATTGTACCCGATTGCGAGCGAGACAAACAAGTCGGTCATCCATCATTCTTACCGGCACGGAATCGGGTACGGGCCTTCGACCCGCCTTTTATCCTTCCCGATCCTAAACCACTTCCTGCATGAGCCGCACCATGGGAGCGGATAGCGAGCGACCTTCTGACTCAAAACGGGCACTTCATTCGACCCACTTGTGATATTGATCGCCTATATCGATCGTGCGATTTATTGCGCCCAGGCGGCAACGGCTTGCCCGTGTTTAGGGCACTTAGGAACCGCGCCAAAATAACTTACCGAATTAGATATCCTTATGCGGATGGATTTCATAGTTCCATTCGCCATGATAGGCATTCGGTTTAATGTTGCATTCGGCCAGTTGTTCGTCGCTCACTTTGCGGCCTTTTTCGTATTGGCCTTCGTCGAGCCACGCATGGATTTCCAGGCCCGTTTCCGTGGTCGTCGCCCCGATCGATTCGACGATGACTTCCAAGGTCTCCAGCGGCCTTCCCCGCCAGTTCCGTGTAATGTGGCAGAACACCCGATGCTCGATCTTGTTCCATTTACTCGTGCCCGGAGGGTAGTGGCTGACCTCCACGATCAGCCCCGTCTCGTCCGCCCACTTCTGGAGTTCGACTTTCCAAAGCCTACAACGCGAACTGTTGCTGCCGCCGCTGTCCGCCGTCACCAATATACGCTTGGCGCGAGCGTAACGCTGGCGGCCCAGGTTCTCCCACCAACGGCGGATCGCCGCCACTGCGAACTCGGCCGTGTCGTGGACTGATCCCCACCGACACTCCAGCCTCGTTGCCGTGGATGTCGTAGACGCCGTAAGGGACCGCCTTGCCCAGTTTTGGGTCAGGAAAATCGTGCGTCTTCACTTTCTCCGGGTCGCCTTTGGGCCGATACGTTTGGCCCGCGTTCTTGAGATTTCCCAGTACTTCCTTCTTCTTGGTGTCCACCGAAAGTGCCGGTTCGCCGCGACGCTTGCGTGCCGCCACCCGCTCGGCGATGTGGCGAAACTGGCCGTCGCGATCGGGATGTTGGCTGCCTTCGCGCGTCTTGCGGTTTCCCTGCAGACTGTAATGCAGCGCCACCAGCATCCGCCGCACACTCGTCCCACTAACCTTGTATCCCTGGGTCCGCAATGCTTCCGCCAATCGATGCGTACTCTTGATCGTCCAACGCAAGGGATTCGTCGGGGATCCGCGCGCCGTCGGTTCGATCAACCGATCCAATGCCTCCTGCAAGCCCGGCTGAGTCGTTGCCTGAGGTTTGCGACCGCCACCACTGCGTCGCTGTCGATGACCGGGCAGCGGATCGGGATCGTCGAGTTCCTTCAGTCCCGTTCGGATGGTTCGGTCCGACAAACCCGTAGCCAAAGCCACGAGGGTGATTCCGCCGCGTCCCAAGGCCCGCGCTTCAACAGCTGCCCACCGGCGTCTGCCACGCTCGTCCAAATCGTCGAGCAGTTCGATATACTTGCCTTCAATGGCGTTAGCGATCGTCGCATTGTGCATGCAGCGATCATGACATCGTCAGCTGCAATAGACAATACTAATTCGGTAACTTATTTTGGCGTGATTCCTAAGACTTTGGGCCGCCGGTAAGATGTTTTGGACGGCTCACCGCCCGCCACGCAGTTGCGTCGACGATAAATCGTGGCGAAATGTTAGGCCTTGAAATAGGGGACGGTGGGTGTCTGGAAAATCGAGTTGGTCGACCGCGCGAAATTGTCCTGACCCATCGACGCGGCCCGCGACGAGAAAGCGACAGCCGCGCTGGCCGATCTCGGCTAGGGCTTCGTTCATTTTCTCGACGCTGTCAGCATAGAAACGCGGCTCGACCAGGCGTGCCGCGGTGTCCGCGCCGACGACGAACGTGGTGTCTGGGAATAATCGAGCTTTTTCCGCGAAGGTCGGGGCGCGTGTGAGCCAAAGGGGTGAGCGCCAGGCGAACTGCGCTAGCCGCCAGCGCACGTCTTCATTGGCTAGCGCGGGTTTGTCGGCGTTGCGGACGGTTAGCTCGAACGCTCCTGACAGGCCGGTTTGTTTCTCGGCGTGTTGCAAGAGTCGGCAATGGCCTTCGTGTAGGGGATTGAAAGAGCCAGGTAGCAGCAAACGCGGTGAGGGCGTTTCCGTCGTTGCCCGGCCGTCGGCTAATACGCAGACGCGGTCGCGCTGGCCCGCCAGAAAAGCTGACAAAGGATCGTCTTTCTCCTGAATATCGTGGGTAAGCTGTTCATTGGGTAGCAACGCTATTTCGACGCGCTGTGGCAGGCCGAATCTCTCGGCGAGCGTGTTTAGGAGGACGCGATCAAGCAGGTCTTCCTCGGCAGCGCGTTTGCGCTGCTCTTTGGCGAGAATGAGCGAACAGAGATGGATCCGCTGATCGGTGGCGATGGCGATGTGAAAGCGATGTTCGCCGCGTTTGGGGCGGTCGGACCGTAAGCTGGCCGTGCAAGCGACGCCGGCGACGGCCTCGCGCGGCGTTAGAATGCGGGCTCGTTCCAGGGCGCGAGCGGCAAGGGCGCGAGCTGTCTCGATGGAACAAGAAGACGGCGGGGAATAGCCGAGATACTCGCCGAGGGCCGCTTCGTGGTAGGGGACGGCAAGCTCGAGAATTGTGCGACTGCCGCCTGGGACTGCGAGGAGCCAAGCGGCCGCGCCTACGCCGCCGCCGGTTAGGACGGCGGCATAGCGATAGGGGCCGGCGTGAAGAGAATGGACGAGATCGCGGATGGGCTGGTCCATTGGGCACGGCTGAATTTGTTCGGGTGGCAGTCCGGCTCACTCCTTCGGCGCGTTCAAGCCCGGGAGGTCGAAGCCTTTGCCGCCTTTCAATAATTGCAGAGCGGCTTGCGTCTGTTGGCCGAGGCCCCATAGTCGGATAAAGCCTTTGGCGGCGTCGTGGTCGAAGAGGTCGTTGCTGTCGTAGGTGGCCAATTTCTTGCTGTAGAGGCTATGCTCGCTCTTGCGGCCGGTGACGGTTGACTTGCCTTTGAAGAGCTTGACGCGAACTTGTCCGCTGACGAAGCGTTGATTCGACAGCACGAATTGGAACAGGTCCTGATGAAACGCGCTGAACCATAGACCGTTGTAAATCATGTCGGCGTATTCTTGGGCGACCAGCGTCTTGAAGCGGGCCGCCTGCTTTGACAGGCAGAGCGACTCCAGCTCGCGGTGAGCGTCGTGGAGAATGACGCCGGCGGGGGCTTCGTAAAGTTCGCGTGACTTGATGCCGACGAGGCGATTTTCGACGTGGTCAATTCGGCCGACGCCGTGAGCCCCGCCGAGCTTGTTGAGTTTCTCGATCAACGGCACGCCGTCCATCTTTTGGCTGTCGAGCCCAACTGGGCGGCCTTGCTCGAAGTCGATCGTGACGGTCGCGGCTTGATCCGGAGCTTTCGCGGGATCGACGGTCCAGCCGAAGGCATCGGCCGGCGGTTCGTCCCAGGGGTCTTCGAGAACGCCGGCCTCGCAACTGCGGCCCCAGAGATTGATGTCAAGACTATAAGGACTTTCCACGGTCGCTTCGACCTGGATGCCATGCTTGGCTGCGTAAGCGAGCGCTTCGGGCCGGCTCATTTTCCACTCGCGGACGGGTGCGATGATTTTGAGTTCCGGCGCGAGCGTCTGAAACGTAACGTCGAATCGGACCTGATCGTTGCCTTTGCCGGTGCAGCCGTGAGCGACGGCCTTGGCGTTGTGCTTGCGGGCGGCATCGACCATCAGCTTGGCGATCAGCGGCCGGCCGAGGGCGGTGGCCAATGGATATTTGCCCTCGTAAATGGCTCCGGCCATCAGCGCCGGCCAAACGAAGCAATCGACGAAGAGGTTCCGCGCGTCGATCGCGATGGCGTCGACCGCGCCGGTACGCAGAGCTTTTTGACGTATTTTCTCGATGTCGTCGCCCTGGCCGAGATCGACGGTGAAGGTGACGACGTCGAGGTTGTATTTCTCGCCGAGCCATTTCACCATGACGGAGGTGTCGAGGCCTCCAGAATAGGCCAGAATCACTTTGTCGCGTGCGGGGGAGCCTGACGCCATCGGATGGGGTTCCTAGAAAGTACGGTTCACGACCTGGGCCGGCGATCTTTGATTTTTCGCTCCGGAATGCCAGAGGTAGCTGTTCATGATAGTTCGATTGACGCTCAGCGAAAAGATCCACGACGACATGATCGCCCAGGCCTTGGCCGAACGGCCGAACGAGTGCTGTGGCCTTTTGGCAGGCATCGTCGACGAGCCGGGCGGCGTTGCTAAGGTCATCGAGCGTTATGCGCTTGTTAATATCGCGGAACGGCCGACCGTTGAGTATCTCTCGGACGCCAAGGGGATGCTCTTCGCGCTGCGCGACATGGAGCGTCGCGGCCTCGACCTCTTGGCCGTTTATCATTCCCATCCGACCTCGCTGCCGATCCCGAGTCGTAAGGATCTCGAGATGAACACGTATCCGGAGGTGGTGAAGTTTATCATTTCCCTCGTAAGTGACCCGCCATCGATGCGCGGGTGGTATCTGTCGGATTCGGGGCCGACGGAGTCACATTGGGAAAAGGTTTAGAAAATTGAACGCAGTTCACGGCACTTTGAGATGATCGAAGATCCGTTGTATCAGGTTTTCCGCGGTGATCTCCTCCGCTTCGGCTTCGTAAGTGATGCCAAGCCGATGTCGTAACACGTCGGGGCCGAGGGCTTTGATGTCTTGCGGCGTGACATAATCGCGGCCTTCGAGAAAGGCGTGGCCTTTGGCGGCGCGTGTCAGAAAGATCGTCGCGCGCGGGCTGACGCCATATTGGATATAGGGCCCGAGATTGAGGCCAAATTCGGCGGGTCGGCGCGTGGCGTGGACGATATCGACAATGTAGGCCTTGATCGCCGCATCGATGTGAATGGCGTCGATGGCGTCGCGCAATGCAACCAAATCCGCGGGGCCAAAAACGGGCTCGACGTATAGCTTCGGCTCGACGACGGCCATGCGATCGAGGATGTCCAGCTCCTCTTGTTTGGACGGATAATTGATCTTCAGCTTCAGCATGAAGCGATCGACCTGGGCTTCGGGCAGCGGATAGGTTCCCTCTTGCTCGATCGGATTTTGCGTGGCGAGGACCATGAACGGTTGTTCGAGCGGATAGCTCGCTTCGCCGATCGTCACCTGCCGCTCGGCCATCGCTTCGAGCAACGCGCTTTGCACCTTGGCGGGCGCACGGTTGATCTCATCGGCGAGGACGAGATTGGCAAAAACGGGACCTTTTTTGACGCTGAACTCGCCGCTGCGCGGGTTGTAGATCTGCGTGCCGATGACATCGGCGGGCAAGAGGTCGGGCGTGAACTGGATACGGCGAAAACTGAGCCGCAGCGCCTGGGCGAGAGTGCGGACCGCGAGCGTCTTGGCAAGGCCGGGGACGCCTTCGATGAGGACATGGCCGCCGGTAAGTAAACCGAGCAGGAGGCGATCAAGGAGAGTCTTTTGCCCGACGATTACCTTGCCGATTTCGCGGTAGAGCGGATCGAGTTGTTCGCGCAATGTCGGCACGGCAGTCATGATGGCCCTCGCTCCTATTCGTCGAGCCCGCGTTATGCCGGCCCCCGCCCCATTGTATGAACAACCCGCTCTGAGAGCGGTGGGACGGTGGGACAGACCCCCTTGCTCTATTATCCCACTTCGTGTTAGACTTCTATCTTAATCGTCCATTAAGAGAGGTCCCATGCATACGGAAACCCGCACGACCGACGCCAAGGGACGGCTGGTTCTGCCAAAGGCATTTGCCAACGCTACCGTCATCATCGAGCAGTGGAGCGAGACCGAGCTGCGGGTGCGCCGGGCAAAGGTGGTAGCCGAGGACGATTTGCCGTTCGTCGAGGAATCGGCCTCCCCGCTCTCCGACCAAGACCGCGACCGCTTCCTTGAGTTGATCGCCGAGCCGCCCGCTCCCACGCCCGCGCTCAAAAAAGCGGCGGCTCGCCACAAGGCTCGCAATGGCTGATTGGACCATCGAGCCGCTCGGTAAGGATCACGAGCGTTCGGGCTTTTCTTGTGGTCGCCCCACTCTCGACGATTTCATCCGTACTCGTGTCAGCCAGTACGAGAAGCGCAGGCTAGGGCGGACGTTCGTCGCGGTGCCGCCGGGCGCGAATCGCGTACTCGGTTATTATACCCTTGCGACCGGGGCCGTTGTATTTGAGTCCTTGCCGTCCGACGCCTCCCACAGACTCCCCAAGCATCCGGTTCCCGTCGTGCTTCTGGCACGGTTGGCAGTCGAGCAATCGGCACCAGGGAAAGGCATGGGGGAAGCGTTACTGTTAGATGCCCTCCAGCGAGCCCTCGACTTCTCCAAGCGACTCGATGTCTATGCCGTCGAAGTGGACGCCTTGGACGACGTGGCAGCCGCTTTCTACCACAAGTACGGATTCACTCCGTTGCTGGACGATCCTCTGCACCTCTACCTTCCGATCTCGACCATTGAAGATGTACTTGGGTGAGAGTCCAATTCGAAAAGCCGCTCACTAGCGCTTCCAGGGCGCGGCAATTGCTAATCCTTGCCAAATGGCATCAATCCGCATACGCCTAACGAGGACATTTGACCCGCAACCCTTCCCGGTTTTCCGCAATGCCCTCGACTCGGCGGAACACATTCTGGCGAGCTTTACCACGCAAGCTGGTGGCAAGCGGTTGCCTGTTCTCGTATCTGATGGTCGCTGTCGGCTTTCCTTATTCTGCTCCGGTCTCATCCAGCAATGGCGAACGCTTCGCCTGTCAGTCGCTCGCCTGCGGTTGCCAGACAGCCGAGCAATGCCGCGTTTGCGGCTGCTTCACGACGGAGGAGCGGCAGTATTGGGAGCGTGCGAATCAGGTCAAACCAAAGGAATGCTGCGGCGGTCCCGATTGTGACGTCTGCAACGGCAAGGCCGAAAGCTGTTGCAAGACGGCCGCGCCGTCGCCAGAGGAGCCGAAGTCCTTCTGCTCCGGCGCGAGTCGTGCGGAGACGAAGTCGTGCTGTGACACGAAGCCCGCGAAACCGGCGCCGACGATCGAGCTGCGCTGGGGTCGCGTGTTGGCGGCGCTGAAGTGTCAGGGGCTTGGTACACAGTGGGTCAGCCTCGGGGCGGCACCTTTGCCAGAGCCGCGTTATACATTTACCACCGCGTTCAATCTTGTTGATTTCGTGGGTCCTCGTCAGGAATTGGCTTTCGTCATCTCTTCCACCCCTCCGGCCCGTCCGCCACGTCTTGGGTCGGTCTGAAATCCATTACGGAATCTTTACATCGTCGCTCACCAGCCTCAAGCGCAAGCGCGGGGTTCAGAGCGAATAAACCCTGCGTCTGCGCCTGGGTCTGGTGAGCAATCAATTTTTCATCTATTTCTATCCCGAAAGGGCTTTTTCATGCGCCGTCGTTCCGCCTTTACGCTGATCGAGCTATTGGTGGTCATCGCCATCATCGCCGTTTTGATCGGCTTGCTCCTGCCCGCGGTCCAGAAGGTGCGCGAGAGCGCATCCCGGACGCAGTGCAACAACAACCTCAAACAAATTGGCATCGCCCTGCAGAATTATCATGGCACCATGCTCTGCTTCCCGCCCGGCTATCAGACTCAGGTCGCTTCCGACAACTCCGACCTCGGCCCAGGCTGGGGCTGGGGCGCTTATCTGCTCGATTACATGGAGCAGGGCAATCTTAAGGCCGCCATTCGTTTTGACCTTCAGATCACCGACCCAGCCAATGCGGCTGTTCGCGTAGCTCAAGTTTCGAGCTACCTTTGCCCATCCGAGCCGGAGCCGGGGACGTTCACGGTGGTCGACGGCAACGGTAACCCGCTGGTCATCGTTGCGCGCGGCAACTACGTCGCCATGAACGGCGTCCTCGGCGTCAGCAGCGACGCCTTCGACAACAATGGCGCCTTTCTCCGCAATCGCGCCATACGTATCTCGGATATACGCGACGGCTTGAGTAACACACTCTTTATCGGCGAGCGCTGCTCGAGCATGTCGAGTACGACCTGGACCGGGGCCGTTACCAACGGCGTCGTGCCGGCGCAGCGTTATCCCGATCCAGCAGACCAACTTGCCAACGCCGAGCTGGCATCGGCCCTCGTGCTGGCGCATGGCAGCCGCGACCATTTGCCCAATAATCCGCTGGTCTTTGACGCCGACGCCACCGCCAGTTTTCACATTCAGGGCGTCAACTTCCTCTTTGGCGATGGCTCGGTCCACTCCATCAGCAGCACGGTCAATGGCACCGTGTACGAAGCCTTGCTGACGCGCATGGGTGGCGAGCCGATCAGCGGCGGAGATTATTGAGCGAGGAGGGACCAAACGTGCGATACATCCTGGCGTTCATCACGATAGGCCTCGCTCTGCAGCAGGTCGGCTGCAGCCGTTCGACCGACGATTGGCTGCAACAGCTCAAGGAAGCCGATGTCGTGAAAAAGCGCGAGGCCTTGCGGCAATTGGGGTCGCGCGGGTCTGACTGCGAACGTGTCGTGCCCATACTCATCGAAGCGCTCCGCGATGAGAATGGGTACGTGCGGCATGACGCGGCGCTAGCGCTTGGAAAGTTTGGGCCTGATGCCAAGGCCGCGGTTCCGGTGCTGTTAACGGCGCGGAAAGACAAGGACAAGAATGTCCGCAAGGCCGTCGAGGTGGCGTTGAAGCGGATTGATGCAGGCAAGGAGGGCGGGCGATGAATTAGATGGATATGTATACTGACGGTATAGGTGAGGGCTCATGAAGGGCGCCCAGCAAGTCGGGGGCTATATTAAGACTGCGGGAGCTGCTTCGGATGGTCTCTCTTCGACAGATCACGCCTTTGGTTTTCATTGCACTTTTGCCAGCGACCTTACGCGCAGCGGAGAAGATCGATTTCGGCCGTGATGTATTGGCCATCCTCTCAGCCAATTGTTTTCAGTGCCATGGGCCGGACGCGAATGCGCAAGGGCAAGCTCCGGCTCGATACCAAGGACGGTGCGCTGCGGAGCAAAGACCCTGTTGTAGTGCCTGGTAAAGTGGACGAGAGTGAGCTGTATCGCCGCATTTCCTGCACTGACGAGAAGGAGCGGATGCCGCCGGCCAATGCGAATCGCAAGCTGACGGCTGCACAGATCGACACGCTCAAACGCTGGATCGCGGAGGGAGCGGTTTGGAGTACCCATTGGGCGTATGTGCCGCCGCGCCGGCCCGAATTGCCCGCGCTAAAAGATCGCAAATGGGTCCGAAACGAGATCGACGCCTTCGTGCTGGCGCGGCTGGAGAAGGAAGGACTGTCACCTTCGCCGGAAGCTGCCAGAGAGATATTGCTGCGGCGCGTAACGCTCGATTTGACGGGGCTACCGCCGACTTTGGCGGAGATCGATACCTTTCTGGCCGATATGTCAGCGACGGCCTATGAAACGGTGGTCGATCGATTGTTGGCTTCGCCGCGCTACGGCGAGCGCATGGCCTGGGAATGGCTCGATGCCGCTCGTTATGCGGATACCAATGGCTACCAGGGCGATCCCGAGCGGACCATGTGGCCCTGGCGCGATTGGGTCGTGCGAGCGCTGAACGACAACATGCCGTACGATCAATTCACGGTCGAGCAAATCGCGGGCGATCTCCTGCCCAACGCGACGCTGAATCAAAAGATTGCCACGGGGTTCAATCGCAACCACATGCATAATGGCGAAGGCGGGCGCATCTCGGAGGAGACGCGCGTCGAAAATGTTATGGACCGAGTCGAGACGACGGCCACGGTTTGGCTCGGGTCAACTATCGGTTGTGCTCGCTGTCATGACCATAAATTCGATCCGTTCACGCAACGCGAGTATTATCAACTTTACACCTATTTTAATAACACCTCCGAAGATGGCGGCATTCGCGGCGGGCAGAATCCGCCCGTCCTCGAAGTCCTAAGCGAAGCGCAGAAGGCCGAACGCGAGAGACTCCGCGAGCAGGTCAAGGCGAGCGCGGCCGAAGTTTTTGCTGACGAGAAGGAATGGTTTCTCGAACCTGACGGCAAGGCCTCGCATGGTGCCAATTGGCCAGGACAGACGCCTAAAAAGATCGTCGACATCCTCAAAATTGTTCCCGAGCAACGCAACAGCAACCAGCTCAAGGAACTGCTCGGTCAGTTCGAGAAAGAGAAGCCGGAATACTCCAAGATGCTGTCGAAGCTCAAGAAGGCCGTCGAGGAGCGCGATCGCTTCAACACGGGTCTGGCTCGAGTAATGGTCATGGACGAGCTGCCCAAGCCGCGCGAGACCAATATCCTGCGCGCGGCGCTTATGACAAGAAAGCGGACAAAGTGACGGCTGACGTCCCTAAATGTCTGCCGACCTTGCCAGCGGACGCGCCGAAGAATCGTTTAGCTTTGGCGAAATGGCTTGTCGATCCAGCCAATCCGCTTACGGCACGCGTCACCGTCAATCGCCAGTGGCAAACCTTTTTTGGTGTCGGCTTGCTCAAGTCTGTCGATGACTTCGGCGTTCAAGGCGATCGGCCCACGCATCCCGAATTGCTCGATTGGCTCGCCACGAAATTTGTCCGGACTGGCTGGGACATCAAGCGGCTGCATCGCCTCATTGTGATGAGCGCTACGTATCGCCAATCATCGCGGGCAACGCCGACCCTGCTCGAAGCGCGATCCCGAAAATCACCTGCTGGCGCCGAATCGGCGCTATCGCTTGCCATCTTGGATGATCCGCGATCAAGCCCTGGCCGCGAGCGGCTTGCTGGTCAACAAGCTCGGCGGGCCGGCGGTCAAATCGTATCAGCCGGAGGGCGTCTGGGAGGAAGCGACCTTTGGCCAGAAATCCTACAAGCAGGACAAAGGCGCCGACCTCTATCGCCGATCTATCTATATCTACTGGCGCCGCATCGTCGGCCCGACGATGTTCTTCGACACGGCCACACGGCAGACCTGTACAGTCAAGGCGGTTCGCACCAACACACCACTCCATGCGTTGACCACGCTCAACGATACAACGTACGTCGAGGCCGCTCGCGCTCTGGCGCAGGGCGTATTGGAGAGCGAAGAGAAGACACCCGAACTGCGGCTGACGACGGCGTTCCGGCGAGTTGTCGCCCGCAAGCCGACGGCAGCGGAGATGACGATTTTGGCTAGCGCACTCGATCGGCTGCGTAAACTCTATGATGCTGATCCCGAGGCCGCCGCGCGCTTGCTCAAGGTCGGCGAATCGCCGCGCAATATCAAGCTCGATGCCCGGGAACACGCGGCCTACACCGCGCTCTGTACGATGATCCTGAATCTAGACGAAACATTAACCCGCCAGTAAATGCCATGAATCCTCTCCTCGAACGAGCGTCGCTGCTGACGCGGCGGCATTTTTTTGGCCGATCGGCTCTCGGCATCGGAACGGCAGCTCTTGGATCGCTCCTGCAGCGCGATCTCCTAGCCGTGCCGTCCCAAGGCGTCGGCGGCCTGCCCGGCCTGCCGCACTTCGCGCCGAAGGCGAAGCGTGTCATCTACCTGTTTCAAAACGGGGCGCCGTCCCACGTCGACCTTTTCGACTACAAGCCCAAGCTGACCGAGTGGCGCGGCAAGCAAATTCCGCCTGAGGTTCAAGGCGGCCGTCGGCTCAGCACCATGACAAGCGGGCAGACGACGAAGCCCTGTCTGCCGGAGATCACCAAGTTCGCGCAGCATGGCCAAAGCGGCGCAGTGGGTCTGCGACTTTTTGCCCAAGACGGCCGCGATCGCGGACGACCTCTGTTTCGTCAAATCGATGCACACCGAGCAGGTCAACCACGCGCCGGCTATCACGTTCTTTCTCACCGGATCCGAGCAGGCGGGTCGACCGAGTGTGGGCGCGTGGCTGACCTATGGCCTGGGGACGATGACGCAAGACCTGCCCTCGTTCGTCGTCATGACCTC
Source organism: uncultured Planctomycetaceae bacterium (assembly GCA_963790585.1). GTDB lineage: Bacteria > Planctomycetota > Planctomycetia > Gemmatales > Gemmataceae > CAWBOY01. The sequence continues at coordinate 89,157 of CAWBOY010000010.1, forward strand.
GCGCGACAAGGAAGCGTCGTGCGGCCAAATCTTTTACGACTTCTACTGGGGCAGCGGCTTTTTACCGACGCGGTTTCAAGGCGTCAAGTTTCGCGGCAGCGGCGACCCGGTGCTTTACCTATCGAACCCCAATGGCATGAGCAAGGAAGTGCGCCGGCTCGTTCTCGACGATTTGGCTAAGATGAACGAGCTCACACTCAAGGAATTTGGCGACCCCGAGATCTCCACGCGCATCTCCCAATACGAGATGGCCTATCGGATGCAGACCAGCGTACCGGAGTTAACCGATCTTTCAAAGGAGCCATTGAGCGTTCTCGAAGCGTATGGCCCCGACGTGCGAAGGCCCGGCTCGTTTGCCTACAATTGTTTGATGGCGCGCCGTCTCGCCGAGCGCGGCGTGCGCTTTATCCAGTTGATGCACGCCGGCTGGGATCAGCACCGGAATCTGAACACGCAGTTAAAAATCCAATGCCAGGACACCGATGCGCCGTCGGCCGCGCTCGTGAAGGATCTCAAACAGCGTGGCCTGCTTGACGACACGCTGGTGATTTGGGGCGGCGAGTTTGGCCGGACGCCGTTTCTTCAAGGGCCCATCGAGGATAAAAAATCGTGGGGCCGCGATCATCATCCGTATGCGTTCACCGTGTGGATGGCTGGCGGCGGCGTGCGGCCCGGCATCACCTATGGCGAGTCGGACGAGTTCGGCCATAACGCCGTCAAAAATCCAGTTGACGTTCACGATTTTCAGGCGACGATATTACATCTATTGGGCATCAATCACGAAAAGCTGATCTATCGCTATCAGGGCCGAGATTTTCGCCTGACCGATGTGCATGGGCATGTCGTGAAGGATTTGGTGTGATCACCGCAGGCCCTTCGCGCCGCACTGAAGTATACGCGGGACAAGCTGCGCACCAGGGAGTCATAAACCATGCCGAGCCCTTTTCCCGGAATGGACCCATACCTCGAGGATGAGGACATTTGGCCGACGTTTCAGCATCAGCTCGTCTTGCGCTCTATCAGATCTTGCTGCCAGGCTTGATCGATCGCTATCGCGCGCATTTGCCAGCGGCATTATGCGACGGAACAAGTGCTGTTCACTTCGGTCTTGCGTGAAGAGCGGACCGAGGATTACCTCGAAGTTCGGCAACGTCTCGATGGCCGGCTGGTGACGCTCGTCGACATCGTGAGCCCCAATAACAAGCTGACGACACCGGGGCGGGCCGCGTATCTGCAGAAGCGCCAGGAGGCAAAAGTCGCCGGCGCGAACCTCGTCGAATTGGATCTCGTGCTGCAAGGCCAGCCGATGCTGGACTACTCACGCGATGGCTTGCCGGACTGGGATTATGCTATCACCGTCACGCGCTCGCCCCAGCCCGAGCGTTATGAGATCTATACGTCGACGCTGCAAAAACGCCTGCCACGCTTCAAGCTGCCTCTGGCATCCGATGATCGGGAAACAGTCCTTGATCTGCATTCAGCGTTCTCGCGGTGCTACGACCAGGGCGGCTTCGCCAACAAGATCAATTACAAGAACGAGCCATCGGTGGCGTTAAACGCGGAAGATACGCATTGGCTCGATGCGTGGCTAAAGCAGCAGAAAGCGCGCTGAAACGACACCCTTATGGCCACACCCCGTCCCGTAGTCCCCCAGCTCCTCGTTGTCGCCGCGTTCAGCCGGCATGATGACGCTTTCGCCTGGGCGCGAGCGCGTTTGGAGGGGCTCTTCGGGCCGATCGTGATGGCCAGCCTACCGTTCGTTTTCGACCAAACGGCCTATTACACGCCGACGATGGGTGCCGACCTGCGGAAGCCGCTTTATGCGTTTCGTGATCTGGTCGATCCGGCTTGTCTGGCGGATGTCAAGATTCGCACCAACGCTCTCGAACAAGAATTAGCCGGTACCGGGTCGTTTCCTGAGCCGAGGCCGCTCAATCTCGATCCGGGTCTCCTTAGTCTCGGCAAGTTCATCCTGGCGACGACCAAGGATCAGGCACATCGCCTCTATTTGCGCGATGGGATCTTCGCCGAGGTCACGCTGCGCTACTATGATGGTGCTTTTGAGACTTGGCCCTGGACGTATGCGGATTATCAGACGCCCGACGTCCGCGCCTGGCTGAATGAGGCGCGATCCTATTACCGCCAGCGCTTGAACGAGCAGTTGGCCACGGAACGGCAGCACGAATGAACTTTGCTCTTTCGGACCTCGCGCTTATCTTTGCCGCGACGTTGGCCTTTGCCTGGGTGCTGACATTCGCGGTGTTGCGCCTTGCGCCAAAAATTGGGCTGATCGACGTGCCAAGCGCCCGGAAGGTCCACACGACACCGACGCCGCGCGGCGGGGGCATCGCGGTTGTCCTTTCCGGCATCGTTGTTTCGCTTGTGATTGTTTTGCTCAATCCGGGGGTGAACTCGCTTCTCCTCTGGCAGGTTCTGCTGTCGCTCCCCCTCGCATTGCTGGGACTTGTGGACGACATGCGGCCGTTGCCGTGGCAGCCTCGTTTGGCGGCGCAAGGAGTCATGGCTGTCGTCGCCGTTTTGATTATGGCCCCGAACTTGCCGCCGCTGCTGGTGCCGATCGCGATCTTGTGGGTCGTCGGCATCACCAATGCGTTCAATATGCTCGATAACATGGACGCTCTCTCGGCGGGCGTGGCGTTTCTGACGGCGGGAGTGCTCGCCGGCGGGCTGATCGTCGCCGGGCCCGGACATACGTTCGAGTGGGATCAGGGGCTACCCTACTTCATCTTGATGGGCGGATTGTTGGGTTTCCTGTGGTTTAATCGGCCGCCGGCGCGGCTCTTTCTCGGCGATGTCGGCAGTATGTATATCGGCTTTTTTCTGGCCATCGGCAGTTTGCGTACTCTGCCCGGCGGCCAAGATCCGGCATGGCGCTGGTTGGTTCCGCTCTGCCTGATGGCGACACCATGTTATGACCTGATTTCGGTCGTGTTGATCCGGCTGTCGCAGGGGCGCAGTCCGTTTGAGGCGGACAAACAGCATTTGTCGCATCGGCTCGTCGGCCGTGGCTTGTCGAAACCGGTGGCCGTCGTCGTGATCTATCTCTGTACAATGGCCAGCGGGGCGGCCGCGTCACGCTCTACACGGTCGATTGTTGGACTGGGGCGCTGCTCGTAGTGCTGCAACCCTTCCTGTGGTGGACGGCATTGGCGGTGACGGAGTTTTTGGGTAGAGCGAACCCGCTCGCCCCGAACAGGACAGAGTCTGTAGTACGAGGAGTCAGTCACGAGTAAGCGACGCAAGATCAAGAAACCGCCCACGCCGCTGCCGGCACTGCCGGTAGCGCCTCTCTCGCCGGAGTCGAAGTCGGCTGCGGTGCGCCGGTTGCTTCTTGGCGCGGTCACCGCGTTGCTCGTCGCTCGACCATTGACCTTGGGCGAGGATCCAGGGCTTCTCGCACAGGCAGATACGTCGAGTTTGTTGTTGACACTCCTGTGGATGGCCGCCCTCGTCGCCTGGGCCGGCTGGCGTTTTTGGTTCCATCGGCCCGAGGTTTATGTTGGGCTGACTGAGCTGTTTCTTTTCGGCCTGGTTGGTGTCCTCTTCGTCAGTGCCGAGGTCGCGGCACAATATCACCATCCGGCCCGGCTGATTGCCTGGGGCTGGTGCGGGCTGCTCGTGACGTTGCTGGTCATCCGGCAGCTCGGAGTGAGTCGGGAGGAGCGGCACGGCCTCTTTTGTGTTCTGCTTGCGTCCTCGGTGAGTCTCTCGGCACACGGCATCTATCAATACACGGTCGACTTTCCGGCGCAGCGGGCGCTGGCGGACAATGAGCCAAAGCTTCGGAAGGAGCTGACTCGCCAGGGCCTGAATGTCGATATTGAAGGCTTCAAGCGCCGACTCCGCATGGATCATGTCTTTGCGACCTATTCTCATCCGAATACCTATGCAGGCTACATGGCTCTGACGTTGCCTGGCCTGGCCGTCGCTGTGTGGTTGGCTCGGCGCGTGACGATTTGGCGAACGTTTCTCGTCGGCTGCTGTGCCGCCGTCGGACTGATGGCTTTATTGCTGACCCATAGCCGCGGTGCCCTTCTTGGCGTCGGGGCGGCGAGTCTGCTCGGCGCCGTCGTTTTCGGCTGGCGCTGGTTTTGGAGAAACCGGCTGCCTGTAATGGCGGTCGTTCTTTTGGCGATCGGCGTCCTCTATGCGGCTTACCAAAGCGGTCTGGCCAATGCAGGCATGGGCAAAGGGACCGAGACGATGGCGGTGCGCCTCGATTACTGGTCCGCCGCGTGGAAGATGATTCAAGCGCATGGCGTGCTCGGAGTCGGGCCGGGAAATTTTGGCCGCTATTATCCGCGGTATATGGCCGAGAGCGCTGTCGAGAAGATCAAAGAGCCGCATAACTTGGTGCTGGAAATACTCGCCGAGGCCGGCCCGTTCGCGCTCGGCTTTCTGGTCTTGGCCCTGGGCTGGTTGCTTTTCCAGTGTTTTCGCGGGGGCCTGATTGCTTCGCGTGATTGCGGCCCAACCGAGGGTGAGACGAAAGTGAAACGCTGGGAGTTCCTCGTCGGCGGCTTGGCCGGCACGCTGCTCGGCCTGGCGTTTCGCTTTGGCGACAACCCAGGGGCAGACGTCGTGCTCGAAGGCGTACAAGCGACGCTGCGCACCGTCGTGTGGTTTTTGGCTTTCGCGTTGTTCGATTATCTGCCTTGGACCGATCGCATTCGGTCCCGCGCGATCGCGGTAGGCATCACCGGGCTTTTGGTGAATCTATGCGTGTCCGACGGCATTAGTTCACCGCAGCTGGCGGTGATTCTTTGGGCCTGCGCCGCGCTGGCGCTGAACGCGCTGCCGGTGAAACCGACCTGGTCCGCATCGAACCTCGCGGCGCTGGCGTTGCCGCTATCTGGCGCGGTGGCCGTGCTTTTGACTTACTTCATTTTGGCCTTTAACCCGGTTTTCAAAGCTTCGAATTTGCAGCAAGAGGCGGAGCAAGCGATGCCGAAGGCTGTCGGAGCGATTTGGGGTACCAAGGTCATTATCCCATTAAGCCTGGCAGCCGAAAAAGCAGACCCCGCCGACTCGCGGCGTTGGCTCGATTTGGCTAAGGCGACAGCCGAACAGTATCGCCGCCAGCCCCTGGTGATAGCGCACTGGCAGGCACTTAACGGCATAAAAGAGGCCCATGAACTCGACCCGGCCAACCTCAGCTGCTACCTGACGCCTTACAACTATCTTTGCTACCACGCGGACCGAGCGCGGCCCGAAGTAGCCAAGGAAGAGTATCGCAAAGCGGCGGACATTCTGGAGCAAGCGGTTCCGTACGACCCGACGGACGCTCCCCTCCACTACCTTGTTGCGCGAGCTTACCATTTCGCGGAAGACCCGAAATGGCAAGAACATGCGCGCGAAGCGCTGCGTCTCGATGCCATTCAGCAGAAACAACCCTTACAGCCTGCCAGGATTTTGGAAGCGGTACAGCGTACCGCTCTGGAGCGGTGGTTGCAGGGAGATAAGCATTGAGGGCCCCGTCAGGTCGCCATTAACCACCGGCTAATAGCGGCGACCCTTCCGGATCAAATGCGGAAGGAAGTGTCGCTGTTCTTAGAGGAAAATGACGGTAGGGCCCCGTCGAGATTATATTTGGGGGTGGCACAGACATTCCTGTCTGTGCAGCAAAACGCACATTCGTCGGTTCCCGCACAGACAGGAATGTCTGTGCCACCCCTAAATATAGTCTGGAGGGCGCACTAGGCCTTTGGATTCCAGTTGATTAAATTCGCAAATCGACCATAGGGCTCTTGCCATTTTTTTGCGTTCGATGGGGTATAGGTCTTTACATCGAACGAATTGCGCACGACCTCGCGGGCGTCGGCGAGAGAGCCGAGCAGTTTTAGGCCGATGGCCTGGACGAGGACATTTCCTAATGCGGTGGCCTCGACGGGGCCGGCGACGACGGGGCGGTTGCAGGCGTCGGCGGTGAATTGGCACAGCAACGCATTTTGGCAACCGCCGCCGACGACGTGTATCACTTCGATTTTTCGACCGGTCAAATCCTCGAGACGCTCGAGTACCCAGCGATAGCGCAGGGCCAAGCCTTCCAGGGCACAACGAATGGTGGCGCCAGGGTCCCTGGGTGCGGGCTGGCCGGTTCGTCGGCAATAGGCGGCGATGGCTTCGGGCATACTGGACGGCAGCAAAAAGGACGAGTCATCCGGGTCGAGGACGCTCACGAACGGTGGGGCGGCCTCGGCGAGGCGCGTCAACTCGTCGTAGGTGTGATTTATGCCCGCTTTTTCCCAGCGCGGCGGCACTCCTGAACCAGCCAGAGGCCCATGACGTTCTTGAGTAGCCGAACGGTGCCGCCGAAGCCGCCTTCATTCGTGAAGTTAAATTGCAGGGCTTTGTCGGTCAGCAGCGGAGCGGGGATTTCGACGCCCATCAACGACCATGTGCCGGAGCTGATGTAGGCCCACGATTCGACAGAGGCGGGGACGGCGACGACGGCGGAAGCGGTGTCGTGCGTCGCGGGAACGACGACTGGGATGCCGCGCACGCCGGTCTCTCGCGTCACGGAGGTGCGCAGCGGGCCTAGAATCGTGCCGGGCTGTGTGAGCGTGCCGAGAATGTTTTCCGCTAAACCGAAGCGTTTCAGGAGGCCGTGGCACCAGCCGCGGCTATTGGGGTCGATCATCTGGCTCGTGCTGGCGTCGGTATACTCATTGACTTTGATGCCGGTCAAAAAGTAGTGAAAGAGATCGGGAATAAAGAGGAGCGTCTCCGCCGCATCGAGTAGCGGCGAGCGATCGCGTTTCAGGGCCAGAAGCTGAAACAGCGAGTTGATGCGGAGAAACTGCAGTCCCGTCAAGCGATAAAGCTCGGCACGCGGCACGGTCGCAAAGGCCGCCTCCATAATTCCTTCGGTGTGCGGATCGCGATGATGGCGCGGGTTACCCAGCAGTGTTCCGCCACGGCCGAGCAGAGCGAAGTCAACGCCCCAGGTATCGACACCGACGCTGTCGAGGTCGCCGTGTTGAACAGCGCAGATGCGTAACGCCTGCTCGATCTCCCTATAGAGACTGAGGACGTCCCAATGGAGGGCGTCGAGCGTTCGCACCGGCTGATTGGCGAAGCGATGGACGATGTCGAGCTTGATTCGCCGGCCGTCGAAGGAGCCGAGAATTCCTCGGCCGCTTTCCGCGCCGAGATCGATGGCCAGCAATTTCGCGGGAGAGGACACAGCAGGGGACTCCGAGTCGACGACAGTTTCATTAACGATAAGTGCCGGTGCTTGGGCCCCTTCTTGACCTTGGGGCCGCCAAATATGTAATACCAAGATTGACCCATCCCTGCCACAGTCCCCATCGCAAGGTGATTCCCCGCTATGATCGCACGCCAGGCCGGATCTCGCCGTTACGTCAAGCAGCTTGCCGACGGGGAAAGCGTTGAAGAGACCTATCTTGTCTTAGACAAACAACTGCGGGCGAATAAGAACGGTAATCTATATCTGCAAGTCGATCTACGCGATCGGACCGGGGTCATCAACGCGCGGATGTGGAATGCCGGCGAACCGCTGTTCCGCTCCTTTGAGCCAGGCGAGTTCGTGGTCATCAAAGGCAAGGTCCAGTTGTTTCAGGGTGCGTTGCAATTGATTTTGAGTCATCTCGACCGGGTCGATGCGAAGTCAGTCGAGATGGCGGACTTTTTACCGCACACCGAAAAGGACGTCTCCAAACTATATGAACGGCTTCGTGCCGTGCTGATGAAACTGAGCGATCCCCATCTCCGCGCCTTGGCTGAATGTTTCTTCATGGACGAGGCGTTCGTCGATGGTTTCTGCCGCTGTCCGGCCGGGATTCGCAATCATCACGCCTACTTGGGCGGCCTTCTCGAGCATGTCGTCACGCTGCTCGACGGAGCAGATCGGCTTACTGCGCTCTATCCAGAGTTGAACCGCGACCAGCTGTTGATGGGGATTTTTTTGCACGATGTCGGCAAAGTGCGCGAACTTCAATACGAGCGCGGCTTCTCATATTCCGATGAAGGTCAGTTGGTAGGCCATTTGGTAATCGGCGTCGAGATGCTCAACGAGCAGGTACGCCGTGTCCCTGATCTCACGGGCGAACCATTTCCGCGGGAATTGCTGTTGCGCCTGAAACACATGATTCTCAGCCATCACGGCACACACGAATTCGGCAGTCCGCGTTTGCCAATGACGCCGGAAGCGATCGCCTTGCACCACCTGGACAATCTCGACGCCAAGGTGCATAGCTTCACGCGCGACATCCGCGAAGATGCCAACTCGACGAATGCGTGGACCGCGTTCAATCCGTCGTTGCAGCGGCGTTTGTTCAAGGGGGGAATAGCAAACGGCGACGCAACGTCCGGCAGCGAAGACGATTAACTTCCAAATGTTAATATTCAAATTGGTTCGTGCGCGGCGAAACAATCACCACGTCGCATACAACGTCATCGCTTGATAGTCGCGCACGAAACCGACGGCCTCCAACACCTCACGCCCTGGGCTGGCGGCGACCGCTTGGCCGTTCCATTCTTCCACGGTCAGCTTGTGTCGGCCTGACATTCCGCTGGTGACGAGCAGTCCCGTCAACTCCTTCGCCGCGAGGCGGATCTCTTCGTTATTGGCGCTGGGCAGCGCGGTCAGTCGTTTGCCTTGTTGTTCGATGAGCAGAATTGGCCGGCCGGCGCGGACGACGAGCCAGTTGCCGATCCGTCTGGAGAACGAGCGCGTGCCCCCGTCGAGCAGCGGGATGTCGAAGGGAGCGCCCGCGCCATAGAGATTCGCCGGATCAAGGCTGTGGAGCAGGAGCGCGGGGGCCGATGCGGTGGAGGGGACATGCAGATCCTGCAGCTGGTGAGCCGCTTCGGGCAACGCGAATTGGTGCCCGACAGCCCCTCGACGAAGTAGCCGCGGCGCACTTCCCCGGCCAACTCCATACGTGAAAGAACCTCATACAAGATCCGCCAAGACGGCATCCACGAATCGAGAAGAGACAATTCCCGGGCTGCCACGCCATAGCGATCGAGCAACAGCGTCGCTTGAAAGACCGCCTGGGCCTCCGGCTCTGGCCGCCCCCACGGCAGGGTCGACCAGCGCCCTCTGTGCGCCGATCGACTCGCCGCCGCATCGAGCGCATCGACGGCATACCGGCCGAAGGACGTGTCAGGCGCGTTTCCGAAGATGCCAGCGCGGGCTCTTCGCCCCTGCGGACGACATCGAATTGATCGTTGGTGACCAGTGAGCGCCTTAGCAATTCCCAAAGTGCCGTTCTCACGACGGCGGCATTGAGCCCCGTTTCTGCGGCAAGGTCGGCGAGAAATTGCGCCCCCCGGCCGCGCAGGAACTCGAGAACCTGCGAAGCCGGCTCAGTGAGGGCGACTGCATTTTCCGCGGGCGGCGAAGCTGACTGACGCAACGTATCGCGGCGAAAGAAGGCGACCTGGAGTTGCTCCCCCTGGCCAACCCAGGAGCCGGAACCGCCGGAAATCCATTCGTCCAACCAGCGCGCTTGATACGACGGCACGCGCGGGCAGGATGGCTCGCTCCCAAACTTCGGCACTGATCGTCAGCCCCTCCAACCGCTCCAGGGCCGCCGCGAGACCCTCGCTGCCGCCGCGCCGCGTCTCTGGGTGCGCTGATTGCCAGCGAAGGAGAAAATCGGCGAATTGTTGCGGCGGACAGGTCAGGACCTCACGCCGCAACAGCGCGAGGCTGCCGCGCTCCACCTGGTCCAGATTGGTCGGCGCGGACCATTGCATCGTTTCGCCGCCGCCAACCGCGACGACTCGGCCAGTTTTGGTCCATTCGTCGAGCTGGCGAATCGCCCATTCGCGCTCGAAGGGATAACGCTTCAGAAGATCATTAAGGCCGACGAGGGCATGGGTGCTGAGGAAGCGCTCGAAGATAATTTTGCCAGCGGCGCGGGCGACATCAGGCGAAGTGCTGACTCCCAACCCGAAAGCCTGCCGATAGACGCTCTCTTCTTCCGCCGCGACCCAGCGGCCTGGGTCGACGACGCCGGGCAAGTCCAAGCGCACCGCGCGGCCGTCGGCTTGCAACGCTGTCAAAAACTCGGCCATCGGCCCTTCCAGCTCCGAATCGGTCAGATCGCCAATTCTCCTTAACCACTCCGCCATCTCCGCGATACTGCGCGGTGGCTGGCCGAGCCCGCGCAAACGCCGCTCGACCTGCCCGACCGCGCGCGGATCCAACAAATGCTGCTGATTTCGCGGCGAAACCAATTGTTCGAGCAATTGCTTATCAAGCGGCAGCGCCGTCGCCGCGGTCCGGTTCTACTTCGTCGTACTGGTATTGGTACGCCATGTTGAACGCGAACAGCAAACTGTTGGCGAAGGGCGATGGCGACTCGGCCCGCTTCGTCACCACTTTGACCCGGCCGGCTCGGATCGAATCCAGCAATTGTTGCAAGCGCGACAGATCGAGATGATCGTGCAGACACTCGCGGAACGTTTCGACGACGATTGGAAAATCGGGATGTTTGCGCGCCACCTGGAGCAAGTCACGGCCACGCATCCGCTGCAGCCACAGCGGCGCCCGCTTGCCTGATCGGCCGCGCGGCAACAGCAGCGCCCGCGCTGCATTCTGACGAAACCGCAACGCGAAGAGGGCGCTGTCGGCTAACTCTTCGAGGACCAGCCCCTCGACATTCTCCGGAGTCAACCCGGCGAGCAGATCCAGGATTGGCTCGTCCATATCGGTAAAGCGCACATACAGCCCATCGTTATGGTGCATGCAATGCGGCTGATAGCCGAGGCGTTGTCGCAAGATCGGCCCGAGCGCGAGTCGTAGCGTCAGATGCAGTCGCGCTCCGAGCGGGCAGAGGAACACGGCCTGCCAATCGCCAAGCTGATCGCGCGACGCCTCGATGACGACTGTCTCGTCAGTTGGTAAACAACTCGACGACAAAAGCTGCCGACTGATGTGATAACGGAGATTGCGGGCCGCCAATGGGTCGAGATAATAGTTAGTGCGCAGCCAATCAATTACACCGTCATCTTCAATCCGTCCCTGGAACTCACGCAGAAAGACGCCGATGGCCAGACCCAAGTCATAACTCCGCGCTGTACCTTCGCCGCGCCAGAACGGCACCGACGCCGGCGCGCCCTCGGCGGGTGTCACCAGCACGCGATCGGCCTCGATCTTCTCCATTCTCCAGGCGTTCGTCCCCAGCAAAAACGTGTCGCCGACACGGCTCTCGTAAATGAATTCCTCATCCAGCTCGCCAATGCGCACGCCGCCGGGAGCGTAAGCCGCGTACTGCCCGGTATCCGGTATCGTGCCGCCACTGATTAACGCCATCGACTTCGTGCCCGGCAACGCGCTGAGCCGATTGTGGATGCGGTCCCAGCTTATGCGCGGTTGCAGCGCTTCGAGCGCGCTTCCGCCGCCTGCCCTGTTGGGCCTGCGCCGGAAGCCGGCGCTTCGTCGTCGACATGAAATTGATATCGTCCTGTCACGACTTCCAATGTCGTCTCGAACGCCTGGGCTGACAAATCGCGGAAGGGATAAGCCCGCCGAACCAGAGAATAGAGTTCCGTAACATCCCAATCTTCCATGGCCGTCATTGCGACGATCTGTTGCGCCAGGACGTCGAGACAATTGATCGGCACCTGAATCGCCTCGACATGCCCCGCGGCCATCTCGCGCGCCAGGACCGCTTGCTCGAGCAGGTCGGCCGCTGTTTTCGGTATGAGCCGACCTTTGCTCGTCTGCCCGACGAGATGCCCAGCCCGGCCGACGCGCTGCAGCGCGGGCGACATTGCCCGGCGACTCGACCTGACAAACCAAGTCGACCGCTCCCATATCGATACCCATCTCGAGCGACGCGGTGGCGACGACGGCTGGAACGAGGCCTTCTTTCAAGGATTTCTCGATGTCTTGCCGCACCTCGAGCGCGACGCTGCCATGATGGGCCCGGGCCAGGTCGCCTTCCTCATTGAGAAATGCCGTGATCCGTTCCACCGAACGGCGATTGTTCGTGAAGACGATGGTCGAGCGATGTTCACGAATCAAATCCGCAAGCAAGCGATAGATGGACGGCCATATCGTTTTTTCGGGAAGGGCCCCGAATTGCTCCACAGGGCTCTGTACGAGCAAGTCGAGATTCTTACGCTGGCCGGCGTCGACGATTGTCACCGGTCGGGCCGTCTGTTGACCGTTGGCGTCCAGCATGCACCCACCGAGGTAGCGAGCTACTTCGTCCAAAGGTCTCTGTGTGGCCGAAAGGCCGATGCGCACGAAAGACGGCCCGCGCTGGATCGCCTCCAATCGCTCCAACAAGAGGGCGAGAAAGACGCCGCGTTTATTCGTGCAGAGCGCGTGAATTTCGTCGACGATGACATGGGTCACCTGGCGGAGCGTCTCGCGCGCCTGCGACGTGAGTAAGAGATGCAGAGATTCCGGCGTCGTTATCAGAATGTGAGGCGGCCGACGCGCCAGGCGTTGCCGTTCCGCCGTCGTCGTGTCGCCCGTGCGCACGGCCGCCTCGAGTTCGGGCAACGGATAATTCGTCCGCCGCGCCACCACCGCCACTTCTTCGAGCGGCCTTTGCAAATTGCGGTGGATGTCGTTATTCAGAGCTTTGAGAGGCGAAATATAGATGACCCGCACGCCGCGTGTCATCTTGGGCTGCCGCCAGAGCGAATCCAGGCAAGCGAGAAAGGCCGCGAGAGTCTTACCCGAGCCGGTCGGAGCCAAAATAAGCGTATTTTGCCCCGCCGCGATGGCAGGCCAACCCAACCGCTGCGGCGGCGTCGGCTCGCCCAGGGCCTCACGAAACCAGTGCTGAACAGGCGGTAGAAAGAGATCGAGAGGGTCGGCGTCCATGGGGTTTATTGTACAGGCATTGGTATTACCGATCCTGAAGCAAATTAGGGTAGACGCGGCATCTTGCCGCGTTTTTTGACTTAGAGCCAATCCGGTTTACTCCCCCTCTCCCCTGTGCTCGCCTGAGAGGAGTCTGCGGGCGCGGGGGAAAATCTGTCGAATTTCTGCTTTCTCTCCCCCGAGTACGGGGGAGAGGGGCTTTTCGGATCGGCTCTTAGCTTATTTCATTTCGCGTCTATGCCATGCCAACGTCAAGAACGCGGCAAGATGCCGCGTCTACCATAATACCCTTCGCTGACGCTTCAGACTCGGGAGAAAGCCGGGTGCCGACCTGTATAATCACCCTCAGCGGCCGTTGGCGGTTCGCGTCGAACTGCCTCCGTTTGCGCTCTTTGGAGACTCTCATGAAGGCAATCCTTTCGGTAGCGTTGGTCCTCGTTGTCTGCGGCCTCGCAGGCGCGGCGGACGAGAAGGCGAACCCAGTCGGGACGTGGAAGTGCGAGTATGAAATCGGCGGGCAGAAGCGAACGTCGACCCTGATGGTCAAGAAGGAGGGAGACAAGTTCGTCGGGACAATGAGCTGGGCGGACCAGAAGGACGAGAAGCTCAAGGACCCGAAATTCAAGGACGGGAAGCTGACGTTCACCGCCGACCGTAAGATCATGGATAACACGATCACCGTCGAGTACACCCTGACGATCGACGGCGACAAGTTCAAAGGAAAGAGCGCATCAGAATTCGGCGGTCAAAAGCAGGAGTGGGACATCGAGGGCAAGCGGGAGAAGGAGAAGAAGGACAAGTAGCAGTCAGACGAACGCCGCGAGCCGAACAGAAAACTTGCGCTAAGAACCCCGCGACCCGCTGGCGCCGGTCGCGGGTTCGTGCGCGAGTGGCCTGTGAATGCAGATACATTCCTTTTGATTTCATCGTCGATCTCAATACGGAAAAGATTGCCGAAGAGAAAGGCCGTAATGAAATGCGAAGATTAATCTATCTCGCTATCGGAGTGATCGTTTTTGGCATAACGACCGTTACCTATTTTGAGCAAGCCGATTTCGGAGCTTACTGGATAGATTCGGATGGTCAAAAGCGATTGGAATTCATGCTGGAACCAATCGAGTGTTGCATCATTAGCATGATCGTCGGCATGTTATGCGCCGGTCTGGCATTGATCCTCGTCGCCGTACAGGATATTGGTGGAGCATTTCTTTTGGCCATTATTCAGAGGCGAAATGTTTGTGACCTGTTGCCGGAATTGCCGGCGGATCTGGATTAATGATGGTGCAAGGTTTGATGGAACTGCGGATCCAAAAGGGAATAATCGACTGCGATGAAGTTGGAAATGAAACGCGAAGAAGACGCATTTGTTTTCTTGAGCAGCTGTGTGGCCACCGACAAACAACGGTCTGTGAAAAAATATGTCTCATTAGATTGAGCTAACCCGCGGCGTCAGTGCGGACGAATCTTGTTCCTCACTAACGCAGCGGGTTAATCGGGAAGGCGGCCTGCTTTACTTCTTTAGTTCAATCTGTACCCAATACCAGTCGGTGACACCGCGCTCATTGCGCCACGGCTTTGATATAGGTGGCCCCTTTGATGCGTGCGCGCTCTGGAGTCGCACCACAATTCCATTTCCAACCGCCCGATCTTTCATAATCGCCCTTGTCCTTATCGATCATAAAATATTTGGTCTCGCCAGGCTTTAGAACCACATCGCCGTCGGTGGTCGATGTAATCGTGATGTTATTGCCCCGATCGCAAGCGTCGCGGGTGTGGTCCTGAGTCACAATCTTAATGAGGTCAGAGGCTTCGGCTTTCTTGATTTTTTCATCGACCGTCTCGGCACGGGCAGATGAAGAAGTGACCGCGGCGACCAATGTCGCACTCAGCAAAAACTTGGTGAATAGAGTCATGTACTATCTCCGGTGAGTGAATGATGAGACGCTCGACTCGAGCATCTCTGTGTCCTATAGTGGACACTAATTCCTTGGTCAGAAAAGGGGCGTCCATAACGCGCTTTTTCCTACTTTTTTCGTTTTTGGGAAAAAATCCCTTTGAAGGTGAGGTACGAGCAAAAACGTTTCGGGTCCGCTATCCCTGGAGGACTTAGATGTCGAACGACGAAATCGACGAACAAACCCTCATCGCAAAGGCCATGAGCGGGGACCAGGCAGTTGTCGAAGAAGCTACTCACCCGCCATGCCTCCTATATTCGCGGGATCGCCGTATATGCCGTCCCTAACGACTTGCGGAATGAAATTGACGTAGATCAGATTCTTCAAGACCTCTTTTTGACCCTTCTTAAAGCGCTGTACACCTACAACGAGGAACGCGGGAAATTTCGCCCATGGTTAGGTGGGGTCACTGGCAAAGTGATCGACTCGATGGTGCGAATCGTTCGCAAGGAAAAGGCTCGTCGAAGCAATGTCGGGCCATCCACTGGAGATGAGGAAGCAGATAACTGGCTCGCTCAAATCGCGATCGCTCCGTCGGGAGAGCGCCCGAGTCGCGTGGCCCATATCGATGATCTCAAGTCGGTTGTTGAATCCATGCTTGCTAAATTGCCTGAACAGGACGGTTACCTGCTCCGCCGTTGTGACTTGGAAGACGTTCCCCATGCTAAAATGGCAGCGGAGCTGGGCATCAGCCCCGCGGCTGTGGCTATGCGCCTCTTTCGAATAAGGGAGCGGTGCAAGGAACTTCTTGGCACACGATCGGATTATCTCTGAGCGATGCTGATCCACTTTCAACAGTGAGAATCACCTTGAATCTCGAATTTCTTCCAGATCCTCCTGACCCTATCGCTGCTGCCATCCGGAGAGCTGCTCGGCAATTCGTGGCCGACCAGCCGATCCTTCCGGCGATGCCCGCCAACTCGCGCTATGAGATTCGATCACTTCACGCCGAGGGCGGGATGGGCGTGGTCTATAAAGGCTTCGACACGCAACTCCAGCGTGAAGTGGCCATAAAGGTTCTCCAAAGTGCGTCGCCCACTCCACGCACGACTGCTCACCTGCTCGAGGAGGCGAAGATCCTTGCAAGCCTCGGACATAGTGCCATCGTCCCGGTTCACGACGTGGGCAAATTGGTAGACGAGAGGCCCTTTCTCGTGATGTCGTTCATTCATGGCAAAACATTGGCTAAGGAATTAGCCAAGAGGAAAGCACCCCGTCACGACGATCCTCGCTTTTTGCAATTTTTCGAGACTATTTGCCGGGCGATTGCCAAGGCCCACGCACAGAAACCGGCAATAGTACACCGCGATCTAAAACCATCGAACATCATGGTGACCCCCGACAACGAAGCATTCGTACTCGATTGGGGCATTGCTCGTAAACTCGATGAGCGGAAAAGCGCAGTTTCATCTCAGAGCTCATCTGGCGTGCAAACCGAGGCGGGTCCGGCTAAACGGATGCCCTCCGATCTGGCTCCCACCAACCCAGGCGACGCCAAGGGGACACCGGGGTTCATGGCGCCGGAGCAGGCCAGAGGCGAAAGCAGCTCAATCGGTCCCGCCGCCGACGTATTTGCTTTGGGCGGACTGTTGTGCATGATTTTGACCAATCGACCACCGTACCCTCCCGATGCCAAACCCGACGAGATCGAAGGCAAGCTCCGAGAGACCTATCAGCACCTCAAGGGCGGCACTGCCGACAAAGAGTTGGTCGAATTGGCACAAAAATGTTTGCAGCCGGAATGGAAAGACCGGCCGCTAAACGCCTCAGCGGTCTTGACGGGCTTGACGACGGCGCGACAAAAGATTCAAGCCCGCTTGCGCAAGGCCGCCGAGGAGCACAAGCATCGTTGGATAAGGCGATCCCGGGCGGCGGCAGTGGTAGTTGCCATAATGCTCGCTGGCGGGGGCGCATGGTATTTACAGAATGAGTACACGCGCCAGCTCCATGTAACGGAAGAAGCCGTAATCCCGGCGTTGGCAAAGGCTGAACAGCTACATAACCAAGCCTCTCTCAGACCGATGGGATCGAGCAAGGAGATCGATGCAGCGCTCGTGATATGGCAACAGGCATCCGATGCATTGCGCTTGGCCGAGGCAGCTCTACAAACAGGTATTGCGGACAACCGCCTTGGGCAACAGGTCAAGGATTTGGGCAGCCGGATCGCAGAGGCACGGGCACGGGGCGACCTACAGCGAATACAGGTTCTCCGACGGGAGACGCTGTTCCTCGACTTGGATGATGCTCGTATGTCAATGGCTAACTTCAATGAATTGCCCGTCCACTTTGTCGATGCAAATAGGTTACATTTCGACTACACAGGGGCGGCAGCAAAGTACGCTGCCGCGTTTGCGAAGTTCGGGCTAAACATACAGCCACATCAAAGGGAGATGTTGGCGAAAAAGATCCGCGAACAGGAGCCGGCAGTCCGCGACGCTTTGATTGTTGGTCTCGACCATTGGATCTATTGTGCCTGGATGACACCGTTGAGGGGCGACTTATTAGCGATCGTGACGGCTGCGGATCAGGATACCTGGCGTCACGCTTATCGTCAGGCCACGGTGGAAGGAGACGCCCTGAGATTGGTGCAATTGAACCGGGAGAGCCGTCTGACCAAGCAGTCGGCGGTGAATCTTGATCTGCTGGCGCTGGCGCTTTATCAAGTCGATCAGGGTAAGGAAACACTGGATCTGCTTCGTTGGGCACGTGAAGTTTACCCTACCGATTTCTGGATTGCGATGAATCTTGGAGACTACCTGGCGCTGTCGAAAACCGTGGCTCCGGAGGAACTCGAGGAGCGGATTGGTTGTTATCGCGTAGCGGTGGCCTTGCGTCCCGATTCCAGCGCAGCCCACTTCAACCTCGGCGTTGCTCTTGCAACTCAGAAACGTCTAGACCTCGCGGCCGTCGAATTCAAAACGACTATCGCTCTCAATCCCAATATCGCATCGGCCCATATCAACCTCGGCAAAATTCTGCACGACACCGGGCAGCTCGACGCTGCCATAATTGAGTTCAAGAAAGCCGTCGATCTCAATCCCAAAATGGCACTGGCACGCGCCGAATTGGGGATTGCCTTGCACCACAATATGCAGTTTGGCGATGCTATTTCCGAACTCGAGAAGGCTATTGGCCTGAATCCAAAGGATGGACTAGCCCACGCTGTCCTGGGAGAAGCATTGTTGAAGAACGGTAAATTCAAAGAGGCTATGACGATTACGCAAGTAGCCTTGGATCTTCTAGCCGAAACAGACTCGAATCGCCGCCTTGTCTTGCACAAATCGATCAATGCCGCGCTTTCTTAGCACTGGAGCCGAAAATGTCCGGCGTGCTTGCGGGCAAAGTACAACCTGCTACCAACCGCGAGCGACTCGACTTCGTCGAAATTTGCCGGGCCCGGCAAAACTATGTCGGAGCTGTGAAGCTCTGCACGGAAGCATTCGCCATCGATCCGAGACTGGCCGGCGACCCGAAAAACGCGCATCGCTTCAATGCCGCGTGCTACGCTGCGCTCGCCGCAGCGGGCCAGGGAAAAGACGCTGACAAGCTTGATGAACCGGAACGTGTCCGGCTGCGCAAACAGGCGGTCGAGTGGTTGCGCGCGGATCTCGCGCTTTGGACCAATCAAACGGGGAGCGAAACGATGGAGAGGGAATTGCTACAGAAGGCGTTGAAGCGCTGGCAAGACGATAGCGACCTCGCCAGCCTTCGGGACGACGATACCGTGGCGAAATTGCCAGCCGACGAGCGCGATTTGTGCAGGAAACTTTGGACCGACGTTGCGGCATTATTGAAGCGAGCCGCCAGCGCGAAGTAGATCGGCTACGAGCATATGCCATTGTCGCGCATGTTTCGCGCATTGTTACCAGGCATTTCTTTCGCAGGACAGCCACCGGATGAGTCCATTTGTCCTAGCTTCGAGCGGTTGCAGCATGAATTCGTTCAAGTGATGTCACTGCCGAAGATAATCCCACGTGAATTCGTTCGAGGGGGTTATATGGGAGTCGAATGCAACGAATTTATGGAGTTTTCTCATAATTGCCGGCGGCTTTGAACATCGCAACCGATGACGCATTTGTGCATATAAACGAGCTTGGGGGTTCTCCGCGGATTTCTTTGCATCTCGCCCCTCCGGCGCACTTCAACGTTAATCCTACCAATACTTTATAGCCAAAGAGCGAGATGCAAACCGGCGTGACTTTTTTTGCATCTCACCCCTAAACGAACTCAAGCAGGATTGCCGTCTACGAAATCTCCCGCCTGCGGCTTTCGCGAACGCAGAAACTCGCCTGCGGTCATTCGCCGCTTGCCGGCGGGTTGGAGGTCCGTAATTTCGACAATGCCAGCGCTGGCGATGATGGATAGCAGGGTGGCGTCATCGTGACGAACGACTAGGCCTGGTGTTAACTGGGCTTCCTCCGGCAGCCTTGGCCTTGGCGTGGCTTTGACGACGATTAGACGCAAATTCGGTTGACCGGTGCGATGCAAAAAGGTGTACGCGGTTGGCCAGGGTTGCATGGCGCGGATGTGATTGCAGACTTCCTCGGCCGTGCGGGTCCAGTCGATCGCTCCGTGTTCCTTGGTCATCTTTGGGGCTTTGGTGACGAGGCTCTTGTCCTGTTGCCGGCCTTGAACGGGGCCGATGGCCAGGCGATCGATTATGTCGAGAGCCAGGTCCGCGCCGCGTGGCGCGAGGCGGGCTTCGAGTTCGCCGGCAGTCTCGTCAGGTTGAATGTCAACTGTGTCCTGGGCCAGGATTTCGCCGGCGTCGAGACCGGTGGTCATGCGGATGATGGTCACGCCGGTCTGTTTTTCGCCGCGCCAAATGGCCCATTGGATCGGCGCTGCTCCGCGATATTTTGGCAACAGCGACGCATGGACGTTGATGCCGCCGCGCGGCGCCGCCTCGAGAACCTCGCGCGCCAGGATTTGGCCATAGGCCGCCACGACCAGCAGGTCGGGCTGCATGGCCTTTAGGCCGGCGACGCCTTCGAGCGTGTTGATGCTTTCGGGCTGAAAAACGGAGACGCCGCGCTCGAGGGCGATGTTTTTCATTCCTTTGCCGGTCTGACGAGTTGAGCCACGTTCCGCACCGACGGCTCGATCCGGCTGAGTGATCAGGCCGACCACACTATGGAATGATGCGAGCAGACGCTCGAACGTCGGCTCGGCGAAAAGTCCAGTACCCATCATGACGACGCGCATGAAATCTTATCCAGAGTAAGAGAGAATCGACCTCGCTATTCCGTACTATATCACCACCAGAGCGGCCGCCGCACCGTTTGGGTGAAAGGTGGTGGCTGCCGCCAGCTCGTCCTTCCCTTCTAGCTTACACGGAGAACAAGATGCGTCGAACTACAGGCGTGCTCGCTTCCATGTTGCTAATCAGCGTCGCTTCCGTCCGCGCGGAAAAGCTCGTCCTGGTCGCAGGCGGGGGGAGTGAACCAGACAAGGTCACCGCAACCAAGGCGAAAATCCAGGCACCGTTCGCGGTTGATTTCGACCAAGCGGGCAATCTGTATTTCGTCGAGATGACCGGGCACCGCGTCGGCCGGGTCGACAAGGATGGGCAGTTGACGATCATCGCGGGAACAGGTCGAATGGGCAGCACCGGCGACGGTGGACCAGCGACGAAGGCGGCGTTCAATGGGATGCATCATCTCGCGGTAGGGCCGAACGACGACCTCTATATCGCCGACACCTTCAACAATCGCGTCCGCAAGATCGACAGTAAAACAGGGATGATCAGCGCGTTCGCGGGCACGGGTGACAAGGGCTTTTCTGGTGACGGCGGCCCGGCCAGCAAAGCCCGCTTTGGAGCTATTTATTGTCTCGCATTCGACGGCAAGGGCGAGCATCTCTACCTCGCGGACCTCGATAACCGCCGTATCCGCGTCATCGATATGAAAACTGGCTTCGTGACCACGGCCGTCGGCAACGGCAAACGCGGCGTGCCCGACGATGGAGCCAAAGCGCTCCTCGCGCCACTGCTCGACCCGCGCGCGGTTGCCGTCGATAAGAAGGGAAATATCTACATTTTGGAGCGGTCGGGTAATGTTCTCCGTGTCGTCGATACCAAGGGCACTATTCGCACCGTCGTCGGCACTGGCAAGGCCGGCGCCACCGGCGACGGCGGCGACGCTCGCATGGCGACCATGAACGGCCCCAAACACCTGTGCATCGATCTCCAGGGCAACGTCCTGATCGCGGACACGGAGAACCACACAATTCGCAAATACATCCCGAGCCAGGGGAAGATCGTTCGCGTCGCGGGAACAGGCAAAAAGGGAACCACAGGGCTCGATGGCCCACCGGAAAAGGCGGAGCTAAACCAGCCACATGGCGTCTTCGTGACGGAGAACGGCGAGATCTACATCGCGGATAGTAGCAACAATCGGATTCTGAAGATCGTGCCGTAAGCTCCCCTCTACCCTTTCAAGGGCGAGGGAAGACTTACCGCAAGAACCCGCGTAACGTCGCCAAATTGACGGCGTCCATGTCTTTGGTGTCGCCGTCTTCCTTCGGCGTCTCCAGGATCATCGGATGAGATCGAAAGCGCGAGTCGTTGACCAAAAATCGAAAGGGCGCCAGGCCGATCTCACCGCGGCCTAGATGTGCATGTCGATCGACGCGACTGCCGAATTTCTTGAGGCTGTCATTGATGTGAAAGAGCCGTAATTGCGTCAGGCCTATGACTTTGTCAAACTCTTTCAGCGCGGCTTTATACTCCGTCTCCGTCGCCATCGAATAGCCCGCGGCGAAGACGTGGCAGGTGTCGAGGCAGACGCCTAGCCGGTCGGGGTCCTTGACCAATTCCAGAATGCAAGCCAGATGCTCAAAGCGATGCCCCAGGCTCGTGCCCTGGCCGGCGGTCGTCTCCAATAGGACCTTCACCTTAAAACCAGGGCAACGCGCATGAGCTTCGTCGAGCCCCTTGGCAACCCGCTTCAGTCCTTCTTCTTCGGTACCGGCCATGTGCGCGCCGGGATGCGTGACGAGATAGCTCAATCCTAGCTTCTCCGCTCTTTGGAGTTCGATGACGAAGGCCTCGATAGAGCGGCGATAGAGTGCGTCATCCGGCGATGCCAGATTAATCAGATAGGAATCGTGCGCGGTCGGATGCGTCAGCCCAAGCTCTTTGACGAGGTCGCGAAACTTCGTCGCTTCATCGTCCGTGATCTCCTTGGCCGCCCATTGATTGGAGCTTTTCGTGAAGAGTTGCACCGTCTCGCAGCCGAATCGTTGGGCTTCCAACAGGGCCTTGTGATAGCCGCCTGCGATCGAGTGATGCGCGCCGAAGAGGGGCATGAGCAATCCTTTCAAGTGCCGCGTCGGTTGCCGTAAAGTTCAATATGCAGCCGGGGGCAATAGCGAAATCCGTGCTGTTTGCATATTTCGGCCAACCATGCGCTGCGTTCCGCCAGTTCTTCTACCGTGATCCCCTGCGGCATCAGCAGCACCTTCGCCGGGTCGGTAGGCGAAAGCTTGTCCAATAGCTCGCGCACCTCGGCCATATCCTCGGGCCGATCGATGACAAATTTCAATTGATAATCCAGGCTTTGTTCCATGAGCGACTGGATCACGTCGGGCCGCAAACGGTCTCGGTTGTGGCGCATGGCCCATCGGCCGCCGTCGCGCTCGTGCGGTGTCGAGTTCGAGAGCTTCGGACTGATGCTCACGAGATCACACGGGACAGCGCGAAATATCGTCGCCGCCGTCTCGATGGTGATGTGAAATCGGCGCTCGCGTAGCTCCGCACCGAGCGCGGCGAGTTCGGGCATTAATAATGGCTCACCACCCGTGATGACGACATAACGGGTCGGATAAGTCGCCAATTCGGCGAGGATCGATTCGATGGAGCGTTCGTCACCTTCCGGCTGCCACGACGTGTAGGGCGAATCGCACCAGGCGCAACGCAGGTTGCAGCCGGTGGTACGTACGAAGGCCGATGGCACACCGGCGAGGCGCCCTTCACCTTGGATCGAGTAAAAGATCTCCGAGACTTTCATAATCCTGCCTGTTTCGCCGCTCACGCATATCGGGTCGGATCCGCCATGCCGGCCGTGATGAAGCCTTCCCGCCGAATGCGGCACGAATCGCAGCGCCCGCAAGCGGCTCCATCGCAGGCAGGATCATAGCAGCTGTGCGTCAGGCCATAATCCACGCCAAGCGACGTCCCAAGGCGAATGATGTCCGCCTTGGTCAAATCGATCAGAGGCGTGTGAATCGTAAAGCCGCCTTTCCCTTCGACGCCCGCCTTGGTTGCGAGGTTCGCCAGCGCGCCGAAAGCACGAATGAACTCCGGGCGACAGTCGGGGTAACCGGAGTAATCAACCGCGTTGACACCCATGTAGATGTCAAAACTCTCCAAAACCTCGGCCCAGGCAAGGGCCAGCGCGAGAAATACCGTATTGCGTGCCGGTACATAAGTGATCGGTATGCCGCCGGCCATTTCATCGGCGGAACGGTCCTGTGGAATGGGCAGGTCCGATGTCAATGCCGAGCCGCCGAACATGCGCAGGTCCAACTGCATGGTGCGATGCTCGATGGCACCGAGCGCGCGGACGATGTTGGCCGCCGCCTCCAGCTCTATCACGTGCCGTTGGCCATAGGCGATCGTCAAGGCATGGCAGGCGAAGCCGTCGCGCCGCGCCACGGCCAGCGCCGTCGCGGAGTCGAGGCCGCCGCTCAATAAGACTACTGCTTTTTTGTAGTGTGCCATGCGCCCGCTCCTCTCCTGTCGTCCATGATATAGCCTTGCCTCGATGGCGGGCGGTCGTCGCGAGTTCTGGCACTTGCATGCCGCAGGAAATAGTGTATAATTGTACACGCTTTCAAGCCACGGAATAAGCGAGTGCGCTAATGAATACAACTTCCTACTCAGCCAAGCCGGATGCCACGTTTCGTGCTGAAAATCGCTCGTCCTGCCCGATGTGCCAGGGGCAGTTGCTCATCTTGCGCGGCTTTTCGCGCTGCGCGCGCTGTCAATTTGTCTTGTGCGAAAGCTGTGATAGCTGCGAAGTGCCGTTGAACAACGACGATGGCAATACTCCCGCCGATCTATAAAGAGATCAATGCCGTGATGCGGTGGCCGACCGGGTCGACGTTGGAAAGTCGGCCCGAATTTCGGCACCACTGGCCGGCATCTGCTAACGGCGGGGAGCGACGGAATGAAAGCGGTTGTCTGTGACCGCTGGGGAGACCCTGGCGAAGTATTGCAGCTGCGCGACGTGCCCGAACCGGAGCCGGGCAAGGGGGAAGTGCGCGTCCGCATGTTGGCCAGCCCGGTCAATCCGTCTGACGTGCTTACGGTGCGCGGCTTATATGGCCGGCAGCCGCCCTTGCCAGCGACGCCGGGATTCGAAGGCGTCGGCGTCGTCGAAGCTGGGACGGGCTTTCTCGCATGGCGCGTGCGCGGCAAACGCGTGGCCGTCATCAACGGCATCGGCGGCAATTGGGCCGAAAAAGTCATCATCCCCGCCCGCCAGGCGATTCCAATCCCGACCGACATTCCGGACGATCAGGCCGCCAGCTTCTTCGTCAATCCCGCCACCGCCCTCATCATGACCCGCTATCTCTTCAATGGACCGCGCGGCTCATGGATCTTACAAACAGCCGCCGGCAGTGCTTTAGGGAGAATGGTGATCCGCTTAGGCAACTATTATGGCTATCGCACGTTGAACATCGTCCGCCGTCGTGAACTCGCCGATGAATTGCTCAAGGGCGGGGCTACCGCTTGCGTCGCCACCGATGAAGAAGACCTCTACGAGCGCGTGATGTCAATTACGGAAGGTGCAGGCGTGCCATTCGCCATCGACGCCGTCGGCGGCCCTACCGGCTCAGCCGCTGTTCGGACCTTGAGCCGTGGCGGCCGAATGTTGGTGTACGGCGCCCTGTCGATGCAGCCCCTCACCGTCGAGCCGCGCACGTTGCTCGTCGGCCAAAAGCGCATCGAGGGCTTTTGGCTGAGCGAATGGATGCGCAACCAAGGAGTGGTGACCCTTTTGTTACTCTTTCGGCGTATCGCCAAGCTAATCCGCCGCGGCGTCCTGGCGACCGAGTTTGGGCCAACATTTTCCCTGGACGACGTCGCCGCCGCGTGTCGTGCCGCGGAGATGCCAGGTCGGCGCGGTAAAGTGTTATTGCGGATTGGGCGGCGGTAGCGGAACGGATCAAGCAGCCCTTCACAATCTGATTCAACGTCAAAATCAGATAAGCGATCAGCGGAGGCAACCACTCGATGGTCGAAATCTGTTGAGAAATCCCAAGCAACGAGCGCAACTTCTCTCCTCGAAAGCGTTCGGCTCCATGAAAGAGTGCGATCATCGCGATTCACCCGATGCTCCGAGGTAGACGCAACAACGCGCTTCCAGCTTTCAGGCCCTAACACATTTCCAAAGCGGATTTTAGATGTCCCAAACAAATCCATCCACCAGACTCCAGTTAACCCTCCTGGCAGCGGCTTTTTTATTTCCAAGCCTCGCCCAAGCTCAGGAACCCAAAAAAGCGACTGCACCAGCCGATGAAGTCAAAGCCCTGATCGACAAGCTGACCGAAATCGATCAGCAGGACACCGGTTACTCGGGAAGCAATTCCGGATCAAGCTTCCTCCCGCTCGGCCAGAGCAACACCGGAGCGATGCTCCTTTTCCAGAGACCAAATAAGTCATCCGAGTCGTTGAAATCCCTTGTCGATCTCGGCTTAAAGGCTATCCCGGCTCTCATCGAGCACCTCAAGGATGACCGCCCGACCAAGATCAAGGTGACCAATGGTTTCGGCGGTTTTTTCGGTATTGGACATGACGAAGACGAAAAAGCGAACGCGGAAGATGAGGCGGCAAGGAGCTACACAATCAAAGTCGGCGACTTATGCTATGTAGCCATTGGCCAAATTGTGAATCGCCCTTATACAGCCGTCAAGTACATTCCCTCGGGCAATGTGTCGATCACGTCAGCCCCGCGATCCAAAAAACTTCGCGACGAACTAAGCAAGGAATGGGGTTCTCTAACTCCCGAAAAGCATCGGGATTCACTCGCTCGGGATTTCGATTCTTTACAGAACAACGTGCGGAACGGAGCAGCGCTTCGACTTGCCTACTACTATCCAGCAGCCTTGGAGCCTCTTGTTCTCAAGCAGCTAGCGCGCCCGATGTATGACAATGGGAAGATTTTTTATCTCATACGAGACCAACTCTATCCAGCAAAAACAGCCAAGGAACGAAAGGAAATCGTCGAAAAATTCGTGGGCCAGCATGGCGAGATTGCGCGTGATGGAATTCAGTGGAGTTTGTTCGATGATTTGGACACCCAGGAAGCCGACGAAGAAAATCGAATTACCCCAAAGCTCAATGACCGCTACCGAGCGCGAGAATGCCTGATCGATCTCTTCGGCCTTCCAGCCAATGTAAAAAGCAAGGACCGACCGGCCTCCGAACCGCTGAACCAAACCGACCAAGCTGCATTCGTTCATACGCTCCGTTACGATCGAAGCGAAAAAATTGACCATGCCGTCCGGGACATCTTGGTGAAAACAGACTTCGGGTACATGGCCTCTGGTTGCATGAATCGGCTCGCCGGTCGCGGATACGACACTGAAATGGAAGGGTATCTCAGGCGACGATTAGCCGAAGCAAAGGATGATCGTGAGCGCAAGTTTTTCTCTGAGTATCAATCAAAACTCGGCTGGACGCGATTACACGCGGCGGTGGATCTTGGTGTCACTCGTATTGTTGAAGCTGCGATTAATGAGAAAAGCCCGGTCGATAAACAGGCGCGAGACGGTCGAACCGCCTTGCATCTAGCCGCAGCGGCAGGACAGACAACGAGCGTTGAATTACTGCTAAAAGCCAAGGCAAACCCAAACATCAAAGACGACGCCAAGCAACTGCCAATCCAACTCGCAGCCCGCGAGGATCATATTGCAATTGTGCGCCTGCTTTTGGAAAGCAAAAGCGAGATAACGGACAACATATTCCTGGTAATAGTGTCAGGGGATCAGAGGCGCTTGGCATCGATTTTGAAAGAAAAGCCAGGATTAGTTAAATCCAGAAATCGACAACGACTAACCCTTAAACAAGCGAACGCGGCCGCGGCCAAGGTTCTTACGGTTTGTTTCGCGGCTATGCGTACCGCCTCCGGGCTGTCGGGCGGGACAGCAAGTGGCCTTCGGTTTCAACGCTTGTCATACTGAGGTTTCCTTTCTGCGGACTACGCCTGAATGGCCATCGCGGATCGGAGCATCCGGACTCCGACTTCAAGTTCTCTTCTCAGCAACGCAACAGGTCAAACACGCGGAAGAAAATTGTTTGATAGGGGTTCCACGAGAGTAAACGATACAGCAGTCGCCGTCCCGTCCGAAGTAACTGACACGGCATACGCACAAACGCTT
The DNA here is from genome assembly GCA_963790585.1 of uncultured Planctomycetaceae bacterium. Taxonomy (GTDB): domain Bacteria; phylum Planctomycetota; class Planctomycetia; order Gemmatales; family Gemmataceae; genus CAWBOY01. The sequence goes on from CAWBOY010000010.1 coordinate 116,334, forward strand.
GCACGAACGTGCGGAACTCCAGGCCCAACACCAACTGTTTTTGCTTCTGGTGTTCCTCACCCCACCGGCCTGGGCTGACGGGGATCAGTAAGGCGAACCATGCCTTCAAGTTCCAGGCCAAGGCCGTCATCACCATGTAGGCCCAATTGCTGGTTAAATTGTCCAACCCCGCTCGCAACGCCCAACAGCCATGTAGTAACTGAGCCAGTAGGTTCTCCTGGTCGCAGCGGTCATTAGCATCCAGGACGATCTCGTCCGGCTCACGTAGCCAATCGTTGGTCAGATAGAAGAAGTAGCGAATCTCCGGAAATAACAAGGCGTTGCCTTTTTCATGAAGGATCTTCTTGCGTAGCACGATCATCCTGTAGGTTTCGCGACAGGCAGTGGGCTGATAGTTGAACTCAGCCACTTCCTCCGACTGGAGGCGTAACGCCTCGAACTCACGTCTTCGCACGATCTCGTCCTTGATGTTATCCGGACGTTGCCGTGGCTTGGTCTTCCGCTGGTAACGCGCCGGTCGTTCGAGTGTTTTCCAGAGTCTTTCCGGCAATAGATCGGCCCAATCACGGACATTCTCCATGTTGTCGTAGCCGAAGATAAAGCGAACACGCTTGTCCGCGTTCCAGCGATCCAGATGCTCGGTTTGTGAAAAAGCGGTGTCACCACGAAGGAACACTTGCTGAAAGCCACCACGAAAGCAAACCTCCAGGCAGCGGTCCACCTCAGCGGCAGCTCCCTCGTGTGAGGGACGGTTGCCCGAGCGGTTGGTGATGCTCAGTACCTCGTTCGTTTCCGCCAGTGACAACACCAAAGCATGATAGCCCCAGGTGCCGTCGTAGGAGATGTCCATGCCTTGCTTGCACCGGCCTCCCGTTTCCACCAGGACACCATCCATGTCGATCGAGGCCCGGCGGAAGAAGTCGGCCGGCTGTTTGGCCCACACCTTGAGCCGAGCCTCGTGAAATACGTTTTGCAAGATCTGGATGTGTTCTGGATGGAAGCGGCGGCAGAAATCTCCAGCCGTGGTCGGGTCCGGGATTCGCTGGGCATCGAGAGCGTCGAGAAAGACTTCGTCGTTGCGGCGAAGTTCGAGATCCTGGAGACAGGTGCCTTCACAGAGGGCGTTGTAGGCCAGGTTGAGTACATGATCGGACTCATGGTAGGGCAGGTGAATTTTGAGCAGATGCAGTTGCTTGTCGATGGTCTCGGGCAGCTTGAGCCACTTTGCCAGTTTGTGGAAGGCCCCAATGCCGCCGTGTGCCGTACCGCGATCGCGTTCGGCTATCTCGTAGTGGATGTTGCTGGCTCGAAACACGGGCCGATCGATGCGGCCCAGCTTGGTTTTGTCGAGTCGGCGAGCGATGCGACGCTTGCGTTTCGCCAGTTGGCGTTGTATCTTGGCTTTCACTCGAAATTCCTTTCTGATTTGGGTGTTTTGTGGACGGCAAATCATTAAACACCACAGAAAGGACAAGGGATTTCGAGTTTTTCATGCCATCGTGATCAGTACGGGGTAACTGGGTTCGCTTGCTTAAGGTTTAGTCCAATCAATGCAGTATGTCGCACAGGAGCCTTCGCAACGTTTATGAGCGCGCGAAAATTTCTGGTGTTTGAAATCGATCATGTTCGATTCCTTCCGCATCGGATGCTATTCCTGGATTCGATCAAAAAACTTCAGCAGGAGCAGAAATTAAACTATTACAACATTTATTTCATCACGGTCTCAAAAAAGCTTAGAGACTGTCCCATAAGCAGCTGTCGATGCGTATAATGAGGTATGAGAACTCAAACATATCCCAGCGACATTACCGACGCGCAGTGGGCTCTGATCGAACCCCACCTGCCCGTTTATCCCGGCGGACGGCCACGCATTACCAACCTGCGTGATGTCGTCGATGCCATCTTTTACCTGTTACGCACCGGTTGCCAATGGCGTTACCTGCCCAAGGATTTTCCACCAAAAAGCACAGTCTGGCGTTACTTCGACTCTTGGCGACACAACGGCACTCTCGACAGAATTCACGATCTTCTCCGCACCAAGGTACGCACGGCGGAGAAGCCTTACCATCCGCGTACCACAGCCAGCGTCGATAGCCAATCGGTCGACACCCGTTGTGGCGGCGAACAGCGTGGCCGCGACAATGCTAAAAATGTCAATGGCCGTAAACGCCATATCGTCGTGGATAGGATAGGGTTGCTGCTGGCGGTCTTGGTGACGGCTGCCGACGTGGACGACGCCAAGGCGGCGACACAGGTCTTTGAACGCTTGGAAAGCCAACCGATGAGTCGGGTGGAACGTATGTTTGCGGACAGCAAATACCACAACCACGCCTTGTATCGTTGGGTGGAGGAAAAGGCACAGTGGGAACTGGTCATCGTGCGACGTCCTGAAGGAGCGGAGGGTTGGGTGACATTGCCAATCCGTTGGACGGTGGAGCGGACGTTTGCCTGGCTGAGTCAATGCCGCCGGTTGAGTAAGGACTATGAGCGTAGCGTGCTGTCGTCGGAGGCGTATCTCAAGTTGGCTATGATTCACCTTATTACCCCGGCACGAAATTAGATCAACCTAATTCCATTGGAGCGGCATATTGGGTCTGCGGATGAAGGAAATAACTCATAACATGTCGAGGCATCCCGCTCAACTTCCTCATGAATCCGAACAACCGCTCTTGCAACGTCGGCTTGTCCGGCGGCAGGCCAGCCTTGTTGATGTTCCCCTTCATGTCATTGTTCAAATATTCCACCGGATTGAGTTCCGGCGAATACGTCGGCAGGTAAAACAACTCGATCTGCTCCTGACGCGCCTCTACCCAGGACTGTACCTCCGCCTTGGTGTGGGAGCCCAACTGGTCCACGATCAACAGAATCTTCCGCTTCGCCCCACTGATCAAGAGAGTCAAGAACTGGAGAAAGACTTCCGCCGTGAACGACCCCTTGTACGTCATAAAACGCACCGTGCCCTCATTGCTGATCGCCGAGATCTGATTGACCCGCAGATGTGGTTGCGGCACCTCCATGGTGGCACGCTCGCCCCGGCGGGCATAACCCGAACCGGGATGGTGGTCGGCCTGCACGCCAACCTCATCCGCCCACAAAATCTCCGCGTTGTCTCGTTGGGCTTGGGCCTCAATGGCCGGATAGGTATCCTGCAACCACTGTTCGACTTCATCGGGATCTTGGTGACGCGACTTGCGGGCGGGCTTTTTGGAGGTGTAGCCCCAGCGTTGGAGATACTTGCCCACGGTGCGTAGGGCCAGTTCGATGCCGAGATCTCTTCGGATGAGGTCGGCGACGGCTTGGCGTGTCCACAGGGCGTGTTTCAGGCCCACTTGCTGGGGCGAGAAGTAGTCGATCTGGTCGCGAATGGTTTGGGCTTGGGCCTCGGAGAGCATACGGCCCGAGCCCAAAGGCCGGCCGGTGCGCCCGCCGGGCAGGGCGTCCAAGCCTTCGGCGTAATAGGCGGTATTCCAGCGGGAGATGGTTTCGCGGCGGACGCCGAGGAGTTCGGCGAGATCGGTTTCGGAATAGCCAAGCTCCAAGCCATGCAAGGCACGCAAACGCAAGGTCTCCAACGAATCGTCCGAGAGATGGCGGGCATCGGGAAGAGTAATAGACATAGTAACACCTCGAAGCTCGGGCTGAGGTACTTGTAATTCTAGATTAGTGAGCAACTACCGTGCCAGGGTAATATGCTCAATCGCTTGGATCCAAAAGCAATCGAGGCGGAATTCCATTATCGAATGGCGGCTTAATTGGACTTATGGGACAGTCTCTTAGATTCGATCTCGCCAGGACATCAATCGGATTTCTTGGCAATCTAAAAACGTGGATCACTATCGGAGACGCTAATCCAGTTCGCATTTTGACTCCGATTCAGAAATGCCACGAACTTTTTTTTCGCCTGATTGATTCTCAGCCTTTTCATGGGAATTCAAAAATCGAATTCTTTATTGATCATAAATCAGATAATCGAACCATATGGATACGATTGCAACTCGGGAATCAAGTCCTCGCGCACGTCCCACTCTTGGTCGAGAATGTGCTTGCTGTGTATTGGTTCAGCCTGAATTGGAAAATCGCCGTGTTCGAGTTAGTGGGTTAGGGTGACCGTCCCTTGAAACGCTCAAGGGATTGTACAGGTGCTTTAACGGTTGGCTACGGGTTCCTCTTCTCTGTTCCGGGGTGGGGGCGGCGCTAGGAGTGGCAGCGGGATGTTGAGGCGTTGACACAAGTCGAGGGCGGCGTCGTAGGTCGACAGGCGTCGGGCAGCGGCCCAGAGGTCGAGGGCATTGCCGGAGCGTCCACATTTGAAGCAGTGGAAGGTGTGGGCCGTGGTGTTGACGGAGAAGCAGCAAGCAGTGCCACGGGTCGAGCCGTGCAAGGGACAGGGGCCGCGTTGCTGGCCGGCGTGGTCGGAGCGTGCGTTGAAGCCCAGCAAGGTGAGAACCTGAGCGATGGTGATGGCGGCGCGAACAGCTGCGAAGTCGATGGCGGGACGGGACGACTCTGGGCCTGACTGCGACTGCTCGTGCCTTGTCTGACGCATCTGTTTGCGGCGTTCACGTGCTTCGGCGAGCTTGCGGTCACGTTCGGCAAAGATGCGTGCGTCATTGCCCAGGAGCTTGTCCTTGGGTGTGACGTAGCCGACGGCGCTGTTGAGGCGTGTGTTGTTGTAATAGGCGACGTAGTCGGTGACCTTGTGCCGTGCCTCGTCGAGGGACAGCGGCACCTGAACACGGATACATTCGCCCTTGATGGTCTTGTGCCAGCGTTCGATTTTGCCGTTGCTTTGGGGGTAATAAGGCGACGTACGCACATGCGTCATGCCGGCGACGCGGATGAACTCCTTGAAATCCTTGGCGATGAACTGAGGCCCGTTGTCGGAGATGATGCGTGGAGTGACACCGGGGAACTGTTCGCGGGCGCGTTGCAGGATGGTTTCCACGTCGATTTCCTCCATTTTGTCGCGGATTTCCCAGTGGACGATAAAGCGACTATAGCCATCGAGGATGGAGCACAAGAAGTAGAAGGTACCGGCGATGTTGAGGTAACTGACATCGACATGCCACTCCTGGTGCGGTTGCAGGGGCTGCACATAGCCTGTGCCTTTCTTGGTGACGTTGGGCGTCTGTCCGGCCAGGAGTCCGTTCTTTTTGAGGACGCGATAGACACTGGCCGGGCTACAGGCGACAACGTCGGCATCGAGCATCATGAAGGTCATACGGCGGTAACCATCGTCGGGGTGCTGGCGGGCGAAGGCACAGATGCGATCGGCTTCGTCGGTGGTGAGCCAGTGATCGCGTGGCATGTCAGCAGCGTTTTAGCATGGGGCCAAAATTGCGCGGTGGCCCGGGCCAGGGCGCGCAGGCAGGATCGCGGGCCAGGCCGCGCGCTTTCGTAGAGGGCCATAGGCGTGCACTGTCCCGGGCCAGCACGCGGCGTGGTTCTTTGGTTGGGATTTTGTGATAGGCTTGAAGCACTTCCCAGCGCCACTCGGCGCCAAAACGCCTCGGAGCCAGGCGCCAACCTGGCCCCGAGACTTGACCGGCGGGAGCAAGACCTCCCTTGGGCCCACCCTCATTTCAGCATTTCTGTGGCCAACGGCCAGAGGCACCATGTCTTCGTCGAACGCGGCGTTGTTTGCTCAAGGGTTGTGAGCGACGCTTCACGCCGGCGCGTCCTCAGGCGCGCTATTGCAGCGCGGCCTGTCGCCGTGCCGCCCAACGGTGGCGGCGCTGGCAGGCGAGCCAGCGCTATCGGTCCACCGAGCGAGGCCAAGAGCGGCGGCGGGAACAGAGCCGGCGGTATCGCGAGCGACAGCGTCAGCAACAGCGAACCGAGTCAGCTGACGAAGCTTTGCCGCGCGAGGGCCAGCGCCCAGGGTCTGCGTGCGATGATTTTGCCAGGCGGCCCTGCGATCGACCGGGTTGTTATGAGCTTTTCCCGATCGCCGATGAACAATCGTGCAAGCGATTCTGTAGTTTGGCCTGCCGACTGGCGTTACGTCGCGTGTTGGATCGTGAGGCGCGCTATCGGTCGCGGCGTCGGCGCTGGCGTTCGGAACGTGTGACCGAGCGTGTGCGGCCTCCAGATACGTCGTGACCAAGTCTTTGCAGATATTTTTGAGCGAGCAGCCAGGATAAAGTGCCTCCACCCCAAACCGGAGAGAGGAGCGGGCGGTCGCGAGAGCGATTTTGCGTCCCCCGTTTCCTTTCTTCGAATGGAGGAAAGAGGGAGGTTTGGTGGAGGGTACGTACATGGCTTGGAACGACGGTATCTCACGACCGGTGATGCTTGCCGACCTGGGCCAGCACTATCGGCGTTATCGCCTGACCGATTTGGAGGCGGAGGAAGCAATGGCGGGATCGCTGCGTCGTTGGGGGCAGTTGTCACCGGTGGTGGTGTGTATGCGTGAGCAAAAATTGGAACTCCTCGACGGCTTCAAGCGTTATGCGGCGGCACGCCAGGTAGGTGGGTTAAGGAGTTTGAGCGTACGAGTATTGGAGGTGGATGAGCCGACGGCAAAGGCGGCGATTCTGGGGTTGAACCGTGGTCAGGGTCCGGTACGGGAGTTGGAGGAGGCCTGGGTTGTCCAGGGGTTGGTACGTGACGATGGGATGACGCAGGTGGAAGCGGCCCACTTGTTGGGCCGACACAAGAGTTGGGTGTGTCGCCGCCTGGCGTTGTTGGAGCGGTTGAGTGTGGCGGTGAAAGAGGATTTGCGTTTGGGATTAGTGGGTCCGTCGTTGGCCCGTCAATTGACGCGGTTGCCCGTGGGCAACCAGGAAGCATTGTTGGAGTTGACGCGCCGGGAGACGTTGACGGCTCAGGAAGTGAGCGGCGTGATCGAGTTGTTGCAAGGTGCCAGTGACGAGCAGGCGGCGTTCGTGCTGGCGAAGCCTCGTGAGGCGTTGGCTCAGGTAAACGGTATGCCGACGGCATTGCGGGATCCACGTCTGAGTGGAGCCGGGAACTGGCTGGCGAAGCATTTGAGACAGGCTTTGGAAACACTGACTCGTCTGGAGAATTGGCTTCGGACGCCGAACGTGCTTGAGTTGCGAACGCAGGATCGTGAGATCCTCCAGCCGATATTGGCGCGTGTCGGCGATCAGTCCCATGTGGTGGCGGAGTTGGTGTTGGGACCGGACCTCAAGCGTATGAGGCTGCCATGAATGAGGCGTTGCGTCTGGAGATCGTGCAACGGCGTCAGAGTGGGATGTCGTTGCGTGCCATCGCGGAAGAATTGGGCCTGTCGCGTGGCGCCGTGACACGCGCGTTGGCACAGGTGCAAGCTCAGCGGGACGGACGGGTCGCCCGGCCCCGTCCACGCCACAGCATCATTGATCCCTTCGAGCCGCTCTTGAAGGAGTTGCTTGCCAAGTACCCGAATCTCACCACCATGCGCGCCTTGGAAGAGTTGCAAGCACGCGGTTTCACTGGCCAGTACACCGTCGTACGTCAGCGCCTGGGATTGTTGCGGCCACGCGCCGCGCGGCCACCCGTGCCGCGCTTCGAGACCGGGCCAGGGATCCAAGCCCAAATGGACTACGGCGTCTATGACATCGACTTTACACGTGAAGGCCGCCGGCGTGTGTACCTCTTCAGCTATTTGCTCGGCTACTCCCGCCGGCAGTATCTACGCTTCGTGGAATCGATGGATCTAACAACGACCTTGCGAGAACACGTACATGCCTTCCACCATCTTGGCGGCGTCGCGCGGGTCTGCCTGTATGACAACTTCAAAGCCGTGGTGCTGCGTCATGACGCCGATGGCGTTATCTACAACCCCAAGTTCCTGGCCTTCGCCACGCATTACGGCTTCCGGCCACAAGCCTGCCGCGTGCGCCGACCGCAAACCAAGGGTAAAGTCGAGCGAAAGATGTTCCACGTCGAAAGCAGTTTGCTCAATGGTCGCACCTTCGACACCCTCGAGCATCTCAACGAGGTGACCACCTGGTGGCTGCACAACGTCGCCGACATCCGTGTCCTACGCGACTTCAAGGAGACGCCACTCCAGCGTCACCAACACGAACAACCACACTTGCTGACGCTGCCGACCTGTGACTTCGACACCGCCCAGGTCATCTATCGCCACGTGAGCGTCGAGGGCTACGTCACCCATCGGCTCAACCTGTACTCCGTGCCGTGGACGTACATCGGCCAGGTGCTACCTGTACGCGTCACCGAGAGTGAAGTCGTCATCTACTCGATCGGTCTGGAGGAGATCGCACGCCACCTTCTCGTGGCCAGCTCCCACACGGGCGTTCGCCAGTCGAACAAGACCCATCATCCCGCCGACGACCCCGGCCAGCGTGAACTGCTGTTACGGCAACGCTTCACGGAACTGGGGCCGGTGGCCGTACAGTTCCTCGACGGCTTGCTCGCCAAGCAAGTCCAGGGCAAACTACAGGCCCAGCAACTGTTGGCAGTGGTAGCCCACTACCAACGCAAAGATGTACAGGCCGCCTTCGAGCGTGCCGTCCGCTTCGGCGCCTACTCCTTGGCGGCAATCCGACGCATCCTTGCCGCGACCGCCAAGCCCAAGCCGCTCCTGGAGGAACTGGCCGATCTGCATCGTGACACGCTGGACCCGTTGTTGCGTGCCGACGCGGTCGGTCCACGGCCAACCAGCGACTATCAGCATTTGCTCTTGCCTGAGGAAGCCGCCAATGACGCCTCGTCCCAAGAAAAACCGTTCAGCAAAACCAACACCGACGCCACCTCTGCGTGAGCAGATCCTCGCCGACT